>NZ_JBBOUX010000001.1:0-4250000 GCF_038006285.1 Niallia sp. FSL W8-0177
CTGGAGTTTGGCTGATAAATTCCAGGTTTGGCTGATAAGAGCTGGAGTTTGGCTGATAAGAGCTAAAGTTTGGCTGATAAATCCCGAAATTGGCTGATAAGCCCTTAACTTTGGCTAATATCCTAAAATATCTTACCTCTTTTGCAAATGTCTCAGTTCTTTTTATTAATTTCCTTAAACGAATCAATCATATGCTGCCGAAATTGTCTTGCTACATAAGAATAATGTCTATTTTTTAACCAAGCGAAACCAACCATTTGATAACAATGGGGATTCTTTAAACGAATGATTTTACTATTAGTTAGTTGTTTTCCTAAAAAAGAATACTGAGGATAAAAGGAAATACCTTGTCCTTCGTCAACGAGCTGCAGAACTATCGACAGTTCCGTTCCTTCAAATACAATATTAGGTGTAAAGCCAGCTTGTATACAACATTGTTCAAACATACTTGTAGATTCTAATCCTGACTTATAGCCAATAAATCGTTCATTTTTTACATCTTGCAAATCAATTTCATCTAAGTGTGCTAGTCGATGGTTTTTTGGAACGATTAAATCCAACCGTTCTTTTAAGATAGGCAGCCATTCTATATCCGGCCCTGTTATGGGTGTATTAGAAACGCATAATTCAATTTCTCCCCGCATTAACCGTTCCTTTGCAATAAAATCAGGTAATATCGATTGTTGAATCCGTACATTGGGTCTTCTTTCATAGAAACGTTTGAATATAGAAGGAAGAATAGTGGAACTCATGACACTAACCGATACTTGATCTTCCTCTATTTCAGCCATTTCTTGAATTGTTTCATGGGCGTCTTCTAAGATTCTTAGAGCGTGTTCTACTTCTTTCGCATAAAACTTCCCATAATTATTCAACCGAATATTCTTCCCATTTCTATTGAATAAAGGAACACCTAAATCCTCTTCTAATCTAGCAATTGTTTTGCTTAGTGATGATTGTGAAATATCTAAATGAAGTGCTGCTTGAGACATATGCTCAGTCTTGGCAACAGTTAGAAAGTAGTGTAACTGTAATAATTGCATACGAACCCCTCTTATGAATCATAATAAATATATATATTCCTTTGCTTCTATTGTATCCATTTTCGGAAAGGATTACGATAAAAACGAATTCACAAATTTGTCACATTTAAATTGAATATATTTAAGGAGTAGATCGTATGAAGATTAAAGCAGCCGTTACCCCAGGGCAAGGTAAAGATTTTCTTTTAGAAGAAGTAGAATTAGCTGCCCCAAAAGCAAATGAAGTATTAGTGAAAATTGTTGCAACAGGTGTATGTCATACAGATGCTGTTGCCCGTGATGCAGCAATTGCTCCACTACCTGCAGTACTGGGACATGAAGGAGCAGGGATTGTTGAAGAAGTTGGTTCAGGCGTTACACGTCTAGCAAAAGGGGATCATGTTGTATTATCCTTTGCACATTGTGGACACTGTGAAAATTGTTTAACAGGTCATCCAACTGTTTGTGAAACGTTTAATGACTTGAACTTTGGTGGCGCTCATGATGATCATACACATCGCTTATCTAAAGATGGTAAACCACTTTCCACTTTCTTTGGTCAATCTTCCTTTGGTACATTTGCGATTGCCCATGAACGTAACGTTGTTAAAGTGGATAAAGAGGTAGATTTAGCGCTTTTAGGACCTTTAGGCTGTGGAATCCAAACAGGAGCGGGTACTGTTTTAAATAAAATCAAGCCTGAATTTGGAGCTACTATTGCTATTTATGGTGCAGGTGCTGTTGGCTTAAGTGCTATTATGGCTGCTAAAATAGTTGGCTGTAAAACAATCATTGCTGTTGATATTCATGATTCACGGTTAGAGCTTGCCAAAGAACTTGGTGCAACACATACATTCAACGGAACAAAAGTAGATGTTGTTAAAGAAATTAAGGAATTAACAACTGGCGGAACAAAATATGCAGTCGATACAACTGGCTTTCCTCCAGTAGTACGTCAATGCTTACAAGCATTGCGTCCATTAGGTGTGGCAGCGGTAGTGGGAGTTACACCTGAAATGAATATTGATGTTCATAATGATATAATGGCAGAAGGAAAAACAATGATGGGTGTAATTGAAGGGGACTCTGTACCAAATGTTTTTATCCCACAGCTAGTAGAATACTACAAAAACGGTCAATTCCCATTTGACAAATTAGTTAAATTCTATGACTTTGATCAAATTAATGAGGCTTTCGAAGCTTCTAAAAATGGAGAAGTCATTAAACCGATTTTACGAATAAGTTAATATCATAACTTGATTAGAAAAACCTTCTTGTTGGAAGGTTTTTTCTTAATAGGCAAATTTGCTTAGTGGGAAGATCGTTGTTTAAAGGATGGTATAGGTAGTCTTTTACGTGTATACTAAATACATAAAATAGGGGAAAGTGGCGTTCAGTTGGACGCCGCTTCTTTATATATAAAACAGTATTTTTATTTTAATATCACTACCTCAATTTATAGGCCTCTTAGGCCTCTGAGAACCTTTCTCTGCTTACCCGACTATTTTCCTGAAAAATTGGTAAAGGGAACTTTTCACTCTTAGCATTCGTAATCCCTTATGAAGAAATGGAGGGGGAAAAATGGCTTTGAAAAGGAAGAGAAATAACAAATATAAACAAAATAAGAAATAAACGGAAACCTAGCGAGATAAATGGACAGAGGGCCATTATCCCTTCCTATTCTTTTTTTTGAAGGATGTAATGGTAACGGTTATTTGGGGAGGAATATTTATCGTTCCAGGCCTTTTTGTTCTCGTTATAAGTTTCCTCTCATCCTGACTAAAAAGGCCGCGAGTCCCCAAAAATTAGCCTGGATTGCGCCGTTCCTCACGTTAATATTATTAGGTTTGGGTTACGCTTTCATAGGAATAGGCTGGAGTGATAATGTAGCAGCTTCTTTAGATTACTTTGAAAAGGGAGCAGAAGAAAAGGTCATTATTTTAGAAGAATACAAGGTAGACTATCCTTCTGGAATGTATGGCGGAGCAATTGATTATGTGTATACAGGAGTGGATGGTGAAAAATTGATAACGAATACCGATTTTAACATACAAGTATTCCAAAATGAAAAATATGAAATTCGTTACTTACCTCGGAGCAAGTATATCATGGGAATAAGCCATATAAAGGAGGAGAATTTTTGAATTTTGTTGCCTGGATGATTGTTGCTAGTGAAATAGGCTTTTGGATTGTGATTATTTTAGGATTACTAATTAGATATGTTTTTAAAAGAGAGAAATTAGGCTTTTTCTTTTTAGCACTAACACCAGTAATTGATTTGCTTTTGTTGATTACAACAAGTTTGGATATGTATCGAGGAGCTACCGCCACCACTGCACATGCCATTGCAGCTGTTTATATAGGCGTTTCGATCGCATTTGGAAAAGACATGATTAAATGGGCGGATGAGAGATTTCGTTATTACGTCGCCAAACAAGGAACTAAACCTATTTCATTGTTTGGGATGGCATATGCTAAGCATTACTTGAAAAGTTGGGGGAAACATGTGCTAGCTTATGCTATTGGGGCAGGGATATTACTAGGCTTAATTTTTTTCATCAAGGATACTGCTCGCACAGAAGCACTAGACGGTGTACTAAAATTATGGACAGTAGTATTAGGCATTGACTTGATTATCGCGATTTCCAATTTTATTTGGCCAAAAAAGAAAAAGGGTTAGAGGAAGAATTTTTCTTCCTCCATCATCTTATTCATTAATATTTAGGGCAATTTCTTCTAATTCTTCTTTTACTTGGCCAATAAGGGAAATAGCCGATCCAACGGCTTGAATCCAGCTGCCTAATACACCGATATTTTGTTGATCATGGTTACTTATTCCATGTAATTGTTCTGTTCCACTTATCGCTTGTAAAGAATTCCCGATTCCCTGTAATAAACCACCAATTATATTTTCGATTCTTCCATCTGCTGTATGATCAAAAAATTCATCTGTAAGCCCGACAAAGCTTCCTAATGCTTGAAGCCAATTCCCTGTAATAATTAATTTCTGCTCTGTTGGGGTGTTGCTCCATTTATAAAGAAGTAAGCCGGTTACAACCGTTGAATTTCCAATTGCCTGAATTTCATCTCCTAGCTTTTCTAATGAAATAGTCCCTTGTCCGTCAGCTTGCAATGCGCTGCCTGTTCCTTGTAATATATTGCCAACTAAACGAAGCTGATAATTTGTTTCTCTAGACAAGTGGAAGGAGGGGGTACTTCCGATAGCTGCTTGGATAGTACCAATCGTATTGATAGCTGATCCGAATATCTCTTTAAAATGACCATTCATTCCATATCAACCGCCCATTCCCTTTACACTAACTAACATATTCAAAAATGTTTTAAATGGGATAAAAACGAGCTGGATATAATAAAAACAACTTGGAATAAAGTTTCCAAGTTGTTTTTTCAAAAAGAAGATAATCCTTTTATTTGCTGCCGAAGCTTCCAGAAAACTGCTTTACTACTGCTTGGATTTCCTCTAATCTTTCTGGTTTTATTAGACTGATCATTTTAGGCAGAAACTGTTCGATATCATTTTTGGAAAAAGTACCCTCATCTTGTTTTCGGAAGTTATCCATTAGTATAGCCTTTGCTTCTTCTTCTTTCCCCTCTTGTACTCGCTGTAAGATAAAAGCTAAAAACTTTTCTTGCCCTTGCTTGTCCATTTCGTTGTCCTCCTAATTGTATATCTCTTTGCTTAGTATAAACGTAAAAGCTATTCTCTAAAATATCATTTTTTTATAAGGAAAATAAGTAGATCGAAAAATGAGATTCTGGCTAAGCTATTCTTTTTTTAGGATGTGCTATGTCGTGTTATGATTAGTTCTAAATATGGGTAGACAGGATTATAGAATAAGCTTCTATCTGTTAGTGAAAGAGGCGGGGGATGAGTAGTCCTACAATTTAAATAAGGAGAAACAAATGCAATGATAAAATTTGAAAATGTATCAAAAAGATACACTGATGGAACAGCAGCAGTTGATTCGATTGAATTTGAAATTAAGCAAGGGGAATTTTTTGTAATTATCGGACCAAGTGGTTGTGGAAAAACAACGACATTGAAGATGATTAATCGTTTAATTCCTCTTTCAGATGGCACCATTTATATAAAGGGAAAAAAGATAAGCGAATATGATATTCATGAATTACGGTGGAATATTGGCTATGTTCTCCAACAAATTGCCTTGTTTCCCCATATGACAATTGAAGAGAATATCGCAATCGTACCTGAATTAAAACAGTGGGAAAGAGACAGAATTAAACAAAGAACCGAGGAGCTTTTAGATATGGTTGGTCTCGATCATCAAACATATGCCAATCGAAAGCCTAGTGAACTGTCAGGAGGAGAGCAGCAAAGAGTTGGGGTTATTCGTGCTCTTGCGGCAGATCCCGAGATTCTATTAATGGATGAACCCTTTAGTGCCTTGGATCCGCTTAGCCGTGAAAAGTTACAAGATGATATGTTGGATTTAAAGAAAAATCTAAAAAAAACGACTGTATTTGTTACACATGATATGCAAGAGGCTTTAAAACTAGCAGATAGAATTTGCATTATGAAGAAAGGGAAGATCGTTCAGATAGGCACCCCCCAAGAACTTATCACAAATCCTACTAATGACTTTGTGAAGAACTTTGTTGGAAATAAACATGATAGCTGGAGCAATGATTTTCAACTGAAGGACTTATTAGAGCCAATTATTGAAAAAGAGGATCAAGTGAGTGCCCCAATTACTACCACTATGCAAGAGATAGTGGATATGCTAGTGAAGTATGAACAAGTAATAATCGAACGAGATGGAACGCCAATTGGATTGGTTAATCGCAGGTCAATGATGAAATATGTATCTTCTAGACTACTTCAGAAAGGGGTGTAAGGGATGAAGGAGCTGACACAAGTATTTCAAGACAGAAAGGCTGAATTAGCAAGTGCGCTGTTTGAGCATATTCAAATATCCTTCATTGCTCTCTTTTTTGCAGTCATTATTGCTATTCCACTAGGAATTTATATTACTAGACATAGAAAGGTGGCCGAAGGGATAGTAGGAATCACATCTGTTATTCAAACAATTCCTTCCTTGGCATTATTAGGTATTCTGATTCCATTATTCGGAATTGGCAGAGTGCCAGCAATTATTGCTTTAGTTGCATATGCCTTGCTGCCAATTTTAAGAAATACATATACAGGAATTAAAGAAGTAGATCCGTCCTTAATTGAAGCGGCTCGAGCGATGGGGATGAATACACGAAGAAGATTATTTAAGGTAGAAATTCCTCTTGCGATGCCAGTTATTATGGCGGGGATTCGGACAGCCATGGTATTAATTATAGGAACAGCCACTCTTGCAGCTTTAATTGGAGCTGGAGGTCTTGGCGATATTATTCTATTAGGTATTGATCGTAATAACACAAATCTAATTCTTCTAGGGGCAATTCCAGCAGCATTGCTTGCTCTTCTGTTTGACTACTTATTGAAAAAATTTGAGCAGCTATCCTATAAAAAAGCCTTTATTTCTATTGGAGTGATTGCACTTTTATCGCTTGTAATAATCTTAATGCCATTAATAGGACAGAAGGATGAAGAGATTGTTATTGGAGGGAAATTAGGGTCTGAGCCCGAAATTCTCATTAATATGTATAAAATACTTATTGAAGAAAAAACAGATTTACAAGTAGAGCTGAAGCCGGGATTAGGAAAAACCTCTTTTGTGTTTCAAGCATTGCAAACAGGAAGCATTGATCTTTATCCAGAATTTACAGGGACAGCCATTTCCGAATTTCTAAAGGAAACGGCTACTAGCACAAATCGGGAGGAAGTGTATCGACAAGCGAGGGATGGGATGTTAGAAAAATATCAAATGATAATGTTAGAGCCAATGCAGTATAATAACACCTATGCATTAGCAGTTTCCAAGAATCTTGCAGACCAATTTCAGCTAGAATCTATCTCTGACTTGAAGGGGATAGAAGAGCAAATACAGGCAGGTTTTACATTGGAATTTTCAGATCGTGAAGATGGCTATCAAGGTATCCAGCATCTTTATGGACTTACTTTTCCTAATCTTGTAACAATGGAGCCTAAATTACGCTATGTAGCAGTTGAATCAGGTGAAATTAACTTAGTCGATGCCTACTCCACAGATAGTGAGTTGCAGCAATACCAATTAAAGGTGCTAGAAGACGATCAAAATTTATTCCCACCATACCAAGGGGCTCCTTTAATGAAAGAAGAAACGGCAAAAGAGCATCCTGAAATGGTAGAAGCATTAAACCAGTTAGCGGGAAAAATAAGTGATCAAGATATGAGAAAAATGAATTATCAAGTAAATGTAGAAGGGGAAAGTCCGCGTGAAGTTGCCGAACAATATTTGGAAAACGCGGGTATTGTTCAATAGGGAAACATTGCTATTTCTGCCATAAGCCTTTTCAAAAGAAAACGGAGCAAACTGAATATACGTAGACTCCCTATGGGAGATTGACCCCACAGCACTTGCGAACGCCACATGGAACACGGTGTATATTCAGTCTGCGGGTGATGAGCTGATATATCTATTCTTAAAATAAATAGTCCTCCAAACAAATAAACGAATGTTTTAATACGTACGTATATTTGTTTGGAGGCTCATATTTTGTTGGAATACTTATATCCTAAAATAATTAAATTAAAAGCAATCAAATAGACCCATGCACCGAGGTTTGCTACACTAATTCCTATCAATAGTAATAAAGGATTTTTCCATTTCATGTTAATCGACCCCTAAATTCAAAATTATTTCCAAAAAAAAATCTCATCTCCAAGGTGTATTACTTTTGGGACGAGATTTTGTAAATTTAGAAGTTTGCGATGCCACCCCAGTTTATTACTATGTCGCCATAGAAACCTCTCAAGTATGACATTTGTATAAATGTGTATACTTTTTCTCGATAACGGGGGAACCCGACACATAATCAAAAATCAGAATCTTTCCTATGTGCAGCTCAGTGACTTGCTTCAATATGCTGCTACATCCTCCATTTCCAGCGATAGGAGTTCTCTGTAATGCTTGAACATATCTACTCTACTTTTCTCTTCTTAGCTTTTATTAAAGGTATATTATCATAATAGATTGAATAAATAAACGATTGAATAAGTGAATAAATAAGACAGGGATGGATATGCAGGTTTTTCGATCTTTCTATTCGAATATATTCTTAAGGAAGGAAGCTTTTTCTTATAAGATTTCAAAAGCTGTTTTTGAAAAGGGGATGTGGTGTTTGAAGTTTAGGGGATATTATAAATATGGAGGAGATGCTAAATGAGCATAGAAAGGGAATATTTGCAGGCTGTCGTTAATCGATTTAAAGAGGTAAAAAAACTTGGAGATAATACATTTGAGCAAATAGGGGAAAAAGAAATAAATTGGACTTATAATAGCTCGTCCAATAGTATAGCCATTATTGTAAAACATATGAGTGGAAATATGATTTCTAGATGGACAGATTTCTTAAACACAGACGGAGAAAAGGAATATAGGAATCGCGAGGAGGAATTTACTGATAATATTTCTTCAAAGGAAGAGCTTCATACAGTGTGGGAAAATGGGTGGAAGGTATTAATAGATTCATTGACTAATTTAAAGGAAGAGGATTTATTAAAAACTATTTACATTCGTGGAGAAGGACATTTAGTGCTCGAAGCTATAGAAAGACAAATGGCTCATTATGCCTATCATGTTGGGCAAATCGTTTATATCGGAAAGGTCATAAAAGACACAGAATGGAAGAGTCTTAGTATTCCAAAAGGAAAATCAGAGGAGTATTTAATAGAAATGAAGGAGAAGCATAAAAAAGGTATCGTGGAATAGAGGAGGGAGCTAGACGAAAATGTTTATTGTAAATGTAGAAGGAGCTGTTAGAAGAGCGGATAAGTGGTTGATTGTAGAAAGAAGTAGAAAAGAGGAACATGCTGGGGGAATGCTCTCCCTTGTAGGCGGAAAAGTAGATTTAGAAGGGAATTCCATAGATATTCTCGAAAGAACAGTCAAACGAGAAATTTTAGAAGAAGTAGGTGTGACGGTTAGAGATAAAATGGAATATGTGCATAGCACTTCATTTGTAACAGAAAGTGGGAAGCATGTAATTGATATAGTATTTCTATGCGAGCATGAGCAAGGCGAAGCATTTGTTAAAAGTCCTGATGAAGTAGAAAATATAGAATGGCTGACAACTGAAGAGGTATTAGATCATTCACATGCACCTAGTTATGTAAAAGAAAGTATAAAGCGAGCGGCAGTATTGCTTCAAGCGTAGGCTTTATTAGGATAATCAACTTTAATTATTCTATGTGCAGCACAACCATTTAAGTTGTTGGGGGAAATAGTAAGTTATACCAGTTTAAATATAGGAACTTAGTGAAAAAGATAACAGGATAACTGTTATCTTTTTTTTGGGTATTTACAAAAAATAACATTAGGTAGATTGCTTTTAACGTTATTTACAAAACCTTTACATTCAGTCAATAGAATATTTACAGTGGAGATTTATCATACTATTAGACAAGAAATGACATAAATAGTTGCTATTCTTTTTGGAGGTAAATCATGGTCATTATAAAAAAACTAAAAATAGTACTCTCGTTACTGTCTATACTCCTTTTATTATCAGCATGTTCAAGTAATGAAGAAACGGAACAATCAACAAATGACAGTAAACCCATATCGATTTCAGGATCTACTTCCGTTGGACCACTTGCTGAGAAATTAGCAGCAAAATATCATGAACACGATCAAACTAAAATTGAAATAAATCAAATTGGATCTTCCGCAGGAATTACAAATGCGATGAGTGGCGTTTCCGAAATTGGAATGTCTTCACGAGATTTAAAAGATGAAGAGAAAGGAAAATTAAAAGAAGTAGTTATTGCTTACGATGGAATAGTAGTTGTCACACATCCTAGCAATAAAGTGAAAGAATTGACATTAGAACAAGTAAAGCAAATATTCACTGGGAAAGTGACAAACTGGAGTCAGCTTGGCGGCGATGATATGGAGATTGTTGTTGTTTCTCGTGAAGATGGATCTGGTTCACGTGATGCTTTTCAAGAAATTGTAGGCTATAGCTCTGGTGAATTAATTAGAAACTCTATCATTGCCAGCGGAAATGGAAATATTAAAACGACAGTTGCAAATAATAAACATGCCGTAGGCTTCATTTCTTTTGAATATATTGATGATGCTATTTCGACTATCGATATTGATGGCGTTGCTGCTACTGCCGAAAATGTATTAGAGCAAAAATATAAGTTATCAAGACCATTTTTATTTGTCTATAAAGATGGGAATTTAACTGCAAATGGGCAGAAGTTCATCGATTTTATTCTAAGTGATGAAGGGCAAAAAATTGCAGCAGAGGCAGGAGCAATTCCTATTAAGTAATACCAAAATCTTTAGAAGTAATCTTGGAGGAAAATAGAGTGTCTATTCAAACAACCGAAAAGCAAGCCTCAGCAATGGGCAAAGCAAATAAGAGGAAATATATGTTTGAGAAGGTTTCGGCAAGAGTTTTCTTGTTTTGTGCCCTTCTTTCCGTAATCAGCTTAGTATTAATTATTGGATTTGTTTTCTATAAAGGGGCCCATCCTTTTATTGCAGAAGGATTTAATTTTTTTGATTTTCTCTTTGGAGTCGACTGGGTGCCTAGTGAAGGAGAATTTGGGATTTGGCCCATGATTGTCGCATCTCTGTATGCAACTATAGGAGCACTTATTATTGGAGTTCCCATTGGATTATTCACAGCTATCTTCTTGGCGGAAATCGCATCAAAGCCAATAGCCAAAATTGTTTCACCAGCCATTCAGCTTTTAGCTGGTATTCCATCTGTTTTATATGGTGTTTTTGGACTAGCAATTATCGTACCTTTTTTACAAAATACTTTAGGATTAGTAAAAGGACAAAGTTTATTAGCGGTTATTTTAGTATTAGCAATTATGATGCTGCCAACGATTGTAACAGTCGCAGAGACAGCGATTCGCGCTGTACCAAAAACATACCGGGAAGGTTCCCTTGCGCTTGGTGTATCGGAAATTGGAACAATCTTTAAGGTTGTTGTCCCCGCAGCGAAGTCAGGTATTATGACAGCCATTGTATTGGGCTTAGGTCGAGCGATTGGTGAGACAATGGCGGTTATTCTCGTTGCTGGTAACAGTTTGATTGTGCCAACAAGCTTAACAGATAGTATACGCCCACTGACAACAAACATTGCATTGGAAATGGGCTATGCAGCAGGAACGCATCAAGAAATGTTATTTGCAACTGGGATTGTATTATTCTCGTTTATTTTAATCTTGAATTTTGTTTTAGCGAAAATTAGTGCGAAGGGTGGCAAATAAGATGAGAAAAATGAAAGATAACTTGTTACGCGGCCTTCTTTGGTTTTCTGCTTTCTTATCTGTTGCTGTTCTCGTTATGATTGTTGGCTATATCTTTTATAAAGGAGCTCACTTGCTCAGCTTCGATTTTATTTTTGGTGACTATTCTCCAAGTGGCGGCGGTGGAATTTGGCCGATGATTGTCACAACAATTTATACGATTGTCATTTCCTTGCTGATTGCTACACCAATTGGAATATTAGCAGCTGTTTATTTACAAGAGTATGCGAAACAAGGTCGATTGGTAAAAATCATTCGCTTTGCAACAGAAAGTTTAACAGGTATTCCCTCAATTATTTATGGTTTATTTGGGGCAGTATTCTTTGTAACCACCTTAAAATTAGGAATGTCTATTTTAGCGGCATCTTTGACATTAACGATTATCGTACTGCCAGTTATTATCCGAACAACCGAGGAATCTTTAAAGACAGTTCCTCCTACTTATCGTGAAGGATCATTAGCCCTTGGTACAACAAGATTGCAAACATTGTATAAAGTTATTTTACCAAGTGCGATGCCAGGAATTTTATCAGGAATTATCTTATCTATCGGAAGAATAGTTGGGGAGTCAGCAGCTATTTTCTTAACGGCAGGAACAGTTGCTGCCATGCCAGAGGGCCTGTTGTCCTCCGCTCGTACGCTAACGGTTCATTCCTTCTTAGTAACACAAGAGTCTGGAGATATTGAATTAGCCGCAGCAGTTGGTATTGTGCTAATCGTTATTATTCTTGCTATAAACCTTATCGCAACATTTATATCGAAAAAGCTAAACAAAGCAGACTACTAATTTTTAAAGGGGTATGTTTATGACTACAACAGTAACAGAAAAAAGTCAAAAGAAAACAGGGAAAGCATTCTTAAAGGTTGGTCAAGAAGATACAACGGGTGCATCAAAAATTAGTGTAAGTGACCTAAATTTATTTTACGGTGAAAAACAGGCTTTGTTTGGAGTAACCCTAGATATTGAAGAAAAGAAAGTAACAGCTTTAATTGGACCTTCTGGCTGTGGAAAATCAACTTTCCTAAGAACATTGAATCGAATGAATGATTTAATCGATGGCGTAAAAATTGCAGGAGATATTATTATTGATGGAGAAAATATCTATTCTTCCAATGATGTTATTAAGCTTCGTACAAGAGTCGGCATGGTTTTTCAAAAGCCGAATTTATTCCCGATGAGTATTTATGACAATGTGGCTTATGGTCCAAGAATGCAAGGCATTAAAAACAAAAAAGAATTAAATAAAATTGTCGAAGAGAGCTTACGTGGGGCTGCGATTTGGGATGAAGTAAAAGACCGCTTAAAGACATCTGCACTTGGCTTATCGGGTGGACAGCAGCAGCGTGTCTGTATAGCTCGTGCAATTGCAATGAAACCAGATATTATTTTAATGGATGAGCCTACTTCTGCTTTAGATCCGATTTCTACATTGAAGGTAGAAGAGCTGATTACAAAAATGAAAAAGGATTATACAATTGTTATTGTTACACACAATATGCAGCAAGCAGCAAGAATCTCCGATAAAACAGCCTTTTTCTTAAACGGAGAAGTAGTTGAATACGATGAAACAAATAAGATTTTTTCCACACCTAGAGATCAGCGGACAGAAGATTATGTCACAGGTCGATTTGGATAATAGGAGGAACTAATGGTCATTCGAGAAAACTTTGAGAAGAAGCTAGGCGAGTTAAAACAAAAAATTAGTGAAATGGGTGAAATGTCCATTACTCAGTTAGAAGAGGCTTTTGATGCATTAAAAGCGCAAGATGTAGAAATTGCTTTAAATGTAATGGAAGAAGATAATGACATTGATAATCTAGAATCTGAAATTAATCATTTTGCAATTTGGCTAATGGCGAAGGAACAGCCTGTTGCAAGAGATTTACGTGTTGTAATTGGTGTTATCAAAATTTCATCCGAAATTGAGCGAGTAGCTGATTTTGCTGTAAACATTGCTAAAGCAACAATTAAGATAGGAAAAGCAACTTCTCTTCTGGATTTAACCCATTTAGAGAAAATGAAGGAACTATCAATCGAAATGCTGCAAAAAGCAGTAAAATCCTTTATAGAGGAAGATATTGTCCTTGCAAAGGAAGTAAGTAAGTTAGAAGATAAAGTGGATGATTATTATTTAGAAACCTATAAAAAATTGACAGCCTATTTAAGTGAACATCCCGAAGAAACAAATCAGCTTGTTCAATTATTATTTATCAACCGTTATTTGGAAAGAACAGCTGACCATATAACCAATATGGCGGAAAGCACAGGATATTTGATTAAAGGAAAGATTTATGATTTTAATTCCTAAGAGAAAAGCAATTTGAAAAGTATAGACCTCTATCCCTTAATCGATTGAGTTCATATTCTAATATTAAAGTCACCAGTTCAAAAGAATTGGTGACTTTAATGTTGACAAACACATCATTATAAATAGAAAATATTGTTAGCAATAATGTATTTCGTCATCTGTAAAAAATTTCTTAAAAACAATTCATTTTAATTCAACTAAATTGGTGTCTTCTTTTTTATTTACTAACTATAATTTTGGTAGCGTTTTCATTTAGGCTGCTTATAGAGTAACCTTTCTTTAATTTTATATGAGCTAGACCAATCAATGAGTAGGTTAGGGGAAGAAAGTATGAAAAACAAAGGCTATATCTTGTTTGTAATTCTGCTTATATTCGTTAGTGCATGTGAAAATAAACAGGCAACTAGCATTCGTATTAAAAATAACCCCCATGAACAAGCGATCTATAAAGAGCCATTGCCTAATCAAGATAAGGAAAAGATAATTTCCTTTGTTACAAAGTCTCTTGATAATCCAGTTTTCATAGAAGCAAAGGAAGAAGCAGAACGAGTAAGCTCTCAGTTAGGGGTGAAAATGGAATGGTTGGCCCCGATGGTAGTCGATAGTCAGGAGCAAGAAAAAATAGTAGAGAGCTTAATTGAAAGAAAGGTAGATGGCATTGTTATCAGTGTCTTGGATACCAAGAAAATGACTCCACTTATCAATAAAGCAGTATCACAAGGGATAAAGGTGGCTACTTTTGATTCCGATGCACCGGCTAGCAATCGGGCATTTTATGTTGGAACGAATAATTATGAACTTGGACAAGAAAGTGGAAAATCTTTGGTGAAAATAGTAAAAGAAAAAAAATTGCATCAGCGTCATCTCAGAGTTTTGATTATGACTGGGGTGAAGGAAAGTGTCAATATGCAAGAGAGAATCGAAGGATTTAAAGATGCAACGGAAGAATTAGATTTAGAGTTTGTTGATATGGTAGAATCCTATGATGACATAAATCGCGCTTCAGAGCTTCTAGAGAATTATGTGAAAAGGAATCCTCATTTTGATTTGTTTTTTAGTGCTGGAGCATGGCCGTTATTTTCTCCTCCTGAAGGGATGATTTCATATAAAAGGTGGAAAGAAACTGGCGGTATAGCTGTGATTGTTGATACATTTTATCCAATAGTATTTGCTGCCAATAAAGGATTAGCAGATGCGCTAGTTGGACAAGACTTTCAGGAAATGGGACGTCTAAGTGTTGAAAACATGTATAAATTAATTAATGGGGACAAAGTTAAAGAAACGATGATATATACGGGATTGGAATACGGCAATGCAGATAATTATGAAGAACTGTTAAAAAGAAAAAAGCCGTGGGAGATAAAATAAATGAAGAAATGGCTGAAATGGATCGATCTTTATAGTATCCGAACAAAAATGATTGTCTGCTTCTTGGCACTTAGTCTTATCCCGTTATTAATTCTTGGTTATCTTTCCTATCAATATTACATCAATGATCTCCAAAACAGTATCAATGTTTATACCAATGAAGTAATTCAGCGTGTGGATAAAAATATCGAAACATACATTTTAGATATCGAGAATATTCTAGAAATCTATGATGATTATTACACAATTCAGTACTTAAGGTTGAATGAGGCAGGAGATATAGATGGGATACAGAAATATACTGTTCGTTTATGGGAAACGATAGAACTAATTAGGAATATGAAATCCGATTTAGTGGATATAAGAATCATTTCTCATACAGGAGAGACAATAAGCGCTCAAGGCGTATATTGGAGCGATATGAATGATCCTTTTTTTACGAATATGCGAAAAATAGATGAAGCGCAATTTGCAGTAAAATCACCTTATATGGATATGTTTAATCGCAATGTTTTTTCTATTGGAAAGAAAATTTTATCTCCTAGTTTAAGTGAACCAGCTTATTTGATTATTGATATTGATGTAAATCTATTGAATCGAATTGTAAACGATATCAAATTAGGAGAGAAAGGGTATGTCTATTTTACAGATAGAACAGGGGAGGTAGAATTTTTTCCGGCAGATACTAGTCATCCTATGTTTATAAAGGAACTAATGAACAATGATAGATGGTTAAATTCAGATAAAGGATCATTTGAAGAAGCGGTAAAGGGAAAACATTATCTTGTTAACTTTAAACAATCTGAGATTACAGGTTGGAATATTATTGGGGTCACTTATGCAGATGAACTTAATGAAGACATAAATAAAATCCGGCAGATAACCCTTGTAATTGCTGTGGGCAGCCTTCTGGTCGTTGTGCTCATAAGTATTTATTTAACGAATATCTTAACAAATCCAATTCGTGATTTGCGCAGAACAATTAAACGGTTTGCAGATGATAATTTAGCCATTCGAGCACAAGTCAAAACGAACGATGAAATAGGGCAACTTGCAAGCAGTTTTAATGAATTAATGAATCGAATTCAATGGCTCGTTCAAAAAACGATGGATGATCAAGTGAAAATTCGCAAAATAGAGATGAAAGCACTACAAGAATTAATAAAGCCTCATTTTGTTTATAATACATTAGACTCGATTATTGGATTATTAGAGCAAGAGCGAATTGAAGAAGCGCTAGACTTAATAGAAGCACTTGGCATGTTTTTTCGAACATCGTTAAGCCATGGAAAGGATGTCATTCTTATTGGTGCAGAAATCGAGCATATTCGTAACTATTTTACGATTCAGGAATTTCGCTTTTTTAATAAATTTGATACGAAAGTAGAAGTAGACGAAGAGATATTAAATTATGAGACGGTCAAGCTTATTTTGCAGCCATTAGTAGAGAATGCGATTTATCATGGTGTACGACGGATGAAAACAAGGGGGCTAAT
Organism: Niallia sp. FSL W8-0177; assembly: GCF_038006285.1. Taxonomy (NCBI): domain Bacteria; kingdom Bacillati; phylum Bacillota; class Bacilli; order Caryophanales; family Bacillaceae; genus Niallia; species Niallia sp. FSL W8-0177. Next base: position 16,601 of record NZ_JBBOUX010000001.1, read on the forward strand.
TGAAATTAAAGGCAAAGAAAAGGAGGGAGCAGTGGTTCTGGAAGTCATTGATAATGGGGTGGGAATGACAGCTGAAAAGGTGAATCACATTAATAATGTATTAACAGGAATAGAAAAAATAGAGGATGAAAATGAATATTTTGGCATTCGAAATGTGAATGAGCGAATAAAATTAACCTATGGAATGGAGTATGGGATTTATTTTAAAAGTAAACCAAATGCGGGAACAACTGTAACAGTCATTTTACCTATTGTAAAAATATGAGGAGGAATCCTATGTTTAATTTATTGGTTGTAGAAGATGAAGATATGATTCGTCACAAAATAATCAATAATACGAATTGGTTAAGTCATGGTTTCCAACAAGTATTTGAAGCGGAAAATGGTTCAGGAGCAGTAAAAATATTAGCTGAAAACCATATTGATATTCTGATTACCGATATCAAAATGCCAGAAATGGATGGCATCCAACTAACAAAACATGTAAAAGAGTTTTATCCAGAAATAAAAGTAATCATTATTTCAGGTCATGCAGACTTTGACTTTGCAAGAAAGTCAATTACTTTAAAGGTTTGTGATTATATGCTAAAGCCTTTTCAATCTAAGAATCTATTAAAACTCGTATTAAATGTAAAGAATGATTTGATTCGGGATAAGGGAGAACAAGAAAATATAGAAAAAATGAAGAGACAATTGCAAGAAAATAAGCATTCTTTACGAGAAAAACTAATCCAGAATCTCCTGACCAATAGTTTTGTGGGAGATCTAGATAATAACCTGAAATATATGGAAATGGAACATCTTAAGAATGCTTCCTTTTTTGTAGCCGTCCTAAATATGGAACAACTTCAAACAGATCGAAGTGAAATGGAGGAAAATGATAAGTATTTATTTAATGTATCGATCTATAAGCGACTTTCTCGTCTGCTGGAAAAAGAATGGGGGCAGTTCTCTGAACGTGGACAGATAGAAAAGGGCTATATCTTAAATTATAAAATGGATCAAATAGTGTTAATTGTCTTCGAAGATATTGGTATTAGACATCAACTAAGAAAGGTTATTCAGAAAGAAGATCAGGAAAAAGGCTTCACTTTAATAATTGGGATAGGAGATAAGTATAATCAATTACTTGATTTACATTTATCCTATGAAGAAGCTTGTTCTGCAGCTGCATTAAGTCGAATTCACGGTTCTGGCGATGTGTATTTCTATCATAATATTATCAGTAACCATACTTATTACAGCAAGCAATTACACAAAATAGTAAATCATAAAATTTATCTGGATTTAAAATCAGGTGACTTTGAAGAAGTAAAAAAGGACGTAGCGGAATTGCTTGCAGAACTTAAGAATGAAAGTATTCCATATGAAGCAGTGGCAACAGCCATTAATAATATCGTATTTATGTCCTGTAAGACAATAAATGAACAAGGGTACGATGTGAACGAAATATTCGGAGAAACGGGACTACCTATCTTTAATCAAGAGAATAATTTTACTTATAAAGAAATAGAGGATTGCTTATATTCCTTTTATTCCGCTATTCATTCCTTCATCGAATCAAAACGCGGTAATCGAATAGACAGGCTTATTGCGGAAATGAAGGAGTACATGAATGAAAACTTTGCCGAGAATATTTCCCTAACGAGCCTATCCCGTAAATTTAATATAAGTCCCAGCTATTTAAGCATATTATTTCGAGACATCACTTCCCAACATTTTAGTGAATATTTAACAAATTTACGTATCCGAAAGGGCAAAGAGCTGCTCAAGAATACAGATTTACGTATTAAAGAAATTGCCGCACAAATAGGGTATAGAGATGCTTATTACTTTAGCTCCGTATTTAAAAAAGTAACAGGAGTTAATCCTACCCAGTATCGGAATGAGTAAAATGGTGGGGAGGATTAACAGCAAAAAAATTGTAGTGAAACACTATGCAAAAAACATTCATCCATGATGAGTGTTTTTTTTAAAAGATAAGAAAGTATAAAAATTTGGGTCTACCACAGTCATTTAAGCTGTGGTATTTTCATTTTATGGAGACCAATATATTGAGAAGAATATTTTTTGATAAACACCAACATTGGGAAGCTTTCAAAAGAAAACACGGTGCTAAAATCCGCCCTATCGTAATTAAGGAGGTTGAGAAATTTCGAGATTGTGGGGATATCAAAAATGGATTTAAGTTATTTGTGTGTGAAGGTTGTCATGATGTGCGAAAGGTTCCTTACCGATGTAAAGGTCGATTTTGTACCACGTGCTCTGTTGGAGAAAGTGAAGAATGGAGTAGGTTACTTACTGAAGATGTTCTTCAGGTTAATCATCGGCACGTAATTTTTACGATTGATGAAGGACTAAGAGATGTATTTCTCCTTCACCGACATCTATTAAAAGATTTAATGGATGCTTCTGCAAGACTACTTACTGACTTCTTCAAAAAGAAAGCAAAGGTAACACCTGGGATTATTGCTGGACTCCACACTTTTGGTTCAAGGGTCAACTTCAATCCTCACGTACATATGTTAGTTACAATGGGTGGATTAACAGAAAAAGGAGAATGGAAGCAGTATGATTTCTTGCCATTTACGATGCTTCGTAAACAATGGCAAACGGTCGTATTAAAATTAATTAGAAACGGAGTTTCACCAAGAGAAAAGAAAAGAATCCAACCAAGACTTCAAAAGGCGTTCACCAATAATGGCGAAGGCTTCTATGTGTATGCACCTAAACAGAGGGGAAAAATAAAAGAACAACTTCGTTATATTGGCCGTTATATTCGTCGACCAGCGATTGGAATCAATCGGATTGAGGCATATGATGGGCAATTCGTTACGTTCAAATATAAGGATAAAACTGACGGAAAAGACAAATCCGAAACCGTAAGTGTCGAAGAATTTATTTCACGTTTAATTCGCCATATCCCAGACGAGCAATTTAAAACTATTCGGCATTACGGTATGTATTCAAGAAGATCAAAAAACTTGTGTAAAAAAGTGTTGAGTACTTGGCAACAAAAAGCAAGACGTTGGGTTGTAAAAGTTAAGAAAACCTTACGTCGCCAGACGTGGCGTGAAAGAATAGTAGCCAGTGGCAAGAAAGACCCTCTCGTTTGTCAGAGGTGTGAATGTTACTATGAATACAAGGGAGAAGTCTGCCTTGAAAATGGTAAATTAGAAATAAAGGTAGCCTTATGCAAAACTACAAGAGCTTATTTAGAAAGGATGATTAACGATCTCACCGGTATCAAAAACCCGCAAAAAGGGAAAGAAAAAGAAGAAAAACATAAGCCTAAACCAGTCCAAGCAACAGAGCGTCAGCTATGTTTGTTTGGCGTGTCATGAGAAAGAAGAGATTCCTATTAACGTGGTAAGGGATTTCGATTTAATGGATGATGGAGATCCGACAACTCCTCCTATGTTTGCATGTGAAAAATGTGGGGGTGAAATGTATCCTGAGTATTATAAAGGGGTACATGGCATAGAGTACAAATTATCGGATATTCTCTAACCATGAAAAGGACCGGGCTATGCCCGGTTTTTCTTATTCCACTTTTAATAGCAGTAAAACTTCAGCAGATCTAAGTTTTCTTTACTGAAGAAGAAAATAGGAACTTCGAAAAATATTAAAGGATTATAAAAAATATTCCATTTCCAATAGGGAGGAAAAAATATATTCTTTGTATGAAAGCGGTTTACAAACGGTTTGGAGGAGGGAAGAAACGAAGTCATTTCTACTCGCCTATACGTACCGAGGGCCGACTTCATATTCGGCAATCAACTTATGTCTTACTAATAGAAAAGGAATTCAATCTTATCAATTACTTAAAAATTAGGGGGGTATTTTTATGAAAAAACGTAACAGTTTTCTTTCGCTTGTACTTATTCTATCTCTAATGTTTATCATGGCTGCGTGTGGACAGGATGCAAATGGCACACCAGCAAATGAGAAAGGAAATAAGGATGAAGGGGGAACAGAAAAAGAGAAGATTACAATTGGTCTTTCCGTCTCTGATTTAACATTAGAGCGTTGGCAACATGATCGTGATTTTTTTGTTGAAAAAGCAGAAGAGCTAGGAGCAAATGTGTTAGTACAATCAGCAAATGGTGATGAGGCAAAACAATTATCGCAAATACAAAATATGCTTTCACAAGGTATCGATGCACTAGTTATTATTGCTATCAATTCAGATGCCCTGTCAACGGTAGTAGATCAAGCTAAGGCCGAAGGGATTCCTGTGTTAGCATATGACCGATTAATTAATGGCACGGATATTGACGCCTACGTTTCATTCGATAATGTACGGGTTGGGGAAATGCAAGCAGAGTATCTTGTTGAAAAAGTACCCTCAGGAAAGTATTTCTTAATGGGAGGATCACCAACTGATAATAATGCCAAGATGTTTAGAGAAGGACAGATGAATATTATTCAGCCGCTAGTTGATAAAGGTGATATTGAAATTGTCGGTGATCAATGGGCAAAAGATTGGGATGCAAATGAAGCATTAAAAATTATGGAGAACGCTTTAACTGCCAATAAGAATGATATTGATGCAGTAGTGGCATCTAATGATAGTACTGCCGGGGGAGCAATTCAAGCACTAGAAGCACAGGGTTTAGCTGGAAAAGTAGTTATCTCTGGCCAAGATGCAGACTTAGCAGGAGTGCAGCGTATTGCAGAAGGTGTTCAAACAATGACCGTTTATAAACCAATTAAGGCAATTGCAACAAAGAGCGCTGAAGTAGCTGTTCAACTAGGAAAAGGAGAAAAAGTGTCATCTGATTCAACTGTTAATAATGGAAAGATAGATGTGCCATTTATAAAATTGGATCCAATTAAAGTAGGTAAAGAGAACATTGTTGACACTGTTGTTAAAGATGGATTCCATTCTTATGATGATATTTATAAAAATGTTCCAGAAAATGAACGACCAGAACGTCCGTAAGTCTCAAAATATTTAATTAAAGGGGGAGCAGCTAATGCTTTCCCTGACTAATAGGTGGTGAATGAATAATGGACACATATGCGCTTCAAATGGAAGGGATTGTGAAAGAATTTCCGGGTGTTAAGGCTTTAGATAATGTTACTTTTTCCGTAAAGAGGGGGGAGATTCATGCCCTTTGCGGAGAAAATGGTGCGGGAAAATCAACATTAATGAAAATCTTAAGTGGCGTTTATCCACATGGAACCTATGAAGGTGACATCATCATTAATGGTCAAACAGTTCAGTTTAAATCTATTAAAGAATCGCAGGAGGCAGGAATTGGTATTATCTATCAAGAGCTTGCGCTTGTAGGGGAAATGTCAGTAGCCGAGAATCTTTTTCTTGGTCATGAGTTAATGAGAAAAAGAATAATCAATTGGAATGAAATTTATGTAGAGGCCCAAAAGTGGCTCGATCATATTGGGTTAAATATTGATCCGCAAACAAAAGTTGCCGATTTAACAGTCGGGAAACAGCAACTGGTAGAAATAGCAAAAGCTTTAACGAAAAAAACAAGCATACTCATTTTGGATGAACCAACTGCTGCTTTAACAGAAAGTGATGTAGAAATCTTAATCCATTTATTGCAAGATCTACGTTCACAAGGAGTTACCTGCATCTATATTTCTCATAAATTAGGAGAAGTTATGTCACTTGCTGATTCGGTCACCATATTAAGAGATGGCCAGACGATAAGTACTAATTCCATTGAGGAATTATCAGAGGATAAAATAGTCACAAAGATGGTTGGAAGAGAATTAACAGAACTGTTCCCATATGAGGAGCATGCTATTAGTAAAGAAAATATTTTAGAAGTGAAAGACTATACTGTCTATGATGAGCAAGGAAATAAAATCATTAATCAAGTTTCCTTTTTACTTAAAAAGGGAGAAATCTTAGGATTTTCAGGATTAATGGGAGCCGGACGATCAGAATTATTTATTAGTCTCTTCGGTGGATTCAAAGGAAAAAAAGAAGGAAAGGTCATCATAGATGGAAAAGAAACAAATATCCAAAAACCTGCTGATGCAATTAAAGAAGGATTAGCGTATGTTTCAGAGGACCGTAAGCGCTACGGTCTTGTGTTAGGAATGGATATAACAAAAAATACGACGTTAGCGGCATTAAATAAAGTTGTTAAGCTAAATGTTATTGATCAGGCATTAGAAGTGAAAAGTGCAACAGATATAACGGAAAAAATGAAGTTAAAAGCGCCGAGCTTAGAAGCAAGAGTTGGACAACTAAGTGGTGGAAACCAACAAAAAGTAGTTCTAAGTAAGTGGCTGTTAAATAACCCGAAAATATTAGTTCTTGATGAACCGACAAGAGGAATTGACGTTGGAGCCAAATATGAAATCTATAAGATTATTAATGAACTTGTCCAACAGGGGGTCGGAATTGTTATTATTTCATCTGAACTGCCTGAAGTATTAGGAATGTCAGATAGAGTGCTAGTTATGGCTGAGGGTGAAATTTCTGGCGAATTTTTACGTGAAGAAGCTACCCAAGAAAAAATTATGACATGCGCCACAGGAGGGAAGAAAAATGAATATTCAACATCAAACAGTTGAAGAGAGCAAGAAAAGAGAAATAAGCTTTAAAGTTGATATGCAATCTTACACACTTATTATCGCTTTACTATTAATTGCATTAATATTTGGTTTTTTCACTGGAGGTGAATTTCTTTCTTCCCGAAATATCTCTAATTTATTTACGCAAATGTCCGTTATTTCCGTCCTTGCTATTGGTATGACGCTAATAATTGTTGCAGGTCATATTGATTTATCAGTTGGAGCATTAGTAGGATTAACAGGAGGAATCGCGGCAATTTTGCAAGTCTGGTATGATTGGGATACTTTTTTAGTAGTCCTTTGTGCAGTAATTGTGGGAGCGCTTTTAGGATTATGGCAAGGATGGTGGGTTGCTTACCGAGCTGTTCCTGCCTTTATTGTTACACTTGGAGGAATGCTTATCTTCCGAGGTATACTCATTGGTATAAGTAAGGGACAAACAGTCGCACCAATGAGTGATAGTTTTAAAAAAATTGGAACTAGTTATTTTCCATACATTCCTGGATATATTCTTGCATTAGTTAGTATCGCTTTGCTATTCCTTTGGACGACCAAACATCGTACAAAACGAAAAAATATGGGTTTAATGATCCCTGCTGCTAAGATAGACTATGGTAAGACTGTAGCTTATTCCTTTTTTATCCTGCTAGCAACCTATATGTTGAATCGGTATTTAGGTATTCCAATTCCAATCTTAATCGTTTTAGCAATAGCTGCAATCTTTATCTTTATTTCAAATAAAACACCATTCGGCCGATATGTCTATGCAATTGGGGGAAACCAAGAGGCAGCGGCATTGTCAGGGATTAATATAAAATGGAATACGCTGTGGGTGTTTATTACGATGGGAGGGCTTGCTGGTGTGGCGGGTGTTCTGTTAACAAGTAGATTAAATGCAGCAACCGTAAGTGCGGGGAATATGTATGAGCTTGATGCGATTGCTGCATGTGTTATCGGTGGAACTAGTCTGATAGGAGGAAAAGGAAAAATTGTTGGAGCACTAATTGGTGCTTTAATTATGGCTAGTATCGACAATGGAATGAGTATGATGAATATCCAAACCTTCTGGCAATATATAGTAAAAGGACTTATTTTAATTGTTGCCGTTTGGATTGATATATCAAGTAAGAAGTAAATAATAGGCTAGCTTAATGAGTAGAAGAGTCCTTACCTTGTAAAAAGGTGAGGATTTTTTATGGTGAAAATAGGTAAAGCAAATACAAAGAAAAAAACATATTCTAAAGAGAGATGAGCGAATATTTTTAAAGTAGAGAATAAAATTGCATAAAATTAGTACCAGGTAATAGTAATTGGTGTTAAAATAAAAGTAAATGAATAATGAGGTGATGTGAATGTCAACTTCCAAAGCACGTATTACAGCGATTGGTTCATACGTTCCCGAACGTATTTTAACAAATAATGATTTAGAAAAAATGGTGGAAACAAATGATGAGTGGATTGTAAAGCGAACAGGTATTAAGGAAAGAAGAATTGCGGATGAGCAGGAATTTACAAGCGATCTTAGCTATAAAGCAGTCCTTGATTTAATGGAACGATACGATAAAACAGTTGATGATGTTGATTTAATCATTGTTTGTACGATGACTCCTGAATATAAAACACCGAGTGTGGCTTCCAGCCTGCAGGCTAAACTAGGAATAAAGAATACAGGAGCAATGGATTTAAATGCAGCCTGTGCAGGATTTACTTATGGATTATATGTAGCAAATGGACTGGTTACATCAGGACTAAATAAAAAAGTTTTGGTTGTAGGGGCGGAAACATTATCTAAAATTACAGACTTCACTGATCGTACAACATGTATTCTTTTTGGAGATGGAGCAGGGGCAGTAATGGTAGAGTATGATGAAACAAAACCAAGCTTTCTTTCTTCTCATATCGGATCAGAAGGAGAAGGGGGACAGCATTTATATTGCACCAGTCTAGCTACTCAAATGAATGGTGTTGACTTACAGGGAAATGGCTGTATTGTTCAAAATGGTAGAGAAGTCTATAAATGGGCTGTTAAAACAGTTACTAATGGGATGAAAATTGTTGCTGAAAGAGGAAATAGGACTTTAAATGAGATAGATTGGTTTGTCCCCCATAGTGCGAATTTAAGAATGCTAGAATCAATTTGCGAGAAAAGTAATTTTCCAATCGAACAAACTTTATATAGTTTAGTTAACTACGGAAATACCTCTTCTGGTACGATCCCATTGTCATTGGATATCGGAGTGAAAGAAGGGAAATTAAAACAAGGGGATCATGTATTACTATATGGCTTCGGCGGTGGTCTAGCACATGCTGGATTATTAATTAAATGGACGATTTAATAACAAGAAACGGTGGCTTATTAGAATCAAACGTTTGATTAATCAAAAAGCTTAATTACTTTAAAAACAAAAGCAAGAGTTATTCCTTTATGATAAGATGGATGTAACAAAATTTTAGAATACGCCTTATCCCCCTGGCTTATCTACTTAGAAGGAGTATGTATCAGAATGAACTGTCCAATTTAATAATCTCCGTTAATGAATGAATAACTTAATTATTTTTTAATTAGCGGGGGATAAAGCATGAAATTAAATAAGAACTTTACATTATTATTGAATGGGCAGTCTTTTGCCAATATAGGGGATGTCCTCTATATGGTGAGTATTATTAATTTGATCTATACCGTAAAGGGATCAGCAACAGCGGCATCATTTGTGCCGTTTACGATTACAACTAGTATGTTTGTCTCAAGTGTTTTAACACCACTTTTCGTGAGGAAAATTCGATTGAATCGGTTATTGGCAGGATCCCAAATAGGGAAGACCGGATTACTCTTACTATTGGGGTTTATCTTGCCAGGAATAACAGAAGCGAATTATTTTATCATTTTTATAGTTATAGGGCTTATTGCATTTCTTGATGGCTGTGCCAATCCAATCACAAGAACTTTAATTCCATACTATGTTAGACCGGAAAAATTAATGAAAGCAAACGGGATGGTAGAAACAGTGACACAGCTGATTCAGGCCGGAATGTGGTTTGTAGGAAGCATGTTTCTTCTTTTTTTAAGTCCGCAAAATCTTATTTGGTTTGTTGGCTGTTTATTTTTTATCTCGAGTTGTTTATTATGCCTTTTAGAAAATGTAGATGGGAAAACAATAGAGTCAGCGGGTAAACTAGAACAAATAAAAGCGGGCTGGAAAACACTATTTCATACACCGGTGTTAAGAAAAATGGCTTTAGTGGAATGTTTAGAAAGTCTCGCTGCAACGGTATGGATTGCAGCTGTTTTATATGTGTTTATTCAGGATGCGTTAAAGGTGGACCAACAGTGGTGGGGCTTTATGAATGGAACATTCTTTTTAGGATTAATTTTGGGAAGTCTCTATTGCATGAACTATTCTTCTTTTGTGGAAAGAAAATTAGGCGTGTTTTTAGTTGCGGGATCTTTTATAAGCTTTCTGCTAACGATTTTATTTAGTTTAAACAGTATTCCTATGCTTGCATTAGTTCTATCATTCGGTGTTGGTATTGTTACACAAATAAAAAATATAACACAGCAAACTGTTATTCAAACAAGCGTCCCCAAAGAGCAGCTATCAACCGTGTATACTTCTCTTGGAGCAATTGGTACAGGAATTTTCGGGATAGGCTCCTTATTGATGGGGTTACTGGCAGATTTATTAGGGGTAAGGATAGTCTTCCTTTTCTCAGGTGTTCTCCTTGCATTGGTCAGTATGATTATATATAAAAATAAATCTTTATTTCGTATTCAAAGCCATTTAGAAAAAGAATAAAAGTCATTTACTGGAAACTCGACCTTAACCAATAGGTCGAGTTTTTTGAATGGTTGATTCTAAAAATATTGAATTTATAATTCGGATATTTTAGAATAAAAGAAAATAGACGGAGGTGCTTTTCGAATGAAAGTATTTAGCACAACAGGTCGGAAACAAGAAACATATCAAGTTGAAATGAAATATTCTTTATTATGGGAATGTGCTTTGGGGATTGCTGCGATTACCAATGAACGTTTACTAGATTCATTAGATCAGCCGAAGAGTTATTGGGAAAATGTTCGAACAAACCTTTCTCAGAATTTACAAGCACAACTAGACTACGTAGAAGCGAATAATACATGGAAAGCATTGCTACAATTACTGCATCAACAGGATTTTTTGAGTCTTGACGTATTTACGGAATATATAAATAAACTAACGGAGAGACAATTAATCTATCAATGCATTCCGTTTTTAAGTGAAAGCTATCAACCTATTAGGGAGCATGCAGCTGATGGTAACAGAGAAGCGATAGAAAAGTTAAAAGAAGCTACAAAAGATAATCCTTTTTTTCCAACCTATATTTCTTTTATCTGCCAAGTTGATTCTCAGCAATTAAAACAGCATCTTATCACTGTGATGAGTGAATGGTATGAAGCAGTTATAGAACCAGATAGAGAAAAACTCACATCCATTTTACAAACAGATGTCTCCATAAAAGAAAAAATGAGACAGAAAATGGATCCAGAAGAATTTGTAGAATGGGCCACAGGAGGAATACGATATACACCCGAGCCGAGTGTTCATAAGGTATTACTCATTCCTCAATACATCTATCGTCCGTGGAATATTAAAGCAGATATAGAAGGAACAACAGTCTATTACTACCCGGTTTCCAATGAAAGTATTTCGCCGAACGATAAATATATGCCAAGTAACTTTTTAGTTTTAAAGCACAAGGCATTGGGCGATGAAGTTCGACTAAGAATGGTAAAACTATTATTTGAACAAAGTCGAACACTTCAAGACATAACAGAAAAATTAGAAATGGGAAAATCCACGATCCATCATCATTTAAAAATATTGAGATCAGCACAGCTAGTAGGAATAGAAGATGGAAAATATGTATTAAAAAGTAGTGCAATTACCTCGCTGGCAAAAGAATTAGAACAATATATTCAGCAATAAACGATTTGAAGGAGATTAAAGAGTGAAAGGAGGGATATCTAATCTAGATTAGGGAGGAGAATCAGCTTAAAGAGGTGTATATCAGCCAAAAGGAGAAGGGAATCAGCCAAACTAGGAAAATATCAGCCAAAGGGAGGAGAGAATCAGCCAAAGGGAGGAGAGAATCAGCCAAACTGGAGAAATATCAGCCAAAGGGAGAAGGGAATCAGCCAAACAAGGAAAATATCAGCCAAAGTGGAGGGAAATCGGCCAAAGCATCTAAGATAAGATGCCAAATCACCAATCAACCGATCAAACCAAAGAAAGTGGTGTTCATTTGAATATTTTTCGCAATAAATCATTCACGACTATGTGGATTGGAAATGGGATATCGGAGTTAGCGGGAGCCTTTGGGACCTTTTGCAACTCGTTATTAATCTATGAAATTACTGGTTCAACTTGGGCTTTAGGCAGTATGTGGCTATTATATTTTCTGCCTTCTCTCATCCTTCAGCTTTTTATTGGTCCATACCTTGATCGTTGGAGTAGAAAATGGATGATGATTTTTGCTCTCTGGAGTAGAGGCATAATATTTCTTTTTCCTCTCATTGGGTTTGTATCAGACACATTAGTACCGTGGCATGTTTATATTGTTCAAATCATCATTGGATTAATAACTCCGATTTATTCTCCTGCTAATCAAGCCATACTGCCTAATCTTGTTTCCAAAGAGCAATTAAGTAGTGCTAATGCCTATGTAGAAGGAATGGCCAGATTAATGACGTTCACAGCGCCAGTTTTTGCAGGGATTGTCATTGAATATATCGGAATTGGCAGTACTTTATTGTTTATTTGTACGGCGCTGATGCTTAGTGGATGTCTTTTGCTAGGTATTATGGAAGTAAGAGAAGAGAAAGTAGAAAGAAAAACGTGGGCAGTGGAATTTATGGAGGGGGTTCGCTACTTCTTTCAACAAAAAACGATTGTGTGGTTAGGGATTTTTTTAGCATTTGTTCAATTTGGGGTAGGGGTCACAATGGTGATTAATATTCCCTATATTAAAACAGTGCTAAATGGAAATAATGCCATGTACGGTTATTTTATGGCGGGTTTTCCTTTAGGATATATGTTTGGAACCTTACTTGTTGGCAAAATCAAATTCCAATCACGGAGACGCTTGATGCTAGGAGCACTATTAATAGGGGGAGTGACATACATTAATTTAGGAATAACAAGCTCACTCATTTCAGCCATCGCAACGGAAATAGTTGCTGGCATCACTATGGCATTTTTCAGCATACATAATATTACACTTTGTCAGCAAACCGTTCCCAATCATTTAATGGGCAAAATTATCTCGGTCCGATCCTTTATCATTCGAGCGATGATGCCGCTTGGTGTACTAGTAGGCGGAGCATTAAGTGAATTATGGGGAATCCGGCCTTTATACATTTTAATTGGAGCAATAATTACTACTGTTTCTTTAGTGGGATTATCGAGTCCTTACTTTGCCTTTTTGGATAAAGAAAGCATCAATAAAAACAAGCTGGCTGCTTAATCAATTAAGAAAGACTAGGAAATGGATTCGTTCCTTTTTCCTAGTCTTTTCTATTAATATTTCTTTAACAAAATAGCTGAGTTATGACCGCCAAAGCCAAAGGAATTAGAGAGACCAATGGATATGTCGGCTTTTCTTGCTCCCTCTGGGACATAGTCTAAATCACAGTCTGGGTCTGGAGTTTCCAAATTAGTAGTTGGCGGGATAATCCCTTCTCTCAAGCTCTGTATTAAAGCAATTGCTTCCGCTCCACCAGCAGCACCAAGCATATGACCAAGCATGGACTTATTCGCCGTTACAGGAATTTTATAGGCGTCTTCTTCAAATAATTTCTTAATCGCTAATGTTTCCGAGAGATCGCCGACAGGCGTACTGGTTGCATGGGCGCTAATCACATCTACATCAGAAGGAGAAATATTTGCTTTAGTTAATGCCCGCTTCATAGCAAGATATGCTCCTCTTCCTTCTGGATGGGTAGCCACCATATGATGGGCATCTGAGCTTGCACCATATCCAATGATTTCAGCTAAAATGGGAGCATTACGCTTTATAGCATGTTCCAAGTCTTCCACTACTAAAATAGCTGCCCCTTCACTCATCACGAATCCATCTCGATTTTTATCAAAAGGTCTACTTGCTGAAGCAGGTTCGTCATTTCTTGTCGATAATGCTCTGGCATTCCCGAAGCTTGCTAAGGAAAGATTCGTAATTGCAGCCTCCGCTCCGCCCGCAACCATCACATCTGCATCACCATTTCGAATCGTATGAAAGGCTTCCCCAATCGATGTATTTCCAATGGAACAAGCTGTTACCGGAGAGAGGGAAGGACCTTGAGCTCCGAATTTAATACTAATTTGCGCTGCAGCTGCATTGGAAATCATCATCGGTACTAAGTTAGGACTGACTCGATTAGGACCTCTTTGATTCAATGTATTTACATTATCGATAAGGGTGGTCAAACCGCCGATTCCTGATCCTACATAAACACCCATTCGCTCTTTATCTATTGAATCTAAGTCTAACTGTGAATTTGTTAAGGCTTCTTCTGCAGCAGCTAACGCAAACTGGCTAAATCGGTCCAATTTTTTTGCTTCTTTTGCTCCCCATCTTTCATCTGGATGAAAGTCAGTTACTACTCCAGCTATTCTTGTTTTGGAATTAGATACATCTAAATGGTCGATAGAAAGGATTCCCGATTCACCCTTTAAGAGGTTCTGCCAATATTCATCCACGTTATTTCCTAACGGTGAAATAATTCCCATTCCAGTGACAACAACTCTTTTCACGATTTTTCCCCCATTCCTTTTTTCTTTATTGTATCCTTTTCTTATCCTATTACAAGTTGTAGTTTATACTAGTATAAATAGTACTAGCTTAAAAAGGAGAATGGATATGAATAGAGATATAAGGCTAGAAGCACTCTCGGAATTTTTGAAAACAAAGCGCTCTAAGATACAGCCGCAAATGGTTGGACTCCCAGCTGGAACGAGAAGAAGAACAGCAGGACTCCGCCGTGAGGAAGTGGCACAATTAGCTGGAGTAAGCACTACCTGGTATACCTGGCTAGAGCAAGGTAGAGATATTAAAGTGTCTATCTCTGTTCTCGAAGCAGTAGCAGATGCGCTGCAATTAAATTCGGATGAGCGAAAATATGTATATGGATTAGCGTTTGAGGAGGGAAATTCTTTTTTTCCTAAAGAGGCGGAAGAAGACATGATGACTCCAGCCTTAGAAAGAATTTTAAAGGAACTTCGCTACTGTCCAACTATTATAACGGATCGCCGTTCTTTTATCGTCGGCTGGAATGAAGCCGCCAAGCAAGTATTCCTAGACTTTGAAAAAATCCCATCGGAAAAAAGAAATCTCATCGAATTGCTTTTTTCCAGAAAAGAACTAAGAGCATTGGCAGTCAATTGGGAGGACTTTGTAAAAGGATTTATTTCCATCTTTCGCACTTATTTAGGACAATATATGGCCGATGAGTGGTATCAAGAATTTATCGAAGACATGAAAAAGAACTATCCAGACTTTAATAGGATGTGGAATGAAAGTGAAGTAAGTTCTGCTCCTGAGGTATTAATTGAATTTCGCCATTCCAAGGCAGGAAAAATGATTTATAATTTAACCTCCTTACAAGTTCATGGCGCAAATGATTTAAGATGTAGTATTTATACGCCTGTTGATGGAACAGGGACGGAGGAGAAGATTAAGCATTTGATGAAATGAGAGGTGTAGATCGTAATGAAGGAAGAGAATGATGATGTTGAATCGGTCATTTTCTTCCTTTATTCTTCTTATATTCTTTTGGTAACAGTCCATATCGCTCTTTAAAAATTTTATTAAAGAAGCCATGATTTTGGTATCCGACTTCCATTAATACTTCTTCCACGGTTTTTTCTGTATTAGCTAAAAGAAAACTAGCCTTATTTAATCTTTGTTCTTGAAGAAGCTGTTTAAAGCCTTTTCCGGTATTCTTCTTAATCATTCTACTTAAATAATTTGGATGAAAGGAAAAATGTTCTGCAGTAGAATTCAATGTACAAGTTTGAAAATTCTCTTCAATAAATTGAAGAATTTCCAATATATATGGCTGTCTAGATATTGATGAATTTGTATTAGTATCTCTTTGATAATGAAATAATAATTCCGCAAAAATTAGAATCATATAGGCATCGATAATATCCTTTGCACAGAAGCTAGGATTATAGTATTCACATAAGAGATTTTCAACAAGGTATTCAAATTTGTCACTCTTTTGACAGTGGAATAAAATATAGCGATTATGCTGCCTATCTTGAGTGATTGCATCTAACAGGAAATCAGAAATAATACTATTACTGGAAATGCGGCTTAACATAGATGCAGTAAAATAACTCTTGCTCATTAAAAAGTTGATAATAATGTCCTTTTCTTCCACATCTGTAATCGTATGTGGAACAAGTGTGTCCATTATACAAATATCCCCACTTTTTAAGTGGATAATTTGATCTTGCACTAATGCAGTACAGGATCCTGAATATACATAATTCATTTCAATATAATCATGAATGTGAAAGGGGATAAGTGAATATCTAGAATGTTTAACAATTTCAAATTTTGAGTTATTCCCATAACCGAAATTAATAGATTTCCGTTGTTCATCCAGTTTAAATACATAAACTTCTTTATTGTCTATATAAACCTTTTCAAAACTCTTGTATAAGGTGCTGTTAAGTTTAGCATTTTTTTTATGCTCTTTTTCACTTGCCGTCATTGTAAATAAGAATTTTTTTAATTCACTTGGTAACATAAAGAGACACTCATTTCATTAAGTTAAGTTTGGTGATATTTTAAGTTAATTATCGCAATTTAATCTTATTATAAAATCGTTTACAATTCAAAGTGTTAGCGATTACAAATTTGATCGTTAATAAAAAATGCGCGCGCATCAATAATGCAGGTTAAGTTAGGAAAGAAAAGGAGTGAGATAAATGGATTATACTTCATTGGCAGAACAAATTGTTACTGAAGTTGGTGGGAAAGATAATATTAGAAATGTAACACACTGTATGACAAGATTACGTTTTGTATTAAAAGATGCTAAAGTCCCCGATACAAAGACAGTAAAACAAATTCCTGGAGTGCTTGGCGTAACGATATCTGGTGGTCAGTATCAAGTAATTATAGGAACAGAAGTATCCAAGGCATATGAGAAAGTGTGTAACATACTAGGAATAGAGAAGAAAGAAGCTCAAGAGGAAGTCGAAGAGAATAAGGAAAAGGTCGGATTGTTTAATCGTTTTTTTAAATTGATTTCTGGAATTATTTTCCCTGTAATGGGTGTTATGGCAGCAGTAGGTATCATGAAAGGACTACTTGCTGGTCTAACTTCATTTAATCTATTGTCAACAGAAAGTGGTACTTATCAGATTTTATATGCATTAGCAGATGGATTCTTTTACTTTCTTCCAATTATTCTAGGAGTTTCAGCAGCAATAAAATTTAAATCTAATCCATATATTGGCGCTGCGATTGGGTCAGCACTTGTCTACCCTGATATCGTAACGCTTTACAATGATGGAGTAAGTATAACATTCTTGAAAATTCCTGTTATATTAACAAGTTATGGTAACTCTGTCTTTCCTATTATTGCAGCAGTTGCCCTAGCAGCATTTGTTGAAATACGGGTAAAAAAGGTTGTTCCATCTTCTGTTCAATTATTTTTAACACCTTTTGTCACGTTAATTATAACAGTTCCACTTACATTCTTGGTTATTGGTCCAATTATGACTTTTATAAGTGACATTCTTGCAACTAGCACCCAAGCAATCTATGGATTTAGCCCAATTATTACTGGTATTATCTTAGGTGCATTTTGGCAATTAGTCGTTATTTTTGGTTTACATTATGCTTTTATTCCAATTTTAATTAACAATATTACAAATATGGGAGAAGATCCAATTAATGCGATTTTAAATGTTACTGTTTTTGCGCTAGCAGGTGCAGCGATTGGTTTTGCCTTGAAACAAAAAGACAAGGTTAAACGCTCACTAGGATTCTCAACCGGACTTACAGGCTTATTTGGAGTAACAGAACCTATTATTTATGGTATTGCATTACCATATAAGAAGCCATTTGTAGCAGCTTTCATTGGAGGAGGCATTGGAGGAGGCATAACAGCAGCGATGAACGCAAAGATGTTTGGATTTGGTGGAAATGCATTGTTCGCAGCACCATTATTTATTAATCCTGAAGGAATAGATGTTAGTTTCACAGCTTATGTGATTGCGTCAACAGTTGGGTTCTTTGTCTCTCTGTTATTAACCTATTTATTTGCATCAAGAAATGATATATAGCAAATCAATTTTTTTATTTAATACTTTAAGTAGGAGATTACAAGTTTTAAAGAAATCTATTTGTGAGCAATGCGTTATATTTTGAAAAAAGAGGCTTGAATAAGTTAAGAATATTGGTAGTTTATCTCATTCACTTTTGCGGCAGTAAGATTCTCACCTCTTATCTATGAGAATGGGGGATAGAGAGGTGGGGATCAACTGTTTGTAATGGTCCAATTGGTTCAATTAAGGTTTTTGGGAAATATAAAGAAAGGTAAGGGCTTTTAGATATGAAGAAAATAACAACGTTACTTAATGAGCAGGAAGATAATTATATATTGCCTTTCTTGTGGATGCATGGAGAATCAGAGGAAGTTATTCGAGAGTATGTTAATAAAATCTATGAAAGTGGAATAAAAGCACTTTGTGTAGAGCCAAGGCCCCATCCTGATTTTGTAGGGGAAAAATGGTGGAGAGATTTAAAAGTAGTATTAGAAGCAGCAAAAGAAAAAACTATGAAAGTTTGGCTATTTGATGATTCTCATTTTCCAACGGGGTATGCAAATGGCGCTATTTTGAAGGATTTTCCTAAGCTACGAAAGAAATTTTTAAGAATCAATCAAGTAGATTATCATGGACCACAAAAAGATGCAGGAATTATTGTTAAATGGCATGTAGGTGGGGATAGAAATTCAATTATGACTGTGGGAACAGATAAAGCCAAGATGCAAAAAGTAGTGGATGAATATGGAGAAAAAATAATAGCCGTCATAGCTGGAAGAGTGGTTGATTATGAAACAGTAGATACGAGTACATTAACAGATATTACAAAATACTTGAAGGATGGAGTAGTTTACTGGGATATGCCAGCGGGGAATTGGCGTATATTTACATTAGTAGAAACCTTTAATGGAGGGGAATCGTCTACGGAGGGATATCTGAATCCTATTGACCCTTTGGCTACACAAGTATTAATTGATACTGTGTATCAACCCCATTATGAGCATTTTTCTGAGTATTTTGGTACTACAATAGCTGGATTTTTCACAGATGAACCAAGATTTGGAAATATAAAAGGTCCTAATGCCATTATTGGCAAAACTGAAATGGTTCTCCCATGGAGAGCAGATCTATTATCTATGTTAGAAACAAGACTTGGAAAGAGTGCAAAGACTTTATTACCATTATTAATAACAAATGGGACAACAGATCAAAGTCTTGTACGATATGTTTATATGGATATTGTCTCTCAAGCATATGCTGATAACTTTACAGGAAAATTAGCGAGTTGGTGTAATGACCACGGGGTAGAATACATTGGCCATTTAATTGAAGATAATAATGCTCATGGGCGTCTTGGCTATGGAGCTGGCCATTATTATAGAGCTATTAAAGGACAGAGCATGTCTGGGATTGACGTAGTGCTTCATCAATTACTTCCAGGAATGGATGAAGACTATTTTAAAACTTTTACATCAACTGGTTGGGATGGTGAATTCTTTCACTATGGTTTAGCAAAGATGGGCGCTTCGCTTGGCCATTTAGATCCAAAGAAAATGGGAAGAACGATGTGTGAAATTTATGGAGCATATGGTTGGTCAGAGGGACTAAACCTAATGAAATGGATGACAGATCACATGCTTGTAAGAGGGGTCAATCATTTTGTTCCACATGCATTTGATATGGCACCATATCCAGATTCTGATTGTCCGCCACATTTCTATGCACATGGAAATGATGCTCAATATCGATATTTACCATTGTTGATGAACTATACCAATCGAGTATCCGAGCTGTTAAGTGATGGAGTACATGTGGCAACTTCTTTAATTCTGTATCATGCAGAGGCTGAATGGTCAGGAGAAGCTATGCTATTTCAAAAGCCCGCTAAAGAATTATCAAGGAACCAAATTGACTTTGATGTTATTTCTATAGAAATGTTAAAAGAAGCTAAAGTTCTAAATAACCAAATTGTGTTAAATGGAGAGAAGTTCCAAAATCTTATTATTCCCTTCTCGGAAAAACTTCCATTAGTTTTTATGAAATTACTGAAGAAGTTTATAGAGCAAGGAGCAACAATTATCTTTATAGAAGGATATCCTGTAGAATCAAGTGAAGGGGATATATTAACAGATTATTACTCTCTATTTGAAGCGAGTAAACAAGTTCAGATAGTTTCTTTGGAGGAGTTAGCAGGTTATTTGCATTCTATTGGTTCCTACGAAATTATCTTGAAGAAGAATTCACCAACTCTTCGATATTATCAATATCGTCATGGAAATGATGAAGTATATATGTTTTTTAATGAATCTCCAAATTTAGAGGTAGATACCAAGGTCACGCTAAAACAAAAGGGATATATTTATTCATATGATGCAATAAATAATAGGCTTTCATACAGTGCAGATGGAAAACAAAATGAAATTTCCTTAAAGTTGAGCCCTCAAGAATCCTGTTTATTTATTGTCACGGAGAAAGCATTAGCAGCTGAGAAACGCTTAACTCCTATACGAAAATCAGCAGTAGCTATAGAGGGAACGTGGGAAGTGTCCTTTAGTACAGCACAGGAATATCCTCGTTTCGAGAAAAAAATTCAAATAGAACGACTTGAAAATATAGCTAAGCCATCTCTATATCCGAATTTTTCTGGAACTATTCGCTATGAGATTACATTTACTCTTAAAGATAAAGAGTCAAAATATTATTACTTAGATTTAGGAGATGTATATGAAATAGCAGAAGTATTTGTTAATGAATATAAAGCGGGGACTAAGATAGCTAAGCCTTATAAATTTGATGTTACAGATTATTTGAAAGAGGGAATAAATTCCTTAAGAGTAGATGTAACCAATACATTAGGCACTATGCAAAAGGATTACTTATCCCAATATCGAGTATTACAGCCCAGTGGATTGCTTGGAAATGTTTCATTGCAGGGATATGACATTAAATAGTATTTAATGATTGTTTATAAGGTATGCTCCTTAAAGGAGACATACCTTTTTATTCTGAATTTCTATTGTTTTTCTTCCTATTGCCTAATTCAAGAAATAAGCTTTCTAACTCCATCCACTACAGGTGTTTCCGAACGGCCCAGCAATTTTTCAAAATCATTGCTTTCAATGTCTAAAGTACCTTCGCGAATATCCTTTTGAATTGCTACAAGCATAGGAACAACAAAATCTGGTATGCCAGCTTGTGTCATTATTTCTG
Organism: Niallia sp. FSL W8-0177; assembly: GCF_038006285.1. Classification (NCBI taxonomy): domain Bacteria; kingdom Bacillati; phylum Bacillota; class Bacilli; order Caryophanales; family Bacillaceae; genus Niallia; species Niallia sp. FSL W8-0177. The sequence goes on from NZ_JBBOUX010000001.1 coordinate 37,684, forward strand.
CATATTTACTGTCATCTACATGTTGGACAGGTACTTCTTTTCCAATCACCTGGCTAACAGCAGCAGCGATCTCTTCTTGTGATAAAGGTTTGCCAGAAAGTTCATAAATCGTATTTTCATGTCCTTCACCGGCTAGCACTTCTGCTGCAGCTTCTGCATAGTCCTGCTGTAGAGCCCAGCCGACCTTTCCGCTGCCAGCAGAGGTAACCCACGGTGCTCCACTTTGAACTCCTTGAATAGTAGAAAGCTCATTTTCTAGGTACCAGTTATTACGTAAGAAGGAATAAGGGATACCTGTTTTTTGAATAGCAATCTCTGTTGCTTTATGAACTTCAGCAAGGAAGTTAGTGCTTTCCTGTGCATTCACAATACTTGTATATGCGATAAAGGAAACACCAGCGTTTTTAGCAGCATCGACAGCATTATTGTGTTGGCGAATTCTAGTTTCTGTATCTCCATCTGCTGAAATAATTAATAGGCGATCGATTCCTTTGAAGGCTGCTGCCAAAGTTTCTGGCTGATCGAAATCTCCATGGCGAACATCTACGCCTTTTGCGCGTAAATCCTCTGCTTTTTCTGGATTGCGTACACTGACAGCAAGCTGATCAGCAGGTACTTTTGCTAATAAAACATTTACGATTTTAGATCCAAGTTTACCAGTAGCGCCTGTTACTAATAGTTTCATTTGAAATTCCCTCCAATTAATGTTTTTCTTTCATTATAACCCAACGACTTTAACAAGATGTGTTGTTGGATATCCAATATAGGTATATAGTATATTCATAGTAAAAAAAATGAAAGTAGTTATTTTTTTATAACATAGTCACATAAATAGTACCATTGGAAGGAGAGAGAAAATGGCACGTTTTTTTGTTCAAAATGAATCTGTCTCAATCGATGAGGAGGGTTTTTGTCCTGTAACTTATACACAAAATTTAACGGCGGGAAGATGGAAGATTATTATCTTATGGCATTTAAGTCAGGGGACAAAACGGTTTAATGAATTGCAAAGACTATTGCCTGGCATATCAAAAGGGATTTTAACAAGGCAGTTAAGAGAATTAGAAGCAGATCAAATGGTGCACAGAGAAGTTTATAAAGAAGTGCCTCCCAAAGTGGAATATTCCTTAACAGAAAAGGGAGTTAGCTTTATTCCTATTCTTGATTTAATGGGAGAGTGGGGGAAAAAGCATTTTAAGGAATAAAAATGGGGACAAATAATTGTCCCCATTAGCTTTACAATACTTTATTCAAGAAATCTTTTGTACGCTCATTTTGTGGGTTTCCAAAAATCTCTTGTGGTGTGCCCTCTTCCACGATATAGCCATTATCCATGAAGATTACGCGGTCTGCTACTTCTCTAGCGAAGCCCATCTCATGTGTAACAATTACCATCGTCATTCCTTCTTGAGCTAATTGCTTAATAACGTTTAATACTTCTCCGACCATTTCAGGATCAAGTGCACTTGTTGGCTCATCGAACAGCATAATATCAGGGTTCATCGCAAGGGCGCGTGCAATGGCAACCCTTTGCTTTTGACCGCCAGACAATTTAGAAGGATTTTCATTAGCTTTATCCTTTAAGCCGACACGGTCTAATAGTTGTAAGGCTTTTTCCTTTGCTTGCTGTGGCGTTGCTTTTTTCAAATCAACTGGAGCAAGGGTGATATTTTCCAAAACCGTTAGATGTGGGAAAAGATTGAAATGCTGAAACACCATTCCGATATTTTCTCTGATTTTGTTAATATCATTTTTTTTATCCGTTAATTTAAAGTCATTTACAACAACTTCGCCACTTGTAACTTCTTCTAACATATTTAAACAGCGAAGAAGGGTACTTTTTCCGGAGCCAGAAGGACCGATTAAACAAACAACTTCGCCCTCTGTTACCTGTAAATCAATCGATTTTAAAACTTCAAGATTACCATATGATTTTTTCAGATTCGTCACATTAAGCTTGGCCATTTTTAATCCTTCTTTCTAATCGATTTGATACTTTTGTTAGAATCATAATGACGATAAAGTACATAATTCCGACGATTAGCCACATTTGGAATGATTCTAAGTTTCTTGCAATAATAATTTTTCCGCTTTGTGTCAATTCGTTAATACCGATAATGGAAAGAATAGACGTATCTTTTAGTGTAATAACAAATTGGTTAATAAATGCTGGAATCATTAATTGGATAGCCTGTGGAAGCACTACCTTTCTCATTGCTTTTCCATAAGGAAGTCCTAAACTGCGCGCAGCCTCCATCTGCCCTTTATCAACGGATTGAATTCCTCCGCGAACAATTTCAGCCATATAAGCACCAGCGTTTAAACTTAATGTAATAAGACCGGCAGCAACTGCTGTAATTCGGAAGTCAAGAGCTGCTGGAATTCCGAAGTAAATAAAGAATGCTTGGACAATTAATGGTGTTCCTCGGAAAATATCAATGTATATACCAGCAATTGTTCGTAAAACTTTACTTTTTGCAATACGTAATAGTCCAAAGATAATTCCTAGTACAGTTGCAATTAATAGAGAAACGACTGTTAAGATAAGTGTCATTTTTAAACCAGATAATAAGCTTGGGAAGCTCTCTTTTAATAAACCAAAAAAGCCACTCTTAGCTTCTTCATCTGATCCAGTTTCTAAGTATTTATCTAATATTTCTTGATATTCTCCAGATGCCTTTAGATTGGCTAATCCAGTGTTGAACATTTCAAGAAGCTCTGTATTTTGTCCTTTGGAAACAGCGAATCCATAAGAGGCTCCTGCTTCTTTATCTGTTACACTTTTTAAGCCATTTCCTTGCTTGATTCCATATGCTAATACTGGATAATCATCAAATACAGCCACGGAATTTCCAGTTCTTACTTCCTCGTACATATTAGCAGAATCATCGAATGTTACGATGGAAAAACCATATTTGTCTTTGATGCTTTCTGCAAAGCTTGCACCCTCTGTTCCTGTTTTAACAGCAACCTTTTGACCTTTCAAGTCTTTATAGGAGGAGACTTTATCATTATCGCTGTCGACGGCCATAATGATACCAGAATCAAAATAGGGTTCCGAGAAATCAAATTTCATTTGTCGTTCTTCTGTTATGCTCATCCCGGCAATAACAGCATCCACTTGTTTTGATTCAAGTGCTTGAACAGCTGCGTTAAATCCAAGTGGCTTCATTTCATATTTGAAACCTTGATCTTTCGCAATAGCAGCCATTAAATCCATATCGATTCCGACGAAGTCGCCATTTACATCCTGAAATTCAAATGGTGCAAATGTAATATCTGTTGCAATCTGATATACTTTCTCCTTTGCTTCTGCTTTTGATATAGGAGAAATAATATTCAGCATAGTTAAGATAACTACGAAGAATAAAACTAATTTAGACATCCTTTTCTTTTCTTTCATTCGTGCAACTCCTTTTCGTTTTTCTTAAGGTTATAAAGTTCTGGTATAACATGTTAGATTACCTAACAAAACATAATTAAAATAATACTAAACAATTTTGATCTTGTACAGATAGGAATATTAAGAGAAAATTTACCAATTATTTTTAAGACGCTGGATTCCTTAAGGGCAAGTATGTTATACTACAGTTACTTATAACGAAAGGGATGATGGGTGAACGATGAAGAACTAATCTTATTTTTCCAAAATTTGAATGAAATACATTTCAAATGGAACAAAAAATAGGATTAGTCTGCCCATTTCCATAAATCGCTTTTTCAAGCATATCTCTAATGGTATGTGCACAATGATTGGTCGATATGCACGCTTTTTGTATATCGGTTATGTATGGTGTGAATGAGCAAATAATTAGGTACGGCTAATCCTTCCAGAGAAAATTTGGGAGGATTTTTTTCTCCCTTCTGAAAGGGATTGATAATATGAAAGAACTCTTAAAGTTAATCAATATCGGATATGAAGTGCTCGATACAACTATTTTTACAAATATAAATGCAAGTGTACAGCAAGGAGAAGTTATTGGGATTATTGGCAAAAATGGTGCAGGCAAATCGACTTTACTGCAGTTAATAAATAAAGAAATTGTCCCTACAGATGGACATATTAAGTGGGTAAAGGAAGACTTATCGGTTAAAATGGTTGAACAGGAGACCGAAAATTATGACTTAGAGAAAGAAACTTTTTTGGAATCGAAGCTATTAGAGAAATGGCAGGTGCCGACAAAGGACTTCCGAGTAATGAGTGGCGGGGAAAAATTAAAAGCACGTCTTGGTAAAGGCTTTGCCCATGATGCTGATTTATTGCTATTAGATGAACCAACCAACCACTTAGATGAACAAAGTATGGCACTGCTTCATGAACTAATAACAGCATATAAAGGAACCATTATTATCGTTTCTCATGACCGCTATTTCTTGGATAAAGTTACGACGAAAATCTGGTCGCTTGAAAATAAACAGCTTATCGAACATAAAGGGAATTATACAAGCTATATGGAGGCACGCGAGCAAAAGAGATTAACCCAGCAGCGGGAGTATGATAAACAGCAGAAGAAGATTAAACAAGTGGAAGGACAAATGAAGGAGCTCACCTCTTGGTCTCAGAAAGCACATGCCCAATCAACAAAACAAGAATTCCCAAAAGAATATTATCGCACAAAGGCCAAACGAATGGATGCTCAAGTCAAATCAAAGCAAAAACGTTTAGAAAAAGAGCTGGAAAAAAATAAAGTGGAACGTTTAGACGAAGAGTATACGGTAGCTTTTTCGATTGAAGCGAATAAAAAGAAGGGGAAACGCTTTTTGGAAATTAAAGATTTATCCAAAGCATTTGACTCTAAAATGTTGTTTGAAAAGGTGAATATAACGATTCAGCATGGGGAAAAGGTTGCGATTATGGGACCTAACGGAAGTGGGAAAACAACCTTATTAAACATTATTTTAGGAAAAGAAAAGGCCAATGGAGAAGTCTGGATTTCACCGACAGCCACTATCGGCTATCTAACACAGGAAGTATTCGATCTTCCTTTAGAGGAAACACCAGAACAGCTATTCTTTAAAGAAACATTTAAAGAAAGAGGAAAAGTACAAACACTGATGAAACATTTAGGGTTTATGGCGTCTCAATGGAAGGAACCAATAAAAAGTATGAGCATGGGAGAACGGGTAAAATGCAAATTAATGGCTTATATTTTAGAAGAAAAAGATGTGCTCATACTCGATGAACCAACCAACCATCTTGATTTACCTTCCCGAGAGCAATTAGAAAAAACGCTATCCCAGTATAATGGAACACTTATTATTGTTTCCCATGACCGTTATTTCCTAGAGCAAACAACGTCAAGTAAGCTAATCATAGGTAATGGAACGGTTCAAAGGCAATGGACAGAGTCTCCAAAACGGGATAGAGATAATAAAGAAGAATTACGGCTAAAACTGGAGACAGAAAGACAAGAAGTGTTAGGAAAATTAAGCTTTATGACACCAAAGGATAAGGAATATGCGGAATTAGATAGAAAGTTTCTGGAATTAACGAAGCAAATGAAGGAGCTATAGGGGGTTATTCCCCTTTTAATTTGTAAAATAATTAATTATTCCAGCTATTGCTAATGAGACTACACCAATTAGAAAGGCTATCATGGATATTTTTATGTTTAATGCGCGATCTTCTTTTGTTTCTGTGAAATGGTGGTTTCTGTGCTGCCTGCCATCTGGCCACGCTCCGATCATTGTCACCGCGATGAAGATCGAGATGATACCGATGATGAAAAAAAACACAAACATAGATATTCCTCCTTTTTAAACAAGAAGTAATTTTCTTGTTTAAAATATACGTTTGATCCAACTTGAAAGTTACAGAAATATAAGATTATTTATGCTTTAATAAGAAGAAAGAGGAGGAACAGACATGAGAATACCTGCTAAGCTACAAAAGGGCGATGAAATTAGAGTAATTGCCCCTAGTCGAAGTGCAGCAATTTTATCAGAAGAGGGAATAGAGCAAGCAAAGAAAAGATTAGAGAATCTTGGCTTTGTTGTGACGTTTGGGAAGCATATTTTTGAATCTGACTTACAATTCTCCTCCACGATTGAGCATCGGGTGGAGGATATTCATGATGCTTTTCGGGATCAAAATGTAAAAGGAATATTAACGGTCATTGGCGGATTTAACAGCAATGAGCTGTTGCCTTATTTAGATTTTGATTTAATAAAAGCTAACCCTAAGATGCTTTGTGGGTATAGTGATATAACCGCTTTAGCAACTGCGATTACAACCAAGGCTGATTTTATTACCTATTCTGGTCCACACTTTTCTAGCTTCCAAATGGAAAAGCTACAGGAATACCAAACAGAATATTTCCGGAAATGCTTGATGGAAACTAGTGCGTTTATCATAGAGCCTTCTGATGTGTGGACAGATGATGCGTGGTATTTGGATCAAGAAAATCGCCAATATGAACCTGGAGGCTGGAGGGTATACCAAGAGGGAAGTGCAAAAGGGCAATTGTTTGGTGGTAATCTATGTACCTTAAATTTACTGCAGGGAACAGAATATATGCCTAATCTTAAAGATGGCATTCTATTTGTAGAAGATGATGAATTAACCATTCCAGAAACATTCGCAAGAGATTTAACCTCTTTGTTGCAGACAGCAGGAATAATTAAAGCATTAGTAATTGGGAGATTTCAGCGAGCTTCGAAAATGACAGAAGAGCAGCTTTTGTTTATTTTAGATAAACATCCTCTTTTGCAGCAAATCCCTGTATTATATGATGTGGATTTTGGTCATATCCAACCATTCTTTACTTTTCCCATTGGGGGAGAAGTAGAGATTGATACAAAGAACTATGGAATTAAAATGACTACTTTTTAAATGGTTCAGTGGAGGAATAGACTTGGAGCTTAAAGAAAAGATAAAAAATCTGCCCGCATCTCCAGGGGTATATTTGATGAAGGATTCCTCTGGACAAATCATTTACGTTGGCAAATCCAAAAGATTAAAAAATAGAGTTTCTTCTTATTTTCAGCATTCGAAAAATCGGATTGGTAAAATAGAAAAATTAGTGAAGCATATAAAGGATTTTGACTTTATTGTCACAGACACGGAGTTTGAGGCATTAATGCTGGAATGTAAGTTAATAAAAGAGATCCAGCCCATGTACAATCGGATGATGAAAGCGACAAAGGCATACAACTACATCATATTCCGATACCAGAAGGGCAGCTACCGTATGGAGATTGTAAATGAATTGGAGAAGGAAGATATTCATTATTATTTTGGTCCTTTCACTAGTAAAAGAACAGTAGAAAATGCGATAAAAGGAATCAAATCATTTTATAAAATAGATTGTTCCAATACGACAAACAGTACTAGTCCCTGTCTCAATTATACAATCGGAAAGTGTATAGGGATTTGCTTCAATCCAATAGCTGAAGAAACGTATCAACAAATTATCCATCGTCTTATCTCTTTATTTAAAAAACAGGATACTAGAATACTAGAAGAGATGTCCGCTGAAATGAATGAAGCTTCTAGTAATTTTGAGTTTGAGAAAGCAGCGGAAATAAGAGATACCATTGCCAAAATAAAGACGATTCTGCAAACAGAAACAGTAATAAATATTATGGTAGATAATCGTCTTTTTCTAGCAGTCGAGTACTTAGATAATGGCCGGATAAAGCTATTTCTGATTAGACGAAATCAAATTTTATACCGGCAAATATATGAAGCAAATCATTTTGATATGCAAGTGGTGAAGAGGCAGATTTGCACATATCTTTCAAGAAAGAATCTGTTTATTGGCACTTTAGATAAAGCAGAAATAGACGAAGCTTATATTATTTACAACTATTTAAACAGCGGCAATTGTCAGTATGTTGTCATAGAGGGCGAATGGCAGGGAAATAGAGAATGTGGTAATTTGGAAAACAATCTCAGGAAAATCATTCCCTTTCATTAATAAGAAATTTTTCAGGAAATACAGATAAAAATGCAGTGACATCCTAAAATAGAGGAGAAATCAATATGCTGTCAAAAGAACAAATTGCTGAAATTAGAGAGCTTAAGGATATTTGTGAGAAAGAAGAAGGTTTTGAGTTAAAGCTTAACTTTGATATGCTCGAAAATCGAAATGGAGAAAAGAAAGAGGACTTTTTTTATTATGTAGACGGCAAACTAGTTGGCTTTTTAGGGAGCTACTATTTTGGCAAAAAAGTTGAGTTGTGTGGTATGGTTCATCCACATTTTCGCCGGAACGGGATTTTTACAGCTTTGCTGGAAGAAGGCTTAGAAACAGCAAGACAGAGAGAAGCTACGAGTATATTATTGAATGCTCCTGCTGCATCGCAGAGTGCAAAAGTATTTCTAGAGAAGCTACCATGTTCCTATGCCTTTTCGGAACATCAAATGAAATGGCATAAGGAAGATTTAATAGAGGATGCTGCGATTTCTTTAAGACCATATGATTATGATCAGGATAAAGAAATAGAAATAGAGCTTGATGTTTTAGGCTTTGGTATAGCTGAGGAGGATGCTCGAGATTACGTTAACACCATAACGGAGCAGGCTGGTGATAAACGCATGATTATTGAGGTAGATGGAAAAACAGCGGGGAAAATCAGAGTTTCTGAAACCGATGGAGAAGCATGGATTTACGGGTTCGTTGTTGTTCCAGAGCTTCGCGGAAAAGGAATTGGCAGAAGGGCATTATCCAAAGTGGTAAAAATGGAAAAGGAAAAAGGCCTTTCTATCTTTTTAGAAGTAGAAGCAAAAAATGCTCGAGCGCTTAAACTTTATGAGTCTTGTGGATTTCGAAGCTATCATTCTCAGGACTATTATGAATATAAATAACTCTTTTGACAGAAGGTATCTAAATGTAGTCATTAAGATACCTTCTATCCTTATATCAAAGGAAGAGCAGTAATACATGTATTATCATCCTTAAAAGTAGCGAGATCCGATTTGGCTGTTTTGCCATTATAGGAGATGGTTAATTTTAAATCTTTATTGCGTGGAAGCCATAAATCGATAAACCCGTTTTGCTGAGAAGTTATAAGTTCATCTACATAAACATTCCCCACGTCATCTTCAATAAGTACCGCGAATTCCTTATTTGCCAATTCCCCGCGGCACCCTGTTAAATTATGGATAGCACAAGGGTGAGTATCTACTAAGTAAGGAGCAACAGAAACAAAAAATTCCTCCTTGGGCAAGCGATAGAGATGCTCTTCGTTGTCGAGAGTATTCACTGTTAATGTATCAGAGGTAATGGAAGCGGCAGCTGCTGACTTCTTCCCGGAACTAAAATCTTGAACAAGTTGTTTGAGATCGCTATCGTCCATTTTTTCATAGCGGTTATTTTGGGTAATAATTAAAAGAATCGTTACAGCAAATAGTATGGTAATAAATATCGGAATGATAAGTTTAGTTTTTTTCATATTAATCGCATTCTCCCTTTCAAGTTTGACTGCTTATGTATAAAGATAACAAAAAAGAGCAAAAAATTATGAAAGAAAAATGGAGATTTTGTGAATTTTTTTTATTTAATCGATTTCTTTTTCATTTTTCAGAAGTTTGGTAAAAATTGTGAGAAAAGTCCTTTCTTTCTCTTGTGTATCTGTCTATTTTCCTATAAAATTTGTAATAGAAACTAGAAAAAGGAAATAGAGTATTTCATTATTTAAATATAATAAAATGATAAAGGCAAATTCATCGAAAGGTGAAGACGCAAAGCTATAGGGACTAAGATCGTGGAGATTAAGTCAGCCAGTTACCGATTTATCTTGATAAAGAAGGGCTAATCGGTGGAAGATTAGCTTTTTTCTATTATTTGGATAGCTGTAATATGTCGATGATAGTCTCACTAATGGTAAGGTGAGGAGAAAAATGGGGATATTATATTTTTGCTGCGGAGTAATGATAGGTATTTTCTTTTGGAAAAAAAATGATAAGCGTAAATATAATAAGTGGAAAGCGAAAGTAGAAAAAGAAGACATTATGTTTCGACTAGTGGAAAGCTCAAAGGACATCGTTTATCGATATGAAGTGAAACCGCAAATGAGACATTCGTATATTAGTCCTTCCGCCGATGCTGTATTAGGAGATGGCATGGTCAAGGAATTTTATCGGAATCCGTATGCCCCTTTAGAAATGATTTATCCCGATGATTATCACATTATGTACAAAAAACTTCATGGTGCAATTGATTATAGTCAGCCATTGGTTCAACGAATGAGATGTTCAGACGGTTCTTATAAATGGTTTGAGGAATATGCGACGCCTATTTATGAGCATGGAGAGCTTGTAGCGATTCATGGAATCATTCGTAATATCGACGAGAAAGTAAGACTACGAGAGAATTTAGAGCATCAGCTGATCCATGATGCATTGACAGAAGTATATAATCGCTTTTACTTTGAACAAAAGATGGAAGAATTTGATACGAAAATAGATGAAGTAATTGCCATTATCCTATGTGATTTAGATGAACTAAAACAAGTTAATGATAAGTACGGTCATAAACAAGGCGATGATTTAATTAAAGCAGCTGGAAAATTATTAAATACTTTTTCTTCTCCTTATATTACGGTCTCGAGAATCGGCGGGGATGAATTTGTCTTGTTAATTCAAGGAATGCAGCAAGAAGAAATAGAAGAGTTATATAAGAGGATGACGATGGGATTAAGCGATAAGGGAAAATGCGTAGAAGAAAACATGGTGAGAATGTCGATTGGCTACGCATTTGGTCAAAGCTCTCTTGGAAGAATGACAGCCTTATTTACAGAAGCAGATAATCATATGTATCAAAATAAAGTTCAGAAGAAAAAGAAAAATCAAAATAAAGTATTGGCAGAATAACTTGTTTTGCAGCACAGGGAAGACAGCTTTCAACTAAAGGAAGCTGTTTTCTTTATATAGAATTGTTTTTTGCAAAGTGTTATTGCATGTTCTTCACGGTGAAAAGGGTATAATAGAAATATCAAAAAGGAATGGAAGGGAGCTAATATGAGTAATAAAGAGACAAAAACAGATGTTGGCTGGAATTTTGATAATAGTTATGCTCGTCTTCCCGAAACATTTTATTCTAAGATGACAGTAAATCCAGTCAGTTCCCCAAGTTTAGTGAAGCTTAATGAGGATTTGGCTAAGACACTTGGATTAAATGGGGAGCAATTGCAGCGCCCTGAGATAATACAAGTATTAAGCGGGAATGAGGTTCCAGAAGGAGGCTTTCCTCTTGCGCAAGCATATGCAGGCCATCAATTTGGCCACCCGACCATGCTAGGCGATGGAAGGGCGATGTTAATTGGAGAGCAGATTACCCCATCAGGCGAACGATTCGATATCCAATTAAAAGGCTCTGGCCGAACTCCCTATTCGCGCGGTGGCGACGGAAGAGCAGCGCTTAAGCCGATGCTAAGGGAGTATATCATTAGTGAAGCGATGCATGGACTAGGGATTCCGACTACTAGAAGCTTAGCGGTTGTTGATACAGGTGAGAAGATTGTCCGGGAAACGAGTTTGCCAGGAGCGATTTTAACAAGAGTGGCAGCAAGCCATCTTCGCGTAGGAACATTTCAATATGCAGCTGCTCTTGAGTCAAAGCAGGATCTTAAAGCACTTGCGGATTATGCTATGGAACGGCATTTCCCAACAATTAAGAAAGATGGGAATCCGTATGTTGAAATGTTTAGAGAAGTAATGAAGCGGCAGGCTGCATTAATTGCTAAATGGCAATTAGTTGGTTTTATCCATGGTGTTATGAACACAGATAATATGACGATTAGTGGCGAGACGATTGACTATGGACCATGTGCGTTTATGGATAGCTTCCATTTAGATACTGTTTTTAGCTCGATTGATGTTCAAGGTCGGTATGCCTATGGAAATCAGCCGAAAATAGCGGGATGGAATCTGGCTAGGTTTGCAGAAAGCCTGTTGCCATTATTCCATGATGATACGGAAAAAGCAGTGGAACTTGCGCAAGCACAATTAGATCAATTTAATCCTTTATATCAGCAGCATTGGCTTGATGGAATGAGAGGAAAATTAGGATTAGTGGCAGCGGAAGAAGAAAAAGATGCTAAGCTAATAGAGAAGCTCCTTGGCATTATGCAAAATAATCGGGCGGACTATACAGATACTTTCCGTGCTTTAACGATAGGGGAAGTAGAACGAATAGAACTAAATAAAAATCAAGCATTTAGCGAATGGCATAAAGCTTGGAAGGAAAGAATTGCAGGACAAGAAGGGGGAGAAGTGGCTGCTCGTGAACGAATGAAAAAACATAATCCGGTCGTAATCCCTCGCAATCATCGTGTCGAAGCAGCACTTGATGCTGCAGAAGGCGGAGATTTAAGTGTAATGGAGGAATTATTACAAATGCTATCTAACCCCTATGCATATACACAAGCACAAATGGAGTACGGCATAGCTCCAGTGAAGATTAACCCTGCTTATAAAACGTATTGCGGAACATGATGATTTTAATAGGGCATAGATAACAATCGAAGGTTCCTTGTTTCTTTTTAGAAACGAGGAACTTTTTTTATTATTTTCGAGTAAATGTTTACATCTCTGTCATCTATAAACAAAGTGTGAAAATGAAACTTTTTAAACGTTCAATCAGTATATGTATATAACGGAAATTTTTCACGGCAGCAGAGCAGCGAGTGGATAAATAAGGTATGATTAGTATAAGAAGAGATAAAAATTGAGGTGATTTACTTGATCCTTCATTATAAATGCCCAAATTGTGGGGGAGATATGAGCTTTAATGCAGATACAGGCAGTTTATCTTGCCCTAGCTGTGGAAATGAAGAGAATATTGAGAGCTATCCAGAAAATTTAATGACCGCTTCTTTTGAAGAGAATGAGGTGAAGGAATACCATTGTGACAACTGCGGGGCAGTATTACTAACAGAAGCAGACACAACGGCAACAAATTGTAGCTTTTGCGGTGCAGGCGTTGTTATTGCTGACCGCTTGGCAGGAGCGCTTGCTCCTAAGAAAGTGATCCCTTTTACAATCAGTAAAGAAGAAGCTATGGCGGCTTTTCAAAAATGGTGCAGAAAGGGACTATTGACTCCAAAGGGATTTATGAATGCAGACAGGATAAAAAGTATTACTGGTATGTATGTACCATTCTGGCTTTATGATTTAAACAGTGATGTTGATGTAACTGCCCTTTGCACAAAGGTCCGGACGTATACAAGCGGTGATTATATCTATACGGAAACGAAGTATTATGAAGCATATCGAAAGATAAATTTAGATTATACGAAAATTCCAGTTGATGCTTCTGAAAAAATGAAAGATGAATTAATGGATAAATTGGAACCTTTTCCATATGAGCAGTTAAAAGATTTTAAAACACCTTATCTAGCTGGCTTTATTTCTGAAAAATATAATTATACGGATGCGGAATTATTGCCGCGAGCCAAAGATAAAGTGAGTGATTACATTGATTCCTTTGTACACTCTACTTTTATAGGGTATCATACGATAAATTATCGGGATAGAAATATTGATACAAAAGCGGTCCGGAGTGATTATGTCTTGCTACCTGTATGGATGGTCAGTTACGATTACGAAAGCCAAGAGCATATTTTTGCGATGAATGGGCAGACAGGAAAAGTAGTCGGGAAACCGCCGATTAGTAAAGGCAAGGTAGCGCTATGGTTTAGCGGAATTGCTTGCGGCACATTCCTTGCATTAAAAGGTATCTCCTTCTTAATGGGTGGTGGTTTCTTTTGAGAAAAATTTTAAGGAACTATAGTAGTTTACTATTTATTGCCTTGGCAATATTTACTCTGTTTTCAGGCAGTGCTGTAAGTGCAGCTTCAGAAAATCAAACGGAATATATCTTTGATGATGCCCAGCTTTTAACAGATTCTGAAAAAACAGAACTGGAAAGCTTAGCAGAGGAATTAGGCGAAGAAACCGAAACTGCCTTATTGATTCTTACGCTAGATGGTACAGATGGAAAAGATATCGAACAATATGTAGACGATTATTATGATGAAGAAGCACCAGGCTATGACCAGCCTCATGGAAATACAGCCATCTTAGCCATTGATATGGAAGAAAGAGATATCTATTTAGCAGGTTTTAAAAGAGCGGAAGATGCATTGGATAACGCGACAATTGATTATATCCGTGAAGAGATAACACCAGCTTTATCAGATGGTGAATATTTTGAAGCTTTCTCCACTTTTATGCATGAATCGGCTTATTATTTAGTGGATGACCCGGCTAATTTAGAAGATGATTATGATTATAGCGGCATAGATGAGGCTCGAAATGAATATAACGAGGAAAATAATGCAAGTGGAATGCCAGCATTTTTCTTCCATTGGGGCTTTCAGCTAATTGCCTCGCTCGTGATTGCAGGGATCATCGTGAGTATAATGGTTTTCCAATCTGGAGGAAAAGTAACCGTGAATGGCAATACGTATATGGATAACTCGAAGATTATAAATAGACATGATCGCTTTATTCGAAAAACAGTAACAAAACAAAGAAAGCCACAAAACAACTCAGGTGGCGGTGGCGGGATCACTGGCGGTGGTCACTCCCATAGTGGAAGCAGAGGAAAATTCTAAACAAATATTTACTTATTGAAAGGGGTTAAAAAAGGATGTCATTTTTTCGTAATCAATTTGCCAATGTAGTGGAATGGGAAGAATTTCGTGAAGATATGATTTTTTATAAATGGAAAAATCGTGAAATTAAAAAGGGAAGTAAATTAATTATTCGCCCAGGACAGGATGCTATCTTCTTAAATAATGGCAATATAGAAGGAGCTTTTCAAGAGGAGGGTGAGTATGATATTGAATCGCAAATTGTTCCATTTCTGTCCACTTTAAAAGGCTTTAAGTTCGGATTCAATAGTGGAATGCGAGTTGAAGTACTATTCGTCAATACTAAGGAATTTACAGTTAAATGGGGCACGAAAAATGCAATAAATATACCAGCTGCTGGGCTTCCTGGTGGAATGCCAATAAGAGCAAACGGAACCTTTCAATTTAAAGTAAAGGACTATATCGCGCTGATCGATAAAATTGCTGGGATTAAAAATCAATATTTAGTAGAAGATGTAAAAATTCGCATTATCTCTGTGCTGGATCAATTATTAATGAAGTGGATAGTCACAGCAGGTAAGGATATGTTCAATCTCCAAGCAAACTCCTTTGAAATTGCCAAAGGCATTCAAGAAGATTTAAATAGCCAGATGATGGAAAGCGGGCTTGCGATAACAGGCTTCCAGATTATGAGCTTCAGCTATCCGAAAGAAGTACAGGAAATGATTAATAAAAATGCCTCACACGGAATGGTTGGCAATATAGATAAGTACCAGCAAATCTCGATGATTGATGGCATGGCTAATGGGAAAATGTCAGGCGGGGGTGCAGCGTCTGATATGGCTGGCATGATGATGGGAATGAATATGGCTAATCAAATGATGGATAAAATGAATAAGCAAAATCAAAGCCAGGGGCAAAATCAGCAGCAAGCGCCGGCTCAACAACCAACACCAGAAGCAGCATCCCAGAATCAAGAGAAAAAACGGCCCAATTTTTGTCCGAATTGTGGAACGAAAACAGGGGAAGGCAATTTCTGCTCCAATTGTGGCCATAAATTAGTATAAAAGAGACGCAAAACGGTTTTCCATAGAGGGAAACCGTTTTGTTTTTGGGTTTATAGGTTGTTATTTTACAAACACAAAAAGCATTTTATTGACATTATATAGAAGGTGAGGTAAATTAGTTAGTATTCTAAGTAATTGAAAAGGAAGGAATGAACATGAAGGAGAGGGAGTTTGAAGTAAATTTTCAATATCTTATTCGCACCATTAATCATAAAATTAAGCTAAGTGGTGATAAAAGGTTGGAAGCGCATGGGATTACATTAGAACAGGCTCGTACTATGGGTTTCATTGATGCGCATGAGGAACAGGGGATTACGCATAAGGATTTAGAATCAAGGTTTAATCGAAAGGGTTCCTCCATCAGTAGTATCATTCATAATTTGGAAAAAAAAGATTTTATAAAACGTACAATTGATCCAAAGGATGAGCGTAGAAAGTTATTGTCTCTTTCAGAGAAAGGGAAAAAAATCGTAGGTGATTTTGAAGCTTTTTTTGCAAATGCTGAGAATATGCTGGTAGAGGGTTTTAGTGAAGAAGAGAAAAAACAGCTATTTCATTTTTTAGAACGAATGAATGTAAATGTAGACAAACAACTTTAGCAAAGTGATATCTTACAGGGGATATCACCGTATATAGTTAGAGTTCTAAGTAAATAAAAAACTAAATTGTTTTTCCTTTTCAATACATTTAGATTAAGTACGGTTCAACGAATGAGGTCTGTTTATTACAAATAAATAGTTAGATTTCTAACTAAATAAAAAAGAAAGTAGTGGGAATATGGAAAAAGAAAATCTTTATTATTTTGAAAAAGCACCAATTGCTAAAGCGGTTGCCCATTTTGCTATCCCAATGATGCTTGGTATGTCAATGACAGTAGTTTATTCGATTTTAAATGCTTATTTTATTGGCTTTTTACAGGACACTGCGATGCTTACAGCTATTACACTAGCACTTCCCGTCTTTGCTCTAATCATGGCTTTTGGAAATTTAATAGGAATGGGAGGGGGTACCTATATATCAAGGCTTCTTGGTGAAAAAAAATATTATAGAGTAAAACAAGTATCTTCGATTTCTATTTACAGTTCTATATTATTAGGTTTATTAATCATTATAATTACAGTTCCATTTATAGATTCGATTGTTTCATTATTGGGTAGTAGCCTCCATTCCTTCGATTATACAAAACAATACGTATTGATGTTAATTATTGGTTCACCGTTTATCATTTTATTTTTTACTATGGAACAATTAGTTCGATCAGAAGGTGCGGCAAATGTTTCTATGATTGGAATGATACTTAGTGTTGCCATAAATATTGTGCTTGATTTATTGTTTATTTTTGTTTTAAAGCTAGGAATTATGGGGGTCGCAGCAGCAACCATTCTCTCAAATATTATGGCTTGTATTTATTTTAGTTATTATATGGGAAAAAAGAGCAAATTCCTTACCTTATCTTTTCGAGAATTTTCATTCGAAAAAACTATCTTTAAGCATATTTTAACGATTGGGGTTCCCGTATTTTTGATGAATGTGTTTATGGGAGTTACAGCCCTATTCTTTAATCACTTTATGATGATATATGGAGATAAAGCAGTTGCTGGTTATGGAATTTCCTCAAGATTACAACAGTTTCCTGAGTTTTTCATCATGGGAGTTTGTGAGGGGGTAGTGCCGTTAATAGCTTATTCCTTTACAGCAGATAGAAAGCGGATGAAAAAAGTTTTGGCGTTTACGAGTAAGCTTATACTAGGAATGGCCGTTCTTTTTGGATTAATTATCTTTTTTACATCCAGCAACCTTATCGGTTTATTTACTAATGATATCGAATTAATTACAGTAGGAAGCTATATCTTAAAAGTAACGTTCTTATCTATGTTTTTATCTGGTTTTACATTCTTAATTATTGGCATGTTTCAGGCGACTGGTCAGGGTACTGCTGCCTTTGTTATGGCCTTTGTGCAAGGATTGGTGTTAATTCCTATTTTGTTTTTTGCTAATTTCACTTTTGGTTTTCATGGTGTCGTTTGGTCCCTGTTTATAGCAGATAGTATTACATTCATAGTAGCCGCAGCTATATTATATGTATTAAGAAATAAATTAAATAGTCCTTCTGTGGAAGAGTTGCTGCAAGGAGAATAATACGCCAAAATAATGGATTCTTGCTTAGGAAAACAAAAATGCAATATTGCTGTAATAGGAGAAGAAACACTAATTCCTCTAGTCTCAGCAATATTGCAGAGATAGTGTCTATTTATGTAAGCTATAAGGGGAACGAGAGAAATTTAGTCTTTTTCGGTTTACAATCAATAAATTATAAAGTAGTATGTAAGAGGTTTAAAGATTACAAGCAAGGAGTTGAATTTTTATGAGTACTCGAAAGTGTATGGAACCTGAACCAGAACCCACGGCCATGAAAGAGGAAGTCATATATAGCCCTTCCTTTAGAAGTTTGAATACTGATAAAGATTCAACTTTATTTGGCAGAGAATGTTGACTTCCTCTACAACAAGAGGAGGTAAAAGCATGAGAAAAATTTATATTTCAAATGAAGATGGAATGTTGCAGGAAACAGATAAAGTAGTCAATGGCTGCTGGATCAATTTAATAGCACCAACAGAGCAGGAGATAACAGAAATTGCAACAGGTTTAGATATTCCATTAGCGTTTATGAAAGATCCATTGGATGAAGAAGAGCGTTCAAGAATTGAAAAAGATGGGGAGAATATATTGATCATTGTCAATCTTCCGCTCGTTTCGTTTGATGAAAAAAAGACACAAATTTATGACACCATTCCATTAGGAATGATTATTGCCAAGAATTGCTTTATTACTGTTTGCTTAAAGGATAATCCTATTTTTCAACAATTTTCTGAAGGAAGAATGAAGAGCTTTTTTACGTACAAAAAAACTCGTTTTTCCTTGCAAATACTGTATAGTATGGCGACAGCTTATTTAAAATATTTAAAGCAAATCAGCAAGAAGACAGATAGCATTGAAAAAGAGCTGCAGCAGTCCATGAAAAATAAAGAGCTTTTCTCTTTGCTTAACATCGAAAAAAGTTTAGTGTACTTTACGACTTCTTTAAAATCGAATAATATTGTTATGCAAAAAATGCTTAAAAGTAATTATTTGAAAATGTATGAAGATGATCAAGAATTGTTAGAGGATGTTATCATTGAGAATCAGCAAGCAATTGAGATGGCCGAAACCCATATGTCGATTTTAAGTGGAATGATGGATGCCTTTGCTTCAGTTATTTCCAATAATGTTAATATGGTCATGAAGTTTCTCACATCCTTCACGATTATTTTATCCTTACCAACAATGGTTGCGAGCTTTTACGGCATGAATGTGCATATTCCATTTCAGGATATGTCCTATTCTTTCACCATTGCGATTATGATTTCCTTCCTATTATCAGGAATAACAGCTCTAGTCTTTTGGAAAAAGAAATTCTTTTGATAATGTACAGCTCCTCCTTATGATAGGGAGGAGCTTCTTTAATAAAATGCTCGAAACTCTTTTGGTGTGAAGCCTGTTTCCTTTTTAAAGGTGGCAACAAAATGACTGGTGTCATTGAAGCCAGTTAAGAACGTAATGTCCTTGATTTTTATTTCTCTATTGGTAACTAAGATTTCTTTTGCCTTTTTTATTCTGTATGCAAGGATATATTGATAGATAGAAACACCGACAAATCGTCTAAAAAGCTTATTCAAGTATTGTGGGGAGATATAGAGTCTCTTTGCGATATCGCCAATATCACATTTCTCTACATAGTTTGTTTCAATCCATTGGATACTCGGCCAAATATATTGCTGATATAAATCATTAGTATGGACGGTTCTATGTAAGCCATGGTCTCGTATATTTAATAAAAAGGTATACACATCAATGGAAAGCTGCTGCTGTCTATTTTGGTTTTCGTTTTTTATATGGGACAACATTTTTCTCGTCCAATTACTGTAAGAGAAATCTTGGCAATCGTTGGCAAGATAGTATGGAGCAGTTCCAAGGATATCTGCTATATTTGGAGAAAAAGTACCGTTAATCGTTAAAAAATTTGTTTGCCAGCCCTTGGCCGAAATGGCCTGATAGTAATGTGAAACAAATGGTGTAATCAGAATTCCTTCCGAAGGTCTTAAGCGGATCTTTTCATTTTCAATGGTGACCTCCCCTAACCCCTCTTCCGTTTGTAACCAATGGTAATACGGATAGCCATCCGCTCGCATAATCATTTCTTGCTCCCACTGATAGCCGATGCTTTCGATGGAAAAGGGATTAGAACCATCTAATAAATTAAAATGTACTTCCATTTATGTATCCCCTTACATTAGTTTCATATTTTTATATAAACTAGTTACTCTTATTATACTTTTTCTTTATTTGCCTATCTATAATGAATGTATAAAAAAAGTGGAGGGATGAAGATGGCGAAAAAATTCTTTAATCGTATTTTATATGGAGGAGATTATAATCCGAATCAATGGCCAAAAGAGATTTGGGAAGAGGATATGCGGATATTTAAAAAGGCGGGGATTAATTCAGCGACGATTAATGTTTTTTCATGGGCAAAAATTCAACCTTCTGAAGATGAATACTACTTTGAGGAGCTAGATGACATAGTTGAAATGCTAAGCCGGGATAAGTATGATATCATCCTGGCCACGTCAACAGCTTCGTTACCAGCATGGATGGTAAAAAAATATCCAGAAGTAGCACGAACTGATTATGAGGGCAGACACCATAAATTTGGACAGAGACATAATGCCTGCCCAAACAGTCTCGTTTACCAAAAGTATGCAAGTAAACTAGCGGGGAAATTAGCAGAAAGATACGGAAATAATCCATATGTTACTTGTTGGCATATTAACAATGAATATGGCGGCGAGTGTTACTGTGAAAACTGTGAAAAGGCATTTCGAGTGTGGCTGAAAAAACGATATCAAACGATTGAAGCATTGAACCAAGCATGGAATTTGGAATTTTGGGGTCATACCATCTATGAGTGGGATGAAATCGTTCTTCCGAATGCATTAAGTGAAGGGATTGGCAGTGATAAAACCGCATTTGCAGGAATATCTATCGATTACCGCCGCTTTAATTCCGATAGTATGCTGGAAAATTACAAGATGGAACGGGATGCTATACGAAGATATGACGCCGATACGCCTATCACCACAAATTTAATGGGCACTTATAAAAATTTAGATTACTTTAAATGGGCAAAAGAAATGGATCTCGTTTCATGGGATAATTATCCAAGCTATAATACACCATTGAGCTACACAGCGATGTGTCATGATTTAATGCGCGGACTTAAAGATGGGCAGCCGTTTATGTTAATGGAACAAACTCCTAGCCAGCAAAACTGGCAGCCTTATAATTCCTTAAAGCGACCTGGGAAAATGCGGGCACAAAGTTACCAAACGATAGCACATGGAGCAGATACGATTCAATTTTTCCAGCTGCGCCGTTCCGTCGGAGCATGCGAGAAATTTCATGGTGCTGTTATTGAGCATGTCGGCCATGAAAATACAAGAGTGTTTCGAGAGGTAAGAGAACTTGGGAATGAATTGCAGAATTTAGGGGATGAATTTTTAGGCTCTACCATTGATAGTAAGGTTGGCATCATTTTTGACTGGGAAAACTATTGGGCACTCGAGTATACGAGTGGACCAAATAAAGATTTAAAATATGTTGATCAAATTCATCAATACTATCAATATTTTTATACAAAGAATATTCCAGTTGATATGATCTCGGTTGATAGTGACCTCTCTAAGTATGACATGGTCGTTGCCCCAGTTCTTTATATGATGAAAGCAGAACTGGCAGAGCGAATCACTGCATTTGTGGAAAATGGCGGACATTTTGTTACTACTTTTATGAGCGGAATTGTTAATGAATCAGATAATGTCTACCTTGGCGGGTACCCAGGACCATTAAGAGAAATAGCAGGAATCTGGGTCGAGGAAATTGACGCATTAGCCCCAGAACAAAAAAACGGGGTTGAATTTGCGGATGGAAATATCTATACCTGTCAGCTGCTATGTGACATTATTCATCTAGAAGGAGCAGAGACCGTCGCTGCTTATAAAAAAGATTTTTACGGAAATACACCGGCTATTACAAAAAACACTTATGGAAAAGGGACTGTTTGGTATGTTGGTACACAAGTAGAACAGACTGGTCTTACTCATTTATTGAACCAAGTGATAGAGGGAACAGAGGCAAAGCCAATTTGTTCAAATGGAGAGGGTTTAGAAATTACGAAAAGAGATACAGACAAAGCTTCGTTTTATTTTGTCATTAACCAACAGGTAAACAAGCAGCAATTACCGGAAGAGCTGGTTGGTAAGGTTAATCTACTAACTGGAGAAGTGGTGAAGGAAGCTGTGGAATTAAAGCAATTTGATGTACTTATATTGAAATAAAAATTACGTGGAGTTTGGCTACATCGAATAAGTCGATGTAGCTTTTTTAAAAGATAAGAAAGTATAAAAATTTGGGTCTACCACAGTCATTTAAGCTGTGGTATTTTCATTTTATGGAGACCAATATATTGAGAAGAATATTTTTTGATAAACACCAACATTGGGAAGCTTTCAAAAGAAAACACGGTGCTAAAATCCGCCCTATCGTAATTAAGGAGGTTGAGAAATTTCGAGATTGTGGGGATATCAAAAATGGATTTAAGTTATTTGTGTGTGAAGGTTGTCATGATGTGCGAAAGGTTCCTTACCGATGTAAAGGTCGATTTTGTACCACGTGCTCTGTTGGAGAAAGTGAAGAATGGAGTAGGTTACTTACTGAAGATGTTCTTCAGGTTAATCATCGGCACGTAATTTTTACGATTGATGAAGGACTAAGAGATGTATTTCTCCTTCACCGACATCTATTAAAAGATTTAATGGATGCTTCTGCAAGACTACTTACTGACTTCTTCAAAAAGAAAGCAAAGGTAACACCTGGGATTATTGCTGGACTCCACACTTTTGGTTCAAGGGTCAACTTCAATCCTCACGTACATATGTTAGTTACAATGGGTGGATTAACAGAAAAAGGAGAATGGAAGCAGTATGATTTCTTGCCATTTACGATGCTTCGTAAACAATGGCAAACGGTCGTATTAAAATTAATTAGAAACGGAGTTTCACCAAGAGAAAAGAAAAGAATCCAACCAAGACTTCAAAAGGCGTTCACCAATAATGGCGAAGGCTTCTATGTGTATGCACCTAAACAGAGGGGAAAAATAAAAGAACAACTTCGTTATATTGGCCGTTATATTCGTCGACCAGCGATTGGAATCAATCGGATTGAGGCATATGATGGGCAATTCGTTACGTTCAAATATAAGGATAAAACTGACGGAAAAGACAAATCCGAAACCGTAAGTGTCGAAGAATTTATTTCACGTTTAATTCGCCATATCCCAGACGAGCAATTTAAAACTATTCGGCATTACGGTATGTATTCAAGAAGATCAAAAAACTTGTGTAAAAAAGTGTTGAGTACTTGGCAACAAAAAGCAAGACGTTGGGTTGTAAAAGTTAAGAAAACCTTACGTCGCCAGACGTGGCGTGAAAGAATAGTAGCCAGTGGCAAGAAAGACCCTCTCGTTTGTCAGAGGTGTGAATGTTACTATGAATACAAGGGAGAAGTCTGCCTTGAAAATGGTAAATTAGAAATAAAGGTAGCCTTATGCAAAACTACAAGAGCTTATTTAGAAAGGATGATTAACGATCTCACCGGTATCAAAAACCCGCAAAAAGGGAAAGAAAAAGAAGAAAAACATAAGCCTAAACCAGTCCAAGCAACAGAGCGTCAGCTATGTTTGTTTGGCGTGTCATGAGAAAGAAGAGATTCCTATTAACGTGGTAAGGGATTTCGATTTAATGGATGATGGAGATCCGACAACTCCTCCTATGTTTGCATGTGAAAAATGTGGGGGTGAAATGTATCCTGAGTATTATAAAGGGGTACATGGCATAGAGTACAAATTATCGGATATTCTCTAACCATGAAAAGGACCGGGCTATGCCCGGTTTTTCTTATTTGGGAGTATGGAGGAAGGCGGATGAGATTTGCTGCTAGATGAAGGGGCGGGCGAGATGATGTTGATGGATGGGATGAAAATCACAATTTGTGAGAGAGAAGGGAAAAGAGGCGTTCATGGAGAGGATGAAAGCCGAAATTTAGGAAGGAAGAGAGAAAAGAGGTGTTCATGAAGAGAGTGAAAGCCACAATCCGGGGAGGCTGAGGAAAAAATGGTGTTCATCAAGTGGATGAACACCACAATCCAGAAAGATCGAGGGAAAAGAGGCGTTCACGGAGAGGATGAAAGCCGAAATTTAGGAAGGAAGAGAGAAAAGAGGCGTTCACGGAGAGGATGAAAGCCATAATCCGGGGAGGCTGAGGGAAAAGAGGCGTTCACGGAGAGGATGAAAGCCGAAATTTAGGAAGGAAGAGAGAAAAGAGGTGTTCATGAAGAGGATGAAAGCCACAATCCGGGGAGGCTGAGGAAAAAATGGTGTTCATCAAGAGGATGAAAGCCACAATCCAGGGAGGCTGAGGGAAAAGAGGCGTTCACGGAGAGGATGAAAGCCGAAATTTAGGAAGGAAGAGAGAAAAGAGGTGTTCATGAAGAGGATGAAAACCACAATCCGGGGAGGCCGAGGGAAAAGAGGCGTTCATCAAGAGGATGAAAGCCACAATCCAGGGAGGCTGAGGGAAAAGAGGCGTTCATGGAGAGGATGAAAGCCGAAATTTAGGAAGGAAGAGAGAAAAGAGGTGTTCATGAAGAGAGTGAAAGCCACAATCCGGGGAGGCTGAGGAAAAAATGGTGTTCATCAAGTGGATGAACACCACAATCCAGAAAGATCGAGGGAAAAGAGGTGTTCATGAAGAGAATGAAAGCCATAATCCGGGGAGGCTGAGTAAAAGAGGCGTTCATCAAGGGAATGAACACCACAATCCAGGAAGACCGAGGGAAAAGAGGTGTTCATGAAGAGGATGAAAGCCACAATCCAGGAAGACCGAGAGAAAAGAGGTGTTCATGAAGAGGATGAAAGCCACAATCCGGGGAGGCTGAGGGAAAAATGGTGTTCATCAAGAGGATGAAAGCCACAATCCAGGGAGGCTGAGGGAAAAGAGGTGTTCATCAAGCAAATGAACACCAACAATCTCAGGACTAAACAAAAAAATGGTGTTCATTAAAAGAAGATTTAAAACAAAAAGAAAAGGTGCTTTTCTTCAAACACCTTTTCTTTAGACGTAAAGTTTTATTCTATTAATTTGTACGACTTTTATCGAATCGACTACACGGGATTACTATAATACGTAATGAAATTTATATCTTGATCGTAATTTCCAAACCCTTTTCCGAATAAAGTAACGCCGCCAAGATTTTCTGCATCTTCTTTTACTGCTACTTTTAAATCCCACATTCCACTTTGTTCTTCGCGAAACTGATCAATAGTAGTATCGGATAATTTTTTGCCATCAGCATAAACCCCGTGCTTGGTGATGCGAATAGTAAGCAAGATACCGTATTGGTTGGTTTCATTTGGCCACCAATCGGGGGTAAAACGGCCTCTTGTGTCAGAGAAGTCTCCTGGACTAGTCCACGTACACAGTTCTTTACCATTTAAAGAAAATGTAATATCAGAAGGCCAGACATTATTCGAATAAGGAAATTCAGAAGAAGCTTCCAAGACAATATCAATCATCTCTAGTCTATCTTTTTCTTTCAGAATAGAAGGAATGCGATATTCAATAAATCCTTTCGTGAACCACAGGATAGCTGCCTGATTTTTTTCTGGATCCATAAAGTATTTAGGATCATCGTATTCGCCAATAGCTTTAGCGGTAGTCGCCAGGCCGCAGGTTGGGTAAACTTCAAAATTAAAATAGTGACCAACTGGAATTGCCTGTTTATAGGTTTCAAAAGCAGAGTAAATCTTTTGAGGAAATTGTATTTCGATTCGATCTACTTTTAAGATAGCAATTTTTTGCAGACCAGATTTGCCAGGGATTGTTTCGGTTTTTACTAAACCTGCATCACTCATTTTTGTAATATGTCTACTGACTATGGCACTGCTTATATTCAATTCTTTTGCGAGCTCGCCAATATTCATTTTTTTCTTGGATAATAATTTAATAATGTTTATTCGTGTAGGGCTGGATAGAACCTCGTACACAGGGATAGAATTTTCCGATATATCTAATTGCATCTTTGGTACCCCCTTTATTACTATTATATTACTACAAGAATAAGTTAATAGCAAAATCAAATATTATATATAACTAATTAGTTAATTAAAAATAATGATATTATCATAATAGTATACCAGTAAGTTATTGACAACGCTTTCTTATTGTATTATATTTTAGTCATGAGTTTATCTTTTTAACTATGTAACTAGCAATAGTAGAAAGGAGGATATTATACATAGAATTGTGAACAACTTAGTAATTTGTTATTGTTTTTCCAAAAATTAAAAATGGAGGAATCACAACATGCAAGTGAAATTATTAGTAGATAAACAAGGACCAACAATAAGTAAATATATTTATGGACAATTTGCAGAACATCTAGGACGGTGCATTTATGAAGGTGTTTGGGTTGGTACCGACTCTGATATTCCAAATGAAAATGGAATTCGTAAAGATGTTGTAAATGCATTAAAAGAGATTCAAATTCCTGTAGTTCGGTGGCCAGGTGGTTGTTTTGCTGATGAATATCATTGGAAAGACGGGATTGGACCAATAGAGAATAGAAGTACAATAGTGAATACACATTGGGGTGGAGTAACAGAAAATAACCACTTTGGTACCCATGAATTCTTTGAATTGGTCCGCCAATTAGATTGTGAAGCTTATATTAATGGAAATGTAGGAAGCGGGACAGTTCAAGAAATGCAAGAATGGGTAGAATATATGACCATGAATGGCGAATCTCCAATGGCAAATCTCCGCCGGCAAAATGGCCAGGAGGAAGCATGGAAAGTAGAATTTTTTGGTGTTGGTAATGAATCCTGGGGCTGTGGCGGAAATATGCGTCCAGAATATTATGCGGACCTTTACCGGAGATATCAGACCTATGTTCGGAAATATGGAGAGCATAATATCTACAAAATTGCCTGTGGGGCAAGTGTAGATGACTATAATTGGACAGAAGTATTAATGAAAAATGCAGCAAGGTTTATGGATGGAATTAGCCTCCACCATTACTCCATTCCAACAAGAGTATGGGAGGATAAAGGCGATGCTATAAATTTCCCAGAAGAACAGTGGTATTCTGTATTAGAGCATGCTCAGTACATGGACGAATTGATTACCAAACACAGTACAATAATGGATAAATATGATCCAGAAAAACGTGTTGGTTTAATTGTAGACGAGTGGGGAGCTTGGTATAACGTAGAACCTGGTACAAATCCTGGCTTCTTATATCAGCAAAACACTATTCGTGATGCTATGCTTGCGGCAATTACATTAAATATTTTCCATAAGCATGCAGACCGAGTTCATATGGCGAATATTGCACAGATGGTGAACGTTTTGCAAGCAATGCTATTAACAGAAGGGGAGAAAATGATCAAAACCCCTACTTATCATGTTTTTGATTTGTATAAACATCATCAGGATGCAGAGTTAGTTGATTCCTATGGGGATGAAAGTAATCATGTAACATATACAGCTTCTAAGAAGGATGGAAAATTAACGGTTTCACTATGTAACTATGATTTAACGGAAACGAGAGAAATTACCCTTTCCAGAGAAGAAGGGGAGTTTGAAATAGTGGAAGCAGAATATATTACGGCAGATGCAATGAATGCTCATAATACATTTGAAGAACCAGAGGCTGTAGCAAAAAAAGAGTTTACTAGCTATATAGTTGAGAAAGGAACATTAAAGGTTACTTTACCACCTAGGAGTGTTGCAAGCATCGTAACAAAGGAAAACTGAGATGGCTTGTGTAGGCTGCGAGCTAAAGGAACAAGTTAGTCAATTAGATGTTGATGCACTTGTTCAAGAACAGCTTTCCTTCGAAGTAGATTTAGCGCGAGAGGAAATAAGAGATCTACGATTGAGCATATGTGTCCAGTGTGAGCACCTAAATCAACATACCTGTGGAAAATGCGGATGTTTTGTCCGCTTCCGTGCTAGCTTAGACAAAAAAAGCTGTCCTGATAAAAAATGGTAGGACTGACAAAAATGAAATATTAAGTGAGATAAAGGAAGGCAGCACATTGCTGCCTTCTTTCTTTATGGATAAAAGTACAAACAGATATTTTTAGAGAAAAAGGTGTAATCTTTTTAAGAGAAGGGAAAGAAAAAAGCAAAAAAATGTATGGAAAAAAATTGGCTGCAACCTTATAATAAACTTTTGAATTTAAATGGAAAAATAAAATTTTAATAAGATGACCTTATGCAAAAGAGTAATAAAAATTTATTAGCGTTTGTCTAAAGGCCAATATTTTTTAGGATGATAAAAAATGAAGAGCCTTCTTTTTAAATGAAAATTCTAATGAAAACAGTCTGTATCAAATGTTAGTTAAATTCATTCAAAATCATTCGACAAGGAAATATAAAAATCTATCAAATTTAAGCGATAATTGTTGACAAAAAAATATAAAAGTACGTTATTGACTCTTACCTCAAAAAAGGATTATATAGTCTTAGACACAATATATTGAAACGGAATATCGACATCTATCTATATTTAGTAGACTTTGTAAGAAATGGAGCGTATTGCTTAAAATATAGCTTTTTTTCTTTTTTTTATTCAAGTCTTTGTAAGGAGGGAGAATTTGTGCTTATTGTTTATGACAGTAAGACGGGAAATGTACGAAGATTTTTTAATAAATTAGGACTTCCAGCAAATAAAGGAATCGAGATAAGCGCTGGGTTAAAAGTTCATGAACCATATATACTATTAACTTACACAACCGGGATGGGACAAGTTCCTCAAACAACTTTAGACTTCCTTAAAATAAATCATCCAAACCTTCATGCTGTAGTTGCCAGTGGAAATAAAAACTGGGGCCAGAATTTTGCTTTAAGTGCTAATAAAATATCAACCATGTACGGAGTACCAATCTTACATAAATTTGAAATGAGTGGTATGCCTGAAGATGTAGAGATAGTTAGAGAAAGGGTGCAAAGTATTAGCTATGAGACATATAGAACTAAACAACGAAGTGACACAGCTTAATGAAAAGGGGTTTTTCCGCCTCGAAAAAGATAAAGAAGCTGTTGCTGAATTTCTAGAATCTGAAATCAATCCAAAATTGATTCGTTTTGACTCTATTGAACAAAGATTTAAATATATGGTGGAAGAGGACTTCTATTATCCACAGGTTTTAGAACAATACAAGATTTCGGAAATTGAGGAAATTACAAAGCTTGTATATGCATATGAATTTAAGTTTCAATCTTATATGGCTATATCCAAATTTTATAAAGATTATGCCTTAAAAACAAATGACAAGAAGCAATACCTTGAAACGTATGAGGATCGAATTATTATTGTCGCTCTATTCTTAGGACAAGGTGATTTCGAAAAAGCAAAGAAAAATGCAATTGCGATGATTGAACAGCGTTACCAGCCTGCTACACCTACTTTCTTGAATGCAGGTAGAAGTCGCCGTGGTGAGATGGTTTCGTGCTTCTTATTAGAAATGGACGACTCTTTAAATTCGATTTTCCATAATATTAATACATCTGGACAGCTATCGAAAATAGGAGGGGGCGTAGCGCTTAACCTTTCGAAGCTTCGTGCCCGCAATGAGCAAATAAAGGGAATTGATAATGCTGCATCAGGTGTAGTGCCTGTCATGAAGCTTCTAGAAGATACTTTTTCTTATGCAAACCAATTGGGACAGAGAAAAGGCGCAGGTGCCGTCTACTTAAATATCTTCCATTGGGACATTGTGGAATACTTGGATACAAAGAAAATCAATGCGGACGAGAAGTCACGGATTCAAACACTTTCAATCGGCTTAATTGTGGAAAATAAATTTTTCCAATTAGCGAAAGAAAACAAAGACCTATACGTATTCGCACCATTCAGTGTGTACAAGGAATATGGCATTCATATGGATGACATGAGAATGGATGAAATGTATGAGGAGCTTGTTGCTAATCCGAACGTGAAAAAGCGTGTCATTATGTCTGCACGTGAAATGCTGACAAAAATTGCGCAAATCCAATTGGAGTCTGGTTATCCATATTTTATGAATAAATCAAATGCCAATAATGGACATGCTCTTAAGGATATTGGACAAATTAAAATGAGTAATTTATGTACAGAGATTTTCCAGCTTCAAGAGACATCAGAAATTACGGATTATGGACAAGAAGATATTATTCGCCGTGATATTAACTGTAACTTAGGCTCTTTAAACATCCCTAATGTGATGAAGCCAGGCGAAGTATTCAGAGATTCTGTTCATGTTGGTATTGAAGCATTAACTACTGTATCAAATATTTCAGACATTCAAAATGCTCCATCTGTCAAAAAAGCTAATGAAGAACTTCATGCAGTCGGTTTAGGGGCGATGAATCTTCATGGCTATTTAGCAAAAAACAAGATTAGCTATGAATCAGAAGAAGCAAAAGACTTTACGGCGACTTTCTTTATGATGATGAACTTCTATTCAATTGAGAAGAGCATGCTAATTGCTAAAGAAAGAGAAGAAACATTTAAAGAGTTCGAAAAATCGGAGTATGCTAAAGGAACTTATTTTGAAAAATATAAACAAGTAAGCTTTGCTCCGAAAACAGACAAAGTAAAAGAACTATTTGCAGGCATCTATATTCCTACTTGTGAAGATTGGGCAGAATTAGCTGCACAAGTGCAAAAACATGGGATGTATAATGCGTATCGCTTGGCTGTTGCACCAACCCAATCAATAGGGTATATCCAAAATGCGACAGCATCGGTAATGCCGGTTGTTAACCAAATTGAGTCTCGCACTTATGCTAACTCTACGACTTATTATCCGATGCCATATATGGATGAAACAAACTTCTGGTATTATAAATCAGCGTTTGATATGAACCAATTCAAGGTAATGGACTTAATCGCTGCAGCTCAAGAACATGTCGACCAAGGGATATCAACGATTCTTTACGTAAACTCAGATGTTTCTACGAAAGAATTAGCTCGTTATTATATTTATGCAAATGAAATTGGATTAAAATCACTTTACTATACAAGAACTCGCAATCTAGCTATTGATGAGTGCATTGCATGTGCCGTTTAAGAGAAGAATGAAGAAGTAGGAGGAGGGAAACTCCTCCTGTTTTCTGGAATTACTGGGGGTAATAAAATGACAAAGTATGCTGTTAACTGGAATCAGCATGAAGATGATTTCACACAAATGTTCTATACACAGAATACTAGACAGTTTTGGCTGCCAGAAGAAATCAGCCTTTCTTCTGATAAAAATACTTGGGTGGAATTGTCGAAAGAGGAGCAAGATACTTACAAAAAAGTACTTGGTGGTCTTACGCTGCTGGATACAGAGCAAGGTGGCGAGGGAATGCCGCTAATTGGCATGCACATTGAAGGATTGCAGCGTAAGGGCGTTCTTTCGTTTATGGGTATGATGGAGCAAATCCATGCTAAATCGTATTCCACTATTTTTACTACATTAGCATCTGAAGAAGAGATTGACGAAGTATTTAATTGGGTGCATAATCACCCGCAGCTACAAGCAAAAGGGAAACGCATCTCTGAATATTATCAGAAGCTGTTTAGCCCGAAAATAAACAAATATGATCTCTATATGGCAATGGTTGCTTCCGTTTATTTGGAATCATTCCTTTTCTATTCCGGCTTCTTTTATCCACTATTTTTAGCTGGACAAGGAAAGTTAACTGCTTCAGGTGAGATCATTAACTTAATCATTCGGGATGAGAGCATTCATGGGGTCTATGTTGGGCTTCTCGCTCAAGAATTATATGCACAATTGACACCAGAGGAACAAGAACAAGCTACTCGCGAAAGATTAGAATTATTAGAATCTCTATATGAGAATGAATTGGAATATACACAGGATTTATATCAGCAAATCGGATTAGTCGAGGAAGTAAATAAATTTATCCGCTACAATGCTAATAAAGCTTGTATGAATCTTGGCTATGAACCTGTCTATCCTTCAGAACCAATCAACCCGATTGTTGAAAATGGCATGAAGACAGATACAAAGAACCATGACTTCTTCTCTGTAAAAGGAAATGGCTATGTTAAAGCGACAAAAGTAGAACCTATATCAGATGATGATTTTGTTTTTGATTGGAAGTAAGGCAAGCTATTAAAAAGAATAATTAGGTGAGTGCTAGTGCTCGATATCTAGCCTGCCTCGGAATCCCCTCCGGTTGCGGAGGGGATTTTTTTGCCTTCTTCTCATAAGGTTGTGTCTATATTTTACGGTTCGGTACACTGGGATAAACGGAACATGAATTTTTTTACAAAAAGTGCAACTTTATGTATGGGTGAAACGTGGTCTAGGTGAAAGGGGGAAAAAGTTTGGAGCTAGATGATGCATATCGCATGTATGTAAATGAATTATATCGTTATCTATATTCCCTTTCAAAGGACCATCATACTGCAGAGGACTTGGTGCAAGATGCCTTCTACCGAGCATATAAACAATTAGATACTTATGACATTCTGGAAATCAAGCCATGGTTATTCAAAGTAGCTTATCATGCATTTATCGATTACACCCGAAAAAGAAAACGAATTGTTCTAAAGGAATCCTTTCAGGAGGAAATAAACAATTCCACACCAGAAAGCAAAATCGTGCATAAAGAAAGCTTTAACCAGCTCTTATACTATATATCCCAGCTTTCAGAGAAAGAAGCAAATGCGATTATTTTGTGTGATTTCCATCAGTTTCCTTATAAAGAAGCAGCTGCAGTGCTAAATCTAAAAGAAAATACGGTGAAGAGTCATGTCTTCCGCGGAAGAAAAAAATTGAACAGGATGGTTCAAAAGGCAGAGGAAAATAGCATGGGGAAGAAAGGCAGGTAACTTATGAAAAAAGATGGATTTAAAGAAGAAGAAGAGAAAGATTATTTAAATAAAATCCAAGAAGCAATAGATGAATTTGAAGCAGAGACTCCATTTACGGATAAGGATCAGCAATTGATTGTAAGAAGAGGGAAAGTGGAGGCGAGACTTACCAACATTTTATATAGTCTTACTATTCTCCTCCTTATCATCCCGGTTGCAACGCTAGGGAGCTATCTGTACTACGGAATAGGAAATAAGGCGAATGATTTTATTGATATCATGGAGAAAACGATTTATATTACCAAACCGAATGTAAGCTTAGAAGAAATGGAGATTGACAGCAAGATAGGCTTCTTCAATATGGATTTATCCTATGATCTATATAAAAGGGTAGGAAAAAAGGATGTTCGAATTGGAGATTCAAAGGCTCACTTCACCTTCAGTACGCCTTCTTTTCCAGATACAAGTTTTATTACAGAAAAACCATTTACTGAATACCGTGATGAGGATAAGGAAGTATTATTTCACCCCCATAGAGCCATTCCTTATATGGTTAAACAAGACGAAACGGTATTAAAAGGATTGCCGGATGGAACTGTTGCAGAGGCTTTTGTTTCATTTGACCAATTATATACAGAAAAAGAGCTATTTAGTGAATTTCCAAAGGATCTAGATTTAGTATGGTTTGCAGTTGATACAGGTTTAGAAGAGAAAAATTTAAGTGCAGATGGTGATTATATTTCCCCTATTGGATATCCGGCACAAGAAGATCCAGATAATTGGTCTCCTTTTAATAGCGATGAAATTAACAGCAAGCAATTTATGGAGATACTAACGTATCTAAGCAAAAATCAAGAAACGGCAGAAACGATTGCGGAAAGACCATTGGCACTCCCTGAAAGAATTGAATATCTACAAAAAAACGGGATTCACATCTATGGTGCTGTTGTAACAGGGCCAAAAGAATCACTTGTTAAGCTGCAGGACAACGATATGGTTAAAGGAATGAAGCTAGGGGAAGTGAGGTTATGGAATTGGTATTGAAAAAACAAAGAATAAGATCAACAAAAAATACATGGACTGGACTTGTTTCCTTTTTATTAAGCTTAGTTGCATTAACAGGAATAAACTTAGGGCTTATTTTTGAGGTGGATATTCTTCCTGAATTAGTCTTTACAAAAATCCCATTCATTAGTTTGCTTTTAGGGATAATTGGTTTATTCACAAAACGTAGGTCAAGAGCCTTTGCGATTATGGGAATTTCTCTTAGTGTTTTTATTTTCGTTTTCTTCATTATGATGTTTGGCTTAGCCTGGACAATCAATCCAAAACCATAAGCTGAAAAAAGCTATCTATCAAGGTAGCTTTTTTGTTTTAAAAGGAAAGAATTTTCATCATCCGAAAAACTTTTAGAAATTATAGTGAATATTTTCATTATTTGTAATACAATAACTCTTTGTGGGGAGGAGAAAGAATGAACTTATTAAGAACTACTTTACAGCATTTTAAACCATATTGGCGCAAGTTACTGATTGCCTTATTTTTCTCATTAGTTGGCGGTGCGTCTACGATTTTACCTCCAATCCTAGTCGGGAAATTGGTAGACGAAGTAATCGGTGATAAAGCGATAGCCTTTATATTATGGATTGTTTTCGGAATATTAGCAGCATTTCTAGGAAAAGCGCTATTTGAATCCTTACAAGAATTTGTACAGGTGAAGATTGGCTTTGATGTTATTACAGATATGCAGATTCGTGCCTTTAAAAGGCTTCATCGAACACCAATGTCCTTTTTCTCGAATACACCTCGTGGAGACATGTTATATCGCCTGACCCATGATGTAGAATCCATCCAGAATTTGAACAATACCGTTGTACCTCGGATTCTTCAGCAAGTGATTAGTGCAGTAGCAGCTTTTATCACCGTGTTTGCAATATATTGGCCAGCAGCCATTGTGATGTTCGCAGTATTTGCTATTTATATTTTTCCATCCTTTAAATTAGGGAAGACCATGCGGAAGATGAGTGCTGTACAAAGAGATATGAGTGCAGATATGTATCAGCATCTCCAGGAAAGCATTGAGAGTGTTCGACTAGTAAGAACCTATCAAACACAAAAAGACGAAATGGCAACCCAAGAGCAGAAATTAACAAATTGGAAAAATTATTCTATCCGGGCAGCTTTAATCGGAAAAGTCAATTGGCGTCTCGGAAATTTATTTAATATTGCTACACCTGGTGTGGTGATGCTTATTGGTGGATTGGCAATTTGGCAAGGGAATATTACGGTTGGAACACTTATTTCTTGCTTGAATTTTATTCCGATTATGTTTCAGCCAGTTCGTTCCTTAGCGGAAAATGCTTTAACGATTCAGCAGGCGATTCCTGCTTTACAACGAATCTACGAATATTTTGATCTGCCAGAGGAGCATGAACAAAATCTTCCGAATTTTGGTTCAGTTCAAGGTGAAATTGATTTACATAATATTTGGTTCTCCTATCCAGGAAGTGATAAGCAAGTATTAAAAGGTGTGTCGGTATCGGTAGAGAAAGGAAAGCATATCGGTATTGTTGGAACGAGTGGGGGCGGAAAGAGTACACTTATTCAAATACTGCTGGGATTATATGAACCGGAGAAAGGTTCTGTCACCATTGATGGAAAAGATCTCTTTGCTTATAATCGCAATAGTTTTCGCAGGCAGGTAGGTGTGGTCTCACAAGAAACCTTCCTATTAAATAGTACGCTTCGCAACAATCTTTTATATGGCAAACCAGATGCAACGATGGAAGAGCTGGAACAGGCTGTAGAAGCGGCAGGGTTAAAAGAGCTGATTGATTCTTTAGAGGATAAATATGAAACGATTGTCGGAGAACGTGGTTTAAAACTATCTGGAGGTCAAAGACAGAGGGTTGCCCTTGCGCGAGCGATATTGCGCCAGCCGCCAGTATTGATTTTTGACGAAGCGACGTCGTCCTTAGATGGGGAAACCGAAGAGAAGGTTCAAGAATCGCTGGAACAGTTAATTCCAGGGAGAACAACCATTACGATTGCCCATCGCTTGATAACCGTTAGAAAGGCAGATACTATCCTTTTGCTTGATCAAGGAATGGTTGCCGAACAAGGAACTCATGAAGAGCTGCTAGCGTTAAAAGGGCAGTATTACCAATTATACCGAGCACAATATAGCGAGCTAGAAAAGGAGATGATTGGATGAGTAAGCAGAAAATCTCCAACCAAAAGCAAATGGGCGACGGCAAACGTGTTATTCGATTTTTAATGCCTTATAAGAAATGGGTAATTGGCGATTCTATCGTTATTGCAATTAGCCAAGTTTTTTCCGCGTTAATACCAACTTTAGCATT
Organism: Niallia sp. FSL W8-0177; assembly: GCF_038006285.1. Taxonomy (NCBI): domain Bacteria; kingdom Bacillati; phylum Bacillota; class Bacilli; order Caryophanales; family Bacillaceae; genus Niallia; species Niallia sp. FSL W8-0177. Next base: position 73,683 of record NZ_JBBOUX010000001.1, read on the forward strand.
GAGCTGGCTTATTGATACCATCCTGCCAAGTGAGAATCATACATGGCTATGGGGATTAATGTGGTTATTGGTATTATCTGCTGTATTAGATTTAGGAATGATGATAATTGATGAGTATTTTTGCCATATTACAGCAAAGTCTGTTACAAATAGGCAAAAGCTACGATTATTTGGACATCTGCAAGTACTGCCTTTTTCATTTTATCAAAACAATTCATCTGGAGAATTGCTAGCACGAACTTCGGATGATCCAGATACCCTTCATAATTTTTTAGCATGGGAAGGGTCAACTTTTATGGCGAGTGCACAAGGGGTAGTGATTTATAGTATCGTTCTACTTTTCATTCACCCGTATTTAATGATTACAAGTGTTGTGCTTGGAATCATTTTTTACTGGGCATCGAACTATGTTGGCGCAAGAACGAGAGCAGCATCAGCAGACGCTCGGGCAGAAGCCTCTAGATATTTAGAGAGATTAAGAGAATCTGTAACAGGTATTCATCTTTCTCGAGTAATGGGTGTTTCCGATAGTGAAGTGGAAAGTGTTATTTCCATTAGGGATTCTTTTGTGAAACATTCTCTAAAAGAATTAAAAGCAAGAATGCAGTCGGTTGTAGTGATTGCCAGTTATAATGGTTTTGCATTAGGTCTAGTATATTTTATTAGTACATTACTTATTTGGAATAACGATTTAACAAGTGGTCAAATGCTAACGGCAGGTGGTTTAGTAACGATTGCAGCAAATGAAATGCAGCGTCTTCTTCGGAATTGGCTTTCGGTCAGAAGAACAGGACCAGCATTGGATCGTTCGGATATTTTGCTTTCACAACCGGTATCGGAAGCAGAAACGAAGCAAGGGTTGAAGGGAACAAGAGCAAAGGGTGACGTTCGTTTGAAAGATGTTTCCTTTGTTTACCCGGATAAAGAGGAGAATGTCTTAAAGGGTGTCTCATTTACCATTAAGGCAGGGGAAAAGATAGCGTTAGTTGGACCAAGTGGTTCAGGGAAATCAACGATTATTGACTTGCTGTTTCGATTATATGATACGACAGAAGGGGCGATTGAAGTAGATGGTCGAGAAATCAAAGAATGGGATACAGATTGGCTTCGCTCCCAAATGGCCATTGTCACACAAGATGTATTAATGCGAAGTGGGACATTAGCAGATAATTTACGAATTGGAAAAAAAGAGGCGACAGAGGAAGAATTGTATGAGGTTCTCCGTGCGAGTGGTTTAGGTGAATTAGTAGACTCCCTTCCAGATGGACTAAATACAAAAGTTGGCGAAAGAGGAAGCCTTCTCTCTGGCGGTCAAAAACAGCGTCTATCCTTAGCAAGGGCCATTCTAAAAGATGCGCCAATCCTTGTTTTAGATGAAGCAAGTTCGGCACTAGATCCAATAACAGAGGCGAAAATTAATGAAGCAGTTTTAAAAACAACGAAGAAACAAACAATATTCATTATTTCTCACCGGTTATCAACCGTATTAGCAGCAGATCGTATTATCGTATTAGATAATGGAGTCATTGTCGAAGAAGGCACCCATACAGAACTGTTGCAGAATAACAATGGAGTATATACGCGCTTATTCAAGCGGGAAACAGATATAGGAGAAGCAACCGTCAATCATACAAATGCACAGTTGCTATAATTAACGGCAAAGAACAGTAATTTCTTATGAGAGAGATTACTGTTCTTTTTGTAGATGGAAGAGGAGAAAAGGGAAGAGAAGAACCGCGTCAGTTACTGTTTGGTACTTGATGGAGGGAAAAGAAAACATTTATGAAATAAAAGCGCGTTCGTCCACTTTTATAAGAAACAAAAGAATAAACAGATAAAAAATACATCACAGAATATAAAAGTGCTATAGTTATTTTGTAGTCGAAATATTCTGAGAGAGAGTAGGGGAAAGAATGACCAATATATTAAGAGAATCCTATAGCAAAACAACATATAAATTAGGCAATCATGGCAAAAGAAATGTCCAAGTATTAAAAGAAGCGTTACAAGAAATAGATGAAAATGCAGAAAGTGATATTTACGGACAAGGAAAAATAATAGAGGACTTTCAGCAAAAAATGGCTGATCTATTAGGAAAAGAAACGGCTGTATTTTTTCCCAGTGGAACAATGGCACAGCAAATTGCTCTTCGTATATGGTGTGATAAAAAAGATTTAGGAAAAGTCGCTTATCATCCCTTGAGTCATTTAGAAATCCATGAACAAGATGGTTTAAAGAAGCTTCATAAAATAGAAACGATTCTTTTAGCCGATGAGACTAGAGTAATAGAGTTAGATGATATTAAAGAGATGGAGCGTGGAGTTGCCTGTGTGCTGTTAGAATTGCCGCAGCGAGAAATTGGCGGACAACTACCAAGCTTTGAGACATTAGAACAAATTTCATCCTATTGTAAAGAACAAGGCATTAAACTCCATCTTGATGGTGCAAGATTATTAGAGGTGCTCCCTTACTATCAAAAAACTGCTGCAGAAGTATGTGCATTGTTTGATAGTGTCTATCTGTCTTTTTATAAAGGAATTGGGGGAATTGCTGGAGCTATACTAGCGGGAAGCGCTGATTTTACTAGTCAATCCAAGGTTTGGAAAAGAAGATATGGCGGTGATTTAATCAGTTTGTATCCGTATATTTTGTCAGCTGACTATTATTATGAGAAGAGAGCTTCGAAAATGGCTGAATACTATGAATCTGCTAAAGAGCTGGCCGTATTATTTAATGGGTGTGAAGGAGTTCGTACTCTTCCGATTGTACCGGTGTCTAATATGTTCCACGTTCATTTTGAGTTGGGAAAAGAAGAAGTAGAACAAATTTTAACTGCTGTTCATGAGAAAGCAGGAATTGGAATAAGCGGCTATGTGAAGGAGATTGACGAGAAAAACGCCTCCTTTGAAATTAGCTTAGGGGATGCTTATCAAGAAGCTCCGAAAGAGGCTGTCAGGGAAATGTTTAGTTTATTTGCTGAAAAAATCAAGAAGAGAAGAGGATGACATAATGGAAATTATCCAGCAATGGGTTCAAGAAGATAGTGATTATATTCGAAGAAAATTGGTTGCCTATAATATGGAGCAACTACCAGAAAAATTAAAAAGCGCCTATGAAAATATTAGTTTTGTTTTAAAAGATGAGGAGGGCATAATCAAGGCAGGCATTACTGGTCATATGTTTTGGCACCATATGCATATCGATTTCTTATGGGTAGACACGAGTGTTAGAAAAAAAGGATATGGAAGCGAACTGCTGGCAAAAATGGAACAAGCTGCAATAGAAAAAGCATGTACATTTATTTACCTTGATACGTTCAGCTTTCAAGCCCCAGCCTTTTATGAGAAGCATGGCTATGAAGTATTTGGGACATTAGATAACTTTTCGGAAGGTATTAAACAATATTTCTTGCAGAAAAGGCTAGTTGATGAGAAAAAATAGAGGATTTGTTTGGCTGAAACCCCTAGGTTAGCCAAATAAATCCTAAATCTCACTGCTATTAATTAAATTAGAAAACTCTTATTTTGTTATACTCTGTTTGGAAAAAATAGGTTGCTAATTGATTGATATATTCGTATAATTTGAATAATATAAATATTTAGATAGAGGTAAAGAGGTCGATGAGAAAATTCGCGAAAATTATTATCTATTATTTACTTGGCACTATTACGATACTAGCATTAAGTGTTTTTCCAAAATACTTTCAAATGAGAGATTTTCCTGAGGGAGAGGGATATTTCTTCACTCTATTCTCCTTTTTGTCGAAGGAATTTTTTCAGAAAGAAGGCTGGGTATACACATTAAATGGTGTAGATCAAGAACCGATTCTAGATGTACTCTGGCCTGCTTTTATTTATTCGATAGAAATTCTGGTTTGCGCTATTCTCCTCGGATGCTTTGTTGCTTTTATTTTATCCTTATCATCTTTTTTTCTGCCGCAGTTTCTGTTACAGCCATTAAAAAGATTCCTGGATTTAATAGAATCAATTCCAGATATTATTATTGCTACACTTTTGCAAGCTTTAGTAGTTGTTATCTATAAGAAAACGGGTGTTGAGATTTTTACAGTGGCCAGCTATTCGGAAAATGCTTATTTAGGTCCGATTATTACACTTTCCATACTTCCTGCTATTTCGTTATTCAAAATTCTTATTCTTATGATGGAAGAGGAGTATTTGAAGGATTATGTAACATTTGCAAGAAGTAAAGGAATTCGCAATTTTCCAATCCTATGGAAACATATTATCCGCAATATTATTCCTGTGACCTTTCAGCATATGAAAATTATTATTTGGGGATTATTATCCAGCCAATTTATAATCGAAAGGCTGTTTAATGTCCATGGCTTTACCTATTTTCTGCTAGAAAATTTTACGCCGATAACAATTGCTGTATCTTTGCTGTTTATATTTACACCATTCTTTATCCTTTTTCAACTAGTCGATATATTGATTCATGAAGAGCAAGAGAAGGCTCGCGATGTGAAAAAAGGATTGTGGAGACAAAGAATGAGTTTTTCATATCTTTTGTTATCTTTAAAGGTGTTTGGTAGCAATCTAAGGGATGGTGGGCGAAGGTTTAGTTGGAAAAACTTTTCTATGATTCGTCCACTGTCCTGGTTAGGGAAAATAGTTGCCTTACATATGAAAAATTGGAAGGTTGCGGTGGGAAGCTTGTTCTTTATTGTGGTTATTGGATATAGTATTATTTATTCTGTAACGACCAATAATCATATCGATCAAATGCGATTGTTTTACGCAGAAGATGGAGTAACACTAATTTCTGCCATGCCATTTGCCCCTACGGAACCTTTTTTCTTTGGATCCGATAGACTAGGCTACAGCCTCTTTGATCAAATTGTGATTGGTGCTAAGTATACCCTGATTTTTGCCCTGCTTATCGCATTTTTACGGGTAGTAGGTGGGTTATTACTTGCAGTGATTTATTCTTTTTATTTGAAACATCCAGCACAGCAATGGATTGCAAAGATGGTAGATTCCATACATTTTATGCCGCTAAGTTTGATTGCCTATATCTTATTAACACCGATTCTTTTACCAGGTCTTGAAGGATTCAGCTATTCCTTTTGGGAAAGGGTATTTTTGGAAACAATGATTCTGACTTTGCTGGTGGTTCCATTAACTACCGTATTATTAGGCAAAGAAATCAATCGTGTGTCTGATTATGAGTTTATTGCGAGTGCAAAGGTAATGGGTGGAGGGAAATTTCAAATTTTAATCCGTCATATACTCCCTCATTTAGGTCCAAGACTTACCATTTTATTTGGGCAGCAATTTATTCAAGTATTATTAATTTTCATGCACTTAGGCATTTTTGATTATTTTTTGGGAGGAACAAAATTATCGATGGACCAAATGTTTCCTGATCCTCCGCAATCTACGACCTATGAATGGTCTGGATTAATCGGACAGGTAGGCAGAGGAGCAATAGGCTCTGGACAGTTCTGGTACTTATATATTCTTGTGCCCTTTGTGATTGCAATATTTGCCATGCAGCTAATTGTTCAGGGGGTGAAAGAAGTCCAGCAAGTAAAAGTGGGCGTGGTGTTTAAGCAACCAGGCTTGCGTAAAAATAAGGAGATTAAGCAATCAAAAGAAGCAGCACCAACTATTACAAAAGAGAGCTTTACACAGATAGGGAGAGATCCAAATGGAAATCAGGCAATTAGGCCCCGATGATGCAGAAGCATATTTCGCTCTCAGACTAGAAGCATTGCAAACAAATACAGAAGCATTTGGCTCTAGCTATGAGGAAGAAAAGGATTATCCATTAAGTCGAACACAAAGCAGACTTAGTGATCCAGCGTCCTATGTATGTGGGGCATTTGTGGAAAAGGATTTAGTAGGCGTTGTTACGTTAATGAGAGAAACCAAGAAAAAGTTGAGCCATCGTGCGAATATTTACGCTGTCTATGTGACCCCTAAATGTAGAGGGAAAGGTGTGGCAAAGCATTTGCTCAAAGCCACAATAGAAAAATCACGTGATTTACAAGGAATAGAACAAGTATACTTAGCTGTTGTTGCTGAAAATGCAGCTGCCAAAAAAGTATATCAAGCATTTGGGTTTGAAACGTATGGAATCGATCGAAAGGCTATAAAAATAAACGGAAAATACTATGACGAAGAGTTAATGGTTCTCTTTTTATAAAAAAATAAAACAGTGATAACTTTATGAGATAAAGCCATCACTGTTTTTATTATGGAAAGAAATATAAAATGAAAAGATTGAAAATAAAGAGAAATAATATAATAAAAAATTATTTAAATATAAACAAAAGGGTAAAAAGTCCGATAAAATATTTGTAAATAAAATTGAATTATTCTGTAAATTACATTAGTATTATACATATAAAGTAATAAAGTACCTTGCGTTATAAAGAATCTGATTCTATTTTACTAATTACAATCATACATAACCACAATAAAAATAGAGGCGGATAAGTAGAAAGAGCGATATTTAATGAGAAGGAGGAATAAACAAAAAGCAAAAATTACTATTTTGGTATAGAAGAGAAAAATCTCTTTAGTAGTGGAGGTTTGAAATCATCAAAGGGGAGAACTTGTGATGGCGAAAATGAAATTTAAAAAAATAAAAATAACCAGTTTAAAAAAAGAAAAAAAATCGCAGAAATCTATTTTTAGCAAACTCAATATTAGAAAGATATCAAGAAATGGAAATTTAAAAAGAGTTAATGGCAGGTTCACTAAATTAAATAATATTACAATTGGCTGGAAATATGGAATAACTTTATTATTTGTTTTTGCCCTTTTAACAATTACTACTGTATTAGTAACGACACGTTTAATCCATATTAATAATAGTATTGAGCAATTAAATAAAACAGATGAAAAAGCACTTATTATTACGGAAATGGGATCACTTACCCGAGAAAAAAGTCTAAGTATTTTAAATTATCTCGACTATCAAAACCCTACATATGTGGATGAATTTCAAGATATTAGTACTAAGTTTAATGAATATGAAGAACAAATAAAAAAGGATCTTCGAAATAAGGATGAAAAAGCATTATTCGATGAAATTATAGATCGCAATAAACAAATGAATGATTTATTCTTAGAACAAATTATCCCAGCGATTGAAGCAAACGATCGATCGGCCGTTAATTCCTTAAGTTTAACCAATACAACTATTCGCAAGAGAACGATTACGGCTTTAAATAAAATGCAAGAACAGGTCCAAGATAGTCGGACAGAGGCAGCGGAAGACGCAATCGCTAGTGGAAGTGTGGCAACAAAGACGTTAATTATTTCAATGATTATAGCACTTCTAATCGGTACTGCATTAATTATTATCATCAGCAGCAGAATTACACGTAACTTAAAGAAAGTAGTAGAGGTTAGTGATACGATTGCGCAAGGAGATTTAACGGTAGAAGAGGTTAACTACAAAGGTAAAGATGAGATTGGCCAATTAGCTCAGTCTATGAATAAAATGAGCAATAATCTACGAATGGTTATTCAAAAGATATCAGAAGTATCGATTACGGTAAACAAGCAGAGTGAGAATTTATCCCAATCTACTAATGAAGTAACTGCAGGAAGTCAGCAAGTTGCAACGACTATGCAAGAGCTATCGTCAGGAGCAGAAAGCCAAGCAAATACGGCTACTGATTTAGCCTCATCAATGGAATCCTTCTCTGGCACGATTGGTGATGCCTATAACCAAGGGGAGTTAATTTATCAATCATCAAACAAGGTATTAGGCATGACGAATGATGGCAGTCGCTTAATGGGAAATTCAATTGAACAAATGAATGTAATTAATCAAATTATGAAAGAAGCTGTGGAGAAAGTACGTGGCCTTGATACTCAATCGCACGAAATATCTAAGTTAGTTTCTGTCATCAAGGGGATTGCTGATCAAACAAACTTGCTAGCATTAAATGCTGCTATTGAAGCAGCACGTGCTGGAGAGCATGGAAAAGGATTTGCAGTAGTTGCAGATGAAGTAAGGAAGCTGGCTGAACAAGTTGCATACTCTGTCACAGATATTACTGATATTGTCGGAAGCATTCAAAAAGAATCAAGCGTGGTAACAGAATCCTTGCAAGGCGGTTATGAAGAAGTAATGAAAGGAGCGGAACAGATTAAGATGACTGGGGAAACATTCGAAGGCATTAAAGCTGCTGTTAATGATATGGTAAATAGCATTGAAGTTGTTTCCGAAAATCTAGCATCTATCTTAGAAACAAGTAAAGAGATGAATCGTTCGATTGAAGATATTGCTGCAATTTCCGAAGAAGCAGCTGCAGGGATTGAACAAACATCCGCTTCCGTTCAACAAACAAGCAGTTCTATGCAAGAGCTCTCAGATAGCTCACATGAATTATCTAACTTAGCAGTAGATTTAAATGGATTAGTAAAAGAATTTAAAATCAATTGAGTATTAAAAAAGGAGAAACATTGGATTGTTTCTCCTTTCAGACTGTCGACAAACTCCTAATTCAGTAATTAGGAGTTTGTCTTAGTTTATACATATACATTCTTTTAAATAAGAGTTGATTTCCGTTGCAGGGGTTCGCTTTCCGTGGGGCTCGCGCTGAGCCGCTTCGCCCTAAAGGCCTGCAGGGTCTCAGACTGTCTCGCAGATCCCACAGGAGTCTCACCCCTTCCACTCCAATCAATGCATAATAATTCCATTTGCATTTCCTAAATTCCTTTTGTCAACAAGCTGAAAGGAGAAACGTTAGATTGTTTCTCTTTTATTTCGCAGCCTAAATTATTCGGAAAATGGAAATTTCGGGTATAAAAATAAATGGTTGTATGCTATGATGGAGGAAATAAAATCTCATTGGCTTAGTTGTTGATTGCTGATGTTTTAGGAGAGCGATACTAAATGGAAATTTGGAAGCGGAATTTGCTTGTTTTATGGATAGGGGTTTTCTTTACCTCTGCATCCTTTAACATGGTAATTCCCTTTTTACCAATTTTTCTTATTGAATTAAATGTTCATGAAAACACAGAGATTTGGGCTGGAGTACTATTTAGTGCAGCTTTTTTTGCCGGGGCGTTTGCTTCTCCGTTTTGGGGAAGACTTGCCGATAAATATGGCAGAAAACCGATGATTATTCGCGCGGGATTTGTGCTATTTGTCGTTTATACATTAGCTGCATTTGTTACCAATCCCTATCAACTATTAGTGCTTCGTATTCTGCAAGGATTATTGTCTGGATTTATTCCTGGGGCGATAGCTTTAATTGGGACGAATACTCCTTCAGATAAAACTGGTTATGCCTTATCAATGATTTCAACGGCATCTGCATCGGGTGGGATTATGGGTCCGCTGATTGGAGGCGTGATTTCCCAATTAGTCGGAAACCGGCTTTCCTTTGCAAGTGCTGGTCTCCTTGTTTTTATTGCAACGCTTCTGATTATTTTCTGGGTAAAAGAGGATAATTTCTCTCCAAGTAAAGAAAAAGGATCTGTCAGAAACGATTTGCGGATTGCTTTTGCCAATAAACCATTAATGCTTGTGCTCTTGTTAACAATTGTTACCTCATGCTCGATTATGACGATTGAGCCAATACTTCCTCTCTATATATTAGAGATTGGAGGTTCCATGGATAAAGCCTCCTTATTAGCAGGTATAATCTTTTCACTCCCTGGTATTGCTAGTGTCATTATGGCACCATATTGGGGTAAGTGGGCGGATAAGGTTGGATTTAACCGCGTCTTATTTATCGGATTACTTGGTGGCGGTCTTGGTACTTTTTCTCAAATTATTTTCAGTAATATTTGGGGCTTCTCGATTACTCGTTTTATTTTTGGGCTCTTTTTCTGTGCGGTATTCCCAGCATTGAACGGGTTAGTTGTAAAATCAACTGCAGAGGATTTCCGTGGGAGAGCCTTTAGTTTAAATCAAACAGCCAATCAACTAGGAGGAATGTTTGGACCGATGATTGGTGGTTTTCTTGGAGGAGTTCTCCCTGCTCAGTCTGTGTTTATTGTAACAGGTATCCTGCTAATCGTAGCGACAGGGATTGCTTATAAAAAAGGAAATATATTTAGCCCAACCATGAAACAAAAAGTTAAAATAGTTACACATGGAAAATAACCTTATGAGACTTCTAATGCCTATGGCGGGCATAAAAGAGGTCTCTATTTTATTGCAAAAATTCATCTTGCCGCTTACATATTTCAAAAAGGAGCAAGAGAGAATAATGGGTGGAGGTGATAATCATGACAAAAAATAAAAATAAAAATGCGAAGCAAGCAGTACAAAATGATACAGCTCGTCAATATGATCATGAATTTGCCAATGAACCATTAACAGCAGCGGAGAAATTAAATAATAAAAAGACAAAAAAAAGACAATAAAGTGTTCCGAAAAGTATCCTTCAAATGAGGATGCTTTTTTATGTATGCAGGAAAAAATCAAAAAAATAGAAGGAGTAAGTAAACAAAAATTACAAGCTGTTGATATCTAAGAAAATAATTTGTGTGAAGAGAAGTGGAATATTTACTGAATAGCGAAGAAATGAAAAGATGTGATTTAGCGAATATAGGATGCCCAAGGGTTAAAGGAAGAAGAAGATATCTATATTCATGGATTGGCAGATAATTCTGCAATAGCTAAAAAGGACGGATGGATATTGCTGGAAGATGGTATATGGGATGTGATAGATTATAAAGTGAAATAAAGGAGGAGAAAAGAATGGATGCAAGAATCGAAAAATTAATTAATTTTACCAGGAGACAATGGGGGTTAGAAGATTATTATTTAGGTAGACACCATCTATTTAGACAGCTTACATTGGATGGCGAGACAGTGTATTTCTTAAATATGGAATGGTTTCCGAATAAATATGCCGATTGGACAGATGAAGAGGAGAATCCGGAAGGGACTGCTTCGATTGATATAAATATACATACGGAGGAATTCGAATCTGTTATTTTTGTCCAAGGAGTAACCTATGCGAAAAATGGGGTAGTATTTCCACATAAAGACGTAAAAGAGGTAAAAAAATGGCTTGCCGAATTCGCAGGTATAAATATAGAGAAGGACTTTATTTGCAAGCGAAGAGATGAAAGAGAGTATTACTTTGAGGAACAGTGGAATGGTATTCCATTATCTCCATCCTCTTCAATTACTGTAGAGTTTAATGAAGACGGAGAGCTAACATTTTATTCGAAAGATATCATGGTGTTAACGAATAAGAATGAGTTAGAAGAGGAATATACTTTATCGCTGGCGAATATCGAGGATATAGCGAGTGATCAAGTAGTTTTAGCTAAATTTCCTAAAGAGGATGGCATGTTAATCGTATATGGAGTGGAAGAAACTTATATTAGAAATGATCGGAAAGGAAGCCTTCCATTTATGGAGGAGAAGTTTGGTCTTCGAAAAAACATCAACAAAGAGATAATATGGCAGGAAGGAAAAGAGGATGATTTTGAAAGGAAGTTCTTAGATTGGGACGATGAAGTAAGTGTGGAAGATGCATATTTAAAAGTGACACATCCAGATTCGTTGCCAATAACGGACGAAGACACAGAAAAATGTATCCAAGAAGTAACCGATTTTTTGCGCATGAAGTATCCGAATGATTCAGGTAAATGGATGCTTAAATATTTATATAGAGAAAATTTTAATTTGCTTGCACGGATTGAGAAAAGTGCGCCTAAAAGTATATTTGCAGGAAAAATCCTTACTTTTCATGATCAAGAAGGCAAAATAGTGAATTTTATGGATAAAAAGGAATTTTGGGATGAAATTCTCGATAAAGAGGAAAAGGAACTAATTAAGAAAGAGAAGGAGATAAAAATTACTAAGGACGAAGCTTACAAAAAGCTGAAGCCGTATTTCACCTTAACCCCTTACTATGTGTTTGATCCAGCTGATAGGAAATGGGTGCTGTGCGGGAAGTTGGACTGTAACTACTGCGTCGATGTAGAAAGTGGAGAAATCAGTAATCTAGAGGATTCTTTTTCTTAAATTAATGATACATTACTAGTATTAAATACACCAAAGACTGCTGAACACAAGGAGGAAGAAAAATGAACTCTTCCCTAGAATTGCAAATGCTCATTCAATTATTTGAACGAGCTGCCCTTTTACTCATTACTTTATTTTTTATGACAAGAGTCCCGAAGTTTAAAGAGACCTTGCAAAAGGATCATCACTCGCCAACAGAGCTGACATTAATTACGATTATATTTTGTGCCTTCGCTCTGTTCGGGACCTATTCGGGAATACAAGTAGAAGGTTCGATTGTCAACATCCGCACAATTGCCATTATGTCAGGTGGTATCCTGTTTGGCCCATGGGTTGGAATTGTGACCGGAATTGTTTCCGGTCTACATCGTTATTTAATTGACATTGGTGGCGTAACCTCTATTCCTTGTTTAATTACAAGTATTTTAGCAGGGATTGTATCTGGTTATATTCACCTTCGCGTGAAAAAGAGTAGTCGCTGGATTTATGGAATAGTTGCTGGAATGCTATGTGAAATGCTAACAATGATTTTGATATTGTTTATGGCAGATCCTTTCGACTTAGGAATAGATATTGTTTCGATCATTGCTTTACCGATGATTTTAGGGCAAGGGAGCATTGGGCTAATTGTCTTGATGATTGCCAGCGTAGAAGGAGAAAAGGAAAGAATCGCGGCACAGCAGGCGCAATTAGCCCTTAACATTGCGAATAAGACCTTGCCTTATTTTCGTTCTATTAATGGGAATTCTTTGCGAACTATTTGTACCATTATAAAAGAAGATATTCAAGCAGACGCAGTAGCTATTACGGATACAAAAGATGTTCTTGCATATGTAGGGTTTGGGGAGGAAAAATATAAGATCGGCCAAGAGATTATCAGTGATTTAACGAAAGACACCATTCGAAGTGGCAAGATTACGATTCGGAATAATATTGCCGATCATCATACTCCGCAAATTCATTGTTTATTAATTATTCCGTTAGAAGAAAGAGGCGTTGTAACCGGTACCCTAAAAATTTATTACCGCAAAGCTTATACAATTACCAACACATTGCAAACCATGGCAATCGGATTGGCGCAAATTATTTCAACCCTTATGGAAGTGTCGCGAGTGGAACAAATGAAAGAGGAAGCAAATAAGGCCGAACTAAAAGCACTACAAACAAAAATTAATCCCCATTTCTTATTTAATGCGCTAAACGCGATTGCATCCACAACCCGTCGCGATCCTGAAAAAGCACGAGAATTAATTATTAATTTATCGGGGTATATGCGCTATAACTTAGAGGTTGGAGAAGAGCTTATTGATATCCAGCTCGCACTCAAGCAAGTGAGAGACTATATTCAAATTGAAAAAGCTCGTTTCGGAAACCGCCTGCAAGTGAACTATGAGATAGATGATATACATATTAAACTTCCGAGTCTTCTCATCCAGCCATTGGTCGAAAATGCGGTTGTGCACGGAATTTTAAAGCGAAAGGGTCCTGGAGTTGTAACGATATCAGTCAAAGATTTAGGAGAGACAGTAAGGGTTAGTGTGCGGGATACTGGAGAAGGGATTGCCCAGGAGGTAATTGATCGTTTAGCAAAAGAAGAGGTATCCTCCAAACAAATCGGTTTAACAAATGTTCATCAACGAGTAAAATTAATGTATGGAACAGGCTTAAACATTCGTAGATTAGAGCCAGGTACGGAAGTTTATTTTGACATAACGAAGGAGATAGCATGAAGGCAATAATAGTAGAGGATGAAATTCCAGCAAAAGAAGAATTAGAATATTTAATTCAAACCCACAGCAAAATTGATATTGTCGCCACTTTTGAAGATGGCTTAGATGTGCTTAAATTTTTGCAAGCAGAAGAAGTGGATGCCATCTTCCTAGATATTAATATACCTTCTTTAGATGGGATGCTTTTGGCAAGCAATATTAGTAAATTTGCGAAAAAGCCCTATATCATTTTTACAACTGCGTATAAAGAGCATGCAGCACAAGCTTTTGAATTAGAGGCATTTGATTATATTCTTAAGCCGTATGAAGAAAAGCGGATTGCCGCGATGCTGGCAAAATTAGAAGCATCTTTCAAAAAAGAAAGCGGTGGAGAAGAAGAGATTACGACAGAAGTAACACGTCGTATAAACTTGCGTAAAAATGAAAATATCATTGTGACAGATGTTAATGATATTTATTATGCAGAAGCGAGCGAAAAGGTAACATTAGTTTATACGAAGACAGATGAATATATGATGCCAATGAGTATCTCTGATTTTCATGATAAATTGCCGCAGGATACCTTTTTCCGCTGTCATCGCTCCTACACCGTGAATCTTTCAAAAATCCATGAAATTGTCCCATGGTTTAACCATACATATCTGGTGAGATTAAAGGATATTAAGGCGGAAATTCCTGTTAGCAGAAGCAAAGCAAAAGCATTTCGACAAATTATGCATCTATAAATACCATTCATTCCGAATAAAGGGCATTTCATTCTGATACCGGTTTCGAAAATGTTTCAGGCGGTATAATTTAACTATCAAAAGAAAGCATAAACAACCTTTTATAGTAAAAAATACTGTTTATAAACCGAGTAGAAAGAGGAGATCGGAATGAAAGAACGAAATGGCAATCGCTTACTGATAGTTATTGGTACCATTATTGTGCAAATGGGATTAGGAACAATATACACATGGAGCTTGTTCAACCAACCTCTTGTTGATAAATTTGGATGGGATTTGAGCGCAACGGCTATCACTTTTTCCATTACTAGTTTTGCGCTTGCCTTCGCAACCCTTTTTGCCGGGAAAATTCAAGATAAATGGGGACTCCGCCGCTTAATTGCCTGTGCTGGAATCATGCTAGGTGGAGGATTAATGGTTACTTCCCAAGTATCTTCTTTATGGATGCTTTATCTTGTAGCAGGTGTTTGTGTAGGTTTTGCAGACGGAACTGCGTACATCACGTCTTTATCTAATTTAATTAAATGGTTCCCTGAGAAAAAAGGATTAATTTCTGGTATCTCTGTAGGAGCATATGGAACCGGTAGCTTAGTTTTTAAATATATTAATACAAGCTTAATCGCAGCTTATGGTGTTTCAACAGCCTTCTTAATTTGGGGAATTATTGCTTTAGCGATGGTTGTCGGCGGATCATTCCTTTTAAAAGAAGCACAGGAAGTAGAAACAACTACAAATTCTTTAGCACCAGAGCAAAAGAATTATACAGTGAAAGAAATGCTAAAAACAAAGCAAGCATATTTACTCTTTGTTATTTTCTTTACCGCATGTATGAGTGGATTATACTTAATCGGTATTGTAAAAGATATTGGTGTCAGTCTAGCGAATCTAGATGTGGCGACAGCTGCCAATGCCGTTGCTTTAGTAGCGATATTCAATACAATCGGTCGTATTATTCTTGGAGCATTGTCTGACAAAGTAGGTCGAATAAAAGTTGTTTCTGGAACATTAGTTGTAACAGCTGTAGCAGTCACTGTATTAAATGTTGTTCCGTTAAGCTTTCCATTATTCTTTGCTTGTGTAGCCGCAATTGCATTTTGTTTCGGAGGTGTTATCACCGTATATCCGGCTATTATTGCTGATTTCTTTGGACTGAAAAATCAAAGTAAAAACTATGGTGTAATCTATCAAGGCTTTGGATTTGGAGCTTTGGCAGGAGCTATGATTGCAGCAGTACTTGGAGGATTCCATGCAACCTTTACAGTCATTACTGTTTTATGTGTCGTTTCCTTTATCATTACTTTAATCATAAAGCCGCCACACATGAAGCTGCAGCCAAAAGAACCAAAACAGCCGCAGCCTAGACTTGCAAATCGCCTTGGATAAGATAGCAAGAAAAGAACCCCGTAAATGGTAAATACCATTTCGGGGTTTTTGCTGTAAACTGGTTGCTTCCACATCTATCCAATAAAAGAGAAAACATGAAACAAGAGCCTAGATTTGATAGAATAAAAGCATCAAATCATTTTTTTATGCTTTTCCACATACACATAATGTAAGGACACATAACAAAATACGTCTTTAGTCGTAGAAAAGATTCCATTTAAAGTCTATAGCAAGAAAGAACTTGGTTACGTTAAAATAGAAGTAGATAAATCATCGATTTTTGAAACAAAAGCTGAAATGAAACGTATAAAAAATAAAGGAATACGAAGGCAGGAGTCGATTATAGTGAACTCATTTTTAATGTTTTTAGTACGAACAGGCATTTCTTTTCCTGTAGGTGCTTTAACATGGCTAATCAGTTATGTGGCATTTGACCAATATTTTATCCTATCCGTTCTATATGGAGTTGCGGCAACTGGAGTCTCTTATTTCATCTCAGATGGAGTAATTAAACATCAATTAATGGTAAGGCAAGGTTTATCAAGAAAAGAATATAAATTTATTCAAACACAGCTAAAGGAAGCGAATGAGAAAATTAGTCGATTAAATCGACATGTTTTTGCCATCCGCCACTTTCCTTCTTTTAAGCAAAGAATCGATTTAATGAGAGTAACAAAGAAAATCTATCGATTAACGAAGGAAGAACCGCGCCGTTTCTATAAAGCAGAGAAATTCTATTATTCGCACTTAGATTCATTAGTAGAAATTGCAGAAAAATATGCCCTTTTATCTGCCCAGCCGAAGAAAAACAGAGCACTGCAGGCAACCTTAAATGACACAAGAAGAACATTAGAGCAGCTTTCTAGAACGCTGGAAGACGATCTTCATGGCATTCTATCAGATGATATTGATGATCTGCATTTTGAATTAGATGTAGTAAAACATACTTCTAATAAGGAGAAGGACACTGATTTGTTAGATGAAAGCAGGCGGACTAAATGACAGATGAACGACAAATGAAAAACATTACAGATGATTATTTCTCCGATCCTTTAGGAGAAAGCAATAATTTGTTCATGCAAAAAGGCGAAACAGCTGAAACTGTTCGCCTTATTGATGTTTTATCTCCACAAAATCAAAAACGAGCATATGAACTTGCAGATAAACTAGATCCAACCAATCACCGTACGATGATTGCTTACGGGGCAGCAGCGCAGAAAAAATTACTTTCTTTTTCCCATACAATGATTGAGCATGTGCAGCGCAAAGATGTTGGAGAAGTCGGGGATATCGTTAGTGATTTAATGGAAAAATTAAATGAAATCAATCCTGATGAATTACGGGTGGAAAAGAAGGGTTTTTTCCGCCGATTATATAGTAAGCCTTCTAAAAGTGTCCATGAAGTCCTATCAAATTATCAAAAAGCAAGTGCCCAAATAGATCGCATGAGTGTGCGTCTTGAACGCAGTAAAAATGTATTGACTGCAGATATTCATTTATTAGAACAGCTTTATGAACATAATAAGACCTATTTTGAAGATTTAAACGTATATATTGCAGCAGCGGAAATGAAATACGAAGAAATGACGAAAAAGCTTATTCCGGAGCAAAAAAAACTTGCAGAGGAGTCCGGTGATCGAATGAAACTGCAAGAGGTCAATGATTTAATTCATTTTGCGGAATTACTAGAGAAACGTATTTATGATTTAAAAGTCAGCAGAGAAATTACCATACAAACAGCGCCACAAATCCGCTTGATTCAACATACGAACCGTACGGTTATTGATAAAATCCAGTCGTCGATCATGACATCGATCCCATTATGGAGAAACCAAGTTTCCATTGCTTTAACGCTTTTAAGGCAGCGTCATGCGATTGAAACACAAGCAAAACTGAATACAAGCAGAATGGATGCCAACGCAAAAGAGATGGTACAAATCGCCAAGGAAAACCGTCCGGCAATGGTCGAAATCGATTCGCTAAAAGAAACACAGCATAAACTGATGAGCTCATTAGAAGAGACTCTACATATCCAAGAAGAAGGAAAACAAAAACGTAATCAAGCAGAACAAGAGATTACGGAAAGAGAAGGTAATTTAAAACAAGCATTAGATACGGTTGACAATAGGTATTAAAAAAAACTAAATACATGAAATTTTGTTCCTTTTTTGTGGAGACCAACCACACGAAATATAAAAGTAGCAAAAAGACCAAATAGCATACGATTTGGTCTTTTCTTCTGCCAAAAGCGCAGTAAAACTGATGGGCAAGTTAATAAAAAGGATATATATAGAAGTTTCCGCTGAATTTTAATAAACTTTGACTACAAAATAAGGAGAATAAAAACTATGAAATTAAAAGTATATACAGCCCATTCATTTGCTAAAACATTAGAAGGGGGGAATCCAGCAGGTGTTGTGCTGGATTCAGATGCTTTATCTGATGAGAATATGAAGAAGATTGCAGGCGATGTTGGTTTTAGTGAGACAGCTTTTGTCATGAAGTCAGAATCAGCAAATTTTAAAGTGAGGTTTTTCATCCCTGAAGAGGAAGTAGACCTATGTGGACATGCTACGATAGCAACATTTTATGTACTCCTGAATAAGGGGATAATTAAGCCAGGGGTATTTCTTCAAGAAACAAAGGCAGGAATTTTAAGTGTGGAAGTAAGGGAAGATTCGACCATTATGATGGAACAAAACACACCAAGGTTTTATGAAACAGTAAATGAGAAGGAAATTGCTGATTCTTTAAACATTAATCAATATGATCTGATAGATGAATTACCAATACAAATCGTTTCAACAGGTCTAAGAGATATACTTGTACCGGTGAAAAATATAAATATTGTGAATTCTATTACCCCAAATCTTAAAAAAGTATCCCAAATTTGTAATAAATATAATAGTGTTGGATATCATGTTTTCACACTTGAAACTCTGATTGGGTCTCATAGTTACTGCAGGAACTTTGCCCCTTTATACGGTATAAATGAAGAGTCTGCTACTGGTACATCCAATGGCGCCCTTGCTAGTTATCTATTTAAGTATAAAAATCCAGAAATGGGATGTGATTATTCCTATTTAATGGAACAAGGTTATTCGATGAAAAAGCCTTCAGAGATAAAAGTTGAATTAATGGTTGAAGGAAAAGAAGTAATAGATGTCAAAGTTGGTGGAAAGGTAATGAATTTATCGGAATTAATAGTGGAAATATAAATTCTAGTTAACGGATAATTGAATAAGAAAATAAACAAAGAATGATTGGATTATATTTCATATAAAATAAAGAGATCAAAATAATCTTAAGGAGCAAGGTTATTTTGATCTCTTTGTATTTAATCCATTAACTTCCCAAAGGGAATTCGCTTGTTTAAGAAATGCATAATAGGTATACCGATTGCCATGACAACAAATTCACCAATAGCTGTTGTTCTCCAAGTGATTAAGAAAGGGAATCCAAGTGCAAGATGTAATTGATAGGCAATAATAAACATATTAAAGGTAAACACAAGGGTATTAATAATCATTCGTAAAAGGTGACTTTTAATAAACTTGCTTATACCAATTGTGATTAACAAACAAATAATAGAATGAGCAACCCCAAAAGTTAAATCGTATAACTTAATGGTTGACAGGAATAAGTTTGCTAAAAATACGCCAACGACTATTCCATAAATATATTTTTTGTTAAATACAACAAGATGATTAAATAATTCCGAAACACGATATTGAATACTGCCAAAACCAATCGGCGCAATCGCAATCGTAACAGCGACATACAATGCAGCCACTAAACCGTTCATTGCAAGTGTTTTTGTTTTCATTTTTTCTCTCCCTTAGTTTTTTTACGTGGGATGGTCTCGAACCACGTTATCCAATAACTTTCACACAATAAGTTATCATATAATAGGAAGCCTATGTTCGTCAATGGAATTTTATCCCGTGATGATGGAGGGATAAGGTTGGGTGATTAGAGAGGTATCGGATTAATTGAATATTAATTAATAAAAGCGGAGAAAGTTAACAGAGAATCCGTCTCTGTAACCACAAACAAGAAGAAAAGCAACAGAGCCCAATCCCCTGCACCCCCAAAACAAAATTGTAAATCCTAAAAAAGTTTTCCCCTGACTTCTTCCTGACACATAACTCTTTTATTCTATTACTTGTAAACAGCAAGACAATGAATCAAGTAAATTCATTAAAATAGAATAGAAAGAGGTTGAAGCAAAAAATGAAGAAAAGTATAAAGAAGTGGATTATTAGTGGAGTAACAGTTTTGGTAATAGGGACGGGGATTGGGTCTTATTATTATTTTAGCAATGATAATCAAACAGAAGTAAGAGCACAGGCTAGGTCGCAAACAGCAACGGCAGAAGCTGGTGATGTTGAAATAGAGGTAAGTGGTACTGGAAGCATTGCAGCTATCAATAAAGAGACTTTCACTTCTGAAGGAAATGCAACAGTAGACGAGGTGTTAGTCGAAGTAGGGGATGAGGTAGAAGAAGGCGACGAGCTAGTAACATTCGAGAATGATACACTCGACCCAATTGTTGCAACTTTTTCTGGTGAAATTACAGCTCTAAATGTTGCAGAAGATGGCAATGTATCAATGGGAACAGAAGTTGTAACAGTTACTGATTATGACAATCTAGAAATGGTAGTTAACGTAGATGAATTAGATATTTCGAAAGTAAAGGCGGGACAAGCTGTTAATGTAAAAGTGAGTGCACTGGAAGACAAAGAGTTTACTGGAAAAGTTACGAGTGTAGCAAAAGAAGCAAACAGTGACAGTACTAGTGTCGCAAAATATGCGGTTGCGGTGAAAATAACTAAGCCCAGTGGATTGTTGGTTGGAATGACAGCAGAAGCTACTATCACAACCGATAAAGCGGAAGATGTCGTGACGGTTCCTGTAGAAGCTGTACAAAAGGAGAATGAAGAATATTATGTTCTAGTAGCAAATGGCACAACTACTAATGAAGATGGCACAAAGGAAACTGCCTCAACAAAACAAACGGTGGAAGTAGGATTACAAAATACAGAAGTTGCGGAGATTAAAAGTGGTTTAGAGGAAGGAACAACGGTAGTACTGCCAACATTTGAATCATCAAGTGATAGTGAAACACAAGGAATGTTCCCTGGTGGTGGCCAAATGCCAAATGGAGAAGGTAGAGGTCAAATGCCAAATGGTGAATTCAGAGGCCAAGGCGGCGGAATGCCTTCCGGTGGATTTGGAGGTAGAAATGAATGATAGAAAAGCATGCAATTGTCGAAATAAAAAATGTGAAAAAGGAATATACACTTGGAGGAGAGACAGTTACGGCATTGGATAATGTAAGCTTTACAGTCAATAAAGGGGATTTTATTGCTATCATTGGGCCGTCTGGTTCAGGTAAATCAACATTAATGAATATAATCGGTTGCTTGGATACACCCGATTCTGGTGAATATTACTTGGACGGGCAAAATGTTTTTTCGTTAAAAAGCAAACAGTTAGCAGAAGTGAGAAATCATAAGATCGGTTTTATTTTCCAATCCTTTAATCTGCTTACGAAACAATCTGCCTTTGAAAATGTGGAGCTGCCCTTGGTTTATCGAGGAATCGGAAGTAAGGAAAGAAAAGAAATTGCCATGCAGGCATTGAAAAAAGTAGGATTACTGGAAAGAGCGGGACATAAACCAACAGAATTATCTGGTGGACAGCAACAGCGCGTGGCCATTGCCCGTGCTCTTGCGGGGAATCCGCCAATCCTGCTTGCTGATGAGCCGACTGGAGCGTTAGACAGTAAGACAGGAGTCGAGGTAATGAATTTAATGAAAGACCTAAATAGACAAGGACATACCATAATTTTAATCACCCATGATTTAGAAATCGCTAAACAGGCTAAGCGAGTTATTCGCATTCAAGATGGTCGCCTAGCAGAGACAAAGGAGGTAGTTGTCTCTTGAAATTAGGACAAGCAATCAAGATAGCTTTTAAAAATATAGCAATGAATAAATTAAGAGCAGTGCTTACCATGCTCGGTATTATCATTGGTGTGGCAGCGGTTATTGCTTTAACCTCATTAGGAATGGGAGCCTCCAATTCTGTTTCCGATGACATTGCCGGCTTAGGAACGACAACAGTTTCTGTAAATTTATCGGGAAACTCTAGTGAGGAAGAGGTTGTCGATTATAATGAACTGATGGCATTTGCAGAATTTGACGAAGTAAAGGCTGTTTCACCAACAGTGACAACATCCAGTACACTCAGAAATGGAACGACATCAAGCTCTGGAGTTACTGTTACAGGTGTTACTACTTCTTATGAAGAGGTACAGGATATTACTTTGAAGTCAGGAAGAAATGTCATGGACATTGACTTGGATAATCGCAATAAAGTAGTGGTGTTGGGGTATAATATAGCAACCGAGTTATTCGGATTCGCAAATCCAGTCGATAAAACCGTTCAAATTGATGGAACAACATTTAAAGTAATCGGAGTACTTGCTGAAAAAGGGGAAGAGTTAACTGGATCTGTAGATGATTCTGTCCTGATTCCATTTACAACAGCACAACGCTTTATCGGTCAAACCTATGTAACTTCAGCAACAGTGCTTATGACGGATGAGGATTCAGTTGAAATGGGAATGGCAAAAATGAAGCAAGAATTATACAATCAGTTTGATGGAGATGAAACTACTTATTCTGTGCGGAATCAATCTTCTGTATCGGAGGCCCTTGATTCTGTTTCCAATACGATGACATTGTTATTAGCCGGCATAGCAAGTATTTCCTTAATCGTTGGAGGAATCGGAATTATGAATATCATGCTTGTTTCGGTTACAGAAAGAACAAGGGAAATTGGGATTAGAAAAGCAATAGGTGCTCGGAAAAAAGATATTATGCTCCAATTTTTAATTGAAGCTATTGTACTTAGTGCATTAGGCGGAATTTTAGGAGCAGCTATTGGAATCGCTAGTGCAGACATATTGTCGAGCACATTAGAGATGACTTCCCAGATTACGTGGTGGGTTGTCAGTGGTTCCGTTAGTTTCTCTGTACTAATTGGCATTATCTTTGGGATTTTTCCAGCGAACAAAGCATCTAACTTAAGTCCCCTTGAAGCATTAAGATATCAATAAGCGGAATAGATCAGCTGGATAGAAGGCTGATCTATTTTTTCTTCTGACAATAATAGGTATAATGAGTTTCATTAGGAAAAAATAAAGCATAAGGAAAAAATGATGAGAAAAATTCTAATTGTGGAAGATGAACTAGCAATTTCTATGGTTTTAGGAGCTTATTTAGAAAATGCAGGCTATGATGTAGATTATGCTTATAATGGAGAAGAGGCTTTACGGAAGCTAGAGGAAGAAACTCCTGCCCTTATTCTATTAGATATTATGATGCCATATGTAGATGGCTGGAGCGTTCTTTCGTTTATTCGTAAGAAATCGGCATGTCCTGTTATTATGCTTACAGCTTTATCAGATACAGAGCAAAAACTAAAAGGGTTTGAAAATGGAGCGGATGATTATATTACCAAGCCGTTTGTAGGGGAGGAAGTCATCGCCCGTGTCCAAGCGGTACTAAGAAGATCCTCCCATTATCAAGAAGATGAGCGAGTGAAATACTATGGCGATTTAAAAATAAATTATGTCTCCCATCAAGTTTTTCTTAATGGAATTGAGGTTCCCTTCACTCCGCGAGATCTTTCTGTCTTTCTCTTTTTAGCAAGCAATCCAAATCAAACATTTACAAGGGATCAGCTTCTGGATCATGTATGGGGAAATAACTATGATGGAAGTGATCGGGCGGTTGATCTAGCGATTAAAAGAATAAGGAAATTATTAAATGGGTGGGATCCAAAAGATGGCGAAATTAAAACATTACGCGGATTGGGCTATCAATTTTATATTCAGGAAAAACAATAAAGAAAAAACGCCTCTTCTCTATTATTGGACAAAAAGATATTTGCTGACATTATGTGGAGGACTTTTGATTATCGGGATTATTTCAATTTTGTGGATTCGCCATAATGCTTTGGAAAATCGCTTAGAATTAACAAAATTAGTTGCCCAGGAAATAGCGGAGCATGCTAATGAAATGGTAGAAGGCAGATTGAAGGATATTCGTCTGCCATTTTTGCAGGATAGACAGAAGTTTATCAATGAAGGGCAGCCACTAGATGTTTTTCTAAAAGATGCTGCCGGTAATATCCGCTCTATGAATCAGAACTTCCCACCAGATTCTCGCGAAAAACAGCAGCTAATTGAGTCTTTGCCCTTAGTCAGTGAATTAACGATTAAAAAGGTCACGCTCTGGAATAATCAAAAAGCATCAGTTGTCATAGCCCCTATTCTAAAGGATGGGACGCCAACAGGTTCAGTCTATATCATTCAGCCGCATAATCAACTGCAGCATTTAAATAAGGAAGAATATCAATTACTGGGATTGTTGCTTCTTAGTTTGGCGCTGCTAGGCTGGTTCGTTATTTATTCTTTATCTAAAAAGATGGCAAAGCCGGTTGAAGAGGTTGCCAACGCTGCTCAACAATTAATGAATGGTAACTATCACATTACATTAAATGAAGAAGTGCAGGAAAAAGAGTTATACCAATTGATGCTGTCTTTTAACGAAATGACTAAGCGCCTCTATGCATTGGAAAGTTTACGGACACAATTGCTCGCAGGAGTTACCCATGAATTAAAAACACCGATCACCTCTATCAGTGCTTTAATTCAAGCTGTCAATGACAATGTCATTCCAGAAAAGAAGAAAAGCCAATTTTTATCGATGAGTTTAAAAGAAGCTGGCAGACTGCAAAGCATGGTAGAGGATTTACTAGATTTTAATAGCTTTAGTGCTGGTTCAATTAAAGTGAATAAGGAAAAGCTGAATGTACAGGCGACTTTAAAAGAAATTATTTATCAATGGGAAATTGTCCATACGGAGTCTTTGTCCTCTGCGAAACTTACCTTTATAAATCCAGAAAAGCCGATTTTTACCATGCTTGATAGTGTTCGTTTTCAACAAATTATCGTAAATTTATTAAATAATAGCTTACATGCAATCAAGGGGAAGCAGGGTGGAAAAATAACAATCCGATTAACCCATGATGACCAGAACATCAAAATTTTAGTTGAAGATAATGGCTATGGCATACCAAAAGAAGAACAAGCTTATATTTTTGAACGATTTTATCGAGGGAAAAATAAGAAAGATATCGAGCGTGGGCTCGGCTTAGGATTGCCATATAGTCTTCTGCTCGCCAAAGCACAGGGAGGACATTTATCTTTACAAAATTCAGATGGTAGATCTACAATATTTCTATTACAATTTTCAATACTTACTTAAAAAAAGGGGGCTGTTCGGAATGACAGTTCAAGAAGAAAAATATTGCAAGGAATCATTAGTAGTAAAAACAAGCCGAATATTCCCAATTGATACAAATAACCATAATTCCTTATTTGGAGGGAAACTGATGAGTTATATAGATGATGTGGCCTCTATTTCTGCATCGAGACATTCAAGAAGCGATGTAGTCACAGCTTCAACGGACTCCGTTGATTTCCTGTTTCCTATTCGCCCGACAGATTCTGTATGTTTAGAATCCTATGTAACACATACAGGAAAATCATCGATGGAAGTTTTTGTGAAGGTAATAGCAGAAAATTTAAAAACAGGGGAAAGAAAGCTCGCTGCTACATCTTTTTTAACCTTTGTTGCATTAGATGAGAACGGCAAGCCAAGACGGGTTCCTAAAGTAATCCCCCAGTCCGAGGAAGAGACCATGCTTTATAACACAGCAGAACAACGCGTAAAAATACGTAAAGATAGAAGAGAACATAGTAAGGCATTTGCAAGTGTTATTAGTACAGATATGCCTTGGGGATAAGTTGACCCTGGTTTGGCTGATATTGGCGAGAGTTTGGCTGATAAGTCGAGGAGTTTGGCTGATAACGGGCAAGTTGGCTGATAAGTCGAGAGGTTTGGCTGATAAATCAGTAGTTTGGCTGATAAATCGAGAGTTTGGCTGATAAGTTGAAGAGTTTGGCTGATAAATCGAGAGTTTGGCTGATAAATCGGTAGTTTGGCTGATAAATCGAGAGTTTGGCTGATAACTTTGCAAGTTGGCTGATATTGGCGAGAGTTTGGCTGATAAATCGAGAGTTTGGCTGATAAATCAGTAGTTTGGCTGATAAGTCGAGGAGTTTGGCTGATAAGTCGAGAGTTTGGCTGATAAGTCGTAAAGTTTGGCTGATAAGTCGTAAAGTTTGGCTGATAAGTCGTAAAGTTTGGCTGATAAGTTGTAGAGATTGGCTGATAAGTTGTAGAGATTGGCTGATAAGTCAGTAGTTTGGCTGATAAATCGGTAGTTTGGCTGATAAATCAGTAGTTTGGCTGATAAATCGGTAGTTTGGCTGATAAATCGGTAGTTTGGCTGATAAGTCGAGAGATTGGCTGATAAGTCAGTAGTTTGGCTGATAAATCGGTAGTTTGGCTGATAAATCAGTAGTTTGGCTGATAAATCGGTAGTTTGGCTGATAAATCGGTAGTTTGGCTGATAAGTCGAGAGTTTGGCTGATAAATCAGTAGTTTGGCTGATAAATCGGTAGTTTGGCTGATAAGTCGAAAGTTTGGCTGATAAGTCGTAAAGTTTGGCTGATAAGTTGTAGAGATTGGCTGATAAGTTGTAGAGATTGGCTGATAAGTTGTAGAGATTGGCTGATAAGTCAGTAGTTTGGCTGATAAATCAGTAGTTTGGCTGATAAGTCGAGAGATTGGCTGATAAGTCGAGGAGTTTGGCTGATAAGTCGAAAGTTTGGCTGATAAGTCGAAGAGTTTGGCTGATAAGCCGTAGAGTTTGGCTGATAAGTCGAAAAGTTTGGCTGATATCAGCCAAACTCAGACCCTCTACATTCAATTTGAGTGTAGAATTCTATTAATCTCAGAAAAAATGCTAAAAAATCACTAATAAAACGATAAAATAGACAATTTGACAACGAAACTACCCCGTTTCCACCACACCCACAAAGCGAATGATCTCCACTCAACCTCCCCATATTAGAAAGTAATGCCCAATCATTTGCTATCTTTTCTCTCATCCAATCCTCAAACTAAATTAAATTTCCCCCCAACAAATGTCCAATATGCGGAACAACCAATCATTCCTAATCATTTCGAAGTACGAAGAAAAGCTTCAGAATATATTAACTTTTCAGAAAAATATACTGTTAAATTTTCTGACAATATGAAAGACACTTGTCTAGAAGAAGATTATAATCCAAACATGGAACAGGAGCAATTGGGAAAATATCCTGTCGTTTCATAGATAAAAAGACAATGATAGGGGGCATATTATGTTATCCAAAAAAGTACTTTCTTTCGCGATGACTGCAACATTAGCTTTAGGATTTATGAGTGGTTGTGCTTCAAACACAAACTCGGATTCAGGGGATTCAGGAGACAAAAAAGTAATTAAAATTGTTACACAATCACCACTTTCTGGAGGCAGCGCTACATTAGGGGAAGCAATTAAATTAGGAGCGCAGCTGGCTATTGATCAACAAAAGGATAAGTTTGCTGAATTAGGATTCGAACTTAAATTAGATGCACAGGATGATCAGGGAGATCCGAAAAAAGGGGTTGCTAATGCTAACTTAGTGGTTGCGGATAAATCTGTATTAGGGGTAGTCGGTCACTTAAACTCAGGTGTTTCCATTCCAGCATCTGAAGTTTATGAAAAAAATAATCTTGTAAGTGTATCTCCGGCAAGTACAGCCACTGACTATACGGATCGCGGTTTAAAAACAGTGAGTCGTGTTGTTGCCCGCGATGATTTCCAAGGTCCTGCTGGGGCACAATATGCCGTGGAAACTTTAGGGGCAAAGAAAATTTTTGTTGTTCAAGATAAAACAGCTTACGGTTCAGGTCTAGCAGATGCCTTTAAAGAAGCAGCGGAAGATTTAGGAGCTGAAGTTGTTGGTTATGAGGGAATTACCGTTGGTGAAAAAGACTTTAACGGTGTTTTAAACCAAGTAGCCTCTAAAAAACCTGATCTAATCTATTACGGTGGCCTTTATGCAGAAGGGGGAATTTTGGTAAAGCAAGCACGTGAAAAAGGATTAGATATTCCATTCATGGGTGGAGATGGTTTAGACTCATCTACTTTTGTTGAAATCGCAGGAGATGCTGTGAAAAATACCTTCATTACTTCCGTTGCCGGTGATACAACCCAATCAGAAGAAGGAACAAAATTTGCTGAAGATTATAAAGCAGCATTCAGCAAAAACATTGAGTCCTATTCTGCCTATGCATACGACTCTGCAGCAGTTTTACTAGCAGGCATTGAAAAAGCAATTAAAGAGAATGATAACAAATTACCAACACGTGAAGAGGTTACTAAAGCTGTGCGTGCTACACAAGATTACAAAGGGGTAGTGACAGAAGTTGGATTTGATGAGAAAGGAGATAATAAATTCGCAAAAATCTTTATTTATAAATTTGATGAAGCCAAATACCCAGCTACATTAGATGGAGAAATTAGCCAATAAACGAGTAAATAAAAAGGACATGAATATCAATCGTCCTTTTTATTTGTAAAGAACTAAAATGCCGGAAATTAATCTTAGCTATTTAGTAGATAGAAATCAGCATATATGGTGATTACGTCAATAGAATGAATCTGTTGAGTAACCGTAGCGGGAAATCTTTCATCTTATGCGGTTAAACTCTATCTACTAAAACCATTAAATCAAAAGTGTGGGGAAGAGAATGCTAACTGAAATTTTACAAACATTACCGCAAGTTTTAATTGATGGATTAACATTAGGAGCGGTGTATGCCGTTATTGCATTGGGATACACAATGGTTTATGGAATATTAGAATTGATAAATTTTGCTCATGGGGAAATATTTATGTCAGGTGCATTCATTGGCACGGCCATCTTAATTACTTTAACAAGTCTAGGATGGACTTCGATGCTGCCTGCTGTACTTTCCTTAATTGTCATGCTCCTAATTACTAGTCTCATCACAGGTTTTTTAGGAATGGGAATCGAAAGAGTCGCTTATCGTCCACTGCGAAAAGCACCAAAGTTAATTGCTCTTATCTCAGCTATTGGTATCTCCTTTTTACTACAGGATATCGTTCGTTTCATTACAGAATTATTCAAAGGGAATTACATAATTACTTCGCCTAATCTATTTTCTGACAAAATAAATATCGGATCTGTTTTCGGTTCTCATGCTGCAAGTTTTAAAAGCTCGTTTTTAGTTGTTATTATAGTAGCCGTTATTTTGATGGTAGGATTAGATTTTTTTGTTAACAAAACAAAGTGGGGCATGGCGATGAGAGCTGTGGCGCAAGATAGAGACACGGCATCTTTAATGTCTATTAATGTGAATAAGGTTATCTCTGTCACTTTCTTTGTAGGATCTGCTTTAGGCGGCGCCACTGGTGTATTATTTGCTGTTCAATATGGAACAATCGATCCGTACATTGGATTTATACTAGGACTTAAAGCTTTTACTGCCGCAGTTTTAGGCGGAATTGGCAATATACGCGGAGCGATGCTCGGCGGTATGTTAATTGGACTGATTGAAATGTTCACCGCAGCGAATCTGTCGGTTATCACAGGCGGGATTATGGGAGCAGAATATAAAGATGTTGTTGCATTTGCCATATTGATTATCGTCCTTATTTTTAAACCAGAAGGCTTATTTGGCAAAGCCGTAGCAGAGAAAGTGTAGGTGGAAAAGATGGCTAACATGATTAAAACCATCCAAACAAATAAAGTTGCCCAAATTATTCTTTTCTTTGCTTATGTATTGGTGACAACTGCTGCATTGGCTTTCTCGCAAAAATCAGTGATTGCCTTTTTACTATTATTGCTATCGCTATTACTCCTATATTATATGAATCTTGGAAATAAAATGAAGTGGGGAATTGCTTTACTTATTTTAGTGATTGTTCTCCCGATTTCAGCTAGTCAAGGGCCATCCTATCAAGCATATATGGAAGTAGCAACTATGGTAGGGATTTATGTTTGTATGGCTTTAGGGCTGAATATCGTTGTTGGTCTTGCAGGGTTGCTTGATTTAGGATTTGTTGCTTTCTTTGCTGTTGGCGCCTACACATATGGCGTGTTTGCGACAGCACAAGCGAATAACTTCATGCCCTTTGGAACATATCCATTGTCCGGAAATAGCTTTTGGTTTTTTATTATCATTGGTTTATTTGTAGCTGCTCTATTTGGGGTTTTATTAGGGATTCCAGTATTAAGAGTAAAAGGAGATTATTTGGCTATTGTTACATTAGGTTTTGGGGAAATAATCCGGATTGTATTTAATAACTTAGATAAGCCAGTAAATATCACGAATGGAGCGATGGGGCTGCCAAGTATTCAACAGCCTGAATTATTTGGTATTACTTTGTCACAGCCGAACCAATTCTATTATATTGTGCTAGTTATGTTTATTATTGTAATTTATGCTGTGACTAGAATGGAACATACAAAATTAGGCCGTTCTTGGAAGGCGGTCAGAGAAAATGAGATTGCTGCACAAGCGATGGGAATTCCCCTTGTAAAAACAAAGTTGACGGCATTTGCTATTGGGGCATCCTTTTCCGGAATGATGGGAGTTGTGTTTGCCGCAAAGCAAATGTTTGTGGATCCAACAAGTTTCACTTACTTAGAATCTACGACCATTCTTGTTATGGTCATCCTTGGAGGAATGGGAAGTGTGCCAGGTGTTATTCTAGGAGCGGCAGTTGTAACGATATTAAACTTACAGGTGCTAACCGAGTTAACGGGGTGGCTAAGCCAAGTAACCACTATTCCTGATGCCTTATCTCCAGCAAAAATGCAAAGATTTATCTTCGGTGCCCTTTTAATTATTATGACCTTATATCGTCCACAAGGATTAATACCGGCAAAAAATAAAAAGGTTAATGCCAAGAAATTAAAAGAGAGCATAGCAGAAAAGCAGGAGTCTACTATATTGCTTAAGGAGGGGCACAAATGAATATACTCGAAGTGAAAGGACTAACGAAAAAGTTTGGTGGACTTGTTGCGAATTCCAATATTGATATGTCTGTCGAGAGGAATTCCATCACAGCGGTAATAGGACCGAATGGAGCGGGAAAAACGACTTTTTTCAATATGATAACAGGGGTGTATAAACCGACATCTGGGGAAATTCTCCTTGACGGAAAAACAATTGCCGGGCTTAAGCCGCATGTCGTAGCGAAACAAGGAATTTCCAGAACCTTTCAGAATATCCGCCTTTTCAGTGATATTACCGTATTGGAAAATGTCATGGTCGGAATGCATAACCATATCAAAGGCAGCTTGGTTGGGACATTGCTTCAATTGCCAAAGGCTAAACAGGAGGAAGAGAAAGCAATGAAAGAGGCATATCGCCTATTAGAATATGTTGGGCTTGCTGATCTATTAAATGAAGCAGCGGCAAATTTATCATATGGAGCACAACGGAGATTAGAAATTGCTCGTGCTCTAGCTACAAAGCCTAGCGTTTTATTATTAGATGAGCCTGCTGCTGGTATGAACCCGAAGGAAACAAGTCTATTAACTGGTTTAATTCAAGATATGTGTAAGAAATATGATTTGACCATTATTTTAATTGAACATGATATGAAGCTGGTGATGGAAATTTCAAACCATATCATCGTATTGGATCATGGAGAAAAAATTGCAGAAGGTGGTCCGGAAGAGATACGTTCCAATCCGAAAGTAATTGAAGCCTATTTAGGAAAAGGAGCAGTATCACTTGCTTAAAGGGGGAAGCAGCATGGAAAAGATACTTGAATTAACGGATATAGAAGCTTGGTATGGAGGAATTCAGGCATTAAAAGGAATTAGTTTACATGTTGATAAAGGAGAGATCGTTACCCTCATTGGAAGTAATGGTGCTGGCAAATCGACGACTCTTAAATCTATTAGCGGGCAGGTTCCAATCAAAAAAGGCAGTATTCTTTTTAATGGAAAAGATATTGCTAATGTAGCAGCCCATAAGACAGCCGTTTTAGGGATTTCCCAAGTGCCAGAAGGAAGGCGGATTTTTCCTAAGCTATCTGTACGAGAAAATCTATTAATTGGCGCTTTTGCTGTAAAGGATAAACAATTAATGGAAGCAAGAATGCAAAAAGTATTTGAGTATTTTCCGAGATTAAAAGAAAGAGTCGAGCAAAAAGGAGGAACCATGAGTGGTGGCGAGCAGCAAATGCTGGCAATAGGGCGAGCGCTTATGATGCAGCCAGAAGTACTAATGTTGGATGAACCATCAATGGGACTTGCGCCAATTATTGTCGAGCAAATCTTTGAAATTATTAAAGAACTCAATAACCAAGGAATGACAATTTTATTAGTAGAACAGAATGCCTTTCAAGCATTGCAAATTGCCAGTAGAGGGTATGTCATTCAAACAGGAGAAATTGTATTAGAAGGAACAGGAGCAGAGTTGATTACCAATAAACAAGTGCAGGAAGCTTACTTAGCATAAGGATAGAGAAAAAGGAGAAGGCTTTTTATGAGACCTTCTCCTTTTTTATGACTGAATTAATTATTTAAGAATTTTACACATACTGGTTCTGGTGCTTCTATCTCTGATTGCAATAAAGTTAGTTTTCCAGTAACTGTATCTCTTTCAAATAAAGTAAGGGTATCTGATTGTTCATTGGATGCAAGCAAGAATTGTTCTGTTGGATCTAGAACGAAATCTCTCGGCCAGTTTCCTTCTGTTGAAGTTCTGTCAATAAAGGTTAATTGACCAGTTTCCCCATTTACTTGGAAAATCGCAATTGAATTATGACCGCGATTTCCTGCATAAACATAGTTTCCGTCTGAAGAAAGATGGATAGCACTTCCTTGGCTATTTTCCGTAAAATCAATTGGTAGTGTAGAGATGTATTGTAATTCCTCGAATGCTCCAGTTTCAGCATTAAAAGATAATGCAATGACTTCATTGCTTAATTCTGTCATGACATAAGCAAATTTGCCATTAGGATGGAAGGCAATATGTCTTGGACCACTTCCAGGTTTAACGGATAAACTGCTGACTTCTTCTAGCTTTCCATCAACAAGCTTGTACGTATCTACTCGGTCTGTTCCTAAATCAACAGAAACTGCATATTGATCATTAGGACTGAATCCAGCAAAATGCATATGGGGTTTTTCTTGACGAGCTGGATTTGGGCCTGTCCCTGAATGCTCAATGATAGATGCAGCACTGCTTAATGAGCCATCTGTATGTACCGGATAGGATTCGGCAGTTCCTTTATGATAGTTTGCAGAAAGAACAAGCGTTTTGTCTGCGTTTACACTTACATGGCAAGGAGATGCTCCTTCCGTATATTCGCTGTTAATAAGGGCAAGACTGCCATCTGAATCAATAGTGTAAGCAGAAACGCCGCCTAAAGAGCCTTCTTTACCGACTGCGAATAAATGTTGATTATCGTTTGTAACCGTTAAATAGGTAGGGTTTTCAATTTCAGCCACTAGAGAAACATATGTGATTTTTTTTGCGTCTGTGTCTAATACAAATGAATAAATACCTTTACTAGTCTTTTTTGTATATGTGCCAATGTAGCCAGTGAATTTTGTCATAAACAGATCTCCTTTAACATTTTTACAAAATTAATACTATTTATTAATTATAGCACGAGCCTAATCAAAACGTACAAATTAGAGTCTGCCTATTTAAATAAAAGTATTAGTTAATTCTATTTTCCCGAAATTGCTTACTTGAAACAAGAGGGAATTTTCAGCTACTTTAAAGGGGAATATTGGAAGAATGAATGCGTTTTGTCGAATTTTTCCTGGATAATAGGAATGTAATAATCTTGTTTTTCCAATATCAGAGGAAACATAACGCTTCTACCGATGAGGGTGGTTTTATCTTATTTTAATTAATAATTATGTTAATTAAGGTGAGGTGAAAAACACTTATCGTTTATTTTTGTAATTTAAAAATAGTACTTATTAGGGGAGATAAACATAGGGTAGTAAGTAGATTAGCATCTTTAAATCTATGAAGTTTCTCTAAAATGCGACTTTTTATATTGTTTAAGAAGTGGGGATATAGTAAGCTAATGGAGAGTAGTGTAAGCTGGAAGCTAAGAAAGGAGTGGGAATATAATTAATAAAAAAGTTAATTTAATGTGGTTAATTAAATGTTAGTATCATCGAAAGGCATCCATATTGTACCCCATTTTACATAAAAAATTTGAACGTTCACTTTGGTTCTGTACACCACGAGACTTCCTATCAAAAAATGTAGATAAGATGGGATTTATTATGGATAGAAATGTATGCGTTTACAAACTAACGCAGTGAAGGGGAGAATGAAACGGTGAAGTGTGTGATAAAAAAATGGCTATTTTTTTTGTTGGTCATAATCGTACTATTTCCATGGCCTTATGTAAAGGAGAAACAGGTAAAGGCAGAAGGCTCTCAAGATGATTCGATCGAATTTCAGCATGTTTCCGTTCACGACCCGTCCATCATTAAAGGGGATAATGGCTCTTATTATGTTTTTGGATCACATATAGCAGCAGCCAAATCAACGGACTTAATGAATTGGACTTCTCTGGTGACAAGTGAATATCAAACGCCAGAAAATAATCCAATCTATGGGAATTTGTCTGAAAATCTTGCAGAGTCTTTTAAATGGGCAGGGGAAAATGATGCAGATAGCACTGGGGGCTATTCTGTATGGGCTCCTGATATTTTTTGGAATAAAGATTATGCTTGGGATGATGGTTCAAAGGGAGCTTATATGTTGTATTATAGTGTCTCTTCTACCTATATTCGTTCAGCGATAGGCATTGCTGTATCGAAAAATATAGAGGGACCTTATGATTATAGGGATACTATTATATATTCTGGTTTTACCAATTATGAAACGACTGATAATAAGAGTGTGATTAATAAACATTGGGAAAATACGAATATCGCAGAGTTGATTGCAGACGGTACTTTAGATAATGTAAATCCAGATTGGTTTACAAGTGAGGGAAATTATAATAACGCCCTTTATACGAATGCGATTGATGCAAATATTCCCTATGATGAGAATGGAGATTTATGGATGACATATGGTTCCTGGTCAGGTGGAACGTTTATTTTGCCGCTAGATAAGAAAACTGGTGTACCCATTTATCCTAGAAAGGATGGAAAAACCTCGGATGGCAGAATAGTTGATCGATATTTCGGTACGAAGATTGCTGGAGGATATGGAAGATCTGGGGAAGGAACATATGCTGTCTACGATAAGGAAACAGGGTATTACTATCTTTACATTACGTACGGTGGATTAGCTTCTGACGGTGGTTATCAAATGAGGCAGTTCAGATCAAAAAAGATTGATGGACCGTATGAAGACGCATCTGGCAATGCTGCTGTTTTTCCAGAAAGCTTTAATTTAGGTCCAGGAAATTTCCCGAGCAATGATGATCATAAAGAAATTGGGAATAAAATGATGGGAAATTTCTTGTTTAAAAGAGATTTTGGAGAAGATGGCAGTGGGATAGGAACAGGCTATATGTCACCAGGACATAATTCTTTTTTGATAGAAGAAGAACTTGGCAAAGAGTTTATTGTGACACATGCTCGATTCCCTCAACAAGGAGAACTGCATCAAGTGCGTGTCCATCAAACCTTTAAAAACAAGGAGAAATGGCCAGTGCCAACTCCATTTCAATATGCGGGTGAAACAATAGAGACTGTGTCTGAGAAAGATATTGTTGGTGATTATAAGTATATCAATCACGGCAAAGAAATTACGGGGAAATTAACAGAATCGCAATGGATTAAATTAAATGCAGATAAGACAGTTTCCGGTGCTGTAAGTGGGACATGGAAGCTATACGATGATTACAGAGTGGAAGTTGAGATAGAAGGGCAAATATATGATGGCGTATTTATTCGTCAATATGATCCTGCGACCGCGAAATGGGTGATGACCTTTAGTGCCATGTCTGGTGAAGGAGTGGTAATTTGGGGGAGTCGTGGGGATAGTAAATCAAACCAAGAAGTGGTAGCAAGTGTGAAAGCGGAACTAATTAAGGCCATTCCGACCGAGGTAATCAAGGATATCTCCTTGCCAACTCAAGCAGCACAAGGTACAGCCATTGTCTGGGTATCTTCACAGCCAGAAATCATTTCCAATGATGGGATTGTAACAAGACCGCCATTTGGTTCTGAAAATGCTGATGTAAAATTAACAGCAACTATTACTTTAGGGGATGCGAAAGAATCATTGTCTGTAATGGTTCATGTATTAGCAGAAGAGGAAGGGAGATTAACTGCCTATTATGACTTTAATGATGGGTTTGCAGATCGATCTGGTAATCAAGCCGATGCAATAGTAACAGGTGATCGCATTCACAATACAGGCGGGGAAGTTACGTTTGCAAAGGGTATTGCAGGGAATGCTGCTAAATTTAACGGAGAATCTGGACTTAAATTGGCAGATGGTTTAATTGCAAGTAATAAGTATTCCCTATCACTTTGGATAAAACCGGAAGAAATCACGGAATTTACAACGACTTTCTTCGGTGCGAGAACAGAGAATAATTGGATTAGTCTTGTGCCGAATGCACAGAATGTGACAAAGGTATGGTCCCATAATGGTGACCAATGGTATGATGCGGTATCTGACTCTATAATCCCCAAAAATGAATGGACACATTTCGGATTTACGGTAAATGAAGGAGAGGCAAAGGTTTACATTAATGGAGAGGAAAAATTTTCTGATGGGAATTTTCCAGATGTCTTTACAACCGTTAATGCCCAATTTAGTTTAGGTGTAAACTATTGGGACATGCCCTTTAAAGGTTTAATGGATGAAGTACGCGTATATGATGGACTTGTTCTTACAGAAACAGAAATCCAATCACTTTTTGAAAATCCAGTAGTAGAAGAGCCAGGAGCAGAAGAGCCAGGAGCAGAAGAGCCAGGAACAGAAGAGCCGGGAGCAGAAGAGCCAGGAGCAGAAGAGCCGGGAACAGAAAAGCCAGGAACAGAAGAGACGGGAGCAGATAAGTCAGGAGCAGAAAAGCCGGGAACAGATAAGCCAAGTGCTGAAAATCCGCAGACTGACAACACAGGGAAAGCATTACCGAACACTGCAACAAACGAATATAATTGGATAATCGGAGGATTATTCCTATTGGCTGCGGGCTTAAGTATATCCTTAGTTAAACGAAAACGGGCCATGAAAGTGAAATAAATCATGATGGACCACTTAATTTCTGCAGTGATTAAGTGGTTCTTCGTTTTTAGAATGGTAGATGGGGAAATAAAATACTCTTTCAGCATTATTTCTAGTGAAAAAACTAAAACAAATTAGGTATAAGAACAGGGAAGCCTTTTGATGTTTTTTTTCAGAAAATAATCACAATAGTGACTGTGGAAAAACGGAGAGGTTATCAACTTAATTACTAACAAGATAAATCCTGAAAATAAAGTATTCCACAGGGTTATCCACATTATCAACAGAATTAGGTTTTGGTTATCCACAAAAATGTAAGGGTTTTAAAAAAAGTGGTAGAGAAAGAGAATGAGATGAATCATCTCTTCCTCTAAACGGTTATTTAGTATCTTTTCTATTAGCTGCTCGATCAGCCATTTTGAATTCATGTTGATAGGTTACGGCTTGCATGCTAGATAGTGTGTGTTTTGTTTTTTGCTTTTTCTTCCCTTCCATATCACAACAATCCTTTCCATTTTTTCTACTATGTTCTTTATTCTTCCCTAGTTATATAAAATAGATTCAAAATGCGAAGGTAAATTAATTGAGAGGCAAAAGTATGTCTTTCCACCTTTTATGTGCTACATTTGAAATAGATAAAGTTCGCATTAGATGATTTAGAGAAGGCGAAAAATAGATAATGTGGTGATTGGAATGATTATAAGCAAAATAACAAGACAGAAGGAATTGAATGACCGTTATAATATTTTTACCCTGAAACAGGGAAAAGATGTGTATGCATTTAGCGTCGATGAAACAGTCCTAATTAAATATAAGCTGCGAAAAGGGATGGAGCTAGATTCGCTCTTATTAAATGAAATCCAATATACAGATGAAATAAGAAAAGGATATCATATGGCCGTTCGGTATTTGTCTAAGGTAAAAAGAACGGAAATGGAAGTAAGGAAGCATCTTTCCGCTAAAATGGAAAATGATGCATTGATAGCAGAGGTAATGACAAAATTAAAGGAAATGAAATTCATCGATGATGAAGATTACGCTTTTTCCTATGTTCGCACTCAACGGAATACGACAACCAAAGGAGCAGAAACGATTAAACGAGAATTAAGGGAAAAAGGGATCCAGCGGGAATTAATCGAACGTTCGATGGAGGAGCTTTCCTATGAGGACCAAATGCAAGCAGCGAAGAAAATTGTTGCGAAGTTTTTGGCTGGCAAGAAAAAGGATTCTAAGAAGATTATCATCCAGAAATTAGAGCAGACTCTTGTTAGAAAGGGATATACCTCTGATATTATCCAACAAGTAAAAAGGATGCCGGAGATTGTGGAAATGGATACAGATGAATTAGAAACCGTTCGTATCCATGGGGAGAAGGCAAGAAGAAAATTTGCCAAGTTCACTGGATATGAATTCAAGCAAAAAATGAAGCAGTTCTTATACCGTAAAGGATTCTCTATGGATCTTATCGAACAGTATTTAGACGAAATAGAAAATGAAGACTAATTAGTTATCAGTGTAGTGTTAACAACAAACTTTATTAGAAATGAAAGCTAATTTTTTGCCGATTCTGAGGATTTTTATTAAACTAGTTGGTAGTGGAGGGGAATATAAATGCTGACAAAAAGATATAGCATGATGACAGAACATGAGCTCCGTATGGAAATATCCACTTTAAATGATCAAGCAAAAAAAGCTGAGCAGCTTGGTATGGTTAATGAATATGCTGTTTTAGAAAGAAAAGCAGTTCTTGCCAAATCGTATTTATTAAATCCTAAAGATTATAAAGCTAATGAAATATATGAAATAGAAGGCGATCCAGGAGTTCTTTTTCAAATCGATTATATGAACGGCGTTTTTGCGTGGGGAAAGCGACAAGTAGATGGAAGCCAAGAAGAGGGGATTCCAATCGCATTATTAAAGAAGAAAGCATAAGGAAAAGAGTGGAGGGACCAAAAGATGGTCTCTCCCTCTTTCCTACAGAATAAAGAACTGTTTATTTTTTTGGTTTGCGATGTGAGGAAGCATGCATTCTCTCTTGAGGATGTGTATTGATTGTGCCATTGGCTCTTTTCGAAGCGTATTCTGTTTTTGCTCTCGGTTCTCCCTCAAGCTTAACATCATTTGTATTATCTACATTTCCCATCGTCATACCTCCAAAGAATCAACTAAGTCAAAGGTAATAAACTTCAACTTTGTTTATTACAATGGATAGTATTTGTTAATCACCTGCAATCTATTAGTAAATACAAAAAAAGAAAGAAGGAATAAAATAATGCATGAAGCACAGAAGAAATTAGTGGAGCGGCTGTTGGAGCTTAATTCGTTTATTTCAGTAGGCCAAGCACAAACATGGGTGGAATTATTATGGGAAGATTTTGAGTCAACCTATGCTAAAGCGGGTCGTAAATATCAAGGAGAAGAAGTAACGGAACGAGTTGTTAGTCAGTGGATTGAGAACTACGGTGGAAAGCTTCATGAATTTGTAGCAGAAAACCCAAAATATAAAGAATTCCTTGCAGATGATAAAAAGAAATTGCATTAAAAGAGAGGCTGGGACATAACTAGCCTCTAATAAAGAGAAAGGTGAATTTGAGTCCACTCAAATTCACCTTTCTCTATTTTTTCGTGTTAATTCTTCTATTATTTTAGTTAATGGCAGTGAATTTTCTTAAATTCACTGCCATTAACGCGAGGCCCATTTCGTTTTCCACCTTCGATTTTCCTCGTACAGAAAATCGAGTGAAACGCAAATTAGCCTTCAAGAATCCAAAAACTGGTTCCACATCGGTTTTGCGTTTTCGATAGATGGCACTCGTTTTCTCTTCTGAAAGCTTCGCTCTCACATATTCTTTTTGCTGTTCCCATTTTTTGTTCACCATTAGTTTTCGATTGTTTCCTT
This sequence comes from Niallia sp. FSL W8-0177, assembly GCF_038006285.1. Classification (NCBI taxonomy): domain Bacteria; kingdom Bacillati; phylum Bacillota; class Bacilli; order Caryophanales; family Bacillaceae; genus Niallia; species Niallia sp. FSL W8-0177. The sequence goes on from NZ_JBBOUX010000001.1 coordinate 113,617, forward strand.
CTTTTGCCTTGGTACATGATGAGCGGAATGGGCATCCTGAACAGTCTTCGCACTCGTAGATTTTGAAACTCCTTTGGAAACCTGTAGCGTCCGTTCGGACAGAATGATATTGAAATTCTAAACGCTTCTGATTAGGGCACATATATGTATCGGTTTCTTGATCATATTCCCAGTTATCAGGATTAAATGTATTTTGTTTGTACTTTTTCTTTTGTTCCTTCAAAAACATGTTATATGTTATCAGTGCTTCTCGGTTTCTGTTTGAGAGAATATCACTAAAGTTTTGTTCACTACCATAACCTGCATCTGCAACAATATGTTTCGGTAACTCGAAATAATGTTGCTCTATCTCATCTAAAAATGGAATTAACGTACGTGTATCTGTGGGATTTGGAAATAAACTATAAGCAAGCGCATATTGACCTTCCGTTGCGATTTGTACATTGTAACCAGCTTTCAATTGCCCGTTTTTCATATAATCATCTTTCATTCGCATAAATGTCGCATCTAGATCTGTTTTAGAATAGCTATTACGTGGTCCAAAGATTTTAAAATCCTGTTGGTACTTCCGTTTTCTCAAGACAAAATCAATCAACTGTTTACGCACTTGTTTCGGGTATTTTCGTTCACTTCGTAAGGCTTTTCGTTCAGTAACGTCTGAAGATTCTTCCATTTGTTTATCATATTCGGTCACTACTTCGTCTACTTTTTGAACCATTTGAGTGAGCTCTCCAAATGATAGCTGTTCATCACTTTCCCGTTCCATTTGGGGTATGATTTCGTTCTCAAGCAACTCATTGTACAACTGGTTTGACTTATCAATTAAACTCTGATGAAATTTCTCAATCGCTTTCTTCCAGACAAACGTAAATTTATTCGCATTCGCTTCAATCTTTGTGCCATCGATAAATATCGCTTCTTGATCGATCAGTTTTTCTTCGATCAATTGGCAGCGAAATTGGATGAAACATTGACGAATTAAATCTTTTACTTCTGGTTGAACGCGAAATCGGTTAATTGTACGATAGCTTGGTTCATACCCTTGAGCTAACCACATCATACGGATACTGTCTTTTAATAGGGCCTCCATTTTACGCCCCGAAAAGACAGATTGAGTGTAGGCACATAGAATAATTTTAAGCATCATGCGTGGATGATAAGCAGGACAACCTTCGTTTCGAAGAAATGGTTCAAACGCTTCTTGAGGAATACTTTCCACTAAATGATGGACATGGAAGGCAATATCATTATTTTGTAACTTTACTTCTAAATCTAGAGGCAAAACGATTTGATTCATGGTATAATCTTTAAACATAAGGACACTTCTTTCTGATTAGATTTGGTATGGTAACTTAATTTTATCAGAAGTTGTCCTTATTTTTTATTGTAAAAATAAGCAAAACGGTGAAATTTTACTTGTCGTAAAATTTCACCGTTTTTTTCGTCTTAGAGGTGGGTTTTGTCCCAGCCTCATTTCCTACGATTAGTCAAGTAGTTATAAAAAAATATTTGAACTTGATAGTACTATTTTTGAGCATGACAAATAACCTCAGCTATTCTATTAAATTTTTCAAACTGAGGTATTGTGTGGTATACTTTTTATGTGTTATTGGTCCTTAGAGACCGTGTACGAGTATTCGTACTTTGTATTGTTCCTGACCATGGAATAGATACATTTCAATAGCTTGTTCATGCAAGCTACAGTGGCAACCCTGTCCTTTTTGGCCTGAGGTTGCTTTTTTAATTTATAATAATAATCCACAATATGATTGGGGGCAGCTTTTTGTTGGCGTATCATGTTCTTAACGATAAGATATAAGACTTTTCGTCCTTTTGGATTTCCACGTTTATTGATATGGTCTTGACCTGCATATTTACCAGATTGATACCTTCTAATATCTATGCCGATAAAGGCGTTCACTTTTTTATGATTAGAAAAGCGTGACAGATCGCCTATCTCACCAATAAGGAGTGCTGCGCTAATCTCCCCAATGCCAGGGAAGCTAGTAAATAACTGGAATTCCGAAAGTTGTCGGGCCTTCACAATTAATTGTTCGGAAACCATTTTTTTCTCCTCTAATAGATGAAGAAGTTGTCGTGCATAATATTGAACTTTTTGAGTTGGAACACTATCTGGTGAAACAGCTGGATAAGATTCTTGCGCGTATTCAATGATCAACTTCGCCTTCTCCATAGCTCGATTTTCTGATATCTTCTTATGCGTAGTTTTCATCAATAAATTTTTAATCTTGGTTCTACTTGTCTGTAATACTAATTCAGGATGTGGAAATAACTCTATTAGTGTTAAAGCATAAGGTGTTACTCTACTGGAAAAGAATCGTTCAAGCTCCGGAAAGCTTACTTGAAGTGCATGGTGCAAGTACATCCGAGTATGTTTTATTTGTCCTTCTATTTCTTGATAAAAGCGCGAAAGATCACGAAGTTCTGTATAAATTTCAGGTTGTTGTACTTTTTCTGATCGATCCACAAATGGATGAATTTGTGCTAATTTATGGGCATCATGTTTGTCTGTTTTCCAGCTTCTGAGTGTTCCCTGTTCTAGTTGTTTCTTGGCTTCCAGAGGATTTAATAAGAAATAGGTTAAATTGTTTTTCTGACAAAAGGTCTCCACTGGCTTCGAATATATACCAGTTGATTCGAAAACAATTTTAGGTTCTTCTGGAAGGCTATGAATCTCTTCCAGTAATGCTTGAAACCCAAACTTATTGTGAAGTATTTCCCCTTCTGAAAGACATGTTTGACCGTCATATAAGACTTTGTAACTTTTCCCCATAGAAATATCTAAAGCAATAATTAATTCCAATGTTTTTCCTCTCTCTTCTTTATCATTTTGAAAGATCTTCACTTTTTCATTTCGATTCCAATTTCCTATACACGAGCTCCTTGGCCCCAACATACTTAAAGCTGATTCAAAAATGAAAGTGAAGAAGCTCCGTTTATCATTCGGATTCGAGATCCCTGAGGCTGGTCGAGCTTTCTTTCCCTTCTCACTATAACTTAAAAAAGAAAAATAGTGGGCAAAGTCATCCGTCGATGACCTTACCCACTAATCTTAGTATGTTTTTCATGCTAATTGGTTAAAATATCGAGTTTCTTTTTCAGCTTATCTTCACTAAAAATCCAGCCTGTGTAGGAAGTGATGATATTCAAGTTTAGATCGAGATGAACAACGGCGACAAATGGATAGTGTCCATTGCTTCGGTAGCGTAAATCAATGAAGCGGACTTGGTATTGGTCATCCAGCTCGATAACTTCCCACCGAAATACAGGAGAGAAGGATAAGAAAGCAGATAGGTTCTTATCTTTTTGAGCTGCGGTTAGAACTGGTGTATCTGGAACTGGAATACGATGGAATTTATCGTAGATTTCAATTTCGTGCTGATGGGACCTGCCGACATAGAAGGAGTCGTCGGTCATCACAGCGATACGCCAATGGTTATATCTCATGGTTGGCGATAAAATGATTTCCTTTGCATCTGGAATTCTTTTTTTCACATTTATTTTTACCTGCCGTTGTGTAAATACCCGCAGAAGGTAATAGCCAATCAGTACGATATATAAAGTTAAAAAGGTATAGCCAGGATCTGCGCCGAATAACCAGAATAGGATTGCTACAATATGCATGGAGAAAATGATGGGATCAAATGTATTAATAATCCCCAATGCGACCCATTTATTTGTAAAAGGACGTAGAGCCTGCGTTCCATACGCATTAAATATATCGACAAACACATGCAGGAAAACAGCTATAAATGTCCAAAGCCATAAATGGAACAAATTTGCCTCTGGGAAAAGCGGGTACATGACAGCAAGTATAAGTAGGGGCCACAAAAGTACTGCTGGGATGGAGTGTGTCACTCCACGATGGTTGCGTATATAAACGGCATTATTTCTTAATTTTAATACTGTATCGATATCTGGTATTTGTGAGCCGATGATGGTGGCGATTATTACACCTGTAGTTGTTGCAGGATCAGAAGCAACAACTGGGTCTAACGTGGCTAACCCACCAAGTGCAACTCCCATAACAATATGAGTTCCTGTATCCAAAATACCAAACCTCCTTGATTTTCTCTCCGAATTATTTGGATGAAAACACCATAATTACAATAAAAATATCCTTTTCTTTTTTCTTAACAAAAGATACACTACAAACAGTTAATATATTCGCATGATGTAAAAATACGGATAATGTTATTAAATAATAAATAAAGTTGGCAAACAATCGGACAAACGCGTAATTTTATCAAAAAATAGCTCTTCTATTTAAAATGAGGCAAATTTACTTATTTATACTATTGCAATTTAACTTAGCTATTGGTAAGAACGTGAATCATTTTGTGCTACTTTCATTCTATCCCATTCCATCCTATGATGCACACCATGTCCAATAGTAGTAAAAGAAATCTATATATTGTTATTCCCAAAAAAAATTAATAATTAACATCTGGAGGTTAATCGTGACAGATAAGCAAGAAATAATCAAAAATCAAGTGGATGTCGAGCGGTTTAGAGAAGATTTATTGAATTGGTTTATAGAGGAACAAAGGGAGCTGCCATGGAGACAAGATCAAGATCCCTATAAAGTATGGGTATCTGAAATCATGCTTCAGCAAACAAAGGTGGATACGGTTATTCCCTATTTTAACCGATTCATTTCTCAATTTCCAACCATTGAGGCGTTGTCGAAGGCTGAAGAAGAAAAAGTACTGAAGGCCTGGGAAGGATTAGGCTATTATTCAAGAGCGCGTAATTTACATGCTGCTGTTAAGGAAGTGCATGAAAAGTATGGGGGCAAAGTGCCAGATACTCCGAAAGAAATTGCGTCCTTAAAAGGGGTAGGACCGTATACAGCAGGTGCAATTTTGAGTATAGCATATGGGGTTCCAGAACCTGCTGTTGATGGCAATGTAATGAGAGTTTTATCGAGGATTCTCTCGATTTGGGAAGATATTGCAAAACCAAAAACAAGAAAGACATTTGAAGAAGCAGTACGTGTGCTGATCTCGCATGAGAATCCGTCCTTTTTCAATCAAGCACTTATGGAGCTCGGTGCCTTAATCTGTACCCCAACATCTCCTTCGTGCCTGCTTTGTCCAGTAAGAGAGCATTGTCATGCTTTTGAGGATGGGACAGTAACAGAGCTGCCTGTAAAGACAAAAACAAAGAAACAAAAGTCAATTCAGCTTGCGGCAGTCGTTTTAACAGATGAAGAGGGAAGAACATTGATTCATAAGCGCCCGAATACAGGATTGCTGGCAAATCTATGGGAGTTTCCTAATATGGAAATTGTTCAAGTGTTAAAAAGCGAGAAAGCGCAGCTTGAGGAAAAGCTGTTAGAAGACTATCAGGCTAAAGTAGAAGTTGGCGAAATGATTACTAGGATTGAACATGTTTTTTCTCATTTGATCTGGAACATCAATGTATATAGCGGAAAATTAATAGAGTTAAAAGAGGAGAAAGAAGATATCAGAAGAGTAAATGCGGATGAAATTGCACCATTCCCATTCCCTGTGTCTCATCAGAAAATGCTGAAATTTTTACCAGAGCAAGTGAAGAAAGGGTGACCATATGTGGTCATCCTTTCTTATTCATAGCTTACTTCTGTCCCATGTGTATAATCAGCTTCGTTCCTTTTTAACCCGCCTCTATTTTCGATTTCCTCTATGATGCTGCGGTGTATACTGGCACCTTCGCTATTGAGATAAGGGGTCATTTGCTGCAAGGAGTGGTGAAAGTAGGCAAGTTCATCATCTTTCCAATCTGATTTAGCGATCATGGCTAATTTGGTTATATCTCTGCCAACATACATAGGTTATACCTTCCTTTACTTTTACCGTTTTCTCCTCTATTGTGTGGATGTTGATTGCGAACTATGCATGAATAGAGGTAAAATGAGAAGTAAATGGATGGGAAAGGAATTAATAAGAATGACAAACAAAGTAGCATTAATTACAGGCAGCAGTAGAGGGATCGGAAAGGCAACGGCCATTCGCTTAGCCAAACAAGGCTATGATATTGTTATCAACTATGCAAGAAGCAAAAAGGCAGCGCAAGAAACTGCTGACGAAATTACGGCGCTTGGTAGAAAAGTGCTTCTAGTAAAAGCCAATGTTGGAGATGTAGACAAAATAAAGGCGATGTTTGCAGAAGTAAAAGCAGAGTTTGGTCGTTTGGATGTATTTATTAACAACGCTGCATCTGGGGTATTACGACCAATTATGGAATTGGAAGAGTCTCATTGGAATTGGACAATGAATATTAATAGTAAAGCCTTATTATTCTGTGCGCAAGAAGCAGCGAAGCTAATGGATAAAGGTGGAAAAATCGTTAGCATCAGCTCTCTAGGAGCGATTCGCTATTTAGAAAACTATACAACGGTTGGAGTGAGTAAAGCTGCTGTAGAAGCATTAACTAGATATTTAGCGGTTGAATTAGCACCAAAAAATATTGTAGTAAATGCCGTTTCAGGTGGAGCGGTTGATACTGAGGCATTGACACATTTTCCAAACAGAGAAGAGTTGCTTCAAGCGGCAGCTGAAAAAACACCGGCAGGCAGAATGGTGGAAATGGAAGATCTCGTCAATACAGTGATGTTCTTAGTAAGCGATGATGCAAGCATGATAAGAGGACAAACGATTATTGTGGATGGCGGTATTTCGTTGTTAGTATAAGCGGTTTGTCTGGCGGAAAAAGGAGATTTCCTATAAAGGAGAACTCCTTTTTCTTTTTATTGGATTGGATTTTATTGGTAATAAAAAACTTTGGATAGAAACGAAACGTCTGGGACAAATTAATAGGCGTGGAGGTGATATTCATGGCTAAAAAAGCTGGTGCTACACAAAGTGGAACTAACATTCAAGAAGTAAAACAACAAAACGCTCAAGCAGGCCAAGGTCAACAATTTGGTACTGAATTTGCAAGCGAAACAAACGCTTCAGAAGTAAGAAAACAAAATCAACAAGCTGAATCTAGAAAATCTCAAAACACAAGCAAATAATGCAAACAAAGGGCACTTCACTTACGGGAGAGTGCCCTTTGCTTTTGTTATAGAAACTTTTTTATGTTCGACAAAACTTCTTCTTTGTCTACAGAAGTAGTCAAAGGAATTAACATACATACGAAGAAATAGTAAAAGGTAGAGTTAATAGAAAAAGGGCCGTTCCCTTTTTATAAAATGAAACATATAAATCAATACAGTACCTAAAAATGAAGAGTAGGATGTGTTTTTTCATGGATGTATTTAACGGTTTAGTTGGAGAGCAAATGCGAATTATGGAAAAACTGCTCTATTTACAAGGAGAATTAGAAAGATGCGAAGAGATAGAAGAACAACTACAAATTCTCCAAAAAGAAACAGAACTAAAAGAAGTGCAAATAGAAATCAGCAATATGAAGGAAGAGCTAAAGAAAATACAAAAAATCTTTGAATTACAAACAGAAAAAGTCATTAAAGTCTACCAAGAAAATGAGCTGAAACTATCATCTAGTTCATAAAAATATGGAATATTTAAAACCATTGTGTAATTTCAATGGTTCTTTTGTTTTAAATTTACTAGAGAACCGTTATAATAAGAAATAAGAAAAAAGAGGAATCGTACTTTGTTGCCTTAAAGGAAATAATGAATCGCTTTTAGTATGTAACAGGTTACAAAGCGTCCGTAAATAGAAAGTAGGGGAGAAATAAAAATGGGCGTACCTATCGAGGGTGAACCAATACAAATTCACAGTTATAAGCATAATGGGCACATCCATCGAATCTGGGACGAAACAACAATACTTAAAGGGACGCAGAACTTAATTATAGGTGGCAATGATCGTACAATTGTTACGGAATCAGATGGAAGAACGTGGGTAACACGTGAACCGGCAATCTGTTATTTTCATTCCCAACAATGGTTTAATGTCATTGGCATGCTTAGAGAAGATGGCATTCATTATTATTGCAACCTAAGCTCACCGTTTATATACGATGGAGAGGCACTTAAGTATATTGATTATGATTTGGACATCAAAATCTTTCCAGATATGACATTCAATTTATTAGATGAAGATGAATACGAACGTCACCGTCAAGAAATGAAGTATCCAGAGGTCATTGATCGTATTTTGAAGACGCAAGTAACGCAATTAATACATTGGATAAGACAAAGAAAAGGTCCCTTTGCACCAGATTTTGTTGATTTGTGGTATGAAAGATACTTAACGTACAGAAGTTAATATGGATGACTGAAAAAAGCATGTTGAATTTCAGCAGGCTTTTTTCTTATGCATTCGCTGCGAATAGTGATAAAATGGTCTATTGTTATTAAAACGATTAAGAGTGACATTATTTTCAAAGATTGATGGCTTGTGGGCTGTTTTGGTTTGGGGGATTGAGTGGATTTTTAGAGAGGATTGATTCTGTGCCCGATTTGGTTTTGAAAGCGAGTCGAAGGGAAAAGAGAAGCGATCTCCATGCCCGAACCAAAAGAAAAAGCGAAAAAAAGGTAACAGAGAGCTCTTCTCTGTGCCCGTTTAGCATCAGTAAAAATCAAAAGCGCACGGATCAGATCAGCCACACTCAACCGTTTACGCGCTATCTTTCACAGTATTTTTAACAGAATGGCGAAAATTAAGTTTTCCAAACACAAAAAAAGGAAAAAGAACAAATGCAACATAGAGAGGGGAGTATATGTGGACAGTATTAAGAGGTATATGACCTTTGTAAAGCCATACCGATGGCAAATCATTGGGACGATCATTATCGGCATTGTGAAATTTGCCATTCCGCTATTAATTCCATTGTTATTAAAATATGTAATTGATGATATTATTAACAATTCAGCCTTAGATCAGGCCACTAAAATGAGCAATCTGTGGACAATCATGATCATTATGACAATTGTTTTTATCGTGGTGAGACCACCGATTGAATACTATCGTCAATATTTCGCTCAATGGACTTCTAATAAAATTCTTTATGATATTAGAGATCAGCTTTTTATGCATCTGCAAAAATTGAGCCTAAAATATTATTCCAATACCCGTGCAGGGGAAGTTATTTCCCGTGTCATAAATGACGTAGAACAAACAAAAAACTTTATTTTAACCGGCTTAATGAATTTATGGCTGGATGCCGTAACGATTTTGATTACAATCGGAATCATGTTCACGATGGATGTAAAGTTAACATTTGTCTCTATTATTTTACTGCCGTTTTACGCGCTTTCCGTTAGCTACTTTTTTGGAAATTTACGTAAATTAACAAGAGAAAGATCCCAAGCTTTAGCAGGCGTACAAAGCTTTCTCCATGAAAGAGTCCAAGGAATTTCGGTTATTAAAAGCTTTGCGACAGAAGATCATGAACAAAAGCATTTCCAAAAGTATAATAATACCTTCTTGGAAAAAGCGGTCAATCATACGAAATGGAATGCGAAAGCGTTCGCTGTCGTCAATACGATTACCGATATTTCTCCATTGATTGTAATTGCCTATTCAGGCTATCAAGTATTGAATGGCGATTTATCGCTAGGAGCGATGATGGCATTTTTTGCTTATATTGAAAGATTATATAATCCATTGAGAAGATTAGTGAATTCTTCTACGACATTAACACAGTCTATCGCATCAATGGACAGGGTGTTTGATTTAATTGATGAAAAATATGATATCCAAGATAAACCAAATGCGGTTCCTTGTACAAATGTAAAAGGAGATATTACCTTTGAAGAAGTGGACTTTGCTTATGAGACAAACGATCCGAAAGTATTAGACAATATTTCCTTACATATTAAACAAGGAGAGACAGTAGCATTTGTTGGGATGAGCGGTGGCGGTAAGTCTTCCTTGATAAGTCTTATTCCAAGATTCTTTGATGTAACAGGAGGAAGAATTCTCTTAGATGGAATAGATATCAGAGATGTGCAAGCACGTTCCTTACGAGATCAAATTGGGATGGTTCTGCAAGAAAATATTCTCTTCAGTGAATCGATTAGGGAAAATATTATGATAGGAAAGCCTAATGCAACTGAAGAGGAAGTAATTGCCGCTGCTAAAGCTGCCAATGCGCATGACTTTATCACCCAGCTTCCAGAAGGGTATGAAACAAAAGTGGGCGAAAGAGGCGTGAAATTAAGCGGCGGCCAGAAGCAAAGAGTAGCAATTGCACGTGTATTCTTGAAAAACCCGCCAATCTTAATTTTGGACGAGGCTACTTCTGCTTTAGACTTGGAAAGTGAACAGTCCATTCAAGAATCATTGGAAGAACTGGCTAAAGACAGAACGACCTTGATTGTGGCCCATCGTCTATCTACGATTACTCATGCCGATCGCATCATTTTAATTGAACATGGAAAAATTATGGAAGATGGTACACATGAGGAACTAATGAAATTGCAAGGTCATTATCACGATCTATTTCAAATTCAGCAATTGGGAAATTAGAGATGAAAAAAAGGATCCAGAAGCAAGTTTCTGGATCCTTTTATATAAAGGATTTTACTCTTCAATCGTTACATCGGCTTCATGCTGATGATGAACTTGAATGGAAGTGATTAATGTATCAAGATGCTCTACATTCTCGTCATATTCAATGATGGCAGAAACAATTTGCATCATATGATATTGCTTTAATTCTTCTTCATTTTCAAGTACGGATGGTTCTGTCTCTTTATAATAAAGCATTAACTCTTGGAAAAGTATGTTTCGATCAAGAGAAATGCTGCCTTCTTCAAAAACAACATTAGGCTTTACTTTTCCAATAAATTTAAGCATGACATGTTCATGATGGTGAATAAGGCAATCAAGCTGCTGTTGAATAATATTTTGAAAATCCTCCGGCAAACTTAATAACTCATTTTCATATCGATGAATCTTTTTCAAGGTTTGAAAAGATTTCTTTAATGTGGCAATCATTTGCCGGTAAATGACTAATTTTCTCGTTTTTAATAAAGTTGTTTTTTTAAAATAATTCCGCTCTTCTTTGTACAGGATATATAACTGATCAATGCGCATTAAACGTTCCGACATTTTATCGATATCGTTCTTTAACAGACTATGTTCTGATGCATGTCTAATGTTTAGGCGGATCCATTTTGTTATTTCCTCACTTAAATCGGAAATTTGATTGTACAATTTATTTTCATACTTAGGTGGTATAAAAATCAGATTGACAGTCGAAGCAGAAAGAATTCCGAGCATTACTGTCGAGAAGCGAATAATTGCAAAGGTAATGAAGTCATCTGTAGGTGATTCCATAATGGCAATCAAGGTAACCACAGATAAAGTAATTGTCTTTTCTAAGTTTAATTTTAAGTTAATTGTAATAACAATGATGGCGGCAAGTCCAATAATAAAAACGTTGTTACCAAAGCTTAATACAAAGATGACTGCGATAATAGCACCAATGATATTGCCTCGTACTTGGTCAATGATCGATAAATAAGAACGATAGACAGTTGGCTGTATAGCAAAAATGGCAGAAATTCCTGCGAAAACAGGAGTTGGTGCATTTAAAAGTTGCGCTAGAAATAAAGCTAACACGATGGCGATTCCTGTTTTCAGAACGCGCGCTCCTAATGTCATAAATAAGTGTTCCTTTCATTTAATCTTTCTAACTATTTTCTTATACCCCTTACTTTTTGCGAAAAACACGAAAAGTAAACACAATAATGTACTATACATTGATTAGATGTGAACTTCAATAGACTGATGACTAATTTTTTCTTTTTTCGAAGGATTTTAAAAAAATGGACATATTGTTGTTAAAATTGAAATGATTTTACATAGTAGGAGAGGTAAAAAACGTAGTAATAGGGTGGTAGTTTTCATTAGTAAAAAAAGGTTCAGCATTTCTCTGAACCTTTTTCTAAACTTAAAACTTATATTCTTCTTTTAATGCAGCGAATGCTTGGTCAACTGCGTGCAGGGTTGCTTCGATGTCTTCTTCTGTATGCGCGATAGTGATGAACCATGCTTCGTATTTGGATGGTGCCAGCATGATTCCTTGTTCTACTAATAGCTTGAAGAAGCGGCCAAACATTTCACTGTCAGTACTTTCTGCTTGTTTGTAGTTGTAGACTTTCTCGGTCGTAAAGAAGACAGTAAGTGCTCCTTTTAGGCGGTTAATAGTAATTGGAACATTATATTTGGCAGCTGCTTCTAAAATGCCATTTTCTAATAATGCGCCTAATTTATCGAGATGATCGTATACGCCTTCTTGCTTTAATACTTCTAGACAAGCGATTCCAGCTTGGATGGAGGCTGGATTTCCAGCATGAGTTCCTGCTTGGTATGCTGGTCCAACTGGTGCCACTTGATCCATGATTTCTTTTCTTCCGCCATAAGCGCCGATTGGAAGACCACCGCCGATTACTTTTCCTAAGGCAGTCAAGTCAGGGTAAACACCTAATAAATCCTGTGCTCCACCGTAAGTAAAGCGGAAAGCAGTAATTACCTCATCATAAATAACAAGTGCGCCTGCTGCATGTGTTAAATCATTAATTCCTTGTAAAAATCCTTCTACTGGTTCAACAATTCCGAAGTTCCCAACGATTGGCTCGACCAGAACAGCGGCTACTTGATCGCCCCATTTATCCAATGCATCTTTATACGCATCTAAATCATTGAAAGGAACCGTGATAACGTCTGCAGCAATTACTGCAGGAACACCGGCAGAATCTGGTGTGCCAAGCGTAGAAGGACCTGAGCCAGCTGCAACAAGCATTGGATCAGAGTGACCATGATAGCATCCAGCGAATTTGATGACTTTATTTCTGCCTGTATACGCGCGAGCAACACGAATGGTTGTCATTACTGCTTCTGTTCCAGAGTTCATAAACCGGATTTTTTCCATGGATGGAATGGCTTCTTGCAGCATTTTCGCGAATTTCACTTCATGCGGAGTTGGTGTTCCGAATAGAAGACCAGTTTCGGCAGCGCGTGTTACTGCCTTTGTAATATGTGGGTGAGCATGTCCTGTAACAATCGGACCGTATGCAGCTAAATAATCGATATATTGATTTCCGTCTACATCAAAGAAGTAAGCACCTTGTCCTCTTTCCATTACGATCGGTGACCCGCCGCCAACCGCCTTATAAGAGCGCGAAGGACTGTTGACACCTCCGACAATAATCTCTAAAGCTTCTTCATGCAATCGTTCTGAATTTGTATGTAACATATAAACCTCCTATAAATCGTATCATTCTATAAAAAATACCTTCCCCCATTTTAGCACTTTTTAAAAGAAGATAAAGGGAAACAGCTTTTTAACCTAAGAGTACCTTTCGTACGTTTTCAATAGGAGAAAGAGATAAACGAATAAATAAGCAAGACAAGCATAGATATTAATGATAGAGGAATTACATTTATGCAAGGAAGTAAGGAGGTAAGGAAATGTTTTATGTCTTATTAGCACTCATTCTATTTTTTATTGCAATGAGCTTAAAAACACTATTTGTTCCTTACCAGAGAAAAGAAAAATGGGTCTCATTCGAGAATTTTATGTACTTAATCTTTGTCTATATCACCATTATGATTGGCTTTGGTCTAATCTATACATTATTCCAGATGAATGGCATCCCGGTTTATAATGATGGACAGGCACCTTCTTTAAACTATGATTTCTTTCATACACTCCATACAAGTATTTATTTTAGCGGGGTGACTTTATTTTCCGTAGGGTTTGGCGACTTAATGCCAATTGGGATGGGGAGGATGGTTGTCCTTATTGAGGCGTTGATCGGATACACAATTCCCGCTGCTTTTGTAGCACGGGCAGTATTTGATCTGAACAACTAGCAAAATGCTTTTCTTGATTCATAAAAGCATTTTAGGTAGGCTTAAATAAAAAGCAAAGGCGGGATACAATGTCTGTTCATATTGGAGAAACAGTGCCAGATTTTGAGTTAGAAGCAAATAATGGAGAGAAAATAAAATTATCCGATTATCGAGGAAAGAATGTTGTCTTATATTTTTATCCGAAAGATATGACACCAGGATGTACAACAGAAGCATGTGATTTTCGCGATAATCATGAAGATTTCCAAGGATACAACGCAGTAGTACTAGGAGTCAGCCCTGATCCGATTTCAAGACATCAGAAATTTATCGAAAAGCACGAGCTGCCATTCCTGTTATTAGCGGATGAAAATCATGAAGTAGCGGAAAGCTTTGATGTTTGGAAACTAAAAAAGAATTTTGGAAAAGAGTATATGGGAATTGAAAGATCAACCTTCCTGATCGACAAAGAAGGGAAGCTTGCGATGGAATGGCGCAAAGTAAAAGTCGCTGGCCATGTAGCAGAAATCAAACAAGCTTTAGAAAAAATCGAAGCCTAATTTTTATGGTAGGGACTTTTGTCCACTCATTAAAAGCCGAAGAGCATATTGTATAGTGAGCATATACCTCCTCATATATATGTCGGTGGCCAACGAAAACGTTCGTTGGTCTTTTTTTATGGAGAGAAGGGGGAAATGGATAAAACTTCTGGTGAAAAAAATACGGTTTCATGCATATAATGTAAGTGTATTATCAATAACATCTTAGCATCGACTATTATATAATAGTATTTATTGTTAAATAATCATTATTGTGTTTTCAGATTGTTCATACATCTAGAAAACCGCGCTCTTACAGTAACTGTGTTGACAAAACCCTGCTATTATTAGTACACTATTTATAAACATTATAAAATAAGAATATCTTTTAGAAATGGGGTGCATGTCCGTGGAACATAATGAGTTGCAAGAAGCTCTTGATAAGCTGAAAGAAACAGGAGTGCGCATTACCCCGCAGCGTCATGCGATACTTGAATATTTAATAAGCTCAATGTCACATCCGACTGCCGATGAAATTTATAAAGCACTTGAAGGTAAATTTCCAAATATGAGTGTAGCCACTGTTTATAATAATTTAAGAGTTTTTCGTGAAGTGAATTTAGTAAAGGAACTGACATACGGAGATTCCTCCAGCCGGTTTGATTTTATAACTTCTCATCATTATCATATTATCTGTAAAGAGTGTGGCAAAATAGTTGATTTCCATTATCCAGGACTTGATGAGGTAGAGCAATTTGCCAGCCATGTTTCAGGATTCAAAATCAGCCACCACCGTCTGGAAATTTACGGTACTTGTCCTGATTGTGCTCAAAAAGAAGCGCACTAATGTAGAGAATAGAAGAGGTTGTCTTTTTAAGAGTTGCTTTCGTATAAACGTAGCGAGGGGAAATCTTAAAAAGATATCCTCTTTTTTCTGTTTAATCGTTGAAACGAGACTGAAATATTATATGGCAGAAATGATAGCAAAAAGTAATTCTATTTTTAAACAAGTTATAGTAAGATTTCATGTATGCCTAGATGAGGGCAGGATTTTAAGAGAAAATGTCGAAATAATACGAAACGAATAAAATTATTCATGGAGATGGAGGAATAACGATGGAAGATATTCTTCGTCCTATATATCAAGAAAGAGCTAGCCAGACAAATACATTGGGCGTATTAATCATTGATAAGAAACAAAATGAGATGACCGTGACAGATACTTTTGATACAGTCATGCTAATTATTGTGAAAGAAGCAGAACAGCCTGTTTTTATCAAGCACTATACATATGCAGATAAGAAAGCGGCTCTACATATTGTTACAGAAAAACAATTAAGAAGCTGGATTTTATTAGGGAATAACAAAAGAATTTTTGAATGGATATATAATGGGAGAGTTGTTTTTGATCGCAATGAATTTATTTATCAACTCAAAAATGAGTTAAAAGAATTTCCCGTTAACGAAAGAAAACAAAAAATGGCGCTAGAATTCGCCAAGCTTATTAAACGATATATGGATGGGAAAGCGTTCTTTGAAAATAAACATTATCTGGACGCCTATAATGATATTGTTCATTCCTTACATCATTTAGCTCGATTAGCTGTGATCGAAAATGGATTCCACCCAGAAGTAACGGTATGGAGCCAAGTAAAACAAATGGAGCCAGAAATCTATAAACTATATGTAGAATTAGTAAATAGTGATGAGCCTATTGAAAAGAGACTCGAGCTATTATTCTTAGCAAGTGAATTTTTAATTCATTCAAGAATGAGAACAAGCACAAGCTATATACTCGATATATTAAAAGAAAAAGACGCTTGGACATTTAACGAACTGTTAGAAAAAGAAGAACTGCTTATTTACGCAGTTGATTTAGGAATGTTGATCGAATACTTAATCGATAAGCATTTAATAGAAGTAGTCAACATTTCTACGAAAAGTCCAGGTGTTTATCATCGATGTTATCGTGTTTTAGAAAAAAAATAAAAAAGTTTTAGAAAAAGTGTTGACCATTATCGTAGAATAATGTTATATTAATATCCGTCGCTGAAACAACATGAACTGTTGAAGTAAACGACGGAATAGAATTTCTAAAAAACACTATTGACAATGAATGTTGATAGATGTTATATTAGGAAAGTCGCTTCCTAAGTGACTAACTAAATTGCTCTTTGAAAACTGAACAAACAAACGTCAACAATAATCGTTTTATAACTAGCGTTATAGAACAAAAAAGTAACAAAAAGCTAGAGTTTAGCAATGAGCTAATCAACTCTTTATTGGAGAGTTTGATCCTGGCTCAGGACGAACGCTGGCGGCGTGCCTAATACATGCAAGTCGAGCGGACTTTAAAAGCTTGCTTTTAAAGTTAGCGGCGGACGGGTGAGTAACACGTGGGCAACCTGCCTGTAAGACTGGGATAACTTCGGGAAACCGGAGCTAATACCGGATAATCCTTTTTCTCTCATGAGGAAAAGCTGAAAGACGGTTTACGCTGTCACTTACAGATGGGCCCGCGGCGCATTAGCTAGTTGGTGAGGTAACGGCTCACCAAGGCAACGATGCGTAGCCGACCTGAGAGGGTGATCGGCCACACTGGGACTGAGACACGGCCCAGACTCCTACGGGAGGCAGCAGTAGGGAATCTTCCGCAATGGACGAAAGTCTGACGGAGCAACGCCGCGTGAGTGATGAAGGTTTTCGGATCGTAAAACTCTGTTGTTAGGGAAGAACAAGTACAAGAGTAACTGCTTGTACCTTGACGGTACCTAACCAGAAAGCCACGGCTAACTACGTGCCAGCAGCCGCGGTAATACGTAGGTGGCAAGCGTTGTCCGGAATTATTGGGCGTAAAGCGCGCGCAGGCGGTCCTTTAAGTCTGATGTGAAAGCCCACGGCTCAACCGTGGAGGGTCATTGGAAACTGGGGGACTTGAGTGCAGAAGAGAAGAGTGGAATTCCACGTGTAGCGGTGAAATGCGTAGAGATGTGGAGGAACACCAGTGGCGAAGGCGACTCTTTGGTCTGTAACTGACGCTGAGGCGCGAAAGCGTGGGGAGCAAACAGGATTAGATACCCTGGTAGTCCACGCCGTAAACGATGAGTGCTAAGTGTTAGAGGGTTTCCGCCCTTTAGTGCTGCAGCAAACGCATTAAGCACTCCGCCTGGGGAGTACGGCCGCAAGGCTGAAACTCAAAGGAATTGACGGGGGCCCGCACAAGCGGTGGAGCATGTGGTTTAATTCGAAGCAACGCGAAGAACCTTACCAGGTCTTGACATCCTCTGACACTCCTAGAGATAGGACGTTCCCCTTCGGGGGACAGAGTGACAGGTGGTGCATGGTTGTCGTCAGCTCGTGTCGTGAGATGTTGGGTTAAGTCCCGCAACGAGCGCAACCCTTGATCTTAGTTGCCAGCATTCAGTTGGGCACTCTAAGGTGACTGCCGGTGACAAACCGGAGGAAGGTGGGGATGACGTCAAATCATCATGCCCCTTATGACCTGGGCTACACACGTGCTACAATGGATGGTACAAAGGGCAGCAAAACCGCGAGGTCGAGCAAATCCCATAAAACCATTCTCAGTTCGGATTGTAGGCTGCAACTCGCCTACATGAAGCTGGAATCGCTAGTAATCGCGGATCAGCATGCCGCGGTGAATACGTTCCCGGGCCTTGTACACACCGCCCGTCACACCACGAGAGTTTGTAACACCCGAAGTCGGTGGGGTAACCTTTTGGAGCCAGCCGCCTAAGGTGGGATAGATGATTGGGGTGAAGTCGTAACAAGGTAGCCGTATCGGAAGGTGCGGCTGGATCACCTCCTTTCTAAGGAAAATGGAATTTACATTCCATCAAAGATTGTTGACGATTTGTTGTTCAGTTTTGAGGGAGCAATTCCTCAAAATGAAAGGCTTAATAAGCCTGATTGTTCCTTGAAAACTAGATTATGTAAGAACCAAGAAAGAAACCGAGTAATCGCCATCTTAGATTCTCTATTTTAGAGAATTACTTCTTTGGAAAGTAGTCGTATTAAACGAATACTCCTTCAAAGATTGGAGAGCAAAGAGAAGCAAGTAGGTCAAGGAAGCGACCGAACGAGCACCAGAGCGTACGACAGTACGTGAGGAGCAGAGTGAAGAAGCTGACGAAGAGATACGCCGCTTATCTTTGGTCGAAACTAAGTTAAGTTAGAAAGGGCGCACGGTGGATGCCTTGGCACTAGGAGCCGATGAAGGACGGGATTAACACCGATATGCTTTGGGGAGCTGTAAGTAAGCTTTGATCCAGAGATTTCCGAATGGGGAAACCCTCTATCCGTAATGGGATAGAATCTTTACCTGAATACATAGGGTACTGAAGGCAGACCCGGGGAACTGAAACATCTAAGTACCCGGAGGAAGAGAAAGCAAACGCGATTCCCTGAGTAGCGGCGAGCGAAACGGGATTAGCCCAAACCAAGAGGCTTGCCTCTTGGGGTTGTAGGACACTCTATATGGAGTTACAAAGGAACGGGGTAGACGAATCGATCTGGAAAGGTCAGTCGTAGAAGGTAAAAACCCTGTAGTCGAAACTTCGTTCCCTCTTGAGTGTATCCTGAGTACGGCGGGACACGAGAAATCCCGTCGGAAGCAGGGAGGACCATCTCCCAAGGCTAAATACTCCCTAGTGACCGATAGTGAACCAGTACCGTGAGGGAAAGGTGAAAAGCACCCCGGAAGGGGAGTGAAATAGATCCTGAAACCGTGTGCCTACAAGTAGTTAGAGCCCTTTTATGGGTGATAGCGTGCCTTTTGTAGAATGAACCGGCGAGTTACGATTACATGCGAGGTTAAGTTGAAGAGACGGAGCCGCAGCGAAAGCGAGTCTGAATAGGGCGAAATAGTATGTGGTTGTAGACCCGAAACCAGGTGATCTACCCATGTCCAGGGTGAAGTCCAGGTAACACTGGATGGAGGCCCGAACCCACGCACGTTGAAAAGTGCGGGGATGAGGTGTGGGTAGCGGAGAAATTCCAATCGAACTTGGAGATAGCTGGTTCTCTCCGAAATAGCTTTAGGGCTAGCCTCAAGATTTAGAGTATTGGAGGTAGAGCACTGTTTGGACTAGGGGCCCCCATCGGGTTACCGAATTCAGACAAACTCCGAATGCCAAATACTTATTCTTGGGAGTCAGACTACGAGTGATAAGATCCGTGGTCAAGAGGGAAACAGCCCAGACCACCAGCTAAGGTCCCAAAGTATACGTTAAGTGGAAAAGGATGTGGAGTTGCTTAGACAACCAGGATGTTGGCTTAGAAGCAGCCACCATTTAAAGAGTGCGTAATAGCTCACTGGTCGAGTGACTCTGCGCCGAAAATGTACCGGGGCTAAACGTATCACCGAAGCTGTGGATTGACATCTTTGATGTCAGTGGTAGGAGAGCGTTCTAAGGGCGTTGAAGCTAGACCGTAAGGACTGGTGGAGCGCTTAGAAGTGAGAATGCCGGTATGAGTAGCGAAAGATGAGTGAGAATCTCATCCACCGAATGCCTAAGGTTTCCTGAGGAAGGCTCGTCCGCTCAGGGTTAGTCGGGACCTAAGCCGAGGCTGAAAAGCGTAGGCGATGGACAACAGGTTGATATTCCTGTACCACCTTTAAATCGTTTGAGCAATGGGGGGACGCAGGAGGATAGGGTAAGCGTGCTGTTGGATTAGCACGTCCAAGCAGTTAGGCTGGTAATGAGGCAAATCCCATTACCACATAAGCGGAGCTGTGACGGCGAGGGAAATATAGTACCGAAGTTCCTGATTCCACACTGCCAAGAAAAGCCTCTAGCGAGATTTAGGGTGCCCGTACCGCAAACCGACACAGGTAGGCGAGGAGAGAATCCTAAGGTGAGCGAGAGAACTCTCGTTAAGGAACTCGGCAAAATGACCCCGTAACTTCGGGAGAAGGGGTGCTCTTGCGGGTGCAAGCCTGCGAGAGCCGCAGTGAATAGGCCCAGGCGACTGTTTAGCAAAAACACAGGTCTCTGCGAAGCCGCAAGGCGAAGTATAGGGGCTGACACCTGCCCGGTGCTGGAAGGTTAAGAGGAGGGGTTAGCACGTTAGTGCGAAGCTCTGAATTGAAGCCCCAGTAAACGGCGGCCGTAACTATAACGGTCCTAAGGTAGCGAAATTCCTTGTCGGGTAAGTTCCGACCCGCACGAAAGGTGTAACGATCTGGGCACTGTCTCAACGAGAGACTCGGTGAAATTATAGTACCTGTGAAGATGCAGGTTACCCGCGACAGGACGGAAAGACCCCGTGGAGCTTTACTGCAGCCTGATATTGAATTTTGGTACAGCTTGTACAGGATAGGTAGGAGCCTTGGAAGCCGGAGCGCTAGCTTCGGTGGAGGCATTGGTGGGATACTACCCTGGCTGTATTGACATTCTAACCCGCACCCCTGATCGGGGTGGGAGACAGTGTCAGGTGGGCAGTTTGACTGGGGCGGTCGCCTCCTAAAAAGTAACGGAGGCGCCCAAAGGTTCCCTCAGAATGGTTGGAAATCATTCGTAGAGTGTAAAGGCACAAGGGAGCTTGACTGCGAGACCTACAAGTCGAGCAGGGACGAAAGTCGGGCTTAGTGATCCGGTGGTTCCGCATGGAAGGGCCATCGCTCAACGGATAAAAGCTACCCCGGGGATAACAGGCTTATCTCCCCCAAGAGTCCACATCGACGGGGAGGTTTGGCACCTCGATGTCGGCTCATCGCATCCTGGGGCTGTAGTCGGTCCCAAGGGTTGGGCTGTTCGCCCATTAAAGCGGTACGCGAGCTGGGTTCAGAACGTCGTGAGACAGTTCGGTCCCTATCCGTCGTGGGCGTAGGAAATTTGAGAGGAGCTGTCCTTAGTACGAGAGGACCGGGATGGACGCACCGCTGGTGTACCAGTTGTCTTGCCAAAGGCATCGCTGGGTAGCTATGTGCGGAAGGGATAAGTGCTGAAAGCATCTAAGCATGAAGCCCCCCTCAAGATGAGATTTCCCATAGCGCAAGCTAGTAAGATCCCTGAAAGATGATCAGGTTGATAGGTCAGAGGTGGAAGCGTGGCGACATGTGGAGCTGACTGATACTAATAGATCGAGGACTTAACTAAAATGAAAAGCGGAAACGCCTGTTAATCGGCGATAAGCTGGACAAAAAGATTACTTGTTTCTTTCTTCTTACCATAATCTAGTTTTCAGGGAATAATTTTCTAAAATTATACTTGAAAAAATCTCAAAAACATGTATAATAAAATATGTCTTGAGAAAAGTCTGGTGGCGATAGCGAGAAGGTCACACCCGTTCCCATACCGAACACGGAAGTTAAGCTTCTCAGCGCCGATGGTAGTTGGGGGTTCTCCCCCTGTGAGAGTAGGACGTCGCCAGGCATACCATTATTCCGCAGTAGCTCAGTGGTAGAGCATTCGGCTGTTAACCGAACGGTCGTAGGTTCGAGTCCTACCTGCGGAGCCATATTGGAGAGCTGTCCGAGTGGCCGAAGGAGCACGATTGGAAATCGTGTAGGCGGGTAACCCTGTCTCAAGGGTTCAAATCCCTTGCTCTCCGCCATTATAACTTTTCAAATATGGCCCATTGGTCAAGCGGTTAAGACACCGCCCTTTCACGGCGGTAACACGGGTTCGAATCCCGTATGGGTCACCAATACATACCATTATACTTTATGGAGGATTAGCTCAGCTGGGAGAGCATCTGCCTTACAAGCAGAGGGTCGGCGGTTCGATCCCGTCATCCTCCACCATTATTATTATCGCGGGGTGGAGCAGTCTGGTAGCTCGTCGGGCTCATAACCCGAAGGTCGCAGGTTCAAATCCTGTCCCCGCAATCTGGTCCGGTAGTTCAGTTGGTTAGAATGCCTGCCTGTCACGCAGGAGGTCGCGGGTTCGAGTCCCGTCCGGACCGCCATTTTTTCGAAAAATAAATAGCATTAAGTTATGGCTCAGTAGCTCAGTCGGTAGAGCAAAGGACTGAAAATCCTTGTGTCGGCGGTTCGATTCCGTCCTGAGCCACCTTTTATGTCGGAGGGGTAGCGAAGTGGCTAAACGCGGCGGACTGTAAATCCGCTCCTTCGGGTTCGGCGGTTCGAATCCGTCCCCCTCCACCATTCATCTAGGGGTATAGTTTAAAGGTAGAACGAAGGTCTCCAAAACCTTTGGTGTGGGTTCGATTCCTACTACCCCTGCCAATTTCAAATAAATATTATGGCGGATATGGCGAAGTGGTTAACGCATCGGATTGTGGCTCCGACACTCGTGGGTTCGATTCCCATTATTCGCCCCATTTATTTTTGACACTTTTTTTATTTTATTGCATATATATAGTATTGGGCTATAGCCAAGCGGTAAGGCAACGGACTTTGACTCCGTCACTCGTTGGTTCGAATCCAGCTAGCCCAGCCATTCGCGGAAGTAGTTCAGTGGTAGAACACCACCTTGCCAAGGTGGGGGTCGCGGGTTCGAATCCCGTCTTCCGCTCCAATATATTTATGGCGGCATAGCCAAGTGGTAAGGCAGAGGTCTGCAAAACCTTTACCACCGGTTCGAATCCGGTTGCCGCCTCCATAATCGTTTATAATTTAAATTTGTTACATATCATGCCGGGGTGGCGGAACTGGCAGACGCACAGGACTTAAAATCCTGCGGTAGGTGACTACCGTACCGGTTCGATTCCGGTCCTCGGCATTACCCAAACAAATTATAAACGCGCCGGTGTGGCGGAATTGGCAGACGCGCACGACTCAAAATCGTGTTCCTTCTGGAGTGTCGGTTCGACCCCGACCACCGGTATCAGTACTTTAATATGAGTTGCGTTAGAACAATTCATTGTTCTCATAAATCCTTATTTATAAGGATTTATGAGCTTTTTACTTTTCTTCATGTTCAGTAAGGATAAGGTGAGTTTTTAAAGTGTTTTACACATTTTTTACACAATCATATTTTCAAAAGTTCTTACAGTTACTTGTTCGTCTTGCATACGTAATTCTTTTAAAACATGTGTATACTCCTTCAATGTAGTTTCTATGTCGCTATGACCTAAGCGTTCACTAACAAAATGGATTGAAGTCTTTTTATATAACAATACACTCGCATGAGTGTGCCTCAAACCATGAAAGGTTATTGGCTCAATGTTTAGGTCAATTAATAACTTTTTTAATAATTTGTTTGCGTTTGTATTGCTTATAACTTTATACTTTGATTCAGGACTGTAAAATACCAATTGATGTATGTTAATTGGAGTGTTGGTAAATAACTTATAAAAATGATTCATTGTTAGACGATCCATTTTTATAACTCGATTGGATTGTTCATTCTTGGTTTTTCCAAAACCTAATGGGGAATCTTTCTTATATCCCCAGGTTTTATTTACATTAATAGTGTTGTTATCAAAGTTAAAGTCATTTCTTGTTAGCCCCACAAGTTCACCAAAGCGCATTCCTGAAGTTAAACCGAGCAGTATTAAGGAATACCCTAACCCATCATTAATCTTACTCCACAAGCTCTGTAAAAGCCGTTTGCTTTCGTAATAGTTTAAATGTTTTTCTATAGATCTTTTTGCCTCTACAGACCAAGTTGGTTGGGTCTTGCGTGTGAAGTCTATGAGAATCAACTGTTCCTCCATCGCATCTTTTACACATGATTTAATATGTCCATGAACTTTAACAACAGTTTCTTTTGCTTTACTATTACCAAAACAATTTAAAAACTTTTGGTAATCATGTCTCTTAATATCTTGAATCGGTGTATTTGAAAAATAGTTCTTTATTGCACTAAGTGAATACTCATAATGTTTCAAAGTAGTTGTACTAATTATAGGTGCTTTATATAATTCAATCCAGTTTTCAAAGTATTCATAAAAAGGTACCTTTGTATTTATTTGCTTCATGCCCTTTGCTAATTGTGCTTCTACCTCGGCTGCAGCAATTTGAGCTTCTTTTTTAGTACGGTATCCACCTTTTCTAATAGGAGATTGCTTTCCATTTACTTTGTTGCTAACTGTATATTGGTAAGTTTTTCCTCTTTTTTGTATACTTGCCATTTTTACACCTCATGTGATTAAAAATCAAGGGTATATTAATTCACCCTTGATTTTTAAATAAATTATTAAGCTACAATCTTTTTGGTAGAGAATATGCCGTTGAAATTTTCATCTAGAAACTCTGCCATCTTCAATGCATGAAATGACCATGTTTGACCTTTTGATTTGGGGTAATATACGAATCCACCTAATTCAACATCTAGAATTTTTTTGAATTTAGATTTGTATAGTATATTTTCTTTAATCCATTCGTTTTTACGATGAATTCGTAATTCAAGGTCCTTCATAGACCAATAAACACCTAACAATTGCATAGTTCTTAATTCCTCTAATTCAACCTTTGAAATCAATATTGACTCGGAAGGTATAGGTATTGTTAAATTTACAGATAATTGTTGTAGCATTATTTTACCTCCTAGTACCAACTAAAATATAATTTACATAAATAATTGCAGTTTCTTATTTACTTATTGGATTAATGCCAATATATCCAAATTTATTTTCACCATTTAATCTAAAACGGCTGTATTTCAATTTACTTATTGATTTCATATATCTATGAAAAGCTTTGTTACTTTCCTCAGTTATCCCTAAACTTCTACAATATTTCTTGTAAGCTAACTCTAATATATCATTGTGTGTCTTTACTTCAGGATCAAAGGTACAACAAGACTCAATGAAGCTAGAGATTGAATTTGTCTGTTTTGAATATTCCTCTGCAATTTCTTCAATTTCAGGACATGTAGTAAATTGGTAATTATTTTCACTCCAACGTTTTAAGCCAATTAAGGCCCAGCGAGCAATATACTGTGTTTCTTTTAAAAGTTTATCAAAAAGATGTATATCTTGTTTTTCTTTAGGAACTGCATACTTAAATGGAAAAACTACTAACCTTTGACTAAAGGCATTGGATTTATCAATACCCTTAATTGATGGTAGATGGTTCCCAGCAAATAAAAGAACTGATCTATTTATGAATTTAAAAGCTTGTCCATATAAGAAACGGGCCATAACATAATCACCTCCAGATAATTTTTTGAAATTATCTAATCTGTTAAGTGCAATTTCCGAAGTTTCCCCGCATGCATTTAACTTCTTTCCAAAAAGTTGGCATAGGAAATTGGGTTGGTTAAGTTCCTCAAAGCTTAAGTTTGTAAAGAAATCTTGTCCAACTAAATGTTCTAATAGTTTTAGTACAATAGATTTTCCTGAATCTTTTGGACCAAGTAGATATGGAATAGCTTTTACATCTCTTATTTCTGAAATGACATATCCGAAAAGTTCTTGAAGTCTTTTATAAACGTTTTTATCACCACCAGTGATTTGCTTCAAAAAGGCTTCAAAATGTTTTCCATCTGGTAAAGAATCTAAGGGATAATCAGCATTAATTACTGACGTAAAATAGTAATTTGGACTGTGACGATATATTTTAAAGTTATTTAGATTAATAATACAGTTGGAGAATGCTACTAATGATTTTCTACTTTTTAGAAACTCATCATCTACTTTAATTTCATCTCGAGATTTAATCCATTGAATTATTTCTTGGCAACTTTTAAAGGATATCAATCTCTTATATTCCTCAGGTATATTCTTTCTAATAAAAAAGTCTGCATTGTCTCCAGTAAGTCCAATGAAATACCCCAAAGAACTATTCCAATAATATAAATTGCTTTCAATTACTGCAAACTTATGACTATTAATTAAAATCTCTGCTAATTTATAGTTAGGAACAACCTTACTGGAGTCTTTATTATGCTTTACAGATGGCCTATTTAGACTAATCTCTTTATTATGCTTTACAGGTAATCTATTTGGATCAATCTCTTTATTTGTATATGATTCTTTCTGAATATCTGGAATATCATCTGGGAAAGTATTCCCCAGATGATTGAGTATATTAATTTCGTTGTTATTTATATAAAAATCTTTTTGTATTCCCTGCTCTTTACTTTCAATTGGAGAGACATAGTTAAACAATTCTTCATTGGATACTTGATTTATTGCATATAAATCTCGCTTTTGTTCCTTTTCAGTGAAATCATCTCTATAACAGCTAGTTTTATTGGTTAATAGATATTCATCTAGATTAATATAATTATTACTGAGTGGTTGGCCGAATATATTAAGAGGTTTATTTTCACTTTTCATTTCAGGAGCATTATCACCAGATATTTTGATTATCATCATATTCTACCTCCTCGTAGTATTCACTCTGTTCCTCTTCATTATTGTACTGATTCTCTAAATACTCGTTAATGTAGGATGACATGGTATCTGATTCAAATAGTTCCTCATTATTCGGTAGTACCTTTCTAACTACAGATTTTAAAAACCTTTTTAGTGGTTCATTATCTGCATATACAGTTTCTCTAACAATTTCCTCTTGAATAGGATCATATGTACATATTGTTAAACATGAATAGAAACCATATTCCCAGTAAATATACAATGTATCATCAAGCTCGAAGGAAGAATTTGAAGTTATACGTTCACAAAAATCATTAGATTGAAAGTAAACAATAGTATCCTCTTTATCTCTATTATCTACTCCTATAATAATTGGAGAAGTTTTATTTAAATACTCAATGACAGAAGAGTTATAACTTACACCATCAAAAGTTCCTTTGAGATAAGTTTTTTTATCTTTTTGTAAATATATAATTGCTGCATGCGGTTCTATATTTTCTTTTGTAACACCTACTAATGTAGTTTTTTGATCCTTTAATAATAAGCAAAAAGTTTTTCCTTTGTTTTTTACACTATGTTCAATTAAAGTATTAAGTTGCTTTTTTACTTTTGATTGTTTCATTTGAAACATCCTCCTAAAATTTTTTAAATACTATAGTTGAATTTTAATTAATTATTTAGCAATATAAAATACACCTAGACTTCAGAATATAAAATTAATTTGTAGTCTAGGTGTATATAAAATAAAGTTTATATATGATATAATATTCTGTTTATATTTAAGTTTATAAGGTTCATAGAAGGATGAATGATATTTGCGCTATTGTTTATAGATTTATAATCTGTTCAAGATGTTCACTTAATACTAGAAAGTAACCTTAAAGAAATAACAAACTTCTAATTTATATTTGTTATAAATTGAAGGTAAGTTGTTAGTTATTAGATGAACATGTTGAACATCTATACTTTTAGGAGGCTAGCAGTGTGAATTTAACAGATCTAATTGAGGAAATAATATCCAACACTGACGTTACATTAACGAGATTTGAGAAAGAGAATAAAAAGTTTCCTCTTATTGAGTGGGAGTATGATCAAACGAAAGTAAGTTCGTTAAAAGTGGTAAATGAAGATGTTTATACATTTTTTTCAATGCTTATATCACTAAATAAATTTGATAGTGTTTTTAATAGTAACAATAACCCTGAGACTTATGAGTATGAGGATTTATTAGAGTATCTATTCTCGGATATAATAATGTCAATACTAAATGATTCTCTTATAAAATTAATGGAGTTTACTAGATTAAAGAGAGAACGTAATAAATACCCTGAAATTATTAACGAATTATATTATAGTTTTGATGAATTTGAAACAAATATAAGGAAATTTATTCGTGATTATGATTTCACTGAAAAAGAAAAATTATTGGATATAATAGGTTCCTATAGGGATGTGATTCATTATAAAGTGCCTAAAATCATTTTTCCTTGGTATGCCTATGCATTAACTTATACATATAAATACCTTGGACCAAATCTAAAAATAATTAAAGAAAAACATTTACCATTATTTTGGTCAAAAAGTGAATATCCAAATGAAGAGGAACTGTTTATAAGATCACAGAGGGATCTTCAATCATTTATGAATATATTAAGAGAAAAGAATAATAATCATAATAAATCTCTAAACTTATTTTTATTTAATCAAACTACTAACTTGTATGATGTCTATAACTCTGTAGATATATTTAAGGATACTTCTTATTATATGTGGTCTGAAAAATTCAGTACCAGCATGATTGATAATATGGATAAGTCAGTAAGATATAAAGATAAACAAGAGCTTTTTGATAATATTAGTAAGGTTGTAAAACTAGATAATCTGGGTGTAAGAACATTAATGATTGATAATTACTATAATAAAACGTTGTTCGAAAGTGATAAAGTTTGGTTTTTATTCAATAGGATATTTGATTATTGCAAAGATTCCTTAGTTAAACTAATTGAAGAAAAGTTCTTAATATTATATCAAAATGATTTAAGAAATGTGCCAAGTGATATATGTATTGACTATACTATATTCAAGTTATTCTCAAAATTTGAACCTTTTGACCAATTTATTGAAGTTGCTTTTAAAGAAGGGAATCCACCAGTATATACTTTAAGTATTGATAATGATAACAGTGCTACACATTTATATGAGGCCTATGGCTATGCATATAAAAGTTTCTATAAATCTAAAAGAAATTCTAATAAAAAAGATTAGAAAAGACTAAGTTTAAGAGATTTGTAGGAAATTTTAAAACATCAGAAATAATATTAGAATGTATTCAGGATAGCGAATATTATCCTGAATACAAAACAATTACCTCAATAAAGAAAACATTGGGATTCTCTTATAAAACTTTTTAGTACTAGTATAATAAAGCGCTATCTCCAAAATAGGTTAATTAGCTCTCTTATTATACAGACTGAACAATTACTACAACAATTGTGACATGTTTTTGAATTCATTTTAATTCTCCTATCCTATATTATTTCTTAGCTGTTAGAGTTATTATCATTTCTAGACGATGCCAAAAGTACCTCAGTAGCAACTGTAATCAAGATTGGAATAACAATTTTTTTTAACATAATAATTTCACCTCCTTTCAAAGAATCTATATTTACAAATGACCAGCTTCTTTAAGAGAATAGAAAGAGTTTGAACAAATAATAAGGTGATCCAGTAATTCTATTCCAATTATTTTACTAGCTTGATTTATACGTTTTGTGACTGCAATATCTTCTGAGCTAGGATCAGATACATCACTAGGGTGGTTATGTGCAACAATTATTGAAGCTGCATTACTTAATAGAGCTGGCTTTAGAACTTCTCTAGGATGAACAATGCTAGAGTTAAGACAACCAATATGCACCACCTGTAAACATGTAGGCTGATTTTTAGTGTCAAGGCATAGAACTATAAAATGTTCTCGATCAACATCCCCTAAAAAGTCACGAATGAGTTCGTATCCGTCTCTTGGCGAACGTATTTGTCTATTTTTATAAAGCATAGTTTTTTCTCTAACAAGTTTTATTTTTACAATATTTATACGCTTTGCTGGTACTATTACCATTTCTTTCTCTTCATTATTCCTAGTTTCTAAGAGTTCTAATTGTTTAGTTTGAACTAATAATGAATCTTGCTGCATATAATTCTCTCCTTTTTCATTTATTTGTTTATAAAAGAAGGCCCTAAGATTATTTATCCTAGGACCCTTACAAACTAATAATATATATTTATACTTTTTTAAAATACGAAATGGTGTACATTTTTTTCCTTAATAAAATAAATTTGGTATAATGATAGTACAAAAGAGCTAAAAGATTATTAATAATATTAGAGAGAAGGGTCAACATGATTAGGTTCGCAAATCCAGGATCTGATATAGAGCATATAGTAGAAATATTTAAAAAAATATATGCACAACTTTCAGATTTTTCTTCATTTAATTTAGACAATATGGCAGATGTGATGACTTCGGCAAAAATGGCATCTTCCAAAGGGTATGTTGGGGAAGAAGCATTAAAAAGATCATACGCAATCAAAGATACTAGTCGTAATCCTTTGTATAATCAAGCGAAGATGTATGCAGAAGTATATAGAATGTTCGGTTGGATGAATTCCGGGGAAAGTGCCTTAGAATTCAATTTTACATTACTAGGTGCACATGTTGCACTTTCAGGTAAATCAACTAAATCAATAGTAGAGCTATGTTTATTAGGAATATATTTTCCAAATCAACTCATAAGTACTCGTTTTACTAATAAGGGAAAGCCTTATATAAGTATAATGAAATACTTTAATGCTCTAGATGATATACTCAATAGGGATGAAATGATTATTGGTGCATTAAATTTAGAAAATAGTGAGGATGAAGAAGAATTAAAAGAAAGTGTATCTCTCATTAGGAAGCTAAGAATAGACAAGAATAGTAAAGCAGCAATGTTACTAAAAATGGAAGAACTAAGTAAGGATTTAGACATAAGTTGTACCACAATGAGAAATTATACTAGAATTCTAATTGCTGCCTTGAAATATACGGGATGGGCAGAAGAAATCAAGTATAATACTTATGGTAGAAATACTAAGTTTCTTAGAATAACAGATTACGGAAAATCAGTTCAGGCTAGGGCTTCAAAATTCAAATATGTTACTTTATCTGACCTCGAAGATTTGAATGAGCTTCAGATCAATGCTATTTGTAAAATAGGATTTTTAAGTTTCTTAAAAATGGCGGATTTTGCTGTCGAGGAGGATTTGGAATCTCTAACAGAAGAGGTTGGAATAATAAAAGAGATCTTTGGCACATCTAAAATCTTTTTTAACCCATTTCAAACATTTTCAAAAGAAAATATATTAATGTATTTTCCTGAAGGAAACTTAGAATCGGATGTAGTACTTAGAAAAGAATTTACAGTTACAGAATTGCAAGAAATAGAAGAAGTTATGAAAAGGGAAGTTGGAATACGTAGTCATGATGCAAGTGGTTATAAGCATAATAAAACTGCGAAATTAATAATAGAAATGCTTAATGAGCATAATGAAAATGAAAAGCTTGTAATTGAAAAGCTACTAGATCAGATATTAATAATGAAGCAGACTAATTTCTATCCCTTAGTTGCGGAATTATTTGGTATAATCTTTCGCTTGGATGCTAGAACTCCACAAGCAGGTGTCAACAATGAGAGATTTGATGTAATAATACCAGATGAAAATAACTCAATTCCTGTTGAAGTTAAATCACCAACTGAAGAGATGCTTTTGTCTGTTAAGGCAGTAAGGCAAGCCTTAGAAAATAAAATCATATTGCTCTCAAGAAGGAATTATAATACTAGTAAAGAAATTTCATCAATAGCGGTAGGTTTTAGTATCCCAAATAAAAGATCAGATGTATATCTACTGATTGAAGATATAAAGAAAACCTATAATATAAATATTGCTATTACTAGTATTGATCAATTATTGAGTGCTGCAATAAACTGCCTGAAAAATGAAAAGAAATATAATGTAGCAGATTTTAAGGATGTTTATGGGGTGATTAAATTTGAAGATTTATAAACCAAGTGATGTACAAGAATCTACTAACTTGTATGATTTTATAGATTTATTAATAGATAATGAATTAGATTTGGAAAAGAAAATGCTAAATTTAAGCAGTGCGTATGAAAAGTTAATATTAACGCCTTTTGCAGTAAATAAGTTAATTGAAAAGTTATTTACTAAGCTAAATTTCCCTATTAATTTCTCAAGAAAAGGGGACAATAATGCACGCTATGATGCAACAATTTCCATTGGAAATGAAGGATATGAGGGGATCATAGAGGTTGAAGTGCCATCTACAGCAATGTTAGATGCTCCAAGAAATCTTTTAGACGATATAGCAGTTGTTACAAATCGGAGCAATATGAAAATGGAACAAGTTATTCCAATTGTTATATGTTGGACATTTCCGAATAACAGAACTGATTATTGGAATGTGGTTAATGATATAAACAAAGTACTTAGTATTAAGATTAAAACTATTTCTATTATGGCATTAGCAGTTTGTTATTGGACTAACAATCAACTTAAGTTAGTTGATGATTCGTTCTATGTCGATGTAGATAATAACTCTTTAAGAGAAATGATTGAATTATTATCAAATCAAAACATAGATTTATCTCACTTTGACGGCTTTTTTACTCCATATAAATAAAAAAAAAGAGAGATTCTTTTTTATAGAATCTCTCTAACTTTTATTGGAGTTTAATTATATTAATAAATTTTTTAATTTATCTAATCTCTCATTACAAACTTCAACCCATTTATCTTCAAGTTCAATTCCTATCCATTTTATATTATGTCCTTGTTTATTTAGTTTCTCGCAACATACACCTAAGGTACCCGAACCATGAAAAGGATCTAATATACTTCCTTCATATTTTCCCTCAGCATTTTTGGGACAAAACGCTTTAATGAGCTCAGTAATTAAACTTTCAGGCTTTTGTGTAGGGTGTTCAGTACGTTCATGTTCAAAGTTTTTACCAGCTAAAGTAGGAAACTTCCAGATGTCACCTCTTAATGCACCATTTGGATTAGGCCTCCACTCTTTTCTATTACCTTTAGAATCTTTGTAATATACAGGATTTTTTAATCTATCTTCACTTTTATATGGTACTCTGACATCATCTGCGTTATATGTCCACTTCTTATTATTATTTGAAAACCAAAGGAAAGGTTCATATTGGGTTGCTGGAATTTTTTTTGATCTGGAAAATCCATTTTCATAGTTCCAGATATTCATGCCCCTATAGAATAGATTATCTTCATACATCATAACTTGAAGAAAACCAATAAACTTGTGTATGCCAAACCAAATCAGGCTACCATTTTTATCTAGTAATTTATGACATAAATGTATTCTACTTTTATTTATTGATAAAAACTGTTCTAATGATAGACTGTCTGATTTATTACCAAAGTCTTTATTTAAATTGTAAGGAGGATCAGTCAATATAAGGTCAAACTTATAATTTCTATCAATTAATTCTTGTAGCATAATATCGCTATCAGCTTTATAAACTTTATTGTAATCTAACATTATTCTTTTTTACCTTTCCTTTTTGTTTTACGGAAGATTAAAATATATTGATGGTGAATATTTTCAACGTAAGCAAACGGATAACCGTATGGTAAAAGGGATTTATGGTTTTGGAGAAGTACTTTAACCCCTTGTAATGTTAATTCATAATTGTCTGCAAGCCCAATTTTATTTAGTCGTTGTATTAAATCACTATGGAAACTAATGAACTCACTCTTATGTCTAAAATCTGAAACAACAATATTCATGTATTTTTCGGGCTTAAGTACTTCAGCAGCTTCTTTAAAAATATCCTCAGTCAATATATCTAAAAAGTCATCATAGGATTCAATATTACCCAAATCTTGGTGATCATCAGAATAGTTGGTTGCTAGCTCGTTTTCTATACGTTCCTTTTTAACTTTATGATCAGCCTTTTTATTCAATATTGCCCAATATGGGGGACTTGTCACCATAAAATCAACAGAATTTCTTTCGAGAAGTTTTAGTTCGACACAACTATCTCCATTAATAATTGTGTACTTATTAGATGTACCTTCTCCTACTTCGATATCTAATCTTTTACGAGCTAATTCTGACCATTTTGGTGATAATTCAATTCCTATTCCATTTCTATCACATAATGCTGCTGCTTTAAGTGTAGAACCTACACCCAGAAATGGATCCAAGACGATATCGCCTTTCTTTGTGAAAAATTCTATTAATCGTTGAATATCTTGGAAACTAAATGGAGCAGGATGCTGTTTCTCTATTTGAGCATGAGGGTGACTGGCTCCTAATCCTTTCTGAAATAAATAAGATTTAGTTTCTGGCATCCATTGAGTTCCAGTTAAATCATTTAATTTATTTCTTGGATCATAAACACCTTTACTATCCTTTAATTCATTTAAAGTTTCTTCATCTAATGTATTAAGAAAGTTAACTAAATCAACCTTATTGTAAAACTTACTTCGTCCTTGTTTTATAGGGATTAAATCACCAGTCTTTTCAAGTTTCGTTATTGCTCTTTTAGTTAAACCAAATTCTTCTATAATTGTGGCGGTTTTAATTAAATCTAGGTCCATTATTACTTTCTCCTTTTATATAGCAACCATAACTAGAATAATATCTAATAATAATAAAAAACAGGACATAGGTTCTGTTTTTAAAGTGCTTTGATTATGTTTTAAATATAATTATAATATTTTTTTGACTTAAAGCAAAGGCTAATAGTGGAAGTTAATCATAATGTTGGATATACAAGTATTTAAAAGACTTTCTATAATGCGATCTATACTATTATAAAGATTTAGCTTTTAGAAATTTAACTAGAAGATTGTAATGGAAAGTGAGAGAATTGAATTCAATTTTTTACTCTTCGGATTCTCTTTTACACAAATTTTACACATCCCCCATACAAAACCTTATAAACTCAATAACTATTAACCTATTTCGACCCCGACCACCGGTATCATCAGATTAATTTATGTCTAGATTAATCACTAAAGAAAGCTTGCAAATGTTGTTAAATCAATATTTGTGAGCTTTCTTTGTTTTTAGAGTATACGATAGAAAACGATAAGATACGATATCTTTTCACAAGCTGTTATTCAAAATCGAGTGATCTGGCGCTTTGTAGGCTTTTTGCTTGACGCTAAATATAAAATCTATATATTTATCATTGCGCAATATACATTTCTGTACCTTCATGGACCAATAGACCCTACTAATTGTGATGGCTATAATTCCTCTAATTCAACTTTTGAAAGTAGTATGAATGGTTACAGTCATTTTACTAAAAATTGTTGCATTATATTTTTCCTCTATTTAAAGGGTTTTCTGTACTTGCAACTATTGGGATATTATTTTTTATATTAATGTACAATAAAGCCCCAAACAAGTTGGCCTAGAAATCACTTGAATAAGCATAATTAGGTATCTACATTGATTAGGGCTATCCCTTGCGTGCGTTTTGGGATTCCATCGATTTTACGCTCTACCAATAATGGTAAAAATAAAAATCGGTAGGTATTCTTTCTTTGCAAAATAATTGTTTCTTTGTATTCCATTTATTCTCCTTTTTTTGTACACAAACTTTCCTTTTTGTTAATGCTCAGGTTTACCTTGGTTTTAGCAGAATGATTTGTCTTTTTTGTTTTCTTCACATTGGAGAATCGATCCATCATTTTATCTTTATAGATATATCCGAGAATAAAACCAACTATAGCGATAACCGATATGATAATGGCTATGCTATATTGCTGCATATGAATGGTGGACCCTAAAGCAGCAGATGCAATAATCCACGGCAGACGACCAACTATAAGTATGGTGAAGAATCTTAATGAACTCATGGATGTAAGAGCGGCCACAAATACAAGCAGGTCTTTCGGCAAACCTGGAATCACGAAAAAGATAAATAAAAAGATAGAAAACTTTTTCTCATCCTGTATTAACGACATCCACTTATATTTTTTCTTTTGCAGTAGCTTTGAAATATAATCGCGCCCGATAAATCGAGTGAAATAAAAAGCAATCGCTGAGCCTATTATTAAGCCGATTGTAGTATATAAGGATCCTAATGTAACTCCGTAAATATAACCGCCTGCAACCTGTACGACTTCTCCTGGAATAGGCGCAACCACGATCTGAAGAATCTGAAATAAAATAAACATGACCGGTCCCCAATGACCTGTTGAATGAATAAACGCCCTAAAATTGTTCATGGACGACATAATCTTAATAATGGTAGGAGAATAATAGATCAAACCAATAGACAATATGAGAGTTAGACCTAATAGTATTGTTACGATTGTTTTTTTCGAAAGTTGTGGCATAGCTTAAAACTCCTTTATGTAATTACTTCTACCTGTTTGTAGTATAGAATGGATAAATTAAGAGTTACATACATAATTTCTGAAGAATTCTTAAGTCGACTGTATTTACTGGTAGTTGCACCAAACGACTATTATACTGATATTAGACGAGGTGATCAGATGAACAAGCAAATCTTAATTGCTGATGATAACAGTGAAATCCGAGAAATTGTAAGGATTTTGTTAGAAAGTGAGAATTATGAAGTGATTGAAGCGATAGATGGTCAGGATGCGATTAATAAAGTAAATGAAGAGACAGATCTCATTATTTTAGATATGATGATGCCCAATAAATCGGGGCTGAAGGCGTGTTTGGAGATTCG
Organism: Niallia sp. FSL W8-0177; assembly: GCF_038006285.1. Classification (NCBI taxonomy): domain Bacteria; kingdom Bacillati; phylum Bacillota; class Bacilli; order Caryophanales; family Bacillaceae; genus Niallia; species Niallia sp. FSL W8-0177. The sequence continues at coordinate 149,987 of NZ_JBBOUX010000001.1, forward strand.
TGAAAAAACAAGCGCACCGATCTTGTTCCTTACTGCGAAAACGCAGGATTCGGACAAACAATTGGCCTTCTCTTCAGGTAGTGATGACTTTTTGTCCAAACCTTTTTCTTATACAGAACTCGTTTCGAGAGTGAAGGCTTTACTGCGGAGATATTATGTCTATCGTGGCAAGGAGAAGACGGAGGAAACGGAGCATATTATCATTAAGGATCTTACGATTCACCAGGATGCAAAGACTGTATTTGTTGGAGAGAAAGAAATCACTTTGACTGAAATTGAATACCAGATTTTGCTGCTGTTAGCTAAGAAACGACGTAAGGTGTTTTCGGCTGAAAACATATATGAAAGTGTTTGGGGGCAACCCTACTTTTATACCTGTAACAACACAGTTATGGTCCATATTCGTAATTTGAGAAGTAAACTTGAAGATGACCCGCAGAACCCTAAATATGTAAAGACTGTTTGGGGAAAGGGGTACAAAATTGAATAGATTACTAATGGGGAAAAAACTTAAGATCAAGCTCGTTCTGGCAGTATTAATTTCCTTAGCTATTTCTTTAAGTGTTTTCGGCATTTTACAAGTTGTTGGCGAGAAAGCGTTAAATAGTTATTTAAGCAAATCCGCTTTTATGGAAAATAGGCAGCAAGATGCGCTTGAACGATTCGAAGAGTTCGTGAATAGCCAAAACGTGTCCACCCGTGATCGAGAGAAATTGACTGAATGGATAAATAATGAGCGATATTTGAATCTGTATATTTTTGCAAAAGAGAAATTAATTTTTTCATCAAATAAAGAGGTTGATCCTGCTATTAACGAAGAGCTACTAACTCGGTTCACGCCTTCGGAAACACCTACTACCATCCATTTTGCGGATCAAGATGCCCAGATCTACTTGGTAGGCCTTTATGAGTATCAATACTATAATCTCATTTTGTTTATTGGTATTTTCATAGCAGCCATTATATTTATTATTTCCTTCTTACTGATAATTAATAAGAAAACATCCTATATCGGAGTACTTGAACAAGAGATCAAAATACTTGAAGGGGGAAATTTAGATTATTCAATTACTATATCTGGAAAGGATGAATTATCTTCTTTGGCCCAAAGTATTGATGAGATGAGGAAATCATTTGCCGAGCGACTCGGTAGTGAGGAGAGGATCAGGATAGCTAATCGCGAATTGATCACGGCAATTTCCCACGATTTACGTACTCCCCTTACAATTTTGCTGGGATATATGGATATCATCGAGCTTAACAAGTATAAGAATCATGAGGATTTGCTGCAGTATATTCATAATAGCCGGGAAAAGGCCTATCAAATCAAAGCGCTATCGGACAAACTATTTGAATATTTTACGGTATCCTCTGCCGCTGAAGAAGAGGAAGTGGAATTTGAATTATATGAGGGCAGAGCGCTTATAGATCAACTCATTGATGAGCAACTGGTGGTTATGGATAATTTAGATGTTCAAGTGCAAGCAGTTCCATATGATGAGAAATTTTTGCTGGAAATCAATTTGGTCGCTATACGCCGTGTATTCGATAATATATTTTCAAATATTCGAAAGTATGCCGATCCGATGCATCCTGTTCATATTCAGATTTCCTTGGAACAACAATGGGTCGATCTTAGGTTCGAGAATAAAATTTTACATGAGACCGAAAAGGAAGATAGCAACAAAATTGGGCTCGTTAGTTGCCAGAAAATAATACAGAAGCACAACGGGACGTTGAACGTATCAGTACGAAAAGATACTTTTTTGCTACAGATAACGTTACCTGTCATTTTAAATAAAACAGTACAAACTTTTGAATGATTTTTGGGCATCCAACTTGTCACTGGAACCAAAATATACGCAAACAAAGGCGCAAAAAACAGTTGTTTCCGCTATTTGAATTTGTATCTAAATAATTGATCTCTAACATAAGGAGTTAAACTTTACACATCAAGATTTGCATTATAAGGGTATGCAAAAAGCCACCGAAAGCGAGCTGCTATGAACGGTATCATTATAATAAAAGAGAGGAATAGGTATAAATGGGGAAAAAAGCTGAGGGGAAGAATTCTTCGATTGGAGATCATGTTTTTGCGATTTTGGTTGTCATTCTTATGTGTGTATTTCTTATTTCTTTGCCTTTTTTGATATTCTTCGGTGGTTTTAAATTAGTGTCTTTAGTTCCAGATGTGTCGATCAATACAAATGGTACTTTTGATTCTATAATAGTTTTATTTAAGTTCTTTGTGCTGACTGTGGTAGTGGTAGGGATTGTAGACGTATTGTTTTCTCAGCTTTTATTGAAAAAACGGGGATTTTTTAATTTTTTTATTGAAGCTGTGTTTATGTTCTGTGTATTTTATCTCTATGTATTGATATATTCAATGAATTCTCAGGAGATTGTTATAAAGAATAATGGTGTGTTCTTGGTAGCCTTATTCTTATTTGTTCTATACTTGTTGATAAATGTAGTGTATATAGCTTCAAAGTGGATATATGGATCCATGATGAAAAATATACAAAAGAAAAACAATTGAGAAAATAAATTCATAAGGGACAGAACCGTGGTGAAGCAACAGGACGGCGATCTGGTTAAGATTGCAAATGGAGCGTTCGGGTGATGGCTTATCGGCATCCTGGCATTAAGAATTATATAATCAATAAAAGCAGACCGGTTGTGATGGTCTGCTTTTATTATTTTTTTCATATCAATTCTCCTTTTCCATTTATCATTCAGTTGTACTAACAAGTTGTTAAATTAGCTACCCATAAAATGTAAATACCAAGCGACTTAAGAATTCTTAAGAATTATGAACCCCTCATCTTAAGAAATCTCCCATAATCTTATATATCATAAGCAAATAGGAGAGGGTAGATTACAGGGCGAAAACAATTTAACCAGATTACCAAATATCAATAATAGGGAGTCATAATAAAATTCATTATTAGTTAGGAGAATCTATGTTTATAAAAAATATTCCCAATCTGCTTACCTTTGTAAATTTGTCATTGGGGGTGCTTTCAATTGTTGAGGTTATTAATCAAAATTACTTCGTAAGTGCCATATATATTATTATTGCAGCATTTATAGATCGATATGATGGAAGAATCGCTAGACGATTAGATGTTTGCAGTGAATTCGGTAAAGAATTGGATTCCTTGTCCGATTTGGTTTCCTTTGGGATTGCTCCAGCTTTACTTGTTTATTTTAAATTTAACTTTGATGATCTTGGCATGCTGAGACTTGTAGGTATAGTTGCTCTATTGTTATACGTCGTCAGCGGTTCATATAGATTAGCACGATTTAATGTCAAAGAGTTTGAGGGTATCTTTAGTGGAATTCCAATAACCGTGGCAGGTTTTATTCTGTCCATTTACTCGGTGCTTGCACCAAGCACGATTAATTTAACATTTATATCGGTAATTTCATTATTTGCTTTTTCCTATTTAATGGTATCCAGTATAAAATTTAAAAAAATATAGTAAGGAGTAATTATGAGCAATCAAGAGAAATTTACAAATATTCGCGATCGTGACAACTCTTTAAATAAAACCGGTCTACGCTATTTAGCGAAGCTTTTATTTTCTACAGAAGTTCCCAAGCTGGTTCTAAGCATAGCCCTTATTTTAAGTATTATCAGTTCATTTGTGGGGTTGATTGTTCCGATAGCTACTGGAAAAATAATTGACCAATTTCGTTTGGAATTAATAAATGCCACTACGATTATACAGCTTGTCTTTATCTTTATTTTGCAAGCCGTATCAAGTGGATTCTCATACTATCTGTTAGCTTATGTCGGAAATAGAATGGTCAATCAATTGCGTAAACAGCTTTGGGAAAAGATGCTTCATTTACAGATGAGTTTTTTTGATCGCTACCGCTCTGCGGATCTTATGAGTCGCATCGCAAACGATACAAATGAGATTAAATCACTCATTACCGATCACTTCATCAACTTTATTTCCAACTTGATTACAGTTATTGGTGCAGTGGCCATGTTATTTTATTTGGATTGGCAAATGACGTTAATCATTATGTTGGTATTACCTATTAGTTTAGGTGTAATGATGCCGATGGGGAATAAGATGTATGAAAATTCCGTGCGTTTACAGGAACATTTGGCAGCACTATCCTCGACGCTGTCCCAAATCATTGGGGAAATGAGACTGGTTAAGGCTTCTAACTCGGAGAGAAAAGAATTAAAAAACGGTGAAGCTAACATGGATGATTTATTTCAATCGGAAATGAAAGAAGCTCGGGTTAATGCAGTACTGATGCCATTGATGACATTAATTATGATTGTGCTACTAGTTGTAATTATCGGTTATGGCGGAGTGCGTGTTTCTTCGGGAGCTCTTACTGCAGGGAAACTTGTAGCATATATCTTACTTTTGTTTCAAATTATGATGCCTGTTGAACAGTTTGGAGCATTTTTTTCGAATTTAAAAAAAGTAATGGGATCGACAGAGAGGCTAAGGCTTATCTTGGAACAGCCCCTCGAAGCTGACAACAAAAAGGATGTGATGCCGGATAAGCATAACATCTTAGAGTTTCGCGAGGTTTGTTTTGGGTATGAAAGAGATAAGCAAATCCTGCTAAATGCTTCTTTTACGATACCAGATCGTAAAGTAACTGCTTTTGTTGGTCCTAGCGGAAGTGGAAAAACAACCATTTTTTCGCTTATTGAGAGATTTTATGATCCGGAAACTGGAAACATATATTGGGGTGATACGCCAATCGATTCTTTTTCTCTCCATGATTGGCGCAAAAAAATTGGTTATGTGTCTCAAGAAAGCTCTCTTATATCAGGCACAATCCGAGAAAATATTATCTATGGGCGAGAAGACGAAGTGAGTGAGTTGGAGATGATGAATGTAGCCCGACTTGCATATGCCCATGATTTCATTGACGCTTTACCAAGAAAGTATGAAACAGAGGTAGGAGAAAGAGGAATTCAGCTATCAGGCGGACAACGCCAGCGTATAGCTATTGCTCGTGCTTTGTTGCGACAACCGGATATTTTGCTGCTAGATGAAGCAACCGCAAGCTTGGACAGTGATTCAGAACATGAGGTCCAAAAGGCACTGCATTATTTGATGCAAGATCGTACAACCATTGTAATCGCACATAGATTATCGACAGTTGTACATGCGGATCAAATTATTGTATTTGAGTATGGACATGTTACAGGAGTTGGAAAACATGAAGAATTACTTCAGACACACCCTTCTTATGCTGCATGGGCAAATAAGCAATTTCAAGGTATACAGAGACTATAAATTATAAGCATGTTCGCTGAAATTTTCGAAAACCTATATTTTTACTTGTTGAAATTGCTATGGAAGTCATCATTTCGTTGTTTATGGCTGAATTAATTGATCAAGGGATTACCAGTGGCCAGATGAATCAGGTGTGGGGAATAGGGGGAAGCCCCTTAACCCCCAACTCACTCTCTCTATCTGATGAACAGGAAAACGATTAAAAATGAAATATCCTCCTTATTAGTGATTTATTGGTATAGTTTTTTATTTAAACCAAGGATTTTCTTTGATATTTAGAACTTTATTAATAGAGGTCATTTATAGAGTAAGAATTTCGCAAAGGAATTGTTAGATTATTTTTTAAAAGAATGACAAGTGAAGAAAGAAAAAATACTGAAAAATCTATAAAATAGGATTTTTTTTAAGCTTGCTTTATCAGCAAGTTCCATATATTCCTTTTTTCACTTACTTATCCATTAAGATTTATGTTTCTATTAACTAAATGGATATTAACTTCTGTTTTACAAACTTTTTTGATGCTCATAACAATAAATTTTTCCTTGGAACTTCTTATTAGATAAACAGAATGATTTTACTTTATCTGATACGGGTTTCTGACAGATTATACACGTGTTTTCCTTTTCTTTTTTGTCAGTGATGTTCTTCTTTTCTTCGATAATATCTATATGCTGCTTTCTAATTGCAGCGTCTGTAATATTAGCATTCACAAGTGAATTGTAGATCATCTCCATTTCACTTTTTAGAAAAAGGGGAGTTGGGTATTGTAATTTAAGAACAGCAACCTTTCTATTAATAAACTGAGTTAATTCAACATCGTAAATGACCAATTCAGTAGAACTAATCTTACGCAATTCTTTCTCTATTTTAAATGTGCATCTCTTTGTAAAGGAAACTACTGAAATAAAGTATGGATGATATTTCGCTTCTATAAAACTTTTGAGGGCTTGAATATGACCATAATTCTGCATTATAGGATTCATCATTTTGAACTTACCATTAATTAACCAAGTTTTTCTATCTTTTCCTCCATAAATGGTTCCTTGATAATTCTTTGTTTCGATGACGAATAAACCATAAGGAGCTATGATGACATGGTCAATCTGGGAATATCCCGTTGATGATTTAGGATTTTTAATGAATATATCACTTAAATACATATAATCTTTAGGTAGCTGGGATAGTTGAATATCAATTTTGTATTCGCCGAGTTCCCCTTTTCTAACAGCAGATTGATTGTTTTCTATTTTGGTTGTGGAGTTGTTTCTATTTTTTACGTTGATTGGACCTTCTTTCTTGTTTTTTTTAATATTTTTCTTTTTAAATAAAAAATCTAAAAACATAATCTGCCTCTTTCTGTTGGAAATATTTTTCTATACCTTAATATCGACTTATAGGGAGAATTTTTTAGAGACCCAAAAGAATCATCCCCCTTCATCTTTCACGCCAAACTTAGTATAGTAGATATATATTTTCCATTAGTTACACACAAAAACGGCTGGAGGATGAGTACAATTAAAAACGAACCATTATATCAGCAGATTCAAAATAAGATTATAGAGCGAATAAAGGAAGGAAAATGGAGAGTCGGAGATAGAGTTCCTTCTGAGAAGGATTTAATGGATGAATTTCATGTAAGCCAGATTACTACCAAGAATGCGTTGGCTGGCTTAGCTGATCAAGGAATTGTGGAGCGGATTAAGGGGAAAGGGACGTTTGTTATTGAAAGTAGTTTTACAGGTTCAATGGCACGAAACCAAACTTCAAGTGGGTTGATTGGGTTAATTATTCCAACGATGAAGACAAAGGTGGAGCAGGATTTTGTCAATTTTCTTGAACAATATGTGACGGAGCAAGGGTATAACTTAGTCATTAAGATTTCTAGAGAATCACAACTAAAAGAAGCGGAAGCTATTGAGACTTTTCGTGTGATTGGTGTGGAAGGAATTATTATTTTTCCGGCAGAAAAGGAAATGTATAATGAGGCAGTTCTTCGACTGTCCCTAGATAAGTTTCCTCTCGTATTGATTGACCGATATATGAAAAATATTTCTACCTATAGTGTCAGTTCCGAAAATACTCAAGGGACGTTTGCGGCTATTTCTTATTTGTTGGATAAAGGATATGAACAGATTGGACTTATCTCTCCCTTAATAACAAACACGGTTACGGAAGAAAGAGCAAAAGGATTTGAACAAGCTTTTTTTAGAAAAGAAATTACAATTGATAAAAACCTTTGGCTAACACTGCCATTTGATAAAATCTCCGTTCAGGAAACGCCTGCAATAATTAAACAATTTTTATTAGAAAACCCGAAGCTAGCTTGCCTATTTACGATGAATGCGGAATTGGCACAGTATACGCATCGTGCTATTTTAGAAGTTCAAAAAGAGTCTTACCGTCAAATAGAGTTGGTTACTTTTGATTTTCCTGGAATAGAAGGGTTCACCTTTGTACAACAAGATATCCAGCAGTGCAGCAAGGAGACGGTGAAGTTATTATTGCAGCAAATGGCTGGAGAATACGATCCAAAACGAATGTTTATCCCAGTAAATGTGGTGTTTGCTGCCGGAAATGAAATATAGGTAAAGAATATGCTACCTGACTATGGTAGTTTTTTTTGTTGGAAAATTATTCTCCTAACATTTTTCTCCCATGCAGTTCTTTCCTTTTTCTGCTAATAAATAGGATTTTTTTATCAAAAAAGTATAAAAGGTATATTATATACTAAATTTAGTATATTTTTACGAATGAGGATAATATAAGATATTTGTAAGCGTTTTTATTTAAAAAGAACAAGATTAAGTAGATAATTTTTAGATGAATCGTTTTTCTCTCTTCTATATGATTTCTAAACAATGAGAAGGTATTATCCAACAAAATTTAAGAGAGCAGTATTTTACTAGAATACAGGTATCCAGGGTGTACAAAATCAACTTATAACTGATCAGGTATACCCTTTTTATATAGATGGTAGTTTTCAACAAATATGGGGAGGGGATTATCCTGAAGAAGTTAGTAAAAGTATTACTGTGTATGAGTTTATGGCTCTCTTTACCGTATGCAGCATTTGCCTACAGTAACCCGATGGATTTACCAGAATCTTGGACATGGGATAGCGGAGAGTATTATGGAGAAGGGGACCCATATATTCTAAAGCATAATGGTATTTATTATCTCTATGTTAGTACCGTAGATGATAAAAGCGGTGTGAAGGCGTGGACATCCGAAGATTTAATGAATTGGACATATGCTGGTCTTGTTACAGAAGAACCTACTACGAAGGCTGCTTATGCGCCGGAAGTTGTTTACTGGAATGGCGATTTCTATATGTATACATCTCCAGGTGGAAATGGGCATTATGTCTATAAAAGTTCAAGCCCTCTTGGTCCTTTTAAAAAACAAACCGATAACCTTGGGATGGGGATTGATGGACATGTTTTTATTGATGATGACGGCAAATGGTATTTTTATAGTACGGGATCAAATAGAATAGATGCACGCTCCATGCCAACGCCAACTGAATTTGGCAAGGCAACGGATACAGGTGCAAAAATGAATGGCTGGACAGAAGGGGCAACCGTACTGAAAAGACATGGCAAATACTATATGACTTATACAGGAAACCATATTTGGAATAAAGCATACCGTATTGATTATGGAGTAAGTGATTCTCCTAATGCTGGTTTTACAACGAATAAAGAACAGAATCCACTTTTACTAAACACAGAAGGGGAAAATGTAGGTTTAGGTCATAACACAGTTGTGCGAGGACCAGACCTTGATTCCGACTATATCGTCTATCATAGTCATGCGAACCCAGGGCGTAACATAAACTTCGACCGCATTGCGTGGAATGGTGAGAAAATGCTCGTGTTAGGGCCGACAACTTCTGAACAGTCTGATCCTGCTTTACCGGATTTTAGTGATCGATTTAATCGAACCGAACTTGGAGCAGATTGGAAAAATGTAAATGGAGGGAAATGGAGTATCAAGAAAAATACTTCTAATTGGCTGGAACAGAAGACTTTGGATGATACGAAATGGTATAGACAAGTAAGTAAAGTATCTACAGATAAGGAATATACAGCAGAATTCAATCTGAAAATGGTAGAAAAAGGGGAGAGTGAAAATCCGCGACTTGGTGTAGTTTTCTCCTATAAAGATGAAAAGAACTACGGAACAGCTGTCCTAAGCTCGAAGCATAATCGATTGGAAACTAATTTTGTTGTGGATGGTGAGGAACAAGGCTGGGAGTATGCAGATCTGCCAGAAGGCTATGATTACACAAAGCTACACCAATTGAGAGTAGAAAGGTCGGGAGATACATTTAGAATCTATGTTGATGGCATGCAAAAGCAAACAAGAGAAGTTCGAAACATTGGCGCTGGCAGCATCGGCTATACTACTTCAGATGTACATGGAGCTTTTGGCTATACAGCTTTTAGCAATAAAGTTGACGGCAGCAATGTCTTTGATGCGTATAAGCCTTTACCGGGGACGATTGAGGCTGTTCATTATAATGCTGGTGGTGAAGGTGTCGGCTATCATGATAAAACAAGGAAAGAAGCAGTTAATGCCTACCGCCAAGATTATGTAGATATTGCTGACGATTCTGACGGCAGTTATTACATTGAATCAAATAAAAAAGGCGAATGGCTGAAATATAATGTAAATATTGCCGAAGAAGGCTTATATAATCTGGATTTACGTGTTGGCGAATCCTCCAAAGATGCCAAGATAAGGATCTTGTTAGATGGAAAGTCGGATATAACGGGGGATGTAAGTATTCCGCCATCAACGGATTGGAGAACGTTCTCAATCGAAAAGTTGAAACTACCAAAAGGAAAGCATACGCTAACGATTGAAGTGGTAAAGGGTTCATTTGATTTTTCAAGCTTTAAAGTACAAGGCTATAAAGCAGTTGATGTATTATATGACGACTTTAATGATGGGGATGCTAAAGGATGGGATGAAGTCGAGGGGACATGGAAAGTTGGTCCTTTTGAAGAGCAAAATATTGATTTCGATGAGTATAAACAGGTTCCTGGGGTAATAAATGCAGCCTATTACAATACTGGTGGGGAAGGAGTTGCCTATCATGATACGACACCAGAAAATATTGGTGGAGTATTTAGAAGAGATTCAGTAGATATCCGAACCAATCCAGAAGGCGGCGGCTATGCTGTTGGGTGGAATCAGACTGGTGAATGGCTGAAATACAATGTAAATGTTCAAGAAGCTGGCGCATACAATCTTAAGCTTTATGCTGCAACAACTTTTACAAGTGCAAAGGCGCGTCTATGGTTAGATGATAAAATAGATTTAACCGGCGTATTTGATGTTCCTGCTACTGGCGGCTGGAACAATTGGCAGGCTGTCATTAAAAATGGAATTAAGTTGCCGAAGGGAAATCATACTTTGAAACTAGAATTCGTAGAAGGGGAATTTGACTTTACGAAAATGGAATTGTCTTCATTTGATGTTCATCGACCACTACCTGGGCTCATTGAAGCGGAAGACTATAACAACGGTGGGCAAAATGTAGCTTATTATGATAAGTCGGAAGGAAATAGTGGGGGACAATACCGTAATGACGATGTGGACATTCGAAAAACAGCTGCAGCGGATTATGCAGTTACCTCAATTGAGACGGATGAATGGTTAACATATGATGTGAATATTTTAGAAGAAGGAAGCTATGGACTTGATTTACTTGTTTCCTCTGTAAAGGATGGATCGAAAATAAAGCTTCTGTTAGATGACAAGCTAGATCTAACGGGAGAAATTGATCTGCCGAAAACGGGCAGCATGGACAGTTGGAAGACTGTATCACTAGAGGATATAACATTGCCAGCTGGGCAGCATACATTAAAAATAGTTGCTGTAGAAGGTGGCTTTGAGCTTTCGAAATTTATGTTCCACCAATTTGATCAGTATAAAAAGCTGCCAGGCAGAATAATGGCGGCAGATTATATTACTGGTGGTGAAGGGGTTGCCTATCACGATAATACTATCGAAAATATTGGCGGGGAGTATCGCCAGGATGCAGTCGATATCCGTGTGAATCCGGAAGGTGGCTACAATGTTGGCTGGAATCAAACAGGAGAATGGCTGAAGTATAATGTCGATATTGCAGAAGAAGGTAGCTATGATTTAGCCATAAATGTAGCTACGACGTATAAAGATAGTCAAATCCGATTATGGCTTGATGATTCGATTGATTTGACAGGTGTAATTGATGTCCCTAGCACTGGCGATTGGAATAATTGGCAAAGCGTTATTAAGAAAAAAGTTTCCTTACCAACAGGACAGCATACGATTAAAGTAGAAATAGTAAAAGGTGAATTTGACTTCTATTATTTTGGATTCCTAGAGGAAATCGAAGTACAAGAGCCACAAATAATAGGCGAGTACAATGCAAGTAGCGAAACCTTTGCAAAATCAGTTATCGGTGAAAAAGAGTGGAAGGATTACATTATCGAAGCAGATGTTAAAGTGGCTGAAGGATCTGGAGACGGAGGACTCATCTTTCGAGTAAATAATCCCGCAAATGGAATTGAGTATAGCCAAAATAATGCTGATTTCATGCAAGGATATGTGGCCTATATAAATGAGGACGGCGTCCATCTTGGAAAGCAAAATTATAATTGGGAGTATCTTGGTGGTGCCTCGATCACAGAACCACAAGCTGCTTGGCATCATATGAAAATTGAAGTGATTGGGACAACAATTAAAGTATATGTGGATGATATGGCGACACCAAAGATTAATTTTACGGACAATAGCCGTACTGCCTTTACGCAAGGGAAAGTAGGGGTAAGATCCAATTATAATAATACCAAGTTTGATCATTTCTTAGTTAGACCGTATCAAGCAGATCATACGTCCATTCAAACATTACTGGATATGTACAAGGAATCAGGTGAATTAAAGGATAGTCTTTATAAGAGCTTAAGCAATAAATTAAAGCAATCCAAAAAACACCTAGAGAAAGGCAAAAACGATCAAGCGATTAAATTTCTCCAAGATATAATCAAGCTGCTTCATAACGATAAAAAGGAAGTATTGAAGGCGGAAATAGAAAGATTGATAGATCGATTGTAAAGTGGGTGTCAAAGTGGGTGTCAGGCACCGTAAAAAGACAATTGTCTTTTTGTGGTGCCTGATTATTGATGATTCAGAATTAAAAATACCAATTGATTGAAATCCTTATTCATCGAAGCTAAGAATACTAATGTATTTTGGCTACGTACGGTGTATGAAAGGTTGGTGGGAAATTGGATTGACTTTGTTGTCAATGTTGCTTTAAGTCATTAAGTCATGATTTCCGAAGACATAGGTCAAATTAAGAGAAGGTAGATATTTTGATGGAGATAAATTTATACATAAATATTATCTTTACGCACGAGCGCATTGTTACATTGGGACTTTTTGTTAGCCATCTTTGTTGAATTTTCGTCATTCCCCAATTATTTTTACGTTTTCTCCTTTTGAAGAGAAATATGATAAGACCCGGATGGGCAGAACCAAATTAGCGTGTGTATTAGAAAATAACAGAAAATTCAAAATGATTGATATGTTATATTTAAGATAAGGGTGAGATGATTAAATGGATTACGAATTAATTAGATATAGAATTGAGGCTATTACATCTAAGATTAAAGAAATTGGTGGAGAGGTTCAAGAAGTTATTATTGATGAGCCAGCTTCGCTTGAACAAATAATCAAAACAGAGGAACAACTTGGGAGAAATTTACCTGAAAGTTTCAAGAAGGTTCTTAATGAGTTCTCAAGTAATTTCAGTTTGCGGTGGCTTTTACCTGACAATATGGAGCAACCAAAAGAATTCAGAGAAATATTCTCTGGTACTCCTCACTGGAGCTTAGAACTTCTTTCTCAGTGTGAAGAAGATCGTATGGGGTGGATTGAAAATGTTTTTTCTGATCCCGAAGATGAATATGATGTAGTTTGGCATAATAAATTAGCCTTTAGTGAAGTAGGGAATGGGGATTATTTAGCATTTGATATGAGTAACAAGGAAGATGCCCCAATCGTATATCTTAGTCACGATAATGGTGAAGGGCACGGTTATATATTGGCAAATAACTTTATTGAATTCCTCAATAATTGGTCAAGAATAGGGTTTGTAGGGTGTGAGGACTGGCAATGGCTACCTTTTACAACAAGTCCTGGCAGTGGAATAGTTGCGGATGGAGAGGAAGCAGGGCTTTTTAGAACTTGGCTAGGATTAGATATATAAATAGTAATAAGAGCATTAAAGTCTAACTCAATGCTCTTTCCTATATTAATTTAATGTTATAATATACTAAATTAATGATGAATTTAAATATTTAACTTTCCACCGTAAAAAAGTTCCCCGTAAGATTATTCAAAGGCCAAAATAACTTCTTCAATCACAAATAAATCCAGAGAAGCATATATACCAACTAAAAGGGATTTTTTAAAGTAAAGCTTGGATAAGACGTTCATCCTATATTGTACAATAAACGTCACAAGGAATCATATAATTTAATTAAAGAAGGTTATGTATATATGAAAATACTTTTGAGGCTTCATTTAGTATTTTATATAAGTCTATTCGCATTTATGTTGGCAATTCCATATAATTCTATGGATGCTAATATATTTAAAATGATCTTATTTTTAGTAATTCTTTGTGTATTTATACTAATCCTGACTTGCTATATTGTACTTTCTTTTAATAAAGAGATTAAAGCTATTAAAAAGTATATATATGCAAATATAGTAATGATGATCATTGGAATTATTGGTTTCCTTACACTGGGACATGTGTATTACTCAGAAAATCAGGAGCAAATTTTTATGATAATTATTATTGGCGTTCTTTTTATTATATCGCACGTACTGAATCTTCAAATGAAGAGGATAGTTGAGCATTATAATATTGATGTTATTTCAGAAGTAAAATTATTCTACAAAATGGGGAAAATAATAGAAAATACACCAATTTCAAATGCGGCTACTAAGTTAGACCGGATCTCTTACGGTTTCTGTATAGTCGTTTTTATAGCAGAGAATATGATTATCTATATTTGTGCAATAGGAATCATCTTATTGTGTTCAATAAAGTATCTTAATCAATTAAGAAGGGAGTTTCTAAAAAGTAATTTAGTATCAAAGGCAGAGACTTATTTCTCCATAGTTGCCTATGTTCTTTGCTATCTGATATCCATCTTGTGGCACTATTATTTTCAAAACATTTCTACTATTATTGTTGGACCATTAGGACTGCTTTTCTTAAAAATTTATATACAAAGAATTGCTGTCAAAATATATAGAAGTGGGTGTCAGGCACCGTAAAAAGACAGTTGTCTTTTTGTGGTGCCTGACACCCGTTTTTATCGTTTTTATGGTAATGGTTTCCGTTGCGCAAAGGAAAGAGTTTGAATTAACTTTAAATTTAATTAAGTATAGTATGTAGATAAGCAGTTGATAACAAAAGATGAAATCGCTAACAATGGTTTTTTGGTATTCTCAATTGGCTTTTCATTCTTTTAAGCTAGCAATCGAAAGAGAATTAAGTCGAACATACTGTTAGCTTTATCTTTACTGCAAATAGGAGAAATGGAGCACATATTTTTTTATGTAAGGGTGGATTAGCATGAACTTGGAGGAAATTAGTTTTCAAATTATTTTAAATGGAGGAAATGCTCGAGGTTTAGCAATGGAAGCAATAAATGATGCTAAAAGTGGCGACTTTTCTTTAGCAGAGCAAAAACTGGATGAAGCAAATGAAGCAATGCGCGTAGCTCATCGCTTTCAAACAGATTTGATTCAAGGGGAAGCTCGTGGAGAAAAATTTGAAATTCGGTTATTGCTTATCCATGCGCAAGATCATTTAATGAATGCCATGACTGTTGTTGATATGGCAAAGGAATTCATAGAACTTCATAAGAAACTACCTAACTAAGCTGGGAATTTGTTTGATTTTAATAAAAATCTTATTAATTATTGGAGGAATATAAAATGAAAAAAGCCCTAATTATTTGTGCAGCTGGTATGTCATCATCACTAATGGCAAAAAAGACAACGGAGTTTTTTAAATCAAAAGGTCAAGATATTGTATTAGATGCTATATCTGCAAATGAAGGCGGTAAGATGATTGAGAAGGGTGAATTTGATCTATATTTAGTAAGTCCGCAAACAAAGATGTATTTCAATAAGCTGAAAGAAACAGGGGATCGTGTAGGGAAGCCGGTTGTTAACATACCACCACAAGCGTATATTCCAATTCCGATGGGAATTGAAAAATTAGCAAACGTAATTTTACAGGAACTGCCGAACTAAGGTGCTAATGAATAGAAGAGAAGGAAGCTACTAGTTTTTCCCTTTCAACGACGGAGTCCGTTCGATCTAATTTCCACTATGAAAAATGAAAGCGGTATCTAATATTAGTTGAAATCTCAAATGAAGAAGCAAGTAGCGAAGAACAAGAGAAGGAGGGATTAATATGAATTATGAACAAAGAGCCTTGCTAGAAAAGCAAAGAAAGAAACAAAGTATAAAAACGATGTATTTTAATCGGTATTTACTTGTTCGTTATGTAACTGCACTATTCTTTTTTACCAATTTATATTGGTTTATTTCGTTGGTGCTAAGTGATTCAAAGCTGTTTTTTATTCCTTTCGTATTATTGCTCTTTATGATAGCTAGTGTTGTGGAGCAAGTGAAGATTTACAGCAGTCCTAGCCATCATCCTAAATTTACAAAATACAGTTTTACGGCATTGCTCGCTGCAAATGTAATTTGTATAGTGCCTGCTTGTTTTTCTTCTACTTTTGCTTTGCTTTATCCGTTCTTAATTAATCAAGATGAATCAAGAATGTTCATTCTAACTATTTTAATTTCGGGAATATTATTAGCTGCTTTCATGCTAAAACGATTGCACAAAATTAGTTTAAATGAAGATAAACACTATAGCCGCATTAAACTATATGAAAAAGTTATTAATTAACCATGGAAAAGAGGAGTTTATATGTCAGGAGAAAATAAAGTATTTGCTCTTTTTGAAAAATATCTCATGGGTCCAATGGGGAAAGTTGCCTCCTTCCGCTTTGTGCGGGCAGTAATGGCAGCAGGGATGGCTTCCATTCCCTTTACTATCGTTGGTTCTATGTTCCTAGTATTGAATGTATTGCCGCAGACACTTACTTTTTTAGAAGGATTTTTCAATAGTACTTTCTTTAAGATTAGTGACTTGTATATGTTAGCAAATAAATCAACAATGGGAATCCTAGCACTCTATTTTAACCTTGTCATCGGTTATGAGTATACGAAAATTATTGCTGAAGAAGACAACTTAAATTTAAATCCATTGAATGGGGCTTTACTATCTATGTTTGCCTTCTTTATGACCATTCCTATGCTCGTAATAGATGGCGGAAAAATCTCGCTTATTCATCAAATTGATGATGGAACAACCATTGTAAATGGCTGGGAGATGGTTGGTGATGGTGTGAGTCGGTTAGGTACTACAGGTATTTTTGCAGCAATTATTCTCGGGATTATCGCCGTGCAGTTATATAGATTATGTGTTAAACAAAATTGGGTAATTAAAATGCCTGAAGCAGTACCGGAGGGGGTATCTAGATCTTTTACAGCGCTAATTCCGGCCTTTTTAGTGGCTATTGTGATCTTAGTTATTAACGGTATTCTAGTAGCATTAGGTACAGATATTTTTAAAGTAGTAGCTGTTCCATTTAGCTTCGTTGTGAATTTAACAAACAGCTGGTTAGGAATCATGGTAATTTATTTCTTAATCCATGCCCTTTGGATTGTAGGAATTCATGGTGCAAATATTATCGGCGCATTCTTAACGCCTATTGTTCTATCTAATATGCAGTCAAACTTAGAGGGAAGTAATATTCCGTTTGCTGGAGAATTCTCAAACTCATTTGTCATTATGGGAGGATCTGGAGCAACTATTGGATTAGTGTTCTTCGTTGCCTTTTTAGCTAAGTCACAACAACTAAAGATATTAGGGAAAGCATCGCTTGCTCCTGGTATTTTCAATATTAATGAACCATTATTGTTCGGTCTGCCAATTGTTTATAATCCATATTTGGCAATCCCATTCTTCTTAGCACCAATGGCTTCGGCTTCGATTGGATATTGGGCCATTAAGTTAAAATTTGTTGATGCGATTATTGCACAAGTACCTTGGCCTTCGCCAATTGGTATAGGAGCATTTATTGGTACAGCGGGAGATTACATGGCTGTTATTGTAGCGATAATTTGCGGTGCTGTAGCATTTCTGGTTTGGTTCCCGTTTATTAAAATGTATGATAACAAGTTAGTAATACAAGAAAAAGGTGGAGAATCAGTATTATAGTCTAATAATTAAATTTGGAGAAACGAATACTTACACGAAGTATTTTCATTGTAGCTCTATTTATTTTAACAGGAAGAAGGCGGTTCTCCACGAAACGATAGACCGCTTTCTTTTTTTATTAACAAATTTATAACTTACAAGAAATAACATTCAATGGAGGAAGCTTATCATGACAAAAACAGCATTGTCAGAGAATTTCTTATGGGGAGGAGCAGTTGCGGCTCATCAGCTTGAAGGTGGCTGGAATAAAGGCGGAAAAGGTGTAAGTGTTGCGGATGTAATGACAGCAGCAAGACATGGTGTCGCTCGTCAGATTACAGATGGTGTGCTAGAAGGATACAATTATCCAAACCATGAAGCAATTGACTTTTATTCGCGCTACAAGGAAGATATTAAACTATTTGCAGAAATGGGATTTAAATGTTTCCGTACATCTATTGCTTGGACAAGAATTTTTCCAAATGGAGACGAGGCAGAACCAAATGAAGAAGGACTGCAATTCTATGATGATTTATTTGATGAGTTGTTAAAACATAATATTGAACCAGTTATTACACTTTCACACTTTGAATTACCTTATCATCTTGTAAAAAAATATGGTGGATTTAGAAATAGAAAGTGTATCGATTTCTTCGTTAAATATGCGGAAACGGTATTAAAACGCTACAAGGATAAAGTAAAGTATTGGATGACATTTAATGAAATCAATAACCAAGCAGATACAAGCATGGATTTCGCGAGCTTCACTAATTCAGGAATTAAATATGAGGAAGGGGAAAATCGGGAGCAAACGATGTATCAAGCCTCTCTTTATGAACTAATTGCTAGTGCAAAGGTAGTGAAGATTGGCCGGGAAATTAATCCTGATTTTAAAATTGGCTGTATGCTTGCCATTGTACCTGTTTATCCATATTCTTGTCATCCCGATGATGTTATGTATGCCGCAGAAGCAATGCATAATCGCTGGTTCTTTGGCGATGTACATGTTAGAGGAGAGATTCCTAATTATACGAAGAAATATTGGGAACGCAATGGATTTGAAATAGATATCACGAAAGAGGATGAAAAGATTCTCAAAGAAGGTACCGTAGATTATATTGGTTTTAGTTATTATATGTCTAAAGTAGTGAGTAGCCGTGAAGTAGAAGGCAGTGAATCTGATGGCGAATTTGGCCACGTTATTCGCAATCCTTATGTAGAAGCGAGCGATTGGGGCTGGCAAATAGATCCCGTAGGTCTTCGTTATTCATTAAATGCTCTATATGAAAGATATAATATTCCCTTATTTATTGTGGAAAATGGTCTAGGAGCAAGGGATACGTTGGAAGAAGATGGATCAATTAATGATGAGTATCGAATTCAATATTTCCGTGATCATATTGCCGAAATGAAAAAAGCAGTCGAATTAGATGGTGTTGACTTAATCGGCTATACACCATGGGGCTGTATTGATTTAGTTAGCGCGGGAACAGGTGAAATGGAAAAACGTTACGGCTTTATTTATGTAGATAAAGATAATGAAGGAAAAGGTTCCTTAGCGAGAAGCAAGAAGAAATCATTTGATTGGTACAAACACGTTATTGAAACAAATGGGGAAGAACTTTGATCTTTTTCTAAGGCATGCCTTCTGTTGTACCTATTAATCTAGCTGGTAGGTCAGGATTTGCTTTCATAGTCTAAATGGAGTTTGCTTTAAACTCCATTTTTTCCTATGTGCTGGACTTAAATGTATAATTTAGTAAGTTGAGTAAAAATAGTCCAATGAATGGACGATGAAGGGAGCTGATTAAAATTGGCTTTACTATCAAGCCGGCAGAAAGACATCCTAGTTCTTTTATCAGAATCAAAGGAGCCTGTTACTTCAGACTGGATGGCTAAAGAATTGGGTGTCAGTGATCGGACTATTCGTAAAGAAATAAAATTGATGCAGGACACGACAGAGTCATGTGGGACCATAATCGATTCCATTAGAGGAAAAGGCTATATACTGAATATCGTTAATCCTGCCTTATTTTCCAATACTATTCATGAACATTTTAACGATAAAAAAAAGCCAGTGGATGATTTTGCCGATAAAAATACGAGAGTCCTCTATATTTTAAAGCGTTTATTTCTAGAAAAGGATTTTATTAAACTAGAAAACTTTACAGATGAGCTGTTTATATCGATGTCTACCTTGAATAATGATTTAAAAATAGTGAAAGAGATTCTAGATAAATATAACTTGAAATTAATAAACAGACCACACTATGGCTCGAAAGTGCAGGGTGATGAATATATGAAACGGTTATGTTTATCCAATTTCTTATTAAGTCGCAATCAAGAGACATTTGTTAAAGAAGACTCTCTGCAGCTTATTGATCAAAATCTTTTAAAAAAGATTAAAGAGGTTATCATACAAAAGGTAGTTAAATATAAAATTGATATATCTGATATTTCTTTGGAAAACCTAGCCACACATATAGCGATTGCATGCAGGAGAATTCAGGAAGGCTTTGTAATAGAAGAGTTAACAGATGTTCTAGTGGAAGAGTATCCATTTGAAAAGATAGTAGCAGACGAGATTACTAGTAAAGTAGAAGAGTTTACGGGTCTAACGTTTCCTAACACAGAAATATATTATATTATTGTTCATTTACTCGGAACAAAGCTCTTGCATAAAAGAGAGCTAGTCGAATTCAGTAAATTTGATGAGGCGGGGACAATCATAAATGAGATGATAGAAAGACTTCGCACTGAATTGAATTGGGACTTTCGCCAAGATCGAGAGTTTATCCAAGCTTTAACCTTGCATATCCGTCCTGCCATGAATCGATTGCGTAATAAAATGAGTATACGTAATCCTTTACTAAACGATATTAAGAAAAAATATCCTGCTGCCTTTGAAGGAGCTATTATAGCTAGCAAATGTATAGAGGAATACTTAGGGATGGAAGTGGTAGAAGATGAAATTGCTTATATCTCTCTTCATATAGGTGTTGCGCTCGAACGATTAGAATTAGAGAAGAAGAAAAGAAAAAAAGCAATCATTGTTTGTGCATCAGGTGTGGGGAGTGCTAAGTTACTGTATTATCGCTTGCAAAATAGATTTGAACAAGAACTGGAAATAATAGATACCATTAATTATTATAATTTATCCTCATATGACCTGACGGATATTGAGTTAATTATTAGCACCATTCCGATAAGGGAAGATTTTGGTATACCAGTCCAAGTGGTGAATACTTTCTTAGAGGACAAGGATATACGATCTATTCATGACCATCTAAAAGCTGCTTCTTATAAGGTAGGGAATTACTTAGATGCATCTAGAATTTATCTTCAATTAGACTTGCCAGATAAAGAAAGCATTATAGAATTTCTAAGTAAGGAGTTATATCAATTAAATCTTGTACCAGCAGACTATATGAATCTTGTTTTAGAAAGAGAGGCAATAGCCCCGACTAGCTATGGGAATCTCGTGGCTGTTCCCCATCCCTTGGTTCCCGTAACGCAAGAGACCTTTTGGACAGTGTGCACATTGAAAAATCCAATCCAATGGAATGAGCAGCAAATGGTTCAATTTGTTTGCCTATTGAATATTAAAGAGGGAACACATAGTGAATTGGATGGCATGTTTAAAAAGTTAATTTCTATTATCGAAAATAAGTCGATTGTGCAAAAAATCATCAAAAGTAAAGATGCAGATGAGTTAATAGAGTTACTAAATTGACGAATAAGATCATACTTTGTATTGGTTAATTAAAATTAATATGACGTTTAAACAAGTCATGTCTTATTATGTTTATCAAGAACCAGAATCATGATACGTATAGACTGAATAACTAACTTTGATGAGTCTCATTTATTATTAACAGAATTAAGCTATTTTCCTCAAGGATTTGGAAAAAATTATGATTGAAAGCCTAAATAGTGCATTAAAAGAAATGGAAACACTTTCATCTACAACAAATTTCTATTTCCAAGTCAATAATAAGGACAACTTCTTTATTGAAGCAAGCTGTTTAAGTATAAATGGGAAAGAGTATAGAAACTTGATTACAGATGATAAAGAATTAAAGAAACTATTATATTGAATTTTTATCCTTCAGAGCTGAGATTTTCAAAATAATCTTAGCCTTTTCTTTTCATATGACATACCATCATAAAGAAATCTCTTTGCGTCTTGACAAACAAATCTAATATGTATTACTATATACCAGTAATAAGTAATACTTGATATCTATAACACAATGTACTGATGATGCATAGTATTGAAATATAAAATAACTGTAAGTGAGGTGGAAATGTGGAAAATATTACAGAGATGTTGAAAGGAGTGCTTGAGGGGTGTGTGCTTGAGATTATAAGCCGGGGGGAAACTTACGGGTATGAAATCACGCAGCAACTGCGAGAGCTTGGTTTCACGGATGTAGTGGAAGGGACTGTTTATACGATTACCATGCGGCTGGAGAAAAACAATTTAGTTGATATCGAGAAGAAGCCATCCAATATGGGGCCGCCAAGAAAATTTTACAAGCTGAATGCAGCTGGCCAAGAGCAGCTTAAAATGTTTTGGGAAAAATGGGAGTTTGTATCAAGCAAAATTAATGAACTTAAATCAAAGGAGATGTTGTAATATGAGTATTTTTGAAAAGATAGTTGGCAGTCTGGAAGAAAAACGGGAATGGAAGGCGATGGAGGCACGTGCAAAAGCACTTCCAGGTGAATATAGCAATGCTTATAAAGCAATTCAAAAATATATATGGAATGCTGGTGGTGGTCCCACTGATTGGGAGGGCAGCAGCCGCATTTTTAACGGTATTCTTGATCTCTTCGAGGCAGGAGCAGCTGAAGGAAAGAAAGTTACTGACCTTACAGGTGCGGATGTAGCAGCTTTTTGTGACGAGCTAGTGAAGGATGAGGAAACTTGGAATGATAAGTATCGGAAAAAATTAAATGATACTATTGGTCGTGGATAACCGCAATTGTCTATTGAGGTTTAAGCTAATGATGTAAATCTTAAATTTTAGTCGGATTGGCTTCATCCGCAGTATCATGAATAAATCAACATGAAACGATTTTAGCAAAAGTAAACAAAAAGGCTATTATGGACTGGATGGTTGTTGCCAAGGTGAATTGTTAACTATTCAGTTATTTTTTTATATCGGTAGTAAGTGATACAGAATATCAGTCAGGCTAAATAGCTGAATGCTGCCAATATAGTTTTAGGTAAGCACTTCTATAAGGAGGGAAAAGCATGAGTGAAACAGCAATTTCTGTAAAGGGATTAAAGAAATCCTTTAAAGCCAAACAAGTATTAAAGGGGATAGATTTTGAGGTGAGGCGTGGCGAAATTTTTGCATTGCTAGGTTCAAATGGAGCGGGCAAAACGACGATAGTTAACATTCTCTCCACGTTGATGAAACCTGATGATGGAAAAGGAAGTATAGATGGTTTTGACATCCATCGTCAACCAGATAATGTCCGTCAAAGCATCAGTCTGACAGGGCAGTTTGCAGCATTAGATGGCATGCTTACTGGTCGTGAAAATCTAATCATGGTTGCAAAGCTGCGGGGAGTTTCTAATCCAGTCCAGGCTGCTGACCATTTGCTTGCTAGATTCAGCCTGACTGACACAGCCAACCAGAGAGCAGATCAATATTCGGGAGGGATGAAGCGTAGACTTGACATTGCCATGAGTTTAATCGGAAAGCCGTCTGTAATTTTTCTTGATGAACCAACGACAGGACTTGATCCTGAGGCGCGGATGGAAGTTTGGGATACAGTCAAGGTGCTTGCGGGCGGTGGCACAACCATCTTGCTAACGACTCAGTATTTGGAGGAAGCGGAACAGCTAGCAGACCGTATTGCCATCTTACATGGCGGAAAAATTATCACTACTGGTACTCTGACTGAACTTCAAGAGATGTTTCCACCAAGAAAAGTGGAGTATATCGAGAAGCAGCCGACATTGGAGGAAATTTTCCTCGCAATAATTGGCAAAAAGGAGAGAATGTAAATGAAAAGTAAAACATGGGTTCTACTAGGACGTTTAATGCGCAATATTATGCGCAGCCCAGACACGATAATTACAGTGGCGATTACGCCGATTATGATGATGCTGCTGTTTGTCTATGTATTTGGTGGTGCGATAGAAACTGGTACGGATAACTACGTCAATTATTTACTGCCAGGCATTCTGCTGATGGCAATCGCATCCGGTGTTGCTTACACTTCGCTGCGGCTGTTTACGGATGTGAAAAGCGGGCTGATGGCACGCTTTGTTACAATGCCTATTAAACGTTCGTCGATATTATGGGCGCATGTGTTGACTTCAATTATTTCCAATATGCTTACTGTGGTGGTCGTTATCCTTGCTGCGCTTTTGATGGGCTTTCGTTCCAATGCGGCTATTATAGATTGGTTTGCGATAGCTGGGATACTAGGACTATTTACACTTGCACTAACATGGCTAGCCGTCATTCCTGGCTTAAGAGCAGGAACTATGGAAGGAGCTACAGCTTATTCATACCCGCTGATTTTTCTGCCGTTTATCAGTTCAGCCTTTGTTCCTACCGAAACCATGCCTAAGCTTATCCGTGTGTTCGCAGAGAATCAGCCTGTGACCTCCATTGTAAATGCCATTCGTGCTCTTTTGTATGAAGGCACCGTTAGAAATGATATCTGGATAGCTCTTGGCTGGTGTGTCGGTATCATGGCTATCGCTTATTTCTTCGCTAATAAAGCATTTAAACGCCAGTTAGGGTAACTAACCTGTAGGGTATCTAATCTGGGGAAGGGATAATGGCTGCTTGCGATTAATTAACCTTTTAAGAACGATGAATTCACATTAATGATTAAATGTGGTTCATCGTTTTTGCTTATGAAAAAGAGGTTTCTTTCATATGAAAATTTAGAGGAATTGAATATCTGAATAAATAATGGTTATAGCATTTACTATTTGTGGTATAACAACCATGAATACATATTTAATTTCCGGAATTCAATTGAGAATCATTTTCAACGGTTGGAATTTAGTGTATAATCTTCGTGGGGAAGCGGAACCTAACAGTATGCTCATTAACGCTCATTAAATACAAGGAGTTTGATTGTATGGAAAATAAACATAATCAAGAGGAAAACGATAATATTGAGGTCTGGGAGGATCTCATCAATATAAAAGATTTAGTGATCGCACTAATAATTTGTAGTATAACGACTATGGGTGCCTATTTTATTGCACCAAATGAGGCACCAAAGCCTTTGTTTTTTGGACTTGGTGGTGCCATTATCGGTTTTATTATTTGTAGTTTTATCATTAAGCCAAAAAGAAACTTTGAAAGAACGGGAGAAAAATAATGGATATCGTATTAATTATTGAGATGATTGCTGCTGCCGTTTTAGCAGCTGTATTGTATACCATAATTGGTGTAGCACCGGGGACAGACGAAACGGCTGTTTTAGCACCGGTAACGCTGGCGATTGTACTTGCGGGGGTAGAGCCTATTGTGGTTTTAACCTTTTTTATGTCTGCAATTGTAGCAAATAAAGTCACCGATTCTATTCCAGTCGCACTTGCTGGAATTCCAGGGGGAGTGATGGCGACCCCGATGGTAGAGCATGCCCTCGTGTTAAAAAAACATGGCATGCCAGATATCAGTATTCGCAAAATGGCATCTGGATCTGTAATCGGGACGCTTGTATCGGTTCCTGTGAGCTTATTGATGGCGCAAGTCTTAATTCCATTCTCTGATGTCATTAAAGAATATGCAAACCCTCTCTTTTTCATTGGTGCCGTTTTACTGGCATTAATGACGAAAAATAAGCTTTTATCACTTCTAGTGATCCTGCCGTTTGCTCTCTTAATAGAAGGGTTACGCCATCTTTATTGGGGAATTGGGGTTGTGCCTGAAGGAACGAATGTCTTCATATCCTTTTTCTTAGGAATTACCATTGGCCCTGTCATTTTGACATTGTTTGAACTATTACATAAAGAAAAACGAGCTAGTATGCCAAGATATCCAAAGAAAACGATTCGTTTTGCGGAAACGAATACCTCTAAAGGTTTTCCAAATCCTTTTAAAATATTGACCAAACAGGAAACGGGAACAAGTATGCTTGCCAGCTTTATTGGCTCTATTACCTTTATTATGAGTCCTGTCGGTATGACTATTTTCCTTGGAGAAGTATTTTCAAGTCGCATCAAGGATCCTGTGAAAAAAGCATCAGTAGCAATCGCTTCAATGGAAGGATTGACAAATGCTACGTATATTTCTGGAACATTAATTCCTTTGATTGCGCTTGGTATCCCGTTGTCTCCAATGGCAATTGGCCCAGCAAATGCTCTCTTTAACGCACCGCCAGTGTTCACGCCAGAGCATAATTTGCATCATCTCTTATCAAATGCAGATTTTGTGTGGGCAACATTAATCGGGGCAACGATAGCTCTTGTAATTACTTATTTTGTCGCTGTAAAGTATGCTAATCAAATTTGTGCCTTTGTGTTTCGCTGGGTTCCCCATGAAGCAATTCTAGGACTATTTTTTGGACTTGTGTTATTATTAGCTTTTATGGACGCTGGTTGGATAAATATCATCGGTGTACTTGTTATCGGTTTATTTGCTGGTATGCTGCACCGCTGGGGCGTCAATTATGGCGTTCAGTTTATGATCCTTTATTCAGCACCGTGGATCATTAGTTGGTTTTAAAAATCCTAACAGATATATATTTATATGAAAGTGGGGATATCGATGCTTGAAACTCCACAAAAAATTGCGGTAGGCCGAGCACATAGTAAGTTAATTTTAATTGGGGAGCACTCGGTTGTTTATGGACAGCCGGCCATTGCTTTTCCGTTTAAACAAATAGAAGTAAAAGTAACTGTTAAGAATATCGGGGGAAGTTCGATACAAATCGAAAGTCCTTTTTATCAAGGACCAATAGAGCAAATTCCTGAAAAGATGGAGGGAATTGGTGATTGTATTATCCAGACATTAAAGGTTTTGGAGCAGCAGTCTTCCGGTTTAGAAATTAAGATTTCCTCCACGATTCCGATTGGACGAGGACTAGGTTCAAGTGCGGCAATTGCGATCGCGCTTGTTCGCGGTCTTTTTGCCTTTTTCAATCAAAAGCTAAGCAACAGTCAATTAATGATCTTGGTGGAGCGGGCGGAAAAATTTGCGCATGGAACACCAAGTGGGATCGATATGATGACAGCTGCTAGCGCCACTCCGATTTGGTTTCAAAAGCAGCAAGAGGTTGAACATGTGCAAATTGGCGCGCCATTTCATCTGGTTATAGCAGATAGTGGCAGGGTTGGCGATACTTTTGCAGCGGTTAAATCAATCCGAGATAAGTATGAAATTAAGCCTGAGCAAATAGAGGAATCTATCACACTACTTGGCATATTAACACAAGAGACGCGAGTAGCACTTGCTGCAGGTGATTTTCAACTGGTTGGCGACAAATTAAATCAAGCACACCAGCATTTAGGTTTGTTAGGTGTCAGTGATTCTGGATTAGATGATTTAGTAGACACTGCTCGATCTGCTGGAGCAGTTGGTGCAAAATTAACAGGCGGTGGCCGCGGTGGCTGTATTTTAGCATTAGTGGAAAATGAGCAGCTTGGAAAAAAAGTTGCCGATGCTTTGCTGGAAGCTGGTGCTGCCCAAACATGGCAATACACAATAGCTGAATGCTAGTAACAATGGAGGAGTGTGATTAATGGAAGCGATCGCTCGAGCTCATACGAATATTGCGTTAATCAAATATTGGGGAAAACGGAATACCCAATTGTTTTTACCGACAAATAGTAGTTTGTCGATAACATTAGATCATTTTTACACAGAAACCAAGGTGCAGTTTTCTGACCGGTTTGAGAAGGACAGCTTGATATTAGATGGAAGCCAAGTCTCTGATCGAGAAATTGGGAAAATAACAGCCTTTCTTGATCATGTCCGGAACATTGCTGGCACAAAAGCTTTTGCAAAGGTGACATCGGTGAACCATGTGCCGACAGCTGCTGGTTTTGCTTCCTCTGCTTCGGGATATGCAGCATTAGCTGCGGCAGCAAGTAAAGCATTACAGCTAGGTTTAACAGGGACAGAACTTTCCGCTTTAGCCCGTCAAGGATCTGGCTCTGCTTCCCGCTCTATTTTTGGAGGATTTGTAGAATGGCAAAAAGGCGAGAAGACAGACGGAACGGATTCGTTTGCAACGCAAATTTTAGACGAAAAAGCATGGGATCTGAGCGTCCTTTCTGTTGTAGTGGAAGCTGGTCCTAAATCGGTATCGAGCCGAGACGGCATGCAGCGGACAGTGGAAACTTCTCCTTTCTATGCGGGCTGGTTAGCGACAGTAGATGAGGATTTACAGCAGATGAAAGAAGCGATAAATGCACGTGATTTTACAAAGCTAGGTGAAATTGCCGAGGCAAATGCGATGAAAATGCATGCTACAACGTTAGGGGCAAAGCCGCCGTTTTTATATTGGCAAAGTGCAACGCTCGATGTTATGCAACAGGTGATGGAATTGCGTCAACAAGGACTAGAGGCTTATTTCACCATTGATGCTGGACCGAATGTAAAAGTCCTCTGCAAACCAGAGCAAGAACATATAATCAAAGAAAAGCTGGCAGCAGTAGCTTCTGTTCGTGATGTAGTTGTATGTCATCCAGGCCCTGGAATTCAATATTTATCTGAATGGGTGGGATAATGGTAAAATAAATAGGAAGAGGGATCGTTAAAGAAAACTTATCCCTCACGGAGGAAAGTGGCATTTATCGAGTCTTTACGGACAATTTATCCACACCTGTTCTTGGAGCTTACTTCCAGTTAAGTGTGGCATAAATGAGGACTTTTAAAAGGAGTGAGTCCAGATGCATGAAATAAAAGTTCCGGGTAAACTGTTTATTGCTGGGGAATATGCAGTGCTAGAACCAGGCTATCCAGCAATCGTTGTAGCAGTTGACCGGTTTATTACAGCGAAAGTGACATTTAGTGAAAAACAGATGCTGTCCTTGCCACAAATAGGACTTCCCAATGTTGCTTGCCGATTCGAGCATGGACAAGTCGTTTTGGAAGATACTGATGCAAGATTGGAATTTATCGAAAACACATTAGCTGTAGTTCATCAGTATTTACGAGAAAAGTCTGTTCATACGAAGCCTTTTTCACTTAGTATTACTAGCGAATTAGATGATGTTTCCACTGGTCGGAAATATGGCCTAGGATCTAGTGCAGCAGTAGTTGTTGCGGTCGTATCCTCCATTTTAATGTTGTATCAAGATCAACTAACTGTTACGAAAAAACATATTTATAAGCTCGCTGCAATCGCTCATTATCAGACACAAGGCAGTGGCTCCTGTGCAGATGTAGCAGCATCGACATATGGCGGCTGGCTCCACTATGCAGCATTTAAAGCAAGCTGGTTAAAAGGAAAGCTTGCAGACAAAGGTTCTATTTCTGAATTGGTGGAAGAGAATTGGCCCTATCTCCAGATAGAACAGCTAGAAGCGCCTGAAGAATTAGTGCTTGCTGTCGGCTGGACAGGCAGTGCTGCAAAAACGGCTTCTTTAATAAAAAAGATTGAACCATTAAAGCAGCAAGATTCCCATATCTATCAAGGATTCCTTCAGAAAAGTCGCGATGCTGTTTCCGCGATGGTGGAAGGCTTTAAACAAAACGATATAACGATGGTGATGGCGAGTTTATCCGCTAACCGTTCTGCTTTATTAGAGCTAAGTCGAGAAACTGGCGGGGCAATTGAAACGACGGAATTAGAAAAGCTAATTCAGATTGCTGATCGTTTTGGAGCTGGAAAATCATCTGGTGCTGGCGGCGGCGATTGTGGAATTGCTTTTACAAGCATGAACAAGCTGGAACGATTACATAAAGAATGGCAGGAGGCTGGTGTCGTACCTTTAGATATCCTCCCTGCAGCCAAAAATAATGAGACTGGAGTTTAGAGAATGACTGATTCAATTGACAAAAGAAAAGCCCAGCATATTGAGTTGGTTTTAAATGAAAAAGTCACAGGAGATAATATTACGACTGGCCTTGAAACGTATCGCTTTTTACATAATGCCTTGCCGGAAATTAACTTTGATGACATTACATTAAACACAGAGTTTCTAGGTAAAAAGCTGAAGACTCCTTTTTTAGTCAGTTCAATGACTGGCGGGGCTGCGATGGCGGAGACGATTAACCGAAACCTCGCAATTGCGGCAGAAGAACGTGGGTGGGCCTTTGCATTAGGATCCACAAGAGCACTCATTGAAAATGAAAAATATCGGGAATCCTTTCAAATTCGAAAATATGCACCATCGATTCCAATCATCGCTAATTTAGGAGCCGTTCAGTTTAATTATGGCTTTGGAATCGACCAGTGCAGACAAATTATCGAGATGACAGATGCGGATATGCTTGTGCTCCATTTGAATAGTATCCAAGAAATTGTGCAGCATGAAGGCGATCGCAATTTTAAAGATCTGCTTGGAAAAATCGAGCAAGTTTGTACACAGCTAGAGATTCCTGTTGGCGCAAAAGAAGTAGGCTTTGGAATCGATGGCACCACTGCGAAAAAACTGACTGATGTTGGCATCTCCTTTATTGATGTCGCAGGTGCAGGCGGTACATCATGGAGCCAAGTAGAAAAACTACGCTCCAAAGAGAAAATCAAGAAAATAGCAGCCGAAGCCTTCAGCAGCTGGGGAATCCCAACGGCTGAATGTATTGTTTCCGTTAAAGAAGCAATTAATCAACCAATTATCGCCAGCGGGGGAATCAAAAATGGAATGGATGCCGCTAAAGCAATCGCACTAGGATCAGACATGGTTGGTTTTGCTCGTTCCATTTTAAAAGAAGCTACTGAATCACCAGAAGATCTAATCGAACTGTTTGAGACACGAGAACTAGAATTACAAATGACAATGTTCGGAATTGGTGCAGCAACTGTTGAGGAATTGAAGGGAACAGATCGGATTAAGTAGGGACAAGGGGACAGACCCCTTTGTCCCTTCAGGATTGAAATTTTGGTAGTAAGGGTATATTATAATATATAAGAATCAAACTAAAAAAACCAAGGAGCTAGAACTCCTTGGACAACTACTTTCGAGTGGTATGCTAAATTGTTATTTAGAAGACCCACCCTTATGCTTCCGACGGCGCGGGGTGGGTTTTCGTTTGTTCTTCTTTTTGCTTGCAAAGCGATTTGCATAGCCCGCAGCAAGAGTAGTAAAAAAGATTTTTGCTACATCTTTGAGTAAGTCCAAAACGAAATCCATTTGTATGTCACCTCCTTTCCTTCTTAGATAGGAAAAGAGTGCATACCACCCGCACCTATGTAGTTGTACCATTATTATATCATATTGTTTTTCCATTTTGAGACAATTTAGGTAGGGAAGTAGGGACAAGGGGCCTGTCTCCCTTGTCCCTTGATGGTATTGTTGAAAGAGAAACAAAATAACAGTATAATATCATTGATGTACCAACAAGTGGGAGGGCAAACCGTGACCAAGGAAGAAGAACTCATAATGAATGTCAGGGACTTATTTAATAAAATGGTTTGGCTTAATAAAAGTAAAATGATGAAAAGTCTTGAGGGACACTCACCTTCTGAAGTGCATTGTATTGAATCCATTGAAAAATCTACAAATCCCAATGTGACAAATCTTGCGGAGTCCCTTTATATGACTAGAGGTGCTATCAGTAAATTAACGAAAAAACTTATTAAAAAAGGTCTTATCGAAAGTTATCAGAAACCGGAGAATAAAAAGGAAATCTACTTTAAGCTCACAGAACAAGGGGAAAAGATATTTAAAATACATGAAGAGCTGCATAATGAGTTTTATGAACGAGATAAAGTTATTTTTGAACAAATAACGGAGGAACAATTTGACAATATGCTTAGCCTTGTGGAAAAATACAGTAAGCATTTGAATACGGAAATAAAGAAACAAAATCTAACAATTAATTAGTTCAGATAAAAAGAATGATATCAAAGGCAGACCGACTCTAGTGAGAAAGGTCTGCCTTTTTTCATCGCTAAATAATTCCGATACAAAAATAGCGGTAGTCTAATAGACCACCACTATTTACCTCTGGTTTCTTGTGAGAATGAACTCTTTATTAGTTAAATTCAGGGAAATTTGCAAGATTCGAGGCATTGCTTAAAAATAAGATAAGGGCAAAAATAGCTATCACTATAATCATTGTCATGTTTTTAAATGGTTCTTTAACACGTATCATTGCAAAAGTGCCGACTATAGCAAAAATGACAGTCAGAAGTGAACCTGCTGCGATCCAGCTTGCATTCCAATAACCGATAATTAAAGCTGCTGCCGTTACTAATTCATAGCCACCTGTGAACACACGGAACCATTGTGGCATTCTCAATGTTTTAAATTCTTCGATAGCTGTCTTATCGCCTGTCAATTTTCTAGAACTTGCCATTAAAAACATAAATATTAAAAATGATTGCATAACAATCGTGACAATATGCATATTTAATATCTCCTTTTGATTATTAATAGATGTAAGAACGGTGTGATTTACGTATGGTTATAGCCATATCATTTAAGGTGGAATCTGTAGGTACGATACTTGCTTCAATTTGTAGCCAGTCCTTATATAAATAATAGGAATTAACGGGCAACAAAGGAAAGGATCAATTTGAAGAGACTAAACCAGAATTAAATCTAACACCGTTAGATAATATAACATTGATTTTATATGGTGTAAACATTTATTTAACAGTGTTAGACAATTACATTATATTTTTGTATGATTGATTTATTAGAAATGGAGTTGCTATTAATGAAAGGGAAAAAAACAAAAATCACAAAAGAAAATATTATCGCTGCTTCTTGGAGATTGTTGGATAAAGTAGGTATCGAGGAATTTAGTATGAGAAAGTTAGCGGTTGAATTAAATATTCAAGCCCCATCTATTTACTGGTATTTTAAAAACAAACAGAGTATTTTTCAATCACTTGCCAATGAAATTGCGAAGGAGTCTATACTTTCCACAAAATTGGACGGAGATTGGAAGGGAAAATTGACTCAGTTTGCTGTCGGGATCAAAGATACATTGAGTAAGTATCCTTGCTCAGCTCAATTAATAATGAGAACCATTCCAACTGAGCCTGATTACATGATATTAATTAATGAATTACTTCACGTGGTCGATGACTTGCCAATGGAAGACAAAGATAAATTTTCTTCTATTATGTGTCTATTAAATTACGTCATCTTTTTTGAATTAGACAAGTATGAACAAAAGAAAACACAACTATTAATATTGGAAGAATTCGGTCCAAATGATGTTCAAACATTGTTTAAACGACCCTTTGAGCAATTTCCTGATGATGGTGTAAAAGTATTAAAGAGGCTATATAATAATGATTTGTTCGAAGAAATAGGCTCTGACCGTATGTTTGAGAATGGACTTTACATTATTATATCTGGAATTGAACAGTTGATTATTAAAAATAGCACCAATGAAGAGTAATAAAGAGAAATTATTATTTAGCCCTGTTAATGTCTAACTTGTCGAAATGTATTGCAGACATTCGATGCGGAATAAAGAAACAAAAGAAAACAACTAATTAGTCAAAAATTGCAATAATAAGTGAACAGACAGCCCAATTATATAAAAAGGGCTGTTTTTTTTTGCATATTGTTGACAAGGAAACAAAAGCGATGTTATATTTTGTTGACAAGGAAACTAAAATATTTGAAAGGATAATAATATGTCAAAAGATAAAGTTAGGCAATCAGGATTACCAAAAGAAATGCTGGCGGCTGCTTGGGCTCTTGCCATAGGAGGAATTGCTCCAATGCTTGATTCCACCATGGTGAATATCGCCGTCGATACACTACTTAAAGATTTCCATACTACATTAAATATTGTTCAATGGTCCATTACAGGTTATGTTTTAGCCCTTGCAATGGCAGTTCCAGTATCTGGATGGTTGATGAACAAATATAACGGAAAGAAAATTCTCATTGGTGCAGTTATCGCCTTTGGTGTCATTTCTGTTCTTGCTGGAATTAGTTGGAGTATTTCAGTTTTTATTTTCTTCCGTTTGCTTCAAGGATTTAGCGCTGGTATTATTACCACGCTTATGTCAACACTTTTGGTTAAAACGGCAGGTCCAGAAAACTTGGGGAGAGTGATGGCAATAGTAAGTACGCCGATGATTTTAGGACCCATTTTAGGACCCGTCATCGGAGGTTTCATTGTTCATGGTAAATCATGGAATTGGATATTCTTCATCAATGTGTTCATTGTCTTGATTGCGGTACCGCTTATGATGAAATATGTTCCAGAC
Organism: Niallia sp. FSL W8-0177; assembly: GCF_038006285.1. Lineage (NCBI taxonomy): Bacteria > Bacillati > Bacillota > Bacilli > Caryophanales > Bacillaceae > Niallia > Niallia sp. FSL W8-0177. The sequence goes on from NZ_JBBOUX010000001.1 coordinate 183,956, forward strand.
TATAATCCATTCAACAAAGATAGTAAACTCGATATTTTTGGGATAATTGATTTGTCTTTAATGAGTGCAGCACTAATCTACGGAATTACGCAAGCTGCGAACCATTCATCATTCAACAATAGTGAAACAATTGTGTGGATGGGAATCGGTATTGTTTTAGCAATTATTTATGTTGTATATAATCGAATCCAGAAAAATCAATGCGTGCTTCCATTAAATCTGTTTTCACGCAAAAATTTCTTAGTTTCCAGTGTTGGTTTATTTTTAGCCAACATTGCCATCATGGGACCTATGTTAATACTTCCATTGTATTTTCAAAACATCCGGCAGTTTTCGGCGTTCGAAGCAGCACTTGCATTAATTCCGCAAGGAGTTGGAATGCTTGTTACAAGACCAATAATCGGAATAATGATTGATAAGATTGGTGCGAAATACGTAGTTATTGTCAGTCTTGCTCTTTCAGTTATCAGTTCTATTCCACTTATCTTTATTACAGACCAAACAAGCATGATTTGGATTTCGGCCATATTATTCATTCGTGGCACCAGCTTTGGGGGAATCATGCTTCCGTTGACGAGTGACGCTTATACAGATCTCAACAGTAATCAACTTCCAGAAGCGAGTGTCGGTATTAATATTATTGAAAATCTTGGCTCAAGCTTTGGGACAGCTATTATCGCAACCGTTGTCGCCACTGTAGCACTAGGAGTGCAGCCAACAATTATTAGTGGTTACCATGCTGGATTTTTAGTATCAGCTATTGTCCTTGCATTAATCTTTATTCCAAGTTTGTTTTTAACAGATAAAAGAATGGATACGCTTAAACATTAAGCGTAGGGACAAGGGGTCTGTCCCCTTGTCCCTAAAAAAACCCTTGACACAAAAGTGGTGTAAATGGTAGGTTATAAAACGTAATGGTTACGATTTATTGAAATACATAGAGAAGAGGGGAAGAATGAAAAAACTGCTATTTAGCATTTCATGCTTATTATTATTAAGTGTGTTCTTAGCCGCGTGTCAAGGAACTAAAGAAGAGAAAGCGAATAAAGAGGAAAAAGATGCAGCGCAGCTTGTGCATGAAGCTCCGGAAAGTATAAAAGTGGAAGGAATTGCTGATCACTATCATACTGGAGATAAGATTGAGCTAACAGCTGTATTAGATAAAGAAACAGATGCTGATCATTGGCATTGGTATAATCGAGAAAGTGCCAATGATGAATGGAAAGTTGTTTCTGGCCAAGAGACAGCAACATTTACAGGGGAAGCAACAGTTAATGGATTAGAAATTAAAGCAGGCTTATTCAATAGTGATGATAAGGCAGTTGCTCAATCGGTGCCAGTTCAAATCGTCATTGATGATCATCATGGACATGATGAGGCAAGTAAAAAAATATATCAAGGGTATTTTGATGATAATCAAGTAAAGGATCGAGAACTATCTGATTGGGAAGGCGATTGGCAGTCTGTTTATCCGTATCTTCTTTCTGGAGATTTAGATGAAGTGTTTGCACATAAAGCGGAAAATGGCGATATGACAAAAGAAGAGTATAAGGAGTACTATACAGTAGGCTATAAAACAGATGTAAATCGCATTACCATTAAGGATAATGTGGTGACCTTTTTCGAGAAAGATAAAGAATATTCAGGAGAGTATAAATCAGATAGATATGAAATCCTCACCTATGAAAAAGGAAATAGAGGTGTACGCTTTATTTTCAAATTAGTAGATGGATCCAAGGAAATGCCTCAATATATCCAATTTAGCGACCATAATATTTTTCCAGTTGATTCTGCTCATTACCACCTATATTGGGGAGATGACCGAGAGAAACTGTTAGAAGAAGTCACGAATTGGCCAACGTATTATCCATCTGAATTAGATGCTGATGGTTTAGTCCGGGACATGTTAGCACATTAATATTATTTAAAAATAACGACGTTTTTTTGATTTAAATAGAATGAGAAAATACTAGTTTTTAAATCGTAATCATTACGCTTTGTTTAGGAAAATGAAAGGAAGAATAAGATGAAAAAGAATTGGTTACTAGCTATTTTTCTAAGTGTACTAATGAGTGTAGTTCTTTTAGGGTGCCAAAAGGGAGAAAGTAGTTCGGAAGATAAAATTTCAGTTATGACCTCCTTTTACCCAATGTATGAATTTACTCAGCAAGTGGCAGGAGATCGGGCAAATGTGTCGTTAATGGTCTCAGATGGGCAAGATGCCCATCACTATGAACCAAGTGCGAAAGATGTAGCAAAGGTTAATAAAGCAGATGTTTTCGTCTATAGTAGCGAAGAAATGGAGTACTGGGTAAACAGCTTATTAAAATCGATAGATAACGATAATCTTGTAATAGCACGCACTGCGGATGGAATAGATGTAGAGGGGACGAATGAATCAGGACATAGTCATGAACACGGCCATGGAGATACCGATGAAGAAGCAAAACATGAAAGTGATGAAAAAATAACGATTCAAGGGAAAGCGGACCACTATCACACTGGTGACATGATTGAATTAACGGCAAAGTTAGATGAAAAAGTAGATTATGATCACTGGCATTGGTATACAAGAGAAAGTGCGGACAAGGAATGGGTAACTGTTCCGAATCAAGGCGGGCCTAAGTTTAAATATGAAGCAGCAGACGAAAGTTTCGAGGTTCGAGCAGTATTATATGATGATAATCATAATGAATTTGCCGTGTCAGCTCCGGTAGAAATAGTTGTTAATAATCATGGCCACGATCATGGGGAGGAAGCTAGTCATGATCATGCTGATGGAGAAGAAGGCCATGACCATGGTCATGAAGCTGATAAAGATCACGATCATGAAGGTGATGCAAATGCTCAAAAGATTGAAATCGTTGGATTAGCGGATCATTATCATACAGGGGATGTTGTATCACTTGTTGCCGAGCTTAAAGAAAAGACAGATTACGATCATTGGCATTGGTATACACGAAGCAGCGAAGAGGAAGATTGGGAAGTTGTATCTGGCCAAGGAAGTGACCATTTTGAATACAAAACGACTGGGAAAAGCTTTGAAGTGAAAGCCGCACTATTTGACGAGGAGCATCATACATTTGCCGAATCCGAGCCTGTGACTGTTTTTATTAATGATCATAACAATCACGATCCACATATTTGGTTAGATCCAGTGTTAGCGCAAGAGCAAGTGAAGATTATTCGTGATGCATTGATTAAGGCTGATCCAGATGGAAAAGACATCTATGATAAAAATACAGCAGCTTTCATTAAAGAACTTCAAGCATTGGATAAAGAATATGAAACTACTTTAAAAGATGCCAAGAACCGTGCTTTTGTCGTCCAGCACCAGGCATTCGGATACCTTGCAAAGCGCTATAATTTAGAACAAATTGCCATTGGCGGCTTATCTACAGAAGTAGAACCAAGTCCATCACGTATGGCAGAGATCGGAACGCTTGTTAAGGAGCATAATGTTCCAGTTATTTATTACCAACATGGAGCAAACTCCGCAATTGCAAAAACAGTTGCTAATGAAACAGGTACAAAGACAGCTATTTTATATGATTTAGAGATTTTATCCAAGGAACTGCAAGAAAAGGACTTAGGCTATCTAGATGCAATGCGCGAAAATCTGAAAGCATTACAGTTAAGTGTTAAGTAATAGAAGTTGAGTCAAGTTAAATAGACTGCTCGTTAATCTGGAGAAAAATATAAATAGTTAAAACGTCTCAAGGTAGAGGCGTTTTTTTATTTTTTGTTACGATAGAATATAGTTCTTGGATATCAAAAATATTGACAAAAAAATTTATTTATGCTATAATTTACTTTTATTGAATATGATTATATAATAGGATTCTCCTGGCCAGGGGAATCCTTTTTTTGTTCTAATATGAAGTATCAGAAAGGTGAGTCAAGTTTAATCTTGTTAATATTAGCTTTTGGAAATCCTATATAGTCAATTTGAAGAAAAAGGAATCCTTAATAGAGTTGAAAATATGGTAAAAATGGCTTCAGTAAGTGACGAACCAATGAAGTTATGTTTTTCTTATGATCAAATGGAGAGAATGTTAGAAAAATCCTGTTTACTCATTTATGAACATTTATCACCTGAAAAATTAGTTAGATGTCATTTGACGATTGAAAAAATTCCTAGCTCTTGAAACTTCATTACATTCATACGATAAAGAAACATAACACAACTTTAAATGGATGTGACTGAAAAATGACCGAATAATCTCTTGTTAGCTTATCCTGGTAATTGTTTTTTTAATTCCTATTGAAATTTTTATCTAATTCTTCGCAAAGCATAAATACAGTTTTTTATATATAGTGACTAAAGAAACAACTTTATTATTGCTATTGAATAATAGAACAGCATATGAATGCCGTTATATACTCCAATTTTGTTATTAACTAAAAAATCCATATCATTGAATGGATCTAAACACCTTACCTTTTTTAGGAGATGATTAGATTAGTGGAAAGTCTACCTTGTAATGGCTGCAAAGGAATGTGTTGCGGTCCTGTTCCTATTACAAAAGATGAGTTGAAGAAAATAAAAAAGAAGATAAAATCTATGCCTAAAAAAACACGTCTAGATTTAAAACACCAACGGCGTTATTTTGGGACCTGTATTTTCTATGACGAAACAAACGATCGGTGTGGTATTCATTCAGTACGTCCATCAATTTGTCGAGCGTTTGGTTATTATAATAATCTCATTTGTTTTCGTAATCCAAAATTAGCTTCTAGAAGAAACTATACGACCAATTCGCACCCTATCGGTATCTTAAGTGTTGATTTTACATGGAGTGACTTTATTTAGGAGAAAAGTCAAAACTTTTTAGGGGGCTAGAGGAAGGGAGAGAGCTTATGAATTTAACCGAAATTTTGAATTCCATCCAATTATCACACATGTCCAAGACAGTGATGGAGCTACTTAGTTTAAATGAAAAAACGAAAGAGCGAGGTTTGGTTCTAACGCCAAATGATGTAAAAACGTTGGTGGTGTTCAGAAATAAAGTGCTGCGTGATCATGCGAGAGTTGAGCTGGACATTGGAGTGTTAAAGGAATTAATTGAGGTGTTTTCTACTTCACCCTATATGGAGCGGGAGCATTATGTTGAAACGATAAATGAACTTCAGGAGATTTTTTATTATCTTAGAAATGAAACGGAAGATAAGATTGGGGACGTAAAACTTATTCAACGGATGAATGATTTTTATAACGGACCCTGTGCAGGATCTTTAGAACTATTAAAAAGTAAAATGGAAGAACTTGCAGAGAATTTCAGAAGGGATATGATGTGTCGTGATTCTTTATTTGAAGGTGATGATTAATGCGTGGAAATAGATAAAACACAAGATCGCTCTCGCTCGATTTCTAATATTATTATCGATCGATCGCGGTTAAAACGAAGTCAATATATCCTGTCTCTTTTGCAGGAAGGTCAGAGAGTGGGGATTATTACCAGTCAGAAGTCTTACCAGATACAAGTAGAGATTATGCAAGTTCTACAGCAATTGATACGGCGGTATACCCAAGGAAAAAGTACGTCAGTGACAGCGGAAACAGCGGAAGGTATCATGGCATCCCTAATGTATGCTATGGATGCCTATGCACTTCATTTTAAGGATCCTGAAGAAGCTATTGCGCATATAAATTTTGAGAATATAAAGAATATACATGCTAAAGGTGTTGAATTACTTCGCCATTACTTTGAGGACGCCAAACAGCTGTATCAAGAAGTAAAAAAGATGAAATTAGATGTGCCTGTTGAAGCCTATAATATGACCATTGATGAATCAATACCTGTATTTATGAACCATTATAATATTATTTTTGAGGCCCAAAATACAATGGCGAGTATTGACTATCCTTTAGCCATTGATGATATGCGACTTCAAGGTGTTTTTTATATGAAACAATATTTAGAACGACTGCGAATGGAGACGAGATTCTGTCACTTTTTTAGTCATCAAGATTTAATGTATGTTTTGACAAATTTCGGGAAAATATGTCGCTTTAATTATCGAATTGAGCTATTCAACATATTTGAGCTTTTAGTAAACAATGCCGTTTTTTCACTACTATCCGGAGGAAAAGCTACTAATGTTAAAATTTCGGAAGTTCAATTTGGTCAGTTGAGCAGAATGTTAATAGGTTGTCATACTAAACAAAGAACTAAGTTGATTCATGAAGCGGTCGATCAATTGCAGGAAACCTTACAAACGGATCAAACACTTACCCGTTATATCAATTTGTATCGAGATGAATTGATTCAAAGGGTAAATAATGCAGCAGAAATCCGTAGCTTCGAAACGTTGATCATCAGAGAAGTCGAAGAGCCCGAAAAAACAATGGTCTTAATGTTAAGTGAGAATGATCGAATGAGTGATATTCAAATGCGGGATTTAGTAGATCGTATTATGGAAAGTGACAACACAGAAAAAAAAGTTCAACTAATTCGGAAGCATTTTGTATCATTACATGATTATCTAGATTTACTGAATTCGGGATGTCTTTATGGTGGCGAATATGATGCACTTTTTGATACTTTCGATGATATCGAATTAGCTATTTTAGCCAAAATTGTATTTTATGAGAAATTACGAGGGGGAATGCGAGATTTCTCAGACATTGTTGCTGACGGTGTTGAAACAGAGAATGAGTGGGAAACACATTATATAGGGTTTATGCAGCAGCTAGAAGACAAGTGTATCGGAGCTGTTGGACGCCTTATCTATGATATTGATTATGATGATATATCGTTTTATTGAGTAAAAATATATAAAATGACGATTATTGGTTGGATATATAAATTAAACCTGGTTAAGGTAAATAACTTGTGTAAGTTTAACTGTACCTTTAGTTGCCCAAGAATAAGCGATGCTTCTTTATTGAAGCATCGCGCTCTATTATGTTGATCCATTAATTATAGGAACGGAAATTTGAGCAATGCAGCCCTTTTTATTAAATAATAAAAGCTAACTATTAGTTAATAACTTGGCTTAGTTATTAGCTATTTCATTTTTGGCTTGCCTCATACCATTTCAATGATTTTCGTTCAATTTCCTTAACAAGATAATTCTTACCCTTTATGTATGACTCAATATCATAGGGGAATTGCTGAGCCAGTTTTTCTTTTAGATAAGCATATTTCTTCATATAGTCTGTATGTAAAATCAAATAATCGCGAAAAGCTAAGTGCCTTTTTATCTCATAACTTCCAGTTTGATAAATATGAACATGATGAGTGCGATTTTCCCCGCCTTTTTGAAAATATCTCCGTTTAGGTATACCGTTTTCTCCTTTCGGCTCATAGCCGATTTCTTGCATATAAATATTATAATTATCAACTGTGTTAATATCTCTAACAACAGGCATTATGTCTATTATTGGTTTTGCTTTTAACCCTGGAACAGAAGTACTGCCAATGTGATGAATATCTACAATTTCATTTCCAAAGATGGTTTGTAGCTTCGCTGCTTCTTCTTTAAACATTTGCTTCCATTTTTCATCGTATGAAAATATTTCTACCTTACGCAAGATAATTCCTCCAATCCATCCATGGTTTTCATCGTTATCAAGCTTTTTATTATCTAAATTCTTGATAACAGTTTGTGATATAAAAAAGAAATGTCCTAGACAATAAGAAGTATACGGAATAATAACACATATTGTTTCAAATACCTCTAATATTTCTTGTTATATGCTCTTTGCATATATATCTACTAAAATCTTCCTGCCGATTTTAGATTTTAGCGACACAATGGACCTCTTTAAAGAATCTCCCATTTTTTCTAACAATCTCGTATATGCTCACAAACATTAAAGCTATCCTTTTTATCCCACTTACAAACTTAGCCAATAAATTTGCATTTGCTAGTATAAGAAAAATATCTCAATTATTCCTCCTCTTTGTTTATACATTTATTTTCTTGACTTAGAGTAAACTCTAAGTTATAAACTAACTTTAAATAATAGAAAGGGATGATATTGTTGTATTCCATTAGTAAAGCTGCTGAAGAGTCTGGTATTAGCGCATATACATTAAGGTATTACGAAAACATAGGGTTACTGCCCTCACCAAAACGAAACAACGGTGGAAGACGTCTTTATACGGAAACTGATATTCAGTTCATGAAATTTCTGAAAAGTTTAAAGGATACAGGTATGTCTCTAGAAGATATTAATGAATTTGTTAAAGACGGATGTATTTTAGAAAAAATCAGTTCGAATGCGGAGCCGACACAACTTACTCCGTCTATAAATAAACGTATTGAGATTTTAACCAAGCACTTAGAAAAAATGGAAATTAAAAAGAAGGAACTCGAAGAAGTGACTTCCATAACAAAGCTAAAACTGGATACATATTATTCAATTTTGAAACAGAATGAGGGAAATAAATGAAACATTTAAATATATACCTGATGTTGCTTGGATTCTCCGTTTTTACAGGAGCTACTTTTAATCTTGCAAAGTATACTGTTGTTTATTTTTCTCCATCATCTGCTGCGGCTTGGCGTTTCGGAGTGGCTGCTGCAGTTATGCTCATTATTTTGATTTTTACTGAAGGGATAAAGAAAAGTCAATTACAACAAAATATAGTTATATATATTGTTCTTGGGCTTATAGGTATCTTTGGATTTAATGCTTTGTTTTTTATAGGTTTAAAATATACTTCACCTGTTAATGGGGCATTAATTATGGGGCTAAATCCTTTATTAACAACTATTTTTGCTCGAATTATTTTAAAGGATCATATTACAAAAAAACAAGTATTTGGCATATGCTTTGCTTTCCTCGGTGTTTTATTAGTCATTACACAGGGTTCTATAGAAACCATAACAACCCTTTCTATTTCAATTGGAGATGTAATTATCTTTGCAGGTAGTGTTTGCTGGGCACTTTATGGTGTGCTTGGACGTAAATTTATAAAGAATGGCACTCCTCTATCTACAACCACTTACACAATGGTTATCGGTGCCGTCAGTCTAATAGTAGTATCCCTATTCACCTCTAATCCTGTGTCTATACCGAATATTCCCATTGAAGCTTGGGGAGCAATTGCTTTCATGGCTTTATTTACAAGTGTTTTGGGATATCTATGGTGGAATCAGGGAATGAAGGAGATTGGTGCGAGTAAAACTTCCTTATTTTTTAATCTTGTTCCAGTAGTAACAATGACTATTTCATTTGCCTTTGGAACACCGATAAAGGTATTTCAGATTTTGGGAGCATTGTTAGTCATATTAGGCGTTTTAACTTCTTCAGGAGTCATAAGTTTACCTAAGTACAAAGCAGAAAAACAATCGGCAGCATAAATATAGCAAAAAAACAATTATTCATTGAAATAGTAAAGCCGTATTTTCAAAATGCGGCTTTTCTTTTGTTCCAGCTTAAGTTCATCCTCACATCATAATTTTTTTCCTAGATTCCTATTTTGTGCTCCCTTTTAGTGACATAAAAAAGGCGCTCCCGTCTAGTTATGGATAATCCCTAGAGATTAAGCGGAATTACTCATATAACATTATTTTTGTCCTTTTATTTTAAAATTCTGTCCTTTAGGAATATAATTGCAGGACATCCGGATGAGGATTATTGGGATTATTAATTTCAAAGAAATACTCTAATTGCCATTTTTGCGTATTAATAGCTTGTTTATTAGTAGGTTTATCCCATAGAGGGTAAACTCTCATGGCCATTTTTCCTTTGGTAGTAGCCGTTTTAAGAATATTATGTTTCAAGAGTACTTCCTTTGGAAAAACAAATTGTCCCAATCTATTTCCACTAGCAAATGTATTAATTACAATAAATCAGTCGCTTTTTCACATGAAAAGGCTTGGTTTTTATTAGCATCATCTTTTTCCCAGAAGGCAACAAACTGACCTACCTTATTGGGGGTAGTTTTTGCCACTCTAAATCTAACAGATTTTGAATTCAGCTGAAATATTCCGGCCCCATAATCAGAATTTTGAGCTTCTTCTTGGATAGATTTTATAATAAAATGATTTGGTTCATAAAAATTTTCTTTTACAAAGGATAAGGCTTTATAAAATTCATTCACTATGTATTTCCCCCATATATTTATTGTTACAATCCTTTTTATTCACTTTTATTTTGAATTTGTTATCAGTAATTTTCTAATATTAGCAATTGGATTATATCATGTTGAACAACTTGATGGAACATATATTCTCTTTTGTGGAAATTAACTTACATATATTTGCAAACTGTCCCTATTATTTAAGGAAAGTTTCTGTTGCTTCAATCCCTACTGCAAATTCTAAATGGAGAAATTTAATATAAGATCAAGGTAGATTCTAATAGAGCTATTTGAGGAGTCAGGATAAATTGATTTTCTCGTAAATAGTCGAATAGAAGGAAGAAGAGAGGCCTTTTTTGATTTTTCATCTGTTTAGCAAGGCTGAGGGGGGATTATTTAAAACTAATAAAGCCCAATCAATTATACGAAATCACGTTAGTATCTCCGTATAATTGCCGGGCTTTATTGGGGGTGGCTTATCGCGTCTTTCTTTAGGGTAGTTATTTATTTAGCATGATCTCTTCCAGTTCATCTAGCATTTGATTAGCTGCGATAACCCCGCCTGCTGTATTCCATACTGCATCGCTTACTTCATAAGCATTTCCTTTTTTGACCACATCTAGGTTCTTCCACAGGGAGTCGCTTGTCCATTCTTTTGCTGTATCTAAGGCTTTTTGGTCATCTTGTGGAGCATAGGTAAAGTAGAAAAGGATATCTGCATCCATTTTCGGAATAGCCTCTTTTCCTACTTCAATAGCAAGATTACCAAGCTGATTATCAGCAGTGAAAAGTGATTTTTGCTGTTTGGCACGTTTGAATCCTAATTCATCCAAAATTACACCTGAAAAGGAGTCCGTATAATATATCCGGGAAGTTCCAGCCATAAATCGAACCACAGAAACTTCTTGATTCACTTTATCCCCTAATTTTTCTTTTACTTCTGCAACATGGTCTGCAAATGCGCTAAGCACTTTTTTTCCTTCTTCTTCTTTGTTCAGTGCTTTTGCATATAATTGGAAGTTATCCTTCCAATCACCTCTTAAAGTTTCGGAAAAAACCGTTGGGGCGATAGCACGTAGTTTGTCATAGATTGCTTCTTGGCGTATCTTTGTCCCGATAATTAGATCTGGTTTTAACGAAGCGATTTTTTCTACATTTACTTCGTGTTCTACTCCAACTACTTCCACACCATCCATATCTTTTTTGATGTGATCGTACCATGGATTTCCCAGCCATGATTGGACGGCCCCAACTGGCTTAATCCCTAAAGCAAGAAGTGCTTCTGTTCCTTCATTCGTCAATACGACAACACGCTTTGGTGTCCCTTTAATTTCCGTTTTTCCCATTGCATGTTCAATCGTATAAGGTTTATTATCCGATGTGTTTGTATCGCTGGAGGTTTCTTTATTTCCTGATACTTCTTTTTCGTTATTTCCGCATCCCGCCAGCACAACAAATATAATGACCAACAGTGATACCAGCATTGGAGTAAATCGTTTTTGTTGAAAATATGTAAGCATATTTTCCTCCCCTTTTTTATTTGATAATGATTTTCAATAACAATTAGATAATATTTTATAATGAAAAATATGTCAATCATTAATTGAAAATGATTCTCATAGTCATTGACAGTCCCTATGACTTCTCCTAAACTAAAAATAGAAACTATTAGAGAGGGAAAACTACATGTTACTATTGAATAACAGAAGGAGAATCATTGGGCTTATTATTGGTTTACTATTATTATGTACTATTTTCATTTTTAGTATTGTACTAGGTTACGCCGATACGAGCTTTAAGACAGCCGTACAAGCTTTTCAGCAGTTCAATGGTTCGAATGAGCATATTATTATTAAAGAAGTTCGCCTTCCTAGAGCATTAATTGGAACTATCGTTGGCAGCAGTTTAGCGATTACAGGGGCTTTATTACAGGCACTGACTAAAAATCCATTGGCTTCTCCGGATATACTGGGCATTAATTCAGGAGCCAGTTTTTTTGTCATTATAGGACTTTTCTTTTTTTCTATTAATTCATTACAAGCATTTGCTTGGCTTGCCTTTTTAGGTGCAGCCGCCGCTGGATTTATTGTTTATTTTCTAGGATCTTTAGGTAATGAAGGACTGACACCAATAAAATTAACACTAGCCGGCGCAGCCATGGCAGCCATGTTTTCTTCGTTTGCTCATGGATTTTTAGTCATGAATGAATCAGCCTTAGAAGAAGTTTTATTTTGGATGGCTGGTTCCGTCCAAGGAAGAAGCTTGGAGATTTTATTTTCTGTTCTACCTTATATGATTATCGGAACTTTGCTAGCATTTTTAATTTCTAATAAAATGAATGTTTATAGCATGGGAGAGGATGTAGCAAGAGGACTTGGCCAGCGTACAGGTGCTGTCAAATTGCTGATTGGCATCTCGGTTATCCTGCTTTCGGGCTCGTCGGTTGCAGTAGCTGGTCCCATTGGCTTTATTGGTATCGTTGTTCCCCATATAGTAAAATGGCTGGTCGGTAATGACTACCGCTGGATACTACCTTTTTGCGGAATTACAGGAGGAATCTTGTTATTGTTAGCCGATATTGGTGCTCGATTTATCATTATGCCCCAAGAAGTACCTGTTGGCATAATGACTGCTATCATTGGCACCCCTTTCTTTATATACATAGCACGAAATGGAGGAAAGTCCTCATGAAGAAATATTTATCGCTTAGAACAGCCAATGACAAGGTTTCCTTTTTAGTGGATCGTAGAGCATTATTCCTTACATCTATATTCTTTATCATTCTGCTAGTAGCTTTTTTCATAAGTGCAGGTATTGGAGAAGATTACATTTCTCCTTGGCAGATCATAAGCATTTTATCTGGGCAAGGTTCGGATTTTGACACTTTAATTGTCCAGTCTTTCCGAATGCCGCGAATTCTCTTAGCTATATTGGTGGGGATGAGTTTAGCAGTTGCTGGAGCTATAATACAAGCTGTTGTACGAAACCCTTTGGCTTCTCCTGATATTATTGGAATTACAGGTGGTGCCTCAGTAGCTATTGTCCTATTTTTGGCTTTATTTAGTGACATGAATCATTCATTAACGATAAGCATTAATTGGATGCCTTTAGCAGCTTTTATCGGGGCAGCTTTCGTAGCATTTCTACTATATGTACTTGCATGGAAAAAAGGTGTTTCACCTGTACGTCTCGTCCTAGTTGGAATTGGTTTATGGTCGTTAACAAAGGCATTGACCAACTTGTTCATGATCTTAGGGCCAATTTATCAGGCTAGTCAAGCGAATATTTGGCTTACTGGTTCTGTTAGTACTGCCGATTGGAAAAAGATTCAGATTGCTGCACCTATTATTCTTTTATTATTGATACTATCCTTTATTATGGTAAGAACGTTAAATATTCAAGATTTCGGGGAAGAGATAGTGATTGGCTTAGGTTCTAAAGTACAGCAACAGCGTCTTTTTTTATTACTCATTAGTACAGCTTTAATTGGAACGGCTGTAGCGTTTGCAGGTGGAATTGGCTTTGTTGGACTGATGGCACCTCATATAGCTAGAAAATTAGTTGGTTCTTCTTTTGGTGCGTTATTGCCTTTATCTGCTTTAATTGGTGCAATTCTGGTCCTAATAGCAGATACAATCGGTCGAACTTTATTCCTTCCGATTGAAGTTCCTGCGGGAATATTTACGGCTGCTATTGGAGCGCCCTATTTCATTTTTCTTTTATATAAGCAGCGAAAAGTATAGGAAGGAGAAGTTAAACAAATGGTTCTTTTAGAGACAAATTCCTTGACCTTATCTTATGGAGATACAGTCATTATAGATGATTTATATATGAAGATTCCTAAAGGAGAAATCACTGTGTTTATTGGCAGTAATGGCTGTGGAAAGTCAACACTGTTACGTTCATTAGCTCGTTTATTAAAACCGCAATCTGGATCGATTTTAATTGAAGCACAAAAAATTTCTGAGCTCTCCACCAAAGAAATCGCCAAACAATTAGCAATTCTTCCGCAAGGCCCTGTTGCTCCAGAAGGGTTAACGGTTTTGCAATTAGTAAAACAAGGACGTTATCCATATCAAAAATGGTACAGACAATGGTCGGAGGAAGATGAACAAATCGTTCATAACGCTCTTGAGGCGACTGGTATGTCTGCACTGAGCGACCGTCTAGTGGATTCGTTATCTGGAGGACAAAGACAACGTGCCTGGGTTGCAATGACCCTTGCACAAAATACCAATATTATCTTGCTGGATGAACCGACAACCTATCTAGATATGACCCACCAAATCGAGGTACTAGACTTATTATTCGAATTAAATGAAAAAGAAAATCGTACGATTGTAATGGTTCTTCATGACTTAAATCTAGCCTGCCGCTATGCCAATAATCTAATTGCAATTAAGGATAGATCTGTTTATGTGCAGGGAAAACCGGAAGAAGTAATTACAGCGAAAATGGTTAAAGACGTTTTTAACTTAGAATGTGAAGTGACTGTAGATCCTCTCTTTGGGACGCCATTATGTATCCCTCATGGCAAAGGTCGCAATATTAAAAAATTGCATAGGGAGGCGCTTATTAATAGCTGATTTGTCCGAAATTGCTAAAACGCGTTTAGGGTAGCTATGAAAGTTAATCGCAATTTAGTCGAGATTATCCTCGGATGTTTGGTCTTCCACCAAGGGAGGATTTTAATTGATTCAGAGAAAAATCAGACAAAAGATAATCAGTGCTACTCTATGCTTTTGCTTTTTTCATACAAAGTATCTGAAAGAAATAGGAGAGGAGATTTATCACTAAGGAGAAGGGGCAATGGAGAAGTATTGCCTTTTTACGCGAAAAAAAATCGCCCCTTCATTTTATCTTGTCGCTTACTGACCTAAAGCTGGTTCATTTCGACACACATCAGAATAAAGGCGCCAGCGCCATGTAAATCGTTTTCGCTAGTAGGACGGGCAATATAGTGGTGGTAATCCCCAATACCTGTACCAATGCAGATATTACCAATGATTAGATTTCCATTTGTATCATATTTTAATGTATCAATCACACCTTGATAGCCTTTCTGAGCAAATGGCAAATACTTGTCTTCTAGATAGCCTAAACGGACTGCTTTAGCGATGGCATGAACAAACAAAGAGGAGCAAGAGTTTTCCAGCCAGTTGTCGGATAAATGTCCTTTATCAATTACTTGATACCATAAACCACTTTTCGAATCTTGGTATTTCGTTAAAGCAATTAACAGGTCTTGAAGCATACTTGTCAATGCCTTTTTATCTTTGTGGTCTTCAGGAAGGTAATCTAATATTTCCAAGAGAGCTACAGGAACCCAGCCAATTGCTCTGCCCCAAAATTCTGGAGCGGCTCCAGTAATGGGATCTGCCCATTCGGCAGCTTTGGTTTCATCCCAGCCATGATATAACAAGCCAGTTTCTGGATCCTTCGTATGTTTCTCCAGTAATAGTGCTTGGTGTGTGATCATGTCAGCGTATTCTGTTTCTCCGAAGGTTTTTGCAAACTGGACGGCAATAGGGCCTCCCATATACAATCCGTCCAGCCACATTTGATTTGGATAATGTTCCTTATGCCAGAAACCGCCAGAGGGATTGCACTTTAAGGTCTTTAATAAGGGAACAATATGATAAAGTGCTTTTTTGTATCGTTCATCGCCTGTTTGTTCATAAAGATTGAAAAGAAGCACACCTGGCTGCATATCATCCAGTTCATCTGTTTTTAATTTGGTGACGCTTCCATCTTCGAGAACATGGCTGTCGACCCATTTCTTAATATAAGAAAAATACTTATCTTTTTTCGTCTCTTTCCAGCATTTCTCCATCCCAGATAAAAAGACTCCTTGATGATAATGAAATCGTTCTGGCGGAAGTTGTTCAGGTTCAAATTTAGTCATTATTGTTTCGCAAGCCTTCTCCGCCCATTGAATAGGAGTTAAAGTTTCATTTGCCTTCACATAAGTACTAGATTCAGAGAATGTCATCCAGATATTCCTCCTTCTTAAATATAAGACTAGGGTAGCACAGAAATATGTACTTTTTTTGCGAAAAAGTCTAAAAACTTCTTATATCTTGCAATTTTAAGTGCGTATAATAAAGAGGGGCAATGGGGAAAGGGAGGGGAATAAACTGAGAGATATTTTATTTCATAATGCGGAGGAAACATTCATAGTGTCTCAGCGAAAAGCATTGAGCCATCATATGCCAACTAATCATTTCCATAGTACATTTGAAATCTACTATTTAATCTCTGGCAAACGGGAATTTTTTATTAAGGATCGAACCTTAGTAATTCATCAAGGAGATATTGTCATTATTTCTCCTAACATCCTCCATCGGACAACAAATACTGAAAAGCCAAAACATGAGCGATTTATAGTTAATATTCATGAAAAACATCTCGCGCAAATAAGTCCTTCTTATCTAGATATTTATCAACCATTGTTTGAGAATGATTACCTTATTATTAGTTGTCCGCTGAATGAGTTACTTACTATAGATAGTCTTACGCAAAAGGTTATTGAGGAGATTGAAGAGCAAAGACCAGGCTGTGAAATTTATGCTCAAACATTGATCCTGCAGATGCTCATTATTTGCTGCCGGCATATTAAGCAACACAACATGCAGCCAATAGAATCGCCGAGCCTGATGCACGAAAGAATCTCGGAGGTTGTACGCTATCTCAACAGCCATTATATGAACAAGCTGTCGCTCCAATCAGTGGCAGAGAAATTCTATATTAGTCCATACTACTTAAGTCGTTTTTTTAAAGAGGCAACTGGGTTTACCTTTGTAGAGTACTTGAACAGTGTGCGGATTAAAGAGGCAAAGAAGCTATTGGAGAATTCCTCTATGAAAGTAAATTTGATTTCCAAGAAAGTTGGCTTTGGAAGTGTTACCCATTTTGGCAGAGTATTTAAGGAAGTGACCGGATATGTTCCATTACACTATAGAAAAATGAAGAGATAGGAAAGGTGATGATTGAATTGTCAGAAAGAATATTTACAAGACTGGAGTATTCTGCTAAACTAAACGAGAATTGTTAACGTTAACATTTTGATGATGATTTGTATATAAAGAATAAGACTATCTGTACTTTTGGAAGAAAATGAAAGCGTAAACATTACTTATCCATACCAACGAAGGATGGGAGACTTTTTATGAGGGCAAAACAGATTAGAATTTTTCTTGCGTCAGATTCAACTGTTCAGAAATATGAGGAGGAGAAATATCAAGGCGGCTGGGGAGAGTTCCTGCAAGATTATTTCACAAAGGATGTGCAAATAATGAATCATGCAATCGGAGGAAGAAGCTCGAAAACCTTTGTCGAGGAAGGCAGATTAAAAAGAATAACAGAGGAAATGGGTGCAGATGACTATTTATTGATCCAGATGGGTCATAATGATTCTACCAAAAGCAGGCCAGAGCGCTATACAAATCCTTTTACCACTTATAAGGAATATTTAAAGCTTTATATTAAAAGTGCGAGAATGTGTCAGGCTGAACCAGTATTAATAACTCCAGTTGCTCGATTACATCAGGAAAATGGGGAATTTATCAATGATTTCCCTGATTACTGCCAAGCAATGAAGGAAGTAGCTCAGGAAGAGAATGTTCCCTTACTGGATTTAATGGAAAGAAGCCTAAGCTTATTTGCAAAAATGGGCTATGCTGAAGTCGTTTCTTTTTTCATGGTATCGGTAAATAATACAGATCATACTCATTTTACAAAAAAAGGGGCGAATAGAATGGCAAAATTGGTTGCAGAGCAAATAAAAGAACAGATTTCTCGACTTTCCCCATATATATTAGTAGACACATACAAAGGATAAAATACTGCTATTCATGCTGTATTCCTATAAAACATCTATTCTAGTAAAAGAGTCGATGTTTTTGAATCCTCGCTATCGATACAACTTTTTAGAAAATATGTAAAACAATAGAACTGAAATCCATGGTGATACGCAATATATTGGGGTGGTCTTAATGGAATGGAATAGTTTCTTGAAACGTTTTCGCTGGAATGGAAACTTCCATCGAAATAGTTTTATTCTGATTTTGCTTATTACGAGTATTCCAGGTTTGATAACTGGTATCTTCATCTACTGGTTTGCCGTAGGCAAAGTAGAAGATGAGATTATGTTATCAAACGCTAATCAAATTGTTCAAAGAGCAAATAATATGAATGAACAATTTCGATACATAGAGGAATATGCAACCCATTGGGCATTTGAGCCGCGCTTTGGTGATTCCTTAAAAGATATCGACTTTGTAAAACAATTTACAGAGACTAATGATATAACTAAAACCTTATTATTATTGCAGGGGAGTCATAATTTAATTAGTAATGCAGTGCTTTATTTAGATTTTGATAAACCAATATTATTTGAGCCCTCCTACAATCCCTTGGATGAAAAAAAGAGTGATTTTTATCGTGGCTTACAATCTAAAGAAGCGGGGCTTCATTGGATAGAGTACGATGATAATAAAAATGACGATAATAAAAATTTAGCTTTTGTTAGTGAACTTCCCATCACTAGTAAGCAGCCGTTCGGATCCATTATTGTGACTATCGATCAGATGAAACTGCTTGAATTATTAAGGACACTGACTCCATATGATAATGGAGCAACGTTTCTATTAAATGAAGATAATAAAGTTATGCTTTCTTCCAATAGTACGAATCAGTCTAATTTTATTGATGCCCTAAGAAAAGAATTAGAGAAGCATAAGGAGAGGAATGGTTCTTTTCCATTTGAATACAACAAGATTATGTATTCTGTTTCTTTTGGTGATTTTGCACGTATGAATACAAATTGGAAGTATGTTTCTGCAGCACCAATGTCCTCTATAACAGCACCAATCGTTTTTATTTCAAGAATAATCCTAATTATAAGTGGTTCGGCCCTTATTCTCGCATTTATATTGTCCTGGTTTACTTCCATTAGAATTTATTCTCCTATTAGAAAACTTTTACAAAATTTAGCTGGTGACGAAACAAAGACTTTTAAACAATACGGCAAAGATGAATTCTCTATTATCGAGCATCGTTGGAAGGAGATGTCTCATAAAAGTAATCTAATGCAAGATACACTTTTGAAACAATTAATAGAGCTGAAGAATAGTTTTATATATAAATTAATACAAGGATACTCCTTCCATTATCATGAGGAAGACTTACGCCGAAAAATGGAGACATATGGCTGGGATTTGCAAGAGCAGTCTTTTATTGCTCTTGATCTTCAATTAACAGGAATGGCCGATTTAAAAGAAAGCTTTTCAGATAAAGATGAAGAGTTAATTACCTTTATGACGATTAATATCATGGAAGAGCTCGGGCAGGCAGCTTTTAAACAATTTAATGTCATAAAATTTTCTGATTTATCTGCAGGAATGCTCGTTATTTTCCCCAGTGATTCCTCCATCAAAAAAGAGTTATATAGCTTTGCGAAAAATGTAACGGATGCTGTTAATAAAATATTGAATTTACAAGTAACACTAACCATAAGTCATACAACAAATAGTGTGAAGGAAATTCCCTACATATTTGAAGAAGTGCGGACAGGAAAACGATTTAGAACGTTTGAAAACATTAATCAAATGATTGATTTACAGGAGCATAAAAATAGTGCTTGTGAGGCAGATTTTCACTATCCTTTTGCTACGGAAAAGGAAATACTGAAAGCTATTCGCATGGGACACAAAGAGGATATAGAAAAATTAATCAATAAATTTACGCAAGACTTAACAAAAAAAGAGATAAGCGAAATTTACATCCAACAAGCTGTTCTGCAATTATTTAGCAGTATTCAGCATGAGATATTGCATTCAGGGATTCATCCGAATGACTTGTATGAAGGGAGAAATATGTTCCGGGAGCTCTCACAAATGCGGGATCTTATCCGCATTAATACTTGGTTAATAAAGGATGCTATCACCCCATATATAGAGAGATTAGAAGGCAGAAAGAACTTAGAACTTAAAAGAATAGTCGAACAAGTAGTGAGCAAATTGGAAGAAAACTATATGAATGATATTTCTTTAGAAAGCTGCTCTGACGAAGTAGGAACAAATCCATATTCTCTTAGTAAAGCATTTAAGCAAATTGTTGGGATTAATTTTATTGATTACCTCACTCAATTACGAATGGAAAAGGCGAAAGAGCTGCTTATCCATTCTGATATGAAAATAAATGACATCGCTGAAAATGTAGGGTACAGGCATAGTTATTTTAATCGTATCTTTAAAAAAAAAATGGGGGTGCCACCTAGCCAATTTCGCAAACGGAATCAAGAATCTGCTTCTCTATAAGGGAATGAAGAGTTGAAAAAAAGCAAAAAAGGCTAGTTTGCCAGAGCTGAACCTATTCAAGTTTATGGTTCAGCTCTATTTTATTGATTTTAACGGTGCAAAGAATGATATACGATAATACTTTTTTGTAATGAGTTTAAAAGGAGAATGGCAAGGAAGTGTTAAACGAGCAAAAAAGTGACTATAGGGAACTAAAACATTGATTTAACAAGTTTTTTTTACAGACAAAAAATGATAATTGTTAGAAAAATGAAAGCGGTTTATTTTTTAAAATATAGCCCAACGCAATGATTGGAAAGTTCCTAGAAGTTGAGGCAATGCTAGGTAGAAACTAATTTAATTATCGGGGGGATCCTAAATGAAAAAAAGTAAGAGTATTGGTAAAAAAGTAGCAATACCTGTATTATCAGCTATTATGCTTTCTTCCCTAGTAGCATGCAGCAATTCGGAAGAGTCATCTGCCAAAAGTAATGGGAAATCAACTATTACTATTATGACAACTGCTTATACAACTACACCTCCATCAGATGACAGTCCGGCCCTAAAGGCGCTGGAAAAGTATACGGAAATGGATATTAATGCAGAATTCGTACCTAATTCCGTTTATACAGATAAGTTAAATGTCACCTTAGCTTCAGGTAAACTGCCTATGATCATAATGATTCCAGGTAAAATTCCAAGCTTTGTAAGCGCTGTGCGAAATGATGCCTTTTGGGATCTTACCCCATATTTAAGGGAATACCCAAATTTGAGTCAAGCAAATGAAATTACCTTACAGAATAGCGCTATTGATGGGAGAATATATGGGATTTATCGATCAAGACCTTTAGGAAGAAATGGAGTCTTTTTCCGCAAAGATTGGTTGGATAATTTAGGATTAAGTGAACCGAAAACAATTGATGATTTATATAACGTCTTAAAGGCGTTCACAACAGATGATCCAGATGGGAACGGAAAAGATGATACTTACGGTATGACGATTTCGAAATGGTTTGGACCGTTTGATATTATGCAAACATGGTTTGGCGTACCAAATAAATGGAGTATCGAAGAGGATGGTACACTGCAGCCAGACTTCATGTCACCGGAATATATGGATGCCTTGAAATTCTTTAAACAATTGTATGACGAAGGATTAATTAATGAGGATTTTGCAGTAATGGATACAGCAAAGTGGAATGAACCGTTTCAAAATGGAAAGTCAGGAGTTCAGATAAGTACATTGGATGATGCCCATCGCAATCAAGAAGCAATGGAAAAGATCGATCCAAAGTTCAAAGATGTAGTAGATGTTATAGGTGCTGTTTCCGGACCAAAAGGACTGTTTAATCTTCCTACTTCAGGATATAACGGAATACTAGCCATTCCTAAATCCAGTGTAAAAACAGAGGAGGAGCTTAAAAAGATATTATCTTTCTTAGACAAAGTAAATAACGAACCAGCGCAAACAATAGCTTATGCTGGAGTTGAGGGGCGTCATTATGAAATAAAGGATGGGGAGTTTATTCCTCTTGTAACAGCTCAAGATCCGGAATCTACTGAATATACCGATCTTAACCAGTTTATCCCAGGTATTCCTGGTGAAAACTTCAAGCATCCAGAATTTACAGCGCTTCGATTAAAAGAAAACGAACTAATGAAAAAGAATGAAGAGATTGTTGTTGCCAATCCTGCCGAATCCTTACTATCAACAGTGTATGCACAAAAAGGGCAGCAGTTAGACAACATTATCAATGACGCTCGAATTAAATACATTGTCGGCCAAATTGATGATAAAGGCATTGAAGATGCGATTAAATTATGGCGCAGCTCCGGCGGAGACGACTATATTGAAGAAATAAATAAATTATATAAAGAAAGCCAGAAGTAACCAGCAAGTTAAGAGACTGGCAGTATATTAAACTGCCAGTCTCTCTTAAAGACAGTGAAATTAAAGAAGGGAAGGAGAGGAAATTATAATGGCAAAAGCCAGTACGCAAGTGACAGAACCAGAAACAGACATCGCCCACTCCATGATAGGAACTACTGTGCAGCAAAAGCCCAATCTTTCTAAGTTCCAACGTATTTTGAGAGATAAATGGCTTTATATTCTATTACTGCCAGGTTTGGCGTATTTCATTGTATTTAAGTATCTTCCCATGTGGGGAATTGTCATAGCCTTTCAAGATTATTCCCCTTTTACAGGCATATTAGGAAGCAAATGGGTAGGGTTTGATAATTTTATCGATTTCTTCAAAAATCCAGATTTTTTTCGATTATTAAATAATACAGCTATTTTTGCAGTGCTAAATTTGGTGTTTTTCTTTCCAGCCCCTATTATATTGGCACTTCTTTTAAATGAGCTGCGGGTTAATTCATACAAAAGAGTGGTTCAAACATTTATTTATGTGCCGCATTTTATGTCGTGGGTAATCATTGCCAGTATTACGTATATCTTTTTTACAACAAGCGGTGGTGTGGTGAATGATATTGTTTCTCAAATTTACGGTAAAAACATTGATTTTCTCTCTTCTCCAGATTGGTTTCGCCCATTAATTATGATGCAAATTATTTGGAAGGAAACGGGCTGGGGAACGGTAATCTTTTTGGCAGCACTAACAGCAGTTGATAAAGAGCAGTACGAAGCAGCGATTGTCGATGGTGCAGGAAGATTACGGCGTTTATGGCATATTACTTTACCTGCAATAAGAAGTACGATAATTGTTATGCTTATCCTCCAGCTTGGCCGTTTTCTTGACACAGGCTTTCAACAAATCTATTTAATGTCCAATTCATTAAACCGCGGCGTGGCGGATGTATTTGATACGTATGTATATTTTGTTGGTATTACCCAAGGAGCATACAGCTATAGTACAGCAGTTGGTCTCTTTAAGTCTGTCATTGGCATTATCCTCGTTTTGGGGTCCAATAAATTAGCGAAGAAAATGGGAGAGGAAGGAATCTTTTAATGTTGAAAATTCAAGGAGGTGTGAAAAATGGCGATGCCCAAAATGCATAATACACGGGGAGGGCGTATATTTGATGGCTTTAACGTAATCCTTTTAGGCATTATCGGAATCACGATGATTCTGCCGTTTTTATACATTATTGCAGGATCGTTTGCTACAGAGGCAGAGTTAACCACAAGGAGCTTTTTTATCTGGCCAGAAACCTTTACCCTTGATGCATATAAATATATTTTTTCGACAGGAACTTTTACACGGAGTATTCTCGTATCGGTTGGGATTACATTAGTTGGGACTTTGATTTGTCTATTCTTTACCTTTACAATGGCTTATCCATTATCACGGAAAAATTTAATTGGACGAAGCCTGTTGATGAATATGATTGTCTTTTCCATGTTATTCAGTGGAGGGATGATTCCTACTTATATTGTTGTTAAATCATTGGGATTATTAGATTCCTACTGGTCATTAATTTTGCCAGCTGCGATTAACCCATTCAATTTAATTATTGTCAAAACCTTCTTTCAAGGGATACCAGTGGAATTAGAGGAAGCGGCGAAGATGGATGGATGTTCCGAAATGGGAATTTTTTTAAGGATCATTTTACCTTTATCCAAGCCGGTCCTTGCCACTTTTGCCTTATTTTATGCGGTTACCATCTGGAACGATTACTTTCATGCACTATTGTATATTAGCGACAGCGCAAAATGGCCTGTACAGGTCCTGCTTCAACAAATTATTATTTTATCTCAAGGGAACTTGGCTGATACCGCTTCACAAGGAGTAGAATATGTAGCCCCGCCAGCACAATCATTAAAATTGGCTGTTGTCGTAGTAGCTACCTTGCCGATATTAATTGTTTATCCATTCCTGCAAAAGCATTTTGCTAAAGGAATGTTATTAGGATCTGTAAAGGGATAAGTTTTAACTTTAATACCGATGGCTGATGACCGAAGAACGGTGGAATATAAGGAACGCACAGCCGTCTTTTTAATGCTATCTATTTTGAACATAATTAAACAATTGAAGGTGAGCAAATGACTAATTTCCTACAGCTAAAACATGAATTTAATGATCCTTCTGCAGAATATTCGATTTTTCCATTTTGGTTTTTAAATGGTGATCTTCATAAAGAAGAACTAGCTAGACAATTGCGAGATTTTAAGGATAAAGGCGTGCATGGGATAGTAGCACATCCCCGAATTGGCATACCTGAGGACATCGATTATTTAGGAACAAAATTTATCGAACGACTGCGCTTTATTATGGAAGAAGCTGCAGAACTAGGGATGAAAGTGATTATCTATGATGAAGGCATGTATCCATCCGGATCTGCCCATGGGAAGGTGGTTGAGAACAATCCTGAATATGCAGCCCGTGGATTGCGCATGACAATGCATCCTATAAAAGGTCCTGCCAAAATAAAGGAACAACTAGAAGAATACGAGGAAATTGTTTTTGCTGCTGCTTTAAAGATGACTGGTGATAGGAAAATCGATCCTCACTCCGTTGTTTCCTTGGAAGTGGAACAAGACAGCATCGTTTTTGATCCGAAAGAATCAGGAGGTTGGTCGATTGTTTTCCTTATTGCTACTTTTTCAAAAGGGACGATTCGCGGGCTTCACTTTGGAGAAGATGATGGCGAACCAAATGCTCCACTAGCAGGCGATTTATTAAATCCAGATGCTATGAAAAAATTTATCCGTGTGACTCATGATGTATATTATGAACAATTTAGTGAGTATTTTGGCAATACCATAACAGCACTATTTACAGATGAACCGAGTGTTTTAGGCCGCTGTGTCGATCCAGAAAAAATTAAGCCTTGGACAGAGGGCTTCTTGGATTATTATAGGCAGCATGGCAATGAGCCGAAGGATTTGTTAGCGTTATGGTTTGATGTCGGGACTGACACTGCTATTAAGAGAAGAAACTTTAAAAAAACGGTTAATAAACGCCTTCAGGAAACGTATTACCTTCCGATATCGGAGTGGTGTGAGAAGCATGGGATTCAATTAACTGGGCATCCGGAGGCGAGTGACGATATTGGCTTTTTGCAATATTTTCAGCTGCCTGGACAGGATTTAGTATGGAGATGGGTTGGACCAGAAGACAATAAAGGAATTCAAGGACATGATAGTACTTTAGGAAAATGTTCCTCCGATGCGGCTAGGCACCGTGGGTTGCCTCGTAATGCCAATGAATGTTTTGGCTGTTGTGGGCCAAATGGACATCAATGGCAATTAACAGCAGCGGATATGAAATGGTTTGTAGATTGGCTTTTTGTAAGAGGAGTAAATATGCTTTATCCCCATGCCTTTTATTACTCGATCGAAGGTGAACGTTTAAATGAGCGCGCACCAGATAACGGCCCCCATAATGCATGGTGGAATTATTATAGATTGTTTGCTGATTATGAAAGACGGATGTCTTGGCTTTTAAGTGATTGTACCAATATTACAGAAATTGCGATTTTGTGTGAGGAAGACCATCTTCCTTGGAAAATAGCAGAACCGCTCTATACCAATCAAATAGAATTTAACTACTTAGAAGAAGACTTATTTCTCCACAACTGTCTCATCGAAGAAGGCCAAGTGAAAATCCAAAAACAAATTTATAGAGTAATCGTAATAGAAAATCTGGAACAGCTTGTTTCTAACGAAATGGTGCAGAAGCTTAGTCTTTTTCTGAAGAATGGGGGCACTGTTATTATTTATAATCCCGAAAAGAAGGAACTTCCTTTACGTGGGAATGTAGTACAACTTTCTAACTACAATAGCGTAATCGGCTCCCTTGATCGGTTGCAATCCAGGGATGTTTATTTGATACCACATAATCCTGGATTGCGTGTTACCCATATTGTCAAGGAAGGTATAGATTTTTATGTGTTGGTAAATGAAGATGATTCATCCGTAGAAGGAGAACTGGCTGTTAAATGCAGGGGTGCTTTAGAAAAATGGGATGCTTGGTCCTCCAACATAGAAACAATCGAAATAAATGAAGTAGATGGGGAGTATACAAAGTACAACTTTTCTTTGCAGCATAGGGAGTCTATCATTCTCTGTGTTAATCATCAGGAAACACCAACTTTTGCAGCCAAAAGCCAAAAGGAAGAACACAGTTTGGATATCAACGTAGATCATTGGACAATGACTAATCCATTCCGTCAAAAGGAAGTGATCAAAAAACTAGTTTCCTTAACGGAATATGAAGATTTAAAATATTTTTCCGGCAAAACTATCTATCAGTCAAAAGTGACCTTAGATGCATCGAAAAGAAAATATAAAAAAGCTCAATTAGATTTAGGAGAAGTTTGTGAGCTTGCTGAATTGCGTATTAACGGAGAAACGGTCGGAGTTAAAATGTGGAGTCCCTATCATTTTGATATAACACCATACATAAACACAGACACCTTGGATATAGAAGTAATTGTTACCAACAGCAAGGCAAACGAATATGCAAAAGAATTGGTGAAGTCCGGATTAATTGGACCGGTAAGATTAAAGTTTTATCTATAAATTATTCCTTGGTACGGAGGGGGAATCGGAAATGGCAGAAAAAAAGAAGCAAGAAAAACGATTACGACAGATGGAAAGTCTAAATCGTGGTTTGATTGCTGTAAAGGTAAAGAACGGTGTCTATATTGGCTGGCGCTTGTTTGGGACAGATCCAGAGGAAATATCATTCAATCTTTATCGTGATGGAATTAAAGTGAATCCTGCCCCGATTACTAGCAGTACCAATTATTTAGATGAAAGTGGAGTAGAAGCTTCTATTTATCAAGTATGTTCTATTGTAGATGGCAAGGAACAGCCCTGTTCAGAAAAGGCTGAAGTATGGGAGACGAGCTTTTTGACTATTCCCCTGAATAAACCTGAAGGAGGAATAACACCAGATGGAGTAGCTTATTCCTATAGTGCTAATGATGCAAGTGTTGGAGATGTAGATGGGGATGGAGAATATGAAATTATCCTCAAATGGGATCCATCTAATTCGCATGATAATGCCCATAAAGGCTATACCGGGAATGTATATTTAGATGCCTACAAGTTAAATAGCACGCACTTATGGCGGATTGATTTAGGAAGAAATATCCGTGCCGGAGCTCATTACACGCAGTTTATGGTCTATGATCTAGATGGGGATGGAAAGGCGGAGGTTGCCTGTAAAACGGCAGATGGAACTAGAGATGGAGAAGGGAAAGTAATTGGAGATATAGGTGCGGATTATCGAAATAAAGATGGTTTTATTCTGCAAGGGCCTGAATATTTAACGATATTTGATGGAATGACAGGGAGAGAGTTAGTGACAACCGACTATGATCCCCCTCGAGGAAAAGGCGAGGACTGGGGGGATGATGAAGGAAATCGCGTCGATCGTTTTCTAGCATGTATAGCCTATCTTGATGGGGAAAGACCTAGCTTAGTAATGTGTCGTGGCTACTACACGAGAGCAGTGCTAGCTGCTTATAATTGGCGAGATGGCGAACTGTCAAAAGTATGGATGTTTGATAGCCTAGCACCTGGTAATGAAGGTTATTCTGGGCAAGGTAATCATAGTGTAAGCGTTGCAGATGTAGACGATGACGGGAAGGATGAAATTATCTATGGTTCTTGTGTAATTGACCATGATGGTACAGGGCTTTATAAAACTGGTTTAGGACATGGGGACGCCATTCATGTTGGAAATTTTAACCCAGCGAGACCAGGCTTGGAAATATTTCAAGTACATGAAACGCCTCAAGCAATGGGGACGGAAATCCATGATGCCAAAACAGGCGAAATCTTATGGGGGATTCCTTCTACTGAAGATGTAGGAAGGGGGATGGCAGCAGATATTGACCCGCGCTATGAGGGAGCAGAGGTCTGGTCATCGACACACTGGAAAACGGGAGGAGCAGGGCTTTATAGTAGTTCAGGAGAAAAAATCTCTGATTTGAATCCCCAGTCCTTTAATTTTGCTATCTGGTGGGATGGAGATTTATTAAGAGAACTTCTTGACCATGACTATTGCGAGGAAACTGGCATCGGAGTCGGGAAAATCGACAAATGGGATTATGAGAACGGAAGGCTCGTTAATATTTTGACTGCAGATGGTACGAGATCGAATAACGGGACAAAAGGGAATCCTTGTTTGCAAGCCGATATCTTTGGAGATTGGAGAGAGGAAGTCATTTGGCGGACTGATGACAGCGCCGCACTTAGGATTTATACAACGACGGATCTAACGGATCACCGCATTTATACCTTAATGCATGACCCTAATTATCGGTTAGCAATCGCTTGGCAGAATGTTGCCTATAACCAGCCGCCACATCCTGGTTTCTTCCTTGGACACAATATGGAAAAACCGCCAGTTCCCCGAATTTACGAAGTGAAAAATCAGAGAGACTTGGAGGTATAAGAAGTTTGCTGGTGATAACTTAGAAGCCAATCTGAGGAACGTCTTTGGTGCCTGCTTCCTTGTTTAACTTTTTATTCAGCTGACAAAATGTCCGAGATTATTTAGGAGGAGTATATATGCAGATGAATGGTGCGATAGGAGGATTTTATAAACTTTGTGATTGGATTATGAAGCTAGCATTTGTGAATCTTTTATGGATTGCCTTCTCCCTTTTGGGGCTGTTAATCTTTGGTTTTTTCCCCGCTACCGTTGCTATGTTTGTGATTGTAAGAAAGTTATTGATGGGAAACATGGATATTCCCGTTTTTAAAACGTTTTGGGAATCCTATAAGACCGAATTTATTAAGAGTAATTTATTAGGATTTATTGTTTCTATCCTTGGCTATTTCTTATATATTGATATAAATTTATTGAAACATACAAGTGGAATAATGAACGTATTCTATTATCCAGCCTTATTAATTTGTTTAGGCTTTCTATTAACGATTTGTTATGTATTTCCTACTTTTGTACATTTTGATCTCAAAATCTACCAAGTGATAAAAAACGCATTTATCATTATGTTAATGAATCCAATCGCTACGATAATAATGGTGATCGGGATAACAGCAATTTATCTACTAATGACTACGGTTCCGGGAATGATTCCGCTGTTTTGCGGAAGTGCATTAGCATTTATTATGATGTGGTCTTCCTTTTTCGCCTTTACAAAGATACAAAGAATGGAAGAAGCAGCATCAAAAACTGAATAACTGCAAGACTTAATCTTAATAGTAAAAGGAGGCAGAAGTCATTTTTGCTTCTTTTTTTGTGAAGGGAGAATTTTTCCCTTCTACCAAACCTAATCTTGAACAGAATCTCCTCTTAAATTAAACTTAAACTAAATCATCAAGACCTAGGAGAAACTAACGATGCAAAAAATCATGATTATCGAAGACGATGTAAAAATCGCAGAACATCTCAGCGCCTACATAAAGAAATATCAATATGAAGTAATTACAGCCATCGATTTTGAAACCATAATGGCGACATTTAGAAGGGAGAAACCAGATCTTATACTATTAGACATTAACCTTCCAAGCTTCGATGGTTACTATTGGTGCCGACAAATTCGCAAAGAATCCCTTTGCCCGGTCATTTTTATTTCAGCAAGAACGGGCGAAATGGATCAAGTAATGGCAATTGAAAATGGTGGGGATGATTTTATTACAAAGCCATTTCATCCTGATATTGTGATGGCGAAAATTAGAAGCCAGCTCCGCCGTGCATATGGGGAATATGCCTTAAAACAGGAGGAAAGGGTTCTTCGTGAAGGGGATTTGTGCTTATATCCAGAACGGTTTGAATTACGATTTAAAGACAAAGTAACGCAATTAACGAAAAAGGAAACAGACATTATCGAAAGCTTACTTGATCGCTACCCTCGTGTTGCTGGCCGGCAAGATTTATTGGCAAAGCTTTGGGATGATGAAGCATATGTCGACGAGAATACATTGAATGTGAATATTACGCGTGTGCGGAAAAAATTTCAAGAGCTAGGGATTGAGGAGGCAGTGGAAACAGTTAGAGGAGCAGGATACCGTTTGCGGCCGACTTGGAAAGAGGGACAAGCATGAAGCTATTTATTCGCGAGCATGTTTTATTTATTATCATACAACTCATCCAATGTCTGTTGATTCCGTTTATATTTTGGCTGGATGGTTACCGAGGAAAAGGAGTATGTCTATATGCTATTTTCTTATCAGTCGTATTTTTAACAGTATTTTTACTATATCAATATGTGAGTAGAAGAAAATTTTATCAAAGGCTTGAACATTCAATCGGAACATTAGATGGTTCTTTGGAGACGACGGAAGCAAAACCAATTTCCGAAGCTCTCGATCAGTTGCTAATGGTACAGTATCGTTTATACCAAGAAGAAATTCAAAAAGCAGAGGACAGGCAAGATGAGCATCTTCTATTTATGGATCGCTGGGTCCATCAAATGAAGACACCTCTCTCGATTATTGAGCTGACAGCCCAAACGCTTGATGAGCCAGAATCATCGAGTATCCGGGAAGAAACAGACCGAATGCGAAACGGGCTGAATACGGTTCTTTATATGGCGAGACTTCGCACCATTGCAGAAGATTTTCAGATTAAGCCTGTCGTTCTTTCTAAGTTAATCCATGAGGTAAATCAAGAAAATAAGCGTTTTTACATTCGCAATGAAGTGTATCCGCAATTTAAAGAAGAAAAGCAAGGCATTACAGTAGAAACAGATGAAAAGTGGCTATTCTTTCTCCTGACACAGCTTGTTCATAATGCTGTGAAATATTCGGCAGGGAAGGC
Source organism: Niallia sp. FSL W8-0177 (assembly GCF_038006285.1). Taxonomy (NCBI): domain Bacteria; kingdom Bacillati; phylum Bacillota; class Bacilli; order Caryophanales; family Bacillaceae; genus Niallia; species Niallia sp. FSL W8-0177. The sequence continues at coordinate 214,991 of NZ_JBBOUX010000001.1, forward strand.
AAATCATCTCATTATTTCTCTATATGAACAATCAGGAGAAGCTGTTCTGGAGGTGCAGGATTTTGGTGTTGGTATACCGATTGTAGATCAGAAGCGTATTTTTAATAAATTCTATACAGGAGAAAATGGCCGCAAATATCGAGAATCTACCGGTATGGGGCTTTATTTAGTAAAAGAAGTGGCAGAGAGATTAGAGCATCGTCTGGAATTGGAATCAAAGGTCGGCCTAGGTACAACGATTAGGATTATTTTTTCTGATACACAAAACCTTACATCAATGTAAGCTTGCTGAAAGCATAATCGATAGTATGCCATATCCTCTACAGGTTATACTTTTACTAGAATTGTTAGAGAGGAGAAGGATTATGCTTAAACTTACAAACGTAAGTAAGGTTTACGAAGGAAAGGTAGCTTACCGTGCCCTTACTGATATTAATTTTGAAATTGACAAAGGTGAATTTGTGGTGATTATGGGGCCATCTGGAAGTGGAAAAACAACGCTGCTTAATATTATTTCTACGAATGATGGTCCAACTACAGGTGCTGTGGAAATAGAGGGGAAAATGCCTCATAAGCTAAAGAAAAACGCTCTAGCTAAGTTTCGCAGAAATGAATTAGGCTTTATCTTTCAGGACTTTAATTTATTGCATACTTTAACAGTGGAAGAAAATATCGTTTTACCATTAACATTGGATGGCTCTCCTGTTAAGGAAATGAAGAGGAAAGCAGAAGAAATTGCTAAGGAATTGGGGATTACAGCGATTCTGAATAAACGTACTTATGAAATCTCAGGTGGGCAGGCGCAGCGGGTCGCGATTGCCAGGGCAATGATTCATGAACCAAAGCTATTATTGGCAGATGAACCCACAGGAAATCTAGATTCAAAAGCAGCAAAAGATGTGATGAATATGCTTGTCTCGATTAATGAAAGGAAACAGACAAGTTTATTAATGGTAACACATGATCCCCAAGCGGCTAGTTATTCTGATAGAGTAGTCTTTATTCGTGATGGAAAGCTACATTCTGAAATACATCGAGGAGATAGTAGACAAGCATTCTTCCAAAAAATAATCGATATGCTTTCGTTGATGGGAGGCGACGGCAATGACTTTTCGTCAGTTCGCGTTTAATAACGTACTCCGCAATAAACGGCTGTATATTGCTTATTTTCTCAGCAGCATGTTTACAGTGATGGTGTTTTTTACCTTTGCTATCTTTGCATTTCATCCAGCCTTTTCTGGTCCCGACGTGAATAGTCATGCACTATTTGGAATGGGTGTTGCTGGCGGAATTATTTATATCTTTTCTTTCTTTTTTGTTTTATATTCTATGAGCTCGTTCTTACAATCAAGAAAGAAGGAATTTGGCTTATTAATGATGCTTGGAGCATCTAACCGGCAGATTCGCCTTCTAGTATTTTTAGAAAATATTCTGATCGGCTTTTTTGCCACAGTGAGTGGGATTCTAGCAGGATTAGTATTTGCGAAGGTAATTCTTTTGATTGCCGAGAATGTATTAATTATCACAGAGTCACTTAATTTTTATTTCCCTACATTGGCAATTGTGGTGACGTTTATTAGTTTTCTGATTCTCTTTTTCTTTATTTCTATCTTTGTTTCCTTTATTCTTCGTACCAATAAGTTGATTGACTTAATCAAAGGGGATAAAAAGTCAAAAGGAGAACCGAAAGCTTCGTTATTTCTATCAATTTTAGCAGGGCTGCTTTTACTTGGAGGATATGTTACTGCAATATCTGTAGAGGGAATATTGGTTGCTTACGCGCTGGTTCCAGTTGTTCTCTTAGTAACACTCGGAACCTATCTCTTATTTACTCAACTGAGTGTGTATTTTATCCGCAAGATAAAAGGGAATAAGTCCATTTTTTGGAAAAAAACAAATATGCTCTTGTTTTCCGATTTGTCTTTTCGCATGAAAGATAATGCAAGAACCTTTTTCTTAGTGGCGATTATATCAACAGTGGCTTTTAGCGCCATTGGAACACTATATGGGTTCCAATCCTATATAACAAAAGGGGTAAAAGAAATAAATCGCTATACTTTTACTTATTCTCCGTTGGACAAGGACAGTGAAGAAGTAATTGCCAAAGATAAGAGTAAAATGAATACGTTAATAGAAAATGAAAAGCTTGATGTGAGTAGTGAAGAGACTCAATTGAATTATTACAAACTAGCTGGGGAAAAGAAGAACGTTTTAATTGCGCGAGCATCTGATTACAATCGTTTTGCCGAGCTAATTGGTGAGAAGAAAATTCATCCAAAGGAAGACGAAGCCATTGTTGTAGAACAGAGTGATGCTGTCTTAAAGGAAGGCGGACAGAAACCTAGCAAAAAGCTATTGGAAACGGCCATTCCTTTAAAAAGTGGTCGAGAAGTAACACCTTCTCGAGTAATAGATGCGGCTGTTTTAACAGAAATATCGGCTTATTATGTAGTAAATGATAAGATTTATGAACAGCTGGATGAACCAATAAAAAGCAAACCAAGTATTGTATGGCAAGCAAAAGAAGGACAAGAAGATAAAGTCCTTGCAGTTGGGGAACAGTTAGATGAAGAATTATCTTACAAAGCTTTTTCTGTTGACTATGCTATATATCAAATCAATAAAGCGTTTGGCCCTGTTCTGTTCATTGGCTTATTTATTGGAATTGTATTCTTCGTTTCGGCAGGAAGCTTCCTTTACTTCCGATTATTTACTGATTTAGAGGAAGAAAAGCGCAAATTCCAATCGATTGCTAAAATTGGATTAATGGAGACGGAGTTGAAAAGAGTCGTCAACAGACAAATAGCTCTTTTATTTTTCTCACCAATTATAGTCGCTTTAATCCATGGTTCTGTCGCACTTATTGCCCTATCCAATATGTTTGATTTTAATATTACAAGAGAGGCAGCATTGGTATTAGGAAGCTTTGCTTTCATACAGATTCTTTATTTCTTAATCGTTCGCTACTTTTATGTAAAACAAGTGAAGAGAATTATTCTTTAATGGATATATTAGTCGGGGCTGAGACAAAACTAAAAAGGATATGCTTAAAGCTGAATAATCATTTGTTGAATTAGACGAATGATAAATAAAATCTATTTTTGTTTCTCGCCCCATTTTATAAGGTTAGTGAAATGGAGTGGAAGACACTCGACTCCTGCGGGAAATAGAGGAAAGGCTGAGACCCCGCAGCGCTGCAGTGAGGAGGCTCAGCTTCCTCCCCGCGGAAAGCGAGTGACTGGAGCGCAATGGAACGAACTTGTTTTTTAGCTATAAAAAAGATAAATCAGCGAAAAGAAAAAACCGAACTATTACGATGTTTTATTGTATTATAGTTTGGCTTTTTCTTTATGTAAAATTCTTTTGTCCCACCCTCGTTTCCTACGATTAGTCAAGTAGTTATAAAAAAATATTTGAACTTGATAGTACTATTTTTGAGCATGACAAATAACCTCAGCTATTCTATTAAATTTTTCAAACTGAGGTATTGTGTGGTATACTTTTTATGTGTTATTGGTCCTTAGAGACCGTGTACGAGTATTCGTACTTTGTATTGTTCCTGACCATGGAATAGATACATTTCAATAGCTTGTTCATGCAAGCTACAGTGGCAACCCTGTCCTTTTTGGCCTGAGGTTGCTTTTTTAATTTATAATAATAATCCACAATATGATTGGGGGCAGCTTTTTGTTGGCGTATCATGTTCTTAACGATAAGATATAAGACTTTTCGTCCTTTTGGATTTCCACGTTTATTGATATGGTCTTGACCTGCATATTTACCAGATTGATACCTTCTAATATCTATGCCGATAAAGGCGTTCACTTTTTTATGATTAGAAAAGCGTGACAGATCGCCTATCTCACCAATAAGGAGTGCTGCGCTAATCTCCCCAATGCCAGGGAAGCTAGTAAATAACTGGAATTCCGAAAGTTGTCGGGCCTTCACAATTAATTGTTCGGAAACCATTTTTTTCTCCTCTAATAGATGAAGAAGTTGTCGTGCATAATATTGAACTTTTTGAGTTGGAACACTATCTGGTGAAACAGCTGGATAAGATTCTTGCGCGTATTCAATGATCAACTTCGCCTTCTCCATAGCTCGATTTTCTGATATCTTCTTATGCGTAGTTTTCATCAATAAATTTTTAATCTTGGTTCTACTTGTCTGTAATACTAATTCAGGATGTGGAAATAACTCTATTAGTGTTAAAGCATAAGGTGTTACTCTACTGGAAAAGAATCGTTCAAGCTCCGGAAAGCTTACTTGAAGTGCATGGTGCAAGTACATCCGAGTATGTTTTATTTGTCCTTCTATTTCTTGATAAAAGCGCGAAAGATCACGAAGTTCTGTATAAATTTCAGGTTGTTGTACTTTTTCTGATCGATCCACAAATGGATGAATTTGTGCTAATTTATGGGCATCATGTTTGTCTGTTTTCCAGCTTCTGAGTGTTCCCTGTTCTAGTTGTTTCTTGGCTTCCAGAGGATTTAATAAGAAATAGGTTAAATTGTTTTTCTGACAAAAGGTCTCCACTGGCTTCGAATATATACCAGTTGATTCGAAAACAATTTTAGGTTCTTCTGGAAGGCTATGAATCTCTTCCAGTAATGCTTGAAACCCAAACTTATTGTGAAGTATTTCCCCTTCTGAAAGACATGTTTGACCGTCATATAAGACTTTGTAACTTTTCCCCATAGAAATATCTAAAGCAATAATTAATTCCAATGTTTTTCCTCTCTCTTCTTTATCATTTTGAAAGATCTTCACTTTTTCATTTCGATTCCAATTTCCTATACACGAGCTCCTTGGCCCCAACATACTTAAAGCTGATTCAAAAATGAAAGTGAAGAAGCTCCGTTTATCATTCGGATTCGAGATCCCTGAGGCTGGTCGAGCTTTCTTTCCCTTCTCACTATAACTTAAAAAAGAAAAATAGTGGGCAAAGTCATCCGTCGATGACCTTACCCACTAATCTTAGTATGTTTTATATAAGGAAAAGGACTGCAGGTTTTCGAAAATTCATCTAATTATTATCCTTTATGATGTGGTAGTATATTCCATATAGGGATAATAAGAAGTTGTTTATCTTTGATCTAACTAGCTGAAAAGAGAGGATGGTGGTTGGCTTCAGGCCTTAGGAGTGACTATAATCGAAATTTATTTCCTTGTTGGTAGCTTTTTCTGTTTTTATTACAGGCTTAAGTGGAAGGATCGCTCGGAATGGAAATTTAACTTCCCCATCACAATTGGGATTCTTCTCTTCTTATTCGCAGCTTTTAGTTATTTTGATTTTATGCTGGGCAGAATAATAGTAGGTATACCTGGTATTATTTTAATAGCGGGTAATAAGTATTTTGCGTAACTTTATAATTTTTCAGAACAAGGTTAGTAAAATCCAAGATTTATCTATGGAATAATTAGAGACGGAATTTTGAGGCTGCGGAGGAAAACCATTTTGAAAATCTATCAGTTTGAAAATAATATTCCCACTTTAACTGAATAAACATTCCTGTCATTTTAGGGGAGAAGTCCCTAAAATTATATTTCTCATAGAACGGTTGCAAATGCATCCTTTGATTTCCAAAAAATAGACATCAAAAGCACCTACTTAGCAGGTGCTTTTGATATAGCTGCATTCTTTTTTATACACCAGGGAACCAGCCAGGTGCATTGATAATTGCATTCCAGAGTGGATCTGGAATGACAAGTTCTTTTTGTTTTTCTTTATTTAGGGTTGTAACAATGGTATCTTCTTTTCCTTCCGCTAGCTTTTGTACCCAATGAGGTTCGATAATAAGGCCTCTACCTAATGCCAGCAAAGATACTCCTGTTTGAAATGCTTTTTGAGCATCCTCTGCAGTATAAATAGAGCCAACGCCAATTAACGGTACACGATTATTGATAGTTTCCAGTAAATAGTCAATGCGTGTTTTGGATAAATCCTCTACTCCTCTTCTTGGTGTTGAATGGAATTCCTGAAGAGAAACATGTAAGTAATCCAGGCCCTTATCAGCAAGTTTATCCACTAGTGCAAGAGTATCACCCATGGTAATTCCAGGTGTTTCAGGCTCCTCAGGAGAAAAACGATAACCAACAATAAAAGGAGAGGTAGCATGTTTTGCGACTACACTTTTAACCTTATCAATAATGGCTAAAGGAAAAGTCATTCGTTTTTCAAGATTTCCACCAAAGCGATCTTCCCGGCGGTTAGAATGAGGAGAGAAAAATTGCTGAATAAGATATCCGTTTGCTCCATGAATCTCTACTCCATCATAACCAGCTTCAATAGCACGGCGAGTTGTTTCTCCGAAAGCATCGATAATAGCTTCGACTTCAGCTTCTGATAATTCTCTTGGAGTAGCATTTCCTTCTCCTTCAGCAGGAATATTACTAGCACTTACGACATCTCCATTTACTAAGTCAGGAGGGCACATTCGTCCACCGTGGAAAATTTGCAGAACTGCTTTTGCGCCTTGTTCTTTAATACGAGAAGCTAATTTTGTCAAGCTAGGAATAAATTCATCGCTATAGGCAGCAAATTCCCCAGGAAATCCTTGACCATTACGCGTAACATTTGTACAAGCAGTAATAACCATGCTAACTCCAGTAGATCGATGGGCATAATAATCGACTTCTTCTACTGTGACTGTTCCATCTTGATTAGAAGAGAAATTAGTCATGGGAGCCATAACGACTCGATTTTTAAGGGTTACACCATTAGGTAGGGTAAAAGAAGATAAAAGCTCTTTGTTATTCATCTATGATTTTCTCCTTTTTTAAAAGTATTAGTGTCATTATATAGCAACAAATACTTTGGATAAATTTTAATGCTTACATAGTTTTTCCGTTTTATTTTAGGAATAAACAAAGACAGCTTGTCTCGAAATTTTAAAAAATATCAAATTGACAGTATAAATTACCTATGATAGACTGATTTTAAAGGATTGTTACCGCTTTATTGTGGGCTATACCTATTTTTTGTTGTAGTGAAAGAAAATAAAAGAATAGGGACTATCTTATGAACGTATGGAAAGTAATTAATAATAATATTGTATTGTCTAGGAATGATGATGATCAAGAAGTTGTCATTATGGGTAAAGGACTTGGCTTTAAGAAAAAAGCTGGTGATGCTATTGATGAATCGAAGATTGAGAATATGTATCTCAGTTCAAAGGAATGGAGCGTCAATAAATTAACCCAAATGCTTTCTTCTATCCCGTTGGAACATATTCAAGTGGCAAATGAAATCATCAGCTTTGCAAAAGTATCGCTTGGAAAAAAATTAAGCGAAAACATCTTCTTAACGTTAACCGATCATATCAGTTATGCAATTGAGCGCTATGAGAATGGTATGGAAATTAAGAATGCTCTTCTTTGGGAGATTAAAAGATTTTATAATCATGAATTCTTAATTGGGAAAGAAGCGTTATCGATTGTAAAAAATCGACTCGGTGTTGACTTACCGGAAGATGAGGCTGGATTTATTGCTTTGCATATCGTGAATGCAGAGCTTGATATGGGGCAAGTAAGCAAAGTATCGGAAATGGCAAAGGTTATCCAGAATATCCTTAATATTGTAAAGTATCACTTCAAAATTGATTTGGACGAGTATTCCCTTAATTATGAACGATTTATCACCCACTTGAAATTTTTCTTTCAACGAATGTTTAGTGGTGTTAAATTGGATGATGCTGGAACGTCTAGTTTTATTTTCATGCTAAAGGAAAAGTATACAGATGAGTATGCTTGTGCGCTGAAAATTAGAGAGTATATTAAGAAAGAATTTGGAAGAGAATTAGAAGAAGATGAGTTAATCTACCTGACGATTCATATAAAAAGAATAACCAGTGATTAGGATTGTTACTGAAAATGCAGGCTATACCTAAATGAACCTCTACTGTTTATGAGGTTTCATTTAGGTATTTTTTTATTCCTTTTAGACTACAACTACAACAAATATTTTTTAGCTTATAAAAATAATGGAGGGCAAACCAGATGAATTATCAAGATTTGGCTAAAGTAATTATCGATAAAGTTGGTGGTGAGGAAAATGTTAAAAGTTTAACTCACTGTGCTACACGGTTACGATTTAATTTAAAGGACGATCAGAAACCAGACGAAAAAACATTGAAAAGTACGCCAGGAATAATGGGAGTAGTTAATAAAGGTGGACAATACCAAGTCATTATTGGAAGTGATGTTGGAAATGTGTATAAAGAAATTATTACACAAACCAATATTGCTAATGATGAAGCGAAAAGCCAGGAAGAAGATAAGCGTTCTGTTTTTGCAAAGGTAATCGATACGATTACAGGAATCTTTACTCCGATTCTGCCAGCAATTACAGCGGCAGGGATGCTAAAAGCAGTGCTTTCTATATTAGTAGTGTTTAAAGTTTTAACAACAGAAAGCCAAAGTTATCAGATTATTAATTTCATGGCAGATGCAGCTTTCTACTTTTTACCTATCTTACTAGCTGTTTCATCTGCTCAAAAGTTCAAAGCCAATCCATTTTTGGCGATGATGGTAGGGGGAATCTTGCTGCATCCTAACTTTGTGGCAATGGTTAATATTGCGAAAGAAGGCGGAGAAGCCATTAAACTAATGGGACTTCCAATTTCAGCCGTTTCGTATTCTTCTTCTGTTATCCCGATTATTCTTTCCGTTTGGTTTATGTCTTATATTGAACCACTTGCAGATAAGGTTTCACCGAAAGCGATTAAGTTTTTTAGTAAACCAATGATTACTATTTTTATAGTGGGAACAGCAAGTTTAGTAGTATTAGGACCAATCGGTTATTTAATCAGTGATGCGATCTCAAACGGAATCACTGCATTAGAATCTGTAAGTCCATGGATCGTGCCATTATTGGTTGGTACATTTAGTCCATTACTTGTGGCAACTGGTACGCACTACGGTCTGGTGCCAATTGGAATTAACAATCGTATGACAACTGGTTATGATACCGTGATTTATCCAGGTATGCTTGCATCGAACGTGAGTCAAGGGGCTGCAGCTATTGGAGTTGGTGTTAAGTCAAAAGATAGTTCAATTAAACAATTAGCTTATTCTGCTGGTCTAACTGGTTTGTTTGGTATTACAGAACCAGCTTTATATGGAGTAAACTTACGCTTTAAGACACCTTTATATGCCGCTATGATTGGTGGAGCAGCAGGCGGGCTATTCATGGGTATTTGTAGAGTCCGTAACTTTTCTGGCGGTTCACCTGGTTTATTAACATTACCTAGTTATATTGGAGATAATACACTAAGTTTCTTCTATTATGCATGTATTGGCGCGGCTATTAGTATTGTTGTCACATTTATTGCGACATTAATCTTATACAAAGACCCTGTGGCAGAAGAAAAAGAGGAAGCTAATGAATCAACAACAAAGGAAACTCCTAATTTGAGTATCGGTGGTGCAACAATCGTATCTCCGCTGCAAGGAAATTTACACAGCTTAAAACATGTAGATGATGGAATGTTTTCTGAGGAAATATTAGGACAAGGTGTAGCCATTGAGCCAGCCGAAGGGACTGTGCTTTCCCCTGTGAATGGGATAGTTAGTGCGACATTTGAATCAAAACACGCCATTGGTATTACTAGTGAAGACGGAGTGGAGCTATTGATTCATGTAGGGATTGATACCGTTCAATTGAATGGAGAAGGATATGAATATTTTGTTGAGAAAGGACAAGAAATTCAAATAGGAGACAAATTGATTCAATTTGATTTAGAGGGAATCAAAGCAAAAGGATATAAGGTAATTACACCTGTTGTTATTACAAATTCAGCAGAAGTAGGAGATATTCTAATTGCAAATGAAGGTCCTATTCACTTTGGTGAAGAAGTAATAAAAGTAATGAAATAGGAGGGATAAACAATGGGATTTAGAAAAGATTTTTTATGGGGCGGTGCGACCGCAGCGAATCAATGTGAAGGCGGATTTAATGAAGGTGGCAGAGGTCTAGCAAATGTGGACGTTATTCCAACTGGTCCTGATCGCAGAAGTATTATTACGGGTAAAAAGAAGATGTATTCTTTTGAGGAAGGTTATTTTTATCCTGCAAAAGAAGCAATTGATATGTATCATCGTTATAAAGAAGATATTGCTTTGTTCGGAGAAATGGGCTTTAAAACTTACCGATTATCGATTGCATGGAGCCGCATTTTTCCAAAAGGGGATGAAACGGAGCCAAATGAAGAGGGACTACAGTTTTATGAAGATCTATTTAAAGAATGTCATAAATATGGAATCGAACCGTTAGTGACGATTACTCACTTTGATTGCCCGATGCATTTAATTGAGCAGTATGGCGGATGGCGAAATCGAAAGCTGATTGATTTTTATAAACGTTTATGTACCGTATTATTTACTCGCTATAAAGGGCTTGTTAAATACTGGCTTACTTTCAATGAAATTAATATGATCCTGCATGCTCCGTTTCTTGGCGCAGGCCTTTGTTTTGAAGAAGGAGAAAATGAGGAGCAAGTAAAATACCAAGCTGCCCATCATGAATTGGTTGCAAGTGCGGAAGCAACAAGAATCGCCCATGAAATTGATCCAGAGAATAAGATAGGATGCATGCTGGCAGCTGCAAGTTACTATCCTTATAGCTGCCGACCAGAAGATGTTTGGGAAGGAAAGCAAAAGGATAGAGGAAATTACTTTTTCATTGATGTTCAATCAAAAGGTGCCTACCCTGCTTATGCACTCAAAGAATTAGAGAGAAAAGGCATTGAGGTAGAAATGACCGCAGAAGATTTAGAAGTCTTGAAAAATCACACAGTTGATTTTATCTCTTTCTCTTATTATGCTTCTCGTGTTGCGGTAGCTGAAGACTCTAATGTGGAAAAAACGGCGGGCAATTTGTTCCCTACTGTTAAAAATCCATATCTTCAATCTAGCGAATGGGGATGGCAGATTGATCCATTAGGTTTACGTATCACGATGAATGATTTATATGATCGTTATCAAAAACCTTTATTCATCGTGGAAAATGGTCTGGGTGCAGTCGATACACCAGATGAATTTGGATATGTAGAAGACGATTATCGCATTGAGTATCTTGCTGCACATATTCAAGCGATGAAAGAAGCAGTCGACGAAGACGGTGTCGATCTGCTTGGCTACACAAGCTGGGGATGCATTGATTTGGTATCAGCAGGAACTGGCGAAATGAAAAAACGCTATGGTTTTATCTACGTAGACCGCGATAATGAAGGAAACGGCACTTTAAATAGAGCAAAGAAAAAATCGTTTCATTGGTATAAAAAAGTAATAGCTTCCAACGGGGAAGACTTAACTAACGAATAATAAAGATAGTTTACAATGCGTGCAAGAATTTCTTGTATGCATTCTTTTTTTAGAAAGGATGGGGAGTCGCAAGTAAGAGAGGTAGAAGCGCAAGAAAAGGATGGGGAGTCGCGCAAGTAAAAGTAAAAAGGCACAAACAAAAAAGCAAGCAGCACAAGTGAAATAGATGATTTTCCATTTAACATACTCAAATGTCGAGTAAACGGAGAAAAGAGACTTAAATAAGCAATCTAGCTATTACTTTATTTGAATATTTTAAAAATTAACACAGTTGTATTTACAAACAATAAATAGAAGTTTATCATATCCCATATAAAGTTAAGAGAAAATGAGGAGAGTCCCATTTAGAATATAAGCTTAGTGATAAGAGGTGAGTTCATTGGAACTAATACCCCCGAAAACCAATAGAAAGATAGAATTTCTGCCAATGGGAGAACAGATTTTAATCGTCCAGTTTGAGGAAATATTATCAATCGAACAGAATCAAATAGTGCAGCGTTTTGCTGAGGTGATCAAGTCTTTAAAAATTCGAGGTGTTAAAGATATTGTTAAAGGTATGTGCAATTTCTCGATTTTATATGATCCGCTACTAATAAATTTTGAGCAATTAAAAGATAAGCTTATCCGTATTGATTTTACAGAAGTTAGCGGGCGAGAGAAAGAATCACGGATGGTTCATATTCCAGTCGTTTTTGATGAACAGTATGGTCTTGATTTATCTGAGTTAGCAAAGAAATTGGGCTTTAGTGAAGAGGAAATCGTCGAAATAATAACTTCAAATGCTTATTATGTCTATATGATTGGATTTATTGCAGGCTTGCCATATATGGGGAATCTAGATGAACGAATTGCTGTTCCCAGAAACTCTAATCCAAGAGTTAAAGTCCCCAAAGGTGCGGTTGCTATCGCTAACCAAATGACTTCTATTTATACAGTCGAATCTCCAGGAGGATGGCATATAGTTGGATGGACACCAATGGATATTTTTGATGAAACAAAGAATCCTCCTAACTTTATAACGGCAGGAGATTATGTTAAGTATGAGCCTATTTCAGCTGAAGTCGCCCATAAATGGAACAGCCAAGTACAAAAAGAGTGGGATCAATTATGGAATATATAAAGTGTTTAAAACCAGGCTTATTAACAACCATCCAAGATTTGGGGAGACCGTCTTATCAGTCATTTGGTGTTTCAGTCTCTGGTGCAATGGACCCTCTTTCCTTGAAGCTAGCTAATATTATCGTCGGCAATCCACCTGACTATGCTGCTTTAGAAATAACATTATTAGGACCAGAAATACTTTTCGAAGGAGAAGGGATTATTGCGATTACTGGGGCAGATTTATCACCAACATTAAATGGAAAAGCGATCCCTATGTGGAAAGCGATCCATATCGAGGGTGGAGCTGTTTTGAAGTTTGGAAAAGGGAAAAATGGCTGTCGCAGCTATCTTGCTATCCTTGGCGGGATTAATGTTCCAGAAGTAATGGGAAGTAAATCAACTTTTATTCGCGGAAGATATGGAGGGATGGAAGGAAGAGCCCTTCAAAGCAATGATTACATTCCAATAGGACCGTTTAATCCTAAGTGGATGAACCTAGTAAAAAATCGGAGAATCCCTGACTGTTATATTCCGAATTTTTCAAATGATGTGGTTAGATTTGTATGGGGACCGCATAATAGGGAATTTGAAGGAGAGTCAAAGGAGCTATTTGTAAAAAGGTTATATCAAGTGACCAGTCAATCAGATCGAATGGGATACCGTCTTGATGGAGATCCGCTAGTACATAAGAAGTCTGCAGATATACTTAGTGAATTTGCAGCACCAGGAACAATTCAAGTCCCTGCAAATGGTAAGCCCATTATCTTGATGGCAGATTGCCAAATGTCTGGTGGTTATACAAAAATCGGCATGGTCATAGGCACAGATATTCCCCTAGTAGCTCAGAAAAAGCCTGGTGATACAATTAAATTCCATCCTATATCGATATTACAAGCTCAAGAAGAATGGAAAAGGCAAATGAAATGGCTATCTATTTTAGCTGCAAATAATCTACGTTTAAACCGGAAAACAGCAATTTGAAAAATTGGGCAAGAAGATAATTTTTAGATATAAAATACACCATCCTTCATATGAATAAATGACAGTACTTTATTATAAAAAATACTTATTTTAAAAAAGTGAGCTTAATTAGTGAAATATTCCATGTTTCATAATACAATATTTAAGTATGCTTCCTTCTTTGAAAGAAGCATTTTTTTCAGGTCATTATTCAAATAAATAATAAATATTTCATATTGAAAGGCGATGAAAAGTTGAATTCATTAACCAAAACGAAACGATTACAAATTGCTTTTCTATTGGGATCTCTTTCCCTATTAGGTCCATTTACAATAGACACATATCTGCCGGCATTTCCAACTATTGTAGAGCAGTTTCATACGAATGCATCCTTAGTTCAAGTTAGTTTGACAACATGCTTGTTAGGGCTTGCTTTCGGGCAGTTAATTATTGGACCAATGAGTGATGTCCAAGGACGTCGCAAACCGTTGCTTACATTTCTTGGCTTATATTTACTATCTTCGTTAATATGTGCAATCGCACCAAATATTTATATGCTGATAGGTGCTCGCTTTATCCAAGGCTTTGCAGCAGCAGGAGGTCTTGTTATTTCAAGAGCAGTCGTTCGTGATCTTTACAGTGGAAGAGAGCTGACGAAGTTTTTCGCAACATTAATGTTAATCGGAAACCTCGGTCCAATTGTGGCACCAATTATAGGCGGAGCTATTCTTTCTTTCGCGAGTTGGAAAGTAGTTTTTCTTGTATTAACCTGTGTTGGAATTATTTTGACTTTAGTCGTTGCTTTTAAATTGGAAGAAACATTACCAGTGGAAAAACGTGTACCAAGCAATATTAAAAAAGTAGTCTCGAATTTCGGTTCTTTACTGAAAGACCGTGAATTTGCCGGCTATGCCTTTACACAAGGTTTCACAACGGCAGGAATCTTTGCCTATGTTTCTGGTATTTCTTTTGTCTACCAAAATATTTATGGCGTTTCCCCACAAGTATTTAGTTTATTGTTTGGAGTAAACGGGGTTGGCTTAATTATCGGAACGCAAATTGTTGGACGATTATCGAGATTTTCAGAGAAAACATTCTTGAAGAGTGGTTTAGCTCTATCCATGTCCGCATCGATTTTATTAGTAATTGCTATTTTAGTGCATGCACCATTAGTGGCGGTAGCGATCCCTATTTTTCTTTTCGTTACCTCTATTAGTATTATTGGAACCTCGTCTTTTTCATTGGCAATGGAAACAAAAGGGCATATGGCGGGAAGTGCATCTGCATTACTAGGACTATTACCTTTCTTATTAGGCTCTTTAACAGCACCACTAGTAGGAATCGGCGGAGAACATACCGCTGTGCCGATGGGAGTTATTATTTTCGCATCAAGCTTACTAGCATTTTTGTCTTACTATATATTGGTTCGTAAATCAGCGGTAAAGATGAATACACCTAAGCATATTACGCATAATTAATATGTTTTCATAAAAAAGGCACCTTCAAATAGAAGGTGCCTCAGACTGTAGACAAACTCGATAAAATCGAGTTTGCATACAGTCTTTTTTTATTTAAAATATTTATTAATAGAAATTTTAGAGGTGATGGATAATGATGACAAGAAACAATAATACTGAAAGAGATCAGTTAGAAGTTATCGCAATTGACCAATTAGTACCACAAGATCATTTTGTGCGTAAAATTGAATCTGCTATTGATTTCTCCTTCATTTATCCATTGGTTGAAAAACTCTATTCAACACTAGGTCGTCCGAGTATTGATCCTGTTGTATTGATTAAAATGACATTTATTCAATATGTATTTGGTATTCGTTCTATGAGGCAAACCATTAAAGAAATTGAAACAAACGTGGCATATCGCTGGTTCTTGGGATTCGGTTTTTATACAGAAGTTCCTCATTTCTCTACCTTTGGTAAGAATTATGAGCGTCGTTTTAAAGAAACGGATTTATTTGAACAAATCTTTTATCGGATTCTAAAAGAGATTACAGATAAAGGTTTATTGAGCGCAGATCATGTATTTATTGATTCAACTCATGTTAAAGCTAGTGCTAATAAACGTAAATTTGAAAAGAAAACAGTGAGAAAAGAAACTCGAGCTTATGAAGCGAAACTTCAGGCTGAATTAAATCAAGACCGTATTGATAACGGAAAGAAGCCTTTTCCACCTGAAAAGTTTGAAAAGGAAGAGATAAAGGAAATTAAGGAAAGTACTACTGACCCTGAAAGTGGGTACTACGTAAAAGATGAAAGAACAAAACAGTTTGCTTATTCTTTTCATGCTGCTACTGACCGAAATGGTTTTGTGTTAGGATCCATTGTAACGCCTGGAAACATTCATGATAGTCATATACTTCAACCATTAGTAGAAAAAATAATGGATAAAGTAAAGAAACCTTTAGCTATTGCTGCTGACGCGGCCTATAAGACTCCTGCGATTTGTAATTTTCTAATAGAGAATGGCATCACTCCTGCACTTCCTTATACTCGACCAAAAACAAAGGAAGGGTTTATCCGTAAACATGAATACGTTTATGATGAGCACTATAATTGCTATATCTGTCCGCAAGGAGAGATATTATCATACACAACAACCACGAAGGAAGGATATCGGCAGTACAAATCCAATCCCTTGAAGTGTTCAAAGTGTCCTTTACTAAAACAGTGTACTCAGAGTCAAAATCATCAAAAGTTAATCCAACGCCATATCTGGGAAGACTATTTAGAAGAAGCCGAACACCTTCGTCATAAACAAGAAGTAAAAGAAATATATGCACGTCGAAAAGAATCCATTGAACGAGTCTTTGCAGATGCAAAAGAAAAGCATGGTATGCGATGGACAACCCTACGGGGACTTAAAAAATTGTCCATGCAGGCGATGCTAACTTTTGCTGCAATAAATCTTAAGAAATTAGCCAATTGGACTTGGGGAAGTCCAAAAATGGCATAAAAAATATGAATAATAGGCAATTTATACTTATTTTTAAGATAGATTCTAAGAAGAAAATCAAAAATTAAAAAGGCATTTGGGAAATATAGCTTTCCCAAATGCCTTTTGTCTTCAATCTGAGGCACCTTCAAATAGAAGGTGCCTTTTTTATGTGCAGTGAATGAGATGAAGCAGTGACAATTGTATCGGAATTTCTTGATTGCTGTTTTCCGTTTTAAATAAGTTTCATCACACCATTAGCAAGGCACGATTTTATTGTTTATTTAGATTCGTTAATAAAAAAATGTAGTGAGTACATGATCATCGTGAAGAAAAAATGAACGAAAAAAATCATTTAAATGACTATTTTCTATATAAAAAAGCCATAATGTCAACTTTCGTTCATTTCATTGAACTAATTGGTGCATGGTGATAGAATCATCTCTGAAAGGTAAGCGCTTACCTATAGCGAAGGAGGAGGGACAATGGATATCTCATCCATGATAGATACGAATTGTATTTTGTTTGATTCGACGATTCAATTGAAAAAGGATTTGTTTTCCCGTCTAGCTACTATTCTTGAAAAAAGTGGTTATATATCAAGTAAGAAACGTTTTATAAAAGATTTAGAAAAAAGAGAGAAGGAGTCTCCAACTGGAATGGAAGATGGATTTGGCATACCGCATGCAAAAAGTAAAACAGTAAAAAGTCCTGTGATCGTTTTCGCTCATACAGGAAAAATAGTAGATTATATTGCGCTAGATGGTTCACAAGTTGATTGTGTTTTTATGTTAGCGGTGCCTGAAAAAGCAAGTGATATTCATTTAGATATACTTAGCTATTTAGCAAGGCAACTAATGAATGATGACTTTAAATTAGAATTAAAACAAGCAAGCAATGCAAGTGATATACAAAGCTTATTAATGAATAAAGGAGGGAGCTCATTATGAAAATTGTTGGCATCACATCTTGTCCAACTGGAATTGCCCATACCTATATGGCTGCAGAAAAACTGCAAAGAACTGCATTAGAAAAAGGTTATGCAACGAAATTCGAGACACAAGGTGTAAAGACAGAGAATGTGCTTTCGGCCGCTGAAATAGAAGAGGCAGATGTAGTAATACTTGCTATTGATAAGATAGTAGAATTGGATCGATTTGTTGGAAAAAAAGTAAAAAAAGTTTCTACAGCAAGAGCTATTAAGGAACCTCATCTTGTTATTGAAGAAGCTATTAATGGAAAGGGAACTTATATTCATCAACAAGAAAGTAACCAGAATGCCTCACAGAATTTCCAGAATAAGAAGAGTGTGTATAACCATTTCATGAATGGTGTTAACTATATGCTTCCCTTTGTAATTGCTGGAGGAATTCTAATAGCAATAAGCTTTGCTTTTGGTATTGAAGCATCGGATCCTAACAGTGACCAATACAATGTAATGGCTGGTGCTTTGTCCAAAATAGGTGGCGATACTGCTTTTGCACTCATGGTCCCAGCCTTAGCTGCAGGAATCGCAGTTTCATTTGCAGGAAGAGCAGGATTTGCACCAGGATTAGTAGCGGGTACATTAGCATCAGCTGGAGGTTCGGGTTTTTTAGGTGGAATGATTGGCGGAATATTAGCGGGATATATTACGGATAAAATAGCAAATAAAATCCATGTAAAAAAATCGTTTCAGGCTATCTATCAGCTCATTGTTGTACCACTAGTAGCAATTACTGTTGTCGGTCTATCTATGGTGTTTTTAATTGATACGCCTATTTCTTGGTTATTAAATACATTAACTAACTTTTTAAATGGATTAGGAGAAACTTCAGGACTTGTGTTTGGATTATTAATAGGATTAATGATGGCTGCAGATATGGGAGGCCCAATTAATAAATCAATTTCCACTTTTTCTATTGGATTAATGTCTGCAGGTGTAAATGCTCCAATTGCTGCATGTATGATAGCAGGAATGACACCACCACTTGGATTAGCACTTGCTACTATATTATTTAAACAAAAGTTTAATGAGGAAGAAAGAACTTCTGGTAAGTCCTGTTGGATTTTAGGTTCTTCTTATATTACAGAAGGAGCAATTCCCTTTGCAGTCGCTGATCCCATCAGGGTGATTCCTAGTCTAATGGCTGGATCTGCTGTGGCTGCCTCTATTTCAATGGCTTCAGGAGTGACGTCAATGGCACCACATGGTGGAGTATGGGTTATGTTTATTCCAAACGTCATTAACAATCTACCAATGTATCTTCTTGCATTAGTAGCAGGTACAGTTGTTACAGCTGTCACGGTAGGATTACTAAAAAAAACACCAATTAAAAAGGAACAAGAACTATCTAGTGAGTTGGAAAACAAAGAAGGGATTGCATAATATGTTATATACAATGAGAGATTTACTAAAAGTGGCGAAAGAAAATCAGTTTGCGGTACCAGCGTTTAATATTTGTAGTTTCGATATGTTGAAATCTATTATGGAAGAAGTAGAAGTCCAGAATGCCCCAGTAATTATTGAAATTCATCCAGATGAGATCGCTTATTTAGGAGACCGGTTTATTGCTGCTGTTCGAGAATATGCATTATATAGTAAAGTTCCTGTTGTAATCCATATGGATCATGGAGGAAGTATAGATGATGTGATGCGAGCTATCAGAAATGGATATACGTCTGTAATGATTGATGCTTCATTATCTGATTACGAAGAAAATGTGAAGATAACAAGAGCTGTGGTAGAATTGGCGCATAAGGTGAATGTTTCAGTTGAAGCAGAGTTAGGAACGATTGGAAATAATGGGTCCTATGAAGGTGGATCAAATAAAATTATCTATACTGAACCAGATCAAGCGGTTGATTTTGTTAAACGAACAGGTATTGATACTTTAGCTGTTGCAATTGGAACCGCCCATGGACTTTATCCAAAAGACGTTATTCCAAAACTCAACATTCCATTATTAAAAGAATTAAATGAACGAATAGATATTCCGTTTGTGTTACACGGTGGTTCAGGCAACCCTGATTCTGAAGTCATTGAATCGATTAAATATGGAGTAGGGAAGGTAAATTTATCTTCTGATTTAAAGAGCGTGTTTTTTCATGAGGTTCATCAAGTTTTAGCAGATAATCCAGGCATGTATGAACCAAATCAAGTGTATATTCGTCCGAATGAAAAGGTAAAGGAAGTTGTACGTCATAAATTAAATATCTTGAACACTGTAAATAAGGCTGATTTGTATTAAATGTCATTAATTGGTGTGGACGATTATGTCCATGCCTTTCATGCATTTTAACTAGATTCATAGTAAAACATAGGGGTATTGAAAGGAGGGATATGAATGACAACATCCATACAAAAGGAAAGACAAGATAAAATTGTTAATCATTTAAAAGTAGAAAATTTTATGAAAACTACTGATTTGGTTGAGTTATTAAATTATAGTGAGGCAACGATAAAGCGTGATTTAATAGAATTGGAAAATCAAGGATTAATTCGTAGAACTCGTGGCGGCGCCGTGATTATTGACCGCCGAAAGATAGATATTCCTTATTTAATGAAAGTTGATAAGTTTAATGATGATAAAGAGAAAGAAAGAATGGCAAAATTGGCAAAGGAATTGATTCAAAATGATATGAATCTATTTATTGATTCAAGCAGTACAGCATTACATTTGGTTCATCAATTAAACAAGTTTGAAGGCTTACAAGTGATTACAAATGGAGTTATTACAGCTAGTTTATTATCAGAGTACACATCAGCAAAAGTGAATATTCTAGGAGGTTCGATTGTTCCTAAGCGGTTTACAGTTAATGGGTCTAAGGCATATCATGATGCCCTAACTTATAATGTTGATCTGGCATTTGTTTCTTGTCGTGGCTTTGATTTTTCTGTAGGTGCAACAGAAACAACAGAGGGAGAAGCATTAATTAAGCAGTCATTCAGAAAAGGTGCAAAAGAAGTTGTTCTGATGGTAACACATGATAAATTGAATCAGAAATACTTACATCAAAGCTTAAATTGCTCCGATATTAATTATATGATTGTAGACAAACCCTTATCAAAAATAGAACTAGAGGGTTTACAAAAACATAAAATATCCGTTTTATATTAAATAAGAAAAGTCTCTTGTTGTAGAAAAACTATAAAAGATGAAACACAATAGGAAGAGAAAATAAAGTTACTCAAGTAAACATTGGTTGATCGGAATAGAGGATTTAACTAGATAGACAAAAAACTCACCAAGATTATGGTGAGCTTTTTGTCCAACTCATTCTTACTCAATCATCTTCTTCATCGCCTCATACATATTCTCCACATGCTTATCCACTTCATCACGAGACATCCGCAAACGATCTACGGAGCTGCCATAGCCAATTTCTAGCTTTCCTTCTTTTAACCCTTGAAATATTCCATCGGCAAACTCGTTTAATGGCTCTCCTGCTGTATGTAACCCGGCACCGCCTAAATCTGTATTTACAGCTGGAGGGGCAACTTCAATTACTTCTATAGAAGTGTCGGAAAGCTGATGTCTTAAGCTGACAGTGAATGAATGCATGGCTGCTTTGGTTGCTGAATAAATGGGTGCAATAACCATCGGCGTAAAGGCTAAGCCTGATGTTACGTTAATGATGGCCGCATTTTCTTTTTCTGAAAAATAAGGTGCAAATAGCATAGACATTTGAATAGCAGCTTCCATATTGATTGTAATTTCTTTGTTGAAATAGCTCCAATCATTCTTCGCGTCCGCTTTTAGCACATTAAACCGTTGTTGAATACCTGCGTTGTTTACTAATACATTCACTTCTGGATAGTGCGCTGTTACCCACTCAAATAATTTAACACGTTCAGCTTCTACAGAGAGATCGCTCACATATGTAATCAAGCTAGGATATTTTTCTTTTGCCTGTTGAAGTGCTTCTTCCCTGCGGCCACAAACAACCACCGTATTTCCTGCGTCGATGAATCGTTCTGCAAAAGCTAAGCCAATTCCGGCATTTCCGCCTGTAATAAGAATGGTGTTATTAGAGAGCTTCATTGGGATTCCTCTTTTCCAATTATTTTATATTCTATTTAATTACTTCCTATATTCTTTCCGCGATCTTTTCAAGTATCGTGAAATTTTCTCATCACTTCCTTTTAGGGACTTCCTTCATTAACGAGATTTCAGCGATTACATCTTGTTTGTGATTTTCCATCATGGCAAGGCGCAGCTGGATGGTGCTGTCTCCTTCGATAATCCAATCAATATATTGTTTAATTCTTGTTATAGATATATGCGTATTTTTTAAACAAATAATGGTTCGGAATGGTGCCATCTGTTTTTCGGAAAATAATCGCCTTTCAGCTTCATCGCGTTCTAGCAATGGAAGTAATCCATGTGTTTTATAATATCTTATCGTTGATTCAGGAATATTAAATTTAGCTGATGCATCACTGTTATTTCATTCGGAGATCTCCAATCATTGTCGACAAGATTAGTATACGGCTTAAACTATGGTTTAAGTCAAGCAGGATGATGAAAGGGCTCTCAAATCAATAAAAAAAAGAGCAAATTATTATTGCCCTTTCTCTTTTCCTTAATTAAATAAATATTTATTTCTGATTTTCTTCCTAATCATGCTAAGAAATGCACATAGGAATGTGGTCTGTGCATAAGTTGTTCGAATGAGCCGAATTCTACTATATTCCCATCTATCAAAACAATAAGTTCGTCATAAACAGATAAATTTTCTTTTTCAAAATGATGAGAAACAGAAACAACAGTTAGTTCTTTATCTAGTAAGACTATTTGTTCAATTTCCTTAGCAGTTTCCCTATCTAAAGAGGATGTTGCTTCATCCATAAGGAGAATTTCACGATTTCTTAGAAATGCTCGTGCTATTTCGATACGCTGTCTCTGTCCCCCAGACAAATTCTTTCCGTCTTCTCCAACTTTATAATCTAGCCCTTTATCAAAAATTACTTCAGTTAGTCCAGCCCGAGAACAGGCATTTATAATATCTGCTTCACTGTAATTTTCTCCGAGTATTATATTATTTCGAAGCGTATCATCAAATAAGAACGGTTTTTGATTAATCATGGATATTGTTTTATAAAAAGAAATTGCATCAACATCTAGAAAGTTTACGCCATCAAGTTTTATAGTACCTTGATAATTTTGAATTCTCTTTTGAAGTATTTTCAATAAGGTACTTTTTCCTGAACCTGAAGGACCGGTAATAAGAATTTTTTTTCCTTTTTTTATTTCAAGGTTTAAATCTGAAAGAATCATTTTATCTCCTATTTTGTATGTGAGATTCTCACATGTTAATGCATCTTTAAAAGAGATTGCTTGATGATTAGCAGGTATATCGGGTGTGCTTTTAATAAAGTTTTGAATTCTATCACGAATTTTTTTGGTAGTTAATATCTTATTATACTCTTCCAATGAATCAAGCGCTGGAGCAATAATAGTATTAGAAAGCTGAATAATTGCTAGAACTGTTCCAATAGTAATAACCCCTCGAGTGGCAAGGATTATTCCATATAGATTAACAAAGAAAAAACCACAAAGCCCAAAAAAACCTACAATATTATCTGAAAGTACACGCCAATTATTTAATGTCGCAAAACTTCTTTCAACAGTAGAATTATATGTAATATGATCATCAATCATTCGCTTTTCCATACCATATCCTCGAATAGTGTCTATACCTGTAAAAGCATCCTTTACCTTTCCAGTATAAATTTCATTTTTATTTGTCCAGTCTTCTGTTTGATTAACAATCCTTTTTTTAAATAATTGTGGGATAAGACTAGGAATAATAAACACTACTATTAATAGAATAGCCATCGTACTATTAAGAAAGAAAATAGCACTAATAGATATGAAAAAAATTATTAGGTTTAGAATAATTTTTAATAAGGAGTCATAATAGTTGGTTTGAATTAATTTTAAATCATTTAATAAGAATGAAACATAAGATGCAGTATTCTTCTCTTGAAGTAAATTATCTGAATAAATAAAAATTTTAAAAATTTTTTGTTTTAAGGCTGAAATCTTCATAAAAATTATCTGATGTACAGTAAAGTTATATAATGTTTGACTAATCATAATTAAGAAATAACCGCCAATAGTAAAGATAATTAAATTTACAAGAGGAAGTTTATTTGCGGCTTCAAAATAATCGAAAACTTCTTTAAAAACAAATGCTTTAAAGGTATTTTCAAATGCTGCAAATGGTAGCAAAAAGATAAAAATAATTAACCATTTTTTATTTATATTTTTAGACAAGTAGTCACCTTCTTTTAAGTTGATTCTTTACAAAAGAATTTTGGTGTTAAAGGAAAATTAAATAATATTATGAATTCTATCTAATTTAGAAACGATATCCTCTATTCTATCATGGTGTTTTGCGATTAAATCGAAAACAATTTTTGTTTCTTTCCTTTTACTCTTACAACTAATCTCTTGATATGGATTTTCATTAGTTCTTTTACATAAGACACATCTGAAGCGAGCAATACATAACTCACACTCTTTTCGTACTTTCGTTTTGGAATGAAATATTTCAGGATAACTCATAATTTTTTTCCAGACATAATTTATATCTTCGTTAACTATATTGGTGATTTTTTCAGAGGTATTAACAAATAAATGGCATGGCCAAATGTTTCCATTTGGATCGATAGATAGTAACTCCAAACCAGCTTCACAAAAGTGAAACCAATCTATTTCTTTCGAAAAGAAATAAGATAATATATCAGAAGTGTTAGTTCTCATAAAATAAGATTGTTCATTTAGAAACTCTTCAAAGTCTTCTTCAATTTCTTCTCTAACTATATTATAAACATAATTAGACGTTCCTACTTCCCATACATCATTAACTGCTATATTTGGTATACCAAAGTCACGATAGATTTGTTTAGCAATTTCTTTTTTTGAATAAAGCTTATTAGTAGAAGGAGAATAAGTTGCTTGAATGGAAAGAATTTTATCAGGATTTGTCATTTGGATTTTTTTTACATTATCTAGTATTCTTTCATACGTTGGATTATTTTTAATATCTCTTCTATACTTATCATGAATTTCTTTTGGTCCATCTATACTTACAGTAACTTTAAAATTATACTTTAAGATTAAATTCATAATAGTTGGATTTAATAAATTTGTGCCATTAGTCTGCATCATAAAAGTTAGATGAGGATATTTCTCACAGAAATATTTAATCATCTTAGGCTAAAACATTGTGAGGGAATCTTCAAAAAGGCCAATAAATTTAACCGCAATTAATTCCATTACAGTTTTTAGAACGAGTAGGTATCTCAAAGTTTTTTTTCTTCATTTGAATTTCCTCCTTTCTAGTATATTAATGCAAATATAGAATAATTAGAAAAAAAAGTAAATAATAGAAAAAGAATATTCATAAAATATACAGAAAATAAATTATTTTGAATTTTTATTGAAAGGTGGGAATCTAACATTTACTCATCATTCTTTCAAATTCCTAACCATTCCTACAATAATATGATACGATCATCATGAGGTGGAAATTTTGGAACAATTAATTTATACCCTTTTAGCGTACATAAATAATTCTTTAGAAAAAGATATTAACTATTCCATCGCCAATAGTTTCCTGGAAAATATTCATCATATAGAAGGCTATTCTTTAGAAATGGCTGCGGAAGTATGTAATGTTGCCCCATCTACAATTAATCGTTTCTGTAAGCGAATTGGCTTCCGTAACTTTTCGAATCTCCGCAGTAGTGTTGCTTATCATGGGGGAATGTATGAGGAAAGGGAAAAGAGCTTAACTACAGAAACATTTGAATTAAAACTAAAGGAAAATATCGAGATAATGGAAAGAATTTCCAGAGTACAACTAGACCGTATCATAAAAAAGATTCATGAGTCTAAAAGAATTGTCATATTAGGATTTGAAAAACATCAAATTCAAGCGATGGAGCTTCAAAAGCAATTATTTCTGCTCGGAAAGCTATGTGAATGCAATACGAATTTTTTTAAACAATTGGAAACAGTCTCTCATTTGACAGAAGAAGATATGATTATTACCATTTCCATTGAAGGAAACATCCTGACAGAAGCGTTAGCAATCAAAGAAAAAATTAAGGCAGCAAGCGGGAAGAAATTGCTAATTACTTTTTCAGATTCCGAGAAGCACGAACATATATTTGATGAGATTTTACAATGTGGAAAAATTGATAATAGTGCTGTGAGTAGTTATACCTTATTACGTTTGTTTGATATTCTCATCTATCACTATCAAAAACGATATCCTTCTTTTTAACTGGTCTGAAAGAGACCAGTTTTTTCTTTTTTGTAAGCGTATCATTATAGGTAGAGATTAGAAAAGGGAGGAAACATATAATGAAGAAAAACGGATTTCCTGAAGGCTTTTTATGGGGGGGAGCTACAGCTGCCAATCAATTAGAAGGTGCGTATAATGAAGGCGGGAAAGGATTATCGATCTTTGATATGGTCACATTCGTTCCAAAGGAAGAACGTGGCGATGATATCGAGATGGATGTGAAGAGCAAAGCGGAATTAGAAGCACTATTAGCTGGCAAAGGCGGAGACAATTTTCCGAAACGTCGCGGGATTGATTTTTATCATCGCTATAAAGAAGACATTGCTCTTTTTGCAGAGATGGGCTTCAAAACATTCCGTCTGTCTATTTCTTGGCCGCGTATTTTCCCGAATGGGGATGACTTGGTGCCAAATGAAGAGGGCTTAGCTTTTTATGATCGAGTATTTGATGAGTTGGCTAAATATGGAATTGAGCCGTTGGTGACGCTATCCCATTATGAAATTCCACTGAACCTTGTCCAAAAATATAATGGCTGGGTAGATAGACGATTAGTAGATTTCTTTGTTCATTATGCTGAAACTGTCTTTAACCGCTATAAGGACAAGGTGAAGTATTGGTTAACGTTTAATGAAATTAATATCTCAACCCTATCCCCTTACATTGGTAGTGGAATTTTAATTGATGAGGTAGAGAATAAAGAACAAGCTATTTATCAAGCTTTACATCATCAATTTGTGGCAAGCTCTAGAGCAGTGAAGGCATGTCATGAGATTATTCCTGATGCACAGATTGGCTGTATGCTGGCACGTATGGAAGTATATCCGGAAACATGTAATCCAGATGATGTATTAGCAGCATTAGAAGAGGATCAGAAGAATTTATTTTTCACAGATGTTCAAGTGCGCGGTTATTATCCAAGCTTTATGCTGAACTACTTTGAGGAAAATAATATTCAGATTGAAATGCTTCCAGGGGATGAAGAGCTGCTTTTACAGCATACTGTTGATTTCCTATCTTTTAGCTATTATATGTCTATGGTTGCAAGTGGAGCACCAGATAAGAAAAAAGAAAAAGGAAACTTCTTCTCTGGAGTGAAAAATCCATACTTAGAATCATCCGATTGGGGCTGGCAAATCGACCCGAAAGGATTGCGTATTACGCTAAAGAAAATGTATGATCGATATCAAGTACCTTTATTTATCGTTGAAAATGGATTAGGTGCACATGATAAAGTAGAAGAAGATGGCTCTATTAATGATGATTATCGTATTGAATATATGCGGGCACATATCGAGCAGATGAAAGAAGCAATTAAAGAAGGTGTAGACTTAATTGGCTACACAAGCTGGGGGTGTATTGATCTTATTTCTGCCAGCACCTCTGAAATGTCTAAACGATATGGCTTTATCTATGTAGACCAAGATGATTATGGAAATGGAACATTGAAAAGAACGAAGAAAAAATCATTTGATTGGTACAAAAATGTCATTGCGACAAATGGCGAAGAATTATAATCTTTGCTTAGATAAAAAGTGCTGTCCCTTTTGGGCTTCAGCACTTTTTTTATAGACTATTTTAGAAAAAGTAGAGCAATCCGATTTTTGAAAATGATAGATTTTTTAGAATTAATAAACAAATCATAATATATTGATATAATGAAAACTATATGTTAAAATGTTCCAGTCAAGCATCTTCATTAGTGGAGTTTAGAATTTATTATGGTTAAATACTGAATAATATTCTAATTTTTCTAATAATACATAACAGTAGGGTAACATATGTTGACCAAGTGTTTAGATAGGCTACATAATACTTACGGTTTATAAAATAGTAATTATATTATATGCATATAAGGAGAGATTCAGATGAAATATCTTTCTCTATTTATGGTCGCGTTCCTATTCTTGCTTGCAGGATGCGGGAATTCAGCCGAAGAGAAAAAAGAGGAACCAGTGAAAAAAGAAACGAATGTAGACCAAGAAACAAAAGCAAAAGAATTAACAGATGAAGATAAGAAATTTATTGCTCTGTTGGAAAAAGGCGAATATCAACAGATAGTTGATGAAACAATCCATCTTGCTAGTGATGCCCAAGTCAATTTTTACTTTTTAGCCAATGCTTTTAAAGCAGTTCCTGATTATTCATTAAGTAAAACATATTTGAAAAAAGCGAAGTATATTCCAGCGGAAATTGAAGATAAAGTAAATAAATTAAAAAAAGATATAGATGCTAACGTGGAGAAAGAGGGAGCTTAAGCTCTTTAATATCGTTAGATAGGTGCTTGACCACTAATTAAGATGTAAGGAAGAACCTTGTCAGAAGATTTCTGGCAAGGTTTTTCATACTTTGAAAAGGATAGCATAAGGCAACCAATCAATACTATCCCTAAACGAAAAAAAGAAAAACAAATCAACTAAAAAAGTTGATTTGTTTTTCCTTATCCTTCATATGATTTGTAAAAATCGATAGCCTTCTGGATATAAGGCTGTTCTTCTGGTGGTACCTCTTCTTCATGATAAATGGCGGAAACTGGACATACTGCTTCACATGCACCACAGTCAATACAAATATCGGGATCAATATAGAATTGATCTTCTCCCTTTGCGATACAATCAACAGGACAAACATCTACACAATCTCCTGCTTGTTCATGCATACATGGTGAAGTTATAACGAAAGGCATGGAATCTCCCCTCCCCTTTACTTAAATAATATTAAGATCTAATGTTTAGTAGTACTTCATTCATTCGATTTATATTTTCGCGGATTTTTACAGCACTTAAGTAATCAATTTTATCATGATAACTTTCAGGCTGTTCTCTTTGCTCATCAATGGACATATGCTGATATTCATCAATGCCCCCTGTTGATGCTTGATAGTCCTCCATTAAGCTAGCTTCCAATTGTTGAACCATATTGTTTATTCTATCAAGACTTTGTGTCATTGAGCTGGCTGTGTTGATGATTTCTTCGTTTGATTTTGGAAAGTTATCCATTTTGTTCTTCTGTTCTTGTAAATCATTCTTCACTTGCTGAAGCAAAGGATCTTTGTCAGCATCTACTTTCATATGATCAAGTATTTGTAACGTGTCGCCTATCAATATTTGCAATCTCTTGGAGGCGTTTTCCATGGAAATCCCACCTTTAAGCATTGTATCTATAAAATGGACATAATATCGGCTTTCTATACATCTTACGAGAGTTCTCGCTATTTTCTAGGCGAAATGTGAGTAATCTTTTTTTATGGCGATGAAAGAATCGCAAATTATTGTAACCCACAGTTTATGGCATTTTGCCAATCGGCAGCTGCCGATTTTTTAACTGACAACACGCCTGTGATATTTGATACTGCGTCAAGTATTCGGTAAAGGTCATATTTGTTATATGAACAAACAGCTTGGAAAGATAAGCATAATCATATTGGAGATGCTTTGCTACGACTTTCAATGTGCAATCCTGACTGTAGTGGCTGTCTACATATGAAAAACTTTCATTTATATTGAGTATGCAACAGGCATTAAATTTGTGTTCTCTACTAAATTACCACATATATCATAAAGAAAACTTTTATGGCGATAAATAGACAAATTGGGTGTCACCTTTAAATAAATCCCTTAGAACCTTTTGAAAGAGGAGAAGATATCTTTCAACATTAGTATGTTAAAAAAGGAAAGATTATATGAAGTTTTGGGGATAAACAGTAAAAGCTCTAGCAAACCGAAATAGGACGGTTTGCTAGAACTTTTTTATGCAATCAATCAACAATCTCCAAGCCTAATAAAGCAGAAAATTGGATGGCTTGATAGGTAGAAACCTTACACCCTTTTAAATCTGGTGGAGATACAAGCAATGATTGGAAGGTAGAGGTACTAATATCAACACCGTTAAGGGAAGTTCTTTCAAAATTTGCTCCGTCCATTGTACATTTCTTAAATTCGATCTTTTTAAAGAGACAATCATAAAAATCAGCAGATTCAACAGGCGAGTCTTGGAATCTAACTTTCTCTAATTTGGAGCTTCCAAAAGCGGCTAGTCTCAATAAGGAATCAGTAAACTGCACATTTCTTAAACGGGAGTCTGTAAAATCTACCCCTAATAATTTGCAGTTAGTAAATTGGCATTTGTGAATGGAAGAACTAGTGAGCTTCGCATTAGAGAAATCACAGCTTTCAAAAATAACGTCTGTTAATTCCATGCCGGAAAAATCAGTATGCATAAACTTACAATTCTTCAGCACCATTTTCGATAACCGTACTTTATTTAATACTTCTTCTTCAAACATGGAGTGATGAACTTCGCATCCTTCTAACTCTAATTCTTCCTCGTACAATATATCGTGAAAATTCTTTGATGGTAGGTTCGCAGGTATCTTTGGTTCTTCTATTTTCATCTATACTACTCCTTTTCTGTTGCCTTCCTGTGTGATAACTACTATATGAAAAAATAACTTTAATTTAAAGACTGTATTTTTTGTTCTATTTATGTGCAGGTAGAAAATTATAGATTTTTAAGGTTCAGTTAAGGTATGGAAAACGAACAGTTAAGATAGAGCGGCTAGAATAATGGAAGAAAAGAAATGGAGGAGAAAGTCATGTCAGATTATATTATTGAAACAAGCAATTTAACGAAGAAATTTGGAAAGTTTTTAGCGGTTGATCAGGTGAATCTATTAGTACCAAAGGGAGGGATTTATGGATTTCTCGGTCCAAACGGTGCTGGAAAGTCGACGACGATTCGAATGCTGCTCGGACTTATTAAAGAAACAGAAGGAGAGGTGAAGGTATTTAATAAGTCGATAAAGGATGACCGCATCGCTATTCTAAGCCGCATTGGCTCCATGGTAGAAACTCCATTAAAGGTTATTCGGAACTGCTGCAAGACTACGAGCTAGATGCTAATGAAAAGAATCGATATGTGGATATTATCCTGAATAAATCAGTCTATATTGAGCATTTAATCGATGATTTGAATCTAACCTATAAATTAAAAAGCAATGTCTTTCTTTTGAAAAAGGCAGAAGCAAATTTGGTGGATATCATAAGGGAGTCCGTTATCCAAATTTTGAATCACCCTTTATACGAGGAAACCAATCTTGATTTTTCAACAGAAACCGAGCAAATTTTATTTAACTGCGATAAAACCTTGATACAACGTGCATTAATGAATTTAATCTATAATGCCATCGTTCATAATCCACCCGATACCTTTATTCAAGTATTTATTGGTCAAGAAAAAGAAACGATTAAAGTATGGATAGAGGATAATGGCAATGGCATTGAAGAAGGAGAACTAGAGGATTTATTTTCTCGCTACTATCGCGGAACAAATACAGGAGAAGCACATAAAGGAAGTGGCTTAGGATTAGCTATTGCTAAGCAGATTGTCGAAGCACATGGCGGAAAGATATTTGTAGATAGCAAGTTAGGGGAAGGAACAAGAATTACGCTTATTTTCTAGAAATATATTTTTAAATAATATAAATGGCAGAATGCTTTTAAAAGTTGTCAGTAATATTGTAGGTACTATCCGAAGCAACAACAATATGATTTTCTAAAAAGGCTCTCCATAAAGGGGGAGCCTCACAAAAACATATAGTTTATCCAAAAGTAGCTAGTGATAAAAACGCAATAATCCCTAACAGTACTAATAGTTGGAGGATTATTCCAACTATGCCCCATATTAAACCTGCTGTCGCAAAGCCTCTCCCATTTTCGTCCGTTTTATTGATTTCATTTACTGCTTTTCTTGAAAAAATAATGCTGATAATTCCTAAAATAAGACCAATGAAGGGAATTAATACCGATAAAATACCCAATGTTACCG
The DNA here is from genome assembly GCF_038006285.1 of Niallia sp. FSL W8-0177. Lineage (NCBI taxonomy): Bacteria > Bacillati > Bacillota > Bacilli > Caryophanales > Bacillaceae > Niallia > Niallia sp. FSL W8-0177. The sequence goes on from NZ_JBBOUX010000001.1 coordinate 246,446, forward strand.
ATATGATTGAATTAGTGTTTGTCTGATTGTTCATGACAGTCGTTTCTCCTTTCTTTTTTTTGCATACCTTCCAGCTCAAACTGCAGAAAATCTGTCAGCTAAGGATGGGATGTACACTTGAAGGTCGATAAATATAACTAACCATTAGTGGTTATAAGGGCATCACTAATAGAAGTTTTTTCTATACTGCGGTTGTTTGCTTTATCCTTATATAAAGTAATACGAATAACAGCATCTAAAGTTACAATGTATGTTTTTCATTCTTTATACAACGATTCACATAACTTCATTTATTCATGGAACACTAATCTGTGGAGGTGAAGAGAATGACAAACAGAAAAGCTGATCCATCGACAATTGGTTTAGGCTCTAGCCAGCAAGAAGGTCAAGGAACAACTTCAAAGGAAACAGGAAAAACAAAGGAAGATTCTTCTAGAAAGAAACAAAAACGTTCTTAATACTTAATACAACGACTAAAGCAGGTGGAGGAAATGCCACCTGTATTTTATTGGATCTTGATGGAAGAAGGGTTTTATAAATCTCTATATAATTAATAATATATAATAAGGAAAGAATATTTAGATTATTTTAAATGTGGGGGGGAAATCATTTGAATACTTATCTAAGCAAAAGAAATAAAGGCTTTCTGTTTATTATCAGTGTTATTCTTTTTATTGGGATTATTGGCTATGGAGTATACTGGGCTTTTTATGATATGAATCGATTGCCAAAAGGAGAATATATTACAGAAGAAACTTCACCAGACGGGGCCTATACCTTAAAAGCTTATCGGACAAATGGTGGTGCAACTACTTCATATGCAATCCGCGGGGAACTTGTCTTTAATAAAAAGGGTAAGAAAAAGAACGTTTATTGGAATGAAGGGGAAGAAACAGCAAAAATTGTATGGAGCGATAAACATACAGTAGTAGTGAATGGGCATTCTCTTCATGTTCCAACAGATAAATTTGATTATCGAAATCAGTAAGGAGAACTTTAAGGAAGTGCCTCCTACTACTGCAAATTTGTTTTTGAAAACTGACCAAGTTAATTTTTACGACTCACTTCCTTATGATAGATCTAAAGATGGGTTTACTAATAAAGGCGGAAATTACTCGCTATGGGGAAATTCTGTTCTTTTACATACGGACAATATAACGTGAATGTGATTGTTTAAATAATACTAGTTGACATGTACAAATAAAGTATTATATAATTATCTCGAATTCAAGATAATTGAAAGGAAGATTATCATGGATAATAAGGAAGTAAGTAAATATGAAGAAGATTTATCATTAAAGGTATTCGTTGTGTTGTCGAGAGCATTGCAATCGATAAAGAAACGTGTAGAAGAAGATATAAAATGTCTCGGTTTAAACCCTACAGAATTTTCTGTGCTGGAATTGATTTATAGCAAAGGGGATCAGCCAATTCAAAAGATTGGTGAAAAAGTTTTGATTGCAAGCAGCAGCATTACCTATGTAGTAGATAAATTAGAGAATAAAAAATTAATCAGAAGAAAACCTTGTCCAAAAGACCGCCGCATAACCTATGTGGTGATAACAGAAGAGGGAACCGAGCTTATGGACAAAGTCTTTCCAAAGCATAGAGCAGCCATGAACGAGATATGTGGCGGGTTAGACAATAAAGAAAAAGAAATACTGATTGAACAGCTCAAAAAATTAGGGCTTCATGCACAAGAGATGTGATTATTTTTGAGGTTATATCTCGAATTAATAATATTTTAATTCGTAGTAATGAGCGAAAATAGAGAATTTCTATAAATGATTTTTCTACTTATATCAAATAGTAACTAAATAAAGCTTGCTAGAAAATTGGAATAGGAGTGAACGGCAATGACGAAGAGCACAAGTGGAATTCACCATATTACGGCAATCGTAGGCCACCCGCAAGAGAATGTTGACTTTTATGCAGGTGTATTGGGATTGCGTTTAGTGAAACAGACGGTCAATTTTGATGATCCAGGGACATATCATTTATATTTTGGAGATGAAGGCGGCAATCCAGGCACGATTATTACTTTCTTTCCATGGGCAGGAGCGCGTCAAGGAGTGATTGGAGACGGGCAAGTCGGTGTAACGTCTTATGTTGTGCCTATAGGAGCTCTTTCATTTTGGGAAAAAAGGTTAGCAAAATTTAATATTTCTTTCACAAAAACAGAGCGTTTTGGAGAGGAATACTTAGCTTTTTCTGATCCCCATGGCTTACTGCTAGAAATAGTAGAAAGAGCAGAAGGGAAAAATAATAGCTGGCAGTTTGGTGAAGTGACACCTGAAAATGCTATTAAAGGATTTGGCGGTGCAACGCTTTTATCGAAACAACCTGCACAAACAGCAGAACTTTTAGAAAAAGTGATGGGATTTAAAAAAGTTGGCGAAGAAGGAGAATATGTACGTTTCCGTTCCTTTAGCGATATTGGAAATGTCATCGATTTAAAATTAACTACAGGCAGAAGTGGGGAAATGGGTGTTGGAACTGTTCATCATATTGCTTTTAGAGCAGTGGATGATCTTGACCAATTAGACTGGCAGAAACACGTCTCGCAAAATGGATACCATGTAACAGCTGTTAAGGATCGAAATTATTTTAATGCCATTTATTTTAGAGAGCATGGTGAAATACTCTTTGAAATTGCGACAGATCCGCCAGGATTTGCAATTGATGAATCTAAAGAAACACTAGGAGAGACATTAATGCTGCCAAGTCAATATGAACAATATAGAGAACAGCTTAATAGCAGATTAATACCAATTGATGTTAGAAATCTCGACTAATTTGTAAAGGATGATTTGATGCATTCCATTGATCCGAAAACCATTTCAGAAAGAGAGAATTATAAATTTCTAATTGGAAGCATAATTCCTAGACCTATTGCCTTTGTTACTAGCTTGTCGGAAGAGGGTGTCTTAAATGGGGCTCCTTTCAGCTACTTTAATATTGTATCATCTAATCCGCCAATGATATCGTTATCCATTCAGCGTTCCAATGGGAAACCAAAAGATACGGCAAGGAACATTTTAAACAAAAAGGAATTTGTCATTCATATTGTAGATGAACAAAATGTTGATAAAATTAATCAAACGGCAGCAAGTCTTGCATCAAGTGAAAGTGAGATTGAATTAGCAGGATTAACACCGATAGATAGCAGCGCCATCTCTGTACCGGGTATAAAGGAAGCTAAGATTCGTATGGAATGTGTATTGGAACATTCATTAGAGTTGGGAGGTACCGAGGCACTTCCTGGATGTGATTTTCTAATTGGAAGAGTGGTTCATTATCACATTGAGCCTACCCTGTATGAAAATGGCAGAATTGATCCAAGAGGGTTAGCAGCTGTCAGCAGATTAGCAGGAAATGACTATGCAAAAATTGGTGACATGTTTACAAAAGTAAGACCACAATAGTTCCATGAAATGGAGAGGATAAGATGCAAAAAACAGCAGGAATTCATCATATTTCAGCAATGGTAAATGATGCACAAAGAAATATTGATTTTTATGCAGGTGTCCTTGGTCTACGATTGGTAAAAAAGACAATTAATTTTGATCGCCCAGAAGTGTATCATCTCTATTTTGGGAATGAAACAGGGGAACCAGGAACAATTATTACTTTCTTTCCATGGGAAAAACAGCTGAAAGGTAGAATTGGCCAAGGGCAAGTTGGTGTAACGAGCTATGTTATTCCACATGGTAGCAGTGCATTTTGGAAAAATCGTCTTCTTTCCTATGGTGTAGAAGTGGAAAATGCTTCGAGATTTAACGAAAAATATTTGCAATTTGTCGATCCAGATGGTCTGCAAATCGAATTAGTGGAACGAAACGAAGGACCATTAAGTAATTGGCAGCTAGGTTCAATCCATCCTGATGTTGCTATTAAAGGTTTTGGCGGAGCAACATTACTTTCGGCACAACCGAACAAAACAGCAGAGGTATTAGAACATATATTGGGTCTTAAATGTGTAGGAGAAGATGCAGGGTATTTGCGTTTCATCGCCGATGCACAGATAGGAAATGTGATAGATATCAAATTGACCCCGTCTGTTCGTGGGCTCATGGGAGCAGGAACTGTCCACCATATTGCTTGGCGGGCAAAAGATGAGACAGAGCTTCAGCAATGGAGAACGCTGCTACAAGAAAAAGGGTATTATCCAACGGAAGTGAAAGATCGAAACTATTTTAAAGCCTTATATTTTCATGAAGAAGGCGGCATTCTTTTTGAGCTAGCTACTGATGGACCTGGATTTACGGTGGATCAGCCAGTAGAACAATTGGGAGAGAAGCTAATGCTCCCTGATTGGTTAGAAGAATAGCGTGATGAGTTAACAGCTGCTTTACCTAAAGTAGAGATTAGAATCTTAGAGGAGGAGAAGGGATGAAACATATTTTCAATAAGGGAAAAGATCCGAAGAAGCCCACGTTATTGATGTTACACGGAACAGGCGGAACAGAGTTAGATTTATTGCCACTAGCAGGGATGATCGATGATGAAGCTTCTGTGCTAAGTGTCCGCGGGAATATTTTAGAAAACGGCATGCCGCGTTTCTTTAAGCGTTTAGCAGAAGGTGTATTTGATGAAGAAGATTTAATTTTTCGTACAAAGGAATTAAATGAATTTCTGGATGAAGCAGCCCAAAAATATGAATTTGATAGAGACAATATCGTAGCAATTGGCTATTCTAATGGTGCCAATATTGCTGCAAGCTTATTATTCCACTATCAGGATGCATTAAAAGCAGCTATTCTACATCATCCAATGGTACCGAGAAGAGGAATTACGCTCCCTGATTTAACCGGAAAAGGAGTATTTATTACTGCAGGAACCAATGATCCGATTTGTTCAAAAGAAGAATCAAATGAACTACAATCAATGCTTGTTAATGCTAATGCGAATGTCGAAATGCATTGGGAAAACAGAGGCCATCAGCTAACAGCTGAGGAAGTAGAAGCAGCTGCTAAATGGTATTCAGCTTTAACAAATAGTTAATTATTTATAAGAGAAAAAGTAATCATAAATTTCCACAATTGGGGAATAAGAAGAACAGCTAACATTGAAAAGACTATTTCAGTGGAGGTGATTCTTATAAGATCAATAAAAAATTAAAGCAGGTGTACTTATGGGATTTTTAAACAAATTATTTGGAAAATCAAAGGAGATGGAAAACATGGCAAATGTTAAAGTAGCAGTAATTTTTTATAGTATGGGTGGAACAAACTATCAATTAGCACAATGGGCAGCAGAAGGAGCAAAAGAAGCTGGCGCAGAAGTGAAAGTAGTAAAAGTACAAGAATTAGCGCCACAATCTGTTATTGACAGCAATGAAGCTTGGAAAGCAACAGTGGATGCAACAAAAGATGTACCAGTTGCATCATCGGAAGATATTGAATGGGCAGATGCGATTATTTTCAGTGTTCCAACACGTTTTGGTACAATGCCTTCTCAAATGAAGCAATTCATTGATTTACAAGGCGGTCTATGGGCAAACGGAAAAACAGTTAACAAAGTAGTAAGTGCTATGACTTCAGCACAAAATCCACATGGTGGACAAGAAGCAACATTATTATCTTTATACACTTCTATGATGCATTGGGGCGCTATTATTGCTACACCAGGATACACAGATCCAGTTCTATTCGGAGCAGGTGGAAACCCTTATGGTACAAGTGTAACAGTTGGACAAGATGGAAAAATGATCGAAGACGTTCAAGGTGCAGTTAAACATCAAGCGAAACGTACTGTTACCGTTGCAGAGTGGGTTAAAAAAGGAAATCAATAATTTGTAAACATAGGAAAACCAGGAGTAGATAGCTTCTGGTTTTTTGTATGCTGCTATTCCAAAGAGGCTTCCGGTGGCAGGACATGAGGTAATTCCTTTTTTGAATGGAGCTTAAAATAACACCGATAATGACACTTGCTCCGCCAATGATCTGGGTCAATGTAACGGTTTCCTCTAGAAGAAAAATGAAAAAGACTATCCCAAGTACAGGAACAAGATTCATTAAGGAAACGGAAGCACTTGCAGACAGCTTTTTTAATCCATAATTATATAAAAGAAAGGCAGCCACAGAGCAGCCAATGCTAATGATCCATGATTTATACTTAATGGAAATATTGGAGAAACATCGTGATATATTAGAAGACTCATTTGGAAAGAATCTGATTGATTTGCGAAGAAAATTCTCTATCTATCCTGATTTCAAAAAGCAAGGATACCTTTACTCCTATGGTGAAGGTATCTTTTTATTTTTAATTACAAAAATAAAAATTTATATTGACACAAATTGAAAATACCATTAAGATGAAAAAAGCAATTCCGACTATATTAATAGGGAAAGGGTGTTTTGGAGTGGCAACTTCAGCAAATGTTCAGTCGACTCAAAAGATAAAGAGTCAAAAAGAACAACCAAAAGGATTAAAGGCTCCACAGATGCCTTTAATCATTGGTGGACTCATTGTAACAGCGATTCTACTAGTCTATTTATTAATGACACAAAAAAGTATGCAGCCGATATTATTAGTTTTGGGCCTCTTACTAGGATATACATTATTTCATGCTCGTTTTGGTTTTACATCCGCATTTCGCAGACTTGCGTCAGTAGGAAATGGGCAGGCGTTACGTGCGCATATGCTGATGTTAGCAGTGGCGGTAACGCTATTTGCCCCAATTTTAGCATACGGCGTTTCCTTTTTTGGAACAGGAGCGACTGGCTATGTATCACCGGTTGGTGTTAGTCTTGTCGTTGGTGCCTTTATGTTTGGGATTGGCATGCAGCTTGGGGGCGGATGTGCTTCTGGTACCTTGTATGCAGTAGGCGGCGGACGTTCTGTTGCATTTGTAACATTACTATTCTTCATTATCGGTTCTACAATTGGTGCAGCTCATCTGTCGTTTTGGACAGAAGACTTACCATCTTTTGCCCCAATTTCATTAGCGACATCAACTGGTCTTGGCTATGGTGGTGCTTGGATTGTATCCATTATTCTATTTGGTGTAATTGCATGGATTACATTGGTTGTGGAAAGAAAAAGAAAAGCGCCAAAAATGGCTCCTCTTCCAACAACAACTGGCTGGAAACGTATTTTCCGCGGTTCATGGCCATTATTTGCGGCAGCGATCGTGTTAGCTGTTCTTAATGCTTTAACCTTAATGACACGCGGTACTCCATGGGGAATTACCTCTGCCTTTGCTTTATGGGGTTCAAAAGTGGCCCAATTTTTTGGTATGGATGTAGCAAGCTGGGGATTCTGGCAAGGGGCAAATGCTCAAGCTTTAGAAGCTTCTATTTTTGCAGATTCTACAACGATTCTAAACTTCGGTGTTATCCTTGGCGCCTTTTTGGCATCGGCAGCTGGCGGTCTTTTTAAATTTTCAAAAGTGACGCTTGGAAATGTGCTTGCTTCCATCATTGGCGGCTTACTAATGGGTTATGGCTCACGTTTAGCATTTGGATGTAACGTAGGTGCTTACTTTGGCGGGATTGCATCATTCAGTGTTCACGGTTATGTGTGGGGAATATTAGCATTAGCTGGGACATTTGTTGCCTTGTATCTTCGTCCATTATTTGGACTTTCTGTACCAAAGTCAAAAGATACATTTTGTTAAGAGAAAAAGCAGGTATCATTTAGCTGATGCCTGTTTTTTTTGGGTGTGAAAATACTTAACTTTTTAAAAAAAGCGTCTAAATAGAAGCTAATAATTTATTGGAATTTGCGCAATTCTTATGTTGGAATCTCACTTATTTCGGGAAGGTACAAATATTTTAGTATATAAGATGATATCTCTTTTTAATAATAGTATGTCTATATTCTGAGATTAGTTTAATTTAATTTTTCTTTCAAAAATTCCTGAAAAAATTTTCGCAAAAGTGTAGACAAAACAAAAAGATGCGTGTAAAATTATCTTTAATTAGAGATAATTTATTTCAAAGTATTTTTGATAGGAATATCTCTAATAAGTTTGCCTTAATATTCAATAAGATTGAGGGAAACTAATTTTTTTAATAAATATCTTGAATTCAAAGTAAATAATAAGAGGAAAATGGGAGGAATTTTAAAATGGCAAAATGGACAGTAGATCAATCACATTCTAGCGTAGGATTTGAAGTAAAACATATGATGGTATCAAAGGTGAAGGGTCAATTCGATTCTTATACAGCAGACGTAGAAGCGGCAGATTTAGCAGATTTAACAACTGCTAGCATTGCATTTAAATTTGATGTAGCAAGCATTAACACACATAGCGAAGATCGTGATAATCACTTGAAATCAGCAGATTTCTTCGATACAGAAAAATACCCAACAATTGATTTTAAATCAACATCGATTACAAAAGATGGCGATGACTATAAAGTAACTGGTGATTTAACTATTAAGGATGTTACAAAGCCAGTAACATTTGACGTAGAATATGGTGGGAAAGGTACAAACCCATGGGGCGTAGAAGTTTACGGTTTCGAAGGAGAAGCAAAAATCAACCGTGAAGACTTCGGACTTACTTGGAACGCAGTATTAGAATCAGGCGGCGTGCTAGTAGGAAAAGACATCAAAATCAAAGTAGAATTAGAAGTAAACCCAGCATAAGGAAACAGAGGGAGGACGGTTCTTATGTATCCTATTGGATGCGGAAGAACTGTCCTATTTAGATAAAAAACTGTTTGGGAAGAAACTTAATTTTTTCTATATAAAGAGAATAATGGGACTGCTGACATGAAGAGGATGAAAGCTGAAAAACCGTCAGCAAGAGGGAAAAATGGTGTTCATGAAGAGGATGAAAGCCGAAAAACCGTCAGTAAGAGGGAAAAGTGGTGTTCATGAAGAGGATGAAAGCCAAAAGCTCGTCAGGAAGAGGGAAAAGTGGTGTTCATGAAGAGGATGAAAGCCAAAAGCTCGTCAGGAAGAGGGAAAAGTGGTGTTCATGGAGAGGATGAAAGCCAAATGCTCGTCAGGAAGAGGGAAAAGTGGTGTTCATAAAACCAAATAATCCTCCAAAAATAAAATCCACTAAAAATGGTGTTCATAAACTCCTGAATTCAAAAACTCACCAACCACTGTATTCCATCCAAACTTCATACATAGCCACACTCTAAAAATGGCAAGCTATAAACTAAATGAGCATATAAAATCCTTATTTATAATAACACCAACAAGCAGAATAATTGCCATAAAACACCATCACCCTTAATATAGCAATCAAGACAAGTCATTTCGAAGCAGTAAGTTAGTTTTCCGAAAATACCTTATGTAGTTGGTCTAAATAAGAAAAAAAGCATAAGGGACTTGTACAAAAAGGAGGAGTTAACGCAAATATGGACAACAAAAAGGAAGGTTCATCCAAAAAAAATGCACAATTTAATATCTTGCGGAATGATCCAACAAAAGGTGATGGCGGCTATGGAGTAGGATCTATCTCTTTAGAGAATGTTACGCCAATCATTATTGATCGAGAAAGCCAGGAAGTATTTATTGATATAGGCGCTATGCATGGCAGAAGTAAAGTGGAACAAAAAGTATTTTTTAAGAATGTGACAAAAGAAGAAGTACTAGATTTGGATCCGCATAAATATTGGGTTATTTGGATTGCGTTGGACAGAAATGAAGAGGGTGCTTATTATTCTGGTGCTGGTGCTTGCGAAATCTTGGTAGCAAAGAAAATGAAAGAAGGAAGTAGAAAACGTTTTGGCTACAAGGCGATGCCAGAGCACGTAAATAGCCTTGATAGAGCTATCAAACGAAGATTTGCGTTAAATAATATGGATTACGATTCCAAGCAGTCGTTAAAAAAGTTCCTTGTTGATTTTAACAATGAATATTGGGAGAGATCGCCTGAGGAATTAAAGAATAGTTTAAATAATGATGAATAGAAGAAAGGTGAAGAAATTGAAAAAATACGGATTAGATCCAAGCAAAGGATTAGAGTTTGGTATCTATACATTAGGGGATCATTTACCAAACCCACTAACAGGGGAACGAATTTCTGCAGAAGAACGTGTACACGAGATTATCGAATACGCAAAATTAGCAGATCAAGCAGGACTTGATTTCTTTAGTGTTGGAGAGAGTCATCAGGAATATTTTGTTACACAAGCGCACTCAGTGGTGTTATCAGCTATTGCACAAGCTACGAAAAATATTAAAATAGCTAGCTCGTCTACTATTATAAGTACATCAGATCCAGTCCGGGTATATGAGGATTTTGCAACAATTGATTTAATTTCTAAAGGCCGTGCTGAAATTATTGCTGGTCGTGCTTCAAGAGTTGGTTTATTTGAATTGTTAGGTTACGATCTTCGTAATTATGAAGAATTGTTTGAAGAGAAATTTGAATTATTAATGAAAATTAATGAAGAGGAAGTAGTGAACTGGAGTGGAGAATTCCGTGCACCGTTAAGAAATGCGAGAGTGTTACCACGACCTAAAGATAGTTTTATTCCGATTTGGCGTGCAGTTGGAGGGACACCAGCAAGTGCAATCAGAGCTGGAATGGCAGGAGCTCCAATGTTTATGGCACATTTAGGTGGTCCAGCATCTGTATTCAAACGAACAGTAGATGCTTATCGTGAAGCAGTTCGTAACAGCGGATTTGATCCAGCTGAATTACCAGTAGCTACAGCAGGCTTCTTTTATGCAGCAGAATCATCCCAGCAAGCTTTAAAAGATATGTACCCACATATTAATGAAGGCATGAAAAAAACAAATGGGGCAGGATTTCCAAAACAGCATTTTGCCCAAGGGGTAGATCCGCATAATATTATGAACATCGGAAGTCCACAGCAAATCATAGAAAAAATTCTTTATCAACATGAAATGTTTAATCATCAACGCTATATTGCCCAAATTGATTTTGGTGGTATGCCGTTTAAAAATGTTATGAAAAATGTGGAGATCATTGGTACGGAAATTTTGCCGGCTATTAGAAAATACACAAAAAAATCGGAGGCATAAGGTTATGAAAATTGTTGGATTATCCGGATCAAAGGTCGGATCTAAAACGAGAACAGCGATGGATTACACAATGAAAGCTATTGCGGATAATTATCCCGATATTGAGATAACGTTACTCGATTTGGCGGATTATGATATCCAATTTAGTGATGGGAGAAACTATTTAGAATATGAAGGGGACACTGGGGTTGTTACCAAGACATTGATGGAAGCAGATGCGATTATTATAGGCACACCAGTTTTCCAAGCATCTATTCCTGCTACATTGAAAAATATTTTTGATTTGTTGCCGCAAAATGCGTTTCGCGATAAAGTAGTTAGTATAATTGTAACGGCAGGTTCATCTAAACATTATTTAATTGCTGAACAGCAGTTAAAACCGATTTTGGCTTATATGAAAGCACAGATCGTCCAAACATATGTATTTATTGAGGAAAAGGATTTTCAGCGCAAAGAAATTACAGATGATGATGTGTTATTCCGCATTGAACGATTAGTGGAAGATACAATAGTATTAACAGAGACATATACGGAAATACGAGCGAAAAAGGAAGCCCAATACGATTTTTAATAAGTGAAAATATTTGTAGGATATTTTTTATATATTTTAGTCTAATTAGTATTTATAATTGAGGAAGAAAAATGAAGGAATTAGAAGGAATCGTTGTCATTCAACGAGATATCGGTTCAGATGTATTAGTTATTAATAATGTCCCTGTATCACAGTATTATATGGGCTGCAATGGGGAAGAAATTAAGCTTACTATTGTTTGTGCAAAGGGGAAAACTTATACATTTGAAGGAACAGCTGATATTTTTTACTTTGAAGGCAAGCAACATTACTACAGAGGAACGAAATATGTAGATGACTTTTTTATCGATGATATCGATATTAGAGAGTTATTAGAGCAGCATGAAAATGAATTTGTCAAAATAATCGTTTCAAGTTGAATTCTAAAAAAAGCTAGTACTTTTCGCTAAAAGAGTACTAGCTTTTCTGTTCTTAAGAAAGGGAAAATCATTATCTATTATATATAAACGAAATAAAAATTTTCTTTCTCTATGTTTTTCTAGACATTTCCTTACTCACCAGTTTTAAATTTATGCTATCATCAACATAATAGACTAGATAAGACATGGAGGGGCATATGAAACGAACCTTGCTATATAGCTTTTTCCTTCTCTCTTTTCTGATAGCGGTTGCATATTCCTTGTATTTTTATAAGCAAGCTCATACTTTTGATAAGAAAATGAAAGAAGTTCTTTCTGATGAGGTATCTCTACCAACCTATCATTTTGCTTTAATTGGCGAGGAAATGGATCATGATTATTGGCGCTTAGTAGGAGCTGGAGCAAAAAAAGCTGCAGCGGAAAATGATGTTTTTGTTGAATACGAGGGTCCAAAGCGATCCAATCCCGAGGAACAATTAAAACTTCTAGATATGGCCATACAGGCTAAAGTGGATGGAATAATTGTGCAAGCGCTTAATGATTCGTTTACGCCTCTAATTAACAAGGCAGTAAAAGAAGGTATTCCTGTTATTACGATTGATACAGATGCACCAGATAGTTTGCGTCTTGCTTATATTGGCACAGATAATTATGAAGCTGGTCGATTGGCAGGACAAACATTGGTAAAGGATACTGCGGGAAAAGCGAAGATAGGGATTATTACAGGCGGAGTGGATAATGCTTATAAACAGCATCAATTAAGAGTACAGGGATTTAAAGAGGCAATCGAAAAGATAGAAGGAATCAAGATTATTGCGATAGATGAATCCAATCTCACAAGAGTCCAAGCAGAAGAAAAGGCCTATAAGATGCTAAAAAAGCATAAAGATATCACTGCTTTTTATGGAACAAGTTCGTTAGATGGTATTGGAATTGCAGCAGCAGCAAGATCATTAAATAGACAAAATGATTTATATGTCATTTCTTTTGATTCGTTAGAAGAGAATCTTGATTTATTACATAAAGAAGAGATAAATGCCATTGTTGAACAGCAGCCATACGAAATGGGACAAAAAAGTATTGAATTAATGATGCATCTGGTCAAACAGAAGTCTGTTCCTCAGATGCATCATATGAATGCTGCTATTATTCATTCGAAAGATTTAGATAGTATGGTAGAAAAAATGGGGAATGGCCATGATTAAAATTCGTACGAAGCTGCTTATATATTTTGGGGTCATTCTATTGTTATTATTACTATTATTTTGGATTCGAGAAACTAGCAATCAACAAGTAAAGAAATTATACGATGAGAATATGGCCTCTTTCTTCTTACTGAATGAAATGACGAAAGAAACGAATCAGGCCTATCAATCGCTGCAAATCTATGTTCATGAACCATTACCGGAGAATTTAGCCTTGTACAAGGTGGAAATAGAAAAGATAAGCAGGGTGGAACAACAATTTAGAGCAATGGAAAAAGAGGGAATACCGAAGAAAAACCTATTAAATATGATAAATAATTTTCGGAAACAAACAGATAAAACAGTGCAAGGGATTGAAAACGAAGATATTCAGCAATATTCCACTTCTCTAAAAGAAGTAGAAAAAATATCAGCCTACATTCATGAAAAAGCACTTGATTTAATTGATGAAAAACTGACAAAATACCAAGCAGCCTCTTATTTTTTAGATGAAAAAATTACCCAAACAAAAAATATGGGAACCGCTATTCTTCTATCTATTATTCTCTTGAGTATTTTATTTGCATTATGGTTTTCGAATGGAATCACAATAACTATTGGTCGCTTAACAAAGGAAGCAGAAGAAATTTCTGCTGGCAGATACAATAGGGAAGATATTGTCGTTTCACAAAAGGATGAGCTTTGGTTTTTAACGAAAACATTTAATGAGATGAAAAAAAATATTTTAGAGTCTGTTAAACAAATAGAAGAAAAGGCAAAATTGGCTCAGTTGCTTAAAGAGATGGAATTGAAGAGTTTACAAAATCAAATCAATCCCCATTTTCTTTTTAATACACTTAATACTATCTCTAAAACCGCTTATATTGAGGGAGCTGACAAGACGAGTGATTTAATCTCATCGGTTTCGGCATTGCTTCGCTACAATATAGGCAGTCTTGACCGCCAAACATTGTTGAAAGATGAAGTTGCAATTGTGAAGGAATACTTTTTTATTCAAAAAACGCGTTTTGGTGGGAGAGTGGAATTTACAGAGGATATTGATCCAGAGTGCTTATCGACACCCATTCCTTGTCTAACCTTACAGCCAATTATTGAAAATGCATTTATTCATGGGATTGAAAGGATGGCCAAAGGGGCGAAAATTACATTATCTATTTATGAAAAAGAGGAAAAAGTCTTGATTGAAGTGATAGATAATGGAGTGGGCATGGATCAAGATACCATTGATCGATTGCTGGACGTGAGCGAGGAGACAGATCAGGAAGTTGCCAATAAAGGAGCAGGGCATTCAACTGGTATTGGCATGCGGAATGTCATAAAAAGACTGCGACTATTCGATAAGGACAGCCAAGTAAAGATACACTCCATCGTTGGCGAAGGAACAACAGTGTTGATTAGCTTGAATAAATTAGGAAAGGAGGATACTTTATGCTAAAAGTAATGTTAGTAGATGATGAACCGATTGAAAGAGAAGGATTGAAGCTTATGCTTAGCCGTAATCGTTCTAATTTTGAAATTACTGCAGAAGCGGAAAATGGGAAAGATGCAGTAGAGTTGGCTATTGTTCATAAGCCAGATTTAGTTTTTATGGATATAAAGATGCCAGAGTTGGATGGGATCGAAGCGATTAAACGAATATATGCCTCTGCTCCTATGATTAAATATATTATGGTTTCTGCTTTTGATACATTTGATTATGCCCGAGAAGCAATGAAATTTGGGATAAAGGAATATTTACTTAAACCAAGCAAGGTCTCAGAGGTTTTAGCTGCTTTTGATGGAATGGTAGCAGAAATTGAAAAAGAAAAACGAGAAGTAAGGAATAGGCAGGAAATTCATCATCGACTGGAGAGGGTTAGTTCTGTTATCGAAAATGAATTCATCGTTTCCTTAATAATGGATTATGTGCATGAATTTAATCAGGAGGAATGGGATGAATGGCTTGATCTTGAACAGAAAAAAGGATTTGTTACCGTTTTTTCCTTTGAATCAGAAGACAGCATCCAAGCAAAGCAGTAAAAGGCCATTGGTATCGCATCCTCAAACAAGCTTTACAGGCATATGATCTCCCTTGTATTGTTGGACCATTAACAGGCTTTCAAGTACCTATACTTGTACTCTTGGATGAAAATATACCACCAGATAAAGAGAGAAGAGACTATTTTGCTCGAAAGATTATCCACGATGTACAAAAACAGCTTGAACAATGTCTTTTATATGCAGGGGTAGGTACAATTGTTTCAAATATTCATCAGTTTTCTGATTCTTATAAAGAAGCAATCTATGCGTTGGAGCTTGTTCACAGCCATCCAAGTGCAGCATATATGACCTATAATGATCGCGTTAAGCAAAAACGGAAACAATTAATTCCCTTTGATGTGGAGAAAGAACTACTAGATGCAGTGAAAAAGGGAGAGAGCCAAAAAGGGTTACAAATGTTTGAAACCTATTTTCAATCTATTCAACAGGCTTCCGACTTCCAGCTAAGAATGATACACAAAGCAATGGAGAGCTTCTTTATCGTCTTAACTCGTTCGCTGAAAGAACTAGGCTTTGAAGAGGAAATTGAAACGAGCTTAGGACAATTTGATCACTCAATGCAAATTAAAGAAGCAGCTAAATCACAATTATTGAGTATTATGAAGCGGTTAGGAGAATGGCGGTCAAAGGGGATACACTCCTTACTATTAGAAGCAAAAGAGTACATCGATAAATATTATGATCGAGCTATTTCTCTCGAGGAAGTTGCGGATCAAATTGGCATCAGTTCTTATTATTTAAGTAAATTATTCAAAGAGCGATTTCAAGTTACCTTTATTGACTATATAACAAATACACGATTGGAAAAGGCAAAGGAACTTCTATTAGTTCCCAATGTATCACTAAAAGAAATAGCTTTAACTATTGGTTACAAGGACCCAAACTATTTTAGCAGAGTATTTAAAAAAGAAGTGGGAATGAGTCCAAGTGAATATCGAACAAAATATCAACAGTGAAACAGCGATTATGGGTCGCTGTTTTTTTCCGTTTTGGAAGATTGGTCTAGACTGCTTATAATGATTTTTAACTAAGCGCAAAGAAACATTTTACAAGAAAGTCTAGCTATTAACAAAAAAGTGAAGATGAAATCGCTATCAAGAATACGCTTTCGTGATAATTTATTTATATGAACGGAATAGAGTATAGGAATTATTAAATAAAAATGAAAACGGAATCATACTGATGCTAGAAAGGGAGGAGATAGTAACGTTGATAGTTACTAGATAGTGCTTTGTGATAATCATTAGCAGATAAGAAAGACGGACAGTATCACAAGAGGAGGGAAGAAAGAGAGTATGTCTCTTTCGAATATATGGTAAATAAAAATAGCTATCTTTATATCGGATTAATTACAATGGTTGCAACACTTGGAGGCTTGTTATTTGGGTATGATACAGCAGTAATCTCCGGCGCAGAAGGTTCACTTCAAGCCTATTTTACTGAGGGATTAGGACTTAGTTCACTTATCCATGGACTAACTGTCTCAAGTGCTTTAATTGGTTGTATTATTGGAGGCTTTATATCTGGATACTTCGCTACCAATTTTGGGAGAAAATATTCGCTTATTATTGCCGCTGTATTATTTCTAGTATCCGCTCTTGGATCTGCATTTCCTGAATTTTTATTTTTCACAAGAGGGGAACCAAGCTATGCGCTGCTCATTACCTTTAATATCTATCGAATTATTGGAGGAATTGGCGTAGGTTTAGCTTCAGCCATCTCCCCTATGTATATCGGCGAAATGGCACCGCCCAAAATAAGAGGCACTTTAGTTTCTTTAAATCAATTTGCTATTATTTTTGGAATGCTTGTTGTCTATTTTGTTAACTGGGGCATTGCTAAAGGACAAACACTAGAGTGGGTAAATGATATCGGTTGGCGCTATATGTTCCTGTCAGAAGCAATCCCAGCAATTTTATTCATGGTTCTATTATTTACAGTGCCAGAAACACCACGCTATCTTGTATCAAAGAACGAAGATGAAAAAGCGATGAATATCCTTTCAAGAATATATGAGAAAACAATGGCGAAAGCGACAATGTTTGAAATTAAAGCATCCTTTAAGGAAAGTAATAAGAAAGCAAAACTATTTACATTTGGTAAAAAAATTGTTGTCGTTGGAATTTTACTATCAGTCTTCCAGCAATTCGTTGGAATTAATGTTGCTTTATATTATGCACCGCGTATTTTTGAAAGCATGGGCGCAGCAAGAGATGCTTCGATGTTCCAAACTATTATTATGGGCTTAGTAAATGTTGTTTTCACCCTTATTGCAATCTTCACAGTCGATAAATTTGGACGCAAACCATTATTAATTATTGGCTCTGTCGGGATGACAATTGGGATGTTTGGGGTAGCAGCAATGGCTTTCTCGAACAAAATCGGAATTGCTACATTAATTTTTATTATTATCTATACAGCATCCTTTATGATGTCTTGGGGACCAGTTGTCTGGGTATTAATTTCAGAAATCTTCCCGAATAGAATAAGAGCACAAGCTGTCGCAATTGCCGTAGCAGCACAATGGGCAGCGAACTACTTTATTTCTTCTACTTATCCTGCAATGATGGAGGTAAGTGGCGGTTTAACCTATTCTTTTTATGGAATCATGAGTTTACTATCAGCATTGTTCATCTGGAAGTTTGTCCCGGAAACAAAAGGTCGATCATTAGAAGAATTAGAGAAGATCCTAGTTAACTCTCAGAAAAAAGATGAAGATGTAGCGTAAGATGAAGTGGTAAAAGCAGAGGAGACCATCCTCTGCTTTTTAGTATTTTGAGAAGTGGATGGTTTGGCTGAAAAAATAGTAGTTTGGCTGAAAAGAGAGCAGTTTTGGCTGATAAATTAGTAGTTTGGCTGAAAAGGGAGCAGTTTTGGCTGAAAAAATAGTAGTTTGGCTGAAAAGAGGGCAGTTTTGGCTGATAAATCAGTAGTTTGGCTGAAAAGGGAGCAGTTTTGGCTGAAAAAATAGTAGTTTGGCTGAAAAGGGGGCAGTTTTGGCTGATAAATCAGTAGTTTGGCTGAAAAGGGAGCAGTTTTGGCTGAAAAAATAGTAGTTTGGCTGAAAAGAGGGCAGTTTTGGCTGATAAATCAGTAGTTTGGCTGAAAAGAGAGCAGTTTTGGCTGATAAATCAGTAGTTTGGCTGAAAAGAGAGCGGAATTGGCTGAAAAAATAGTAGTTTGGCTGAAAAGAGAGCAGTTTTGGCTGATAAATCAGTAGTTTGGCTGAAAAGGGAGCAGTTTTGGCTGAAAAAATAGTAGTTTGGCTGAAAAGAGGGCAGTTTTGGCTGATAAATCAGTAGTTTGGCTGAAAAGAGAGCAGTTTTGGCTGATAAATCAGTAGTTTGGCTGAAAAGAGAGCGGAATTGGCTGATAAATCAGTAGTTTGGCTGAAAAGGGAGCAGTTTTGGCTGATAAATCAGTAGTTTGGCTGAAAAGGGAGCAGTTTTGGCTGAAAAAATAGTAGTTTGGCTGAAAAGGGGGCAGTTTTGGCTGATAAATCAGTAGTTTGGCTGAAAAGGGAGCAGTTTTGGCTGAAAAAATAGTAGTTTGGCTGAAAAGAGGGCAGTTTTGGCTGAAAAAATAGTAGTTTGGCTGAAAAGAGGGCAGTTTTGGTTGATAAAATTAAGTCTTATCTCAAAAAGGCAGCCATAATTGGCTAATTCAATCAGCAATCATAAAAAAGGTCTAAAAAATTTATTTTGTAAGCAAATTGTATCAAAGGTGATGCATATGCTATGATTAATTGGAATATAAATGAAGCGGAGGTTTTCCTTGTGACAGCATCTATGAGACTAAGATTCCCACATTTCATCGTTAACTAAATACGTTTGGATAGTCTTCTTTTGAGAAGAAGTGGGATTGGTCTGTCTGTTTATTGGAAACCTAATAATGGTTAATAAAGAGGGGAGATACCAAGTCTTCGCTCTTTTTTACTGTTCTAATAGATAGACTTATTCACATGACAAAAAAATTAGAATGTGAGGTTTATAAAAATGAGTACAGTTAATAATAAAGAAAATTGGTATCGGAATATTGTATTATTTCTTAGCAGCCAGACGATATCTTTGTTTGGATCATCGCTTGTGCAATATGCTATTATGTGGCATATAACGTTAACTACTGAATCCGGTTTAATGATGACATTATATATCCTTTGTGGATTTCTTCCCACGTTTCTTTTGTCGCCAGTGGCTGGAGTATGGGCCGATCGCTATAATCGGAAACTCTTGATTATGATATCTGATGGATTAATTGCATTTGCGACATTAATATTGGCACTGCTCTTTTTAATGGGATATGATTCCATTTGGCTACTCTTTGTGATGGCAGCAGTTCGAGCGTTTGGAACAGGTGTTCAAACGCCATCTGTTGGGGCGATTTTGCCACAAATAGTGCCAAAAGATAAGCTGACAAAAGTGAATGGTGTTAATGGGAGTATTCAGGCAGTAATTATGTTTGTATCTCCGATGGTTAGTGCTGCTTTATTGACGATGGGATCCATCGAAGCGATTTTTTTCATTGATGTTATCACGGCAGCTATTGCTATTTTTACTTTGCTTGCCTTTTTAAAGATTCCTGCACATCAAAAGGCATCGCTAGAACAAGCGACTAGTTATTTTAGTGATTTTAAAGAAGGACTGAAATATGTTCATCATCATGCCTTTTTGAAAAAATTCTTTATTTATTTTTCCATCTTTTTTGTGCTGATGGCACCAGCAGCATTCTTAACTCCTTTGCAGGTTACTCGCAGTTTTGGAGATGATGTCTGGCGGCTTACAGCCATTGAAATAGCTTTTTCGATTGGAATGATGGTAGGCGGAGGAGTCATTGCCGCATGGGGTGGATTTGAGAATAAAGTGAAAACAATGACCCTAGCAAGCATTATTATGGGAGTTTGTACTTTTGCACTCGGGATGATTCCATTCTTTTGGATCTATTTAGTATTCATGGCACTATTCGGAGTGGCAATGCCTATATTTAATACACCAACCACGGTCTTATTGCAGGAAAAAATAGAAGAAGGGTTTTTAGGAAGAGTTTTCGGTGTAATGGGAATGATTTCTACCTCTATGATGCCAATTGGCATGTTAATATTTGGACCGCTTGCCGATTTTATTAAAGTCGAATGGTTATTATTAGGAACAGGAATTTTTATTATGATCCTGTCGATTTTTTTAGGAAAAGACAAAGCATTAATCGAAGCTGGAAAACCTTCTATTGAAGGAGTTTGATTCAACTGCTAGGCTTAGTGAGCGCATATTATGTTTGCGCAGCTAAGTCTTTTTTTCTTTTAAAAGGTGGAAGAATTTAAAAGTTCTCTTACGAGGAATGAAATTCGATAGTGTTTCTTGTATAATGGATAAATGTATCGGGAAATGCAACGTTCAAAAACGAAACGCTTAATTGATATTTAAGCGTCAACGAGGGATAGGTATGAAAAGAAGAAGGAAAACTACAACAAATACAATTATTGTCTTAATATTAGTTATATATTTTGGCTATTTATTTGCTTCTACTACAATTAAGCAAAATAAAGAACAAAGATTATTGAAATATTTACCGGAAATTGCCACTCAACTGAAAAAAAATGAATTAAATGCAGAAGAGCTAGCACCCGTTGTGCTTGCTATCATGGATCAAGAAAGTCGCGGAAAAGGAAATGATCCCATGCAGTCCTCTGAATCAGCGGGGCTGAAGAGAAATGCAATTGAAGACCCAGCCGAGAGCATTAAGCAAGGAGTATTTCATTTTGCAGAAGTGTACAAGTATGGGCAAAAGCAAGGAGTAGATATTGAAGCAATCATTCAAAGCTATAATATGGGACCTGGTTATATTGATTTCATTGTCAGCAATAATCAAATCGAACATAGTGAAGAATCAGCCAAAACATACTCTGAATATATGGTTGAACGGTCACCAGACATTTATACATGTAATAATGACAAATTGAATTTTAGATATCCATATTGCTATGGAGATTTTACTTATGCAGATAAAGTGACATCTAAGGTCGATGAGATGAGCAATATAATTGAAAAATATGCTCGTAAATTATAGGAGGAATAAAGAAAAATGAAGCTTTACGATTCTGTACTTGAATTAATTGGCAATACACCAACTGTACGATTGAATAAAATACCTAATACTACTGGAGCAGAGGTTTTTATCAAATTAGAATCTTTCAATCCAGGCGGAAGTGTGAAGGATCGTGCGGCTCTAAATATGATTGAACGTGCCGAAAAAGAGGGAAAGCTTATCCCAGGAAGAAGCACTATTATTGAGCCGACCTCAGGTAATACAGGGATAGGAATTGCTATGGTTGCTGCCGTAAAGGGATACCGTTGTATCATTACAATGCCAGATAATGCAACAAAAGAACGTGTCCAAATATTAAAGGCATATGGAGCAGAGGTATATTTAACTCCAGGTAACAGACGAATGCAAGGGGCAATTGATGAAGCCAATCGTTTAGCTACAGATATTGCTGACAGCTTTATTCCCATGCAATTTGAAAATGAAGCAAATGCCGATGCTCATCGAGGTACTACCGCTGTTGAAATTTTTGAAGCGTTTGAAGGAAAGCTAGATGCACTTGTTTTGACTGCTGGTACTGGGGGAACAGTTACTGGCGTTGGAGAAGAATTAAAGAAAATGATTCCAGACATAAAAATATATGTAGTGGAGCCATTTGGTTCACCAGTATTATCAGGAGGTAAACCAGGTCCTCATAAAATTCCAGGGACAGGCCCAGGATTTATACCGAAAATCTTAAACAGAGATATTTTTGATAAAGTCTTATTAATAAAAGATCATGATGCGGAAGTCATGGCGAGACGTCTTGCAGCGGAAGAAGGAATCTTTGTAGGTGCATCGGGTGCATCTAGCGCGCATTTTGCTGTGCAAATAGCAAGTGAACTACCATCATCTGCTAAAGTGTTATGCATCGCACCTGATACTGGAGAACGTTATTTATCTTCAGATTTATTTTCATAAAAGTATGGAGACATTGGAATAAGCTGTTCCTATTGGGAGAAAAAATTCCAAATGACATTAACTGGCCAGATCATTTATGATTTGGTCTTTTTTTTCTCCAATTAGCATAATAATGTTTTGATTTTATAATACATCTTTAACTCTGTTTTGAATCGTGTGTATAATAATACATATAAACAAATTTTTATACGTAATTAAGGGGATGGAGCTAATGAAATTGATTTGTGAGTCCGGCCAATTAACAGATTACTTATCTGAACAAAAGAAAGTTAATTATTCTAATCCAATTATTAAAGAACAAAGAAAGGAGCTTTTTAATTCAGCTCAAACAGAAATCGAAAAAACTAAAGTAGCCTTTGAATTCGTCCGTGATGAAATATCTCACTCTTGGGATATTCAAGGCAAACGAGTGACTTGTAAGGCATCCGATGTTTTGAAGTACAAAGAAGGAATTTGTTATGCAAAAGCTAATCTATTAGCAGCTTTATTACGTTCTCAGCATATTCCAACAGGTTTCTGTTATCAGCGATTGATGTTGTTTGACTCTCCTGAAAAAGGATATTGTCTACATGCTTTAAATGCCGTTTATTTAAAATCTCTAAATAAATGGATACGATTAGATGCTCGTGGAAACAAAGCTGGCATTGATGCACAATTTTCCTTAGAGGAAGAAAAGTTAGCTTTTACAGTTAATGAAAAAATGGATGAAAAGGACTATCCCGTTATTTATGTTCAGCCAAATACCAAAACAATAAATGTGTTAAAGGGTCATAATGATGCATTAGAAATGTACAAACATCATTTGCCTGATAGCATTTAGTGCAGGTGTTTAATGGTTTACAAGGAGATGAGAAAGAGGAAAATGCATTGCTGTAGGGAGATGATTATCATGCAACATTCAAGTGTGATATTCATAAAAATCCCTTTGACTGTCCAGATAAATTAATTTTATTCAATGAAAAGGATCATGACTACGGATTGATCATACATGATGGTGGTACTTCAAGTATTGGAATTGAATTTAGTCCGTGGTGTAGGTCAAAATTAGCATAGGTTGTGCAGATTTACCTACGTATTGGCCAAGTATCGGTTGGAAGAATGAGAATTAGGACAGCTGAAAATTGCATAAGGTGAAACTTCTTATTCCATATAAGCGTACAATTTATAAACAAATTATTAGGGAGGGAAAGCATTGGGAATTTTACTCGAATTGTTAAATTTTGCTGTTTATATACCTTTTTTTAAGGTCGATGAAGAAGATGTATGCAGAAATGTAAAACATCTAAAAAAACATCAATGGTTCCAAAATTACCTTAATGTTGAAGAGTATCGTGGGCTTATAATTCATGATAAGGATGTCCGACAATGTATTGGGAAATTCAAAAGTAGTAAACTTCATAAGCATTCTTATCAAAATAAGTGTCAAGAAAAATTATACAAAGCTCTACTGAAAAATGGGAATATTGTCTAAAGCAGTTGCAGGAAAAAAGGCTGTCAAGATAGTTTTGGCAGCCTCCTTCTTTTCTTCAAAGTGGCAAATATTCCTTTTCATATACAGATTGCACTTGTAGTAAAACTTGGCCAGCATGCTGTTTAAATTTGAATTCTGCAGGCTTTCCTTTTCTAAAATAAAGCCCAGCGTCATGCGGGGATTTTTCTAATCCAGCAAACAACCGATCTGCCCCTACACTAGGATGTGGGCCAAATAAACGGATGAATGGCTGTATAATAAGTGGCAGGCCTCCATTTCTTCCTTTGCGCATTGTATTGTTATTGCCTGGATCTATACTGACAATTGTGACACCCTCTCGCTTTAATTCTTGCGCAAAAGCATATGTCCACAAAGTGATTGCCAGCTTCGTCGATGCATAGGGACCAATCAATTTCTGAAATTTGGGCGGGTTTGCCAATTCCTCTGGTACGAAAGATTTTTTAAAATGAAATGCATCTGAACTAGTTTGTATAACAATAGAAGGCTTTCCTTTTTTTAAAAGATCAAGTAGTTCCATCGTAATGATAAAGGGAACAACAGTCTGAATTTCGTAATGTAGCTCACGCCCTTGTGGGGAAAAGATGAGCTTCGAAAAACTGCCTCCAGCATTATTGAAGAGAGCATCAAGCTTTGTTTCTTCCTCTTTTATTAGCTTCAAAGCAGACTTTAATTGCTTAAAATCAGCTATATCAGCATGATAAACACGGATTTCTCCTGTCTGGATTTTTTGCTGTAGCATTTGTTCTTCTTTGGGAAATTCAGAGCGAATTAAAGCTGCAATTTCCCATCCATTCTCAATTAATTTCTTAGTCAGCTCAAGTCCTATTCCGCTGTTCGCCCCCGTAACAAGAGCTATTTTTCTTTCTGATATAATCATTTTATTACCTCCTATTGGTGAATGAAGGAAGTATAGAACATGGAGTTAACTCCATGTCAATAAAAAGAATTCTCCTTGACCTGGAGTTAACTTCATATCTTATAATGACTTTATAAGAAGGAGGACGAACGAATGTATACCATTAAGAAGGCAAGTGCTCTTACTAGACTAAGCATTGATACAATCAGATATTATGAAAAAGTTGGTTTGCTCCCAAACATTAAACGGCTGCCGAATAAGCATCGGGTCTTTACACAAGCTGATATCGATAGGCTTCAAATGATCACTTGTATGAAAAAGGCAAATCTTAGTTTAGAAGAAGTGAAATTATATCTTGATATTGCGGAAACAAGTAAGATGACTCCTGAAATGATAGCAGGTATGCTTCAGCAAAAAGAAAAAGTAAAAAATCAGATGGCTCAATTACAGACTGTTTTGGATTTTATCGATGAAAAATTAGCCGAAGGAACATGGTTAAAAAGAAAAGTATAAAAACGTATATCATTAATTTAAGGATTTTTCTTAAATCAAATAGATTTTGGTATTTCACAACTAAAGTGGAAGGGTTAGTGACATAACTAATAGGAAATTTAATATTCCTATACCCCTGTAATGATATTTAAATCAATATTATTACAGGGGTATAGGTCAGGTACATTAATTACTTTGAAATAATATCTTACTTAATCAGAGTGTGCGACAGCCTTGACTTCAATCAACTGCTCCGGAAACGCCAGATAAGTCACGCCGATGAGGCTGCCGGCTGGTCTGTGTTTTTCCAGGTATTCTTTGAACAGACTGATGACTGGCTCAGTGTGCTCCTGCGGGTTTGTTAGAAAGATTTCCACATAAGCGAGGTTGGACTTCGTGATACCAAATTCATTCAAAACTTGATCGAGGTTTTCTAATGTTTGGCGAGTTTGTGCCTCAATATTATCCTTGCCAACGAACATACCATCCTTATCGTGCGAAAATTGACCTGAAATGTAGATAGTACCGTTGACACTATATCCTTGGGTAATACCGTGGTCCCATAGGTTGTGATTGTAGGTTTTAATAGTAGTCATTTTTTTCTCTCCTTTATCTCGAATTAAGGTAAAGTATAAAATGAATATAAAGAAAAAAATAGTACGCACTATTTAGATAGCTACTATCAGAAAGGAAAGTGTCAATATGAGTATGGCTGATTATAAAGAAAAGGGTAATATCCAAGAGACACCTTTTGGATATACACTGTCAGTTATTGGAGGTAAATGGAAAATGCTAATTCTTTATCTCCTTTCAGAAAGTCAACCTGTTCGCTTTAATGATATGAAAAGAAGAATAGGAACAATTACCTTTAAAACATTAAGTTCACAGCTTAAAGATTTGGAAGCAGATGGGATGGTTATACGAAAGGAATATCCTCAAATTCCTCCTAAAGTGGAATACAGTCTAACACATAAAGCAGAATCGATATTGCCTATTTTAGAACAGTTATGTGAATGGGGAGAAAAAAACCGCAATATTTAAATTTTTTTGTAAGATAATAAGAACTTATTTGGATCAATATGAGCTAAATTTAGTCTCTTGCATTAGAAAACAGAAAACAGTTACCTAATGGTAGCTGTTTTCGTAGTGTGCCTGGCATGTTCACTAGCAGGAGGTGAAAGTCTGCTTTGGACGGTTGGGTTATGAAAACCATTAGTCAAAGGCAAAGATATCCGTGATGACACGGAATTAAAAGGAACCATGGTCGTCACGGCAATGCTGCTCCCTACTCGTTTGCCGCTATTGTGATAGGTAAATATAATAAAAAAAATAGGGATATAAAGTTACTACACAATTAATATTTTTCGAGGAATTGAAACTCATCTTGAAAAATATTAGTTTTTTATCTGCAAATTACGTTCTTTAAAAATTTGTTTAGCAACAAAAATAGCATTAAGAACTTTTGGAAAACCTGTATAAGGAACACAATGAGTAATGGCCTCGATCACTTCTATAGGGGTGAGTCCCACATTCAGTGCAGCATTAATATGGATGTTAAGTTGTGGTTCACACCCTCCTTGAGTAGCAAGTGACGCAATGGTTATAAGTTGACGTTGTTTTAAATTTAATCCCTCTCGAGTATAAATTTCTCCAAAAGCGAATTCAACAACATATTTACCGAGGTCGGGAGCAATATCTTTTAGAGAATTTATAACTCGCTCTCCGCCTTCTCCGTCTATTTCCATTAGTTTTTCCCAACCTCTTTGATAACGGTCATTTGACATTTGATTATCCTCCTTAGTGTTTAAAATCAATAACATAAAATAATTTACACTTTAGACTGCACTCTAAAGCAAGGCTTTTTTTATGCTATAATTAAATTTATGGATAAAAAATATTTTACAATTCGAAATATATCAAATATGACGGAGCTATCCGTACACACCTTACGTTATTACGAAAAAATTGGTCTGCTTAACAATGTAAAACGGGATGTAAATGGTTATCGCCAATATACTAAGTCAGATATTTCTTGGATAAACTTCCTAATTCGTTTAAAAGTAACAGGGATGCCAGTGTCTGAGATGAAAAAGTTTTCTGATCTGCGGAGTAAAGGGGATTCTACGATAAGTTTACGTCGGAAGTTATTAGAAGATCATCAAAAAAGTATCCAGGAACAAATAAAAGACTTACAAAATAATCTTCATAAGATTGAGGAGAAAATCAACTATTATAAGGAATTGGAGTAAATAAAATAATGGTATTCAATTTGCGATTGCTCCTAAAGAAATGATGCAAGGAAATAGAGAATCTACTTTTCCTTCTCTCTCAGGAAGGAAGCTTTTCAATTACTGGCTAAAGGTTTTAGCAAGTTATACAAATATCTTAGGGCAATCTTCATAAATGGTGAACACCTTTTTTGTTACTACTCAATGGAAATGTGGTATTCATTTAGAGGATGAAAGCCCTCCTTTCACTTTACTTTAGCTTATGTAGTCGAGCTAGATCTACGCCACCACAATTGATTATTTAGGATGAAATAATCAATTAGAAAGCTAGAAGGAACAGTATTTGTGTTGACATTTATACTCTTCAAAAAAAGGAGTGCTTCCCATTTAAAATGGAAGCACTCCCATATAGTAACCAATAATATTAAAAAGTAAGCACCAAAGAAAAGAACCGATTGCGGCAAATAACATGTATTTTGATAAATTCATGCCAGAAATGCCTGAAAAATAAGAAGTTAATCTTCTGACACCTGGGATGAAATTAGCAATGACTATTGTCCAAGGGCCATATTTATCAAACCAATTTTCCACGCGTTCTAATTTGCTAGGGGTAAGCTTGATCCACTTTCCGTGTGTAAGCAGAAATGGTTTGCCAATTTTCTTGCCTAGTGCGTAATTGATGACCATGGCACTAAGGGCACCAATAAAGCAAATGATATCTGCAGTAAGAAAATTCATTATGGAAATGGAAGAAAGATAGCCTACAAAGGTTAGCAATGCTTCATCTGGAACAGGAATACCTAACCCGCTTAATGCAAAAAGCGCAAAAATGGCAATGTAGCCGAATTGGGAAATGAAATGTATGGATGTACTCATCTATATTACTCCGTTCTTTATTTCTCGTTAACTAGCTAATTTGGAAGAAATCCACAGTATATAGTAGTTAAGTAAAATGCACCTATTCTATGACAAAAAAAGTAAAGAAATAATGCGACTTTCCTATCATACAGGGAAATAAAGAAAAATGGGAGTGAAAAGTTTTAAGAAGTTCATTTTAAGATCACTTTATGAAGAGTTGCTAACGATGTAAATAATAATAATGCAAACAAGAATCAATGATTGTGTCCAGATTACTTTTTGGCTGAGTCCCGCTCTTTTTTCTAGGAAAAAGATATAACCGTTTATGAGAGCAAATCCTAGAATAAGAGTAGGTACAGAAAAGGAGTGCTCGGAGGACAAGAGGGCATTGGCAATAACCAGAGAGATAATCAGCATGCCGATGGAACCCCATACTAATTCGATATACAGACTTCTTTTATTCTCCATAATTTTGACACCTCCTTATGAAAAAGTCACCATTATTTACATTATTAAGCATATCATAAGTATGTTGGTACAAAGAAAGAAATTACACTCGAATGATTTGACTTTGAATCATATTTGGATTACTTTAATGACAAATAGAAAAGTAGTCAATGGGAAAATGAAGCATGCTAGAAAAATATAAGGAGGTTTTTTGAGGATGAGAACAACGATTGAAAAAGCACTTTCCTTAGGTTTAGGTTTAGCGATTGCAGGTAAAGAACAAGTAGAAAAAACAGTTGAAGAGTTGGTGAAAAAAGGAGAGGTAAGCAAAAATGAATCAAAAGATTTAATCAATCATTTGATTCAAAAGGGAGAGGAAATGAAAGGTCAGCTTGAAGCAGTGGCAAAAGAAAAGGTAAATGCTGCTTATGGGGAATTAAAGCTGGCTACTTTAGAGGATGTAAAGAAATTAGAAAAAAGAATAGAGGCATTAGAAAGAAAAAATCTCGACGAATAAAGTAGGTTTGTAAATGGGTGTAAGTAAACGTATTAGACAGATGAAAAGATATCGCAAAATAACGTCTATTCTCGCTCGTAACGGAATAGGCTTTTTTTCCAATAAGATCGGATTGGAGGAGAAGTTTTTCTTTCATAAAGAACATCCTCCTAAAAGCACTGGAAGACGCATCCGCTTAATACTCGAAGAACTTGGAACTACCTTTATTAAACTTGGGCAAATTGCCAGTACTCGTCCTGACTTAATCCCACCAGAAATAATTAATGAATTAAAAGAACTGCAAGATCAAGTACCTCCCTTTACCTATGGAGAAGCCGTTCAGATTTTAGAAGAAGAATTAGGTGATTCTGTCGATCATCTGTTCAAACATTTTTCTGAAACTCCTTTGGCGGCAGCATCCATTGGGCAAGTGCATAAAGCAATCCTTAAAGACGGGACACAAGTTGCTGTCAAAATACAACGTCCTAATATTCATGCTATCATCGAAACAGATTTAGAAATTATCGCCGATTTGGCCCGAATTGCGGAGAATACATGGGGTTGGGCAAAGCAGTATGGGCTTCGCGAAATTGTTGATGAACTAGCAAAAGGTCTGCTGGTTGAATTAGACTATGGAATCGAAGCAAGAAATATGGAGCGTTTTCTAGAGCAGAATAAATCGATAGGATATGTTGTCATCCCGTCAGTTTACTGGAATTATTCCACAAAAAAGGTATTGACGATGGATTATATAGAGGGAATAAAGCTATCTGACCATAAGCGATTAGATGAAGCTGGAATTGATCGCGAACTGCTTGCCGAAAGATTAGCCTATACGATTTTCTATCAAATTCTAGAGGTTGGTCATTTTCATGCAGATCCTCATCCAGGAAATGTACTTGCACTACAGGATGGGCGCATCGTTTTATTAGATTTTGGGATGGTAGGCCAGCTTTCTTCTTATACGAAAAAGAGTTTTGCTTCCTTCGTTGTTGCTCTTCGTAATAAAAGCACGAAAGGAATCATCCGCGCGATTTCTGATTTGGGCATGATTCCCGAAAATGTTGATATAAAAAAATTAACAGCTGATGTGGAAGAACTGCGCGATAAATATTATGATATTCCGCTGAAAGACGTAAGTGTGGGTGAAGCAATTAATGATTTATTTATTATTGCCTTTCGTCATAATATAAGAATTCCTTCCGAATTAACCCTTTTAGGAAAGTCGCTCATGACGATGGAGGGAGTTGTCGTTGCACTAGATCCTACTTTTAGTGTATTTGATGTGGCGGAGCCATTTGGAAGAAAGCTATTTCTTGATAAGCTAAAGCCATGGAAAATAGTGAAAAATATAGTAGATGAAATACCAGAATATTTTGCTTCTCTGAAAGATATTCCGATTACCGCTAAACAGTTAATGGGAATTCTTCGCAAGGGAAAGGTGCAGGTAGAGTTTACCTCCCCACAGTTGGATTTGTTAATCAAAAAGATTGATCGATTCAGTAATCAAATCGCGTTTAGTATAGTGCTGCTGGCATTAAGTATCGTGATGGTCGGTCTCATTATTGGTGTCGCACTTAGCGGAGTACAAACCGTTCTCTGGAAATTTCCAATCATTGAAATTGGCTTTTCCATTGCCATGTTGATGGTTGCATGGCTTATTTACTCGATTTTTCGGTCTGGCAGGTTTTAGAATAATGAAAATGAAAAGTGTCAAAGACTCTCTATTCGAGTTTTTGACACTTTTTTCGGTCACGTTTTTTTATATGGTCTTTTTGTAAACTTGTTGCTTTTAGATATTAAGGGGAGTGTGTTTGGAAATCTTTTGGAATAATATTCCTTCGCGCTTTGTTGTGTTAGAATAGGGATGTATGTTCGGTTGTGTAGAAGGGGGATAACTTTAAAATGTTAAAGAATAGAGAAGATGTAATAAAGCTAATCCAAAGCGATGAAAAAATGATGGAGATTATAAAGGTTGCGGGTTCCTTGAAATTGCCTGATTGGTGGATATGTGCAGGATTTGTACGTTCAAAAATCTGGGACACATTGCACGGGTTTATTGAAAGAACTGAGACGCCAGACGTAGATGTTATTTATTTTGATAACACAAAAATTGATGAGAATTTTGAAAAGGAATTAGAGAATAAGTTGAAAAGCATAATGCCTAATATACCTTGGTCTGTTAAAAATGAAGCAAGAATGCACGTCATTAATAATCTTCCTCCTTATTCTTCTTCGGAAGATGCTATTTCAAAGTTTCCAGAAACTGCAACTGCCATCGGAGTAAAGATAGACAAGGATAATAAACTGGTTCTTACTTCTCCTTGTGGAATTGATGATGTCATTAATTTAGAACTGAAACCGACTCCCTATTTTATCGAAACAAAAGAACTTGCTGCAATTTACGAGGAGCGAATTATCAAAAAGAATTGGAAGGCTATTTGGCCTAAAATTAAAGTCCAAAACATATTAAAAAACTGATTAGGAAATATGGCGTTTTATTTTTTTATACCTCCCGCAAAAAGATTTACAGTGATTGTGTTTGAGTTCTGGCAAGCACTGAGAAACATTTGATTAATCCGTTCCTTCTCTTCAATTTTCTTGTTTTGTTGAAGAAAGCTAAACCAATAAAGGTAGTTGTCCAGATATTTAGTCGCCATCCCTTGAAACCTTTCCATCCAATCATTTAACCGTTTTTGATAGTTGGTTTACATTATTCAGGTGGTGGATACCTTTT
Organism: Niallia sp. FSL W8-0177; assembly: GCF_038006285.1. Classification (NCBI taxonomy): domain Bacteria; kingdom Bacillati; phylum Bacillota; class Bacilli; order Caryophanales; family Bacillaceae; genus Niallia; species Niallia sp. FSL W8-0177. The sequence continues at coordinate 278,203 of NZ_JBBOUX010000001.1, forward strand.
TGAACATATCCTTCTTTTCTAAGATTAATAGGCTCGTGTTTCAATGTCTTTATCAGAGCGAATTTCTGATAGTATGTAGTATTAGTGCATAGCAAAGAAGCCGGTTCATTATCATTCCCTATAACCGCATTTATTTCCTCCGCTCGCACTCGGCCTTGAGATATAACCTGCAATTACGGTTTTGAGCTACCACAACTGCAATTTTAAGGTTACTAATCCGTCTCTTCCTCCACACGTTTCTTTGGTTTTCTGTCTAAGGCTTACATCCTTTTAAAGACTCCTTAAAAAAGGATTAATCACTTTCCGCAATTCCTTTCAACATTAGAAATCCTTGGGATGTGTAGCTATATCAAGTGAAGTAGTAGATTTTTCTATTTTGATCCTAACCGTCATCGTTACTCCAAATCTAGTCTTTTAATCGGTGGTTATTCCTAAAATTAACCGCACTAGGAATCTAATCCTACAGTAAATCGCGGAAATATTTGGATGTTTGTAGCTTCTTCTGGAAATGGTATAGATAAACAATCAACTAAAACAGGAGGAGTTTGCAGATGAAGGCTGTTACATTTCAAGGAACGAAGGATGTACAAGTAAAGGAAGTGGCAAATGCGAAGCTTCAAAAAAAGGATGATATCGTCGTTCGTATTACATCTACGGCTATTTGCGGATCTGATTTACATATTTATCAAGGAGCGTTACCAGCTGAAAAAGACTATGTTATAGGACATGAACCAATGGGAATTGTTGAAGAAGTAGGACCTGAAGTAACAAGAGTAAAAAAAGGAGATCGTGTGGTACTGCCATTTAACATTGCTTGCGGACATTGTTACTATTGTGAGCACGATATGGAAAGTCAATGTGATAATGCTAATCCCAATAAGGATATTGCAGATACGGGAGCATATTTTGGCTTTACAGAACGGTATGGGGATTATCAAGGTGGACAAGCCGAATTGTTAAGAGTTCCATACGGGAATTTTGTCCCTTTTGTTATCCCGGAGTCCTGTGAATTAGAGGATGAAGCCTTGTTATTTATGTCCGACGTCCTTCCAACGGCATATTGGAGTGTCGAAAATTCAGGCGTAAAAGATGGTGATACGGTCGTCGTTTTAGGTTGTGGACCTGTTGGATTAATGACTCAAAAATTTGCTTGGATGAAGGGTGCGAAGCGCGTTATAGCAGTTGATAATATTCCATATCGCTTAAACCACGCTCAAAAAATGAACCAAGTAGAAATTGTCAATTTTGATAATCATGGAGATACAGGCAACTATATAAAGGAACTGACTTCAGGTGGAGCAGATGTCGTAATCGATTGTGTAGGAATGGACGGAAAGAAATCGCCTATGGAAGCAATAGGTCAAAAGTTGAAGATTCAGGGCGGAACAATCAGTGCTATCGAAATTGGCATGAATGCTGTGCGCAAGTTTGGTACCATGCATTTAACAGGTGTTTATGGATCTAAATATAATATGTTCCCATTAGGAAATATTTTTGAACGAAATATTACTGTGAAAACAGGACAAGCACCAGTAATACACTATATGCCTATGTTATTTGATTGGATTACTACAGGCAAAATTGATCCAACGGAGATTATTACCCATCGCATTGCATTAGATGATGCGAGCAATGCGTATCAAATGTTCAATGATCACCAAGATGAAGTAATCAAAGTTGTCCTTAAACCTTAATAGTTCGAAAAAGCCATCGATGGAAGACGACCGATTGCTTTTCACTTTTTTATCAAGCCCGTCCGAACATATGGCAATTTATCGACGATTTGACGCTATCCATATGTTTCTACTATCTAACCCTTTATAATAAAAGTGTAAACTAGCTAACACAGAGAGGGACGTTTTCGATGAGAAAATACTCCAAGATGATTAAGCCTTTTGATATTATTATGGTTGTTCTCCTCTTAATCATTTCATTTGTCCCAATGGCCGTATTTGCGATGAACCAAGGGAAGGAAGAAGAAGGGAATAAAGTCATGGCCGTTATTACACAGGACGGGAAAGTCATTCGTGAAGTAGAACTAACAGGTCATACGGAAAATGAACAATTTATGATAAAAGGAAAAGGAAAACAATATAATTTAATCGAAGTGGAAAATGAACAAATCAGAATTAAAGAAGATAATAGTCCAGACCAAATTGGCGTCAAAATGGGATGGAAAGGCATACCGGGCCAAACAATTATTTGTTTGCCCCATAAAGTTTTAATTGAAATAGTAGCAGAGAAACCAGAAAAGACGAATGAGGATGGATTGATTTTGTCCCATTAGTTAATTGATTTGTGTGGAAAGCGATGTTCAATCATCGCTTTCTTTTTGTTTTTGTGATGTTGGTGGTTTGGCTGATAAGGGAAGGAGTTTGGCTGATAAGGGAAGGAGTTTGGCTGATAAGGGAAGGAGTTTGGCTGATAAGGGAAGGAGTTTGGCTGATAAGGGAAGGAGTTTGGCTGATAAGGGAAGGAGTTTGGCTGATAAGGGAAGAAGTTTGGCTGATAAGGGAAGAAGTTTGGCTGATATCCGCAAAATTAGCCTTTAATATATTCTCTTATAGCGAAGGAAAAAAGGGAACTGATCCAAAAAATAATAAAAAACCGATTTCACACTCTGATATTCCAAGGAGAATCGGCTCTTTTTAATAAAAATGTTTATTTTTCGTCGTCTTCCATAAAAGGCTTATTAACGTAATAATACATAACCCCCATAAAACCAACCCCGCCAATTAAATTCCCTATTGTTACGGGCACTAAGTTGCGAATAATGGCTGGGATAGTGACAGCTGGATTCTGATCTAGTACATAAGAAATAGAGAATGTTGCCATATTGGCAATGCTGTGTTCATAACCTGAGATAAAAAAGCAGAAAACGAATAAAATCATTACCGTTATTTTAGCGATATCTTCCTTTAAAGCCATTGGGATAAAGAATGCTAAACACACAAGCCAGTTACATAAAATTCCTCGAAAGAAAAGTTCACTTATGGGTGCTTGCAATTTAGTTTCTGCAGCGTGAAGCAAAAAGTCATTGACACTAGGTGACTTAAATAGCCCTGTTAGTAAGATGAAAACAGCAAAGAAAATTGCTCCGACTATATTTCCTGCATAGCTAGTTCCCCAAACTTTAAAGACATCGGTCCACTTGATTTTTTTTCTTAGTGCAGCATAAGTATAGTAAAAGGTGTTTCCTGTAAATAAATCTCCGCCACCATAAGCGATAAGAATAATAGCTGCACCGAATACTAATGCTGCCATAGGATACGCAAAAGGAGATTCTACTGCATAGAAGAAGTTCCCTGTCTTAAATGCAACAATTACTCCAAATCCAATAAACATACTGGCGACAACGGCACGCATAAAAAAGCGAAACTTACTGCGTTTATAAATTTTAAATTTTTTTAAGGCTAATTTTTCTACTTCATAAAGAGATGCGCCTTCCATATTCCTAATCCTCCTGAAAAAAGGTTTTCTTTGTTTTCACTGTAATAATGTTTCTTACCCTATTATTATCATGTTGATTCCTTAAGAGGTCAATAAAATTATGTGAAAAAAATCACAATAATAATATATATTCGAAATTTGTTCACATTTCTACTGAAAAGTTAACGATCTTATTATATTCCCAAATAGACTAAATTAAAAATATTCATAAAATATGCAACATTTTTCTGAAAATACTGTTAATTAAGACTGAGCTATGTATTGGAAAATAGAATAAAACGCGTAATATCAGCTTGGAATAATTTGTCGAAGAATTCATGTTATATTTTCTTACAAATGTATAGACTTTATATTTATTCAATCATAAAATAGAAGATGGAAACTAACAAGGGAGTGAAGAGCTCATGACTTCAGCATATCGCATTTCGATGCTTGTAAACGATCAGCCGGGAGTTCTGGCTCGTATATCCAGCTTATTTGGAACGCATCATGTTAATATTGAAGATATCAAAACGAAAAAATATAAACGAGAAGCAACGACTAGAATACAAATTTCTAGTTCGGCAGAAGAGAAGCAAGTACAAAACCTTATCCTAGGATTACAGGGATTAATGGATGTTGTAGAGGTGGATGCAGATGCTATTCATCAATCGGCTTTTCAGCAACGACTGCTTCAACGTACAAATACTATTCAAACCCTAAGAGAGCAAAAAACACTAAGCAAAAAAGTATCTTACTGGCTAGTTGCCTTTAGCTTGTTCTTAACATTATTCGGTACGAATATTCCTGCCTCCCTGTATTCGCTTTACCGTGTAGAATGGGGACTTACATCGGGAATGATTACCCTTGTATTTGCTATTTATGCTTTTACGGTTATTCCAGCAATTGTGATTGCGGGGCAATTATCCGACCAGATTGGAAAAAAGAAAGTACTTATCCCGGGAATTTTCTTTTCCCTTATAGGAACTCTTTGCTTCACCGTAGCGAATGGTCTGGGAATGCTGCTTATTGGTCGCTTATTCCAAGGATTATCTGTTGGTATTTTAAATGGGGTAGCAGTAGCTGCTTTAACGGAGCTTGATGAGAATAAAAATACAAAAAAGACTGCGTTAATATGTGCTCTTGCTGTTACGCTTGGGAATGCATTCGGCCCAATTCTCTCCGGATTACTTGGTGATTTTGCTCCAATCCCATTGAGATTATCCTATTATGTACATTTATTATTTATCATTCCATGCTTTATCTTCCTATTTTTCTTAAATGAAAATATTAAACCTGGTTTAAAGCCTGTTCAATTGAAGAAGCCATTTGTTCCAAAAGAGATTATGAAACCATTCTTACTAGCATCATTTACTTCTTTTGTAGCATGGTCGATTATTAGTATGTTTATGTCGTTAATTCCGTCTAATCTGTCTAGCTTTACAACGGTAACTAGTTTAACAATATCAGGCGTAGTTGTAGCACTTGGATTAATCGCTGCTGCTTTTAATCAAATTTTATTAAAACAATTATCACTAATGAAATTAATGACAATTGGATATGTGTTTCTTGCATTGGGTCTTATCTTTCTAGTTATTACGATTGATACGAAATCACTGACCTTACTGTTGATTTCTGCTGTATTGATTGGTGGAGGAAATGGACCAGCTTATGCAGGAAGTCTGGCACTAGTTAATGAAGTAGCTCCAAGTAAAACGAAAGGAAATATTGTATCTACTTTCTTTGTCATTACTTATCTTGGTGTGAGCCTGCCAGTTATTGGTCTTGGCTATTTATCTCAGTCTTTCGGGGTAGCGGGGGCTGTAACGACTTATGTACTCATTATGGGAGTACTGTTAGTAGGAATTGCAGGCTTTGCATGGAAAGAGGGGAAATCCATTTTTCCTAAATGAAATATTCTAAATTAAAAGGCCGGATTTACTTTTAAAAAGTAAACTGGTCTATTGTCATCCCTATCAATTAAAAGTAAAAGAATTGTAAAGGAATAAAAAAGTATTAATAATTATCTCGATGTTGAATAGAATGTTGATGTAGAAGATTTGGCAAGGGAATCTGCTATGATATATCATAGAAACGAATTGGATGGCCCCATAGACAGAGACGATCTAGGAGGCTAGCTTGAAGGTTTGAAAAGATAGGTAGATTCCCTTAACCAATGAAAACTATATGCAGTAGATTGGTGCAAGAAATAGAAACGGAAAGAAATAATAAAAAATTTGTCGAAAAAAAGGTTGCATTTTTTACATGATGGTTATATAATAAAAAACGTGTTAAGGACATGTTAAAAAACAGTAAAGAAAACTTAATAAATGCGGGTGTAGTTTAATGGTAAAACCTCAGCCTTCCAAGCTGATGTCGTGGGTTCGATTCCCATCACCCGCTCCATACATAACTCACAACGCAGTGTTTCGTTTCATTAAGAACGAAGCATTGCGTTTTTTATATTTTACGAAGAAAATAGTTGGAAGAGGCGTTTTATAAAAAACGCTTCTCCCAACTATATTATTCCACAATGGAAAATGTGGCTTCTCCTCCATGAACTTGTAGAAACATTTTAAGTAGAGATTCTACCATTTGTTTGGCTTTTTCATTTGCAATAGAGGGTGGGAGATAAATGATTTGAATGGCATTTTTCGTAGATGATTGGACAGGGGCTCTGTCTGAATCGACAAAGGGGCTTCCAAATGGACCAAGTTCATCTTCTGATACAATCAAATTTTCAATCGAATTTATTCTTCCGTTAAGACCAGCGTATTGTTCGCTTTCTTTTCCGATACGTATGTTTATTTTTCCTTGAAGATTGGCACAATCATAAATACCGATCGGAATACCATATTGAAGGGAAAAGAAGTTATTAATATCAATACTACTATTAATTGGTTCTAAGTAATTCTGTTTTTTGATGCGTCTCAGCAGGCTTTCGGCTGAATGACGATAACGATTTGGATCTTTGCCTGTCTTTTTAAAGATTTCCCGCCATTCTTTTATAGAAGGGATATCCGTTACATTACTATCTTCTAAATCAAAAAAAATAGACTCTTGAAAAAGTCGCATCCGCCCTTTAATCATTTGCGGGGTGTCCATTACTTGCATGCCTTGATAATGAATGAAGCCAATCTTAAAATTGGGTATCCGTTCTTTAATCTCTTTTGCGATTGAAATATCCAATATATACACCTCCAATATAATAGTTGTCTATGTTATTCTATATTTTAGCGTAATCTTTATAAAAAACCAATGAAAAGGAAGGAGGGGGCCCTATGGATTACCGTGAATTCAAGAAAGATATCATTGCATATAGTAAAACGATCGGGATCGATAAAATAGGCTTTACGAGTGCGAGCACCTTTGAAGAAATGAAAGTACGACTAATAACCCAGCAGGAGTTAAACTATCAATCTGGTTTTGAAGAGAAGGATATTGAGAAGCGGGTAAATCCCTCCCTTCTATTACATCAGCCAAAGTCCATTATTTCAATTGCATTAGCTTATCCTTCTAAAATGAAGGAAAGAGTAGTTAGCAAAAAAGGGGAGCGCAGAGGGATTTTTTGTCGTGCTTCCTGGGGAACAGATTACCATGTTGTTTTAAAAGATCGCTTGCAAAAGCTTGAAGATTATATAAAAGAACGAATTCCAGATGCTTTGTGTAAGTCAATGGTTGATACCGGGGAATTGGTGGATCGTGCAGTTGCCCAGCGAGCGGGAATTGGTTGGTCTGGAAAAAACTGTGCAATCATTACTCCTGAATTTGGTTCGTATGTTTATTTAGGCGAGATGATTACCAATCTTCCAATCGAGCCTGATACACCGATGGAGGATCAATGTGGAACTTGTAATAAATGCATTGATGTATGTCCAACAGGTGCCCTTGTTCAAGGTGGACAATTAAATGCACAAAGATGTATAGCATTTCAAACACAGACAAAGGGCTTTTTAGCGGAAGAATTCAGAGAAAAGCTTGGAAATCGAATTTATGGCTGTGATACATGTCAAACGGTTTGTCCAAAAAATAAGGGCATTGATTTTCATAATCATCCAGAAATGGAACCAGACCCTGAAATCGCAAAACCATTGCTTCAACCACTTCTTTTTATCAGTAATAAAGAATTTAAAGAAAAATATGGTCATATTTCTGGTTCATGGCGTGGGAAGAAGCCGATCCAGCGTAATGCGATTATTGCACTTGCCCATTTTAAAGAAGAAGGTGCAATCGGTGATTTAATTACAGTCATGAACAAAGATCCAAGACCAGTAATAAGAGGAACAGCCGCTTGGGCACTTGGGAAAATCGGCGGCGATGAATCAAAGACAGCCCTAGAATCAGCCAAACAACAAGAATCTGATCATGAAGTATTAAAAGAAATGGACGATGCATTACAGCGGTTAGCAAAATAATTAATAGGAATGAATGCTGAAATTTTTCGGAGGAAGAGGAAAAGAGGCGTTCATAAGTCGGATGAAAGCCGAAATCCCGTGGAGGAAGAGGAAAAGAGGCGTTCATAAGTCGGATGAAAGCCGAAATCCCGTGGAGCAAGAGGAAAAGTGGTGTTCAGCAGTTGGATGAAAGCCGAAATCCCGTGGAGGAAGAGAAAAAGTGGTTTTCAGCAGTTGGATGAAAGCCGAAATCTCGTGGAGGAAGAGAAAAAGTGGTGTTCATCAGTTGGATGAAAGCCGAAATCCCGTGGAGGAAGAGGAAAAGTGGTGTTCATAAGTCGAATGAAAGCCGAAATCCCGTGGAGGAAGAGAAAAAGTGGTGTTCAGCAGTCGAATGAACGCCGAAATCCCGTGGAGGAAGAGAAAAAGTGGTGTTCATCAGTTGGATGAAAGCCGAAATCCCGTGGAGCAAGAGAAAAAGTGGTGTTCATCAGTCGGATGAAAGCCGAAATCCCGTGGAGGAAGAGGAAAAGTGGTGTTCATAAGTCGAATGAAAGCTGAAATCCCGTGGAGCAAGGGGAAAAGTGGTGTTCATAAGTCGAATGAAAGCCGAAATCTCGTGGAGCAAGAGAAAAAGTGGTGTTCATCAGTTGGATGAAAGCCGAAATCCCGTGGAGCAAGAGGAAAAGTGGTGTTCAGCAGTTGGATGAAAGCCGAAATCCCGTGGAGGAAGAGAAAAAGTGGTTTTCAGCAGTTGGATGAAAGCCGAAATCTCGTGGAGGAAGAGAAAAAGTGGTGTTCATCAGTTGGATGAAAGCCGAAATCCCGTGGAGGAAGAGGAAAAGTGGTGTTCATAAGTCGAATGAAAGCCGAAATCCCGTGGAGGAAGAGAAAAAGTGGTGTTCAGCAGTCGAATGAACGCCGAAATCCCGTGGAGGAAGAGAAAAAGTGGTGTTCATCAGTTGGATGAAAGCCGAAATCCCGTGGAGCAAGAGAAAAAGTGGTGTTCATCAGTCGGATGAAAGCCGAAATCCCGTGGAGGAAGAGGAAAAGTGGTGTTCATAAGTCGAATGAAAGCTGAAATCCCGTGGAGCAAGGGGAAAAGTGGTGTTCATAAGTCGAATGAAAGCCGAAATCTCGTGGAGCAAGAGAAAAAGTGGTGTTCAGCAGTTGGATGAACGCTAAAAATCCACAGAGCAAGCAGAAAACAGGCGTTCATTAGAAAAATACTCTTTATCATTTTAACAAATTAATACGAGAAGAAAAAAGAAGGCTAGCAATGCCTTCTTTTTTTGTATACTTCTACTCCGCTTTAACATAGTTATTAATGAAGGGAGTAGATGGAATGAGACAACAATTAATGGAGTTAATCGAGAAAAGGATTCAGCAATGCGTTACAAAGGATAGGGAAGCAATAGTGGATGAAAAATTAGAGAGAAAAAGAAATAGCATGTATAAAAGAAAGGCTGAAATTGTTCATGTAAAGGCAAAAGGGAAAATTGAAGATATGGAAAAAAAGGCGGATGAGACAGAAGAATTAGTGTATTCTGTTCATCTTCAATATTTTATCAAGCAAGGCGAGCTTTTTTTGATTGAAGAAGAGGTGGAAAATAGAAAAGCTGTTGTTTACAAGGGGGTAATAATTGAAGATACAGAGGTTCTCCCAGCTTATCCAGAAGACTATCGAGAGGTGCCATTAGCGGAAGAATGGCGAGAAACGAAAGAAAGAGAAAGCCGCTATAAGTATGATCGTTTAAAGGCTGTTCAATATGCAGAAAAATGGTGGAATAGCTATAATCCGAAATACCATCAATTTGAAGTAGATTGCACCAATTATATATCTCAGTGTGTCCATGAAGGCGGGGCACCAATGAGAGGCTATCCTAATCGAAATAAAGGCTGGTGGATGCAAAATAATAATTGGAGTTATAGCTGGGCCGTAGCAAATGCGTTCCCAAGATACTTGGAAACCTCTACTGCTGGCTTGCGGGCAAAGCGGGTGGATAGTGCCATGGAGTTAAAGCTTGGAGATGTCATTTGCTATGATTTTGAAGGTGATGGGAAATATAATCATACAACAATTGTTACGGGAAAAGATGCGAATGGCGAGCCATTAGTAAATGCGCATACGTATAATAGTCGCATGCGTTACTGGAAATATGAAGATTCGACAGCTTATACACCGAATATTAAATACAAATTTTTTACGATTATTGATGGATAAAAAAGAGATTTATCTCTTTCGCATTTCCTTTTCACAAAGTGTATAATGGAACGGAAAGTAATAGTTAGAGGTGACAAACTTGGCAATACATATTGTTTTATACCAACCACAAATTCCTTCCAATACAGGCAATATAGCCAGAACATGTGCGGGAACAGACACGGTGCTTCATTTAATTCGACCATTTGGATTTTCTATGGAGGATAAAGCGTTAAAGAGAGCCGGCTTAGATTATTGGGAGTTTGTTAAGATTTATTATTATGACTCTTTAGAGGAATTTTACGATAAAAATGAAGGTGGAGCTTTTTACTATGTGACGAAGGCAGGGGAAACTCCATATGACTCCTTCGATTACAGTGCGATAAATAAAGAGCATTATTTTATTTTCGGAAGTGAAACAACAGGTCTCCCTGAAGAAGTCATTCAGAATAATGTAAATAAAACGTTACGAATTCCAATGACGGACAATATTCTTTCCTACAACCTTTCGAATACAGCAGCTGTCCTTATTTATGAGGCTTTAAGACAGCAAAACTTCGCTCATTTAAAATAAAATGAAACCAGAAAACTGGATAAATCGAAACAAGTATACGAAGATTCTACGTATACTTGTTTATTTTTTTGAAATACAGTGAAAAAAGCAGCTAGTTTAGCAAGCTAATTCTTTTGGTCTAAAAGATTATTGGTATATTATATTATAGTTACTATCAGTAATTTTGGGAGACAATAAGAAAAAACAAAGGAGAAGATCTCATGAATCAAACAATCGAAACCATACTCAATCATCATTCTGTTAGAAAATTTACAGATGAGGAGTTAACACAAGAGCAAATTCGTCTCCTTGTTGAAGCTGCGCAAAGTGCTTCTACCTCTAGCTTTGTACAAGCATATAGTATTATTGGGGTAAAGGATAAGGAGAAAAAGAAAAAACTAGCAGTCCTAGCCGGAAATCAGCAATACGTAGAGAATAATGGTCATTTATTTATTTTCTGTGCTGATTTATATCGTCATACAGTTGCTGCTGAAATGGAAGGAAAGAAGGAAGCCGCTCAGGACTCCATTGAAAGCACGGAAAAGTTTATGGTAAGCCTTATTGATGCTGCGCTTGCTTCGCAAAATATGGCCATTGCTGCAGAATCATTAGGACTTGGTATTTGTTATATAGGTGGTATTCGCAATAATTTAGTGGAAGTAAGTCAGCTATTGAAAACGCCTGATTATGTTCTGCCGTTATTTGCTTTAGTAGTAGGTCATCCAGACCAACAAACAGAGAAAAAGCCTAGAGCTCCTTTTCATCATATTTATCATGAAGATCAATATGAGCAAGATGAAGCACAATATAAAAAAGGTCTACAGGAATATAATGAAGAAATCAAAGCTTATTATCAGGAAAGAACAAATGGAGCAAGATCGGATACATGGACTGCGCAAATGGCTGCTAATTTTGAGCAAAAATCACGTATGTATATGAAGGAATTTGTGCAGCAGAAGAAGTTTGATTTGAAATAAGTAAAAAAACAGTGTCGAGGAATACTGAAGGGTTTCGTTTTAAGATGCAAATCGATAAAATGACAGAAATGACGTGTGAATTTGACACGTCATTTTTCTCGCTTTAAAAATGATTAATGAACTTTTAATAAATAGTGGCATTAAGATGTTCTTTATAACGTACTTGTTTCATTATTAGCTTCGTCAAAATTTATTTCTAAAAGTTCTCCAGCATGAACCAAACCTGAACCAAAGCCGTACATTAGTACTTTGTCCCCGTTCATTACTTTTCCTTCTCGAATACCTAGGTCAAGTGCTAAAGGGATGGAAGCAGCAGAAGTATTGCCAAATTTGGTTAAGCTATATAAAGTTTTTTCCATCGGATACCCCAATTTATCACAAATAGGTTCGATTAGCCTTAAATTAGCACTATGAGGTATAAACCAATTTATTTTATCCATACTGATATGTGTTTTATCTAAAATTTTCTTAACATTGTTTGGCACATTCCTAACAACCCATCGAAAAACTTCTCTACCATTTTGAACAAGATACTCTGTATCTATTAATTCAATATCATTTACTTTTTTTGTCAAGCCAGGACGATATACAAATTGTGCTCCGCTTCCATCACTTCCTAAATGAAATCCAATGAAACTGCTTGTTTTCTCGTCTCTTTCCACTAAAACAGCTCCTGCACCATCTCCAAATAATATACAGGTACTTCTATCGTTGTAATCCGTAATCTTTGATAATGTATCCGCACCTATAACAAGTATCTTTTTGTGTAGTCCGGATGCGATATATCCGTGTGCGGTGTGTAAGGCATAAACAAATCCTGCGCAAGCTGCACTTAAATCAATGGTACCTGTATTGGATATTTCTAATTTATTCTGTATAATGCTTGCTACAGAGGGAAATGGAAAATCAGGTGTACTTGTTGCTACAATAATCATATCTACATCATTAACTTTTTTATTGTACCTTTGCATTAAATCTTTAACAGCAGAGATACATAAATCGCTAGTGAATTCATCAGAACGAGCTATTCGGCGTTCTTCTATTCCAGTCCTTTGAATAATCCATTCATTATTTGTATCAACCATTAGCTCAAGTTCTAAATTAGTTAATCTTCGTTTAGGTACATAAGTACCGATAGCTGTTATTCTCGCTCCGACCATTTGATCCACCTCATATTTTATTATTAGTTAGTATTAGTACCTAGTGCTAATTATAAAGGTATATTTTTACAAGTCAATTTTTCTTTTTTGATGGTTTTAACTTCTAATACAAGAGCGTAAGAAATTAGTGATTATAAGATAGCGGTCCCCCTACGAAAGAAAAGGTTTTTCCTCCAATTAGTTCGCTTCACTAAAAAAACTATTCCCTCTTTTAAGCATGTTCGTATTCGCTGGTGCATAGATTATATTAATCGTCTCTGATAAAGTGACAGGGGAGGTCCATATGAGTATATTAAAGAAAATCGAGATGCATAGACAAGAAGAAGAGTTGTTGAAGTGGGAAGGGACATTTGAAGAGTACCTAGAAATATTGAAGGAAAAGCCATGGGTTGGTCAATCCGCGCATTCAAGGGTTTATAACATGATTAAAGATGCAGGTATTGATGAAGTAAATGGAAAAAAACAATATAAATTTTTCTCTGATCAGCTCTTTGGTTTAGAAGAGCCGTTAGAAAGATTAGTAGAGGAATATTTCCATCCAGCTGCTAAGCGTTTAGATGTAAGGAAACGTATTCTATTACTAATGGGTCCAGTCAGCGGTGGGAAATCGACATTGGTAACCATGTTAAAAAGAGGCTTAGAAGCATATACGTACACGGATCGTGGAGCGGTATATGCGATTAAAGGCTGCCCAATGCATGAAGATCCACTTCATATGATCCCACATAGTCTAAGAAAAGATTTTTATGATGAATATGGAATCCGCATTGAAGGAAACTTATCACCACTTAATATGATGAGACTTCAGGAAGAATATAATGGAAAAATCGAAGATGTAATCGTCGAAAGAGTATTTTTCTCAGAAGATAAGCGAACTGGAATAGGAACCTTTAGTCCATCTGATCCGAAGTCCCAAGATATTGCTGACTTAACGGGAAGTATTGATTTCTCGACAATTGCTGAATATGGATCTGAATCAGATCCAAGAGCCTATCGCTTCGATGGAGAGCTGAATAAGGCAAACCGAGGGATGATGGAGTTCCAGGAGATGTTAAAATGCGATGAGAAATTCTTATGGCATTTATTATCCTTAACACAAGAAGGAAACTTTAAAGCGGGAAGGTTTGCTCTCATTTCTGCTGATGAGTTGATTGTGGCCCATACAAATGAAACGGAATATCGCTCCTTTATTTCCAATAAAAAGAATGAAGCACTGCATTCCCGGATTATTGTCATGCCAGTTCCATATAATTTAAAAGCATCAGAAGAGGAAAGAATCTATGAGAAAATGATTCGCGAAAGTGATGTTGCCGATGTTCATATTGCCCCACACACTTTAAAGATAGCCGCTATCTTTACGATTTTAACTAGATTAAAGGAGCCGAAAAAAGGTGATATTGATTTAGTGAAAAAAATGCGTCTATATGATGGCGAAAGTGTAGAAGGCTTCAGTTCGGCTGATTTGAAGGAACTGCAAAATGAATATGGCGATGAAGGAATGAGTGGCATTGATCCCCGTTATGTGATTAATCGGATTTCTTCTACCATTATTCGCAAAGATGTCACAAGCATCAATGCATTAGATGTGCTTTTATCTATAAAAGAAGGCTTGGATCAGCATTCTTCTATTACGAATGAATTAAAAGAAAAGTATTTAAATTGCATTTCCTTAGCACGGAAGGAATATGATGAAATTGCGAAGAAAGAAGTACAAAAGGCATTTGTTTATTCGTATGAAGAGTCAGCGAAAACGTTAATGGATAACTATTTAGATAATGTAGAAGCCTATTGCAATAAAAATAAGCTTCGTGACCCATTAACGGGCGAGCCGATCAATCCAGATGAAAAACTAATGCGTTCGATTGAAGAGCAAATTGGTATTTCCGAAAATGCAAAGAAATCTTTCCGTGAAGAAATCTTGATTCGCATTTCTGCCTATGCAAGAAAAGGAAAAAGATTTGATTATAACTCTCATGATCGCTTACGGGAAGCTATCCAGAAGAAGTTATTCGCAGATCTGAAAGATGTTGTAAAAATTACTACATCTACTAAGACACCAGATGAACAGCAATTGAAGAAAGTAAATGAAGTGGTTGCACGCCTTATCGATGAACACGGCTATAATTCCACTTCAGCAAATGAGTTGCTGCGTTATGTAGGAAGCTTATTAAATCGTTAATTAAATTGGTCAAGGAGGAACAGGCTAAAAGACGTCTGTTCCTCTTTTCGCCTAAAGATAAAGAAAAGTGAATAATTGGAGCATATCTAAAGCTTTTTCTAAAAAAAGTAAAATTATCGAAATTATTAGTAAATTATTTAAGACAACTGCATATGATAGAGTAATCACTTTATTCAGATAGAGTGATACCCAAATTAGTGTATGCGCAAAGGACTTCATATGTGCACAAAACGTAGAAAAAATTTTTAGGAGGGGTAAAATGACCGAAAAGCAAAATAAACATCAGTTTGTAATATCCCAAGAAAATTGGTCCCTCCATCGCAAAGGCCACGATGATCAACAGCGACATCAGGAAAAGGTGCAGGAGGCCATTAAAAATAACCTCCCTGATTTAATTACAGAAGAAAACATCGTCATGTCAAATGGGCGAGAAGTTGTAAAAATTCCGATTCGTTCATTAGATGAATACAAGATTCGATATAATTACGATAAAAACAAACATATTGGGCAAGGGAATGGAGACAGTCAAGTTGGCGATGTGGTCGCACGCGATGGTTCTGGAAATCAAAAAGGCCCAGGAAAAGGGCAAGGAGCAGGAGATCAAGCAGGAGAAGATTATTTTGAAGCAGAGGTCTCTTTAATGGAATTAGAAGAAGCTCTATTTAAGCAATTAGAATTACCGAATTTAAAACGAAAAGAACAAGATCAAATTGTTGTGGAAAATATTGAATTTAATGATATTAGAAAAGTAGGCTTAATGGGTAATATTGATAAGAAAAAAACAATGATCTCAGCATTTAAGCGCAATGCCATGTCTGGGAAACCAGCATTTCACCCGATTTATCCCGAGGATTTAAAATTCAAGACGTGGAACGAAGTACAAAAACCAGAGTCCAAAGCAGTTGTCCTTGCGATGATGGATACGAGCGGCTCGATGGGGTTATGGGAAAAGTATATGGCAAGAAGCTTTTTCTTCTGGATGACGAGATTTCTTCGCACCAAATATGAAACAGTAGAAATAGAATTTATTGCCCATCACACGGAAGCAAAAGTTGTGTCGGAAGAAGATTTCTTTTCTAAAGGAGAAAGCGGTGGCACGATTTGTTCTTCTGTTTATCGCAAAGCATTAGAATTGATTAATGATAAGTATGATCCAGGCAGATTTAATATTTATCCCTTCCATTTTTCAGACGGAGACAATTTAACGTCCGATAATGCTCGATGTGTCAAGCTAGTAGAAGAGCTGATGGAAGTATCCAATATGTTTGGCTATGGGGAAGTTAACCAATACAATCGACACAGTACGCTCATGTCTGCCTACAAAAATATTCAAGATGAAAGATTCCGCTACTACTTACTAAGACAAAAAGCCGATGTGTTCAATGCTATGGCAAGTTTCTTCCGGAAAGAGGAGGAGGGACAGATGTACGCATAAAAAATAGAAGCACAACTCATCAAATGGGTTGTGTTTTTTTGATAGGACAAGTGTGATGGAATAGGACGTCTATGTTATAATACTTTTTTCTTAAGAGCACTCTCTCATTTGGCCATTATTAGACTCTTTTTGACAAAATGGTACTTATGTAGGCCTAACAAGTCTAAATGTATACAAAATTTAATGACTGATACAAGTCTTTACTTTTACAAAGATTAAAACTTAGAGAGACCATCACTTTGTGAAGAATGACTAGTAAGAAAGAGTAAAAAGGAATATTTTTGTGTTTTCTTATTTAAGCTTGTTTGCATCTTCTTCAACAGTACTTCTATTTTTTAATGTTTTTTTAAATTCAGAGACACCGATAAATAGCATCCAAATACTCAAAGGAATAAAGGCTATGACACAAAAAGTTTATCGGTAATCATATCCATCATAAATAAAATCAGAATAAAAATTGTTAATATAGTAGCAAGAGAAAATCTATTCATTTTCATCCCCAATTCTTAAGTAGATTGTTTACCGTTTGGTAATTGATATTATACAATACTAGCAAATATTAAAAAAGAGTAGGTTTTACTCCGATATTAAATTAATTCTAGAGAAAGAAGTGGAAAAATGACGAGTCATTATTTTATTGCTACCATGCGAGCTATTCCTGAATTTCATGAAGGAGACAATAACTACTCTTTTCTAAGTGGTGAAGCATATAAAGAGGTATTACCTTTTACATTACCATATGTTTATGAAGTGGATGAAGATGATAGAGAGTTAATAATCTTTCTTGATGACTTTATGCAATTAGGGGATGTTGTGGAACACTATATTTATGAAGAAGGACGAAATGGTATAACGCTCTCTGAAAATTTTCCAGAAGAAGCAAGAACCATTAATCTTTGGAAGAAAACGTATAAGGATCAATATGGTGCATATCAATTGGATCCTAAAAGATGGCGGGAAGATCTTTCAAGCCGAACCATTGCTTCTAAAAGAAGTGTCACTACATTTGTGAAAATATAGCTAAGAAGTTACTTATTTGAATGGCAGAGAAACTTTCCATGCATCCTCAAATAAACTGTATACGATTAAATATGGTTGCGATTGAATATCTTATCATTTGCCTGCCTTTTTCTTCCTCTTTTCAAGAAAAGTTAAAATCGTTGTTTTCATAGAAGCATAGGAACCAATGGCTGAATAGCCGTAAAACCAGCCCATAAACAAACCAGCAACAAGACTATGTCTATGACTAATAAAGACAGAAATCAATAATCCCAAAGCTAGGGCGATGGTCGGAACATATTTTTTCGGTATCTTTATCATCATTTTCAGTAATTGTGTCATAATCATCACTACAGGGACTGCGATGACAGCATCCCAGAAGTTTGTTTGTATAGTTGGGAAATCCATTACATCCACCACCTTTACGGTTTAGTATTCCATTTACCTTTGTAACTAATACATAATTCAAAAGTATCGAATAAACCGCTCAAGGAAGCGCATATTAATGCTGAGGTGGTATTTAATGGAGAAAAATAAAATGGAGAAACGATTTTTAAATGGATTACTTATCGGGAATTTATTGATCCTGCTGCCGATTTTATATAGAAACCCCCCAATTAGAGATTGGATTATTGTGTTTGTGTATAATGCTATTACCAATGGTTTGCTTGATATGCTTTTAACATCTCATAAAGTAATTAGATATCCAGTTCGCTTTCTGCCGAAGATATTTAATATACATATATTATTTGATTTCTTAATTTATCCGACATTTACTGTTTTCTATAATCAATTAACGAAGAGAGATAAGCCCTTTGCTATTTTCTATAAATTGATTTTTTTTACTCTTCCCTTTTTTATTATTGAATTATGGGCTGAAAATAAGACAAAATTAATTGAATGGAATAAGTGGTGGAAATGGTACTATTCTTTTCTAAGCATAATTCTTAAGTCATTAATAACAAGATTCGTTATCGAAATGTTAAGGAAAATGAACTTTTTGACAAAATGAGCTAATTTGCTTTCTCTAAAGTTTATGTATTTACAAACAAGGGGAAAATATTGGAGACAGACTAAATCTTTCTATCCCATTTTAAAAGAAAACATAGTTATTTCCTTCTTTTTATTGTAAAATGGCGAAGTAGAATAGTGTAACGTAGATTGTTTCATTCAATAATAGTAATTACATACTGTACGTGATTAGGATAGAAGTTAATCCTAAGAAAGGAAAGCAAATGACAAAAATCGTAAATATCATTCTGTTAATTAATGTCATTGGAATTGTTCTTTATGCAGCAGGAGTGCTTGATACGGATATCTTCCGTGTGGAGTTTTTATCCTCTGGTGTAATTATGCTTCTTTTTGGTTTAAGAGATGTTGTTAGAGGAGCGAAAAGAAAAAGACGTTAGGAATTTGGCCGTTTATGAAATGGAATGTTGCTTAAAAAGGGTAGGAAGGGAGCAAAAGATGAAGCCTATTTATCGATGGATCTATATATTTCTAGGGACAGTTTTTTTGGTTTTAGGAATAATTGGAGCCTTTTTGCCTTTGCTGCCAACTACACCTTTTTTATTATTAACATCCTTTTTCTATACACGGGGTTCTGAGCGTATTAATAAATGGTTTCGTTCTACAACGTTTTATCGTGACTATGTGAAAGGATTTCGTAAAGGCGAATTGACGAAAAAGCAGAAAATCAAAATCATTATCACGTGCTATATCTGCTTAGCTGTCAGTGCTATCCTTGTAGATCATTTCTATACTCGAATCATGCTGGGCTGTATTGCGATTGTTCAAGCCATTTCAATGTTTATCATAAAGACGAAAAAAGAGGAACCGGAAGTAATCATAAAAGAATAAGAAAAAAAACAGTGGATGACCTTTTTTAAGGAATCCTTTTTTTGTACTTATAGGTTAATAGTTGAAAAAAATACTTATTTAATAGTAAAATAGGATTCTAGTAATTTCCAATTAATAGCCTCAAGATAATTCCCCAGTTATACTAACATTTCCTATTGGAGGTAAAGATGAATAAAATTTCACAAGCAGAAGCAGTTAAATTAAAAAGTGTCCTTTCTAAGCGAATTCATGAACTAGAGGAGGAAATGGATAGAGTTGCATTTGTACAAGTTGAAGCAGGCAAGCCTATTCCGAAGCAAAAACGAACAATCCTTGATGTAGAGAAAGAGCTAGAAGAAGTACGAGCTGATTATCGATTGCTTGATAAATTAATGTATTGTGCCAATATCGAAAACGAAATTAGCTTTGAAAATACGAATATCACCATTGTGGAAGCAATTGAACTGGCGACACAGCTCCGCGCAAAGGCACGAAAATATAAAGAGTTTGCGGCAGCGGAAAAGGAAGAATACGTCTATTCTTATAGTGAAACAGTTCAACTAATGAAGGTAGCGACCTTTGAACCAGAGGAATATCGTATAAAAAGCTTAGAATGTGAACGAAAAGCAAACCGTTTATCCAATTTAATTAACAGCAAAAACTATCAAATTGAGCTAGAATTTGATGGGGAAAAATATTTTTAATTTTTTTTAGCATGCTTAACGGGCAGGCATCAAAATTGCTGCTCCTGCCTTGAAAAAGTGCGGAAGGAACGCCACTTACTTATCCATTTTTGCCTTGAATAGGTGAGACTCCTATTCAAGGATAGAAGGATTTCTCTTTTTGTGTACAAAGGTACGTTTACATGGTGCTGGCTAAACCAATGACCACTAACCTATTACTCGTTTACCCTTTACTTTTTACCAATTATTGCAATGGTGGTTGCGGACCATTTAGTCCTCTAATCCTTCTATGACGAAGCCGATCAAAGAATAGATTTTATTCTTTGGTTGGCTTTATTTTTGTTTATCATTAAAATGATTAGAAAGGAGGGAGTCTAATGCCAAATATATGGGAGCCCGAATACACCATAACAAAGGAGCAAGCTTCTCAATTGGTGGAGGAACAGTTTCCAATCAGTGTGTATTCTATTAGAGAAATAGGGGAAGGGTTTGATAATACAATCCTTCTCGTTAACGATTGTTATACGTTTCGCTTCCCAAGAAGAGAAATAGCGGTGAAACTTTTAACAAGTGAATGGGAGCTATTGCGGATTATTGCAGATCAGCTGCCTATCCCCATACCTAAGCCGGTTTATATAGGGTCAGCGAGCAGGATCTTTCCGCGAATTTTTATAGGATATGAGCATTTACCAGGAAATACTCCAGAAGGTTTAACGAATAAGGAAAGAATTCAGATGGCAAAGCCATTAGCACGCTTCTTGAAAAAATTGCATTCTTTCTCCACCGAGCAATTCAAGCTTGTTCCATACGATGAATTTGATCGACTTCATATTGATAAAAGAAAATCCCGCTTAATCGATTCGATTAAGAAGCTGCGTATGCATGAAGATATAGCTTTATTCCATTTAGTAGAAGACTATGCAAAAAAATTAACCCATATAGCAGTCCCAACTGTTCATGTCCTTACACATGGTGATCTCCATATTCGCAATATGCTTATTAATGAAAAAAAGGAACTAACGGGAATTATTGATTGGGGAGATACGCATATTGGTCATCCTGCCGTGGATTTATCGATTGCCTACAGTCTGTGCCCTTCTGAAGGGAGAAAACAATTTTTTACTAACTATGGCGAAGTAGATGATACTACGTTGAAACTCGCTCAGTTTAAAGCAATATTTACGACAATAACCTTGCTTATCTACAGTATAGATAAAAAAGATTGGGAACTTTATCAAGAGGGGAAAATTAGCTTATCTTTCGCTTTAATGGGAGAAAACTAATTTTTTTCCCTTTTTTAAAATAACCGGACGAACATTAATGGTTACGCCCGGTTAAAAAAAATTATTTGAACCCTAGAACTGGATGTGGGACATATGGTTCTTCTAAGCTAGCGATTTCTTCGTGTGACAATTGTAAAGAAAGTGCAGCAACCGCATCTTCTAGATGATGCAGTTTCGTTGCACCAATAATTGGAGCAGTAACAGGCTCTTTTTGTAAAACCCATGCAAGGGCAACTTGGGCACGAGGCACACTGCGTTTTTCTGCTATTGCTTTCACTCGCTCGACTACTTGACGGTCTGCTACTTCTGTTTGGGAGTATAATGTTCTTGCAAAGGCATCCATTTCTTTACGCGTACTTGTGTCTTCCCAATCTCTAGTTAAGCGGCCGCGTGCCATCGGGCTCCAAGGGATAACTCCAATACCTTCTTCTTTACAGAGGGGCAGCATTTCTCGTTCTTCTTCTCGGTAGAGCAGATTTAAGTAATTTTGCATGGAAACAAAACGAGTCCAGCCATTTTTCTCTGCTACATGATTTGCTTTTAAAAATTGCCATGCAAACATGGAGGATGCACCAATGTAGCGGGCTTTGCCAGCTTTGACAACATCATGTAATGCTTCCATTGTTTCTTCAATAGGTGTTTCATAATCCCATCTATGTATTTGGTAGAGGTCAACATAGTCGGTGCCAAGCCTTTTTAAACTATTATCAATTTCACTCATAATTGCTTTGCGGGAAAGACCAGCTCCATTAGCACCTGGACGCATTCTTCCATGTACCTTTGTAGCAAGCACAACTTCATCACGATTGGCAAAATCACGCAATGCCCGTCCTACTATCTCTTCACTTGATCCATCAGAGTAGACGTTAGCAGTATCAAAAAAGTTAATGCCAAGCTCCAATGCTTTTTTGATAAAGGGACGACTATCATTTTCTGTTAATGTCCATGCATGTCCGCCACGATCGGGTTCCCCATAACTCATACAACCAAGACAAAGACGAGAGACTTCTAAACCAGTAGATCCTAATTTAACATAATCCATTTGCTACTCCTCCTTTTGTTTTATTATAAAAGAGTGGCTATTCATTATGCGAGAGAAATGAATTAGGTCTTAAATAAAGAATCCATGTTAGTCTTTTTTAAAGAGTAATATAAAAATAATTGGAGAAGCAGCTGGAGTTTAAGGGATTTTGATAAAGGAATGATTTAATTCTTCCATATTATTCAATAGGTATGATATATTAACAAAAAAACATGGAACAGAGTGATGATATGTTAAAGGAATTTTTATTAGATACTTCCGAGAAAAATAATATCAAAAAACAAATTTATAAATACATTCATTTACATAAAAGAGCCTCTAAGAACGAGATGTTACAAGTATTTCATTTACCTCAAACAACTTTAACAAGAATTATCTATGAATTACATGATAAAGGATATATATACAATGATGGAAAAGGAGAACCAACAGGAGGAAGGCCACCTACCTATTATGCGGTTCTGCCAGATGCTGCATATGTGATTGGGATTGATATATCTAGGACACATGTAACTTGTATTCTTACTAATATTGCCTTTGAAGAATTAGGAAAGATACAAACAAAGCTTGAGACTACAGATACACCAGATAGATTAGTTCCTAAATTGATTTCGGATTTAAGGAAGTTATTAGAGATGCATAAGATTGAGGAAGAGTACTTACTCGGAATAGGGATAGGTTCTGTTGGCCCGCTGGATAGGGAAAAAGGAATCATTCTTAATCCTGATAGTTTTGCAGCTAGTGCATGGAATAATGTACGAATTGTAGATATTCTAAAACAGGAATTTCCTGTGCCAATCACTTTAAACAATGGTGCAAATACAGCAGCATATGCAGAATACTACTTAAACAGTTTGTTAGATGATTCTATTTTGTATTGTATCAATGGATATGGTGTTCGAACTGGATTTTTAGAAAGAGGAATAATCGGCAATAATCATGAAGGTGATTCGAGTGCAGCTGGGCATATCGTTATTGATATTAATGGAAGACAATGTATTTGTGGAAAAAAAGGATGCTTAGCCACTTATACAACCTATGAAGCACTATTGGAAAAAATAATGGAGAAAAAGGAAGTTTCTTTTCCAAAAAAGGAAATCAATGCTTTTGAATATATTATAGAAGCAATAGAAAAGAATGATCCATTAGTAAAAGAGTTAGTTTTAGAATCAGCCTATTACTATGGTATTGGGATAAGTAATATGGTTAATATATTGCATCCTACAAAAGTGTTTTTGCATGGAAAATTAATATATCAATATCCTTCTTATTATCAAGAAGTAGTAAAAACGATTAAAAATAATGTATATCAAAAAGATACTATTATTATTCAAAAAAGCACTATAGGAGAAAAATCCGTTGCTTTAGGCGGTGCAATCGAGCTTTATAATACTTATTTTAATATGCATAACTAATTACATCCATTAGTTAATTTGTTCTGCATATTACGAGGTGGGATGAGGAGAATATTCTTCATCCTTATTTCTATTTTGGTAATAATCAAAGATAAAGAGATAACTTTCATCCATTTTGAAAAAAAGTTGTGATAATATAATTACATATAGTTTTAGGAATACTAGAACTTAAAAAGGTGGATAAAGGGGTTATCTAATGAAACTCGAAAGTTTGGTAAATGAACGATATAATTCTTTTAGCGACGGAGAAATGGAAATAGCAAAATATATCTTACAAAATAAAGAAATCATCCATACGTTAAGCATTAACCAGCTTGCAAATAACAGTTTGTCATCTAAATCATCAGTCCTGCGATTTGCTCAAAAACTAGGTTTTTCTGGATTTACCGAGCTGAAAAATTTCATGAAATGGGGGAATTTTTTTTCAGATAATCCTGTTGTTAATAGTAGTCTAGGCGAACAAATCGTAAATAGTGTTACTACTACAATTGAACATTTAAAAAATATGAATATGGACGAAATGTTTCAAGCAATTGATAGCAGTGAACATATTTATATTATTGGCACAGGCTGGGCACAACAGAACCAAGCCTCTGAATTACAAAGAATGTTCTTAGGTGTGGGGAAAGAGATGCAGGTGCTTCCTTTTGGGCATACAAGCCTTTATCAACTAATGATCGAAAGAATGTGTGATAAAGACTTACTTATAGTCTTTTCCGGATCGGGCAATAATCCGATTCTAAAGGAAGCATTGACTACCCCTATTCTAAAGAATGTCAAAATAGTTGGGATTACTGCCAACTCCAATAATTGGTTAGCCAATCATTCGACATTTAATATTTATGCCTATATAGATTCACCAACAAGTATGAGAAATATTTATTCTTTATATAGTCCAATTCATGCCATTATTGAAATGTTAGTCTATAGTTATGCCGAATATCTGAATAGAAAAACATAATTACTGTTTAGTTATGATCAAGAGATTAAACTTCAAATAAATTACGATTCCAGTCATAAATATAATAAAGCTATTTTTATGGCTTCGTCCTTATTCAAACCTAGTCCTTATAAAAAGGCTAGGTTTTTTTGTATATAAAAGGAAGAATCACATCGAAGATATAGTTTGGATATCTAGAATATTCCCAAACTATGAAGCGCTTTCCCAAGATTGCTAGAAATGATCCACAAATAGCAGGAATAAATTATAATTCGTTTAGAAGGCGCTTTCGTAAATGAAAAGAATTAAACATTATTATTTCATTGTATAAAGGATAAACAAGAAACAAGGTATTAGAGCGAGTGAATTAGTAATCTAGAAGGATAGTTACAGGCAAGATTCTAGAAGAGCAAAGAAAGGGAGACGCAGAATGAGTTTACCAAAGGACTTTTTATGGGGTGGAGCCATTGCCGCTAACCAGGCTGAAGGTGCTTATCAAGAAGGCGGAAAAGGACGAGCGTTAGTAGATATTTTGCCTGCAGGAAAAGAACGCTGGGAGGCATTATATAATCCTAAAAAAGCTTTAGAAACAAAATATGACTATTATCCAAGTCATAGGGCAATTAATTTCTATCATACGTATAAAGAGGATATAAAGTTATTTGCTGAAATGGGATTTAAAGTCTTTCGCACATCTATTTCCTGGCCGCGGATTTTTCCAAATGGGGATGAACTGGAGCCCAATCAGGAAGGACTTAAATTTTACGATGATCTCTTTTCTGAATGCCATAAGTATGGAATGGAACCACTTGTTACAATAAACCATTTTGATACACCGCTATATTTGGTTGAAAAGTATGGTGGCTGGAGAAACCGTAAACTCATTGAATATTATGAACGATATGCAAAGGTAGTTTTCGAGCGTTATAAAGATAAAGTGAGATATTGGTTAACATTTAATGAGATTAATATGCTTCTTCATATTCCGTTTTTTGGTGGAGGATTAATAATCGATGATGATGAAAATGCTGATCAAATAAAATTTCAAGCAGCACATCACCAGCTTGTTGCCTCCAGTTTGGCAACGAAAGCAGCAAGAGAAATAAATGGCAGCAATTTTAAGATTGGATGCATGTTAGCTGCTGGTGAAATTTATCCATACTCTTGTCATCCTCATGATCTATTGAAATCAGTGAAAGAAAATCAAAAACAATATTTCTTTATTGATGTTCAGTCACGCGGTGCTTATCCGTCTTATACTAAACGGATGTTTCGTGAATTAGGTGTGAATTTGCAGATGGAAGCAGATGATGAGCGATTACTGAAAGAATATACAGTTGATTTTATTTCGTTTTCTTATTATTCGTCGCGCTTAACGAGTGCAGATCCTGCTATCAATGCAGGTAATAAATCTGGTAATGCGTTTGGTTCCCTACGAAATCCGTATCTTGAAGTATCTGAGTGGGGATGGCAAATTGATCCAATCGGGTTACGAGTAACGATGAATAACTTGTATGATCGTTATCAGAAGCCACTATTCATTGTAGAAAATGGATTAGGTGCGGTAGATAAACTGGAGAATGAAACGATTGAAGATGACTACCGAATTGATTATATGAGAGAACATCTTAAACAAATGATGGAAGCGGTTGATGACGGAGTAGACTTGTTAGGCTACACCTCTTGGGGATGTATAGATCTTGTTAGTGCAGGATCTGGTGAAATGAAAAAACGCTATGGTTTCATTTATGTAGATCTAGATAACGAAGGAAATGGGACAGGCAAACGATATAAGAAAAAGTCATTTGATTGGTATAAAAAAGTAATTGAGACAAATGGGGAAGAATTGTAATTCCAGTTAAAAAACCAAGCGTTCCAGCATTGATGAGATTATTGGAAAGCGCTAATAGTTTTACTGGTTAATATTTATGCCTATTAGTGGGGTTGGATATCTCTAGTTTTAGAAAAATTAGAAAGAGGGCTCAAAGATGAAATATGAACAATTGGCGAAAGATATTATTAAAAACGTCGGTGGAAGAGAGAATGTCAACAGTGTTGTCCATTGTGTAACGCGATTACGGTTTAAATTAAAAGATGAAAGTAAAGCGAATACAGACATACTAAAGAACATGGAAGATGTTATCACTGTTATGAAAAGCGGCGGGCAATATCAGGTAGTAATTGGAAATCATGTACCTGAGGTATATAAAGCGGTTGTAGAAGTTGGGAATTTTCAATCTAATTCATCTTTAGTAGAAGAAGATTCAGGAGAGAAGCAAGGACTTTTTAATAAATTTATAGATTTGATTTCTGGTATTTTTGCTCCGACGCTAGGTGTATTAGCAGCAACTGGTATGATAAAAGGGGTAAATGCTTTATTTGTAGCATTGGGCTGGTATGCAAATACATCAGGGACATACCATATTCTTAATGCCGTTGGGGATTCCTTATTTTACTTCTTCCCTATTTTCTTAGGATATACAGCAATGAAGAAATTTGGTGGTAATCCTTTTATTGGAATGGCAATCGGAGCTGCATTAGTTTATCCGACATTATCCGGATTGACTGCAGGTGATCCGCTGTACACCTTATTTGCAGGAACACTTTTTGAATCGCCAATTCATATAACATTTCTTGGAATACCGGTCATTTTAATGTCTTATTCTTCTTCTGTAATTCCTATAATAATTGCAACCTATGTTGGATCAAAGCTAGAAAAGTGGTTCGCGCAAGTAATTCCAGCAGTTGTTAAAACTTTCTTAGTACCTTTCCTTACGTTGTTAATTAGTGTACCATTAACATTTATTTTTATTGGCCCAATTGCAACTTGGTTAGGTAAGCTATTAGGAGAATTGACTCTGTGGGTCTATGATTTAAGCCCGATTATTACAGGTATTGTAGTTGGTGGTTTGTGGCAAGTATTTGTTATGTTTGGCTTGCATTGGGGATTAATTCCGATTGCTTACAATAATATTGCAGTACATGGCAGTGATTATATCTTAGCATTTAATTCAGCAACATCTTTAGCAACAGCTGGGGTTGTGTTAGGTGTTTTAGTCCGTACAAAGCAAAAAAAATATAAAACATTAAGTATTCCAGCTTTTATCTCCGCGATATTTGGTGTTTCCGAGCCTGCTATTTATGGAATTACCCTGCCGTTAAAAAGACCATTTATTATTACCCTTATTACTTCTGCTATAGGTGGATGTATTATGGGAATTATGGGAACAAAGGCATATACAATGGGAGGACTTGGTATTTTTGGTTTGCCGACCAAAATTAACCCCACTGATGGCTTCGATATGGGATTCTGGGGAGCAGTCCTCGCGATGACATCCAATTTAATAGTAGGGTTTATTCTAACATACTTATTTGGCATCGATAAGAATAAAGAAAAAGAAGAATTAGCAAAACAAGAACAAGCTGCAAAGGAAAAAGAAAGTCCAAACAATCCGCAAGGTACTGCTAGTAATGAAGAAATATATAGCCCTCTTAAGGGAGAAGTAAGAATGTTAGCAGATGTAGAAGATGCAGCATTTTCTTCGGGGACACTTGGAAAAGGGGTTGCCATTAATCCCGCAGAAGGAAAATTAATATCGCCGGTGGGCGGAACAGTTACGGCCCTCTTTCCTACGAAACATGCTATCGGGATTACAACAGACGCAGGAGCGGAAATTTTAATTCATATAGGAATGGATACGGTACAATTAGGAGGGAATTACTTCACAGCTTATGTTAAAGATGGAGATCGAGTAGAAAAGGGCCAGTTATTAATAGAATTTGATATGGATAAAATCCAAGAATCAGGTTATTCATTAATTACGCCAGTTGTTGTTACTAACTATGATCAGTACAGAGATATAATAGTTGCAGCCGGACACAAGATTAATTTTGGCGGAACCTTAATGGCGCTAGAAGCTTAATATAACATGGAAAAGGAAGGTATATCCTTCCTTTTTTTTATTACTAAACAGTGAGCAGCGCACAACATTTTTTGTATTTTTTACCACTTCCGCAAAAACATAAACTATTACGGTCTGGGAGAGGATGACCTTCTCTTATCAATTGCTGTTTCCATTGGCTTTTAATGGTCCTAGTTAATCTATTCATCCGGTCAGATGAATATTGGTAGATGATCTTAAAACTTTCGCAAAAGTAATCATAATTAGCATCTTCTGTCCAATTACGATTTCGGGGACATCCTCCATGGCAGAATGATAAGAACTCACAATCAAGGCATCTTTCAGCTAAATCCTCTTTCTTAGTTAGGAATGTATTATAGATAGGGCTTGATAAGATATCAGTTAGGCTATCTTCTCCGATGTTTCCTAACCGAAGATCTTCTGTGATATAAAAATCACATGGATAGGCATCGCCATTTGATTCTAGTATTAGTGTTTTGGGACAAGTTTTTCGATGTGTGCATAAGGCAGCCTGCTGATGCAAGGATACACTTAAATATTCATCAAAAAAACGAATAGAAGTTTCAGGGCTACCATCATTGAACCAAACATCGAAGACATCACATAAGAATTTTCCATATTCTTTTGGAGTAATTAAAAATTTTCCTGGTGCATCTATATCTTGAGATTGAAAATCCATACAAGGAATGAACTGAATATAACGGAAATCCTCTTCCTTATAAAAAGCCATTAATTCTTGACCTTTTAAGACATTATCTTCATGGACAACCGTTAGAATATTAAACTCCACACCTGCTGCTTTTAAATGAGAAATCCCGCGCATTACTTGCGCAAAACTGCCTTGTCCCCCTCTATTTGGCCGTCTTTTATTGTGTATTTCTTTAGGACCATCAATACTTACCCCAATTAGAAAATTATATTCCTTAAAGAAATCAGCCCATTCTTTTGTAATAAGGGTCGCATTTGTCTGCAAGGAGTTACTAATAATTGACCCATTTTTGCCATATTTCTTTTGTAACTCAATTACTTTCTCAAAAAAGGGAAGCCCTGCTAATAAAGGTTCACCACCTTGCCACACAAAAGTCATAAATCCATTGCTATAGGAGGAATACTCCTTTATAAATTTTTCTAAAACGTCTAAATCGAATGTTTGAATTGTACTCTTATTTTCACACTTACTGTAATAGCAATAATCACAAGCCAGGTTGCAAGCCTCTGATACCGTTTTTAAAAGTACAGTAGTTAAGGGTGCTGCTATTGGAGAATGAATCATATTAAACTACCCACCTTATCCATGTATTATCTATTTATTACAGCATAAAGCATTGGATTTATATATGATTAAAGTCACAGTGAAAATATACCAAATAGAAATTAGTCTTTATTGTCCCAAAATGATGGATAATTTCCCAACCTGCCTGAAACCGACCAAAAATAGGGAATGCAATTATATAATAAATTTATGTTATTCATAAAATAGTAATTACACAGAGAGGAGAAGAAATAATAAAATGCGAGCAGTTATGATAATGTTTGATACTTTATCTCGAAATTTTCTTCCGAATTATAATAACAATTGGGTGCATGCTCCCAATTTTAAGCGATTACAGGATAAAACAGTAACATTTGATCATTTTTATGGTGGCAGTATGCCTTGTATGCCAGCAAGAAGAGAACTGCATACAGGGAATTATAACTTCCTGCATCGTCAATGGGGTCCCCTCGAGTCGTTTGATCGTTCTGTATTTGAAGAATTGCAGAAAAATGATGTGTATACACATTTAGTAACAGATCACTCTCATTATTTTGAGGATGGAGGTGCTACTTATCATAATCGCTATTCTACCTGGGAAGGATTTCGCGGGCAGGAAGGCGATAGATGGATTGCAAGAGGGGAAGCACTCCCAAACGAAAACAACCATAAATTAAATAAGCAAGGATTGTCTGTGATCCAGCATTTTGCAAACAGAACAAGACAACAAGAGGAAGAAGAGATGTCAAGTGTTCAAACAATTGCAGCTGGTTTAGACTTCTTACACACACATAAGGAAAAAGATAATTGGTTCTTACAGATTGAATGCTTCGATCCACATGAACCGTTTTATGTACCAGAGAAATATAGAAAAATTTATGATTGTGAAGATAAAAAAGATATCCCTTATTGGCCAGCTTACCAGCAATTAAATGATGGGGATTATGAAGAAAAAGATATAGAAGACATGCAAAAAGAGTATGCTGCTTTAATTAGTATGTGTGACTATCACCTCGGTAAAGTACTAGATTATATGGATGAACATGATCTGTGGAAAGATACGATGCTTATTGTCAATACAGATCATGGATTCTTATTAGGAGAACATAATTGGGTTGGTAAGAATATTGCTCCCTTATATGAAGAAATTATTCATATTCCATTTTTTATTCATGTACCTAAAATTACTATAGGTGGAACTAGATGTTCGGCGTTATCGCAAACGATCGATATTCCTGTGACTTTGATGGATTATTTTCATGTTCCCTATGATAATAAACTCCTGCTAGGGAATTCGCTCCTGCCGATTCTTGAAAAAGAGAAAGAAGAAAATCATAAGTCCATTTTGTTTGGCACTCACGGTTCTTATGTAAATATCCATGATGGAAGATATACTTATATGAGAGCTTCCAGTCAGGAAGAAAATGGTCCCCTATATAATCATACTTTAGCAGTCACCGCGATAAGGGGATTCTTAGATCAAGAAGCAATAAATAAAGCGGAATTAAAACCAGGAACAAGATTTACAAACTATTCCCCTTACTTAAAAATTCCAGTGAAGAGTTATTATAATTCTTATAAGACTGGCAGCTTATTATTTGATATCCAAAATGACCCGAAACAAGAAAAGCCTATAGTTGATAAAGAATTGGAAAAGGAAATGAGTCATAAATTAGTAGATCTAATGCAGAAGAGCGATGCGCCAGAAGAGCAATATATACGTTTGGGATTAGAAAGAAGATAATTTATAAATTTAAGTGAGGACTCTTTGGTTATGCATATATAATTAAGGAGTTCTCATAGAGTAAGACGAGATTTATAGATAGTTCATGCCTAGAAGTTTTATGAATTTCTAGATGTTTATTGCTTAATTTGCACACTTTTATCCAAAATGGATAAAAGTGTGCTATAATGAAAGAAAGAACAGAAAACTCATTCGTTCTATTCTGAAATAGACGGAGGGAGATTATATGAAGTTGAAAGTATCGTTGTTTCAAATATTTTGGGTGTTCTGCAAGATGAGCCCTGTTACCTTTGGCGGTGGCTATGCGATGATCCCCATTATAGAGAAAGAAATAGTAGTCCGAAAAAAATGGATGAAAATGGGAGAGATATCAGATACGTTAGCACTTGCGGGAACAGCACCTGGAGCTATTGCAGTAAATGCGTCTATATTTATTGGATATCGCCTAGGCGGAATTCTAGGAGCATTGGTTGCTATGCTAGGCGCCCTTCTTCCAACATTTCTGATTGTATTAATTCTAGGCAGTCTATATTTATATTTTCAAGACAATGTCTTTGTAAATGCAGCATTTAAGGGGATTAGTGGAGCAGTAGTGGCGCTTATCGGTTATGCGGCAATAAAGATAGGAAAGACGTCCATTATTGATAAATCAACCGCCGTATTATCAATTGTGATGATAGTAAGTATGATTATATTTAATCTTCATCCTATCGTGGTTATCCTACTAGGTGCTTTACTAGGAATCATGATTGCAAAAGTTAAAGAGAAACTAGGAATGGCTGTGAAGCTGGAAAAAGAGGAGAGTCAAGTTCACGAAGCAGATCAAGCAAGTTAGGGGGAGGATAGCATGCTCGTTCAACTATTTTTATTTTTTTTATTAATCGGAACTGTTTCTTTCGGCGGCGGCTATGCAATGATCCCTGTTATTGAGCAGGGGGTATCTGCTAGAGGCTGGATAAGTACGAATGAATTTACTGATATAATGGCGATTGCCGGCATGTCTCCAGGTCCAATTGCAACAAATAGTGCCACATTAGTTGGCTATCAGCTAGCAGGAGTTCCTGGAGGAATTATTTCTTCTTTAGCAATGACGATTCCTTCCCTGGTCATCATCCTGTTAATGGCTATTTGTTTTACAAAAGTAAATGAATATAAATTAGTAAAACAGAGTTTTTATGGACTAAGACCAATTGTTACTAGTTTAATTGTTTATGCTGCTTGGAAATTTGCTTATTCGAATCATGTTATTTCTTTAAATGTTAATATGGAAATGATTTCTCTTTTGCTTATATGTTTGGTCTCTCTCTATTTTTTATGGAGATGGAAGGCTCATCCTTTATTTGTTCTATTAGGTGCTGGCATCGCAGGGATTTTTGTTTTTTAGGAAGGAGACAAGTATGGATAAGGAATTACAAAGCAAATCATGTTGTTCTGCAAGTAGAGAGTCAATGGACTTTATAAATTTCGGAAGAGAAGATGCTACTTTCACAAAAAATAGTTCTTACTCCCGCAAAAATATGCTTCTTCTTCAAGGAGGAGAATTCTTAATGGGAACAGAGGATCAAGATGGTTTTCCCTTAGATGGAGAAGGACCAATCAGGAAAGTTAAGATAAGCCCCTTTTATATGGATAAATATGCAGTTACTAATGAGGAATTTGCACGTTTTATAGAAGAAACAAATTATAAAACAGATGCAGAAAAATTTGGCTGGTCCTTTGTATTTCATTTGCTGTTAGCAAAGGAAGATGCTGCTATATATACAAGAGCTCCCAGAAATACACCTTGGTGGCGTGTAGTAGAAGGAGCATATTGGAAAAAGCCAGAAGGTCCCAATTCTTCGATAGAAGATCGTTGGAATCACCCTGTTGTTCATATATCTTGGAATGATGCCATGGCTTATTGTAAGTGGGCTGGCAAAAGGCTGCCAACAGAGGCTGAATGGGAGTATGCAGCCCGCGGAGGATTAGAACAGAATAAATATCCATGGGGGAATGAGCTAAATCCGAACGGGAAGCATATGTGTAATATTTGGCAAGGGGAGTTTCCTACAGTGAATACCATAGAAGATGGTTATTTAGGGACAGCGCCAGTAGACAGTTTTGAAGAGAATGGATATGGTTTCTACAATATGGCGGGAAATGTCTGGGAATGGTGTTCAGACTGGTTTCATCCCACATACCATCAGAAAGATTCCCTGCAAGATCCAAAAGGACCTCCAAATGGTAACACAAAATCGCTGCGTGGCGGATCCTACTTATGCCATGATTCCTATTGTAATCGCTATCGAGTGGCAGCAAGGACAAGCAACACGATAGATAGCTCGAGTGGCAATTTAGGTTTTCGATGTGCCGCAGATGTGGATGAAGTAGAAGTAAATCAAAACAGAAAATGAGTATTTAGCAAAGATGATATAGATGGAATTAGAATTAGAATTAGACTCTACATTAATGTACAATCATAATATCTATAAGTTTAGGAAATACGAAAATTAAGGTTGTGAATGAATGATAGAGTTTTTTGCTATTTTTGGTTTTTATTTACTACCAGTTTATTGCATTATTTTCTGTTTAAATCTAGTATCCTTATTAAAGAAAATACAAGAGGAAGATAGCACTACTAAAAATACAATATGGTTTACCATTTCTTTTATTTTTATCATAATGACCGTTGCCTCCCTTATAGCTGTTAATTAAAAGAGGATGGAAGTAATGATGGGGAAAGGCTTAGTCTTTTAATCGTTTGATTAAAGATAAGCGTAAAATCAAAAAGCTAGAACGAGATTCCAGCTATTGAATATATCAGTAATGTGAATAAAGAACGGTATGAAAACCAATATAAAATGGGACTTTCTTTATAAAGGGAGTCCTTTTTTGTATTAGAATAGATGACATTAGAATTTAAAGATTATAATCAATTCTGTTTGAAATGAGAAAGCGATTAATAAGTTTTTATTAATACACTGATTGTTTTAAATTCTTTCATTTTATTAATCTGCTATAATGTATGGAAAATGTTTAATAGGGGCGAAAGGATAAATTACTGATGGGTGAACTATATGAATATATTGAAATAAATCAGAAAAAAACAATAAAATTTTTCTCATTCAAAGCCAAAGATACAGAAAGAATTATACCTATGCATTGGCACGATAGTCCTGAACTAATTTATTGTGTAGAAGGAAAGCTAAAAGTCTGGTATGAAGGGAAAATTGTTACCCTAGGAAAGGGAGATTTGCTATTAATCAATTCTAATACCCCACATTCTACCCAAAGTATAACTCATAATCATGTATGCATTATTCAGTTTCCTGGAAATTTTCTTGAAGAAGAAAATAAATCGATTCATTTAAGCACTTGCGAAAACAAATATGATGCGCAAGTAATAGACTATACTAGGAAAATAATAACTGAAATTATAGAATACCATGTATCGACGAACGAATATGACTACTTATTGGAACAGAGTAAAATACTTCATTTAAAATATTTATTGGTAACAAATTTTTCCTCTGGAGCTAATGGGAAATGTGAAGATAATAATCGAAAACAATTAAAATTGAAGCAACTTGAAATTGTAATAAGGCATCTAAAAAATAACTATAAAGATAATCCTAGCTTAAAGGAAATTGCCAATGCTTGTGGATATTCTGAAGCGTATCTCTCTCGATTATTTCATACAATAACAGGACAGACTTTCATAGATTTTAAAAGAAATCTTTGTTTAGAAAAAGCAATTGAGCTTATGAATACAACAGATAAAACCATTACACAAATTGCCTATGAATCAGGTTTTTCAAATGTAAAATCATTTAGAAACTATTTTCGATCAACTATGAATATTAATCCCAAATACTATAAAAGGTCAAAAAATGACCCTTAATTAGTAAGAAAATGCAACGTAATGTAAACGTATTCCTGTTATCCTTGTTTGTGTGGTTAGCGTAAATTACGCGTGTTTTTGATAATTAATAAACAGAAATGAGGGGGAGAAATGAGTAATAAAAATTATAAAAATATTGCTCAAGAAGTAATACGTGGTATTGGTGGGACTGACAACATTATTTCGATGGCTCATTGTGCTACTAGGCTAAGATTAATTGTAAAAGATAGGGATATAATTGATGATGAATTGATTGAAAATATTGATTTTGCTAAAGGTTTCTTCTTTACTTCTGGTCAATATCAAATTATTTTTGGAACGGGTACAGTAAATCATGTTTATGATGCGATGTTACAAGAAGGCGTATCTGGAACAACAAAGTCTGAATTGAAAGAGATTGCTTCAGATAAAGATGATAATATCTTTTTAAGAATGATACGTTTGTTCGGCGATGTATTCGTGCCAATTATACCGGCATTGGTAGCTACTGGGTTATTTATGGGAGTAAGAGGATTGATTTTACAACCTGATATCCTCGCAGTATTTGGTTTAACGCCAGATCATATTTCAGATAATTTTATTAAGTTTACTCAAATATTAACAGATACTGCTTTTGCATTTCTTCCTGTATTAGTTTGTTGGTCTGCTTTCAAAGTATTTGGAGGTTCGCAATTATTAGGAATTCTGTTAGGGTTAATGCTTGTACATCCAAGTTTGCCCACATCATGGGATGTTGCACAAAATGTAGCAGAGCCTTTAAAATTTTTCGGAATTATAAAAGTTGCAGGCTATCAAGGCTCTGTTCTTCCTGCATTTATTGTTGGGGCTTTGGGAGCAAAGGTGGAAGGATTTATTAGAAAAAGAGTGCCAAGTGCTCTCGATTTAATTTTATCTCCGTTCTTCACTTTATTAATTATGATAGTTTTAGCGTTTTTCTTAATTGGTCCTGTTTTTCATGAAGTAGAATTATTATTATTACATGCAGTAACATATGTTTTAGAATTACCATTTGGTATTGGTGGTTTAATTTATGGTGGGATTAATCAAGTAATCGTTATAACAGGATTGCACCATCCTCTTAATTTAATTGAAATCCAAATGCTTGCTGATACAGGAAAAAATTTGGTTAACCCGATAAGTACTGCTTCGATCTGTGCTCAAGCAGGAGCTGCATTTGCAGTCGCGGTCAAATCAAAAAATGTGAAAACTAAGGCTATTGCATATCCCTCCACTATGTCTGCATTACTAGGAATTACTGAGCCAGCTATTTTTGGTGTTACATTAAGATACGGGAAGCCTTTTATTATGGGATTAATAGGGGGTGCTGCTGGTGGATTTGTAGCTGGGTTAATGCACTTATCAGCCACAGGAATGTCTATCACAGCTATTCCAGGGACTTTGCTATTTCTGAATAGTCAAATTTTTGGATATTTATTAGTATCCCTAATCGGGTTTGGTGTGGCATTTATTCTTACCTATCTTTTTGGATATAAAGATAACCAACAAACAAAATAATAAGGAGGGAGTATCGATGCAAAAAAATGAAGTTATGGCTCTAATCGATTCTCTTTCCGTTGAGGAAAAAATCGGTCAACTTGTGCAATTAACTGGAGATTTTTTTACTAATGAAACGGAAGAAACGATAACTGGTCCAATAAAAAAATTAGGATTAAATGAAAATTATAATATTTATCATACAGGATCAATCTTAAATATTACTAATGCTCATGAAATAATTAAAATTCAAGAGAAATATTTAGAAAACTCAAGCCATAAAATTCCTTTGCTTTTTATGGCAGATATTATTTATGGATTTAGAACTATCTTTCCCATTCCATTGGCACAAACTTGTAGTTGGAACTTTGATTTAATAGAAGAAGCAGCTTCCATTAGTGCTAAGGAATCGTATGAAGAAGGATTACACGTTACATTTTCTCCTATGGTTGATATTGTAAGAGATCCAAGATGGGGCCGTGTTATGGAATCTCCTGGAGAAGATACGCTTATGGCCGAATTATTTGCAGAAAGAGTAATAAAAGGACTTCAAGGTAATTCCGAGCAAAAAATACCGAAAAATAAAATTGCTGGATGTGTTAAACACTTTGCAGCATATGGAGCTCCTATAGCAGGGCGTGAGTATAATGCAGTAGATATGTCTGAGCATACATTGCGGGAGGTATATTTACCGGGTTACTTATCGGCAGTAAAAGCAAAAGTGAAGCTTGTTATGACGGCATTTAATACTTTAAATGGCGTACCTTCAACCGGTAACGAGTGGTTAAATAAGATGATATTAAGAGATGAATTTAAATTCGCGGGAGTACTTATTTCAGATTATGCAGCTGTTGAGGAATTAATTACTCATGGCTATGCTAATGGACCGAAAGAAGCAGCGCAGCTAGCATTAAAAGCAACAGTTGATATTGATATGAAAACATCGGTTTTTGCTAATGAATTAGGTGCAATTGTTAACAACAATGAGCAAATGATGGATTTACTAAATAAAGCAGTTTATAGGATTTTATCCTTAAAAAATGATCTGGGCTTATTCGAAGATCCATATAGAGGATTAAAAGAAAGATCAGCAGAAAACTCTAGTATCTTATGTTCTGAGCATAAAAAGACTGCTTTAATGTTAAGTGAGGAATCGATTGTTTTATTAAAGAATAATGGCGTCTTGCCATTAGAAAAGGGCAAAAAGGCTGCAATCATTGGACCATATCACGATGAAAAATCAACGCTAGGTATGTGGGCTATCAAAGGTGACATAAATGACACTATTACATTGAAAGATGGGATAAATGAGATTGTAGGGAATAATAAGAATCCTTTTTGCAGAGGATCACATCTAATAGAGAAGGAAACGGCACACTTACTTGGAAAATTTGAAGATAAAATTCCAAATGAAAGAATAAGTAATGATGAATTAATAGAAGAAGCTGTTAACTTAGCAAAGGACTCTGAAATTGTAATACTAGCATTAGGTGAAAGTATTTTTCAGAGTGGTGAAGGTGGATCACGTACAGAGATTACATTACCTAAACCTCAACAAAAATTATTCGATGCTATAAAAAAATTAAATAAACAAATAATTACTATCATTTATAGTGGACGTCCGTTAATTTTAACCGACGTAGAAAAACACTCAGATGCTCTTATACAGGCTTGGTTTCCAGGTATTATGGGAGGAAAGGCCTTAGCGAATATTCTCTATGGGATAAGTAATCCATCAGGAAAGCTGTCGATGTCTTTCCCAAGGAGTGTTGGACAAATACCAATCTATTATAATGAGTTAAACACAGGGAGACCAGATCTGCCAGAAAATGCTTTTTATCGCTTTGCTTCACGATATATTGATGAATCTAATAAACCATTATTCTCTTTTGGCTATGGATTATCTTATACAACTTATCAGTATAACTCTGTCTCACTTAATAAAAAGTTAATAAGGCAAAATAGCCATGATGAATTAATTGTAACAGTTGAGGTTGAAAATACTGGGGATTATGACGGTTATGAGATTGTGCAGCTTTACATAAGAGACCAGTTTGGCAGTACTGCTAGACCAGTAAAGGTACTAAAAGACTTCAAAAAGGTATTTATTAGAAAAGGCGAAGTGAAAACAATCTCATTTACAATTACAGAGGAGCAATTGAAAATTTATCAAAGTGATTTAAGCTTTGCTAGCGAGCCAGGTCAATTTGATGTTTATATCGGTTCTAGTAGTGAAGATTTACCTTTAAAAGAAAGCTTTGAATTAATTCAAAGCTAAATGAATTTATATAGAAATGCAATAAGTATAAGGCTGGAATATAACCACTTTTCCTTAGTTTTATGTATAAATTCACTACCATTAAAAGGTTTTCAAATTATAGGGGAAGAAACTCAATTACTAAATGATTTTATGGAATTGTTCGGTTCGGGTATAAAGGCTGCCGAATGGGGAAATCAAGAGTTACCAACGATTCATTAATTAATTCAGCTACTAAGAATTCAATTAAACAGAATAGAGCAAAATTTAGAAGATCGTTTAGATGAT
Source organism: Niallia sp. FSL W8-0177 (assembly GCF_038006285.1). Classification (NCBI taxonomy): domain Bacteria; kingdom Bacillati; phylum Bacillota; class Bacilli; order Caryophanales; family Bacillaceae; genus Niallia; species Niallia sp. FSL W8-0177. The sequence continues at coordinate 317,572 of NZ_JBBOUX010000001.1, forward strand.
GAGATAATACCCTACACTACTTCTACAGGTCTTACCCTATCAACAGTGAAAGAATTAGTAAGTTTTTGTCTATATCATGAAGGAATGCATTTTAATGCAATTAAATCGATCAAAAGGAATATTTAGGATCACTAAAATAATAGCATTAAGAAATATATGTTAACTCTACATTGGTAGAATAAAAAATAAAAACGAAACGTCTAACCCCTTGATACATAAGGGTTAGACGTTTTCTTTATTATACCATAATTAAGATTAAGAAGGATTAATGCTTTTTTATTAAGTTATTAAACAAAAGGGAATTAGTGGAAGACGGAAAAATATAACTTGAAATACCATTTTATTCTATTTGGTATATAATTAACTTGTATTTTATATATAGGAGGAAATTTATGACTACATCTAGTGACTACATTCGCTATATTCGTGGAAAAGTGGGACAAGATTTAATATTTCTTAATTTTGCTGGAGGTATTGTTTATAACGAACGAAATGAGATTCTCTTACAAAAAAGGGGAGATGGAAATGAGTGGGGTTTTCCAGGCGGTGCTATGGAACTAGGAGAATCTCTTGAAGCAACAACAAAACGAGAAATTCTTGAGGAGACAGGATTAAATGTTAAGGTTGAACATCTTATTGGTGTCTACTCTATATATTCTGCTGAGTTTCCGAACGGAGATAAAGCTCAGACTATTACTCACTTTTTTCAATGTAAGCCAATTGATGGGGAACTTACTGCAGATGGTATTGAGACATTGGATTTGAAGTACTTTCCAATAAATAAAATACCGAAATTATTCACTAAGCAACACGAAGATGCCTTAGAAGATTGGCTTTGCAAAAGAAAAGGTGTATTTAAATAAGTTCAACTTCAAAATAATTATACATAGTCTTTAACCGAGGCTTTCTATAATAGATACTACGAGTACAATCCTAAGTAATCTAATAGTTTCTCGTTCAATGGCTTCACCCATAGAAACATATAATTGCCTTCCACCGGGAGATTATCAAGAGGGTTTCAGGCATTTTGGGCGAAGTGTATGTGACGTTAAATTAAATGAGTTTCTATAATTCGTTGGAGTTTTATTTGTATTGCTTTTAAAAAGACTAATAGAGTGTTATCAATTTAATGACTACAGCTACTAAAGAATTTGGAATTGTGGGGTTTAAAATACTAAATGATTTAAATCTATTTTCCGATAGTTGTATCATACTTTAGCAACTTTTGTTGGCTATACATTTTTTCAAAAAGAATTCCTGTTAAATAGTAAAACACGATTCCGAAACAAATATGAATAAGTGTGAATTTAGGACCAAATGAAGTAAATTCATACACTAGAACTGGCAATTTCACTGTTGACCAAGCCCCTAAAAAAAACACTATATAGCGGATGCTAGCTCCTTTTCTCAATAAAAGTACTGCGATTGGAAAGGCTATATAAAGAGGTCCAGCAGCTACTGTTGCTAATAATAAGGTGAAGAGGACACCAATTATACCTGATTTTTCCCCCATATATCTAACGAGTGTTTCTTTCTTTACCCATTGGTCCAATAATCCCACTAATATAAATACTGGAGGAAGTAGAATTAACATATCCAAAATATTTTTACCAGTTAACTGAACTGTTTTTGCAGCAATCGTTTGATTCATAAATGCTATAAGCAGAAGCCCTAATAATAAAATGAGAAAGAAGCGATATCTTTTTAGCTTTTTCATGTCATCACCACCCAAATAATTAATGCAAATAGAAGAGACATTATTATGGCAGAAATATTTCGGGCATAAGCAAAACTTTGACCAAAAGTTTTTTGCTCCATAAATAAACTTGCCAGTCCTACAGACATTAATGTCGACATTAATACAGCAACTTGTGGAAGAGCAGCGCCATTTTGAACTAATGTATGTCCAAGAGGAAAAACGATAAAGCTTGGGACTATAGCAATTGATCCAATGATTGTTGAGTAAAGGATACCAAGTAAACCGGAATTTTCCCCAATAATGGAAGAAATAAGAGACGGTGTCAATAAAGAAAGTGCGAGCCCAACGAAGAGCATAATGGCTAATAAATCCGGTAAAACATTGCGAAACATTTTCCATGAGCTTAATAAGGCTACCTTTGTTTTATATTTGTCTTTTATAAAAGACAGGCTCAGATAAATTGCAGTTATCGTATATAAAACAATTCCATTAACCATTATTTTCGCAATTCCATTTTTTGTATTTTTCTAGGAAAAATGATAAATTTTTAATTTTTTCTTGAATATCAATTTGAAATTCTTCTAATTTTCTTTTTCCAAGTGTAGTGATTTTATACATCCTTACCGGTTTATCTTGATCAGAAACATCTAAATAAGAATCAATGGCACCTTCTTCCTCTAATTTTTTTAGTGTGCGATATAGTATGGCGCTATCAATTGGATTGATGGGAAGCTCTTCCTTACATTTTTGCAACAGTTTTCCACCATAATTATCTCCCTCCATTAAAAACAGCAAAAGAAATGCACCAGTATGTCTCCCTGTATGTTTCATAAAAAATTGAGCCCCCTAATTTTAATGTAATGAACTTTTTATCAATATATTACTGTTATTAACAGTATAGTGTTATTGTTGGTTATGTGTCAATCTTTTTATAATGAAAATTAAATGTGAGGCTTACATTTTAACTAGACTTATATTTAGGAACAGAAGGTGCTACGGCATCTCTTTTTATGGAATTAAAGAGCGGGTTTGCTAAAAAAGGAAAATAAACGATATCGGTAGAATAAGTATACTGGATATAAATCTTAACGTTTAAATATTAATAAGAGGAGAATAACTAAAAAAAATGAAAAAATTGGGGACTCTATACTTTTTCTGTGGAAAAATGGGAGCTGGAAAATCAACTAAATCAAAGCAATTGGCGATAGATAAACATGCGGTACTGTTTTCTGAGGATGAGTGGCTTTCATCTCTTTATCCCAATCAAATTGCATCATTTGAGGACTATCTAAAATTCTCAGCGCAGCTCAAGCCATTGGTGAAAAAGCATGTCCAAAACATATTAAGTGTTGGTACAGATGTAGTAATGGATTTTCCAGCAAACACTCAAAAACTGCGAAAGTGGTTTTTTGATATGGCGTCAGAGGTCAATGCAAGCCATCAACTAATTTTCCTTAATCTAAATAACGAGCAATGCTTACGTCAAATCGCACAAAGGCGTAATGAACAACCAGAAAGATCAACTTTTGACACAGAAGCGGTGTTTATTCATGTTACTAAATTTTTTGAAGCACCAGAGGCATCTGAGGGTTTAAATATTTTAGAATATAGCGGAAAAGAATAACAAGGAGTTCAATGATTCATGTATGTAGAGTGCTTTTTTGGGGGAGGTGTTCTAACTTTTTGAATATTGAAGTAAAATAATAGAAAATAGATGGCTGAGGTGAAGATGCTTGAGTTTACCAACATTATCAGTATTTTTCGGAGCAGGTGCAGAAATAGGTTATGGTTTACCTTCTGGAGGGAAGTTTGCATTAGAAATATTTAGAGTTTCAAATGAAAAAGATAAAGAAACGTTTAGAAGCCAGATTCAAAGCCTAGACTCTAGGTCACAGATTGCTACTCAATGGCTTCCAGATAACTATGCGAGTAAGAGATTAAATGTTTTTGGAAAAGGAGAGTTTGAAGGCCTTATTGCCTCAAGTTTAGAAAATAGAAGAAGCAACATTTTGGATTATCTGGATCATTTTGATGAAAACGTTTCCGATCTGTTAAATAAATGGAAGTTTAATGAAACAATAATACGTGATAAGTTTACAAACGAAACAGGCGAACAAATTGGTGATATGAGATATAATCAAGCAATTCGGTTAAATGAGAAGCTTGCTTCCAGTGTATTGTTGTTTGAATCTGACTATTTTTCAGCATTCTTAAGATTATTAGAAAAATATCCAACAGATCGTTATTTGAAAAGAATTGTAAGGGCTTTTTTGGAATTATTGGTTGGAGCAATTGGTCAAAGTCTTGTTTCGCAGCTAAACGAAGAATTGTTTACTGCAGCACCTGATGAATTAAACGTATTTGATGATTTATCAGGGGTTTTTTCTTTGAATTATCAAGGTGTTGGACAAACTGGAATGGAAATTGTAATTGAAGAAACCTCTATTGATTTAAAGGAAGATACAGACGGACTTACAGTGTTTAGAGAACTTGGTAGAAGCATATTAGAAGAAATTTATTGCCAAGCAATGGATTACCAAGCTTTAATAGATAGTCATTTTAGATATCTGTATAATCCGAAAGCGCAATGGGCTAAATTTAGTCGGATTGCTATATTCCTTCATACTGTTCAAAGATATATTACTAACAAAGTCCATGTTGATGAAACAAGAATTTCAGATGGTCCCGGATATTATCACGACTTAATAAATTTAAGAAATTATTTTCATATTAAAGCTGTGGGAACTACCAATTATAACAATTTTGTACAACAGGTATTAGCAGGGACAGAATTAGCAGAAACACCTGTGTATCATTTAAATGGAAGTGTAAATGAATACTATGATCCATACAAAAATGAAATTTTAACAGAACCTTCTTCCGAGGAGAGACAAGGAAGAATTCTTGTACCATTTATGTTTACTCAAAGTGGAGTTAAACCTTTGACTTCTGTCAGTATGTCAAGAAAGTATGTTAATCTTTATGATCATTTTGTTGAATCAGACATAGTATGTGTGATTGGTTATGGTTTTAACGGAGATGATGGCCATATAAATGGAATGTTCAGAAGCTTGGTAGAGATAGAAAATAAAAGTTTAGTCATTTTACACTATAAAAGCGATAATCGTACGCAGCAGCAACTTTTAAGGTATTATCAACAAAAATTACGTTTAAGTTCTTCTGGGAACTTAAGAGTCGTTTTGGTAGATAATAACCGTATATTTAATGGAGATATTTGGTACAACGCCCTATTATAGAGGGTTTCTTTTGACCGAAAAGCTATTGCAATGTGTGTAATAAAGAAGTTGAACTTAAACGTTATAAAATAATAAAATCAGGCAATTGTTTAAAACAAGCTGGAGGAGTTAAGGCGAAAAATGTAAATAACGGTTCTAGTGTTAAGGAAAAGTAGGGGAGAAAGCTTCAAGTTTTACAAGATAATTAAATTTGCGGCGAAAAGCTATTAATAGCCTTTTATCGGCTAGCACGATTATAAATCCCCTACTAAACACGACAGTAACTATGATTACGCACTTACTAACACAGAATTTTGTTAGGTTAAAAGTCTTTCAAAAAGTTTAAAGCTGTTAATCACGAAAAAATCAACAATATCTCTTTAGAAAAGGAAATGGTATTTCGTGTTCTTACTATCGATACTCCCCAAGAGAAGCAGCCCATATTTAAACCAAGATTATATAATAAATTTATGTAATGATGGAAAAGATTATATCTTTTAATTCAGCAGCAATTTCTGATGGATCTGTGTTCAATTCATCTTCAGCTAACCACCATTCAATAGTTCCTAGAATAGTTGATATGATAGCCCTTCTTTTCAAAATACTAACAACGCGGAGATCAAATAAATCGGAAGTTTCAATAAAGGAAGATATAGATGACTTGAGTTCGTGTTGGAATAGTTGATACCCTTCATTCCTCAATAAGGGTTCAATAAAATTGTAATTTTCCTTTAAGTAATCAAAAGCTAAAGTAAGTGAGTTAATAGTCATTTCTTGATTATGAAGACAGTATTGGTCCATTTGATTTATATAGGTTTTAATGGTTTTTTCTAGTAATTCATATTTATCCTGATAATGAAGGTAAAAAGTGCCTCTGTTAATATCAGCTAATGTTGTAATTTGATTTACTGTGATTTTATCAAACGGTTTCTCATTAAGTAATAAGAAAAAAGTGTCTATTATTAGCTTTTGCGTTCTCCTTTTTCTTCTTTCCATCTCCACACCTCAACAATTTTAGTATGATGTTCATTAATCAACATATCATGGCTTTTGATGATTGTTTCCTGTAATACAAATGATACTATTAAATCAACAACTGTTCAATTAACGAACTGGAGGGGGATTTAATGAATATCTTAGTTATTGGGCGTGGGGTGATTTCTACTCAATATGCTTGGATCTTTAAAGAAAATGGAAATAATATTGCCTTTTATATTAGACCAGAATCAATAGATAAGTATACGCCAATGCTGAACTTACAGCTAGACGATCGGAGGAAACGGAAGTCTAAAAAGATTAATGTATCGTGGGAAACTAACTTAATATATGAAATTCCACAAAATCATAACTATGACTTGATTTTTGTGAGCGTCAATATTGAACAAATCAGTTCTGTTGTAAAAACATTGAATAATAAGGTGAATAACGCTACTGTACTGTTTTTTAATAACTTTTGGGAGGATCCAATCAAGCAGACAGAAATATTACCACAAACTCAAATTATATTCGGGTTTCCTGGTGCTGGCGGGGGAACAGTAGGGACAAACACAATTAATGGTGCGTTTTCTTCTATTATTATGATAGGTGATATAGGGAAGGCTTCGAAAGAACGAGTTCAGCAAGTATACACATTATTTGAGCAAGCAGAATTCAGCCTTAAAAGGCAGACTAACTTTAAAAAGTTCTTATTGAACCACTTCCTCTTAAATGTAGCTGTTGAAATAGAAGTTTTAAAAGAAGGGAGTTTTATAGGATTGATGGATTCTATCGATGCTTTAGGAAACATTTCCATCAATCTTAGACAGCTAAAGCCTATAATGAAGGAGCGAGGAATGAGTTATGATGCTTTAAATACTTTACTTTCAACGATATCACCAAAAATTATAGGGATTATAATGTCCAAGTTTATCTTTAAAAGTGGAAGTACAGCACGATCTTTAATGGAAGGAAATAATATTATAACTGGACGCAGTGCCAAATTAATTCTTGATGAAGCAAGAAGAAAAAATATACATGTAAATACACTCGAAAATATTAGTAAACTCCTAACCTAATGATATAAGCTTTTTTTACTTATAATAGGAAAGTGTTATAGTGTTGCAGTATTTTAACAAAGTTATAGAGAAGGGAAAATAGGAATAGGCAATGTCCAAGATAAATACGCAGTCAAAAATAAAGCGAATATTCGTGTGAATATAATAGAATTAGACTTTTACTGTTTTAAACCATAATTTAGGTTGAGAAGGATTAACGCTTAAACTGGCAGTTAATGCTTATTTCATTTCAAAAGAAGGAGTCCCTTGTAACTATAAGGGCAGGATAACGTAATAAAGATTAACTAGAATGTTATAAAAAATGGCCCACAAAAACACCTTCAATAAAGAAAGTTTTTTATTATAGTCTGTAAACCACTATTATGAAACAGGAAAGTCTAAATCTGATTTATCTAGTCCAAAAAAGTCTTTAAAGCCAGTTTTTCCCCGGTTAGTAATAACAATTTCGCGAGAATTTGCTTTAGTTTCTATCCAAACCATTTCGATAGATTAAGAAAGATTAACGCTTAGTTTAAGAGTTAACGCTTCTTTTTGTTAAAAAAGGTATTTCTAATATCACTATCAGGGCAGGATAATTGAATAACAAGCGAAAAGTTTAGACAATGAAAATAGCCGAGTTTATCTCGACTAATTTTTAATAGTATCATCTGAAATAATTTTTAATATATTGTTTTTCTCTTTTTGTAATTTTAGAAAATATATCAGATACACCAAACTATAAAGTTAAAATAATAATAAGAATCATCTAATCTAAAGTAGCTCCGTGTTTTTAGGTAATGCTGTATTACATTATGTAATTATATCTTGATAGTGCGTTCAAGTATTCCTAAACCTTATTCTGAAGGTATTGACTAAGATGACTAATCCCTTTAGATCTCTATGAAATGATATTATCTTGATATGAAACTTGTTCTGGTTGTACAATTTCATATTCACCTTCTGCATACTCTTGCTCCGCATAATGGCTTCCCCATTGACAGAGCTCCTGCAAGATAGGTTTAAGAGATTCTCCAAGTTCAGTGGATGAATATTCAACCTTCGGCGGTACTTGATTATACATCTTTCTGCTCACAAGTCCACTGGCTTCAAGCTCTCTAAGTGTTTGAATCAGCATTTTCTGAGTTATATTTGGGATAATGCGCTTTAATTCACTCGTTCTCTTTGGTCCATTCATTAAAAAGTATAATACAAGGCCTTTCCATTTTCCGCCAATAACTTCCTTTGTCACTTCAAACCCACAACTAAATTTTTTCATGTCTAAAGCTCTCCATTCCACATTTATTACTTTTTAGTTACTATATCACAAAAAAGTGGGTACTTCCGATAATGTGCTTACTGAAGGATACTATATCTTGTAAGTTGTTCTTCAAGTACTTAAGGTACTAGACATAAAATAAAATTAATTCTAAAGGAGTGTTAAGTATGGGTAAATTTGAAGGTAAAATAGCGCTTGTAACGGGTGGAACTAGTGGGATTGGTCTTGCTACAGCACAAAAATTTGTAAACGAAGGTGCATATGTTTATATCACGGGACGTAGACAAAACGAACTTGATAAAGCTGTTAACCAAATTGGCAAGAACGTAACCGGTGTTCAAGGTGATATTTCTAAGCTTGAAGACTTAGACAAACTATATGACATTATAAAGCAGGAAAAAGGTAAGTTGGACATTCTTTTTGCTAATGCAGGCATCGGCAACTTCCTTCCATTAGGTGAAATTACTGAAGAGCAGGTTGATAGAACGTTCGACATTAACGTTAAAGGAACCATCTTTACTGTTCAAAAAGCGTTATCACTATTCCCGGACAAAGTAGGTTCTATTATTGTAACAGGCTCTACTGCTGGATCAATTGGCAACCCAGCGTTTAGTGTATATGGAGCATCTAAAGCAGCATTAAGAGCACTAGTTCGCAACTGGATTCTTGACCTAAAAGGTACTGAAATCCGTGTAAATGTGGTTAGTCCAGGAGCTATTCTTACACCTGCATACGATGAACTTTTTGGTGATGCACTTGAAGAAGTAATGGAAAATAGCAAAAATACTGTTCCATCTGGAAAAGTTGGAACACCTGAAGAAGTAGCAAACGCTGTAACTTTCCTTGCTTCAGACGAAAGCAGTTACTTGACGGGAGTTGAATTGTTCGTAGATGGCGGGCTAGCACAGGTATAATTTCACTGTGCAGAGATTACAAATAGTCCCTAAAAAAGGGTTAATGGGGATTTCCTTGCAACAGCTGCTTTTGGTATGAAGGTCCAAGATGGTACATATTATGATGCAGCTACTATCCATAATCTCTAGCTACATTGCACGAAGAATTTGCCTCAATACTTACAACAGTTAAATTGCTAAACGAGTTTTTTTAATACGCTTACGGCACTAAGCGGCTTTCCAGTACTAAATAAAGAAATTCTTTTATCATAAATGTAGGAGAATAATTCAGTAGGATCAGTTACAGAGTTAAACAATCTTTTACCATTAACTCTACATAAAAAGTAAATTATTGTATAATATATTTTGGAATGAAAAAACACAATTCGGTTGGTAGTCCGAATGCATTAAAAAATTTAATGTCAGTAGCCTTCCCCTCCTCGGGATGTCCATCGTTCTAGTATAAATGGAGGAGGGACCTATAATGAAACTAACCATTTATTATGATGGTCAATTTTATATAGGGCTTATAGAAATTGTGTCTGAAAATAAACTTAAAGCCTGCCGATATATTTTCGGTAAAGAACCAAAAGATCAGGAAGTATTAGATTTTGTGAACAGAAAATTATTAAGGGTTATTGAATCTAATCAACAAATAGGGATACCTATTTGTCAGAAATCACAAAAGAAAATTAATCCTAAAAGAATTCAAAGAAAAGTCTCAAAAGAATTAAAGCAATGCTCTGTTTCTTCTAAAGCACAAGAAGCCATCAAGGCTGAATATGAACAACGGAAGAAAGCAAAATCAGCTAAAAATAAACAGCTAAGAGAAGAAAAAAGGACGTATATTAGAAATTGCAAGGTTCAAAAGGCTAAAAATAAACATAAAGGCAGGTAACATAATTTCTATTTTTTGCAGACAACTAATGTTGTCTGTTTTTATTTATCATCATTCACTTAAATAGAATTAATTGCTTTATCTTACTAAAAAACAAGGATGTTTTATCAAACTATCAGGGCATGGAACAGAAGAAGGAATATACAAGACTATATAGAATAAGTAAGTTATTGGAAAAGGAAGAGATAGAACTATTATTCCAAAGCAGGGGTGAATAAGATTAACCAATTTATAATGGTAAAAGAGAAGAAAATAGAACTTTTACATATAGGCAGTAAAGGAATTCCTATTGTTATACTTACAGGAATGGGTTGTTCGTTTTATGAGTGGTATCAAGTAACAAAATCATTAGCGAAATCAAACAGAGTCATTATGTTTCATAGACCAGGACTCGGGCTTAGTCCATTAAGTGAAGAGATACGTAATACGAACGCAGTTATAGATGAATTAAGTCAATTGTTGATCGGATTAAATATTTTTGAGCCCGTTATTTTAGTTGGACATTCTTATGGTGGTTTATGTGCACAGCATTATGCCAAGGTTTTTCCAGAAAAAATTGCCGGAATCGTATTGATTGATTCCACTTCTGTTGACTTAAAAGAATTAGATGAATTAGAGTTACCAGTGCTAGATGAGACTGGTACGGATGAGGTCTGGTTAGAGAAATGCCATTCTTACTCGCTAATGAAACCAGCTGAACTAAAAGAAATAGTAAAACCTACTCTTACGGATAAACAAAAAAATCTACCACTTCATCTCCAAGAGCATGTCCTTGACTTTCAGACAAGTCCTGCCTTATATAAAACGATGTACCTGGAAATGTGTAATTGGAAGAAGGATGGAGAACGAATAAAGAGGTTGGGGGTTTTTCCTAATTTGCCTCTAATAGTTATTGGACGAGATAAAGAATATAACATTCAATTGGGAATTGCGGAGGGACTGCCCGAGTGGGAGATGAGAAAATTAGAAGATAAGTGGGCAGAGCTTATTATGAAACAGGCCCTACTTAGTAAAGATAGTGAATTAATTTTTGCTGAGAATTCTAGTCATTCTATTTATCTTGATCGTCCAGACGTAGTAATAACAGCAATTAAAAGTTTGATTAAAATTAGAAATGGATTATAAGGGGTTAAACAATGCAACTGTTTAAAATCAATATCAAGAAACAATACTGGCTAGGATCAACTGATTCAGAAGAGGATCTATGCTCTCATGGAGAAATATATTTAAAGGTTAATGACACCGTTATTACTCAATCCGGAATAGATGAAGAATGGGGGATTAGTGAATCAGCATTAGCTTTGTTACGAACATTAGATAATGATTATCTTTGTGCTCCCGAGGATGATGAAGGGTTAATTCTCCATGGATGTGGTTTAATATTGATGACGAGTTGTCCTATTTCCATTCATTGGACAGTAAAACATTGTGGGGATGACGTATTTCTTTCAGATTTTGTTAAGTTTACTAGTACCGACAATCAATCAGGCAGCATCTACTATCCCGATTTAAATGTTAAGCTTAGTAGAAACGAATATACATTTCAAGTTTGTCAATTTGCAATAGAGGCAAGGGATTTCTTTCGTTCTTCAAAAGAGAAACGAATTGCTGATGACTTTGATAAAAATATGTATGATGAGTTTTGGAGTGAATATAATCAATTGTTAAATAGCAATTTACCAGACTAAACGTAAAACGATGTTATAATCATCTATTAAAAGTGATTGGAAAATAAGACGTATTGGAGGAACTAAAAATGAATGGGATTGCTAAAACTCCTAAACTACCTTACTATGCGGTTATCTTTTCTTCCCAGCGAACGGAAGGTGACAAAGGCTACGGAAAAATGGCGGAAAAAATGGTAGAGTTAGCTTCACAGCAGGAAGGTTTCTTAGGTGTAGAAAGTGCACGTGATGAGGGACTGGGCATTACTGTTTCCTATTGGGATTCCTTAGAGGCAATAAAGAATTGGAAGGAAAATTCCGTCCATCTTGCTGCGCAGAAATTGGGAAAAAAAGAGTGGTACCAGAGCTTTGCGCTAAGAGTGTGCAAAGTAGAAAGAGATAACTTCTTCGAAATGTAATAAAGCTAGTCTCTTTAGGCTAACCATAAAAGCAGAAGAGCATCTTTGCGGAAAATGATTCTTTGATTATAGGAAAAAATTTTGAAGATAAGTTTGAACTAAGCTATGGAAAAAATGCGGCAATTTTTTTCTTAGCAGCGTCTATTACCAGGATAAATGGTTTTGACGCTTTTTTTCTTTGATTAAAGCTTTTTTAGTCAATATCCTACAAGAACAACTAATAAAAGTATGCTAAGCTATTTAAACAGAAGACAAGGGGGAACAGTATCAGATGAGAAGGGAAGAAAGAAAAATTTGTTTTGATGAAGATTTGCAAATTGAAGCCTATCGATTTCACGGGATTATGCAAAAGTTTCCTAATCACTTTCATGAATACTACGTTATTGGCTTTATCGAGAGTGGTCAAAGAAAATTGACATGTAGAAACAAAGATTATGTTATTAATAGTGGAGATCTTATCTTTTTTAATCCATTTGATAATCATGCTTGTGAACAAATGGATGATGAGCCCTTAGATTATCGTTGTTTAAATATTACACCAGAAGTAATGCGAAAAGTGGTAGAAGAAATCACTGGTAAAGACTATCTGCCTTCCTTTAAAGATCCAGTCGTCTTCCGTAGTGAACATGCAGAATTATTACAGCGACTGCATCAAATGATCATGGCTGAGTTAGGAGATTTGGAGAAAGAAGAAACTTTTTATTTCTTAATGGAGCAATTGATTGAAGAATATAGTGCCATAGAGAAAAACATTAAATTGGATAAGATGACCAAGGAAATATCAAAAGTTTGTGAATTTATTGAAAGGCATTATGTTGATCCGATTTCTCTTGATGATTTGGTGGCGGTATGCAATATGAATAAATATACCTTATTACGTTCATTTGCGCGAATTCGCGGTATTACTCCTTATCGATATTTACAGACAGTGCGTATCAACAAAGCAAAGAAGCTATTAGAACAAGGGATGAAACCAACCGATGTAGCTGCTCAGACTGGTTTTGTGGATCAAAGCCATTTCAGTCATTATTTTATGGATTTTATTGGATTAACGCCTGGACAATACCGAAATATTTATATAGATAGTGTAAATTAAATTGTTTCAACTAGAAGGAAAGAGTGGCGAATAAGATGAATTTTGGACATATTTCAGCAATTATCACGATAATGATTTGGGGGACAACATACATATCTACAAAAATATTATTAACTGATTTTACTCCCATTGAGGTATTATTCTTTCGTTTTGTCATTGGAATTGTAGCCTTGAGCAGCATTTATCCATATCGACTAAAAATGAAAGATAGAAAGCATCATTATTTATTTTTACTTGCGGGGTTATGTGGGGTAACACTTTATTACCTCTTAGAAAATATTGCTTTGACCTTTACTACTGCTTCTAATGTAGGAGTAATAAGTGCGATGGTGCCATTTTTCACTGCTATTCTCACTTATTATTATTTGAAAAGTGAACCTTTGCGATTAAATTTCTTCATTGGTTTTATTCTAGCTTTAATAGGAATTTTTCTCATCAGTTTTAATGGCACTGCTAATTTTAAAGTAAATCCATTAGGTGATCTACTAGCTGTTGCAGCAACTCTAATATGGGCAATCTATTCCGTTATTACGAAGAAAATTAGTAGTTATGGATATAATACGATTCAAGCTACAAGGCGGATTTTTTTATACGGTATTTTATTTATGATCCCTGTTTTATATTTATTTGACTTTAAACTAGGAATCGAACGTTTTACCCAACCGATCTACTTATTTAATATCATTTTTCTAGGATTAGGCGCATCTGCAGTTTGCTTTGTTTCTTGGAATTTAGCCATTAAGAAATTAGGGGCAATTAAAGCAAGTGTATATATCTATCTTGTTCCTGTAATTACCGTTATCACGGCTATGATAGTCTTAAAAGAGCCTTTAACTTGGATGGCAGCTCTTGGTACATTGTTGACCCTAACTGGCCTTTTCGTTTCCGAATCTAAAATAATTACTAAGAAAAAAAAGGATTTGGTAAGTAGTTATTAGATGGAGGGATACTTATAGCAATGAGGGAGATTGCTTTTTTATAAGAGTGGTTCTTTATAAAATGAGACTGTTAAAATGATCTAATTTTTTCATGGAATGTAAAGTGTTGGCTAAGTGAAGGATATAGATAATATGCTTTTTGACAGATTGCTAGTTTGTATCTCAAGCTAGGAATGGCACATTCAACATTAAGGAAATAGTTCATATTGCTGTTCATATACACAGATTAATTTCATAATCAGCTTAAATGGTTTTATCTCCTGCCATATTGAATAGCTAGATTTAGGGTTTTATAAAGGACTCTTCCTTTTTTTAAAGCAGGGTCCTTTATTATGATATTACAAATGTAGATGTTATAAACAAGAGAGAACTGTAGATTTATGGACGAATTCATTATAATGCAAATTATCTCTTTGTAACCTTTTAAGGTTATAATAAACATATTTTATTTTGTTAAATAATAACTAGTATCTAGTAAATTATAGATGTCAGCTTTAGGGTATGGGCTATCAAGTATGATAGAAATCCAGTGTTCCTTATTCATATGGTATGCCGGTAAGATTCCCTCTTCTTTCTGAAGTAGATTTTTTAATTCTGGTTCACATTTTACATTTAAGACATCTACTACTTCTTCTCCTGATAATCCTAGTTTGTTTTTAGGAACATTCATCATTAACCCATACCATTTGCCCTGATTAACATGTCTTAACACAGCATAATTTTGGAATTTTTTCCACGGATACTCTGGATTTGTACCATACTTTTCTTTTGCATAAGAAAAAATTTCTTTTCTCGTTGTCATAAAGTTTAGCTCCTTTCTTTATTACTCTTTTATTAGTATAAACTGATTAGATAGGGGATGTCCTTGATTATGTTGCTTTTTTCGCTCCTGGGGTGGATTGTGCCCTAATCTCACAGATGTTTTACCTCATTCATTCCAAGCATTGTATGAAAATTAACAAATATCTTGATAACGGAAAGCTTATCAGAACCATCCAAATTAAAACGTACTTTTACGCTTAGCAATTTTTGTTTATATATTGTTTAGGAGTGATACCTGTAACCTGCTTGAATATTCTTGTGAAATAACTTTGGTCATGAAAGTTTAATAATGTTGAGATTTCTGTTAAGGAATAATTGGAATAGCTTAATAAGTTTTTTGCTTCGTCTATCTTAGTTTTTTGGATAAATGCCTTTATAGAAATTCCAACTTCCTTTTTAAAAAGGTTAGAGAGATAGTTTGGATTTAATCCAGTTAAATTAGCAAGTTCAGAAAGGGTTATATTTTCATAAAGATGGTTAAAAATATAAGTTTGACAAATATTAATGGGTTTCGAGTACTTATATTTTTTTGAATTCTCTACTCGCTCTGCAAAATCTATGAGAGCATTTTCGATAAGTTGGTCCACTGCTCTGCTGTTAGATAATTCTTCAAGCTTGATTATATAGGAATCACTAAGACTATAGGCAATTTCTTGGTACAGGCCTCCTTCCACTGCAGCTCTTGTTGCAAGTGTAATAAGAGATATTGCAATATTTTTTTGACTTCTTAAATAACTAGTTTTGGAAAGAATCCCTTTTTTACCTTGTTTGTTGATAGCATGAAAACTTTCTAATAATCCTGTTTTTTTTCCTATTTTAATATAATTTAAGAATTTCTTTTCGAGAGAAATATCTGTATGCACATTTTTATTTTGACGGCTCTCAATAATTTGGTTATCTATAGGCTCAATATTTAAATTTTCCTTTTCTATTTCTTTATTAGTTTGCACAATATCTAATATATTCAATTGTTTTTGATAAATCATATAATAGATCATCATACTGAATTTTATAAATTTTAGATTGCTTAGTATAGGAAGATTAGAGTAATAATGGAGCATTTCTTCTTTCGCCACTCTAATATCCATATCTCTTAAACTACTAGTGATGGTTTCATCAGTCATTCGGAAATTGATTACAGGACCGACAATGATATTTCCCTCAAAACGGTTATTAGAATAAATGCTTAGTGATACGTATTTTTCTAAAAAAGCTGTCTCCTTTAGGATGGGGATAGCTTTTTGTTGTGCGCCCGGCATGCACATGAACTATAGGGTGCGAGTCCCGAACCCCGAAGACAGAAGTAGAGGTTAGCCAAGAGCTAGGGTGTCCGTGGTGACGCGGAATCTGAAGGAAGCTGGAGGCAAAACACCGGTCCGAGGAACACGAATCTCATACAAGGCTAGTTACGACTGGATGAGTTTGCAACACAAAACAAAGTCCTTTCTGTCGAAGGTCATACCTAGTAAATGAGGCGGATAGATGGTGTGAAAGTGCATGTGCTTACCCGGGGAGGTCTGATGGAAACGTGAAGTACCCTTCATAACCTACTTGGTGACAAGTAGCTGAATCATCAGAAGTCAGCAGAGGTCATAGTACGATTGGGTCTAGAACCAGTCGGAAGGACTGAACAATTAAGAGAGATTAGCCCTTGGCTTTCCATCTAGAATGAAATAGCACAGAAAACAGAGAAACCTCACGCTTAGAAAGTAGTGGTGAATCCCACGAGGGTATTTGCGGAGGGTGGAGTTCAGATGGGCATAATAAGATAAGCTAATCACGGAAAGGAACGAAATGGTGATGTTGAATCAAATTCTTGAACGGCAAAATATGATACAAGCGCTAAAGCGAGTGGAAGCGAATAAAGGAAGCCATGGAGTAGACATGATGCCCGTACAAACCTTACGACAGCACATCCTCGAAAATTGGGAAACCATTAAATCGCAGATTTTGAATGGAACCTATGAACCACAACCAGTACGTCGAGTCGAAATCCCGAAACCAGATGGTGGTGTGCGTTTACTAGGTATCCCAACCGTGACAGATCGTTTTATTCAACAAGCTATCTCGCAGATTTTATCAAAGGAATATGACAAAACATTTTCGGACCACAGTTATGGATTCCGTCCAAATCGGAGTGCCCATGACGCTATTCGGAAAGCAAAGGGTTATTTAAAGGAAGGTTATCGATGGGTGATTGATATGGATTTAGAGAAATTCTTCGATAAGGTCAATCATGACCGACTAATGGCAACATTAGCGAAACGAATTTCAGATAAATCTTTATTAAAACTTATTCGTAAATATCTCCAAGCTGGTGTCATGATAAATGGAGTGATTTCAAGTATAGAAGAAGGAACACCACAAGGTGGACCTTTAAGTCCCTTACTTTCAAACATAGTTCTAGATGAACTCGATAAAGAGTTGGAGGAACGTGGACATAAATTCGTTCGATACGCAGATGATTGCAATATTTATGTGAAAACAGAACGTGCGGGTCTAAGAGTAATGGCGAGTGTACAAAGATTTATTGAGGGAAAACTTCGTTTAAAAGTAAACGAAAAGAAATCAGCGGTAGACCGTCCTTGGAACCGGAAGTTCTTAGGTTTTAGTTTCACGAGTCACAAAGAACCAAAGGTTCGTCTTGCGAAAACAAGTCTAGTTCGAATGAAAAAGAAAATACGAGAGATTACCTCAAGAAAGATGCCATACTCCATGGAATACAGAATCAAGATGTTAAACCAATATCTAATGGGGTGGTGTGGTTATTTTGGATTAGCAGATACAAGTTCCACATTCAAATCACTAGATAGCTGGATTAAAAGAAGATTAAGGATGTGTCTATGGAAGAATTGGAAGAAACCTCAAACAAGAGTCAGAAATCTTACTCGGTTGAAAGTTCCTTTTGGAAAAGCATACGAGTGGGGAAACACCCGAAAAGGGTACTGGCGCATTTCTAAAAGCCCCATATTACACAGAACCCTCGGCAATTCCTATTGGGAAAGCCAAGGGCTGAAAAGTCTGCAAGTTCGTTACGAAACTTTGCGTTATTCATCTTAATTGAACCGCCGTATACGGAACCGTACGTACGGTGGTATGAGAGGTCGGGAGTTAATCACTCCCTCCTACTCGATTTTCCATTTTAGAAAATAGCTCAATAATAATGTCCGTATTAGATTGGTATATGGGATTATGATGAAAATTGGAATCTACTGCTTTATGGATAAGCTCCCCTACAGAGTTGAAAAAATAAGTAGGGATTTTAAACATACTGTAAGCTAGATGGCAAATATATTCTAAATCAGTTATTTGTTTAATAGATTGCATGAATAGTACCTCCAGATAAAATGAAATTAAAATAAATATGTGAATTTCACTATTATTCTGTAAAAAACACCATAATTTCTTAGGATGAGAATTTATACTCATATTTAGAAATCGATTTCAAAATATTTATCTATAAGTGATAACGTTATCAAAGATTATTTTCCTATTTAAAAAGTCTAGAGGGAAATAATCTAATCATTTATTTTATAAATAAAATAAATGTAATCGGATTCAAAAGTCAAGAAAGTATTAATCTACAAAATTTTTCATTCGTAATCTCTATAAAAAAAATATTTTTGAGGTGAATGGTATGCGTCCTTTTGGGATAAAAGACAAATTTGGATACTTGTTTGGTGATTTTGGAAACGATTTCTTTTTTGCTCTAGTTGGTTCATTTTTGATGGTTTATTATACAGATGTTTTTCATTTAAATCCGGCTGCTGTAGGGGGCTTATTCCTAATAGCGCGTTTATGGGATGCTATTGCGGACATTACATGGGGACGGTTTATAGATACTAGAAAAGCAGGGAAGCATGGAAAATTCAAGCCGTGGATTTATAGAATGTCATTTCCTCTTGTTATTTCAGGTGTTTTAATGTTTATTCATATTCCAGGTATGTCTAATGGTTTTTATACTGCATATGCCTATGTAACATATATTTTATGGGGAACATTATACAGTACGGTTAACATTCCATACGGATCAATGGCTTCCGTTATCACAGCCGATCCAGTAGAACGAACAACTTTGTCAACTTGGAGATCTCTCGGAGCGGCACTTGCTCAATTGATAGTTGGGGTTGCAGGACCTTTGATATTATTCGTTGATAATAAAGCGGATGCAAATCAATTTTTAGTAGGAGCAATAATTTTTGGTATTCTTTCTATATCCAGTTATATGGCATGCTACAAGCTAAGTATCGAACGAGTAGTAAGGAACGAGGATGAACAGCCGAATATTAATTTAGCAAAAACATTAAAGGGAATTTCTAAAAATAGACCGTTAATTGTGTTTTTAATTGGTTCACTATTATTCTTAATAAATTTAATGTTAATTGGTTCTGTAAATACGTATTTATTTAAGGATTATTTTGGCGATGCAAAGCTACTAAGTGTATTCAGTATGGTTCAATCAGCAACAATTTTTATCGGCATGCCAATGGCTAAGCCATTGGTAGCAAGATTCGGTAAGAAAGAAGTTGCATCTGCGGGATTTTTACTTTCTACACTTGCCTATTTAGTGTTATATTTCTTGCCTAATGTAACAGCAACAATATTCATTTGTATTTTATCAGTCGGATTATTTGGTTATGCTCTTTTTAACTTAATAAGCTGGGCATTTATCACAGATTTGGTTGATTACCATGAGTATCTAACAGGATTACGGGAGGATGCAACCATATACTCTATTTATTCTTTTTCTCGTAAAGTTGGCCAGGCGGTTGCAGGAGGCATTGGTGGAGTGGCAATAGCTGCAGCTGGCTATAATCCTACTCTTCAAGTTCAAACACAAGAAACCCTAGATGGCATTCATAGGCTTGCTACATTAATACCTGCGCTTGGTCTTTTATTAGTATTTATTTGTTTCGCTTTTCTTTATCCACTTAATAAAAAGCGGACAACACAACTTGTAAGCGATTTAGAAAGGAAAAGAAGTGAAAAAAATTCAAGTAAGCCTGCTTGAAAATACGGGCAGGGGTAGTTCAAGTTACTTTGATTTTTAAGAGGGATTTGTATTTCTATAGTTTAGAAGAAGGAAGGCGATTTATACATGTTATATCCAATTATCTCGGAAACACGAAATGTCATAGATTTAAATGGCATCTGGAATTTTAAGCTAGATTTAGGTGCTGGATTTCAAGAAGAGTGGCATAAAGCTGAACTTAACAACCCTATTAGTATGGCTGTGCCAGGATCATACAATGATATGGGGGTAAAAGCAGCTATTCGTGATCATGTTGGCTGGGTATGGTATGAGCGCGAATTAACTGTACCTAATATATTGATGGAAGAAAGAATTGTGTTGCGATTTGGTTCTGCTACGCATTTAGCAAATGTGTATGTAAATGGTGTACTTGTTATTCAACATAAAGGCGGCTTTTTACCATTTGAAGCAGAAATTAATAGCTATCTTCAAAAAGGTAAGAATCGATTGACAGTTGCAGTTAATAACATTGTAGATGAAACTACCTTACCAGTTGGGTTTGTGACAAAAAAAGAGACTGCACTAGATAGACATATAATCCGAAATCAGCCTAATTTTGATTTTTTCAACTATGCAGGTCTACATCGGCCAGTAAAAATATATACTACACCGAAAACGTACGTCAGAGATATAACAATTCTAACGGAATTAGATGGAAAGGTTCACTATTCAATTGATATGGCTGGCTCATCCAATATTATCGCAAAGGTAATAGATGAATCAGGTAAGGTTGTGGGTTCCTCAGAAGGGATTTCGAATACCATTTTAATCCCAAACGTAAAGCTTTGGGAACCATTAAATGCATACTTATATAAACTCAGAATCGAATTGCAAGATCAAAATGAAATAATGGATGTTTATGAGCAGCCATTTGGAGTAAGAACAGTCGAGATAAAAGATGGAAAGTTCCTTATTAATAATAAGCCATTCTATTTTAAAGGCTATGGTAAACATGAGGATACTCCCATTCATGGCCGAGGGTTTGATGAGGCTTCTAATGTATTAGATTTCAATCTCATGAAGTGGTCTGGAGCTAACTCTTTTCGCACAGCTCATTATCCATATTCAGAGGAAGTTATGCGTCTTGCAGATAAAGAAGGATTTGTTGTTATAGATGAAGTACCAGCAGTAGGGCTGCATCTAAATATGATGGTACTACATAGTGGCGGAAACCTTCGGAATACTTGGAAAGAATTAAAAACGTTCGAACATCATAAACAGGTGATTAAAGAGTTAATTGAAAGAGACAAGAATCATCCTTCCGTTGTAATGTGGAATATCGCTAATGAACCTGCATCAGAGGAGGAAGGCGCATATGAATACTTCAAGCCATTGGTTGATCTAACAAGAGATCTTGATCCACAGAAACGTCCGATAACTATTGTGACTCAAATTGAGTCTACCCCTAAAAAAGACAAAGTGGCAGAATTGGTAGATATACTTGCCTTTAATCGTTATTACGGCTGGTATGTAGATGGTGGGGATTTACTGTCGGCAAAAGAAAAGTTACGTGCTGAATTAAATGGGTGGCTTGAAAGATGTCCTAATACACCTTTTATGATGACAGAATATGGGGCAGATACAGTCGCCGGATTACATGATGTTGAACCAATTATGTTTACAGAAGAATATCAGATAGAATTCTATCGCGCGAACCATGAGGTGTTTGATGAGTTTGATCAGTTCATTGGAGAGCAGGTTTGGAACTTTGCGGATTTTGCAACGACTCAAGGGATTATTCGTGTTCAAGGAAATAAGAAAGGAATTTTCACGCGTGATCGCAAGCCGAAGTCTATTGCACATGAATTAAGAAGGCGCTGGACAGCTATTCCTAATTTTCATTATAAGGACTAATGTTTACTGTTTTGGTTTGTATGTCACTTTAGAATCTATTTATTTTAAAGGAGATAGTTTATGTATTTAGTTATAGATATTGGAGGAACGTTTGTTAAGTATGCACTTATGAATTCAGCAGCACAGATTATAAAAAAAGCAAAAATGACTACACCCAAAACAAATTTAATAGATTTTGAAAATGTGCTTTTTACTCTTATTGAAGAGCACGATTTATCGTCTATAAAAGGAATTGCGATCAGTTGTCCAGGAACCATCGATACTGATACTGGAATCGTTTATTATGGTGGTTCCTTTCCTTTTTTGCACGAGGTAAATTTAAAAAGAAGAATAGAAGAGAAATATGGAATAAAAGTTTCAATAGAAAATGATGCAAAGTGTGCTGCTTTAGCTGAGTTGTGGCTTGGAAGTGTAAAGGACTATAAAGACTCGGTCGTACTTGTGCTCGGAAGCGGCATAGGAGGCGGAATTATTATCGATGGAAAGGTTCATCGCGGTGTGCACTTATCTGCTGGGGAAATAAGTTATGTCATGAATGGGCTAAATCTGCAAACAAAAGAAGCAACTTATTTTGGGCTAATTTGTTCTGCGGTGGAAATGGTAAAAAGAATTGCTGTAATAAAGAAAATCGAAGATATAACAGATGGGGTAGCTGTGTTCAATTACATTAATAATAAGGATCCAGAAGCAGCAGCAATTTTTGATGAATACTGTCTCCACTTAGCTACACAAATATTAAATTTATCCTATATTTTGGATCCAGAGGTTGTCGCAATTGGTGGAGGGATCAGTGCTCAGCCAGTGTTGCTGCAAAGGATAAAGTGGGCTATTGAAGAAATAAAAAAAATGAATCCGTTTCATATGGCAACGCCGAAAGTTGTTGCCTGCAAATTTCAAAACGATGCCAATCTTTATGGTGCATTATATCAATTTTTCATCAGTAATGAAGGGGAAAACGTATTATCTCCAAACAAATAATAAGATTGGTAGACTAACAATTGCAATCTAGTAAGAAAATGTGATGATAAGAATAAAAAACTATTTTTAAATGATGTATAGGATGAATGATTAACCAATATAAATATTAGTAAATTCTTTGCAATTGTACTAATAGGGGGTAACAAAAATGGAAATGAGTTTTCGCTGGTACGGGAAAAATGATTCCATACCATTAGAGTACATTCGACAGATTCCTGGCATGAAAGGAATTGTGACGGCAATCTATGATATTCCTGTAGGGGAAGTCTGGTCTTTAGAGAAAATAATAGAATTGAAGAATGCAGTGGAAAAAGTAGGACTGTATATCTCCGTCATTGAAAGCGTCCCTGTTCATGAAGATATAAAAATTGGACTGCCTACCCGTGATCAATATATTGAAAATTATAAAGAAACAATCCGGAATATAGGAAAGGCTGGAATCGAGGTAGTCTGCTATAATTTCATGCCAATATTTGATTGGACGCGTTCATCCCTAGACTATGTTCTGCCAGATGGTTCGACAGCATTAATTTTTGAAGAAGAAGTAGTTGAACAGATGGATCCTTTGATTGGAGAATTGTCACTGCCGGGTTGGGATTCGAGTTATAAGGAAGATGATTTATATAAGCTTTTTGATCATTATAAGAATGTTAAGGAAGAAAAATTATGGGAAAACCTTGAGTATTTTTTAAAAGCAATAATTCCAGTAGCTGAGGAAGCAAATGTAAAGATGGCGATTCATCCAGATGATCCCCCTTGGAATATTTTTGGGTTACCGCGGATTATTACAAATAAAGCTAATCTAGAACGCTTACTTTCTATTATTGACAGCCCTTTTAACGGCTTAACGATGTGCAGCGGTTCTCTGGGGGCGGAACCAGCTAATGATTTCCCTCAAATGCTTCGATACTTTGGTAACAAGGGGCGAGTTCACTTTGTACATGCCCGAAATATTAAGTTGACAGGGAACAGATCATTTCAGGAATCTGCCCATATGACAGAGTATGGTTCTGTTGATATGTATGAAGTAATACATGCATTAAAAGAGTTTAATTACTCAGGGCCGATTCGTCCAGATCATGGCAGAATGATCTGGGGAGAAACAGGGAAACCCGGCTATGGTTTATATGACCGTGCGCTAGGAGCTGCTTACCTCCTCGGATTATGGGAAGCGGAAAATAAAAATAGAAAGATTTAGGGGGAATTAAATGTGGATATTCCATTACAAGTCAATTTATCAAATAAAGTTGCTGTAGTAACAGGTGGTAATGGAGTATTAGGTTCATACTTTTCGAAAGCGTTAGCAAGATGTGGGGCTAAAGTTGCTATTCTTGGTCGTAATCAGGATACCGCTGATCAGGTTGCGAGAGAGATTATAGAGGAAGGTGGAGAGGCATTAGGAGTAGCGGCAAATGTTCTCCAACGAGATTCACTGGAGAAGGCAAGAGAGTTAATAGAGAATAAGTTAGGAGCATGTGATATTCTCGTTAATAATGCGGGAGGAAATCATCCTCTTGGAACCACAGATGATGAATTTTTTGATAGGGAAAAAGCAAGAAATCATCCAGAATATAAGACGTTCTTTGATCTCGAATCAGAAGGTGTTGAATCTGTTTTTGAACTTAATTTTCTTGGAACATTTCTACCATCTCAAGTTTTCGCTAAAGCGATGACTGAGAGAGAGGGTGGGTGCATTATAAATATTTCATCGATGAATGCCTACACACCATTAACTAAAATACCGGCATATAGTGGGGCAAAGGCGGCGATAAACAATTTCACACAATGGTTATCTGTTTATTTTGCAAAAGCAGGTATTCGAGTTAATGCGATTGCACCGGGATTTTTTGTAACGAAGCAAAATGAATCTTTATTATATAAAGAAGATGGAAGCCCTTCGCCAAGAGCGGAAAATATATTGCATAATACGCCAATGGATCGATTCGGAGAACCCGAAGAGTTAGTTGGTGGATTATTATTTTTAGCCAGTGACAAAGCATCAAGCTTTATAACAGGCATGACACTGCCGATTGATGGAGGATTTTCTTCGTATTCTGGAGTTTGATATTCATTAAAGGTATTTTCTGGAAAGTGGTTATAAAACAAGTTGAAATATTTGACAAAAAAATCAGTTTGTGCTATAATTCACAATAATAAACATTACTGATATAATAAGATTCTCCTGGCCGGGGGGAATCTTTTTTTTTTGGGGTGTTAGCGATGAAGAATAATGAATCAAGTTTAACTTCTTTAGTTTCAGCATTTAGTCGAGCATATCATGTGAAAGAGGACTGCCCGATTATATTCAATGATTATATAGCGCAAGATTTCTTATCACCAGAAGAATATCAAGCCATTGCAGCAAATATGTCTAATGGCATTACTTTTTTTAGTTCTGAAATGGCTGAAAAATTTAAAGGTGATCAGGACGCAATATTAAAGTGGGTTACACAAATTCAACTATCACCAACACCACTTGCTAGAGCGGCCTACGCAGAAAATGTTGTACGGAACGAATGCCAGCACGGGGCGGAACAATATGTCATTATGGGTGCAGGTTTAGATACTTTTGCTTGGCGTCATGATACATTACCAAATGTTACTGTATATGAAGTTGACCACCCATCCACACAAAAATTTAAGATAGAACGGTTAGAGCAAGCAGGCTATGAAATTCCTTCCCATTTAAAGTTTGTAGCAATGGATTTCACGAAAGAGCTTTCGTTAGAAAAACTAGCTGCGGCAGGATTGGACCTGTCTAAGAAAACAGTTTTTAGTTTACTTGGGGTATCTTATTATTTAACAAAAGATGTGCTTCAACAGTTGCTGCATGCCTTCTTTAAAGACCTTTCAAAAGGAAGTTCAATTATTTTTGATTTTGCCGATGAGGGTTTGTTTACAGAACCTGGTATTTTTAATCGTGTGCAAAATATGGTCCAGATGGCACAAGCTGCCGGAGAACCAATGAAGTTTGCTGCTTCTCTTGCAGAATTAGAAGATTTACTTGCTAATGAGCAGTTATTAATTTATGAACATCTATCACCACAAGAAATTCAACAGCAGTTTTTTTCTGATCGGGATGATAACCTGCAAGCATTTGAAACCATTCACTATATACATGCAGTGAAAAATTAATAATGTTCTCATCTTACCAATCCTTATCCGGTCCTATTTATGACAATCGGGTAAGGATTTTTGTTTTTCTTTATAAAAGTTCTCTTTATAATTGAGAATAATTATCATTTGTTGTATAGTAGATAGTACGATACCGATAATGTAGAGGAGAATATAGCATGCAAATATACTGGACGAAAATAAATAAGATTGTTGAGGAAAACCCAGAGGTTAAAACTTACTTGCTTGACCGTCCGCAAGACTTTACATGGGAAGAAGGTTCCCACACACATTTCGCTTTGAGAGGTTTCAATGCCGGAGACAAACCAAATCGCAGTTTGATTCGTCATATGTCTATCTCTTCTTTACCACAGGAAAATGTAATCGGCATAACAACGCGCATTAGAGAGCAATGCTCAGAATTTAAATCGATTTTAAGAAATCTTGAAGTAGGCAATGAAGTCGCAATCTTTAAAACACATTCAAACTTACCGCTTAAAAGAGAAAACAAAAATGTTTATCTGCTATCCTCAGGTGTTGGGCTGGCAACTTTTAGACCGATTGTACTGGATTATTTGGAACGCGCTGACAACGTCACTCACATTCATTCTTTGAATATTGATTCATCAAAAGCCTTTTTATTTACAGATATTTTTACATCTGTACCTGACAAAAAGTTTGAAGCCCAGTTTGTCGATAACCGTAATGATTATTATGAAGAAGTGAAAAATTTAGCTGCAGACAGGGATGGTCTATTCTATGTTGTTGGCAGCGACGACTTCTTGATGCAGAACATTGAAGTATTGCATGAACAGGGCATCAAGCCAGAACAGATTATGCTCGATAAACGTGAAGATCAGCTGCCTAAGTTTCTTGCTCAGTAAATTGGCTATGGATAGAAATCTACTTTAAATAGAAAAGGACTGGAAAGCCAGTCCCTTTCTATTTAAACCATCCTTTTTCCTTAAATCTAGTGATAGCTTCTATGCGGTTTTTTACTTCGAGTTTATCAAGTATCATGCTGATATAGTTTCTTACAGTGCCTGTTTTAATGGAGAGCTCTTGGGCGATTTCTTTTGTGTTTTTGCCGTTCGCAACAAGCATCAGAACTTCTTTTTCCCGTTCAGTAAGAGGATTTTCTTCTTTGTAAACATCATCAACCAATTCTGGTGCGTAAATTCTTTTTCCTTCCATTACACTGCGGATGCTATTGGCTAAATCGTCGCTAGGACTGTCCTTGAGCAAATAGGCAGATACGCCAGCCTTCAATGCGCGCTGGAAATAACCAGATCTTGCAAAAGTAGTTAAGATAATGACTTTGCAAGGGTGGCTCATAAGTTCTTCCGCTGCTTCTAAACCCGTTTTAGCAGGCATTTCAATATCCATTATACAAATATCTGGATTCTTTTCCTTGACTAGCTGAATAGCTTCTTCTCCATTGTTTGCTTTGCCGACAACCGTGATATCGTCTTCTAAATCAAGCAATGAACCTAAAGCACCTAAAAGCAGGCGCTGGTCTTCGGCAATGACAATGCGGATCATATTAATTCCTCCTTTTCTATTATTTTTCCATCCCGTGGAACCGCAATTTTTACGATCGTTCCCTCCTCGGCACTAATTTCTAAAGTACCATTGATAAAATCTAATCTTTCTCTCATGCCCGCTAGTCCGTTTCCTTTGTGCATATTTTCTTCTTGAAAAGGAGTGCTTCCATTATCTTTAATTTCCATGACTGTTTCTTTTTTATTCTGGTTGATGCTTATAGAGCAAGCGGTGGCATTACTATGTCGAACCACATTAGTAACAGCCTCTTTTAGGCACATGCTGATAATATTTTCTGCAATCGATGAAATTCTTAGATTGGAAGCTATATCGCATGTCAGGCTTATCTCTGCCGCACCTAATATTTTTTGGACAAGAAGAAGCTCGTCTTTTAATCGTATGCCGCGCATTTCAGAGACCATTTTTCGGACTTCGTTCAGCGCTGATCGTGAAGTATGCTGAATATCTTTCAGTTCTATGCGGGCTTGTTCCGGATCTTTATAGATAAGTTTTCTTGCTAAATCACTTTTTAAGCCAATAAGAGATAGCTTTTGGCCGAGAGTATCATGAAGATCTCTGGCAATTCGCTGTCTTTCTTCGAGTTTAACTAAATGTGAAATACGTTTATTCGCATCTTCTAGTTGTTCCTGTAGCTGATCTTTCTCTTTGCGGTTCTGAATATTCAATGGCAATAGAATTACGCCGAACCAGATGATCAGTACAAAAGGCAGCTGCTTTATCAGCAAGGCATCGCCTATTATAATTTTGAAGTAAATGGCAAATGTAGTAACTGCCAAGTGGATAAAATAAAGGATAAAAAAAGGAATCCGCTTTTTAATATTGCCAATAAAATAGGAAAGAAAAAAGGAAAAATACACATAGCTGTATGTATAAATAGCAAAGGTAGAGATTCCGATTAATAAGGACGGCCATAAATAGATTGTCCAGCCTTTTGACAGATAAGCAATTCTATAAAAAATAAAAAATAAAATGGTAAGGATGATGCCTGATATTACATCAACTGCAGAAGAGGCATGGAATATGAAATAAAATGGCAAAATGGTAAGCAATGTCCAAATATAAGGAGAGATCCCCGTGCTTTTTTTTAAAACCTCTAATCTTTTCATCATCAGTTTCTAACCTCGTTTTATTGACTGTTATTTATTCATTTTAACATAATGGAGCAGCAATTAATGGCCTAATTGCTGCTCAGATAGTTGCTTAATGCAAACGGAATCTATAGTGGCCCCGGCTGATAGAAGCTTTTATTTATGGCATTTCTGATCTTGCAGACATGGCAAGGGATTTCTTTTGCTTCTTCCATTCATAAAAGCTGATAAATTTTTTGTCTTTTTCATCCCATAAACGGAACTTTAAAGATCGAAGACTGCTTGCAAGTGTTATCGTTGGAACATTTTGCAGAGGCTCTGTCTGTTTATGGACCTGCTCTAAATTGTAATTAGGAACCCTTGGACTTAAATGATGAACATGGTGATAGCCGATATTGCCAGTCAGCCACTGCATCCATTTTGGAAGGTGATAGAAGGAGCTTCCTTCTACAGCAGCCTTTACATAATCCCAATTTTTATCTTCCTCAAAGTACGTGTCTTCAAAAGTATGCTGTACATAAAACAGCCAAACGCCAACAGAGCCGGATATAAGAAAAATCGGCAGCTGTACAAGCAAGAAAGATGACCAGCCAAGTGTACTGCCAAGAAGCACAGCCAATAATACAATCGCCATATTCGTTATATACGTATTTAGTCTTTCCTTCGATCTGGCTCCTTTACGGTTGAAGCGGTTTGCTAAAAGAAATTCATAAATTGGTCCTAGTATAAACATGATGAACGGATTACGGTACAAACGATATTGGATTTTTACCATTAAAGAGGCATTTTCGTACTCTTCTATCGTCATCATCCATAAATCGCCGATTCCTCGTTTATCCAGGTTACTGCTTGTTGCGTGGTGAATAGAATGGCTATGCTGCCATTTGCTATAGGGGAATAAGGTTAAGATACCAGTAATCGTTCCTAAAACCTTGTTAGCTTTACGGTTTTTAAAGAAAGAAAAGTGACAGCAATCGTGAAAAATGATAAAAATCCTTACTAAAAATCCTGCGGCGGCAATTGCGAACACAAGGGTTAACAGATAAGAAATACTTAAGCTTTTATATGCAGCAAACCAAAGTAAAACAAAGGGCAAAATAGTGTTGGCAAGCTGCAAGATGCTAATACTTACAGTGGATTTCTCAAATGGTGCTACAGCAGTTCTTAATTGTTTTAAGTTTTTTATATTCATTTTTAATTTCCCTTCTCTTAATGGATATCTATAGTATAAATATGTACCAATTAAATTGGCAGACATACATGTCATGCTCGCTATATGACATTTGTCATATAGCGATTTTTCTCGCTTCAAAAAGTCCTGTAAACGAAAGAGGAAAGCATAAAGAGATAAATAAAATAAAAAATAAGGTTGCATAATTTTACACTTTGTAATAGAATATTTAAAAAATTGATTATAAAAAGCTTTGATAAGGACATGAGCTACTATTTCGGTTTCCAGAGAGGGAAGAATTGCTGAAAACTTCCTAACGCAGAATAAGTATCTTACCACCTTTGAGCCGTATTGGGGAATTTATAGTATCCAATACCGTAGATGCAAACGTTATTGTACCAAGCCATGAAAAACACTGTGTATTTTTCATGGGAATTTGGGTGGAACCACGGGTAAACGCACTCGTCCCTTTCATTAGGGATGAGTGCGTTTTTTGTTTTTACAATTTCATAATAGGCGATGAAAAGGACATGAATTATTTTTACTGTTATCAGAGAGGGAAGAATAGGTGTGAACTTCCTAGCAAAGGAAAATAATTTACCACCTTTGAGCTATATTGGTGAACGAGAAGTAGTCAATATCGTGTATGCAGCGTTACTGCACCAAGCCATAAGAAAACCACTGTGTTTTTTTATGGGAATTTGGGTGGAACCACGGGTTAAAACACTCGTCCCTTTCAGTAGGGACGAGTGTTTTTTTTGTTACCAAAAATTATAAGGAGTGAACAAAATGATTAAGGTAGTATTAGCGGATGGGAGTATGAAGGAATATCCAAAAGGAAGCACAGTCGCGGAAATTGCGGAGTCTATTAGTGTGAGCTTAAAGAAGAAAGCAGTTGGAGCAAAGATCAATGACGAATGGTTTGTAGATATGAGTCATCAAATAGAAGAGGATGTACATTTAGCAATCATCACAATAGATTCGGATGAAGGGGTATCGATTATGCGCCATTCCAGCGCCCACGTCATGGCACAAGCAATAAAAAGATTGTATCCCAATGTACAGTTAGCAATTGGACCAGTGGTAGAGGATGGTTTTTATTATGATATGAAGCTTGCTCACAGTTTAACTTCCCATGATTTGCAAGCCATTGAAAAAGAGATGAAGAAAATTATCAAGGAAAACCTTCCTTTTACTCGCAAAGAAGTATCGTTCGCGGAAGCGCAACAGCTTTTTGAAGAGAAAGAAGAGATATTTAAATTGGAGCTCTTAGAGACTATACCAAGCAATGAATCGATTTCCCTTTATCAGCAGGGAGAGTTTATTGATTTATGCCGTGGCACTCATCTTCCTTCGACTGGTTTTATTAAAGCTTTTAAATTAATGCGTGTATCTGGTGCCTACTGGAGAGGGGACAGTGATAAGGAAGTATTGCAACGTGTGTACGGTGTTGCCTTTTCTAGTCAACAGCAATTAGCAGATTACTTAGAAATGATCGAAGAAGCAGCCAAACGAGACCATCGGAAGCTAGGAAAGCAATTAGAGCTGTTTATGTTCTCAGAAGAAGCGCCTGGCATGCCGTTTTATTTACCGAAAGGACAAATCATTCGCAATGAATTAGAGCAATTTTCGAGAGAGCTTCAAGGCGAGGCGGATTATGAAGAAGTAAGAACTCCTTTAATGATGAATGAGCGAATGTGGAAGCAATCAGGCCACTGGGATCATTATCATGAAAACATGTACTTTTCCGAAGTGGATGAACAAAAGTTTGCCTTAAAGCCAATGAATTGTCCAGGACATATGCTTATCTTCAAAAATAGTCTCTATTCCTATCGCGATTTGCCGATTCGCTTATCGGAATTTGGGCAGGTACATCGTCATGAATATAGTGGTGCACTAAACGGAATGTTACGTGTTCGTACATTTTGCCAGGATGATGCCCATCTGTTTGTAAGAGAAGATCAAATAGAAGCAGAGATTAAAAGCATTTTTCAGTTAATCGATAAAGTTTACCGTACTTTTGGATTTGCATACACTGTAGAGCTGTCTACTAGACCAGAAGATTCATTGGATGGGGATGACATTTGGGAATTAGCAGAGGGAGCATTAAGAAATGTTTTAGAACAGCTAAAAATAGATTATATTCTTAATGAAGGTGATGGCGCATTTTATGGTCCGAAAATTGATTTTCATATAAAGGATGCTTTAAAAAGAAGCCATCAATGTGCAACAATTCAGCTTGATTTTCAAATGCCAAAGCTCTTTAACTTAGCCTATATCAACGAAAACAATGAAAAAGTCTGTCCAGTTGTTATTCACCGTGCTATCTATGGGTCGCTTGATCGATTCTTTGGCATATTAATTGAACATTTTGCAGGTGCCTTTCCTGTTTGGCTTGCACCAGTGCAGGTGGAAATTATTCCGGTATCCAATGTTCATCTAGATTATTGTCTAGAAGTTCAAGCGGTTTTAAAAGAAGCAGGAGTAAGAGTAAAGATAGACGACAGCAATGAAAAGTTAGGGTATAAAATCCGGGCAGGACAAATGCAAAAGATTCCCTATTTGCTTGTATTAGGGGATAAAGAAAAGGAACAAAATGCTGTAAATGTGAGAAAATATGGAGAAGAGCAGTCAAAAGGTTTTTCTTTAGAAGCGTTTAAACAAATGATCGAAATGCAAATAATAGAAAGAAGCTTATAAAAATCGGGGATTCAATCGAATTTGATTGAATCCCCTTTATATTATAAGCTCCGCTTATACTGATATTTTTTCCATTGAAACCTGATAAAGCAACCAATACAAAAACCTAGTATGGCAATAATCGAAGAAAGCCCAACTATAATAGAAAAGATATAGCCAAGAACATTCCAATCTAAGAAAAAGGAAAGGGAACCTATTGCCAAGCATACTACAGCAATTATCTGGTTAAATTGCTGCTGATCCCAATCCTCTTGATGATATTCCTTCATGGGTTTTTTTAGAAAGATACTCGCTGCTTTCATAATAGGATTCCATTGAAATAATAATCCACAGAGTCCTGCGATAAGTGGAATTAGCATGATCCAGTATTGCTGAAAAACTAAACTAAGTAATACAGATAGAAAAATAGTCCATTGATTTGTTCGGACTAATGGTACTGGAATTGTTTTAAGCAGATTAGTCATCAAAACCAACCTTTCTTATAAGAATTATGTATATTATACGCTCTTATAAGAAATTTGTTAAGTTAATAAGCTCTTATTTATTTTGCTTTTCGTCCTCTAAGAAACGCCAGAGTCTATATAGCTGTGAAACGGCCTTTTCTGGGTTGCTAATAAGATGGTTATATAGGGTCGGGTATTTCTGCAATTGAGTTAGCAGCTCTGCTTCTTCACTCGTCATACTATTATCCGATACTTTACTATGATAGCTAGCTCGAGTTTCCTTTGCTTCTGATCTACCTAGGAGGTAATCAGTGCTTACATCAAAATAATCTGCTAATTTTTGTAAGGTATCTGTATCAGGTTTTCGATTACCTGTTTCGTATCCTGAGATAGATACTTTTGTTACATTCATTGCATTCCCAAGCGTTTGTTGAGAAATGTTGGCAGATTTCCGCAATTGTCTCAATCTTTCTGGAAAATTCATCTAAACCAGCTCCTAATTTCGTTACTTCTATTATAAGTTAACGTTTAGCTAACAGTAAATAATGAATTTTTGTTAACAAATTCGGAATTATATATTGAAGTAAACCACTTGTTTACCGTATAATTTTAATAAGGAAAAAAATGAGAATGGGGAAGATGAGGTGTAAAAAATGCATCGGAATAAGCTGCGTATCATAAGAAAGCAATATGGCTATACCTATCAGATGATGGCTGATAAGTTAGGAATTACAAAGTCTTATTATTGGCAAATAGAAAATGGTAAACGAGGATTATCTTATGAGCAAGCAGTACAGATATCTAGTATTTTTTCCAAAACACCAGATGAGATTTTTCTTCCAGATTATATAAAGGTAAAAGACTGTTCGAGATAAGGGTAGAATTTCAAGTGAATTAGGAGGCTTAAAGTGAAGGAGCAAATATACGTAACCGAGGAAAATCTTTTATTAATAAAAGAAGCATTGGATTTTAGTATACGAAATGCATCCAGAGGAATTCTATTCATTTTAGAAATGGTAAAGGAAAAAGTAACAACCAGTAATGACAGTAGTTTGAAGCTGGATGGAATGGAAATGGAGATTATTCTTGTTTCCTTAATCGAATATGGTATTAGTTTAATATCTTTTCATGCAGATAAAGGGAATTTATGCATGGAAGAAGCAATCAGAATTGATCAAATTAAGCAGTATTAAAAGAAAAAATGGTCCGAAAATGATGTGCTAATCATTCTAAACACTCAATAGCTTAGATGGATTGGTTGATTTTCTTCTCATACTATGTAAGAGTAAAAGGACAAACATGAGAGGAAGATCAGAGTGGAAAAAAGAAAAGTTGGTTTCATTGGCTGTGGAAAAATGGCTCAAGCAATGGTAAATGGAATGCTGCAGTCTTCTTTTTTGAGTAGAGAAGATATTTTGGCTAGTACAAAGTCTGTGGAAAGCGCGCAAATGGTAAGGGAAACCTTTCATATAGAAACGACATTAGATAATAAAAAAGTAGCAAGCTTCGCAGATGTACTTATTGTTGCAGTAAAACCACATTTATATGGAGAGGTCTTACAAGAAATTCTCTCCTATGTGAAGAATGAAACAATCATTGTTACAGTGGCAGCTGGAATAGAGATGGCATACATAGAATCACAGTTATCAAAAAATGCAAAGGTTATCCGCTCCATGCCAAATACTCCTTCTCTTGTCGGCGAAGGGATGACGGTATTTTGTGCAAATGAAAGAGTTACAGAGCCAGAAATTGCTTTTATAATAGAAATGTTTGCAGCATTTGGGCAAGTAGAAGTTGTGGAAGAAAACTTAATGGACTATATTCCAGCGATTAGTGGTTCTTCTCCAGCCTATGTCTATATGTTTATTGAAGCATTGGCAGATGGCGGCGTTCGCAGTGGAATACCGAGAGAGAAAGCTTACAAGTTAGCTGCACAATCTGTTTTAGGAGCAGCAAAAATGGTCTTAGAAACAGGTAAGCATCCAGGAATATTGAAAGATGAAGTATGCACACCTGGTGGAGCGACAATTGAAGCAATTACTGCATTGGAACAAAATCAATTTAGAGGGACAATTTTGGCAGCAATGGAAAGCTGCGATCGCAAAAATCGCAGAATGAAGAAGGAAAATTAATAAGTAATAAAAGTAGAAATTAGGAAATGTTTCACTATTATATTCTTTTTTCCTTTTATATAATATAAAAGAAAAATTTCATAATGAAGAAGAATATAATTTAATTATATACATTTATCGAAATGTTATATTTATTGTAGCAATCAGACCAGTTTAATGGTCTGTTTTTTTGTGTGCAATCTTTTGGTTTTCCTAATAATTAGGATGAAAAGTTTATGATTAATTTTTATATGTCGGGAAAAATATCAAAACAGTCTTAAATGGTGTGGTTAAAGAAGCGGGAGGAATTTAGTGTTGGATAAATATAAAGCAATATTTATTACGAGGATGACACAACAGTTAAATGAATTATTAAATAAACAAGCAACAGAGACCATAAAAAATGAGGAAGTCTATCGGTTATTGCATACGATTAAAGGTACTTCTGGTACATTAGACTTGGATTTGTTATTCCATTTAGTTTCAGGGTTAATGGCAAAGGTGGAAGAGAGAGAAGGAGACTGGATTCAATCTGAATTAAAGAACTTTTTAAGCGAGTTACTTGATATTTGTGAGGAATACGAGCATTTTCACGAAGAGATTAATAAAATTCCTGATTTTAGAGATATTGACGTACCGCTTATTCAGCTAATTGATGATGATGTTTCTTTATTGATTTTTTTAAAGGAAATGCTGGAACGTAAAGGCTGGATGGTAATGGCAAATTCTAATGCGGAGAAGGCGATTGAGCAATTTTACAGAATGCAGCCAGATTGTATCATTATTGATATTAACCTGCCATTTAAAACTGGTTTAGATATCTTAGATGATATTCAGATGCATACAAAACACTCATTTGTTCCAAAGGTTATATGCAGTATTGATACTTCAAGAGAAAAGAGAATAGCTGCATATAAGAAGGGCGCAGATGATTATATGGAAAAGCCACTCGATATGGAAGAATTTCTGATTCGAATTGAGAGACATATCGAGCGAAAGAAAATCTTTGACCAGTCTGTATTAATTGATGAATTAACAGAAGTATATAATCGCAAGTTTTTAAAGGATTCGTATACTCGTTTTATTAGTGATACAGTTCGGACAAAAACTTCTGGTACGATTGCTATTGTAGATATTGATTATTTTAAACGAGTCAATGATACATATGGTCACGTTGCAGGGGATAAGGTATTAAAAGCTTTTGCCCAGTTCTTGAAAATAAATATTCGAACTACAGATACTCTTTTTCGTTTTGGTGGAGAAGAGTTTGTCATTCTTTTTCAACGAGCGGGGGAATCTGAAGTTATCGATGTATTAAATAGAATGTTGAAGCGTTTTTCAGGAATAGAATTCGAAGAAAGTGGTGGCAAATTTTCTTTGACCTTTTCTGCTGGTGTATTTGAAGTCATTTCAAATGATATACCATTAAATAAAGCACTTGAGAAGGCAGATGAGGCGCTTTATTTAGCCAAGGAAGATGGACGTGCTTGCATTCGAAGCACCAATAAAAGAAAGGAAGCAGCGAATAAAAAATTATTAAATATTTCGATTGTTGATGATGATTCTTTCATTCGTTCCATTTTAAAAAATATATTAGATTCCATCGAGATAAATAACCTTACCATAAATGTCGCAGAATATGAAGATGGGATTCAATTTTTAGAATCCAAGCGATTACAAGAGAATGGGATGCATTTTCTCATCTTGGATGGAATGATGCCTGTAATGGATGGCCTAGAGCTCCTGCAAATTGTTAAAAAGACGTCTTATCAGCATAATGCTCATATTTTAATGTTGACTGGCAGAAAAAGTGAACAAGATATTGCGGAAGCATTACGGTTAGGTGCAGATGATTATGTTACAAAACCATTCAGTATTAAAGAGTTACAGGCAAGAATAACAAGGTTAATTATGAGGATGATTTAATTTGGAACAAGAGGTAAGAGTATTACAAATTGTTAGTATCATCTTATTTGCTACTTTATTATGCTTATTAACTTATTTAGTCATTAGGAAAGTAATAGAGAATAGACAAAATAACCATATTAATGAGCGAAAAAAGCAGCTGGTTGGACCAATTTTTTCCTATCTTCGGGAGGGGAAGGAAAGAGTGAAGGATATAATGCAATCAAGAATAGACAAGCAGGCAATTGAACAGGTTCTCACTGATTTTTCTGAGAGAATAGAAGGGGAACAGGAGGAAGAACGGCTTCACGAACTTGCTGACTTTTACTTGAAAGATAAATATCGGAAAGAAATAAAGTCTAGATATTGGAGTAAACGGATGAATGTACTTTATAAAATAGAAGATTTTCATATGAAGGAAATGACACACCAGGTGATTAGTCGATTATCTAAAAGAAATTGTCATAAAGAAGAGAAAATCCAAATCTATCGGATTTTAGCAGCCTTTCAATATGATAACATTTGGAGCCTTATAAATAAGGATGAAGAGCTTACGGAAAAGAATTACCGTAGTATACTGCTCCGATTAAAGCCTGAGAGTTTTAGGAAACTTATTCAACCTTTTTATTATTGTCGAGAAGCGTTACAATTAGCAACTTTAGACGTAATAAGCATGAAAAAGAAGGTAGAGTACATTCAGTTTTTAGAGGATGTTTTCGCAAAGTATGAGGAAGAGATTAGATTAAGGGCTTTGAAGGCAATAGCTGCAATAGGCTATGTGAGAAATATGGAAGATTACGTTCTCTTGGCAGAGTCTGAAGTTTGGCAGGAAAGAATGATGGTTGCCAAACTATTAGGATCTAGAAGTAGCCTCGATAAATATATTCCTTTGTTAGTAAAGCTTCTTCATGATTCTTCTTGGTGGGTGCGATCTCAAGCAGCTGAATCCATCCTAAGCTTTAAAAAAGGCAGAGAGATTTTATTAGAAGTCATTAACGAATCAGAGGATAAGTTTGCTCAGGATATGGCCAGGGAATGGTTAAATAAAGGAGTTTATTAGCATGGTTTATCAATGGTGGTCAATTGCTGTACAAATCTTTGCCTCGTTTATTGCTGTTTATATGATAATCATTATATTGTTTTATACTGTTATTCTTTTCATTTCCATGCTTCAGCTTCGAAAGGAATATAAATTAAATAGAGAAGATACATTTGATGATGTTTCAAATGAATGGTATACGAAACCTGTATCTATCATTGTTCCAGCTTATAATGAAGAAGCTGGAATCATTCCAAGTGTACGGTCCTTGTTGAGCATTAATTATCCTCAATTCGAAATTATTGTTGTCAATGATGGATCAATAGACCAAACACTGCAGAAAATGATGGAACAGTATGAGATGGTTCATATAGAAAAGGTTGTCAGGAAACAACTTACGACAAAGCCTATTAAAGGCATTTACCAATCAAAGCTGCTGCCAAAATTATATTTAATCGATAAAGAAAATGGCGGAAAAGCAGATGCTTTAAATGCAGGACTGAACTTTTCTCATTTTCCTTATATTTGTTCATTAGATGGAGATTCAGTCTTAGAAAGAGATGCTTTTTTAAAGGTAATGAAGCCTATTATGGATAGTGATGAAGAAGTGATAGCATCAAGTGGAAGTATACGCATTGCTAATGGATGTAAGATTAAGAACGGACAAGTCCTCGAGATAGGATTGTCTCGCCATCCCTTGGTTATTATGCAAATAATCGAATACTTAAGAGCTTTTTTGATGGGGAGAATTGGATTAAGTAGACATAATTTATTATTAATTATTTCTGGAGCTTTTGGTGTTTTTTCAAAAAAATGGGTCCTAAAGGCTGGAGGCTATCAAACAAATACAGTCGGCGAAGATATGGAACTCGTTGTACGAATCCATCGTTTATTAAAAGAGACAAAGGAAAAAAAGAAAATTGTTTATGTGCCAGACCCAGTCTGCTGGACAGAAGTTCCGGAAGAAATAAAATATTTAAGAAGACAGAGAAGAAGGTGGCATCGTGGATTATATGAAAGTCTTTGGAATCATAGAAAGCTAACGCTTAACCCGAAATATGGAAATATCGGGCTCATATCTTTTCCATACTTCTGGCTAATTGAGTTTTTTGGCCCCATCATTGAATTTTTAGGATATGTTTATACGATTATTGCCTTGTTTTTTGGAGGCGTATATTTAGAATTTGCTATCTTAATTCTATTACTTTCCTGTATTTATGGCTCTATTTTTTCAATGGCAGCAGTGTTATTAGAAGAATGGAGTTTACGAAAATATCCGAAGGTTTCCCATATCATTTCATTGTTCTTCTATTCGTTGACAGAATCTTTTTGGTACCGCCCGTTAACTGTTTTTTGGCGATGCGAGGGCATTTGGCAATTAATAAGAAGAGATAAGAGTTGGGGGGAAATGAGCCGTAAAGGAGTATCCGAATGAAATGGAATAAATCGATTATTTTCTTTTTACTTATTCTCTTTGTTGTAGGACTTTTAACAAGTCCTTTTTGGCTTTGGCAGTTAAAGCATTCAAAGGAATTAAATGTCTTAATTATGGATAAAACAGTGTCGGATTCCTCCTATCGGGAACATGCGGGATTGATATGGGTCTTGAATAATCAAAAATATGTGAAAACTAACCATGCTCCTTATAGCAAACAACGTGATTATGTCGGATTTAATCCCCTAAAGGAAAAACACAAGCAATTAACCCATTTGCCAAAAGATTTATCTTCCTATGATGTGATATATATGACAGATCAATATGGAATCGATAAGAAAGATGCTTCCAGAATAAATTCGAAGCATATGGAAGGCGGATTAGCGTTAGAAGATGTTGAAAGGGTAGAGTCAGCTTTGCTTCAAAACACCAATAAAACATTGATTGCTGAATTTAATACCTTTGCAGATCCAACTAGTGATCAAGCTCGTGAAAAAATAACAAATCTTCTCCAACTTTCATGGAGTGGCTGGATTGGCAGATATTTTTCTGACATGGAAAGTGAGGAAATTCCTATATGGGTCAAAGAAAGATATGAGCGCATCTATGATGACAAGTGGTCATTTAAAGGATCAGGGTTAATCTTGATTAATAGCGATGATCATCTCATTGTATTGTCAGATCAAGAACTTAATAGCGGAGCGGTTCAATTTTCGACTACCGATAAAGGAAAGGGTTTGTTCAATCAACCTATTATATCGAATTATGGTTATTGGTTTGATATTGTTGCTGCAAAGGATAAAACTGATATTCTTGCTACATATACACTCCCAGTAAATAAAAAAGGGAAAGCAGTCTTATCAGAATATGGCTTACCTAGGCAGTTTCCAGCAGTCATTCAATACAAGAATAAACAATACACATCTTATTATTTTGCGGGTGACTATGCAGATGAAGCAGAGGTACCAGCTATTTATAAAACAGTCGGGTTAGATATGTGGAAAAGTTCTATTACTTATCGCCACTCCTTTTATTGGAACAGTTATGTACCTATTATGAAAGGGATTTTAAAGAACGGTTTACATGCCGAAGATCATGCTAGTACGAATGCGGAAATAACAACTGTGAATCATTTGAAGATAAATACGAAAACAGATGATACGTATATTCAAGTGTTAAAAGATAATAAGTGGACAAATCTCCTTGTTAAAGGAGTTAATATGGGGATTGCAAAGCCAGGAAGTTTTCCAGGAGAAACGGCGATAACGAAGGATGAGTATTTTCGCTGGTTTAAAGATATTGGCGCCTTGCATGCCAATGCAATTAGGGTGTATACCTTGCATCCACCCGCTTTCTATCAAGCATTGTATGAGTATAATCAGTTGGCAGAGGAGCCTTTATATCTTTTTCATGGTGCATGGATTAATGAAGAGACTCTCCTAGACAAACAGGATGCTTACGCGAAGGAAGTGGATGATGATTTTGATCGAGAGTTGAAGAATATGATAGATATCATTCATGGGAATGCATCTATAGCTGCTGCCCCTGGCCATGCTTCCGGTGAGTATACATATGATATATCCAAATATGTATTGGGCATTATGATCGGAATCGAATGGGATCCAGAGGTAGTAAAGAATACAAACGAGAAACATAAACGCATAGCTTCTTATGATGGCACTTACTTTGAAACAAAAGATGCTTCTCCTTTTGAAAGTTGGCTTGCGCAGAAGATGGATGAAACGGTGAAATATGAGGTTGATAAATATGACTGGCAGCATACAATGAGCTTTACCAATTGGGTAACAACGGACTTGCTTAAACATCGTTATGAGCCGAATCCAAAAGAAGATATGGCTATCGTAAATCCCAATCATATAAAGACAACAGAGAATTTTCATGCAGGATTCCTTGCTTCCTACCATGTCTATCCGTATTATCCAGATTTCTTAAACTATGAGCCTGCGTATAAAAGCTATATAAATAAACAAGGGAAGCAAAGTAATTATGGAGCTTATTTACAGGAGTTAAGAGAAGCGCATGATATGCCAGTTCTAATTGCTGAATTTGGTGTACCTGCAGCGAGAGGAAAAACGCATGAGAATGTAAATGGAATGACACAAGGATTTCTTTCTGAACAAGAACAAGGAAATTTCGATAAAGAAATGTTTCAAATGATTGTCGATGAAAATTATGCAGGTGGGCTACTATTTGCTTGGCAGGATGAATGGTTCAAGCGAACATGGAATACGATGGATTATGATAATCCTGATAGAAGACCATATTGGTCCAATCTGCAAACAAATGAACAGCATTTTGGCTTACTTAGCTTTGATCCTGGAAAATATGAGTCACCCATTTATATAGATGGAAAGAAAAAGGACTGGGAAAAACTCGGCATTTCTCCTTTATATGAAGATAGAATGACACAAAAGGGAATAAAATCTATTTATGTAACTAGTGATGAACAGCAGGTCAATTTAAGAATTGATTATCAACAGCCAATAGACTTACAAACAGATACAACCTATCTATTGTTAAATACAATTGAGAAGCAAGGCCAACAAACGATTTCACTTAAAAACGAAACAATTAAATCAACATTTGGCGCTGACTTTCTTGTCAAAATAGCGAATGAACACAATTCGCAAATATTAGTGGATAGTTATTATGATTCTTTCCATTATCATTATGGATCTATCTTGCATATGATCAGGGAAGAAGCTTATGCAAAGAAAAAGGATAATGGAGTATTTCATCCTATTCGGCTGACCTTAAATAAGGAATTAGAGCTACCAGATACTAAAATACCATTTCAATCTTATATAACTGGACAACTTCTGTTTGGCAATGGAAATCCTGCTAGTAAAGAATTTAATAGCTTAACCGATATAAGCGTGAGCAAGGATAAAAAAACGATTGAAGTCCGGATACCTTGGGCCTTATTGAATATTAAAGATCCAAGCCGGAAGGAGATAATGGCTGATTTGTGGCAAAAGGGATTAGAGGAAAGTGTACAGGCTAAGGGAATCCAAATCGCAGCAGT
This sequence comes from Niallia sp. FSL W8-0177, assembly GCF_038006285.1. NCBI lineage: Bacteria > Bacillati > Bacillota > Bacilli > Caryophanales > Bacillaceae > Niallia > Niallia sp. FSL W8-0177. The sequence continues at coordinate 360,025 of NZ_JBBOUX010000001.1, forward strand.
AATGGAAAGAGAGAAGGAAATAATATCTTCCTTTCCCAAGCTTAATAGATATAATGAAATCCTAGCTGCTGATACTAAATGGTATACGTGGGAGGAATGGGAGATGCCAGCTTACCATGAACGCCTAAGGGCTTCATATTACCTCTTAAAGGATGCCTTTTCAGAAATAAATTTGGGGGATTAAAAGGTGAAAAGAATTTTATTAGCAGAAGATGAAGAAGTATTAAGAATGTTAATAGTTGATACATTGGAAGATGAGTATATTGTTGATGAAGCGCAAGATGGGGAAGAGGCATTGCAGTTAATTCATGAGAACCAATATGATTTACTGATCCTTGATTATATGATGCCAATTATTACAGGCTTAGAAGTCATTGAAAAAGTAAGAGCAGATAAAGAGAGAGAGCATCTTAAAATTATGATGCTCTCTGCCAAAAGCCAAGCGAGTGAGCAACATGAAATTAAGGGAGCAGGAGCAGATTACTTTATGGCAAAGCCATTTAGTCCGCTTGCTTTATTAGACACAGTGGGAGAAATATTGAATGAAGATTAAAGATTATTTTGGTAAAAGCATATCAAGACAGTTTGTAGCTTTACTGTTTTTTTTCAGTTTGCTTTTCCTTATTGGCTGTGCCTTTCTTGCACTTAGTCAAAAGCAATTGAATAATCGCTATGCAGAAGAAAGAGAAGTGATCCTTGAAAAAATACCCATCACTAGAGAGTTACAAGATAAGCTAGAAACTGCTCTTTCAGAAGCAAGAGGATACTTCGCGTTTAATAATCCTGAGATGCGATCATCCGCTTTAAAAATGGATGCTAAGACTAATAAACTGATTCAACGGCTAAAAGCTATTGCTACAACAGATGAAGATGCAGTGTTAGTAGAAGAATTAGTGAATTTTCATTCTTATTATTTTCAAGATATTCTCCCCAAAGCACTAAACTACTTTGATGAAGGAGAAGTCGACAAAGTGGTAAAAATCTCAGATGATGGGGGAACAGATCGAATAAATCATATAAAGGGTTCGTTAAATAACTATTTACACTCGATGACAAATGAGCTGAATGATAAGGTAAATGAACTCAATAAAAATATCATCATTTTTCAAATCTGTTTTCTTGTTTATATTATTTTCATTATGATGGTTATTTATTTTATAGGACGGGCTGGATTTAACAAAATTGGCAAACCGTTAGCCGATTTATCAGTTGCGGCAAATGAAATTGCGAAAGGAAATGATGCACAGATAAAGGTAGACACGAAGCGAGCTGATGAGATAGGGAAACTTTCTGTTGCTTTTTATCAAATGTATCAAAGTGTTCAAGATAAAGAACAAAACTTATTGGCGCAAAATGAGGAATTACTTGCACAGCAGGATGAACTTCATGCACAACAAATAGAATTAGAAGAGGTCTTAGAGACAGTTAGAGCAAATAGGGAATCATTAAAGCGAAGAAATAAATTAATTAATAGTATTTCGAATTCATTAGATAAAAATGAAGTGTTAGAGAGTATTATTACCCATCTAGCAGCAATTCTACAGGCAGACAGAGGAATTATCTTACTATTAAAGGATCAAGCATATGCATCCTACGGAATTGTCGAAGAAGGAGCAGAGCAATTTAAAAATTATGTATGGCAAGGAGTGCTTGATCGACTAAAAAAGGAGAAAGACCCATTTATTATTACAAGAGAAATGGTATTGGCTGAAAAAGGCTATCACCTTGAAAAAGGATTTACACATGATCTGTATATTCCTGTCTATAATTCGGAGGATGAAATTGCTGCGGTAATGATGCTGAGTCGTTTTAGTGATCCTTTCTCGGTGTTTGATAAGGAAGAATTTATTGCGTTGGCAAAACAAATTAGTATTTCTTTAGATAAAATTGAATTATTTGAGCAAACAGAAAATGATCGTGTATTAAACTACGATATCTTAAATACCATTCAAGAGGGTATCCAGGTAGTATGTGGAATAGGTGAAATAATATTTGTGAATGAAAAGCTTGAAGAAATGATTGGGGACACGAAGGAAGCAATATTTTATCCTGGCTGTGGATGGGATGAATGGAAGCATCCATTAACAGCTCATTTTATGGATGAGGAAGGATTGCTCCAGTATATAGAAGCATCCATTAAGGAAAAACAGACGGATTCTTATAGTGCTTTCATGAAAGATGGACGAGTAGTTAATATTTATGCGGAGGAACTTTTTAGAGGAAACACTAAGTTCGGAACAATCCTTGTTTATAGGGATATAACAAAAGAATATGAAGTGGATAGAATGAAGTCTGAGTTCGTAAGCACAGTAAGTCATGAGCTGCGAACACCGTTAGCAAGCATCCTTGGATTTACAGAATTAATGATTAATCGAGAGTTAAAAGTGGATAAGCAGAGGAAATACTTACAAACGATATATGGTGAAGCGAAGAGGCTCACTTCCTTAATAAATGATTTCTTAGACATTCAACGAATGGAAGCAGGAAAGCAAACCTATGAGAAGAAATACATTGATCTAATGCCAATAGTAGAGAGAGTCAAGGAAAAGCTATCTATTAATACTAGTTCCCATCGAATCGAAATAAACCAATTGATAGAGGAAACCATGATTATTGGTGATAAAGCGAAGATTGAACAAGTGCTGACGAATCTTTTAAGTAATGCTATTAAGTATTCCCCTGATGGAGGGACAATAGAGATTAATGTCTATAAAGAGAATAATCAGCTGCGAGTATCTTTTAAAGATGAAGGCTTAGGAATCCCAGAAGCAGAGATCAATAAATTATTTACGAAGTTTTATCGAGTCGATAATACGGACCGAAGAAAGATTGGTGGTACTGGCCTTGGACTTTCTATTGTTCAAGAAATTATGAATGCCCATGATGGCCAAGTGGTAGTAGAATCAGATTATGGGAAGGGAAGTACGTTTATACTTATTTTTCCCCTTGTCCATAAAATGGAGACTTCAGATGAAGCATCTAAAGAAAATAAGCAAACTTACTCGATCATGGTCATAGAAGATGATATTAGCTTGGGGGAATTAATCGTTCATGAATTGCAAGATAACGGCTTCCAAGTCGTGTATTATAAAAATGGTCAAGAGGCAATTCGAATGCTAGAAAAGAATCCGCCAGATGCATTGGTGCTTGATATCATGCTTGAAGATGAAAATTTTGATGGTTGGAACATCTTGAAGCATATCAAAAAATCAGAAAAACTCAGAAATATTCCGGTTATCGTATCATCTGCATTAGATGAGAAAGAAAAGGGATTATCATTAGGAGCGCTGGATTATTTCGTAAAACCATATCAAACTAGCCAACTTTCTAAAACCATTATGCAAACCTTATTAAAGATGGGGAAAGTGGGCCAAGTATTAGTACCAGAACAAGATAAAGAGTGAAAGAGTCGCTTTAAAGGCAAGTGGAAGGAGAGGTAATAGCTACCTCTCCTTACTTTATAGGGGAGTTTTTAGATAATAAAGTTGTAAACACAGCCACACAGAAAATAGTTAAGAAAGAAGCTAAAAAAGTTGTCGGCCCAACTATTTTGTAGCCGCTGGCTAAAACGATCCCATCTATTAGAAAAATGATGAAACCTACCTGAATAGAAAGGATCTTTGATAGGACTTGGGCAAGGAGATCAGTCCCTCCAGTGCTGGTCTCAAATCGAAGCATTACGCCAATCCCTATGCCGATTATCACTCCACCCAAAATCGCACTTAATACAAGCTTCAGTGAAAATAAATCACGTAAAAAAGATAGGAAATCAATAGAGATGGAGGAAGCAAGGAAGCCAATTATGCCATAAATAAAGTATTTCCTATTATAAAACCACACCACAATATATAATGGAATGCTTAAAAGAATCATAGACAGACCTGTGGGAATCTCGTAGTGATAGTGAAGAATAAGGCCGATTCCAATTATACCCCCATCTAACAGATGATGTGGGACTAAAAATCCATTTACCCCAATGCCTATTAATAAGCTCCCTACAATTATCGCCGCTATTTTTTCTATCACTAAACATCATCCTATCTATTCCTTGTCCACTCATCTTATACATATGTGTAAAAACGCGAACATAGAAGAACTTAATCGGACAAGCAGGATGAAAATTGATCGAGTAATTGGGATATGGAAGTTAGAAGTAAGATAGGTGAAGATACTACTTTTTCTTATTAATTTCTATAAACAGGTAATTTAGCGAAATTAAGTAATAGAAGATTGCGAGCATTTATTTGCTGCAAGGAAAAGCGGTGTTCATAAAGAGAATGAAAGCCAGAAAGAGCTCGGCTGCAAGAAAAAGTGGTGTTCATAGAGGGAATGAAAGCCAAAAACTGCTCGGCTGCAAGAAAAAGTGGTGTTCATAGAGGGAATGAAAGCCAAAAACTGCTCGGCTGCAAGAAAAAGTGGTGTTCATAGAGGGAATGAAAGCCAAAAACTGCTCGGCTGCAAGAAAAAGTGGTGTTCATAGAGGGAATGAAAGTCAAAAACTGCTCGGCTGTAAGAAAAAGTGGTGTTCATAGAGGGAATGAAAGCCAAAAACTGCTCGGCTGTAAGAAAAAGTGGTGTTCATAAAGAGAATGAAAGCCAAAAACTGCTCGGCTGTAAGAAAAAGTGGTGTTTATAAAGGGAATGAAAGCCAGAAAGAGCTCGGCTGCAAGAAAAAGTGGTGTTCATAGAGGGAATGAAAGCCAAAAACTGCTCGGCTGTAAGAAAAAGTGGTGTTCATAAAGGAAATGAAAGCCAGAAAGAGCTCGGCTGCAAGAAAAAAGGTGTTCATAGAGGGAATGAAAGCCAGAAAGAGCTCGGCTGTAAGAAAAAGTGGTGTTCATAGAGGGAATGAAAGCCAGAAAGAGCTCGGCTGTAAGAAAAAGTGGTGTTCATAGAGGGAATGAAAGCCAAAAACTGCTTGGCTGCAAGAAAAAGTGGTGTTCATAAAGGAAATGAAAGCCAGAAAGAGCTCGGCTGCAAGAAAAAAAGGTGTTCAATCAAAGAATGTGCACAAGCTCATCATAAAATACACACAAAAAGCTACGAACTATTTAAAGTAACTAAAAGTGGCTTTTTTTTCTTAGATATCAGTTCTCTTCCAGCACTTTTTAACTTTTAAAGGGTCGCTTTAAATAAGAAAAACATCTTTACCCAATTAGGTGAAGATGTTTCTTATGGCCATTTATTAAGCCGTATATGATAATTTTTTACTTAAAAAAAGAAATGCAGGATATAGTAACAAATTGCAGCGATACTTGCTGAAATTGGCAATGTAATAACCCATGTAATAATCATTCGTTGTGCTGTTCCCCATTTAACTCCTTTTAAGCGATGCGCAGAACCAACACCGAGAATAGAAGAAGAGATAACATGGGTTGTACTAACTGGAAGGTGAATTAAGGTCGATCCGAAAATGATCATTGCTCCTGATAAATCAGCTGCTACCCCATTTACTGGTCGAATTTTCATAATATTTCCACCAACGGTTTTGATAATTCTCCAGCCACCTACAGAAGTCCCTAGTCCCATTGCAGTAGCACAGGCAAATTGTACCCAAAATGGCACCTCACCAGTTGAAACATAATTATTAGCTAATAAAGCCATCGTAATAATCCCCATGGCTTTTTGAGCATCATTTGTACCATGTGTATAAGACTGCAATGCTGCTGTGAATATTTGGAAATAGCGAAAACGTCTATTTGTTTTTGTTAAATTTAAATCCCTAAAAAAGAATTTAAAAATGGAGTAAATAGTAAAACCAACAATAAAGGCGATGATAGGCGAAAGAATCAATGCCTCAATGATTTTAATAAACCCAGTATAATTAAGGGAGGAGAAACCAGAAGAAGCAATTGCTGCTCCAGCGATTGATCCAATAATTGCATGGGAAGAACTACTCGGTATTCCAAAATACCAAGTAACTAAATTCCAGATGATAGCAGAAATCAATGCTGCAAGGATAACGAGAGAACCATTTGTTAATTGAAAAGGATCTACGATTCCTTTTGTAATTGTCTTTGCCACACCAGTAAAGGTCATCGCACCAATAAAGTTCATACATGCTGCCATAATAATGGCGTGCTTTGGTTTTAGTGCTTTTGTTGATACTGCAGTAGCAATGGAATTGGCTGTATCATGAAAGCCATTAATAAAATCAAATGCTAAGGCAAAGACAACGATTAAAATTGTAAGTATTAATAATGTATTCATTGGAAAAAGACTCCTTATGCGTTCTTCATAATGATACTTTCAAGTGTGTTGGCAACACTTTGACAGTAATCAGCGATATCCTCAAGATTTTCATACACTTCTTTATATTGGATAATACGAATCGGATCTTTTTCGACAGAGAAAAGGTTTTTAATCGATTGTCGTAAAATGCCATCACATTTTGATTCGTGATCTTTAATTCTAATTGCATATTCTCTAATTTTAGGTAATTTTTTAGTTGTAAGTAAATCTACTGCTTTATCAATTTCTACTGCACAGTTTTTGATTTCTTCCACAAAACGCAGCATATATTCATCTGCACTAATGATATTGTACATTTCGAAAAGTGCAGAAGTACTCTCAAGACCATCTAAAACATCATCCATACTCATTGTAAGAGCTAGAATGTCTTCTCTTTCAATCGGCGTAATAAAGGCTTTATTTAATTCTGTGATAACTTCATGAACATATGTATCACCTTTTGTTTCAATTTCCTTCATTGTTTCAGAAAAAGTTTTTAAATCGCTAACATTTGTTAGCTTATAGTCAGCAAAAAAGTCTGCTCCTTCTTTTAAATTTGAAGCGATATTTTTTAACATAACAGCAAACTTATCTTGTTTTTTAAAAACCATTATGGTTACCTCCATTAATATATAACAAATTATGACTAAGCCTTACATATTTTATAGGAAAGTTGTCGAATAGCATAGTATTTTGAAAAGAAATTTACAAAAACTTAATATTTGGTTTACAAACTTTTAAGAAAACTACATTGCTTTTTTACAATATTTTCATTAATTTAATAATTTTCTCCAGGAAATTGAGTGCTTTTTCATAGCTCTATCCTAATATTGTGTCCAATTCTATATATAATAAAGTAATAGCAAAATGTCCAAATAAGAAGGAGAGCCACTGTTAATGATGAAATTATTATTATTCGAGAAAGATATGGCTTATAGGAAGAGAACAGAATCCCATAAACAAGTTCTATATATTACAATGGACATTACAGGAACTACGATTATCGAGAAGAAAGGAGATTCCTTATTAGGAGGGGAAGATTAAGTCCAATCCACTCTGTGAATCAAAAAGTTTTAATATAGAAAAGAAGCGTTAATAAGAACAACAGTCAATATAATGTCCATGTGAAGATGAGAATATGTGGCAGGAAAAGGGGAAAAAGTGGAGAAAAAAGTAGTCCTCATAACAGGAGCAAATAGTGGATTTGGGAAATGGATGACAATAGAATTTGCAAAAGCGAACTATACAGTTATAGCATCGATGAGAGATAGGAATAAAAGTAGGCAGTTGGTAGAAGAAGCAACAAAAATGGGGATAATCTCTAATATAGACATAGTTTCTTTAGATATTACTTCTGAGCAATCAGTAGAAAACTTAAGTTTATATGTACAGAGAATAGGCCAGATTGACTTACTGATAAATAATGCCGGCTATGCAGGAGCCGGTTTTTCAGAGGAGATATCAATCGAAGAATATCAACGTCAGCTGGATACGAATTTTTTTGGAGCGATTCGTGTAACGCAATGTATTCTTCCGCTTATGAGAAAGCAGCGGAGAGGAATGATTATTAATATAAGCAGCATAAGTGGCGAAATTGGATTTCCAGGCTTATCCCCATATGTTTCCTCTAAATTTGCACTAGAAGGATGGAGTGAGGCCTTGAGATTGGAGTTAGCTCCATTTTCTATTCCAGTCGTTCTAGTAGAGCCTGGTTCTTTTCAAACAAATATTTGGACAACAGGGAAGCAAATTGCTGAAAAATCTACCTTGTCTTCTTCACCTTATTATTCGTATATGAAACAGCTCGATACATATTTACATAATAGCAGCAAAAAAAATGGAAATCCAAGGTTGGTAGCTGAAAAGGTAGTTTCTATTGCAAAGAAAAAACATCCAAGATTACGTTATGTAGTTGGAAAAGGAACAAAAGGTACAATCTTTTTCAAGCATATTGTGCCATGGAAGTGGTGGGAGAAAATCGTTCTATATATTTTAAAATAAAAATATATTAGGAAGCAGGCAATTTTTTAAAAGGAATAATTCATATTTATAGAGAAGTATTCAAATAAGTGTTATTATATGGATAATTCTGATTTTTGGAGGTGTTTTGTTTGGTCAATAGCATCGAACAGAAAGTGACGCTACATAATGGAGTAGAAATACCACAATTAGGGATTGGTGTCTTTAAAGTAGAAGAGGGAGACACCGTATTCCAAACAGTAAAAACTGCTTTGGATCTTGGTTATCGTTCTATTGATACTGCTGCCATTTATAAGAATGAAGAAGGAGTAGGCAGAGCGATAAAAGAAAGCGCTATCCAAAGAGATGAGTTATTTGTTACTACTAAAGTATGGAATGATGATCAAGGATATGATTCCACTTTAAGAGCATTTGAAACGAGTTTGAAAAAATTAGACTTAGACTACCTAGATTTATATTTAATTCATTGGCCAGGAAAAGATAAATATGTGGAAACATGGAAAGCACTTGAGAAATTATATAAAGAAGGATTAGTTAGAGCTATTGGTGTAAGTAATTTTCATGAACATCATTTAGAACATTTACTTGCAAATGCAAATGAGAAGCCAACTGTTAACCAGATTGAATTACATCCAAGGCTTTCCCAAGAGAGCGTAAGAGAATATTGCAAGAAAAAAGATATCAAAGTGGAAGCATGGTCGCCGATTGCCAAAGGTCGGTTAGTAAATGAACCGACACTTAATTATATTGCGAAAAAGCATGAGAAAACCCCTGTTCAAGTTATTTTACGCTGGCATCTGCAACATGGAAATATTATAATTCCTAAGTCTGTTCATCCAGAAAGAATCAAAGAAAATGCAGAGATATTTGATTTTCAACTAAGCTTAGTGGAAATGGATCAAATCGATCGCTTAAATATGAATGAAAGACTTGGCAGTAATCCAGATGAATTATTATTTTAATTAAATTTAAAGACTATAAAACGGAACAAACAAAAGGTCTGCGCCTAATTAATTAGGCGTAGATTTTTTGTTAGGAAGCACTTAAATGAATCTTCTTAAAACAATGAATGTAATAGTTATGTTTAAAAGACTCAAAGGGTGGTAAATATAAGTACAAGCAGATAGTGAAAATAAACCGTACGGAAAAATCATTGCTGCAGCATGTTTTTCACTATCTCATTGAAAAATATCAACACTATAAGAAAAAGGAGTGTTAAATATGGGATTTTTATGGTCATTAATAATAGGTGGTATTATAGGATGGTTAGCAGGATTAATTACTGGTAAAGATATTCCTGGTGGAGTTATTGGTAATATTATTGCCGGTTTTGTTGGAGCTTGGTTAGGATCATTAATTTTAGGAGATTGGGGTCCATCCATTGCTGATTTCGCCATTATTCCGAGCATTATCGGTGCAGTCGTTTTAGTATTTATTCTAAGCCTGATTATGCGTGGTATGCGTAAAACAACATAAAGTATAGAGAAAAAAGGAAATGAGCTTTCTTAAGCCATTTCCTTTTTTTTGTTGAAAACATGCCCTTTAACTTAGCAATTCTTCCCAATCTTCATTAGGGAATATCGGCGGATTGTCTAATGGCGGAGCAAAGACTGTAATTTGTTCCTGCGAGATAGGGTGGGTGAATTGAATTTTCGCCGCGTGAAGTGCTTGTCGATGGAACATTGGTTTCCCGCCATAAAGTTTGTCTCCGGCAAGGGGATGCTTAATGGAGCTTAAATGGACTCTAATCTGATGTGTTCTGCCCGTGTCTAAAGTGCAAGAGATAAGGGTTAAATCTTCAGACGGCAGCCGCTTGATTCGTTTAAAATGGGTGATTGCCTGTTGGCCTGTTTCTGAAATTCTTCGACGGCTGCTATGATGTCGATCTTTCCCAATCGGCTTATTAATCGTTCCTTTTTTCTGTGCTAAAAAACCCTCAATAAGAGCGATATACGTTCTTTTAATTTTTCTTTCTCTTAATAGATAATCAAGCATGTTAGCGACTAAATCGTGTTTGGCAAAAAGAATACACCCGGTAGTATCCCGATCCAATCTGTGGATATGCTTTAATTGTCTTTCTTCTCCACTTAATAATAGATGATAGGCCACACCATTTAATAAGGAAGAAGTATCTTCGGGAGAATGAGGATGGGTATCGATGGAATCAGGTTTGTTTACGACTAAAAGGAAATCATCTTCATAAAGAATAGAAAGATCCATATAAATTGGGATAATGTTGTTAGGCTGCTGCTGAAAGAGATTAATTTTTAAAATATCTTCCTGCTTAAGCATGGAATTCCATGGAACATTTTGGTTATTTAATTGAACTTTTTTCTCCATTTTAAATAGATGAATTTGCTTTTTTGAAGCAAGTAAAACCTGTGAAAAGAACTCCTCGATCGATAATCCTTCCCATTGCACAGGGATTTTAAGCAGTAGCCAGTCTCCTTTTCTTTCATATATCATACATAAAATCTCCTTTGTTTTTTATACGAATGAATGATAAAAGTGTCTTAAATATAACTTAGTTATCATATCATGGTTTTAATTACCACAGAAATGGTTTTTGGGGATATGTTAGACTATGGGTAACAGTTAGGTTGTGTAAATTTATAAGAAATAAAGAGGGTGTTTCATTTCATGAAAGTCGTATTTGCATCAACACCAACACAAGAGGAAAGAATTAATGAGTTGATTCAGACCTTTTATTCGAAGGTATTTCCTTTTTACTTTTCAGATGAGGAAATTAATCAATTCGAACGATTAAAGGTTTTAGCTATTACTCCAGAAAAAGCGCAGTTATTAAGCACATTAAAAACATCTTATCAAGTAATTGCCAGTCTTCAAACCCTTGTGAACATATTGGAGGATCCAGAGAATAAGCACAAATATAAACAAGTTTTTGCAAAAAATGTCCACATTCTCGAGGAATTGGATATATTCTTTCCCTTCCATTTAGATAATTTTAGATCAAGCAGTAACGGGGATTCCTGCAATCAAGTGAATTTTAGTATGTATGCAGAGGCAAATAATTCATACTTACTTTAATTTTTTCTAACTTCCTATTGCTTATTCTTTAGGAAAGGAAAAAGGCCATCGCAGTCAATAGAAAGACGATGGCCTTTTTTATACAAAATTTTTTAGCACCCTTATTTTTTCACACTGTATTCTTCGAGCCACTGTTTAAAGACTGCAGGTTCTTTGTAGCCATTAATTCTGCTTACTTCTTTTCCATTTTTGTATTGGACAATAGTAGGAGTTGACTCGATATTGTATTTATCCCAGCCTTCCTCAAATTCCAATAAATTATATTGATCAATCGATACATTTAATTCTTTTGCAAGTGGCATTAATTCAGGAGTAGTTTTTAAACAATATTGACATTCCGAACTAAAGAAATAGACGGTCACATCTTCCTCGTTTTTTAATTTTTCCTCGAGTTCATCAGGAAGGATGATATTTTGGTAATTAGGATTCTCTAATAATTCAACTGTAGCTGGCTCCAGATCTGCTTTCTTATAGATATTGCCTTCCACAGCTTTTTCTTTTTTCATATGAGATAAAAAAGCTACCCCAGCAAATAAAATAATAATAAAGACAAGGAAAAACAGGACTTTTTTCATTCATTCATCTCCTTTGTTTTTTTCCAAATAATAAGGCTGCAAGTAAAGATAATGATAAATCCAATTAGCGCCATAAAGGGGATCGTGATAAAACCTAACCAATTTATGTACTCACCTGTGCAAGAAACTGGTCCGCAGGCTGATGACGATTCAAAGATGCTAGCTAACTTTTGGATGGAATAGTGATAAATGGAAACACATGCGCCAATCCCAGAAAGAATCATGGTATAAAAGCTGATTTTGTAATCTTTTCGAATTACCGCAATTCCTAAAATAATCACAAACGGGTACATTAAAATACGCTGATACCAACACAAAGTACATGGAACAAATTCTCTAATTTCGGAAAAGTAGAGACTGCCAAACATGCTGAGGACAGCTGCAATCCATGCCAAATATAAAATGTTCTCCCGTGAATCCTTTTGCTTTGTTTTTTCCTCCATAAGATTCTCCTTTATTGTGTTTATTGATTCCTAAAATTGATAGAAATATTTTCACTATAAAAAAAGTATAAAGGTAATCGGAATTGATGTAAACAAACTAGAATTCCAAAAGGAGAGAGATTATATCTGAAAAAAATGGGGAAATGTAAAAATAGTAAATAAAATGTAGAGTATGGATTAAGAAGATCATACATAAGGGAGTAAAATAGTATGCCAAAATTGGATTTATCGAAATTTGAGAAAAAACTCATTATCCGAAACACAGAATTTCAGGATATTGATAAAATCATGAAGCTTCAAGCGGAGTGCTTTCCAGGCATGGATCCGTGGACAAAGGATCAATTAAGAAGCCATATTGAGATTTTTCAAGAAGGACAATTTGTTGCAGAATATGATGGGGAAATTATTGGATCATGCTCTAGCTTGATTATAAATTTTGACGAATATGATGCCCGCCATACATGGGATGAAGTGACAGATGGCGGATATATCACAAATCATAATCCCCATGGCTATAATCTTTATGGAATTGAGGTAATGGTAGATCCAGAATACCGAAGAATGAAAATAGGACACCGTCTTTATGAAGCGAGAAAAGAGTTAGTGCGTCAGCTGAATTTACAAAGTATTATCATTGGCGGTAGAATACCGAATTATTATAAATATGAAGACCAAATGACAGCAAGAGAATATGTTCAAGAAGTACTTCATCATAAAATATATGATCCAGTACTGTCCTTTCAATTATTAAATGGTTTTACGTTAATGCGGATTAATCCAAATTACTTACCAGATGATGCCCAATCGAAAAGCTATGCAACGATTATGGAATGGAACAATGTAGAATACATGCCAAAATCTAAACGTTTTTTCAAAAGCAGTTATCCTGTGCGGATTTGCGTTGTTCAATATAAGATGAGACAGATAAAGAGTTTTGAGGATTTTGCCAATCAGGTAGAGTATTATACAGATGTAGCATCCAATGGGGAATCAGATTTTGTTGTATTTCCTGAATTGCTTACATCGCAATTAATGTCGTTTATGGATGAACGTGTTCCAAGTACGGCTATTAGAAAGGTAACAGAATATACAGAGCAGTATATTGAGCTTTTCACTAATTTAGCAATTCGCTATAACATTAATATTATCGGTGGTTCTCATTTTGTGAAAGAAGATGATGAAGAAATTTATAATATTGCCTATCTTTTTAGACGTGATGGCACGATTGAGAAACAATATAAATTACATATAACGCCTAATGAGCGGAAATGGTGGGGGATAAGACGAGGAGATGCCGTCAGGGTTTTTGATACAGATTGTGGGAAAATTGCGATTCAAATTTGCTATGATATTGAATTTCCAGAGCTAGCCCGGATTGCAACCGATATGGGGGCGAAAATTATTTTTACCCCGTTTTGTACAGAAGATCGCCAAGGTTATTTACGTGTCCGGTATTGTGCGCAAGCTCGAGCTGTAGAAAACCAAGTTTATACGGTGATTGCTGGGACTGTCGGTAATTTACCACAAACAGAAAATATGGATATTCAATATGCCCAATCGGCTATCTTCGCGCCATCTGATTTTGAATTTGCACGAGATGGGATTGTTGGGGAAACAAACCCAAATATAGAAATGGTTATGATCGGAGATGTAGATTTAGAAATACTAAGAAGACAACGACAAAGAGGAACAGTCCGCCAATTAAAAGATAGACGCTTTGACGTATACCGAATTGAATATAAGAAGTAATCAATTATAGATGTAATATGAAATGAACAGGTAAAACCACGACTGAAGAGTCGTGGTTTTACCTGTAGACAAACTAATCTCTTTGAATTATTAGGATGTTGCTTTCCGCTTCGGGGGTTCGCTTTCCGTGGGGCTCGCGCTGAGCCGCGGTCTGCTTACAGCCTGCAGGGTCTCAGACTGTCTCGCTAATCCCACAGGAGTCTCACCCCCTCCACTCCAATCAACACATAAAAATGTAATTCTTACTTCGCCAATATCTTTTTGTCGACAAACTCAAACCACGACTGAAGTGTCGTGGTTTTTTGGTGGGATTCTATCTATTACATGGTAGTTGTGTGAATCCATTCTTCTTCGGCTAAATCGTTGGCGTGATCGATGTAGCGTAATAAGGAATATAAATGTTTTTCTATGACAGAATAATCATGTTCAAAGTTGTAGGCATGCAGAAATTGTTCAATTTTTTTTGAGAGAAAGTTATCATGGGTTCTTACCATCAATATGAGAAGATTATCCCACTCTGATCGATGAGTATAGTATAGGGCTCGATCATAATCTGTTTTGTTCATCTTTATGCCTCCTTATGTGGGAAGGAGATGATTATATTATATGGATAAAGGTAAGAATGTTACCCACTAAAAGTTGGCTATATTGATTTAAAAGGGTTTTCTGTTTTTACCTGTATAATTCTTGTGGTTTCATGTGAGAATTAATTCAACGTAATATGAATAAGGACTCCTATATATCCACAATATAAAGAAAAAGGGGTTATTATGAAGAGGCGACTTATTATTATTCTAACTGCAATCTCAGTCTTTCTTTGTGTAAATACAAAGGAGTCCTATGCGAAATCAGTTGTTGATACGAGTGAAGTGTATACATACGAAAACTTTCAAGATGATGTTTGGATTTTAAAAAGTAAATATAAGAAACAGCTCCAAGTCCATACGATTGGAAAATCAGAATTTGGTCGAAAAATTTATGCGATTCAAATAGGGACAGGAAAGAAAAGTATCCTTTTGTCAGGTGCACATCATGGAAGGGAATGGATTACTTCTTTATTAACGATGAAAATGGCAGAGGATATTGCAGGGACAATAAAGAATGGAGACAATTTTCTTGGTTCCTATTCGATTTGGATTGTACCAATGATCAATCCAGATGGAGTCACCATTCAACAGGGGAAAATCAACAAATTTCCGTTTTTCTCGAAAAGAAAAATAAAGAAGATGAATGGCGGTCTAAATGATTTTACGCGTTGGAAAAGTAATGGGCTAGGAGTGGATCTAAATCGACAATATCCTGCTGGATGGGAGTATATAAAGGATTCCAAAAAAGAACCTTTTTATAAAAATTATAAAGGGAAAGCTCCATTTGAAGCAAAAGAGGTACAAGCCATTGTCGAGTTAACAGAAAAAATAAAACCAACGATTGCGGTTGCTTACCATTCTTCTGGTCAGGAGATTTTTTGGCAATATAATAATGGAGTGAATGAGGACAGAGATCGGATGATTGCAGAAGTTCTCGCAAAAGAAACTGGGTACAAGCTTGGGGTTCCACCTAAAGACGCCGTAGGGGGTGGATTTACAGATTGGTTTATTACGACCTATCATTTACCCGCATATACAATTGAAATATGTCCATTGGTAGATGAGCGCCACCCTTCCTTGACAAACTTTTCTAAAGAATGGGCCAGAAATAAAACCATTCCCAGAACGCTGATTGAGGAAGCCAAAAAAATAGATGCGATACATAAAAAAATGCTGGGAGATTCATAATAAGAAAAAACATTGGAGGTAAATATGAAGACTAAATCTTTATCCGTTCTTATTGTTACCATATCAGTATTAGTTATGGCATTTATGTTTCCATCCCATCATTTAGCTGTCCAAGAGTTAGATTATAAGAAATTTGGGTCTGTTGCAATGGCTGTAGTAAAGGCAGATTATCCAGAAGAGTCTGTAACTGATTATAAATATTTAGGGCGCAAAAAAATATCTCCGCAAGAAGAACAAGATTCCTTTCAATTTCTTGTAAAAGAGGGTGGAAAGGAAAAAACAGTTATTGTTGCGGTGAATCATAATACAAAAAATGATAAATTCATCTCCTTAGTAGTAGAAGAAGCAAAGTCATAAAAAAGACCGAAATGGTCTTTTTTATGGCTTTTTCCGAGTTGGTTTGCTTTCAATTCTCAGTATTTTGCATTTGTTACTAGACAATTCTATTCCAATTTATACTATTGACATAATAAATTAATCTTGTTATCATTCTCCTATTGTTTTTAAAAAGAATAGATAGACCTTGTATAAATTCAAGAATATGGCTTGAAAGTTTCTACCAGCTACCAATAAATAGCTTGTCTACAAGGAATGGGAATTTTATAACATTTTTATTCCGTTTTGTAGAAAAGCTTTGACCAAATAAGGGTCAAAGTTTTTTTTATTATCTAATGGGAAAATAAAATGAATTAGTGGTAAAACTAATCTTAGAATCACTCCCTATCGATCTATAATTTAGCAAATAGGAGACTACAACATGAGAGACTTTTTTAAATTTGCAGAACGGAACACTTCTTATGCGCAGGAAACACTTGCAGGAATAACAACTTTCCTATCGATAGCATATATATTAGTTGTAAATCCAATTATCTTAAGCCAATCCGGAATGGATAGCGGGGCTGTATTCACAGCAACTGCGCTCACGGCGATCATCGGAACATTACTTATAGGTTTACTTGCTAACTTTCCAATCGCAATCGCACCTAGTATGGGCCTGAATTCGTTCTTCACTTTTTCTGTATGTATTGGAATGGGAATAGAATGGCAGGTCGCTTTAACGGGTGTTTTTGTTGCAGGCATCATTTTTATGCTATTAAGCTTAATGAAAATCCGCGAGAAGATTATTAATATCATTCCAGCGAGTTTAAAACATGCAATCGCTGCTGGAATTGGATTTTTCATTACGTTTATTGGGTTGAAAAATGGTGGAATTATTATTGGTAATCCAGATACATTTGTCTCGATTGGTGATTTTACTTCTCCTATGACCCTGCTGGCAATTATAGGTCTTGTCATTACAATTGTTATGTTAGTACGCGGCATTAACGGCGGGATTTTTTATGGCATGGTCATTACTACGATTGTGGGAATGATTTTTGGATTAATAGAAGTTCCTTCTTCGGTTGTTGGAGATATACCAAGCCTTAAACCAACATTTGGTGTTGTATTTTCTCATTTAGATGAGATTTTTACGCCAGAAATACTGACAGTTATCTTTACCTTTTTAATTGTTGCCTTCTTTGATACTGCAGGTGCATTAATTGCCTTAACTAGTCAAGCTGGAATGATGAAGGATAATAAGATTCCTAATATCGGTAAAGGGCTGCTTGCCGATTCTGCTGCCGGTGCCATTGGGGCTATTTTAGGCACATCGACACCTGCAACGAGTGTTGAATCTTCGGCAGGTATTGCTGTCGGAGGAAGAACAGGCTTTACGTCTGTCGTCATTGCAGCTTGTTTTGTAATCGCATTGTTCTTTTCACCACTTGTTGCCGTTATTTCAGTGGAAGTTACAGCTGCTGCATTAATTGTGGTAGGGGCATTAATGGCCATGGAAATTAGGAGAATAGACTGGACGAAGTTAGAAATTGTCATTCCATCCTTTTTAACAATTATTATGATGCCTCTTACTTCTAGTGTGGCAATCGGGATTGGATTAGGATTTGTTTTTTATCCAATATGTTTAGTATCACAAAAGCGTTATAAAGAAGTTCATCCAATTATGTATGTACTTTGCTTGTTATTTATTTTATACTTTGCTTTTATCGTGTGAAGCTTTAAGTAGGGAAGGATGATAAAATATCATACAGTATATGCATTGAAAGAAAAAGGATAGAAGAGTGGAAGGAATTCGCTCTATCTATCCTTTTTTTGTACGATATTCTTATTTCCCCACAGAACAGCAATATGATAGTTGTAAATGTTTACATTGGCGATAGTTAGTATTAATATTAACTAAAATTACTATTTTTAACAAATAAGCATATTGGTAACGGAGTAAGAACAGGGGGGAGAAAGATGGGGGATGTTTGGAAAACATGTTCTTCAGAAGTGAAGGATTTTGTCTTTCATCTAAACAAAAGTATGAAGGAAATTATAAAAGACAATTACCTTGGTTTTTATATACATGGTTCTTTGGCTATGGGAGGATTTAATCCTAAAAGCAGCGATGTGGATGCTTTGGTTATTACGCATCAGTCATTAGAAGTAGAAGATAAAAGAAAATTAGCGCGGTTCTTATTAGGTTATTCCAATTCTCCATATCCCATTGAAATAAGTTTTCTAAATACGGATCAATTACGGCATTGGCAGCATCCATCTGCATTTGACTTCCATTATAGTGAGTTTTGGAGAGAACGCTTCGAAAGAGATTTGTTAAATGGTACCTATCAGTATCTAAATAGTGACATTCATTCAGATGCCGATTTAGCAGCTCATTTAACGATTACTTATCAAAGAGGCATTTGTGTAGAAGGTAAACCTATAAAGGAAGTATTTCCTTTAGTTCCAAGCGCAGATTATATATCGTCCATACTAGGTGACTATTACGATTGTTTGGAAAATATCGAAAAAGACCCCATTTATTGTTCGTTAAATTTAATAAGAGTATTTTGGTTTCTTAAAGAAGGAGTCGTTTCCTCCAAGCAAGAAGCTGGTAATTGGGGGCTTAAAACATTTCCGAAGAATGTAAGGACCATCATTCGTAAAGTCGTCGATTCTTATAAAAATGGAAATGGTACTAAGACTTTTGAGAAAGACGAACTTATCTCATTAAGAGATTATATTGCCGATAAGGTTCAAAAACTATTAAGCTAACGGATGTTTATATGGGAGATTAACTGCTAATCAAGCATCTTCGATTATGTTATACAAAATGAAAATATCTTTGGATACATAGGAAAAGAATGGGGAACTTTAGCTATAAAAAAAACTATTAAGTTACGTTATTGATAAGAGCTAATTGGTAGCAGGATTATAATTTCCAATGGAGAATCTTACAAATAATCAATCTAGCAAAATAGATAAAATAAGTATGGCTTTTTTTTATAAATAGAATGTTTACAATAAAAGTGTGTTGAACTATGCTCAACACACTTTTAGCCAATACAGATTATGATGAAAATACTTTTTTTGCTGCATCCAGTGCAGAAGTTGACTTAGGCCAACCAGTATAGAAGGCAAGGTGCGTAATTAACTCGATTATTTCATCTTCTTTGATTTTATTTTCCATCGCTAAATTGATGTGAAATGGTAATTGTTCTATGTTACCTGCTGTAATTAAGGAAGAAAGCGTAATTAGACTTCTATCTCGCATCGATAAGTTTTTTCTCTTCCATAAATCACCGAAAAGCACACTTTCAGTATAGTCTACAAATGCAGGAGCTAAATCTCCTAGCGTATTTCTAATATTTGATTTTATTTCTTTCTTAGATAAATGATTTTCTTTTATTATGGTAGTAGCAGCGTTCCAATTAGTAACCATCTGTGCTTCTCCCATACCAAATGACCAATTTTCCAATGGAGTCTCATTAAGAATGATAAAAACATTTTCTTTAGTTACAATATTTTTTTCACTAAGATTATCAGTTAGTGTATGGTATAGATTCCTCTTTTGCTCAATAGTTCTGCCTATTCCGCATGTAATTTGAATATACAAAAGTTTTTTAGTTCTTTTGGCATTGATTAAATAGTGGGAATTGAAATGGAACTGTTCTTTTTTGTGTGAATCAAATACTTGAAAAAAATAATCATATGGGACATTAAATTCTTTGATTAGAGAATTCATTATTTGTGTACTAATAAATTGTAATTCCTTCTTATTATATTGCTCTTCAAGATAACTAATTTTAATAAATGGCATATTATATCCTCCTCTATCTTATTAATATCATTGTAGTTTATAACTCTTGATCTATATAATTGAATTAATTGAATAACATAATTCGATAATTTCGATAAAGAGGGAAGATAATGGATTTAAAAGAACTAATTACTTTTCAAACGATACTAAGACAAGGGACATTTTCAAAAGCTGCAGAATCACTGCATTATGCACAATCAACAATTACGAATCAAATTCAAAGATTAGAAAAGGAATTGGGAATTAGCCTTTTTTATAGAGGATGGGAGGCTGAGTTAACACCTGCTGGGAAAATATTTGCGGAAGAAGTTGATGATCTTATCAACCATTGGAAGTTTGTTACGGAGCAGGCAAAGGCAATACAAAAAGAAGAAGTTGGAACTATTAATATAGGGATTATTGACTCAATAACGAATATAGTACCAAGTATTCTAGCTCGATTTAGTAGGGAAAAGCCTAAAATCGTTTGCAACTTTGTGGTAGGAAATACAAATTCTTTAGCAGCAGCTCTGGAGAAAAATGAAATAGACTTTGCCATATGTGCAGAAATTGCTGGACAGTTTCCATATACATTTGAATCTTTATATGAAGAGAAGCTAGCATTTATAGTCTCCAATATACACCCTTTCGCTAATAAAAGTAGAATGTACAGCTTAGAAGAGCTGTGCGATTATCCAATTGTTACAGGAGGAAAGAACTGCATTTATCAGTTAAAGTTAGAAAAAGAATTACTAACTATTTCTAAAAAGCCCTTTTGCTATACAATTAGCCAATTATCGATAATCCCACAGTTTATTATATCAATAGATGGAGCAATAGGCGTAATTGTCTCTTCCATGCCTATTCCCGACAACTGTAAAAAATTAGATGTAGAGATTAACAATTCAGATATTAAGATAGGTATTATGAGAAATTTGAGGTATGATAACATGACTTCTTCCAAACAATTACTTTTAAACTACTTAATAGAAAGCCTTTCAAGAGTTAAATAAAGGGAGAGGTGCGTTTAAAGATAATCATTCACTTAATATGATGAGATAATTAGTATTTTTTAAGGTATTTCTTTATTAACAAATAAAGAAATCCGTACATGATAAATAACTGTTCTTTATATATTCAAGGGATAATAATTGCAAATATGAACAAGGGACCATCTAATATTTGATGGTTTCTTTTAATGATCAAATTTGATTAGCTATTAAGATAGGTTTTAACTGAAGGTGGATTGTACGATTGAAATTGTTCTATGAAGACGCTGGCTCAGAATCATTCATAAGTAGAAGTTCTTGTTTATTTATTTGACTAAATAATGCAGCGCCTCTCATTCCGGAAATAGAGTTCGAGTATTTGTCATTATTACATTTTATAAAACTATTGTGCAATTTTAGATATTATACTATACTGGTACCAATAAAACCGAATGAGTTTCATTCGTATTGGTAGGAGGTCTGTTTTTGCATAATAGAATTATTGATGAAACAATTAGATTGATTCAAGTAAAAGGATTTAGTTTTACAGTGAGTGAGTTAGCTGCTAATTTAGGAACAAGCAAACGAACAATTTATCAATACTTTTCTTCAAAAGATCAGATTGTTGACGAGATTATCGAAAAACTTATTCATAGTATAAAGCAAAATGAACAAGAGATTGTTATGGATGAGAATACAAATGTGTTAGATAAGATTAAACTTATCCTTTGTAGTACTCCTGAAGAGTTCGGGATTATGGATATTCGCTTATTGTCCGATTTAAAAAAGCACCATTTTCAACAATGGGAGAAATTAGATATTTTCCTAAGAGAAGAATGGTCAACTGTTCTTACTTTGATGAAGCAAGGGATAAAACAAGGAAACCTTCGAGATATTAATCTAGATATCTTTATTGAGTTGTATCTAGGTGCTATAAATCAAATTTATGTTTCGCAAAGCTCATTAACAATTAAAGAAAAATTAGAAGCAGTTATGGATATATTGTTGAATGGCATTTCGAAATATAAGGAAGGTGATTAATATTTCTTGGCTATATTTATGTTTGGCAATAGTATTTGAGGTTGCTGGTACAACAAGTATGAAATTATCTGAAGGCTTAACAAAGTTATTACCAAGTATTTTATTAATATTCTTCTATCTAAACAGTTTAGTATTTTTAACGTTGGCATTAAAGACGATCGAAATCTCTGTGGCTTATGCAATCTGGTCAGGTATAGGAATCCTAATTATTTCAATTATTGGAGTATATTATTTTAATGAGAGTTTAAGTCTTGTGAAAATAACTGCGATTTTTCTTATTATTATCGGCGTTGTAACTCTTAACTTTACTGTCGATCATAGTGAAGCATCTGATCACAAGTCTCAGATGAGCGAGTAGTTATACTAGTTATTCAAATTTTATCCTATTTTACTTCTATTACCTGTAGGAATGAACTCTTATAATTGTTTATTGTAACTGTGACTACATTTGGTCTTATTTCAGCAGTAAAGAAATATTTAAATAAGAAAGGATTTTGTTAATGAAATATTTAAAGCCTTTTTTTCTCGTCACCGATATAGGCTTTATCATATATTGGATTATTACATATTTCAGTCTTATTCCTATAGAATGGGCCTTTAAGGATTATGATAATCCCATTATTATTGCTTGGAACTGGTCGTTTTTTCCTTTAGATATTTTCATCTCAGCAACAGGGCTCTATAGCTTATACTTATATAAGAAAACAAGTGCAAAATGGAAGCCGTATGCCTTAATTTCATTAGTGCTGACCTTTTGTTCGGGTTTGCAGGCTATTGCATTTTGGGGATTTAGTTTAGAGTTTGATATAAGCTGGTGGGCAGTAAATTTGTATTTAATGATTTACCCACTGTTTTTTATTCCCTTTTTTATTAATAGTGACAAATCAACTTCTAAAGAGTTGCCTTGTAAAGTAGATACAGTGTAATTAATACCTACACCAAGGGTCTATATCACATCCAGAACGTCCACAACTACCACCGAAGACTGAAAGGTGAAAGGTTGGATACAGCTTTTTAACGGCGTGGCGACCACGTATCTGAACAACTATCTTGGTGGTTTCAATTGTTAGAGAGCAATCATCATCAGCAAAATGAAGTCACTAAGAACGATATAATAGTAAAAGGGAATTAAATTCCAAATGCAGAAACATATGATAAACTTAGATTATCTAAGTTTACTGTATAAAGGGCTTTTCTTTATTCAACTATGGAGCAGTTTTATTGAAGAAGAAAATAAAGATATGAGAGGAAAAATAAAAATTGAAAAGGTACATAATTAATGACGGGGAAATCAATGTACACATAACAGAATGGGGTAGTGAAAATAAACCTGTAATTTTTTGCTTACACGGATTAGGAAGTACAAGCCTAAGTTTTATTGAAATCGCAGAAGAAATAAAGAATGATTATAGAATTTTTAGTATAGATGCTCCTGGTCACGGTAAAACAGATGGGTTTAATCATGTAGAAAGGTATGAAATGCCCGCATTAGCAAAATGGTTGGAAAATATTATCGGAATCTTAAAAATTGAAAAGTTTTATTTTTTATCTCATTCTTGGGGAAGTTTTGTTTCTTTATTCTATATACTTAATTATCCTAAGAAAGTGCTGGGGACAATTCTAATTGACGGTGGCTACCAGACTAAAAGAAGAAATTCTACTTCAATAGAAGAAGAAATTGAGTATTACGATAAGGATTTTGAAGAGTATGTAGGGACTTGGGAAAAGTTTTTGGATGTGGCTGTCTTTGGTGACTCCAGAAGAACTCCACTATTAATGACTGCGGCAAAGGATTTAGCTCTTGTTAAGGATGGAAAGTATTATTGGCACGCAAGGGGAAAAACGGCTGGTAACATTATTAAAGGTATGTACAAAGATGAAGCGGAGGATATCTATGAAAAACTCCCTAATAACTTAAATATCTTATTACTCCGTGCAACCCTTCCTAAGTCACAAGATACGTATAGGGATATAACTTCAGGCATCTTTGCACAAAAAACAGGAGCAACTGTAAATTTAGTACCTAATGTTTCTCATATGTTACATTGGGATAATCCAGAAGTTGTCATAAAAGAGATTAGAGAAAGATGGTAGTTAGGTTATTCAACGAAACCAGCTAATAGTTTGTCAATAAATATATTTTAAATTTATAATTACTAAATGCTATACTAAAAATGCATAACTCAAATAACCCTCCTGATTCAATTTGGAAGGTTTTAGTTGTATAGGAAAATGTTGTTACTAAATAGTTTCTTGGAATGGTGTTTTCGTTTTTAACATCGCATAAATCCAGTGTAAAAGCTTATTAGCACATGCAATAATGGCTACTTTATAAGGCTTACCTTCTTCACGTTTTAAATCGTAGAAGGCACGTAATCGCATATTTCGTGCAATGGTTTCTTCAGTTGTTTTCTTTTTACGACTATCTCGAATGGAACACCGAACTGCTGTAAAAAGCATGTGGCGAAGCCTTGCAGAGCCTCGTTTAGTAATATGATTCTTCGTGCCTTTAAAGCGACCTGATTCAAATACACTAGGATCAAGTCCTGCAAAGGCAACTAACTTTTTGGGATGACTAAACCGATCAATTTCCCCGATTTCAGAAATAATCGTTGCAGCGATTTTTTCGCCTACACCGGGAATTGTTTGGAGTAGTTCATATTCTTCGAGCTGTACTGCTAACTGATCAATCTCACGCTCCAACGTAGAAAGCTGTTGGTGGTACACTTGAAGTAAATCAATATACATATTCAGACTGACAAGAAGGCTTTGATAACGCGTTGACTGAAATGGGTTGCGTTCTGCAGCTGCGATTAATCCCTCTGCTTTTTCAAGCGCCCAATTAAACGATCTTGCTTTACAATGCCTATCAATAAATTGTGCAATTTCCTCCACACAAGTTTTTAAGACAGTCTCCGAGGTAGGGAAAGTTTGTAAAGTTCTTAATGAAACCTCGGCATACAGATCGCCAAAAACGCCTTTATACTCTGGAAATACTTGATCTAATACAGATTGAAATTGAAGCTTTGTTTGAACCATAATTCCCGTCATATTTTCATGTTGTCTTGTCAGATGCCGAAGGTTTAATAACTGAACACCACGCTTTTTCTGCGGCTCTAAATCCTCTTTGTAATACAGTTCGCCTAAGTGATAAGCATCAATGGCATCTGTTTTAGTTTTTCTTAAACTAGAACTTTTTGCTCGGTAAGATACCAATGGATTTACGATAATGACAATGTACTCTCTTGCTTCTAAAAACTGTACAACTGGGGCATGATAGTGACCCGTTGATTCCAAGACAACTGGTGGTTTCATCCCTGTTTGATGCTCTAAATCTAGTAAATAAGAGTATAACTCTTTTAAACCATCCACCGTATGTTCAACTTTCACACTATTTTTATAGGGCATTTTTTTATCCAAGAACATTTGAACCTGACTTTCACCTTTAGCGACATCCAGACCAACAACTGGATTCATAAATTATCTCCTCCTAGTGTAGTGGATTGACCGGTAACCTCTATCTAGCTTGTCATTCATATCTTCGCTTGTTATACGGGATCATCATGTCCCAACCAGCCTAATCATGTGTTAACAAGTAGAGGGAGAACAGTTTAGTTGTCGGGATCAAGTCCCACGGGTGCGTCCGTTCTTCCCCGGCTACTATCAATCTATAAATTGAATAAAAAATAGTCAACCAGAATTCTCTGGCTGACCTTATAATACGATTGGGTGCGTTAGTTCAATAAGACAATAAAATCAAATAGAAGTTCCATTTTTATGGAACTTCCGTTTTTTCTATTAATATCAACATTAAGCTTTAACAGAGCCTTAATTATAAATCTTTGATTTAAAACACTTTTATTATTGTGCTAAAAGATGCTTTCCTGAAAGAAGGAAAGCATCTTTTTATGGTTTTGAAAGCGCGTGACTATGCAGGGATTCCAGAGCTTCTAGCGAGGTAATAAAAAACCTCTTTTCACATGTAGGATAAAGTTGGTTTCCCGACCATTTTATCTCTTTTTTTATTGTATCGATTATCATTTGAACAGTTTTTGCGCTATCTGCATTATTATATAATCCAACTCGAGATTGAGTTGGTTCTTTCCATTCTAGGCACCTAGTTTCCATCGCTTATTTTAGAGTCTTTTTATTCCAGTTTATTAATTCTGAAAGTCAGTTCACTATATAAAGACGGAGTACTCAAGAAAATGTTGAACAAATTATGCAATTGTTCGTGGTATCCATATAGAGGGGCTTGGAGGAATAAAGTTATCTTTAAGCATAGACAGTTAGGCAGAGGGCCGAAACCATTCTTTTTAAAGGGATGGATTTCCATAAACTTTTGTTAACTGTGAGGGTTGTTGTCTTTTACATGCGGCAGAAAGAAACGATCTTTAAATCAGTAGTTATACTGTTATTATTCAGCTCATTTACATGATTAATGCTTACTATTTGAAAGAAGT
The DNA here is from genome assembly GCF_038006285.1 of Niallia sp. FSL W8-0177. Taxonomy (NCBI): domain Bacteria; kingdom Bacillati; phylum Bacillota; class Bacilli; order Caryophanales; family Bacillaceae; genus Niallia; species Niallia sp. FSL W8-0177. Next base: position 386,439 of record NZ_JBBOUX010000001.1, read on the forward strand.
GCATAGTTGGCGGAACAGGAATGATGTTATGGCAACTCGATCTCACGGTATATATAGCTTTGAACTGAGCATACTTAAATTAGAAAAAATTTTATTGAAAAGGAGATTTTCAATGGAGCCAAAACATTCAGTAGGCTTATCATCAACTGAAATTGCAGGTTTGTGGGGAACTTATATATCTGATAGCTTGTCCATCTGTCTTACAAAGCATTTCTTACATCATTCGAACTACACAGATGTTAACCCTCTAATTCAACTAACTTTAGATATATCTAAAAAACATATAGAAGAAATAGAAAGCATATTTAAAAGTGAAGGTTTTCCTATTCCAGCGGGATTTTCAGATGATGATCTTGACCTCACAGCACCATCTTTGTTTTTTGATTTATTTTCAGTAAGCTACATCTATGGTATGAGTCGGATGGGTTTAATGAACTATAGTATACTGCTATCTAATGTTGCAAGAGAAGATATTAGAACTTTTTTCTCTAATTGTTTGACTTCTTCATTAGACCTTTATAATAAATCAGTTGATCTGATGCTATCTAAAGGAATATATGATAGACCAACAATGATTCCATATCCTGATTCAGTCGAGTTTGTTACTAAAGAAGGCCTACTGTCTAAATTTATTGAACCAAAACGGCCACTAAATGTACTTGAAATTTCTGAAATGTTTTTTAACATTGAAAGGAACTATTTTGGTTTAATCTTACTCACAGGTTTTATTCAAGTTGTAAAAGATAAAAAGATAAAAAATTATTTAATTAAAGGAAAAGAGTTAGCTAAAAAACAAATACGCTTTCTGAATGATGCCTTAATTAAAGATGATTTACTTGGCACTATCATGATTAATACCGAAGTTTCAACTTCTACTATATCTCCATTTTCGGAAAAGTTAATTATGAACCTTGTAACCACGCTTAATACGCAAGGGTTGACCTATATTGGGCATGCATTATCTATCACATCACCAATTGACCTGTCTACTGAATATTTGAAATTAATTCCTGAAATTTTGAAGTTTGGAAAGGATGGGGCTGATATTTTAATGGACAGGGGATGGATGGAGGAACCACCACATGCCCCAAATAGAAAAGAATTAGGGGGATATTAAAACGAGGAGCGTTGTTGATCTCAGTTCAACAACGCTTTTGTGTTAATGTAAGCTGTATCATTTTTCTTTATTGGACTAACGGGGGCATTTAGTACAAAATTTTTTATGATATTATAAGAAATAAATCTGCAAATTGAGGTAAGAGATGATTAATTCTGCTGAAGAATATTTGTTAGATTAAGAATTGGTGAACATGGATGGAAACCCGAGAGTTGCTATGGGGAATTTTTAGTTGGATAGCGAATTTTAGAATCGTTACGAGGCAACAAATCGAAGCATTTAGCGCGTATACATTGCGAAGATGATCCTCTCTTAGAGATCTGCATGCTGCTATTCAACTATGACGGATCATTAATATATTTTGAAAGATAAACTGTGGAGGACAGAAAAAATGAATAAAACTGAGCGGCAGCTTGCAATCACGCTTGAATTACAGCGAAGCAAAACGCTGAGGGCAGAAGACTTAGCTTCTCAATTTGAGACAAGTGTCCGTACGATATATAGGGACATTCAAGCACTAAGTGAGGCTGGGGTTCCGATTTTAGGCGCTCCTGGTCTGGGTTATTCCTTAATGGAAGGATATTTTCTGCCCCCGGTTAGTTTTACAGCAGAAGAGGCAGTATCTCTGCTCATGGGAGCTGATTTTATTGAACAAAGGTTGGATACTGATTACGGTATTTATGCTAAGACTGCTAAAAGAAAAATCGAGGCTACTTTATCGGAATCAGTCCGCAACCAATCAACACTTGTTCGGGAAACCATGCGACTGCTTCATGTAGGTGAACCATCAACTGAAGATAGGGTAAGAACTTATCTTAATCAAGTTCGTGACGCAATATTGAAACAATGCAAAATCAGTTTTGTGTATATCAAAAATATGCCAGGAACGGATGGGAAGCGGAAAAATAAGCGTAAGGTTTCTCCATATGGATTAACACTAGTTCATGGAAATTGGATATTAATCGCACACTGTGATTTGAGACAAGATATACGTCATTTTCGCTTGTCACGGATGACCGAACTTTCTGTGTTGGAGGAACGATTTCTTTTGCCAAATAATTTTGATCTAAGCAGCTATCGGCCACCTGACAATCGAGATGAAAAAATCTTAATCAGGGCAACCACAGAAATTGCCGACAAGATTATAGAGGCAGTTAATTTTTATATTGATACCATTGAGGAGCGGGAGAAGGAGGTTATCTTTCAATTTCGTGTTCGATATCCGGAGGAAATATTGCATTTTTTACTTGGCTTTGGCGGAGATATCGAGGTGATTGAACCGAAATCTTTGCGTCACAAGGTTCGAGAAGTAGCGAGAAAAATTTTAGAACACTACTGACATACACTTGTCAGTAGTGTTTTTTTATACTATGAATATATCAAAATAATGAGGAGTTGCTAGAAGGATGAGTAGTACAAAGGAAGTTTTGAAGTCATTTGAATTTACAGTCGAAAAATATTTGGCAGAACTAAAAAAACTCAATATGGAGAAATTAAATAGAAAGTTGAACGAGGAAGATTGGTCCATTGGACAGATGTATGTACATTTAATTCAATCAGCGTTTATTCATCTGCATAATGCCGAGCAATGTTTAGATGGCAGCGAATCGACATTGAATCCAGCGATGGAAAAAACGGAGCAGGGGAAGGCAGTGTTTAAATTAGAACAATTTCCTGCCGTTCGTATTAAGGTCCCTGCTTCGCCGAATTATACTCCGCAACCACCCGAGAGCATGGAGTATCTGGTAGATGGGCTTCATAGGGTTGTAGAACGGATGAGGAATATGGAGTCAATTTTACATCAATCGGTCGTAAGTAATAAGATGCTTCATCCGGGATTTGGTGCATTAAACGCACAGGAGTGGTTTTTGTTGATTGTAATGCATTACAGACATCATTTCTTACAACTAGATCGGTTGAAAACGAGTTTAGCATTTGAGGAGTAGGGGATTGGGGCATGGCGGATAAATGAAAAAGCTTAAGTGATGGGAACTAACAAAGCGTTATGAAACATTGTAGCATTACATTATCTTCATTATTATTATTATTAATTTTAGGGTATGTTTCTTGTGAACTATTCTCCAACGCAATTTGTTAAAAGGTGTGGTTGCTAGCAGATGCAAGGACTGATAGTGTAAATATTTTCCTTTATATTTTCGATTATAAAAAAAAGAATTGTAAATATTTTTATAATAAATTATTCTTTATTACATCAATATTGATTAATAATTTATCGAAAGGAATGTATTGATATATTTGACGTCAATGTGTCAATGCGAAAAGATAATTATGAATAATAATCCGATTTATAAACTTGAGAATTTAATAAAAAAAGAATATTCAAATATAGCATGCATTATTGTTAAAAAAGACGGAAGTTTGGTTTATGAAAAATATTTTGATGGATATACCAAAGAGGATGTATTGCATATAGCATCTGTAACAAAGAGTATAATATCAATTCTTATTGGTATCGCAATTGATAAAGGATATATTAAAAATATAGATCAAAAAGTATTAGAATTTTTTCCGGATTACACAATTAGGCGGGGCGAAAAGACAATACAAAATATAACAATACAAAATATGTTGACAATGACTGCTCCATATAAATATAAGTCAGAGCCTTATACAAAAATTTACAAAAGTGATGACTGGGTAAAAGCTGCATTGGATTTGCTAGGGGGAAAAGGCAGTATTGGAGAGTATAAATATTCTACCGTTGGCACACATATTTTATCAGGAGTTCTTACAAATGCAACTGGTCAATCTGTGCTTGATTTCGCTTCAGAAACCTTGTTTAAGCCGCTTGGCATCACAGCTCCCATTAATACGACTATACAAAATAAAGATGATTATTTCACTTTTCTTAAGGATAAATGTGTAACTGGTTGGATAGTAGATCCTACAGGCGTAAACACCGCTGGATGGGGCCTTACCTTAACACCACGGGATATGGGGAAAATTGGGGAGTTATATTTAAACGGGGGTGTATTGAACGGAAAACAAATCCTTTCCTCTAAATGGATAAAGGAAAGCACAAAGGAGAAAAGCCGGTGGGGAGAGTTGTCCTATGGTTACTTGTGGTGGATACTTGATGATTGCTACGCTGCTTTAGGTGATGGTGGAAATGTAATTTTCATTAACCCTAAAAAGGAAATGGTAGTCACAATTGCATCCCGCTTTATGCCACGTGCCAAGGATAGAATTGAATTGATTAGAAAGTACATTATGCCATTGTTCGAATAGAGTCAAGCATTTTATTTAAACGGCTGGTTCTTATATTAAAGATCAGCTGTCAATTTGGCAGCTGATTTTATTTTGCTAAGGAACAGCATATATGTAATAAGTAGTATCTTCCTTATGGTAGAAAAGGGAAGGTTAGTAGAAAAAGAAAAGCTGAAAAATAGCACGACCACTTATAATGGTTGATATTTTTAACAAGAGTTATTTATAACCATTTTGTTCTTGATACAAAAGGTTTATGTCTTTGTGCAGAATCTATTTTATGACTTAAAAGGAACGCCGGTGATAGATTCATTTTTAGAATAAACATAATGAAATGATGATTATTAATACAGCAATATGTCTCATCAATAGGTTTTACTGTATTAATCTGCTATCAACAGGTGACGAGAGTCTTATTAATGTAGAGGGCTGTCCTAATGACATGGAATCATCAATGAAGCTTTCCAAAGGTGGGACAGAACTAGTTAAAACTTTTATTGAATAATTATATGATTCAGCCAGGCGATGACATTCAATAACATTAGAATTATTTTTGCAGAACTCAACAAATTGTTCACACTTAGAAGTAATTACGAAAAATGCAACAAGGGACTCAATAATAATTCTTTAGCATACATTTGTACACAAGAATGTACTTTTTGTAAGGAATGTACATTGCATATAAATTATGTATGACCTAACTGTGGAGGAGAATTCCAAACATATAGAACATTTAGTAATTATGGGTTGTGAAACCCAACATTGTATAGATTGTGCTTTCCGGACAGCAACTATAAGTGGTTTTGATGTAACGTTAGTAGGTGATGGACACTCTACTTTGGGCAATGAATGATGTAATAAATGAAGAACAAATCATCAAGCACCATAATACAACTCTTCATGGACATTACAATGTGGAACACTTTTCAGTTATTAGAAATTCAACGGATGACCTGTTTCAACCAATTCATGATTCATTTAGGTAAAATCTAGTAATTTATCTCAACTATACAAGAACCCTCATTTTAAAAGAAAATAGGTTTTTTTGTATAATTGTTATACATTTTTTTACGTTGTAGTCATTTTTTAATGGTACAAACAAACAGGGGATTTCCTTATATAATAGGAAGTCCTTTTCTTATGGTAGTTATTCTCTTTGTGTTGCAATCAGGCTCTTACAATGGAGGATGAATTTCTCCTCGTTATGATTATTGATAAATTCATTACTATAAATTTTAAAATTTGATCAATCCATTGACTGTGTGGTAGCCACATAGTTTATGCTATTGATATCAAAGGAGGAGAGTAGGATGCAATATTTAACAAGCGGGGAATTAGCTAAATTACTTAACATAACGAAATATTTGCTTCGGCATTATGAAGAACAACAATTAATACAGCCTGCATTTATTGATGGGAATGGTTATCATATGTATGGCGAATCAGAAGTATATGCTATGTCCCATCTTTTGCTGCTAAGAGAATTAGGTTTTTCTATAAAAGAAATAAAAAGTATTTTGGATAAGGAAATGAATTATGAAGAAGCTTTATCAGATGTGCTGTTAAAAGTAGAAAACGACATTAAGCATCTTAATAGACTAAAAGAAAATGTTCAAACAGTATTAGGGCTTAAGCAAAAAGAGACATATAAGTTAAATATAGAAGATAAAGAAGAACGGTGTTTTACTTTTCTAGATGATAAATTTGTAGATGATTCATACAATATTAAGTTAAAAAAGTTAGCAAACTGGAAAGATGGCTCTATAAAGATTTTGGATGAAATCTCTTATTTAATTCTGGAGGATGGAAGTAAGGTCAAAGTAATGTATGAATCAAGCAAGCTAGAAGGAGATTTTCTCTTCTCAGCAGGAACCTATTATTGTAAGCGGATATGTATAGAAAATGAGCAAGAGTTGCTTCAAGAAATCGAGCATTTTTATGATGAGCTTGCTGGGAGAGATGCCAAATATGAAGATCCATTGTTATTAACCGAAGAAGTTCAGTTATCCGCTTTCTATAAGGAAGCAATGGTATATAGCTTAGAGGTAAGGCGAAATGCATAGTACGATGGTAAATCCAAAGAAAGATATACAGGATATAGCAGTTCTATTAATGGAAGGATTCTCAGGCAAATTTAAAACCTTAAATTTACCAAATAGAGAATATGAGTATTTATTGCACTGTCTCGCAGAACATATTCTAAAAAAACATAGTGAAAACTTGCTGATAATAAAGAATGAAAACATCCAAGGCATCTTATTAATGAAACCGAAAAAATGGTACTTAGGAGAATTTTCGAACCTTTTGTTCAAAGAGCTGAGTTTTAAATCATTTGTCAAAATACTCCTCTTTTTCGGGGCACTCAGTCACGAGAAGAAAGAGAACGAAATTCATATAGACTTTATCACTGTATCTAAAGAATATAGAGGGACGGGAATTGGAACGGAACTTATTGAATTGGTTAAAAACTCAGCGGATCAAAGTCAATTTGTAACATTGTATGTTTCTAAAAATAATAATGCTGCTAGAAAACTTTATGAAAGACTTGGGTTTCGAATAGTGAAAGAAGGAACAAGCATAGCAGGAAGGCACTTACATGGAATTAACCAATGGTATTTTATGGAGTGGAAGGGAATTGATAAAAATGAAAAAGAGATTTAAATTACTTATTGGCATTGCGTTGATTCTGTTGGTGATTATTGGATGTTTCCTTTATGAAAATAGTTACGATATGCTGGAGAAAGAGGTGACGATCAAAACAGAGCAAGGAACGTTAGTTGGCTATCTTGCTCTTCCCAAAACAGAGAACAAGGGAGTAGTTATATTTGTTCATGGAGATGGTGCGCAAAATGCAACTCAAGATGGTGGTTACAAGCCATTAATGGAACGTTTTGCAAAACATGGTTTTGCCTCTATTTCCTGGAATAAACTTGGTGTGGGAGGATCATCTGGAGATTGGTTAAATCAATCGATGGACGATCGAGCGAGAGAAGTAGAAGAAGTAATTGAATGGGCAAAAGGGCAGAAGACTTTTAATGCAGAGAAAATTATTATTTGGGGAGCCAGCCAGGCTGGCTGGGTAATTCCTAAAGTACTGAAGAATCGAGAAGATATTACTGCTTCTATATTAGTAGCTCCGGCAATTAATTGGGATAGACAAGGGCAATATTATACTATGATGAAAATGAAACGCGAGGATAGGACAAATCAGGAAATAAGCAGTGAACTAAATAAAGACATAGAGGAGTCTGAAATGATTAAAACTGGTATCTCTTATGAGGAATATAAGCAAAAAACAGGAGATAGCAGTATGTCCAAAGAAAGATATACGTTTGTACAAAAGAATATTTCGTCAGATGCAACAGAAGATCTTAAAAACATAAACTCCCTGATATTTTTAATATTAGCTGAGAAGGATGAAAATGTAGATTCTGAAGAAACTGAGAAGATTTACAGGGGTTTATTGTCAGAAAAACAATTAAATGTGAAAACAATACCTAAAGTAGGACATTCTATGATAAATCCAGCTTTGGCTAATTCAGAACTTCTGATAAACCTAAGTGCTATTATAGCTCCAAAAGATACATTGATTAGCACAGAGTATCTTGATTACTGTGAAAGTATTGTCCACCGCATTTTAAATTTGAAATAAGCTGCAAATCATTTCAATCCTAAGAAAAGACCACTGCAGTTCAGTTCAGTTCAGTGCTGCGGGGTCTCAGCCTTTCCTCTATTTCCCGTAGGAGTCGAGTGTCTTCCGCTCCATTTCACTAATCTTATAAAATGGTGTGAGAAACAAAAATAGATTTTATTTATCATTTGTCTAATTCAACAAATGATTATTCAGCTTTAAGCATAGCCTTTTTAGTTTTGTCCCAGCCCCATCAGATGCTCCGTTACTCGATCCACAAAATACTGCCAACTTTTTCAAAATATCGCCTGCTAGTGAATTACACCATTAAAGATTATACAGAACTTTCATTTTTTTGTTAAACTTAAAATATTGAATTGGAGGTTAGATGAATATGAGTATGAATGTAACGGAATTTCAGGAATGGGTAAAGGATTATTATAAAAGTAGAGGCTGGTCTGAACTAGATATATTTATTCGAATTGGCTTTCTAGCAGAAGAAACAGGCGAGGTTGCACGGGCTATAAGAGCTCTTGAAATTGGTAGAGACAGGCCAGATGAAGCAAGAGGCTCTTATGAGGAAAATAAACAAGAGTTAACGGAAGAATTAGGCGATGTACTAGGTAATTTAATTGTAATTGCTAACAAGTACAACATTCCACTAGAAGAAGTGTTTCAGTCACATAAAAAGAAACTATCAGATCGTTATTCTAATGTTTAGGAAAATAAGTGTTTTTCCTTTATAAGGAGCATTTCTTAGACTATTTCTCTTTTTAATTGGTATGCTATTAATAGGAGCGGGGGTTTAATCCAAGAAGGATTTAAGCTCTTTTGATTTTCACTTTCTTCAAGTACTTTTATCGTCTGTAGTAAATGTCGAGAACCTTTTTATAGAACAATCGGGGAGTTTATTGAAGAAGGAATTTAAACTGTTGGTATTGAACTTAGAATATAAATATATAATGGCGTGATCCATATGATATTATACGATAAACCAATTAGAGCATATTTACACACCGAATTAAGTGCTATTGAGGAACATGGCGGTGATCTCGTTTATCGGTTGGAAAAGGAATGCTACGATTTATTGACAAAGATAGTCAATGAAAAATGAAGAATAGATACATAGAAGTAACGGGCATTCATTATCTTGCTATGGGGCAGTTAAGCTAAAGATTAAGTTTTAACTTGAATTCGAGAATCAGAAAAGATTGTTAACCATGTTAATTAAGTAAGGGAGATTTGTGTTAAAATAAGTGGAATCAGTCTGGGAAATGAGAGAGAAATCTCATGATTTTTAGTGCTAACAATTATCCGAAAAACAATTCTGAATATTCGGAACTGTAGGGACGGAAAGGAAACAAACATGAAAGACATTTTTACAATTGGGGAAGTATCGCGACTATTTCAGTTAAAAAGCAGTGCACTTCGTTATTATTGCGATATTGGCTTACTAACACCAACTTATGTAGACCCTGTAACTGGATATCGATACTTTTCCACAGCGCATTTTGAACGGCTCAATACAATTAAATATTTACAGACACTTGGACTATCACTGCAAGAAATACAAACCTTTGTCGATAATCGTGATCCGGTTTACTTAGTGAACCAACTACATGCTCAACGTGAAATTACACATCAAAAAATTAAAGAATTACAAGAAATTAAACAAAAAATAGATAATCGAATACAACAAATTGAAGATGCTCTTTCACAGCAGGATATTGGAGTCGTTAAAGAACAGATCTTCCCAATACGAGAAATGGTGGTGTTACGCCAAACTATTCCAAGTGGAGCCGATTTAGAACTCTTCATTCGCAATCTTGAAAATAGCTCTAAATTACAATCGGCCGTTTTTTTAGGGAAAATTGGTATGTCAATTGCGAAGCAAAAAATAGAAAAGGGGCAATTTGATTTTTATGATGCCATCTTTTTATTATTAGAAAATGAGGCTGTAGATGAAGCGGTACAAGAGGAAATTCCGGGAGGTCTATATGTTACATTGCGCTTTCAAGGAACACACGCTGCTGCCAGTACGTATTATGAACAGCTTTTACAGTATATAAAACAAAAACACTATGAAATCATAGGCGACTCTGTTGAAGTGACACATATTGATTATGGTTTATCGAATAATACAAACAAGTTTGTCACCGAAATCCAAATTCCTGTTATAACTTCTTGACCTTCAAGTTACTTGAAGGTTTATGATTATCGCAGAGGAGGTGATAACATGATTGGTACAATTGTGAATACCATCGCCATTATAATTGGTAGTGCAGTAGGTGGCTTTTTAAAAAAGGGAATTAAAGACGAATACCAATCAGCTTTATTTACAGCAATGGGATTTGCAGCTGTCGCACTTGGTATCACCGCTGTTGTACAAAATATGTCAAATAGTGAGTATCCTGTACTATTCATCGTAAGTTTAGCTATCGGAGGATTAGTAGGAACTATTCTCGAAATCGATGCACATTTCCAAAAGCTCGTTAATCGATTTTCGCAATCTGATTTAAGTAAAGGCTTATCAACTGGGATTTTACTTTTTTGTATGGGTACCCTGTCTATTTTAGGTCCTATAGAAAGTGCGTTACACAATAATTATACTTATTTATTTACCAATGCTACCTTAGATTTGGTGACATCGATGGCGTTAGCAGTGACATATGGTTTTGGGATAGCATTTACTGCGGGAGTATTATTTGTTTGGCAAATGTTAATTTACTTATGTGCCCAATACTTAGAATCATTTTTAACGAATGCGTTAATGACGGAAATATCAATTGTTGGAGGAATTTTAATTCTAGGTTCAGGTTTATCGATTTTAGAGATTAAGGAAACTAAATCGTTAAATATGCTGCCAGCGCTGTTTATACCTGTACTTTGGTTTGTTGGATTGGTCTTATTTAAATAAAAGAGGGCTATTAAGTTAACGTGCGCGGCTATGAATCCATACAGGTAGAAAATAACCAAGTTTTTTTAAAACTGAAACTTATATAATTTATTCGGATTACCATAATTTTAAAATGGGTTTATAGTTACTATGAGTTTTATATTAAGCTATTTTTGATTAAACTTTTTAAAATAGCTACTGTAAGGATTAAGGTCTAAGTGTAGAAGATAGTGTGATTTTTTCACATAAACTTAAGTGGCGGTAGTTAAACAAGCCGTTAGCATAAGAATATAAAAAACGGAACTCCTTTAGTTGGCAAGTTCCGTTTTTGTACATATAACAACATTAAATCTTAGTAAACATCCCTTCTCGTAAAGACAAGGAAGGAGATAATAATCCCGGCAAGTCCCCAAATAGATAGTACCATCAGGGAAAACGGCAGGGACATGCCTTCTATTGGCGGTATATTCCCTTGGAGATAATCTGTTAGACGCAAGTTTACCATGAAAAAGTATTTGGCTGATTCCCATGAAGAAGCGATCGAACTAATGATAGTACCAGAAATCAAGAATGCGAGCATAGCGCCCATTCCTGCTGCTGTACTTTTAATAAGGACAGAGAACATAAAGGAGAGCGTCCCTACGACAACAGACACAAACCAGCCGAGTCCAAAAATCATGAGAATGTATTGCCATTGTGGGACTAAATGGACATTGGCAGTATTTAATTCACCAGCCTCCACGGTAAATCCAGTTAGCACTGGTGCAGTCCATCCCGTATATCCAAAGAATAATCCGGAAATAAGATAAGAAAATAGCCCGAACATAAGTAAGATAAAGGAAACTGATAGAATAAGCGTAATATATTTGCTTAAAAGGATTTTCCAACGCCTTACTGGTCTTGTCAGCAACAGCTTAATGGTCCCTAAACTTTTTTCCGAAGAAACCATATCAGCTGAAATAATCATTACCATTAACGGTAGCAGCAGCTGGATGGAATTATCGAGAAACACGCGCAAAAAGGTGGGAGCACCTGGATCTTGCGGGTTGATGTTATGGTCGAGATAATACTGACTTTGGTCGATGCGAACTTTTAACTGGGAGCGGAATTCTTCGGAAATCCCGCTTGAACCGATTCTGTTTTGCATATCGACAATTGATTGCTGCAGGGTGACGCGCCAGTCTGTATCGCCAATTCTTTTTTTGACATTTTCCATTTCACGATGCTGTGCATAGGTAAACATCATGATCATTATTCCGATGATAATCGTCACAACCAATAAGCGTTTACTTTTCACGAGCTTTAGCATTTCATTATAGATGAGTTTATTCACCGACAGAATCACCTCCTGTTAGCTCTAAGAATAGATGCTCAAGCGAAGGGATTTGCCGATTCATTTCTTTTATAGCGACATTGGCTTCCATCAATGAACGACTCCACTTAGAAACTTCTTCTTCTATATAGGGGGTAATCACCATTTCTTCCTGGACTGTGACAGATGGAGCAAGTTTATTCAAGATTTCTATTCCCTTTTCTAACGGGGTAAATCGCCAAATTAATTTTTCCTTTTGCGTCAGTAAAGTATGTACTGATTCAGTATGGATGATTTTACCGTCTAAAATAATGGATACACGATCACATAAGAGCTGAATCTCACTTAATAAATGGCTGGAGACTAATACACTTAGACCTTCTTCTTTTGCCAGAAAACGAATGAACTGCCTCATTTCTCTTATCCCAGAAGGGTCTAATCCATTGGTTGGTTCATCTAGTATCAAAACTTTCGGCCTGCTTAATAATGCCTGTCCAATTCCAAGACGCTGGCGCATTCCTAGGGAATAAGTTTTTACTTTGTCATGAATACGCTCCGTTAATCCTACTAACTCTACAACTTCTGTTATTCGCTTATCATCTGCATTTGTCAGCATTCGTGCGAAGTATTTTAAGTTTTCCCATCCGGTCAAATAAGGATAAAGCTCTGGATTTTCTACAATACAGCCTAAACGCTCCATTGCTTTGGAAAAATCCTTTTTGACATCATAGCCGCAAATGGATATTTGACCAGAGGTAGGTTTGATTAATCCAACAAGCATCCGGATGGTTGTTGTTTTCCCAGCACCATTTGGTCCGAGAAAACCGAATACTTCTCCGCTTTTTAATTCAAAGCTAATGCCTTTAATAATAGCCCGCTTTCCGATTTTTTTCGTTAAATGCGAAACTGATAACGTAATGTCACTCATTGTCATTTACCTCCCAGGAAATAAGGGATGCTACCCGTTCAGCCATAAGCTGATAGCCCTTTTTATTTGGATGGAAATGGTCAGAATATAAATATTGCTGAACATTCTGCTGGAAAATATCATAGGTTGGAACAAAAATAGTTTGCTTATATTTAGCACATATTTCAGCAGTCGCATTATTCCAAGTGCGGACTACTTGGGAAGTTAAAGCACTATTGTCTAAATCATTAAAAGGATTATATAAGCCCATTAAATAGATGGGGGCGTCTTTATTAATGGATCGAATCGATGAAAGTACCGCCTGCAATTGCTCGGAATAAGCTTTCATTAATTTACTTATAGAATCTTCATTGAGTTCAGATAAAGATTCTCCCCCTTGAAAAAGATCGTTCCCGCCAATGGTTATAAAGAGAAGGTCAGCATGAGTTATTTGTCTTTGTACTTCGTCTTCTTTTACTTGTTCGGCCAATTTATCAGTCGTTAATCCTTTGATCCCATAGTTGGTAATGGTGATTTCTTCCTCTGTTTTTTCTTCTAAGGCATCAGAAAGATAACCAACATAACCCTTACCCGTATCATCACCGGTTCCACGGGTAAGGGAATCACCTAGAGCTAAAAGACGTATGCCATCTTTCTCCATTTCTTTTATTTTCTCTTCACTAGCTATTTTAGCGCTGCTTTCAGGCTGATTGTTATAGTCGATTAATACCCAGCCTAAGCCAATTAGCCAGAGTAAACAAACAATGCTTGATCCGATTAAAATCGATAATGTTATGTTTTTCCGCAAATCATAACCTCCTATCAAATGAAATTTTTCACAAAAAAGAAGAGAAATAAACCTAGGAATGGTTTTGATTTTCTATTTTCTATTTTCCTGACTAAGTATGGAGTTATTTGGAAGGTTCCAAAGTTCCCATCGAAGGAAGATTGCGTAGAAAGAGGGTGCCTAAAAAATGCTTAGCTTTTTAGGCAATAACAAAGAGTAATATTAATGAATATCTTTTTTCTTGAACCTGCCTCCGCGAACTTCCGAGATGTTGGCAACGGCAAGAAAGGCAGCAGGGTCCAACTCTTCGATAATTGTTTTAAGTTTTGCTTCTTCGAGACGGTTAATGACACAAAAAATTACTTTTTTCGTGTCACCAGTATAGGCACCTTCGCCCTTTAGATATGTAACGCCACGCCCAAGCCTTGCCAATATCGTTTCTCCGATGATTTCTGAATGATCGCTAATAATCCAGACCGATTTTGATTCATCTAGACCAGCTATAACAATATCAATGACTTTAAAAGCGATAAAATAGGCAATTAATGAATACATGGCCCGATTCCATGAGAAAACAAATCCAGCACTAATAAAGATGAAGACGTTAAAAAACATAATGATTTCGCCAACAGAAAAGGGGCTTTTTTTACTGAAAAGGAGAGCTAATACCTCTGTTCCATCAAGGGAGCCGCCGAAACGGAGGACAATTCCCACACCAATGCCGAGGATAATACCGCCAAATACCGTTGCGAGAAGTAAATCCGATGTAAATACAGGTACATCATGTAATAATATCGTAGTAAGTGAAAGGACTGTGATGCCTAGCATAGTGGAAAGAGTAAAAGTCTTGCCAATTTGCTTGTAGCCGATGTAGAAGAAGGGAATATTGAGTAAAAAGATAAAATAGCCTAATTTCGCGCCAGATAAATGGGAGAGAATGATAGAAATTCCGACAATTCCTCCATCTAATATTTTATTAGGAACAAGAAATTCCTCGATTCCTATTCCCATTAAAATACTGCCGATAATAATGAAAAATATCCTCTTTGCTAAAACTCTTTTCGGCATAATCCTATGCTGTGGTTTTTCTAAGATAGCCTCTGTTTGAAAATGTGATGACTCCATCGTTAATCCCCCCAAATTCTATGTAATAATCCTGTATGGTGAAAATAGTGATAATTCTATTTTATCATAATAGTTTTGAAATATAGCTAATCAATGCTCTGCATTTAATAACATATTTTTATTTAAACCATCCTTTTCTTTTGAACAATATAAACATGCCCACTCCTATGCTCACCATAACAAATAATAGAAGGAAGTAGCCATATTTCCAGTGCAGCTCCGGCATATTTAAAAAATTCATTCCGTATAAGCCTGCTAAGAAACTTAGTGGCATAAAAATAGTTGTAATAACCGTAAGGATTTGCATAATTCGATTGGAATGATGAGAATTATAGGATAGATAACTATCCCTTATGTCTGTTGTTAATTCACGATTGGATTCAATTAGTTCACTGATTTTTAATAAATGGTCATAGATATCAGAATAATATTCTCTTTTCATTAAGAGAGCAGCCAGTTTTTCCGTATTAATCATTTGATGTAATAAATCTTTCATTGGGACGACTGTATGTCGCAAGGAAAGCAGCTGATGCCTAGTAGAAAATAATTCATCCAGCAATGCTTCCATCGTTTTATTAGTAGGATTTTCATCGATTTCTGCGAGAGAATCCTCAATTTGATAGACAATAGGAAAATAATTATCTACGAGGTGATCGAGTAGCTGATAAAGAATCGTGTATTGTGTCCATGCTGCAGTTTCCTCTTTTAGTAACATTTCTTTTACGGCATTGACTTCCACAGAGGCATGATGATGGAAAGTAACGATAAAGTTTTTGCCCAAAAAAATATTAAGCTCGTCCTTCTTCACTGTTTTAGGGTTTAAACAATGAGTGACAAAAAAGGTATAGGTTTCAAAATAATCAATTTTAGGCCTTTGTAAATTATGAAGACAATCTTCAATAGATAAGGGGTGAAAATTAAAAGGATGATGTAATTTTTCAATTTCCTCATCGATTGGCTGATCAAAGTCAACCCAAAACCATTCATAATCACCTGCAACTAGATCTTCAACGGAAAGATCAGTGAGTAGCTGCTTCTTTTTATTTATAGCGAGAGAATGAATCATATCAATAACTCCTTTATAGGTGGTGTTATTAACTAGGATAGTTCATTTTGTTAGTTTACTACAATTAAAAACCTTTTTATGCAGAAATATCGGCTGAATCGTTTGGGGTTGGTCATTTCAAATATTTCTTCCTTTAAGCTAGCAGGAAATGAAACTTGCTCATCACATCTGCTATAATAAGTAGCAAAGAAGGAATGCTAGAAAATAGGAAGTGTTAGGATGAAAATACTTGTAATCGAAGATAATGAGAGTGTTTGCTCCATGCTAGAAATGTTTTTCTTAAAAGAAGGCTATGAAGGAAAATTTATTCACAATGGAAAAGAAGCATTAGACTTTTTCCTAGAAAATCAAGACTGGGATATTATCATTATTGATTGGATGCTGCCAGGAATGGAAGGCGTTACGATTTGCCGTAAGATTAGAGAAGTTAGTTCTGTTCCGATTATTATGCTTACCGCAAAAGACAGCGAATCAGATCAAGTGCTCGGCCTGGAGATGGGAGCAGATGATTATGTAACAAAACCATTTAGTCCGTTGACGTTGATGGCTAGAATTAAAGCGGTAACGAGAAGATATCAAAAAGAAACAATGAACCAGGGTGATGATAAGTTTCTTACAACAGAGCATTTTAAAATAAGTAAGGAAACAAGAGAAGTCATCTACAATAATAAAGTAATGACTAATCTAACACCGAAAGAATTTGATCTACTTTATTATTTAATCAGTAATCCAAAACAAGTTTTCACAAGGGAACAGCTATTAGATCGAGTGTGGGGCTATCAGTTCTATGGGGATGAGAGAACGGTAGATGTCCATATCAAACGGTTAAGAAATAAGATTGGCACAAAGGAACAACCTTTTATCCATACTATTTGGGGTGTAGGTTATAAGTTTGATGAGTCAATGGTGAATGACTAAAGAAGAAAATTTATTTCCACTCTGCTTAAATCTGTTAAGGCTATTTGAATGAACAGCTAGAAGGAGAACATAGCGTTAACGAGAACCTTATGGAAAGCGAAATGTTTTAGGCTGGGGAAGCTTCAAGATTAAAATAAATACAAACCCAAACATCTCTGTACATTGTTTGGGTTTGTTTAAGTTGGTATTAAATGTTTTAGGACACAATCTCAGCCTCAGACGAAGGAGAGGGGATAGATTGTTGCACTGAAATATGCTTTGTTTGCTGTGCCGGGAAATCGGATATTTTTTTTACTTCGACGTATTTGATATGATGGTCCTCCATTTCTAAAATTTTAAAGGCGTAAGATTCGAACATAACCGTATCCCCTTCTGACGCTTCGTAATTAGAAGTGAGAATCCAGCCGCCTAATGTATCGATGACTTCATCGTTTATATCTATTTGCAGTAAAGCATTTACTTCATTTATTAGCACCTTAGCATCCAAGATATAATGATTTTCCTTTATGGTGCGCACAGTAGGGACTTCTTCCTGATCAAATTCATCCCATATATCGCCGACAATTTCCTCAATAATATCTTCCACCGTAACTAATCCAGATGTTCCACCATACTCATCCATTAAGATGGCCATATGAATACGATCTTTTTGCATTTTTAACAATAGATCTTGAATAGGATAGGTTTCAATTACACGGATGACAGGCCTTATATATGGTTTTAATGTTTTAGTCGTTAGATTTCTTGATTTAAGCAATTCTGTCATGATTTCTTTTACATTAATCATGCCGATAATATGATCTTTATCCCCATCTGTGATTGGATATCGAGTAAATTGTTCTTTTTGGATAAGGTTAAGCAACTCCTCTAATGTACTTGATTGTTCAAGAGAAGAAATTTCTGTTCGTGGAACCATAATTTCTTTAGCTATTCGATCATCAAAATCAAAAATATTATTTACATATTTAAACTCCGATTGGTTGATTTCACCGTTTTTATAACTTTCAGAGACAATAATCCGAAGTTCTTCTTCTGTATGCGCTAACTCATGCTCTGAAACAGCCTTTAATCCAAACATTCTTGTAATAATTCTAGAGGAGCCATTCAAGGTCCATATAAAGGGATAAAGCAGTTTATAAAATAGGATTAATGGTTTTGCTACCCATAAAGTAATTTGTTCTGCCTTATGAATCGCGAATGTTTTGGGAGCAAGTTCACCGACTACTACATGTAAAAAAGTAATGAAGGCGAATGCTAAAGAGAAGGATAAGACGGTTATTACTGTAGCAGGAACATGGATAATTTGTAGTAATGGTGCTAAAACGTGCTGGACTGTTTCTTCGCCAATCCAACCAATACCGAGCGCTGTAACAGTTATACCTAATTGGCAGGCAGATAAGTATTCATCGAGATTGCTAGTAACCTTTTTGGCGGAAAGGGCATTTTTACGACCTTCCTCTATAAGCTGATTAATCCTTGAACTACGAACTCTAATAATAGCAAACTCTGATGCTACAAAAAAAGCAGTCAAAGCAATTAAAATGGCTATTATAACCAAGTTAAATATGTCCAAATAAATTTCCTTATCTCGTTTACCGAGTAAGGAGTCACCTCCTGATTATTTCAGATTGAAATGAGTGAAATCTCTATCGAGTACAATCTCGTAATAAAGTTCTTTAATTTCCGCAGATAATCACAATTTTTCCAGATGCGAGAATGCTCAAGTGATTATATTTTATCAAATGATTTAGGTTCATAAAGTAGGTCCGATGCGGAAGCTAGTATAATAATCGTTTGCATGAAAGAATTAATATGAAGTTCTTTATTTAGATAAACAATCCCATTATACCACCTCGCAATTGTTTAATTTTACTAATTATTATACGGTAAGCCAAACTATCAAGTCAAACTTGACAACGATTACTTTTTTAAATTTTCTGTCTATAATATAAATAGATAAGAAAAGCGGAATTTCATGTTAATTGTCTATTTATTTCCTAAGGTATAAAAGAGGAGGGAATAAAAGTGGTACGATGAATCGCTCTTTCACAAGAAACGACTCATCGTACGGCAAGAAGCTTATTTTTCTTCTGTTAAGTGAGCAGGTATTTTTTGAACATCAAAGGTGAAAATATGCTGTCGAATCATTTTATCAATCTTGAATAAGCAGCCATTGTATTCGATTGTTTCCCCTTTTTTTAAATTCGGATTTTGATATAAAATCCATCCACCAAGTGTATGAATATCTTCTCGATCGATTGATAGTGATAATACCTTATTTACCTCTGTTAAGGGAAGCTTGGAATCAAGAATATAGTGATGATCATTAATTTTTTGAATAAGAGGCGTTTCCTCTTCATCAAATTCATCTCTAATCTCACCAACAATTTCTTCTAAGATATCTTCTGCGGAAATTAGACCAGCTGTTCCACCAAACTCATCATGAAGAATAGCAATAGATGTTCTTTCCTTCTGCATCTTCAAGAAAACAGCTTGAATTGGAGTTGTTTCGATTATATGAATAATCGGCTGTGCATAGTCCGATAATGATTTATTTTCATAACCTTCATTTTTTAACCAGTCCGTTAGTAATTGTTTAATATGGATAAAGCCAATAATGCTATCTTTATCATCATTTTTGGTAAGTGGATACCTCGTATAGCGTTCTTTTTGAATGATATTTATTGCTTCATCAATGGATAAATGGTCTGATAAAGTAACCATTTCTGTTCTTGGAATCATAATTTCATTTGCTAGCCGGTTATCAAAAGCAAAAATACGATTAACATAGTTGTATTCAGATAAACTAATTTCCCCATTATTGTAACTTTCCTTTAGTACAATCTGCAGTTCTTCTTCTGACAAGGCGTCACTATTGGTTGTAGGATTGGTAATTCCCCATAACTTCGCCACTTGTCTTGATGATTTATTAAGAATCCATATAAAAGGATACATAATGTTATAAAACCAGATTAATGGTTTACTCACTAATAAAGAGACCTTCTCTGTAAGGATAATAGCAACAGACTTCGGAAAGAGCTCTCCAATCACTACATTAATATATGTAATAATAGAAAAAGATAAAACAAAGGCTAAACCTTGTGATAAAGCAGCTGGTACAGCCAACTCATTCATTAAAGGTTGAATCAATTTTAAAATAGTAGGTTGTCCCAACCAGCCTAATCCTAAAGAAGTAATAGTAATTCCTAATTGGCAAGCCGAAAGATAAGCATCAATATTCTCAATGATTTTTTTTACAGTACGCGCATTTTTATGTCCTTCTTCTACAAGCTGTTCAATCCTTGCAGGTCGCACACGAACAATAGAGAATTCTGTTGCTACAAAAAAAGCTGAAAAAGCAGTTAGTATGACAATTAATAGTAGTTGCATTCCAATCATAATTTCGTTCATCACCATTCTTTTGTTGTCAAAGAAGTATTAGTTTACAATTTTTTTATATCCTAAAGCTTCTATTTTCTTATATTATACCTTTTCTTTTATAAAATAAAATCTTGGAAGATAAAGAGAGGAAGAGGATTCAAGCGATTCTTTGTTAGTATTCCACTCTTAACGGGCAATAAAACGGCTTAAAATAGAAAATGTGTGTTAGTAAAACTTGCCCGTAAAGATAGTTAAGTGCAATAAACTTCCAGTAAGAGGAGAAATACGTCCTGCAGATAAAAATTTCTTTATCCACATGTATATGTGGAATAGAAATCTAATATTTGGCTGCCCATTCTCTGGCTAGCATGCTATAGGAATAAAGATCATGGAAATGGTCATAAAGAAATTCGCCATCTCTGATTATTCCTTCTTTTTTAAAGGAAAGCTTCTCAGGAATTGCTTGGCTTTTGCCATTTTTTACCCCGCATTGTATTTCGATTCTGTTTAGCTTTAAATAATAAAACGCATAATTTAAGATAGCGACAACACATTTTGTCATAATGCCATGCCCTTGTGCATCTTCAGCTAAAAAATAGCCGATGCTAGCTTTGCGACTTGCCCAATCAATTTGTTGTAATGTGACCATACCTACTAATTTACCATTAAAAAAAATACCTGCATTTAGTTCTGTTTGCTCTGTGAAAAGTTGATGCCAAATGGGAATGATGGTTTGATATTGATAAGGAGAAGTTATTTGATCCACCCATGGAAGCCATTTTCTTAAATAATTTCTATTTTTATTCACTAATTGAAATAGTTCATGAGAGTCCGTCCGCTCTAATAAACGTAATCTAATCTGTTGATCTACAAATATATTAAACAACATTGGTCATCCTTTCTAATTTTCTAAGAAGGAGATATCGTTGTATTTTATGCGTAGAAAAGAATTTGGCTCGCAAACTTTCCGATTCTTACATGAATCCACTAAAAATTAGGCATTTTACTAATTTTATTTCTGTAAAAATATTTATAAAAAAATTACAAATAAAGGCTTAAAAATGGGTAGAAATTACCGATATTAAAGACATAGAGAAAAAACTAAGTTATTATATGTGAAAGCGTTTTAAGAATATCTAAAAGTGTTGCTAAGGAAATGGCCCCTTATTATGGACGGCGGAAGAGAGGATGTTTCAAATGAAAAAGAAAGATAGTTTTAAAGTAAAATCGCTTATTGGATTTAATATGCTTATCCTTATAACTACATGTATTAGTGCTTTTAGTGGATTTTTTATTGCTAAAAACGAAAACTTGCAAGGCTTGTTTTCCTTCACTTATAGTGATTATTTAATCATAGTAGCTGCAGTAATTATTCTTACTATATTAAGCGCACTTGTTTTTAATGTGTTAATGATGGGGAAATTAAAAGCCTTATCCCGTCTTAATGACAAGGTACATAGGTTGGCACATGGTGATTTATCTGTTGAATTCAAAGATACTTCGAAAGATGAAATTGGCCAGCTGAATCGTTCTATTAGCCAATTGCAAGAAAAGTTTTCCTTTCTTGTTTCAAGCTTGAAAAATGTAAATGAAACAGGAATAAGTCAAGCAAGTGATGTATCTGTAATTGCTGAAGAAACATTGGCAAGTGCCGAAGAAATTGGTAGAGCAATGGCTGAAATTGCTGAGGGCGCTGTTAGCCAGGCTTCCGAATTAGAAGAAGTGAAAAGAGAAATAGATAGCTTAACCAATTCCATCGACAATATGGAAGGGAAAAATCAAATCATTAAGAAAGCAACTGAAAATGCTCAAGAAGCATCACATAATGGACAAAAGACCATTAATACTTTAAAAATTTGTAATGAAAATGCTAGCAAATCAACGAATGAGGTAAGTATTGGAATTAGTGGATTATATCAAAAGGTCTTAGATATCTCTAAAATTACTTCAACTATTAATAGAATAGCAGAACAAACAAACTTGCTTGCTTTAAATGCTAGTATTGAAGCTGCTAGAGCAGGTGAGCATGGAAAAGGTTTCTCGGTTGTTGCCAATGAAGTGCGTAATTTAGCTGAAGAGACCAATTCGGCTACTAAACAAATTCAAGATATGATTCAAAATATCGAGAAAGAAATGGAAAGCACGGTTATGTCCATTTATGAAACAACCAATCAAACCGCTGAATTAGATGTTGCCGTAAAGGATACGGAAAAAGAATTTACAGCGATTGCTAGAGCTGTAATTAATAGTATTGAAGCAGTGAAAGAAATGACAGTAGAGTTAAACCGAGTTGTAGAGCAAAATAATCATATTTCTAGCTCTATTGCAAAAGTATCAGAAGTATCAGAGTCAGTTGCGGCAGCAGTGGAACAAATTGCTTCTAGTACAGATGAACAAACTTCTGCTATTGGAAATGTCGCAAAAACAGCAGAAATAATGAAGAGCAGTAACGAGGAATTAAAGGATTCACTGACGAAATACAATCTAGCAAAATAATAAATAGGAAAGCCTTGTTTTCTATGGAGAACATAGGCTTTTTTTATGGTTATTTATCCCTTTTATTTACTCGTTCCTTTTTTAGGAAGTAAAGCAAATATTTAGTCAAATAAAATAGGGGAATAAAAATTAATTTTAAATAACAAATAGTTTTAAATTGAAATTTGTATAAAGGAAGCTTATAATATAATAGATATGGTGTAAAATTACACATAACTAATAAGGGAATGAAGAAACTTTGACTAGAGAAGAAATTATTGAGAGTGTATCAGAAAAAATGAGATTAATACGCACAGAAGCGGGATATACCCAAGATAAAATGGCAGAGGTCATTGGCTTATCAAAAAAGACGTTAGTGCAAATTGAGAAAGGTAGGCTATATGCTGGCTGGTCGACTGTAGTAGCAGTTTGCGCACTCTTTAGAGAAACCGAAACAGTTCGCTTCTTATTTGGTAATGAACCTTTAGAGGTGTTGGAGACCGTTGCTCGTGATGGAATGGATTACCGAAAAGAGAAAACATTGGGCGGAAAAGTATGGTGGAGAGAAGTAGAAAAAAAGAACGGGTTTATTCTGCAGCAGAATATCATTAGTCAGCATTTTCGTATCATTGATGAAGATCATTTCCGGATTTTTTCTAGCTTTGATGAAAAAGAATCAAAAGATCGTTTTAAGGAACTTTTAGGGGAATAAGCACAGTGAAATGAGATATAGGCTGTTTTTAAATTAATCTTGAATACCTTACCAATTCAAGGCTAATTTAGGGACAGCCTATTTGTTTTGGAGAAAAAAGGATATCTCCGTTCCAGTTTTGCTTGCGAAGGGGTACAGAAGCATTCTCTATGCCCGAAAGAAAGAGAAGCAAAGAAAAAAAGGGAAAAGAGGACCGGTCTCTGTTACCGAAAGAAAGCAGAACAAAGAAAAATGGGAACAGAGAAGCACAGCCTCCCGCCTTGCAGATAAAGTTCCTTACACAAGTGAAAAGGAGGGGCATCAGCCTTTATAATGGAATTTCTTTCCGTCTGCAGACCGACGAAGAAACCATCGGATGTATGTTCTTAATTCAATGGATGAAAGCTAAAATGAACTCATCAACTAAAGGATGAGGGATAATAGATGAAGAAATTTGCAGAAATATTCAAAAATGCGAGCTTTACTAGACTTTTTATTGCCAATGTCACTTCTCAGATGGGCAGTGTTATTGGTTTAACGGCTTTTATGTTTTATATTCTCGATCGGTTTTCTGAGCAGCCTGCTTATGCAACAGTGACTGAATTAATGTTTTCTTTGCCAACTTTAGCTGTGTTTTTTTTAGTCGGAGTTGTAGCAGACCGAATGGACCGCCAAAAGATTGCCTATTATTGTGAGATGATCGCAGCTGCATTGTCACTATGTGTGCTAGGAGCTGTTCTTATTGGCTGGATGCCACTTATTTTTATGATGTTGTTTTTAAGAAGTGCCGTTCAAAAATTCTTTTTTCCAGCGGAACAAGGTATTCTTCAAGGCGTATTAAAAAAAGATGATTTTACAACAGCTGCAGGGTTAAATCAATTAGTGAATAGTATCTTCATGTTATTTGGTAATGCGATTGGAATATTTGTCTATTGGACACTAGGCATATATGGTGCAATCTTAGTGGATGTAGCAACCTTAACGATTAGTGGATTGCTTATTAAATCAATGAAGCTGGATGAAACTGTTCGAAAACCTAATGGCAGTCATACTTTAAAGGAATTAAATATTCGCTTTATATGGAGTGACTTTATGATTGGCTTAAAATACATTTTGACTAATAAGTTATTGATGGCATTAATATATGGATTTATTGCCTTTGGAGTGGTCAATGGTGGATTTAGCGTCATGCAGGTCTTTATTTTGAAATATAAACTAGCACCTGATAATTACGAACAAGTATCGATTTATTTTGGAATTGTCTTTGGAGCAGGGGTTATGATTGGAAGTTTCCTTTCCTCTCTTCTTGCACAGAAGGTTAAATTGTATAAGTTGATTATCACGGGCGCATTTTATATTGCCATAATGACTATTTTGGCATCTTATTCACCGAATATCTTAGTCTTCTTAACCATCTGTTTCTTCTTAGCGCTGGGGCTTCCGCTGATTAATATTGCAATAGGAGGCTGGATGCCGACGATTATTGAGCCGAAGATGATGGGAAGAGTTCAAGGGTGGATAACCCCGTTAATGATGCTGTCACAGTCTATTACATTAGGACTTATCTCTATTGGTTATCCTCAATGGTTTTCTATTGAAATAATATACTGGTTTGTCGGTGCTTGCTTCCTTGTAGTCGGTTTTTATTACAGCCTAGTATTACCTAAATTGGCAAAAGACGCAATAGCTGGAAAAGAAGAAGTTCAATTAAATTATTAAAAATCTTTAATTTTCGGAATAATGGCAATTGACATTATAAAACCTACATGTTAATCTCAATTATATTGGAAAATAAATGTAGAGAAAGGAGGAGTTACCGATGAGAAGACTAAATAGACATGATGTATTTATAACTTCATATGTCGGTAACCTTCTGCTTTCTTTTTGATCATTTTAATGCGGATGTAGATGGTTGCCACTATAGGTAGCCTGTGTAGTTTTCTGTCATAAAAGAGATAGATCGCATGGTTGCGGTCTGTCTCTTTTTTTGTGGAAAAATACTTAATTAGGTGATGGACATTTGTTTTCAAAAAATAAAGGAGGAGAAGGTAATGATTGTTATGATCAAAGAAGCAAGAAAGGCATTAAAGGACTTAGAAAGTGGCTAGTTGCAGATGAAGAGAGACAGGGGATGAGCGAATGTTTTCGATATTTTTTAAATTAAAATGGTTTTTTAAAGAACATTGGAAGAGTTATACAATAGCTATTATTCTTTTAATTTTTGTAGGGTTTATAGAAGTGTTACCGCCAAGAATCCTCGGGATGTTTATTGATGAACTAACAATTGGATCATTAACGAGCAATAAGACATTGGTCTATATACTTGGGGTAGCAGGGATCACCATAAGTACGTATATTATCACTTATTTTTGGATGTATAAGCTATTTGGTGGAGCCAATATTTTAGAATTGAAGTTAAGAAGTAAATTTATGAATCATCTATTTAAGATGACGCCAACTTTTTTTGAAAAAAATAAAACAGGCGACCTAATGGCCAGAGCGACCAATGATTTAAAGGCTGTTTCCGTTACAGCAGGATTTGGAATTTTGACATTGGTCGATTCTACGATTTTTATGCTGACGATTTTAATTACAATGGTGATTACCGTAAGCTGGAAATTAACATTGGCAGCAATTCTTCCACTGCCTATTATGGCCATTATCATGCAAATATATGGGGAAAGAATCCATAAACGCTTTATGGAAGCCCAGGACGCATTCGGTGATATGAATGATAGTGTTCTTCAGTCTATTTCAGGAGTTCGAGTAATCCGCGCTTATGTATTGGAAAAAGAAGAACAAAAACAATTTCATCATTTTACAGAAGATGTCTATAAGAAGAATTTACATGTCGCTAAAATAGATTCCTTATTTGATCCAACTGTGCGAATTCTTGTTGGTTTAAGCTATCTAATTGGACTCGGGTATGGTGCTTACTTAGTGTTTCAACAGCAGTTGACAATTGGGCAGCTTGTTACCTTCAATGTATATTTAGGAATGATTGTTTGGCCAATGTTTGCTGTTGGTGAATTAATGAATATTATGCAGCGAGGCAATGCTTCTTTAGATCGGGTCCAGGAAACATTAAGTTACAAAGCAGATGTAAGGAATCCGGAGAATGGAAAGAAAGAAGAGGTTCCTGAAATTATTCAATTCCAAGATGTGCAATTTCAATATCCATCGTCTAAACAAGAGAATCTCCGTGACATCTATTTAACCATAAGAAGAGGAGAAACAGTTGGGATTGTTGGGAAAACAGGTAGTGGAAAGACGACAATGATTAAACAGCTGCTTCGCGAATATCCGAAAGGAGAAGGGAAGCTGGTGATTAATGGGAATAGCATTGATTCCATTGATTTGCATACATTAAGAGGATGGATTGGTTATGTTCCCCAAGATCATGTCCTTTTTTCAAAAACAGTGAGAGAAAATATCTTATTTGGAAAAGAAGGTGCTGTGGAAGGAGAATTAGAAGAAGCAATTCGTCTTGCCTCTTTTGATCAGGATATCGAAATGCTTCCAGAGGGGTTAGAAACACTTGTAGGGGAAAAAGGAGTAGCTTTGTCAGGGGGACAAAAGCAACGGATATCGATTGCGAGAGCACTTATCCGTAAACCGGAAATTCTCATCTTAGATGATTCTTTATCAGCGGTAGATGCAAAAACAGAACAAAAAATTATCACGAATATAAAGCAAGAACGACAAGCAAAAACAACGATTATTTCGACTCATCGAATGACTGCTGTTCAGCATGCCGATCATATCATTGTGATGGAAGATGGCCATATTGCAGAACATGGAACACATGAGGAGTTAATGAAACAAAATGGCTGGTATAAGGAACAATATATAACGCAACAGACAAAAGTGGATGCAGATGAAGTGGAGGTGAAAGCATGACTACTGGTAAACGATTATTTCAATATGCATTGAAATTCAAAGGGATTATTATTGCTGCGTTAATCATGCTGACAATTGCTGTTATCGCCGATCTGGCTGGTCCATTTGTTGCAAAAAAGGTAATTGATGATCATATAACAGGGATTGAATCACAGTGGTATCAAACAGAACCAACAAAAGAGGCAGTAAAATATAAGGGGAATTTCTATAAAAAAGCAGAATATCTTGATTCCGATAAAGAAAAGCTTGCAGAAGTAAGAATCCTCCAAGTGGGAAGACAATTTCTTTTTGTGGAAGGGAAGATTTCATTTGATGGAAGTCGCGAGTTTCATGACGGAACATTGACTATAAGGAAAGGGACAGATGCAAAAACATATCCTGCCACGCTGTTATCAAATGCGGAAGTATTTGATTTCTATAAACCCGAAATTACACCTATTTTAAAGCTGTTATCTTTTTATTTTGGATTAGTCATTATTTCTGCCATTTTCCAATATGGCCAGCACTATTTATTACAAAAATCAGCCAACCGAATTATTCAGAAAATGCGCGAGGATGTATTTGCCCAAATTCAGCGGCTGCCTATCAAATATTTCGATAATCTTCCTGCAGGTAAAGTAGTTGCTAGAGTAACAAACGATACAGAAGCAATTAGGGAACTATATGTAACAGTCCTATCTAACTTCTTCTCTAGTGGAATTAATATTATTGGAATTTATATTGCATTATTTATCTTAAATCCTCCGCTTGCGGCAATATGTTTAATTTTACTGCCGATTTTATATATATGGATGATCGGATATCGCAAATTTGCTTCCCGGTACAATCATGTTATTCGAGCGAAAATTAGTGATATTAATGGAATGGTTAATGAATCTATTCAAGGGATGCATATCATTCAGGCATTTAGCAAAGAAAAACAAACGAGAAAAGAATTTGAGAATTTAAATAACGAGCATTTTCGCTATCAAAATAAGATGCTGCGGTTAAACAGTCTTACTTCCCATAACTTAGTGAACGTGTTACGAAACATCGTATTTGTTATATTCATCTGGTATGTTGCTGGTCAGTCTTTATCAGTAACAGCTGCACTTTCTCTCGGAATGCTCTATGCCTTTGTTGATTATATAAACCGACTATTCCAGCCAGTACAAGGAATTGTCAATCAATTGGCCAATTTAGAACAAGCACTTGTTGCAGGGGAACGAGTATTTGAATTATTGGATGAAGATGGAATAGATGTGGAAGATGTTACGTTAGAAAGATATAAAGGAAATGTCACTTTTGATCAAGTTAACTTTGCCTATAAAGATAACGACTATGTGTTAAAAAATATTTCTTTTGAAGCAAAGCAAGGTGAAACAGTCGCTTTAGTTGGTCATACGGGATCAGGAAAAAGCTCGATTATGAACCTTTTATTCCGTTTTTATGATATTCAATCAGGAAAGATTAAGATAGATGGAAAAGATATTATGTCTTTTTCAAAGCAAGATCTTCGTAAATATATGGGAATTGTTCTCCAAGATCCTTTTCTATTTACAGGAACCATCGCGTCCAATGTCACCTTAAATGATCCTTCTATTTCACGAGAAACTGTGGAGAAAGCATTGAAGGATGTTGGCGCAGATAGAGTGTTAAAGCATTTAGAAAAGGGATATGATGAGCCAGTGATAGAAAAGGGAAGTACTTTATCTAGCGGACAAAGACAGCTGATTTCCTTTGCAAGAGCTCTGGCCTTTGATCCAGCAATCCTAATTCTAGACGAAGCAACAAGCAGTATTGATACAGAAACAGAACAAATAATTCAACATGCAATGGAAGTCCTAAAAGAAGGCAGAACGACTTTTATTATAGCCCATCGTTTATCAACGATTCGCAATGCGGATCAAATACTTGTCCTTGATCATGGAGAGATAGTAGAAAAAGGCAACCATGATGAATTAATGGCAAGAAAGGGCAAATATTATCAGATGTATCAGTTGCAGCAAGGGGAAAGTTTAGTAAGCTAGGGAAAGTTTATCTTTATGGAGAAATAGGAACACCCGAGATTTGCCGAATTAGTTTTATATGGCAAGCCTCAGGTGTTTTTTGCAGTCTACTTTAACTTAGTCTATTATTTTCCAAATGATAGTGCCAGTTTTTTAGTGAAGGGAAGACTCCCTTCACTTAGTATTCAACGTTTTTGATATTTCTATTTCTTTTTAAACATTGTTGTATTATCAAGACGGATTGAATCGAATTCCCCATAGTCTAAACAAAATGTATAAATTTTATTTGCTCCATTAATAGACATTTTGTTTGTTTTAATAGGCATAAAGTCTGTCCCTTCTACGCATTCACTTCTTCCACATTTAAGTCCATTTTAATTTTGATAATAACCATGCCTCCATCTCATCTATCCGATTTAACCTCCAAAAAAGGGATTAGCCCACCTGATTGCTTTAAAACCTGTTTTTAGTAAAATTCATTTATCATTTATAAAACGTATCGTTTTATTGATTAATGGCAGTAATACAGTAAGATGGTCTTCTTCTTTAAATTCATGAAAAATATGCTGGAAGAAAGGAGAATGATAATTCTGCAATTTCTCAGAGAGAGTAATTGCCTTTTGATGCATTTGTGTAAAATGTGATTTTTCTTTTTCTCCAACGGTAAGCAGCAATTTATTTGTGTCTAGAGGGTTTAGCCTTTTTGGAAAAAAGTCTAGTTCTTTTAACAGCTGCTCTTCGTTCCAATGGATGGATGGGCTGCTTGCCAGATAATATTGAAACGAAGAAGGGGCCGTGAAGAGTGTAAAAAGAACAAAAAGTCCTCCGAGTGAATGACCAGCAATCATTTGCTTTTTTGTGTTTATCGGAATGTTCTGCTCTACTAAAGGCTTTAATTTCTGTTCGATAAAGGAAAGAAATTGTTTGCCGCCACCAAGAGGCGGCCATTGTGAGCCAGTTGGATTTTTAGGAAGCTGTGTCTGGTCTGCATGAAAGGTAAAGTCGAAATATCTTTCCTCACTATAAGGCTCAGCAGTATCATAGCCTATACCAATGATAACAGCAGGATGTAATCCAGTTTTTTCACGTGTTCTAGTCTGCAAGCGTACCGCTTCTACATAACTACCAAAATTAGCGTTGCCGTCCAAAAGATAGAGGACAGGAAATCCATCTTCAGGAACGGGGATATTTGGGATATAGACAAAGATTTTATATTTTTTTGTCTCATCAATAGAATATGTCCAAATTTCTGTATTGGGAATATAAAAGCTTTCTTTCCATTTCATCAAGGATATCGCCACCTATTTCTTTCTATGCAATAATTTGGTAAAATAAGTGATAATGATTATCAATATTAATTAGGTGAATATATTGTACATATAAATTACGAAAATAACAAGAGAGGAAAATGAGATGATTTATAACTGGGAGAGTATCGAAATAAACTATGGCCGTATAGAACGATTATATGCCAAGAAGATAGAGCGAGTTTTATCGACTAGTTATCTATTTATTTATATTAATAGTGGTGAAGGGATGTTATCGATTGATATCGATAAGTTTCTTTTCAGTAAAGGGGATCTATTATTTATTCCAGCGGAAAGCACCTATCATCTTCAATTTAAAAATACTTGCTGTGTAGACTATTATTTGCTGCCATTTCAATTGTATCAGACGAAAGCTATAAATAGGGATACATATACAAAAGTAGCGCTAAAGAATGAGAACAGTATCATGAAATCATTTGTTTTTCAGTCAGCTGACACAATTCAGCCTATGATGGAGGACCTGTTCAAATTAGAACAAGACGAATCAATAAATAATCATTTTTTAAAAAAGGCAAAACGCTCGCTGATTTTCCATTATTTTGTGACCAATCAACCGCAAAAAATTCCGAAAAATACAATGATTGCGATAGAAGAAACCAAAAGATATATGGAGAAGCATTATGCTGATACCATTTCTACCGCTTTATTAGCAAAAAGAGCAGGGGTAAGCCCTAAATACTACTCCCAGCTTTTTAAAAAAGAGTATGGAATAGGTGTACAAGATTTTTTAACAGAAATCCGTATTCGCAGGGCAAAAGAATTACTCATCAAAACATCCAATAGTTTACGAGTGATTGCAGCAAGTGTTGGTTATGCTGATGAATTTTATCTAAGTAGAGTGTTCAAAAAAATCGTCGGGATTCCCCCAACGAATTATAGGAAGAAGCGAGAGGTGAAGATTGCTTCTTATGATTTTTCAACAACAGGTCATTTACTTGCACTTCAGATAATTCCCTACGCAGCTCCACTGCATCCTAAATGGACCAGTTATTATTATCAGCATTTTCGAGATGATATTCCTATTCATTTAAATACCTACAAGATTCATTCAGAATGGGAAAACAATATACAAAAACTGTCTGCAGAGAAACCAGATAAAATAATCGCGAAGGATGACATATCAGCTGAAGAGAAGCAGGAACTCGAAAAAATAGCACCAGTCTATTATTATTCATTCAAAAATAGCAGTTGGAAAAGCCAATTGCTAGAAATAGCAACCTATATTAATTGCGAAATAGACGCAGAAAACTATTTAAAAAGATATGAAGATAAAGTAAAGGAAACAAGAAAGTTATGGAAGGAATCATTAGAGAGCGAAGTTGTTTTAGTAGTTAGCCTATTTAAAAATACATTAGTCCTCAATCGTTCTAGAACAGCTATTGATCTCGTGTATAAAGATTTAGGATTTACGTCAGCACAACCTGAAGAAGATATTCATTTAAGCGAAGCCATTACACTTTCTGACTTGGTAAGCTTAAATCCAACTTATTTATTTGTTAATATTCGCCAGGATATGGAGACAATTAGCGCTTGGGACAAACTGAAATGCTCAACAGAATGGAATCGTATAGCAGCAGTTAAAAATAAGAAAGTTGCTTTTATCCATTCAGATCCATGGAATGAGTATTCTGCAAGCTCCCACTTACGAGTTCTTGATAATCTCCGAGAGCTGATGATAGAGAAGGAAAAAGTACAAGCATATTAGCGGAAATTATCCATGTTATAATCGGAGCTTTTTTCAGTATAATTCTAATTGATAAAGGTTATCAATCTCAATTAGGATTATATAGAGAAAGGAAAGAGAGTATATGAAAAAGAATTTATTTTTTATTTTCCTAGCGGCTTTTTTATTATTAACAGCTTGTAGTCAAAAGGGAGAAAAAAATACATCTTCATCGATAAAAGATAGTAAAGGGGACGGACAAAGTACGACTCAAGAGGTTACCTATTTAGGGGAAAAATATGAAATTCCAGCTAAAGTAGAGACAATTGTAACAGCAAGCCAAGAAGCGATGGAAGATGCAGCGATGCTGGGTATTAAACCAGCAGGTGCCATTGCAACAGCTGGAAAATTCCCTGCTTATCTAGGCGACTCGATGTCGGAAGCAGAGCAAATTGGCGAAAAAATGCAGCCAAGTGTAGAAAAGCTCTTGCAGCTAAAACCAGATGTTATTCTGGGCACAAGTAAATTTCAACCAGAAGTGGCGGATAACTTAAATAAAGTGGCACCAATGATTCCTGTTTCTCACATTTCAACAAACTGGAAAGATAATTTATTATTACTAGGGCAATTGACAAATGAAACAAAAAAGGCAGAAACAATCATTGCGGATTATGAAAAAAACGTTACAGAGACAAAAGAAAGCATTCACGATAAGCTGGCAGGAAAAAAAGTTGTTATGCTGAGATTAAGAGGGGGCAACTTATATATTTATCCTGAAACGGTATATTTTAACCCTGTTCTATATGCAGACCTTGGTTTAGAGGTTCCTGAAGAAGTAAAAAAAGCAAAAGCACAGGAAATGATTTCATTAGAGAAATTAGCGGAAATGAATCCAGATTACTTATTTATTCAGTTTGAGGAAACAGAAAACACCGATAGTCCAACAGCATTAGCTGATTTAGAGAATAATTCTATTTGGAAAAGCCTCGATGCTGTTAAAAATAATCAAGTGTATGAAAATGTAGTCGATCCATTGGCAGCTGGGGGAACTGCATGGAGTAAAACAACTTTTCTTAAAGCTTTTGCCGATTTATTTAAATAAGAGAGCGAACAAGGAAACGGAATTATCCCCACCTCATTTCTCCATCTTGGTGGGGGTCTTTTTTTGAGAGGAGGTTCATTCGATCAGGTGATGTCAAATTTGGATAAAGAGAAAGTAAGAGCATATGCGATTATATATAGTGCGCCTTTTTTATGTATTGCAGTTATTCTTTTATCTATTTCGTTAGGGACAATGAATATTTCATTAAAGGAAGTCTTTGATGCCTTTTTTTATTTTGATGCAGAAAATGTGGAGCATACCATTATCCGGACAGCCAGACTTCCTAGAGCAGTAGGAACTTTATTAATAGGCGGCCTTTTGGCAATGTCCGGAGCTATGATGCAGGGAATGACAAGGAATTATTTAGCATCGCCATCCATAATGGGAGTTTCGGATGGTGCTGCATTTATGATAACACTTGCTTTTGTATTTGTTCCAGGACTAAATTCCTTTCAAGTGGTAGCTTTTTCTTTTATCGGATCTGCTTTAGGTGTTTTCTTAGTTTTAGGTTTAGCTTCCATTGTGAAGAATGGTTTTTCTCCTTTAAGACTTGCCATTATAGGCACCGTTTTTGGATCTTTTTTAAGCAGTTTATCTTCTGCCATTGCCTCCTATTTTCAAGTATCTCAAAATATGAGCTTCTGGTATAATGCCCGCTTGCACCAGCTTAATAATGATCTATTGCTTATTTGCTTTCCATTAGCCATTATTGGAATTGTTTTGGCATTATCGCTTTCCAAATCAATTGCTATTTTATCGTTAGGAAAAGAAATTGCTACATCACTTGGTCAGAAAACATTCATTATTCAGCTTTTAACGATGGCATCTGTTGTGATGATGACGGGGATCTCTGTTTCGCTAGCGGGCAAAATAGGATTCGTCGGTTTAATTATTCCCCATATTACAAGAATGATGGTTGGGGTTGACTATCGAAAAATAATTCCATGCTCTGGAATTATAGGGGCCATATTTCTCGTCATATGTGATACTCTCAGTCGATTCATTAATTACCCTTTTGAATCGCCAATTGGCATAGTAACAGCCTTCTTAGGTGTCCCTTTCTACTTGTATTTAATAAAGACAAAGGGAGGAGGGAATACTCAACGTGGATAAAGAAAGAAAAAGAACCTATCTATCGATGTATGTATTAATTGCTTTATGTCTCATCGTCATGTTCATTAGTTTATCCAAAGGAGAATATATTCTTTCTTTTCAAGAGATAGGAAGGAGTATTTTTCGTTATCATCCTGATGCTAATACGGATCTAGTTATATTTGAGTTCCGTCTGCCCAGAATTATTTTGGCCATTTTTGTTGGCTTCGGATTGGGGATTGCAGGTTCTATCCTGCAGAGTATAACGAAAAATGGTCTTGCGGATCCTGGAATATTAGGAATTAACAGTGGAGCCGGGGCTGCGATTGTTGCCTATATGTTTTTCTTTCAAGGAGTGCTTAATCTTAATAAGGATAGCTTATGGTTTGTGTTAAGTATGCCGCTTATTGGCTTAGTTGGTGGATTTATTGCTGCATTTGTTATTTTTTTATTAGCAAAAGATAGAGAAAGACTGGACTCGCAAAAACTTATTTTAACTGGAATAGCCATAAATTCTGGGTTTGGTTCTTTGGCCATGTATATGTCCTTAAAAATGAAAGCACAGGATTTTGAAATGGCGACAGTATGGCTGACTGGAAGTATTTATAATGCCAATTGGCTATTTATTCTTGCAATGCTACCATGGTTTTTACTAATCATTCCATTTATTATTCGAAAGGCGTACTCGCTTGATTTATTTCAATTGCAAGAAACAGTAATGATTGGTTTAGGAGTAAAAGTGGAAAAAGAAAAATGGCTCTTGCTATTATGTGCTGTTGGCATGATTGGAGCATGTGTGTCTGTTTCAGGAAGCATTGGTTTTATTGGACTAATGTCACCACATATGGCAAGACTGCTAGTTGGATTAAAAAATCGAAATTCCTTGATAGTTTGTGGGTTAATTGGCAGTCTCTTCATGTTAATAGCAGATTTAATCGGCAGAACAATTGTCGCACCTGCAGAAATTTCAGCGGGAATTATTTTAAGTATTATTGGTGCACCCTATTTTGTTTATTTATTAGTAAAAGCTAAAGTGTAGAGGTTGAGAAATGGATAGTTACAGAAGTAGGAAAAGAAATATAAGGGGAACGGTAAGGGAGGTCCAGATACAAACTCGAACTTTGAGTATCTATCTGCCACCTTCTTATAATAAATTATCAAGTAGTTTTCCAGTAATCTACGTTCATGATGGAGGAAATCTTTTTCATCCTATCTTACATGAATTAGAAGAATTATTCTCTTTAGATAGAGCAGAGGAAGTAATTCTTGTGGGAATTGAACCCAAAGAACGACTTCATGAGTATACGCCTTGGTATTCACCTAGTCTTAGTTCCACTTTTCCACCATTTAAGGGGGAAGGAAAGGCCTATTTATCCTTTGTGACGCAAACGATTAAGCCATATATCGATACAAGCTTTCATACTAAAGCAGATCGACAAAACACAGGTATGATAGGAGCCTCACTAGGAGGGCTCATTTCTTTATATGCTATGTATGAATTTACTGATTATTTCTCTAAATTTGGGCTCCTTTCCCCATCACTATGGTATCCGAACAGCCTTTCCTATGTGCAAAAAAATGAGATGCAGATGGAAAATAGTGTTTTTTTGTATGTTGGGGAGGAAGAGGGGAAAAGCAAGGTTAATATTCAAAGGTATATGGTTGAAAATGTTTTGCTGGTAAATGAAGTGTTTTTTAAAAAACTTCCAAAGGAACAGTATCAATTTATTCTGGGAGAAAATGCGGATCATAATAGAGAGCACTTTATTAAACAATTTCTCCATGCGATAAAGTGGTTATACCCTAAATAAAGCAAGCCCCCCTAAATTAGGAGGGCTCTAGCCATTATATTAAATTTTCAATTAGCCTTGAAATCCACCTAGTTGCTTTTCAGCCATTTGTACTAAGCGTTTTGTGATTTCTCCACCAACAGATCCGTTAGCGCGAGAAGTTGTTTCTGCACCAAGGTTTACACCAAATTCAGATGCAATTTCGTATTTCATTTGGTCTAGAGCTTGAGATACTCCTGGTACTAAAAGTTGATTTGAAGAATTGTTGTTTGCCATTGTGTTCCAGCTCCTTCTAGTTGTTTTTTTGGTTGGGTTAACTGGAATTGCACCAGTCTGTAAGAAATATCTTACTACCACTAGGTATAACCCAATAATATGGAAAGTAGTAGTTGTTTATGTTTGCTCTCGCCTTGGTTGCTACTTGTACTATTATTATGGTTGGATTTCATTATCTTATTCTAGAAAAAATCAAGGAAATTAATTCCTTTTATTCCTGCTGGATAGTTTCTAAATACAATAGAGAAACTAAACGTAAGAATAAATTCAACGCAAAAAAGGCTGATTTTTTTAGGGTAGAATATAGAGAGGTGAATTTGAAATGGGCTCCATTTGTCCTATCTGTAATGGCTTAGGAAATTTAGAAAGCGTTTGTTCTAATTGTGGAGATCGTGTAGAGGACAAAGGCAGAGTGATGGATTATTATGATGACTATAGTGCCTATATGCCGATTGATCAAATGAAGCTAGAAAACGGCTATCAGGATTTATCTGCACATTTATGTCCCCATCTTGTGCTTTGTCCACAATGTGGACAAGAAGAGGTATTGTTTATCCAGGAATAGAGGCTAACCATTAATAAAAGCTTACCATGCATCAGCAAGGTAAGCTTTGAATTTAACTTTTTTATTAGCGAATACGAAGTTCTGTTTCTTTATCAAAGAAATGACCTTTATTCATATCAAGTGCTAATTTCACAGATTGACCAGCTTGAAGGTCTGCTCTAGAATCTAAGCGAGCAACAAATTCCTTGTCAGAAAGAGTAGAATATACAAGGCTTTCTGCACCTGTTAATTCAAACACTTCTACTTTTGCATCAAAACTTGTATTTTCTGAACTGTTTAAGAATACTAATTCATCGTGAATATCTTCTGGTCGGATACCAAAGATAACTTCTTTACCGATATAATTTTGTTCCCGTAATGTTTTTAATTTTCCTTCTGGAATAATGAAAGCATTATTACCGAGTACTAATTTATTGTCTACTACTTTTCCTTCAAAGAAGTTCATTGCTGGTGAACCAATGAATCCGCCAACGAAAACATTTTCAGGTTTTTCATATACTTCTTTTGGAGCACCAACTTGTTGGATAACTCCATCTTTCATAACAACAAGTCTTGAAGCCATTGTCATTGCTTCTGTTTGGTCATGCGTTACATAAATAGTAGTAGTTTGCAGTCTTTGGTGAAGCTTTGAAATTTCAGCACGCATCTGCACACGTAATTTAGCATCTAAGTTGGATAATGGCTCATCCATTAAGAATACTTTCGCATCACGAACAATGGCACGACCTAGTGCAACCCTTTGACGTTGTCCACCGGATAATGCTTTTGGTTTTCTTTTTAAATATTCTTCTAATCCTAAAATTCTTGCAGCGTTATTTACTCTTTCTTCAATTTCCGCTTTAGGGAATTTACGAAGCTTTAAACCAAATGCCATATTATCATAAACCGTCATATGTGGGTATAGAGCATAGTTTTGGAAAACCATTGCGATATCACGATCTTTAGGTGCAACATCGTTTACACGTAACTCATCAATATAGAAATCACCTTTTGAAATATCTTCAAGACCTGCAATCATCCGTAGAGTTGTAGACTTACCGCAACCAGAAGGACCAACAAATACGATAAATTCTTTATCCTGAATGTGTAAATTAAAATCTTTAACCGCTTCAACTTTTTCATCATAGATTTTATAAATATTTTTTAATACTAGCTCTGCCATTTTGTTCTCCCCCTACCAATTTGATAATTCTACTTTATCATTTTTGATACCGTTTTCAAATCGGCAAAATGCATGAAAAACGCTTACAGAGTTTTGAGCAAAATGCCTAAGAGCTTGTATAGCCAGTTTTCTATAAAACTTCCCAGTAAAAAAAGCCAATATTGGCTTTTTAAGCTACTTCCCGCTAGTGTAGAATAGGCAGGCAAGATAGGTGGTGATATAAGAATGATAATTCTTTAGGTTCAGACCTGTTTTTTCTGTAAACTTATCAAGTCGGTATTGTAAGGTATTGCGATGGATGAACAATTGTTTTGCAGTATTAGTGCTGTGTCCATTGTTTTCAATAAATGTTTTGATAGTAAGCAGTAGTTCCTTGTCTTCTTCAAAAATGGAAAACCATTCTTTAAATAAATCAAGTTCGTCTTCCTTCAGTCTACTGATTAACAGGTTAGGCAGAATCGTTTCTAAGCTAAGAACGGTGGATTTCGGCATAAATGCCAAACCTTTTGAAAAAAAGTTTCGTTCTTGTCCAAAAATAACCGGAATAGAACTATTTAGTTTCAGCTCTTTTCCCATGTAAAAGCAAATGGAAAAAAAGAAATCAGATTGCAAAGCTTGAGCAAGAGCAGTGAAATCTTCCTCCTCTAAATATTGTGCATTTTGCTCTATTACAACCCCTTCATTGGAGCCATTCCAAATAATAAGGCTATTTTCATGAATAAAACCATCAAATGCCGATTCAATTAATTTTCTTTCAATGGAAGTAGTATCACCTTTAATATGAAACTGGATGAAACGTAATGTCTTCATATTTTTGAAAGAAGGCTGTTCTCCGTTAAAATATAGGTACTGATTCCAACTGTATTCTTCCTTTTTTAATGTTTCATCTGGTTGAAAAAAATCATAGCAAGCTTTTAATAATTCTAGCTGAGAGTCATCAATCTCCTGTTTTTGAATCCCAATCCAATCATCTTGAAAATCAACCTTAAACCAATAGTAATCGGAAAGCTGTGATGGAGATGGGGGCACTGCTTGCTCCAAGCTATGTTTATAATAGGCTAATAATTTATGCTTCAATGGATGGGTCCCTCCGAAATGTTTTCATAATTTTATTCTATACCGATTTATAGAAAAGGGGCAAGTGATGAAGATGGTTTGTGGTGAGGAAGTTTGGCTGAAAAGTATGGTGTTTTGGCTGATAAAAAGGAAGTTTGGCTGAAAAGTATGGTGTTTTGGCTGATAAAACAAGAAGTTTGGCTGAAAAGAGTGGTGTTTTGGCTGATAAAAAGGAAGTTTGGCTGAAAAGTATGGTGTTTTGGCTGATAAACAAGAAGTTTGGCTGAAAAGAGTGCAGATTTGGCTGATAAATCGGAAGTTTGGCTGAAAAGAGTGGTGTTTTGGCTGATAAAAAGGGAGTTTGGCTGAAAAGAGTGGTGTTTTGGCTGATAAACAAGAAGTTTGGCTGAAAAGAGTGCAGATTTGGCTGATAAAATAAAAGTTTGGCTGAAAAGAGTGCAGATTTGGCTGATAAACCAAAAGTTTGGCTGAAAAGACCACAGATTTGGCTGATAAAATAAAAATCCGGCTGGAAAATCCTCCACATTAGCTGACAAAATCATAAAATCAATCGAATGAGAGCAAAAAAGCACCCCCTTTGCCAATAAAAAGGAGGGGATGCCTGAACAGTTTATTTGATTAGATGAGGGGGTTCTTCTTCCGGTAGTTCCCTTGCTTCCTCCATATTTGTGTTATTTTCTCTATTTATTACTGTTCCACCTGCTAACCCTTCATTTATGATTCGATCAATATCTAAATAAGCTTTTTCTTTTCCCTCGTATGGGAGATCTTTTTTAGCTTTTTTCATGATAATCCCTCCTAAGTTTTAGGATGGGTCATCTCCTGCGATTTATTCTGAAAGGGGAAATTAGTTAATGAATAAAAAAGCTTTATTAGCTGCTGGCATCGTTTTTCTTCAATTTCTTTTTCGTCAAATAACATCGGTTTGGCATTAACCTCGAAAAGATAATACTGGCCATTCTTATCGACACAGGCATCGATGGAAAACTCACCCGTAAAACCATATTTTTGGGTTAACAAGATTCCACAGTGATCAACTATTTTTTTGAAAAATAAGTCATGCTCTTTTTGTTGTACTTCCTGATAAGAAAGCAATTTTCCGCCGGAAGGTATATGGGTTGTGACATTCTGCTGGGTTGATTGTCTCACTCCCACTCCAGTAAGGACATAGCGATTTTCAAAGGTAACTAATAGGCGAAAATCATAGCGATTTCCATTATATAAGGCTCCGTCAATTTCTTCTTGGAGCAAGTACTCTCTTTGGAGCCAATCTTGCTGATACTGTTCCCAGACTTGATTTAAACTTGAGTAGTATTTGGTCTCCTCGGTTGTACTGACATGGATAGAATCGTTTTGTTTTAATCTGATACGGTAAATATTTTTCCCCTTAAAGCCTTCTACTGGTTTTAAGTAAATATTTTTATACGTAAGCAGAAAATCAGCAAAGTCTTCCTTCTGCTTTAAAAGAGTTGTTTTAGGCAAATGCTCTTTTAAGAAAGGGGAATCACGAAACAATTGATGAAGCTCCCATTTATTAATAAATGAAGCGTTAAAAAAGGGGATTCCTTGTTCTTTTAAAAAGGACACGGCAGTCTGAAAGGGTTCCTGCTTCTCTGTTTTTCGAAAAGGAACACGATTATAGACAATGTTTGGTAACGGAGTAATCGCTTTTATCCAACTGTTTCTGCTGGAACAAAATATATATCCCGTTAGTTTTTCTGTCTGTAAGTTTTCAGGAGGAAAGATAACGATAATTCCTCCCGCATGTTGTTGAAGTTTTTCCTGTAGCTGTTTAAAGAGCTCGCCATTTCCAATTAATTTATTATGTTTATTTCTTGCAATCATAATTCCGATTAATGGACCAACCTTATCTTCATGTGGGACAATTGGGAAAGCTGCATGGTTGGCAGCTGGCATTAAATTAGCTAAGCACATGTTAGATGCCCCAAAAAGGTAAGTATCCCGCGAGGCTGTATACCAACATTCTTTTTCGGAATCATAATAAATATTCATTGGTAGATATCCTCAAGATTTTTAATACTTTGATCCATTAGGAAGACTGCGTATTCGAGCGATTTTCTGCGAGTCTCTAAATCAAATTTTTTAAGAGAAGGATGCTTAAAAATACTTCTTCCCGGCTTTGCATTGGCTTCGAATAACCATACGCGTCCTTTTCGGTCCAATCCTAAATCAAAGCCGATTTCTCCTATATATCCTTCCATTTGTTTTTCCATGGCCTTACTTATTTGCAAGGACGCCTTCGATAGTTTATTGCTTATTTCTTCGCAATGAAGGTCTGTATTGGTTAATTCTTCGATTGCTTTAACCGTACCACCATTATTAAGATGAGTGGTAACACTGCCTGTGCCTGCAATTTTTGCGGCCATTGCCGTCATTTCCCATTGACCATCTTTATTTTTATTAGTATGCACACGGAAATCGACTGATTTTTTTTCTGAACGAATTAAGTGAATACCTTGTTGAACGATATAATGAGATAAATTCTGATTTTCGAATAAGTGATTCATTAATGCTTCCAAATGATCAAATTTCATTAAGCGATTACCCTGCTCCTCATCTTTAAAGCGAGTATAATAGCAGCCATCCTTTTTATCAAATAGTATTTGGTAGATTCCCTTACCAAGACTTCCATTTTTAGGTTTTATATAGACATTGCCGAAGTTGCTCAGCATTCTTTCAATGACAGAAAAATTAGTGAGTGCATGGGTTTCAGGCAAATAATCGGAAATACTGTCATCCTGAAGAAGTCGTTCATAAATATCGAGTTTGTTAAAGAAACCAGGATTATACCAGGATATAGAGTATTCTTTCTGTAATCGCGTTTTAACGGCCTGGATTCTGTGGAGATTTTCAATTCGGCGATTTGGGATACGGTCATAAACGACATTCGGAAAAGGAACTTCTACTGATTTCCAGCCATCTTCATAAAATAGTCCATTAATTGTTCCTGTTTCCCAATTAATATGCTGCTCTCCAAATAGGAAGGCAATGACTCCCACTGTTTTTTGCACAGAAAGAAGTTTAGAAAATAGAATCGAGCGATCCCCGATTGGGCGAACTTTAATTGTTGAAA
This sequence comes from Niallia sp. FSL W8-0177, assembly GCF_038006285.1. NCBI lineage: Bacteria > Bacillati > Bacillota > Bacilli > Caryophanales > Bacillaceae > Niallia > Niallia sp. FSL W8-0177. The sequence continues at coordinate 429,010 of NZ_JBBOUX010000001.1, forward strand.
AGCCAGAAGTGAATATGCCTACGAGTGGGCCGATATAGATGGTTTCGTCATCTGAAAATAAGTGCACATTTGAACTGTTGGAAGGCAGTAGTAATTCTTTAAAAAGATCGGAACTAATGCCTATGATATTTTTTGATTTTTTATGTTTTTTTATAGTGGCTTCTTTGCTGACGGTTCCAAATGCAATTATTTTCAAATTTTTATTTGCTTCAAAGTCTGTTGGTAAGTAAACAGTATTTTCGCTGTTAGAGATTATTTCGATAGGATATAGCTTCTTCATCTCGATTCCTCCTTTTATCATCAGCAAGTTTAGCAGCATAAAGGATTGGAGCTTGATAGAGCTTTTCACATAGATGTGGATATGCTGTCATGATTACTTTTCTCCCAGGCTTTGAATTTACATCAAGAATCCATAATGACCCATTTGGTGAAATGCCAATATCTACGCCAAGCTCAAATAGTGTAGAGAAGGAATTTTCTAAAATAGAAGGAAGGAGGGTAAGAATTTCCTCCATCTCTTGTTTAAGAAAGCCTTTTAATGGAAAGGGAGCGGTTTGAAACCAATCTTCAAAAGCGATAATCGACGCACCAGCACTTAAATTAGAAATAATTCTTCCTTTTTCGCCAATGCGGATTCCTTTTTCGATAACGTTCCATTCTTCCTTTGGATTTTTTTGCATAAAAGCGCGAATATCAAATGGCTGCTCTTCTTTGTTAGTAAGTGGAAGATGGGCCTGCATGATATAAGAATTTCTTTTTAACAGCTGGTTAAGCCATTTATTAAAAGTCACTTGATCCGAAAATATTTTTTCTATTGTTTTTTCTTTTTTATCTGTTCTAACTAAGATGTCTTTATTTTGCTTTTTAATAAAATATAGTCCATTTCCTTGAGAACCATTTATTGGTTTAATAATGACAGGATTTAAGTTCTGAAAATTTATTTGATTGGCTGATTGTAAGAGAAAAGTTTCAGGAATATATGCAGAAAGTTTTGACTCGCGTAATACTTGGTATAGCTTCCATTTATTTGGTAATCCATTGCCGAGAAAAGTAATTGTCGGTTGTTTTTTCAGCCACTGAATAATATTTTTGCATTGAATGGAATGTGAATCATCATGATAAAAGCAGCGATCATATAGAATAGAAGGAACCGGAAATTCTGCTTCTATCCAACTATCTGAATCTGGCATATATTGTTTTCCTTTTACGGTATGTGTAAAGGGATGATAAGTAGAAGGGACAAAATGATAGATCGTAAATCCGAAATCCCTTCCATATTTTGCGATTTGGTGAATGTAATGATTTTCATGGTCGAGGGATAATGACATGATCCCGAAATTATTCATCGTCTGATAGCTCCTTTAAACAAGGGGAAAAGGAAAGTGCAATAAAATATTCAAGTAAAGCTTTTGTGGATGGCCTTGTTTTTTCAATATGTTCCTCTAATTTCTTAGAAGGTTTAGAGTTTACCTCTATGATCCATAAGTGTCCTTGTTTATCCATGCCTATGTCGATTCCAAGTTCACCTAAGTATCCATCTGTATTTTTATGGAGGAGAATGGCAATTTCGATTGCTAATCTTTTTAATTCCTCCAATTTTTGTTCTGTATTTTCTGTATGCAGCAATTCATTTAACACCGCTTTTGCAGGCTTCATCTCTGCGCCTTGGGCAAGATTGGCAACAATTGCATTCTTTTGGGCAATTCTGGCAACGGTAGATGTTATTGTCCAGTTCCCTTGATAGTTTTTGTGGCAAAGAATACGAAAGTCAAGGGAGCGCCCTTGCCATTTTTGAAAATCTATTCCTTGCTGGCAAATATAAGATCTTCCCTTACTGTAGTGTTCTAGCCATTTCCAAAGTTTTTTTTCTTCCGTGAAAAGCTGGCTTTTCCCTTTCCTTTTTCCAGAAGAAATTGTAGCAATATAATGATTGTTAAAGGACTCAATATGAATGATATTTCTGCCTTGGCTTCCATGAACAGGTTTCACATAGAGAACTGGAAAATTCTTAAGCATAAAGTGTAAGTTTTCCACAGTTAAAGGCTCCGTTACCGGTAAATGGAGAGTAACTTCCGCATTTTTTACGAGAAGTTGATATGTTTCATCCTTTGAAAAAAATTTACTATTAAAAATAGGAATTTCTTTGTCTTCTAATATTTTTTTGAGCTGCAAAAAAGAAGTACTTGCCTCTGCCTTTCGCGAATGAAGTCGATTATAAACGACATTAGGATAAGGTAATGGTTGTTTAGACCAGGTGTTATTAGCAAAAAAATAACCGTGAACGAAATCATCTTGAACATGCTGTAATCCGAACAGATAAAAGAATCCGCCTATTTGCGTTAATTCTTCCGTCAATTCCTTGCATAAATGTTGAATAGCAGGAAAAGAAATATCCTCTTTGTCGTCGTTCACTTCTGTTAATATACCAATAACAGGGCCTAAATGGATTATTTGATTCTTGTGATAATAAGGCAGAAGATAGGTGTTGATTTCTTTAGGAATTGGCAAGTTTTTTTCTAAATCTGTACTAAAAACAATATCTTGTTTTTCAAGTGAATGTGTTTGTACATTTACTGGAATAAGCATTTTAGCTATACATACATAAACGTCATCATGGAGATCCACATGTAAAAATTTTAATAAAGAGGGACTGATTGCAATAGATAATCCTTTTAATGTTTTTTGAAAATCATCTTTTTTTGTTAGTTGCAAAAATTTCAGAGTCATCCAGATTCCCCATTTGTTTTTCAAGTTATGAAGAGGCAATACGGATATTCGCCTATTTTGGTGCTGATATATCTTATGAAAGATAAGCAAAGGTGTGAAAGACATAGGAAAAAGATTTATCGATTAGCTGCCGAAGAATTGTTTGTATTAATTTTTAGAAGCTTTCTTGATTTTCTGAAATAGAGGTATTTCTGGTATTATGATGCATAGTTTGTTATAGTGGAGTCAATTGTTAATGAAAAGGAGTTGTTTAAATGGCAGTAAATTTACATGATCCTGCTAATGCTTTAGAGAAAGCGATTCGTCAAAGTGATGAATATACAGAATTGAAAAAGATGTATGATACGGTAAATGGAGATCCTTCTGCGAAAGCGATGTTTGATAATTTCCGTAATATTCAATTACAGCTTCAGCAAAAGCAAATGTCTGGTCAAGAAATTACACAAGAAGAAGTAGAACAAGCCCAAAAAACAGTAGCACTTGTTCAACAACACGAAAGTATTTCGAAATTGATGGAAGCAGAACAACGTATGAGCGTATTAATTGGTGAATTGAACCAAATCATCATGAAACCATTAGAAGAGCTTTACGGTCCTGCTCAACAACAATAATAATGACAAAACTCCTCTACTCTTAGTAGGGGTTTTTTATGGTTGCGGGGGCGTTTCCTGTGGCTTATTTAGAAAACAAGAGGAGGACGGCATGCCGCCGTCCTCCATTAGCCAAATTTATTTAATTATTCTTAGAATCTGCTGCCGCCAAGTTGTTGCTCAGCCATTTGTACTAATCTTTTAGTGATTTCGCCACCAACAGAACCGTTAGCACGAGAAGTAGTTTCAGCTCCAAGGTTTACCCCGAACTCTGATGCAATTTCATACTTCATTTGATCCAATGCTTGAGATACTCCAGGAACTAATAATTGATTTGAATTGTTATTTGCCATGATGAATGTTTCCTCCTTGAGTAATTTAATTTGTGTTACGTTTATTATTTTAAAAAAAATGACTTATTTTATTCAAAAAAGTAAAAAGCAATTTTTTCCATTGGTTTGCTATACTACACTACTCGATCCTAAAAAGGATTGCGAGCTTTAAATTAAATTTGAGCGCATAACAGAACGTATTTTACTACCTAACAACGAATCCTCGCATTACAAAATCTTACCGAAATAAATTCATACATCTTTTGTTAATCTTCCCTCAAAAGTTCTATTATGCTTGTTTTCTACATAAATGATATATAAAGACAATACATCGAAGAAATGGGGGAAATTTATGATCTATCGCTTACTAGCTTTAAATATCGATGGTACTCTCCTTCAATCAAATGGCCGCTTAACGAAAGCGACAAAAGAGGCGATTGAATATGTACAGCAAAAGGGAATTTATGTAACGCTTGTAACTGCAAGGAGCTTGCCCTCTGCGAAAAAGGTGGCAAAAGCGTTGAAATTAAATAGTTACATCGTGGCACATGAAGGAGCATTAGTGGCCAATAATGAAGATGATACTATTTTTGTTAAACGAATCGCAGACGACCTTACATCAGATATTGTCCGATTCTTAGAAGGATTCATATGCCAAATTCGTTTGGTACATGAAAAATTCTCACTAGCTAACAAATCAAAACTCCATCATAATATGCTTGCAAAAACGGTCTTATCATCTGGAGATCCAGTCTTTTATTCCCACCAATTTGTCGATGTTTTAAGTGATGTTTTATTAGAAGAACCAGTAAGTCCGCCCAAAATGGAAGTTTATTTTGAAGAGAAAAAAGACTGCGAGGATGCAAAAGAAGTGCTTGGAAAAATGTTTGATAATATCCATATTGTTCAACATAATGAGTTGCGTCTAGATATTTTACCAGCTGGTGTATCGAAACGAAGCGGGTTGTTATTTTTAGGGGAAAAGCTCGGGATAAAGAGCAGCGAAATGGTTGCCATAGGAGACGGATTAGACGATTTAGAGGTAATTGAAGCAGTAGGTCTTGGTGTGGCAATGGGAAATGCTCCAAATCAATTGAAAATTGCAGCGGACTGGGTAACGAGATCTAATGACCAAGAAGGGGTTGCTTACATGGTCAAGGAACACTTCCGTAAACAGCATCCCATTGAGTTTTTGCGCAAGATGAATATTATAAAATAGCTATTATTTATATTTTTATAGGAGGAGAAGTCACGCGGAGACTTCTCCTGTTCCCTTTTCTAGAATAGCTAACAGAAAGTCTTTTGACCTTTCTAGTTATTTTTTTTATACTGCAGTATAATTGGTTAAATAAAGCATGATAATATTCAGAATAAAAGGTGAGTTGAAAAATAACGATGAAACAAATATATATACAAGGATTAACAGATGAACGTTATATTAGGCCATTAGAGCACATAGGCAATTTATTTTTTGAAGATACAAAGGTGCTTTATAGAGAACTAGAAGAAAAAGCAGACCTTCATGTTGAGTTCGAAACAGAAATTATTGGGCATGAATTTATCGTAAAAGGCAAGCTCAAGGAATTAAAAGAAGAAACTATATGTAATAGCCATGCAGATCTTAGTCAGTTAACGGATAAAGAAATATTTAAGCAAATGAAAAAAGCCATTTCCAAAAGTTATTTATTATTGCTGCAAGAGTATACAGGAATGGTGCAAAAATGGGGGATTTTAACAGGTATACGCCCAACAAAACTTCTTCACCGGCATATGCAAAAGCAAACACCGATAGAAGAGGCGCATCAATCTCTTCGTGAGGAATATTTAATGTCCGATGAAAAAATCGAGCTAATGCAGAAAATCATTGATCGCCAATTAGCAGTGATTCCTGATTTATATGATTTGAAAAAAGAAGTAAGCATCTATATTGGAATTCCATTTTGTCCGACAAAATGTGCTTACTGTACGTTCCCAGCCTATGCCATTAATGGACGACAAGGCTCAGTTTCCTCCTTTTTAGGCGGGCTTCATTATGAAATGGAAAAGATAGGGGAGTGGCTAAAAGAAAAAAATATTAATATTACAACCGTCTATTATGGGGGAGGAACACCAACAAGTATTTCAGCAGAAGAAATGGACATGCTTTACGAGCGCATGCATGCTTCTTTTCCAAATGTAGAAAACATTCGTGAAATCACGGTCGAAGCAGGGAGACCGGATACAATTTCGCCAGACAAACTGGAAGTGTTAAAAAAATATAATATCGATCGAATTAGTATTAATCCACAATCGTATACACAACAAACATTAAAAGCGATTGGTAGACATCATACAGTAGAAGAAACAATTGAAAAGTATCATTTAGCACGTAAGCATGGCATGAATAATATTAATATGGATTTAATTATTGGGCTTCCAGGTGAAGGTGTGGAAGAATTTCAATATTCTCTTGATAAAACAGAAGAGTTAATGCCTGAATCACTGACTGTTCATACTCTGTCGTTTAAACGTGCGTCTGAAATGACCCGCAATAAATCTAGATATAAGGTAGCGGATAGAGAGGAAATTCAGGAAATGATGAAGATGGCGGAAGAATGGACAGAGAAACATGATTATGTCCCGTACTATTTATACCGTCAGAAAAATATTCTAGGAAATTTAGAGAATGTCGGCTATTCAAAGAAAAACCAGGAAAGTATCTATAATATTATGATGATGGAAGAACTGCAGACGGTTATTGGTGTAGGCTGTGGAGCGTCCAGCAAATTTATTCATCCTGTTACAGGTAAGATTACCCAATTTTCTAATCCTAAACATCCTAAAACATATAATGAAAGTTTTGTGGAATATACGGATAAAAAAATTGCCTTGTTAAATGAACATTTTTCATTAGAAGCATCTAAATAAAGATCATTAAAAATCTATTAGAACTATTTCCGTTCTGGTAGATTTTTTTGTTTCTGTGATTATTTTCGTATGGAAAAGAAAGACTAGTGTCAAACTAATAAAGGTATTTCACTAAATTGCCATTTTTCTATCGAGAAAAATAGTTGCTTTTTGCAGTAAAAACGAATAACATAGATAATGTTGTTTTTAAATGTTCGTTTTTTGGAGGTTCTTTCATGTTTAAGTTAAAGGAAAATAATACAACTGTGAAAACAGAGTTAATGGCTGGATTCACAACTTTTTTAACAATGGTTTACATAGTAGTAGTCAATCCAGGAATTTTAAAAGAAGCAGGAATTCCATTTGACCAAGTATTCCTAGCAACCATCATAGCAGCTACTATCGGGACATTGTGGATGGCTTTGCTTGCAAATTATCCTATTGCTATTGCTCCGGGTATGGGATTGAACGCATACTTTGCTTTTTCGGTTGTTGGAAATAATAACGTCGATTATACGGTAGCACTCTCTGCAGTATTTGTTGCCGGTATTATTTTTGTTATCTTGTCATTAACATCATTTAGAGAAAAATTAATTCAAGCTATTCCAGATAATTTGAAACATGGAATAACAGCTGGTATTGGTTTATTTATAGCATTTATCGGGTTGAGACAAACGGGAATTATTGTTGCCAATCCAGAAAATCTAGTTGGACTAGGTGATCTTCAGTCTCCCACTGTTATAATCGCCCTTATTGGTTTAGCTATTACGATTGTTCTGTTTAGTTTGAATATAAAAGGTGCGTTATTTATTGGGATGATTGTAACAAGCATTATCGCTTACTTTACTGGTTACTTATCCTTTGAAAATGGAATTATGGCAAGCCCGCATTTACCAGAGGGACTTATCATTAGCAATCCAATTTCAGCATTTGGCGATGTTATTCAACATGGATTGTACGCTGTCGTTTTCTCCTTTTTATTGGTAACGATTTTTGATACCACTGGTACGATGATTGGGGTGGCTGAGCAAGCTGGATTAATAAAAAACAATAAGCTGCCAAAAGCAAGGCAGGCACTTCTTGCTGATTCACTTGGAACATCTGTTGGCGCAATGTTTGGGACAAGTCCAACCACTGCTTTTATTGAATCGACATCAGGTGTTGCAGCAGGTGGCCGTACTGGTTTAACTGGTGTTACAATTGCTGTTTTATTTATTATTTCTGCCTTTTTTGCTCCGTTAGTGAGCAGCATTTCTGGTTTATCTGCTATTACAGCTCCTGCTCTAATAATTGTAGGAAGCTTGATGATGGGGGCAATAAGTGATGTGAAATGGTCAGAGTTTGATGAAGCATTCCCAGCATTTATAGTCATCCTAAGCATGCCGCTTACATCAAGCATTGCAACAGGAATTGCCCTTGGATTTATCTCCTATCCATTATTAAAGCTAGTAAAAGGAAAAGGAAAAACGGTTCATCCACTCGTTTACGTATTTGCCGTATTATTCCTTTATCAATTAGTGTTCTTACCACATTAAAAGGAAAAAGCTGCTGTTAGACTCAATAGAGTATATAGCAGCTTTTTTTTATGAAACTCAATATACATCAGGTTCTATTCCACTCAAGTTTTAATTATTTCTTATTTCCTACAGATAATAGTAATATCCATTGAAACCTTTTACCGTTCTATTCGTATTAAAGAGTGAGGAGGGGATTTTGTGTCATTAGAGCTAAGAAACGTGACAAAAAAATTTGGTTCGTTCACAGCAGTAGATGATTTATCTATTTCGATTCCTGAAAATGAAATGTTCGGCTTTCTTGGAGGCAATGGAGCAGGAAAGACGACAACTTTTCGCATGATTTTAGGAATATTAGAAAGTACAGCAGGACAAATAACCTGGGATGGTAAGCCGATTAATTACTCAACAAGTCCATATATTGGATATCTGCCGGAAGAGCGAGGTCTATATCCTAAACTAAAAGTACGGGATCAGCTTATCTATCTAGCGAGACTTAGAGGCATGGAAAAAAAAGCAGCATTAAATGAGCTAGAATATTGGCTAAACCGCTTTAAGGTTCCTGAATACATGGATAAAAAAGTAGAGGAGCTCTCCAAAGGAAACCAACAAAAAATTCAATTTATTAGTGCTGTTTTACATAAGCCTAAATTATTAATTTTAGATGAGCCATTCAGTGGGTTAGATCCAGTAAATGTGGAGCAGTTAAAAAGTGCAGTAGTAGATTTGAAAAATAATGGAACAAGTATTGTATTCTCTAGTCACCGGATGGAGCATGTCGAGGAATTATGCCAGCATCTCTGTATTATGCATAAAGGAAAGCCTGTTGTTCATGGCTCTCTTAAGGATATTAAGAGAAGCTTTGGGAAGAAGAATGTAACCATACACGCTGATTTTGATTTGACACATTTAATTCGCTATCCAGGCGTATTAAAATTAAAAGAAACAGCAGAAGGTGTTTCTTTGCAAATTGAAGGAGAAGAAGTTGCGGAGCGAATTCTAAATGATATAGTTGGAAAGGGCTTTATTCGCAAATTTGCATTAGAAGAGCCTTCTTTAAATGATATTTTTATCGAAAAGGTAGGTGCTTCTCTTGAATAGTTTTTGGGTTATCTTATTTCATACCTTTTTAAGTAAGTTCAAAACGAAATCATTTCTAATTACAACGGCTATTACCTTAATATTTGTGGTTGCACTAACAAATATTACTACGATTATCGATACTTTTTCTAGTGATGAAGGAAAGACGGAAGTAGCCGTAATTGATCAAAGCAACTCTTTATTACCAGCAATTCAAGAGGCAACAGAGACGTTAAATGAAGATTTAAAATTAGTTGCTTATAAGGACAGTGAAGAAGCAGCAAAACAAGAAGTGGAAGAAGGAAATTATAGTGGTTTACTAATAGTGAATATGGATGAAAGTAAATTACCTATAGCGACTTATTATACCATGGATATTGCAGAAACAACTGTTTCCGATAATATTACCAATAGTATTCAAATGGTTAAAAGTCAATTAGCAGCGAATCAACTCAATTTAACGAATGAGCAGCTTACGAAATTGAATGAACCCGTTGCATTTGAAAAAATTGCTCTTGAGAAAGATGCAAAGACAGAAGAAGAATTAAACCAGGCTAGAGGGTTAGTTTATGTTCTCTTATTCTTAATATACTTTGCCGTTATCCTATATGCCAATATGATAGCGACAGAAGTGGCGACTGAAAAATCCTCACGAGTAATGGAAATTTTAATTTCAAGTGTATCTCCAATTAAGCATATGTTTGCCAAAATTCTGGGAATCGGCTTATTAAGCTTAACTCAGCTGGCGATTTTGATGCTTGTAGGTTATTTTTCATTAACTAACAATGATAGCCTAGGTTCGATGGAAGGATTCTTCGGATTTAGCGAAGTGCCTGTAAGTACCATTATCTATGCGGCGATCTTCTTTATTTTAGGTTATTTCCTATATGCTACTCTGGCTGCATTGCTAGGTTCGCTTGTAAGTAGAATTGAAGATGTGCAGCAAATGATTACGCCAATGACATTATTAATTGTGGCCGGATTTATGATTGCGATGTTCGGATTAAGCGCACCTGATACCACTTTTGTAACAATTACATCTTATATCCCATTCTTTACACCTATGCTTATGTTTATGAGAGTAGGAATGCTGAATTTGCCAGTTTGGGAACCTATTTTAGGAATTGTTGTTTTAGTGGCAACCATTATGATTCTCGCTATTTTTGGTGCAAGAGTATATAAAGGCGGCGTCCTTATGTACGGAAAATCTAACTCTTATAAAGATATTAAAAAAGCCCTGCAGCTAACGAAAAAAGAATAATTCGGAAAATGCCTCATAATAAGTGAGGCATTTTTTATGTTCCAAAACAAGCTGCAAAAGGATAAGAACGTGCATTCGTATTTTTTGCATGGTAGAATAGAAGCAAATAGTTTTAGGACGTGAGAGTATGGAAATATCCTTTATACATTGTGCAGATTTACATTTAGACAGTCCGATGGTTGGGTTGAAGAATTTGCCCGTAACAATACATAACAAACTAAAAGAAAGCACGTTTACTGCATTTAAAAAGGTTATTGATGCAGCCATCAGCAAAAAGGTAGACTTTATAATTATTGCTGGAGATATATACGATGGGGAAGATAGAAGTATAAAAGCGCAAATTCGCTTCCGAAATGAAATGCTGCGCTTAGAGGAAAATCAAATTGAAGTGTATCTGATACATGGAAATCATGATCATTTAAATGGAAGCTGGGTACAAATAGAACTTCCTCCTAATGTTCATGTTTTTCCATCGATGGTAACAGTAAAAAAATATGTGAAAAATAATTTATCGGTGAATCTTTATGGATTTAGTTATGAAACAAGACATATTAAAGAGCGAAGAATTGTTGAATACGAACGAAGCGGTGAGGCAAATTTTCATGTTGGAATTCTGCATGGCAATTTAGAGGGCTCGACTGAACATAGCGCCTATGCTCCTTTTCAAGTAAAGGATTTACTTGCTAAGAAAATGGATTATTGGGCCCTAGGACATATCCATAAACGGGAAATTTTAGAGTCTGTGCCTCCGATTGTCTATCCAGGAAACATTCAAGGACGACATAAAAAGGAAACAGAAGTAAAGGGATGCTATTATGTGGAACTAAGGGATGAGGATGCCAGTTTAGAATTTATTCCAACCTCTGAAGTAATTTGGGAAACAGTGAAAATAGATGCCAGTTTTGTCCATACATTTGATGATTTATACAAGCTCTGTCGAAAAGAAATGGATGCAGTTGGAGATAGGAAATATTCTTACCTTATATCACTAGAGATAGAGAAATTGCGTTTACAAGACTCTTTTCTAGCTTCTGATTTATTGGAGATCCTTCAGCAAGATGAGGTAGATGAGGACTCCTTTGTCTGGGTTAATTCGATAAAAGTACAGGAAAATACAGAATGGTTAAAAGAGAATTTGTTAAGGGAATCGGCATTTTATGAAGAACTATTTGCTGTAACAAAGGATTTCGAACTAGTGAATGAAGCAGTTGCACCTTTATTTCAGCATCCAAAGGCCCATCGCTTTTTAGAAGAGCTTACAGCTGAAGAAAAACAAGAATTAGCGGAAGAGGCAGAAGATTTACTGCTGACAATGCTGGTGAAGAGGGGAGGCAACTAATATGGAATTAAAGAAAATAACGATTTACGGATATGGAAAGCTAGAAAATATAACGTTTTCCATTCACTCCCCTGTTCATGTGTTTTATGGCGAAAATGAGGCAGGAAAATCGACAATTATGAGTTTTATTCATAGCATCTTATTCGGATTCCCCACAAAACAGCAGACGGAATTACGCTATGAGCCAAAGCTGCAGCATAAATATGGCGGGAAATTAGACATCTATTTTCCAAATTTCGGATTAACAACAATCGAACGCGTAAAAGGAAAAGCTACAGGGGATGTGACAGTTACTTTAGCGGATGGAAGAAGAGGACAAGAGGAGCTTCTAGATGAACTATTAGCAGGAATCGATAAAGCTCTCTATCAATCAATCTTTTCTTTTAATTTACATGGATTGCAAAATGTCCAGCAATTAAGAGGAGAAGAGCTGGGGCGCTTTTTATTTTCCACTGGCGCTGTCGGATCTGACCGCTTATTGAAAGTAGAAAATGAGCTGCAGAAGGAACTAGATGTACGCTACAAGCCTAGCGGGAAGAAGCCTGTCCTTAATGAAAAACTGCAAGTTTTACGAGATAAGCATAGCCAATTAAAAAGTGCAGAGAAGGATAATAATCAATATGAACAATTACTTGCAAAGAAAAGAAAGATTGAACAAGAGAGACAGCTGACAGAAGCAGAGTTAAAAAAAGAAGAGCATGAAAAATGGTTATTGGAAGAATGGATTAAAATTAGAGGGATGGTACGTGAGCAGGAATTGTTAGAGCAAAAATTAGCTACCTGCAAAGACTTCAATTTTCCTCAAAATGGATTAATGAGATGGGAAGCCTTGAAGGAGAAATTGCTTTCTGTAGAAGCTGAAATTCAGCATATAGAAGCACGGATGGAAGAAATGGAACAAGAAATAGCAAGCATTCCTATACAGGAAGAACTTCTTATCGCTGAAAATAATATCTTACTTGCTGTTGAAAAGTTCCCCGTATATGAACAATTACAAAATCGGCAGACGCAAGTTGAAAATCAAGTTAAAAAGATAGAAGAAGATATTGATAGTTTAAAGAGTAAATTGCATTTACCGATTGAAGAGAAAATGTTATTGAAGGAAAGTAATACAAGCATCTTTTTAAAAGAGCAATGTGCACAAGCTGCTTCTAAGCAACGGAGATTAAAAGAGCAGAAAGAAGAGCTTGACGAGCGGCTAAAGGCTGAGCAAACAGCTTTAGAATCCTTAGAAGAGGCAGTGAAGGAGAATAAGCAGAGGCTCTTGCCAAAAGAAGAAAGAGCTAGATTAGAAGAACGTATAAATGCAGATCATCAATATAGCTGGAACAAGGAAAAAGCAGATTTACTTTCTAGAGAAATAAATCAACTGGAAGATCAGAGGAAGTTAGAAGAGAAACGCATGAAGCATAATACAATGATAACTAGTGTTTTAACGGTGTTTCTTCTACTGGCTGGAGCGGGAGCTTTGTTTTTTGAGCAATGGTTCATAACCCTTATTTGCTTTGTTGTATGTGTTGTTTATGTGTTGTTTTTCCTGTCTGGAAGAAAACTAGCTAAAAATGAAATCAGCAAAAAAGAGAAGAGATTAGTACTTATTAAGGAAGAACGTACTCAGTTAGTCGAAAGCTTTGAAAAGGGACAAGGCATTTCTCGTTATGAAGCTCAGAAGTTTGAAGAGGATACGACGAGAAGAGAGAAATTCACACAACTCCAATTTAAATTGGAGCAGCAAAATGAAAGCTATGAGAGGGTATTAGAGGCATTTGAAAAGTGGGAAGGGGATTTTCTTTCCCATCAGAAGTTGTTAAGACAATTGGCTAATGAACTTAACATTCCATATGAACTAGCGACACAACAAATATATGATGCCTTTTTATTAATTGAAGAATGGAAAGGAAAAGATAGAGAAAGAAATTCCTATCATCAAGAATTGGAGGAGATTCATCGAGAGAGTGAGGAAATTATTAGCAAAATCAGCTATTTCTTCAAAACTTTTATAGGAGATGAGAAAGATACAATTGCTAATATGTGCTACCGTTTAAAAACGACACTAAAGGAAGAAAAAAAGAAAACGGATCGAAAAGAAGCATTACGGACAAAGCAAACAGAACTATCAGAGGATCTGGATAAATACCAAACAGAATATAATCGCTATGCAGAAGAAAAGGCTGCGCTATTTTCCTTTGCAGATGTTACGGATGAAGAGGCATTTCGTGAAAAGGCCACCTTGGAAATGGAGAGAGCTAAATATAAAGAAAGACTTGCTGCGATTAACGTTCAATTAGAAATGACTAATATAGCAAAAGAGCATATTTCATTGTATCAACAAATTCTAAATCCTGAGCTGCAATTAGAGGAAAAGAAAAAGCGGATGGATAAATTAGCTTCTCGCTTACAGGAACTCGTAGAAGAGGCAGCAGCAACTAACTTTACCATTTCTAGAATTGAAGGCGGAGGGACATATACAGATTTATTACATTCCTTTAAACAAGCTCAGTCGGAATTTAAGGAAGATGTGAAAGAATGGGCAAAGTTTGCTATAGCAAAACAGCTGTTAGCGAAAACCGTTGAACAATATAAACAAAAACAGCTGCCCGCTATGCTGCAAAAGGCAGAGGACAATCTCGCTTTTCTAACGGAAGGGAAATATATTCGGATTGTTCCCAAGGAGGAAGGAGCTGGGTTTTTAGTAGAGAGTCAGCATCATCTTTTTTATGAAGCGAAGGAATTAAGCCAGGGAACGACTGAACAGCTTTACTTATCCATTCGCATTGCTTTGGCACAAACATTTTATAAAAGCTTTTGTTTTCCGTTTATTATTGATGACAGCTTCGTTAATTTTGATGAAAAACGTACAGAAAAAGTGATCCAATTACTAAAGAATTGTAAGCAAAATCAGCTGATTTTCTTTACTTGTCATCGTCATCTACTAAAATACTTTCCCGATGAAAGCTTGCATGTATTACCAGTAGAGGAAAGAGAAACAAGCTTATAAAGTTGGAATGACTTCGTGCTATACTAAATAAAGAGAAAGATAAAGGAGAGAGTGAGTTGGAGAAAAAAGGAGTACTTCAGTATGAAGTTGGGGAGCAATTTGAATCTTATTTATTAATAAAGAATGCAACAAAGGCTATTACAAGTAACGGAAAACCGTTTATGACGCTTATTTTTCAAGATAAAAGTGGAGAAATTGAAGCAAAGCTTTGGGATGCTACAGAAATGGATGAGCAGAGCTATCGTCCGGAAACGATTGTAAAAGTGAATGGAGATATTCAAAGTTATCGTGGAAAACTGCAATTAAGAATTCGCCAAATAAAGGTGGCAACAGGAGAAGAGGGCATTCGATTGGCTGATTTCCTTGAAACAGCGCCCCTAACTACAGATGAAATGTTAAGTAAAATCACACATTACATTTTTGAAATGCAGAATCCTAATATACAAAGAATTACAAGACATTTAGTAAAGAAGCATCAAGAGGCATTTTTACAATATCCAGCAGCAACGAAAAATCATCATGAATTTGTTTCTGGATTAGCGTATCATGTTGTTAGTATGCTTGATTTGGCGAAGGCGATTGCCTCTCTTTATCCGAGCTTGGATAAAGATTTGCTATATGGAGGAATCATTCTTCACGATCTTGGCAAAGTAATTGAATTATCTGGACCGATTTCTACTTCTTATACTTTGGAAGGGAATTTGCTTGGACATATTTCTATTATGATTAATGAAATAGGAAAAGCAGCAGATGAGTTAGGGATAAGAGGAGAAGAAGTAGTAATACTTCAACACTTAGTATTATCCCATCATGGGAAACCTGAATGGGGAAGCCCGAAAGCGCCGTTAATTAAAGAAGCGGAAATTTTACACTATATTGATAATTTAGATGCCAAAATGAATATGCTAGATCGTGTGTTAGATAGAGTGAAACCAGGTGAATTTACGGAAAGAGTATTTCCGTTGGAAAATCGTTCTTTCTATAAGCCGACATTCCATAAATAAAACTAAGGAGGAGTTCCCATGGGGTTCTCTTCCTTTTTGTGTTTTGAGGGGCTAATATACTTAACTTCCAGCTAGATAATTACGTTCAAGGGAATAATCTAGTTTTTCTAGCATAGGATGAAATAAAAGATAGAAATTACTAGAAAGGGGAAGTTTTCAATGTTAGGAATTCCACTTTGGGTTATTTTTGTATTAGGAGGAATTGCGATTAGTGCCTTTATGGCTGTTAAAACCGGGAAAGAGGATAGAGCGGCAGAAAATGAAATAATTGAACGAGAAGGAGAGGTTTATATGAAAAGGCTGGAAGAAGAGAAAAAACGTAGAGATGGGGAAGAAAGAGTGTATGAGAATTAAATAGGTACTTAGATATTTCAGAAGTGTAGAAATAGAGAAGATTGGTGCAGGCTTTTAGAGAAAGCGGCTTGAATGCTCCAAAAAACTTCAAATAGCGTTTAGAAAACTCGGTCACTATTACGTAACTTGTTTTATCTAATTTTCAATGTCAGGAAACAGGACATCAGCCTTATGGAAATTGGAAGAAGATAGGCGAGCATATAACAGTCTGAAAAGGCCAGAAGAGGTATTTTTTAATATCACAAAGGATGAAATGTATAAGATTCCTTCCTAACTAGTGTTTCATGTAGGGGAGTGAATTTTATAGATAAGATCCTTTGTTTTTTTTTGCTAATCTAGCCCCTATCTTTTTGCTCTTACTATCCCTATAAAAAAATGGGTATATGTCCTGTTCCGAAATTAGGGCAAATACATATGATAAATTGAGCTTGAAAAAGAGCTCTAAAGAATTCGCTCTTAGCAAATTCAGAGGGTTGTTACGGTTTATAGAGAAAAAAAGACAATAAGAATGATGGACTATTCATAATAATGCTCCTAACAGCAATGTCTTTTATTTAGATCTAGCTTCTTAATATGTGACCAATAGGGCTTAGTGTGATTTTATATGTGCAAACATTATTGGGCATGAAAGGATATTAGCTATCAAATAAAAGAAAGAAAAAGAACCGAAACACCATGAAATGAATGAACAAATGGTAGCAACCTTAAAGGAGGTGTTACTATGGGTAACGTTTACGGCGGAGGTTTTGCTTTAATCGTTGTATTGTTTATCTTATTAGTTATCGTTGGCGCTGCATGGCTGTAAGCTATAAGCGTATTAACGGCAATCTTACTAGGGAGGTTGCCTAATATGCGCCAAAACACAACTGGAACGATAAAGAGAGGAGGAATCTTCATGTCTGGTGGAGGAGTTTACGGTGGAGGCTTTGCTTTATTAGTAGTACTATTCATCTTATTAGTAATCATCGGAGCAGCTTGGCTATAAGTTGATCTGAAGAAATATAAAAAAGAAGCAGTGCGATAGTGGTTGCTTACCAACTATCACACTGCTTCTTTTCTACATAGCTTGTTAAAAAAGAATATCTACATAGGAAGAAATCAACAAAATTGTAATAAGAACATTTATTGTTCGAAAAACTTTTGGCTGCTTTTCTTCAGGAATTTCTTTTTGTAAGCATAAAGCATTTGTAAGTCTATTAATATTATATAAAATAAAAATAGCTAAAATAATAAAAATGGAGATCATCATTGATTCCCTCCTTATAAGCGGAATTTATTGTATGTTATTTACATTATCAAATAAAAGGATAAAAAGATAGTATTATAAACTTTTTTAGATGTAAACTTGGAGATTTTGTTCTGGAAAGAACTTAGATGACTCCTTATAATCTATCAATAAGAAAGAATGATTAACATTCAATCTAGTTTTATATCATTATATGTGTGACGAAACAATAATAGAATCCTTTTACGATAATTCACTTACATTATTTATTAATATCTCAAATCCATCCTCATTTTCTTCTACATAACAAGAGCGCGGAGAATGCCATAGATTTTTTATGCGAATAAAATCAGGAACACAAATCCCTGTATGATAAGCGAAAAGCATTAAAAAATAATGAACATAACTTGTAAAAAGGAAACAAGATAGAAATAATACTCCACTAATGATCACAAATGGAATAATTAAAGCAAAGAGAAACTGCATTTTACCAATCGGCTCTTTAACTTGAATATGAAGAATCGGTAAAAATTGTAAATGCTTAGTCCATGTTTTTTTAATTTTATCGCCTAAATGAAGCATTGGTAATAAATGTAGTAGCTTGTGTAATGGATACATAAGTAAAAACATTGCCATAAATAGTAAAAAGTAATCGTCAGAAAGTTTGTTATGTGCAAAATAGCTTATAATTGGTACATATAGAAACAGAAAACAACCAATCATTGTCATAGTGGACAAAATAAATAGGCGCTGAGCTCCATATTTTTTATGGAAGTTGACAGTCTTCCAACAGTTCATGGTAATACCCTCCATAGGGAGAAATTTTTAGTTACTTGTGATGATACGTTCTTGCTTGAATAACTAATAATTGGAAGAATATCTTTTCCTTGTCTTATCTTGCGTTTTAGTCAAGCGAACTCACCTTGCTACTTTACGATGAATAGAGTAAAAAATCAATAGTCTCTTTATACAAATTTATGACATTTTTTATATTTAGTAATTATAAGAAGAAGAAAACCTATTCTCTATGTATTTTTTGTTTGAATTTTCCGAAAAAAAGATAAGAAAGCAATCTGCCTTCTTATCTTTTTTACCACCGGTCTAGATTGTCCCAAACCTGGAGTCCTATTCCCCAATTTAATATTATCTCTATTTAGTAAATACTGGTTCTTTTTGCTTTAAATGCCCTTCATCTTCTTCCAAAATATCGTCAAGATTAGTAAAGGATTTCTCAAAAATTTCAATGAAATTGTCCCCATAAATATGTTTAACAATAGTCATTATGTCTAAAAGCTCCGGAAACTTTCCATATAAATTCTTGATTGGTAAGGAGGCGGATAGAGCTGAACTGTTGCTTGGATTGTATTCTTCCATAATTTGAACAAACACTTTTTTACCTTTGTCAGTAAGGCAAATATACGTGTTTCTCTTATCATTTTCTTTTTTCGAGAATTCTAGTAGTCCTCTTTCTTCTAATTTCTTCGAAAAATTAAATGCAGTTGAGACATGCATTACACCGAAATTTGCTACATCTGAAATAGAAGCGCCATTTAGCTGATAAGCAATCCAGAGTATATGGTGTTCATTAATATTTAAATCATATGGTTTAATCCAATTTTGCCAGTCCTTCTCAATCGCCTTCCATAATGCTTTACTAAGTTGTCCAATTCTTTGTGTGAAGAGTAAAGCGTCTTTCATTGAAATCTGACTTTCATCCATCCAAAATTCACCTACTTTTCTGTTATCTATAAACATTATGCCAATAAAACAAAAATTAATAAAGATAAAAATTAACAAAATTTTTAGAAATAAGAATTTTTCTTTTAAGTAAGCGCTTTATTGTATAAAAATGTAATGTAAGAAATAAAAATTCAGTAGTTGTCTATACATTTACTCAGAAGAATGAAGGATAAAATAAGAATTAGTGATAAATAGTAAAAAAATGGAGAAGCAAAAGGGCCAAAAAGAATGAATAAAAAATTAAATTAGAATGAAAGAGATGTAAAGGTGGGAAAAGAAAAAACAAAATAAATAGGAGATAAAAAATTATACGGGAATAAGATTTAACATGTTATGTTAAAAAAAATAACATAGAAAGATAGTCTTTAAGAGGGTAGAAAAAAGGAGGAAGTCCATGTTAGAACTCCTCCTTTTTTCTTAGCTTTTATGTATAAGTAAAAGCGATTAAATTATTTTAAATCATTTTCTAACTCATTAATCGTGGATTGTAACCCATCTAGCTCTTTTTGAAGTATTTCTTGATGTGGTTTTACTTCTTCCCGCCATGCTTCCAATGAAAGCTTAAGATCTTCTATAAAAGTACTAAATACCGTTTTACCTTCTACTGTAGCTGTTTTAATAGAGTCTTTTATCTCATTTAAATCTAACTTTAATTCTTGGATATGTTGAAGAAAAGCTTTTCCATTATCACTGCAGGCTTTTCTTACTTCTTTCCCTGAGTAAGGAGTAGTTAATAAGGTAGTGATTCCGGCTGCAATTCCTCCAATTAAAAATCCTGATAAGAATGATTTTGCGCTCATTTTTCTTACACCTCGCTCTTTTTCACCATTATAACGTATTCAAGCCATCATTACTATTGTTAAGGGTATTCTATAGATAAAGTCTTCTTATTGATGATACTTGAGCTGAAAATCCCTCATAAATGTACTTAATGCTACTACATGTTCGAGGGGAACGGCATTATAAATTGAAGCTCGGCAGCCGCCTACAGAGCGATGGCCGTTTAGACCAACAAATCCTGCTTCCTTAGCTTCTCTTAAGAAATCTTTTGTAAGATCTTCTGTCTGCAAAGTAAAAGTAACATTCATTTTAGAACGACTTGTTTTTTCTGCATGACCGCGATAAAAACCATTGCTTTGATCGATTACTTCATATAAATGCTTAGCTTTTTCATTATTGATGTTAGCAATACCTTCCACTCCACCTTGTTTTTCTACCCATTTTAGAACAAGGGATAAAAGGTAAATCCCTAAAGTTGGCGGAGTATTGAATAAAGAATTATTTTTAGCGTGTGTATGATAACTTAACATTGTTGGCAAAGTAGAATCTTCTTTGATTAAATCTTTTCGAATGATGACTACAGTTACTCCAGAGGGGCCAAGGTTTTTCTGGGCGCCGGCATAAATAATTCCAAATTGTGAAACATCAATTGGTGTGCTTAAAATATCACTAGACATGTCCGCAATTAAAGGGACAGATAAATTGCTTGGATAGCTGCTCCATTGGGTGCCAAAAATTGTATTGTTGCTAGTGATATGGAGATATGCCGCGTCATCTGGTATGTTCATCTGTTCATGGGCAGGGATATAGGTATAGTTATCGTTTTTACTTGAAGTTGAAATGGCTGTATTACCAAGCTTGGAGGCTTCCTTCATGGCCTTTTCTGACCATACTCCAGTGAGAGCGTAATAAGCTGTTTGACTTTTAGGAAGCAAGTTCATTGGGATCATTGTAAATTGAAGACTTGCTCCACCTTGTAAAAAAAGAATTTCGTAATTATCTGGTATAGAAAGCAGAGATTTAAGGAGTTCCTTTGCTTCATTATGTACAGCTTCATAATCTTTGCTACGGTGACTTAATTCCATTAAAGACATGCCTGTATCATTAAAATTTAACCAATGCTCCTTTGCCTCGTGTAAAACCCATTCTGGTAAAGCTGCAGGACCTGCATTAAAGTTATATGCTCTTTTCAACGTTCTTTCCTCCTAAATTAACTTTTCAAAATAATAAAGCGTTAAAGACAAAAAGATTACCCTTATACTAACAAATTCAGCTGATTTGTACAGATGAAAAAAACACCTTTTTGAAAAAGTGAGAATTTTTCAAAAAGATGCTTTGTTTTTTCATACTATTAGAAAAATATTTCCTTCCAGATACTAGAATCTCCTTAGTCGTTGTTTAAGGAAGAGAGCGGTAATCTAATAAAAATGAAACTATTATTAAATAGCTTTTGAAAATATGAATTTTTTTAGAAAATTTTTTGAAGAGAATAAGCTAATGGACTTATCTTACTTTAGAATTAATTTTTTCTGCAATCTCTGTCAGCTCTTCATTTGAATATCCATCAAAATTTGTTTTCCAAACAGCTCCAAAACCATCTCCTTTTCCATAACGTGGAATAAGGTGCATATGATAATGGAAAACAGATTGTCCGGCTTTTTCACCATTGTTGTTAAGGAGATTTAAACCAATTGGTTCATAAACTTCTTTAATGGCAGAAGCAATACTTGGCACAACTTCAAATAGATTGCTTGCAATTTCAGGTGTTAATTCATAGACATCCTTTACATGTCTTTTTGGTATCACCAATGTATGTCCTTTAGTAACTTGGCTAATATCTAAGAACGCCATTACATGTTCATTTTCAAAAACCTTTTTTGACGGAATTTCTCCAGCAATTATTTTGCAAAAAATACAATCACTCATAAAAATACCTTCCTTCATTATGTGTTATCAATATTTTAACACAGGAACTATTTTATTGAACAACAAAAGGAAGAGGGTGCCTTGTAAAGGATCCTCTTATATGGATTGTCCAAGCGAGAAGTTTGAATAAACCTCTTTACTATGGATATACATAATAAGAATACCTTTTAAGGACACCCTCTATTGAAGGAGAGAACTTCTATTTAACGTTATTTAGGGTTCTTCTCTTTGATAAACACCTCATTTAAAAAATGAATTGTGTTAAGCTTTAGAGAAATCGATCATTGTTCAAACGAACCATCCCCTTAAAATGTCTTTATATGTCAAAAACGTATAAAGAATGGATGACTGTCTGCGACAAACACCTCATTTCAAAGTGGAAATGAATTGGGCTGTTTTCTTAATGAAGCAGCTTGGTGTTACTGATCTTCTGTTCCTATCTTGCTTATGCAAGGCAAACATCCCCTTTTATAAACGAATGGAAGCTTTTTTTAAAGAATCTGTATAGAATCTTTTGCAAACACCTCATTTAATATTGGAGTTATACTGCAATATTTCTTTGGTGCTCCCCTTCAATAAATAGAATGTCCCGAACAAAATTTTATATACGAAAGAAATAAAAATTTTTCTGTGCAATCATTTTTATTTAAGCAAGAATGTTGTTAAACTATAGATAATACATATTGGAGGTACAATAGATGGCGTTGTTAGAAATAAAGAATGTTACCGGAGGATATACGCGCAATCCTGTCTTAAAGGATATTTCCTTTTCCATTCATGCGAATGAAATGGTTGGCTTAATCGGATTAAACGGTGCTGGAAAAAGTACAACTATTCGTCATATCATTGGATTGATGGAGCCGCATAAAGGAGAAATCCTTATAAATGGCAAGACGTTTGAAGGCGATAAAGAGGCATATCGAAAGGAATTTACCTTTGTACCTGAAACGCCTATTTTATATGATGAATTGACATTAGAAGAACATTTAAGAATAACTGCTATGGCTTATGGATTGTCAGAGTCTGACTATCAAAAGAGAATGGAAATATTATTAAAAGAATTTCGGATGGAAAAAAGACTAAAATGGTTTCCTGCTCATTTTTCGAAAGGAATGAAGCAGAAGGTAATGATTATGTGTGCTTTTCTAGTGGAACCTTCTCTCTATATAGTGGATGAACCGTTTGTCGGATTAGATCCTCTTGGAATTCAATCGTTATTAGATCAACTAAAAATAATGAAGGATAGGGGAGCAGGGATTCTAATGTCTACACACATTCTTGCTACAGCCGAAAGATATTGTGATCGGATTATTATTATTCATGAAGGCCAAATAAAGAGTCAAGGAACCATGGAGGAATTAAGGACAGCCTTTAACATGCCAAATGCAACATTGGATGATATTTATATCTATCTTACAAAGGAAGAAGAACATGTTTGAATTTAATGAGAAGCAGTTATGGAGAGAGAGAGCTGGGCAGACAGCAAAAGAATATAGTCAATATTTAAAGTACATTTTTAATGGCCATGTTGTCATCGTTTTAGTTTTTTTACTAGGGACTGGAGCCTTCTATTATCAAGCATGGTTAAAAACGATTTCGAATGACTTCCCTGTTGCGCTTATTATGAGCATTATCCTTACTCTTTTTATGACAAATAGTCCAACCTATACTTTTTTAAAGGATGCTGACCGGATATTTTTAATTGCGGTTGAAACCAAAATGAAAAGATATTTTCTCCAATCTATGTTGGTTAGCTTTGTCCTTCAAGGTTACTTGCTTGTCATCATTCTTGCTGCCTTGATGCCACTATATGCGCAAGTACACGGTGGTGATTTTAGTCGTTTTTGGTATTTACTTATTGTGTTATTGATAAGTAAAGGAGCTAATTTACTGATTCGCTGGCATATACAATACTATGTAAATGTGCGTTATCATCATATAGATAGTGTTGTGAGATTCTTGATTAATTTAGCTATTTTGTATTTATTGTTTGCTGACTCTTCTCCGTTATTTATTCTTGCCCTTCTTCTAATTATGGCTTTCTTGCTTATTTATTTTCAGAAGGCGACAAGCAATAAAGGCGTAAAATGGGAATATTTAATTGAGCAAGATGAAAAAAGACTAGCCTCTTTCTATCGCTTTGCCAATATGTTTACAGAGGTACCGAAGTTAAGAAATCGTATAAAACGAAGACGTTTTCTAGATGTATTATTTAGTCGTGTTTCATTTGCAAGAGAAAACGTATTTACGCATTTATACTGGAGAACCTATGTCCGTGCAGGGGATTATTTGGGCTTAACGGTTCGGTTAACATTGATAAGTGGAATTTTTATTTTTTTCTTATCTTTTGGACCTGGACAAGTGTTCATAAGTGTATTATTTGTTTTCTTAACAGGCCTGCAGCTGTTACCGCTTTGGAATGCCTATGATAATAAATTGTGGATTACTATTTATCCGGTGGCAGCCTCTCTTAGAGAAAAATCATTTAAACAAATCTTAGCAGCAATTTTAAGTTGTCAAGGTATCATTTTGTCTCTAATTATTGCCTTAAAAGGAGATTGGATGTATGCATTGATTTCTTTAGTAGTTAATATTGTTTTTATTATCTTTTTTACTCTGTTTTATATTAATAAAAAATTGAAAAAGGGATAATAGAAGAGGAGGAGCTTAAACCTTAGTGTGTATAGAAGGGAAGCTCCTTTTTTAATAATTAACTTCAAAAATAAGGAACCATTTTTTAGATGGAACGTAAGCATAAGCAAGGAGGAAGATAAATGAATGAATATGAACAAAGAGCATTAAAAGAAGTAGAAGAGTGGAAATGGAAAATCCAAAAACGGTCTTCTATTTTAAATAGAGTATCCAAAAAGGCGCAAAATAAAATAAATTCTTATATACCGGCTAAAGTTCATCAAACCCTTACGGAAGCAATTAAACAGATGATTCAAGCAACACTTGCTGGCAGCAATATTATCAAGAAAAAAAATCCATCTATCTTCCGTTCTTTGCAAGGAAAAGATGAAGAGTTAACGAAAAAAATAAGTCAATTTCAAAAGATTGCTGTTGTAGAAGGTGCCGGAACGGGGGCTGGTGGGATATTGCTTGGATTGGCTGATTTTCCATTATTGCTTTCGATCAAAATGAACTTTTTAATGGAAGCCGCAGCCACATATGGTTACGATACGGATCAAGTGGAAGAAAGAATCTATTTGCTCTATATCTTTCAGTTAGCTTTTTCAAGTGAAGAAAAACGAAGAGAAGTTTTAGAGATAATAGAGAATTGGGAAGAAGAAAAGCACAGAGTTGCTACCCTTAATTGGCAGGATTTACAGCAGGAATATCGAGATTTTATTGATTTTGTAAAAATGCTGCAATTGGTGCCAGGAATTGGGGCAGCTGTGGGTGCCTACGCTAATTATAATTTAATGGATCAATTGGGAGAAGCAGCTAAAAATGTTTATCGCTGGCGTTACTTTCAGGAACAAAACAAATGAAAAAGGAAGGATTCGGTGTTTAGAATCTCTTCCTTTTTTTATAAATTTTATGAATTTAAGTTAGTCCTAGCCTTTGCTGGGCTTAAGGAAATATTATAAGTAATAGCAGTAGAACCTAATGTTTTTGCGGCAATAAGCATAGCTTCTTCATTAATATCAAATTTAGGATGGTGGTGCGGATAAGTCGGACCATTTGTATCGGGCATTGCTCCTGTAAAGAAAAAGGTACCTTTTACATGCTGCAGATAATAAGAGAAGTCCTCGCCAGTTAATTCCGGTTCTCCTTCTAGGACGATCACTCCCGGAACTTTTTCCGCACAATGAGCTAAAAGGGAGGTTTCCTCAGGATGATTAACGACTGCTGGATAGCCGTCATCGTAATCATATTCATACGTACTATTTGCTGTATAGCACGTGCCTTTTATTACTCTCTCCAGCTCTTCCTTGATAAGTAATTGCGTTTCTTCATCAAACGTCCGGACTGTTCCCCCTAGGATCGCTGTGTCAGCAATTACATTAAAAGCATTACCAGATTCAAGGTAGCCTACTGTTAAAACGGCATGGTGGATAGGATTTACTTTTCTGCTGACAATTTGTTGAAGGTTAAGGACCAGTTGAGATGCGGTAACAAGAGAATCCTTCGTTTTGTGCGGCTGTGCTCCATGTCCCCCTTGACCTTGGATTTTAATTTTAAATTCATCTGCTGCTGCCATCATGGGTCCTGCTTTATAGGAAATAGTCCCTGTGGGAAGTGTAGCCCATAAATGAGTGCCAAATATAGCCTCCACATTTTCCAGGCAGCCTGCTTCAATCATCGCTTTTGCTCCACCTGGATTTGATTCTTCAGCATGCTGGTGAATAAAAACAAAATTCCCTGCTAATTCTTCTTTAAACTCATTTATTACTTTAGCAAGTATTAATAAGGTTGCAGTATGCCCATCATGACCACAGGCGTGCATGACACCTGAAACCTTTGACTTATAAGCAACATTCTTTTCATCATGGATTGGAAGAGCGTCAAAATCAGCACGGAGCGCAACTGTTTTGCCAGGTTTCCCCCCTGATATTTTTGCGACTACTCCATTACCTCCGACGTTTCCTGTAACTTGAATTCCTAATTTTTCATAGAAAGAGATGATATATTGAGCTGTTTTAACCTCTTTGAATGATAATTCAGGGTATTGATGAAGGTATCTCCGTATTTTAACCATTTCATTATAATAGTTATCTAGTTGTTCCCATATAATTTGTAACATCTCTTCCACCTCGTTTGACTATTTAGAATATTTTTATTATAGCATGTAGTAATAAAGAAGAGAGGTGGAAAGCGAATAAACTATTACGTTTCGTAAAGATTATGCCTATCCTTATAAGAGGGATGTTGTTAAAATAAGGTTAAAATGAAATTCATTTAGGAGGAATTATGGATATTAGAAAATCAAAAATGGCCTGGGTATTAATTATCGTGTCATTCTTATTGTTTATCCTGCTAATCCTAGCTGTAAATGGACAAGCAATATTAGCATTTGATACAGAACTAGCCCATTTTATACATACATTATTTCCAGCTAGTTTTCTTCTTTTTTGGGAAGGCATGTCATCCATTGCAGATAAAATAGGCATTGGAATTATCGCTTTCCTATTTATTCTTTTTCTTTGGTGGAAAAAGAAAGATTTTGTAGGAATTGCAGCATTTGTCTTTTGTGTTGGACTAGGAAATGAACTGAATAAGTGGGTGAAAGATTTAGTGGCAAGACCTAGACCTATAGCTGCTGCAGCATTAGAGACAGACAGCTATAGTTTTCCTAGTGGGCATGCAATGGTAGGTTTACTCCTGTATCTATTTATTGCACATATTCTAGCGAAAGAAATAAAAGGGAATGCAGGAAAGCTGATTTTGGCAGCTATTGCTTTTATGGTCATTTTGCTAATTGGTATAAGCAGAATTGTTTTAGAGGCCCACTATCCAACAGATGTTATTGGCGGTTATTTATTAGGAGGGATCTGGCTGTTTGTATGGGTAGGTCTTTATGAAACATTTTATGATCGATTTCATAAACAAAAAGGAGCAGGAACAAAACTAAGTAGCTAATGGATAAAGAAGTGATAGAAAATTACATGGAACTTCTTTTAAAAAAGTTTAAAAACCCAAATAATTATACGAACTAATCTTAACATCTTCGTATAATCATTTGGGTTTGCCAGTAAAAATAATTTTTAACTGATTATCGTTTTGTTAGATGAGGAACATGGCAAAAATAGTAGTCACTACTAAGCCGATACAGACTGGAAGAAGATTTCTCCTTGCTAATTCGAATGGATCGACATTACAGATTGCAGCAGCAGGGATTAATGCCCAAGGGACTAAAGTTCCGCCTCCAACCCATATGGCAGCAATTTGCCCTAAAGCAGTTAATGTGCTTATTCCACTACCAATTGCATGGGCAAACAGACCTGCAATAGAACCCGCTAATGAAATGCCGGAGAAGCCAGAACCATCTAAGCCGGTAATAACTCCTACAGCTGTAAGCGTAACGGCGCCAATTTCTTTCGTTAATGGAACAGTGGAAGCAAGAGCAACACCGAGATCATTGACGATTCCGTGGGATTCCTTTGGTAGAAAGTCTCCGATAATTGTGCTAAAACCAGAGTCACCTAAATAGAAGAAGGCAGCGATTGGAATAACCGGTCCAAATACTTTAAAACCAAATTGGAATCCTTCGATCAAATAAGTTGTTGTTTTTTCCAAGCCTTTATTTTTATAGCTTACTAATGTTATTAAAAGAAGAATAAAAATGGACGTTCCACCAACCAGCGCGGTAGCATCTCCCCCTTGTAAATCTAATAAAAACATGGCTGCAACGTCAAGAATATAGAGAATGGGAATTAGGATGGCGAACAGTTTCTTTTGTGTATTACTCAGTAGTAATTTATTTACTTGGGGAAGAATATCTGATTTATTAATAGAGGTGACTCCAGTTGCAAAAGTCAGTGTTCCTCTTTTCATATCGCGTTTAATAAAATAGAACGCAGTAATAGTTGTCACAACCCCCATAACAATCACAAGGGGAATACTTGCATGCATGACGTCTTCGACAGGTATGCCGGCAGCATCTGCTGTAAGTTTCGGTGCAGCTTGGATGATAAAATCTCCTGATAAGGCAATTCCATGGCCGAACAAATTCATCGCCATTGCAACGGCAATTCCTGGCAGACCAACCCGTAAAGCTACTGGTAAGAGAACAGCTCCGATCAATGCTACTGCGGGGGATGGCCAGAAAAAGAAAGAAATGAGCATCATTACTATTCCGATCGTCCAATAAGCGAGTCCAGGTGAACGAATAAGTTTGGAAAAGGGAGAAATCATTACATCGTTAATACCAGTTTTCGTCAAAATTCTACTCATTGCCACAATAATAGAGATGACAACAATAGTAGGTAACAATTCTGTAATAGCAAAGATGAAACTATTGAAAATACTGCTAATCGAGGTACTTAAGGATCCGGTCGCTGTTATCGCTAATAGAAAGATTCCAACGATACAAATAAAGGTAGTATCTCTTCTGATTACCATAAAGCCGATGATAAAGACAATAAAAAGTACATATATCCAATGAAGTGCCGTTAATTCGATCCCCAAATAAATCCAGCTCCTTTCCCGATTTGAAGTCAATGATGCTATAGGCATCTATCACTATTCGGTTAATACAGATTATGTGGTTATAGGTAAAAGGTGATTGGTTCCGTTTTAAAATATAGTGTGTTTCACTTCATAGCCTTGGAATGGGAGGAAGGAGCTGATCTAAAACTCACGGAAGAAAAATTGGCCAAAGACTCCTTCTTAAGATGGAGAAAAAAACATCGAAAGAAGGAACAAAAAATTACATAATGGTAGTACAATAGATTTGTAGTTGAAAGAGCACTACTTTTTAGAATTACACAAAAATTCTATATTTAGATGTCTAGGAAAGAAGGGGAGTTTTTGAGAAAATCAATCTCCAAAATAATGTTTTCAATTAGTTTACTTATTGTAGGAGTAATTTTATTACTTGTTAATATTGGTGTCATTTCCTTGGAAATAAAAAAATTATTTGTCATAATATATCCGTTTTTGCTGCTTGTTTATGGGCTGCTTTCTCTCTGTCAAAAAACATTAAAGCGAAAAAGTAATTTATTTTTCACTTTATTTATTCTTACTTTCGCTACTCTTCTCCTTTTGGATCGTTTTCAAGTATTAGAATTTAGATTTATTGACTTTTGGAAGTTATGGCCATTAATTCTTATTTTAATGGCACTTGGACTCATAAAACCTAAGTTCACTTTTGAGGATGACAGTGGTGGAAAAAGTTATACAAAGAAATCCATCCTCATGGGAGATGTTAAATATAATACAGATAATTGGGCTGTCGAACCGATGGAGATTTCTCATGGGTTAGGGGATGTCTATATTGATTTTAGCAAAGCTTTTATTCCTGAAGGAGAAACCGAGCTGTTTATCCATGCGAGGATTGGTGATGTGAAAATTATTGTTCCAGATGATCTAGCCATTTATGTTCATGCCGAAGTGAAAATTGGAGAAGTACGAATTCTCCAGTCGGTTAAGGAAGGAATTGGAAATACTTTAGAGCATAAATCTGCCTATTATGAAGAGGCAATAAAAAAAATAAAGCTAAATATTTTGCTTGATATAGGCGATATTACAGTGCAAAAGGTATAAGGGGGAAACATGAGACAGACAATTAGTCGTTATGGATATTATCGAAATATCGTTTTAACAAGTTTGAGTATTTCTTTGCTGCTATTTATTAGTATCTATTTATTTCCGAATTTTGTAACGTCTAGGATAGGGAATATTATTTTTGCTGTCATCTGTTTTTTTCTGATAACATTGGTGGGTTTTTATTTTGCCTTTAAATGGAGCGGCAAAATAAAGAAACAATTAGATGAAATATTTTGGTTTATATCGTCTTTAAGGAGAGGAAAAATACCGCCAAAAATGCCGCTTGCATCAAGTGAGTATGTTTATGATGTAAAAGAAGAACTTAATCAACTTGCTGATTATCAACAAGAGCAAATTCATTCTTTGCAGAGATTAGCAAATGAAAAAACAACGCTTGGACAAACAGCCCACAATGCTGCAGTAATAGAAGAAAGACAACGACTGGCAAGAGATTTACATGATGTTGTTAGTCAGCAATTATTTGCATTAAATATGATGTCTTCTGCTGCATATAAAATTTTTGACCAGGATCCTGCTTTAGCAAAGCAACAGTTACAGGAGATTGTTTCGATTGCAGGCAAGGCGCAAGGGGAAATGCGTGCATTATTGCTTCATCTAAGACCAATTGAATTAAGCAATGATACGTTGTGTGATGGCATAATCAAACTTATTCAAGAGCTGAAAGGAAAAACAATGCTTCATTTTTCTGCAAGCATCGATGAAATAGATGGTCTATCTACGGCTGGTCAGGAACATCTTTTTCGTATTGTTCAAGAGGCTTTATCCAATGTGCTTCGTCATTCCCATGCAGATAAAGTAAGAATCATTTTGGAAGAGCGAGGTGAATATGCTTCTCTACATATAAGTGATAATGGCAAAGGCTTCGATCCGACGATAGAGAGGATTGCATCATATGGGTTAAAGACAATGAGAGAGCGCTGTGAGGAAATTGGTGGTGTGATGGAACTTCGATCAAAAATTGGGGAAGGTACCTATATTGATATTAGAGTGCCAACAAAGGGGTGGGAAAATGATTAGAGTGGTAGTGGTAGATGATCATGAAATGGTGAGAAAAGGAATTATTTCTTATTTAATGACAGAACCAAATATTCATATTGTAGGAGAGGCAAATAGTGGTCAGACGGCAGTTCAGCTTGTACTCAAGGAGAAGCCGGATATTGTGTTAATGGATTTATTAATGGACAATGGGAATGGTATCGAAGCGACAAAGGATATTTTAAAGGGGTATCCTAGCTGCAAAGTTATCATTATCACAAGCTTCTATGATGAAGCACAAGTTATTCCGGCAATAGAAGCAGGCGCATTTAGTTATTTATTAAAAACAGCAAGTGCTACAGAGGTTGTACGGGCAATTAATAAAGCTTATAGTGGCGAAGCAGTGATTGAGCCAAAGGTTGCTAACGTGATGGTGAAAAGATTGCGAGCAACAGAAAGAAAACCACATGATGATTTAACAGAAAGAGAATTAGAAGTATTAATGTGCATTGGAGAAGGAATGACTAATCAGGCCATTAGTGAAGAACTATATATTGGAATCAAAACAGTAAAAACACATGTAAGCAATATTTTATCGAAATTAGCAGTAGCCGACCGAACCCAAGCTGCTGTATATGCCAATAGAAATGGCATTATTAAAACAAGATAGTCATAAGTTCAGGTGGCTACTGGATTAATTACGCTTTTTCTTCATCTGGAATTGTTAATTGTACGAAATACGGTTTTCCATTAAAGATAGAATGCTGGGAACTATTCCAGCTTTTTTCATTACTTTTACCAATAGGAGCTTCTGCATTTGCTTCTTGCTGTTTCCATTTTATATAATTCGCTTTTTCTTCCCATAGACAAAAGAGGATATATGTGTCTCCTTTGGCAGGGCGAAGGAAGCGAATAGCTGTCATTGCTTTGTTTGCGATAGATGTGAAGTATTTCATCATCTTATGTTCGAAAACAGGTTTATTTTCTTCACTTACTGGAATATGATTCATGGTAATAAATCCTTTATTTTCTAACATTCCATAACTGAATAAAATGTCATAGCTTCTTGGTTCTTGGAAGAAAGAAGGAGCTTGACTTTCGTGTAGTAGTATCGCCCGATCGCTGGCTTCTTCCTGCATTAATAACAAGGTTTCAGTCGAAAATTTATTTTCGTATTTCTTCCCTAAATAATCATAGGTTCCGCTAGTAAGATAAATATTCACTAATCTCCCTCCAAGTTATAAGGATATATAAAGCATACAATAGAAAGGGGAAAGTTACGATAGATCCTCTTAAATTACCCATAACTAATGAAATACTCTTATTTGTTTATATTAACATTAACAAACCATGTTATTCGAGATAGCTGGTTTCATTCAAAGCTTTTCCCTTATGTTCTTATGATTTAACTTTTTGTGTGCGCTACCACATAATTCATAAGAGGTGTAATCTCCTTTATTTTCGGGTAAAAAATGTCTAAATTGTGACAAAGTGATAAGTTATCTATGCAAAGATAGTAAAAAAGATATATTATTGAAATATATGCATGATTGAGAATGAATATTTTTACATATAGTAAGGAAAAAAGAATGGAATGTCTAGGACAGGCATTCCTTTTTATTGGGATGGTAATAACTTGGAAAGAAACATAAAAAATTAGTTTAAAAACTTTTTACTTGCATATTATTTATAAATATTATAACTTAATAATTATTATAAATAACATTGATCACTATATAGAATGAAATACATACCTTTGAAAGGTGGACATCAAAAGGATGAATAAACAAATGAAAGATACATTTATTAAAGCGGCAAAAGGACAGCCCACTGAATATGTTCCGGTATGGTATATGCGACAGGCAGGTCGTTCGCAGCCTGAATACCGAGCAATTAAAGAGAAATATTCTTTATTTGAAATAACGCATCAGCCAGAGCTATGTGCTTATGTTACGAAATTACCGGTTGATCAGTATGATGTCGATGCTGCAGTATTATATAAAGATATTATGACACCACTGCCTGCCATTGGGGTAGATGTGGAAATAAAATCAGGAATCGGACCTGTGATAGAGAATCCTATTCGGTCAATGGAGGATATTACAAGACTTGGTATGTTACATCCTGAGCAAGATATTAAATATGTCCTTGACACGATAAGCCTGCTTACAACCGAGCAATTAAATGTTCCGTTGATAGGCTTTTCCGGTGCTCCTTTTACTCTTGCTAGTTACATGATTGAAGGTGGACCATCCAAAAACTATCATAAGACAAAAGCGTTTATGTATGCTAAACCAGACGCTTGGCATGCTTTAATGGAAAAGCTTGGTGATATGGTGGTTACTTATGTGAAGGCGCAAATTAATGCAGGTGCTAGTGCGATTCAAATTTTCGATTCATGGGTAGGCGCATTAAATGTGGAGGACTACCGCTTATTTATAAAGCCTGTTATGCATAGAATTTTTTCTGAGCTGGAGAGTGAAAATGTTCCCTTCATTATGCACGGAGTCGGGGCGAGTCATTTGGCACTTGAATGGAATGAGCTTTCCTTGGATGTAGTTGGCTTAGATTGGCGCTTACCTATATCAGATGCAAGGAAAATGGGAATAACTAAAGCTGTCCAAGGAAATCTAGATCCCGCAGTCCTTCTTGCACCATGGAGTGTTATTGAGGAAAGAGCGAAACAAATCATTGAACAGGGAATAGAACAGCCAGGCTTTATCTTTAATTTAGGACATGGTGTGTTCCCAGATGTAGATCCAGCTGTGTTAAAAAAATTGACTGGTTTTATTCATGAATATTCCGGTGACTTACTAAGTAAGCGTGCGCGCAAATAAAAGATATATTAAGGATAGCTAAAGTTAAAAAAATACAAAATAATACAATGAAATGAGGTAATGAAAAATGAGTCGAAAAAAAATGGGCCTTCTTGTTATGGCATATGGAACACCATATAAGGAAGAAGATATTGAAAGATATTATACAGATATTAGACATGGAAGAAAGCCGACAGATGAAATGCTTCATGATTTAAAGAGTCGCTATGAAGCAATTGGAGGAATCTCTCCATTAGCAAAAATTACGATGGAACAAGCAAAGGGACTAGAAGCGCATCTTAATGAAATACAAGACGATATTGAATTTAAAATGTATATAGGATTAAAGCATATTGAACCATTTGTAGAAGATGCAGTAAAGATGATGCATGAAGATGGAATCAAAGAGGCAGTGAGTATTGTGTTAGCCCCTCATTACTCTACCTTCAGTATTAAGGCATATAATAATCGTGCAAAAGAAGAAGCAAAAAAATTAGGCGGCTTAACCATTCATAGTATTGAAAGCTGGTATAAGGAGCCTAAATTTATTAGCTATTGGGTTAATCAATTAAAAGAGACCTACGCTAAAATGTCGCAAGAAGAACGAGAGAATGCAGCGTTAATTGTCTCTGCACATAGTTTACCAGAAAAAATCCTTCAATATGGAGATCCATATCCAGACCAATTAAAGGATACAGCAGAGTTAATTGCAAAGGGAGCAGGTATTTCTACTTATTATCTAGGCTGGCAAAGTGCGGGGAATACACCAGATCCTTGGCTTGGTCCAGATGTTCAGGATTTAACAAGAGATTTACATGCGAAATATGGATATAAAGCATTTGTATATGTGCCAGTAGGATTTGTAGCGGAACATTTAGAAGTCTTATATGACAATGATTATGAGTGCCTTGTTGTGACAGAAGAAGTTGGAGCAAGCTATTATCGACCAAAAATGCCAAATGCTCAGCCGGAATTTATTGATGCATTAGCGACAGTGGTTTTAAAAGAAATTGCAGTGCCAATTAAAGGATAAAATGCCGCAAAATTATTTTTTGTTGATGCTATTATGTTGTAAACGGAACCAAGTGATTTTTTCGAAAATCACTTGGTTTCTTTTGTTGCAACGAGTTTAACTCTGTGATATATTCTTTTTTGTACTAACTGACTGAAATGTTATTTTAGTCAGTTTTTTGATAAATCAATAATTAAGCTGTAATGGCGAATAAATGGATGGAGATAAAATTTATTCTACATAACTGGAGAGACTATCTTTATTCGCATGGAAAGAAAGAGGTGGAATATTTGGCTGTTGACCGTAGGAAGCTTATTTTAGAAGCGGCGACTAAATCATTTTCTATGTTTGGTTATAAAGCAACAACTATGGATCATGTTGCTAAAATTGCAAATGTAGGTAAAGGAACGATTTATACTTTTTTTAAGAATAAGGAGGAGCTCTTTTTTGAAATAGTTAATGATTTAATTACAGAAATGAAGGAAAGAGCTGATGAGTCATTTGATTCTTCTTCTACGTTTATGGAAAATGCCCATCGTGCAGTGATGAATATGCTTGAATACCGCAAAGAGCATCATCTGACGGTTAAGCTTTTTCAAGAACAGCGTGAAATTGGTACGCTGGAAGTAAAAGAAGTAATTAGCCATTTAGAAAATGCGATCTTAAATTATATGAAAACACGTGTACAAGAAGCAGTAGATAAAGGAGAAATTCACACACAGAATCCAGAGCTGACATCCTTTATTATTATTAAAGTATACTTAGCGCTCATTTTTGAGTGGGAGAAACATCATCCACCGCTTACTACAGAGGAAATCGCATCGAGTTTTGAATTACATCTATTTCATGGAATAGCAAATCCGCTTAATAAATGAGAAAATAGTCCGTTAGTTATTAACGTTAATAACGAGGATTTTTTTCTTTTAACAAGCTACTAGAATTGTTTTTTAAAGGATAAATGATTGATTAAAAATGGAGGGAATTATATGAAACAAAGTTTACTAAAGGCAGAGCTGTCCTCTATTTTTAAAAATAAAATGGTGCTGATCTCTGTTATCGCTATTGTGTTTGTTCCAATACTATATGCAGGTATTTATTTATGGGCCTTCTGGGATCCTTATGGAAACTTAGACAAATTGCCTGTTGCTGTTGTAAATGAAGATACAGGGACAGAGATGAATGGAAAATCATTAGATATCGGAAAAGATTTAGTAGAAAATTTAAAGGATAGCGAAGACTTTAATTTTAAATTTGTCGATAAAGAAACTGGTTATAAAAATTTAGAAAATCAGAAGTATTATATGCTGATAGAAATTCCAAAAGATTTTTCAAATAATGCGACAACATTGCTTGAAGATAATCCACAAAAATTGGACCTGAAATATGTTTCTAATCCAGGATATAATTTTATTTCTTCTCAAATAGGCAATTCCGCAATTGAAAAAATAAAGCAAGGTGTTAGTAAAGAAGTGACAGAAACTTATGCGGAATCTATTTTTGAAAATATTACGAAAATGTCAGACGGCTTAAAAACAGCAAGTAATGGTGCAAAAGATTTAAAAGATGGAACAGATAAAGTAAAGTCGGGTACCGAAGAAGTGTATAAAAATCTAGAAACACTTGCTGAAAAGTCTATACAATTTTCTGATGGTGTTAATAGTGCTAATAATGGAGTGAAAGAGCTCGCCAATGGAGCAGATGATTTAAATCAAGGATTAACGCAATTGCAATCAGCCCAAGGGAAATTAAATGATGCTGCACAGAAATTGCAAGGGGGAGACCAGGCAATTCTTGATGGTGTTTCGCAAGCGAAAGATGGAATCAACACAGTTAAAGCCAATATTCCTTCGTTAATTGAAGGGACAAATAAGCTGCAAACAGGCTCCAATACTTTAACGCAAGGCTTAACAGACTGGAGCGATAAATCAGCACAATTAGCTGCTGGAGCTAATCAGTTGCATGAAGGTGCAACAACCTTACAGGAAACAGTTAATGCGATAATGCCTATGCTGCAAGGGTTACCAGAAGAAAATAAGCAACAGCTTGTAGCAGCACTTAAAGGGTTGGTGGATGGTAGTTCTTCCATTGCCACCAATACAAAAGCGTTAAGTCAAGCAGCAGACCAGCTGGCAGCCGGCGGAACAAGCTTGTCTAATGGCATAACAGACTTAAATAAAGGGCAAAAACAATTGCAAACAGGCATTAATCAGCTGAGTGATGGAAGCAGCCAGCTAGAAAATGGGGTAAAACAGCAGGTAGCTGGTCAGGAACAATTTGTAGCTGGTATGAATAAGTATGCTTCTGAATTCGCAAAAGCTGTTAATGGTTCTACTAAATTATCCACTGGTGCAAACACCTTAGTATCAGGAATGAATACACTTGCAACAGGATCGAATGCTTTATCAGATGGAACCGATTTGCTAAAAGACGGATCAAAAAAATTGGTAAATGGAACATCTTCTTTATTAGATGGAAGCAAGGAGCTTTCGTCTAAATTATCAGACGGAGCTGAGGAAGCAAGTTCCATCCATTCTGATGAAAAAACATATGACATGATAGCAGAACCAATCTTAGTTGACCAAGATAAAGTATCGGATGTACCAAACTATGGAACAGGCTTAGCGCCATATTTCATTTCGCTAGGACTATTTGTTGGTGCATTAATGCTCTCTATTGTGTTCTCTTTTGCAGAACCAGAAGAACAGCCGAAAAGTGGAATTCGTTGGTTCTTAAGCAAAACGATTATTTTGATTGGGGTAGGAATCTTACAGGCTTTAGTTGCCTGCTTTGTGTTGCTAGTCATCTTAGGAATGGAAGTGGAAAGTGTACCATTATTTATCCTATTTACTATTCTAACTAGTTTAGTATTTTTCTCGATTATTCAATTTTTGGTTACTTTATTTGGAAATCCAGGACGATTTATTATTGTCATCATCATGATTTTCCAATTAACAACTAGTGCGGGTACTTTCCCGTTAGAGTTAATACCAAATGTTTTACAACATATTCACAATCTCTTGCCAATGTCTTATTCAGTAGCTGGATTAAAAGCAGTTATCTCTACTGGGGATATGGACTTTATGTGGCATAATGCAGAGATTCTTGGTATTTATCCACTTATATTCTTTGCGGGTACAGCTGCTTACTTTATTTTTAAATACAAACGGTATTATACAAATAAGGAAGTAGAAGTAACGGTAGAATAATTTGAAAAAGCTGCTAACTTTACTCTTCTTAAGTCACATCTATTGTGCGAAGCCTTGATAGAGTGTGGGGAAGATACATAGTTGCAGCTTTTTTGTGCTTAAAATATCACTCCATTTCTTAAACTTTGCCAATTCTATGAAAAAAGTACAAATGAAGTGATTATTTCCCGTTTTTTCGTTATAGTATAAAAGGGTAATTAAATTCGGGAAAATTGGATATAATTCTACAAAATTATAAGGGGTGTCTTTTTATGCTGTTTATAGATAATAAAGGGATAACAGATCCACGCATTAATCTAGCAATTGAAGAGTATGCTTTGAAAAACTTAGACATAAATGAAACGTATCTTTTATTTTATATAAATGAACCTTCTATCATTATTGGGAAAAACCAGAATACGATAGAAGAAATTAATACTGATTATGTAGAATCAAATGACATACATGTTGTTAGAAGATTATCTGGTGGCGGTGCCGTCTATCATGACTTAGGTAATTTAAGTTATAGCTTTATTACAAAAGATGACGGGAATAGCTTCCATAACTTTAGAAAGTTCACTGAGCCTGTTGTTCAAGCACTTAAAAGCATGGGAGTAAATGCTGAATTAAGTGGTCGTAATGATCTTCTTGCTGAAGGTAGAAAAATTTCTGGTAATGCACAATTTTCTACAAGAGGAAGAATGTTTACGCATGGAACATTATTATTTGATTCTGAAATGGATCATATTGTGTCAGCATTAAAAGTGAAAAAAGACAAAATTGAATCTAAAGGGATCAAATCAGTAAGAAGCAGAGTAGCGAATATTACTGAATTTCTTCCAGAAAAAATATCTATTCAAGAATTTCGCGGCCTATTATTAAGCTATCTCTTCGATGGGGAAGAGAATATTCAAGAATATGTCTTAACAGCAGAGGATTGGGAAAAAATTCATCAATTATCTAAAGAAAGATATCAAAACTGGGATTGGAATTATGGTAAATCTCCTAAATTCAATTTACAGCATTCTCATCGTTTCCCAGTCGGTCAAATCGATGTAAGATTTGATGTAGTAAAAGGAATTGTGAAAAACTGCAAAATTTATGGTGATTTCTTTGGAGTTGGCGATGTAGAAGATATTGAAAAACGACTGATTGGGGTCCGCTATGATCGCTCCGAATTAGAAAAGGCATTAGACGACATTTCCATTAAGCATTATTTTGGAAATGTGACAAAAGAAGATTTTCTGCAATTGATTTATTGATGAGATAGAAGAATAAAAAAAAGCATCTTAAATGATAGGAGGTATCTTATTTTAGATGCTTTTTTTGTTCTTTTTAGAAAGTGGAAGTGAAATGGAGTCGCTGGACACGCTTTTGCCAAAGGTAAAATAAATAGCAAAAATATCTCCTTTTAGTTCTAAAACAATCCTTTTTGGACTACTTATTAATAATAGGTTGTACTAGGCAGGCAGGAGGGAGATTATGACTAGAAAAATTGGCTTTTATGCAGTAGTTGCCTATGTGTTATATGGTTTGTTTTTTTATTGGTATTTATTTCAATATACTAGTCCAGCTTTGCCCTTTGAATATCAAGGATCTCAAGCAGATCCAAGTACTTTTTTAAATAGCAGAGAATTGGTATTAAGTGAAGAATATTCACGGGTAAGGAACTTCTTGTTTTTTATTTCTACACCATTTGAATGGCTTTTTTACTTATTTGTTTTGTTATTTGGCTTTTCCAAAGTATTTAAAAAATGGGGAGAGGCTTCTGCGAAATATAAGTCGATGCAAACGGCTATTTACTTATTCTGGCTGAATATTACTGCCTTTATCATCACCTTTCCACTTAGTTATATTAGTTACTCTGTATCAAAAACCTATCATATTTCTACTCAAAGCTTTCCTTCTTGGATGAAGGATCAATTTATTGATTTTTGGGTGAATTATGTCATTCTGTTTCTTATTGTTTCCGTTTTATACTGGCTAATGAACAAGAGTCAAAAGAGATGGTGGCTTTATGCCTGGGTTCTATCCATTCCTTTTACCTTATTTCTCACGTTTATTCAGCCTGTCGTCATTGATCCGCTATACAATGATTTCACTCCTTTAAAGGATAAAGAATTAGAGGCAGAGATATTGAAGCTTGCGAGTGCTTCTGACATTCCAGCCGATCATGTTTTTGAAGTAAATATGTCAGATAAAACGAGTGCATTAAATGCTTATGTTACTGGAATAGGGAGCAATGCAAGAATTGTGCTGTGGGATACTAGTTTAAAGGAATTAGAGAATGACGAAATTTTATTTGTAATGGCACATGAAATGGCTCATTATGTAGAAAAACATATTTATATAGGAATAGGTATCTCCTTATTTACATCTTTATTTGGTTTATATTTTATTTATAAATTGCTGCACTGGATTGTAAATAGATGGGGGGCAGCACTTAAAATTGCAAAAGTAGAGGATATACAATCCTTTCCTTTAATTCTTTTATTAACTTCCATGCTGCTATTTACTGTAAACCCATTAACTAATGTCATTTCAAGATATGAGGAAAAAAGAGCTGATCACTATGCGGTCGAATTAACAGAAAATCCAGAGGCTGGTATTGTGACATTTCAAAAGCTAGCAAAAACGGGACTGAGTGAAGTAAATCCACCTTTATTGGTGAAAATATTCCGCTATAGCCACCCGACGATGCTGGAGAGGATTAGTAAGTTGGAAGAAGAAAGCATTCGATTACAAAATCAGAAAAAATAATAATACAAAAATAAAGGATGACTCAAAGAGTTTAATCATCGTAGTGATTAGGCTCTTTGGGACATCCTTTGGCTTTATTTATTGGTATTATCAAGTTCCGAAGCGCTTACATAATAAGTTAAATTCGTTGCTCAGTTCGTTAAATGTTTTTCTGTCATGTTCATCAATGGCTTTATCAATCAAGGTCATCAAATTTGCTTTTTCATTTTTTAATTGAATTTCAGAAAGCAACATTTCAATATAGAGGTCTTTTACATAAGTATTTGTGTTTTTTTTCTGGCCACTTAACTTTGTAAACTCAGTATAGGACTTATCATTCATTGTCTTTCCCTCCTGATGCCTTTTTAATATTATATGGGAAAAATTGATAATTATCAATTTGTTTTTTTAAAATTATGAAATTTGATTATAAAGTATGTCTATATTCTGAAAAATTATTTTGTCTTAAGATTCATTAGGTAAAAAGTGCTATTATAGGGGAAGATTACTAAAAAAGGAGGATTTATAGTTGGAAGAAAATTATTTAATAGTCGAAAAGTATTATATTAATTATCATACGCTTGCAGTCTTGCCATACATTGTAGCTAATGGCGATATCTATTCAAAGGTATATGAACATAATAATGTTTTTTTATGCAAACGTAGTCCATTAATGATTGTGAAAGCAACATGTGGTTATCTGGGAAGTTCTTACGAAGGAAGAAGGGAGGGAACTCGCCAACTAATGACCTATTATCATAAGCTGCCAATTGTAATTGATGATTTTAATTCCGTTTATTTTTTTCCCACTCATTCTCCTAGAAATAACAATTGTGCATGGATTTCTCTTCATCATATTCTTGATACAAAAAAAATAGAAGCCTCTAAAGTGAGAATAACATTTCAAAATTTGCAAAGTGTAGAAATAGGGGTTTCGCTCTATACCCTAAGAAATCAAATAATGCGGACGAACTCTCTTAAAACATTACAGCGTTATAATCATGAAGCAAGTATTAATCCTAAGTTAACATATAAAAGTTTACTGGTGGATAAACAAAAAAAATTAGCAGAAGCTCAAGGGATGTATAAAAAAAAGTAGGATAGCAATTTAATCTTTTTTTATTTGTTTTTGTTAGCTAATAGTAAACCTTTTGTATAAATAATGCTCTAATAATTCTTGAACTTTATTGCGAAGGCGGGGGTTAAAGTAGTTATGATATTCTTCATAGCCGTTATAAATAAATAAAAACATGGTAAATGCTTCATCACGATTTACTTCTTGAATCTTCATTGTATGCTTATACATATAACTCTTCGTTTTTTTTAACTCCGATTGTACTACTTTCATTGCATTTTCGAGTAGATCTATATAAGGTTGTTTTAATTTTAAATTACTTATTTTGATGACCTGCAGATCTCGATTAAGTATTGTTAAAAGCATAGGAAGATAAATAGCTTTTTCCATAACATCTCTTTCTATTTCAGGAATTCTTGTCATACTCGTTACCCCTTTCCTTTAACATAAACAGAACGTTTGTTCTTTGTTTATGATAATACCTTTTTTATTTCCTATTTTCAAGTGAATAATGATAATTTTAGAGTGGCTTACAGAATTGCTTCAATAATTGTACAAAGCTCCCTTGCTATCTTTGATAAAATATAAAAGAAAAAAGACAGCTTAAGAAGGGAAAAGTATTTCAGTTGTCGAAATATATAACTACTTTAATTAAGAAAGGAAGATGGAAGTGAAAGAAAGTAAAAGAATAAATGCAGAAGATTTGTATGAATTAAATTCTGTGGTGGATCCTCAAGTAAAAGGGGAAGAGTGTTTGTATGTAGTCACTTCCATTTGCCAAGAGACTGATAAGTATTATTCCAATATTTATTATAAAGATCTAAACACACTTGAAACAATGCAATGGACGTTTGGAAAACATCAAAATCATTCTCCAAGATGGTCACCGAATGGAGAAGAAATTGTCTTTATTTCTAATCGTTCTGGAAAAAATCAATTATTTTTATTAAGTAAAAAAGGTGGCGAAGCAGAGCAGCTTACTTATTTAGTGAATGGAGTGAGTAATCCTGTATGGTCACCTGATGGCACAGAAATAGCTTTTCAATGCCATTTTAAAAAAGGAGAGACAGTAGAAGATAAAGAGATGAAAACAGATGAGAAGGAAGAAAAGCTCTCTGCTCTAGAGGTGACAAATATGAAATATAAATCAGATGGAAAGGGTTTTTGGGATGGCAGCTATGATCATATCGCTGTCTTAAATATTAAGAATAAAACAATCAAACAACTTACTTCTGGAGAAAATAATTATTATTTGCAAAGCTGGTCACCTAATGGTCAATACATAGCAATTAGTGCAGATGAAAGCAAAGAAAAGGACTTCAGCTTTATCTCTGATATTTATCTCTACAATAGAAAAGAAGAAAGTTGGAAGAAGATAACGGAAGGCAACGGAAATTATGGAAAAGCTACATGGACTCCTGATAGTAGAAGATTAGGATTAATAGGGAGTGACAGAGAGTATGAAAATGCCACTCTATCACAGCTATGGGTGTATGAGGTAGAAGCTGACTTTCTCCAATGTTTAACACCAGAATGGGATGTGAATGTTGGGGATTATGCAATCGGTGATTTTCAACAGGGAACTGTAACACCTGGTATGCTGTGGGGAGAGGACAATGAAAGCTTTACCTTTTTAGCAACAGATCATGGAAATACAGTTGTTTATTTTGGAAATACTTCTGGAGCGATCTATCCATCTCTTATTGATAACCAGCATGTATATGGCTTATCTACAGGAGGCAGTCTAAAAAAAGCGGTGGTGGCCATTAGTACACCTACACATCCCGGAGATTTATATACATTAAATTTAGAGACTGGAGAAACTAAGCAAATAACCAATGTAAATAAAGTGTTTGTGGAAACACGAGCATTTTCTGAAGCAGAACCGCTACAATTTACGTCTCGGGATGGTTGGGATCTTCATGGGTGGTTAATGAAGCCACAAGGTTTTAAAGAGGGTGAAAAATATCCGATGGTAGTAGAGATTCATGGAGGACCGCATGCAATGTATGCTAATTCTTATTTTCATGAATTTCAAACATTAACATCCAATGGTTTTGCTGTACTATTTATTAATCCGAGAGGAAGCCATGGATATGGACAGCAATTTGTAGATGCTGTCCGTGGAGACTATGGTGGAAAGGATTATGAAGACATTATGGATGCCATTGATTATGCAATAGAAACATTTGATTTTATTGATGCTTCTCGTCTAGCTGTTACAGGAGGAAGCTATGGCGGCTTTATGACAAACTGGATTGTTGGACATACAGACCGTTTCAAGGCAGCTGTTACACAGCGCTCCATCTCTAATTGGATTAGTTTTTATGGAGTA
Source organism: Niallia sp. FSL W8-0177 (assembly GCF_038006285.1). Taxonomy (NCBI): domain Bacteria; kingdom Bacillati; phylum Bacillota; class Bacilli; order Caryophanales; family Bacillaceae; genus Niallia; species Niallia sp. FSL W8-0177. The sequence continues at coordinate 473,138 of NZ_JBBOUX010000001.1, forward strand.
AGTGATATAGGGTATTACTTCACTGATTGGCAAATAAAAGCAGATTTAAATGATATAGAAACACTGTGGAAGCATTCTCCATTAGCCTATGTAAATAACATACAAACACCTTTACTAATATTACATAGTGAAAAAGATTATCGTTGTCCAATTGAACAGGCAGAACAGTTGTTTATTGCCTTGAAGGTACAAAAGAAAAAAACAAAATTTGTCCGTTTTCCAGAATCAAATCATGAACTTTCCAGAAGTGGCAAACCTGCACTTCGAATAGAGCGATTAAACTATATTAACAATTGGTTTTTAGAGTACGTATAATTAATCAATAAAAGAGGGTGCCGTTGGGTGCCCTCTTTTATTGATATGGGATTTTGGAATAAATACTTTGATATTAAGAGGAGCGTATATGGAGACAGAGAGAAAAAAGGACAATGTTACCTTGTAATGTAATTTTAAGCAGAAAAAAATGTAGAATGGAACATTTTTTGATATGATAGTAAAAAGAAAGATAATGACGAAGAAATTAAGGGGCTAGATAAAGCATAGGAATTTACATGGAAAAGAAGGTCTATAAATTTTTTACAAAGGCTACAATTAATAATGAAATAATTAAAAAATGAGATTGATATAGAAAGGATTAAAAGAAATGGGGAGAGAAGAATATAGAAAAGGAAAGAAAAGAAGGAGATTACGAAAAGGAAGAGTTTTCTTTCTAGTCCTTATTCTATTTATATTAGCTGTAACTATATATAGTATTTTTCAATATAAGCAAGGTGAGAAGCAATCGTTAGGGAAGATAGGAATAGACGAGGTTAAATATGAATTTAATGGGGAAAAAGATAGTAACGGAGGTACAAATATTCTTTTACTGGGAAGTGACCAGCGTAAAGGGGAAAAGCAATCTAGAACCGATACGATTATGATTGCCCAATACCATCCGGATAAAGGTACATATAAAATCATATCGTTAATGAGAGACATGTATGTAGATATACCAGGATATGGACAAGGTAGAATAAATACAGCTTATACGGTAGATGGTCCTGAATTACTAAGACAAACCATTAAACATAATTTCGATATAGATTTACAATATTATGCAATTGTCAATTTTGAAGGATTTGAAGCAGTAATTGATGAAGCATTCCCAAATGGTGTAGAAATCGATGTAGAGAAGCAAATGTCTAAAAATATTGGTGTGACATTAGAGCCGGGACTACAGCATTTAAATGGAAAGCAGTTACTGGGATATGTACGTTTCCGACATGATGCAGAATCGGACTTTGGAAGAGTAGCAAGACAACAAAAGACATTACAAGCGATCGCTGATCAGGTTTCCGCTGTTCAAACATTTGCTAAATTGCCTAAATTGGCAGGGGTTATTATGCCATATATTAATACGAGCATGGATACTGGCGATATGCTATTTATCGGCAAAGATTTACTGACTTCCAAAAGTCATGAGGTAGAATCGTTAAGAGTTCCAGTAGACGGAACTTTCCAAGATATGAAAGTGAATGGGGCTGCTGTATTATCTGTCGATTTAGAAGCAAATAAAGCAGCGATAAAAGAATTTTTAGCGCAATAAATGGAGTTTTTTTAACATATTCTTTATATTTAATTAGCGATGTACGAATTAAAATGGTATAGGCAGAGGGATTTTGGGGCTGCCAATGTTAAAGCGAAAATGTCTATATAAGGAGCGGAAAGATCCTTGTATTTTATTAGATTAATTAAAAAATCAACACTATTAAAAGAATACACATACGAAAAGATGCGTAAGTTATACAAGGGGTTTTGTGCTCATGGATATGAACTTAATTAAAGAATGGTTTACGCTTGAAAGAATAATGGATTTAATTGATAGTTATCGTTCATTTGGACCGTTGCCAGGGGTCTTACTTCCGCTGATAGAAGCGTTCTTTCCTTTCTTGCCGCTGTTTGTTTTTATTATGGCTAATGTGAACGCATTTGGGTTTTGGCTGGGATTTCTCTATTCATGGGTTGGAACAATTTTAGGAGCATTGCTTGTATTCTCTATCATTAGGAAATATGGAAAGAAAAGAATGCTGAGATTTTTAAGTAATCATAAAAAAGTGCAGAAGCCAATGATCTGGATTGAAAGACATGGATTTGGCCCATTGTTCTTGCTTTTATGTTTTCCATTTACACCATCTGCACTTGTAAATATAGTAGCTGGTTTATCGAGAATTAGTACGAGCCAATATATTCTGGCAGTAATTGCGGGTAAGCTCGTTATGATTAGCACGATTAGCTTTATCGGTTATGATTTACGCTCCATGATTGCCCAGCCATTACGTACGATACCTGTCGCGATTGCTATCTTTATTCTTTGGTTTATTGGAAAAAGGATCGAAATTAAAATGAATAATGTTGGGATTGATGAGAAAGAGAGAAGCCATTAATAAAATGGTTTGTAAATATTGTTTGGAGGAGATAGAGGTTGAAAGAAGCAATAAAGAAAGAAAGCATAGAATGGTTAAAGGCATTTGCTATCGGAATTATCATCTTTATTATAATTCGTGCTTTTTTCTTCTCCAATTATGTAGTGGAAGGTGAATCGATGATGCCTACCCTGCAGGACGGAAATAAATTAGTTGTTAATAAAGTTGGTTATAAAATGACTGACTTTAATCACTTTGATATTATTGTTTTTCATGCAAATAAAAATGATGATTATGTGAAACGAGTAATTGGCATCCCTGGAGATAAAGTAGAGTATAGAGATGACCACCTATTTATAAATGGGAAAAAGTATGAGGAGCCTTTCTTAGATGATTACCGAAAACAAGTATCTTCTGGAAGGCTGACAGGGAATTTTACATTAAAAGAGATTACTGGTGAAGCTACAGTTCCAAAGGGGAAATTATTTGTATTAGGGGATAATCGATTAGGAAGCTGGGATAGCCGACATTTCGGATTTATTTCTATTGACCAAGTAGTTGGGAAAGTAAGCTTGCGCTATTGGCCATTTAATGAAATACAATTTTCTTTTTAGGGAAGGGTGGACGTAAGCATCTTTTTTTAAATAAATAAATAGCCAAAAATTATATGAATCTTTTTTTATAATTGTTTGGGTCTATCTTAAGCTGGGATAATTATGTCCCAGCATCTTTTTTTTGTTAAAACTAGCTCTTCGAAAAAGAGAAAAATTATCCAGCAGCACTTTTCTATAGAAACATGTGTTTCTATGTTATGATGATAATTACATAAAAGGAATAATGGAGATAGAAAAAAAGGGGGTTATTGGATGACTGTTCGCTTATTAACAGGTCGGTCTGGAACCGGGAAAACAACGTTCTGTATAGAAGAAATTCAAGCGAAACTTGCTGAAAATCCAGAAGGGAATCCGATTATTTATATCGTTCCAGATCAGATGACCTTTATGTCAGATCAACGTTTATTGTCTGGCTCGAATGTTCAGGGAATGTTTCGTTCGCAAGTATATAGTTTTACCCGCCTTGCATGGAGAGTACTGCAAGAAACAGGCGGAATCAGCCGCTACCACATTAATAGTATGGGTGTAAGCATGCTGATTCGAAAAATAATAGAAGAGAATAAAAATGAACTAACTCTATTTAAAAAAGTTGCCGATAAGAACGGATTTATTGATCAGGTAGAACAATTAGTCACGGAGTTTAGACGATATACTGTTACTCCAGAGGAACTGTTAGCAACGAAAGCGCAATTAGCAGGAACAAAAGAATCAACCAAGGCTTTACAGGATAAAATCAGTGACCTTGAATTAATCTATGAAAAGTTCGAAGAAAGAATTATTGGGAATTACATTGATGGGGAGGATTATTTCCGTTTGCTTGCGGAAAAGATTAGCGAGTCCTCTTATTTGCAAAAAGCTGAAATTTATATTGATGGTTTTTATAGCTTTACACCTCAAGAGTATTTAATCATTCAGCAGTTAATGCATACATGTGAAAAGGTCACGATTACGAATACACTCGATCCTTTTTCTTCCCAAAATGATGACTTAAGTTTATTCCGAATGACTACAGAATCCTTCCAAACTATTCAAGCGATGGCTAAGCAATTAGGAGTAGAAGTCGAGGTTGTCAAACTCGCAAAATTCAAAAAAAGTAGCCATCCATCGTTAGTTCATATAGAAAGTCATTTTGATAGCAGACCAGCTAGAGCTTTTACTGAAGATGCAACTATTAAATTTGCTGAAAGCGTAAATCCGCGTGCAGAAATAGAAGGGATTGCACGGGAAATCGTAAAACTTGTTAGACATAAGAATTACCGCTATCGAGAGATTAGTTTACTGTCTCGAAATTTGTCAGCCTATCAAAATATTATAGAAACTGTATTTAGAGATTATCATATCCCTTTTTTTATTGATCAGAAAAGTAGAATGCATGATCATCCTTTGGTGGAGCTGATCCGTTCCTCTTTAGAAATTTTCGATACAAATTGGCGCTATGAGCCGGTGTTTCGTTCGATAAAAACGGAGTTACTATTTCCACTTCATGAACGTAAAAATAAGATTAGAGAAAAAGTAGACAGGCTTGAAAACTATTGTCTTGCATATGGAATAAAGGGAAATAAGTGGACTTCAAAAGAACGCTGGAAGTATCGAAGAATTAAGGGGCTGGAATTTGAACAAGGTGTACAGACGGATGCAGAAAAGGAATTCGAACAAGAATTAAATGAACTGCGTCTCTCTTTAACTGCTCCTCTAATCCGTCTTCAAAACCGTTTGAAAAGAGGAAAAACTGGTAGAGCGAAATGTGAAGCACTATATTTATTTTTAGAAGAGCTTGAAGTGCCGGTGAAGATGGAGTATTGGAAGAATGAGTTAGAGAGCAAAGGGGAGCTAGTAAAAGCTGGAGAGCATGATCAAGCATGGAACAGTATAGTAGATCTATTAGATCAATTTGTGGAGATACTCGGGGAAGAGGAATTTTCAACAAAGCAATTTGCAACGGTGATTAGTGCAGGGCTAGATACATTAAAGTTTTCTCTTGTTCCTCCAGCACTGGATCAAGTATTGATTGCTGACTTAGAACAGTCTCGTTTAAATGATATAAAGGTTGCGTTTGTTATCGGTCTAAATGAGGGTGTTTTTCCATCGAGATTTCAGGATGAGGGAATACTTGCAGACACAGATAGAGAATCATTACAACAAAAAGGGATGAAGCTTGCTCCTACAAGCAAAACAAGGTTATTAGACGAGGAGTTTCTTGCATACAAAGCATTTACAACGCCAACGGATTATCTTTATTTAACCTATCCACTAGCAAATGATGAAGGAAAGTCTATCTTGCCATCTACTTATATCAAAAGAATGCAGGATCTATTTCCAAAAGCTGAAACTGTCTATTATATGTCTGATCCGAAAGAATTGTCAGAAGAAGGCCAGCTTGATTATGTGGTTCATTTACAAACAACTTTGTCTTACCTTACTGGCCAGCTTTATTTGAAGAAAAGAGAGTATCCTATCTATGATTTCTGGTGGGATGTTTACAATGAGTATATCGAACACCCAAATTGGAGAGAACCAGCCAAAAAGGTTTTTTCTAGTTTAACTTATCAAAATAAAACCGAGAAATTATCGGAACAAACAAGCAGTGAATTGTATGGAGATACTATTTCAGCAAGTGTTTCGAGAATGGAGTTATTTCATGCTTGTCCATTTTCGCATTTTGCTACCCATGGATTAAAGCTCCGCGAACGGCAAGTATATCGTTTAGAAGCACCTGCTATTGGTGATTTATTTCATGCAGCCTTAAAATATATTGCGGAAACAGTTATGCATCAAGAGTTAATGTGGTCTAGTTTAACAAGAGAGCAATGTGAAAGTTTAGCAAGAGATGCGGTAGAAATGCTCGCACCTAAATTGCAGAATGAGATATTGCTTAGTACTAATAGACATCATTATATAAAAAGAAAGCTAGAACAAATCATTAGCAGAGCTTCTCTTATTTTAAGCGAACATGCCAAACATAGCGGTTTCTCGCCAATTGATTTAGAACTTGAATTTGGACCAAAAGGTAAGCTGCCATCGATTTCTTTTCCGCTGAAAAATGGCACAAATATGAATCTGATTGGTAGAATTGACCGTGTTGATAAGGCTGAAGTTGGGGATGAAGTATATTTACGTGTAATTGACTATAAATCAAGTGGTCAAGAATTAAATATGAATGAAGTTTACTATGGCTTGTCCTTACAGATGCTTACTTATTTGGACTTAATTATTACAAACAGCACAATTTTGGTGGATAAGAAAGCGAGCCCGGCTGGAGTATTATATTTTCATGTTCATAATCCGATGATTTCAAGTAAAAAAATCCTTACATTAGATGAAATTGAAGAAGAGCTATTAAAGAAGTTTAAAATGAATGGGTTAATGCTGGGAGAAGAACGAGTCATTCAGTTAATGGATGAAACATTGGAAAAAGGGAATTCGCCAATTGTCCCGGCAGGTTTTAAAACTGATGGCACCCTTACGAAGGCATCGAAGGTAGCTACAAGAGACGACTTTAGCAAAATGCAAAAATTTGTACGTCACAAATATAAAGATTCAGGAAATAAGATTATTAGTGGAGAAGTAGGTATAGAACCTTATCGATTAAATGACAAGAAGCCTTGTACTTTCTGCTCGTTTAAGTCTGTCTGTCAATTTGATGAAGCATTAGAAACAAATCAATATAGACAATTGCCAGCCTACTCAAAAGACGAGGTACTGCAATTAATTAGAGAGGAGGCTAATACAAGTGAAAGAGATTAATATACCGGACAAGCCAGCAGATGTTACCTGGACAGATGATCAGTGGAAAGCGATTATGTCTAGTGGACAGGATATCTTAGTCGCAGCGGCAGCTGGCTCAGGTAAAACAGCCGTATTAGTTGAAAGAATGATTCGAAAAATCGTTTCCGATCAGCCAATCAATGTGGATGAATTGCTCGTTGTTACGTTTACGAACGCATCAGCAGCAGAAATGAAGCACCGGATCGGCGAAGTGCTGGAAAAAGAAATCAATGCAAATCCAGCCTCCCAGCATTTAAAAAGACAGCTGGTACTTTTAAATAAAGCCCATATCTCCACCATACATTCTTTCTGTTTAGAAGTTATTCGAAAATATTATTATCTAATTGATTTGGATCCAGGCTTTAGAATTGCTGATGAAACAGAAGGACAATTATTAAGAGATGAATGCTTAGAAGATCTTTTTGAAGAGGAATACGGGAAGGAAAATAATCTCGCCTTTTTTGATCTAGTAGATGCTTTTACAAATGACCGCAGTGATGATGCTTTGCAGCGAATGATTCAAGAAATATATGATTTTTCCCGCTCTAATCCATTTCCGTCTGCTTATTTACAGTCTTTAATCGAGATGTATGATAGGAAAGAAGATGCAGATATTACTGAATTGCCATTTATGAAGCATTTAATTGATGATGTGGAGCTGCAGCTAGAAGGTGTGAGGAAGCTGCTTGAGTATGGCTACGAATTGACAAAGCTTCCAGGAGGTCCCGCCCCGAGAGCGAGCAACTTCTTGGACGATTTAGAATTAGTCTCTATTTTAGAAAAGGCAAAGGCGCATTCCTGGGAAACTTTATATGAGGCCATGCAGTCATTGAAATTTTCACGGGCAAAACCTTGCAAAGGAGACGAATATGATCCAGCGCTAGTGGAAGAGGGACAAAGAATCAGAGATCGCGCAAAAAAAATATTGCAAGAAATGCAAAGCGATCTTTTTACAAGAAAACCACAGAACTTCTTAAAGGATATGGCGGCGATGAAGCCACATGTAGAGACACTTGTTTATTTAGTGGAGGCCTTTGGGCAAAGATTCCAACAAATAAAAATGGATAAAGGGTTAGTGGACTTTGCTGATTTAGAGCACTTTTGTCTAGCTATCTTAAGTCAGCCAGAAGAAAACAATACGGAGCTTATTCCATCAGAAGCAGCATGGTTTTATCGAAATCAGTTTAAAGAAGTGCTTATCGATGAGTATCAGGATGTAAACTTAGTGCAGGAATCTATTTTAAAGCTAGTAACAAAGGATAGTGAGTCGGAAGGAAATCTATTTATGGTTGGCGATGTAAAACAAAGTATTTATCGCTTCCGATTAGCAGAGCCTAATCTATTCTTAGCGAAATATCTTCGGTTTCAAGAACGGGAAGATGCTGGTTATAAAATCGATTTAGCGAAAAATTTTCGCAGTAGAAAAGAAGTATTAGAAGGAACTAACTTTCTCTTCAAACAAATTATGGGTGTAAAAGTAGGCGAAATCGAATACGATGAAAGTGCAGAATTAAAGCTAGGTGCAAGTTATCCAGAAGAAACTCCTTATCCGATTGAAGTTGCATTAGTAAATCAGCGTGATTCAAGCGAAGACATGGAGATGGACGGAGAATCAACGGGACTTGATGCAGCAGAACTGGAACAATCCCAATTAGAAGCAAGAGTAATTGCTGAAAAGGTAAAAGAATTATTTGAAACAAACCAAGAGGTATATGACGCAAAACAAAAAGCATATCGACCAATTCGTTATAAGGATATGGTCATCTTATTGCGATCCATGACATGGGCTCCGCAAATAATGGAAGAATTAAAGCAGTATAATATCCCGACCTATGCGAATTTAACAACTGGCTATTTTGAATCCACAGAAGTGGATATCATGATGTCTTTACTAAAGATTATCGATAATCCATATCAAGATATTCCGCTTGCTTCGGTTCTTCGCTCTCCCATCGTGGGATTAACCGAAGAGGAATTAAGTAAGCTGCGGATTGCCAAGAAACAAGGAGCTTTTTATGAAGCTATCCAAGCTTTTATTCAATCCAATAATCAGAAAGAAGAAGCTTTGTATGCAAAAATAAGACCATTCTTTGATAAATTTGCAGATTGGCGCTCTGAGGCAAGAAGAGGGGCGTTATCTGAACTAATTTGGAGGCTTTATCGAGAAACATATTTTTATGATTTTGTGGGGGGATTACCAGCAGGAAATCAGCGTCAGGCGAATTTGCGTGCACTTTATGACAGGGCTCGGCAATATGAAGAAACATCGTTTCGCGGGTTATTTCGCTTCCTGCGATTTGTAGAGAGAATGAGGGATCGCGGCAATGATTTAGGTGCTGCAAGAGCTTTAACCGAACAAGAAGATGTTATTCGAATTATGACAATTCACAGCAGTAAAGGTTTAGAGTTCCCATTTGTATTTATGGCAGGGTTGGGCCGGAATTTCAATACAATGGATTTAAGAAAGAACTTTTTATTGGATAAGGATTTAGGTTTTGCTACGAAATATATTGATGCCAAAAAGCGAATATCTTATCCGTCCCTCCCGCAAATTGCATTTGCTAAAAAGAAAAAAATGGAGTTGCTGGCAGAGGAGATGCGCGTCTTATATGTTGCATTAACTAGAGCAAAGGAAAAGCTGATTTTAATAGGTGCGGTGAAGGATATCGAAAAGGCAAAGCAGAAATGGTCCCAAATCGCAGGGCATTCAAACTGGCTTTTAAATGAATTTGATCGTGCCCAAGCGAAGTCATACTTAGATTGGATCGGTCCTGCATTAGTAAGACATCGTGACAACAAATGGATTCATTTAGAAAGTTGGAGTGAGAAAGAGGAAATTTCTTTCCATCCATCTAATTGGGAAGTGAAAATTCTTCAAAAAGAGGAGCTTCTAAACCGATCGGTGGAGGAAGAAAATAAAGAAAACGAATGGCTAGAAAAAGTATCGGAAGGAAAGCGAATGGATCGTTCCTCTGTATATAAAGATGACATTAAGGAAACTTTCGGATGGTCCTATTTTTCCAAGGAAAGCACCTCTCATCGCTCTAAGCAGTCTGTATCCGAATTGAAGCGTCAAGGAGAACTGCGGGATGCTCAAAGTGGGACAGATCTTGCTAAGAAATGGAAGCAAACGGTCTGGAATCGACCGAAGTTTATGCAGGAAAAAAAATTAAGCCCCGCAGAAATCGGAACTGCTATGCATATGGTTATGCAGCATGTAGATGTAAAAGCGATAGTTACAGAAGCTAGTCTGACGCAATTATTAGAAGATATGGTCAAAAAAGAACTATTATCGTCTGAGCAGGCAGAAGTTATTGATATTGCTTCTATTTTATCCTTTTTCCAATCACCTTTAGGAAAAAGAATGCAGCAGGCACCAAAGCTTGTAAGAGAAATTCCTTTTAATATTGCTTATCCAGCAAGCCGAGTATATGCAGACTGGCAGGGAGAAGAAGAGCCAGTTCTCGTTCAAGGAATTATTGATGTATTCTTTGAAGATGACTTAGGTACTGTATTGCTTGATTATAAAACAGACACAATATCTGGTCGTTATAAGAGTGGATATGAAGAAGCAAAACCAATATTAGAATCACGCTATAAAGTGCAAATAGAGCTTTATACAGAAGCATTGGAAAAAATCTTAAAGCGAAAAATAGAAGAGAAATACTTATTCTTTTTTGATGGTGCACATGTGTTGAAGTTGTAAAAATTCTCGTGTCCTATTCGTATAAAATGGCCTCCTGCAAAGCTTGTAGGAGGCCGAATTAATGTAGAAAGCGGAGTGGGATATTTATTAATTATTACCGGAAATAGGCTGATCAACCCCGCTGCTATCTGTATAATTGCTGGAATTGACTGCATTATTAGTGATTACAAATGCACCATTATTTCCAGTACCTGAACCTACTGTTGATTTTGCGTTGTCCTTAGGAGAAATAAATAGAGAATCTCCAAATTGCACAATTCCCTCTCCCGTGTTAACAATTTGAATCGGACCTATTATAGTAGGCATAATTATTTCCTCCTTGAAAAATATAATGGAACCTTAAGGGGCTTAGCAGCTAGTTATTTGCAACAACTGGTTGATCAAGTAAACTTGTATCTATATAGTTACTAGCGTTTAATCCATTATTTGTTATAATAAATGCTCCCGTATTGGAGGTACCAGAGCCTAAGGTTGCCTTTGAATTTCCTTTTGGAGAAATAAATAATGAATCCCCAAATTGTACAATTCCTTCCCCTACGTTAACAATTTGTACTGGTCCTACAATTGCAGGCATTTTTTTACCTCCTTGTTTCTATAACATGTTATTAGTTTATCTTTAGCCAGTATGGCCTATTAACATGGAAGATTTGGCTTTATAAAAGAAAGTGTAATTCCGAATGCATACACAATGGCATCTTTTTGATTATTCCGGTGCTGATGTTTCCACGTCTGAAATAGGCGAACCAGAGAGAGCCGTGCCAGTAACAGAGACAGAACTTTCACTTGCTGACATATCTAATTGGCCAGGTTCATTTAATGGAATTAAGTTATTTCCAGCTTCTGTCGCCATATCTTGCTCGAATTGACGAATGTGTTTAATTCTTGCTTCGGTATATATATGACGGCAATTCCCTATTTGAAGCAAGGAAGCAGAAGATATTCCTGTAATATTTATATGATGAACTTTAATAATCGGTTTAAGATTTTCAAAATAACATTCTACATTTTCCATAATCGGAATTAACGGGATAGGCTCCTTAAAAACATCATAGTCTTTATAATCACTTTCCGATCCATAAAAGAGTTCCTTTTGTCTTTGAACAGCTATAGCACGTGAAAGGGCTTGATGGTAAGTGGCGTCACCAAGCTCCACAATGGAAGAAAAGGACACAGTACTAATATTAATCGAATCGACAACAGAAGTACGTTGAAACATCATTAAATTTTGGGATGCAGTGGAACAAAGGGACCGATAATGAGAGATTCAGCAGGTGTATCAAAGGTGGAAGCTAATTGAATAGTTTGGGCATCACCCACTAAGCAGATAGAGGAGCTTGCAACCCCAATAATATTTATATTTCCTACTTGAAGCTCTCGATTGTATACTTGAAAATTCATTCTTTTCCACTTCCCTTCATATTATCCGGTATATTGCTTAAAAATAAATGCACGCCATTTTCCATTTCTTCCTTTAACGCTTTGATAATCGCTTCATTTGTTAAAATACTTCCATTTTGTTTACGGTTAGCACCTTGTTGTAAGTAATATTGAATTCTAGTGGGCAATTGTTTAGAAATATCATCTTGAATAAAGGTGACATATGATTCTTCTTCAGACATATTCAACTCTAATTGTTTCTTTCGAATGATATCTGGTAGTTCTAATTGAATAAATTGATTCATTTCCTCTTCTATATCCATAGATCGATTCATCATTTGCTTTGGATCAATTGGCGGATAGAAAGGGGCATGTGATTGACTAATTGGTGAACTTGGATTAATAGCCAGCTCTTCGATGTTGCTTAAATCCTCAGGGTTAAGTCCAATATTTAACGTTCCTTCTAACGTCTCTACTTTTAATTGGTCGAAGCTATAATCTATTCGTTCAATATGAACGGTTGGTTTTTCTTTTATCGCTGTAAGATCGTTGGTTAAGGCAGCCACTTGTTTCTCTAAATCGATTATTCTCTTTTCAAGCTGCTGTAAATAATGACGCATTTTTTCGCTGTATTCATAAAAATCATATGACAATTCTATCCCCCCTTTCCTTCGTGAAAATTAGTCCTATTTACGAGGAGACTGCAAGGGAACTGCTGGCGTAAAAACTGTTTCTTCTTCTGCAATGTTTAGTCCCGGCTCACTTGGAGAAAGCTCAGGAGCCGATTCTGTGAATCCACCTGTATTATATAAATAAGAAGCGGGTTTAATAATACCTGCACTTCCTATTTGTAATACGGAAGAGTTAGAGATACCTCCAATTTTAAGTGTATTTATTACGATAGATTGTTGAATAAAGTAATTCATGTTCACACACCTTTTAGTCTACTTACGCTACGCATTTGCTGCAATTGGCTGATCTATGCCATCATTATCATACGTATTAGTAGAACTACGATAGTTAGTAACATTTAATCCATCACCCGTATTAAAAGAGCCAGATCCAGAAAAAGTTTTCGCGCTAGAGATAGGCATCATTTTGTATACATCACCAATATTAAAAATAGAGCTACCTCCAACTGATATAACTTGAGCTACTCCAACAATAGCTGGCATATACAACATCCTTTATCCAATATTCTTATACATACTATGGAACTCAACGGAATAGGTGATACATTTACCTAGATAGATAACTTCACCAGTGAGTTTCCTTATCGATATTGATGGGTTAGTTGAACCATTCGGCCCATTACTAAGGCAATTCTTTCACCCGTCCTAAAGTCTTACTGTTCGTTATGAGTGGAGATTATCTTCTCTTAATTAGCCTATTCTTATGAATGGTTGTACTATGACAAGAAAACTGTCCATATGGATTGGCAAAAAATACTTATGACAGGACTATATTTTTTGTTAGGTTTTTTCTATTTGGAAAAAACATTTAGAAAGTTTATAATTTTCTTAAATGAGATAGCATGAAAAATGGAGGAGAAGCGAATTGAAATTTGCGACAGTTGCTATAGAGGAAAGAGTTTTGGTGGGGATAGTGGAGAAGAAGGGAATATTATCTTTAAATGATGTAGAGGAAAAACGTTCAGGAAGACGTCCTTATGCAGATGATCTTGTGATATGCCTAGAACAAGAAGATTTTTTAGAGAATGTGAAAGGTTTAATCGAATGGGTGGAAAATCAAAATAATAAAGATAATCTTTTTATACCAATCGAGAAGGCGAAGTTTCTAGCACCTATTCCTAGACCGCGAAAAAATATCTTTTGTGTTGGCAAAAATTATGAAGAACACGCAATAGAAATGGGAAGTAAAGCGGACATTCCTGAGCATGTGATGATTTTTACGAAAGCTCCAACAACGGTTATTGGTCATATGGGGGACATTATGGAACACAAACAAGTAACGGAGCAGCTTGATTATGAAGGGGAACTAGCTATTATTATTGGGAAAAAAGGAAAAGGAATTGAGAAAGAAAAGGCATTGGATTACATATTTGGCTATACGATCTTAAATGATATCACCGCTAGAGATCTACAGAAGAAGCATAAGCAATTTTTCATTGGAAAAAGCTTAGACACGACGGCACCAATTGGACCATGGATTGTAACAAAGGATAAAATTCCTAATCCGAATGAATTAAATATTATTACTAAAGTAAATGGAGAAATAAGACAACAATCTAATACAAAGCATTTTATTTTTCCGATCGAGGAAATAATAAGTGTATTATCTAAAGGGATGACATTAGAACCTGGAGATATTATTGCCACAGGAACGCCTGCTGGAGTTGGGAAAGGATTTAACCCGCCACGCTTCTTAAAGGCTGGGGATAGCATTGAAATATCAGTGGAAGGCATTGGTACATTGATAAATCAAGTGGTAGCTGAGGAATAATGAGTCGAAAATAGAGCGATTAAAGCGATCTATGTTAAAATAATGGAGAAAAGGAGGGGATATATATGAGTTCAACAGATGCTCATGTACTGACATGGATTATCGGGCTAATTCTATTTGCCTTGTCATTCGGTTTACATAAAGCAGGAAAAGAAAAAGGAAGTAAAATCGTACATATGGTGTTACGGGTAGTGTATATTCTGATTATTGGTTCTGGAATTGGCCTAATTGCCAAAACAGGGATGGATTTCATGCATACAATTAAGATGCTTGTAGGCATTTGGGTTATCGGTATGCTTGAAATGGTACTTATTCGCACTAAAAAATCCGAAAATACAAAAACACTATGGATTTTATTGGTAGTTTCTTTTGCGCTTGTGTTAGTGATTGGATACAGCATTTAATAGAAACGAGCTTGTAGAAGAGATATCTTTTACAAGCTTTTTTATAAAAGAAGATCAAGGAGAAAAGGGAGAAACAATGAAGGACTTTTCGATAAAAATAGTGGTTCTGATTTTTTTATGTTTGGGCGCTTTATATCAGGCATATAACATTGATGCTTGGCATTTTGCTATGCACTTATTTCTATTTTCAATTATTATAGGATTCTATTTTCTCGTTCCTGTATTTCAAAGAAAAAGCATACCGTTTCTTGCTATCGTTGTTATGCTTGAATTAATCCTGTTTACAGTAGGAAGAGAGTTATATAGCTATCTATTACTAATGCTTTTGTATTTTATGATAGTAATGAGTAGGTATATATCAACCAATTTATTTCGGATTGTTATTAGCTTGTTTCTTATAATAAATGCTGCAACAGTTATTATAATTTCTCCCTATTTAGCTTTGATTTGGATAAGTTTTCTCCTGTTAATCTCCTATTTACTTATACATGCAAATGAACTGGAGGAGGATTATCGCCAAATAAGAAATACATATGAATCTTTACTAAATGATTATCGTATACAGAAAAGACAATCTTACTATAATGAGCATGCAGCAAGAGTGGAGGAGAGAAATTTAATTGCCAGACAGATGCATGATTCCGTCGGTCATAAATTGACTGCTTTAATGATGCAAATCGAACAATTTTGGATTAAGGAGAAAAAGGATCAATATTTAACTTTGAAAAATATGACAGCTGACAGCTTAGAAGAAACAAGAAAAGCAGTACGTCTTTTACAAGTAGAAGAGCCAAGAGGAATTGCTTCTATTATTACGCTGATAAAAAAATTGGAAAGTGAAAACAATATTCACGTCCATTTTACAACAAAGCAGGGGGTACTCCAAGCAAACCTGAGTAATAAACAAAGTGCTGTTCTCTATCGATCCGTACAGGAAGGTATCACCAATGCAATGAAGTATGGAAGTTCGAAAGCTGTCCATATTACACTAGGTGTTTCCCCGATTGGGCATTTGACATTTGAAATCAGAAATCCTTATATTCATAAGCATCCCTTTCATTATGGTTTTGGTTTAGAAAATATGAAAAAAAGAATAGAAGAAAGACATGGGAAATTAGAGGTTCTTCAATCAAATGGAGAATTTATCCTGCAAGGAAATATTCCTGTTGGGGAGGAATGAAGATGATTCGCGTGTTAATTGCGGAGGATCAAGCAATTGTTAGAAATGGCTTAAAGATGATTATTGAACAAGAAGAAGACATCAAGGTGGTTGCTGAAGCGGAAAATGGAAAAGAAGTGTTGCTTTTATTAGAAAAAACAATCGTTGATATTGTTTTAATGGATATTCGTATGCCAATTATGGATGGAATGGAAGCAACGAAACAAATTCGTCAGCAATTTCCACATATAAAAATACTTATCCTCACTACTTTTAATGATGAGGACTACGCAATAAAAGCATTCCAAGAAGGAGCAAATGGTTTTCTGCTAAAAACGACAGATAATACTACTTTAGTAAATAGTATCAAAAGTTGTTTGTCGGGTGGCATGTCGATACATGATCAAGTTGCCGCAAAATTAATGCCAAAGCTGTTAAAAAAAGAGAACATGCCTGAGAAAGAACGGGATCAGACGGTTGTGTTAACAACACGGGAAATTGAAATCCTCAAAAAAATAGGCCAAGGGAAAACAAATAAAGAAATTTCCCGTGAGTTATTATTATCTGTTGGAACGATTAAAAATCATATCACTCAAATTCTAGCAAAATTAGAATTAAGAGATCGAACGCAATTGGCTATATATGCGGTGCGGAATGATTATATTTGATCTCCTTGCCTGCTAAGTAATAGGAAAGCGAAGTGGAGTCATTTGCGGCTGCTTTCTTTTAACCTTCTTTTTTGAAATCAAAACCCAAACGATTATACAAGAGGTTTATTAACATTTCTGTATAATGGTTCGGGTTTATATGCTGACTGAAATAGCCTCATTATGCTTTAGAAAGGTGAATAAACCCTTCGCCAAAGACGTCTCTTACATCATGAATGGTAATAAAAGCATCCTCATCTGTTTGTTTTACTATTTTCTTTAGTTTTACAACTTCTTGTTTATTAATAATAATATAGAGTATTTCCTTGTTCTCTTTTGTATAGTAGCCATGACCTGATAGTACAGTAACGCCACGGTTTAATTGTTCGTTTACTTGATCCGCAATTTCAGCAGGATGATTGGAAATAATCGTGACTGCCTTCTTTGGATTAACTCCTTCTATCACAAATTCCATCACCTTTGTTCCCACATAGAGCATAATAATTGTCAGCATCACACCTTCTGCCTTTATTAGGAAGAAGGAGGCGAAAACAACAAGGAGATCAAAAAACAGTAAGCCATAACTAATACTCCAGCCGAGATATTTATTGGTTAGTCTTGCTAGAATAGTCGAGCCAGCTGTTGTCCCGCCTACTCTTATAATTAATCCAATTCCAACTCCGGCAAATACACCGCCGAAAATAACATTAACAAATAATTCGTCAGAATGGATCGACCATGTCTCTGTTAGATGCAAAAATAAAGAGTTGAAAAAAACAGCAATAATGGTATAAATAATCATTTGTTTATTTAAGAATTTATAACCGATTATAAGCAGAATGGTGTTTAAAGCAAAGTTGACGATACCTGGAGACCATTGAAATAAGTAATAAGCTATAATGGCTAACCCGGTTACTCCTCCTTCTCCCAAATCATTAGGAATAACAAATAAATTGACAGCTAATGCAAAAAGGAAGGCTCCAAAAATAATCACTAGGATATCCTTTCCGTATTTTTTCATGAAAAAAACCTCCAATAATAACAGAAACTTAATGCAAACTATTACCAGTATAATAAAGAGAGAGCCTAATTCAAAGGAAAAGTTTTAGAAGTGATTAGATTTAGTTACTCAATTGGATAAATGTTGGTATAAAAGGGATAGCTGCGGAACATATGGAGAAGGGAGTTTAAATGGCGCTGTAATCTTTGTAAAGACACCATGAAATAGAGAGTAGGCGAAAGACAGGGGTTTTCATGTAGTCTAATAGAAAGAGAAGTATATTCAGCCTGTGGGGATAATCACAGATATTTATATTATGGCTGGGAAACTTATGTCCCAGCCAAAACATAAATTTAAGTCAGTTCATTGGAAAACTTATGTTTCTAAAGAAGTATTTGATGGGAACTGCTCTTCGATTATTTTTGTAACCTTCACTTGGCTGATTCTGCGGTCCACAATATCCTCGACTTGAAATTCGAAATTGTTAAAGAGGATGGTTGGTTTTTCATTCTCGTTAGGAATATAGCCAATCTTGCTGATGAGAAAACCACTCAATGTATCATAAATTTCTATCGGCAAGGTAATTTTCAATAACTCTTGCACATCATCTAGACTGATAGTTCCTTGCAATAAATAGGTGTGTTCCCCGATAATCTTAATCTCAGGAGGTTTTGGTTCATCATATTCATCAAAAATATTGCCGACGATTTCTTCCACTAAATCCTCCATTGTCACAATACCGTCTGTTCCGCCGTATTCATCAACGACAATTGCGAAAAGGACATTATTTTTTTGAAGCTGGATAAATAATTCATCAATTCTGTTTGATTCTAGTACAAAATATGGTTCGCGAATAATCTTACTTAGTTGAAAAGAGGTCTCTTCTTTCCCCATATAGGCTAATAGATCTTTAGAATGGAGGATACCGATAATATTATCTATATTTCCCTCATATACAGGATAGCGAGTATACATTTCACGATTCACCAGAGCAGTTATCTCTTTTAACGTATAATGGGAAGGAATAGCTACCATATTAGAGCGATGGGTCATAATATCTGTGACATCTTTATTATCCAATTCAAAAATATTATGTATCATCATTCGCTCATCTTCATCAATACTTCCTCTTTCATTTCCTACATCAATCATCATTTTTATATCTTCTTCTGTTACTTCCTCCTCTTCATCATCTGGACGAACGCCGAACAGCCGTGCAACCAAATTAGTGGAGAAAGTTAAGAACGCGACAAATGGAGCTGTTATTTTAGAAAGCATTGTTAGAGGGCTTGCAGCGAACATCGCAATTCCCTCTGCTTTCTTCAAAGCAACTCGTTTAGGAACTAACTCACCAAAAACGAGCGTGAAATAAGATAACAACAGTGTAATAATAATGACGGAAATAGAATCAAGCAATCCTTTAGAGAGAGGAATGCCCACCCTTAAAAATAACTCTGTTAAGTGACCAGAAAAGCTGTCCGCGGCAAAAGCACTGGCTAGAAATCCTGCTAGAGTAATTCCAATTTGGATTGTCGCCAGAAATTTACTCGGCTCTGACAGCAATTTATGGACTATTTTAGCCTTCTTGTGGCCAGTGTCAGCCATATGTTTAATTTTATTGTCATTTAAGGAAATGAGCGCAATTTCTGCTGCAGCAAAGAAAGCGTTTAAAGCAATTAAGATGACCAGGACTAAAATGCCCAAATCTTTCAGCTCCTTTCCGATGAGTATCTTTTATTTGTTTTACCCTTTTTAAACGAAAGTATGCTTGTTAATAAGCAGCTGCTTATTGCGTTAGCATAAAAAGAAATGACTGTAGTAAATGACTATAGTCATTTTATTTTTGGAAAAAAATGACCTTTAGGTATAGGAATGGAAGAGTCTTTTCTTTATTCTGTATATAGAAAGGATGATGGCCTTGTTAGAAATAATGAATTTATCTAAATCATTTAAAGGGAAGCAAGTTGTGAATTCTGTCAATTTATATTTAGAGCGTGGAGAAATTGTAGGCTTACTTGGACCGAATGGTGCAGGTAAATCTACAACAATATCTATGATATCTTCTTTAGTTTCTCCTCAAGAAGGGGACGTACGTTTAAATAATGAAAGTATTTTAAAAACACCGCAGGCTTTACGGAAGGTTCTTGGAGTAGTACCACAAGAACTTGCTGTTTATATGGATTTATCTGCTCGAGAAAACTTACTCTTTTTTGGTAAAATGCATCGGATTCCTAAAAAAATTTTACAGAAGAGAGTAGATGAAGTTCTTGAAATAATTGGTTTAAAAGAACGGGAAAAGGATTTGGTCAAAACCTTCTCAGGCGGAATGAAACGAAGATTAAATATTGGTGTTGCTTTAATCCATGAACCAGAAATTATTATTATGGATGAACCAACTGTTGGAATTGATCCACAATCCAGAAATTATATTTTAGAAACAGTAAAAAGACTAAATAAGGAAAAGCAAATGACAGTCCTTTATACAAGTCATTATATGGAAGAAGTAGAGTTTCTTTGTAATCGAATTTATATTATGGACCATGGTGAAATCATTGCTTCGGGAACGAAGGAGGATATTAAAAATATTCTTTCGGCAGAAACAGCCATTAACATTAAGGTGGAAATCGTCAAACATGAATTTACAGAAGCCCTCCGTCATCTTGAAAGCATTAAGAATATCTCGATTCAACAATCAGTGATTACGGTTATTGTACCAAGGGAAGTGAATTTGTTAAAAGATATATTGCGGATTGCCGAAGAACAGAAGACAAATGTACTCTCTGTAAATATTGAGGCGCCTACTTTAGAAGATGTGTTCTTGCATTTAACAGGCCGTCAATTAAGAGATTAGGAGGATTCCAGATGCTTTGGCAAATGATAAAAAAAGAATTATTACTGATTTGGAGAAGACCGAGAGAGCTGGTTGTCTTGTTGTTAATGCCGTTTGTGCTTATCACGATTCTTGGCAGCGCATTAGGAGCTTTGGATAATGATAGCGAAGTGGAAGGAAAAGCGAAGCTAGCTGTGGTGGTAGAGGATCAAGAACAGCAAGCCCAACAAGAAATAATAGAAAAAATAAACCAGTCTCCTTTAAGCAATCAAGAGAAAAATGCAAAAATAGCGCATATTCAGGCTCTGCAGCCGATAGCTACATTTATGAAAGCAGTCGGGGAAAGTCCTGATTTGAAGAAATTCCTTTCCGTTACGGAATATAATGACCGGACCAAAGTAAAGGAAAAGGATTTTGACGGTGTATTATTGATTCCCGAAGGATTTACTTCTGACTTTTATACGAATTTTTTAGAGGAAGAAACCGATCTTCCATCGTGGATAATAAAGACAAAAAACCAAGAGTCCCTTCAGGCAACTATTATTGAGGATATTTTGGCGAATTATCAAAAAGAGTGGACGTATCTAAAGACAGCCCAAGATCTTCAAATTGATTATTCAACATTAGTTAGCGAAAAAGCAAATGGACAAATCAAAAATATCGAAAAGAAAAAGGAAATCAGCGCTTTTGCTTATTATGGAGTGGGCATGTCTGTGATGTTTGTATTCTATATATCTACAACGGTAGCAGGCTTTGCGTATCAGCAAAAAGAAGAGCTTTTGTATGAACGTATCTTACTAGCAAATGTTCCGAAAATCGTGTTTTTTGCTGGTATTTTTATCTCAGCCTTTATTCTGTCTTTTTTACAGCAGACCATTCTGTTTAGCTTAATAGCATTGATTTATGGAGTCGTCTTTTCTAGTATGATAAATCAATTAATTGTTATTTTAACGGTAAATCTAATGGCAGCAGCATTTGCAACTATAGCAACTGCAATTTCCTTTGCTGCTAAGTCACGAAATGTGGAAAGTATTTTTTCTTCCTTAATCGTCCCTATTCTTGCGTTTATTGGCGGCAGCTTTTTTAATGTTAGTGCGATTGGTGGATTTATGGAAACATTAGGCGAATATTCTCCAGGAGGAGCAGCACTTACTGCCTATTTAAAAGCATATCAAGGCTACCCATTGGTGGATTTATGGAGCCATCTTAAAGCAATCCTCCTATTTTCTCTTGCTTTGCTGTTGATTAGTGGGATTACCTTGAAAACAAGAGGAGGGGTTCGCCGATGAATGCAATTCTATGGGGGAAATGTAAGAAATTTATCAGACAGCCGGGTGGATTTATTATAACCTCCTTCATTTGTATCGTTTTTGCTTATTTAGTTGGAATCTCTTCTTTCACAAAAGTAGAAGTGCCAGTTTATACAGAACACTCGGAGAAAACAACTGATATTCTAGAAGTTTTAAATCAAAGTGAAAGTTATTCGTTTGTTATGTATACAGAAAAAGAAGTAAAGGAACAGTTAGCAAAAGGAAAAACAGATATGGGAGTGGCGATAAATCCAGATACTTATACTATGTTTCGAGTAGCTGATACGTCCAATGTATTAATGGTTCAAAATTATCTTCAAACCTATTATGCGAATATGCTTAAGGAAAAGGCGCTGATCAATGAAGCAGCGGATAAAGAAGAAGCTAAAAGGGTGCTTGCACATAATAAAGAGACACCAATTATACCTGTTGAAACAGAACAAACATTAACGGAAAAAGAAGCAAGCTATAATCAATCGCTCCAGTCGCTCTTTGGGTTTACTTTATTCTTTTGTATTTATACCGTTTCCTTTACTGTTATTGAAATTCTAAGAGATAAACAAAGTGGAATATGGGATCGATTTATCTTATCCTCTACTTCCAAAGCACAAATATATTTGGGGCATTTATTATTTAGTTTTTTAATAGGTTATGTCCAAATAATCATTATTTTTCTTCTTTTTAAGTATGGATTAAATATTGATTTTAATGGAAATTTCCATCTGGTATTTGTTCTAATCATTCCATATTTGTACGCTATTGTGGCATTGACTATTCTCTTAACAGGTCTTGTGAAAACACCAAGCCAGTTTAATGCCTTCATTCCGTTGGTATCTGTGAGCTTTGCGATGCTAGGCGGAGCCTACTGGCCAATCGAAATTGTTACATCCAAAATAATGATTTTGTTATCTAAAGTTGTTCCTATTACTTATGGAATGGAACTATTAAAAAAAGGTGTTATCGACAGTGCTTCTTGGAATGATATCATGGTTCCAGCAGGGATTCTTTGTTTGATGGGAACAATTATGCTAGGTATTGGTATTCAGCTTATAGAAAAAAGACATGTATAAGAAAATATAAAGTGGAATATTTCGAAAAAATAAAAAATAGTGTATAATAAAGGAAAAAGATTTCCAAGTTTAGGAAGAGGGAGCTGAAACAGTTGATCCGAAAAATAGTGAAAGGCTATTTATATGTTGTAGTTCTTCCTTTGACATTTTTAATCTCTGTTATTTTTGAGCCGAGTGGAAATCTTGTTTGGTTAACAAATGACACCATTAGAGATTTGTAGGGCTTAATGGTAGTTGATAAGCTTCTGATAGTCTTTATAGAGATTAACAGAAGGAATAAAGGAGAGAATATGAGATTATGAAATCGCTGGAACATGAAATATAAAACCATTATTGTAGAGGACCTCCTCCCTATTCTTTATTGAAAAATAAAAAATAGGGAGGAATAAAAAGTGAAAGATATTAATTTTCATAGGTATTTAGAGGAAATAAACGAGAAGTTTTCAGGATGGGACTTTTCTAGCATTTATGATACAGGCAGAATCCAAAACAGCATGATTTCTTGGTCTTACGGGAGCAAAGTGATTTCTGCGATGCAGGAGGCCACAGCTGTATTGGATATGGGAACGGGGGGAGGAGAGTTTCTTTCTTTATTGAAAGGCTATTTTCCAAGTACCATTTATGCGACTGAAGGGTATAAGCCGAACGTACCGATTGCCAAAAAGAAGCTAGAGCCTTTAGGAGTGAGAGTGATGGAAGTGGTTGATGAGAATGAATTGCCATTTCCCGATAATCATTTTGATTTAATCATTAATAGACATGAGTCTTACTCCGAGAAAGAAGTGAAAAGAATTTTAAAGCCAAAAGGTATTTTTCTTACCCAGCAAGTTGGAGGTTTAGATTGCAAGGAAATAAATGACTGGTTTGAAGTTCCGCTCAATCCTGAATTTAAAGAGTGGAAACTTTCCATTGCTCTCAACCAGTTTCCTAATGCTGAATGGGAGGTTCTGGAGCACCAGGAGGAGTTTCCTGTCCAGCGTTTCTATGACTTGGGCGCACTTATTTATTATTTAAAGGCGATACCTTGGCAAGTTCCTGATTTTAGTGTGGAAAAGTACCAAAATGAACTCTATCGTTTGCATCAGTACATCGAAAAAAACGGCTTTTTTGATGCCAGCCAATCTCGTTTTTATCTAAAGATGAGAAAGAAATAACATAAGAACTATACGAGAAACTCAGTTAATACCTTAAAGGTTTAGCTGAGTTTTTTTTAGTTTTTCTAAAAAAAGGAAAATTTATTACAAGGAGAATGGAGAAATGTTACAATAAAAGAAGGATTAATTCTTTTTTTGTAAATTGGAACAATTATGAAAAGGGAGGGGAGTTAGTGGCTGTGGAAGAAATCATTACGATAAAAGGACTATGGAAAAACTATGGTGCAAAGGAAGTTTTAAAAGGAATAGATCTTCATGTTTCTCGAGGGGAGATTATTGGATATATTGGGCCAAATGGGGCTGGGAAAAGTACCACTGTTAAGATTCTTCTTGGGATTGAAACGTATGTCAAAGGGGAAGTAAAACTTTTTGGTAAGGAGATTAACCAAAATTCTATCGAATATAAACGGAGAATTGGTTATGTGCCAGAGATAGCAGAGGTTTATGATAATTTAACTGCATATGAGTATTTAACCTTTATTGGTCAATTGTATGGGATGAAGGTTGAATTTGTTGATCAAAAAGCCCAAAAGTTAATGGAACTCTTTGGAATTGGGGAGGTCTATCATTCAAGAATATCTTCTTATTCAAAAGGAATGCGGCAAAAACTACTAATTATTTCTAGCGTATTGCATAATCCGGATATTTTATTTCTAGATGAACCCATCAATGGGCTTGATGCCAATAGTGTGATGATATTTAAAGAAATTCTTGCACAGCTGGCATCCTCTGGCAAAACAATCTTTTATTCTTCGCATATTATGGATGTGGTAGAAAAGATAAGCAGTCGGATTATTTTATTAAATGACGGAAAGGTTGTAGTAGATGGAAGCTTTAAAGAGCTGCAGGCACAAAATCAACAAGGTAGTTTAGAAGGTATCTTTAACCAACTTACAGGCTTTTATAATCATAGAGAAATAGGTGAATCCTTTGTGTCTGTTGTGCAAGAGGTGCAGACATGACAGATTATAAGGTATTAAAACTTCTTGATCACTTTAAAGCTTTTTTTCTGAAAATAGGCATCGATTATGAGGTGTTAAGAGCCATTTTGCAAGTAAAGCTTATAATGGATCAACGGAAGCTGCCAACTATCTTTTCACAATCCATTCAAAAGAAAGAAAAAAAAGAGGATAAATACGCCTATATCAAATCTTTGTGGTTATATGCCTTAATGGGATTAATTCTTATTCCCTTTATGGCTTTCGGGGATAATTATCTTTTTCAAATGAGTATCTCTTTTGGAATCATTTTATTTCTTGTTATGACCTCTATGATTTCCGATTTTTCTGCTGTCTTATTAGATGTTCGCGATAAGCATATTGTCCATTCGAAGCCAGTTAATAGAAAAACCATTAATGCAGCGAAAGTGTTGCATATAATGATTTATTTGTCACAACTAACGATTGCCATAACGCTTGTTCCGCTAATGGTAAGTTTGATCAAACAAGGAATCGTCTTTTTTCTATTAACCATTGTTCTTCTTGTGTTAGCCAATTTATTTATTGTTGTTATGACAGCATTATTATATTTGGCTATTTTGCGTTTTTTTGATGGGGAAAAGTTAAAAGATGTTATTAACTATGTGCAGATCGGTCTATCTATCATGATTATGATAGGGTATCAGATTGTAATTCGAAGCTTTGAATTTGTTGATTTAAATATTATTTATGAAGTGCATTGGTGGCATCTATTCATTGTTCCTATGTGGTTTGCAGGACCGTATGAATGGGTTTTGAACGGAAATACGGAAATGATGATGATCCTTCTTGCGACAATCGCCTTTGTTTTACCGATCCTCGCTATTATTATTTATGGAAGGCTAGTTCCTGTTTTTGAGAAAAGTTTAGAAAAATTAACAAGTCAAAGTAAGGCGAGAAAAAGAAAGATATTGAAGATTAAAGAGTGGGTATTATCGCTATATATAAAAAGCAGGGAAGAAAAAGCCTTTTATCATTTCACAGAGCAAATGATCAGCCAGGAAAGAGATTTTAAGCTAAAGG
This sequence comes from Niallia sp. FSL W8-0177, assembly GCF_038006285.1. Classification (NCBI taxonomy): domain Bacteria; kingdom Bacillati; phylum Bacillota; class Bacilli; order Caryophanales; family Bacillaceae; genus Niallia; species Niallia sp. FSL W8-0177. The sequence continues at coordinate 499,039 of NZ_JBBOUX010000001.1, forward strand.
TTTATCCGTCAATCGGTTTTTCGATCGTTATTCCCTTTTTATTTCTTTATAGTGGAACGAATTTGGAGGATATCGATTTTTCCACGAGTTCGGCTTATTTAACGATTTATTTTACCATGATTAATATCCCAACAATTATTTTTATGTTGAGGTTTTCCGGAAAATATAAAGGGGCTTGGATTTTTACTATTCTCCCCGTCGCTGACTTTTCTGCGTATTATAAAGGTTCATTAAAAGCAGTCATTAGCAAATTATATTTACCTATTTATTTTTTATTAAGCTTTGTGTTTTTATTTCTGTTTGGAATAAGAATTATTCCTGATTTGCTAGTAGTCTTTCTATCTGCTTTCTTTTATGCTATTGTTTGTAATTTGTTATTAGATAAACAAATCCCTTTTTCACTGTCTTTTGAATCAGGTGGAAATCAACAAAGCTGGAGATTATTCCTTCTGCTCATTCCATTGCCGATTTTAGCAGGTATCCATTATATCAGTAGTACTTTTCCTTATGGTGTATATATTTACGCTCTGTTGCTTTTCTTTGTAAATCTTTTATTTTGGAAGAAATGGAAGCCTTAGCAGATAGTGTCGTTTTTAAATCCCCTAGTTTAACTATATTTAGACTAAGGGATTTTCTTATATTTTAAAAAGAAAAGCGATCTATTAATTCCGTACTTTTTCTTTGATGCTCTCTGTTCTGTGTGTAATTTATTTGATACAAGCTGGAAAATAAGACATTAAGTACATAATCAATGGATACTTGTGATGCAAAGGTAGCGATTTTGTCTGTTTCTTTCTTTTCTAAAGCTGGTATGGTTAAAACAACATCTGCCATTTTGGCTAATTTACTTTCAGGAAAGGCGGTTAACAATAAAATCGGCACCTTTCTTTCTTTTAATATACGAGCAGCAATGAAGTCCTCATTTGATTTAGCTTCATAAGTAATAAAAAAGGCGCAGTCATTCCTTTTAATGTTAACAGTGTTGTTGGCAAATTCATTACGGGCCGTTGCGATTATGGCATATTTATTTATCTTCAAAAGTTTATTTTGGAAACTTTCGGCCCGAATTTGCGAATCTCCTACAGCATACATAAAGATGCGGTTTGAATTGTATAGATACTTAGTCATTTTAAAAAGGGATTTTTCCTTTAAGAGCTCATAGCTTTCTTTGATGGCCTGTTGCGTTAAATACATCATATCCTGGCTGATTTTCATAAGAGAAGCATCATCCTCAAATGGGATATTCGGATTAATTTCAGATAAAACATGGTTTTTTTGCTCGATCGATTTAACAAGCATAATTTTAAAATCTTTAAAGCCCTTCATTCCTAACTTTTGTGCAAAGCGAATGATAGAAGTATGAGAAGTAAATGTTTTTTGTGCTAACTCTTGGATTGTCATTCTCTCAATTAAGTTAGCATTCTCCAAAATATATTTTGCAATATTTTTTTCTGCTGCTGTATAATCCGTTCTATTGGCAATTTGTTTTAGCAACAAATCGGCTCACCCCTTTAAAATTGAACATTTTGTTCATTAAATCAGCTTAATTTCAGATGGAAGCTTGAACATTTTATCCTAAATCCATTAATGCAAAAGCTTTACATGGAATTCTCTGTTATTCCATCCTATAATAATCCCATTAAGGAAAAAAGGAGTGCCTTTTATGCTGACAATTGGATACATAGGAAATGGCAAAAGTACAAATCGGTATCATCTTCCTTTTACTTTACAAAGAGACCATATTAAGGTGAAAACAATTTATCGTAGAAACCCAGCCCATGATACATGGAAGAAACATAAACATATTCATTATACTACGGATTTAAATGAGATACTCAAGGATCAAGAGATTCAATTACTCGTAGTAACAACATCTCATGACTATCATTATGCATTTGCTAAGTTAGCTTTAGATCATAATAAACATGTGCTAGTGGAAAAGCCATTTATGATGTCGGTAGAAGAAGCCGAAGAAATATTCCTATATGCAAAAGAAAAAGGACTTGTTGTTCAATGCTATCAAAACCGCCGTTATGATTCAGATTTTCTGACAACAAAAAAAGTGATAGAGAGTGGTAAATTAGGAGATTTATTAGAAGTAGAATTGAATTATGACTATTATCGACCAGAAGTGCCAGAATCAGTCCAGGTTTATAATAATTATCGCAGCTTTATGTACGGACATGGTACCCATACGATCGACCAGGTCATATCTTATTTTGGAAAACCGCAGCATGTTCATTATGATGTAAGACAATTACTAGGACAAGGACGAATGAATGACTATTTTGACTTAGATTTTTATTATGATCAGTTAAAGGTTTCGATTAAGTCAAGTTACTTCCGTCTAAAAGAAAGACCAAGCTTTGTTGTTTACGGTAAGAAGGGAAGCTTCATTAAACATTCGAAAGATAGACAAGAGGAACATTTAAAACTTTTCTATATGCCTGATGGAGAGAGTTTTGGGATAGACCAACCAGAACATTATGGTACCCTAACTTATATAGATGAGAACGGAGATTACCATGAAGAAAAAGTTGTATCAAAGGCAGGGGATTATGGGCGAGTGTATGATGAAATGTATAATACAATCATCCATGGGGAAGAAAAAATAATAAAAGATGAGGAAACGCTATTACAATTGGCAATTTTAGAAGCGGGAATGAAGGGATGTAAATAAAATGAAACTTGGAATAGTGGGAGCAGGAAAGATTGTTCAAGATTTATTACCTATGTTTAAATCTATTCCACAAATTGACTTGATGGCGATTTTTGGAAGACCCAATAAAAAGGGATTTTTGTTAGACTTACAAAAGGAATATCTTATAAACAAAATATATGTTGATTATAAAGAGATGCTTGCAGATACTGATATAGATGTCGTTTATATAGCATTGCCTAATCAGCTTCATTATTCCTATACAAAACAAGCTTTGGAAGCCAGAAAACATGTTATTTGTGAGAAGCCTTTTACCTCTAATTTAAAGGAATTGCAGGAATTAGAAAAGATTGCCCAAAGGAATGATCTTTATTTAATAGAAGCAATTACTAATCAATATAGAGGGAATTTTTTACAAATAAAAGAGTTGCTTCCTAAGTTAGGAGATATCAAGGTGGTAGAAGCAAATTATTCACAGTACTCCTCACGTTATGATGCTTTTAAAGAGGGAAACATTTTACCAGCTTTTAATCCAGAGATGTCAGGTGGCGCCTTAATGGATATTAACAGTTACAATATTCATTTCGTTGTTGGATTATTTGGAAAACCAATGGAGGTGCAGTATTATCCCAATTTGTCACGAGGGATTGATACCTCTGGAGTCTTGGTTTTAGAGTATGAGCGCTTTAAAGCGGTATGTATAGGTTCTAAAGATAGCAGGGGAGCATCATTTGCGACTATTCAAGGCGATAATGGCTTTTTGACAATTGATGGGCCTGTTAACAGCATAGATTCATTTACTATCAGCAATGCAAGTAATGTAGAAGAGAAGATAAATAAAAATGAGCATAAACATCGAATGTATGAAGAATTTGTTGCATTTGAAAAAATAATACGCGAGAAAAACAAAAGTGAAATGCTAAAAAGACTAGAACATAGTCTTCAAGTGATGGAGATTCTTACAATGGCAAGAAAAAAGGCAGGAATCATTTTTGCTGCCGATAAAGGGATAAACGAATAGGCTTGAAAGAAAGTCTTCTATATAATAGAGGACTTTTTTAATTGGGAAGGAAGCAACGAGGAAGGTAAGGGAAACAAGTGACTGTTTCCCAATGCATTAAAGTAAGTCCTTCTCTTATAAATAATAGACTTTGAAAATAATGTCCTGTGGGTGATTTCCGAATTTCTTCCCAAAAATAGTGGCGCCTCCAACATATTCAGCATCTTCTTTCACTTCAATTCGAAATGTCCAGCGATCACAGTTGTCATCCAATTCATTGATGGTAACTGCGGATATTGGATCTCCATCAATATATGTACCATGGTTTGTAATTCGCAGTGTTTTAAGAAGCCCGTATTGATTTAGATTATGCGGCCACCATTCAGGTGTAAGTTTACCTCGTGTATCTGCAAAGTCTCCTGGACTTCTCCAAGTTCCAAGTTCTAATCCATTTAGTGAAAAGGTAATATCAGAAGGCCAATTATCATTAGAAAATGGAAATTCTGAACACACTTCTAAACTAATTTCAAATTGCTGGATTTTTTCTTCCTTTTTTAAAAAGTTTGGGATGGTGTATTGGATAAAGCCTTGAGTAAACCACAAAATTTCTGCTTCCACTCTTTTTGGATCCATAAAGAGTTTCGGTTCATCTACTCTGCCAATAAAATCCTTTTCAGAAGCTAATCCACAGGTTGGTTTTAAATCATAATCTGTGTAATGACCAATTGGAACAGAGGTTTCGTAAGAAGCAAAAGAATGATAGATTTTCTTCGGAAAATTGATTTCGATGTGGTCTACTTTTAACATGGAAATTTTTTGTAATCCGGACTTTCCTGGAATCTTTTCAGTCTTTATTAGACCTGCATCTTCTAATTTTTTTACATGCTTTGTTACAATTGCACTGCTGATGCCCAATTCTTTGGCAAGCTCTTTTATATTCATTTTATTTTTAGACAGTAACTGAATAATTGTCATTCGAACTTCACTTGCTAAAGCTTCGTACACGACTAAAGAGGATTTATCGATCCCCAATTGCATATAGACCCCTTCTTTCAGTATGTTTGATTAACTGTAAAGTTTCTTTCTTATACAAAAAATAACACGGAAATTAATCTCTGTAAATGTTTTCTTTTAATCCAAAGAATGATTAATATTAATGTTAATATTTTTATTGATAAAGTTTATTAAGTTTATAGTATCATTATCTTAAATATTATTTAATTTAATATGCCTTAAGGCAGAACGGAAAGCAGTTGGTGTCATGTTTTCTGTTTGCTTAAATACTCTCATAAAATATTTCTCATCTTTAAAACCACAGTCGGCAGCAACTTTCGTAACAGTATCATTCGTGTTTAATAATAATGATTTTGCCTTCTCTAATCTAACTTGAAGAATAAATTGGCTAATTGTTGTTCCGATATTTTTTGAAAAAGTATGTGATAAGTAAGCTTTATTATATCCAAAATGATTGGCGATTTCTTCTATTGTTAAGGGGTGATTGCTGTTCATCCGAATCCATTCTTTTACATAGTGTAAGAAACGATTATGTGGTTCTCTCTCGGCAGAATCTTCATAGACACTACGGGCTTCCTCACTAAGCTCTAATAGGATAGCTGTTACTAAATAATCAAGAAAACCATTATTTGTTTGAGATGATTTCATGCTTGCGATTAATTGATTTAACAAAATGATGGTTTTAGAAAGATTCATTTCAGATGAATACAAAGGTAAATATATTTCTGGAGAGGAGCTTTTTTGTGCGTAGGGATTTGAAACAGCCTTTTTTCCTTGTGGAAGATAAAAGTGGAACCAATAGAATGATAGGCCCTTTTCTGAGTGTTTACTACCTTTAAAGGATGTGTTGGCAGGAATGAAAAGAAATTCATTTTCTTTTAATTCATATGCGGTATTATCTACCTCTAAATAGAGAGTACCAGAAATACATAGGATAATTTCTTCATTTGGATTTTTTCTTGGTGCATGAGACCATGGAACATCTGACACAAATAAACCAGCTGAATGAAAGGGTACCGCTCCTGTTAGACGGGAAAGTATATACGTTTCTTGCATCTTTTTTCCTCCTTTTGAAGATATGGTAGCATGATCATCTAGTTTATGTCCACCACATCTATTTGTTATCCTACTTACATCATACGTGAAAACAGTTAAACTATTGAAAACGGTGTCAAAAAGGAATGGAGGAAGTAAATTGTTAAGTGAATTTGCCTTAAACAAGGTGCATATAAAGGATACATTTTGGAATTATTATGTCAAAAATATTAAGCACAAAACAATTCCCTTTCAATATAAAGTGATGGATAACGATATGGATATTAATATTGAGAGGGAAAGAGAGGATGAGAGTTTACCAGCAGAGAAAAGCAATGCTATCGAAAATTTTCGCATAGCAGCTGGATTAAAAGGTGGAGAACATTACGGCTGGTTTTTTCAAGATAGTGATGTGTACAAATGGCTAGAAGCAGTTTCATACAGTTTGCAAATTTCTCCAGATAAGGAATTAGAGGAGCTTGCTGACAGTGTCATCGATTTAATTGGCAAGGCACAAGAAAAAGATGGCTATTTACAAACTTTTTTTCAAGTGAAATTTCCTAATAGAAAATATCGTGAGCTGTACTATAGTCATGAATTATATTGCGCTGGACACTTAATTGAAGCGGCTATAGGCTATACAGAAGCTACAGGGAAAAGAGCATTATTGCAGATTGCATTAAAGGTAGTAGACAATATTGCAAAGCATTTTGGTTATGAAGAAGGAAAAATACAGGGAGCTGATGGTCACCAAGAAATTGAACTAGCGTTAGCAAAATTGTATGAGTTTACTGGGGAGAAGAAATATTTAGATTTAGCAGCCTTCTTTATAGATGTGAGAGGAAAAGATCCATTATTCTATGACAAGCAAGTAGAGCAAAACAATAAAGACGGAATAACAAATGAGCATCCAAAGATTGATTTAAAGTATTTACAAGCATATATTCAGCCGAAAAAGCAGACAACAGCAGTTGGCCATGCAGTTCGAATGTTGTATATGGCAACTGGGATGGCAAGGATTGCAAAACATTCAAACGATGAACAACTATTTATGGCTTGTAAAGAAATTTGGCGGGACGTTATCAAGAAGAAGATGTATATAACTGCTGGTGTTGGTTCTACTGTTCATGGGGAGGCATTTACAGGTGAATATGATTTGCCGAATGACACCATGTACTGTGAGACATGTGCCTCTATCGCTCTTATTTATTTTGCGTATGAGATGTTTAAAATAGAACAAAAGGCAGAATACATAGAGATTATGGAACGGGCATTATATAATGGTGCTCTTTCTGGAGCATCTATTGATGGAGAACATTTTTTCTATGTGAATCCACTGGAAGTATATCCGTCCATAAGTAAGAATAATCCTGGGCAAGGGCATGTGAAGTCCCAGCGGCCAAATTGGCTTGGTTGTGCTTGCTGTCCGCCAAACTTTGCGCGAACAATCGGTTCCATCCAGCGTTACTTTTATACATGGGATGAAGAAAGACAAATCATTTACAGCAATCTATTTGTTTCTAGTAACCTAGACTTTCCGGGAGGCACCTTAGAGCAAATGACAGAATTTCCGAAGCAAAATAGGGTGAAATATCGCCTCAAAACGGATGGGCAATTAGTTACTTTAAAAATTCGTATTCCCGAGTGGCTAAAAAATCCATTACTATATGTGGAAGGAACTACAATCGAAATAAATATGATTGATGGCTATATGGAATTAAAAAGGAAGTGGAATGGAGAAATAGTGGAACTTGTCTTTGAGACACCAGTGTTGGCTGTCACGGCAAATCCTAACGTAGTTGCCGATGTTAATCGTATAGCTATACAAAGGGGCCCTTTTGTTTACTGTGCAGAATCGATAGATAATGAAGAGAAACTACAAACCTATCATATCAACCCCAAAAACCTTGAATGGGCAAAGGTATGCTATCAGCCAGGTGTATTAAATGGGATTACTCAACTTATGGTGGAAGCAGATCATGAACTAGTCGATAGAAGTTGGCATGAAACATTATACCAATTTAATTTCAGGGGGAATACAGAAAAGAAAGAACTTACACTCATTCCTTATTATTCCTGGGGAAATAGAGGAGAATGTGAAATGGTTGTATGGCTATATAAGTAGAGTGCTTAAAGCATAAGGATAGATAGACTTCCTTATGCTTTTTTACTTTTTTGGAGAAATAATGGATACATGGGAGAAGGCTTCCTTCTTTCTGGAAGCATGCTGACTATAACAATAGTAGTTGGTTTTAGAGAATGGAGTAAGCTTTTGAATTCTGATAAAATCAAGTTAATTATCTTTAGAAAGAGTGCAATCAAATGAATAGGGGGGGATAGGATTGAAAGAAGAGAGAAAGTTTCATCGGCCGTTTGGGGTGTATGGGGTTAACACGGAAAATGATAAATTACTCGTAATACATAAGAAAAGAGGACCTTATGCTAATCGCTTTGATTTGCCAGGAGGAAGCTTGGAACCAGAGGAAAGTTTGGCGACAGCCATGAGGAGAGAGTTTCTCGAAGAGACGGGGATAAAGATTGCCATAGAGAAGCAAATAGGTATGGCTGATTTTTTATTTCCTTGTATATGGAGAGAATATACTCATATTCATCATATCGCTGCTTTTTATACAGTAAGGAAAGTAGGCGGGGAAATTTCAATACCAAAGCAATTTGAAGGACAGGATTCGTTTGGTGCGGAATGGGTCGCCTTAAACGATCTGTCTATACATAATGCTTCTCCACTTGTGCTAAAGGCAATAGAGTGGATACAAACAGGTTCAATTGGACTTGAAGTAACTTGGTTTGAGAAATGGGAAGTGAAGAAATCCCTCCAAATAGAAGGAAAAAAGGAGAGCACAGATGATTATTAGAAAAGCGAAGGATGAGGATGCCAAAAGGATTGCAAAAGTACATGTAGATAGTTGGCGCACTACTTATAAAGGAATAGTTCCGGATTTATTTTTAGAAAGGCTTAATTATGAGGAAAGAGAAGAGATATGGAAGAAAGCAATCCCGACTGGAAGTGTCTTTGTTGCTGAAAATGAAACTGGAGAAATTATTGGTTTCGCTAATGGAGGAAAAGAAAGAAGCGGACAGTATCCAGGTTATGTTGGTGAGTTATACGCCATCTACCTTTTGGAAGCATTTCAAGGACAAGGGATTGGAAGCTTGTTAGTAAAAAAGGTAATGGAATATTTAAAGGAAATCGGTCTCTTCCCGATGATTATTTTGGCTTTAGCAGATAATCCGGCTTGTAAGTTTTATGAAGCCAATGGCGGGAAAAGAATCGGGACTGAAGAAGTTGAAATAGGCGGCAAAAAATTAACGGAAGTTGTTTTTGGATGGAAATAAGGGAGCTTCGATTGCTTATCAGACAATGAAAACTGTCGGCAGGCATTCATTCTGTCGACAGTTTATTCAGATCATTTTTAAGAAGTCAATTTTTCCACAATCATTCGTTTTCCAGTATTTAAGGTGAATTCAAAGCGGTCTGTGCTTTTTTCATTATAAAAGAAATGATGATTAACACTACAAAGTCCTTCTTCATTATCAAAAATCATCATATTAACCCCGTTCTTTCGTTTTTCATCCTTTAAAAAAGTAAGATGATTATAACAGTATATACAATCGTATATGGAGAACTTCATCGAATTTAAAGTAGTGATAAACTGATAAAAGCTATCGTCGCTTAAGTCGTCTAATAATTCTTCTAAAGCAAACACAAGGTGTTTTCTTATGCGGATAGGATCTTCGTGCTCTAGAAAATGAATGGTACCAGAAACATTTACTTTGCCATCCTCCAGGAGAATGCCTTTTCGCCAGCGATTGAAAGAACGTATCTCAATTTCTTGGTGTAAATATTCATCCAGCATGGCTGCTTCTTCTGTTTCTTCATCAAAAAAAATCCATTGATTATTTATATATTCGACTGTACCTTTCGTAAAGGCACGTGTTTGAAATTCAATAAGTTTTGATCTATGCTGATTGTTCATTGTAAACCTCCCAAAGATTACACGCCCATAAATTCTTTTTAGACAGATAAACAAAATTTTATAACTAATCCTTCTTTTTCCTTCCTTAAAACATTGAAAACGATTAATTTCTCTTTTTTGAATGGAACATATATAAACCTGTTATGGACAAATAACCATTTTTGATTTGGTGCATAGAATACCTCATACTGATTGATTGGTATCTAATCATAAGTTCCACGAAAGAAAGGATGATAATCATGTGTGGAATAACAGGTTGGGTTGATTACAAAAAAGATTTAAGAAACGAGTCGGAAATTTTATCGGCTATGGCTGAAACATTGGCAAAAAGAGGCCCTGATGATACAAATGTTTGGACTGCATTACATGCAGGATTCGGTCATAAACGCTTAGTGGTAGTAGATCCGCTAAATGGTATTCAACCAATGACAAAAGAAAAACAAGAATTTCACTACACTATTTGCTACAATGGTGAGTTGTATAATACTGAAGACATAAGAAAAGAATTACTAATAAAAGGATATTCATTTCAAGGTCATTCTGATACAGAAGTTTTACTTACTTCCTATATGGAGTGGGGAGAAGATTGTCTGCAATACTTAAACGGAATATTTGCTTTTGCTGTTTGGGATGAGAAACGGAACTCCTTATTTATTGGAAGAGATCGTTTAGGAGTGAAACCATTATTTTACACGGAAATTAGCACTGGTTTTATTTTTGGGTCGGAATTGAAGGCATTACTAGCCCATCCAAATGTGAAAGCAGAGCTGGATAGAGAAGGGTTAGCTGAGGTGTTTGCACTTGGACCTTCTCATACACCAGGAAGTGGTATTTTCAAAGGGATTAAAGAGCTTCGGCCAGGGCATGCATTAAAATTTACTCAGGATGGACTTAAAGTATGGCGTTATTGGAATGTGAAGAGTGAAGAACATACGGATACTTTTGAGGAAACGGTCGAAAAAGTACGCTTTCTTTTTAAAGATGCTGTGAAAAGACAATTAGTATCAGATGTACCATTAAGCACGTTTCTTTCAGGTGGAGTGGATTCAAGTGCTATTACAGCAATTGCTTCCATGGAATATAAAAGAACAGGGAAAGGACCGCTTCATACGTATTCCATCGATTATGAAGGCAATGATAAGTTCTTTAAAGCAAATGAATTTCAGCCAAATTCAGATGGTGTGTATATAAAAAAAATGACAGATACATTTGGAACCATTCACCATAATTGTATCATCACCCAAGAGACATTAGCTGACTTTTTACATGAGGCAGTAACAGTCAGAGATGTGCCTGGTATGGCAGATGTAGATTCTTCCCTTTTATGGTTTTGTCGAGAAATAAAAAAAGACTTTGTCGTTAGCTTATCTGGGGAATGCGCAGATGAAATTTTTGGAGGCTATCCATGGTTTAGAAGAGAGGCCGATTTGCAAAGAGGAGGCTTTCCATGGATGAGATCGATCCAAGAACGACAAAACTTATTGAAAGATTCGTGGAGCAATAAATTGCAATTAGAAGATTATATGATGGATAAATATAATCAAACCATTGCAGAAACACCAAAGTTAGCAGGAGAAAGTAAAGAAGATGCTAAGCGTCGAGAATTGTTTTATCTCAATCAATTATGGTTTATGACTACTTTATTAGAGCGGAAAGATAGAATGAGTATGGGAGCAAGCCTAGAGGTGCGTGTACCATTTGCTGACCATCGTTTAGTTGAATATGTGTGGAATGTACCATGGGAAATGAAAAATTACATGGGAAGAGAGAAAGGATTATTACGGAAAGCGTTAGAAGGAATCCTACCAGATGAAGTGCTCTATCGCAAAAAAAGTCCATATCCTAAAACACATAATCCCATTTACACAAAAACAGTAAGTGATATGCTGAAAAGTGCTTTAGCAGATAAAAGTTCTGTTTTATATGAATTCTTTGATAAGGAAAGTCTCACCGAAATTATTGAAACAGAAGGCTCTGCATTTAAAGAACCATGGTTCGGCCAATTGATGACAGGTCCACAATTACTTGCCCATTTAGTACAAATCCATTATTGGTTTAAAGACTATCAGATTAATATTGTCGAATAAAATAGTGAATAATTAAACAATCCCTAGCTAGCAGGAATGACTCTGCTAGCTAGGGATTGTTATGTGATTTAACCTTCTTGATTAATAGAATAAATAATAAAAAGCAAGGGAAGGCAAATTGCAAAGGTATATATAGGAGATACGGAACAACCACTGCACCTTCTCGAACATGGTCATTTATTTCCATACTAATGAAAATAGAAAACATCGAAATAAGACAAATAATAGGTACAACATAGAAGCGATAGGGCTGTTTAAAAATATATTCTAATCCCTTTAAGCCGGAATAAATAAAGATAGAGCTCTTGATAACTATTCCTAATATGATAATAAAAACAGCTAGAGCATCTATTCTTTCAATAAACTCTCCAATTGAAATAAGTCTTGTCGTACTTAAAAGGGGAAATGTAGCCCTGGAGGAAGTATTAATCCCTAATGATAAAATAATAATTAATGTAGCAATGGTGAGCAAAAAACCTGATACAGCTACGGAAGCTAGAACAGATTTTTTTCTCCATTTTACATTCGTTATGAGAGGAAATATACACGTCATAACAAGCATTTCTCCATAAGGTCTACTCACTTCGATTGGAAATATAGCCTTCACTATTGGTAGTATCCCTCTTGCTAATACAGGTTGAATCTTTGTAATAGACAGATTGCCACTAGCAAATAAAAAGATAATAAGCAAGATCAGAAATACTGCTGAGTATGGAGTAAATATTTCTGTTGTCCGCCCTAAGATTTCAATTCCCAAATACAAAATATAGCCAATAATAAGCATTAAAGTAATAACGATGATTTCAATAGGAGTTAAAGGAAGGATAAAGGTAGATGTTAATTCCCCAAAATCCCTGATCGTTCTTGCGGCTAGATAAAAAAAATAAAGGGAATAGACGAGGGTAATAGGGATTGCCATAAATCTATTGAATCCAAACTCAATAATTTCAAACAAATTTTTAGAAGGTACTAGCTCATTTATATGAAGAAAAAAGGAGGACACTACTAAGCCGATAATGGTAGATAGAAGAACGGTAATCCAAGCATCCTCTTTTGCTGTAATACCAAGCACCACCACAAGCGTTGTCCCTAAGTTAAAGCCTATAATAATGGCAAATAACTGACTTAAAGATAGATTTTCTTTTAGCATGAAAAAGAATCTCCTAATTAGAAATATGGTATATGCTTAAAGTAGTATTTGCTAATTTACTAGGAATATGCAGAAGAGGAAAAGATTTTTGCGATTTTTAAAGGATTGATTGGTGAGGTTTGGAAAGAAAAAGGGCCGGAATAATATTTCCGGCCTAAGATTTACACTATTATCTATTGCACTTAAATATATTGAATAGCTCGCCTTATAAAAATCATATTTGATTATATTCTAGTCTTGCTGTTTCCTTGTTAATCTAACCAATTGGTTTTTCTTGCGTAATGGTAGATTTAGGTTGCTTTTGTAGGAGGAAAAAGAACACCCCGAACAAAACGAGTAATCCACCTAAAAGTTGTGCGAAGATTAATTGCTCATTCAATAGTAAAACAGCTAAAAGTGTGGCTCCGACTGGCTCACCGAGAATACTCATGGAAATAGTTGTTGCATTAACATAATTAAGTAACCAATTATTAATGACATGTGCAAGTGTTGGAACAATCGCAAGCAAAACAAATATACCCCATTCTCTGCCAGAATAGCCTGTTAATGCCTCACCAGCCAATAGATTATAAACGGTTAACAAACAAGCAGCGAAAAAGAAAACAGTAAACGTATAGATCCAGTGAGTCATTTTTTTGATAATATTTTGACCGATTAATAAGTAGCCGACTACAGCAATTACACTTAAGAAAGAAAGAACATCTCCTATAATAGCATTGCTGTCTAATCCAATGTCTCCCCAGCCAATCATTATCGCCCCAATAATGGCAATCCCCATAGTCATAATAGCAGTAGAGGTAGTTCTCTCCCGAAAGAAAATAAACCCGCCAAGAAGAGAAACAATAGGCTGTAAAGCCAATATAATCGTAGAGCTGGCTACCGTAGTAAACTTTAGAGAACTAAACCATAGGGCAAAATGCAATGCCAAAAAAGAGCCTGAAAAAAATAAGAATGCCCAATCTCTTTTTGTTAGTTTTTTAAAATCATTTCGATGGATGTAGACCATAGGAATCATAATAAGACAGGCAAGCCACATCCTGTACATACTTAAAATAGTGGCAGGTGCCTCCGACCATTTTACGAAAATCGCAGAAAATGAGATAGCGATAATCGATATAAGGAGTGGAATCCCAATGGATTTAGGTACTGTTTGCTGATTCACTTTGTTTCCCCCTGACAATTGTAACAATTCGATATAATAGTAAATATAGTACGTTCAAAGATAGGAAACAATCATTATTTTGCATCTTTTGGAAAAAAGAATCAGGTGATCATCTTAATCGATGTTCGCCTGATAGATTACCTTGTATGGATATATTCATAATTCATATTGAAACGAAGGATACTGCATTCATATGGTCCTAGTATTACGGCAAGATCATCTGATTCAGCAGCATACTCTTCTTCTGTTAATAAAAGAGAGATTTTTTTTCCGCGTAATGGAAAGGGGAGAAGAAATTGTGCTTCCTTGTCACTCTTATTGATAACCGTTAAAAGAATTTCCTCTTCCTCTTTTGTATAATAGGCTAAACAGGAATCAGACTGGGATAGAAAATAAAAAGTGCCATTATTGATAAGAGGGGAACTTTGTTTGTGTACTTGAATCAATCGCTTAACAAATTCTTTTAGCTCCGTATCATGTTCTTCTGTATTCCAAGGCATACATTTTCGACATCCAGGATCGCTGCCGCCACCTAAGCCGATTTCATCTCCATAATATATACAAGGGGTGCCAGGGTAGGTGAAAAGAAAGGTAAATAAAAGCCTCACTCGTTCTTTCCGGTAGCTGCATTCATGAAGAATTCGTGGTGTATCATGACTGCCGATAATATTAAATAATACATTATTGACTGTATCTGGATAGGCTTGTAAGGTTGTGGTCATTTCTTCCATAAATTGTTGAGGGGAAATCATATCATATGCAAAAAATTGTAATGCTTTTGTTAGTAATGGATAATTCATTACCGAATCAAATTGATCTCCTCTTAACCACGGTAAGGAATCATGCCAAATTTCCCCGAGAATGAAAATGTCAGGCTTTAATGATTTTACAACAGATCGGAAGGAACGCCAAAATTCATGGTCAATCTCATTGGCAACATCTAAGCGCCAGCCATCAATATCACATTCTGTAATCCAATATTTCGCTACATGAAGTAGATATTCTTTTACTTCTGGATTGGCTGTATTAAATTTAGGCATGGCTTCATAGAAACCGAATGTTTCATAATGCAGCATATCATTTTCTTTTAACGGAAATTTATGTATATGGAACCAATCTTTATAGCGTGAACGCTCTTCATTCTTTAGTACATCTTGAAAGGGCGGAAAATGATAGCCGCAATGATTGAAAACGGCATCAAGCATCACTCGAATCCCTCGATTATGACATTCTTTCACAAGGTACTTAAGCATCTCCCTATCGCCAAATTGCGGGTCTACTTCTAAATAGTTAATCGTATCGTATTTATGATTGCTTTTAGCGTGAAAAATTGGAGTAAGATAAATCCCTGTAATCCCAAGGTCTGTAAGATAGTCTAGGGAGTCCATAATACCTTGAAAGTCTCCGCCGAAGAAATTATATAAGCCAGGCTCCTCTTGTCCCCATTGTGCAGTATCAACTGGATTTAAAGAGCTATCCCCATTGCGGAAACGCTCTGGAAAAATTTGATACCAAATCGTTTGTGATACCCAAGATGGTGGAGTAAAAACGTCTTTCAGATGAAGATATGGCAAGCAAAAGTAAAAGCCAGCATCTTCTGGAATAAATGGAAAGAATCCCTTTTCGGTATAAGTTACTTGCTGTTCCGAATCTCGGAGAATAAAGCCATAGCGAACTCTTTTTTTATTTGTTATCGTACAATGCCAATAATCAAATAGAGAATCAGAACCGCTTTTTTCCATCGATAACCGCTGGGATACCCACTGATAGTCGACTATTTCGTATTGATCTCCATAGATTAATTCTATTTCAGTGACATTTGCCTTTTTTGTCCGGATCCGGATATGGAGAGTGTCTTTATTTTGTAAATAACAGTAATTATCTCCACTGCGATGGTAAATAGAGGCTAAATCAATCACTTTTCTCACACTCCCTTTGTAATCTTGCTATCTCTTTTGCCACTAGTGTTGCCAGTTTAGCTAGATTTTAAAAGGAGAGAAGCGAATTGTTTACATTAAAAAAAATCGCTCGCAAAATGCATGCGAGCGATTCTGAGTGAATTTATATAAAAAGATTAGCCGTTAACAATCGTACCGCCGTTGACATGGATAACCTGTCCAGTTACATAGGTAGAATCATTGCTAGCTAAATATACATACGCTGGGGCAAGTTCACAAGGTTGGCCAGCACGTTTAAAAGGAGTATTTCCTCCAAAAGAAGCAACTTGCTCACTATCAAAAGTAGATGGGATAAGTGGCGTCCAAATTGGCCCTGGTGCTACCCCATTGACTCGAATTCCTTGTTCCGCAAGAGAGCCTGATAAGGAACGAGTGAAAGCCGTAATAGCTCCTTTTGTTGCGGAATAATCAATTAATGTCTCATTACCTTTATACGCAGTAATAGACGTTGTATTAATAATCGCATCTCCTTTTTGTAAGTGGGGCAGAGTGGCTTTTGTTAAGTGAAACATTGAGAAAATATTGGTGCGGAAAGTTTTTTCTAATTGTTCTGACGTGATATCTAGAATGCTTGATTGTGGATGTTGCTCTGCAGCATTATTTACAAGAATATTAACCTTGCCGAATTCTGAAACGGTCTTTTTTACAACCTCTTTACAGAAGCCTTCATCACCAATGTCCCCAGCAAGCAGTAAGCACTTTACTCCTTCAGCTTCGACTAATTCTTTCGTCTTTTGGGCATCGTCATGCTCATCTAAGTATACGATAGTGATATCAGCACCTTCTTTTGCATAATAGATAGCAACAGAACGTCCGATTCCACTATCGCCTCCAGTGATGATAGCAGTTTTTCCTTTTAATTTTTCAGAGCCTTTATAAGAGGGATCGACATCTTTAGGTATAGGATTCATCTCTGTCTGAATGCCTGGCTGCTGATCTTGATGCTGTGGTGGAAATGTTTGTTGTAATTGTTCCTTATTACTATTAGTCAATTCAATCACTCCTTCTAATTCTGTACATGTTTACTTATTTTTCCCAAATTTTTTTAAATAAACATGGTAAAAATAGGGTTGAGTGATATGGAGTTGTGGAAAGGAAGGGGTAAGCATGATGAAAGTTGTTTGATTAAAGTGGCGTTCCTTTGTTTAATGAACACCATAACTATCTTGTTTGGAAAGAAAAGTGGTGTTCATCCGCCTGATGAACGCCATAAAAACCTTTTTTGAAAGAAAAGTGGTGTTCATCCGCATGATGAACACCATAAATACCTTGTTTTGAAAGAAAAGTGGCGTTCATACACATGATGAACACCATAAATATCTTGTGCTGAAAGAAAAGTGGTGTTCATACACATGATGAGCACCATAAATATCTTGTTCTGAAAGAAAAATGGCGTTCACCAGCTTGGTTTCCGCTGTTATTTTTCATTAACGATAATTGACAAACTGTACATCAATCGTAATTTTTGATTCATCTTTCACAGCAGCAATAATTTTTTGTAAATCATCACGGCTTTTAGCAGTAACCCGAATTTGATCGTCCTGTTGTTGAGTTTTCACTTTTAAGCCACTGTTTTTAATTAATGAATTAATAATTTTGGCATTATCTCGATCAATTCCCTGCACTAATTTCGCTCTTTGACGAACTGTACCGCCGGAAGCACCTTCGATTTTGCCATAATCCAAGTTTTTAATAGGAATACCACGTTTAAACATTTTGCTAATAAGAACATCTTTAAGCTGTTCTAATTTATATTCATCATCAGAAACAAGAACCAATTCTTCTTTATCCAGCGTCACATTACTCTTGCTACCTTTAAAATCATACCGATTTTGAATTTCTTTCATTGCAAGCTGGACAGCATTCGTAACCTCCGAAAAATCTACCTTGGATACAATGTCAAATGAACTTTCTTTTGCCATATTTACCTCCTGATTAATTGGAATTTAACACAAATTAAAAGCAACTCTGTAGTAAATCCAATTTCTTTTATGCTTGTATTATAGTAAAATTAAGCAGTTGTAACAACTTTAGGCATGAAGTATTCGTTAATAAGGGAATAATTAGGATAGCAGAATATAGATAAAGTTGAAATAGACAAGAATTTAAGGAGGAAACAAAATGTCGTTAAGAGATTATATGGGACGCGTAGAAATATTAACAGTTGCTAGGATTGCATCTTTTGGGTATTTTTTGACAATTGAAGAGGAAGACGAAGATGTGCTTTTACACTTCAGTGAAACTGATCAAAAATTTGAAGAGGGGGATGAAGTCCGCGTTTTTATATATAGTGATTCACAGGGAAGAGCTTGCTCAAGTACCTTTATTCCGTCCATTGCAGTAGGTAAATACGATTGGGTGAAAGTAACAGACCGCAAAGAAGAAATTGGCTGTTTCTTTGATATAGGGCTAAAAAAGGACATGCTATTAGGGGAAGATGATTTACCAGTACATGAAGAGGTATGGCCAGAAGTGGGCGATATGCTTTATATAACATTAAAGGTAAATAAGAATAACTATTTATATGTAAAACCAGCAACGGATCCTATTATTGAAGAAATGGCAGCAAAAGCAACAAGAGAAGATTTTAATAAAAATATTCATGGGTATATTTATCGAACAGCAAAAGTAGGAAGCTGGATTTATACAGCAGAAGGCTTTAAAGGATTTATTCATGAATCTGAGCGAGGCAAGGAACCAAGATTAGGGGAAAAAGTAAATGGGCGTATCATTGATGTTAAGCTAGATGGAACTGTAAATGTTTCATTATTGCCGAGAAAAGAAGAAGCGCTTGATAAAGATTCCCAACTAATCTTAGACTATTTAATAACTCGTAAAGGCGCAATGCCTTATGGGGATAAGAGTATGCCTGAGGACATTAAGGAACGTTTTAATTTAAGTAAAGGTTCGTTCAAACGAGCGCTTGGGAGACTAATGAAAGAAAATAAAGTGTACCAAGAAGAAGGCTGGACGTATTTAAAGGAAGATAATCAAAATAATTAAAATGTAGGCGGATATAAGGGGATTTCAAAGTGGTTATAGCTTTGGAATGCCTTTTTTATTTAGAAAGATCTAGGAATTCAGGAGGTGCTCGCCTCAGAGCCCGTTTCGGCAGTAGAGAACGATAAAAGGGAAGAGAGAAGCAATCTCAGAGCCCGTTTTGGGAAAGAGAAAGCTAAAAGGGAACAGAGAACTCGCCTCAGAGCCCGTTTTGGGAAAAGAGAAAGCTAAAAGGGAACAGAGAACTCGCCTCAGAGCCCGTTTTGGGAAAAGAGAAAGCTAAAAGGGAACAGAGAACTCGCCTCAGAGCCCGTTTTGGGAAAAGAGAAAGCTAAAAGGGAACAGAGAACTCGCCTCAGAGCCTGTTTGGTAAAAGAAAAGCTAAAACGGGAACAGAGAATCCACCTCAGATCCCTTTTCCGCAAAACGGAATAGAGGATGATTTAGATAACTTTCCATCAGCTAGAGGTAGTGCCAAAACTGAACTGAAATCTTTCAATCAAAAAGAACTGCCTATAATCTGGCAGCTCTTTTTCTTATTCATCTAGCAACCATTTTCTTACAAATGATCTGTCTTTTTACTGTATTGATGTTTGCCTTTTTTGCGGTTTTTTTCACGCATCATGTTCTTTTCATGACGCAATGCATTATTGTCTTTTGCTTTTTTATCATTATCAGAAGTATGTGGCATAAAAAAATACTCCTTTCAACGTCAGCTTTTGTTCAGTTAGAACATTGTTAGTATGAGTGAAAGAAGTAAATTTTATACTTTTTACCGTGCTTATTCAGGTAGCTTATTTAAGAAGAAAATAGCGATTGTTCCAGCACCAGTGTGCGAGCCTACGGAGGCACCGATAGAGGAAATGAATACTTCTTTTGGCTGGAATTTTTCCATAATCATTTCTTTTACTTCCACAGCTGTTGCTTCATCATCTGCGTGGCTGATCGCGAACACTTGTTGATCCAGCTTATCTCCTCGTTCTGCTATTAGGTCAATCATTCTGCGCAGGAGTTTCTTTTTGCCGCGAATTTTTTCAAGAGGAACTAATTTCCCGTCTTCAACATGTAATAAAGGTTTTATATTGAGTAATCCGCCAAGGAATGCAGAGGCCTTCGAAACACGTCCGCCTTTTGCTAAATATTCTAGATCTTCGACAGTAAATAAGTGCTCCATATGCTCGCATAAGAATTGGAGTCGTGGTATAATTTCACTTACGTCTTTACCTTGATCGCGGAGTTTCACTGCTTCTTGAACCACTAAACCAGCACCTAATGATGCACATTTGCTATCAATGATGGTTAAAGCAAAGTCGGGATATTCCTCCTTTACTTGCTCTGAAATCATTACTGCTGTTTGGTATGTTCCAGATAATTGCGAAGAAAAAGCAATATAAATACCTTTTTCATTATTTTGAGCTAATGTTGTAAAAACATCTTTAAATAAAGCTGGCGAAACTTGTGATGTTTTTGGAACTTGTCCACTGCGTATAGCATTATAAACAGTAGCTGGTTCAATCGTTTTTAAATCCTCGTATTCTTTACCGTCTAAGTTAACCTTTAGCGGTAATAGTGTAACCTCGTTCTTCTCATAATAGGATAGAGGTAAATCACTCGCACTATCTGCTAGGATTTTAAAAGTCATATTCATTCCACTTCTTTCTTTTTTTTATAAAAACATATGGTTATTGGAGTACGGTTATGATAAATAACGATAATCTCTTTGAAAATGCCTTGTTTTTTGAAAACAAGGCATACTTATTTGTAGTTTATAAAACTTTTAGAGAAAAAACAAATGAATAGTTAAAGTGAAAATAGTAAAAATTACTATATATCGTATTGGAGGACACTTATGTATTGGTTATTAACAAAAAAATTAATCGTTGTTATCTTTGGAGCGCTATTAAATGCGATTGCTATGAATTTTTTCTTGATACCTGCTGATGTATATGCCAGCGGTTTTGCAGGAGTGGCTCAGCTTATATCCAAAATTACGCCTATTTCTACAGGGCTTTTACTATTTATCCTGAATGTTCCAATTGCAATAGTTGGTTGGATTAAAGTCGGAAAATCATTTACCTTCTTTAGTTTTTTAAGTGTTGCTTTTATGTCTTTATTTATGGAAATCATTCCGGAAACAAGCTATTCCCATGATATATTGTTAAATGCTGTATTTGGCGGTGTCATTGCGGCTGTGGGGGTTGGATTAACGTTAAAGTGGGGTGCATCAACAGGAGGCATGGACATTATCGCTATGATTCTGTCCCGTGTACAGGATAAGCCTGTCGGTACTTATTTCTTTATTCTAAATGGAGCTATTATTATCACAGCAGGTGCTATGTTCGGATGGGAAAAAGCGTTATATACGCTCGTTAATCTATATGCAGCAACGAAAGTGATTGATACGATACATACAGCCCATCAAAAATTAACGGTAATGATTATTACGAAGAAAACAGCTGAGCTAAAAGTAGCAATCCATGAAAAATTAGTAAGAGGAATTACGATTTTGCCAGCAAGAGGAGCATTTTCCAATGAGCCAAAGGAAATGCTAATGATTGTCGTGACTCGTTATGAGCTATTTGATATCGAACGAATCATTAAAGAAGTGGATCCCCAAGCATTTACAAATGTTGTGCAAACAACAGCCGTACTAGGTTTCTTTAGAAAAGCTTAAAGGAGGAACGATATTGAAAAAAACGACTGTCGTATTCTTATGCATGTTAATTAGCAGCTTCCTGCCGTTTCTTACCATAACAGCAGCAGCTAACTCAGGAAAAGAGCAAGTCAAGATAGAAGATGTAACTGTTAGTGGTACAAGAGGGAATTATCTTGTGGAAGGAAAAGCAACTACGACAGGCACCATTTTTTATTCTGTCGAAGATGGTCACAATGAATTCATCGCAAACCAGAAATTACAAGTTAGTAATAACCAATTCTCACTGCAAATTCATATAGAGGAAAAAGATTTACCGACGAATGGAACAATCATTATATTTTTTTCTGAAGAGGGAAGAGATCCCTATTCCGTAGTGCTAGAAACATTTTCGTAATTGATATAAAAAAGCGAATTGCTACTCCGGAGTAAACTTTCGGTAATGAAAAAGCAGCCCCTAAAAGGCCGTTCTCCCAAGCATTTGTTTTTCTATCGCTTATGGAGGGTTCCTTCTTGGACTGCTTTTTTATTAGTGTGTCTGAATTTGCTCTAGCTCTTTTTGTAATGCAGCTAATTGGTGTTGTTCGGCTGATGTGGTATTTGCGTAAGCAGAGCTTATGGCATTTTTTGCTTTATCCACTAAGCCATCATTACCATTTCCATATTTAGCTGCCTCAACTGCTTGTCTGGCTTCTTGAAAAAGTCTATTTCCCATTTATTCTAATCCTCCATGAGACTGTCTTTCATTTGACATTTTATAGCTCTCAGCTTCAGCATATGTCATATGATAAGGGATACGTTCGGAATGCTTGGATACGGAATCTACTCCTTGTTGTACGAAGCGTTTCGATTTATTTCGTTTTCCCATTGATGATCCCTCCGAGTGTTAGAGTATAATTGGAAAGACAGAAAGAAGCATTGATTTTCCCGGAAACAGTAGTGACTGTTTCGCTTATAGTATGGACGATATTTTAGTCTTTAAAGACGGTAATGATAACCAGCTTTAGCGAACACGAAGATTTAAAGCTTCGTTTAAATATACAGCAATTCCGTCTTCTTCATTGGATAAAGTAACATCCTTAGCAAGGGTCTTTAGTTCATCAATCGCATTTCCCATAGCAACACCTTTACCGGCATACTCAATCATTTCAAAATCATTGTCTTCATCGCCGAATGCGATAATATTTCTTTGTGGGATTTGGTAGTAATCAGAAACTTTTTGTAAGCCAATCGCTTTATTTATTCCTAATTTAACAATTTCGATTACATGAAATGGATCTGCCCAGCGGCGATGTTCAATTAGATCGGCGTGAACTTCAGATAAATGCTTGCGAATGGCTGCAACATGTTCTTCCTCCGCATGAATAAGGATAGAAGTAGGTGCTGCTTCTAAAAATTCTAATAAATTTCCGACAGTTACTTTTGGATTTCCTAATGAAAAAATATCAATCAATTTCTCATCGTGATAATGATAATAAACCTCATCCATTACTTCCGCAATAATATTGTGAAATGAGTAATCATTGCAGGCGGCGACAATATCCCTTGCTGTTTGTATATCAAGGGGAGAATGATAAAAGCCCCAATCGGTATCCTTTGGATGATGAATAAAAGCTCCATTAAAGTTAACGATAGGAGTATGTAAATTTAATTCATGATAAATCGCTTCACTTGCGCGGAAGGGTCTTCCTGTTGCAATCATTACTTCATGACCATCCTCCATTGCTTTTTGGATGACTTTTTTGGTAAGAGGAGAAATAGTTTTATCGTCTTTTAATAACGTTCCGTCAAGGTCTAAGGCAATTAGATGTTTTTCTGTCATAATGTCTCCTTTAGTGTCAATATAGTAATTTTTATTCTAGCTTTAAGGGGCGTAATTTTCGAAAAAAAAGCCACTTCATGTTACACTTACTTATACATATAAAATATTATTACACTTTATTCGTTAATTCTACTTTCACTTATGTTAAGTTATGTAAAATCAATGATAGAGATAAATCCCTTTCTATTCTTTGCCGTTTTTTCGCTTATGGCATGATTAGGGGGAAATAACAGTCCTTAAAGTCCGATTGGTTTCCCTAATCATCAAAGAGGAAGTTATCCTTTATTTTACATGAATCATTTATTTTTTTCCAAAAAGGAGGGCTGAACGATGATTTTGGTTGAAAAATTACATATAGAGGAAATACCTGTACTGCATATTGTAAAAAAAGACCACTATGATCAAAAACGACCATATATTCAATTTACCCATGGCTTCACTAGTGCAAAGGAACACAATCTTCATTTCGCTTATCATTTAGCAGAGAAGGGGTTTCGTGTTGTATTGCCTGATTGTTTGTATCATGGAGAGCGAGACCAAGGATTATCAGCGATGGAATTAAACATGCATTTCTGGAATATCGTGATGAAAACGATTGAGGAAATAGAAGTGATAAAAGATTATTTCAGCGAAAAAGAGCTAATCGATGAACAATATATTGGGATTGTAGGAACAAGTATGGGGGGAATCGTTACATTAGGTGCATTAAGAAAGTATCCTTGGATTAATACGGCAGTAAGCTTGATGGGAATGCCATATTATGAGAAATTTGCCCATTATACCATTTCGGAAGTAAAGAAGAGGGGCTACGAGCTTCCATTAAGTGATTATGAAATTGAAGATTTAATTAAACAGTTAGAGGAATTGGACCTAAGTAAGGCACCAGAAATGTTACAAAAACGTCCTCTTATGTTCTGGCATGGTAAAAAAGATGAAGTTGTTCCTTATGCTTATTCCCACCAATTTTATGAGCATATAAAACCTTTATATAAAGATGCGCCAGATCGCCTAAAATACCTTTCTGAAGATAATACTGGCCATAAGGTAAGCAGAAGAGCCATGCTGAAAACGGTGGAATGGTTTGAGAAACATTTAGCAGAAGGATTAGTAAAAGCGTGATTCAAATCCTTTTTTTAAATCATAATTATTTGTTATAGTGTAACTATAAAGATAAAGCTTCCTTTTTAGAAGATAGATAAATACGTTTTACCATAAATAAAAATAAGGGGTGCCTTTGAATGAATGAAGAATTAAAAGACAGTATAATGGGTGCACTAGAGCTTGTTATCGATCCGGAGCTTGGAATTGATATTGTAAACTTAGGATTAGTTTATGACTTAGAACTGAATGATGAGGGATTATTGGTTGTAACCATGACGCTAACTGCAATGGGATGTCCGCTCGCAGGCGTTATTGTGGATCAAGTAAAAGCAGCTTTAACAGATATTCCAGAAGTTAAAGATACAGAAGTAAATATCGTTTGGTCGCCAGCTTGGACAAAAGATAGAATGTCCAGATATGCAAAAATTGCCTTAGGCGTACGATAAACCGTGAGTGAGGAAGAAGGGAAACCTTCTTTTTTTCTTTGTTTTTAATATACTGTATATTATGAAAAATGGTATGATAAAAAGATAAATGTGAAACTTTGGTGAATGTATAGGGAAAGGGAGTAAGCATGATATGAAGGATCTTTTAAATCGCCCATTGAGAGATTTGCGCATTAGTGTGATTGATCGTTGCAATTTAAGGTGTCAATACTGCATGCCGAAAGAAATTTTTGGTCCAGATTATCCCTTTCTTCCTCCAAGTGAATTATTAACTTATGATGAGATAGAAAGAATAGCTAGGATATTTGTAAAATTGGGAGTCGAGAAGATTAGGTTAACTGGTGGAGAACCATTGTTACGCAAGGACTTGCCAGTGCTAATTGCCAGACTTATTCAACTAGAAGGTCTAGAGGATATTGCATTGACTACAAATGGAATTTTTCTTCCTAAATATGCCCGTGATTTAAAGCAGGCTGGTCTTAAGCGAGTAAATATTAGTTTAGATAGTATAAATGATGAATTATTTGGTCAGATGAATGGACGCAATGTAGGGGTAGCTCCCGTAAAAAAAGGAATAGAGGCAGCGCAAAATGCTGGCTTAAGTATAAAAATAAACATGGTAATCAAAAAAGGAATGAACGATTCCGAAATAATTCCAATGGCAACCTATTGTAAAGAAAATGAGCTAGAACTTCGGTTTATTGAATATATGGATGTTGGCAGTACTAACGGATGGAAAATGAAGGATGTTATTACCAAAAAAGAAATATATGCGAAATTACAAGAGTCTTTTGAATTGGAGCCTGTAGAGGCTGATTATTTTGGGGAAGTAGCTAAAAAGTATAAATATAAGGATGCAAGTGTGCTGGTCGGCTTCATTACCTCCGTTTCCGAATCGTTTTGCTCTAGCTGTACAAGAGCGCGGCTCTCTGCAAATGGCCAACTATATACCTGTCTTTTTAATGGGAATGGCCATAATATTCGTGATTTTCTTAGAGAAGGAGCAGATGATCCAGCTTTAGAAGGCTTTATAAAAAACATTTGGGAACAAAGAAGGGATCGTTATTCCGATGAAAGAACGGAAGAAACAGTAAAACAGCGAAAAAAAGTCGAAATGTCTTATATAGGCGGATAAAATGTCGCAAATTAAATGACAAAATCAACAGAAGAGATTTGGAGGAATGGTGGAAGGATATACATCATTCTTTTTGGTTCATGGAAATAAGGAGTGAAAGTCGATGACAGTGGAAAATAGAGTTCCTATCCTAATAGAAGAGGCAATAAGCAGAGTGATGGAACACAAGAGAGAAGGAGAAAAGGAATATGTTTCAATCTATCATTGTAATGGCCGTTATTTAAGTGAAGATATAAAAGCAATACATGATGTGCCTAAATTTAATCGTTCCAGCTATGATGGATTTGCAATACGAGCAAAAGATACAAATGGAGCATCATGTGAAATGCCTGTTGAGTTTGAAATAATTGATGAAATTGGTGCTGGGCAAGTTTCGACCAAAAAAATAGGTGAGTACCAAGCAATCAGGATTATGACAGGAGCCATGTTACCACGTGATGCCGATGCAGTAGTTATGCTTGAGAAGACGGTAGAGCGGAAAAAAAATGGCCAAACATATATAAAAATAGATCATATGTTACGTAAAGGAGAAAATATCTCTTTTCAAGGAGAGGATGTAAAAAAGGGGGAAGTCTTATTAAAAAAAGGAACTAAAATCAATCCAGGAGTAGTGGCGGTTTTAGCAACATTTGGTATAGAACAAGTTCCAGTTGCCAAAAAACCAACTATAGGTTTATTTGCAACTGGAACGGAATTATTGGAAGTGCATGAGGAACTGGAGGAAGGAAAAATAAGGAACAGCAATGCCTATATGATACTAGCACAAATTGAACGAGCAGGAGCGGTTCCTCGCTATTTCGGCAAGTTGCCAGATGTCATGGAAACAAGTTTTGAAGCTATTCGCCAAAAAATAGATTCGGTTGATATGTTGATAACAACAGGTGGTGTTTCAGTTGGCGATTATGATTTATTGCCAGAAATTTACCGTAAGCTTGGAGCAGAAGTTCTTTTTAATAAAATTGCGATGAGGCCTGGCAGTGTCACTACGGTAGCGAATTTAAATGGAAAATTATTATTTGGACTTTCAGGGAACCCATCTGCTTGCTATGTTGGTTTTGAGTTATTTACAAATCCGATCATAAAAAGCCTTTTATTTATAGAAAACCCGCGCTTACCTATTGTGGACGCGGTATTAAAAGAGAATTTCCCAGATGCCAATTCCTTTACTCGACTTATTAGAAGTAAGGTATCTATTGTAAATGGAAAGATAGAAACTCGGACTAGCGGTATGGACAAATCAAATATTGTTAGTAGTTTGGCATCTGCCAATGGGCTTACAATTTTGCCAGGAGGGGAATCTGGATACAAATGTGGGGATATAGTAAAGGTAATACTGTTGGAAGAGGTTCAGAATCAATTATTATTGTAGATCGGAAAAAGAAGAGCATTTTCATCTAAGAGACTGCTCTTCTTTTTAATTTTTTTAAGGGATCATCCAAGAAAGTACATTGTGTTGCAGGAAAGTA
Source organism: Niallia sp. FSL W8-0177 (assembly GCF_038006285.1). Classification (NCBI taxonomy): domain Bacteria; kingdom Bacillati; phylum Bacillota; class Bacilli; order Caryophanales; family Bacillaceae; genus Niallia; species Niallia sp. FSL W8-0177. Next base: position 526,722 of record NZ_JBBOUX010000001.1, read on the forward strand.
ATGAGACATACTATTAATAGTAGGAATACACTATGTTTTAAGGTAAAGCGTAGTAGCTCGGATTCTTTACCAGCAAGACCAACAGCTGCACAAGCTACAGCGATAGATTGTGGAGATATCATTTTTCCAGTAACTCCTCCACTTGAGTTAGCTGCAATAGCAAGGACAGGATCCATACCAACAGACATTGAAGTTACTTTTTGCAGATTTCCAAACATTAAATTGGCAGATGTGTCAGATCCAGTAATAAATACACCAAGCCACCCCAATACGGGAGAAAAAAATGGAAATAAAGCTCCTGTCTTAGCTAAGGTCATTCCAAGTGTTGTCGACATACCAGAGGCATTTGTTACATAGGCAAAACCGACTACAGATGAAATGGTTAAAATTGGAAATTTCAACTCATGAAGGGTCTCCTTTGCTGTTGCATACACATCTTTCCAAGAAAGGCGGGCAATATATTTTGTTACAATACAAGAAAATAAAATGGCAGTTCCGGCAGCTCCTAACACTTCTAATTTGAAAATAGCTGCAACTGCTTCACCAGTGCCATTAATAATTTTATTGTTAAGTAATGGAACTTCTGGCAGAAAAGTCAATCGTTCCCCCAACCCATTAATACCTTTTAAAATAAAATTTGTCCCTTCATAATGGCCAGTTAGTGCATTTTTTATAACAGGTATCCCCCAAAGGGAAATGAAAGCAGTTAATACTAAAAAAGGAGACCATGCATGAAAAATCTGACCAGGAGAGTATGTAGGATCTGGAGCTTTTTTTATCTCAGCTGAAGCGGCTGTTTCTAATTCAACTTTAAATCGGAAAATTGTTTTTGGTTTCCAGAACTTTAGTAAAATAACTAATGCAAATAAGGAAACTAACGCAGATAAAATATCAGGCAATTCAGGTCCGAGGAAGTTAGAAGATAAATATTGTGTAAGTGCAAATGATATACCTGATACTAAAATAGCAGGAAGTACTTCCCATACACGTTTAAAACCCGCCATAATAATGACAAGATAAAATGGAATGAATACGGAAATAAAAGGCAATTGTCGACCAACCATTTTTGATATTTCAAAAGCCGGAATACCAGTTGGTCCCTCAACAGCAGTAATTGGGATACCTATCGCTCCGAATGCAACAGGTGCCGTGTTAGCTAATAAACAGATGCCTGCAGCATATAATGGATTAAAGCCTAATCCAGCTAAAAGAGCAGCAGAAATAGCAACAGGTGCTCCAAAGCCAGCAGCGCCTTCTAAAAATGCCCCAAATGAGAAAGCTACAAGCAATGCTTGAAGTCTACGATCCTCTGTAATAGACAAAATAAAATTTCGTATGATAGAAAATTGTCCGCTTTTCACTGTTAATTTATATAAAAGCACTGACGTGACAATAATCCAGCCAATAGGTAATAAGCCATAAACAATGCCTTGGCTCGCAGACATAATACTCATTCCAACAGGCATATTGAAAGCGGTTACGGAAAGGAGTAAAGCAAGAAGCAGGGTTGTAATTCCAGCCATATGTCCCTTCATGCGTTTGATGGCAAGTGCCCAAAAAAAATATAAGATTGGAATTACGGCAGCTATCGCGGATAATGCTAAATTGTCGCCAACAGCAGTGAAGTCTTGAGTAAACGTCATTATTTCAGCCCCCTTAATTTTTTACTTACGATTTCTTTCTAATGAATGTTTGATCTAAATTATCAGATGAAGTAATCGTTATCATAAATAAATTGTAAAATATTAGGTCATCTGATGACTCGATGAACCTATTATAAAATGAGAGTTTTTAAAAAACAACATAAAATTGACAATATTATGTCTTTTTTTATGCAAAATGTAACTTTTAGCAGTATAATAACAATAAAAAGGATGAACGCGTTGGAGGTAGAACGATGGAATTTAAGCAGATCCGTCCAAAAAAAATTTATGAAGAAATTGCAGAAGCCTTGCATGAAGGAATTCGCTCAGGAGCTTTAAAGCCTGGAGAAAAGTTGGCATCTGTACAGCAGCTTGCCGAAAACTTCCAAGTAAGCCGTTCAGCCGTAAGGGAAGCACTTTCCGCATTAAAAGCTAAAGGGTTAATTGAAATGAAGCAAGGGGAAGGTACTTATGTGAAAAGGTTTGAAGCCGATCAAATTTCTTTTTCTTTTCCTACAGCAATTTTGATGAAGGAAAAAGATCTAAATCACCTCCTTGAAGTAAGAAGGATTATGGAGGTAGGTGCTGCAGCTGCAGCAGCGAATAAACGTACAAACGAAGATTTGCAAAAAATGAAACAGGCGCTAGAAGAAATGAAACAGGCAAATGGAGTAGAAGAATTAGGTGAAAAGTCAGATTTAAACTTCCATTTAGGCGTAGCAGCAGCTTCACAAAATCCTTTTCTGGTAAATTTATTGCTCAACGTTTCTGATATAATGCAGGAAGCAATGAAAGAAACAAGACGTTTATGGCTGTTTTCTAAACAAACAACAACGGAACGACTTTATGAGGAACATCTTACTATTTATGAGTCTATTTTAGAAAAAAACGCGGAAAAAGCGAGTGAGGCGATGCTTTATCATTTACAAAAGGTAGAAGCAGTGCTTCAAAAGTATTTTGCTGAAAAAGAACAGAAGGTATGATCCGCTATTGCAAAATTGATATTTGCATTTTTTATTCTTGCAAATTTTAGCGACAAAGTCTATATTAATGAAAGCGCTTCATGGAAATATTTATTTAAAATTACTGTAATGAGGATGGAACATAAAATATATAGGACTTGGTATAAACCGCTGTTTATTTAGACATACATAATCTCAAATGTCTCACTAATCCCAGCTGAGTATGCTTGTGTTCTGGTTGTTCCAACCTTCCAACTAATTCATTTTTCTAAAATCTACTAATTTTTAGGAAGTAGTCTAAATAAGCAAAATCAAATAGGGGGGAAGTATGTAACTCTTTTTATCTATTTATCGTGAGCCAGTCTTATTGTAAACAAGTCATCTGATGACCTGTTCATAGGAATATAAACATCAAATGGGTAGTACATTTATTCTTAAAAAGGGGGATATTTAGGATGAAAGTGACATTATTTGCTACATGTCTAGTTGATATGTTTCAAAGTGATGTGGGAAAAGCAACGGTGGAATTATTAGAAAGACTAGGATGTGAAATCGATTTTCCTGCGACACAAATATGCTGTGGCCAGCCATCTTATAATAGTGGGTATGTAAAGGAAACAAAGGAAGTGATGAAAACAATGATGAAATCCTTCCAAGATGCAGAATATATTGTCTGCCCTTCTGGTTCTTGTGCCTATATGTTCCATGAGTATCAGCATATTTTTAAAGGGGATCCAGTATGGGAGCCCATTGCAAAAGAACTTGCTGCTAAAACATTTGAACTAACACAGTTTATTGTTGATGTTTTAAAAGTGGAAGATGTGGGAGCAACTTTCAATGGGAAGGTCACCTATCATACATCCTGCCATATGACGAGATTACTAGGGGTAAAAGAGGCTCCTATTAAGCTATTAAAAAATGTAAAAGGAGTAGAGTATACTGAATTACCATTAAAAGAGAATTGCTGTGGTTTTGGAGGAACTTTTTCTGTGAAAATGGGGCAAATATCTGAGCAGATGGTGGACGAAAAGGTAGCTTGTGTAGAATCAACAAATGCCGAGTATGTAGTTAGTGCAGATGCAGGCTGCTTAATGAATATTGGGGGAAGAATTACTCGCAAGGGTAAACCAATTAAAGCTTTACATATAGCAGAAATTTTAAATAGTCGAGCCTAACAGGGGGATGAAAAGCTATGTCGATGAAAACAAGTTCACAAAAATTTAAAGATAGGGTGTCTACAGAACTAGGAAATGACTTTATGCGTGGAGCTGTCTCCAAAGCACAGCAAACGATTCAAACGAGAAAAAACAATGTGACAGAGGCAATGGGAAACTGGGAGGATTGGCGTTCGCACGGGGAAGAAATTCGCCAGCATGTTTTAGAAAATTTAGATTATTATTTATATGAATTAAGCGAACAGGTGGCAAAACGTGGCGGTCATGTCTATTTTGCTAAAACGGCAGAAGAGGCAAGTGCCTATATTGAACAAGTGGCAAGAGATAAAAACGTGAAAAAAGTAGTAAAAGCAAAGTCTATGGTAACGGAGGAAATCTCGTTAAATCAAAAGTTAGAAGAGGCAGGCTGTGAAGTAATTGAAACAGATTTAGGAGAATATATTCTGCAAGTAGATGACCATGATCCTCCATCTCATATTGTGGTTCCGGCCTTGCATAAAAATAAAGAACAAATCCGGGATGTATTCACAAAAAAATTAAACTATACAAATACTGAAAAGCCAGAAGAATTAGCATGGCATGCAAGACAAGTGCTTCGAAAACAATATTTAACGGCAGATATGGGAATTACAGGCTGCAATTTTGCTGTAGCAGAAACAGGCTCGATTACACTCGTAACAAATGAAGGTAACGCTGATTTAGTTGCAGCACTTCCGAAAACACAAGTTGTCGTAATGGGAATGGAGCGCATTGTTCCCACGTTTAATGAAATGGAAGTATTAGTGGGGATGTTGACAAGAAGTGCCGTTGGCCAAAAGCTTACAAGTTATGTAACAACATTAACGGGTCCAAAAGAAGCTGGGGATGTGGACGGACCAGAGGACTTTCATCTAGTGATTGTAGATAATGGTCGTTCAGATATTTTAGGTGGAGAGTTTCAATCTGTTCTCCAATGTATTCGCTGTGCAGCATGTGTAAATGTTTGCCCTGTATATAGACAGGTTGGTGGACATTCCTATGGCTCTATTTACTCTGGACCAATTGGAGCAGTACTTTCTCCACTATTAGGTGGATATGAAGAATATAAAGAGCTTCCCTATGCTTCTACTCTTTGTGCTGCATGTACAGATGAATGCCCAGTTAAAATCCCGCTTCATGAGCTGCTGCATAAGCATCGACAAGTAATAGTCGAAAAGGAAGGGAAAGCCCCAATCTCTGAAAAAATGATATTCAAAGCATTTGGCATCGGTGCTTCTTCGCCAAAGCTGTATAATATAGGCTCGAAAATCGCACCAGCTATGACGAAACCATTAGTAAAAGGAGACAAGATTACAAAAGGGATCGGAATGTTAAAAGAATGGACAGATATTCGTGATCTTCCTGCCCCAAATAAAGAGAGATTTCGTGATTGGTTCAAGAATCGAGAGAAGGAGGAGGAAAAATAATGACAGGAACAATCCATAACAGAGATGCTTTTCTTGAAACCATTGCATCGAGATTGGGCAGACAAAGAAAAATAAAACTTGAAAAGCCAAAATGGAATTATTGCCCACAAGAAGAAGTGCTTAAAGATGCGTCAAAGGATGAGTTAGTTGAAGTATTAAAATCCCAATGTACACTTATTCATACTGATTTAGTCATTACTTCACAAAAGGAATTGAACCATACACTTCATCATTTAATAAAAGAATTTGGTGGCGGGAAGATTGTTACTTGGAAAGATCCACGTTATCAGCAATATGGATTAGAACCACTATTAAAAGAGAAACTGCCTGATGAGAATATCGATGTCTTTGAATGGGATGCCTCCTTAGGAAAAGAAAATATTTCTAAAGCAGAACAAGCGAATATAGGGATTACCATAAGTGAACTTACGTTAGCGGAATCAGGTACTGTTGTTGTGTATAGTGGAAAAGATCGTGGCAGAACAGTTAGTTTTTTACCTATAAATAGTATTGTAATCGTTCCAAAAAGTACAATTGTGCCAAGAATGACGCAAGCAGCAAAAGTTTTACGGGAAAAAGTACAAAACGGAGAAGTACTCCCATCTTGTATTAATTATATCACGGGGCCAAGTAACTCAGCAGATATTGAAATGGATTTAGTAGTTGGTGTTCACGGACCTGTAAAAGCTGCCTATATTGTGGTAGAAGATCTATAGATAAGCATTTTGTGAAAATTTCTGACACCACGAGATAAAACCCTCATATGATGATGTTGTTAAATGAATTTCTATTGACGGAAATTTTAGGAAGAGAATGAGAGATTGATATTTGATTAGATTGTTTTTATAAATTTTGCTGTTTAGTGCCTGCAGTCTGAATACACTTCCCTTTCGACAGTCACTCGAGTATTTGCAAGAAGTAGAATGTCCCTTAAGTTTTTACAGGAGGCTAAGTGTATTTTGGCTGCTTTGTTTTTGATGAATTTTGTATTTTTATAAAAGGCATATATCGTGCAGGCTTAAAAATTTTTATGAAATTTCTGCAGATAATATCCTTTATTCTAATCATTTTCGTTTTGTTAAGTCTCTCTCATCGCTAATTATGGAAATGTTATCCTCAAATACCTTATTAATTATCAGAAAAATGAGAAAACTATTACTTTTATGAAAAAGTGTTGATTTTATATGAAGTAGTTTTTATAATAAGAGAATCTTAGGTTAATAAATATAAATAAAAATGATTAAATATACATTTATACTCGGAAGGAGGAAGTTATGAAAGTATCTATAATTGGTACAACAGGATATGGTGGTGCAGAATTAATCAGAATTTTGCATAGTCATCCTTCATTCACAATTAAGTCTGTACATACAACAAGAGATGAAGTCCCAGTATGGAATGAATATCCTCATTTATTTAATATAATGGACAACAAACTAGAACCAATTAATCCAGAAAAAATAGCAAAAGAATGCGATATTGTTTTTTTTGCTACTCCTACAGGTGTATCCGGAAAGCTCGTTCAAGAATTCGCAGATAAAGAGATTCAAATGGTTGATTTATCTGGGGATCTGCGCTTAAGGAGTACAGGTGATTATCAGACATGGTATAAAAAGGAGCCTGTTTCCACTGACCTTATTGATAGCTTTGTTTATGGGCTTTCTGAATGGAATAAAGAAAAAATTGCTACCAGCACGAGAATTTCCAATCCGGGATGTTATCCGACTGCCACCCTCTTAGGATTAGCACCCCTAGTAAAAGAAAACTTGATATTGCCAAATAGTATTATTGTGGATGCTAAATCTGGTATTTCAGGAGCGGGTAGGAGTCCCTCAAGAGCTAATATGTTTGCTGAGATGAGCGAAAATTTTAAAATTTATAAAGTGAATGAACATCAGCATATTCCAGAAATAGAACAACAATTAGCTGATTGGAATTCTGAATCGAAAGCTATTACTTTTTCTACCCATCTTATGCCGACAAGCAGAGGATTAATGGCAACCATATATGCTACCTTAAATAAAAGTGTCACAAATGAACAAATTCATGATTTATATACAGAAATTTATGCAAACAGTCCTTTTGTGCGGGTGAGACCACTTTTTACCTATCCTTCGATAAAAGAAGTTAAAGGCTCTAATTTTTGTGATATTGGAATAAATGTGGATGAACGGACTAGCAGGATAACGATCGTATCGGTTATTGATAATTTAATGAAAGGGGCTGCGGGTCAGGCTGTTCAAAACGCAAATATTATGAATGGCTATGAGGAAACAGCTGGTTTGCAGTTTCTGCCGCTTTACCCATAAGGAGGAGCCAACGTGCAGATTATGAATAATATTCAATCCCATATAGAGGAGATAAAGGATGGGAATATCGTATCACCAATTGGCTATAAAGCTGCCGGTGTCCATGCTGGACTTCGATACAATAAGAAAGATATTGGCGCAATAGTAAGTGCCGTTCCAGCAAATTGTGCCGCTGTATACACAGCAAGTCACTTTCAAGCTGCACCATTAAAAGTAACGCAGGAATCTATTGCCAAAGAAAAACGAATTCAAGCAATTGTCGTAAATAGTGCTTGTGCAAATGCATGTACAGGGGAAAAAGGCTTAAAGGATGCCTATGAAATGAGAAAGATCATGGCCAATTATCTTCAAATAAAGGAAGAATATGTGGCAGTTTCTTCAACAGGTGTGATTGGTGAATATCTGCAAATGGATAAAATGGAAAAAGGAATTAATCAATTAATCTTTCATTCTACTCCCCAAAATGCAGAAGCATTTCAAGAAGCCATTTTAACGACTGATACAGTAATGAAAAAATGTTGCTATTCTGCAACTATTGCGGGGGTAACTGTTACGATGGGAGGAACAGCAAAGGGATCTGGTATGATTCATCCTAATATGGCAACAATGCTTGGATTTATTACGACAGATGCAGCCATCCCATCGGAAGTTCTTCAAGCTGCGTTAAGTAAGGTGATTCCTACTACCTTTAATCAAATTACAGTAGACGGAGATACTTCTACAAATGATACAGTCCTTGTACTGGCAAATGGCATGGCAAAAAACGAACCTCTTACCGAAGAGCATCCGGATTATCCGGTCTTTTTGGAGCTTTTATCTATAACATGTGAGAGTCTGGCTAAACAGATTGCTAAAGATGGTGAAGGGGCAACAAAGCTAATTGAAGTAAAGGTTTCAGGAAGCAATAATGACGAAGAAGCACGCATTATTGCGAAACAAATAGTAGGCTCTAATTTAGTGAAAACTGCCATTTATGGATCAGATGCTAACTGGGGAAGAATTATCACCGCTATCGGTCAAACAAAAACAGCCGTTAATCCATCAAGAGTAGACATAGCGATTGGCGATATCCTTATGCTTAAGGAAAGTGAACCACAGTCGTTTTCAGAACAAACGGCAATCGAGTATTTAAACCAAGATTTTATTCAGATATTTGTAGATTTGCATAATGGCAAGGGCGAAGGAAAAGCCTGGGGCTGCGATTTATCTTATGATTATGTCAAGATAAATGCCAGCTACAGAACTTGAGGTGATACTGTAGTGAAAACCATTGTTATAAAATGTGGCGGAAGTGTAATCGATCAACTAACATCAGAATTTTTTACTAGTTTAAAAAGGTTAAAGAATAAAGGCTATCAACTAGTTTTCGTCCATGGAGGCGGTCCTGATATCAATGAAATGCTTGATTATTTTCAAGTGAAAGCTGCCTTTCACAATGGACTTCGTAAAACGACGAAAGAGGCGTTGGAAATAGTCGAAATGGTCCTGTCAGGCAAAACAAATCGTAAGCTTGTTCAGTTATTAAGAGAACATGATTTGAATGGGATTGGACTCAATGGAACGGATAATAATTGCATAAATGCTTCTCTTATTGATGAAGAAAAGCTTGGACTAGTCGGAGAGGTATCCCAAGTTAATATCAGGTTGCTTTCCTCCCTTTTAGAAGAAAATTTGATTCCCGTCCTAACACCATTAGGGATTACAGAAGACGGAAGAAAATTAAATATTAATGCAGATTATGTAGCATCGGCAGTTGCGAAGTATTTACATGCCGAACAATGCCTTTTTGTAACAGACGTGGCAGGAATTTTAATAGATGGAGAACTTCAAGCAAGAATGGCACAAGAGGAAATCACTCATTACATCAATACTGGACAGATCAATGGAGGCATGATTCCGAAGGTTACCTCTGCTATCGCAGCACTGGAAAGTGGGTTAAATAGTGTCATGATTATATCAGGAAAAAAACAGTTTTTTGATGGTGAAGAATTAATCGGAACAAAAATTGTTGTGAAAGAAGGGATTGTAGAATGAGTCATTTATTCCCAACCTACTCAAAATGGGAAATAGAGCCAGAATCTGCACAGGGGAGTTATTTGTATAGTAAAAATGGTGGCGTTTATTTAGATTTTACTTCAGGAATAGGAGTATGTAATTTAGGGCATTGCCATCCAGAAGTAAAAGATGCTGTTGAACAACAGTTAAATAAATTTTGGCATGTTTCGAATCTTTTTCCATTAGAAGTGCAGGAAAAGGCAGCAGAAATATTGACGAAGGCATCAGGGTTAGATCTTGTTTTCTTTGCGAATAGTGGGGCAGAGGCAAATGAGGCAGCCATTAAACTAGCTAGAAAAGCAACAGGAAAAACAAAAATTCTTACTTTCCAGCAATCCTTTCATGGCAGAACCTTTGCAACAATGTCAGCAACAGGTCAGGATAAAATAAAGCAAGGCTATGGACCGATGCTGGAGACATTTGAGTATATTCCATTTAACGATTTAAATGCATTAAAAGAACAATTAACAGAAGACGTAGCTGCCGTAATGCTTGAAATAGTGCAAGGAGAAGGCGGTATATATGTAGCTTCTCAAGAATTTTTACAAGGTGTTGAAGCAATTTGCAAAGAAAAGGGTGTCTTGCTGCTAATTGATGAAATTCAAACAGGAATGGGTAGAACAGGAAAAGCTTTTGCCTTTCAACACTTTGGTATTAAACCTGATATTATTAGTGTGGCAAAAGGAATGGCAAATGGAATTCCAACAGGAGCTATTGTGGCAGATGGAAAGCTAAAGGAGTTCTTTGGTCCAGGAAGCCATGGCACCACATTTGGAGGGAATCCTTTAGCGATGGCAGCAGCTGTTAAAACGATGGAAATAATCTTTGAACCAGCTTTCTTAGAAGAAGTAAAGAAAAAAAGTGAATGGGTATTTAGCCTTTTAAAAGAAAAATTAGCCGGAAATCAACATGTAAAGGACATTCGAGGTTTAGGATTGATGATTGGAATTGAATTGGATATACCCGTTGCTTCGATATTAGGAGAATTAAGAAAAGAAGGCTTAATCGTTTTAAATGCTGGGGAAAAGGTTATACGTTTATTGCCAAGTCTTAATACTTCCCAGGAAGATTTTATTAAGGGAATGGAAATAATACAAAAAAGTTTAAATATTCATGCAAAAGTAACAATCTAATATGTATTTTTTTGCATGATGATGTATAATTATAAGAAATAAAGAGTAACTATACATTCATTATAGAGGTGTTAACAAATGGAAGGTTATCTTCACTTAAGCAATGGTGTGAAATATAAAGGTGAGTTCGTTACAACTAGCGATGCCAAAGAAATAAAGGGAGAAATCGTATTTTTCACTGGAATGACAGGATATCAGGAAGTACTAACAGATCCCTCCTATAAAGATCAAATTATTGTTTTTACGTACCCGTTAATTGGAAACTATGGCATAAACAAAGAAGATTTTGAAAGTAAAAAGCCACATGTTGCAGGAGTTATTGTATATGAATCGAATAGTGACGCATTCCATTATCAAGCTGAATATTCCTTACAGCAATATTTAAATAAATGGAATATTCCAATGCTAGCACATGTTGATACCCGTTCTATTGTAAAAAATATAAGACAATCTGGTTCTATGCCTGCCGTTATCACAGGAGAAAAAGAGATTTCCATCCCTGCATTTTCTTTAAAGGAGGATGTCAAAGTAGCAAAGGTTTCGGAAATGAACTTTCAAACGTATGGACAGGGTGAATATCATATTGTCCTTGTTGATTTTGGAAAAAAGGAAAGTATGTTAACAGCATTATTAGAGCGTGAGTGTAAAGTCACGGTTGTTCCCTATAATACACCATTTACTAGCATTAAATCACTGCAGCCTGATGGCATTCTCTTATCAAATGGACCTGGGAATCCAAAGGAGTTAATCAGTATTTTACCAACGATTAAAGCGATGATTAAGCATTACCCAACTCTTGGTATTTGTTTAGGACATCAGCTTGCAGCATTAGCTTTAGGGGCAGAAACTACCAAACTATCATTTGGACATAGAGGAGCCAATCATCCTGTAATGGATCGGAAGAAAAAGAAAGTGATTATGTCCTCTCAAAATCATAGCTATGTAGTAAAAGAAGAAAGTCTATCTGCTACAGGTTGTGAAGCAAGATTTTATAATCTTCACGATGGATCAGTAGAAGGGCTGTCTCACAGCATTTATCCACTGCAAACGGTACAGTTTCATCCAGAGGCAAATCCAGGTCCTTCAGAAGGATGTTATATATTTGATGAATTTATAGAAAATGTTAAAGCAAATAATGGGAGAGTTTTCGCATATGCCTAAAGACACGACGATAAAAACCATACTTGTAATAGGATCAGGACCAATTGTAATTGGTCAGGCAGCTGAATTTGATTATGCTGGCACACAAGCATGCATGGCTTTGAAAGAAGAAGGATATAAAGTCATCCTTGTAAATAATAATCCGGCTACGATAATGACAGATGAAACTTTTGCTGATTCGATTTATTTTGAACCATTGACAGTAGATGTATTAGAAAAGGTTATTCAAAAAGAAAAGCCTGATGGAATTCTTGCTACTTTAGGAGGTCAAACGGGATTAAATCTGGCATTTCAATTAAGTGAACAAGGCATCTTAGAAAAGTATCAAGTGAAATTGCTGGGAAGCTCTATTGAATCAATCAAAAAGGGAGAAGATAGAGAAGCATTTAGAGAATTAATGTATCAATTAAATGAACCAGTACCAGAAAGTAAAATTGTGCATAAAGTCGATGAAGCGATAGAATTTGCAAATGAAATTGGCTTTCCTATCATTGTTCGTCCTGCCTATACCTTAGGTGGAACAGGCGGTGGTATCGCTGGGGATATGGAAGAATTCATTAGTCTAGTATCTGGCGGTTTGAAGGAAAGTGCCATTGGTCAATGCTTAGTGGAAAGAAGTATTGCTGGCTTTAAGGAAGTAGAATATGAGGTAATGCGTGATAGTATGAATACATGTATTACCATTTGCAATATGGAAAACATCGATCCAGTCGGAATTCACACGGGGGATAGTATCGTTATTGCTCCGTCTCAAACATTAACAGATGTAGAATATCAAATGCTTCGTTCTGCTTCTATTAAAATCATTTCCGCCCTAGGAATTATAGGTGGATGCAATATCCAATTTGCATTAGATCCGAACAGTAAGAAATATTATTTAATTGAAGTAAATCCAAGGGTGAGTAGATCATCCGCCCTTGCATCAAAAGCTACTGGGTATCCGATTGCTAGAATGGCTGCAAAACTGGCAGTTGGTTATTGTCTCAATGAGCTAATTAATCCAGTAACAGGAGATACATTTGCAAGCTTTGAACCGGCATTAGATTATGTCGTAGTAAAAATACCAAAGTGGCCATTTGATAAATTTCCTACTGTATCAAGAAAACTCGGCACGCAAATGAAGGCGACAGGAGAAGTAATGGGAATAGACCGCAACCTGGAGCGGGCCTTGCTAAAAGCAATCCATTCTCTTGAGATAAAAGGAAATGATTTAATTCTTCGAGAATTAAAAGATATGTCAGTGGAAGTATTATACGAGAAAATGCTGGAACAAACGGATGAAAGATTTTTTATCATTTTAGAACTAATTAGGAAAGAGGAACCAATTGCTAAAATACATGATTTAACAAAAATCGATTTATTCTTCCTTCATCGATTTAAAAGATTGATTGAGATGGAGAAAGAAATATTCCATACTTCCCTCCAAACAGTAACAAAAGAGAGTTTGCTGCAATGGAAAGAAAAAGGGTTTAGTGATGCTTTCTTAGCAAATGCGTGGAATTGCTTTGAAAAAGAGGTAAGAGAAAAACGCAAACAGTTACAAGTGATGCCTATTTATAAAATGGTTGATACTTGTGCAGCAGAATTTAAAGCAAAAACTAATTACTACTATTCCAGCTATTATGGTGAAAATGAGCAAAATAAAAGTGCTAAACGAAAAGTACTTGTTATCGGCAGTGGTCCCATCAGAATTGGTCAAGGAATAGAGTTCGACTATTGCTCGGTTCATGGCGTATTTGCCTTAAAAGATGAAGGTCTGGAAACAATCCTTATTAATAATAATCCAGAGACCGTGAGTACAGATTTTGCCACGGCAGATCGTTTGTATTTTGAACCATTAAGCGTGGAAGATATTATGAATGTTATCGAATCAGAAGGGATAGAAGATGTCATTGTCCAATTAGGAGGTCAAACTGCTCTTAATGTAGCAAAAGAACTGGAATCCTATGGTGTCCATATACTTGGAACAAACAGTGACACAATCGATGTTTTAGAAGATAGAGATTTATTTTATAAGCTATTGGAAGAAGAAGATATTCCTCATATCCAAGGAGATAACGCAGAAAATGAGCAGCAGATTATTGCTTCAGTCAAGAAGATAGGCTATCCAGTTCTTATCCGTCCATCTTATGTGATTGGCGGCAAGGGAATGGAACGGATAAATAATGAAGCAGAATTACAATCCTATTTACGAACGGATGTACCTTACCCTGTCCTTGTTGATCAGTTTATGGAAGCTTCAGAAGCAGAGTTGGACTTAGCAACAGATGGAATCGATATTTGTGTCCCGACGATTATGGAACATATCGAGAAAACGGGCGTACATTCGGGAGATAGTTTATCTATATTGCCTGCTAAAAATTTGTCAGTAAGCGTAAAAGAAAAAATGATCACTTACGCAAAAAAAATTGTTCAGCATACAGGCTATAAAGGACTAATGAACATCCAGTATATTATCAATAAAGAAGAGGTATATGTATTGGAAGTAAATCCTCGCGCTAGTCGAACAGTACCGATTGTAAGCAAAGTAACTGGTGTACCATTAGTACAAATTGCGACAAAAATATTGCTTGGGAAATATACATTGACTGAAAAAGAAAAAACATATTCGGATGATATAGAATTTACTTGTATTAAGTATCCTGTTTATTCCAATTATGCTTTAAAAGGGCTAGATTCTAAATTGGGACCAGAAATGCGTTCTACAGGAGAAGGCATTGCACTTGCAGAAACGGTAGAAGATGCGTTGAGAAAAGTATTTCACCCTACTTTAAAGAAAATGCCAAAACAGGAGATGAAAATTGTTTTAAAAACAACAGAAGATCTAGCAGATCTTTATGAAAAAGCAGACCAAGTCCAATTATCAGTTGAAATCGCTGATAGCCAGACTGTCGAATCGTTATTAGCAGATAAGAGTACAGTTGCCTTTTATAATCCAACAAACTTACAAGAAGATCGACAATCTCGCGAATTAGCAACGAGAAATCGTATTATTACCTTCACGCAAAAAGAAAGTCTCGAAGCATTTATTTCCTCTTTTAAAGGAAAAGACATAACCGTTCATTCGATTCAGGAATGGCATACAAATATAAGAAAAGGAGTGAGTACAGTATGATGATTACATCTAATCTAGATTTAAAGGGAAAAGATTTATTAACATTGGCTG
Source organism: Niallia sp. FSL W8-0177 (assembly GCF_038006285.1). Taxonomy (NCBI): domain Bacteria; kingdom Bacillati; phylum Bacillota; class Bacilli; order Caryophanales; family Bacillaceae; genus Niallia; species Niallia sp. FSL W8-0177. Next base: position 541,771 of record NZ_JBBOUX010000001.1, read on the forward strand.
ACTATTCAAAAGAAACAATCCTTGAATTATTAGATAAGGCGAAGGCAATAAAAGAATCACACTTAAAGGGAGAAATAATAGCCCCTCTAAAAGGAAAGACATTAGGAATGATTTTTGAGAAATCATCAACGCGAACAAGAGTCTCCTTTGAAGCGGGGATGACTCAGCTCGGAGGGCATGCACTATATTTAAATAGTCGAGATCTGCAAATTGGCAGAGGGGAAACTATATCAGACACCGCAAAAGTGTTATCCCAATATGTAGATGCCATTATGATACGTACTTTTTCTCATGATATTGTCGAAGAATTAGCAGAGCATGCAACCATACCTATTATCAACGGATTAACGGACTTATATCATCCATGTCAAGCATTAGCAGATTTACTTACTTTATTGGAAGTAAAAGGGAGTTTGGAAGGTCTAAAGCTTGCGTATATCGGGGACGGAAATAATGTGGCTCATTCTTTACTTATCGCTTGCTCGAAAGTAGGAGTCGATATTTCCATTGCGACACCACCAAATTATGAAGTCGATAAAAAAGTGGCGGAACTTGCCTATTCTTTTGCAAAAATAAGTGGCAGTAAAATTGTCCTTACTCATAATCCTATAGAAGCTGTTCGGGAGGCCGATGCTATCTACTCAGATGTATGGACCAGTATGGGGCAAGAAGCGGAAAATGAGCAGCGTTTAAAAGATTTCCAAGGCTTTCAAATTAATGCAGAATTAGTGAGCCATGCAAAATCGGATTACATTTTTTTACACTGTTTACCAGCCCATCGTGAAGAAGAAGTAACATCAGAAATTATCGATGGAAGTCATTCCTACGTCTTTCAGCAGGCCGGCAATAGATTACATGCACAAAAGGCATTATTGGTGGAAATTTTAAAATAATTTTTGTGAAGACTGTTAACAGATACATGTTTGTTAACAGTCTTTTTAGTTTTTTTTATAGGTATGTACTTATAGCATGCTCGAATGAAAATGTATTTATCTAATAAAAAGCCAGTCATTATTTTCCGTAATGTTCACTTTGAAAAAAGGTAATACTAATAAGCAGTTAAGTAACACGTTTTTTGCTTCGTGTTTACTTAGCATTTGAATTGGTAATGGATAAAGGAGGAGTTTATTTTGGGTCAAAATAGACAGTTTCGTCCAGGGCAAAAGGCACCAAACAATGGATTGTATATAGAAATTGGTGAAACCGGAAGTAACGTAAATAATCCTCAAATGCTAAAACTGAAAGCTGGAGACCGCTTTCCAGAAACATCGAATCATAATCGATTATGGACATATCAAAGAAAACCATAATAAGGTAACCCCAATATTATACGATGATACCAATACTCGTATAATGATTTAAAAAGGGATTTCTCTAAAGAGTCTGCTTCATGATGATTATCTCCTTGAGATCATTGTTTTGAATATACTCTTTGTCCAAGAGAGATCCCTTTACATATGGATAAATTATACTATAATAAAAACAAAGGTCAAAAAAGGTCAAAAAAGGAGTCTTGTAAAATGAACGTAGAGCAGATGACAGAAAGAGTCCAATTAGCCATAACTGAAGCACAATCCCTTGCAAGAAAAGAAAGTCATCAAGAAATAGATGATATTCATTTATTTATGGCAATTCTTCATCAACAGGATAATTTAATGACGGCCATTTTAAACAAGTTACAAAAAGATCCAAATAGAGTGAGCGATAAATTAGCGGAAGAATTAAAGAAAAAGCCACAAGTATCATTTAGTGGTTCTCAACAAGGTACGGTATATATAACTGCTGGTTTGCAGCAGCTTTTAATGAAAGCAGAAGAAGAGATGCGGGAATGGGAAGATGAATACTTATCTGTAGAGCATCTTATACTGTCAGCCTATAAAGTAGAATCCTCTGCAATAGGAAGAATATTGAAAGAGGAAGATATTTCATTAGCGGAAATAAAGAAAGTAATAAAAGAGATAAGGGGGACACAGAGAGTGACAAGCAAAAATCCCGAAGCGACATATGAAGTACTTAGTAAATATGGACGAGACTTAGTAGAAGAAGTAAAGTTGGGCAAGCTTGACCCAGTGATTGGTCGTGATAATGAAATTCGTAATGTAATCCGTATACTATCAAGAAAGACCAAAAATAATCCTGTTTTAATTGGGGAACCGGGAGTGGGAAAAACGGCTATTGTAGAAGGTTTAGCACAAAGGATCGTTCGAAAAGATGTCCCAGAAGGCCTAAAAGATAAAACTATTTTTTCTTTAGATATGGGGGCATTAGTAGCAGGAGCCAAATTTAGAGGCGAATTTGAAGAACGTTTAAAAGCTGTTTTACAAGAAGTAAAAAATAGTGATGGCAGAATCATTTTATTTATTGATGAATTGCATACAATTGTCGGGGCAGGAAAAACAGATGGTGCAATGGATGCAGGAAATATGCTTAAACCGATGCTGGCAAGAGGAGAGCTTCACTGTATTGGTGCCACAACATTAGATGAACATCGTCAATATATTGAAAAAGATCCTGCACTTGAACGCCGCTTTCAGCAGGTTTTAGTCTCAGAGCCGACAGTGGAAGATACGATTGCTATACTAAGAGGACTCAAAGAAAGATTTGAAATTCATCATGGTGTAAATATTCAAGATCGTTCTATTATTGCAGCTGCAACTTTATCGGACAGGTATATAACAGAACGCTTCTTGCCGGATAAAGCTATCGATTTAATAGACGAAGCTTGCGCGATGATTCGTACAGAAATCGATTCGATGCCAATTGAAATAGATGAACTAACAAGAAAAATTATGCAGCTTGAAATTGAGGAAGCGGCATTGCATGGAGAAGAGGATGAGCAAAGTAAAGCGAGACTTGCGGTTATTGCAAAGGAATTAGCTAATCACAGAGAACGTTCTAATGTCTTAAAAGCAAAATGGCAGCAGGAAAAGGATGCTTTACAATCCATCCATGAGAAAAAAGAACAGCTTGAACGAAAAAAGAGAGAGTTAGAGGATGCAGAAAATAATTATGATTTAAATAAAGCAGCTGAGCTAAGACATGGCAGCATTCCAAAATTAGAAAAAGAAATTAAGGAGATGGAAGAAAAGACAAAACAAGGACAAGAGAACCGTCTCCTTCGAGAAGAAGTGACAGAAGAGGAAATTGCCAATATTGTTGCAAGGTGGACTGGGATTCCTGTATCCAAGCTAGTGGAGAAAGAGAGAGAAAAATTATTACGCTTAGAAGCAATTCTGCAAGAAAGAGTGGTTGGCCAAGCAGAGGCAGTGCAGTTAGTCAGTGATGCAGTATTAAGAGCGAGAGCAGGAATAAAAGACCCAAACAGACCAATTGGCTCCTTCTTATTTTTGGGACCTACAGGTGTTGGGAAAACGGAACTTGCAAAAACCTTAGCGGCAACGCTTTTTGATAGTGAAGAGCAAATGATTCGTATCGATATGTCCGAGTATATGGAAAAACATGCTGTGTCTCGTTTAATCGGTGCTCCTCCAGGATATATAGGCTATGAAGAAGGGGGACAATTAACAGAAGCAATCAGAAGAAAACCATATTCTGTTGTCCTATTAGATGAAGTAGAGAAAGCTCATCCAGAAGTATTCAATATTCTGCTTCAAGTTCTTGATGATGGCAGGATTACAGATTCGAGAGGACGAACAGTGGACTTTAAAAATACAGTCATCATCATGACATCCAATATTGGTTCCCATCTTTTATTAGAAACGGGAGAAGCAGAGGAAATACCCGAAGTAATAAGAGAAGGCGTTATGAATCAATTAAATGGACATTTTAGACCAGAATTTTTAAACAGAATTGATGAAGTTATTTTATTCAAACCATTATCACTCGGAAATATTAAAGATATAGTATCCAAGCTAGTTGTTCAATTACAAGCACGCCTTACAGATCAGCATATCACTATTGATATGACGGAAAAGGCGAAAGAATTTGTTGCAAGAAATGGATTTGATCCAAAATTTGGAGCAAGACCACTTCGTAGATATTTACAGAAAACAATTGAAACACTGCTGGCAAAAGATATAATTGCTGGTAAAGTAAAAGAAAATGATCATGTCTTAATTGATGAAGAAGAGGAACAAATAATTTTAAAACATACTTTGTAATTTTCGACTATTAAGTGTTTGTAACAGCCTGAATACAATTGGACAAACGAGTAAATATTTGTATTCAGGCATGTTTTTATGGCTGCAATAAAAAAGGTGATTAAACAAAATACACGAATAGTATTCCCCTATTAGTGCATATATTTAATCACCCACTCTTACAATATACAGATTTTTAATGAGAACCTTTTTCATGAGCAGGTTCATCTGGAATAATTGCTGATAAAATGAAAACTAGTACGGAAAAGACAGCTGTCAGAATTAGCCCCATTGAAAAATTAAAAGGAACCCCATTCATTGAACCCACAACATAAACTAACATTTGAGCAAGTAAAAATGTCCAAAAAATTGTCATTATGTAACGCAACCGAAATCACCTCTTTATAGCTTGCTTATCATAACCATCTTACCACATCGAAGCTAAATAATAAATGTGAATGATAGAGCTTTCTTAAATTCTTCACTTTTTCCATTATAAATAGTATTTCCGATTCTGTTAATATGTCATTCCTTTAACAGAAATAGATAAAAAATCTGATTATTTTCTGAGATGACTCCGCATTTCTTCTTGAAATATAGGCAAACTCCCTTACGTTTTAATAAAAGAGACATACATTATTAGAAGGAAAATGCTAAAAAGGAGTTTTTAAGATGGAGAACCGGAACTTCCTGTTAGATACCGAATGGAACATGATACATTATCCTCATCGACCTAATGGTTTCGGTATCTTAATAATTGGAGACGAAAGAAATTATGTAACCGACAGTAATAGTTTTTGGAACCAAAATGAAGGAAAGCGGAATTTAATTGAATCGTTACGGGATAATGGATATACGATATTTTATTCCAATCTATATGGAAAGAACTGGGGCAGTGAAAAAGCTTTGCAATTGGCGAAAAGATTATATGAACATATTATTCGAACAGAAATATTAAACCAGAGAATTCATATAATTGCTGAAGGAATGGGGGCACTGACAGCGATCCAATTAATGATGGAGATGAAAGACAATATTCGATCTGTTGTTTTGTTAAACCCAATTTTATCTTTAAAAGAACATTTAGATAGAGAGAAAGAGCATAAGTTTTTTATAAAAAAGTTAACGAATGAGATAAGTATCGCTTTTAATACGAATAAGCAGGAGTTATTCGAAATGGTAAAGGAGAAAAAGGAGTATCAGTTAGATGAGGCAGACATCCCAACAAAAATTATTCACATTTTGCATAACGGTAGATCCTATTACCAATCAAATGGATTAAAAAAAGCTTCTGTAATTTGGGAAGAAAAAGACCTGCCTATTTTTGTTTCTTATGTATTACCGGAGAAAAGGAGTGCCATTCCGAAACAAATTGCTACGTTTTTTAAAAAATATGAAAAGTCGCTTTGAGAGAAAAGATGGTGTCCAAGTAGCATAGGCTATATTAGGCACCATCTTTTTTGAATTTTTCATAGAAGAATGGGTACTAAATCAAGCTTTTATTAAGCATATGAAATAATTGTCTTTTTTATTGCATATGATACATTAAGTAATTTTAATGGGAGGCTTTTTCATGAAGAAAGCTGTAATATTTGGCGTTTATCAGTTTGTGGGCTTTCATATATGCTCCGCATTATTAGAAGAAGGAGAGAAAATAATCGGCATCTCCTATCCGGAAGTTTCGATAGAAGATTTAGAAGATAAGAAAATGGAAATTGGGCGCAATGCGAATTTTAGTGAGAAAAGCTTGGATAAGCTCCCTTTTATTCTCCAAGATTCAAATGTACAACATATATATTTTGACCTTTATACATTAAAACAAATATCAATATACGAAAAGGTCCAAAGTCTGTTTTCAAATTTTCGAGACAAAGAAAAGAGCTGCGGTAAAAAGTTGATTTTTTTAGTGAATATTACTTCTATAGAGTCAGAAAGAGAGTTTGCAACCTTTTTAAAAGATAATTTAGTTGACCATGATATACAAGTAATTCATCTACCAACACTTTATGGTCCGTGGCAGCCAAATGATTTTTTATTTCAACAGATTGTAGAGGGAAAAGAGAAGAACGATATTCAGTTAAATGTACGCGAGTATACAATGGATGCAATTTTTATTGAAGATGCGGTAAGGGAAGTAGTAAAAATGACAACGAAAGGAAAAAATAATGATATTCTATTAAAGAGTAAGGAAATAAACCATTGGCAAAGATGCTTAGAACAATTACAATGGGATATACCAAAAACAAATAAGACTTTGCAATTATCTCGAAATTTACAAGAAGTAATCATTGAAAACAAAGGGACGATAGAGGATAACATAGAAAAGCAAAAAAGGCATTACTTATTTAATAGAATTTAGCAGTATTATAGGAGTAAATACAATGAAAAGTGCATGGATGAACATTCGTAAATCAATAATTAGGGGAAAGCTTTTTTTTATCCTTCCTCTAATGGCGTGTGTTCTTTTCCTTTTTCTATTCTTTAATAGTTCACTGGAGAAACAAGGGAAAATAGAAAAAGTTGGTCTTCTTGTAGTTGGAACAGTAAATGATCAGGCATGGGGGACGCAAGGATATAAAGGATTATTAAATATACATACGAAACTTGGGGTAGATGTGTTTTATAAAGAGTCTATTGATTCTTACACAGTTGCAGAAAGAGCAGTGAAGGAATTACAGGGAAAAGGGGTCAATTTAATTTTTGGCCACGGCGGAAACTTTGTGCAGTATTTTAACATTCTTTCTCATAAATTTCCCTCCATCCATTTTGTTAGTTTAAATGGAAGAGAACCTGCAACACAACCGAATACAAGTAATATTAGACTAGAGAATTATCCGATGGGCTTTTTTGGCGGGATGGTTGCTGGACATATGACAAGAACAAATAAGGTTGGGGTTATTGGTGCATACGAATGGCAAGAGGAAGCCACTGGTTTTGAAGCAGGCGTCCACTATATCAATAAGGATGTAGATGTCTTGAAAGAATTCGTTAATGATTGGGATAACCGTGAAAAGGCAATGAACCTGTTAGATAAGGAGATCAGTCAACATGTAGACGTGGTTTATCCAGTTGGTGATAGTTTTCATGTGGGGATCCTGGAAAAAATGAAAGAAAATGGTTTATACGCGATTGGATATATTTCAGATCAGTCCACTATTGGGAAGTATGCTGTCTTAACAAGCACCATTCAAGATATCCCCAAGCTTTATGGGCAAATTGCTCAAGCATTTGATGAAGGCAAACTAAAGTCTGGAAATCGCTCCTGTGGGATTAGAGATGATACCATTTTTCTAGGGAAATATAGCCCCAATGTAGATAAAGAGTTTATAGAACGATTGGAAAAAGACTTAGACCGCTATAAGAATACAGGCAAGTTGCCAGATGAAATTAAATTAAAATAGAAAATCAAAAACAATTTATCGAAAGAAAGCTTGATATCTTTTGAAAGATTGTTTTTTTTTGAACAAAAAAATTAAAAAAATGACTAGGAATACTCGCAGCTTTAGCTGAAATGGAAGGAAATCATACATTTTTAAATTAATACAGGAGTCTGCACAATTATGTGCAAATAAAGGTATTAATGTAATAAAGAATGAGCTTTATACTAAAAAACATAGAAATGAAAACGCTTAATAATGAGGAGGGAAATTTAAATGAATAATTCATGGTTAGACCTGGAAGGGAAAGTTGCCATTGTAACAGGTGGATCTTCTGGGATTGGTTTTGCTATTGCAAAAGAGTTAGTTAATAATGGTGCGAAGGTGATTATCTCTGATTTAGTAGGAGAAGAGGGACAGCAAGCAGACGGTTCTTTTCTTATTAAATGTGATGTCACCAATAAAGAAAGTATTGATCGAATGATTAATAAAGTTGTTGAACAATATGGAAAGATTGACATTTTAGTTAATAATGCTGGTGTGAACTTACCAAGATTGCTAGTTGATATAAAAGGAGAAAAACCACAATATGAATTAAATGAAAAAGACTTTGACTTTATGGTTGCGGTTAATCAAAAAGGTCCATATCTTTGTGCACAAGCGGCAGCAAAGGAAATGCTGAAGCAAGGTAAAGGGGTAATTATTAATGTTGCTTCTGAAGCTGGTCAAGAAGGATCGGCAGGTCAGAGTTGTTATTCTGCTACCAAAGGAGCGCTAATCTCATTTTCTCGCGCATGGGCAAAAGAGTTAGGGACATATAATATTCGCGTAGTTGCTATTGCTCCAGGAATATTAGAGAAAACAGGTTTACGCACGAGTGCTTACAATGAAGCTTTAGCTTATACTCGAGGTGTTACTGTAGACGATCTATCAACTGATTACAGTAAATCAATTCCGATTGGCAGGGAGGGGAAATTAAAAGAGGTTGGTGATTTAGTATCCTATCTTGCTTCAGATAGAGCTAGTTATATTACAGGGACAACCTTTAATATATCAGGTGGAAAATCACGTGGCTAATAACTAACCATTTAATGAATAAATCAGTTAATATACCAATGCTTTATGATATATTTAGTGAATTGAATATAAGCATAGTTCATATATGAACAACAGGATATAAGGGTGTGGTAATTAAATGGCTGATTTAAATTCCAGTAGTCGCATAGGGAAAATTAAGAATTAACAGCTAAAAAAATGTATTGTCCTTTAGATTATCTTGCGCAACAAATGGGGATAAGTGCAAGAACAGTTCGGCTAGTTATTAAGCAATTTAATAAAGAATTAGAAGGAATAGCTGAATTGATTAATGAAAGAGGGAAAGGTTTTTTTTTGAAAATCCACAATCAGGAAAAGCTTAATAGGGTTATAGAGCAGTTTAATAAACTCTCTCAAATGGTTGATTCACCTCAAAGAAGAATCGCAACTGTTATCGATATGTTATTGAATGATGATGGAATAATAACTATGGATGAAATGGCCTTTGAGCTAAATTTAGGAAGAACAACATTAGTGAATGAATTAAAAAAAGCTTCAGTGGCTCTTGAAACGTATAATCTTGCCATCAAAGGAAAACAGAACAAGGGAATGTACTTAAAAGGTAGAGAAATAGATTTGCGATTTTTTATACTGGATAATTTATTTCCATATCTTTTCACCGAAGATTCATTGGATAAAGATATTAAAGAAGCAATTATAGAAGTGGCCAATCATTATGACTTTGAGATAAGTACGAAAGATAGATTACTTCATTCTATTATTATTATGCTTGATCGTTTTTTAAAAGGTCACTCTATAAAAGAAATGGATGATAACTACCATAAGATAGTAAATTCACCTGATTTCAATATAGCCTTAGAAATAGGCAAAGTTCTTGAAAGGAAATTATCTATAAACCTACCTAGATGTGAGATTCTTTTTATTGCAATGCCAATCGTCGGGAGAAGGACACCAATTAATAGTCATTCCATTGAAGGTATTATAGTAACAAAGGAAATCACGAATCTTTTGGATAATAGCATCACTTATTTAGGGTTTAATTTAAATAAGGTAAAAGAAAGTGGAGATTTTTATAAGGATTTACAATATCATCTTACTTTTATGATAAATCGATTAATGTTTAATATCCAGTTGAAAAATCCTTTATTAGAAGATATCAAAGGAAAGTACCCCTTGGCATATCAAATGTCAGAAATAGTTGGAGAAAGTATTTTCAAAGAATATGGAATGAAAGTTTCAGAAGAAGAACTAGGATATATCGCATTATACTTTGGTATTTTCATTGAGAATAACAAGGACAATCTAAAGAAATTAGAACAGGTAGTAGTGGTATGTGGAACTGGTAGAGGGACAGCAAAAATTGTCGCAATGCAGCTGAAAAAAATACTCGACCCCCATACTAAAATAGATATCTTTTCTGAAAATGAATTAAGTAAGAATACATTAGATAAGTATGATATTGTCTTTTCGACAGTTAATATACCCTATGCCATTCAAACGCCGTTAGTTATCCTTAATGAAATCTTTGATGAGAAAAAGGTTCTGCAACAAATCGAACATATTAGTTACTTAGATAAATTTAAAATAAAAGAAAATAGTAGTACAAGTTTCCATTCTGTTATTAAACTACTGCTAAATAAACAAAAATTCTTTATTTTAGATAAATCGTTAAGTTACTCAGAAAATCTAAATTGGATGGTTGATCAGCTAACTTTAAATGGTTATGTGGATGATGGCTTCAAACAGCGCTTGCAAATAAGAGAAGAAAAAGGGTCGATGATATTTGATAAATATATTGCACTTCCACATACCCTCAATTATCAGTCAGACAAAATAGAGCTGGCGGTAGGGATTTTTCCAGAAACAGTCTGGCAGGATAATCATGCGTTAAAGTTAGTGTTTTTGTTAGCTTTACCAGAACATACAGAATATGATGCTAGTTTATTAGTGAAAATTTATGATGAAATTATTAATATATCTTCTAATACAAAATTAGTGAATAAATTAATTCAAGTTAAAAAATATGAAGATTTATGTCTTTATCTCGAGGATGGAATAGAGAAGGATATTTAGGATGTGAATGAATGGAACTAATTATAATTATGCTTTTAATAGCAGGAGCATTTGTTATTCAAATGGGATTGGGATTTTTACAGATTAAACATTTTACTAAAGGTTATTCGGAACTAAGAAGAATGGGAAAAGTAGCGATTGGGAAGAAACCTGGTCGGATTAAAGCAGGCACAATTGTTTTGTTTGCAATCAATAAAAATGGCAGAATCCTTGCCGCAAAAAAAATGCAAGGAGTCACCGTAATGGCGAAATTTCGAGATTTGCCAGGTTTTCTTGATAAGAATATTAGAAATTTAAAAGAAGAAGATTTAAAGAATTGCAATAAATTACTAAGAGATGCAATTTTAGATGCCTCGAATAATTACAAGATAATTATGAATGGTGGAGTCGTGCCAGAAAAAGATAGTTTCTTTAAAAGAATGATGATACGAGCAGAAAATGCCGTTTCATTTAAAAAATAAGAAGAGGTGTAATTCATGGATTATATCATAAAGTTTGCTGAAGGATTTAGAAATTTATTTGATACAGGAGCAGAGACGTTCATTTCCTGGATGACAGGTATAGTTCCAGTAGTGTTATTACTACTGGTAGCGATGAATACTATCATTCAATTAATAGGTGAAAATCGCATTAATCGTTTAGCGTCGGCTTCTTCCAAAAATCCATTATTAAGATATTTAGTTTTGCCATTATTAGGGACATTTATGTTAGGTAATCCAATGGGATTATCGTTAGGAAGATTTTTACCAGAGAAATATAAACCTAGTTATTATGCATCTGCATCTTACTTCTGTCACACAAGTAATGGACTATTTCCTCATATTAATCCAGGAGAGCTATTTATTTTCCTAGGAATTGCTGCAGGAATAGAACAATTAGGCTTTAGCACGGCTGATTTAGCGGTTAGGTACTTCCTTGTGGGATTAGTTATGAATTTCTTCGCAGGTTGGATTACGGATTTTACAACGAAAATGGTAGAAAAACAGCAAGGAATAAAATTAAATTCCGAAGTGAATTTAAATCATTAAGATGGAGGATACCGATATGGCACATTATCGAACGATAAAAATAAAAAAAGGGAATGGTGGATTTGGTGGTCCGCTGATAGTTACTCCAACGGAGCAAAGAAATAAAATTGTATATATTACTGGTGGAGGAGCAAAGCCAGATATAGTTGATAAAATTGTGGAATTAACAGGAGTGGAGGCGGTTAATGGATTTAAAACCTCTGTACCTGATGAGCAAATTGCCATTGCAATTATTGATTGTGGTGGGACATTAAGATGTGGGATTTATCCACAAAAAAGAATACCAACGATTAATATAATGCCTACAGGGAAAAGTGGTCCTTTAGCAAAATTTATCACAGAAGATATTTATGTGTCTGCGGTAGGATTAAATCAAATTGAACTTATGGAAAACGAAGCTGTCTTGGAGAATGCGAGTTCAGTAGATAAGGAAGATAATATACCTAAGAAAGAATATAAATATAGTACAGACAAAAAAATCTCTCAAACATTGGCTGAAAATCATAAACAAGGACTTCTTACAAAAATAGGGCTTGGAGCAGGGAAAGTAATCAGTACTTTTTATCAAGCTGGTCGTGAAGCAGTTCAAACATTAATTAATACAATTATTCCATTTATGGCATTTGTATCATTATTAATTGGTATCATTCAAGGTTCCGGAATTGGAAGCGTATTCGCTAATTTAATGTCTCCATTAGCAGGAAACATTATCGGTCTCTTATTAATCGGTTTAATATGCTCTTTACCATTTCTATCACCGTTATTAGGACCTGGGGCGGTAATTGCCCAAATTATCGGAACTTTAATAGGTGTTGAAATTGGTAAGGGGAATATCCCACCGAACTTAGCGTTACCTGCAGTTTTTGCTATAAATACACAATGTGCAGCAGATTTTATTCCTGTCGGGTTAGGTCTAGCAGAGGCAGAAGCAGAAACAGTAGAAGTAGGGGTACCGTCCGTATTATATTCAAGATTTTTAATAGGGGTACCACGAGTATTCGTTGCTTGGTTAGCAAGTTTTGGATTATATAGTAATTAAGAAAGAGGATAATAAAACAACTAATGGAGGCGAATGGCATCTCAATATGCCGGTTAAGATGAAAACAATTTACGAAAACACAATTAATAGTATAGGGTCATTAGCCACAAGCTTTGTAGAAGAAAAGATGATCATTCTCTTTGGAGAGGGAGCACCTAAAGAATTAGCAGAATTTTGCTACGGAATTGAAGTAGTTGGTGTCAAGGATAGGATAAAAACAGGTCAGAAAGTAATGATAAATAATGAATCATATGAAATAACATCTGTTGGCGAAATTGTAGAACAAAATTTAACATCTATGGGACATATTACTTTACGCTTTAATGGGGCCACAACTCCTGAACTTCCTGGTACTCTTTATATAGAAGATAAAGACATGCCAGTTTTAGAAATTGGTACGAAAATACGAATTGTTTCCGAGTAAAAGATTCGATAGGAGATTTCCAATTAGAATTTATAAACATTGCAATGAGTTAAGTAAAAATAAGGTGCATGTTGATAATGAATTGGGGATCTTCTATTTTTAATTTTTTGCTAAATTTTTTTAAAAGAAAAGAGGAGAATCTTTCCATGAGACTATATATTGATTCAGCAAATTATGAGCAAATTGAAAGAATAAATGAATATTATCCCATTTCTGGTGTGACTACTAATCCTTCTATTCTCGTAAAGGAAAAAAAGCCCTATATTCAAGTTCTTCAAGATATTCGGAAAATAATAGGAGAAGAGAAAGAGCTTTTTATTCAAGTTATCGCAGATAATGCAAGTGAAATAGTAAAGGAAGCTGAGTATTTCCAAACAAGGATTTCAGGGAAGATAATTATAAAAATTCCTGTTACGGAAGAAGGGATAAAAGCAATAAAAGCGTTGACTGCTAAAAAAATACCAACGTTAGCCACAACGATATATACTCCATTTCAAGCATTAATCGCGGCAAAAGCAGGTGCAAAGTATGTTGCTCCTTATGTTAATCGGATTGATGATTTATCTGGAGATGGCATTCGTGTAGTGAGTGAAATAATTACTCTGTTTACCACACATAAAATTAGTACAGAGGTGTTAGCGGCAAGTTTTAAAAACGTACAACAGGTCTATGAAGCATGTTTAACTGGAGCTCATACTATAACTGTAGCTCCTGAAATAATTGAAAAATTAATTGATTTTCCAGCAACTACTAGAGATGTTAGGGTCTTTCAGAGTCAGTGGAAGGATACGTTTGGAAAGGGTGGAAATCCCCTTCTTAAGTAAATGAATGGGAGCGAAACAAATATGGAAACGAACAAAATTGTATTTTTTGATTTAGACGGAACACTTCTGACGAGTGAGCTTACTGTGTCAGATAGTTCTATTGCGGCAATTAAAAAATTAATGGAAAACGAGATTGAGCCTATTATAGCTACAGGTAGAACATTAATGGAAATAGGATATATATTAGAAGCAACAGGTATTAATTCAGTAGTTGCTATGAATGGACAGTATGTAGTGTATAAAGGAACAACGATTTATGAAAATCCATTAGAAGTAAGTGTAGTAAAAGAACTTCATCTGGATACAATTAAAAATAGGCATGAAATGGCGTTCTATAATGCGGAAAAGATTTGTATTACAAATGAGGGTTCAACTTTAATTAGGAAGAATTATGAAAGAGTAGGTGGGAAATATCCTCCTATAAATGAATGCTTGTACAATCAAGAACCCGTTCATTTAATGTTAATTTTTTGTGAACCGGATGAAGAAGTCTATTATCAGGAGAAGTTCCCACATTTTCAGTTTATAAGAAATTCACCTTATGGATGTGATATTTACCCCAAAGGAAAGTCAAAGGCAACGGGCATAAAGTATTTGTTAACTCATTTAAATTGTTCTGTTGAGAATACGTATGCATTTGGAGACGGATTAAATGATTTAGAAATGTTTGAGCTCGTTAAATATCCAGTTGCAATGGGAAACGCATTTGATATTGTGAAAAAATCAGCCAGCTATGTTACAACTAGTAACGATGAGGATGGTATTGTAAATGGATTGCAATTATGTGGAATCATTTGATCCGTTAGTAAAAATTAAAAATAATAAAAGAGGATGGATTAACAAGTAATGATATCTTGCAAAGTTAATCCATCCATTTTTTTATAAATGGGGTAATTTTCTTAAAAATAGGCTTTAAGTCATTTGCCGATGTCATAAACATATCAACGTTTTTAATCAGAAGCTCCATGTCAATTTGATTTAAAAAATTTGCTACCGCATCAATATTTACATTTTCATCTTTTTCTTCCACTTGCTTTGTATTTCCGCCACTTCTTCCAAGAATCCAATCATCCCCTTTCTCTCTTCTGTTGTAGGATGGTTCCTTGTCGTTATGCTGAGAATGTTCAATCTGTTGCTTTTTTCTAACGGATTGACGGTTTGTACCAAACATAAACATGGAAAAGTGATCAATTTCAATTTCTTCCTCTTCTATTTTTTCCTTGTCTTTTTCATCATAGAATTCATCTTTAAAATCCTCCACAATATTTCCTCCTATTTCACGATCATGGAATGATGCTCTTAATATGCTATGATAAATATCAAGGAATGCTTAGACCAATGTAATAGAAAGTAAAATATGTTGCAAAAGGGTAGAGGAATTTGATAAAATTAGTACCAAGTCATAATAATTGATAATAATATATATTGTATGAATACTATTTTCTTTTTTCTTGAATAACAGTTAGGAGAAACGAAGAAAATGGTAAGCTTCTTTGTTTGTGAATTACAAAAGGCACCGATTTAAACTCAACCAGACTGGCATTGATTGTAGCAATCATTCTAATAAGATTTTATGAAAAGACTGTTCATATTAACAGTCATAAACGAAACATATACCGGATAACCGGTGACTATAAAGGAGCTGAAAGCTTTGGGAACAGGAATAATTGGTATTGGCCGTGAACTTCCAGAGAAAATTTTAACAAACTTTGATTTAGAAAAAATGGTTGATACGAATGATGAATGGATTAGAACAAGAACTGGGATAGAAGAACGAAGAATTGCAGACGACAATACAGATACATCTGATATTGCATTAGCTGCAGCACAGAAAGCAATTGATGATGCTGGTATTCATCCAGAAGATATTGATATGATTATGGTGGCAACTGTTACGCCAGATCAATCATTCCCTTCTGTTGCCTGTATGATTCAAGAGAAACTAGGAGCTAAAAAAGCAGCAGCGATGGATTTAAGTGCTGCATGTGCAGGTTTTATGTATGGGATGATAACTGCAAAACAATTTATTGATACAGGAGTTTATAAATATATACTAGTAGTTGGGGTAGAAAAGCTTTCTAAAATTACGAACTGGGAAGATCGCAATACTGCTGTTCTTTTTGGTGACGGTGCAGGAGCTGCTGTATTAGGGAAAGTTTCTGAAGGAAGAGGCATTCTTTCTTTTGAACTAGGGGCAGATGGTTCTGGTGGAAAACATCTTTATTTAGATGAGGAAGACTATATTTACATGAATGGTAGAGAAGTTTTTAAATTTGCTGTTCGCCAAATGGGAGAAAGCAGTGAGAATGTTTTGGTGAAAGCTGGTTTATCTAAAGAAGACGTAGACTTCCTTATTCCACACCAAGCTAATATTCGCATTATGGAAGCATCTAGACAAAGATTGAATTTACCGGAAGAAAAACTATCGAAGACAGTTCATAAATATGGAAATACAAGTGCTGCATCTATACCGATTTCATTGGTGGAAGAATTAGAGGCTGGTAAAATCAAAGATGATGATGTACTTGTAATGGTTGGTTTTGGTGGAGGTCTGACTTGGGGCGCGATTGCAATGCGCTGGGGTAGATAATAAATTACTTCCTATATAAATAGAACATACTTTTTAAGTTGATGATAATTACAAAAAAGGAGAAAAAGTCATGAGTACAAATAAAAGAGTAGTTGTTACTGGTATTGGTGCTGTAACACCGCTTGGTAATGATGCAATAACTACCTGGAAAAATATTGTTGCTGGAGTTTCTGGGATTGGACCATTAACTAGAATAAATGCAGATGAATATCCAGCTAAAGTTGCTGCAGAAGTGAAGGACTTTAATCCAGAGGATTTTATGGATAAAAAAGATGCTAGAAAAATGGATCGCTTTACACAATATGCAGTCGCAGCTTCCTTGATGGCTGTAAAGGATGCCGAATTGCAAATTACGGATGAAAACGCACCGCGTGTTGGGGTTTGGATTGGGTCTGGTATTGGTGGAATGGAGACTTTCGAAAATCAATATGAAACTTTCCAAAAAAGAGGATATAAACGTGTAAGTCCTTTCTTCGTACCAATGTTAATTCCAGATATGGCATCAGGACAGGTATCGATTACATTAGGAGCAAGAGGCGTGAATTCTTGTACGGTTACTGCTTGTGCAACGGGTACAAACTCAATCGGAGATGCCTTTAAAGTAATTCAGCGTGGCGATGCTGATGCGATGATTACTGGGGGGGCAGAAGCGCCGATTACTAAAATGTCAGTAGCAGGCTTCTGTGCAAATACTGCGTTATCTTTCAATCCAGATCCAAAAACAGCAAGCAGACCATTTGATGCAAATCGTGATGGCTTTGTTATCGGAGAAGGAGCAGGAATCGTTGTTCTTGAAGAATTAGAGCATGCATTAGCGAGAGGTGCTAAAATCTATGCAGAAATAGTTGGGTATGGTTCGACTGGAGATGCTTATCATATTACTTCCCCTGCACCAGGAGGCGAAGGTGGAGCAAGAGCAATGAAAATGGCAATCAATGATGCAGGACTTACTCCAGAAGATGTTTCATATATTAATGCACATGGTACAAGTACTGCTTATAACGATAAGTTTGAAACAATGGCAGTCAAAGAAGTATTTGGAGACTATGCTTATAAAGTACCAATGAGTTCGACCAAATCAATGACAGGTCACTTACTAGGTGCAGCAGGGGGAATTGAAGCTATTTTTAGCGTATTAGCAATAAAAGATAGCATCGTGCCACCAACAATAAATTTTGAAACAGCAGATCCAGATTGTGATCTAGACTATGTTATCAATACACATAGAAAACAAGAAGTAAATGTAGCAATGAGTAATTCCCTAGGATTCGGCGGTCATAACGCTACAATTGTGTTTAAAAAATATCAATAATTCATGGATTTTGTTTGAAAGAGCATTTAATAAAAAAACTGCTAAGCTTCATTTATTAATCGAGGCTTAGCAGTTTTTTATTGTTAAAATAAAACCTCCTTTATTTATAATGATTTTAAATTAATATTGACTATTATTATAAAGTGTATATAATTAAAACTATAATTCTATTATTTAACATAGAAAATTCGGAATGAATCAATTTATAAAGAAAACGCTTTCTTTAGAAGGAGAACTAGCATATCACGTAGAAAGGAAGAATTCTATGCTTAGTATAGAAAGAGCTAAAAACCTCTTAAAAGAAAAAAATATACGTTTAACACCACAACGGCTAGAATTAATTAATATACTTTCTAAAGACAACAAGCATTGGACAGTAGATGAAATTTACCATGTCCTAAATGAGAATATGCCTTCGGTTAGTATTACAACTGTTTATAATAATGTTCATTTATTTACGGAATTACAATTATTAAAAGAAATACAATTCGGAGAAGGATTAAGTAAATATGAATGGAAGAAAGAGGAGCATTATCATATTGTCTGTAGCGATTGCGGAGAAATAGTTGATATTTGGTATCCTATGTTAAGGGAGGTAGAGGCATTTGCGAAATCCATATCTAAATTCCATATCAGTTCCCACAGCCTCCAATTTTATGGAACCTGTGAGCAGTGTTCAAAAGCATGAACGAAAACAAGAAACTATTTGTTTAGAATGTAAACAACCAATCAAAAAATTAAAGCATTCCATCCGATGTGGATGTGGAAGTAGAATATTGAAAGATTTTCAGAAATAAAGCTAAATATACAAATTTATTTTGATTACAAAGAAAAAGGATAGACAAAGGAGAACTGGGAGTGCGTTCTTCATTGTCTATCCTTTTTTGTATAGGGAGGTTTTGAAAAGCCTGACTGCTATCAAGGTTAAATAGTAAGTCGTTTAGTATCAATACGCTGCCAGCTCTGGAACCTCTAATTTCGAAATCCATATACTGTTTAAATGAATAGGAAAAAAAGAATGAAGAGGGGAAATAGCGGTGGGGGTAATCAAAACAAATAAATGGTTAGAAGATAATTTTTATGAACCAACTACAATATGTGAACATTTTCAATCAGCATTTGATGGAGATAAGCCTCAAAATATATATCGATATTTAATGAGATTTGGGATGTATAAGCCATCAAGACATTCGAGACAAGCATTTGAGAAGATGAAGGAACAAGATACGTGGAGTAAAGTAGAACGGATTTTTTTTAAGTATAAGAAAAAATGGAAGGGGCCAGATATACCTATATACGTATTTCCTTTTCAGTCTTCTTGGAGAGGAGACGAAAATAAATCTGGTGTATCGTTTCCTGATCAACTTTTCTTATTTATTGATGATGTCGAAAATGAAAAAGAGCTAGAAGCCCTTTTTATTCATGAATATCATCATGTATGCCGAATTCATTACCAAAAAAAAGCTATAGAGGATTATACCTTACTAGATTCCATCATAATGGAAGGGTTAGCGGAGCTTGCGGTGAAAGAAAACTGCGGAGAAGCCTATAATGCTAATTGGTGTCACTTGTATGATGAAGAAGAAATAAAGCAATTTTGGGAGACAGAGCTTAAGGAACATTTACATGTAAAGAAAACAGAAGAGAAACATGATGATTTATTGTATGGTTATAGACGCTATCCCCGTCTTATTGGCTATAATACAGGTTTTTATCTTGTGAATTCTTTACATTCCAAGCAAAAAATCTTAGAAAAAGATCATTTCACAATTAATAGTGAAGCTTTTTTGTAATACTATACTACTATTTGAATGACGAGTTTAGCAGAATAGCTCGTCTATTTTTTATGGGAACATTGAAAGGGGATCTCCTCTTTATAAAAAAGAAAAAGACATGTTAGCGAAAGTTTGTACATATTATGTTAATAGGTTATAAAAATGATTTTTCAATTTTTAGGATGAACTTTAGCAATATATTTAAAGAGAAAAATGATATTCCGCTATATGTATACCTATTACTAGGGAAACTGGAACATAAAGAGAAAATCGACATAAAAAAAATAATCCTTTGAAAATAGGAATAAATTTACTAAGCTCTGACAATACTTATGGACAAACAGTTGTTGAAGTGAGGGATAAAATATGCAGTATCTTCATGATGTTTGGGTAAATTGGTTTGAAGGGGAAGAAAACGGATATAATGTATGTCACTTTCATGAATGGAGAAAAGATGATGGTGTTGAATTATTGGACCAAGTTCCACTTTTGAAAGTAGATTCATGCTTATACAATTACATAGAAAATGACTTGGCAGAAATACCACGACAATTATTAGAAGAGATTTATCAGAAGGCATATCTACGGAAGAATCATGAACGAATTCAATTAGATTATTGTTTTGTTGTTTCTGATGGGATTGGTCTTTTAGTAGTAGATACAATCGGATACTCTGTTCCCATTCGAAAAAGCCGAATGATACCTAGACAAGAACAATTGGCCTATGAATTGCTTGAAAATCAAGAAACGATTTATTATAACTTTCAAAACACGGAAGAGCAAAAGGAGTTCCATATACTATCACCTGATCCTCATGTGATGAATGGATTAACAAGAAAAGAAAGGCAATTAAAGCAATTACTGTTTATGGCATTAGATCAACTACATTCTTCTGAAAACGTAGCAGAAGTTCGTTATTGGTATACAGAATGGAGCCCAGAACGCTATTTTGAAATTCAGCATTTAGATTTTGAGCATGCATGGAATGAACTATATGAGTGTACAAAATACGGATGGTCTAAAAAGCATGAACAGTTTTGTGAGAATATTATAAAAGGTCAGCCCTTTTTTGAAAAGCTTTGGGAAATGGAGCATGGTCCGAAAGTAAATTAATAATAACCAATTTAATAAAATTTATAGGATAAAAAAGCCTGCCACTTAAGTATCCTAGCACTAAGTTAAACCCAAACACTCTGAGGAGATAGCAAGTATATTTCCTGTGATTGTTTGGGTTTTATTCGTCATTTTGCGAATTTCATCAGGATAGGGTAACGGAGAAGGCAGCTTTGTATCCATTTTGCGAAATTTCATTAGGAAAAGGTAACAGAGAAGGCTTCTCTGTTATAAAGACAAATTGACCCTGATATAATTTTTCTCACACATCCCATAAATTCGTGTCAACTGTAATTCCCCATCTGCTATCTTCACCCTACTGATTTGGAGCATAAAAAAACGATGAAGTTAACCATCGTTTTGATAAGGGAGGGGCTTAACGACGTTTACGTCCTAATCCCATTGCGTTTTCCATTTTTTTAATCATTTTCCCTGCCACTTTATTTGCTTTTGCCGCACCTTCGTCTAAAATGTCATCTAATTCAGTTGAATTCATTAGCTCATTGTATTTTTCTTGAATTGGTTTTAATGCATCCACTACAACGTTGGCTAAGTCAGACTTGAAATCTCCATATCCTTTTCCTTCGTACTTTTCTTCAAGGCTTTGGATACTTTCCCCTGAAAGAATAGAATAAATTGATAAAAGGTTGGAAACCCCTGGTTTATTTTCTCGATCGAATTTAACGATACCTTCAGAGTCTGTTACCGCACTTTTAATCTTCTTCGTAATCTGTGCTGGCTCGTCCAATAAAGTGATGGTTGCCTTATTATTTGTATCAGATTTACTCATTTTCTTTGTAGGATCCTGTAATGACATAATGCGAGCTCCTACTTTTGGAATGCGTACTTCAGGAATAGTAAGAATATCATTATATTTTTTATTAAAACGCTCGGCTAGATCACGAGTTAATTCAAGATGTTGTTTTTGATCTTCTCCAACTGGAACAATATCTGTACTATATAGAAGGATATCTGCAGCCATTAATGGTGGATAGGTTAATAATGCAGCAGAAACAGCATCTTTGCCAGTTGATTTGTCTTTGAATTGTGTCATTCTTTCTAATTCGCCGATATAAGAAATACACTGCATCACCCAAGCTCCTTGGGCATGGGCTGGTACTTCTGATTGAATAAATAAAGTCGCTTTATTAGGGTCAATTCCTACAGCTAAGTACAGAGCTGCTAAGCTGCGAATATTGTTTCGAAGTACCATGCGATCTTGAGGCACTGTAATGGCATGTTGATCCACAATACAGAAGAAACAATTGTATTCATCTTGCAGCTCCACGAATTGACTTAATGCACCTATATAATTCCCTAATGTAATGGTGCCGCTTGGTTGAATCCCAGAAAAGATAGTTTTCATCAAATACTTCCTCCAATATGTATTCTAGACCCTTGATTAGTTTATGGATGTTTCTAATCAAGCGGTTTATTCTATTTAATAGTTTATTTTAGAGCTATGTTTATCTGCAAGAGAAACGTTTTTCTTCAAGCAAATACGATAGTACTGTTAAAAATAGAATCTAGAAACTTAATTATCAATATCATTATTATAACCATTTTAGCATGATTAGTTGATATGCAAAGGCTGTTTTCTTAAAGTTTGCCAATTTTAATAAAAAAGAATAGATGCAACTAATGATGCGAGGAATAAATTTGAATTCTGATAAATTTATATTAATATAATTATTCTGTAGATTTATATATTTCAGATTTGTTTTTATTCTACAAAATTCTACAAAATTCCACAAAGTTCTTGCGTGTTGAATAATCCAACTATATAATTGTCATTGCGAATGGATTAGGTAGTAATATTTCAGACTATTTAAAAACATGTAAGAATACATAAATAATTTGTAATGAATGAAATAATTATTCCTATATAATATTTTGTGCGTTTTATCGTGCTCTATTTTAATTGGAAACTGTCATTTATTCTAATTGACTGACTATTTAGGCAATGATTGCTTGTGTATTCTGAGGTTTAGAGTGGGAAAGCTATTTTCGAAGTTCCATTTGAGGAAATTATTAAGGGGGTAATTACATGAGAAAAAGAATGCTTGTACTAATGAGTTTAGTGCTTATACTCAGTGCTTTTCTTGCTGCATGTGGTAATAACAAAGGTGTTAGTGATAAAGCATCACAAAATCTTCGTTTAAATATTGTTTCAGAGCCACCAACATTACATCCAGCATTAGCTACAGATTCAACATCTGGTGGAGTGTTAATTCAAACTTTTGAAGGGTTAACTCGAATTGATAAAGATGGAGTTCCGCAGCCAGCTATGGCAGAAAAAATCGATATATCAGATGACCAGTTAACTTACACGTTCAAAATCCGCGAAGATGCAAAATGGACAAATGGTGATCCAGTAACGGCAGCAGACTTTGAATATGCTTGGAAATGGGCACTTAATCCTCAAAATCAATCACAGTATGCTTATCAACTATATGCCATTAAAGGTGCTGAAGCAGCAAACAATGGTAAAGGTAGTCTTGATGATGTTGCTATTAAAACAGTAGATGAAAAAACGTTAGAAGTAACATTAGTAAACCCAACGCCATATTTCTTACAATTGCTAGCTTTCTATACTTATTTCCCAGTTAATAAAAAAGTTGCAGAAGCAAATCCAGATTGGTATAAAAATGCTGGAGATGATTATGTAACGAATGGTCCTTTCAAAATGACGGAATGGAATCATAGTGAGTCTATCCTTTTAGAAAAGAACGAAGACTATTGGGATGCAGACAAAGTTAAATTAGAAACAGTAGAAATGACAATGGTAGAAGATCCAACAACAGAATTAAGCATGTTTGATAACGATGAATTAGATTGGGCTGGCTTACCTTTTGGTGCATTACCTACTGATTCTATTAAAGCTTTAAAAGATAAAGGTGACCTAAATATCAAAGCGATAGCAGGTACTTATTGGTATAAATTTAATACAAATGAAAAGCCATTTAACAATGAAAATATTCGTAAAGCTTTAACATATGCGATAGATCGTAAAGCAATTGTTGAGCAAATTACACAAGGTGGACAAATTCCAGCAACAGCAGTTGTTCCTCCAACCATGTTTTCAGAAAACGAAAAAGGTTATTTTAAAGATAAAGATATCAAAGCAGCAAAAGCAGCTCTGGAAAAAGGTTTAAAAGAGGAAGGCTATGCAAGTGTAAAAGACTTACCAAAAATCACATTATCATATAATACCGGTGAAGCGCATGCTAAGATTGCACAAGCGGTTCAAGATATGTGGAAGAAAAATCTTGGAATTAATGTAGAGCTAGATAATGAAGAATGGCAAGTTTATCTAGAGAAAATTGATTCTGGTGACTACCAGGTTGGACGTATGTCATGGTCTGGTGACTATAATGACGCATTTAATTTCCTAGAATTATACCGTGATGCAAACGGAGGAAATAACGATACTGGGTGGGAAAATCCAGAATACAAAAAACTTCTTGATGCTTCACAAAAAGAGACAGATGAGGTAAAACGCAAACAATTATTACAAGATGCAGAAACTATTTTAATGAACGAACTTCCGATTGCACCTGTTTATTTCTATACAAATACATGGGTACAAAAAGATAATCTGAAAGATGTAGTCATTTCAGGTTTAGGAGAAGCACAGTTAAAATGGGCACATTTTGAATAATACAATGGTTCGCTTTGTTCATTCATCATGCTTTAGGCAATTCGAATTTTTATGAAAGTACAAAGCTAAAGAGAAAAAAGAGGCTGCCTTATTTAACGAGTGATACTTTCTTAGTAAGCTCGTTTCCTAGGGCATCCTCTTCCTTGCTAATTGGCATTGTTTTAGAAAAAAATGGAGGTAAAACCATGATAAAGTACTTAACAAAACGTTTGCTGTTTATGGCGTTATCCTTATGGTTAATCATTACAGCTACGTTTTTCTTCATGAGGATGGCACCAGGTAACCCATTTACATCGGAAAAGAAAATGCCGCCTGCAATTGAAGCAAATTTAAATGCCCATTATGGACTTGATCAGCCTTGGTATGTTCAATATGGAGAGTATTTGCTAAGAGTTGTTCAATGGGATTTTGGTCCATCTTTTAAATATAAGAGCCAAACAGTGAATCAATTAATCAATGAAGGATTCCCAGTATCATTAGTCTTGGGTGTAGAAGCAATTTTTATCGCCTTGGCCATTGGTGTTACATTAGGTGTAATTGCTGCTTTAAGACATAATAAATGGCAAGATTATCTGGCAATGATTGTTGCTGTATTAGGAATATCAGTACCTTCGTTTATTATGGCAGCTTTTTTGCAATATATTTTGGCAATGAAGCTAGGGATATTCCCTGTAGCAAGATGGGGAACATTTATGCAAAGTGTTCTGCCAGCAATCGCATTAGCAGCTGGTCCTACAGCATTTATTGCTCGATTAACTAGATCTTCTATGCTAGAAGTATTAAGCAATGATTATATTAAAACAGCAAAAGCAAAAGGAATAAGCGGCTTTAATATTACAGTGAAGCACGCCATCCGTAATGCGATTCTTCCGGTTGTTTCATACATGGGGCCATTATCGGCTGGGATTGTTACAGGTAGTTTTGTTATTGAGAAAATTTTTGGTATTCCAGGTCTTGGATCACAGTTTGTTAAAAGCATAAATAACCGTGATTATACAGCGATTATGGGCGTAACAGTTTTCTATAGTATTATCCTGTTAGTATCTGTTCTTCTTGTCGACTTATTGTACGGATTAATAGATCCTCGAATTAAACTATCGGGCGGGAAGAAAGGAGCGTAAAGATGCAAGAAATTTCGAAAGATAAATTTGAAATAGTCGGCAACAGTACCATAGAATCAGAGAAAATATCAAAAGCAAGTCTGTCTTTTTGGAAAGATGTTTTTACTCGTTTTAAGAAAAATAAACTTGCGGTTTTTGGACTTGTTCTTTTAATTCTTTTAATTGTTATGTCTTTAATAGGGCCGTTATTAACTCCGTATAATTATTATGAGAATGATTATACAAAAACGAATCAGCCTCCAAGTGCAGAACATTATTTTGGAACAGATGATCTTGGCCGAGATATGTTTGCGCGGATTTGGTATGGTGCGAAAATATCACTATTTATTGGGGTAGCCGCAGCATTGATTGATTTAGTTATCGGCGTAATCTGGGGAGGGATTGCAGGTTATAAAGGTGGCAAAACCGATGAAGTAATGATGCGTATAGCGGACGTATTATATGGTATTCCTTATCTTTTACTAGTAATTCTTTTAATGGTTGTTCTTGGCCAGGGAATATGGACGATGATTCTGGCAATGAGTATTACTGGCTGGATTAATATGGCGAGAATGGTTCGAGGACAAGTATTATCCTTAAAGAGCCAAGAATATATTCTTGCTTCCAGAACGCTAGGAGCAAGTGTTTCAAGAATTATGAGCAAGCATTTAGTCCCAAATGCAATGGGGCCAATTCTTGTGACATTAACTTTAACTGTACCTAATGCTATTTTTACAGAGGCATTTTTAAGCTATCTTGGATTAGGATTAACTCCTCCATTAGCCAGCTGGGGAACGATGGCTAATGATGGAATCGGAGCACTGCAATATTATCCATGGCGATTATTTTTCCCTGCCATGTTTATCTGTTTAACAATATTTGCCTTTAATGTTATTGGCGATGGAATCCGAGATGCTCTTGATCCAAGACTACGTAAGTAAGGAGTGAGATACATGGAAAAATTATTAGAAGTAAAGGATTTACAAGTCTCATTCCATACGTATGGAGGAGAAGTGCAGGCAGTTCGTGGAGTATCCTTTGATTTATACAAAGGAGAAACATTAGCTATTGTTGGTGAATCTGGATCAGGTAAAAGTGTTACGTCCCAAACATTAATGAAATTAATCCCGATGCCTCCTGGCCATATTAAAGGTGGACAAATTTTATTTGATGGAGAAGATATTGTTCAAAAAACAGATAAAGAGATGGAAAGTATCCGTGGGAAGGAAATGAGTATGATCTTCCAAGATCCTATGACATCTTTGAATCCGACTATGCGTATTGGTACACAAATCATGGAAGTACTGATAAAACATCAGCAAATGAACAAGGAAAAGGCAAAAAAGAAAGCAATTGAATTGTTAAGTTTAGTTGGAATTCCTAAACCAGAGAAAAGAGTGGATCAATATCCGCATGAATTTTCTGGTGGGATGAGACAACGTGCGATGATTGCTATTGCTTTAGCGGCTAATCCACATCTATTAATTG
The DNA here is from genome assembly GCF_038006285.1 of Niallia sp. FSL W8-0177. NCBI lineage: Bacteria > Bacillati > Bacillota > Bacilli > Caryophanales > Bacillaceae > Niallia > Niallia sp. FSL W8-0177. The sequence continues at coordinate 568,731 of NZ_JBBOUX010000001.1, forward strand.
CAGATGAACCAACAACAGCTTTAGATGTTACGATTCAAGCGCAAATTTTAGATTTAATGAAAGATTTGCAAGAGAAAATGAATACAAGCATTATCTTCATTACCCATGATTTAGGGGTAGTGGCAAATGTGGCTGATCGTGTTGCTGTAATGTATGCTGGCCAAATTGTTGAAATGGGAACAGTTGATGAAATTTTTTACGATCCTAGACATCCTTATACATGGGGGCTTCTTGCATCTATGCCAAGTTTAGACAATGATAATGAAGATGAGCTTGCTGCTATTCCAGGAACACCTCCAGATTTAACGAATCCTCCTGTAGGAGATGCATTTGCTGCGAGAAATCCATTCGCATTAGCAATTGATTTTGAACAAGAGCCGCCAGTGTATCAAGTGTCTGAAACACATTTTGTGAAATCGTGGTTACTGCATCCGAATGCGCCAGCAGTAGAACCAGCAGCTTCAGTTAAAGAAAGAATAAGAACGTTACCCTCTAACTTTGAAACACCAGTATTAGTAAAGGGGGATAAATAAAATGGCAGAAAAGTTATTAGAAATAAAAAATCTGAAGCAGTATTTCAATGTCGATACTCCTAATGTTGTCAAAGCAGTAGATGATATTACCTTTGATATTTTCAAAGGAGAAACATTAGGTTTAGTAGGCGAATCTGGCTGTGGGAAATCTACAACTGGTAGAACAATTATCCGCCTTTATGATGCAACAGGCGGTCAAGTTTTATTTAATGGAGAAGATGTTCATGGAAGAAAATCAAGAGCGGAATTAAAGAAATTTCATCGTAAAATGCAAATGATTTTCCAAGACCCGTATGCTTCTTTAAATCCTCGAATGACCGTTGCTGATATAATTGCAGAAGGCATTGATATTCACGGTTTAGCGAAAAACAAAAAAGAGAGAATGGAAAAAGTATATGAGCTGCTTCATACAGTTGGTTTAAATAAAGAGCATGCCAATCGTTATCCGCATGAGTTCTCAGGCGGTCAAAGACAAAGAATTGGAATTGCGCGTGCATTAGCTGTAGATCCAGACTTTATTATTGCTGATGAACCAATTTCTGCATTAGATGTTTCTATTCAAGCACAGGTAGTAAACTTGATGAAGAAGCTTCAAAAGGAAAAGGGTTTAACCTATCTATTTATTGCCCATGATTTATCCATGGTGAAATATATTAGTGATCGTATTGGTGTGATGTATTTCGGGAAATTAGTGGAAATAGCGCCTGCAGATGAATTATACAATAATCCGATTCATCCATATACACAGTCGTTATTGTCAGCGATTCCTCTGCCAGATCCAGAAACAGAGCGAACAAGAAAAAGAACGGTTTATGATCCAGCGGTTCATCAATATCAAGAGGGTGAAGAGCTTAAAATGAGAGAAATTAAACCAGGACATTTCGTTTATTGCTCTGAAAGTGAATATAAAAAATATAAAATACAATGAGAGAATAAGTAAATCCCAAGCCGGCAATCCTTGATTGTCGGCTTTTTAGAATGGTTGCCTACGCACAGTTGGGAAATTGCTAGATTATGCTTGATTGTGTTTGTTACAATAAAAGGGATACATCATGGATAGAGTCTCAATAGATAATAGATACTGTATGTAGATGGGAGTTTTCACGATGAAAAAGAAAATATTATCCATTGGATTAAGTATATATTTGTTGATCCCCAATATTGCATTTGCAAAAGGGGAAAAGGTAATTCCTAAACAACCAACTAAACAAGTAGAAATTATGGTTAAACATTTGCCAGCTTCTTTACCTAGAATGAAGACTAACCTTAATTTTACATATCCGGATGCTGTGAGAGGTATTTATGTAAACAGTCAATCCATTGAAGGAAACAAATGGAGTCAATTAATGGAATTAGTGAAAACGACAGATTTGAATGCTATGGTAATTGATTATAAAGAAGATCATGGTAATTTGACTTTTATGCCGGAAGAGGATTCGCCTTATAGAGAAATTGGCAGCCAATCGATAAAAAATATGACAGTGCTTTTACAGGAGCTTGAAAAGGAAAAAATTTATCCGATTGCGCGAATTGTTGTCTTTAAAGATTCTATATTAGCTAAGGAAAAACCCGAATGGTCTTTTGTCCAAGGAGAGAAGGTTTGGACGAATGGGAGAGGAGAAGCGTTTGTTAACCCGTTTGAAAAAAAGGTCTGGGATTATAACATTAATATTGCTATCGAAGCAGCTAAAATGGGGTTTCAAGAGATACAGTTTGATTACGTGCGTTTTCCAGAGGGATTTGAAAATAAAGGAGATATACTAAGCTATACGAAAGGAGATTATCATAAATTAAATAAGAGTGAAGGGGAGAAACGAGTAGAAGCAGTTACGGACTTTGTCCAATATGCAAAAGAAAAATTAAAGCCATATAATGTGAAGGTTTCTGTTGATATATTTGGATATACAGCAACCTTAGAAGAAGCTCCTGGAATTGGCCAGAATTTTTCAAAAATAAGCAAACATGTCGATGTTATTTCTTCTATGATCTATCCAAGTCACTGGACAAATTATTTTGGGATTGAAAAGCCCGATTTATTCCCCTATGAACTTGTAAGGGAGTATATGAAAGTAGAAAAGCAAAAATTAAATCAATTAGAGAATCCACCTATTTCAAGACCATGGCTACAGGATTTTACAGCTGCCTGGCTGGGCAAAGATAATTATCAAGTATATGGAAAAGAAGAGGTTCAAAAACAAATTGAAGCTTTGAATGATCAAGGAGTTAATGAGTTTTTATTATGGAATGCTGGGAATAATTATACGAAGAATGTCGATTACACACCGAAAAATAAAGAGGATAAAGGAGATTAAATTAGATGCATTGGTACGATAAGTTAAATCAATATTTTCCTGTGGAAGAAATGAAATCACAAGAGCATATGGAAGCATTACTAAAAGACTTTCCAGAATATTATCATAAGGATGAAGGGAAGTATCATGTGTTAATGTATGTGGAAGCAGAGGATTTTGTTTTTGTCGATTATTTATTTGTCTCTGACGAAGCAAGAGGGCAGGGGCTTGGTCATCAATTAGTGGAAAAACTGAAAAAAAAGGGAAAACCGATTATTTTGGAAGTGGAACCGATAAATTATAAAGATAGTGATACGAAAAAACGGCTAAAATTTTACCGGCGAGAAGACTTTAAGCATGCAACCTCTATTGGTTATAGACGTTTATCCCTAGCAACTAGGGAAGTGAATGCAATGGAAATTCTCTACTGGGCACCTAATAATGAAGGAGAAGATGTCGTTTATCAAGCATTGGTAAGAACATATAATAAAATTCACACATATAAAGATTTACAGTTTTACGGAGAATCATATGAACCAGTTGATGAGGTAGTCCAACTAAATTTGGAACAAAAACGAAAAAATTTATTCGATGAAATTTGATTAAAGTGTAATAAAACAGCTACCCTCAAGGTGACAGCCCTCCTACAAAATGAGCGGTCACCTTGTAACGAAGATAACTGCTGACGATAAGCTGCCATATATAAAGAAGAGTTTTATTAAAATCTTTTTATATTTTCATTAAAATCTCCTTAATTGAGAATAGATAGAGGTTTAATAGAAAGAAATATTGGGTATATAATCAGAAAATATATATTTAGACCAAATATATTAACAGATGAGATAATTTTTTGAAACTTTTTTGGTTTTCAAACGTCTATAATGATAAGTAATAAAATAACTGAAGGATTCGTACTTTCATAACGAGTTTTTCTTACATAAAGGAGGAGAATCACAGCAAATACCTATAGCAGCTTATATACAGAATTTAATGATACTTGTGGATAAATTTTTTAAAACATATACCATAAAGCAAACAATTAGTGTATAATAATTAATATAAATTACTTGATTGAATTAATTATAATTTAAGAATTAGCAAGAAAATAACTCAAGTTATTTATAATCATAATGAATGTAGTTAATTACATGTCTAAATAAAGGGAGCGTGAATTTGTAAAATGGTAACATTATACACTTCACCAAGTTGTACATCCTGCAGAAAAGCAAAAGCATGGTTAGAGGAACATGAAATCGCATATAAAGAAAGAAATATATTTTCTGAACCGCTTTCTATTGAGGAAATTAAAGAAATTCTTCGTATGACGGAAGATGGAACAGATGAAATTATTTCAACAAGAAGTAAAACTTTTCAAAAGTTAAATGTGAATTTAGAAACAATGCCATTACAAGATTTGTTTGGTATTATTCAAAATAATCCAGGTCTATTAAGACGTCCAATAATCATTGACGAAAAAAGACTACAAGTAGGATACAATGAAGATGAAATTCGCAGATTCTTACCAAGAAAAGTTCGTACTTTCCAGTTAAGAGAAGCACAAAGATTAGTTAACTAATTAAGAAGAACGTATAAAAAAATCTGGCTTAAGGCGGTACTAAATGAAAATTTGGTATCGTTCAGTCAGGTTTTTCTTTTTTATATAGTAACCAAGAAAAAACAGAGGCTTTCCTAGTTACTTAAGGTAGAAACCAATCTAACTTGATTAGATAGTCTGGTTATAGTGTTAGTAATTGTCTGGACTTTTTAGTTTGAAATAATTTCTATGAGGTAATACTACTAAATATAATGATACAGGAATATGGTATAAAAAAGAACTAATTGCTGACTTCGAATAAGCCTTCATTTATTTAGATAATTGAAAATTGTGAATGCTTTTTGAATAGGCATTTAATGGTTTTTTCCATTCCCAAGATATTTTAATTCCATTTATACTGCTTTTGTCATAAAATATAAAGTACAAGGTACAATACAAGGAAAAATAAAAATTTTATTTCAGAAAATTTACTTGTAAGAAATAAAACAATCTGTATGGGGGTCTCTTGTCCCTTCCATCATAGTCTGAAGGGAGTGTTAGCGTATGGAAATTGAAAGAATTAATGATCATACAGTAAAGTTTTATATTTCGTATATTGATATAGAAGAACGTGGGTTTAAGCGTGAGGAGATTTGGTATAATCGGGAACGCAGTGAAGAGTTATTTTGGGAAATGATGGATGAAGTGCATCAAGAAGAAGACTTCATATTTGATGGACCATTATGGATTCAAGTTCAAGCTCTAGAAAAAGGGTTGGAAATCTTAGTTACAAAAGCGCAGCTTTCGAAAGATGGACAGAAGTTTGAAATTTCTATTCCAGAGGATAAGCTAAAGGATTTACCAATTGATGAACGTTTTGAAGATTTAATGGATCAACATTTTACGATTAAAGAGGGAGAAGAAGAGTACGATGAAAGTCTCGAGTTCCTCTTAACGTTCAATGATTTTGAGGATATTATTTCTTTATCTAAGATGCAGGGGCTAGAAGGGATCGATACGAAGCTTTATAATTACAATGGAAAATATTACTTATTTGTGCAATTTCTTGATGAAGAAATTGCAGAAGAGGAAGTAGAAAATGCATTGAGCATTTTACTTGAATATGCTCAAGAAGATTCTAAAATGACCATTCATGTTCTCCAAGAATATGGTAAAGTTATTATTGAGAATGAAGTCTTTATGGAATTAAGAAAGTACTTCCATTAAATAGTATCTGTGCCAATCATATACTAAAAAGTTAAAGAAACTCTACAATGTTCGGTCATAGCCTTTCATTGTAGAGTTTCTTGGCGTTTTGTGAGAAAAAGTAGAATATTTAAGTGCTGATCCTTCTGAATTATATAGAGACTTCTCCGGAGAGTGTAAATTTTAATCCAAAATAAATAGACTAATTCTCCCTTAATAGATTGATTATCGGGCGCCTGTGGAGTAATTTATGGTAATTATGGGTATATATATAGGAATAAAAGAGATAATTCTAAGCTTAATGTAAGTATATTGGGAGAATGGCGGTGTCTATTATGAATCATACTGCTAGATTAGGCTTGTTTTTTATCGTAGCGGTTCTGTTTGTTTATGTGTTTAATTTATTTTTCTCTATACAGGGAGGAATTTACGGACAATTAAGTTTAGTGATCAGTTTATCAGTTGTTTTTATCGGCTTGGTCATTTTCTTTGAAAATCGACATCCTACACAAACATTAACCTGGTTAATCGTCTTGGGGAGTTTTCCAATTATCGGGTTTGTCTTTTATCTATTCTTTGGCAGGAACTATCGAAAAGAAAGAATTTATCGTAAAAAATACTTTCTAGATAAAGAAGCATTCCTGAAGATCGAACAAGCAATTAGTTCGAGAAGAGAAGAAAAGAGAAAGATACTTGATGGACATCAACGGAACTTATTTCACCTAGCTGAGAAGCTTGGAAATACGCCTATTTCCTTCGGTACCTCAACAGAGATATTAACAGATGGAGAGGAAACATTTTCAGCTATTTTGAAAGAACTGAAGAAAGCAAAACATCATATCCACCTAGAATATTACATTGTAAGAGATGATGCCATTGGTCAGGAGATAAAGGATGTATTAGTTGAAAAGGCCAGAGCTGGGGTGCAAGTGCGTTTTTTATATGATGCAGTTGGTTCTTGGAAGTTATCGAAAAAATTTTGTTCAGAGATGAAAGAGGCAGGGATTGAAGTTATCGCTTTTGGTCCAGTTAAAATGCCTTTTTTTAATAGTAAGTTTAATTTTCGAAACCATCGTAAAATTATTATAATAGATGGCAATATTGGTTTTGTTGGCGGGCTTAATATTGGCGATGAATATTTGGGAAGAAATCCTTCCATTGGATACTGGAGGGATACTCATTTATTAGTAAAAGGAAATGCTGTAAGATCCTTGCAATTAATTTTTCTACAAGATTGGTACTATATGACGAACCATAGCTTTTTGACAGAGGAATATTTAACGCCTATTTCAGAGGAAAATTCGCATGGTGGGGTACAATTGATTGCGGGGGGACCTGACAATGAATGGAGCGTCATCAAAAGTATCTTTTTTAGCATGATTACTACGGCTAAAGAATCGATTTGGATTGCTACTCCTTATTTTATTCCAGATGAAGATATATTTTCTGCTATTAAAATTGCTTCATTAAGTGGAGTGGATGTACGTATTCTCGTTCCTAGTAAACCGGATAAAAGAATTGTTTTCCATGCTTCCCGCTCTTATTTTCCAGAATTACTAGAGTCGGGAGTCAGGGTCTTTGAATATAACCGCGGATTTATGCATAGTAAAATTATCATTGTAGATGGAGAAATTGCTTCCATTGGGACATGTAATATGGATATGAGAAGCTTTCATTTAAATTTTGAAGTTAGCGCTTTTTTATATAAAACAAGAAGTACCGAAAAGCTCGTAAAAGACTATCTAGAGGATATAAATCAATCAATCGAATTAGAAGAAGAGACCTTTAATAAGAGGCATTATGGCTATAGAATGCTTGAATCGACTTCCAGATTATTATCACCGTTATTATAAAGTGTTTTGATTCCATCTAAAGAGCGCGTATTTATGCTTATTTAAGATAATGAGCAAAAGCGAGCTCTTTTTTCGTATGGGACATTCTCTAAGAAAGAAGGAACAGAAATTGAAATAAAAAAGAAGTTTAAGAAGGGGATTCTAATCATAAACAAGAATAGGTATAGAATAAATTGAAAAGGAGGAAATTTCTTTGTTTACAGCCATGACAGAAGCTGGCGAAATAATCAACTTATTCACTAGGAAGGAGAAAGATGATTTAAAAGGCTTACGGCAAACTCCATTGTATTGTCCAGAATGTAAGGGACGTGTTCTCTTAAAAATGGGAGAAAAAAAGATTACACATTTTGCCCATGAAAGGAAAGCGTGTTGTTCAAGTAATGGAGAGGCGGAGTCTACTTATCATTTACAAGGAAAGTTGCAATTATATCAAAAATTAGTTGAATTGAATCTTCATCCCCTATTAGAGCCTTATTATCCAGAAATAAAGCAACGGGCAGATATTAGTTTTGTCTTTCGTAATAAGCAGTATGTAATTGAATATCAATGTGCTGTGATTTCTCCACAGTTAATCAAGAAACGTACAGAAGGTTATCGAAAAGTAAACATTCATCCTATTTGGATTATCGGCTTTTGCCATTTAAAGAAGTGGAATCCAATCAAATTGAAGCTTTCTGCATTTGTTTATCAGTTTTTCATCTTATACCGCAAACAATATCTCCTACCGTCGTATTGTCCATATGACCGGGCGTTTTATTTGATTCAGAACCCTATACCAATATCCATCTCCCAATCTTTTGTGACTACTTTTTGCTTTCCATTAGTAAAAATAGAGGGAAAGCAGCCCTTTATTCCCAGAAAAAAATGGCATTTTGCTTATTGGCGTGAGATTATTCATCGGCAAAAAACAAAGGATGTACATTACCAAACTAAAACAAATTATCAATTTTTAAAAGAACTGTATGCCCATGGTCTTCATCCCCATTTTTTACCCCCATTTATTGGTATCCCTTTAAAGGAAGGGGTTCTCCTCGAAACACCACCATTATATTGGCAGGCGACTATTTTTCTGGATAGCTTTAAAGAAGAGACGAAAATATACCCCCTTCAAAAGATTTATGTGAATTTCCATAAGAGAATTGAAAGGGGACAAATTAAAATAAGAGATTGTCCTTTTATAAGCGAGGTAGACTGGCGAGAAACAGTTAAACAATATATACTCCTTCTGGTGGAACTAAAGGTTATAGAGGAAATAAAACCTTGTTTTTATCAGATGCTTTATAAGAAGAAAATCAGAGATTATGAGATACAGGAACAGGAAGAAGTAATGTTCTATAAGCAATTAAAAAATTTGATCAATAAGCAATAAAGATAAATGAAAAAACATAAAATACATATGCTATTGTATATGTAGAAAAATTGCTCATGCATTAAAATCGGAAATAGATCGAAAATTTGGTAGAATAAGAAGGAATTGGTTTGGAAACAGAGAATATTTAATAACGTTTATTTTCGAATTCCGAAATAAAAAAAGAGTGGAGGATGGAATATGTCAGCAGAAACAGGAGTAAAAAAATTACCACTGCGTAATGAGGTACCAGTAGAAGATACTTGGAGATTAGAGGATATATTTGCAAGTGATGAAGAATGGGATAAAGAATTTGAAGAAGTAAAGAAATTATCTCAAAAAGCAACAGAGTATCAAGGGAAGCTTTCCGAAAGTGCAGAGGTTCTTTATGAAGCTTTGCAATATCAGGATGAGCTTTTATCAAGACTTGGAAAATTATATACATATGCACATATGCGTTATGATCAAGATACGACTAATAGTTTCTATCAAGGCGTAGACGGACGTATTAAAAGCTTGTATGCACAGGCTGCAAGTGCGTTAGCTTACATGGTACCAGAACTATTATCCATTGATGAAAAAGTAATCAGTGCATATTTAGAAGAAAATAATGAATTAAAGCTGTATAAGAAGGCTTTAGAAGAAATCAATTTACAAAGACCTCATGTGTTAAATGCTGACCAAGAAGCCCTGCTTGCACAAGCATCAGAGGTATTAGATTCTTCTAGCAATACATTTGGGATGCTGAATAATGCCGATTTGGAGTTTCCAAGCATTAAGGATGAAAACGGAGAAGAAGTAGAAGTTACGCATGGCCGTTATTCTCGCTTTCTGGAAAGTGCGGATCAACGTGTACGCCGTGATGCATTTATGGCTGTCTATGATACCTATGGCAAATTTAGAAACACATTTGCTTCTACATTGAGTGGAGAAGTAAAAAGTCATACATTTAATGCAAAAATAAGAAACTATAATTCGCCACGACATGCTGCATTGGCTGCCAATAATATTCCAGAACAAGTGTATGAAAATCTAGTGGAAACAATTAATAAGAATTTACCATTATTACATCGTTATGTGAAATTGCGTAAAAAAGTCCTTGGCCTAGAAAAACTGCATATGTACGATTTATATACACCATTAGTCAAAGATGTGAAAATGGAAATTCCTTATGAAGAAGCGAAAGAATTAGTTATAAAAGGCTTGGCTCCACTTGGTGAGGAATATGCGTCTATCTTAAAAGAAGGCTTTGAAAACCGCTGGGTGGATGTACATGAGAATAAAGGGAAAAGAAGTGGTGCTTATTCTTCTGGATCTTATGGAACCAATCCATATATTTTAATGAACTGGCAGGATAATGTAAACAATCTATTTACGTTAGCACATGAATTTGGGCATTCTGTGCATAGCTATTATACAAGAAAATCACAGCCATATCCTTATGGTAATTATTCCATCTTTGTTGCAGAAGTAGCCTCTACTTGCAATGAATCCTTATTGAACGATCACTTGCTAAAAACAATAACAGATAAACAAAAACGTCTATATTTACTGAATCATTTCTTAGAGGGCTTCCGTGGTACGGTATTCCGTCAAACGATGTTTGCTGAATTTGAACAATTAATTCATGAAAAAGCAAGTAATAATGAGCCATTAACAGCTGATTTACTGACAAAGGAATACTATGCTTTAAATCAGAAGTATTTTGGGGAAGAAGATATTATTATTGATGAGGAAATTGGCTTAGAGTGGTCAAGAATTCCGCATTTCTACTATAATTTCTATGTATATCAATATGCAACTGGCTATAGTGCTGCAACAGCATTGAGTAAACAAATATTAGAAGAGGGGACACCAGCAGTGGAACGATATATTGAGTTCTTAAAGGCTGGAAGTTCTGATTATCCAATTGAAGTACTTAAAAAAGCTGGAGTAGATATGACAAGCAAAACGCCAATCGAAGAGGCATGCCAGGTTTTTGAAGAAAAATTGAATGAGATGGAAAGCTTATTAAACGAAATTTAATTGCCTTAAGAATAGTAAAGCGTGTGGTAGAGGAAAACTCTATTACACGCTTTTTTTCGTTTGCGAACAGTTTGAAATTATGAAGGTTTTGTGAACATCCCCCCAGATGTATTGCAGAAGATAATTAAATTATGATACTATTTAGTTGTGAAGTTAATCACAAACAAACTTATACCCCTTTGTTTGACCGTGAAAAATTTCTCCCATCCCCTTTGTTCGTAAAAGTAAAAAAGGCCTTGCCTTGAGACAGCAAGTCCTTTTTTATTTTTTTTCGTATTTCATTATAAAAAAATAGACATGGCATCTTAATAGATTACCATATCCCCCAGTTTTAACCGATATATTTCCAAAATACCCCGTATTTAGCTGGTATTTGTTCTACTAGTTGTCTTAATTGCAATTTCTTCATTTCTTTTTCAATCTCTTGAATGGATTTATTATAAACAACAGATAATTCCTTTGATGCAACAAGTTTAAAGCACTCTAAAAAGTTTTCTAGTGGCGGTGGAGCTGCTTTTTCTGGCTGAATCTGAAGCATTTCCTCGATAATTTGTACATATACCTCATATGGATAGTAACCGGTAACTTTAATCCCTTCCTCTTCAATATTCTCATTAAAGAAGACTAATGTTGGTATTTCATTTACTTCCATTTCCCTTGTGATTTTTAAATCACATTGAAAAGCTTTAGCTGCACTATTTGAATGAATATCTGATACAAATTCTATTACATCGATTCCTACACTTTTAGCACAGGACTTAAGAACTTCAAAGGTGGCAATATTTTTTTTCTCTAAAAACAATAGTTCTTGCAATTTTCGCAAGAATTTCATTCCAGATTTCCGTCCCTGCAATTCTGCTGCTTTAAGTGCGATGGAAGGTAAATGAGGAGAAACGATAGGGTTATCAAACCATAAAGAACCATCACATGACATTCCTGAACGACTAGCGGTTTTTTCCCAAAATTCGGCGATATTCGCATGCTTGCTCTTCTTACTACAATTTAAGGAAGATAATCTACCGCTTAATACATGTTTAAGGGAGAAATACCGTCCGTATTCAATCTGTAATTTTTTCATAATAGGCTCAAGCGCCCAGCATTCTGGACAGAGTGGGTCGATAAACATATATATTTCGAGTGGTTTTCTATCTTGGCAATTGTCATCAGCTGTTTTCGGCTTGGATATAGAAATGTCTTTTTCCATCACGTGTTATCACCTTTTTTAGTTTCAATTTCCTCCGAATTAACCATATGTTTCGCTGTCAGCACGAGTCTTGAAAAAATCTCTTCTCGTATTTCCTTATCTAAGTCTACTTCTTCCATGGCTTCATCCATACAAGATAACCATGCTAGGGCAAGCTTTTCTGTTATTGGAAAAGGTAAATGTCTCGCTCTTAGCATTGGATGACCATGTTCATTAGAGTAAAGAGGTGGACCGCCTAAAAATTGTGTGAGAAATTGTTTTTGCTTACGAGCAGTTTCTGTTAAATCTTTTGGGAAGATAGGAGCTAGGTCAGGATGTTGACCAACACGATTGTAGAATGAATCTACAAGTTTATTTAATGTGGCTTCACCAATTTTTTCATAAGGTGTCGACATTTTCTCGACCATATTTAAAACTCCTTTATCGTTCTTTTATAGCAGTACTTTAACTATATTGTAACAATCGATATTTCATTGTACAAATAAATAGCTTGTAAACAGGTCGAGAGGGACATTATGCCGTATAATGCTGCGTTACTTTAGCTACGTAATTCTGTGTTTCCTTAAATGGCGGAATGCCACCGTACTTATCCACATTACCAGGTCCAGCATTGTAGGCTGCTAAAGCAAGTTCGACATTTCCGTTATATTTATCTAACATTTGTTTTAAGTACTTGCTGCCACCCATAATATTGTCTAATGGATTAAAAACATTTTGCACACCTAACGATGTTGCTGTGCTCGGCATTAGCTGCATTAATCCAGATGCTCCGGCATAGCTTGTTGCATTAGGATTAAAATTGGATTCCACTTTGATAACAGAGCTGATTAACTTTTCAGGTAAGTTATATTTTTCTGCTGCTGTTTTAATCATTTCATCGAAATCAGAAGTGGTAGATGCCGATGAAGAAGACAGCTTGGTTAAACTTAATGGCATAAGAGGGCTAGTATTCGCTAAGCCTAATGGTATGGAAGCTGCTCCTAGTGTATTATTTTCAATTGCATTCGTTAATTTTGTCTCAGATGATAACATATTACTCAGAAAATCTTGAAAGAGGGTAGATGCACTACCTGTATTTTGTGAATTTAAACCTTGTAAAGCTTGGAGTTCAAGCATTACCTTAAACTGATCAATTTTCATTGCTTTCCTCCATTTATGAGAAATAAGACTATTTACATCAAGTAACAACACTTCGCAGTGAACAAAATAGAAGCAATAAAGTGGTGAATAAACTTTATTGCTGGTACAACGGTGTAGAATAATCTAGCAAATGTACTAAATTACTTTTGGTTATATTTTTCATCATAAAATCTGCGTACTTTGTTTTTTGTTTTTCTAACGGGAATTTTTAAGGTGGCTAATAGCTCCTGAAAGTAAATTTTTCCTTCTTCCCGATTGCTTACTTCATATTCTAACTCATAATCTTCTTTTTTTAAATAAAAACTATGGTCCAAAACTAGTAAACCATTTCCAATTTTCTTTTCCGCCCTAATTGTTCGTAGGCTTCCAAAATATATAATAGATGTTGGATCGATGTTCATGTTTCTTAACAGACTTGAAATTTGCTCATCACTTATTCTTCCAGTTGAAAAAATATCATCGCTTTCTGTTTTGGAAAGAATTTTATTTGTTTCTAAAAGCCCGTCTGGATGCGGCTGCTTTAATGTTAATTCATATTCTGCCTCTTTTTTACGAATTCGAAGTGCGGAGTGATTAGCTTTTAAAGCAAAATTACTAGTATCAAAGTAATGGTTTTCTTGTTCAAATAAATCTTCCTCGCTCACTTGAAAATGAGTTAGGAGCAGTTCATATTCTTCTTTTGTTAACATATTTTTAAATTCGATTTCAATGTTTTGATTTTTAGACATATATAGATCCTTTCTTAAACCATCTTGTCTATTATTATAATGGTAGAAAGAGAAACAAGCTATGTTCGTGTTTCCTTTATCTCAATCGACGTCTTCCGACGTACAGGATGTACTAGTGTCGACGTTGCCACAGGACGTGGAGTAATTAGTCCTCCAGTTTGTATACCGCTGACAAGGCGCTTCCGCTTTTCTATCTGTCTAGCTGCAGCGCCTAGCGGTTAGCAAACTTCAGACTACCTCCCTACGATAAGTCAACATCGATTCGCTGCCGCTTATCGTGTTTCCTTTATCTTAGTCGCTAGTCCTCCAGTTTGTACACCGCTGACAAGGTGCTTCCGCTTTTCTATGATAATTCTTGTGGTTGTGGTAAAATATGCATAGTTGGAGGGTGAATGATGAAACAAAAATGGCAAATTAAAGAGACAATTAAAAGGGAAAATGAACTAGTATTTCAACTGCAAGAGGATGTCAATTTAGAAAATGCGAAGGCATGTGGTCAAATACTTGTTGATTCTGATGCTCTTGCGTTTATATATTTACTTGAAAAGGAAAATGAATATGTTTATCTAGAAATTCCGGAAAGCGTATGGAAGGATTGTAAACAGGCATTAGAGTCAAATAGTTCATTTTTTATAAAAGATGAGAAGGGGCATTTATTGCTTGAAAACTTCAAAGAGGAATTAGAGTATTTAATTGAGAATATTCGAGGAAATGGAAATTATGGAGAGGATATGGAAAAAGGAGTTTCATCCGTTTTTCTATAATGATTTGTTAGATTGTATAAAGCAGGTTTATCCACTGTTTAATGGTGTAATTCTGCCTGTTTTTGAAAAAATAGATAATTAATCGACAAATCGTCTATAAAAGAAATACCTCGTCTGAAAAGAACCTTGGAATTGAGGTGTTATATATATGAAACAGTGGGATCAATTTTTGGCGCCCTATAAACAAGCGGTAGATGAGCTAAAGGTTAAACTAAAAGGAATGAGACGTCAATTTGATCATGAAGATGATCATTCTCCGATAGAATTTGTAACAGGGCGTGTAAAACCAATAGCAAGTATATTGGATAAGGCAAATGAAAAGGGGATACCTTTAGATAAACTAGAAACAGAAATGCAAGATATTGCAGGACTTCGAATGATGTGTCCATTTGTTGACGATATTATAAGAGTTGTTGAACTATTAAGACAAAGAAATGATTTTGACATTGTCGAAGAGAGAGATTATATCTTACATAGAAAAGAAAGCGGCTATCGTTCTTACCACGTGGTAATTGTCTATCCAGTACAAACCATAAATGGGGAAAAGAAACTCTTAGTCGAAATTCAAATTCGTACGCTTGCGATGAATTTCTGGGCGACGATTGAACATTCGCTAAATTATAAGTATAAAGGCCAATTTCCCGAAGATATTAAAATGAGATTGCAAGGAGCGGCAGAAGCTGCTTTTCGATTAGATAAAGAAATGTCTTTAATCCGGGGAGAAATTCAAGAAGCACAAGCTTTCTTTAACCGTAAGAAAGAAAATGATAAAAATAAGTAGTTTTTAGTTAGATCGTTTCTAAGCACAAAAAGAAATTCAAAGATATTCTGCATTTCTAAAAACTGAGAAGAGGAGCTACCAAACTTATGAAATTTGCCGTTACCTCAAAGGGTGATTCGAAATCAGAAAACTTAGTCCAAATAATTAAACAATATTTGCTTGATTTTGAATTGGTATATGATGAAGAAGAGCCGGATATTGTAATCTCCGTAGGAGGAGATGGGACACTTCTTTATGCATTTCATCGATACAGCAATCGTTTAGATAAAACTGCCTTTGTTGGGATGCATACTGGTCATTTAGGTTTTTATGCAGACTGGACGCCAGCTGAGTTAGAAAAACTCGTCATTGCGATAGCAAAAACGCCATATAACATTATTGAATATCCCATTTTAGAAGTGATAGTTCGTTATCAAAATGAGGAAAAAGAAACGAGATATTTAGCATTAAATGAATCAACGGTGAAAAGTATGGAAGGAACCTTTGTTATGGACGTAGAAATGAGCGGCAAACATTTCGAACGATTTAGAGGGGATGGTCTTTGTGTATCTACCCCTTCTGGAAGTACTGCTTATAATAAAGCTTTAGGCGGAGCGATTGTGCATCCCTCTATTGAAGCAATACAGTTGGCAGAAATGGCTTCCATAAATAATAGAGTCTTTCGAACGGTTGGCTCCCCATTAATTTTACCGAAACATCATACATGTGTGTTAAAGCCAGTGAATGAACCTAATTTTCAAATCTCTATTGATCATTTGAATCTTTTACATAAAAAAGTACATTCGATTCAATATCGAGTAGCAGAAGAAAAAGTACGGTTTGCAAGGTTTCGACCATTTCCATTTTGGAAACGAGTACATGATTCTTTCATTTCTGAATAAGAAATAGACAGGAGCGATAGCTTGAGCTTTACGTTAAAGTGGGTTATGCAGCAAGAAAAAAGTATGACCATTAAGGAATTTTTGAAGACTCAACATATCTCTAAGGCGGCTTTAACAGATATAAAGTTTAAGGGTGGGAAGATTCTTGTTAACGAAAAAGAAGAAAATGTTCGCTACACATTAAAGGAAGGCGATCAATTAGTGGTTTCTTTTCCACCGGAGCTGCCTAGTAGGGGCTTAATTCCAGAACAGATCTCGTTAAACATTGTCTTTGAGGATGAGTATCTCTTAATTGTACAAAAAGAGTCTGGGATGAATACGATACCATCAAGAGAGCATCCTAGTGGTAGTTTAGCTAATGCATTAGTAGGCTACTATCAAAAGCAGGGAATTGAAGCAACAACCCATATTGTCACGAGATTAGATCGGGATACATCTGGATTAGTGCTTATTGCTAAACATCGTCACATTCACCATTTACTTAGTGAACAGCAAAAAGGCGGTGATGTAAAACGAAAATATCTCGCTTTTGCTGAAGGACAAATTTCGCCGTTTACTGCTACCATTAATGAGCCAATTGGCAGATGCTCGGACAGTATTATTAAAAGGGAAGTAAGGAAAGATGGCCAAACAGCCATTACCCATTATCGTGTATTAGCACAGGATAAGCATTTATCCCTTATAGAATTGTCTTTAGAGACAGGAAGAACGCACCAGATTCGTGTTCATCTAGCTTATCAGGGACATCCGCTTTTAGGTGACGATTTATATGGAGGAAAACGAGATTGGATAAATCGGCAAGCCTTACATTGTTTTTTTCTTAAGTTTACGCATCCTGTGACGAAACAATCGATTACTTTTACAGTTGATCTCCCTGATGATATGAAAGGGCTTGAACGGAAAATAAAAAAGAGTGAAGAATCCATTTAAAAGGAAACTTCACTCTTTTTTGTTATTTTCTAAAGTAAATTAAAGATTCTTTGCTGTTTCTGTATCAAATGTGCGAAATTTTTCTTCTACAAGAGGCATACTGGAGGGCACAGATTCAACAGTTAGTTCTGGATATTGAAGTGCTGTTAATTTCCCTCCAAAGACCGCGCCGGTATCTATGTTGTATGTTCGATTCATTTCTCTTACATTGCGCACAGGGGTGTGTCCATATACAACAATCGGTTTTCCTTTATACTTTTTGGCCCAATCTCTTCTTACAGGAGAACCGTCTTCATGAACTTCTCCGGTGATATCGCCATAAAGCACAAAGGTTTTTACTTTATTATGGTACTTTCCAATATAATCTTCACGAATACCTGCATGGGCAATGACTATTTTTTGGTTATCCAAAATATGGTATAATGGTGCACTTTCGTATAACTCTTTAAACATCCTTTTGATTCTTTGTTGTTCTTTTTTATTTAATTGCTCCCATTCACAAACAGTGGTTTCCAAACCATGGGCAATTTTTACCTTCCTTCCTAAGAAAAAACGGTATAGTTTATCACAATGGTTTCCGGGTACATAATAAGCTAACCCTTTCTTTACTAATAAATAAACAGTTTCGATAACCGCTAAGGAAGCAGGACCTCGATCTGTTAAATCACCAACAAAGGCAAGCTTTCTTCCTGCTGGATGCAAGGGATAACCTTGGTCCCAAGTATAGCCTAATTTTTCTGTTAAAAGCGTAAACTCTTCGTAACATCCATGGATATCTCCAATGATATCAAGCTTCATTAAAATCACCCCTTTACCTTTTTACTATACCCAATTGCTATAATGTGCATTTTTGTTAATTGTTTCTCTATTTGGGGAATTATAAAGAGAGTATTTAGTTTATGTATAAATAAAAGACAAATCGTTTATCTTTTGTTACTATAAAAATCATATTATTTTTTTATGAAAGGAGGAAGAACAACGGTGGCAGAGAAAATATTGACAAATGAAGCACAGCATGCTGTAATTCTCCATTCTTTACAAAATGAAAACTTACAAGAATTCCGAAAAAATTTCCTTGATTTACATCCATACGATCAAGCTTCATTTTTTAAGGAAATGGAGATCGAAGAAAGAGCTCAAGTTTTTGAATATTTAGCTCCAAATGAGATTGCAAAGATGTTCGAGAACTTACAAATGGATAATTGGGAATATCAAACGTTATTTGCTAAACTGTTACCTGATTATGTTGCAGAGACATTAGCAAATATGTCCGTTGATGACGCAGTCGATATTTTAAATGTGTTGGATAAAGAGCAAGTAGAAAGCTATTTGGCAATAATGGATCAGCCAACTACCGCACGAGTTAAAGCACTTATGCATTACGAAGAGTCCACTGCCGGAAGTATTATGACAGTTGACTATATTAGTTTATCTGCAGAACAAAAAGTAGAAACCGCTATGGAGATATTGAAAAGAGAGGCTCCTAATGCGGAAACAATCTACTATGTATATGTCGTTAATGAACAAAAGCAGTTGGTAGGTGTCGTATCGTTACGAAGTTTAATTGTTAGTGATAATCAGATGCTCATAAAGGAAATTATGAATGACCGCATTTATTCTGTTTCTGTAAGTGAAGACCAAGAGGAAGTAGCAAGAAAAATGCAAGACTATGATTTTTTGGCGCTGCCTGTGGTTGATTTTCAAAAAAGGTTGCTTGGGATTATTACTATTGATGATATTGTAGACGTCATGCAAGAAGAGGCTTCAGAGGATTATTCTAAATTCGCTGCTGTATCAAACATGGATTTTGTTGATCAGCATCCCTTTTCTGCTGCCAAAAAGAGATTGCCATGGCTGATTATTTTATTATTTCTTGGCATGTTTACTGCAAGCTTAATTGGTCGTTTTGAAAAAACATTAGACCAGGTTGCTATCCTTGCTGTATTTATTCCGCTTATTGCGGGAATGGCTGGAAATACTGGAACACAAGCCTTAGCTGTAGCCGTTCGTGGGATAGCTACTGGGAATATTGGCAAAGAAAGCAGTTGGAAGTTAATAGGAAGAGAAGCGGGGACAGGGCTTATTACCGGAACAATTTGTGGGTTGCTTGTTATGATGGTTGTGTATATATGGAAGAGTGATTTCTTTTTAGGGATGCTGGTGGGAATTTCGATTTTGGGAACCCTGATTGTAGCTACAATAGCTGGGGCGATTATTCCCCTTATTATGCATAAATTTAAAATTGATCCTGCCGTCGCTTCTGGACCGTTTATTACGACAATAAATGATATTATCAGTATTTTGATTTATTTTGGTATGGCAACAATGTTTATGAGTTATTTAACAAATTAGAAAAAAGAGGAGGGATAGCGATGGCACATGGTGCTTCTTTCGCATCACTAGTTATCGTCGTGACGGTAGCTCTATTAACCCCTATTATTTTGCAGCGGCTTAAATTGAATGTCATTCCGGTAGTTGTTGCCGAAATTTTGATGGGATTAATTATAGGAAAAAGCGGTTTTAATCTAGTCGAACAGGATATGTGGCTAGAAACGCTATCAACATTAGGATTTATCTTTTTAATGTTTTTAAGCGGGTTAGAGATAGACTTTTCTGCTTTCTCTAGTAAGAAAAAAAGAGAGACACTACCTAATGGAGAATTGGAGCCAAAATCCTTTCAAACGGCAATTATTATATTTGTAGCAATTCTCGTTCTTTCTATTGGATTAAGCTTCTTGTTTGTACTTGCTGGTTTTGTTGATAGTACTTTCTTAATGACAATAATTATTGCAACTATCTCTTTAGGAGTAGTAGTACCTACTTTAAAAGAAGCAAATATAATGAAATCAGTTATTGGGCAAATTATTTTGCTGGTGGCTGTAATCGCAGATTTAGTCACGATGATTTTGCTCGCTGTTTTTGCTTCTATTCATGAATCAGGGGGAAATACTTGGCTGCTATTAATTCTTTTTGGGGCAGGATTAATTCTTTACTTTGTTGGTAGAAGAATAAAAAACAAAAAATTTATGGATACTCTTTCCCGAGGAACCGTGCAAATTGGTACGAGAGCAGTATTTGCCCTAATTATTTTTCTTGTTGCTTTATCCGAATCTGTTGGAGCAGAACATATTTTGGGAGCATTCTTGGCAGGGGTCCTAGTGTCGTTATTATCGCCAAATGAAGAATTGGTTCATCAACTTGATTCTTTTGGCTATGGATTTTTAATTCCTATATTCTTTGTAATGATTGGGGTGGAGATGGATATATGGTCATTATTTACTGATCTTAAACTATTGCTATTTATTCCATTGTTATTAGTAGCATTATTAGTAAGTAAGCTGCTGCCAGTCTATTATTTGAAAAAATGGTATGATACTAAAACGATTGTGGCTTCCGGATTTTTATTAACATCAACCTTATCCCTTGTTATTGCAGCCGCGACAATTGGGGAACGATTGAATATTATTACTTCGCAAATGAGTGGGACTTTTATTCTTGTAGCGATTATTTCTTGTATCATTACACCTGTTGTCTTTAAAAAGCTATTCCCTAAAGATGCTGCACGTGAAAAAGTGATAAATGTTTCTATTATTGGGGTAAATCAGGTAACCATGCAGGTTTATCAAGAGTTGAAGTCCACCCTGTATGATGTTACTTTCTATCATAAAAAACAAGAAAAACACGATTTTCAAATTGCTGACTCTTTATTTGAAATCATTGAGTTGGAAAATTATTCGGAAGATATACTGCAACAAACAGATATTTATGGAGCAGATATTGTAGTTGTTTCCACTGGAGATTCTTACTTAAATGCTGAGATGAGTCTCATGATAAAAAGGGCAGGAGTAGACCGAGTTATTTGTCGTGTCGAGAACATGGAGAAAGAAGAAGAGCTGCGCAGAGAAGATATCGAAGTTTTCTCTATGCTTACTTCAACGAAAGCTTTATTAACGGCATTAATTCAATCACCAAATATCTTTGCCCTGCTTGGTAATACGGAAACAGCATTACATGAGATTACATTAAGAAACAAAGAATTTGAAGGGATGTCATTGCGCTCATTCCCATTTACGGGAGACGTTATTTTCGTCCGCATTTTCAGAGGCTCTGATTTTGTCATTCCACATGGCGATACAGAATTACAGCTTAATGATCATCTTCTTGTTACAGGATCACACTCATATGTAACAGAATTAAAACGTCAACTAGAGTTTAATTATAAGTAAGGAAGTAAACCGAGCTTTCTCTTTCTTTTAACAATAGGAAGAGAAAGCTTTTTTAGAGTTTGGTTCCTTATAATGGGGGCGAAAATAGATAAAAGGAAGATGGTTTGTAATGAATAGTTTTTGCTGAAAGAAATAGTAGAGTACTTAATATAGAAGAAAATGATTAAAACGCCTATTACAACAGTGCTTTCTTTTTTTACGTTTTTGTAGTAAAATTAGTACTAGGTACTAATAACTTGTAATAGTATATAGGAGGAATAAGAATGACTTTTTCGTTAAAAGGCAAAACCTATGTAGTGATGGGTGTTGCGAATAAAAGAAGTATTGCATGGGGAATTGCGACTTCCTTGCATAAAGCAGGTGCGCGTTTAATTTTTACTTATGCAGGGGAAAGATTAGAAAAAAGCGTTCGTGACCTTGTTGCAACTTTAGATTCAACAGACAGCATTGTTTTGCCATGTGATGTTACAAATGACCAAGAGATTGCTACTTGTTTTGCAGCAATAAAAAAAGAAGTAGGAACCATTCATGGAATTGCTCATTGTATTGCTTTTGCTCATAAAGAAGAGCTGCAAGGTGATTATATGAATACAACAAGAGACGGATTCTTACTTGCCCATAATATTAGCTCTTATTCTTTAACTGCTGTAGCAAAAGAAGCGAAAGGGTTAATGACAGAAGGTGGAAGCATTGTTACATTAACTTATTTAGGCGGAGAGCGCGCTATTAGAAATTATAATGTAATGGGTGTTGCCAAAGCCTCCTTAGATGCTAGTGTTCGTTACTTAGCTGCTGATTTAGGAAAAGAAGGCATTCGAGTTAATTCTATTTCTGCAGGTCCAATTCGTACATTATCAGCAAAAGGAATCAGTGATTTCAATTCCATTCTTAAAGAAATTGAAGAACGTTCTCCACTAAGAAGAACAACTACTCCAGAAGAAGTTGGCGATACAGCATTATTCTTATTCAGTGATTTAGCAAGAGGGATAACAGGAGAAAACATTCATGTTGACTCAGGTTTCCATATTGTTGGTTAATTTCATTCAAGACAGCCGATCAATAGATCGACTGTCTTTTTTTGCTCTTTCCTTTGCTCCAATTCCACTCCCTTGTACTAGTTTTCTTTTTCATTATTTAAAGTTACATATTAGGCGAATCATGCATACATTAGGATGAATCCTATAAAATTTGTATTCTCTGTTTTAGGAGGTGATTATAGATGTATAGTGAGAATAATAAGCCTTATCTTTCTCAGTCAGGCACAAAAACGATGCAAGGCAATATGCAAGTGAGCTATTCAGCAAAAATTTCTAAACAGAAGCAATACAAAGAGCTGATGGAAAAAAAGCAGAAGGAAGAAGCGCTCCAAGAAATAAAAGCGAAAAAAGATGCTGCGAAAGAAGGAGCAGAAAAACTAGATACTACAAATGTTCAGGAACAAATTCAAAGCTATCAAGAACAGCAAGTGGAAAAAACACCAAGAAAACCAGCTTTTAAACGATTAAAAAGCTTTAAAGAAATGGGAATTGTCGAGAAATTAGAGTACTTACTTCATTTTCCGAAACAGTTACCACCAGTCCCATGTTTGGTTGTAACTGAGCAGGAGACTGTTCGTGGATTTGTTGTTGATTTAAATGCAGATAAAGTCGATATAAAATTAATGGATCAGACAATCGTTACTTTAAATATTGCAACGATCGATGAGATTAAAATGATTGGTATTTAAACAATCTTTTCCCGTTTTAATAGAGAGTTATTTCAAATTGGAATATTTGGCGTCATAAATATAATAGCAGTTATATTTACTATATTACTCGCTAGAATGTAAATGGCACCATTTTTCCATTTGGAATAACTTTTTTTCATCGGATACTATCGTACAAGCATAAAAAGTATTAGGAAGGATTGAAGGATACAATATTCAACAAATTCGTGAACATATAGGAATCAAACTCGTCTAATAACATGCTTGCTTCTTCTTATGCATAAAATATAAGGCGGAGAGAAAGGAGCGATAAATAAAACGGAGGCGTCTTAAAGACGACCTCCGAGTGTATAGCATATACAAAGTTAGTAATTTCTTAGTCACAAACATTTAAGTCAACGTCAGCGATACATTGAACAGCACAGAAGCAGCTTAAGTCAACAGTTATACAGCTTGAAGTACGTTGGAATCCTTCTAATTCACAAATTTTGCTTAAGTCGATTCCTTTGTGTCCAACGATATCTAGAGTTTCTCCATCTTTACCAATAGGAGCAAGAACTCTTAATACTGCACAGCAGTTATCAAAAACATCCTCAACTCTGAAAAAGATGGAAACACAGTTGCAGTCATGACCTGTAAAGAATGCATGGAATGGAGAGCCATCTGCACTGCTTAATACGAATACACGTGTATCTGCTTTTTTACGTTTTGATGGAGATACAAGAGATCCTAAAGGCTCTGAGAAACAGTTAGTTTCACATTCGCAATTGTCTTCAGCGTTATCCTGGATATCTTTAATGGCACGAACCACTTCGCAAACACAGCTGGATGTACCGTGAATATCTTCTTTTTTTCCACAACCCATAATTGTTTTCCTCCTTGTTTGTTTCTTTCTTTATGTTTCTTACATTACTAACATATTGCCGAAGAGCCTTATGGGTTACGGACAAACGCCTTTTTTCTTAAAATTTGGGCATATGACCATTCGTTTAGAATATTTTGGTCTATCGGAGAGGAGAATGGAGATGGATATCCATTGGATGGAGTTTTTTTTACTCATTTTGGCAAGCTTTCGTGTAACAAGATTAATTGTGTTTGATCAGATTACTGAATTTTTCCGGAAAATATTTTTAGAAGAAGTAGAGGAACAAAATAAGGACGGGCAAACAGAAATTTATATTGTCCCTAAGTCAGGTAAAATTCGTGGATTTATTGGCGAATTAATTAGCTGCTATTGGTGTACCGGAGTATGGGTAGCAATCTTTCTTATCATTTTATATTATTTCTTCCCAGCCATTTGTGAACCTGTTGTACTTATTTTTGCGATCGCTGGAGGAGCGTCTTTGTTAGAAGCTATTTTACAACGAGTGTTTGTTGAATAGTTACTAACTGCTGGGCTAGTTGTTTACACATACATTTTTTCCTGACATACAATGGGATAAGAACATTAAAAATTAATGTTTTTATACATGCATAGATCATCATTATTGGAGGGATTGGAGTTGCTAGGAAAAAAAGTACCTAAAGTGACTGAGCCAGTAAAGTCGCAACCAGCTAAAGCAAAGAGAAAAAAATCTGGATGTAACTGTGGAAAAAAATTAGCGAAATAACAAAAAATACCCGACTTTGTGCGGGTATTTTTTATGACTTAAACCCAATTTGTAAAAATTGGATTTTTTTTGTTGTAAAAACATCTAATAATTAAAGCCTAAATCGAAAAAAATAAAGATACTTTAATTCATCTTTAAATAGGAAGGGAAGAATATGACAAATAGAAGGCATGCATCTTATCTGTTGATTTTTAGCATATGTGTATTCTTAGCTGGCTGTGCGAAGGAAACACCGAATAGCCGATGGTCGATGCTTAAAAGAATTAATCCAGCGCCAATTGCTCTTTATACAGAGACTGATGAGAAACAAGAGGAATTAGTAGAGGGAATAAAAGAAGAAACGAATACCATTTCGTCCATTTATGATGTTGCGGTAATCAAGGGGAAGAAAGATATATTAGTTGCTTATAAGGTAAAGCAAATGGCTAGGTTTAAAATGAAAAGCATTGAAAAGGAATTAACGAAGAAACTGGAATCAAAATATCCAGATGAAAGATTCACTGTCTCTAGTGATTTTAAGATATTCTTAGAGACCATCCGCTTATGGGATAAAATCCAGGAGCCGGACTATAGTAAAGAAAAAGCAGATAAGCGTTTGAAAGAGATCATTCAATTGAATAACGAATTAACATAAGGAGGGAAAAAGGTGGCGGATAATAAGAAAAAAAACAAGACACCAGAGCAGCAGCAATATGAAAAGTTGGAACAAAAATTTGAAATGAAACGTCCTGTTCTAAAGAACTGCATTAAAGCATTTTTTGTCGGTGGATTTATTTGTATGATTGGTCAATTTATTTCTTACTTCTATATATATTTCTTTCATTTTACGGAACAAACATCGGGAAATCCAACTTCAGCTACCATTATTTTTCTTTCGATGCTGTTGACTGGATTTGGAGTTTATGACCGGATTGGCCAGTTTGCTGGTGCTGGGAGTGCTGTTCCTGTATCAGGATTTGGTAATAGCATTATTTCTGCCGCTATTGAACATCGCACAGAGGGATTTGTACTAGGAGTCGGAGGAAATATATTTAAGCTCGCTGGTTCTGTTATATTGTTCGGTGTTTTTTCGGCATTTGTAGTTGCTCTTATAAAAACACTATTTATTATGATGACGGGGGGATTCTAATGCTTCAGGGAAAACAGTCCTGGGTATTTCAAAATCATCCAGTAATAAAATCTACCGGAGTATCAGGCGGTCCTTTTGAAGCAAATGGAAGATTAGCTGCTGATTTTGACGTATTACATGATGATTTATGGATGGGAAAAACCTCGTATGAACAGGCTCATCGCATTTTATTGGAAGAAGCAGCACAAACAGCCATGAAAAAAGGAGAACTCAAGCTAGAAGATATCCAGTTCTTTTTAGCAGGTGATTTAATCAACCAAATTACCCCTTCTAGTTTTGCTGCTAGAGATTTACAAATCCCTTATTTTGGATTATTTGGTGCTTGCTCCACGTCTATAGAGGGATTAGCACTTGCTTCCTTTATGGTGAATTATCAAGGAGCTGATAATGTATTAACAGGTGCTTCCAGCCATAACGCAGCAGTCGAAAAACAGTTCCGCTATCCAACAGAATATGGTGGCCAGAAGCCGCCGACTGCTCAATGGACCGTCACAGGTGCTGGAGTTGCCCTCGTCACGAAGAATCAGACAAATGAGCAGCTTCCATACACAACCTCTGCAACGATAGGAAAAGTGGTAGACATGGGATTAGCGGATCCTTTTAATATGGGCGGGGCGATGGCTCCAGCAGCTGCGGATACAATCTATGCTCATTTCCAAGATTTAAATTTAGATCTTTCTCACTATGATTTAATTGTAACAGGTGATTTAGGGAAAATTGGCAGAGAAACAGTAATAGCCCTTTTAAAGGAAAAGGGGTTAATAATTGATGAAAATAAAATGAAAGACTGTGGATTGTTAATATACACAAATGAGCAGCCTGTACAATCTGGAGGCAGTGGTGCAGGCTGTTCCGCAACAGTAATGTACGGGCATTTATTAAATGAAATGAAAAAAGGTATGTATAAAAGAATTCTCTGTGTCGCCACTGGTGCGCTTCTCTCACCGCTTACCGTTCAACAAGGGGAAACGATTCCTTGTATCGCTCACGCTGTATCAATCGAAATTTAAGCAGTGTTTTCTCTGCTGAATGCTAATTTATAAAGAAAGAAGGAGGAATCTATATGCTCCCAATGTTCTTTTGGGCCTTTGTGATTGGTGGCATAATTTGTGTCATTGGTCAGCTTATGTTTGATGTTGCGAAGCTTACGCCTGCACATACATTAACAACATTAGTTGTGACAGGTGCCGTTTTAGATGGATTTGGATTATATGAGCCATTTGCTGACTTTGCAGGAGCAGGTGCGACAATACCAATTTCAAGCTTTGGGAATGCTTTAGTACATGGGGCGATGCAAGAAGCTGAAGTGCATGGCATTATCGGTGTATTAACAGGTATGTTTGAAGTGACAAGCTCTGGAATATCTGCGGCAATCGTATTTGGCTTTATAGGAGCACTATTGTTTAAACCTAAAGGATAAAGCATCATATGTTTTAAAAGAAAAACGTTGTTTAAACCGGGAAATAAATGATTATCTCTGTGACAATCGTACATTCTATTTGTTAATAGTAGCTTGCCTACACATAAACTTCAATTCTCCATATTCTGTTAAGGAGTACAAGGAGAAGCGAGGTGAAGTAGGAATGTGTTATGGCGGATATGGCTATGGCGGCGGCGGTTATAGCGGCGGAGGATATGGTATCTCTTCTTTTGCATTAATCGTTGTTTTATTTATCCTTTTAGTAATCGTAGGAGCTAGCTTCTACAACTAATTCAGGTTAGTCAATGGGAAAAGGAGTTCTCTTGCAAAGAGAGCTCCTTTCTGTTGTGCGCCCGGCATGCACATGAACTATAGGGTGCGAGTCCCGAACCCCGAAGACAGAAGTAGAGGTTAGCCAAGAGCTAGGGTGTCCGTGGTGACGCGGAATCTGAAGGAAGCTGGAGGCAAAACACCGGTCCGAGGAACACGAATCTCATACAAGGCTAGTTACGACTGGATGAGTTTGCAACACAAAACAAAGTCCTTTCTGTCGAAGGTCATACCTAGTAAATGAGGCGGATAGATGGTGTGAAAGTGCATGTGCTTACCCGGGGAGGTCTGATGGAAACGTGAAGTACCCTTCATAACCTACTTGGTGACAAGTAGCTGAATCATCAGAAGTCAGCAGAGGTCATAGTACGATTGGGTCTAGAACCAGTCGGAAGGACTGAACAATTAAGAGAGATTAGCCCTTGGCTTTCCATCTAGA
Organism: Niallia sp. FSL W8-0177; assembly: GCF_038006285.1. Lineage (NCBI taxonomy): Bacteria > Bacillati > Bacillota > Bacilli > Caryophanales > Bacillaceae > Niallia > Niallia sp. FSL W8-0177. The sequence goes on from NZ_JBBOUX010000001.1 coordinate 596,808, forward strand.
ATGAAATAGCACAGAAAACAGAGAAACCTCACGCTTAGAAAGTAGTGGTGAATCCCACGAGGGTATTTGCGGAGGGTGGAGTTCAGATGGGCATAATAAGATAAGCTAATCACGGAAAGGAACGAAATGGTGATGTTGAATCAAATTCTTGAACGGCAAAATATGATACAAGCGCTAAAGCGAGTGGAAGCGAATAAAGGAAGCCATGGAGTAGACATGATGCCCGTACAAACCTTACGACAGCACATCCTCGAAAATTGGGAAACCATTAAATCGCAGATTTTGAATGGAACCTATGAACCACAACCAGTACGTCGAGTCGAAATCCCGAAACCAGATGGTGGTGTGCGTTTACTAGGTATCCCAACCGTGACAGATCGTTTTATTCAACAAGCTATCTCGCAGATTTTATCAAAGGAATATGACAAAACATTTTCGGACCACAGTTATGGATTCCGTCCAAATCGGAGTGCCCATGACGCTATTCGGAAAGCAAAGGGTTATTTAAAGGAAGGTTATCGATGGGTGATTGATATGGATTTAGAGAAATTCTTCGATAAGGTCAATCATGACCGACTAATGGCAACATTAGCGAAACGAATTTCAGATAAATCTTTATTAAAACTTATTCGTAAATATCTCCAAGCTGGTGTCATGATAAATGGAGTGATTTCAAGTATAGAAGAAGGAACACCACAAGGTGGACCTTTAAGTCCCTTACTTTCAAACATAGTTCTAGATGAACTCGATAAAGAGTTGGAGGAACGTGGACATAAATTCGTTCGATACGCAGATGATTGCAATATTTATGTGAAAACAGAACGTGCGGGTCTAAGAGTAATGGCGAGTGTACAAAGATTTATTGAGGGAAAACTTCGTTTAAAAGTAAACGAAAAGAAATCAGCGGTAGACCGTCCTTGGAACCGGAAGTTCTTAGGTTTTAGTTTCACGAGTCACAAAGAACCAAAGGTTCGTCTTGCGAAAACAAGTCTAGTTCGAATGAAAAAGAAAATACGAGAGATTACCTCAAGAAAGATGCCATACTCCATGGAATACAGAATCAAGATGTTAAACCAATATCTAATGGGGTGGTGTGGTTATTTTGGATTAGCAGATACAAGTTCCACATTCAAATCACTAGATAGCTGGATTAAAAGAAGATTAAGGATGTGTCTATGGAAGAATTGGAAGAAACCTCAAACAAGAGTCAGAAATCTTACTCGGTTGAAAGTTCCTTTTGGAAAAGCATACGAGTGGGGAAACACCCGAAAAGGGTACTGGCGCATTTCTAAAAGCCCCATATTACACAGAACCCTCGGCAATTCCTATTGGGAAAGCCAAGGGCTGAAAAGTCTGCAAGTTCGTTACGAAACTTTGCGTTATTCATCTTAATTGAACCGCCGTATACGGAACCGTACGTACGGTGGTATGAGAGGTCGGGAGTTAATCACTCCCTCCTACTCGATTGTTCTTTGGATTCTCCATATTTATTTAAGCGCTTTGTTCATTTTTTGTTTTCTTTTTCTTGAGTTCTCACCTTTTTTTCTTTCCTTCATAGAATGTAAAGTAGCTCATCGAAGGAGGAAACACAGGTATGAACAATAATTTCTTTAAAAACATTGAGTCTAAAACTGGCGTTAATATGAAAGATATTTTAGAACTAGCGAATTCCTTACAAAATGCAAATTTTAAAGATGAAAAAACAGTAAGAAGTGTCATTCGCAGAGTATCACAAATTGCTGGAAAATCTGTTCCAAAGCAAACGGAAGATAGGATTGTTGAATCAATTGTTAAAGATGGTAAACAGCTTGATTTTAATACATTATCTAAAATGATTAACAAAAAGTAAAATCGAAAAAAGGGTAGCTGCGCGAATTCACGACATAGTTACCCTGTTTTTTCCCTGTAAAATGCTTCTTGTAGAGAATGTATCTGTGTAAGGTTTGAATTACTGATTTTTATTATGACCGTTCCTTTTCAGCTGCTTTAATAGTAACCATTGACAAGGGTGATAAAAAGCGCGAAGTTTTTGCTTTTTTTCCTCTTAAATACATAGGAACCGATAAATATAGTTCTTGTTGTGCCCTTGTCATGGCAACGTAGAGAAGGCGGCGTTCTTCTTCTATCGGCATGAAGTTGTTATTGCGGAATGATTCTAGTGCAAAGTCATGGGGAATGGAACCATCAACCGTACCAACAATATAGACTGTTTTATATTCTAAACCTTTTGCGCGATGAATGGTGCTTAATGTGATTACATTTTCTTCGTTTTTATATTGCTTTCGTAATTCTTCATTCATAGCAGTCATATGGTCTGTATATTGAACAAATTCTTTAATCGATTGGAATTTACGTGCCACCACTTTTAAATCGCGAATATCATCAGAGCCTTTATCCCATTGATTTCCTTCGTTTCCCCGTTTTTTTATAAATTCCTGAAAGCCTAATTCCTTTTCAATATAATTAATAGCATCCAGAGGAGAATAACGAATTAATCGTTTTACTATTTCAGGAATCTTTTTCAATCTGCTTTCTTGAAATGCGAATCCTGTTTTAATAAAAACTAGACAATCTAAAAAGCTGCAATCTTCTAATATGCTTATTGCTTTAATATCCTGTAATACCGTTTTTTTTAAGAATAGGGTCGGGAGAATATCAGCAACCGCTTGCTGGTTATCTGGATCATGAATGAGCTTTAAATAGGCCATCATACTTTTCACAATAAATCTTTGATAGAAAGAACCTGTATCTTGTTCTAAACGAAATGGTAGACTGGAAGAAGCCAGTCGCTCAAACATGGCACGGCTATTTGTATTAGTTCGAAAGAGAATTGCAAAATCCTTCGGTTCATAGCCTGTCTTTATTTTCTCCTGAATATCGGTCAAAATCATCGTAGCTTCTTCTTCCTCATCATAAGGATAAAAGGCAATGGGAGTTTGGCCTGAATAGCCAGTTATCATTTTTTTTGCTCGTCTCTTCGTATTTTTACTGATTGTAGACTTAGCGATGGATACAATTTCTTGAGAAGAGCGGTAATTGTAATCAAGAATAATCGTTTTAGCATTCGGATAATCTTTTTCAAAATCTAAAAGGTATTTTGGATCACTACCACGAAAAGAATAGATAGATTGATCATCATCTCCTACTGCATAGACAGAATGAGCTGACCTTGCCATTAGCTTTATCCATTCGTACTGAACTTTATTGATGTCTTGAAATTCATCTAATAAGAAATGAGTAAAACGCTTTTGATAAGTTTCTAAAATAGCTGGATTTTCAAGAAAGAAATGATAGCCTCCAAGAAGCATATCATCAAAGTCATACAAATTTCGCTGTTGTTTTTTTGTTTCATAGCCACTATATAGTTGGGCAACTTTCTTTTCCCAGTCATTATCAGGCTCTATTTCATGAGGAAAAAGCATACTATTTTTCCATGCACCGATTAATTGAAGAGCTGCATCGAAAGGGAAGTCTTTTTCATCTAATTGCTTTTCACGGGCAATTTCCTTTAACAAAAGCTCTCGCTGCCAATTACTGCTTAATAATTTATTTCGCTGCCATTTCTCTCGTTCATGAAAGATTAAAATTTGGTAAAGAATACTATGAAAAGTTCCAGAAACAATTTTTTGCACAATCCCTTTATTCATCATTGGATAGTGTAAGAGTCTTTCCTTCATTTCATTTGCTGCTTTATTGGTGAAGGTAACGAGCATGATAGTTGACGGATCTACCTTTTTCTCCTGGATGAGATAAGCTGCTCTCATTGTTAACACTCGGGTTTTGCCACTACCGGCACCTGCAAGGACCAGAATGGGTCCATCATCTATTGCGACAGCCTCACTCTGTGTAATATCAAGAGAATAGCCGTTTTGTTTCAGTGTATTTAAATAAGATTCTTGTGGAAAAGTAACTGGTTGACTAGCAGCGACATCAGATGTATGGGTAATCGCCTTTATAGACATAGGCGGTCTAAAAGGAGTAATTTCTGTATTGTCTTTGGAAATATTTCTACTCTTAGGAATCCGGAACCCATTTTTTTCTTCGTAATCGATACCAGCCGCAGCAGCTTGTTCCTGTTCAATAGTAGATGATTCTGTCATACAGGGCTGTTTAGCTGAATAGTGATAAAAATAGGGAGTACTTTTTAATCCTAAATAAAGCTTTACTGCTTCTCCGCATACAGAACATGCGAGAAATCCATTTTTGCCAGCTTCATAAATTTTCTGTAATTCTTGTCTGTCAATGGTATTTAATGAAATAAGTCTATCATAATAAAAAGCTGTTAACATAGGAAACCTCGAATCTATTAATAAATCTGGAGCCGTACATAAGTTTGAAATAATATCTATCATATCAAAAACAGATGATTGTTTAAAGAGTAGAAAAGGGGTTTACTTTTTGGAAAAGAAGGGAAAAGGATAAATAATAAACTAGAAGGGACAGATTCTGATGGGATATATCTTGCCAATTACTCATTATCAAGCAGAGCAGTACGCGGTTAGAGACATTATAAGCAAAACAAAGAATTATAAGAAAGAAGAAATTTATCCAGCGGCTAAAATCGTTAATTCTTCTACCAATCTACAGATAAAGTATCCTTCTCAGACATCTTACCAGAAGAAACAAAGGCATGAAGAAGGAGTACCCAATGAGAAGTTAATTGCAGAACTAACTGGAAAGGGTACTTATTTTCATGCGCAAATCTAAAGTGTTTTAATTCAATTAGTAGCTTTGCACATATAAAGGCGATCCTTCCTGCCATTCGGCATAGAGGATATCTTTTGGAGATTGAACATCTCGTTTTTTTAATTCTTGCATTAATTGCTCTTCATTCCAACCGATACGAGGTAAGTTTTCTTTGATGATTTCTCCATCAAGAATGATACTTATCGGAAGGGAAGTGGTTTCTAACGATAAATTCATATCCTGTTTTGTTGGATTCACGAATGCTGATTTCTTGAGCACACTGATCGTGCCATCTGTTTCTAAAATGGCATAAGCACATTCTGCTATTGAAAAAACATCTTTTGCACGAAGTAAATGTTGTAATTGATTTATATCTAAATGATTTTTCTTTAATTCCTTAAAATCAATCTTGCCTTTATTTATAATAATAGACGGTTTTCCTTCTAAAAGTTGTCTGGTTTTCCGAAACTTTTGCGTGATGAATTCTGTTATGTAAATTAATCCTCCCCAAATAAGAATGGAGTACATTATTTCTTTTATTCCTGTCTCTGTATCATACATAGCATTTCCGACAAGCTCGCCTAGTACTAAGACAGAAACAAAGTCAAAGGTAGTAATCTGCGTGATTTGTGTCTTTCCTAATACCTTTGTTAAAAGCAACAATAAAAAATAGCCGATAATAAGCTCGCTAAATATATGTGTGAATTCCAATTCAACTCACCCCTTCTTCCATCTATTGTAGGCAGATGGAAGAAAATTAAACCTTTGTTTTTTGCTAATCACGAAAAATAAAAAGGACTGCTCCATGACGGATAATCACAAGCTTTAAAGACAAGCTATGCTTTTCCATCCATTGGGCAGTCCCAAAATCTATAAATGCTTAATCATGGTTTTATGTGGAATACCAGCATCTAGGAATTCTTCCGAGATGACTTCATATCCAAGTTTGCTATAAAAAGGAATGGCCTGTGTTTGGGCATTCAGTTTTAAGGCAGGAGCCCCATCATTTAAGGCATATTCCTCGATTTTATTCATAACTGCTTTTCCAGCTCCACCTTTTCGATTAGTGGAGAGGATGCAGATTCTTTCTACCTTTCCGTATTCATCAAATGTTCGGTAACGTCCAGCACCAATAGGCTTATTGTCGTCATCATAGAGAACAAAATGAACGCTATCCTCTTCATATGCATCTATTTCTTCTTCCATTGGTACTTTCTGCTCCTGAACAAAAACAGTTTGACGAACATAAAAGGCATCTTTTAACTCTTTATCAGTTTTAACAATAACTACTTCCACTTTCCACTATTCCTTTCCTAAACGGAATGTTTCATAGACGGTCCAAGAACCATTTTCCAATTCATATAGCAAATGGAAACGATCCGCTGTTTCTTCAAAATGATAGTTTTGCATGCGTAAATTACTATATAAGTCTAAATGCTCATCACTCGATAAATCCTGCCCAAGTGTAATATGTGGCACAAACGGATGCTCTAGACTAACACCCAATGTACTGATTAGTTCTTGGTGAAGATGTTCTAAGTCTGTACTTGGTTCAATCTTTAAATAAACAACATTGCTTACGGGTTTAAAAGAGCTGACCTTTGTTACTTTAATAGGAATAGAATGATAATGACTTGCAATCGTTGCTAGTTTTTTACTTACTTCTTCAATTTCCTCGTTACTAGCTTCAAAATCACCGATTAACGTGATATGTGGTGGTATCAAAGCATATTTCGGGTCATATCTTTTGCGAAGTGAATTAGCTAAATCCTGCAAATCCTTACCAGGGAAAATAGCAATACCGTATTTCATTCGACGAACCTCCATTTCAAAATAAAAGAGTGTACAAAGATATAGAAGATAGACTATCTATTATTACGATTTCAATGTTCTATATGTAAGATATTATAACAAAATTAGTTATTTATGTTCAAAGATTTCAGAAAAAATCTAATGGTTAACGAGGTACTCACTGTTAGGAAACAAAGACAGTCAATTGAGTGCTCTCTTTTAAGAAGGAAACATTTTAATGAGCATTTTCGCAATATAAGGCTGCCAATATTTCCATGTATGATCCCCATTAAATTCTTCATATGAATAATCAGCATTTGTTGTTTGCAAAACTTGAGATAACTCTCGATTAGGGGTCAGGAAATCCTCGGTTGTGTTGATGGTTGTTTTTACAGATGTTTCACCTATACCGATAATATGATCTATTTCTAGTAAATGAAAAGAATCGAATGTATCAACTGCATCAAAAACACCTTCATTTACTAAGGGGGATTGCAACATAATCTTTCCAAAAGTATGCGGATATTTTAAAGCGGTCATGAATGATACAGTTGCACCTAACGAGTCGCCAATGAGTCCACGTCCCATTCCCATTTGGAAGGTGGGATATTGATCATCTAAATAGGGAACAAGTTCATGTGCTAAGAAGCGAATATATGCTTTATTCTGAGCGCCATCAGGATGATATTTCCTGCGACGATCTTGGACAGAGGAATAGGGGATTCCAACAATAATCGTATCCGCAATTTGATGATTGCCATGTAATTCATCAGCTACTCTGCCGATTCGGCCAAATTGGTAATAATCTTTCCCATCTTGTGCAATGAGTAAATGATATTTATAAAGAGGAGAAAATGCTGGTGGGAGATAGATTAATAAAGTCACTTCTTCTCCTAATTCTTTACTAAAGATAGTTTCCTCTTTTATTGTCCCTTTTGTTGTCATAGTTATCCTTCCTTTATTACAGCTGATCTTACAATTAGTTTATCAATAAAAGCACTTTATGAATAGTATAAAGCTAAAGGGATAGGAATTTTCCTATGTTGGAATTTCTATATATTGTGTACTTTTTGTGAAATAAACACAATATATAGTGAAATGATGATTTGTTCAATTATAATGGATAAGGATTCATTTAGAATGGAGTGAGTTAAATGAGTAATGAGGTTCAACTATTAAATCAATTTGCAGAAATAATGAACAGCAATAATCAGGACTTTATTCAAGAAAATGCAAATGTAGACGGAATGTCACCGATGAGTCATATGATGCAATTTGCTGCAACAGCTTCTAAATACTATACAATGGAACATTTATTATCAGAAAAGGTAAAACAATCACATCTAGAAGGATATATCCATATTCACGATCTAGACTTTTATTCTTCTGGTACTACAACATGCTGTCAAATCCCATTGGCCAAAATCTTAAAGGATGGCTTTAACACTGGTCATGGATATATGAGAGAACCAAAATCAATTATGAGTGCAATGGCTCTTACTTCTATTATTTTGCAAGCTAATCAAAATCAGCAGCATGGTGGACAATCCATCCCAATGTTAGACTATGATCTTGCGCCATATATACAAAAAACATATAGAAAGAATAAAAAACGGTTAAAGGAGGTAATTCAAGAAAAGGCGGAACTAGAGAAAAAGGCCTGGGAATGGACAGAAAGAGAAACCTATCAAGCGTGTGAGGCATTTATACATAATTGCAACAGTATGCACTCCCGCGGCGGTGGTCAGACGCCATTTGTTTCCGTAAATTTAGGAACGGATCAATCAGTAGAAGGAAGAATGCTGACAAAGAATTTATTATTGGCAACACAAGCAGGACTTGGGGCAGGAGAAACGCCAATTTTTCCAATTATCGTTTTTAAAGTAAAAGACGGAATTAATTATCAAAAGAATGATCCTAATTATGATTTATTCCGCTTAGCGATAGAGACGACAAGTAAACGATTATTTCCCAATTTTGTTTTTATAGATGCCCCATTTAATTTAGCCTATTATAACGGCACTCCTCAATCGGAAGTCGCCACAATGGGGTGTCGGACTAGAGTGATGGGGAATATCCACGGAAGTGAACAAACAATAGGAAGAGGGAATTTATCCTTCACAAGTATTAATCTTCCTTTATTGGCTTTAGAGTCAACGACGATAGAATCATTTTTTCATAAACTGGATGAAACGATCGACTTAGTTGTTGATCAACTCCTTGAAAGGTTTCATTATCAAGGAAAGAAAAAAGTAGCGAATTTCAAGTTTTTATACGGACAAGGTGTTTGGCAGGGCGGAGAAGAATTGAATGTGGATGATCAACTAGAAGAACTTCTGAAACAAGGTACACTATCAATTGGCTTTGTTGGTTTAGCGGAATGCCTGGTATCCTTGCTTGGTGTCCACCATGGACAAAGTGAAAAGGCCTATGAAATTGGTTTACAGATTGTTCAATTTATGCGCCAAAAGGCAGACGAAGCCTTGGAAAAATATCAGCTTAACTTCTCTCTTCTTGCTACTCCAGCAGAATCATTCGCTGGAAAAGCATTAAGAGCTGCTCGAAAGAAATTTGGGATTATAAAAGGGGTGACAGATAGAGAATACTTTACGAATAGTTTTCATATTCCCGTTTATTTTCCCATTTCTATTCATGAAAAAATTCAGCGCGAAGCACCGTTTCATGCGTTAACAAATGCGGGACATATTACGTATGTAGAATTGGACGGAGATGCCAGTAAGAATGTAGAAGCCATAGAAATAATCGTACGGACGATGAAAGAGGCAGGGATTGGATACGGAAGCATTAATCATCCCGTGGATCGTTGCATGACTTGTGGACATAAAGGAATAATCGATAATGAATGCCCAAATTGTGGGGAGAAAGATGAGAGCCAGATTGAAAGGATTCGGAGAATAACCGGTTATCTTGTTGGATCACTTAATCGGTGGAATAATGCAAAACGTGCTGAAGAACGGGAAAGGGTCAAACATCGATGAGAGTGTTATCGATTGTGGAAGATAGCATTGTAGATGGTCCAGGATTGCGAACTACTATCTTTTTTGCAGGGTGTACGCATTATTGTAGAGGATGCCATAATCCAGAAAGTTGGAAAATAAATGGCGGAACAGAAATGTCAATAGACGAAATAATGAGGAAAGTAAAGCAAAACCCTTTAAACGATATTACCTTTAGTGGCGGAGAGCCAATGCTACAAATAACTGAGCTTAAACAATTAGCTAAGGAATGTAAACAATTAAATAAAAATATTTGGTGTTATACTGGATATCTTTGGGAAGAATTGAGAGCAACCCAATCTGATGAATTTGCTGAACTAAGTATGTATGTAGATGTTTTAGTAGATGGTCGATTTGTGCTAGAACAAAAAGATTTAAGTTTATTATTTAAAGGAAGTAGCAATCAACGAATTATTGACTGTCAAAAAAGTCTAAAAGAGGATAAAGTTTGTTTATTTAATGAATGTAAGAGAGAGGAAAGAGACCGGGAGATAAGTATTTTAAACTAAATATAAAACCGAACAATTATACGTAAATGGTAATGGGAAATCGTATAATTGTTCGGTTTTTTTTACAGACCATCCGCTTAATTATTTCCTAACAACTTTCTATTATGTTAAACGAGGTTTTTTTGTAAATTCTGCATTATGATCTTCTTTTTTAAAGAATGTTTTTCTGATATAGGGTAATACCCATCGATCTAATCCGAAGTACCCAGCATTTGCTCCAGCAAACATAATGATCATGCCCATTAAGATATCAGTTGGGTTATGAGAGATGGTGCCTGCAAGTAAGAAACAGAAATTCATAATGACACCAAAGAATGCTGCTGCTGTAGTTAAACAACCTAAAATTAACCCAAGACCAACTAATACCTCCCCAATTGGGACGAGCACATTAAATAGTCCAACATTTGGTAAAGCAAATCCTTCGACAAAACTTGTATACCATCCATAAACCGCGGTTCCGTCTGGTCCTGTAACTGGATTAGTAACGGCATTTGTTAAAAACCCAGAAGCATCAAATCCTCCACCAGTTAATTTACCAAATCCGGAAGTAAACCAAGAATAACCTAGCACCAAACGTATAATGGTTAAAAGTCCAGCTGCGACTTTATTTTCTCTAAAAAAGCTCATAAACATAAGAATCATCCCTTCTTTTTTGTTTCTATTATTTACAAGTTAAATATATCAAATACTCCTAAGAAAAAAACAATATTGTGATTTAATTCACAATATCTACAAAAGAATATGACAGAATTGTGAACATAATTAAATGGAAAGTAATTTATATTGCATTTAATTTGGGGATCATCATTTCAGCACGGTTCTTCTTTTTCGTGTTAGAATAATGGATAAATAAAAAACATCGTATTTATAAGGGGAATTTATTATAAAGGAGAGGCTTTCATGACAACGGTAACCATCATAGCTGGTGGACATAAAATAGACTCACGATTAACAGGTATTTTACAATTTGCGGTAGATTATTTAGGAAAGAAGAATGTGGCTGTTCATATCATTCAAGTGCATCAATTACCAAGTGCTGCCTTAATTACAGCAGACTTTATGAACAAGGATATAATAGCGGCTAGACAAAAAGTAGAACAAAGTAATGGTGTCATTGTATTATCACCTGTATTTCAGGCATCTTATTCCGGAATTATCAAGACGTTTCTTGATTTATTACCACAAAAGAGTCTACGAAATAAGGCAATACTTCCACTGATGCTAGGAGGAAGTATTGCCCATTTATTAGTAATGGATTATGCTTTAAAGCCTGTTTTAGCGAACCTAGGTGCGACAAATTTATTAACAGGGGCATATGTAACAGATAATCAAATTGCAAAGAAAGACAATCAAAACTATGTATTAGATATCGATTCAGAAACAAGGATTACGAATCAATTAGAACAGTTACTGGAGGGAATTCAATAATTGTGGAAAAGTGATGGCAGACCATCACTTTTTCTATATTTTCCTAGAATGTGGAGAGTGGACATGGTATGATAAGAATAGAAAGAGTATTTTAAAAGATGCAGGTAATAATAATCTATAATCATGACTTGTTAGCTCAGTGGGAGAGCACTTGCTTGACAGGCAAGGGGTCACTGGTTCGAACCCAGTACAGGTCATTATAAAGGAACGTAGAAAAAAGCTTCTCATTAGAGAAGCTTTCAGCTTGTTGATAAAAGGAATTTAGGAAATGCAAATGGAATTATTATGCATTGATTGGAGTGGAAGGGGTGAGACTCCCTCGAGGAAAGTTGATATACCAACGTTTACAGCGTTATTTTTTTAGTCCAATATTTTTTTAGGAAAACTCTTTGAATCATATTTTAACTAACTATTCCATTAATTATAATATTTGGTAAGTAAGTGGACGCGACGCTAGAGCCAATAGGGATTTATTGACAAATATACACTATTAGATGCATCCGGTATCTCTACTCTTCTTATGAGGACGTACCCTCCCATGTCTCTTAGCGTCGCGCGCTTACATTCCTTCGTTTGGTCTCATCATAAGGCAGAGGCTGGCATCATGCTCCTGTATGGACTCTAAGTCGTAAGTCTCTCTAAAAGCCAGCTTTCCTGTCATCTTTTTGAATATAACCGTCTTATAGATTTTTATTTGGGTTGGAGGATAGAGAGATCTTGTCTCATTCGCTCCTTATCAAACAGTACTTCTTGCTGACAAAGTCCATGAAAAATCTTTAACATTTTATTACATAGAACGACTAATGCTTCTTTCTTCTTCAAAGGGTTTTCTTTTCTAGAGATATAATACTGATATAAATCATAAAAGGTTTCATTATTTCTAATCAAAGGCAAGACAGCACGATAGAGAAGGGCTCGCAGCTTTCTTCTCCCTCTTTTGGAGATTCGCTTTTGTCCAATCATCTTTCCAGAAGAGTTCTCTCGTAAGGTTAATCCCGCTAATTTAATAAGTTGGCGTGGATGTTTATAATGCTTGAGAGAACCCACTTCTGCTAGTAAATCTATAACGGTAGTTTCCCCAATGCCAGGGATTGATAATAAATAATGATATTCCGCTTGTTGCTCTGCTAGTGTCTTTAAACTTTCATTTACCTGTTCTAATTGCTTTGTCAGAAGTTCGTATTGAGTAATTAAAGAGTAAATTTCTATACGAGCCATATTGGAGCCTTCTGTTAATCCAATAGATTGTACCGCCACTCTCTTTAGTTGTGCTATTTTAGGTCTTGCTGGATACTTTAGTTTTTCCTTTTCCAAGTATAAAAGGACTAACTCCTCGATTTCTTTTTCCATTAAGTCTACTGGTAAAGGGGTATGTTTTAATATGGCACATGCATTCAGCCCTAAATCTTTAAATGCTACTTTAAATTCAGGAAAGTAACGATCCGTCCAGCGAATGATACGATTCTTCACTTTCGAAATGTCCTTTTTCAGATTCCACCGAATAGAGGAACCTTCTCTAAGCTCTGCTTCTATTCCTTCTATTTGACGAGGATCACTAAAGTATCCATTGGTTATTAGTTTAGCAATGACTCTCGCATCCTTCTTATCATTCTTCGTTTGTAAGTTATCATCCAACTCCTTGGAACGATTCACATGTAGAGGATTGACCATGACAAAACGAATATCATTTTGGGTAAGAAAAGCAGCTAAATTCATCCAATAGTGCCCAGTAGGCTCGAATCCAATCAATAAATCATCCTTTTGATGAATTGCCTTTAGATTTTGAAGCTTGAGATAAAATTGATGAAAACCATGATGAGACTGGTGGATAGAAAAAGAGGTACTTAACTCAACCCCTCGATCGTCCACCGCACATGCATAGTGTGTATTTTTAGCAATGTCAATTCCAATGATTAAAGTGGAAGTAGACACTTGATTTAAACGGTGATTACGGGTATTATTCATAATAGATTCTCCTTCTGACGCTGTGTTGATTGGTCTCAATATTAGCATCATAAAGGAGGATCTTTTTTTGTGCAATACCACAGAAACTAATCCCACAGGAATGCTCCTGTGGGATCTGCGAGACAGTCTGAGACCCTGCAGGCCTTTAGGGCGAAGCGGCTCAGCGCGAGCCCCACGGAAAGCGAACCCCTGCAACGGAAATCAACTCTTATTTAAAAGAATGTATATGTATAAACTGTCGACAAACTCCTAATTACTGAATTAGGAGTTTGTCGACAGTCTGAAAGCTTCTCAGTAGAGAAGCTTTTTTTCTTTGTAAACGTACTTCAAAATTTTATTAATTTGAATAGTCCTGCTAACCAAATACATAATAAACAGCATTTTTCGAGAAGAAAGCGAGTAAGCACTTGGTAGATGTGGAAAATATCAATACCATGGTCCTCTATTTAACGGTACATTTGGACCTAAGTAAGGGTAATAAGCTTGAGTTCCTTGTGGCCTTGGAGCGATATAATACATTTGTCCACCAATCAAGTAGTAATAAGAGTTATCCTTTCCAAGAAGTTGTTGGTTCCATGCTCCATATGTCGGCTGGGGGAAGTTTTGATAAATTACGCCATCTAGCCCAGTGATAATAGTTGGCTGCATATGTTTGCCTCCTTTATATTTGATTTATCTTATGTGAAGTTTGATAAATAGATGGTTGTTTCATAGTTATAAAGAAAAAAAGCACCAGCAATTTCGGTGCTTAAAAAGATTTATTATGATACATACAAAAAATCTATTACATTTTTAATTACTATTTCTCTCCTCCTGTACTGCCCTTAATTGAGAAATAGTCACAAGTTGATATCTTTCTTTTGTTAATTTTTCAATAATTTCCACTGCTGCATCAGCGCTTTTTTCATATATATCATGCATTAGGATAATGCTTTCATCACTCGCTGCTTTCATAACTTTATCAACAATTTTCTTTTTCGATGGATGTTTCCAATCTTCTGGATCAATGTTCCAAAGCACAATCTCTTTATCTAGTTCTTTTTTTAGTTCAAGCTGGATAGCTCCATAAGGCGGACGAATGAGAGTTGGTTCCACTCCTGTTACCTTTTTGATTAAATTATCCGTATCTTGAAATTCCTTTAAGGCTTTCTTGGTATTCATTTTAGTGAGAAGGGGATGATTCCATGAATGATTCCCTATTTCATGCCCATTCTCAATAGCTTGCCGAAGGACGTTTGGATAATATTGAACACGCTCACCAAGAACAAAAAACGTAGCATGGCCATTATATTTCTTTAATGCTTTGAGAATTTTTTTTGTTGGTTTATTACTTGGACCGTCATCGAATGTTAATGCAATAACTTTTTTGGATGGATCAATTTTTGCTACTTCAGGTAATTCGGTGACCAATTTTTTCGGTTTTGCTTCTGCAAGTAAATTTTTATTTTTCTCTTCCTCTTGATAGATTGCTAGTAATTTATCTTGTAAAATCTCTTTTTTGATGGCAAGTTCTTGAACACCTAGTTTTTCCGCCGCAATTTGGTTAGGAGGAAAATAAAAAAGAATAGAATCATTTAGAACCGCAAAGTTTTGAAAGTTACCTTCATGTGGTGCAGTTCCTTGTTTTACTAACGCTTTGTCTGTTGCCAGGTCTTTATCCTTTATTAATTCTCCATAACTGATTTTTGAAAGGAGAGATAAATAATTGCTTTTTTCTTGGAAAATGTCTTTTAAGCAAAGCTGTTTATGTGTCTGTAAATCAAATGTTAAACTTTCTGTTGTCAAATTCCCTTTAGGTCCTGCAGTATATTCAAACGTCTCAAAAAGAATCGAGATTGTTTGCTTGCTGTAATGCGTAATCGTGTAGGAAATATGTAAGGAAGTTTCCTGCGTGTCTGGAACATTTGCTTTTTGAATATGTTTGTCATATTCGGTAATTTTGTTTGTAATATATTTTTTCAGGGCAGCAGTAATTTCTTCATCTGGAAGGATTGGATAGCTGGTCCAGTAGCCTCCATGCTTTTCATCTTTAGTATATGAGTTTATTTCAATTGTCTTATAATTTTGATCATATTGTATCTTGACCTCTGGCTGTTTTTCTGAGGGTTCAGCAGCCTGCTTTTTTTCACTATCGAAAAACTTGAAAATAAATACTAAAAGAGTGAGGCAAATAAAAAGTATAAAAATATTTCTCCATTTTAAGCGTTTCATGTTGTTAACTCCTTACTTGAAATAAAAGGTAATGCTTCATCATTTATATAGACGTAATAGAAGGGGAAATAGTTTTACATTTAGTTAAATTTTTCAAAAAAAGATGGATACAATTATAATTTTGTCGCTAAATAGATTGGAGAACTAGAATTTCCTTTTCATGCGATTCTTGAGGAGGAGGAGGAGACTCCCTGTGGAATCAACGTTAGTCCTACAGAAAGCACCCTCTGATTCAAGGAGGTTAATACATATACTTTACTCAAATTTATATTTCTAAAAAATGGGGTTTTATCTTAAGTCTGTATGATTAAACTATATTTTTTCTTTAATATAATGAATAAAAAATTTTCTTTGTTTGTAACTTGATAAAAGAAATATTTTTTCGTATAATAATTCTATTAAATGAAAACACTTTCAAACGTAAAAGAAAAGGTGGTAATAATATGGATGCCTATTTATTGATTATTGCATTACTTTCCATTGTCATTGTTATTGTTGGAGTTTCCCTTTTTAAGTGGCATGCTTTTATCAGTTTAACAGTGGCGAGTTTATTTTTAGCTGTTTTTTCAGGACTATCTTTTGATAAGATTGTAAGCGCTTATGAAACAGGAGTAGGTGGCGTATTAGGTCACTTAGTTGGTATATTGGCACTAGGTACAATTTTAGGAAAAATGCTTTCTGAATCAGGTGCAGGCTTAAGAATTGCAAATTATTTTGTAAACGTTTTTGGAGAAAAGAAATTACCTTGGGCTATGTTTTTTTCGGGGTTTATAATTGGAATTCCGGTATTTTTTGAGGTTGGTATTTTAATATTATTACCGCTTGTTATTTCCATTCAAAAGGCAACAAAGAAAAATATTTTATTGATTGCCTTACCTGGTATTGCTGGATTATCCATTGTACACGGACTTGTTCCGCCACATCCTGGAGCAATTGCTGCTATCGGTATTTTTGATGCTAATTTAGGTACGGTCTTATTATACTCCTTGATTATTGCAGTACCAGCAGGGATTCTCGGGGGACCTTTATTTGCAAAGTGGATCAATAGCCGTGTTTTTCCTAAAGGAGAGTCAACACTTATTACGGCAGAGCCAATAGCAGAAGATAAATTGCCAAGTATAGGCGTGTCTTTCCTATCTATCTTATTACCTGTCATTTTAATGATCATTGGAACCGCTGCCCCTTACTTAACGATTTTCTCACAAGGCGTAAGAAATGTACTTATCTTTCTTGGCAGCCCGTTATTATCTTTATTAATTGCTGTATTTTTCGCTTTTTATTTCCTCGGTATGCGTCAAGGAATGGACAAAGAGAGTATCAAAAAGTTTACAGAAGATTGTTTCTTGCCGGTCGGTTCTATTTTACTAATTATCGGTGCTGGTGGTGCATTTAAACAAGTGTTAATTGCTAGTGGAGTAGGCGATACAATTGGATCAATGTCAGAGAGCTTATCATTATCCCCACTTGTATTAGCTTTTATGATTGCAGGATTGATTCGGATAGCAACTGGTTCTGCAACAGTAGCCTTAACAACAGCAGCAGGGATAGTGTCACCAATAATCGCAGGAATGTCTGGCGTAAATGTGGAACTATTAGTGATTGCAACCGGTGCTGGTTCCTTAATGTTCTCCCATGTAAATGATGCTGGGTTCTGGATGGTAAAAGAATATTTAGGACTAACAGTCGAAGAAACCTTCAAAACATGGACAGTATTAGAAACGATATTATCATTCATTGCATTTGCAGGCGTCTTGATTTTAGATTTAATTGTTTAATAGACAGTTGTATAAGTTAATAAAAGGCAAGAGGGATTATTCCTTCTTATATGATATGTACTTTAGTTAATCGTTTAATGGTAACCAGTTTATTGGAACGGTAAGTGATTGGTCAGATCTAAGTTAGTTAGAAAAATTTACACGAGCAATTTATTTGTCATTCCCCCTTGCTTCATGTACAGTAAAGCTCTCACCTTTTTAGGTGAATGCGCGGAAGGTTGACGTCTGTAAAACTCGAATGGTTCAATTATTCAGTTGAACTTCTAGAAGTTTTCCTTTTACTGAAATAGAGTATTCTTCAACTCTCCATAGGGAAGCAATTAAAGGGGAAATGTTAATGAAACAAGTATATAGTGATTTCATCCAGTTTCGCGGAAGTCATTATGATTTTGGATACATGCAGGGAGAATTATTAAAGGATTCACCCATTCTCCCTAATCGCATAAAGCACTGGACATCTAAGCGAAAACGCTATTTTACCATAAATGAAAAAGAATCTATCCAACTCCTAAATAAATTTATTCCTGGAATGCTAGCAGAAATCACTGGATTAGCTGACGCTCTTCAGTGGAGAATAGAGGATGCATTACGAGAATTTGGCGGCCATTATGTAGAGTATGGAAGAAGTGGATGCTCTATTTTAGCAGGCTCCCAGTATTTAATTAGAAACTATGATAGTCATCCAGGTTCCTATGAGGGTCGCTATATGATCTATCAGCCAACTGATACTGGATATGCAGTAATCGGTCCATCTATGCAAATAACAGGAAGAATAGATGGGATAAATGAAAAAGGTCTCGCAATGGGTTATAACTTTATTAATCGAGTTGGTTCAGGGGATGGTTTTATTTGTAATATGATTGGTCGAATGATTTTAGAGACATGTGCAAATGTAGAAGAGGCCATTGATTTATTAAAAGAAATACCACACCGAACATCCTTTAGTTATGTGTTATTAGATCCAAGTGGAGAGGCGTATGTTGTAGAAGCAACTCCACGATCTGTCATTGCCAGAAAATCTAATATTAGTACGAATCACTTTGAAATATTAAAAGAAGAAAACCGCTATCAGATGGATGAATCTATACAAAGAAAGCAGAATATCGAAAAGCAGCAGGGAAATCATTCAAATGTGTATGAGGCCTTTCGAATATTGAATGACAGAGATAAAGAGATATTTTCAAATAAGTATAATGCTTGGTCTGGAACACTGCACACCGCAGCATATTTACCTAATGAAAGAAAAGCGTGGTTTGCGCTTGGGAGTGATCGAATGCCTGTTATCATCGATTTAGAATCTTTCTTAAAGGGAGAAAAGCTGAACTTTAAAAAAATTATAGGGCAGCTTGATTATGATACTCCCTTTATTAATATGGAGCTATTATAGTGTATTTATATAAAAAGGAAGTTAGTGATGGTAAGAACAATCATAATTAACTTCCTTTTTTGCGTTTGCTGAAACTCTGAAGTAGGGAATATTGTTTTTCTTCCGTTAGATTCGTGTATCAGAAATGGCATTCCTAATTCTTTCTAATGATTGATTAGCAACATTTTTATTTAAAATCATTACATTGACATACAATGCATCTATTAAACTAAGCTGGCCAATTCTTGATGATAAAGCTTCCGAACGATATTCTGTTTCCTCAGAGCTTGTGAACAGTGCTACATCTGTATTCTGGCCGATTGGTGATTTAGGATACCCAGTGATACCGATTGTTTTGGCACCATTGTTTTTTGCTGTTTTCATTATGTTAATAGTATCTTTATTAGTGCCAGAATGTGAAATAATTACAGCTACATCCTTCTCTGAAAGCTGAGAAGAGGACATTAGTTGAAAATGAGAGTCAACGAATGAAAACGCTTTAATTCCAGTTCGGACAAATTTATGAAAAGCATCCATAGCGATAACTGCTGAACCACCTGTACCATAGAATTCAACCCGATTTGCCTGTAAGAGAAATTCCACTGCTTTTTGAATCGAATGACCATTTAATATTTCTAATGTATTTTCTAGTGTACGTACATTCGACTTAAATACTTTTTCAGTAACGGTTTTTACACTGTCATTTTCATTAATCTCTTCATGTATTTGCTGAATAGGTTCAATTACTTCTGAGGCCAATGCTATTTTCATTGCTTGATAGCCTTTAAATCCAATTCGTTTACAGAAACGAAAAACAGTAGCATCTGCTACTCCTAGATCC
Source organism: Niallia sp. FSL W8-0177 (assembly GCF_038006285.1). NCBI lineage: Bacteria > Bacillati > Bacillota > Bacilli > Caryophanales > Bacillaceae > Niallia > Niallia sp. FSL W8-0177. The sequence continues at coordinate 616,397 of NZ_JBBOUX010000001.1, forward strand.
TCTGCTAATTCGTTAATGGTGGAATGAATGATTTTTTCTGGATTCTCAAGAATATAATCAGCGATTTTTTTTTCTTTTTCACTCAGTCTAGCGTAATAGGAACGAATTTTCCCAAGACAATTTTGCGCCATTGACTTCTATCCTTTCCAAATTAATATAGTTGTAGTATAACACAATTAGTCTCTTGAAAAAAAATTTCTTATTAAAATAATTTTTTTCAAAAAATATTTTCAAGGGGGTATATTTTCGAAAAAAATTTCTATATAATAGTATATAGAAAGAAATATTTTTTCAAAAGGAGAGATAACGAATGAACATCGGTCTTATAGGTTTAGGAAAAATGGGTTTTAACTTGGCTTTAAATATGGTGGACCATAAGTATAGTGTAACAGCTTTTGATATAAATGAAAGCGCTGTAAAAGAAATTTCTAATAAAAATGTAACAGGAGTTAATACAATTGAAAAATTAGTAAGAAATTTGCCAGCTCCAAGAGTAATTTGGCTAATGGTGCCAGCAGGAGAAGTAACGGAAAATGTCTTGCGTGAAGTAAAGAAATATGTGGAAGCAGGGGATATTATTATCGATGGTGGGAATTCCCATTATAAAGATTCCAAGAGAAGAGGATTAGATTTACAAGAGTTAGGAATCTTCTATCTAGATGTTGGCACAAGCGGCGGAGTAGATGGAGCTCGACATGGTGCCTGTATGATGATTGGCGGCAATAAAGGAATATTTGATAAGGTAGAAGGATTATTTAAAGATTTATGTGTGGAAAATGGTTATACGTATACCGGCGTGTCTGGAAGCGGCCATTTTCTGAAAATGGTTCATAATGGAATTGAGTATGGCATGATGCAATCCATTGCAGAAGGATTTGAATTGTTAGAGAAAAGTGAGTATGATTTTGATAATGAAGGAGTTGCAAAGGTTTGGAATAATGGCTCTGTTATTCGTTCGTGGTTAATGGAATTAGCACAAAATGCCTTTTCTAAGGATTCAAAACTGGAAGGAATCAAAGGAGTAATGCATTCCTCTGGTGAAGGCAAATGGACGCTAGAAACAGCCCTAGATTTACAAACTGCTATGCCAGTTACAGCCTTATCTTTAATGATGCGTTATCGTTCGTTAGAGGAAGATACCTTCTCTGGAAAAGTGGTTGCTTCCTTACGAAATGAGTTTGGTGGGCATAGTGTAGAATCAAAATAGAATGACAAGGAAATCCTTTAGCAGGTAGAAGTAATGCTGAAGGATTTTTTTGATAAAATAATATTAATGTATCGGAATGGTTTCTTGACTATGGTAAGAATACAGAAAAAGGAGGCGGAAATACATGAGAACTTGTCAGAATTGTGATCAAAAATGGACTTGGAAGCAAACTTTAAAAAGCTCTTTTACATTAGATAATAAACTGATTTGTCCACATTGCAGGGAAAAGCAATATGTTACCTCTCGAACAAGAGGGATAACGTTTATGGCAACTATTTTAATAATCACATTTACGCTGCTTAGCAATCTTCTCTTTGGACCTTCCTTTGTCTTTGTAGTTATTCTAATAAGTTTTATCCTAATCGTTCTTGGACTTTATCCTTTCTGGGTCGAACTTTCCAATAAAGAAACAGGGTCATAGCAATAAGCAGGCTAACTAATAAAAGGTGGAAAGACAAAATCTTTAATTTAGTAGCGCAGCCCAATTCGTTACACTACAGACTGTGGATGATCCACAAACCTTCTTTCTTAAAAAGCATAAAAAACCCAAACAATTATACGATATATTGGTATCACCGTAAAATTGTTTGGGTTTGAATTCGTTCGACTGAGTTACTTTATATGCAGGTAATTTTCTTAAGATGTTTGTGGTGCTTATTTAACCCATTTATTCTGAAAAGATGCTATGGCATCATATTCTTTTTCTAAAGCTCGAGAAATACGGATATAAATAGCGGTTAAATCTTGATAGATATCAACATTCTCTTGAATTGGCTGATGGGAATGTGTACTACCGACTAATTGTTTCATAATCGAAAAATCATCAATTTCTCCGAGTGCATACATACCTAAAACGATGGCACCAAGACAAGAGCTTTCAAAGCTTTCTGGAACGACTACTTCTTGATCAAAAATGTCTGCCATCATTTGTCTCCATAGTTCAGAACGAGCAAAGCCACCTGTTGCTTGAATTTGCTTTGGTGCTCCAATCACTTCTTGTAAGGCTAACATCACCGTATAAAGATTTAAGATAACTCCTTCTAATACAGCTCTCACCATATGTTCTTTTTTATGATGTAAACCTAGTCCAAAGAAGGAGCCTCTTGCATTGGCATTCCATAAAGGCGCTCGTTCCCCAGCAAGATATGGATGGAATAATAAACCGTCCGCACCAGGTGTAACTCTAGAAGCAATTTTTGTTAAAACTTCATAAGGATCAATTCCGAGTCTCTTTGCCGTTTCCACTTCCGAGGAAGCTAATTCATCACGAACCCAGCGGAATGTCATGCCACCATTATTTACAGGGCCACCAACTACCCAGTGATCTTCTGTTAAGCAATAACAAAAGATTCTTCCTTTAGGATCGGTTACTGGTTTATCGGTTACAGTACGAATCGCCCCGCTTGTACCGATTGTCACAGCGACAACTCCAGGGTCAATAGCATTTACCCCAAGATTAGATAGTACGCCATCACTTGCGCCAACCACAAATGGAGTTTCAGCAGGAATTCCAAGTTCCGCTGCATAGTTATCCTTCAGTCCTGTTAAATAATGGGTCGTCGGAACGGGTTTTGCCAACTGCTCAGATGTTACGCCGGCAACTTTTAAAGCTTCTTGATCCCAATTTAAGTGTTCAAGATTAAACAGTCCTGTTGCAGAAGCAATTGAGTAATCGATCACAAATTCGTTAAATAAGCGATAGAAAATATATTCTTTAATGCCAATAAATTTAGCTGCCTTTGTAAAAATATCTGGTTGATCATTTCTTAGCCAAGTTAATTTTGATAAAGGAGTCATAGGGTGAATTGGCGTTCCTGTTCTGCGGTATATTTCCAAACCATTATATTCTTCTTTGATTTTTTTTGCCCAAGAGCAAGAACGGCTGTCAGCCCAAGTAATACAACGTGTTATTGGTTTCCCCTTTTCATCTAATGCAATAACACTGTGCATTGCTGAACTAAAGGAAACTAATTTTATTTTACTAGTATCCACGTTCGCTTTTTTAATAGCTGTTTTCATTGTTTCCATTACAGCCTGAAAAATTTGCTCTGGATCTTGCTCTGCGATGGCTGGTGCAGGGCTATGCAGCGGATATTCAACATGATGCATGCTTAATACTTTGCCAGCTTCAGCAAATAAGACAGATTTTGTACTCGTTGTACCAATGTCTACACCTAAATATAGGGATGATAATTGCATATTAAAAACTCCTTTAATAAAAAGTCTAAAAAATATTTCATAAAAATATAAATTCGCAGAAAAAAATTTCTTTAATTATATTTTAAAGGAAACAAAATGATTTTGAAACTGTTTTCATTCATTATTTTAAATTAATTTCCCATTATTCTTCCTCAAAAGATAAAATAATTGTTGATTTCTCAGATAGCTGTAAATTTTTGCCCTGGTTAGCATAAAAATAAAGCAAAAATATGCTAAACTTAATCTATCTTATGGGGAAGGAGTTTTTTGAATGAATAACGAGATTGAAACGACTTATGAGGCTATTTATAATCAAATTCTCCATTTTCAACTGCAACTGGAAGCGTTGAGTATACAAGCAGGTTCATGGCAAGAAGAGGATCAAGAACAGTTAATTAGAATGTCTATTGCCCTTCAAGCCTCGAAAGATATTTTGGAAAATATGCTTACACCAGGGAAAAAGCTGAACTTTATTTATGAAAAAGGAATGTTCAGCTTGGAAATGTTTGATGAAAAATAAGCATTAAAGAAGAATATCCTCGCTTGGCCGAATATTCTTCTTTCGAAATTCTCCAGGAGTAATACCAGTAGATTTCCGAAATACTTTTGTAAAATAGTTGGCATTCGCAAAACCTACTTGGACTGAAATGTCTTCAATAGAATATTTGGTTTGATATAATAACTCTGCTCCCTTTATGATACGGATATTCGTTAAATATTGAATCGGTGTAATTCCAAGTACCTTTTTGAATAAACGAGTGAAGTGGAAGCGGGAAAGCGCAGCAGCCTCTGCCATATCATCTGGTCCGATTGGTTTATGATAGTGATTTTGAGCAAATAATGTCGCATTTAGTATACTTTCAGGAAGCTGAATGTCTCCTATGTTCTTCTTATATTGATACAATTCCATGATAAAGGAATAGGCGAGACTTGAAGCATAAAAAGCGTTATTTATCTGTTTATCTTTTGCTAGCTGATAAATATGCAGAAGGTGCTGAATGGGTCTCGAGTCCGAAGCTAATTGAATAATTGGCTGCTCGTTTTCCGTAAGAGAACGCCAGCATTTTTTTACCGTTTCACCATATAGTGTAATAAAAATAAATTCCCAATGCTCACTAGTTGGAGGCAGATAGTATCTGTATTCCTCTGAAATATCAATTAAAAATGCCTTTCCAGCTGTCAATTTATGATTTTTACCTCCAAGTTCAATAGCACCAATTCCAGATATGGTATATTGAAAAACATACATACTATCCTCTTTACGCTTTTTTCCTTTCCAATTATATAGATGGGAGGTTTGATTTTCCCATCCGATTGACCAAATTTGGGCTACCTCTTTTGTAATTTTTTCCGTAAATCTGTAAGCAAATACATTATTATCTTTTTTGGACAATAGAATGCTCCTTTCTTAGTAGAGCTGGCATTGGTAGATACTTGCCTTGGATAAGATAGGAGTAATAGATAGAAATTAAGTGTTTGGCATAAAAATTTGAAATTTATTAGCAAATTATTACCCTTTTCCCTTTCTTATTTTACCATTGAGAGAGAAAGGTTTGAAGCATAAAATAAAATTGTAAACGGTTTAATGGAAGTCTAGAAATATGAGTAAGCATAAATGTTCATAAAAAAAGGAGAGATAGAAATGGCAAAAAATCTATTTGCAACTTTTACAAATATTTTTAATGAAACAGAAACAAGCATCCGTACTTTTTTTGCACCAGGACGTGTGAATTTAATAGGTGAACATACTGATTATAATGGAGGACATGTTTTTCCTTGTGCCTTATCTATTGGTACGACAGCACTTGTAAGAAAAAGATCAGATCGAGTGATTCAATTTTATTCTACAAATTTTGCGGATTTAGGTATTATTAAAGTTTCTTTAGACGATCTATCCTTTAATCAAGCAGATGATTGGGCGAATTATCCAAAGGGAGTAATAGTAACGCTTGCGCAATATGGATATCAGCTCGATGCTGGATTCGATGTTTTATATGAAGGAGAAATTCCCAATGGTGCTGGCTTATCTTCGTCTGCATCCATTGAAGTAGTGACAGCCATTATGTTAAATGAGTTGTATTCCTTTGCAATTGATCAAGTCAGCTTAGTAAAAATGTGTCAAAAAGCAGAAAATGAATATATTGGTGTGAGCTGTGGAATTATGGATCAATTTGCAATCGGAATGGGCAAAGAAAAACATGCTATATTACTAGATTGCGACACACTTGACTATGTGTACAGCCCACTAGATTTAGATGCTGCTTCTTTAATTATTGCCAATACAAATAAACGCAGAGGGCTAGCGGATTCTAAATATAATGAGAGACGAGGAGAGTGTGAAAGAGCATTAAGAGACTTGCAGGGAGAATTAGAGATTCGATCATTAGGTGAATTAACGCCAGAGGAATTCGATTCGCATGCTCATTTGATTAAGCAAGATGTCGATAGAATGAGAGCAAAGCATGCTGTGTATGAAAATGCTCGAACAATAGAAGCTGTAAAAAAACTTCAAGCAGGAGATATTGCAGGATTTGGACAATTAATGAATGCATCACATATCTCCTTACGTGATGATTATGAAGTGACCGGAAAGGAATTAGACGCACTAGTGGAAGCTGCTTGGGAACAAGCAGGGGTTATTGGATCTCGTATGACGGGAGCAGGCTTTGGCGGTTGTACGATCAGTATTGTCAACAATGAGCATATTGATTCTTTTATCGAGACGGTCGGAGCGAAATATGAGGAGCAAACAGGATTGAAGGCAGACTTTTATGTTGTTCAAGTTGGAGATGGAGCCAAGGAAATTGTTGAATAGTAACAGTTAAATAAAAAGGAGAGAGAAAATATGGCGATATTAGTATGTGGTGGTGCCGGTTATATCGGAAGTCATATGGTTTCTGAATTATTAGACCTAGGTGAAGAAGTAATTGTTGTTGATAATCTTCAAACTGGGCATAAAGCTGCTGTAAGAGCGGAAGCAACCCTTTATATTGGCGATTTACGGAATGAAAGCTTCTTAGAAGAGGTCTTTAAGAATCATACGATTGAAGCGGTAGTCCATTTCGCTGCTGACTCTTTAGTAGGTGAAAGTGTAACAAATCCGTTGAAATACTATGATAATAATGTAAACGGTGCGATGACTTTATTGAAAGTGATGCACGCAAATGATGTGAAGAGAATTGTTTTCTCGTCAACTGCAGCAACTTATGGAGAGGCAAAGAATTTTCCGATTCAGGAGAGTGATGACACGATTCCAACGAATCCCTATGGAGAAACCAAACTAGCCATCGAAAAAATGCTAAAGTGGTGTGAAGCAGCATATGGGATTCATTATGTAGCTCTTCGTTATTTTAATGTAGCAGGTGCGCATATAGATGGGAGATTAGGGGAAGATCATTTTCCAGAAACGCATTTAATTCCCATTATACTGCAAGTAGCGTTAGGAAAGAGAGAAGTAATTAGTATTTTTGGTGATGATTATGAGACACATGATGGGTCATGTATTAGAGATTATATTCATGTCACCGATTTGGCTAATGCTCATATCCTTGCTTTAAAAAAATTGCAGAAAGAAGAAACAAGCGGTATTTACAATCTAGGGAGTGGAACAGGTTTCACGGTGAAAGAAGTAATTGAGACAGCGAGAAAGGTAACGGGGCATCCTATTCCAGCAGAAATTGCTCCAAGAAGAGCAGGGGATCCGGCGCGATTAGTTGCTTCATCAGAGAAAGCGCAAGTAGAGTTAGGGTGGAATCCACAGTACACTTCACTGGAGACAATGATAGGAAGTGCATGGAACTGGTTCCAAGCAAATCCGAATGGCTATAAAGAATAAATGAGAATGCACTAAGAGGAAAGGAGCAATGTTATATGACAACCACTATTTATCAGCATGTAGAACAATTGCTTCATTATGGAATAGAATCAAACTTAATTACAAAATGGGATATAGATGTAGTGCGGAATAAATTACTCGAAATCTTAGAATTGGATGATTTTGTCCCATCAGAGATTAGCGCTCCAGTGAAAATAGAGTTGCGTGAACTATTAGATACTATTTTAGATTGGGCTGCTGAACATAATCTCTTGGTAGAAAATACAATTACCTATCGAGATTTACTAGATACTAAATTAATGGCTTGCTTTGTTCCGCTGCCCTCTGAAATAAATAATAGATTTGCCATGCTCTATAAGGATAAGGGAGCAAAGAGTGCAACTAGTTGGTTTTATGACTTTTCAAAAAAAGTTGATTACATCCGCACGGATCGAATTGCTAAAAATGAAGAGTGGCTGGCGCATACGAGTTATGGAGATTTAGAGATTACGATTAACTTGTCTAAGCCAGAAAAAAATCCACAAGAAATAGCTGCTCTAAAAAAAGTAAAACAAGGTTTTTATCCTAAATGTTTGTTATGTAAAGAAAATGCTGGTTATGCAGGAAGAGTTAATCATCCGGCTAGACAAAATCATCGTATTATACCAGTGACTCTAGAAGAGGAACAATGGTTCCTGCAGTTTTCGCCATATGTTTACTATAATGAGCATGCTATTTGTTTTTCTGAACGGCATGAGCCAATGACCATTTCGAAAAGAACATTTACTAGATTACTAGAATTTGTTCACCAATATCCTCATTACTTTATGGGGTCTAATGCCGATCTGCCGATAGTTGGAGGGTCCATTCTTGCCCATGAGCATTTTCAAGGGGGATATCATGAATTTCCGATGGCAAAGGCAGAAATAGAAGCTGGATTTACGTTGGAGCAGTTTCCTGCTATCCATGCAGGAATAGTTAAATGGCCGATGTCTGTTTTACGTCTAAATGGTACAGACAAACAACAATTAGTGGAAGCATCTGATTATATATTAAAAAAATGGCTGGATTATAGTGATGAAAGTGTTGATATTCTTGCATATACAAACGGTGTTCGTCATAATACGATCACGCCAATTGCAAGAATGCGCAATGGCCAATATGAAATGGATTTAGTGCTCCGTAATAATCGTACAAGTGAAGAATATCCATTCGGGATCTTCCATCCACATGAGGAAGTTCATGCGATTAAACAAGAGAATATTGGTTTGATTGAAGTGATGGGGTTAGCAGTTTTGCCAGGAAGATTGAAAGTAGAAATGAGCTTACTTGCAGAGAATATCGTCAAAGCTGATTTTGAAGAGCGCATCCGTCTAGAGCCAGCTATTGTAAAACACTTAGCATGGGCAAAAAAAGTTAAAGAAAACAATCCACAGATGACAAAAGAAAATGTAAGTACTATCTTACAAACAGAAATAGGAATTGTTTTTGAGACAATCTTACATCATGCCGGTGTATTTAAAAGAGATGACGATGGAACAAAAGCCTTTTATCGGTTTATAGAGACACTATAAAAAGTGCAGAGGAAAAAGATTAGATTGGTTAAGGTTAGAATATGAATGAGAGATGAAAAAAATTCTTAGAGATCACTCGTTTTATAAGAAAACAGGCGGTCTCTAAGAAATCAACTCTTAAACTTAATATTAAAGAACCTTTAGCGCCAAGTGATTGTGAATGGTTTTATAAAAATGCTGCTTATCTGTTTGCTGCTTTTTTAACCGGAGCTTAGGGTTCGGGATATGTAATTGAACTTTATGATAATCTCTATAAGATAAATAAATAGTATAAACTGATTTTCCAAGAGCGGTAAAGAATGCTTCTGGTACCATAATTCTCTTTAAAGCCCCTTCATATGGTTCAATCGAAAACATAAACTGGTTATGGATGTTGTTTCGATCGCGGAACAGGAGATGTTCAATCTCTTTTGGGTGATCACCTGCAATACGAATATCGAAGCGGAAGAAACCATTCGTATATTCACAATTTATTAATTCAGCATACATAGGGACTCTAATAAAGTTATAAGGCGAGCTTAGCGGAGAAACCCAGTAAGCAGTATCATCTTTAACTACATGTTTTTTTATTTTTTCTTGATTCATCCATCGAAATAATGTTTCGATATCCTTATAGCGTTTTTGTGAAAATAACTGATAACAAACCTTATTATAAGGATGGTAAAAATGGTCACTGATCTCATAATCCAACGAAGAAGTCGTCCGTAACATTTTTTTCATGGTGGATATATATGCTTTCCTTTTTAAAAACTCATCTAATTTCCCTTTAAATGTTTGATTGTTTTCCGTTCTTAGCGTATGATACCGATTTATAAATCGATTAAAGCAATCAAATTCATACAAGCGATTAAGGACCATTCGCTTTAACTCTGAATCCATTTCTTTCTCTTTAAAGTAGTTGATTACTTTTCGATTACAATGCATTTTATTTAATACATTCGTCTGCTTCGTCAAGGATTCGTCATTATCATCTAAGCGATTTAAATAGTAGATAACAGCTTCTGTTGTTGAGATTTTTTTACAATTAGTCAATACTTCCATGAAAAATTGCTTATCTTCTCCATACTTCATCTCAGGAAATTGAATTTGGTTCTGTTTTATAATGCTAGACTTCATTAATCTTGCCCTAGGTCCTAAATGATGAAAAATATGTGGGATACTCGCCGGGGGGATACTTCTTCTTTCTTTCCATGATTCGTGTTCGCCTACTATGGCATTTTTTTTAGACGTGACTTTAATTGTTTTTCCCACTATATAATCATCATCTGTTTCATTTAGTACACTATAGAGTTTTTCCAAGCCAGTCTTTTCAAACCAATCATCTGCATCTAAAAAAGTTAAGTAAGGGGCCGATGAAAGTTCAATGCCTAAATTTCTAGGATAGCCAGGTGTGCCTGTGTTTTTCGCTAGAAGAGCGAGTTTAATATTAGGATGCTCGTTAACAAATTTCTTCAAGATAGAACGAGTTTGATCTTTAGAGCCATCATCAATAAGTATATATTCAATCTGTGGCATAATGGATTGCTGTAAAACCGATTCAATCGTCTTCTGGATCGTTTTTTCATTGTTAAATACGGGGGTAATAACAGAAATAATCGGCTGTTCTAAATAGTTTGCACTCTGTAATAGTTCATATTTATATTTATTGTTTTTTCGAAGAGATGATATATTTTTCATTGCATTCCCTACCTTCATAATTAAAACTAAAAGAAAGTCCTTATAGCAATCATTATGAATCAACAAGCTACAAGGTATACTTCCATAAATAGAAAAAATAGTGCATACGTTATTGTTTTTTATCCTGTATAATATAGAGAGAGAAGAACAAGTAAGGAAATCTAGCTTTACATCAAGGAAAAATGAAAAGGCTTTCTTAATTAGCGGGTTTCAAAGAATGCCTGCTCTATAATTGATTTTTCTGGAAGAAAGCAATGTATAAGGAGGTTTATAGGTGACAACTATTAGTGATATCGCTAAACTTGCGGGCGTGGCCAAAAGTACTGTTTCTAGATATTTAAATGAAGGTTCTGTCAGTGAAGCCACGAAAAGAAAAATACAGCATATTATCAAAGAAACCGGCTATACGCCTAATGCATTTGCTCAAAGCTTAAAAGCAAAGAAGACAAATATTATTGGAACAATTGTGCCTCAATTAGATTCGTATGCTTTTTCACGGACTTTAATAGGAATAGATGAAGAGTTGAAGGCAAGGAATTATCAAATGTTAATTTCTCATTCAAATTTAGATTTGGAACGGGAAATAGAAAATATTCATTCTTTAGTAAGACAGAAGGTTGCTGGGATCATTTTATTAGCAACAGAAGTTACGAATCGCCATTTAATGATCATTAAACAACTAGGAATCCCTGTGCTTATTGTAGGGCAACAGCATGAGGAGATTCCAAGTTTAATTCATAATGATTATGAAGCAGCATATGAATTAGGGAAATATATACTTTCTCAAGGGCATAAAAGAATCGCCTTCCTTGGTCTCCAAGAAAAAAATGTTGCAATAGGAATTGATCGGAAAGAAGGGTTTAAGAAAAGTATCGAGGAAACAGCAAATATAGATGTCCAATTTTTTGAGGTGAAGATGGATCAAGAAACACAATCATTTTCCATTGTTTCTGAAATAATCGATCGATTTCACCCTAGCATCATTGTATGTGCTACAGATAATATTGCCATGGGAACAATGAAAGCAATCTATTCGAAGGGGATTTCTATTCCTTGCGATCTGTCCATAACCGGGTTTGGTGGGTATGAAATGACTGAGATGATATATCCAGGTTTAACCACTGCAAAGTTTTTTTATAAAGATGCTGGCAATCTAGCAGCCAGAAAGATGTTAAGTCTCATTAATGGTGATGATACTCCCATGAAAACAGTTTCTGGGTATGAAATTATTTACCGCGAAAGTGTTAGGCAAATGTAAGTTCAACTAAATGATATCAGCTAAAAGTGGATTTAGCCGATATCATTTATTCATATTTTTAGAAATAGCAGCAAGAAGGACAATAGGAACTTGACGAAATAAAAGGAAATAACTATAATTTGAGGTGAAACCGATTACCGCTAGTTAGTTTGGGGAAATAGAAAAATAGTGAATATCTGATAGGTTAATATTTAATCATCCAAGAAGAATAAGTATAAATCAACTGGTATAGACATCTAGATATATAGATACGCATATTTTTAAAAAAAGGAGCTTTTAGAATCATGATAACGGATGAAGCAAAAGAATTAATATTAAAAAATGTATGTATTTACACAGAAACGGAAGTTAATCCAAATGGGTATGTAGTTGTGAAGGAAGGGAAAATTAATTCGATTGGGTTAATGGACTCCTTCCTTGAAAAAGAATGGGAAAATGCACATATACTAGATTTTCCAAAGGGTATGAATTTAATACCAGGGTTTATTGATATTCATATCCATGGAGCAAATAATGCTGACGCAATGGATGCGTCACAGCAAGCCTTAGAAATTATGGCTGAGACATTGCCAAAAGAAGGAACAACAAGCTTTTTAGCAACTACCATGACACAAGAGGTAGAAAGTATTGAAAATGCGCTCACAACTATTGCCCAGTATGTCGAGACAGCTGATCAATCAGGAAAAGCAGAAATCATCGGGATTCACTTAGAAGGTCCCTTTATCTCCGAAAAGAGAGTTGGAGCACAGCCAGTCCAATCTGTTAAAAAGCCGAATGTAGAGTTATTTAAAAAATGGCAGACATTATCCAATAATCAAATCAAACTTGTTACGATGGCACCTGAGGAAGATGAAAACTTTGAGCTTGTTCGCTATTTAAAGGCAGAGAATATCGTTCCATCAATAGGGCACTCAGATGCAGTTTATGAGCAAGTATTATCAAGCATTCAAGCTGGTGTAAATCATGTTACTCATCTGTTTAATGGAATGAGAGGTCTGCATCATCGTGATCCAGGAGTTGCAGGCGCAGCCTTGCTCCATTCGGAGTTAATGGCTGAAATGATTGTCGATGGTGTTCATATTCATCCAGAAATAGTTAAACTTGCTTTTTTACAAAAGGGGGCTGAACATATCATTCTCATTACAGATAGCATGCGGGCAAAATGGCTTGCGGATGGTATTTCATCCTTAGGTGGGCAAAAGGTAATTGTTCGTGATGGAAAAGCGTTATTAGAAAATGGTGCTCTTGCGGGTAGTACATTAAAAATGAATGATGCTATCAATAATATGATGAAATTTACAGGATGCTCTTTACAGGATGTTGTCAAGATGGCATCTTATAATCCAGCTAAGCAAATTGGTGTCTTGGATAAAAAGGGAAGTATTGCAAAAGGTAAAGATGCAGATTTAGTCGTATTAGATGAAAATAATCAAGTGGCACTAACAATTTGTAAAGGGAAAATTGTATATTCGAATGGAGGATTTTCAGCATGAAATTAATTGAAGTTCAAAACTACGATGAAATGAGTAAAGTAGCAGCCAAAAAAATAATAGAGCAAATACAAACGAAGCCAAATAGTGTGCTAGGTCTTGCTACTGGGGGAACTCCAGTAGGAACCTATCAGTATTTAATAAAGGATTTTACGGAGAACCAAACATCCTATGAAAAAGTTATCACCGTTAATTTAGATGAATATGTTGGTTTAGAAGAGGATAATCCTCAAAGTTATAGCTATTATATGAAAGAACACTTATTTAATCATATAAATATTCCTGAAAATCAAACTCATTTGCCTTTTGCCAAAAATATTGATGATAAAGAAGCAGGAAAAAATTATGAGAAACTGATTGATTCTTTTGGTGGAATGGATATGCAAGTTTTAGGAATAGGTGAAAATGGACATATCGGTTTTAATGAACCAGGTACTTCGTTCTCTTCTACAACTGATGTTGTTCAATTAGCTGACTCGACAAGAGAGGCAAATGCTCGCTATTTTACTAGTATGGATGAGGTACCAACACATGCTATCTCTATGGGGATTTCCACTATAATGAAAAGTCGGAAAATCTTATTGCTCGTGTCTGGAGTGAAGAAGGCATCTGTGCTTAATCAGTTATTTCATTCCGATATAAAAGAGGATCTTCCAGCTTCTATTTTGAAAAAGCATCCGGATGTTACAATTATCGCTGATCAGGAGGCTTTATCTATTTTGAAAGAAAATAAAGGAAGTGTGTATAGTTGATCATTAAAGATTCACATATTCCTATCTATTATCAATTAGAAATGGAGATAAAAGAAATTATTAAAGAGCTAAAGCCTGGTGACCCTATTAGCTCGGAACGGGAGTTTTCCGAAAAATACGGTATTAGCAGGATGACGGTTCGTCAAGCTATTAATAACTTAGTAGCTGAAGGCGTACTTGTTCGTCAAAGAGGGAAAGGGACTTTTGTTGCTGCACAAAAGGTAGAACAAGAGCTTTCTGGATTAACAAGTTTCTCGGAAGATATGCATTCAAGAGGGTTAACACCAAAAACAAAAATTCTTGATTTTAAAATAATTCCTTGTCCAAGAGGCATTGCCAGTAAGTTGAAGATAGAAGAGGGCGACCAAGTTTATGAGGTTAGCCGATTACGGATTGCGGATGATATCCCAATGGCCCTTGAAACTTCCTACCTTCCGACGCTCTTGATTAAGGAGCTGCAGGAAGAGACTTTACATGGTTCTATATATGAATATGTGGAGCAAACTTTACATCAAAAGATTAGTCACGCTACCCAAACAATTGAATCAACGTTATCCCATAAAAATGAAAGTGCATCTCTTGGGATTAAAGAGGGGGCACCGGTGCTGCTGATGGAGCGTTTTAGTTATTTGGCTAATGGAACTCCTTTTGAATATGTGAAATCTATTTATCGCGGAGACCGGTATAAATTTATTATTGATATGAAGAGATCTTAATCACGATGCTAGATTACTACAAAGTAGTTACATGAACTGATGATAAAGAGATGGAGTCCCTACAAATAGAGACTGTATAAATATGGTCAGTAATTGCTTCTGACGACAGCATATTTAAAATAAAGTTTGATGAAAAACATAAATATAACAATGGAAATACGGTAGCCCCTTTGTAGGACTTCCGTATTTTTTTTTGTAAAGTGAAAAGGGAAATAGTAGAGAAGAGGAGGTTTAGTCATCTGTATTCTAGAATTCATTATATTGGGGCTTGAGGTGAATAAATAGGGGAAGAAATTTACTAAATAGGAGGAGCCTATATGTCTATTGATATAAATTGTGATTTAGGGGAAAGCTATGGTGCTTATCAAATTGGGAATGATGAAACAATTATCCCCTATGTAACTAGTGTAAATATTGCTTGTGGTTTTCATGCCGGTGATCCAACTACCATGAGGAAAACGGTGAATCTTGCACTGGAGAATAAAGTGGCGATTGGTGCCCATCCAGGCTTTAATGATGTTCTTGGCTTCGGGAGGAGAGAAATAAATATATCACCCAATGAAGTATATGATATAGTCATTTATCAAATAGGAGCATTAGAAGCATTTGTGAAAGCAGAGGGCGGAACCTTGCAGCATATAAAGCCACATGGTGCGTTATATAATATGGCTGTGAAAGATGGACGATTGGCTGATGCGATTGCCAAAGCTATTTACAAGATAAATCCTGCGTATATTCTATTCGGTTTAGCGAACAGTGAATTGATTAGAGCAGGGAAACGTTATGGCTTAGAAACTGCTAACGAGGTATTTGCAGATCGAACTTATCAATCAGATGGAAGTTTAACCCCACGTACACATAAACAAGCTCTTATCGACTGCCCTAAACAGGCAGCTAAACAGATAATTGATATGGTTAAGAATAAAAAGGTTACCTCTGTACAAGGTGAAGAGATACCTATTCAAGCAGATACCATATGTATTCATGGTGATTCCACCCATGGTATATCCATTGTAAAAGAAGTAACATCTACGTTACTTCAATCGACAATAACCATCCGCAATTTTATGGAGAAAATATAAGTATTTGAATTTAGTATTGCTAAAAAACCCCCTCAACTAGGATGTTGGAAACTAACTACAATAAAAGAATTTAGTTACAATTAATGATTTAATAAAATGAATAGAAAATTAATCAATTTTTAAAGAAAAAACTGGAATTTTTATTACGTTAAGATGTATAATATATTTCATTGATGTTACAATAAAATAGTTTTGTAATTGCTTTGTAACAAAAAAGATAAATACTTTAGGATAGTAATAATTAAATGAAGAACTCGCAAGAAATACATACTTACTATTTAATAATGGAATAAAAAATGCTCTCTGGAATTTTAGTAATAGGAGTTTTTTGATTGTTATCTGTCCGTTGATTCACTGGTTTTGTTAGGGGTGGGGGAAATGGGTTCGATTGAAGAGCTCTATGAAAGATATAGTCAAGAATTAATTCATTTTCTGATCTATTTAGGGGTGAAAAAGGAAGAGGCAGAAGATTTAGTACAAGAAGTTTTTATACGATTGCTAAAAACAAAGTGTCTCTTTAAAGGGGAAAGTAGTGAGCGAACTTGGCTATATACAATTGCTAAAAATATTGCCATTGATCATTTTAGAAAACAAAAAAATTCCTATACCTTTGATTGTGAAATACCTATCCATATAAAGGATGAACAAGCTCTTCCTGATGAAGTTGCCATGAAGAAAGAACAGCTTGATTGGATTAAACATTTACTTTATTGTTGTACAGAAGATCAAAAAAAAGTAATTTACTGCAGATATTTAAAGGAATTGTCTATAGGAGAAACTGCTTTGAATTTGGGGTGGTCTGAAAGTAAAGTGAAGACGACACAGCATCGGGCTTTAAAATTGCTCAAAAAGAATTTAGTAGGCATATAAAGTCCGCAAGGTAACAGAAGGAGTTAAATGTGTTAGGGACAAATTTAACTTTCACTTACATTAAAAAAGTGGAGGCATATCCTCCACTTTTTTGTTTACTTTATTCCTTTCATCTTGTTTTGAATCATAGGTGATAACAAGAAAAGGATAATACTTAAGAAAATAGCTACTCCTCCAAGAATACCGAAATATGCAACTTCAGATATTTTTGTGAATAATGGGGCGATTTGTGCATTTAGTGCTTGGGCAGCAGCACTGGATAAGAACCAAAGACTCATTGTCTGTGCAGAGAAAGCCGCTGGCGCCAGTTTAGTTGTAGCAGACAGGCCAACTGGAGATATACATAGCTCTCCAACTACTACTAGGAAATAGCTTAATACTAACCATAATGGGCTAACTAATGTGTTTACTCCGCTTAAATAAGCAGGTAACATCATAATGATAAAGGATAAACCGGCAAACAATAAAGCAATTGAAAACTTCTTAGAAACAGAAGGTTGACGATTTCCAAGCTTAACCCAAATCCATGCAAATACCGGTGCAAATATAATAATGAACAATGGATTGATTGATTGGAAAATAGTTGGTGAAAGACTAAATCTGCCAAACTCTAATTGTGTTCGTTTATCAGCATAGGCTGCAAGAATGGTTGATCCTTGTTCTTGAATCGCCCAGAACATAACGGCAGCTAAAAACAGTGGGATATAGGCAATCAATCTAGAACGCTCATCACGAGTAGTTTTTGGACTGCGATACATAACAATAAAATAAATAGCTGGAATTAAGAAGCCGAGAATTCCGACAATTGTGACAAAAGATTCGAAAGTTAAGATTTTCAATGGAATTAAAATAGCTAAAATGATGGCAATGACCACTATGCTAATACCAATAGAAGAATATACCTTTTTCTTTTCTTTTTTAGATAATGGATTTGGCACAAATGTACCAGCAAGACCTAAATTCTTCTTCTTTGTCATCATGAATACAATTAATCCACATAACATACCAATTGCAGCAAGTCCAAAACCAAGATGGAAACTATAATTCATTCCAATTTCGCCAACAATAATTGGTGACAGGAATCCACCAAGGTTAATTCCCATGTAGAATATACTAAAACCTGCGTCACGACGCGCATCCTCTGGACTATACATTTCTCCAACAATACTTGATACATTTGGTTTTAATAATCCTGTTCCGATAACAATTAAAATCATGGAAATAAAGAACATGGTAATACTACCCGGCACAGCTAATACAATGTGACCAAGCATAATGAATATACCGCCATAGAAAACGGCCTTACTTGTCCCAAATATTCTATCTGCAAACCATCCACCAATTATACCAGACATATAAACGAGTGAACCGTAGATAGATACAATGGCAATCGCCGTACCTTCGGAAATACCTAATCCACCTTTAGATACTTCGTAGTACATATAATAAACTAGGATGGCTCTCATCCCATAGTAGGAAAATCTTTCCCAAAATTCTGTAAAGAAAAGTGTAAACAACCCTTTAGGGTGACCAAAAAATCCCTTTTGGGGAACACTGTCCACAATTTTCTGTTTATTTAAATCTGACATTAAAGAAACCTCCTCTATTATTTTAATATAATACTGAAAAGATACT
Organism: Niallia sp. FSL W8-0177; assembly: GCF_038006285.1. Lineage (NCBI taxonomy): Bacteria > Bacillati > Bacillota > Bacilli > Caryophanales > Bacillaceae > Niallia > Niallia sp. FSL W8-0177. The sequence continues at coordinate 634,671 of NZ_JBBOUX010000001.1, forward strand.
AGACTTGTCAAAAAAAATTTTGCTAGAGCATAAAATTGGAATAAATTGTGGCTTTTTAGAGTCTAAATTCATAATAATCATTTTATTGTGAAAAATAATAATGTTTTTAATATAATTTTTTTGCTTCAAGTGAGTAGTTTTAATTTGATTCGAAATATATGTATAAAAAATTAGCAGAAGGAAGCATACTAGAAAAAAACGAGTTGGTGAGCACGGGTGCAACAATTCAATGAGCAAGCATATAGACATAAAAACATGAATATGTCTATTATTGGAACAAATTATTTAAGTGTAAGCAATCCTTTGATGCCACTATGGTGGGCTCTTGCCATGCCAGGTACTGGTCATATTATGGTTGGAAAGTTATTGATAGGAGTACTTTTATTTATATGGGAATTTTTGATTAATACACAGGCGCATTTAAATTTAGCTATTTTGTACTCCTGTATTGGCGAATTTCAATTAGCTGCTGAATCGCTGGATATAAGATGGTTTTTTTTCTATGTAGGAATTTATATTTTTAATGCATGGGATGCATACAGAATAACTACGGATATTAATCAATTTTCTAAGTTAGCTAAAGAGGAAAGATATCCACTAATGCCATTTGTCATCCATCCATTGGGAATCAATTATTTGCAGCGAGTAAATAAATGGGTACCAGTATTTTGGTCCATCATTACTCCAGGTCTTGGTCATTTAATTCTTAGAAACTTTTTAACGGGTTCATTTTTATTAGCTAGTCATCTAATCATAATCTACCATTCAAAAGCATTAGAAGGAATTTATTTCACTTGCAGAGGATTGTACGGTTTAGCGACCTCCATTATTAATATAGAATGGCTTCTGTTTCTGCCGTCCATTTATCTATTTGCTGCATGTGATACATATTACCATGCCATCGAAATGAATCAACTGTTTAGACTAGAACAGAGCCATTATCTTGAACAAAAATATTCTTTTTATCTTAAAAGAAACTTTAAAATAAAGGACAATAATCCATGAATATTATCTCCGTCTTTGATCATTCCTTAAAAGTCGAATTGGTACTACATGAATTAGAAAAACATCATATTCGCAAGGAAGATATATTTGTATCATCTCTTAATAAAAAAGGGGTAGAGAAAAAATATATGGATCCTTTCAATGCAGATGGTTTTAATATGTTCTTTGTTGCTAGTGTGAGTATGATTATGATGCTTTTGGGGACCATCTATGGATTTGTTCTTTATTTAGGTCCAATTCTTTGGGGATTAATTGGTTTAATAGCGGGAATTTGTATCACTATTCCGGTAGATTATTTGTATAAGCGGTGGAGAAATAAAGAAGAGATAAAGCCAAGTAAAGCGGAGTTAATTATCGTTATTCATTGTGAGGAGACTCAAGTAGCTTTAATAGAAAGTCTATTGTACCAACATCATACAATTGGGTTAGTTAAAATATAAAAAAAAGGAATCTAAATTTATAGACTCCTTGTTACTATTTTATCCACGTATTGCTTTAATTGCTTCTTCACGATTAGGATTGTTATAAATAAATGATCCGGCAACAAGAACATTCGCGCCTGCCTCTTTGACTAATACAGCAGTTTCAGTATTAATACCACCGTCTACTTCAATATCAAGTGTTGGATTTAACAGATCTGCTAACTGACGTACTTCTTTAATTTTAGGAAGGACATTAGGAATAAAAGCCTGTCCGCCAAAACCAGGATTAACTGTCATTAATAGAACCATGTCAATATCTTCGATAATATGCTTAATCATTTCTACTGGCGTACTTGGATTTAATACTACTCCAGCCTTTACGCCCTGTTCTTTTATTAATTGAATAGTACGATGCAAGTGGCGAGAGGCCTCTACATGTACGGTGATGATATCAGCACCAGCCTTAGCGAATGCTGGAATATAAGCATCTGGATTTTCAATCATTAAATGAACATCTAATGGCAAAGTTGTCACAGGACGAATTGCTTCCACAATAAGTGGGCCAATAGTTATATTTGGTACAAAATGACCATCCATTACATCCACATGAATGTAATCAGCGCCACCTCGTTCTACATCTTTCACTTCATCCCCTAGCTTAGCAAAATCAGCGGAGAGAATGGAGGGTGCAATCTTAATCATTTGTATGCCTCCCTTTCTTAATCTATGTATTACATCAAAATTATAGCAGATTGTGAGATATCGAACAAGCTGATTGGATGCGCTTGCTTGTTTTTATGAAAGGTGAGGATAAAAAATTGTAGCCACTTCGTTCGAATAAGAGGATAAATAGAAGTGGCTATCCATAAGTGAATCTCATCATAGTGAAGAATTATAGTTTAGTTATGATTTCTTTTTGAATATCAGCTGGTGCTGCAGCATAATTTGTTGAAATACATGCAATAAGCATTTCTTTATTCTTGTAGAAAGGTTCTTTGTTTTTATTATAATAAAAACGAACACTTTCTTCTTCTTTAAAAAATTCTTTCCCGATTTTTAATAGAGTAGTAACGGGTAGTTTCTCAAAGGAAACAGTGCTTACTTCTTCTTTTCTAGAAACTACAGGCTGTTCTTGGTCTGTATTCTTAAATTCGCTCACCAATTTTTTTAGAACTTTTTCTTGCGAGATTACTTGTTTCAAAAGTTTTTTACGAACTCTTTTTTTCTTCGATTGAAGTCCAAAAGTTTCTAATATATAGTGATGTAATTCTGTATTTTGTGTTACTTCTTCTTGCATCTTACTCATTGTATCCATTGCAAAACTCCTCTAATCTTTTCTTTCACCACTAAATCCATAGAAAATAGGGATTTGGCACTGAATCATTATATACTAAACTGTTAAAAGTACAAAATTTACTTCGGTTAACGAAATAAAAAATATACATTCTAATAAATAAGAGCTGATTTCCGTTGCAGGGGTTCGCTTTCCGTGGGCTCGCGCTGAGACGATTCAGCCTAAAGGCCTGCAGGGTCTCAGGTTGTCTCGCAGATCCCACAGGAGTCTCACCCCTTTCACTCCAAGCAATGCATAATAATTCTATTTGCATTTCCTAAATTCCTTTTGTCAGCAAGCTGAAAGAAGGCCTCAAAAGCCTTCTTTCCTTTATCCACGTTCTTCAAATAGGCGGACAATTTCTACGATTACATTTGTTGCTTTTACCATGTTATCGACAGAAATGAACTCATATTTACCATGGAAGTTTTCTCCACCTGTAAAAATATTGGGAGTTGGCAATCCCATATAAGATAACTGTGAACCATCTGTACCACCGCGAATTGGCTGAACAATTGGTGTAATACCGAGATTTACCATTGCTTGATAGGCTACATCCACAATTTCTTTTACGGGTTCAATTTTTTCCCGCATATTGTAGTATTGGTCGTTTAATTCCAGTTTTACTGTTTCGGCACCATACTTTTCATTTAACTCCGCTACAATTGTCTGCAGGATTCTTTTTCTCTCTTCAAAAGAAGTACGATCAAAATCACGGATAATATAAGCAAGCTTTGTTTCTTCCACGTCTCCCTCAAAGGATAGTAAATGATAAAAACCTTCATAGCCCTCCGTATATTCAGGTGCCTCATTTGCTGGTAAGCGGTTTTGTAATTCCATCGCTATTTTCATACTATTAACCATTTTTCCTTTTGCTGTACCAGGATGAACATTCGTTCCCTTCACTGTGATTTTTGCGCCAGCAGCATTGAAGCTTTCATATTGCAATTCGCCTAATGGCCCGCCATCAACAGTGTAAGCAAAATCAGCATTAAAGGCTTTTACGTTAAATTTATGTGGACCTCTGCCGATTTCCTCATCTGGTGTAAATGCCACTCTAATTTTACCATGTTTAATTGCTGGGTTTTCTTTTAAGTAAATAAGAGCTGTTACAATTTCTGCAATACCTGCTTTGTTATCTGCTCCTAGTAAGGTTGTGCCATCCGTTGTCAACAAAGTATGTCCTACGTAATTTTTTAATTCTGGAAAATCTTTAGGAGATAAAACGATATGTAAATCTTCGTTTAAGGTAATATCCTCCCCATCATAATTTTCCACTTTTTGTGGACGTACATTTTTACCTGTAAAATCAGTAGCAGTATCTAAGTGAGCAAGGAAGCCGATTGTCGGCACTTTTTTCTCAGTATTTGCTGGCAAAGTTGCCATCACATAACCGTTTTCATCAATCGTTACTTCTTCCATACCAATTTCTTTAAGCTCTTCCACCAATAAATTGGCTAATGTTAATTGTCCTGGTGTAGACGGACATTCTAAATTATTTTCATTTGATTGGGTATCGACAACTGCATACGATACAAAACGATTTATTATATTTTCTTTCATGCGATTCAACTCCTTTATCAGATAGTTTGATTTTATCATAGGAGGAATGAATAAGACGAATATTGTGAATTTATGCTAAAAAGTCTCCCATTTCAGTTGTCGTTGGTAAATAGGTATGTTCACAATTATGTTGAATTTAGTGGAGGATTGATGCTTTATTTACAGAGCTTTTTAGATAGAATATAGTTAATAGGGTTTGAAAAAGGAGATTGAGAATGAAAAGAAAAAATAGACCGATTATTATATTTAGTGTAATTGTGGTAATTATTATTATTTGTATCGCAGCTATATGGACACTAAAGAGTAAGGATAATGACGCAATTGAAGACATACAGAAAATAAATGCATCAGCTACTTTTAATCAACAAGAGGAAGAATATATCGTTTATTTCTGGCAAGCCACTTGTACATACTGTAAACAAATTGAAAAAGATGTTCTTTCTTTTAGCAATAACGGTGACACACCTATTTATGTTGTAGATATGCAGGATGAAAAAAATGAATCGAGCTGGTATGACTGGGAAGAGCATCATAAAAAGTATGACCAAGTAATTGGGAAAATCGAAGACGGGAAAGAAGTATGGAATGAGGGCATAAACATAGAGAATTTCCAAAATGATAAAAATACTGCTTGGGGAATTGTCGCGAACGAAGAAAACCAAATCATTGCAACACATAATACTGCTTTCGGAAACGAAGTACCAGAAAACGCGGAAGAAATTGAGATTACAGGAACACCAACGATGATAAAAATCAAAGATGGGAAATTTGCAGCATATGCAGTCGGCGTGGAAGAAACTGTAGAAATGCTAGGGAAGTAAACAGTAAAGAAGCTTTAAGATAGGGTGAACCTGTCTTAAAGCTTCTTTTTTTGAAGAAGAGCGACAAAGTGACAGAATTCGGCGGGAGGGATGTTCATAAAAGGAATGAAAGCCAAAAAGTAGGACGGGAAAAAGAAAAGTGGCATTCATTAAAAGGATGAAAGCCCAAAAAACAAAAACATTCGGAAAAAGTAGTGTTCATGAAGGGAATGAAAGTCAGAAAGAAGAAGGTCAAAGAGAAAAGTGGCGTTCATCAAGCAAAAGAAAGCGAAAATACATCTTAACTCACTAAAAAACAATAATAAGCGAAAGCGTAACATAGATACACATCATATTCTTCCCTTTTAAGAGGATTAGTCTTTAAAAAGAGAAATAAAAACAAATAAACTATTTCAAAAACAAACAAACATATTATATAATGTATTTGGGGTATAAAAAAACAATTTCTGAAGGGAGAAATATTAATGGTACAGAATTTATGGAATAATGAAAAAGCTTCGCAGTTAAATAAGGGATTAGAAGAACTTGTATATCGTTCCAACTTAATCGGAACAGATCGAGCAGTATGTAATTGGGGTGGCGGTAATACTTCAATGAAAACAATCGAAAAGGATTTTCGTGGTAGAGACATAGAAGTAATGTGGGTAAAAGGAAGTGGTTCAGATTTAGCAACAATGAAAGCGCATAATTTTACTGGTCTAAAGCTAGAGGATATAAAACCGTTAATGGAAAGAAAAGAAATGTCAGATGAGGAAATGGTTGCTTATCTATCTCATTGTATGATTGATCGTTCTCATCCAAGGGCATCTATTGAAACTTTATTACACGCTTTTTTACCGTATAAACATGTAGATCATACACATCCCGATGCTATTATTAGTATTTGCTGTGCTGATAATGGAAAACAAATTGCCGAAGAAATATATGGGAATCGTTTCGTTTGGGTACCGTATATTCGTCCTGGCTTCACCTTATCTAAAATGATTGCAGAAGGTGTGAAGAATAATCCAAATGCAGAATTAGTATTAATGGAAAAACACGGTCTTGTTGTTTGGGGAGAAACTGCCGAAGAAAGCTATAACAAAACAATTTCAATTATTAACGAAGCGGAAAAATATATTCATAATAAAATAGACGAGGAGCAAGTATTTGGCGGAGAACAATATCCTGCTTTAAATGAAGAAGAGGCAGAAGAAATTTTAAGCCAAGTAATGCCAGTAATCCGGGGCGCGGTTAGTGGAGAAAAACAAATGCTGTTAACCTACGATAGAGGGGCTGATGTGCTTCAATTTGTAAATAGCAAGGATGCGAAAACCTTATCACAAATTGGTGCAGCATGCCCAGATCATCTTGTACATACGAAAAGACAGCCTTTATATATTGAATGGAATCCAACAACGAAAGATATTGCTAGTTTAAAAGAAAAGATTAAATCAGGTGTAGAAGAATTTAAAAAAGAATATACATCGTATTTTGATAGAAACAAAGAGACTGGAGATCAAATTTCTGAAACTGCTCCGCGTGTTATTTTAATACCTGGTATTGGTATGGTTAACACTGGGAAGACACTAGCTATGGCAGCAGTAAGCGGCGCTTTATACCACCGTGCAATTTCTGTTATGAAGGGAACTACCACCTTAGGTAATTTCGTCTCGTTAAATGAAAATGAATCATTTAAAATAGAGTATTGGCCACTAGAATTGTATAAATTAGCTCTTGCCCCGAAAGAAGCTGAATTCTCTCGTAAAGTCGCATTTGTTACAGGTGGAGCTGGTGGGATAGGCAGTGAAACATGTCGACTATTTGCAGAGCAAGGGGCACATGTTGTTATTGCAGATCTTAATATAGAAGGTGCCGAAAAGGTTGCAGCAGAAATAAATGAGAAGTATGGTTCCATGAGAGCATTAGCTGTTAAGATGGATGTAACAAAAGAAGATGCGGTGAAAGAAGCGTACAAGAAAACAGCTCTAACCTTTGGTGGTGTGGATATCATCGTCAATAACGCTGGTCTTGCTACTTCTAGCCCGTTTGACGAAACGTCTCTACAAGAATGGAATTTAAACTTAAATGTTCTTGGTACAGGGTATTTTCTAGTTGCAAGAGAAGCGTTCAAACAAATGAAGGAACAAGGACTAGGTGGAAGTATGGTCTTCATTGGTTCTAAAAACTCTGTCTACGCAGGGAAGAATGTTACGGCCTATAGTTCTGTAAAAGCAATGGAAGCGCATCTTGCACGATGTATTGCAGCAGAGGGAGGAGAATTCGGTATACGTGTTAATACTGTCTTACCTGATGCCGTATTACAAGGATCCGCTATTTGGGGCTCTAAGTGGCGTGAAGAGCGAGCAGCTAACTATGGAATTGAACCAGATCAATTAGAAGAGCATTATAAAAAACGGACCACTTTATTAGTTAATATTTTTCCAAAGGATATAGCGGAAGCGATTTGTTATTTCTCTTCCTCCAAAGCGGAGAAAACTACTGGATGCATGCTGACAGTAGATGGAGGAGTTCCAGCGGCCTTTACTAGATAATATTGGTTAGATTATTATTCTAATTTGTGCTTTTGACAGCCTCAAAGAGATAAAGATAAGCATAAAGGAAGTGTGATTTCCATGAAAATCACACTTCTTTTTAATGTTAAATAAGGTAATATATGTTAATATGGTTTATGAATGTTTATTAAACTAACGGATGAAAATTGGTTAAAAGTTGTTTTGTATTCCTGAATAAGACGAGGGAAATGAGGACATCTCTGTGAAATAGTATTAACGAATGACTAAAATATTTTTCCAGCTAATACCCTCAACTAATGGAAGGTCAATTTGGTTAAGTGGATATACCATTTGTGATGTTTCTAATAGTCCTCTAAAGCCAGGGAATATTATATTTGCAAAGGGGAGTAGGCGTTTATGAAAAGAATATTTTATAGTATGCTAATTCTTTTTCTATTAAGTGCATGTTCAAAAGGAGGGGGAATGGAGACGGAAGAGGAAATAGTCGATACAAATAATGTGAAGGTTCCTAGTACCATTTTTTATTCTGACAAACAAAATAGTGTAATTGATGAAGAAGAAATGAAATCAAGCATAAAAACATACTTAGACACCCATGAAGAATTATCTCTTGCTAGTTCCCCTTTTCAAGAGATAATAGACGAAGAAAAAGAATTAACGAAAAGTGATTTAGAGAAGTTAAAGCAAATTAACAGGCTTACAAGAGAAAATGATGATAACTTTTTAAACTATATCTCACAAAATACATTACCCCAGGGTTATCAAGAAGAATCCGAAAGAATAAGTAGATATATTACAAGTTTAAATGGGATGCTAGATGAATTAGATACAGTGCTCGACCAACTTACAGACGACTTGAATGAAGATGTCATTCCTACAGTAAACATGGACTCTTTATATAAAAGCAGTAAGGTAGTTAACGGAAGAGAACAGAAAAAAATAGAAGAGTTTCTGGAAAATAAAAATATCAAGACTAAAGCATTTGGACGTAAGCAATAAGAAAACAGCAGATTAGAACTGTAAACAGGGCTGTTCTTAAAAATAGAATGGCAAAACAGATAAAGCAGCATAGCTTCTTTTATAGGGAGAGCTGCTTTATGTATTCACCGTTTACAGTTTAACTTTCTGTGTGTTAGCGTTAATTCCTCCCCACCTTATTTATCAAAAAATATGTAAGATTCCTCGGAATAGTTGCTAAATTATTCTGTACTCTCATAATAATACAAAGATAGTTAAATTAGGAGGCAGACCTTCTTGGATCATGTTTTAATGGAACAATTAAGGAAGTTAACAGAGGAAGAAATATGCATTGTTCAGCAAAAACAAGGGGTAATAAAAGACATCTATACTAGTCAAAGTAATTTTATCATAGAAAGTGAAAAGTTTTTGCGTAATGATAAAATGATAGCGGTTAGAAAGCATACACGTTTTATTGATTTTCCTAAACATAAGCATAATTATATTGAGATTAATTATGTCGTAAATGGTCAGTTAAAGCAGAAAGTTGGGAACGATGAAATCGTGTTGAAAAGAGGAGAACTTCTATTTTTAAATCAGCACATGGAACATGAAATAGAGGCGTGTGATAAGGACGATATCGTCGTTAATTTCATCATTCAGCCGCCATTTTTTCAATTTATATTTCAATATTTACATGAAGAAAATAAGCTGACAGATTTTTTAATTAGTAGTTTATTTAAACATAAAGAGAGTGGTCAGTATTTATATTACAAGGTTTCAGAGGTCATAGAAATTCAGGATATAATTGGGAAACTATTAAAAGAAGAAAGTAATAATTCCATTTTATCTGAATCGACGATGAAGCTTTATATGGGATTATTAATGATTGAACTGATAAAAAATACTGATAAGATTCAACAAAATGAAGGAGTAACACAAGATCATTATGTAGTCATAGAGGCTTTGAGTTACATCGAAGAGCACTATCAGCTAGGGACACTGAATGAACTTGCTGGACGCCTTCACCAATCAATGTCTTCATTAAGTAAAAATATTAAGAAAGCAACAGGCTATACTTTTAAGGAATTGCAGCAGGAAAAGCGACTGAGCGAAGCAAAGAATCTATTAGAGACAACGGATCTTCCAATTAAGAGGATTGTAGAAGAAGTAGGTTATGATAATATAAGTTATTTCTATCGGATATTTAAAGAAAAATATAGAATGACGCCAAAAGCGTTTCGGTTGAAACTAGCAAAATAGTAATATGCTAGTTTTTTCTTTGTAATCTAATTCCTTTTATAAAACAATGAAGGAGATATGGAAAATAAGGACAATAAAAAAGAAAAGTGCGTTATTTTATTTAAAAATGAAACCCATTACAATATCCCTAAGAAAACGTTTTTTAATTCCTTTTCAAGGAGAGGTGTAAATGACTAGATATACACTGGCAGTAGATATTGGGGCCTCAAGTGGTAGGCTTATTCTCGGGTCTGTTTCATTAGAAAAATTAGAACTGAAAGAAATTCACCGGTTCGAAAATAGGATGATCAAAAAAGGACAGCATTATTGCTGGGATATAGAAATGATATTTTCGGAAATAAAAAAAGGAATTAAAAAATGTAATGACATAGGAATTACTCCTGAAAGTATTGGTATCGATACATGGGCAGTAGATTTTGTATTACTAGATGAAAAGGGGGAACTTTTAACAGATGCTGTTGCTTATAGGGACGATCGAACGGATGGCATGATGGAAGAAGTATTCCAGAAAATAATGAAAGAAAGATTGTATTTAGAAACGGGAATTCAATTCCAAAAATTTAATACTATTTATCAGTTATATTCGTTAAAAAAGACACAGCCAGAAGTATTCGCACAAGCGAAAACCTTTTTAATGATACCTGATTATTTACACTATTTATTATCAGGTATTGCAGTGAATGAATACACCAATGCTACTTCGACACAGTTATTAAATGCTTTCACCAAAAAATGGGATAAAGCGATACTTGATACATTAGAGATCAATAAAGAAATATTCCAAGAAATTAAAAAGCCAAATACGATTCTTGGGAATTTAAGACCAGAATTAGTGGAAGAGTTTGGCTTTGATATGAAAGTGATTTTGCCAGCGACTCATGATACAGGTTCAGCAGTAATTTCAGTTCCAGCTTTTAATGATACAATCTATATCAGTTCGGGGACATGGTCATTGATTGGTGTGGAAAATAGATTTCCAATTTGTGTGACAAAGGCTTTAGATTATAACTTTACTAATGAAGGAGGAATTGATTATCGCTATCGTTTCTTAAAAAATATTATGGGACTATGGATGATACAGGAAGTCAGACGCAATTATAATAACCAATACTCTTTTGCCAAGTTTGTTGAATTAGCAAAAGAGGCACAAGGTTTTTCAAGTATTGTAAATGTAAATGATAATCGTTTTCTAAAGCTTGACAATATGGTAGAAGAAATTCAGAACTATTGTCTAGAAACAGGACAGCAAGTTCCGGCAACACCTGGAGAAATAGCGAAATGTGTTTATGATAGTTTAGTAGATAGCTATGTTATAGCGATAAATGAGATAGAAGAAATTTTTGAAAAAACTTTTCCGAGTATTAATATTATTGGCGGCGGCTGTCAGAATGAAATGCTAAACCAGCTACTTGCAGAAGCGTCTCAGAAGGAGGTATATGCTGGACCGATAGAAGCGACAGCAATTGGGAATATTGTTTCTCAATTCATCGCATTAGGAGAAATAGATAGTTTATCAGAGGCTAGACAAATGATAAAGCAATCATTTGAGATAAAAGTATATAAAGCTGCGGAAGATGCAATCAAATAAAAGGAGGACACAAACATGTCTGTTAAAGAAAATTTTGAGGTGGCAAAAAAACAATATGAGCAATGGGGAGTAAATGTAGAAGAAGCATTAGAAAAGCTAAAGAATATCCCGATTTCAATCCATTGTTGGCAAGGGGATGACATTGCTGGATTTGAAGTAAATCAAAGAGAATTATCTGGTGGTATTGATGTAACAGGGAATTATCCTGGGAAAGCAACGAATCCGGAGGAATTAAGAAGCGATTTAGAGAAGGCGCTCTCACTTATTCCTGGAAGACATCGCGTGAATCTCCATGCTATTTATGCAGAAACCAATGGGCTAGCCGTAGAAAGAGATGAGCTAGAGCCAAAGCATTTTGAAAATTGGGTGCAATGGGCAAAAGAAAATGGCTTAGGGCTGGATTTTAATCCGACTTTATTTTCCCATGAAAAAGCAGCTGATGGATTAACGTTAGCTCATCCAGATCAAGAAATTCGTGATTTTTGGATTCAACATTGTATTGCTAGTCGAAAAATTGCTGAATATTTCGGGAAAGAGCTCGGAACGCCTGCATTAACGAATATATGGATACCGGATGGCTACAAAGACATTCCAAGCGACCGTTTAACTCCAAGAAAAAGACTAAAGGATTCCTTGGATAAAATTTATGCTGTAGAAACAGATGAACGCTATAATTTAGATGCAGTAGAAAGCAAGGTTTTTGGAATTGGTTCAGAATCTTATGTAGTCGGTTCCCATGAATTTTACTTAGGCTATGCCTTGAAAAATAATAAATTATGCCTCATGGATACAGGTCATTATCATCCGACCGAGACTGTTTCGAATAAAATTTCTTCCATGCTTTTATTTAGTGATAAATTGGCATTACATGTATCTCGACCAGTAAGATGGGATAGTGATCATGTTGTTATTTTAGATGATGAACTAAAAGAAATTGCTGTAGAAATCGTACGTAATGATGCATTAGATAAAGTAATTATAGGTCTTGATTTCTTTGATGCAAGCATTAACCGCGTAGCAGCATGGACAATTGGTACAAGAAATATGATTAAAGCACTTTTAAATGCATTATTGCTTCCAAATGATAAATTAAAACAATTACAAGAGGAAGGAAATTTTACAGAGAGATTGGCATTAATGGAAGAATTTAAAACATATCCATTTGGGGCAATCTGGGATTACTATTCTGAACAAATGGATGTACCGGTGCGTGAATCTTGGCTGAATGAAGTGAAAGTGTATGAGGAAGAAGTTCTTTCCAAAAGATAAAATAAAAGGGGCTGAGACAAAACTAAAAAGGATATGCTTAAAGCTGAATAATCATTTGTTGAATTAAACGAATGATAAATAATATTTATTTTTGTTTCTCGCCCCATTTTATAAGGTTAGTGAAATGGAGTGGAAGACACTCGACTCCTGCGGGAAATAGAGGAAGGCTGAGACCCCGCAGCGCAGTGAGGAGGCTCAGCTTCCTCCCCGCGGAAAGCGAGTGACTGGAGCGCAATGGAACGAACTTGTTTTTTAGCTATAAAAAAGATAAATCAGCAAAAAGAAAAAACCGAACTATTACGATATTTTATTGTATTATAGTTTGGCTTTTTCTTTATGTAAAATTCTTTTGTCCCCCCATCTTTTATTGGTTAAAAGATGGAATGGCATGTTGGATACTTGTTTTTTCTTTTCACTGCAAATGTTTCCATGTATAATGATACATACAGTTTTTTCCTTTGGAGGTGTGGTTTTTGAAGCGGTTACTGTATGTATATATGTTTGTTTTTATATTATTTGGTATTTATTTTTATTATTCTCATTTGTATAATGCTTTAGACGATAATAACGGTGTAAAAAGAGAACGCTTACAATGTGTCGTTAATGACGAGTTTGTGATGGTCACCTTTCTGGCAGGGATGGATTACTGGAAGTCGGCATTAAAGGGATTTGAGGATGCGGCTAATGAATGGAATGTTTCGGTTGCTTATAGAGGTGGAACGCAATATGACCTGCATGAGCAAATTACTATATTAGAGCAAGTGATTGCCAAGAAGCCTGCTGGGATTGCTCTTTCTGCCATAAATCCGAATAATCTAAATGCCACCATTGATAAAGCTGTGGAGATGGGAATCCCAGTTGTTTTGTTCGATTCTGATGCACCGTTAAGTAAAGCATCAGCCTTTTTAGGTACTAACAATTATGAAGCGGGTGTAAAGGCAGCAGATAAACTGTCATCCCTTATAAATAAAAAGGGAAAAGTAGCCGTCATTACGTTACCAGATCAGTTAAACCATCAAGAAAGAACAAAAGGGTTTGTGGAAACCATTAAATCAAACTATCCGAATATTGAAGTGGTGCAAGTCCAAAATGGAGAAGGCGATCAACTGAAATCGGAAAAAATAGCAAAAGAGATAATGAAAAACTATCCAGATATTAAAGGGATATTTGTAACAGAAGCAAATGGGGGAGTCGGAGTAGCAGATGCAGCAAAAGAAAACAAGAAGATGGATGTAAAGATTATTAGCTTTGATGTAGACAGAAAGACATTAGATAACATAGAAAACGGAACTATATCTGCAACCATTGCTCAGGGAACATGGAATATGGGCTATTGGTCCATGCAGTTTCTTTTTAAACTGCATCAAAAGGACATCATTAGCGATCCTCATGGCCTGCCTTCTTATGTCGATACGGGAATTACCATTGTTACAAAGGATAATGTGAAAGAATACTATGCCGAATATACAAAGTAAGGAAGAAAGGTTTAGATAAATGTTTGCGAAATTAAGGAAAGTTAATGATTTTTCACTAAGAGATAAATTGATTGCTTTGTTTTTACTAATTAGTATTATCCCAGCCATTGGACTAGGTTTATTAGTCGGTGTAACAGTGGAAAAAATTTTAGGAGAACAAGCAACAAAAAATACCTTGCAATTAATCAATCAAGTAAACACGACATTAGAATCTTCCATAACAAATGTACAAAATGTAAGTTATCTCATTTCGATGGATGCACAAATTAAGACTTTTTTTTCCTCAAATCGAAAGGAAGGCAACGAGACGGATCAAAGTTATTCTATTCGCCAAACAATGCAAGGGTTTACATCCTTGTACCCAGAAATTGCAGGAATCCTACTAATAAATAAGCAAGGAAAATATATTAGTAATGAACTTTATGCAGAGGATAAGGTTGATTTAACAAAGGAGGAGTGGTACAAGGAAGCAGTCCGTAATAAAGGGATCTTTAAAATTATTGGGAAGCCTGAAAAGCGTCATATTATCAGCCAAATTAATTACAAGGATGAAGATGTCGTGACTGTTGTTAGGGCAATCGTCGATAGAGATACACAAGAAATAACCGGTGTCTTATTAATCGATTTAAAATTAAGAGTCATTGGAGAAGCGATGAATAATGTCCATATTGGATTATCGGGATTTTTAACTGTAATAGATGAAAATGGTAAAGAGATTTATTCTACTTCTAATAGTGAAGCAATCGAGATTCCAGAAACGATTTTATTGGAAGGAGATTGGGGGGCTTATAAAAAGGTAGTAGATGGGGAGAAGATGGAGTTTATTTATCAAAGAACCCCTTTTTCCAATTGGACAACAGTTGGGATATTTCATTCAGATGAATCAGTAGCAGAGGTAAAAGAAATTCAATTGTATTTGTTCTTTTTTGTATTTTTTTTATGTTTTGCCGGTATAACGGTGTCTTATTATTTTTCTCATTCTATTTCCAATCCGATCATTGAATTAATGACGATGATGAGAAAAATTGAAGATGGCCAGATGGAAATCCGCTATAAGGGGAAACGAAAAGATGAGATTGGCAGACTAGGAAAAACATTTAATCATATGATTACAAAGATTAATAGTTTAATAACATTAACAGAAGTGCAAGAAAAACAAAAGAGAGAAGCAGAATTAAGAAGTCTTCAAGCACATATAAAGCCACATTTTCTATACAATACATTAGATACGATTAATTGGATGGCAAGAAAGCATGGAGCAAAAGATGTTGCAGAGGTAGTTGCATCATTATCTTCCTTTTTCAGAATTGGTTTAAGTAAGGGCAATGATATGATTCCCTTAAAAGACGAAATGAAGCATATTCAAAGTTATCTTATGATTCAAAAGGCAAGATATCAGGAGAAATTAAGTTATGAAATTATATATGATTCTAATTTGACAGAAGTAACAATCCTTAAGTTGGTCCTTCAGCCTATAGTGGAGAATGCAATTTATCACGGAATAAAAGAAAGGAGAGGACCTGGAAACATAATAATCTCTGCAATTCAGGAAAATGCGTGCTTACTTTTAAAAGTTACGGATGATGGAAAAGGCATGGAAGAGGAGGAGTTACATGCACTAAGAGAAAAACTAAATACACTTGTGATCTTAAAAAAGGAAAGGAAGGAACAGATAAATTTTGGCTATGGCATGATGAATGTACAAGCAAGAATTAAACTTACATATGGAGACGCGTATGGTCTCACAATTGATAGTGAGCCTGATAAAGGAACAACAGTAACGATAAAACTTCCCATGAATCTAGAGGAAAAGAAGGAGTGAGAATGAATGGATAAACAAATATGGAATGTGTTAATTGCCGATGATGAACCCATTATTCGGGAAGGGATACGGAATGTCATCGATTGGTCTGCACTTCAGATGAATGTTATAGCAGAAGCGGAGGATGGGGAAGAGGCGATAGAGCTTTCGCTGATGCATTCTGTCGACATCCTCCTTATAGATATAAATATGCCAATTGCAAATGGATTAATGGTGATTAAACAGGTAAAAGCCAAGCTGCCAGACTGCCAAATTATTATTATAACGGGGTATGATGAATTTAAGTATGCCCAAGAAGCCGTTCGATTAAATGTATTCGATTATTTATTAAAACCTATCGATCCAGATCATCTAATGGGATTGTTAAATAAGATAAAAATGGAGTTAGTAGAAGTAAATAAAAAAAGGGCTTTATTGGACAGAACGTCCGAGCAATTCACTAAAAATCTGCCGACCTTACAACATAATTTCTTCCGTGAATGGATAGGGGGCAAATTAACGAACGAGGAAATAAAGGAACAATTAGCTTTTTACTATTTAAATACGAGTATACCTAAACAACTAGTAGTTATTTCTTGTTTGGAATTTCTCGAGAACAAGTCTATCTTAAGTGAAAAGGAAAAAGGAGAGATTCAAGAATCGTTAAAATATCATATTCTCTTATTCTTAAAACACAAGGAAATAGGTTATTTTCATGATGAATCAGGTTTGATCGCTCTAATTATCTGGCAAACTATCACTAATGAGGTAGCTTTACAGTTGGAGGAATATATCAGAAAAGAACTAAAAATGTCTATTGCCATCTATATAAATAACAATGAAGTGGATTACAAACAACTCTTTTCCTTATATAAAAACTGTAAAGAAATGATCCAAAAGGAAATGAATATTTCACCTATTGTGAGAAGGGCAAAGAGTATTATTGACCATCAATATGCAGATTCTTCCCTTTCACTCGAGAAGGTTGCGATCACTTTACAGGTATCTCCTGTTTATTTAAGTAGATTAATGAAGCAAGAATTAAAAGTAAGTTTCGTCCAGCTCCTTACAACGAAACGAATGAAACAGGCAATATACTTACTTCAATCAACGGATTATCCAATTATCACGATATCTCAGCTAGTAGGGTATGAAACGCAGCATTATTTTAGTACAGCGTTTAAAAAGATTATGGGCGTTTCCCCTAATAAATATCGTAGAAATATTATGGAGGAAACAAATAATATAAAGTGAAGGAAGTAGGGGCCATGAAAGATGGGCTTCTTTTTTTTTGCGTAATAAGCCTAAACGCTGACCAGGAAAATAGGTGGAAGATCAACTGTCCGTATAGCCAATTGAATTAACTAAGATGGGTAAAGGGATAGATAAGACACCACAAATCTTTTTTTAGTGAAATGAAAGCGTTTTAATTTAAGTTAAAAAAGTATAAAAATAGTAAATTATTTGAAAAGACCATCCTTGAGGCAGATGCTATAGTAAGTTTAGTCAAAATAAATGCTTAAGAAAAATGTAGAAAGGGGGAAGTTTGTTTGTGTAAAAAAGTGTATACATTTATTGCTGTCATTGTACTAACATTTATTACTACTGCATGTGGAGTTGAAAAAACATCTGGAGAGTCAAAAGGGTTTATTGGTATTTCCATGCCTACCAAATCATCAGAAAGATGGGTAAATGATGGAGAAAATATGAAAAAACTGTTTGAAGAACTTGGCTTTAAAACGGATTTACAATATGCAGAGGATGTGATTGAAAATCAAACAGCACAAATTGAAAATATGATCACAAAAGGCGTAGATATTCTTGTCATTGCCCCCATCGATGACCGATCTGGTTTAACAGGAGTTTTAGAGAGAGCCCATAAGGATGGCATAAAAATTATTTCTTATGACCGTTTAATACAGCACAGTGAATATGTAGATTATTATGCAACATTCGATAATTTTAAAGTAGGAGAGCTGCAAGGACAATATATTGAGGAGAAGTTAGGATTGAAAGAATCTGAAGGACCATTTAATATAGAGATTTTTGCAGGATCACCAGATGATAACAATGCATACTTTTTCTTCGATGGAGCAATGTCAGTCCTTCAGCCATATATAGATTCTGGCAAACTAGTCGTAAGAAGTAAGCAAACAAAATTTAGTCAAGGAGCGACACTCCGCTGGGATGGGGCACTAGCTCAAGCTAGAATGGATAATTTATTAAGCGCACATTATTCCTCTGAACGGATAGATGCCGTCTTGTCTCCCTATGATGGTATTAGTATTGGGGTTATCTCGTCTTTAAGGGGTGTTGGCTATGGAAGCAAAGATAAACCGATGCCGATTATAACAGGGCAAGATGCAGAGCTTGCTTCTATTAAAGCAATTATAAATGGAAGACAAACGCAAACCATTTTCAAAGATACACGAGAATTAGCTAAGAAAGCTGTGGAAATGGCAAGGGCATTACTCAATGGAGAGGAAGCAGAAGTAAATGATACGGAAACATATAACAACGGAAAAAAAGTAGTTCCTGCTTATCTTTTGAAACCGGTTTCTGTGGATATAGAAAATTATGAAGCTGAATTAGTTGATACGAATTATTATACGAAAGAGCAGCTGGGACAGTAATAGTAAGAAAAAATAGAGGTGGTGAAGGACATGGCAAATATAATTCTTGAAATGCAAAATATTACAAAGGAGTTCCCAGGCGTTAAAGCTTTAGATGATGTTAATTTAAAGGTTAAGCAAGGAGAAATACACGCTCTTTGTGGGGAAAATGGTGCTGGTAAATCAACTTTAATGAAGGTATTGAGCGGAGTTTACCCACATGGTACTTATTCTGGAGATATTTTCTTTCATAATGAAGTTTGCATATTTAAAGACATCAAACAAAGCGAAGAGCTAGGAATCGTAATCATCCATCAAGAACTTGCATTAGTATCGGAATTGACGATAGCAGAAAATCTCTTTTTAGGAAATGAAATCGTTAACAAGGGCGTTGTTGATTGGAATAAAACAATTTTGCGTACACGGGAATTGCTTAAAAAAGTCGGATTAAGTGAATCACCAAATACAAAGGTAAGTGATATTGGAGTAGGTAAACAACAATTAGTAGAAATCGCAAAAGCTTTATCAAAGGATGTTAAGCTGCTTATTTTAGATGAACCAACAGCTTCTTTAAATGAGAATGACAGCGAAAACTTACTAAATTTATTATTAGACCTTAAAAAACAAGGAATGTCTGCCATCATTATATCGCATAAACTGAATGAAATTGAAAAGGTTGCCGATTCTATTACCATTTTAAGAGATGGAAAAACGATTGAGACATTGGATGTAAAGAATGATCAGGTGGATGAAAACAGAATTATCAAAGGTATGGTAGGGAGAGATCTTACCAATCGATATCCTGAGCGAATTCCTCATATTGGAGAGGTTGTTTTTGAGGTAAAAGATTGGAATGTATACCATCCAAAGCATATGGATAGGAAAGTGATCGATAATGTCTCCTTAACAATCAGAAGGGGAGAGATTGTCGGGGTTGCGGGGTTAATGGGAGCTGGACGTACAGAATTAGCAATGAGCCTATTTGGAAGAGCATATGGAAAGAATATTAATGGAAAAATAATAAAAAATGGGAAAGAAGTGCAATTCAAAGATGTAACTGCAGCTATCAATAATGGGCTAGCCTATGTTTCGGAAGATAGAAAAGGCAATGGTTTAATCTTAATGGAAGACATTAAACAGAATATTACGCTTGCAACGCTTGACCGTATTTCTAAACATTCTGTGTTAGATAAGAATCAAGAGATAAAGGTTGCAGAAGAATATCAGCAGAAATTCAGAATAAAAACGCCAAGCATCTTTCAAAAAGCTGGAAATCTGAGTGGCGGTAATCAACAGAAAATCGTATTAAGTAAATGGGTTTTTTCAGAGCCGGATATCTTAATTTTAGATGAACCTACTAGAGGAATAGACGTTGGTTCTAAGTATGAAATTTATACAATCATTAATGATCTTGTCAATGAGGGAAAAAGTATTCTAATGATTTCGTCTGAATTACCAGAGTTATTAGGGATGTGTGACCGTATTTATGTAATGAATGAGGGGCGCATAACAGGAGAAGTTCTTAAAGAAGAAGCAAATCAAGAGAAATTAATGAAATATATGACCAAAAGTAAAGTAAGGGGGTAAGCGAACAATGCAGCCACAAATAAAACCAAATCCAGTAGGTTCACAAAAAAGCAAATCACTTTTTCATGTTAATTTCCGTCAGTATAGTATGATTATCGCTTTAGTATTCATCATGGTATTGTTTCAAATTATTACGGATGGATTATTACTAAAACCCTTAAATATTACAAACTTAATCTTACAAAATAGCTATATATTAGTTTTAGCAGTTGGAATGTTACTTGTTATCGTCACGGGACACATTGATTTATCGGTAGGATCAATTGCCGCATTTGTTGGAGCCATCTCTGCCATTATGATGGTAAATTATGAAATGTCACCATTTTTAGCAATCGTCATTTCTTTAGTATTAGGTGCTGTTATCGGAGCATGGCAAGGTTTTTGGATTGCATATGTCCGAATTCCAGCATTTATAGTCACACTAGCAGGAATGCTCCTATTTAGAGGGTTGACGATGATTGTATTAGAAGGGAAATCGATTGCACCTTTTCCTGAATCCTTTCAGAAAATCAGCTCTGGATTTATTCCTGATATAAGTGGAGGATCGCTGCATCTATTAACGATTTTAATTGGTGCTGTTTTATCTATCATTATCATTTTCCTTCAATTAAAAAACAGAAGGAATCAATTAAAACATCAATTTGATGTCCAACCATTTGGCCTATTTGTATCGAAGTTAGTAGGAATGATTTTAATTTTGAATATCTTTACCTTTGTTCTCGCAACCTATGAGGGCATCCCCAATATTTTAATTGTATTAGGTATTCTGATTGTTATTTATACATTTGTAACAAACAAAACAAAAGCAGGAAGACATATCTATGCAATCGGAGGAAATGAGAAGGCAGCTTTGCTTTCTGGGATTAAAACGAAAAAGATGACATTTATGGTATTTGTTAATATGGGAGTACTTTCTGCATTGTCTGGTCTCTTATTCGCTGCACGTTTGAATGCGGCTACTCCAAAAGCTGGTAATCTTTTTGAACTGGATGCCATTGCAGCTTGTTTCATCGGTGGAGCTTCTGCATATGGGGGTATTGGAACCATACCTGGAGCAATTATTGGTGGTTTGGTAATGGGAATCATGAATAATGGAATGTCACTAATGGGACTTGGCATTGACTGGCAGCAAGGAATTAAAGGGCTGGTACTTTTAGCAGCTGTAGCATTTGATATTTATAATAAAAACAAAGCACAATAGTTTGATAGGAAGGGATGGAGTAAGGATTATCTTATTTCATCCTTTTTTTGATGGGAGGGCTTCTTATTAAAACGAAAAATATGCTATAGTAATAAACATATATCAACTTAATCCCAAGAAAACAAAAATGGAGGGAGAACTTCGAAAGTGCTTGTAGCAGAAAGACGTAGAAAAATTGTGGAGCTTGTGAATGAAAGAATAAGTATACGCGTATCAGAATTAAGTGAAATTTTTTCGGTAACGGAGGAAACGATTAGAAGAGATTTAGAGAAATTAGAGCAGGATAAGCTTTTGATGAGAAGTCATGGAGGGGCAGTGAGTATTGAAAAAGAACCAAGTGATACTCCTTTCATGGAGAGAGAGGTTACGAACGCAGAACAAAAGAGAGCAATAGCCCGAGAAGCGGTAAAGCGCATACAGCCTGGAGAACAAATCATCTTGGATGGTAGTACTACTGCCTGGTATATGGCGTCACAATTACCTGATATGCCTTTAACTGTGATTACTAATTCTATTAAAGTAGCGTTGGAATTAAGTAAGAAGGAACAGATTAGAGTAATATCAACAGGTGGAATGCTTTTGTCGAAATCATTATCTTATGTAGGACCACTGGCTGAACGTTCCCTTGAACGATATTATGTTAATAAGCTGTTTTTATCATGTAAAGGAGTAGATATGCAAAGTGGTCTAAGTGATGCTAATGAATGGCAGGCATTATTAAAGAAGCAGATGATGAATATATCATCAGAGGTTACTCTTCTTGTTGATTCAAGCAAATTCGGAGTAAAGACTTTTGCTCATATTGCCAATCTAGATCAAATACAATATGTCATTACAGATGAACGTATTCCGGAAGAATATGCAAATTGGTTTCAAGAAAAAAATATCTCTTTTCAGGTCGTTCCGTCATAAAATGATTTGTTCAAGCTTACGGGCAGAAAATGAAAGATGGCACCAATATTTTTGATAATAGATTGGTGCTATCTTTTTTTATTTGGAGAGAATGTGATTTTAAAACAAATCAAAATAAAACAAAAAAAATAACAGAAAATACAAAATGATAAGTTGTTTTTATTTTTGAATGTGTTGACTTATTTTTGTTTAAGTCATAAAATAAGGATATGAAAAACAAGATTAATAGATTAAGGGAGTGAAGAGAAATGGTTGCGATTATGCAAAAGCAAAATATTTTAGATGTTCCATTTATTAAAGAAATGAGTGAAGCAACATTTAATATGTGGAATATGGGCTGGGATGAACGGAATGGAGGAAATATCAGTTATCTTTTAGAAGAAGAGTTAGTGGAACAGTATTTGGATACTAGCAAAATTATTCGGTCTATCCCTCTGAAGTTTCCAGTGGCAGAATTGGCAGGGAAGTATTTTATTGTAACAGGATCTGGGAAGTATTTTAAAAATGTGAAAAAAGATCCTGCAAATACACTTGGTGTTTTAAAAATAGATAAGAGTGGAGAAAAAGTGCATATACTATGGGGATTTGAAGATGGGTCGAATCCTACAAGTGAGTTACCCTCCCATTTTATGAGCCATATTGCACGTTTACGAGTAGACCCAAATCATCGGATTATCATGCATAACCATGCCACAAATATACTTGCAATGACATTTATGCATGATTTAGATGAAGCAAGTTTTACAAAAACACTATGGCAAATGTGTACCGAATGTATTGTTGTTTTTCCGGATGCAATCGGGATTCTGCCTTGGATGGTTCCTGGAACAGATGAAATTGGAGAAAAAACAGCAGCGAAAATGAGAGAGCATCGTTTAGTTGTTTGGCCACATCATGGAATATTCGGTGCCGGATCCACAATGGATGAAACATTCGGGCTGATTGAAACAGCAGAAAAAGCAGCACAAATTTATACGATTATTGGGGATGCTTCAAAGATTAAGCAAACCATTACGGACCAGCAGTTACAAGACTTAGCAGATGCTTTTCAAGTAGTACCTAGAGAAGGCATATTACATCTATAAAAGAATCAGGGCAAATCGCTCTTTCTTTATAAATAATCATGTGAATTATTGAACAAATAAAAGGAGGCAAATCAAATGTGTGCACATGTATTTTATGTTCCAAGTACAAATTTAATGGGAAGAGGCTGCCTGCAGGAAGTGCTGATGACAATTTACATGTTTATTCCTTGCAACCAACATATATGAAAAATCGGTGGACAGTTAGCTAAAGTTTTAGATGAGAAACGATTGCGTAAAAATAATAAAGGATGTCTTAAAGAGTTTAACTAACTATTTAAGACATCCTTATTTTATTCTACAACTCGCTTTAAGCCAATGCTAGCTAAAGCAGTGTGTAAATTGGCACATGTCGTAATTTTACTAAAGTCGATTCCTAATGAAATAATCGTTTGAGCAATTTCTGGTCTAATACCAGAAACGATGGATTTAACACCAATTAAGTCTAAGGCATGAACGACTTTAAATAAATTGTCTGCCACCATTGTATCGACGATTGGTACTCCTGAAATATCTAAAATGAGATATTCAATTTTTAAATTGGCAGATTCCTGCAAGGCAACTTCTAAAATTAATTGAGATCGCTGTGTATCAATTTCCCCAATAAGAGGTATGATGGCTGTTTCTTTTGCTATTGGAACAACTGGAACAGACAGCTCTTCTAAAGCTGTATAAGCAAGCTTCATTATCTGTGTGTTATGCTCTTCATAAATATGCCCTATGTAAGCACTAATTTCATCGAGTATAGGATCAATAATCTTGCCAACATCCAACATGGTAATTGGCGCGAAAGATTTCTGTTCTAATTCTTCTGTGAATACATCCCAGATCACATTTCGGTATATCGATAAGGAACGCAGGGCAGATTGTAATGGAATATGGTTCTTTACAAAGGCTTTCCCAGTTTTATCCGACCAATACTCTATTCCTTTCGCATCTTTCTTATCTTTTAAGGCTTCAGCCAAGATAAGGAAAAGCTTAGCGTTCCATTTATGCATATCTTCTTCGGGATAAGGAAGAGAAAAATTAGATGCCTGCTGCTGTAAAAATTGCGAAAGCAGCCTATTTGTATTTTCAGCAAGGATGTTCTGGTTTTCTATAATTTTGTTCCCGATATAAGCTAATTCATCCTTCAAAATGCTCACTCCTAGTTTAAATCTATTAATAGTATACATGTTCTTTCATTATATGTGGAGTAAATGAGCTTTTCCACCATTGATAAATTAATAATTTCGCAGAAAAAAATTGAGTAAGCTTTCTATGTCTTAATCAACCCTTTTTATTCTACTTAATTTTTTCTGTGCTGTCTGTAAATATAAAGATGAACCGTTTTTACATTTCTATTTAGCAATATCTATAGGCAATGTTTTTCATGTCCATACAAGCTAGAGTATGGGAATATCATTGATTAGTTAAATCAAATTCTAAAAATTATAGGGATATCTTATCAAAAAAAGCAGTAAATAACCAATGAATTTTAAGGGATTTACAAAAAACCTTTTTATTAGGGAATACATAAAAAAGTGGAAAATGTAAGGGGATTTATCCAGGCAAGTAGAGGTAAGAGCTAACTTGGTTTATGACAAAGGAAGTTTTGAAAACGCATTACTAATCAGTTGACAACTTGTATATACATGTTATGATGAAAGAGAATAAAAATTATTAGTCTTGTTCAAATTCCGAATCATATAGAAGAAACGTTTCTATAATGTCAAACCAACTCGTAAATCTATTGAGCAAGTACTAGTAATCAAAAGGAAGTAAAAAAACGTAAATGCTAACTGTATTGTGTTTTACAGACAGGAAAAAGAACATAATTTTCACATCGGTGGTGTATATAGATGAAACAAGCATGGTGGCAAAAGGCAGTTGTGTATCAAATTTATCCGAAGAGTTTTCAAGATACAACAGGAAACGGTGTAGGAGATATTCAAGGGATTATTAAAAGATTAGATTATTTAAAAGAATTAGGGGTAGATGTATTGTGGTTAACACCTATTTATGCTTCTCCTCAAAAGGATAATGGCTACGATATTAGTGATTATTATTCCATTCATCATGAATATGGAACGATGGAAGATTTTGATCAGCTATTAAAGGAAGCCCATCAAAAAGGTCTGAAAGTTATTATGGATATCGTTGTTAACCATACTTCAACGGAACATGAATGGTTTAAACAAGCAGCATCTTCTAAAGATAACCCATATCGTGATTTTTATATTTGGAAAGATGGAAAAGAAGATGGCAGTGAACCAACGAATTGGCAATCTAAATTTGGCGGCAATGCATGGCAGTATGATGAAAAAACAGGCCAGTATTATTTACACCTTTTTGATATAACGCAAGCTGATTTAAATTGGGAAAATGAGAAGCTTCGTAATGAAGTGTATAAAATGATGCAATTTTGGTTTGAAAAAGGTGTAGATGGTTTCCGTCTTGATGTCATTAATTTGATTTCAAAAAATCAAGATTTCCCAGATGATGACGGTTCCGCAGCGCCTGGAGATGGAAGGAAATTTTATACAGATGGACCTCGTGTGCACGAATTTATCCATGAAATGAATCAAGAAGTATTTTCCAAATATGACAGTATGACAGTTGGAGAAATGTCTTCTACAACACTAGAGCATTGCGTTAAATTTACAAAGCCAGAGCGAAATGAGTTAAGTATGACTTTTAATTTCCACCATCTAAAGGTTGATTATCCCGACGGAGAGAAGTGGGAAATTGGCGAAATGGATTTTCTGGCTCTGAAACAAATTTTATCTAAATGGCAAGTTGGTATGAATGAAGGGGGAGGATGGAATGCCCTTTTCTGGTGTAACCATGATCAGCCACGTATTGTTTCCCGTTATGGGAATGATGGGGAATTCCATAAGGAATCTGCAAAAATGCTTGCTACTACTATTCATATGATGCAAGGCACACCTTATATTTATCAAGGAGAAGAATTTGGCATGACAGATCCTAAATTTACTTCGATTGATCAGTATAGAGATGTGGAATCTTTGAATATGTATAATATTTTACAAGCAAACGGTAAATCAGAAGAAGAAATTCTCGAAATTTTGCGCAGAAAATCTCGTGATAACTCTCGTACACCTGTTCAGTGGAACGGTGAGAAAAATGCTGGATTTACGGATGGAACGCCATGGATTGAAACGGCTCGAAATTATCGAGAACTAAATGCAGAAAATGCATTAAAGGATAAAGAGTCTATTTTCTATCACTATCAAAAACTTATCCAGCTGCGGAAAGAATACAATATCATTACAGACGGAGATTATGAACTACTTGCTCCTGAAGATGATAAAATATTTGCCTATTTACGCAGTACAGATAAAGAGAAATTATTAGTCGTTAATAATTTCTATGAAGAAGAAGTGACATTTACTTTACCAGAGCACATTGATTGGACAGGATTAACAGGTACCATTCTTCTATCTAATTATCCTGATTCCGATTCCATGAGAGAAAGTATAAAGCTAAGAGCATATGAGTCTATTGTCTATTATATAAAGTAATAATATTTCGTGCAGATATAGGCTTTTAGAAATATTATTTATTAGATTTATGGGAAAATTTCTGTTATTAAGTTAAAATAGGAAGTGAATCTTTTATTGGAGGGTGCTACCTTGTTT
The DNA here is from genome assembly GCF_038006285.1 of Niallia sp. FSL W8-0177. Classification (NCBI taxonomy): domain Bacteria; kingdom Bacillati; phylum Bacillota; class Bacilli; order Caryophanales; family Bacillaceae; genus Niallia; species Niallia sp. FSL W8-0177. Next base: position 661,719 of record NZ_JBBOUX010000001.1, read on the forward strand.
AAAAATCTATTTAAGAGAAATAAGGAAGAAAAAACGAATACGACTCAAACTTATATTCAACCATTAGAAGGAAAGCTATTAAGCATTACAGAAGTTCCAGATCCAGTATTTGCGCAAAAGATGATGGGAGACGGCATAGCGGTTGATCCATCCAATGGCGTATTAGTTGCTCCAGCAGACGGACAAATTATGAATGTGTTCCCAACAAAGCATGCAGTAAGCATGACTGATAACAATGGAAAAGAAATCTTAATTCATGTTGGATTAGATACAGTTAGTTTAAAAGGGGAAGGGTTTACTTCTTTTGTTAAAGATGGAGATAAAGTAAAACAAGGACAAAAATTAATGGAAATTGATTTTGATGCAATCAAATCAAAGGTTCCTTCCATCATTACGCCAATGGTATTTACTAACCTTGAAGAGAATGAAAAAGTGATAGTAGAAGGTAACGAGATTAGAATAGGATAATAATGAATGCTATGAGGTAATTTTACCTTATAGCTTTTTTTATTCGGAAAAGGGATAAACTGCCTACAGGTAAAACTGTAGGTTTTTTATATGTGTTTGAATTTCCCATCTTTCTTTAGGGATAATTTTATAAAAAGTATTGCTGTTCTCTTCTACAGCAAGAAGAGTAAGGACTCATAATATCCTTCAAAAAAGGACAGTCTGAACAGTATTTTCTTCAAATTACTCAAAAAATTCGCCTATATCTTACCAAACCTAATGAAACAACCTACGCATAATTAGTAGCCTGTACATATAATGGCATGAAAATACTAAGAGAAGAGGTGAAAGCATGAAAGTTGTAATTTTATGTGGGGGCAAAGGTATGAGAATGAGAGGCTTAACAGAGAATATACCAAAAGCCTTAGCTGATGTTAATGGGAAGCCGATTATCTGGCATATTATGAAGCATTATAGTGAATATGGTCATCAAGATTTCATTTTGCCTGTGGGCTATAAAGGAGAGCAGATAAAAGATTACTTTGTTAATTCAGCCTGGAGAAACAATAATATACAAATTGATTTAGCAAACAATCAATATAACATTCTAGAAAAAACAGAGCCATGGACAATAACTTGTATAGATACTGGTCAAGATACAATGACTGGAGCACGAATTAAACAGTTAGAATCATATATAGATGATGATATCTTTTTATTAACCTATGGGGATGGTTTGTCTGATATTGACTTAGATAAACTTATTGCCTTTCATAAAGAAAAAGGAAAAACAGTTACACTTACAGGCATCAAAAAAAATAATCAATATGGAGTACTGGATATAGAAGATGGTATTGCTAACCGCTTTGCCGAAAAGCCGATTTTAGATGACTGGATTAATGGGGGATTTTTTGTTTGCAATAAGGAGTTCTTTCAGTATCTATCAGCCCAGCCGGATTGTGTGTTAGAGGAAGAGCCATTAAGAAAGTTAATTGAAAAGAGAGAACTTGCTGTCTATTTGCATGAAGGTATATGGGTATCTATTGATACGCCAAAGGACTTGGAAGATGCAAGAAAGATTTGGAAAAAAGAACAATAGATATAAGGGAGAGAGAGGATTGCCATGAAATGGCTAAAAAGAAATATCATATCAGACTTTTTAAAAGCATTGTCGAATAATGAGAAACAAGAAAAGTCAGCGACGTTAAATATTCAACTGTTTTCAAAAGAGATTTCAGTGAAATTCCATGTAGATAATCTAGTTGATATTATAAATGGGGCAAGGAAAAATAATAAGGTACTGGAATTACCCTCACCACCAGAAGAAACTTCCACACCGGAGATTATAGATGCACAAGCATCAGTTGTTAATGAAAATGCCCAGGAAACAATGGGGGCTATTATACAAAATGAAGAAGTAATCGATCAAGAAAAAGCGAGACAAGAAGCGGAAGCGAAAGAAAAAGCAAGACAAGAGGCAGAAGCGAAAAAAGCAAGACAAGAAGCAGAAGCGAAAAAAGCAAGACAAGAAGCAGAAGCGAAAAAAGCAAGACAAGAAGCAGAAGCGAAAAAAGCAAGACAAGAAGCGGAAGCGAAAGAAAAAGCAAGACAAGAAGCAGAAGCGAAAAAAGCAAGACAAGAAGCAGCGGCAAAAGAAAAAGCAAAACAAGAAGCAGCGGCAAAAGAAAAAGCAAAACGAGAAGCAGCGGAGAAAGAAAAAGCTAGACAAGAAGCGGCGGCAAAAGAAAAAGCGAGACAAGAAGCAGCGGAAAAAGAAAAAGCAAAACAAGAAGCAGCGGCGAAAGAAAAAGCGAGACAAGAAGCGGCAGCAAAAGAAAAAGCAAAACAAGAAGCAGTGGCGAAAGAAAAAGCAAAACAAGAAGCAGTGGCGAAAGAAAAAGCAAAACAAGAAGCAGTGGCGAAAGAAAAAGCGAGACAAGAAGCAGCGGCAAAAGAAAAAGCAAAACAAGAAGCAGCGGCGAAAGAAAAAGCGAGACAAGAAGCAGCGGCGAAAGAAAAAGCAAGACAAGAAGCAGCGGCAAAAGAAAAAGCGAGACAAGAAGCAGCGGAAAAAGAAAAAGCAAAACAAGAAGCAGCGGCGAAAGAAAAAGCGAGACAAGAAGCGGCAGCAAAAGAAAAAGCAAAACAAGAAGCAGCGGCGAAAGAAAAAGCAAAACAAGAAGCAGCGGCGAAAGAAAAAGCGAGACAAGAAGCAGCGGCAAAAGAAAAAGCGAGACAAGAAGCAGCGGCAAAAGAAAAAACAAAACAAGAAACCTTAAAAGAAGCAAAAGATCAACAAATAGTATTAGTAAACACAAAAGAGCAAACTAAATTATCGCCAACAGAGCCAATCGCATCAACCAATCAAAATTTTTGTGTGATTGCCGGTAAAGAATATTGCATTAAAATTATGGCGGTTTATGAGTCTCTTGCTAAAAATAGTGATAACTTCAACTTATGGGTATGTTGTACGGATGCCATTACGCACAAATTTTTAAATGAAAAGAATCTAAAAAATATGCATCTTATTAGAGTAGAAGAAATAGAGAATGATCAATTAAGAGCAGTTAAACAAGAACGAATGATTAATGAATATTGTTGGACATTAAAATCTTTCCTAATTGAATATATCTTAAAAAATAACGATATTGAGCAAGTATTATACTGCGACGGAGATATTTATTTCTTCTCTAATCCAGCAAGTATTTTTAATGAGTGGGGTTCTGCTTCCATCTTTTTAACTCCACAAAGAGATCTAGATTGGGTAGAACAAAAATATGGGAAGTACCAAGCAGGTATTATTGGATTTAGAAAAGATGAAATTGGATTGTCAGCTGTTCAATGGTGGAAGGAGCGCTGCATTGAATGGTGTGGAGTAGTTGAGAGCAATGGACGTTTTGGAGATCAAAAGTATTTAGATCAACTGCCAATAATGTATGATAACGTGCGAATATCTTCTAATTTAGGAGTAAATGCTGCACCTTGGAATATTATCTACAATAATGATTTCAACGTTTCTTTACAAGGAGATAAAGTTTTTATCAATAACGATCCACTTGTTGCTTATCATTTTTCCTGTATAACCATATATGATAGTGATAAATATGATTTATGGAGTATGCATCAATTAAATATTCAAAAGGAAATTATGAATTACATTTATGTTCCATACCTTGATTTATTAGAAAATTTAATCAAAAACTATCAAAATAGTTATCCTGGTATTATTAAGGCAACATTATCGACAAAAGACTTTATTCAAGCGAAGACAAAATATCAATCAACAAAATTGAAAAAAAGAATGATTCAATACAATAACTATTTATTATTAACCTCCATATTTAGTAAAGAATATTTAGTTAAAGGACTTGCAATGTATCACTCGCTTAGCAGACAAATAGATAATTTTCACATATGGATTTGTACAATGGATTCAGAAACCCATGATGTCTTATCCAATCTAAACTTAAAAAATGTCACGCTAATACCAGTAGAGACCTTTGAAAACCCACAATTAAAAGAGATAAAACAACAACGAACGCTGCAAGAATATTGTTGGACAATAAAAGCGACGTTACTAGAACATTTACTATCCACACATGCAGATATTGACCATCTCTTCTATTGTGATAGTGATTTATATTTCTTCTCTAACCCACTTTCTGTAATTGATGACTTTGGTAGATACTCTGTTTATTTATGTCGTCAACGCGGAACGGATACACTGGAACATTTTCATGGACAATATCAAGCGGGATTTATCGGCTTCAAAAACGAACGAAATAGCCGAAAAATTCTAAATTGGTGGAAGAAGAAGTGTTTAGAAGAATGTTCAGAGGTTTATAACGATGAACGTAAATCATGGGGAGATCAATTGTATTTAGACCGCATCCCAGAAATATTTGATAATATAAAAGTGAATCAAAACCCTGGAATCAACGCTGCTCCATGGAATCTTATTTTGAACAATACAGACCAAGAAGTAACCATGAGGGAGAAAAATGTATATATTGACAATAATCCATTGATATTCTTCCATTTTGGAAGCCTGCTGATCTTAAATGAGAATGAATTTGATCTATGGAAGCTAGAAAAAGTAGACATTTCATCCGCCACTTTAACGTATATTTATAATCCGTATTTAACGAAAGTAAAGGAGCTATTGAGCAGCTTATCTAATAACGCCCAATTCTTTGCTAATCTTCCTAGCGGATATATAGCCAAAAATCCTTATTCCATTGTCTCTTTATAAGAGGTGGGTGGCATGAAGTTAAAAAATAAAAAAGTTTTAGTTACAGGTGCTTATGGTTTTATTGGCTCCCATCTTATTAAACGGTTAGTGAAAGAAAATGCGTCTGTCGCTGTTATTATTCGAGAACATTCCAATCCTTGGAGAGTACAGGAATATTTGCCTCATTTAAAAAAATATGAGGCAAATATTCAAAATCGCTCAGACATATGTCGGATTATTCATGAATTTCAACCAGATTATATTTTTCATTTAGCAGCTTATGGAACAAACCCAAGTAACAGAAATGACTTACTTGCATACGAAACTAATATAGTTGGAACAATGAATATTTTATTTGCAGCCAAAGGTACCAAGTGTAAAAAAATTATTTGTCTTGGCAGTAGTTCTGAATATGGAGATAAAAAGGAAAAGATTCATGAAGATATGTTATTAGAACCAGTTGATATCTATGGAAGTACAAAAGCAGCATCTACTATTATTTCCCATCAGTTAGCACAAGAATATAAGCTTCCCATTATCACTTTACGGGCATTTAATATTTTTGGGGAAGCAGAAGATAATCATAAATTATTCTCTCATATTATTGAAAAAGTACTACGTGGTGACGAGGTGAAATTAACGTCGTGTGATCAATACCGTGATTATAGTTATGTCGGCAATATCGTCGATGGCTTAATCCTTGCAGCCACATATGAAGGAAGTAATAATATGATTTTAAATATAGCTTCTGGAAATGCCTATCCTTTACGATATTTTGTTGATTTGATTTATCAGCATTTAGGTACAAAGCAAGTACCATTATATGGTGCCATTCCCAAAAGGGAGAATGAAAGAAATGCGCCTATCCCTGATATTACAAAGATTCGAAAAGTGCTTGGATGGACTCCTGCTGTTTCCATAGAAGAGGGGATAAAGAAAACCATTGCCTGGTATAAAAGTTATTATCATTTTCATTAATGGGAGTGGAGGTGTTACTTATGACAACTGATTGGCGAAAAATTTATAAAAATAAAACGGTACTGATAACTGGTCATACAGGTTTTAAAGGTTCTTGGCTGGCTATTTGGTTAATGAAGCTAGGTGCGAATGTAATTGGTTATTCTTTAGATCCAATTGGAGAAGAGAGTTTATTTAAATTAACAGAACTGAATAATAAAGTGAAGGATATTAGAGCAGATATTCGTGATGCTGCTAAACTACAAGCAGTTTTTGAAGAATATCAACCTGAAATTGTCTTTCATTTGGCAGCACAGCCATTAGTGAAACAATCTTATCGAGACCCTATCTATACGTATGAAGTGAATGTAATGGGGACAATGCATGTATTGGAAGCAATCAGAAAGTCACCTTCTGTAAAAGCAGGTGTAATGGTAACCAGTGATAAGTGTTATGATAATAAGGAATGGGTATGGGGCTATCGTGAAACAGATCCGATGGGAGGATATGATCCATATAGTTCCAGTAAAGGATGCTGCGAACTATTGATTTCTTCTTATCAGCATTCCTTCTTTCCAATTGAGTCTTATTCTAAGCATGGTAAGTTAATTGCTTCTGTACGAGCGGGTAATGTAATTGGGGGAGGGGATTGGTCGGAAGACCGCATTATTCCTGATAGTGTCCGCTCCTTAATGTCTGATCAAGCGATTAAATTACGTTCTCCTCATTCTGTTCGTCCGTGGCAGCATGTATTAGAACCACTTTCAGGTTATTTAAAAATAGGTGCATATCTATATGAAGGAAAAACACAATATGCCGAAAGCTGGAACTTTGGACCAGAATCTGATAGTGTGACAACCGTCCAACAATTAGTCGAAAAAATTGTTGAACACTGGAATGGTGGCACGTGGGAAGTAGAACCTTCTTATTCTGCAGAACATGAAGCAAAGCTTCTTAGTTTAGATATAAATAAAGCAAAGTATTATTTAGATTGGCATCCAAAATGGAATATTGATGAGACTGTCTTTTATACAATAGAATGGTATAGATTGTATCACAAAGTGGACGTTTACGAGCTATGCTTAAAACAGATAAAAGAGTATGAAAAATAAAATCATTTGATTAATAGAAGCTTTCCTTCCCTTTAATAGAGAATGGCTCTAAAAAGGGAAAGGTTTAAAGAGCTTCTATTTTTATTTTTTAGGTTAACCATAGATTATACCGGCTTTTTATATGTATAAAAGGGATGTTCCGTAGAATAGGAACATCCCTTTTAAATTACTTTTTTAATGACAAGATAAAGTTTTTATGTCTTGCGACAATTCTCTCTTTTGCTTGCCTAAGCTTTTTTCGGTTCTTATTGCTTGTTAAATAATATTCTTTGTTTTCAATCGTTTCCGCTAGTTTCTCCGTATTGGATAGTAACGTATAAGGTAATTGATGGACAGAGGCGGCGAAATCTACACCTTTTGAGCGATAAGCTAATTGGAAGAATGGGGTACCGCTTGATGCAGAAAGTACATTTGCATGCAGCTTTAAGTTAAGTGAAAAGTGGCATAGCGATAAGAAAGAATAAATTTGTGAAGCTGTGCAAACTTCTGGAATGAATGTGACTTTTCCTTTCTTCTTTATGCTCTCATATAGTTCCTTGCAGTGAGGGACATCTAAATCCCACATTGGAAAAATTACAATTTGGTATCCTTTTTTTAAAAGATTGGTACATGCTTTAATGATTTGCTTTTTAAGTTTATATTCATCATAGCCAAAAAGGATGTTTTGGGTGGTACCCCAATTGACCGCAATTATTTTTTTATCGTGATCTTGCAAGTATTTGCTTCTTATATAGTCGTCCTTTTGGGGAGTAAACAGCATCCCAGAATCACCGATTATCTGGTAATTACTCGTTGGCGAAGGATTTAAAGTCTTAATATACTTTTGTGTAAGTGGTCCTCTAAGACCTGCGAATGTGGAGTATTCAATCACTTTTTTTATTTTGTCTCTATTAATCTCTTTATTATTGAAGGTGGTGGAGGATAATTGGAATTTTCCCCTTTTAAAGGATTCAATTGTTTCTTCCGTCATATAATCAATACCTGTTCCATAGCAATATAGTGGAAGTTTCATTTCGATTGCCTCTAATGCCAAATCGATAAAGAAATTGCCCTGAAATAAAGAGCCACCTCCTAAGATAACGATATCAAATGGTTTTTCTCCATATAATTCTTTTAGGGTTTTAGAAGAATTAATTGGGTAGGAGAATAAAGTATAGTCCTCGTGAAGCCATCTTTCGCAAGCTTGAGCAAATGCTTCATAACAAACTTCATCTCCGATATTATTAACACCCAAATAACCAAGATATAAGATTCTCATTGCTCGTTGCCCCCTTCTTTAGCAAGAATTTCTTCAATATGAGCAAGGAGCTGCTGCGCACGAACTTGTACAGAATGTTTTTTTCTTACCATTTTATAGCCATTTAAAGCAATTTTTTTCCCTAATGTTTCATAATTTCTTAAATGATATTTAGCCTTACGCATAAAATTTTCTTCATTGATTTCAATGAAATGAACTCCAGGGATAAATCCTAAATCTTTAATTTCTTTTGTGCAGGCAGCTAGTAATAAAGTATTACAAGCTAAAGTCTCGTAGTATTTCATTACAGGATAATGATAAATGGAATCACAAGTAAAAAACATTTTTGCTTTGTTCAGTTCTTGTGCGAAGCTGCTCGCTACTTTAAATGATCTCTCATCATACTGTTGGTGGAAATAGCCAGGATGCGCATGATAGGTGAAATTTGATAAATTCTTCATTTGATCAAGAATTTTTTGACGTAATGGATAAACAGTAGGATGTACAGCCCCCATCATTAAATAATCAATGGTTTTCGGTTGCTTGAAGTCTTTAAATACATCAATATTTACATAATGAGGAAACCATATCATTTTATCTTTAAATTCTGGATACCATTCTAAAAAAGTATCTCTATAATGGGTGAAGATATATTTCACATTATTTTCTTTAATGAATGCTCTTCTTTGATCCATTTGGTAGTTTAAATCATGCATGATAATCCCAAATGGAATATTGCAGTCCTTTAGACCAGTTACTTTTGGTGATCTGGTAGGACGTAAATCATTAACTAGGATAAAGTCAGGCTGAAAGTTCATTTTTTGTATCGTCTCACTTATATTACCGTCTTCCTCCCAGGTTCTAATATCAACGTATTTTTTTAATTCTTTTGTTAAATAATACGTATTTCTTTCTATCCCATTTTCCCAATTTTTTGTAATAAAAAGTATCTTTCTTTTCTTCTTTAATGTCATCAGCATCATGTCCTTTCCCTAATGTTTACTATATATTCTATTCTTGTCCTCCATAAATCGGACCATAGCAAATGGTCCAAATGTTAGCTGCTGGTCACCTTTTTATGGATTGTCCATATACTATTAAGAGATATGAGAGGTAGGAGGAGTACTTAGATGAGTAAGATTATTCTTTCAGGTTATTATGGAGAACAGAATGGCGGAGATGATGCATTGTTACTAGTATCCTCTTGGGGAAGCCGGAAATTTCTATCTGGAGATAAAATTTATGGGACATGTATACAAAAGCCTGTTCTGCCATTAAATGCGGAAATTGAAGCATTATTTGTTCAAGAAGAACAAGAACGTAATGAAAACTTACTTCGTTTGTACAGGCATTGTTATGAGAGTGATTTAATTTTATTTGGTGGTGGCTCTGTTTTTCATTCGACAGATAAAATGACAAGAGATAGCGATTTAATCGATTTAAATAGAGGAAAAGGAGCAGCGGCAATTGGGGTATCCTTTGGACCATTTAGAGATTCGGCTGCTGAAGGTGCATGTAAAAAGCTTATCGAAAAGTTTAATTATATCGGCTGTAGAGATGAGGAAAGCTATGAACTAATTCGTTCTTTCTCCTCCGATGTAAAGGTAGAATTAACATTTGATTTAGCCGTACTTTTACCACTTGTAGCTGGTGAAAATTTTAATGGAATTCACACAAGAAAAGGTTTGGGAATTTCCTTATGTCACTACGAGAGATATATTGGTGGAGATACAAGTATTGAAAAGACGAGACTGAAAAAAATAGTCAATGTTCTAAATGGACTTCACCAGGAGGAAATAGAAGAGTTAGTCTTTATTGACTTTAATGGTCATCCTATTTTTGGAGATCAAGACATACATCGTGAAGTCATCGACCAATTACACACAAAGATTCCTATTAAGCATCTGTCTTATGATAAAGATCCAATGAACACTCTCCGAACTATTGCCTCATTAAAGGGATTGATTGGGATGAGACTGCATAGCTCTGTGTTTGGCTATATTACAAATACACCGACAATCATTCTTTCTTACCATCCTAAATGTGATGGATGGGCCAAGCAAATTCAAGCAGATAAAGAGTATATTATTCCGTCCCATTCCTTTGAAGAGGAGAGCATATGGCATGCTCTTAAACAAATTATAGCTGGACAATATAGGTATCCAAAACTATCGATAAAGGATGCACAATCACTAGCGATGAAAAATTGGGAGGGTGCAAGATGGTCGCTGTCTCAGTAGTTATTCCACTATATAATAAAGTACAATATATTGAACGAACGATTATGTCCATTCTTTCGCAAACATTTCAAGATTTTGAGATTATTATTGTAGATGATGGTTCAACAGATGGCAGTGTTGAAAAAGCGGAAACATGGATAGACGAGCGGATTAAGGTCCTAAAGTTGGAACACAAAGGTGCCTCAGCAGCTAGAAACAAGGGAATACTTGCAGCTACAGCTGAATTAATTACATTTATTGATGCAGATGATGAGTGGAAACCAGGTTTTCTTGAGAAAATTATCTATTTAAAAGATAAATATCCTGAATGTGGCGCTTATGCAACAAGCTATGAAATCGTTCTGCCGACGAAAAAGAAAATAATCCCATCCATATATCAAACACCTGAAAAGTGGGAAGGGGTATTTACAAACTATGTTGAAAAAACATTAAAGGATTTACCAATCATTTCTTCTGCAATCGCAGTTCGAAAGCAAGTTTTTGATAAAATAGGTTTATTTAAAGAGGGAGAGCCTCTTGGTGAAGATCAAGATATGTGGTTGCGAATTGGAATGAACTATTCGATTGCTTATATAAATGAAAGCAATGCCATTTATTACCGCGGGTTAGAAAACAGTGTATGCATGGATTTGACCATATTAAATCGCTATCCGATCATTTATTCATTAGAGAATTTGCTTCATAAAGAGGAAATTCCATATATAGATTTGTATTTGTCAAAATTAAAATTAGACTATAGTAAAAGATTACTAGAGGCAAATAAATTAGATTCTGCTTGGCAAGAATTACAGAATACAAAAGCAAGTGTTTATAAATGGCAAAAAATAAAACTTTGGTTATTCTACTATTGGAAAAAAATCAGCAATAAATATAGTTTTACACAAAAAAACATAATAAAAAATGCCCGTAAGCTGTAATCCTAGGAAAGAGTGCCCCATGCTAACACAAGCGGGGGCGAGAAGTTATTTATGGTATTTGCTGAAAAATTGGGAGTTTGTCTGATTTCTCTGTAGTTTTGGCTGATATTATCCAAGTTTGGCTGATTTCTCTGTAGTTTTGGCTGATATTATCCAAGTTTGGCTGATTTCTCTGTAGTTTTGGCTGATATATTTCAAGTTTGGCTGATTTCCCTGAAGTTTTGGCTGATATATTTCAAATTTGGCTGATTTCCCTGAAGTTTTGGCTGATATTATCCAAGTTTGGCTGATTTCTCTGTAGTTTTGGCTGATATTATCCAAGTTTGGCTGATTTCTCTGTAGTTTTGGCTGATATATTTCAAGTTTGGCTGATTTCCCTGAAGTTTTGGCTGATATATTTCAAATTTGGCTGATTTCCCTGAAGTTTTGGCTGATATATTTCAAGTTTGGCTGATTTCCCTGAAGTTTTGGCTGATATATTTCAAGTTTGGCTGATATCTCTGAAGTTTTGGCTGATATATTTCAAGTTTGGCTGATTTCCCTGAAGTTTTGGCTGATATATTTCAAGTTTGGCTGATATCTCTGAAGTTTTGGCTGATATTATCCAAGTTTGGCTGATTCCACCCTCGCTTTGGCTGAATAAATCCATAGTTTGGCTGAAAAGCCGTTTGCAGAGGCTGAAATCCATCTCGCATTAGCTAATAAATCCAAAGGGGCAGATAAATTCCCCGTTTGACTGATACTATATGATATTTTGGTTTACTTACCGTATTTAATCAACTTGAATTTAAATGTTAGCTTTCTTCTCTGCAACTATAACTATCCCAAAATTTTCATTTATGAATAATATAACTTATTTTCTTACTTTCATTTCCCACAAACGAATACATTCCTAAAGAAAAGTAAATGATTAATTTGTAAGAAGGCAACTTTTTTTCTCTAGACCCACTGCTTTCTTTTCTGCTAATATGTTTAAGTTGACTTTTTAAGTGTATTGAAATTTTTGGAAAATAAAAGAGGTTGATGAAATTTGGGATCGAGAGAATTGCTAGCCAAACGAGTAGCTTGGATTAGTGTAATTAGTAATATTATCTTAACAATTGGGAAAATAATAGTGGGTTGGATAGGGAATAGTGATGCGGTTTTTGCCGATGGAATTCACTCAGCTGCAGATGTGTTTGCCTCTGTCCTTGTTTTAGTCGTTATTAAAATTGCGAATAAACCGGCAGATCAGGAACATCCATATGGACATGGGAAGGCAGAAATAATTGTATCTGGTATTGTTGGTATGATTCTTTTATGTGTCTCTATCTACTTGGTATATGAAGTAATAATTGGGTTATTCCATCCCATCACAACACCAAGTATGATTGCAATGTGGGTTGCTGTTATTTCTTATATTTCGAAAGTGCTATTATATCGATATAGTAAAAGGATTGCGAAGGAACAAAGCAGTAAAGCAATTGAAGCAATTGCTTATGATCATAAGGCTGATATTGTGGCATCCATTGCAGCAGCAATAGGCGTTCTGTTCTCTATCCTTGGAGAAAAGTTGAATATACATTTATTTCTTTATGGAGATAAGCTTGCAACGATCATTGTAGCTTATTTGATTTTTAAAATTGCGAAGGAAATGGTAAGTGAAGCTTTTGATATTTTACTGGAGCGGAATATAGATCTGGCAATTTTAGCAGAGTATCATGACATAATTTCTTCCTTTGCTGAAGTAAAGCGAATTGACCGACTCCGTGCTAGAGAACATGGTCACTATATATTAGTCGATTTACGTATCTCAATCGATTACGATAAAACTATTAAGGAAGGTCATGATTTATCTAGAAAAATAAAAAAGAAATTAATGGCAAAGCACGATAATATTAATGAAGTGCTAATTCATTTGAATCCATATTTTAAGGACTAGCATTCTTTTGTCCATGCAAAGATACCGCAATTACTTTTTATATAACTAAAAAAGGTCATGAAAAAGTGTTGTTCTTACATGAACGCTTTTTCAATGACCTTTTTCAATAATTCCAGACTTCTTTTAATGAAAATCGAAATAGCTCATTTAATTGTTCGGTTGGATCTTCCGAATTTTTTTGCAACCCTTTTGCGTATGCTTCTAGCTCGTGGATCTCACTTTCTAAGAATGTATTAATGAGATTGATTCGTGGTTCAAGTGATAATTCTTCGCCGGATTTTTTTCTTTCTAATAAAGTACTAATACTTGTAAGAAGGTCACCAGCAGGGATAAGTTCATGTACTAATGTTTCGAACTCCATTGGCGGAACCGTTTGGTATATTTGAGTCCACTTTGCTGCTAAAATTGGTCTTAATACATAAAAATATTTTTTAATTTTAACGGTATCTCCTTGTAGGTATTCTCGAAAATTTCCTTTTGCCATATTTAAATAATGATAGATAATGGAAGCAGGCGAGAATATTTCTTTTTCTAGTTCTTTCATTTGATCGATGGTTGAAAAACGCTGATAATATACCATATTAGAGCGTAACCATTCTAATAACGGAGGATTGGACTTGCGAAAAAGCTTAAGCGTTTTAGTTAGTTCCCAGCCGCTCATATCTAATAAGGGATCAACAGGGATTGATAATGAATCGTGGTTTGGAATCTCGATTACATCTCGGCTGCGATCAATCGATAAGTACCAGTTTGGCTGGTGAATATAAATAAAGCGAACATCATAATCACTATCCTTGGATGGAAAGCCCCATGCCCGACTTCCAGATTCACATGCATAAAGCACCTTTATGTTAAATTCCTTTTCCGTTTGCTCAATCACTTTTCTGATATGGTTTTCCAAAGGCATATACCTCCAATTGATTTTTGCTCATTTTACCAAAAAAATCAGCGATTTACCATATTAATCTGCAAAATGATAACGTTCTCATGTACAATAATAGGGAGTGCTTATTTTGTCTGACTATCCCTTTAGGGAGTAATTGGGGGAAAGGAATAACAAGGAGGAGGAAGTAAAATTGAAGAATATACCGATTGCCATCCAAATGTATACGTTAAGAAATGAGTGTGAGGAGGATTTTCGCGGAACCCTCCGTAAAGTGGCGGATCTTGGATTTCAAGGAGTAGAGCTTGCTGGATATGGGGGAATCCCTGTAGCAGAATTAAAGGAATTATTGGATGAACTAAATTTACGAGTAGCAGCATGCCATGTGCCATTAACTGATTTAGAGAGCGATCTTTCTCAGGTTATTCAAGACCAATTAGTATTAGGGAGTAAATTTTTAGTATGTCCCTATCTTTTACCAGACAAAAGAACAGAAGCGGATTATCAATCACTAATTTCTTTCTTGAATATGGCAGGAGCAGAATGTCGAAAAGCAGGGATATCTCTCTGTTATCATAATCATGATTTTGAATTAGATATAATGAGTGATGGAAGAACGGCATTAGCTACGATAATGGAAGATACAGATCCAACATTAGTTTTTGCAGAACCGGATGTATACTGGCTTTCGAAGCGAGACTATGATCCAGCAAAATGGATTGATACATATAAAGACAGAATGAAGCTTATTCATTTAAAGGATATGACAACAGATGAAGAACAATTCTTTGCTGAGGTAGGTACAGGAAGTATTGATTTTCATGCAATTCTTGAAAAAGGAGAGGACATAGATATCCAATGGTGGATCATTGAACAGGATGCAACTAGAAGAACTCCATTGGAAAGCATTGAAATTAGTTTGCAAAATCTAAGGGAAATGTTAGCGGTACGGTAGATATAAACGTAACTAGAATAAATCAGTGGGGATTTCCCCACTGATGAAATGTACCTTTTCCTATTCTCTAAGTAAGGGCATGGAACAACAACGAAATGATCCACCAGATTTAATGATTTCGGAAAAATCAACCTCGAGTACTTCATACCCTCTTTTTTGCAATTCTTTATTAACCCCTTCATTCATAGGTAAACTAATTACCTTTTTGTTGCCAATGGATAATACATTTGTACCTAATGTTTCTTGCTCTTTAGCGCTTACGTGAATGAATTCATAACGTTCTCGCAGTAATTTTTCTTTTTCTTTATGAAATTCCCCTGGGAAAATTAATCCCTCTGTAGGAGAAAGAATATTAAAGACACAATCTAGATGGAGATATGTATCCGTAAACGGGACAGCTATGACATCATAAGAAGGCATCAAGGTCTGTAAATGGCGGACCGCTGCTTCATTTGTACGCTGACTGATGCCTACAAAAATTGTTTTCCCATCAATAATCACATCGCCGCCTTCAATAAAATTGCCTTTAATATCTGTATAAGTGATTTCTTTTTTCTTTAAATAATCTATTAAAACTCTTTCTTCTCCATGTCTAGCATCTCGTGCCATTTCTGCCACAAAGATCTGACTTCCTAAAGTGAAGCCGATATCTCTTGTAAAAACCTGTTCATGGTATTTTTCTTCTGTTGGAAGAAGCAGTGTTTCCACTCCATTTTTTTGTAGAGTTTCAATAAACATTTCATGCTGCTTTACGGCTAGTTTTTTATCAATATTTTTCTTTGCATGTTTTTTTTGAATATCATTTATAGGGACTTTAATAGCCATATATTCGGGAGAAACTAAGACCACTGTTTTTAATGGATCATATTCATTGGAACAATGTATTTTCATGATAAAACCCTTTCCATTATAGTATAGAAATTAGTTTTTCCTGAATGACTTTTTTTATGAAAGAACTTGTGAAATCATTTTTAGGGGATGAGGTTTATGTGAAGGCAATGAAAGACACAATTGCAAGAATAAGTGGTGGAAGTGGTGTTCATAGAAGGGATATGGGCAAGAAAACCTAGAGGAAGTGGCGTTCATCAGGGAAATGAAAGCGAAGAAAAACCAGTAGAAGTAGCATTCATTTCACTATTATAGTTAAACCAAAGGAAAAAAAGACAGACAAAAGCCAGTGAAGAATGCCTTCACTGGCTTTTGTCATTTAGTCATTAGTTTTCGTCAATATCTTTACGATTTTTCTTAAATAGTTTAGAAAGAATTTCATAAACAATAGGGACGATAACAAGTGTTAACAACGTAGAACTGATTAAACCACCAATAACAGTAATACCAAGGTCTTTAGAGATTAATCCACTACCACCAGAACCAACTGCTAGTGGAATTAATGCACCAATTGTTGCAATAGCTGTCATTAGAATTGGACGAAGACGTGTTGATCCTGCTCCAAGAATCGCTTCACGCATATTCATTCCATCTCGTTCCATATGAATGATTCGGTCTACTAATACAATGGCATTCGTTACTACAATACCAATTAACATTAAGAGCCCCATCATTACCGAAACAGAAATGGTCTGACCTGATAGGTACAATCCGACAAACGAACCGATAACAGCAAATGGTAAACTGAATAGAATCGAAAATGGAGCAACTCCTTCTCGGAATGTAACAACAAGGATAAAGTACACGATCGCAACAGCAGCAATCATAGCAATACCTAATTGTGTGAATGTTTCATTCATATCTGCAGTTACACCCGCAACTCCCATTGTAACGCCTTTTGGTAAGTCGATTTTATCGATTTCTTTATCTACTTCATTTGTTACTTTGGACACATTATCACCAATGATTTTTCCTGATACAGTTGCATAGTACTCGCCTTCACTACGAGAAAGCGTATTTTGGGTAGTTCCCTTTTTTACATCCACAAGTTTTGAAAGTGGCATATTTTGGCCAGTAGCAGTCTGGATTTCTGTATCTAGCATATCGTCGATTGATTTCGGCTGTGCTGATTTTTCTTGTTGGACAATAACATCAAGCTCCTGCCCGTCTTTTTCAATCGTTGTTAACACATCTTTTGAATTGTTAGGGCTTAGTGTCGCAAGTAGCTGACCAGCTGTTAACCCATATTGTAACAATTCTTGCTGATTTACTTTAAATGTATATTCCACATAAGCGTCTTCAGCTGTTGTAGTAACATCTTCTAAACCATCATTCTTTTTTAGCATATCTTCCACTTTTTTCACTGACTCATTCAGCTTATCTAAATCTTCACTGTAGAATGTATAGCTAACTTCATTTGTTGACATTCCGGTTGATGAGAAGTCTTGGGATTTCCATTCGCCAGATTGGTCGAGATTTGTAATATATTCCTCAATTTCATCACGAGCTTCAGGGAAATTTTTCATATCTTCATCAAAGATGAGATACATAAGTGCACCGCCAGCTCCAGTGCCCATCATTGCGCTTTGTGCATCAGCTGTATCATTTATCGATAATTGAACGATATCGATATCTTTGCGGTCAAGCATTTTTTCTTCTACTTCTGTAACGTTCTTTAATGTCTCATCCTTTAGTTCACCCGTTTCTGGAGTGTAGGTGATATACATCGTTTTTTCTTCTTCACTTCCTAGGAAGCTAAAGCCGATTAAAGGAGTGAGGGCAACACTTCCAGCTAATAAAATAACAGCGATAACGGAAGTGATGATTTTATGATTAAGTGCTTTTTCGAGAATACCTTTATACCAAGTTGCCAATTTTCCAGCTTCTTTATGATTACTTTCTGTTTTCTCACTATATAATTTTTTCTTAAATAAGAAATGAGAAAGGGCTGGAACGATTGTAATGGCAACAAGTAATGATGCTCCAAGTGCGAAAGCCATTGTTAAGGCGAAAGGACGGAATAATTCTCCAACCATGCCTCCAACAAACATTAATGGAGCAAATACCGCAACTGTTACTAAAGTAGAAGACAGGATTGGTTTAAACATTTCAATCGTTGCTTCTCTAATTAGCGCGCGGCCAGTTAATTTTTCTTCTTTCAGGTGCAAGCGTCGATAAATATTTTCCACGACAACGATGGAGTCATCGATTACCCTTCCAATTGCCACGGTAATAGCACCTAGCGTCATAATATTTAATGTGATATCCATCCAGTTTAATAGTAGCAATGCCATGAAAATAGATACTGGAATGGAAATAATCGAGATAATCGTTGATTTAAAATCACGTAAGAATAGTAAAATGATTAATACAGCAATTAAACAACCAAATACGGCCTTTTCAACCATTGTAAGCACAGATTTTTCAATCGGATCTCCTTGGTCGAGAGAAACATCAATTACTAAGCCATCAATATTTTTTTGCTCATCTTTAATTAAATCTTTTACACTGTTAACAACATCAACAGTGTTTGCTTGTTGACCTTTGACAATTTGGATGGCGATTGCATCTTTACCATTTGTACGAGAAACTGATTCCACTTTCCCAACTACTTCAATTTTGGCAATATCGCTAAGTTTTACAAATGGGGAAGGATTTTGTTGAGATGGAGTGACAGGAATTTGCATATTCTTTAGTTCTTTTTCTGTCATAAATTTCCCATCAATTGCAACTGCTTGTTCGCCTTCTTCAAACTCGTAAAGTCCTAAAGAAACTGCTAAATTACTCGCTTGAATCATATCTTTAACAGTATCTTCCGTTAAATCTAATTGCGCCATTTTTTCTTTATCATATGTTAAATCTACTTCTTCAATATGCTGACCTGTGATAGTTGCAGAAGCGACACCATTAATCTTTTCGATTTTTGGGAGAATGATATCTTCCACAGTTGAGGTTAATTCGGTAATGTCTTCTTTTGTACTGCTGACACTTAACGCTACAACTGGCATCATGTTCATACTGATTGCTGTAATTGTAGGTTCCTCTGCATCTTTAGGTAAGGTGACATTATCCAGAGCGGATTGTAAAGCTCGTTTTGCTTCATCCATATCCGTCCCATATTCATATTCTAATTGAACATTTGCCATGTTCGAATAAGAATTCGAATAGACAGCTTTAACATCTTCCAGATTTTCTACTACTTTTTCTATCGGTATGGAAACTTCTTCCATGATTTTCTCCGGCGTAGCTCCCGGGTAAACATCCATTACGGTTAAGTATGGAATAGAGATATTTGGTATGGTTTCCATATTCATTTTTGTACCAGAATAGATACCTGATACAGTAATAATAATGGTTAGTAACCAAACCGCAAGCTTGTTACCTAACACAAAATTTACTAAACCTTTCATAATACACCTTCCCTTTATTGACTAATCTAACTCATTTACTTATAATAAATGACTAAGTAGTCATATGTCAATCAATAGTACATAGGAGAGAATGAGATGACAAAAAAACAGCTGATCATGGAAAAATCAATAGAGTTATTTGCAAAGCAAGGATTTGCGGCTACTTCCGTTCAACAAATAACGGAACATTGTGGGATTTCTAAAGGGGCCTTCTATTTATCCTTTAAGTCAAAGGATGAACTAATTATGGCTTTAGTTGATTATTTTATGGAACAGTTCATCGTGAAACTTGACTATGCAGTCAATCACGTAGATGATATTCTTTATCATTTTTATTATGAAATATTATATACATTTAAGGAAAATTCTAGTTTTGCGATGTTATTTATTAAAGAGCAAGCGCTTTCGTTTAATGAAGAATTTATTCGAAAGTTTACTTATTATGATCATTTATTGGAAAAAACAATCGAGCATATGATTGGAGAAGTATATGATTCATCCAAACAAGCAATCAAGTATGATTTAGTATTTAGTATTAAAGGGTTTCTTAATACTTATACGCATATTGTATTAAACCATAATAAATATATTGATTTTGATTTACACAGGCTTGCAAAATCTCTTGTAGAGAAAACAGACATCCTAGCTTCATATACAGAATCACCATATTTTACAGAAAGTATCTATCAGTTGCTGCATCAGTCCGTTAAGGAAGAAAGTGCGACAAAAGAGGATTTACTGCAACTTATAAAAGGGAAAAGGGAAGAAGTAGATGATCATTATGTGAACGAATCGCTTTCTTTACTGATAGAGCAGTTGGAAGAGAAAACATTGAACCCGGTTTTACTAAAAGGATTGATTGAAAACATTCGACATCATCGTGACTGTATTTGGTTATCCTATTTATTATTTCAATATTTTCAGCTTCATCCGAGTCATCAACAATAGATATATTTTAAAGATGAATTCTTTACAGGATTCATCTTTTTTTATTTAAATCCTTTCAAAGCAATAAAGGAATCGTATCAAATAAAATAATTCTTGATAAAAGTGAAAATATACACTAAAATTGAAATAAATCATTTGTTATGACGAATAAATGAGAGTTTGTAATGATAAAGGAGAAAAAAATGAAGGTATTTCAAGCAATTATAATGACGGTATTTATTGGATTTATCGGTTTTTTTGCAACAATGTTAACCACTTTATTCACAGCGAGTACATTTTATCTATGGTTTTTACCGATTATTACTGTACTTTATATAATAACTGTTTATCTATTAATTTTTGAATGGTGGAAGAAAAAAGCGGTCAAAAAGGCAAGATTAATGATTTTAGCTATTAGTATCTGCGGGATAGCGGGTTATATAATTTATGAACATTACGATAAAAATTTAGAGGTTGTTAGTAGTCAAGATACAGATTTAACAGAATATATGCCATTTTTAGAGGGAACAAAAGCAGTTTCTCTGAAAGAAGAATCACTATTTAAAATTGAAAAAAATCTTCCGCGGTTAGATGGCTCTACCGCTCTTTATCCTGTATATGCAGGATTTGTTCAAGCAGTGTATCCACAAAAGAAGTATCCGTTAGAGGAAAGTGAGGTAGTTTCAAGTCAAACAAGTGAGGCATATAATCGCTTATTAAATCGTGAGGCAGACATCATATTTATGCCAAAGCCTTCAGAGAAACAATATAAAATGGCTGAAAGCCAGGGGGTGAAATTAAAGCTGACGCCAATTGGGAGAGAGGCATTTATCTTTTTTGTTCATGCGAAAAATCCAGTGGAAACACTCAGCATAGAACAAATACAGGATATTTATTCTGGGAAAATAAGAAACTGGAAGGAAGTCGGTGGAAAGCATGAAAAAATTAGAGCATTTCAAAGACCAGAAGAAAGTGGCAGTCAATCTGCCTTGCTAAGGGTCATGGATGGAAAACCGTTAATGGACCCTCCCACAAAGGATATTGTCGATGCAATGGAAGGCATAATAAGTGAAACTGCAGACTATCAGAATAAAAGTAATGCAATTGGATTCTCTTTCCGGCATTTTTCAGAAGATATGGTGCGTAATGGAAAAATAAGAAATATTGCTGTTGATGGAATACCTCCTACAGTAGAAACAATTAAAGATGGAAGTTATCCATTCATTAATGAATTTTATGCTATAACGCTGGAGGATAATAGCTCTCCCCAAATAGATGGATTTTTAAAATGGATGGTGTCAGAGCAAGGCCAACAGATTGTTTCGGAAACTGGTTATGTGGCAGTTGAATAGATACTAATATGTGGAAAATCTTTATTTGGGTAACCGGTAGTATTTATTACTGACCGAGTTACCCATTTATATGGTAAACAGCAATGAAAGAATCTTTATTTTGTATTTATAAGTGAAAACTAACTAATTAGAATGATAGATATCAGCCAAAACAGCAGGGGAATCAGCCAAAGTAAGAAAATATCAGCCAAAATAGCAAGGGAATCAGCCAAACTAGGAAAATATCAGCCAAAACAGCAAAGAAATCAGCCAAACTAGAAAAATATCAGCCAAAGCAGCAAGGAAATCAGCCAAAGTAAGAAAATATCAGCCAAAGCAGCAAGGAAATCAGCCAAAGTAAAAAAATATCAGCCAAAGCAGCAGGGGAATCAGCCAATGTAAAAAAATATCAGCCAAAGCAGCAGGGGAATCAGCCAATGTAGGAAATATCAGCCAAACGCGTCCAATCCTCATAAAAATGAAAACCAAAAAGCTTCATTAATTTTTTGTCTATTTTATAAAGCTGGATGCCTGTAACTATCTTGCTTGGAATTCTGTTACCGTGAACAATCAAAAGAAATATTGACACTCATAATCTACTATATTTATAATCTCTCATATAAAGAAAGCGTTTACTTTTACATCACTAAAAGAAGTAAACGCTTATTTTTTTACAACTAGGTAGGTTTAGCAAAAGACTTAAGTTGCTTAAAACATTTAAAACAGGAGGAACAGGAATGAATCACTGGTTAAGGAAATTACTCATTATTCTAACGATATTTGTTCTTGTGTTCACGACACGAGGCTTCTCATTCAATCAAATGAACGTAAAAGCAGGGAACACAAGTGGAAAAGACATACCTGAAAACACATTAAGAATTCATTATCAAAATGAGGAGAACAAGTATCAGGATCTAGGGTTATGGCTGTGGGAAGATGTAGAATCGCCAACTGCCAATTGGCCACAAGGTGCTGCAGCGTTTGAAGAAGAGAATCAAGATGAGTATGGTACATATATTGATATCCCTTTGAAAGAAGATGCTAGAAAGGTAAGCTTTCTTGTTGTAAACAGAACCAATGGAGAGAAAGAGAGTGGAGATAAGTCAGTTACGATAAACAATCCATCATTAAATGAAATATGGATTAAAGAAGGTTCAGATAGTGTTCATCTATTTGAGCCGGTAGAGCTGGCTGACAATACAGTTAGAATTCATTATCAAAGAGATGACCAAAACTATGATAAGTTAGGGGTGTGGTTATGGGAAGATGTAGAATCACCTACTGTTAATTGGCCAACTGATGCCGTAGCGTTAGAAAAGAATGATCGCTATGGTGCTTATGTTGATATAAAAGTGAAAGAGAATGCTAAAAAAATTGGCTTTCTTATTGTAAACCGTGAAAATGGTGAAAAGATAGCCGGAGACAAAGGATTTGCATTATTGGAAGAATACGATCATTTGTGGATTAAAAATGAAGATGATCAAGTGTATATTTCACCATACTGGGAATCCCCAACTGATTTAGTATCAGGGGAACTATTGTCTGACACAACCATCCAATTAACTTTTTCCAGTACAAAAGGACTTGTGGAAGAGGAAATAGCGCAAGCATTATCTATTGTAGATAAGGACAAAGAAGTAATAGATTTTCGTGCAGTGAAAATTATTAATGAAACCACAGTGGAAATAACAGGTATTTATGATGCGGAAAAGGGGCCTTTTACAATCTCTTATCAAGGAAGATCTGTTACAGCTAAATCTGGGTGGAAAATGTTAGATGAAAATTACTTTTATGAGGGCAATGATTTAGGGGCCACTTATCATAATAAAGATGCAACATTAAAATTATGGGCACCGAAAGCCTCAAAGGTAACCGCTG
This sequence comes from Niallia sp. FSL W8-0177, assembly GCF_038006285.1. Taxonomy (NCBI): domain Bacteria; kingdom Bacillati; phylum Bacillota; class Bacilli; order Caryophanales; family Bacillaceae; genus Niallia; species Niallia sp. FSL W8-0177. Next base: position 685,053 of record NZ_JBBOUX010000001.1, read on the forward strand.
TTTTTTATGATAAAAATGATGCAGCAAGGAAAATCGGCAGTTTAGATTTAGTACAAGGGGATCAAGGGGTATGGAGGATTGAAGCGAAAGCGAGTGAGCTCGGCATCAACGACACAAGAGGATATTATTATCAATATGAAGTAACCAATGATGGAAAAGTATCTAAAGTTTTAGATCCTTATGCTAAATCAATGGCAGCATTTACTGTTAACACAGAGGGAAAAGTTGGCAGTGATGGCGATACAGTAGGAAAGGCGGCCATTGTTGATTTAAGTCAAACCAACCCAGCTAACTTTAGTGGTGTTAACATCGATGGTTATGAAAAAAGAGAAGATGCGATTATATGGGAAGCTCATATTCGTGACTTTACTTCTGATCCAACCATTGAGACTGATTTAAATGGTCGCTTTGGAACTTATAAAGCATTTATTGATAAACTGGATTATATAAAATCCTTGGGTGTTACACATGTCCAGCTCCTGCCAGTTAATGCTTGGTATTGGGGAGATGAAACGAGAATGGGAGAAAGGGAATTAGCGTATTCGGCAGCAGGAAATGAATATAATTGGGGGTATGATCCTCATAACTATTTCTCACCAGATGGTGCCTATTCTGAAAATCCAAAAGATCCAGAGCTGCGCATTAAAGAATTAAAGGAGCTAATTAATGCGATTCATGCTGCTGGCATGGGAGTGGTTCTAGATGTTGTATATACACATATGTCCAATGCTAGTCTATTAAATGATATTGTTCCAGACTATTATTTTTTCCAAGACAGTAATGGTAAGTTTGTGGGAGGATTTGGAAATAACTTAGCTACAAATCATAAAATGGCGGAAAAGCTAATGATAGATTCAGTGAAATATTGGTTTCGTGAATTTAAAATCGATGGCATGAGATGGGATATGATGGGGGATGCAACCGATGAAGCTGTTCAAAAAGCTTATGATGAAGCGAAAGGCATCAATCCCAATGCATTATTTATTGGAGAAGGGTGGAGGACGTTCTCTGGTCATTTAGCAGACCCATCTTTGGCAGGAAAAGGTGCAGACCAAGATTGGATGGATAAAACCGATGATGTCGGTGTTTTTTCTGATGAAATAAGAAATGAGTTAAAATCGGGTTTTGGTTCAGAAGGAGAGCCGCGCTTTATCACTGGCGGAGCTCGTAATATTCAGACGATATTTAATAATATAAAAGCACAGCCATCCAATACGCCAGCAGATGATCCAGGAGACATGGTGCAATATATTGAAGCACATGATAATCTGCCGCTCTACGATATTATTGCGAAAGCTTTGAAAAAAGATCCAGCCATTCCAGAAAATGATCTAGAAATTCATAAACGCATTCGCCTTGGAAACTCATTGATTCTGACTTCACAAGGCACGGCATTTTTACATGCAGGACAAGAATATGGAAGAACCAAGCAATGGCTAGGAGAGGGAATTCCAGAACAAAAATATGATGCTTTTACAGATGAAAATGGCAATGTGTTTGGTTACTTTGTTCATGATTCCTATGATTCATCTGATGCCATTAATATGTTTGATTGGTCCAAAGCCACCAATGAGGAAGCATATCCAATAAATAATGAAACGGTGGAATATACAAAAGGATTAATTGAATTAAGAAAATCAAGCAATGCTTTTCGACTAGGTGAAAAGAGTTTAGTCGATTCTAATGTAACCATGATTGATGCACAAGAGATACAGGAAGAAGATGTTATTATTGCCTATAAAAATGAGTCAACAGACAATACAGGCAGCTATTATGTATTTATGAATGGTGATACAAAAGCTAGGGAGCTGACATTAAGTGAAGATTTAACCGAATTTAAAGTAGTAGTGGATAATGATGAAGCAGGTAAAGATTCTGTTGAAGAGAAAAGTGGCTTCACTTTAACAGCAGAAAAAATAACACTTGAGCCACTTACTACTATTGTCATAAAAAATGAAAAAGAGACAGGCGGAAATCCGGATGATGACGACAAAGAGCCCAATGATCCAGAAAATCCAGTGGATTCAACAGATCCTGAAGTTCCAGAAAAACCAGATAAAGAAGCCCCAGTTAATGCAGATAAGAATCCCATTGATAATAAGGGAGACAAAGGAGATAACGGTGAGAAGGCTGATAATAACGGAAAATCAAAAAATTCCTTGCCAAATACAGCAACTAATAATGGCACATATCTACTGATTGGGATAGTTATTTTAGCAGCAGGTGTTTGTCTTTCTATCATCGTTCGCAGAAAAAAAGCAGATGCAGAATAAATAAATAGATAGCAGAAGTTAGGAGTATAGCTAACTTCTGCTTTTTGTATTTAAAAAAGGGAAAGAAAGCAAAAAAATAATGGACGAAAGTATAAGAACGAAATTTTGTGCGCACCTTATTATTCAGAAGGAATGGTAAAATGAAGAAAATAATAGCAATGGTTACTTTTTTTTGTTTAATAGCACTCCCTACGATGGTATTTGCTGATACATATATCGTTAAAAATGGAGATTCGATGTGGGAAATTGCGGTGAAATATCAAATTGGCTTAACAGAGATTATTGCTGCGAACCCACAGATTTCAAATCCTAGTTTAATTTATCCAAATCAAAAATTGACTATCCCCAATATTGATCCCATTAAAACAGTAGAATGGGAAGTAATCCGACTTTGCAATATAGAACGTCAAAAAATGGACTTCCTGCTTTAACGGAAAACTGGGAATTATCAAGAGTTGCTAGAGATAAATCGATGGATATGGCTCAAAAAAAGTACTTTAGTTATACAAGTCCAACATACGGATCGCCATTTGATATGATGAAAGCATACGGAATTAGTTATAAAGCAGCTGGAGAAAATATTGCTCAAGGTCAAACAAGCGCATAAGCAGTAGTTCAAGCGTGGATGAATTCGAGCGGTCATAGAGCAAACATACTAAGTGAAAACTTTACACAAATCGGTGTAGGATATCACCAAAATGGTAACTATTGGACGCAAATGTTTATATCAAAATAATATTTTAGCAAGGGATTACTACTTAAAATTAAGTGATAATCCCTTTATTTGTAGTGATGAGATAATACTTCTAATTTTGGTAGCTAGCTGGCTATTAATGCTTCCTCTTGAAAATCCACACAGTTCTCAGTGAAGCCTTGCCAACCATTTTCATATAGTTATTCGACAACCGCGATAAAGTGGACAATTGCCAAAACATTTAGTGACAAGACGAATCTTTTTGTGAGAAAATATTTTTAAAAAGGAGGCTATGTCCATGTATAGTTTTAATAATGATTATAGTGAAGGAGCACATCCACGAATTTTACAAGCATTGCTAGAATCCAATTTGCAGCAAGAAATAGGATATGGGCAAGATTCCTTTACACACAAAGCAGTTGAAATATTGAAAGAAAAACTGAATTGTGAGGAGGTAGATGTTCATCTTTTAGTTGGCGGAACGCAAACTAATTTAATTGCCATTTCTGCCTTTTTAAGACCACATGAAGCAGCCATTGCCGCTAAGTCTGGACATATTTTTGTTCATGAAACAGGAGCTATCGAAGCAACTGGTCATAAGGTTCTTACAGTTGATACGGAAAATGGCAAGTTAACACCAAGTCTAATTCAAAAGGTACTTGATGAGCATACAGATGAACATATGGTAAAGCCAAAACTCGTATACATATCCAATTCAACTGAAATTGGAACGATTTATTCCAAAAGCGAGCTTAAACAGTTAAGTGAATTTTGTCAGAAGAATCAATTGCTTTTCTATATGGATGGAGCACGTTTAGGGTCAGCACTTTGTGCCAAAGACAATGATCTTACGTTAAGTGATTTACCTCAACTTCTGGATGCTTTTTATATTGGCGGTACCAAAAATGGAGCATTGATGGGGGAAGCGCTTGTGTTAAAGAAAGATTCCTTAAAGGAGGATTTCCGTTATCATATTAAGCAAAAAGGAGCAATGCTGGCAAAAGGCAGAGTGCTAGGAATCCAATTTTATGAGCTATTTAAGGATAATCTTTTCTTCGAATTGGCTGAACACGCTAATAGGCTGGCAGAAAGACTAACAACAGCATTAGCCGAGAAAGGTTATCGTTTTTTAACCCAATCTTCGACTAATCAGGTTTTTCCGATTGTTTCTAACGATAAGATTATAGAATTACAGAAAAATTATAACTTCATCATATGGGGAAAAATTGATAAGGAACATTCTGCGATTCGGCTTGTCACCTCTTGGGCAACAAAAGAAGAGGAAGTGGAGCGGTTTATTAACCATTTAAAATAAGAATAATTAAAATTATCAATGGCATACAGGAATATTTCGGTATGCCATTATGTATTATTTCCTATGAAAGTTCCGTAGAAAAGAATTTGAAGAATTGCTACAGAAAAGCGCTAATAGTTAGACCACTAAATTTGCTAATTATAAGAAAAACAAGAGTCATTTATAATACCCAGCATTTTTTTCTTTACTTATTTTTGTTTGCTCTCTATAATATTTTATAAACCCCTATGGGTATATTTTTTATCAAAAAAAATACCCGTGTAGGTATATGAGGAGGATCTTATATTATGAGGAAGAAAGTAATTATTATTGGTGGTGTGGCAGGTGGGGCAACAGCTGCTGCACGATTAAGAAGGATAAGTGAAGAAGTGGAAATTATCTTGATTGAAAGAGGAGAGCACATTTCTTTTGCTAATTGTGGGCTGCCTTATTATATTGGAGAAACGATTAAAGACAGAAGTAAGTTGCTCGTACAGACAGTGGAAGGAATGTCAAAAAGGTTTTTATTGGATATTAGAGTAAAGAGTGAAGCGATATCGATTGATGCGAATAATAAAAAAGTCACGATTAAAAATTTACAAACAGAAGAGATATACGAAGAAACTTATGATAAGCTGTTGCTTTCACCAGGAGCAAGACCAATTATTCCCCCTATATTAGGTATAGAAAACCATCAATCACTATTTACACTAAGAAATATACCAGATACAGATCGCATAAAAGCCTTTGTTGATCAGAACACACCAGAAAGTGCTGTCATTATAGGTGGCGGATTTATTGGTGTAGAAATGGCAGAAAACTTAGTTGCCCGTGGAATAAAGGTAATGATTGTGGAGAAGGGTCATCAAATTTTAGGTCCACTTGATGTGGAAATGGCAGGTTCTGTTCAAACACATCTTAAGCAAAATGGGATAACACTTATTTTAGGTAATGGAGTAAAAGAATTTAAAGACAATGGAAATATTATAATACTGGAAGATGGGACGGAAGTGCAAACAGATATGACCATTCTATCTATTGGAGTGAGATCAGAAAATGAGTTAGCCAAACAAGCAGGACTAGAGATTGGGGAACAAGGTGGTATTATTGTAAATCACTTATTACAAACTTCTAATCAAGATATTTATGCTGTTGGGGATGCTATTGAAGTTCGTGACTACATCAATAGAAAGAAAACAATGATACCCCTTGCAGGACCAGCAAATCGCCAAGGGAGAATTGCTGCTAATAATATGATGGGAAAAAAAGAGAAGTATGAAGGAACATTAGGTACTTCAATTGTCAAAGTATTTGACTTAACAGTAGCTACTACAGGGAATAATGAAAAAACACTCCAAAAATGGGAAATTCCTTATGAAGTAGTCCATATTCACCCTAATTCACATGCTGGCTACTATCCTGAAAGTTCTCCAATTACGTTTAAATTGATATTTGATAAAGAATCAGGACAAATATATGGGGCACAAGCAATTGGAAGAGAAGGTGTCGATAAACGGATTGATGTCATTGCAACTGCAATTAAAGGTAATTTAAGTGTAGAAGATCTAACTAATCTAGAACTGTCATATGCACCACCATATTCATCTGCCAAGGATCCTGTAAATATGGCAGGATATGTGGCGTCGAATATTGTAGATGGAGAATTAGAGCAAATCCAATGGCATGAGGTAGATCAGATTGTGCAAGATGGTGGATATTTACTGGATGTAAGAGAAAGTGTAGAGAGAGAGTTTGGATATATAGAAGGTTCACTTAATATGTCATTAGGTGAACTAAGAGAGAGAATGGATGAGTTATCAAAAGATCAACCGATTTATGTAAGCTGTCAAGTTGGTTTAAGAGGATATTTAGCTAGTAGAATATTAAAAAATAACGGATTTAATGTTAAAAACGTTGATGGTGGCTGGAAAACCTATTCCTCAGCTTTTGCGTATACAAAAAAGGTAGAAAGAACGGAAGAAAGCAATCAAACAAATGAAGAAATAAGAGAAGACGAAGGCTTTCAAATTGAAACTGTACTAGATGTTGCCGGATTAACTTGTCCAATGCCAATTGTGAAATTAAAACAAGGGATGGATCAATTAGAGAGTAAGCAAGTGCTAGAGTTGCAAGCGACAGATAGAGGGGTATTAAGTGATTTGCCAGCATGGACAAAAAAGGTAGGACATCAAATTTTAAAAATGGAACAAGTAGGTTCTACTATTAAATTTTGGATTAAGAAAAAATAAAGAAATAGAGAATTCTCTTTAGTTACAATTGCTATACATTCGCTTCAGCTAGTTTGGCAGGCTATAATAATGATCAATAAATCATGTATAATGTAGGATAATAGTGACTAACTGAAAATATAGCAAATGGAAGGGGTATTTTCTTGGAATATAATGATCAATTAAAAAATAGAGTTAAGCGAATGGAAGGACAATTAAGAGGAATTCTGAAAATGATGGAAGAGAATAAAGATTGTAAGGAAGTGATTACACAGTTATCAGCTGTTCGTTCAGCAGTAGATCGAACAATGGGTGTTATTGTGAGCACTAACTTAGTTGACTGTGTGGTAGAAGCTCAGGAAAACGGAGAAAAAATGGATGATGTGATTAAGGAAGCAGTAAATCTGTTAGTCAAAAGCAGATAATGAACAAAGATAAAAAGCTCTAGAACCAATAGAGCTTATAATTTTAGATGATTATATACCCGTAGGGGTAATGGTAATTAAGAGAGGAGATAATATGGCAACGAAAACGACGATTGTGTTATTCAGTGGTGATTATGATAAAGCGATGGCTGCCTATATAATTGCTAATGGGGCAGCTGCTTACGATCATGAAGTTACTATCTTTCATACTTTTTGGGGATTAAATACTTTAAGAAAAGAAGAAAATATAAAAGTAAATAAGGGATTGTTAGAAAAGCTCTTTGGAAAAATGATGCCAAAAGGAGCAGATAGAATGGGGCTATCCAAAATGAATTTTTTAGGATTTGGTCCTAAGATGATTAAACATGTTATCAAACAGCATCAGGCAATGACACTTCCACAATTAATAGCAATGGCGCAGGAACAGAAGGTAAATCTTGTCGCATGTACGATGACAAAGGATTTACTTGGATTAAAAGAAGAAGAGCTGTTAAAAGGGATTGATTATGCTGGTGTTGCTGCCTATTTGGCTGAAGCAGAGGATGGCAATGTGAATTTATTTATCTAAAATTAGTTTTTCGAGGGAAGGGGTAAATGAAATGAAAGAAATAACAACAACGGAATTAAATAGCAAATTGCAGAGTGGAGAGAAAGTCTCGATTATTGATGTTCGGGAACCAGCGGAAGTGGCGACAGGGAAAATTCCTGAAGCGATAAATATTTCTTTGCGTCTTATTGAATTTAGAATGCATGAATTAGATAAACAAAAAGAATATTTTATGGTATGTCAATCGGGAGGAAGAAGTAGTCAGGCTGCTCAAATATTAAATAAAAATGGATATCGTGTAGTAAATGTCATTGGTGGTATGCAAAGCTGGGAAGGAAAAGTTGAATAAGAAGTATAGTTAAAAACAGGAAGCGTAAAACCTTCCTGTTTTTAAACATTGTTATTGTATCTTTGGAAATTTCACGGGAGTATTTATAGAAAGCTTGTCCTTGTAAGAACGGTAGGCGATCAATACATGATCTTTTGTACTCGCATCCAATTGTAAGATGAAGTCTCCATTTGTTTCTAAATAATAACGAATACCATTCTCTTGTAAGTGACTGAAGTAATAATAATTGCCTAATAAATATTTGCTTTCTGTTTTTGTTTCTTTATTTTCTTTTATATATTTTGCCAGTTCATTAACGGACAGAGAAGTTTCACCCGTTAAGGTGAAAAAACCTTTTCGAACCGAATCAGCAGCCTGAATAATGGAATCTTTCACTTTAGTGACCATCGTATCCAAATAACTATTCATTTTTTCCTCCATACAATTGCTAATTTTCGTGTTACTATCATTTATCTTTAAAAGACTGATTAAATTTTGTTAATTCAGGATCTTTTTTTAATTGCTTGACATGAAATGCTGTTGTTTCAACTTCTGTATCTCTACTTATTCCTAATTGATCTCCATCAGCGTCTGCAATCACACCTTCTCGTGGACCATCCATATTTGGATCAACATTCGCTTGAACTTGATTTCTAGGCATCTTGACACCTCCTAGTGTTAGGATGGATAAAAAGAAAGAAAAAAATCCATGGTTTAGTGTTTTTAAAACCTTTAGTCTCTAGTAAAAATTAACAAAGCAATAGTTCTATCATTGTCGATTATTAACAATTTTTAAGCGTATAGTTTATAGAGCGTTCACCATACTAATCATGTTGTTTAAAATCCATTTACAGGAGGAGATTATATTGTTGCAAAACGGACAGCAAGTACACCAAAATCTACAAACAGGTCAAGTTCCACAAGCGATGAATCATGGCGGACATGAAATGTTTGATGTTCATGAAGTACTAGTTGGAGCAATAAATACAATGAATTTGTATAAATTGTTAGGAAACCATATTCAGGATCCAGAATTACGAGATATTCAAAACAGACAATATCAATTTATTCAAGAAGAGTACAATTTAACATTAGAGTGTTTTCAAACTGGACAACCTCCTGCAAAGAGAACTGAACCATATATGATGAAAGAAAATAATGATTTCATCTTTGGAATGACCCAGATGCCTCCTGCAAAGCCAATTCAAAATGTGACGGAAATGAGTGATCAGGCAATGCTTAGTGCATTAAAAGCTTCTGCTTCCATGAAAACAATGGCAGCAGCTGAAACAACTAATCCGGTTGTACGTCGAGTTATTGCAGCTTCTATTCCGAACTGTTTGGAAATGGCTTATGAAGTATCTTTATACCAAAACAAGCATCATTATTATCAAGTTCCTCAGCTAGCTGCTCAAGATATGCAAAATATCTTAAACGGATTTGCACCTGCACAAGGAGCTCCAATGATGCAGCAGCAAATGAATATGAATAATAATATGCATTAATTTAAAGGAAGTTATCTCTCTTTGAGATAACTTTCCTCCATAATACTTTGTTAAAATGAGGTTTGTATGATGGGAAAAACGGTAATGATGTTAATTCTTTTAATTCCCTTTCTACCTTCTATGGTGATTGCACAAACAAAGATTCCTATTTTGGTTTACCATTCCATTGAAGAGTTCCATGGACAAGGTTCAAAAGAATTATATGTGACTCCAGCAAATTTTGAAAAGCAAATGATTTATTTGCGAGATCATGGTTTTACTCCGTTAACTTTTGAAAAATGGCAGGATATAAATAAAGTTAGAAAGCCAATTTTTATTACGTTAGACGATGGTTATAAAAATAATGTAAGAGTATTGGGAATTTTTCGAAAGATAAAAACAGACGATTTTACCCCAACAGCAACGATGTTTGTTATAGCAGATTTTATCGGAAATGCCAATAGGTTATCTAATCAAGAGTTGAAAGAATTAGCTAGTTCAGGTTTTCTATCAATTCAATCCCATACAGCAACACATCCTGATTTGGTGAAAACAACAGACTATAAACATGAGCTAAAAGATTCGAAAGACAAAATCGAAGCAATTACAGGAAAGAAAGTCATTGCCCTTTCTTATCCTTATGGAAATATTGATTCTAAGACAATGGAGGAAGTCAAGAAGCATTATTCTTTTGGGCTAACCACAACACCAGAATTCTATAGTGCAAAGGGAATAAAGGATGAACTCTATCTGTTACCGCGTAAGTATGTTAAGTACTCTACCACATTAGAGGAGTTTGCTGATATAGTCGAGGGGCAGTGAAGGGTTGATTGCTTTGAAAAGTAATCGACTTTTGGCGCTTTTTGTCATTTTATTTCCCGGAAAATGAAAAGACTGACTCTACTCTAACGTTTAAGCTATAGAAAGTCAGTCTTTTTTCTTCACTTCATACCCGTATTTGCTTTCACAATAACCTCGGCGTATTTCTTTTCATCTCGTTTATTGGAGAGGATGGTCCCAATAATTGCACCGAGAAAACCTGCAGGAATGGAAATGATAGCAGGATTTGTTAACGGGAATATAGCCGTTCCAGTTAAAATAGCAGCACCAGGTACAGGATTAAGTACACTTGGGCTGATGGCAACCAACACTAACGCCGTAAGTAGTCCTGTTACTACGCCTGATATAGCGCCGGCTGTATTAAATCTTTTCCAGTAGATTGTAAAAATGATAACTGGTAAATTAGCACTGGCTGCTACACAGAATGCAAGGGATACGAGAAAGGCTACATTCATTTTTTGAGCAAAAAGTGCAAGGATAATGGATAGCAAGGCTACTGCAACCGAAGCATAACGAGCTGCTTTCATTTGCTGTTTTTCGGTAACCTTTCCTTTTTTGATTATTTGACCATATATATCATGGGCAAAGGCTGAGGCACCTGATAATACAAGTCCTGCAACAACTGCTAGAATGGTCGCAAATGCTACCGCCGAGACAAAACTCATTAAAAAGTCACCGCCAAGAGCGTGAGCAAGCAATGGTGCTGCCATATTGCCCGCAGCATTTGCTTCCACAATGTTGCTAGCCCCTACAAAAGCAGCAGCTCCAAAGCCTAAAAAGATGGTTAAGATGTAGAAAATGCCTATAACCCAAGTTGCTGTTACAACAGAGTTTCTAGCAGTTTTCGCATCTTTTACTGTGAAGAAGCGCATTAGTATATGCGGCAGACCAGCAGTTCCTAGAACGAGTGCTGCCATCATAGAAATAGTATCGAGAGAGTTGGTATACTTCACGCCGGGATTAATATAGTTTTCTCCTAATGGTGTAAGTGTTTTGATTTCGTCGAACATCGTAAGAATATTAAAGTTGAATTTTGCAAGAACAAGAAAGGAGATAACAACTGTTCCAAGCATTAAAAGGACAGCTTTTATAATTTGAACCCAGCTTGTAGCAGTCATACCGCCAAATAATACATAAATAGTCATCATGACGCCAACAATTAAAACCGCAAGCCAATAATCGATTCCCAATAATAGCTGGATAAGGGCGCCAGCTCCAACTAATTGAGCAATCATATAAAAAATTACAATGGTAATCGTGCTTAATGCGGCTACACCACGCACTTTTTTCTGATCAAAGCGGGCATTTATCATATCAGCAATTGTATACTTTCCTAAATTTCTTAGTGGTTCTGCAACAATATAAAGAACGACTAAATAAGCAACTAAATATCCAATCGAATAGAAAAATCCATCAAAACCAGTTAACGCGATGGCACCTGCTATTCCGAGGAAGGAGGCGGCTGATAAATAGTCCCCTGCAATGGCTAAGCCATTTTGCCAGCCTGTTAATCCCCCGCCAGCAGTATAAAATTCACTGGTTGTATTGGTTCTTTTAGCTGCCCAATATGTAATGATAAGAGTGATGAGGACGATAATGACAAACAACATTAATGCGATTGGACTCATTTATTGTTAGCCCCTTCCATCTGGTTTTCTTCCACAATGTCAGCAGCTAATTCATCAAATTTCATTGCTTTTCGAACATAAATCATGGATAACACCCAAGTCATGATAAACTGTGCAAATGCATACACCCACGTCCATGTAATCGATCCGATAGCAGGCTTGTTTAAAATAGTTGTGTAAGAAGTCAAAATTGGTAACATAAAATAAAAGAGTAAAAAGAAGACGGTGAGAGGAATTAGAAATTTTTTCTTTTGGGACATTAATTGCTTGAACTTAGAACTATTGGCAATTTGTACGAAATCGTAAGGCGGAGATTGCTTTTTTGCATCTTTGGCCAAATTACTCATTCACTTTCCCCCTTGAAAATAATATATTTTTCAATATAACAATAGTGTAAAAACTTCATAGAAGAATCGCAATGGTTCTTTTTTCTTAAATGTAAGCGTTTTACTTGAGCGAAAGGGCTTATTTTTGTTGAAAACAACTAAATTTATGCGAATAGAAGCTTAAGGGAAAATGGAATTATTTTGATAGTGTTGTGTAGAAGTATTTACTATATTAAAATTTTTTTCTTTGTTTATTAAGTTTGAAGACGGGGTACATCTTAATCGAACAGCAATATGAAAAGTCAAGGAGGAGATAGCGTCATGTTTCGTCATCAAAAAGAATTACAGTTTGAAGTGAAAGTGGACAGACCAGATCCAATGTTAGCACGTCAAATTCAAGAGGTGCTTGGAGGACAATTCGGTGAAATGACCGTAATGATGCAATATCTTTTCCAAGGTTTTAATTGTCGCGGAGAAGAAAAATATAAGGATATGCTCATGGATATAGGAACGGAAGAGATTGGTCACGTTGAAATGCTTTGCTCTCTAATCAGTCAGCTTCTAGATGGTGCATCACCTGAGGATCAGGCTGAAGCAGCGAAAGATCCAGCAGTTGCAGCCATTATGGGTGGAATTAATCCACAACATCTACTTGTAAGTGGATTGGGTGGCATGCCAACTAATTCTAATGGGGTACCTTGGAATGGATCGTATATTGTCGCAAGTGGAAATCTTTTAGCTGATATGCGTTCAAATTTACATGCAGAAAGCCAAGGACGCTTACAGGTAGCAAGATTGTATCATATGACAACTGATGAAGGAGTAAGAGCTACATTTAGAAAAATGTTAGCTCGTGATCGTTACCACCAATATCAATGGCTAGCAGCAATCGAGGAATTAGAAGCTAAAAATGGTGTAGTTGTTCCAGCAACCTTCCCTCCGGAAGCAGAAAAAGAATCTCAGCCAGAAGCGTATGAATTCTGGAATTTATCAGAAGGAGATGCTTCTTCAGAAGGTCTCTGGGCAACAGGTAGTGCCCAAGATGGAACAGGAGATTTTGTGTATGTAAAAGAACCAGTTCCAAAGGGGCAAGTTCCTCTCAATCCCATTCCACCTGAATCATTGCATCATGATTTAAATATTAAAAAGTAAAAAATATAGAGGAAAATAGACACAAACTATTCGGTCCAATAATAGTTTGTGTCTATTTTTTTCCTTTTTATTGGCTAGTAATCTTGTTGGAAATAGTGTAGAATAACTTAAAAAAGTTTAAATAATCACAAGAGTTTAAATTTTTCGTGTTTCCATCGGCTTGTTTTCATGTTACATTTAAACAAGTTATGGATTCTAGCGGTGTGAAAGCCACAAGTTAGATTTTTCTATACATAAAAATATATACATATTTCTGAAAAATCTAATATTAAAGAGAGAGAAGAAATTTTACGGAGGTAGGGATTCAAATGACAAAAACGATTATTAAAGCACCATTTAGAGCAGATCACGTAGGAAGTTTACTGCGTCCTCAATCTATTCATGATGCTAGAAAGAAGTTTGCAGATGGAGTTATTTCAGCAGAAGAACTACGTGCAGTAGAAACAGAAGAAATTAAACGTATTGTGGACAAGCAGATTGAGGTTGGTCTTCAAGCCGTTACGGATGGAGAGTTCCGCCGCAGATTTTGGCATACTGATTTCATGGAGCATTTAACAGGAGTAGAAGGCTATGTACCAGACCATGGTTATAAATTTAATGGGGTTGAAACGGAAGCTTACGATGTGCGAGTAACAGGAAAAGTATCTTTTAATCCTGATCATCCTCATTTAAAAGATTTTAAAGAATTCTATGAGATTGTGGGCGATCGTGCCGTTGCAAAAATGACCATTCCAAGTCCAAACCAATTTTTCAATGCGGGTATCCGTAATGAAGAAATCTATCCGGATATTGAAGATTATGCAAATGATATTATCCAAGCTTATCGTGATGCTGTTCAAGCATTCTATGAGGCAGGCTGCCGTTATCTACAATTTGATGATGTATATATTGCAGGACTTTGTGCTCCAAAGCTGCCATTTGCAAAAAGTGAGTTAGAAAGACAAGAATTAATTGACCTAGCTTTACGTGTGGTGAATGGTGTTCTAGAAGGAAAGCCAGAAGATTTAATCGTAACAACACATCTTTGCCGTGGAAACTATCAATCTACTTGGGCGTTTGAAGGTCCATATGATAAAATCGCTCCTAGCTTCTTTGCAAAAGAAAAAGTAGATGGTTTCTTCTTGGAGTATGATGATGAGCGTTCCGGTGGATTCAGGCCACTTGAATTTGTACCAAATGGAGGTCCACAAGTAGTTTTAGGTGTATTCACATCAAAAACTGGTGAATTAGAAGATAAAGAAGCAATCAAAGCACGTGTAGAAGAAGCTTCTAAATACGTTGCCCTTGAACAGCTTTGTATCAGCCCGCAATGTGGATTTGCTTCAACCCATCACGGAAACATCTTATCAGAAGAAGAACAATGGAATAAATTAAAATATATTGTAGATGTAGCGAAAGAGATTTGGGGATAAGATAGGTTTATAGGAGGATAAAAGAGGCACATACTCATATTAAATGTGCCTCTTTTTTTAGCAACTTCTATAAAAAGATATAATAAGGTTATGAAGTTTGTTTTAGAAGAGAGGAATAGCAGATGCAATGGAGTAAGTTAAAGACCAAAATGGAAGGTTTTATTAGTGAAAAATTAAAAGATAGAATGCAAATTCATATTACTGCTTATCGAAAATTCCATGATAGCCCAAGAAGGATTTGGATAACTTTTGATAAAGAAGTAATAGTTAGTGCTTCGGATACTAACTATTGGATTTTACATGAGAAAATATATGAAGAAATAAAGTTTGAACAACGATTAAAGCCAATTCCGTATGAGGCGGATTGGTGGAAAATGTATGAATCAGAGGAGCGACAAGAATTGGTAAGAGCTTCTGAAGAGGCAGAACAAAGTCTCTTAACTGCAAATATAATGGATAGTGGGTATGTCTATCAATCCTTTCTTGATTATTGCTCTCTTTCTATAGATCATGCTTTACATTCTGAGAATGAATTTATTAGAGCTTTTGCTATGTTTGATAGGAGGATTGGAAAAAGGAGATTAAGTAATATAGATAGAAAGACACTGAATCATCCATTAATTAGTAAATTTTATCAAATACGATGTCAGGTAGAAAAAATGGCAAAAAGATAACGGATTAGCTACTGTCTAATTGGTTATCTTTTTGCCATCTTCAAACAAGCTTAGAGCCTCACCATAAAAATACTCCCTTTTCCTTTTTCACTCTCCACATAAATTTTCCCGTTACATAGTTCGACGATTCTCTTTACCAGTGCTAATCCTAAACCATTTCCCGATTGGGAATGAGAGGTATCGCCTTGATAAAATTTATCAAAAAGACGTTTTTTTGTTTGGTCATCCATTCCAGGACCATTATCTTGAATCGAAAAACAAACTTCTTCTTTGAACTTAGTGAGATGTATTGTTATGTTTCCGCCTATTTCGGAAAACTTAATAGCGTTATCTAAAAGATTTAGCCAAATTTGCTGAGTTAAATCTTCATTTCCGTGATAAGTAACTTCATCAAGCTCGACATCTATGACTATATCTTTTGCGGACCATTTTGGTTCCATCAATACAATCGTTTTTCGAATTTGCTCATCTAATCGAAATGGAGTTTTTTCGGTAATAATCTCGAGATTTTCATACTTTGATAGGATGAGTACATTTGTAGAGAGTGCAGCTAAGCGCTCAGACTCGGTAATGATTATATCAAGATATTCTTGTCTTTCCTCTTCCGTTAAGTTATTTTCTTTTAGTAATTTTGCGAAACCGCGTAATGAAACAATAGGTGTTTTGAATTCATGAGAAAAATTATTAACAAAATCACTTCGTAATGTTTCAATTCCAGAAAGCTCTTGGGTCATTTTATTAAAGCTATGAGATAATTCTTCTAATTCGCCTATTCCCTTTATGTTAACTTGTACAGAGAAATCCCCGCTGGCTACTTTATGGGTTGCATCAATTACCGTCCGAATAGGATTTAATGCTTTCTTACTGAGAAAGGCTGTTAGGGAAGTCCCAAGTAAAATGCAAAAACCTAAAAAGGCAATGAGCGGGAATACGGGAAGCTGACTATTGTCTGAAATAATCCCTAAATGCTGTAAAGCAAAAGTTATAACAGCAACAACTAGGACTGTTGCCATCATGACGCCAAAAACAAACATGACTAGTGTAATGGCAAGGCTTAAACGTTTTGTGAAAAATTCTCTCATCCTTTTTTCACTGCCTTATAACCAAGTCCTCTGACTGTTAAAATTTCAAACTCTGGAAAATCACGAAGCTTGTCTCTTAATCGGTTAATGTGGACATTGAGTGTACGATCATCCGTTTCAGATTCCATTCCCCAGATTTCATCCATAAGCTGAATTCGAGTGAAAATCATATTTGGATATGATAATAGTTTAAACAATAAGAAAAACTCTTTAGGTGGTAAGGTAATAACATGATTCTCACGAGAAACGGTAAGGGCATCATAGTCGAGTACAGTTTTCCCGATTGTTAAACGATGCTCATTTACAATCTTCGCTCTCCGCAGCAGAGCCTTAATACGTAAAATCATTTCTTCTTCATCTACTGGTTTGGTCATATAATCATCCGTACCAACAAGAAATCCTTTTCGTTTATCTGCTGCCTCCTGCTTGGCGGTAACCATTAAAATAGGGAGGTTCTCCCACGTCTGCCGCAAATGCTGTGTTAATTCGTACCCGTTCATTTTGGGCATCATTAAATCGAGTACAGCTAAATCAACATGCTCTTTTTCCATTATCTGAAGAGCTTCGATCCCATCTTTAGCTGCATAAGTCTGAAATCCATGGTGCTTTAAGACAGCACACATTAATTTTCTAGTATTTGTATCATCTTCTACCACGAGTATTTTAAACATCTAATACCTCCATTCATTTAAGTTATACCTATTTTATTATAAAAATGTAAACTGAAAATTAATTTAGAGAAGTTTATATTCAGTTTACTTTACCACGGTATACTAAGAAACATAAAGAAGAAACCGGATAATCATTAAGTAGACATTTGGATAGGTAGTAGAGAGGAGATCGTTTTAATGGGTTACACCATTTTATTCAGTTATTATGAAATAGTAGGAGAAGAAGCACATTTGATAGATGAATATAAACTTCCAGTTAAAGAACGAAAAGAGAGCTTAGAAACCTTATTAATAGAGCAGAACTACAAATTTATTGGAAATGTCGATTTATGGGGATTTCGTACTAGCAAATTTATGAATATTGCCGAGATTATTAAAAATTGAAGCAGATAGCCGGAAAGATACATAAATGTCGTCTTTTAATAAGGTCTGCTCATTTATAAAAAAGTTTGATTAAATTCCTGTGTAGATAGGCAAGATATTTCTGATTCGTAAACATGTCATATTCTTGCATAGAACTTTTAAAATCACTTTAGATAATTATGATAAAATAAGCGGAGGAGTTGGAGCTTAATATTGAAGGTATCGTTGAAGTTAACGAGAACCATTTTCAGTACTCTCAAAAAGGTCAACGTAGGATTTCGGAACGCAAACCTCGTAAACGTGGCGGGAAATCCAACCTTTGAGGCATAAGCCACGAACAAGTTTGTGTTCTTATTGCAAGAGACCGTATCAAAGCAACTGTCTCAAAAGTAGCTTGTATGGGGCATGTCGTTAAAATGATAGTGGAGAGTATGATTGGCTCTAAACTGACAACTGATAATCTACTCGTTACAAGATGCTTGGAGAGCCTATAAAACCTATGGAAAGGAAAAAGGATTAAAACATTATCGAATTAAATCAAACGATGGATAGACCGTTTTAAATGTGTAGATACAAAGTATCTCGACAACTATCTCGCGTGGTTTTTGTTTGTAGATAACCGTAGTAAGAAAGCATAAAACACAATATTAAAGAATTTCTGTTAACATCATTTGTATTTGAGATGACCGACACTTATGATAGTTTACGCCTATCAAAGTTTAAAGCTTAGATTTTAGGAGGGAGAATATGGACGAAAAGCAAAAGGTTGTTGCAGTTGTAAATAAAAAACAATTAGCTTCAGTTATGAACAACACGAAATGGGAGCAGTTGCAGAAATTTGTAATTGATACATTGCCGTTCACCCCACCTTATCAAGTTAAGTATGTATTAGAAGATGCTCCTTACCCAGAAACTTTTATAGAAGATGTATGGTATTGGGGTGATTGGGAACAGGGGCTGCGTCCGTTCTATTCCATAGAATGGTTGCGAATCAGACCAAGGTATGTAAAAAGTAGAGGTAGACTTATTGAACCTGAAAGATTTGATATAACTGATGAATTCATAGAATTATTACAAAAGCTAAATATTCCGTTTGTTAAAGAAGATAGCATAATTTGTATTTATGGTTATGTTAAAAGTACAGAAACATTCAATTGTTAAGCCCTGAATGAAAAAGAGCGGGGATCCAAAAAAGGTTCCCCTACTTACTATCCATATTTGTACATTAAAATTTAACAGAGCCTTTGTTTTTAATAAATAAAACTAGCGAGTAAAGCATAATCAATCGGATGCAATTGTTTTTTTATCGATCAAATACAGTTAAAAGAATATAAGAGAATGGCCCATGTTATAGTAGTTGCCTTTTTGCTATTACTGTTTATAGCTTGTTTAAACTTCAAGCTCTGCTCCCAAAACCAGGAGCAGAAACTATTAGACTCACCAGTTCATGAGACATTTTGCTGGGAAAATTCTTGAGAATTTATCTTTTTTTTACAATAAAGATAAATTTAATCATCAAGTAACGGAAGGAGTATTCTGATGGTTGTTCCCTTCTCAAGCTCAGTTCTTACTTTAATGGAACCGCCATGGAGTTCAATTAGCTTTTTTGTTATCGTCATACCGAGTCCTGTTCCGTTCATTGAGCTGCTTGTATTTGTTCCTCTGTAATAGCGTTCGAACAATCTGTTTAGTGTTTCATTATCCATGCCCACACCATTATCTTTAATCGTAATTACCAGCAAATGATGGTCAAGCTTTCCGATCGTTATTGTGACAGTCGTTTTTGGTGGATTATACTTAATTGCATTTTCAATTAAGTTTTCCATAATGCGTTGGAACCACTTTGGATCTACTGCTGCAATCAGTTCCTTAGGGGAAGGCTGAAATACAAATTCATATTGCTGTCCTGCAGGCCCGTTCACATAGTGGATGACAGTTCGTCTGATTTGTTCATTTATTTCCACTTTTTCCTTGGCGATAGGAAAGCCCTCACTTCTAAGCTGATACGTTAAGGTCAAATCTTCCAGAAGCTGTTTCATGTAGTGCGCCTTTTCCTTGATTGTGCTAGAAAAAGTCCGAACTTCTTCTTCAGTCCATGAATATTGATCTGATTGTAGCATCTCAGCATATCCTCCTATAGAGGCAAGCGGCGTTTTTAAATCATGGGATAGTCCGCTAATCCACTCATCTCGAGCTTTGTTAGCCTTTCTTCTTAATTGTTTATTTTGTTCCAGCGATGTTGTCAATTGGATAAGTGTGGTAATCAATTCCTTATATATTTTATATTTCCGTTGTAGCTTTCCTTTTTTCGTAAGCATCATAGAGTGCTTGTTATGCCCTTCTTCATAATTTTCCTTCCCCAAATCTCCAATCCATTTCATGATGGTAACAAGTGGAGCACCGAATTTATAACCAAACCAAATATTAAGCATAATTAACAATAAAAGAGCAAGCAAAAATAGGAAAAGAATTTTGTTCCCAGTATCTTGCATTATTTCTGTATCGGATTGCAAGCTGTTTGTTTGGTCTGTACCTGTTAGAAGAACCTGACCTGTCTCTCTATTATAGTAGGTGGATACATCCTTTTGTTCGTTCTTAGTAAGCTGAAATAGTTCTTGGAAAGAGTACCTATCCTTTTGATTGTCTGCTTCATAACTGTCCTGAACTACACCATCTTTACTAACCAGCTGAACCCAACCGTGTTTATTGGTAATTGTTTTTCCTTGAGTATCGGTAATATTTAGTTGGTTTTTCTGCCAGTTTACTGCAACTTTAATAGTATTTAAAATGGACTTGCTGCCAACTTCTTTTCCATAAAGGACAATGAGGGGCTCAGCAGTATCTTGTTGAATTGACCACATATAGTAATGGTATGAATCATCTTCACTTTCCGAAAGTAGCAGGGCAAAGTCGATTTTTGAGAAAGAGGTACCCTTTGGCAGATTATATGTTTTTATGGGATTTCCGTCCTCCGCCAAGATAGCAAGCCAACCATTCTGTTTCCTGACTAAATCCTTTAAATCATTGGATATAGAAATATGACTATTTTTAACTGATATCCAGTCTTCCATATTAGATGAGTCAGCCTGAGTCAAGTCAGAGTATAGTTCGTTTTTCATGACAGTGAAACCAATAATTGCCCAAAATAATAAAAAAATAATGGATACGAGAAAAAAAACAAACAAAAGCTGAAAAAAGAATTGCAGGATGAATCGTTTGGTCATATTCATTTTATTTGTAACCTTCTACAGATAATTTATAGCCGAGCCCTCTCACTGTCACGATATACTGCGGCTGGCTGGGATCTACTTCAATTTTTTCTCTAAGTTTGCGTATATGAACCATAATCGTGTTATCCTCTCCAAGAAAATTCTCGCCCCACACATTTTCATAAAGTTGAGCTTTACTGAAAAGTTGATTAGGATGCTTGCAGAAATATAGTAGTAACTGATACACCTGTGCAGGCATGGAAACTTTAACTCCTCTTACCATGACTTCTCCAGATGAACTATTTACAAATAAGTCACCATATTGATATGTAGTTGATTCCTTTACTGTATTAGCTGTATATCTTCTCAGATGAGCTTTCACTCTCGCTACTACTTCCAATGGATTAAAGGGTTTGGTGATATAATCATCAGCACCTAATGCAAACCCTGAAAGTTTATCAAGGTCAGTGGACCGCGCTGTTAAGAAGAAGATGGTGGCATTTGTCTTTTCTCTAATGAAAGGACAAATATCAAAACCACTTCGATCTGGAAGCATGACATCTAGAAAAATTAAGCCGTAATCGTTAACTGCACATAGTTGTAATGCTTCCTCCGCTGTTTCGGCAGTATCAATTCGCTCAAATCCTTCCTTCTGCAAAATAATCTTTAACATCTGGTGGATAGCCTGTTCATCATCCACTATTAACAATCTTATCTTTTTCATATAATTTGTCTCCCTAATGTCCAAATATAAAGATATCATATCATTTTTTATCCTCATTATTAGAAATTAAGGAAGAATTAAGGTTCTGATTTTAAAGGGTTAAGGTACGATAGATATAATTCTTATAGATTAAGGAAATGAGGTGTAAAATGAAAAAAGTATTTAGTGCTATAGCAACCGTAGCGGCCGTAATTATGCTTTCAAGACATATTGGAAATGAGTTTGCAGCTCAGAATTATTCTAGCTTAGCAATAATCCTGATGATTGGATTAATTGGTCAAATTCTCTTCCATTTTCGAGAGAAAAAAGTTAGTGATTAAGCAGCCTTTAAGAGAATCAGGATAAAATTTAGGATGAAAGAGAGAGTTTAATATTATGCTTACTATAGGGAAAAGAGAATTTCTCCAATTATTTAAAGGGTTTAAATCAATTTTATTAATTTTAGTATTTTTAGTCACATCCTATTATTCAGCTAAGTTTGCTGATGGTATAGCTGAGGCAATGGAACTGACAGCGCAAGAGGCAGGTGAAGCTCATTTAGTTGGATTATTGTTTTTAGTTATGTTTTTTGGACATTTATTTGTGGCGAGTCTATCTCATGACAGTATAAATAAAGAAATCCGTGAAAGAACCATGCGGTTTTTAGTAACTAAAACAACTAGATTTTCTATTATAGTTGGTAAGTTTTTGGGTATTTGGATGTTTTGGTTTGTTTGTCTGTTTCTGTCATTCTTAATAATTGCTCTAACAACAGAAAAAATAGATTTTCTAGTTTTTGCTCAGACGATGAGCCTACTTACATTGCAGATATCATTCATTCTCTTAATGTCCGTTCTCATCAATAAGCCAGGAGCAACAATGTTCCTTGGAATTCTTGGAGGGATATTGTTACCAATATTAGGAGGTTGGTTTGTGCTTACTTCTAATCCAGCAATTAGTTGGCTAAAATATGTATCACCTTTTTATTATCTGGACTTAAATGAATATAGCTTCTTAGTTCTTCTTGTAGTTGCAGCTATCTTAATTTATCTTACTAATTTATTATTCAAGAGGAGGGAATTCTGATGTCAGCTATTAAAGCAGTAAAGATGACAAAGAAGTATAACGGAGTAACAGTAGTTAACGGAATTGATTTAACAATTGAAGAAGGGGAATTATTTGGATTTTTGGGTAGAAATGGCGCAGGAAAATCAACTTTTATCAATATGCTGACAGGGATTGCGAAACCTACTTCAGGTTCATTTTCTTTGTTAGGAGGAAATATAGATCACATAGAGGTTAAAAGAAAAATTGGTGTGCTGCCTGATTATTCAAGTTTCTACGAATCCACTACAGCACTGGAGCATTTGCGGTTCTTCTCTGCACTATCTGGTGAAACTGCACAAAAAAGTGAGTGTCTTGAAGTATTAGAAGCAGTCGGATTAGCTGATCATGCTAATAAAAAATTAGGAAAGTTCTCGTTTGGAATGAAAAAGAAACTTGGTGTCGCTCAAGCCATTATCCATGATCCAGAGCTCTTATTTTTGGATGAACCAACATCAGGGATGGATGCAGAATCAGCAATTCAAATTCAACAGCTGATAAAAAGACTGCATGGAGAAGGCAAGACGATCTTTTTAACTTCTCATAATTTGGATGAGGTCGAGAAATTATGTACCAGAATTGCTATCATGAAAGAAGGTAGGATTGTAAAAATCGGAACAATGAATGAACTCAGAGCATTTTATCGTTCCAACATTATCGTAAATATTAAACATAGTCCAATACCTGTTTCAGAATTATCAAAGTTTCACCAATGGATTAAAGATAAAGGTACGGAAATTCACACAAAAGAGGAATCACTTACTATCACAGTTGAGGAAGAAAATAGAATTTCTGAAATCACAAGAGCCCTAACGGCATGTAATACAAATGTTTACCGAGTCAATGTTGAGGAACCAACTTTAGAAGAGATATTTTTGGACTGACCCCTTAAATTAGGGGTCTTAGACATTTAGACACTTAATGAAGGAGGCATAAGGATAAAAAATGGAGGTAGATATTAAAGTATGATCAGAAATATAATTGGAACTACGTTAATTCTGATAAGTTATTTAGTAATGGGAATAAATTGGTTTTATTTGCTGCCAAGAGGGTTAGAATCCATGCCATATTGGAGTTAGATTGTTTTTATAGGTGCTTTTTTTGGAGGGATTATTAAATATTATAAACCAAATTCTAAAAATAAAAATAAGGAATATAGGAAACTGAGTAAAATCAGTGAATTTTCGGATGATTTAATAGACGTTATAACAGGTCATATTAATAATGAGGATGAAATGGATAAAAATAAGCAGTCCAAGAAATAGACCGGAAAGAGAGATCGGCTATTTCTATAGGACTTACACATATCAGTCATTTTAGCTGATTTAAGTTTTACACCACAAAATTTAAGTTCACGACAATCAAAATAGCAAACAAAACTGGGTTCATATTAATGTAATGATCGTGGAAATATATAGAATTAAGCAAATGTTATGCCTGCATATTCCCTTTTTTCCCGAGGCTATGTTTGGTCTTTGGTATAAGTGAGCTATTATTTAATCGTATTATTTTTTATTTGAAATGCAGGTGATGCTGCTAGGATGGAAGTTAATTCGATAAGATCATCAATAACCATATCTGCTTGCTTCATTTCGTCATCTTTAGCAAAATCAAAATTACAACCGACAGATAGAAGGTCATTTTCTTTTGCAGCTTTTATATCAGATAAGCGGTCTCCCACAACAGCTGCTTGAGTAATTCCATGCTTCTTAATAATCCTACAAACGAGGTCAGACTTATTCAATGATTCAATGTCCTGAATACTGCATGTTTCTGTCACCCATTTATCCAATTGATAATATTCAACGATCGCTTGCAAGTATGCTGTTAAACCATTACTAGCGATATAAATAGAAATATCATTTTCCTTTAAATAGGAGAAAACTTCTTTGACATTTGGATATAAGGCCCCTTTGCCTTTTTTTATATTTGTCACTAATCGTTCGAGAAAATAAGCATCTATTTTTTCTCTTAAGCTAAGGGAATGATTAGGCAGTAATGTTTCCCACACAATCGGCAATGGAACACCCATAATTTCGCGGTATTTATCAATAGGTGTTTCTCCATCCCATTGATGAATCGAGCGCAAGTAATGAAAAGTATCATCTAAAGATATTTCTAAAATTTTGTCTGTTTGAAAGAGTGTACCATCCATATCAAATATTATTGCTTGAGACAACTCCCTTTCCCCCTTTTGAAACTTTATGTATTTATGTACAGTTTAACATAAACCTAATAAACCAAAGATTCTTATCAATTCTAATCTGTTTATTTTTCTTCTAGTTCTATTCTACTAAAAAAATCGGCAAATGGATGGAATTACATGATTTTGTTAAAAATAACTTTTAGTAATGATTTCTCTTTTATTATCCATAGATGGAAAAGGTGTAGGTGAGTATGGACAACTATAATAATGACAATACAGCAAGAAGATATAGAGCACATGTAAGTACGCTTGGTACTACACAAATTCACCTGCGAAATCCTTATATCATTGCATGGTGGAGTGCAGCTTTCCCTGGATTTGGTCATCTTTTATTATCCAAATATCTGCGAGGATTCGTTTTATTTATTTGGGAAGTAGTAGTAAATGTAAACAGCAATTTAAATTTGTCGATGATTTATTCCTTTCAGGGAGAGATTGAAAAGGCTAAAGAAATCTTAGATACAAGGTGGTTACTCATTTATATCCCAGTTTATATATTCGCTATTTGGGATAGTTATCGAACGACGGTAGATTTGAATAAAATCTTTGTGTTGGCAGAAAGAGAGGAGCACCGCTTTAATTCATTTAGTATCGGTATCATGGAAATCAATTATCTTGATAAAAGAAATCCTCTCATGGCTATCATCTGGTCCCTATTTATGCCTGGTTTAGGGCAATTATACATTCATAGAGTAATAACTGCATTCTTTGTTATCATTTGGGGCGTTGTGTTTTTTTTATTTATCTCATGGACTAGAAGCTTTGTCCTTATTGTTTTTGGGAGAGATTAAACAAGCGACGGATGTGATTAATCCAGAGTGGCTATTGTTTTTTCCATCTATTTATGGGTTTGCAATATTTGATTCTTATATAAATACGGTAGAAAACAATAAGCTATATGATAAAGAACAACGTTTCTATTTTAGGGAGAAATATCAATCTTCGTCTTTTCAAGTATTAAAAGGGCAAAAGGTGAATTAAAGATGCAATTATTTTCGACATTTGAACACTCAGTTTTTATAGAAATGGCACTCAGCACATTAGAAAAAAAGGGGATAAAAAAAGAAAATATATTTGTTGTTCCACTTGATAATAGAACCGAGCAACGAAAGATTTTTGATGACTTGTATCGATCAGACGGAACTTCTCTTATTGATATAGGTGTTGCATTAGCAACGGCATTATCTGTTGTGTTTGCAAGTATAGGATTTAAGCTTGCATGGGGGCCGATATACTGGGGACTAATTGGTGCGGCAGCTGGCTTTTTACTAGGATTTGTTATTCGTCTTTTTACAGAAATTATAGTAAAAAAGAAGAGAAGATTACTGAAGGGATTCCAATCTGAAATAATTGTTATTGTTGATTGCGAAGAGTCGCAAGGGGAGATGATAGAGAATGTATTATTTAGCCATTATGCTTTAGGGGTAGCGAAGGTAAAAGCAAAACAGTAGAGGAGAATCTATCTATTCTCCTCTACTGTTTTTAATGTTAATTTTTTAAGAAATCTGGCTGAATGAAGCTAGGGTTCGGGTATTTGTAGAATCCTTCTCCTGTACTTCTGCCTAATTTACCTTGATCAATATAGTTTGTTTTTAATAAGTGTGAAAGCTTTATATAAGCAGGGTTACCAGTAGCTTCCGCTTTGCCCTTTACGATATTGTAAGCAGTAGTAATACCAATTACATCTAGCATTGCAAATGGTCCAAGCGGCGCTCCTGTACCAATCATCCATGCTTTATCGATCGTTTCAATTTCTGCGACTTCGTTCACAAGTAACATTTCTGCTGATTCTAATAGAGGAACCAATAAAGAGTTTAATACGTAACCTGGTTGTTCCTTTTGAATCGGTAAAGCCACCATTCCGATACTTTTAGCAAAAGCAATCACTGTCTGAAATACTTGTTCCTCGGTTGTTTGATGCTTCATAATTTCTGCTGTGTTGTTCTTCCAAATTTCATTAGCGAAGTGAAGTGCTAGAAATTTTTCTGGACGACCAGTTGCTTCAGCAAATTGGCTTGGCAGAAGGGTAGAAGAGTTCGTTGCAAAAATAGTATGCTTCGGTGCTACTTTTGCTAATTCCTGATAAAAGTCTCGTTTAATTTGGACTACTTCTGGTATTGCTTCAATGACTAAATCTGCTTTCTCTGTTGCTTTTCCTAAATTGGTAGAGTAGAATAGGCGGTTATATACTTCTTGTAGCTCTTCTGGTGTTGCATCTAAATCTCTTTGATAAAATGCCTCTAATTGTTTCATTCTATTTTTAGACTTTTCTAGTACTTCATCATTAATATCATAAACAGCAACTTGAAATCCTTTATATGCCGCTTGAAAAGCAATTTGACTTCCTAATACGCCACTGCCTGCAACGGTGATCTGTTTAATATCCATGTTGTATGCTCCTTTTTTCAACTAATTTGCCCATATGTACCACTTCTTTCAATTCTTCTTTTAAATCTACGCAATTATTAAAATCTTGTCAACTTGAGTATGGTACAAATATATTATTTATTTCCCATTTATTTCTTATAATTCCCTCTTTTTTACTGTAAAATCCATTTTCTTTTCCGATATAAAGGAAAAGGACTTAGTAGGAGGAAAATCCATGCTTTTTAAAAAAGGTGTCAAAGAGAAAGAAAATAAAATTCAGCAACTCATTGACCAAGAAATAAATAAAGTATCAATAGATATTGAAAAAGGTTCAGATTATGAGATGCAGCTAAATGTTATTGGTTTAGAAAGAGAGGATTTAGCGTTATTAAAAAGCATTCAACCAATCGTGGCAAAGCATCTACCAGCTATTAGAACAGAATCATTTCATTTTTCACATGAAGGTATGTCTAAAATTATTGATACTTCCAGGATTGGAATCTCAACAGAAGACAGCATGAAATATTTCTTATCTTTTTTTAATGGGAAAATTGATCGGGAATACGTGCAAAGAAGAGCAATGTTAGCGCAAATGTATGTGAAAATAGGTGTGGAAATTCGCTGGTTTCTTTCTGTCTATCACTTGTTAATGACAGAAATTATGATAAAGGTCAACCAAGAACTACAGTTAAATGAAAAAGAAGCTACTATTTTATTTATGGCCATTTCCAAAATATTCAACCTAGAAAATCAACTAGTTATCGATTCCATGCATAATGCCCAAAAAAATATGATTGCTAAAAAAGAACAAGAAGCGAAAATAGATATTAAGAATTTTGTCGGAGGATTTGTGGAAAACTTGGCTGCTATGACAGAAGAAACGGGCGCTTCTGTTGAGCAAATTGTAGAACAATCTGGTCATATTGCTACAAGTGCTAAAAAAAGTTTAGCTAGTTCTATCGAAATGGAAGAACGATCAGAAAATGGAAAGCTTCAACTAGATAAAGTAATTAAAAATATGCAAGAGCTGAAGGAAGATATTCAACGAATAATGAAAACGATTGATGAGTTAGAAGATAACTCAAAGAAAATCGGTGGAATTGTCAATGTTATTACAGGGATTGCCGATCAAACGAACTTACTTGCACTAAATGCAGCGATTGAAGCAGCACGAGCAGGAGAGCATGGAAAAGGATTTGCGGTTGTCGCTGATGAAGTAAGAAAATTAGCAGAACAAACAAAGGACTCTTCTTCCAGTATTACAGAACTAGTCCAAGGTACTATTGCACATATCGCTAATGTGATTGAGCAAATTAGTACCATTAACAAAGTAGTTGATACAGGTAACCACGAGATTAAATTGACAACAGATGTTTTTGATAACATTTTAGGAAGCAGCAGAGATAATAATAAAATGATCAAAAGTACAGAAAATGATTTACAATTGCTTATTCAATTACTAGAGGAGATTAATCAAGCGGTAGCGAAAATGGCAGTATCTACAGAGGAACTGAATGAAACTGTGGCAGGATTTTGACCTTGACATAAAGAAAGAACGAAAGCAAGCAAAGATGCTTTCGTTCTTATAATAATTCCTTTTTTAACTGAGCAGCCGCAAAAATGGCATTTTTATCCTTCAAAATATCGCCAGGTTTATTGCCATTTCCTAAAATATACCCTCCAAACTCAATCCCCATAAAATCAAAAATATGTTGAAATTGCTGGATCATTGGTATCCCTTTTATAGTGGGATTATCTCCACCAACAGACAGAACATAAGCTTTTTTTCTCGCCATCTTCGCTTTGAAATCAGGAGAGCTTGAATCTCTGAGTGAGTGAGACCAGCGATCAATAAAATTTTTCATTAAACCAGACATGCTGTACCAATATATAGGAGTAGAGAAGATTAATATATCATGAGGAAGTATGCGATCTACTATTGAATTGTAGTCATCCTCTCTTTCTTGAAATCCTTCTAAAGTGTGGCGCATGTCCATTATAGGAAGGATAGTATACTCTCTAAGCAGAATAGTATCTACCGGAATACCTTCGATTACTTTCTCAGTCAGGAGAGCTGTATTCCCATTGGGACGAGTTCCTCCATCAATAACAGCAATTTTTTTCATGGATTTACACCCTTTCCTATTCATTTATATTAATCATATATTGGATGGGACGAATAATAAAGATGAATATTTAGATAGGTGTCATCGAGAAAATTGATAGTAGAATGAAGCGATCAAACAGAGTACAACTATATTTAAACGGTAGTGGAATGAGTACGATATTCAGTTGGTGTTAGTCCGGTTACTTTTTTAAAGGATGCACTAAAATAATATTGATTGGAATAACCTACTTTTTCACTGATCTCCATAATTGGTATACTTGTAAAAGACAAGAGTTCTTTTGCCTTATTTATTCTTAGAAATGTAATATATTTAGATATACTGGTATTTTTAATTTTCTTAAAAATAGATCCAACATAGGATGGACTCATATTAATATGATTACTGATCGTATTTAAGTTCAGCGTTAAATCATTATAATGATTCTCGATATATTGTATGATCTGTTCAGCAATCTGGCTATGTTTAGAATGAATAGATTGTTGAATTTTCTCGCTAGTAAGAAGACAAATTTTTTCTAGATTTTCACAAACTTCTTCTACCGTGTTAAATGTATCCAAGATAGAAAAGGTATGCGTTATTTTCTCCACAATTTCCGTATCTTTAATTTCAACTTCGTAAAGAAAACGCAAAATTTTTGACAGAATGGATGAAATGTATGAAAGAATGCCATTTTTATTATAATATACACTAGACCAGTTGTTTTCTATATAGGCTAGAAATTCTTTAATTCCCTGTTTGTCTTTTTTGGAGATTAAATTAATTAGTAATTCTTCATCCTGTCTTGATAGAAAAAGAGGAGGAGAAGCAGCTTGATGTATTTCTTCCGTCGAATATATATTATTGTCTCCAAAAATAAATTTATATTCTGTTGCTTTTTTTGCATTTCGATAGGAATTCGAAATTTCCCAGATAGATTGTACCGTATGACCGATTCCTATTGTAATCGTCAAAAAATCAAACTGTTTCTTTATCGTCTCGAAAGCTTTCATAACATGGGTACTTAATTTATGGGGATATTGCTTTTGACCAATAATAAAAATGATTCGTCCCCCTTGATTTATAGTATAGACATCTTCAGAGGCGAAGTAGTCTTCTACAGCATGAATCAGTTGAAAAGTATAGAGATGATATCGCTCTACTCCGAGGCTGTTCATGTAGTCTATATGTTTACTTATCTCTAAATAAATACAAATGTATCGCTTCTTTGTAAATTGCAAATTTAGGTAACTAGCTTGATTTTGAAGCATGTATTCTGCATAAGTTGGACCAGCATTAATAAGGTTTAAAAAGAATTTCTCTTTCAATATTGGTTGACTATGTTTTAACTGTTCCATCGTTTCTGTTTCTTGTTGAATATTCCGTAGTACTTTTTGAATGACAGTAGTGAGATAATCATAGTCAATTGGCTTTTCGACATAGTCACAAATATTAAGTCTAATTGCTTCCTGTGCA
This sequence comes from Niallia sp. FSL W8-0177, assembly GCF_038006285.1. NCBI lineage: Bacteria > Bacillati > Bacillota > Bacilli > Caryophanales > Bacillaceae > Niallia > Niallia sp. FSL W8-0177. The sequence continues at coordinate 715,644 of NZ_JBBOUX010000001.1, forward strand.
TAAACAAAATCATCATAGGAACTGATAAATATAATTTTTATAAAAGGAAATCTTGTTAATATAGATTTTGCCAATTCGATTCCAGTTATTTCTGGCATTTGAATATCGGAAATAACTAAATCTGGCTGGGTTTTTTCTATTTCTTTCAGTGCTTCTATCCCACTAGCATATATCCCACAAACGGTCGCTCCAATGTCTTCCCACTTTATGTTTTTATAAATACCTTCTAAACAAACGGTGTTGTCGTCAATCATTATAATTTTTTTCATTTTATCCTCCTAATTCTTCAAAAAATAATTCTTCCGATATCATTTGGTGGATAGTGAAGGAAACTAGAGTACCCTGTGGATGTAATCTACTTATTTGTATTGTCGGCTTTTCGGATGAATATAAAGATAATCGATAATTTACATTGCTTAGACCAAAATGATTTGTACGAAAAGCGTTATTGTTTAGAACCTGACATAGTGTTTCTATTTTTTCATCCGTAATTCCTCGCCCATTATCTTGGATCGTAAATTGAATAGCATCATTTTTATAGGTAATAGAAATTTGAATGAATAATGGTGTGTTAACATTATTCATTCCATGGTGGATACAATTTTCCAAAATAGGCTGCAGAACAAATTTTGGAATAAGAAAATTTTCAATTCCTTCCTCTTTCTCTATCTTCCAATGAAATTCCATGCTTTTGTTTAATTTTTCTAACTGGAGATAAACTTGAGCAATTTCTAGTTCATCCTTTATTAGGATAAGTTCATCGCCTTTCTTTAAAATCATCCGGTAGAAATGCGCCAATTGGGATATCATTTTATTTGCATCATCTATTCGACCAAGGGTCTGACAAGTTTTAATAGAATCAAGCATGTTATATAGAAAGTGAGGGTTTATTTTAGATTGCTCTAACTGATATTTCATTTTTTCTTCTTGTATTTTGAAATTTAAAATAGCATTAAAATTGGTATTTATCGATTCTGTCATATTGTTAAATGTTATTGCTAATGAATCAAATTCATCTTTAAATTCCTTTTCTTTATCTATAGGCAACTTAACAGAAATAAGATTATTGTTATCAAGAGAGATTGATTTAATCGTTTTAGCTATTGTTCTTATTTTTTTACTTAATTCCTTGGAGATGAATAAACTGCTGACAATGCTAATGATGATAACTAGTATGACCGCTGAAATTAAGATACTTATAAGGACTATAGTATTTTTAACAATATAGCTTGTTGGAACTTCTGTAACAATATACCAGCCAGTTATTTCGTTACGTTTAAAAATATACTGGTTATTCTTGATTTTAAATGGCCCTTCATTCGTTGCTATTTTGTTAAATATCTTTTTTTTCATTTGCTGGCCGATTAGCTTGCTATTATTATGTGCTAAAATAATCCCGTTTTGATCAATTAAATAGCTATTAATAGAAGCGTCAGTAGAACTTTCATCAAGTAATTGATTTACTTCCTGTGCATCTAAATCAAGAAAAATGGCATAATCTATTGTTTTTGTGTCTTTCTTTTGATAGGTGATAAAACAAGTTAAATACCTTTTCTTTTGATAAGACTGGTTTACCACAAAGGGCTCATTAATATTCTCAGATAGAATCCATTCTAGCTTGTTCGTATTAATAGATAGTTGCTGCTCGTTTATTCCACGTTTATGTAACTCACTTGTAGGAAAGAAGGTAATTCCTTCATCACTGAAAAGAAATTGTGGGTTTATATAAATGGTGATATTATCCAACAAGTAAGCTTCTTTTAAGTAAATAATATTATTCCTAACCGTACTATATGATTCTAATTGGTCCGATAACTTTTGTGGTGGTTGAATTACTAACGGGTATAAATAATTCTGAATTAAACTGGAAGCATTTTTCATCTGCTCAAAACGATTAGAAAGAATCACATTTAATTGATTACTTGAATAAGAGATGGAATCAAATATTTTATTTTTTGCAATATTGTAAGACAGAAAATAAGAGAGAACGCATAAAGAGATTAATGGGATAATGGAAGTAAGAAGAAAACTCCATAAAATCTTCTTTTGAAAACTAGTAAAGTATCTTTGAAAAAGTTTCTTTAAATAGAAGTATAGACGCATACAATATTTCTCCCCCTCCATTCAGAAACCGCTTACTTTTTATCCATAAGTTTATCTAGAAAAGTTTATTAAAGCAATAGATTTAAAAAATATAATCAATCAACAAATATTATATTTTTTAGATGAGAATTTATATTTAAGTGTTTTTTTTTCTTTTATATAATGAGTTCGAATATGTGAAAGCGTTTTATAAAAAGGGAGGTTAAGGGAATGCAGAAATCAAGAAAGTGGTACAGTATTGTTTTATGCTTAATGATTGTAACAGCAATTTTCCTAACTGGCTGTGTCGGAGTAAATAACACAAGTTCTAATGCTGATCAAGCTTCCGGAGGCGAAGGGAAGGCTGAAGGAGAGACTATTACTTTAATGACAAATGATTCAACAAAGGCAGGATGGTCTGTTTATCAGAAGAAAATAGAAGAGGCTACTGGAGTAAAGTTAAATATTATTGTTACACCTACCAACCCAGATGATATGGTAGCCAAAATGACGACTATTCTTTCTTCAGGTGATAATACAATTGATTTAATGCATGTTAATGATGAATTAATTACAGCCTTTTCGAGAGCAGACTATCTAGAGCCCTTAGAGAAAGAGGTTATGACTCCTGAGATCGTAAAGAATTTTTCTGAGCAATATATAAAGGATATACCGACTTATAATGGGAGCATCTTTTCCGTGCCTAGCTACTTAGAAATCTTAGCATTTTGGGTGAATAATGAATTATTGAAAAAAACAGGCATGGAGGCTCCAAAATCAAAAGAAGAATTTCTTGAGTACGCAAAAGCGGCAACAAAAGATGGTGTATATGGTTATGGAGGCTCATGGGAAAAAAGTTATGTTTTTAATGAAATTGGTACTTTTGTTAATCTTTTTGGCGGCGATTATTTTGATTGGACCAATCCAAAAACAAAAGAAGCATTGCAGTTTATGTATGATTTAGCACACAAAGAAAAGGTAACCCCGATATCCCAGCTTGCTGATATCTATGACCCTATGAATCAAAAATTTATTGATGGGAAATATGGAATGCTATTTATGTATACAGGTGCAATTCCTACATTTGAAGAAGCTGGGAAATTTAGTCCTGAACAATTAAATATAGAGCCAATGCCAACTTTTGAGACAAACGATGCCTTTATTGCTTCCTGGCATTATGTATTAAATAAATCTTCTGAGAAGAAAGCTGCATCAAAAAAAGTACTGCAATATATTGCTAGCCCTGATGGACAATTAGCATATAGCGAAATGTCTGGGAGACTTCCAGCACGTCTCGATGTAATTAATGATCCTAATTTTACTGCCAAAGGATTAGAGAGTGTCAAAGAATATATCAGCAATAGTACGTTGAGAGGTAGACCTTTAGTTCCTCAGGCTATGGAGTTTGTTAATGGAATTGGAGCGATATTCCAAAAGTTTATTTCTGATGAAATAAGTTTAGATGAGGCAGTAGAACAAGCTCAAAAGGAAATTGCTCGTTTAGCCAAGTAAGTACAATCTTGAAACAAATGAAGAGGATCAAATTTATATAGAATTTTGGTCCTCTTTATGGAAAGGGGCTATAAAATGAAGACTGTTCTTAATAAATCCTTTCAAAACAAGTTAGTTATTGCTTGGATTTTGATACTACCAGTATTAATTATTAGAGGATTTACGATTATTTATCCCATTATAGTTACCTTTATTAATAGTATGTTTGAAATTAATATGTTTAAAGGCGGAGTTGCAACATTTATAGGATTTCAAAACTTTTTTGCTATTTTTAAAGATGATAAGATTATTACTTCATTAGAATTCACATTGATTTTTACCATCATATCCATGATCTTTCATGTAATCTTAGGTATATTCTTAGCCGTTTTATTAAATCAGAAGTTTAAAGGAAGGAAGTTTTTACGAACAATTGTTTTAATACCATGGGCGATGCCTATGGTTGTAACAGGGTTAGCAGCAAGATGGGCATTTAATGATAGCTATGGTTTAGTGAATGATTTAATACGAAGAATCTTTACTACATTTCACTTCGATTGGTTAATTCACCCAGAATCTACAAGAATTGCGGTCATTTTGGTGGACTTATGGAAAGATGTTCCTTTCTTTGCGATTCTCGTTTTGGCGGGACTTCAGTTTATCCCAGAAGAGATTTATGAATCGGCTAAAATGGATGGTTCAAATGTGGTTAGAACATTTTTCTCTATTACGATTCCCCTAATAATGAAGAATTTGTTGACATTATGTATCTTTTTCACCATGTGGCGAATTGTTAGCTATGATATTGTCTATGCCATGACTACTGGAGGACCTGGTGATTCGACGAGTTTACTAGCATATAGAATTGCAGTAGAAGCTTTCACGAACTTAAATATTGGTTATGCCTCTGCTATAGCAGTACTTTTATTTTTGATGATGATTATTATCAGCAGTATAAGTTTATTAGGGATCAAGAAAAATGACTATTAGGAGGTATGTAAAGAATGAATATAAGGTCGACGAAGAGTTTTTATTTTTTTCTTAGATGGGGATTGACCTTTGTTGTAGCAATTATTATCTTGCTGCCTCTTTACTGGATTTTTATTTCATCTATAACGCCAAAGGGTTCTCTATTCCAAACTCCTATTGATTACTTTCCTAAGACCATTACTTTTCAAAACTATCAAGATTTATTTATTCAATTGGGAATTGGGGAAATGGCGATTAATACATTGTTGATTACTGGTTTATCTTTAGTTGCTTCTATTATATTTGGTACGGCAGCTGCATATGGATTTGCCAGATATGATTATTCAAGAGGGGTTAGCTGGGGATATAAATTGCTGCTGTTTTCAGCACTAATCCCACCAGTTATAACTGCGCGACCGCTATACGATTTTATGAAGTCGGTACAATTGGTCGATACCTATTTAGGGTTAACCATTTTATATACGAGTTCCTTGCTCCCGTTCTCTGTTCTAATTCTATATAATTTCGTGAAACAAATTCCTCCGTCTTTGGAAGAAGCTGCTCAAGTAGATGGAGCAAATTTTTTACAAGTATTATTCAAAGTATATTTTCCGCTGATGAAGCCAGCTATAGCTACTGTTAGTATTATTAACTTTATCCAATGTTTAAATGAGTTTTTTACCCCTTTATTTTTTTCTTACAAAATTAAAGTATTAAGTGTGGGGATTACAACGATTCCAAGAACAAGTAATTTTGAAGTTCCATGGGATTTAATAAGTTCTATGGGCTGGTTCATTACTTTACCTATTATTTTATTTGTGATGATTTTTGAAAAGAACATTATGGAAGGAATTATTGCTGGAGGAGTTAAACAATAAAAAAATTGGAGTGATACGATGTTTAATGGACTATCTACCTTACCTATTTTAAATAATGGAAGAACAAGAGCAATTAATGCGGAAAATCCTACAGGTGAAAAAGGAGGTGGAGGGAAGGCAGCAAGTAATCTTGGGCCTTCGCGAAAAGGGGCTCCGTGCTTAAGAGACATTAAATCAGGCGAAGTAAAAGTATTAGCTGAAATAGATGGACCGGGTGTAATTGAACATATTTGGATAACGGTTCCTGCAAAGATAAATGATAAAAATCCGTTTGTATTAAGAGATATTATTATTAGAATGTATTGGGATGATGAAGAGAATCCATCAGTTGAAAGTCCATTGGGAGATTTCTTTTGCTGTGGATTTGGGCAAGGGTGTTTAGTGAATTCCATGCCTATAGCTGTTAATCCAAATAGAGGAATGAATAGTTATTTTTCTATGCCTTTTCATAAAAAAGCACGCATTACGATCGAAAATCAATGCGAAGAAGCAATTCCTGCCTTTTTTTATCAAGTAGACTATTGCTTATATGATACTTTGCCAAAAGAAATAGCTTATTTTCATGCCCAATGGAGAAGACAGAGTATTACTGAAAAAGGACAGGATTATATTATTTTAGATGGTGTGAAAGGAAAAGGGCAGTATGTTGGTACGTATATGGCATTATCTACATTAGAAAGATATTGGTGGGGAGAAGGGGAGGTAAAGGTTTTTCTAGATGGAGACAAGGATTACCCGACTATTTGCGGAACTGGAACAGAGGATTATTTTGGTGGTGCTTGGAGTTTTGCAACATACGATGAGCATGGCAAAATGGATGAAACAACTTATTCTACACCTTTTTTAGGCTTTCCGTTTTATGCGAAACAGGATAATACCGTTGTTAATCCTTACCATAATGATGATGTACCGCCAATGCGTGGATTTTATCGCTGGCATATTATGGATCCTATTCGCTTTGAAGAGGAAATTAAGATAACAGTACAACAAATTGGTGTTAGCCATCGTGGATTGTTTGAGAGACAGGATGATGTTTCTACTGTTGCTTATTGGTATCAGACATTGCCCCATAAGCCATTCCCTGTTTTCCCTTTAAGAGAAGAACGATGGCCACGATAAATATATCATCCCTAAATTAGAATTAATTTGCTCTCCAAGAATGTAAATCCTCTAAACGGTTAAAATAACAAGAACAACTTTTAGGAGGGTTAATAATGGAAGACACAGGTAAATTCGTGGAAAAACTTAAGGATGATCAAAAGAAACAGGAAAAAAATAAAAAGCATGGTAAAGGACATCCAGAGGCTAAATTACCAAATAAGCAGCACTAAAAATACATGCTAAAGAACTGCACCTCATCTTGTTGACAAAAGGAATTTAGGAAATGCAAATGGAATTATTATGCATTGATTGGAGTGGAAGGGGTGAGACTCCTGTGGGATCTGCGAGACAGTCTGAGACCCTGCAGGCCTTTAGGTCGAAGCGGCTCAGCGCGAGCCCCACGGAAAGCGAACCCCTGCAACGGAAATCAATTCTTATTTAAAAGAATGTATATGTATAAACTAAGACAAACTCCTAATTACTGAATTAGGAGTTTGTCGATTTTCTGACTGCATCTTTATTTAGGTTGCAGTTTTTTAGGGTACTATTCTCTTTCTTTTTCAAAAAAATCCTTATTGCTATCACGAATTGATAGCAATTTGCATACTTTAACAAAGGATATAGAGGAGAAAGGAAGAGATGGAATGAAAATTGAAAAAGTCATGACATATTACGGATATGATTTGATGATTAATGAAATTTTACATAAGAAGTGTCTGAAGTGTAAACAGTGGTATAAATTTGATGGGGAGTTAGGTTATTGTAATTCATGTATAAGGGAGCTAGATAAAAAAAGACAGCGTTCTTTTAAACAATAGATTTGTTGGCTTTTACTATTCCGTTCGTAATCAAGTTTCTATTCCGAGCTTCAAAAACATGTCCTATTAAACATCCCACTGCATATAATGGTAGTAAATTTTGCTATTGGTGGGAGGAGTATATGTTATCGTTCATTGAAAAAGCAGTTCTCGGAATGGTTATCCTAAGATTATTATCAGGAAGCATAGAAATTACTGCAGCACTTTTGATGCTGAAGGCAAATGAAATAGAAAAAGCACTTATAATCAATAGCTCATTAGCAATAGTTGGTCCTCTTGTACTTATAGCAACTACCTTTATTGGCTTATGGGGTTTAACAGATAAAATATCCTTTGTTAAAATGATGTGGATTTTATTAGGAGTTGGGTTGATTATATATGGGGTGAAAAGCGAATAATGAATATAAATTGCCTTTTTTCTCCTTGTCAGGTGGTCAAAAGGCAATTTATTTTGCTTTTGTTTTGGAAGAATATCGCAAAAAAAAACATTAGGACATAATGACTTCCTTCGAAAGAACATTTTCGATTTTCCTAAATAATTTTTGGATTTCCTCGCCTTTAGAAATATTGACATTTATTTCACTCAGGCAATGCTCTTTAATTAAATCTATCTTTTTCTTTTTGTTCTCAGCCTCAGCCCCATCCTCTTCGCTTTCTTTGCCGTTAACATTTTTTAATAGCTGTTCATTTCCATGGTGATTTAATATCCAAAAGGTATAAGTTAAATTTGGTTTTTTTTCCGGATAACTGAAAAATAGGACAAAGTGAATAAAAAAGTCTTTATCAAAATACTGTAATGTGCCTCTAAGATAATTCTCTTCATTCTTACTAGAGGAAAGAGAAGTGCGAAATCCTTTTTTTAATCCAATTTGTTCTATTTCATCCAAGATGTATTCGATAAATAATTTCAATTTTTTTCCTCCGTTGTTCAAGTTTTATAACACTTAGCTAATGTATTTTCTCCCTCGTCAAGTGTTTGTATTCTAGAAATAAACATATTTTGTAAGACGGAATAACTTCTCCATGTACGGATAATCTAACTAAAGATCCCTAAAAATCATAAAATATAATGGAATACGGATGTATAGTAACGGAGGTATTGTTTGTGGAGAAAAAAAATACAAAAATGACTGCAGTAGCGATTGGTTCTATCCCGCTCATTATGACACTAGGAAATTCCATGTTAATACCAATACTGCCAAAAATGCAAACGGAAATTAATCTTTCTGCTTTTCAAGCTAGTATGACGATAACAGTTTTTTCTGTAGTTGCCGCTTTTTTTATTCCCATTTTAGGTTATTTATCGGACCGCTTTACACGAAAATCTGTTATTATTCCTGCTTTGTTTTTATATGGAGTTGGAGGAATATTAGCTGGATTTGCTGCAGCGAAATTTTCTCATGCTTATACATGGATTTTAGTAGGACGGTCTTTACAAGGGATAGGTGCTGCTGGAACAGCGCCGATAGCAATGGCATTAACGGCCGATTTATATAAAGGAGCGAAAGAAAGTAGGATTTTGGGACTTGTGGAAGCATCCAATGGATTTGGGAAAGTACTTTCTCCTATACTTGGTTCTGCCATTGCCTTAATTGTTTGGTATGGCGTATTTTTTGCTTTTCCAATGGTTGTATTAATTTCTATTATCTTGTCATGGATTTTCATTAGAGAGAAAGAACATAGTAAAAAGCCTCCATCTCCAAGCAAATATATAAAAGGGTTAGTAAGTGTTTTTAAACATGAAGGAAAATGGTTATTTACGGCATACTTAGCAGGGGCAACCTGTTTATTTACTCTCTTCGGTATTCTTTTCTATTTATCAGATACTTTAGAGAATACGCATAAAATTGATGGAATTATCAAGGGGTTAATATTAGCAATTCCCTTATTAATAATGTGTACAACATCCTATATTACAGGAAGTAAAATAGGAAAAAATCAAAAATTAATGAAAAAGTTAATCGTTCTTGGTTTTATTTTTGTCACTGCATCTTATGCAACCTTAAGTTTATTTAAGAGTCTTGTTCCTTTTATAGCAGTCCTTGCAGTCAGCAGTGTTGGAACTGGTTTAATTTTGCCATGTATTAATAGTTTTATTACAGGTGCTGTTGGCCAAGAAAGAAGGGGATTCGTTACCTCCTTATATGGTTCTGTGCGGTTCCTGGGAGTTGCAATCGGACCGCCAATTTTCGGAAGGTTGATGGATTGGTCTCGGATAGGTATGTTTTTATCAATAGCTGGATTTACTTGTCTCGTTGGTCTTCTAGCTTTGTTATTAATTAAAGTAGAGGATAAAAAACAACCGCAGGGAGAAAAAGGGAAGAAAGACAAAAAAGAAGCGGATGCAAAAGAAGTTATTCCTTTTTTAGAGCCTATTGAAGGAAGATAATAAGGATGTTGGGGATTATCCCGACATCCTTATTTTTTCCGCCAGGCAAAGGCAGGGCCAGGTATAGGTAGTCGGATTCTTAAATTATAGAGATAGGCAACAATCTGTGTGGATAACCATTGACAGATGAGGGCTTGTATCACAATTTGCCAATCGATAATATAAGCAGTGATAACAAATATTACCCCATTTATCCAAAATAATGGTCTACCTGGATTAATATTTCTATATTTGGAGATGATTAAAGCAATAACTCCGATTCCGCCATTCGATACACCTTGCCTTAAAAGTATGCCAATTCCCGTACCGAGTACCAAGGATCCCATAAGCATATCTATCCACACATTGGAAAAGGGTGTACTGAAATAGGCTTGGGAAAGATTAACGGCTATTGAAGTGATCGTAATTCCAAATAATGTTCCAACTGCACTGCTGCCGCCTAAGAAATGGAGGGCAAAAAGGAGCATAGAAGAATTGATTATCCAAAGAATAATACTTAGGGGAATGTTGAAAAAATAATGAAAGAGAACAGTTAAACCGCCAGCTCCTCCAGAAGGGATAGAATTTGGAAAAAGGAATATACCCATTGCACATCCTTGTATAATCGCTCCAAGCAAAATGAAGGAGTATTGTCTACATATTCTTCTAAATCGATAAGGTGAATAAGTTACCGGCTTTTTTTTTCTCAAAAAAATCATCCCTCATTTAGTATGCATGTCCACTATAATAACAAGTGTATGCAGAACCATGAAAAGGAATGACTTTTATTAGAGGAATGGGGAGTTTTTCTTCCAAGAGACTGTTCGCTTTAACTGATGGTCAGTTGATGGGGGTATCTTGTTTAAAAAGGAGTATTAGGTTTATTCTGTTGCCATGCTAAAAAGAAAGAAGAAGACCAGACAAAAAAAGTTAGTCTCCTCCAATAACACTTATTAATTTAGCTTTGGAATCGTTTTTAATGCTAAGTTTCGTTCCTCCTCAATCATTCGATGGGACTTTTCGTCGGTTGGATGGAGGATTTTTTTTAATATATCGTTTACTAAAGAGGCAAAAGCAGCATGATTTCGCTGGCGTGACTTTTCTAGAGTAATTGGTATATCTTGAGCAATAATGCCATCCTGAAGAACGATGACTCGATCAGCAAGTGCTACAGCCTCTTCGACATCATGTGTTACTAATAAAGAGGTAAATCCGTGGGTCATTTGAATATTTTCAATCATAGATTGCATTTCAAGACGGGTAAGAGCATCTAATGCTCCAAGGGGTTCATCAAGTAACAGCAACCTTGGTTTATGCATAAGAGACCGAGCTAATGCTACGCGCTGCTTCTGTCCGCCAGAAAGATTTGCTGGCCATTCATCTTTCTTATCTTCTAATCCAACATCACGCAAAACCTGAATAGCTCCCTCTCGGCGAATTCCTTTTACTCCTAATTTCACATTATCTAATACGCATTTCCATGGAAGCAAGCGTCCATCTTGGAACATCATGCATGCTTCCCTATTTAAACTATTTAAAGGTTTTCCGTCAATGAGTATTTCACCTTTAGTTGGTTTTTCTAACCCTGACAGTAAGCGAAGTAATGTACTTTTTCCACAGCCGCTTTTCCCGACAATTGCAAGGAATTCGCCTTGATTTATTTTAAGATTTAGAGATTTTAAGACTTTGGTTTCATTGTAGCTTTTTTCGAGATTTTTAATTTCTAGATATATTTTTTCTTTACTCATCTTCCAATCCTCCTTTACTTTAGGAATGTTTTTGGTAGCTAGGATGCCATTTAAGCCATCGTGTTTCCATAAAACGAGCGATTACATCGGAAAGTTTTCCAAGTAATGCATACAGGAGAATACTTAATACAATTACATCCATCCTCATAAATTCTCTTGCATTCATTGCCATATAACCAATCCCAGAAGTAGAGGATATTGTTTCTGCGACAATTAAAGTAATCCACATAATTCCTAATGAAAATCGTAAACCTACAAGTATGGAAGAAAGAGCGCCTGGAAATATAACGTTTAGGAAAAGAGAAAAGCCATTTAGCCCATACATTTTTCCCATTTCGATTAATCCTTTATCAACGGATTTAATACCATGATAGGTATTAAGGTAGACGGGGAATAAAACCCCTAAAGCTACAAGAAATACTTTTGCTTCTTCTCCAATCCCAAACCAAAGAATGACTAATGGTATTAGAGCTAAATGGGGAATATTTCGTAACATTTGAATAGAGGTGTCAAGTAATAGCTCTGTAAATCGGAATAAGCCGTTTAATAAACCTAATACAAATCCAATCGTACCACCGATCAGAAATCCAATAGACGCTCTCCATAAACTAATCCATACATGATGAGTTAACTCTCCCGTTTGAAAGAGATTTATGGCAGCCAGATAGACATCCGATGGAGCGGGAAGTATTCGTGATGAAATAATCCCTGCCTTAATAATCCATTGCCAGCCGATAAGCAATAAAATAGGAATGCCCCATGGCAATATTTTTTTTATGAAGTAGAGAGATGTTTTCTTCACTTTTCCTCATCCTTTAAATCAATTGTATAAACGTTCTCATTCACCTTTACTTTCTTTGGTATAAGTTGGAGATTATAAAAGGTATCTGCAATTTCTTGCTGTTCTTTTATAATTGAATCACTTATTTCTTCTACTCCATAAACTCTTCTTTCCACAGCCATTCTCATAGAGGCTTCATCAATACCCAAAATAGAGGAAAGCATTTTTGTTAAATCTTCTGGATGCTCATTTGCCCACTGACATGATTTTTGTATCTCTTCCATCACTACTTTAATAATATCCTCGTTTTCTTGAAGAAAGTCAGAGGAAGCTAGAAAGAAATCGCGGTCACTAGTTAGACCTTTTCCATTTACTAATAGTGTTGCATCAGCTTGTAACTGTGTATTTGCGGTAAAAGGATCCCACACAACCCATGCGTCAATTTCCTTTTTTTCAAAAGCAATTCTTGCGTCTCCAGGCGATAAGTAAGCAGGTTCTATGTCACTATAGCTTAAACCAGCTTTTTCTAATGCTTTTACTAATAAATAATGGGAACTACTTCCCTTGGCAAAACCGATTTTTTTCCCTTTCAGGTCTTCTAATGTCTTGATGGAAGAATCATTTTTCACTAAAATGCCAGAGCCTTCAAACTTTGATTTTCCTGCCGCAACATACTGTAAGGCAGAATTAGATGCTTGAGCAAAGATTGGAGGAGAATCACCTGACCGACCAAAATCTATACTTCCGGCATTTAATGCTTCAAGTAAAGCCGGGCCTGCTTGAAATTCATACCATTCTACTTTATATCCAAGTGGTTCTAAACGATCTTCTAATGTACCTAGCTCCTTCAAAATAAGGAGTGGTCCATTTTTTTGATAACCAATACGGAATACCTCATCATGGCTGCTATTCTCACCTGGCGGATTTGGTAATGAACAAGCAGAAAGAAAAATGGTAGATAAAAGCAGCATACATCCTAAGATTAAAGCGACTGTTTTCTTTCTTATTCTTTTTTTCATATAGAAGCATCATCTCCTCATACTTTTATTTTATTTGTCAGCTATGTTAAGGAAGCTTGTAGAAGATGATATTCTCTGCCATCAATCAATAGTTAGACATTAACGTACATATATTTTCTTTCTGTAAAGTTGACTGTTTCATCATCAAACCAACCTATTTTTAACATAGCATTTCCGCTTATACTGTCTGGATTTTAAGTTCTTTATAAACTATGCAAAGAAAATTATTAGGTACCTGTTTAGTTTTTTTAGAAGTCATTTCTTTTTTGTCTTACCAGATAGGGAATTTGGAATGAAGGGAAGGGAGTAGTTAACCATTTATAGGGGGCCTCGGATAAAGGCATTTTAGCATATAGAAAACAGCCTTAGATTACCTAAGGCTGTAAGACCTTACAGATGCAGAAATTGCTGGGACGATAATTATCGATCAGGATCATTGGGATTTAAAATACGGGGACGGCGATTCTTTAAAGGAATTGGTGTTCTAACAAGAATATCTCTCATTGCACGGTAATTGAATGGAATGAAAGGCCATAGATAGGGAACTCCAAATGATTTCATGTTTGCAAGGAAGATAATAAACAGAGCTACGCCAACGATATATCCAGGAACTTTAAAGATAGCGGTAGAAATTAACAGCACAATCCGGACAAGTCTGTTTGCTAAACCAAGCTCATAACTAGGTGTTGCAAAAGTTCCGATCGCAGCAATAGAGAAATACAAAATAACTTCGTTTGAAAACAGCCCCACCTCTACTGCGACTTGTCCAATCATTAAGGCAGCCACAAGCCCTAATGCAGTGGCAAGCGATGTAGGTGTATGAATGGCGGCCATACGCAGCATATCCAGTCCAACTTCTATTAAAAGAAACTGAACAATTAAGGGAACCTGCCCTAATTCATTCGGTCCCAAAAACGATAAAGATCCAGGCAATAGGCTTGGTTCTATACTCACTAAATACCACAAAGGTAATAAGAAAAGGGAAGCAAACACACCTAGGTAACGAACAAAGCGTAAATAGGCACCTACAAGCGGATTGTTCCGATATTCTTCAGCATGCTGCAAATGATGCCAGAAAGTAACAGGTGTGATCATGGCAGACGGTGAGCCATCTACAAAAATACATACATGTCCTTCAAAAAGATGGATGGCCGTTGTATCAGGCCGTTCTGTATAACGTACTTTTGGGAAAGGGTTCCAGTTGTTTCCTGAAATAAATTCCTCAATTGTTTTTTCCGCCATCGGTAATCCATCAGTATCAATATGGGACATCGCTTTCTTTAATTGCTCGACCATATCTGGATCTGCAATGTCACCAATATAACAAATAACAATATCCGTTTTGGAACGACGCCCTACTTGCATAAATTCCATTCGCAGCGTCCGATCTCTGATTCTTCTTCTTGTCAGTGCTGTATTAAACACAATTGTTTCTACAAAGCCATCTCGGGAACCGCGGACAACTCTCTCTGTATCAGGCTCTTGTGGTCCTCTGACAGGATAGGTTCTAGCATCAATCAGCAGGACTTCGTCAATACCGTCGATAAGGAGTGCTGTTGGACCTGAGAGGACATTATCGACAACCTTATTCAAATCATCAACTGTGCTGATTTCTATATAAGGTATATAGGTACTCAATAATTTCTTTAAAACATCTTTTCTTAATTCCTCTTTTTTTACTTTGGCAAGGAACTTCATGAGCAAATGTAATATATCATCTTTTACTAATCCGTCTACAAGAAACATAGCCATTCGGATGCCAGCATATTCGACATCTAAATGGATCATGTCAAAGTTTTGTCCAACACCTAATTCTTCCTTTAGATATCCAACATTCTCATCCAAATGACTGGATACTTTTTTCTTACTTATATTTTCCATATCTCACCTCATACTAAAAACGGTTGGGGAATGATTTTTCTTTTTTATGTACTATATTTCATAATAGACATAGAGAAGGAAAAAAATACCTCTGAAGTAAAAGGCCAATATTCCTTGATTAGAAACCCAAATAAAAAGGAATGAATGGCAAATCCTTCTATCACTATAAGGGTAAATAGGGTTCTTGTAATCTAGAATTATAGGAGCAGAAGGAATATATTGGGTAGGTGGAAGATGCAAAAAAAAATAGTTTATGATAATATGTATGAAAACGGTTAACAGATATATTAAATAATTTATGATTTTTCGGGTGGTAATTATGAAAGTAAAATTAGAAGATGTAGCGGAGTTGGCAGGTGTTTCGCCAACGACGGTTTCACGTGTTTTGAATAATCGAGGATATATAAGTGCAAAAACAAGAGAAAAAGTAGAGCAAGCCATTAAGGATTTAAATTATTATCCTAATGATATAGCACGCTCTCTTTTTAAAAAACGGACCAATTTTATTGGCCTTATTTTGCCAACAATTAATAATCCCTTTTTTAGTGAATTAGCTTTATATATAGAGAATATATGCTCCAATCATGAGTTTAAAGTTATTCTCTGTAATAGTTTAGGACAAGTTGCTAAAGAAACTTCATATGCAGAGATGCTTATTAGGCATCAAGTAGATGGAATTATTGTTTGTTCCTATAATCGTGGAATTGAAATATATAAGAATTCTAACCTACCTATTGTCGCAATTGACCATTACTTATCACCAACAATTCCTGTAATAGGTTCTGACAACTATGAAGGTGGAAAATTGGCTGTTCAACATTTACTTAATCATGGTTGCAAAGCAATTGTTCATATAAATGGACCAAGTGAGTTAGAAACACCAACCCAAAATAGAAGAAAAGCCTATGAAGATCAAGTAGCTAATCCCATTACCTATGAATTGAATAGCGTTTTTGATGAGGAAGCAACTGCGGAAACAATCAAAAGGATATTTATAGAACACCCTGAAACGGATGGGATTTTTGCTAGTGATGATTTAATCGCATCTACTTGTTTGAAAGTAGCGAGTGAACTAGGAATTCAGATTCCTAATCAATTAAAAGTTATAGGATATGATGGCACGCAAAGTGTAAGGAGGCTGTTACCTCAATTAACCACAATTAAACAACCAATTGAGGAAATTGCACAATCAGCTGTATTAAGATTAATGGATATTATTAATGAAGTAAATAAGGATGAAAGAATGGAAGTTATATTACCTGTTCAATTGCTAAAGAGTGAGACGGCCTAATCTAATAGTTTCCTTTGATAAAATATAATCTAAAAAATTAGATTGTATTTTTTTGAAAATAAGTAAGTCAAGCGGTTGACACATCGAGTGAAAGCGTTTAAAATCAAATATATCAAGCGGTTGACATGAAAAAATATGAAAGCGGTTGATATACATAATTGGAGAAAGGAGATTTAGAAATATGTCAAGCGGTTGACACTAAAATCATTCAACTTTTTTCTAAAGAAGGTGGCGAAATAAAATGTCAGTTTCAGTACCTGAAACGAAAACAACTAATAAGAAGACTTCCCATAAAGTAAAAGGTGAATTTTTACCTGAGCACAAAAAAGAAAATTTTATTCAATATTTCAAAAAGAATTATGCTTTGTATTTATTTTTAGTACCAGCCATCATTTTAACAATTGTATTTAAATATATCCCAATGTATGGGGCAATCATCGCTTTTAAGGATTTTAGTCCAATGAAGGGAATTATCGGCAGTGATTGGGTAGGTTTAACACACTTTAAAGATTTTTTAACTTCTCCCAATTTTAAAGAGATTTTTATGAATACGCTTAAATTAAGTTTCTATGGTTTAATATTGGGTTTTCCAGTACCCATTATCTTAGCACTTAGTCTAAACCAAGTACGGCGAGCTGCTATCAAAAAAAATATCCAATTAATATTGTATGCACCAAATTTTATATCAGTTGTTGTCATTACAGGAATGTTATTTATCTTTATGTCACCTACAGGTCCAATAAATTCACTATTATCGGTATTTAACGATAAACCAGTTTCCTTTATGACAGAGCCTGAATATTTTAGATCCATTTATATTTTATCAGGAATATGGCAAGCGGCAGGCTGGTCATCGATTATTTATGTAGCAGCACTTGCGAATGTTGATCCTCAATTACATGATGCGGCAACAATCGATGGAGCAACACTATTGCAGAGGATAAGACATATTGATCTTCCTACTCTAAAACCAATCATGGCAGTGTTGTTTATTCTAGGAGCAGGTGGGATTATGGCGATTGGATTTGAAAAGGCTTACTTAATGCAAACCTCTATGAATCTGCCAACTTCAGAGATTCTGCCGACTTATGTATATAAAGTAGGACTGCAGGCCGGGGATTATGCCTATTCAACAGCAGTAGGTTTGTTTAATTCTGTTATTAACGTAGTTTTATTGGTATTCGTGAATTTTGTAGTGAAGAAGTTAAATGAAGGCGAAGGGTTATATTAATAAAGGGGGGATAATCATTGAAGAACCATTCCAAAACAGATAAAATGCTTCTTTTTAGTAACAAAATAATTTTAATACTACTTGTTTTAATCGTGTTATTACCATTACTTTATATTTTATTGGCTTCTTTTTTAGACCCCAATGTACTGCTTAGTAAAGGATTTTCCTTAAATCCATCTAATTGGAGTTTGGAAGGCTATAAACGGATTTTACAAGATGAATTAATGATAAAAGGATTTATCAATTCAGTCATCTATTCATTAGGTTTTACAATTGTCACAATTGTTATTACGATATTTGCTGCATATCCACTTTCTCTTGATGGATTTAAAGGAAAGAATATAATCATGGTTTTCTTTCTTATTACGATGTTCTTTAATGGCGGGTTGATTCCTACCTATTTAATAGTAAAGGATTTAGGAATGCTTAATACCATTTGGTCGATTATTTTGCCTGGAGCAATTAGTGTCTGGAATATTATCCTAGCACGAACCTTTTTTAAAGGGCTTCCAAAAGAGCTGTTTGAGGCAGCAAAAATTGATGGTGCTTCTGAATTAAAAATATTTCTAAAAATAGTATTGCCTTTGTCTAAACCAATTATTTTTGTAATCGCTTTATATGCCTTTGTTGGGCAATGGAATTCCTACTTTGATGCAATGATTTATTTAGAGGACCAAGAATTACATCCATTGCAGTTAGTGTTACGTTCCATTCTGATTCAAAATCAAGTTCAGCCTGGAATGATTAATGATCAATTAGCAATGGCTGAGTTGAGTAAATTAGCGGAAAAAATAAAATATGCATCTATTGTTATTTCAAGTTTACCACTTCTAATTATGTATCCATTCTTCCAAAAATACTTTGAAAAAGGTGTTATGGTAGGATCTTTAAAATAATTTAAATAAAAGCATATGGAGGGTTCATTTATGGGGAAAATCAATAAGCTTCTTTCCACTTTTATTGTTGCCGGTCTTGTTCTAACAGGTTGCAGTGGTGAAAAGACAAGTAAAAGTGCTTCAACAGAAGATTTAAAATTAACTGATGTTACATTTCCTTTGAAAGAGAAAGCAACACTTCGTTTTATGACACAAAGCTCAGCTTTGGCACCAACCGACCCGAATGAAAAGCTAATCTATCAAAGATTAGAGGAGCAGACAGGTGTTCATATTGATTGGAAAAACTATACGAAAGACCAATTTGTGGAGAAGCGGAATTTAGCGTTGGCAAGTGGGGAGCTGCCAGATGCCATTTTAGATGCTGCTTTCAGTGATTATGATTTATTGAAATATGCAAAGGATGGAACCATCATACCAGTTGAAGATTTAATTGATCAGTATATGCCTAATTTTAAAAAGGTGCTGGAAGAAGCTCCAGAATATAAATCGATGATTACAGCGCCAGATGGACATATATACAGTTTTCCTTGGATTGAAGAGCTTGGCAGTGGAAAGAGCCGCATTCAAGTAGTTGATTGCCTTCCTTGGATAAATGTAGAATGGCTCAATAATTTAGGGCTGGAAATGCCAACAACAACTGAAGAACTGAAAGAGGTACTTCTTGCGTTTAAAACACAAGATCCAAATGGTAATGGAGAAGCAGATGAAATACCATTATCTTTTATTGTGAATCAAGGAGGAGAGGACCCAGCTTTCTTATTTGCTTCCTTTGGTTTAGGAGATAACTGGGATCATACGGTTGTTTCCAATGAAGGAAAAGTTATTTTTACTGCAGCAGAAGAAGGGTATAAAGAAGCGTTAAAATTCTTTAATGAACTAAATGATTTAGGTTTAATTGATGTAGAAGCATATGAACAAGATTGGAATAAATATGTAGCGAAAGGAAAAGATTCAAAATATGGTCTTTACTTTACATGGGATAAAGGAAATATTAGTGGCATGAATGATACCTATGATGTAATGCCTCCATTAGAAGGACCAAGTGGTGAAAAAAATGTGGCGCAAACAAATGGATTTGGTCTTGATAGAGGAAGAATGGTTATCACAAGTGCGAATAAGAATTTAGAGTTAACCGCAAAATGGATTGATCAACTGTATGAACCACTGCAATCTGTTCAAGATAACTGGGGAACATATGGGGATACGAAACAGCAAAATATTTTTGAATTTGATGAGAAAGCTGGTATGTTAAAGCATCTTCCGCTAGAAGGCGCAGCACCAGTTGAAATAAGAGAAAAAACAAATATCGCAGGACCATTGGCTATACTAGATGAGTATTATGGCGTGTACACAACAAAACCAGAAGATGCTGCTTGGCGATTAAATATTTTAGAAAAGAATATGGTTCCTCATATTAAAGCAGAGAACTTTTATCCACCAGTGTTTTTCTCACTAGAAGAGGCAGATGAAAAGGCAAAAATTGAAACAGATCTATTTGCTTATGTGAATAGAAAAAGAGCTGAATGGATGAGTAATGGAAAAATTGAAGAAGAATGGGAAGATTACTTGAAAGAATTAGAGAGACTAGGTCTAAGCACTTGGTTGCAAATTAAGCAGGATGGCTATGACAGAACAGTAAATTAATTGGAGGCATGACATTGAAGATTACTAAACTCGAAAAATACAGACCAGCATTGCATTTTTCCCCTAAAAAAAATTGGATGAATGATCCGAATGGGTTAGTGTTTTTCAAAGGAGAATATCATTTGTTTTATCAGCATAATCCACATGGCAGCACATGGGGGCCAATGCATTGGGGGCATGCAGTCAGCAAAGATTTAATCGTATGGGAGGAATTAGAGATAGCTTTACATCCTGATGAGAATGGAACCATTTTTTCAGGCAGCATAGTTGTGGATTGGAATAATACAACAGGCTTTTTTAACGATGAACCAGGGTTAGTGGCTATTTTTACCCATCACTTGGAGCCAGTTCATGGCAAGGAGGCTGTTCAGACACAGAGTTTGGCATATAGCTTAGATAAGGGCAGATCGTGGATCAAATATGACGGGAATCCTGTACTTGCTCCCCCTTCTAAACCCGATTTTAGAGACCCTAAAGTTTTTTGGCATAAAGAGTCCCAAAAGTGGATGATGGCTTTAGCTACAGGGCAAACCATCTCTTTCTATTCCGCTCCAAATTTAAAAGATTGGAAGTTTGAAAGTGAATTTGGAGAGAATTGTGGTTGTCACGAAGGGGTATGGGAATGTCCAGACTTATTTGAGTTACCAATAGACAATTCAAATGATAAAAAATGGGTGCTTATTGTCAGTATTGGCGATAATCCTCAATATGATGAAGGGTCGCGCACGCAGTATTTTGTTGGTTCATTTGATGGAAAGGAATTTATGCCAGAACATGAAGAAATAAAATGGCTGGACTATGGGAAGGACAACTATGCTGGAGTGAGCTTTTCTGATATCCCTGAAGCAGATGGAAGACGAATTTATCTAGGCTGGATGAGTAATTGGCGTTACGCTAATCAAGTTCCCACAGAAGGATGGAGAAGTCAGATGACTCTCCCTAGAGTGCTAGAATTGCGAGAGGAGAAGGGAGAGTATTATCTCGTCCAGCATTTAGTGAGAGAATTAGATACCTATTTTGAAAGAAAAGAAGAAAGAACAGACACAATCATTACAGCCAAAGAAAGCACTGTTTTTGAAGTGGATGATGAATACACAGAGATAATCCTATCCTTAAAGAATATAAATGCAAATAAGTATGGATTAAAGATAGAACATACAGATTTACAGCATACAACCATTACTATTGACGTTAACGAAAATGTACTGAGTCTGTCTCGTGAAAAATCTGGGATAGTTGATTTTTCTGATAACTTCCCTAAATTGCAGCGAGTTTATCTGGAGGATTCTCAATCACTTGATCTACGAATAATTGTAGATTCTGCCTCCTTAGAACTATTTATCAATGGCGGAGAGCAAGCATTAACAAGTTTAATTTTCCCTGATAAAGTAAGCAAACGGGTATGTTTGTTTGCAAAAGATGGGGAAGTGAATCTAGTATATGGAAAGGTATCTGTTCCTTCTAAAAATTGATATATAACCGAAAGCCAGGGGATTGAATGAATCTATCCTCTGGCTATTTTATACGAAATTCAATGGAAAAAAGTTAGAAAAGTGGTGTAGAGATATGAGCGATGTAACAGCGTTAGGAGAAATTTTAATTGATTTTACTCCCCAAGGTGAAAATGAACAAGGGTTTCCTATGTTTGTTGCCAATCCAGGTGGGGCTCCGGGGAATGTTCTAGTGGCTTTATCCTGTTTGGGGCTGAGAACAGAATTTATTGGGTGTATAGGGAAGGATCATTTTGGGGAATTACTCGTTTCCACTTTACAGAATAAAGGAGTGCAAACAAATGGAATTGTTTATTCCCCAATAAAAACGACACTAGCATTTGTGCATATTGATCATCAGGGGGATCGTTCATTTGATTTTTATAGACAGCCTGGTGCAGACATGATGTTATCTAAAGATGATGTGGATTTATCATTAATAGCAGATGCAAAAATATTACATGTAGGATCAATATCCATGACAAATGAGCCAGCAAGAGAAGCAACTTTATTAGCATTAAATTATGCAAAAGAACAGCAAAAGATTATTTCATTTGATCCAAATCTTCGTCCATTACTATGGCAAAGCTTAGAGGAGGCAAAAGAACAAATCGAAGTAGTCTTGCATTTTGCAGATATAGTCAAAGTTTCGGAAGAAGAATTAGCATTTTTAACGGATACAACAGATATTTTTTCAGGAGCAAAGCAGTTATATAAAGAGTTTCATTTACGGCTGCTTTTTGTAACAGTGGGAGATAAGGGAAGCTATGCATATGGAGAGGATGGCTTAGTATTTGTCCCAGGAGCAGCTGTAAAAGCTATTGATACAACTGGATGCGGAGATGCATTTCTTGCTGGCGTTCTATATGAATTATTAAAGAGGGATCTATTGAATTTTAAAATAAGCGAAGATATATTAAAGCAAATATTGAATTTCGGAAATGCGATGGGAGCATATGTGGCAACAAATAAAGGTGGAATTCCAGCCATGCCTACTCTTCACCAAATCGAAGACTTTATAGTGGTCAATAAAAAGGAAAAAAAATGACGTTAAAAAGGAGGAGGGGGGGATTTCAAATTGAGAAAAAGAATATTAACGGCTGTTTTGTCTGTTACATGGCTATTAACGGGCTGTAGTATCAACCAAATGGGAAAGGAAGAGAAAAATTTGGATGGCTTGAGACCGGATAACATGGAAGCTGCCACTTCCGATTATTATACAGAATTGTATCGACCCCAATATCATTTTTCAACCCCTTCTGGAAACTTAGCTGACCCTAATGGACTCATCTATTTTGCGGGAGAGTATCATCTGTTTCATCAAAAAAATGGTAATTGGGCACACGCGGTGAGCAAGGATTTATTACATTGGGAACATTTGCCGATTGCATTAGAACATGACCAATTAGGGCAAGCATTATCTGGAAGTGCTGTGGTGGATTGGAATGATTCCACAGGATTTTTTGAAGGGAAAGCCGGGTTAGTTGCCATCTATACAAATACAGAGGGAGGAGAATCCCAAAGCATTGCTTATAGTAAAGATAATGGGAGAACATGGGAAAGATATAAAGGAAACCCGGTTATCCCAAACCCAGGAATAAAGGATTTTCGTGATCCAAAAGTATTTTGGCATGAGAGCACTAAAAAATGGGTAATGGTTGTTTCGACAAATCAAAGTGTGACGTTTTATCGTTCTGATAATTTGATTGACTGGGAGTTTCAGAGTCAATTTGGGGATAAGGAGGGATCTCATGCAGCTGTATGGGAATGTCCTGATTTATTTGAATTGCCTGTAGATGGTGATGAGAATAAGAAGAAATGGGTATTGCAAGTTAGCGTTGGAGATAATGAAGAAACAAATGGATCAACTGCTCAATATTTTATTGGAGAGTTTGACGGAACAAAATTTATTAATGATAATGCCCCAGAAACTATTTTAACAACAGATTTTGGGCAAGACTTTTATGCGGCTCAATCCTTTTCTGATATCCCGGAAAAAGATGGGCGCCGAATATGGTTAGGCTGGATGGCGAATTGGAGATATCCTTATCAATCGCCGACAGAACCATGGAAGGGATCTATGTCAATTCCACGTGAACTATATTTGAAAACCGTTAAGGATGGAAATATTAAATTATTTCAAGAACCGGTTAGAGAGTTAGAAAGTTTACGTGTCAATCATATTGCTATTGATCCTATGGAGGTAAATGGGGAGCAGGCAATTGCTGACTTTTCGGGTACTACTTATGAATTTGAAGCTGTGCTGGAATGGGAAAACGTAGAGGAATTCGGTATTCGCGTTCGACAATCAGAGGACGAAAATACGGTTATAGGTGTAAATACAAAAGAGAATAAACTATTCTTAGATAGATCTCGTGCTGGGTTAGAAACGATATTGGATCGAAATGGGAATCCATTTCAATTTGGGAATAACCATACAACTACTTACCCTATTGAGGAGAAGCGAATAAAGATTAGAGGATTTGTTGATGAATCTTCTGTTGAGGTGTTTATAAACGATGGGGAATATGTCTTTACGAATTTAATCTATTCCCAGCCTACGAGCAACGGGATAGAGCTATATACAAAAGGTGGAAGCATGAAGGTTGCTTCACTAGAATTTTATCCTTTATATTCAACATGGAGAGAGCGCCCAAAGGAAGAGGAAGTCGAACGTATAGTAGTAAGTTCGGAATATTTAACTCTTAAAGAAGGAGAAATCCAAACTATTAAAGCGATTTTAAAGCCAGATTGGATTAAGAGCAGTTCTCCTTTTAGTTGGGACATCGCTGAACAAGACATAATCGATATAACGGAGTCTACTGACGAAGGAAAAGGTATTTTCGTTAAAGCATTAAAACCAGGCGTAACAAACATACAGGTTAAGCATCCTGAAACGGAACTTACAAAGGAAGTAAAAATAAGGGTAATAAAATAAAAGAGAATGAAAGCATTATACAGTATGTAAAAGCACTTCTCCCAAATAAGGAAAAGTGCTTTTACATATTGTTTCTAAATAGAGGGTACTTAAGAAAAAATGCCATCACTAAATAGGGTAGACTCTACAGTAGATATGGTAAAAGGCAAGCTGACAATTAGTGAAAAAGGATATTCGGTTTTCTGGCTTTGGAAAGAGTGGCAATTCCATTAATCTAAGTGTGTAATCGTCATATTCTTAAAGATTGCTGTCCCGCCATCTGAATACAACGTGATGCCTTGATCAACTGCGTGAGGAAATATTAAATTCGATTGCACAACCTTCCCATCATCTACAAAAACCTCGATACTACTTTTATCAACAAGAATCTTTAAATGTACTTGTTTTTGTTCAGCAGGAAAGGGTGCTGTACTTTCTGAATGTGAATTCTGCTGATCTGGATGTTCGGTAAAAGAACGATCTACATACGAGTAGTTATCTTTTATAAATATTCCTACATTCACATATCGCGTTTGATCAGAAGATTCTCTAAGTCTTAAACCGACATTATCTAACTCTGTCCATGAGATGTCTGTCTCTAGTTGATAAATTTCTCCTGTCATCTCTAGTTGCTTTTGGCCATTTACTTCTATTTCCTTTAGATAATCGTTCGTCTTGGCTAGGTTGTTGTATGCTTCGATTGGTTGGGAAGCTAAATAATAGGAATTTTCCCCATTATTTTTTAATTGAATTTGTCGCACAACAGAATCCATTCCATTAAAGCCTTCTTGTAATGTAGGGGTATTGTCGGCATAATTCCAATTATTCATCCATGCAAAAGCATATCTTTTTTTGTAATCATCACTATTGCTTCCATCCTCAAATGTCACTCCAGCATACCAATCTAAACCATAATCAAGCCATTGGGGTTCTGGATGATCAGCTGTAAAATGCTTTCCATCAAAATGACCAATCCAATAAGCATAAGTATTAGGCTGATTCTTTGTTTTTCCATTTGCGCTCGCACCAAGCACCCATTTGAAGCTCCCATCATTTGTCTGCATATAGTAAAGGTCCGGACATTCCACAATTCCTATATCGTTTGTGAAGAAATCGCTGAGATATGTCCAATCTTTCAGATTAGAGGATTCATAAAAACCAACCTTTGTTCCTTCTGCCATTAACATTATCCATTTACGATACTCTTTTGACCAAATGATTTTGGGATCACGAAAATCATCGGTTCCGGGGTTTTCCATAATAGGTGTATCGCTAGATGAAGTGAATGTATTTCCATTATCGAGGCTATACCACAAGAACTGTTCTTGTTTTTGCTGATTAGCTGACGGCTGAGTGACGATTGCGATAAGTGCTCCATATCCAAATCCGGCAGTATTTTCCTTATCAACAACGACAGAACCTGACCAAGGGTCTCCATTTTGATTCGTGTATTTTGGAATGGCAATTCCTTTATCCTTCCAGTGCACTAAATCTTTTGATATAGCATGTCTCCATTCTGTACCATTACCATCAGGATAATCACCATTGTAAAGATAATAATAATGATAGTAACCATCTAAATAGATTGGTTTTTGCGGGTCGTTTTTCCACTTGTCCGGAGTAGTAAAATGGTATTTGGCACGATAGGATTGACCATCAGAAACAACGGTCTTTTCTTGCTGGTCTACTGTTTCAGTAAAAACCTTAGTGATTTGATGCCAAAATAAGAGGATGCCGACAAGTATAATAAGGCATAAGAGAAATAGGACTTTCTGTGTGTGCTTTGCTGGTTTCTTCAAGTAATATCACCGCGCTTATCCTGTATTTTTTGCTATTGGTAAAAGAGGGTGGGACAAAGCAAAATAAATAATGGATAAAGACGAACAATCTCTAATTTAGTGGTGAATCCAATTCGTTCCATTGCGTTACAGACACTCCATTTCACTCCGTTTTTAAAGAGTATTTCGTTCCAACATTTTTTTCAAAAAGAAACTAAATGGAGCAGACTGAATACACGGAGACTCCTATGGGAGCTGCGAGAAGTCCAAGACCCCGCAGGAACGAGGAGGCTTGGCGCTCGCCCCATGAAAAGCGAAGTGTATTCAGTCTGCGGGTGATTACCACACACCTTTTTTCTTCAATAAATAAAAATCCCAAACAATTATACCAATCCTTTTTAGTATGAATGTATAATTGTTCGGGTTATATTAAATTGAAATACTTTTATCCCAACCTCGTTTTTTTATTTATTTTATAGTGATTTGACCTTGTTCTAAAATGCTGTTTTTTACTACAGAAGTTTTATTGCCTTTAATTTTTAATAAAAAGCTTGGAGCAAAAGTGGATTGATGATCTTCAAATAATCCTCTATTTGTCATATAGCTTGTAACAACTACATTGTCACTGTTCTTTTGTGGAATCGCAAAATGAGCGTAGTTCCATGTAACATCATTTGGATCTAGATTTTGATGTAAGACAATACCTGTTTTGTTTAAAGGTTTGTATGGTCCAGTAATAGAATTAGCTACATATCCTAATAGGTAAATATCTTTGTCGTTAATCCCATCAATAGTCATTTTTGATCCTCTAGAACTTGTAAATAGATACCATTTTCCGTCTTTTTCAAAGATATTCGCACGTTCAATTTCATCTGTAACAGTGTTGGAAGCAATTAACGGCTTCATTTCTTTTTTTAGTGTATAGTCATCATTAATCTCAATAATTCCTAATGCGCCATTTGCTAGTGTTGCTAAATTCTTTTTCGGGCTTTGTAATAACTGCTCTTTTTCTGTTCTGAAAAATTTAGTGTTGCCCCCATAATAGATTTTATTAAATAATGATTCTTCTCCTTGATAGCCATAATCTGTTCCTGTATTAGCTTCAAATACAAGATATTTATGTCCATTGTCTTCAACGTAGTGAGGATCTCTTAATGTATGGTTATCTGCATAATTTCCGCCTGAAAAAGCTTGATCAACTGTTTGATATACAGATCCATCTCCACCATCATAGATGGATTTATGATCTTCCACCCCATCAATTTTTAATGTATTTGCATCTAGTTTAGATACATTAACTTGGGCAGTAGTTAATGTTTGTTTTCCAAAAAATCCATGATCAGGATCCCAGCCTTGACGATTTGTATAGAACAAGCGAATTTTGCCATCAGAAGTGAAAGTGGCTGAACCAGACCATTCTTCTGCTTGATTGTTTAAAATAACATCATTGGTAGCGTATTTATCGCTGTCTTTAAATACTCTTCCTGCATTTTTCCATGCATCAATGGAATTATCACCAATTTTTTTATAGAACATGTAAATAAATGTGTCCCATCCTCTATCAGGATCTCCAGCTAATCCAAATACTATTTGATAGCCATTATATTCTGCAACTGTTCCATCTGCATTTTGTAATGGCCATGTATCCCAGACATCTAAATCAATCAAATTACCTTTTTCATCATAGCCCTTTGCTGAAGGGATGTTTTTGATCGTTGATTCATCAAAAGCTGGCACTTTAAATTTAGAATCGTTTTGTTGTTCCGTCATTTTTTCCATATCGAATCGAGTGATATGTGAAATACCATAAGATTCTTTGTGGTCTAACTTTTCTTTTTGTTTTGCAAAAGCTAGTGATCCACTACCTCCCAATAAAATAGCTGCACTCAATGATACGACTGTTGCTTGTTTAGCAAGCTTGTTCAATTTCATGGTTTACCTCCTAGAATGTGTTAGATGAAACAAAAGATAAGGACAGGGCAAAGCTGCTGATTTATAAAAACAAAGCAGCAAATACACCGTGTTTCTAATAAAATTATAGGTTAATCTACTTTCTGCGCATATGGCATAGATTGATAGAAATCTAGTCTTATATTGATATAAGATAAATCGAATATACTAGAGGATGTAATAGAAGAACGGGACCTTCTTCCTTATTTCAGATAGAGAGAATGAATGTCTGCAAAAACACAAAAAATCGCTCCCTGCAAAAGGAAGCGATTAGAAGGCAGGAATTAGTGCGAAGACGAAGCGGTAGCCTTTTCCCATGACTTTTGAAATTCTTGTAGCAATTGATCTCGATTTAGCTGTTTACCTACGTATAATTGCATAGCTAATCCAAATTCTTCTCGTGCACTACCAGGAAAGGAAAACCAATTGGCTCTAAGGGTTTTTCCTGTTTGATAGTAGTTCATAATTTCCATTGCAAGCGGTCCTAAATGGTGTGCCTCTATATGGTCAAAAGCTGGAATGAATTTAAATTGTTCAGTCATAAAGGACTTTCCTTGCTCTGAAAATACCATCCAGTTTAGAAAATTTTTGGCTGCTTTTTTCCTTTCAGCAGATGATTGCTTGTTAACTACCCAATAATTAGAAACGTTAACAACGATTGCGTCAGCTGGTTCCTCGTTAATAGGGATTGGCAGGAATCCAATGTTCATGT
Organism: Niallia sp. FSL W8-0177; assembly: GCF_038006285.1. Classification (NCBI taxonomy): domain Bacteria; kingdom Bacillati; phylum Bacillota; class Bacilli; order Caryophanales; family Bacillaceae; genus Niallia; species Niallia sp. FSL W8-0177. Next base: position 744,689 of record NZ_JBBOUX010000001.1, read on the forward strand.
TCGGTGATTGCTGATCAATCATTGGCTGAATCCAATTGCCTTGTTGGATCATCGCAGCTTTTCCCGAAGCGAAGAGGTCAACTTCTGTATTATAGTCCGTTGTTAGGGGATTTTGGTTTCCATATTTGATGGTAGTATCAAGTAAAGAAATAATATCTAAGAATTTTTGATTGTTCGTAATTTTTGTGGTTCCCTTGTTTAGTTGGGCAATAAATGCTTCAGGATCATCTTGTTGTGCAAATGCAATATTTAAGAGATGATCACCAAGCTTCCACTCTTCATAGTATCCAGTTGCAAAGGGCGTAATACCGGCTTCTTCTAATGTTTGTGCTGCTGCCTGTAACTCAGATAACGTTCTAGGAAGCGTATGAATTCCTGCTTTATGGAATAAATCTTTGTTATATATGAATCCATATCCTTCTATGTTAAGGGGCATTCCATACACTTTGCCATCCATTGTTACTGGTTTCAAGGTGTCTTTGTATGCATGAGAAATCCATGGTTGATCAGATAGATCTTCTAAATAATCACTCCATATCTTCACATTGTCATACCCTGTATTTGTAAAAATATCAGGACCATTCCCCGCTGCAATTTGAGCTTTCAAATCAGCAAGATCATCAGCAGCACCACCTACAGTGTGAACCTGAATATCTATATTTGGATGTTCGCGTTCATATGCCATCACCATTTCTTCAAATTGGGTAGAAATTTCTACTTTTGGATTTCGGATAGTTAGTGTGATGCGTTCATCGGCTGTTTTTCTTTCGCTTGAGTCTTCTTCTGATTTTGGCTGACAAGCTGAAAGTGCAACAATCAACAATCCTGCAATAAGCCATGTGAATGTCCACTTTTTCATAATTTCACTCCTGCTATTTCACTCTCAATTATTATTGATGGTGGTATCTACTTTGCGTCCAACGTTTTCTGACAGTTTCTGTACTCAAATGGCGTTAAACCAACCATTTTTTTAAATAATTTTGAAAAGTACTTTTCATCTTGATAACCGAGTAATAAAGCAATTGCATAAATGTTTTCATCTTTTTCCCGAAGCAAGAATTTGGCTCTGTCGATTCTAAGCTTCATAATATATTTGGATAAAGGCATCCCTGTTTGCTGTTTGAACTTTCTAGAGATATGCTCGCGACTTAAGAAAAATCGATTAGAAAGTTTTTCTAAACTTAATTCTTCCATATAATAAGTATCCACGTATGAAACAATATCCTGCATTCGCTTGGCATCGTCTATATCATTTAAACGGTGAATCGTCCGGTAATTTTGTTCTTCCACTGCCTTTTGCATCGATTGATAAGACTCATGGATTTTTCCTAACGATAGAAGGGACATTCCATTTACGATGCGGATAGGGATATCGAATTGCTGAATAATCCATTCTTCAACAGACAACCATTGTTGGCTAGTGGTAATTACTAAGCAAAGGCTATGATCATGTTGAAGGGTAAAAGCATTTCCTATTCCTTTTTCGATAAGTTGATCGGCAAGTAATTGGATATATGGCTCAGAATGGTGCATCTGATAAAAAGAAATAAGCGTTAGTTCATACTCAACTGCATCGGGAAGACTAGAAGCAAGCTCTATTAAGTCAAATTCTTCTCCCATACAGGCTTGTGTAGCCAATTGATTCAAGCGCAGTCTTTTGGCGTCTTCTAAAACACCTGCATCTTTATTCTCAGTTATCCATGATTGTACTGCTTCTGATAGAGTATTGTTTAAAGATTCAGCTTCAATCGGTTTTAATAAATAATCAAAGCTGCTGCACTGGATTGCTTTTCGCATATAGGTATAATCGTCAAATCCTGTAATCAGAATAACCTTACCAGAGTAAGAAATGGAATCTAGCCACTCAATTATTTCTATTCCATCCATTTTCGGCATCTTCACATCTGTAAAGATAATTTCCGGTTTTTGTTTTTGGATGATTTTTATCGCTTCTTCTCCATTGCTAGCTTCTAAGATGGTCGTAATTCCGTGTTTTTTCCATTCACCAATATAGCGAATAACATATCGTACATTAATTTCGTCGTCTATAATAAGAACTTTCAAATTGAATGAGCCTCCTCGAAAAGAATGGTTTGCGATGATGAACCATCTATTTAATTTTGCATCGGGATATATAGCTTTACGATAAAGCCATGCCCCTCGTTGGTATCTATCTCTAAACCTGCTTTTGATTCGTAGTTTAGAAGAAGACGGTCATGTATATTTTTTAAACCAATATGCTCGTGAGAAAATTCGCCAGCATAAGGAGCACGATAGATATTACTCCTTAAAGTGTCCAGTTCTTCCGCTGATAAACTTGAGTAGTCATTTTCAACGATTAGATATAAAAAATCCTCTTTAATTTCGCCTGTTATATTTAAGGTAGAATCAAAATAGCCTTGTTCATAGCAATGTTTAAAGTAGTTCTCTACAAGGGGTTGGAGTATCATACTAGGGATTTTTATCCCTTGGATTGCTTCACTTATCTGAATAGAGTAGTTTAGCTTACTGCCAAAACGTTCCCGTTGCAGCGTTAAGTATGCTTTTATATAATCCAGTTCTTCACGAACTAGAACCCACTGATCTGCTCGGATAGAGTATCTCATCATTTTTGATAAGGATGTTACAAGCTGATAGATTTTAGGAGAGTTATTTTGCAGCGCAACTGCTCCAATGGATTGAAGAGCATTAAATAGAAAGTGAGGATTCACTTGAGATTTAAGTGCTCGTAATTGATTTTTTCTATTCTCAATCTCCAATTTGTATTCTCGATCAATATGGAGGTTTATACGCTCCAACATTTCTTTCATATGCTTTTCTAGATGACCAATTTCATCTTCTCGGCTGTCGGTAAAAGGAATATTTAAGTTTCCTCCTTTAATAGAAAGCACCTTTTGGCTGAGCACTTTAATAGGACGTGATATATAGTAGGCAAGGATGCTGATCATTAATAGTCCTAGTACCCCCACCCCTATCCCAACCAATATGTTGGTGTAAGCGGTTTGTCTAGCATCATAAAATAATCTATCACTAGGTGTCACCTTTACGATTTTCCACTGATGAAGTGGTTTTGATAATGTTTTAGATAAGATAATATCATTGCTTTTATCCTGGCTGGCATGAAGGAATTTCTCATCTGCTGTTTTTCCTATTAGGGAATGAACATTTGTATACATTACAATATCATGTTCATTAAGAAGATAAATGGAATCTCCTTTCTCCTGTAATAGACTACTGCAAATCTGTGCATACTTATCTAGATCCATATCAATTGTAATAACCCCAAGAAATTCTTTGGAGAGAGGATCCAGTATTTTATGATGGATAGTCATAACCTCTGTTTTGTCTGATTCAGGTATAATCGCGGCATTATTATAGTTTCCAATCGTATGTGGAGGCTCTATTAAATAACGTGAATTGGAATGAAACAGCTTTTGCATGGAGTCTTGCTTCATAAAATCTTTTTGCGGTTTTCTTGCGCTGATCATCCCATTATAAATAGTGAATGATTCTTTATTCTTATCCAAATAGAAACGAATTTGGCGAATTTCGGAACGCATCAAGAAAAAAGTTTCAATATTTTCTTCCATAGCAATTGGATTAAAATAAATGGAATCTTCATAGCCATTAGTAAAAATCCGAAAAAAGTCTGGATTTCTATATAAAATATAGGGAAGGTCAATCATATCATTAAAATATTGTTCTAGTTCTTTGGATAATTTATCTAATTGTTCTTTGCTGTTTTGTAGTTCATGCTGTTCGACACTATCCTTCGTATATCCATAAATAATTAAAACCGTTAAAAAATAGGGCAGGATAATGAAAGCAAGAAGCATAAAAAATAAACGGCTTTGAATGCTTTTCATATTAAGAGGTTCCTTTCTTTCTATTAATATCATTATCTAGCCTTAAAAATTTAGTCGTATTTAATAAACCATATCTTTAAATCTAAATCTTTTTTTACAAATAAGTCAATATACACAGATGATAAAAAAGCTAGGTGGGATTTTTGGCGTTTTGTCCATTAAAACGCTGAATGGCATCGCTTACTATAGTACGTGGAAACGATAACAAAAAGATCAAAATTGAATCGATGGCACTAGGGACTAAATCTTCATTACGAAATTTAGGTAATTATCATTAAATATTGTCATACTATCTATTATTCCGTTACATTCTAGTCAAAATAAGGAAAATTAAACGGTCATTTATGTTGAGATTGGATAAATAAGGAGAATCTTCCGTTTATATTTTGCGATGCTAATTGCTGGTTTAATGTAAAAAGAGTGTCAGCAGCTAATATGCTAGACACTCTTGATTTGCTATTTACTTTTTAAACTCATTCAATCTTTCATATGTCTCTAAGAGAAACTGGTAAAATAGTGATTCTGTTGGAAGTAGTTTGCGATGACTTGGATAAATAACCCCAACGGTTCTTGTCAGATTAATATCTGAAAGGGGGATGACGCAGGTGGAACGTGGTGTGTTATCCACCAATGTCATTTCTGGCATCAAGGCTACTCCTAACCCAGCAGATACTAATCCTTTCAGTGCATCAATGTCTTTTCCTTCAAATGCAATTTGTGGAGAAAATCCTGCATCATGACATGCTTTAACCACTTGGTCCCTGAATACAAATCCTTCTGGTAAGACACAGAAGGGATCATTTTTTAAATCTTTTAGCTGTAATTCTTTTTGACTGCTCAATGGATGATGAAGAGGAAGAAGGGCAACAATATTTTCTGTAAATAATGTAGCACCGTTAATTTTATCCTCCTTTTCTCGGTTTGGCATTGGCGCAATCATTGCCAAATTAAATTCTCCATTAATAACTCCATCGATAAGATCATAATACAGGGCGTTGCTCATATGAAATTTAGCTTCTGGATATCGAGTACGAAAAGAATAGATGATAGATGGCAGTGTATGAGCAGCCATGCTGATAGGAAAGGCGATTCTAACTGTCCCTTTTTCAGGATCGAGCGACTCCTCCACTTCTCTTTTGGCGTCTTCCATCATACTCCATATTTGTTTCATCCGCTCAAAAAAAACTCTTCCAAGGGGTGTTAATTTTACGCTTCTACCTTCACGGATAAAAAGCTCGACTCCTAATTCTGCTTCTAAATTGAAAATTTGTCTACTTACTGAAGATTGGGCCACATGCAAAGCATCGGCAGCTTCTGTAATATGTTCCCTTTTGGCAGCTTCCAAAAAATACTGTATTTGTCTTATTTCCATGTCTGCACTCTTTTCTATCCATGCGCATAACGCATGAATTCAATCCGAAATTAGTATTGTACCTATTAATTATAAAATTATAAAATAAAAACAACTTTTAGAAAAGAGAATATTCTAACATTAATTTATTATAGGGGCTGAAAAAGGATGAAAGTGCTGGATAAAAAAGAAGAATTTCAAACACAAACGGTGAAAGATTACATAAATCAATTAATAAATCAAGTAAAAGAACGTAATCCTCACGAAAAGGAGTTCCAGCAGGCAGTTAAAGAAGTCCTTGATTCTTTAGTTCCTGTACTTGAAAAAAATCCAACATATGTTAAACATGCTGTATTAGAAAGAATGCTTGAGCCAGATCGACTAATTAGCTTTAAAGTCCCTTGGGTAGACGATAATGGAAATATAAAAGTAAACCGCGGCTATCGTGTTCAATTTAATAATGCGATTGGACCATATAAAGGAGGACTAAGATTTCATTCTTCTGTTAATGCCAGTATTATTAAATTTCTTGGATTTGAGCAAATCTTTAAAAACTCATTAACAGGTCAGCCGATAGGCGGCGGAAAAGGCGGCTCTGATTTTGATCCGAAGGGGAAGTCTGATTTCGAAATAATGCGTTTTTGTCAAAGCTTTATGACTGAACTTAGTAAGCATATCGGTCCGGATATCGATGTGCCCGCTGGAGATATCGGAGTAGGAGCAAGAGAAATTGGCTATATGTTTGGACAATATAAACGATTAAAAGGTGCTTATGAAGCAGGCGTCTTAACCGGAAAAGGGATCGGATATGGTGGAAGCTTAGGTAGAAAAGAAGCAACAGGATACGGCTTAGTGTACTTTGTGGAAGAAATGCTGAAAAGTCAGGGACGAGGTTTTGAAGACAATACGGTAGTAGTTTCTGGTTCGGGAAATGTATCGATTTATGCGATGGAGAAAGCAATACAGTTAGGAGCTAAAGTGGTTGCTTGCAGTGATTCCGGCGGTTATGTGTATGATCCAAATGGAATAAACCTTGATACGGTGAAACAATTAAAAGAAGTGGAAAACAAAAGAATCTATGAATATGTGAATACCCATCCTGATGCTATCTACCAGGAAGGATACACAGGTATTTGGACAATTCCTTGTGATATTGCGTTGCCATGTGCAACACAAAACGAACTGAATAAAGAATCAGCTGAAAAATTAATCGCCAATGGAGTAAAAGCAATAGGTGAAGGGGCAAATATGCCTTCTACTCTTGAAGCAGTCGATACCTTTATCGAGCATAAAGTATTATTTGCACCTGCCAAAGCAGCAAATGCAGGCGGGGTGGCAGTCTCCGCTTTAGAAATGGCACAAAATAGTGCGCGAATAGCTTGGACGCAAGAAGAGGTAGACAAGAAGCTACAAGCGATTATGAAAGATATTTTTAGTAAAAGTATCCAAGCATCAGAGGAGTATGCAGAAAAAGGGAATCTAGTTGCAGGTGCTAATATAGCAGGCTTCATCAAAGTTGCAGATGCTATGATAGAACAAGGAATCATATAAGAAGTTTTCAAATAGAATGATATTTTTATATAGTTTAGAAGAGAGAATCAGTATGTTGCTGGTTCTCTTTTTTATTGTAAAAATTCTACTTGGATAAGGATTTATATAAGAGTTACTATGTTGGCTCGCTGGGAGAGAGGTATATCCATATATACTTATTTAGATATATGAAAATGAAATTGGTTTCATTTTCGTTTGGAAACCTATAAGACCTTAATGAGAACTTTATGAAATAGATTGCTATTATTATTACAACAATCTGAAAGGTTTTACTTGAAAAATTTTTCTTATTGAAAAAATGTGTTAGATTTTCTGACAAGAAGCATAATTTATTTTTTTACTCATGTTACAATTGTCCCAACATTCAGAAAAGGGGATTACAATATGAAAAAATCACATCCTGTACTTGTTATCTTTTTATTCTTTTTAGGTTGGGTATTTATGTATGCAGATCGTAATATTCTATCACCAGTCATGGGAAGTATTGGAGAAGAATGGAACTTAAACCAAACCGAATTAGGATTAATGGCTACTGTGTTTTTTGCTGCCTATGCTTTTATGCAAATCCCTACTGGCTTTTTAGCAGATAAATTTGGGCGAGTAAAGGTGTTAGTAATTGGCTTTATCGTTTTTGGCGTTGGTACATATTTAAGTGGTGCATCTACTACGTTTGCAATGTTTTTAATCATGAGAGCAATTACTGGGTTAGGAGAAGGCACTTATTATGGTTCACAGTATGGTATCTCTTCTACGATAACCCCAAAGAAATATCGCGGCTTAGTCTCAGCTATTATTAATAGTGGCATGGCTTTTGGTATTTCGTTAGGATTTATGTCATCCAGTTATTTTACCTACACATTAAATAAAGGCTGGCAGTTTCCGTTTTATGTTTTTGCCATCCCTACCGTTTTGGTTGCTATTTTAATAGGCATATTTGTTCGTGATAATTCACATAAGGAGAAGAAAGTAGAATCTGAATATGAAAAAGTCGAGATGAAGAAAATTTTCACTAAAAATCATATTTTTGTATATATCTTAATCTTTTGTTCCTTATATGGATTTTTCGGTATGCTAACATGGCTTCCTTATTACTTACAAACAGCAAGAGGTATTGAAGCATCTCAAACGGGGATTATCTCTTCTTTAGTGCCTTGGGCTTCCATTCCAGGTGCCATTCTATTTGGTTTCTTATCTGATCGCATTAAAAGTAAAAAGCCGTTAATTATAACATTGGCATTAGCTGGAGCAATTTGTCAATTTGCTATTCCTTATACAGACAATTATTCCTTGCTGATTGTCGGATTATGTTTATATGGTTTGCTTGGAAAATTAGCGCTGGATCCAGTATTAATTTCGTATATGGCAGATATTACACCGAAGTCGATGTATTCAAGAGTTTATGGGTTCTTTAACTTTAGCGGGATGCTTTCTTCTATATTTGCGCCATATATTACGGGGTATTTCGCTGATAAAACTGGCAGTCTAGAATTCGGATTTTATCTAGCCGGCGGGTTATTAATTATTGGTGCCATATTGTTTATATTTACAAGCGATAAAGGGAAAGAAGACAATAAAGCAGCGATTAATGTTGGACTTAAGGAGGAAATAGTAAGTTGAATAAAGTAATAGTAGGCACAGAATCAATGATTGTAAGTCCACATTATTTGGCTTCACAAGCAGGTGAACAAATTCTCCAAAAGGGAGGCAATGCATTTGATGCTGCTGTTGCTGTGAGTGCTTGCTTAGCTGTAGTATATCCGCATATGACTGGTCTTGGTGGAGATTCTTTTTGGCTGACTTATAAGGAAAAGACAGGGAAAGTGCGTACTTATAATGGAAGTGGGAAGTCAGGAGCGGCTGTTACAAGAGAAATGTTTAAGGGAAAAGAGAGCATTCCTTTTCGAGGAATCGAAAGTGTTCTAACTGTTCCTGGCATGGTGGATAGCTGGGATGCTATCTTAAAAGAATATGGAAGTATGACTCTTGCAGAAGTCTTACAGCCTGCTATTGAATATGCAGAAAAGGGTTTTCCTTTATCTAATGATCAATATGAAAATACGATAAAAAATGAGGAGCTTTTAAGAAGTATAGAAGAAACTGCTGCTGTTTTTCTGCCAGATGGAAAGGTTCCTGAAAAATTTTCTCGGTTTGTGCAAAAGAATTTAGCGAACACGTTAAAACAATTAGGAGCAAAAGGAAGAGATGATTTTTATAAAGGAGAACTGGCCTATAGAATTATTTCAGGTTTGAAGAAAAAAGGAAGCTATTTAACAATAGCAGATTTTGCCGCTCATAAAGGGGAATGGAGTGAACCGCTCACTAGTACCTATCGCTCTTATACTATGTATCAGGCTCGTCCCAATTCACAAGGCTTTGTGGGACTCATGATTTTAAATATATTAGAAAATTTCGATTTTTCATCCATTCCGTATGAATCCTATGAATATTATCAGCTAATAATAGAAGCAGTGAAAAGAAGCTTTCAAGATCGGAATGAGCATCTGACAGATCCGACATTTCATAAAATTCCATTAGAGCAGTTATTAAGCAAAAAGTATTCTAAGGAGATGGCGGATTCCATCTCCTTAGAATATACAACAGATTATAGTTCGCGCCCTGTTGGAAGCGATACAGCTCATGCCGCCGTTGTGGATAAAGATGGGAATGCTGTTTCGTTTATTCAAAGCCTATATTTTGAATTTGGTTCTGGTGTGGTTGCGGGAGATACGGGGATTACTATGCAAAATAGAGGCTCATTTTTCTCTCTTGATCCTGATCATGTTAATACATTGGAGCCAAATAAGCGGACATTCCATACTTTGATGCCTGCCATGGCTTTTAAAGAGAACAAACCATATGTGTTGTATGGTACACAAGGCGGGGAAGGGCAGCCGCAGACACAAACTTTGATGATTACGAGAATGCTTGACTATGGACTTGATCCCCAAATAGCAATAAGTGAGCCACGGTTTGTATGGGGGCGTACATGGGGAGAAAAAACCGAAGAGCTAAAAATAGAAAACCGTGTTTCGGCAAATGTTTTGGAAAAGCTGCAAAAGGCTGGTCATATCGTAAACCGAGTAGAAGCATTTGACGGAATTATGGGGCATGCAAATGCTATTTTGATCGATGAACAAGGATTTTTATATGGTGGTGTCGACCCAAGAAGTGATGGAGCTGCCATAGGAAAATAAATAATCAAGAGTTAGGACTAAGAGTGAACTTCTGCTAGAAGTTGGCTCTTTTTTATGGAAAAAAGTTTATATCATTCATTCCAATCTGCCCTCGTCTAGCAAACTTTATTAAATTGGAAAAAATAGGGTTGAAAAACAAACGATATATCCATATAATTTGAGAATAGTACAAATATTAAAGTAAATGAAAAGGGGGAGAATGAAGGGAGCGATGAAAAAATTTGCGAAACTAATTATCTATTATTTACTTGGTGTAATAGCAATACTAGCATTAAGCGTTTTACCCCAATATTTTCAAATGAAAATGTTTTCAGAAGGGGAAAGTTATCTTTCTATGTTTGTATCTTTTTTAACTGACGAATTTTTCCAAATGGATAAATGGGTATACTCTTTAAAAGGAGCAGAAACGCCAATTTTTGATGTTCTATTGCCAGCATTCATCTATTCAATGAAGATTCTAGGTGGAGCGATTTTGTTAGGGTTTGGTATTGCTTGCATTTTAGCTCTTTTTGCTTTTTTTCTACCAAACTTTCTTCTACAGCCGATGAAAAGAATCCTAGATTTCGCCGAGTCCGTTCCAGATATCATTGTCGCTACACTACTTCAAGCATTTGTTCTCTTTATCTTTAAAACGACAGGTGTGGAAATTTTCCAAGTAGCTACATATTCAGAAAAAGCTTATTTAGGTCCTATTCTTACGCTATCTATTGTACCGGCTGTTTCTTTGTTCAAAATACTTCTTCTCATGATGGAAGAAGAATATTTAAAAACGTATGTTACGTTTGCAAAAAGCAAAGGGATACATGATTTGCCAATCCTATGCAAGCATATTATTCGTAATATTATTCCCGTCTCTTTTCACCACATGAAGATTATTATTTGGGGGTTATTGTCTAGTCAATTTGTTATCGAGCAATTGTTTAATGTTCATGGACTTACTTATTTTCTAAGAGCAAACTTTACGCCAATTACTGTCACTGTTTCTTTGTTATTAATCTTCACACCTTTTTTTATTATTTTTCAAATAGTAGACATGTTTGTAATAAAGAAAGAAGAAAAGGCGCGAGAAGTGAAGAGAGGATCATGGAAACAGAAATGGAACATACCTAATTTACGATTATCGCTAAAAATAAGACGGATGGATCTAAAAGAGAGTTTGCAGCAGTTTAATTGGGGAAAGTTTTCGATCATTCCACCAATAAAATGGTTAGCGCAAAGTATCGGATTACATATGAAAAATTGGAAATTTGCATTAGGTAGCTTATTTTTTGTTCTTACAATAGGGTATAGTCTTATTTATTCTGTAATTACTAATGATTATGTAGAGCAACAGAACTTACTTTATGCCGAAGATGGATCCACATTGCTAGCAGCACCACCATTCGCTCCAACAGAGCCCTATTTCTTTGGATCCGATAAAAGTGGAGAGAGCATCTTTGATCAAATAGTGGTTGGGGCTAAGTATACATTAATTTTTGGCTTACTTATTGCCTTTTTGCGTGTGATAGGTGGATTATTGCTTGGTGTGGTTTACTCTTTTTATTTAAAACATTCCTTTCAGCAATTTCTAGCCAAAATGGTAGATTCCATTCACTTTATGCCATTGAGTATAATCGCCTTTATTTTATTGACGCCAATTTTATTACCTGGAATTGACGGTACATTTACATATTCCTTTACGGAAAGAGTTATTTTAGAAACAATCATTTTAACGCTGTTAGTTATCCCATTAACGACTATCTTACTCGGGAAAGAAATCAATCGAGTATTAGAGTATGAGTTTATTGAAAGTGCAAGGGTATTGGGAGGTGGCAAATTTAAAATATTTATTCGCCATATTCTCCCCCATATAGGCCCAAGGCTTACGATTCTATTCGGACAGCAATTCATCCAAGTAATGTTAATCTTTATGCACTTAGGGATGTTTGATTATTTCTTTGGTGGTACGAAATCATCGATGGGTATGATGTTTGAAGATAACCCTAAATCAATTACCTATGAATGGTCGGGGTTAATAGGACAGGTTGGCAGAGAAGCAATCGGGGCAGGGAGATACTGGTTCTTATATATACTCGTGCCAATTATTATTACTATATTTGCCATGCAGTTGATTGTCCAAGGAGTAAAAGAGGTCCAGCAAGTAAAAGTTGGTGTAATCTTTAAACGTCCAAGCCTTAGTAAGAGAAAAGAGAAAGAAAATCCAAAAGAAATTAACTTAGGTGTCACAAAAGAAAGTTTTGCCCAAATAGGGGGAAAGGGAAATTAAAAGTTTTTATGGTCGGTTTTTGCATGAAAGGGAATGTAATTGCAGGAGGATAACATGGCAAATTTCATTATGCTGCACAAACGGATTGATTATATAAGCAAAGTTGAAATAGAATAGAAAATTGCTGTTTTACTGTTATGCTTTTTTAGGATAAGAGAAGAAATTATTAGGAAGGTAAAAGAAAGGATGCCGTTTTGATCTCGGCATCCTTTCTTTTTATTTCTTTCGATAAAAAACTTTGTTTATCTTTAAGAAAAATCAGGGTAAGTCTTCTGTGTAGTTGCTTGACTCAAATCATGACCATAAAAAATGTGGCTAGGGCATACTTCAGCCATAAGTCTTTTTATTTTTCTAATCGATTCACTGGCTAGTTGTTGATCAAATGTAGCAAATGGAATATCATCTTCGTAGTTTTCTCTCGTATATGCTAAATCAATCGTCAATAAAATAGGGCCAGATTGTTTCGTTGTAACGAGAATTGATTGGTGTCCTGGTGTATGGCCAGGAGTAAAGAGAAGTTGAATCCCTGGCATGAGTTCATAATCACCTTGAATGGCTTTATAATTTAAGTTATCTTGAGTACACTCTGGTGGAGCATAATTTTCGTTTCCAATAGCAACATCCAGCTCTGCTTGTTGAACAAATATAGGTGTTTTAGGAAACAGAGGATTTCCACCTGCATGATCCATATGTAGATGAGATGAAATGATCGCTTGAATGTCATTCGGTTTATAACCAATATTATCTAAAACAGCAAGTATATGATCTTCCTTTCTCATATTTGGTAAAAATAAACCTTCATATGGGGTATCATCAAAGTAACTTGGATTTTCAATAAATGATTCTGGCATTCCTGTGTCAATAATAATTGGGCCCTCCTTTGTTTCTAGGAGATAGGACCATATTTGTAAGGTTAAAAGCTTACCAGGTACTAATTTTTGGTTTAAAGACGAATGATCAAGCGTTAGCTTTCCTGTAGGTAACCAGTAAAGTCTTTCTATCATCTATTTCTCCTCCTTAATTTTCTTAATAGTCAGATTTATTATAGTATGTCATAGATTTCTTTTTTGGACAAAGAAATTTTTATAGTGGAAATTATTTGGGGATTTGAGTTCAATCGAAATCTCAGAATATATATTTTTAAGTAAAGCATTTTGCTGGTATTCATTTGAATGTCTATTCCCCTTTAACTGTCATAATTATTTAATATACAAAAGTTGCCAAAATATAATTATATGTATATACTTATTTTATAATCAACTATACCTTTGATAGTAGAATATGTATAGTTAAATAATTAATGTTAAGTCTATCGAATAAGGAGTGTAGCCAAATGATTCACCAATCTTTGAAAGCGTTCCCTAGTAACTTCCTTTGGGGTGCTGCATCGGCAGCTTATCAAGTAGAAGGTGCATGGAATGAGGATGGCAAGGGAGTATCCATTTGGGATACGTTTGTTAGAATACCGGGAAAAACATTTAAAGGTACAAATGGGGATGTAGCGGTAGATCATTATCATCGTTATAAAGAAGATGTACAGTTAATGGCTGAAATGGGAATGAAGGCATACCGATTTTCGGTTGCTTGGACGCGAATTTTTCCGAATGGAAAAGGAGAGGTAAATCAAGCGGGAATTGATTTTTATAATGATTTAATTGATGAATTAATTAAATATAAAATTGAGCCAGTGCTAACTCTTTATCATTGGGATCTTCCGCAAGCACTGCAAGATGAATATGGTGGGTGGGAATCGCGCCAAATTATTGAGGATTTTACGAATTATAGTATCGAATTATTCAAGCAATTTGGAGATCGAGTGAAATATTGGGTAAGTTTAAATGAACAAAATATTTTCACTGGTTTAGGCTATCGCATGGCTGTACATCCACCTGGAGTAACAGATGAAAAACGATTCTATCAAGTGAACCATCATGCGAATTTAGCAAATGCGAGTGTTATTAAGGCTTTCCGCCAATATGTTCCAAGTGGGAAAATTGGACCAAGCTTTGCTTACTCTCCTGCATATGCTTTAACTTCAAAGCCAGAAGATATTATTGCAGCAGAGAATGCGGAAGAATTAAATAGTCATTGGTGGATGGATATGTATGCATGGGGAAGATATCCAGAAGCTGCATGGAACTATTTAGAAGCAAATGGATTGACTCCAGAGGTTGAAGAGGGAGATTTTGAATTATTACGAGAAGGCACTCCTGATTTCATGGGACTTAACTATTATCAAACAACGACCTTTGAGAAAAATCCTCTAGAAGGTGGAGTAGGCAGTGCTGAAATGAACACTTCTGGTAAAAAAGGAACTTCGCAGGATTCAGGAATTCCTGGAGTGTTTAAAACAGTAGAAAATCCAAACTTAGAAAGAACGGATTGGGATTGGAATATTGATCCACAAGGATTACGGATCGCTCTTCGCAGGATTACAAATAGATACCAGCTTCCTATTCTTATTAGTGAAAATGGCTTAGGTGCTTTTGATAAACTAGAAGAAGGCGATATTATCAATGATGATTACCGTATTGATTTTATTCGATCCCATATAAATGCGATGCAAGAAGCTATTACGGATGGTGTAGATCTGCTAGGATATTGTGTGTGGTCATTTACAGATCTGTTAAGCTGGCTGAATGGCTTCCAAAAACGATATGGTTTTGTCTATATCAATCAGCATGAAGAGGGAACACATGACCTTCGTCGAATCAAGAAGAAGAGCTTTTATTGGTATAAAGAAGTAATTGAATCAAATGGTGAGAATCGCTAGGAAGGAATGAACCTGCATATATTTGCAGGTTTGTCCTTCTTTTTTTAGTTTAAATTTACTTTGTACTTTTCTGCTAGACATAAAAATGACAAAAGATGTTCATGGAATCGTCAAATTTACCCTCCGTTTTTGCCCATAAAAGAATATATAATGAAACTGCAAAAGATGTATTTTAATTATTTCTTTTGAACACTATGTTGAAAAAATCCATACTCCAATAGAGTTTATCTTCAAGAAGGAAAATTTAGGGATATGACTATTCTCATTAGCATAGTGATAAGAGGACATACGAAAATTATTTACGAATTGTTTATTATGGATTTTTATGTGATTTATTTCACAAACAAATCACCTTACTAGATAAGTCTTGGAGGGACGAAAAATGAAAAAGAGATTAGTGATGATTGGAAATGGAATGGCAGGAGTTCGGACGATTGAAGAAATATTGAAGAGAAATGCTGACCTTTTTGACATAACGATTATTGGGGATGAGCCATATCCAAACTATAATCGGATTATGCTTTCAAATGTTTTGCAAGGAAAAACAACAGTAAATGATATTAATATTAATGACTGGAATTGGTATCAAGAGAATCATATTCATCTTTTAACAGGCGAAAAAGCAATAAAGATTGATCGAGAAGAGAAAGCGGTCCTTACGGATAAAGGAAAAGCGATAGAATATGATGAACTTATCCTTGCAACAGGATCTAGTGCCTTTATTTTACCGATATCTGGAAGTGATTTAGAAGGTGTAATTGGATTCAGAACCATTGACGATACGGAAAAAATGCTGGAAACAGCAAAGACTTATAAAAAAGCGGTTGTTATCGGCGGAGGATTACTAGGATTAGAAGCTGCAAGAGGATTAATAGATCGTGGAATGGAAGTTCATGTTGTTCACTTATTGCCAACTTTAATGGAGCAGCAATTAGATGCAGCAGCAGCAAATCTTCTTAGAAAAGATTTAGAAGCACAAGGTATGAAGTTCTTAATGGAAAAACAGACGGCAGAGATATATGGAGATAAACGAGTTCAAGGATTGAAATTTACAGATGGAACAACAGTTGATTGTGATCTTGTCGTAATGGCTGTTGGTATTAGACCAAATGTAGCAATTGCCCGTGAGGCAGGATTAGAAGTAAATCGCGCGATCATTGTGAATGATCATATGGTTACATCTGATCCATCCATCTTTGCAGTAGGGGAATGTGCAGAGCATAATGGAATTGCCTATGGATTAGTTGCTCCTCTATATGAACAAGGAATGGCTCTTGCCGATTATATAACAGGCAAAGAAGGAAAAGGATATCAAGGATCAATTCTTTCTACTCAATTGAAAGTAGCAGGGTGTGACTTATTTTCAGGAGGGAAAATCCATGAGGATGAAAATACGGAAGCAATTATTGTTCATGACCAATTTGCAAAAGTATATAAAAAGATTTTAGTAACAGACAACAAAATTGTTGGAATTGTCTTATACGGAGATGCTTCCGATGGAACTCGGCTATTTAATATGTTGAAGAAACAAGCAGATATTAGTGAGTATACAAGTTCCTCTGTATTAAGCAAGAGCGGGGAGGACGCAGAAGAAGATTTAGTAGCAAGCATGAGTGCAGATGACACTGTATGTGGATGTAATGGGGTAACAAAAGGTACTATCGTTCATTCTATCCTAGAGCAGGGATTAACTACTTTTGAAGAAGTAAAAGGATGTACAAAGGCAGGAGCATCTTGTGGTAAATGTAAACCACTAGTTGAAGGGATTTTAGCGCATACACTTGGTGACAGCTTTGATGCATCCATTCAAAAAACAGGGATGTGCAGCTGTACAACACTTACTCGTGATGAAGTAGTAGCACAAATAAAAGAAATGCAGCTTAAATCTCCAAAAGAAGTTAGAATGGTGCTTGGTTTTGCAAGTGAAGAAGGCTGTTCAAAATGCCGCCCAGCGTTAAACTATTATATGCGTATGCTGTTCCCAGAAGAGTACGAGGACGATAAGGCATCAAGATTTGTTAATGAGAAAATGGAAGGGAATATTCAAAAAGATGGGACATTCTCCATCATTCCTCGTATGTATGGCGGAACAACTACTGCAGAGGATTTAGTGAAAATCGGAGAGGTAGCGAAAAAATACAATGTGCCATTAGTGAAAATTACCGGGGCAAGCCGGATTGGATTATATGGTGTGAAGAAAGAAGATGTCCCACATGTTTGGGAAGAGCTAGGAATGCGTTCTGGTTATGCTTATTCTAAATCTCTTCGTAACGTAAAATCATGTGTTGGGTCAAGATTTTGCCGCTTCGGCACCCAAGATTCATTGGGACTTGGCATTAAGTTAGAACAAGAACTAGAAATGGTCGACACTCCGCATAAAATGAAAATGGGAGTAACAGGATGTCCAAGAAACTGTGCAGAAGTATTGACAAAAGACTTTGGTGTTATTTGCGTAGAAAATGGCTATCAGTTGTATATTGGTGGAAATGGCGGAACAGAAGTACGTGAATGCGATAGCTTAACAACAGTTCAAACAGAAGAAGAAGTAATTACAATGGCCAAGGCATTTGTTCAATATTATCGTGAAAATGCGAACTATGGAGAAAGAACGGCTCCATGGGTGGAACGTATGGGGATTGAAACAGTGAAAGAAACACTACTAAATGCTAGAAATATGAAACAGTTTGTAAGCAGATTTGAGCGTGCAAAAACAACATACGAAGAAGCTTGGTCTACTGTTTTAAACGACCAAATGAAGAGAGAAATGTATGAAGTGATAAAAGGCTAATAGCTATAGAACAAAAATGGAGGGAATACATGATGACGGCAACTTTAGAATGGAATAAGATTATGAAACTAGCTGATTTACCTAAACAAATTGGTAAAGAGGTTCATTTAAAAGGAAAATCAATTGCTTTATTTCATCTTTCTAATGGAGAGGTTAGAGCTATTGCGAATAACTGTCCCCATCAAAATGGTCCATTGGCAGAAGGAATTGTATCAGGCGAATTTGTTTTCTGTCCATTGCATGATTGGAAAATTTCTTTAGTCACAGGCGAAGTTCAAAAACCGGATAATGGCTGTGTAGAGGTTTATGAAACACAAATAAAAGATGACTATATTTATATAATGGTGTAAGAGATGGATACGAACAAGGGGTATGTAGCATTTGTGGGAGCAGGGCCTGGGGATATTGGTTTAATTACAACTAAGGGGAGAGAATGTTTAAAAAAAGCAGATGTTGTCTTGTATGATCGACTTGCCAATCCACGCTTATTGCGTTTTACAAGCAGAGATTGTGTGTTTATCTATTGTGGAAAGCTGCCCAATAATCATATTATGAGACAAGAAAAGATTAACGAAACTTTAGTAGCAGAAGCTTTAAAAGGAAAGTATGTTGTGCGGTTAAAAGGAGGAGATCCTTCTGTTTTTGGAAGAGTCGGGGAAGAAGCAGAAGCAATAGCAGCATATGATATTCCTTTTGAAATAGTACCCGGAGTGACGTCAAGCATTGCAGCAAGTGCTTATGCCGGCATTCCGGTAACACATCGAGATTATAGTACTAGCTTTACGATACGAACAGGGCATGCTTGTAAGAAAAATGAAGCGGTCATTCATCATAAGCCTAAGCAAGAAGCGATAGGAGATACACTTGCTTATTATATGGGGGTGAAAGGCTTACCGGGAATTTGTGAAAGCTTAATAGCTCAAGGTAAGTCTAGTGACACGAAAGTAGCTGTTATTGAGTGGGCCACTCTAGGAAAACAACGAGTAGTCGAAGGGACCTTAGAAACAATAGTAGAAAGGGTAAAGGAAGCAAAGCTTGGAAACCCAGCATTAACAATAATTGGTGATGTTGTCCAGTTAAGATCGTCTATTGCATGGTTCGAGAAAAAATCCTTTTATCAAAAGAAGCTATTGATTGCAAAAAGCTTATCAGAAGAAAGTGTACTAGAAAGATATTTTTCTAAACATGGTGCAGAGGCTTATGCCTTCCCCACTATCAAATCTAACGCGCACTCCTATACAGCGGAGGAGATACAATTGATAGTAAATGCAGAAAGACTGATTTTTGCTTCTGTAGAAGGAGTAGAGCTTGTGTTTACTCAGCTATTTAAAGCAAATTATGATGTGCGGGATCTTCCTCGACAAATAGAACATCTGTCTGATAAAACACGCAAGGAATTAGAAAAAAGGGGCATACACAGTCTAAAGGCATCGTATGACAAAAGAAGTGCTATTTTAATAGGAAATGAACAAGCAATCGAGAAACAAGCCTTCTCCGATAATTTACTAGCACTTCCTAGCCATATGATTGAAATAGATGAACGTTTTCAAGAAGTAAATGAACGCTTGTTGACAGAAGACCAATGGGAAACGGTTATTTTTCCAAATAAACGGTCTGTTGATTTATTTTTACAAGAATGGCGTAAATTTAGCACACAGAATCCAATGGAACTGTCATTTGCGGCAATCGGCCAATCGGTGCAGGAGTATGTTGTTAAGCAGGGATTTAATCATATAGATGAACAGGTACAGCAAGTATTAGATAATCAGGAATGGAAGTGTGAGAGCTGATGGATGCAGTTGTGTATATTGGCCATGGCAGCCGCATAATCGAAGGTAATAAACAATTCATCGCATTTATTGAAGCAGTAAAAAAAGAAATAAATATCCCTGTTCAAGAAATTGCTTTTTTAGAACTAACGTCACCTTCTATTGAGGAAACGATGGAAAAAGTAATTTGGGCTGGAGCAAGGGATATTCTCGTCGTACCTGTTCTATTGTTTGCAGCAGCTCATTTTAAAAGAGATATACCAGAAGAATTACTGGCAGTGAAAGAAAGGTTTCCAGATGTACGATTTTCTGTTTCTAAACCATTTGATGTCCATCCAAAAATGCTGAACTTAGTTATGAAAAGAATCAATGAACAAGGATGGGATTATGATGGGGGAATTCTAATAGTCGGGAGAGGCAGCAGTGATCCCGAACCAATTGGAAAGCTGAAGGAAATAAGTGAGCATATACAACAAAAATTAGCTTGCTCTGTATACCCTGCATTTTTAACAGCAGGGAAGCCAGAGTTTGAGGAGGAACTACAAAAGCTTCAATTAGCATATAACAAGATTTATATTGTCCCGTATTTACTTTTTACAGGAAGGTTATTAAAAAGAATGGAAAGCACGATAGAAAGCAGCGACAAAGAAGTGATTCTTTGTCAGCCGTTAAAATACGACCAGTTGATGAAGGAAGTTTTGCTAGAAAGAATGGAAGAGCAATTCATGAGCCTTACAATATAAAATAAAAAGGTAGAGGAGTGTCGTTATGAAAGAGGTTATTACTGCATTTAGTAATACGGCATTAATGAAAAGCAATGCTTTAACTGCAAGTAAAAAGAAGTATTTAGTTGGTTCGATGCTTGCGGGTTTTTTTGTTGGATTAGGAATTATTCTTATTTTTACTATTGGCGGCTTACTTGGTGCGACCGGTTTTGCAGGTACCAAAATTGTCATGGGAGTCTCCTTTGGGATTGCATTGAGTTTAGTTATTATGGCAGGGGCTGACTTATTTACCGGTAATAATATGGTAATGACAATAGGCATGCTGGAGAAGAAAGTCACATGGAAGGATACTGGGAAAGTATGGGGATACAGTTATATCGGTAACTTTATCGGTTCTATTCTCGTAGCATTATTATTTAGCTATTCTGGTTTGGCAGTTGGAGGGTTAGCGGATTTTATAACAAACGGAGCGGCAGCGAAAATGAATGCTCCTTTTATGGAATTATTGATTCGAGGGATTCTCTGTAATATTCTCGTTTGTTTAGCTGTTTGGTGTTCCGTAAAATTAAAGGATGAAACAGCGAAATTAATTATGATCTTTTGGTGTCTGTTTGCCTTTATTACATCAGGGTTTGAACATAGTGTCGCCAATATGACCTTATTGTCTATTGCACTTATCATTCCTCATCCTGAAACTGTATCGATTGGCGGACTAATTGCTAATTTACTGCCAGTTACAATTGGAAATATTATCGGTGGAGCTGTTTTTGTAGGAGCTGCCTATTGGTATCATATTTCGGAGAAGACACAAGCAGTGGTTAAATCTTTTAAAAAAGAGGCTTAAATTTACTTGTTTATGTGAAAAATATCACAAAAAGCTATCTGATAAGAAGATAGCTTTTTTTATTGCTTATTTTACTTATAGGAGGGAATAGTTGTCGCATACAATTAGAGGCAACTGAATATAAAGGGATTTTACCATATTCTTAACGGCACTGATGGAGCCTCGTTTGATTATAAATCTTTTAATACTTTTTCCATCTTCTTTAGTTTACGATAAATTACGGACCGGTCAATCCCTAACTTTTTTGCTGCTTCTGTGCTATTATTATTGCATATTTCTATCATTTGTTGAATATATCGTCCTTCTGTAATAGCAGTGTAATCTTTTAGTTGAGATAGTTTGCTCATATTGCTTTTAATAAAGTAATCAAGAGTAAACCAATCCGTTACTTGTTCTTCCTTTTCTCTCATCACAGTTTGTTCTGTTAAAACCAATCGTTCAATATAGTTTCTTAGTTCTCTTGCATTTCCTGGCCACTCTTGATGAAGCATGTATTCAAATTCCTCTGCTTTAAAGCGATAATTAGTACCATAATTATCATTAATATTCTGCAAAAAGTAAGAGAGTAACCCAACTAAATCTGGCTTTCGATGCCGAAGTGGGGGAATATAAATAGGAATGACATTAATTCGATAGTACAAGTCCTCTCTAAATTTATTCTGTTGCACAAGGCCCCATAAATCACAATTAGTAGCAGTAATTACCCTACAGTTGATAGGGATTTGCTTTGTTCCACCAATGCGGCGCAGTTCGTTTTCCTCTAGTACTCTTAATAGTTTTGCTTGCATTTCTAAAGGTATTTCGGAAATTTCATCTAAAAATAAATAGCCATTATTTGCTTCCTCTATCATCCCTTTTTTTTCGTCAAATACACCAGCTAGCACACCTTTTTCATATCCAAATAGCTCATATTCAAATAAAGAATGCGGAATAGCTGCACAATTAATTGTAATAAATGGCCCATCTGCTCGGTCGCTATGTTGATGAATATATTTTGCTATGACTTCTTTTCCAGTACCAGATTCGCCATAGATAAGTATTTTACTATTGTAATGAGAAATCTTTCTACATACTTTCATTATTTGCTTCATAGCTAAACTTTCTACTACTAATTTTTGCTGTTCTCTTTTTTTCTCTTGTTCTTCCATTTTATTAACGGAATCAACTTCAATGAAGGTTTGCTGATTTTCTATTTTGATATTATTGGAAGTGGTTACAACTAATTGCACTTCACCACTTTTATATAAGAGGGGTGTTGCAGTGGATCTAATATTAAACCCTCTATTGGTTTTAATTGTTTTGCATACTTTTTGTTTTGTTTGAATGGCCTCCATTGTAATGGAATGTTTATAATATCCTGCTTTAACTAAGTCCTGTACATTTAGCTGCAATAGCTCTTCTAGTGACATTCCTAATGTTAGAGCAGTAAATTCATTAGAAATTAAAATGTTTCCTGAACCGTCCGTAACAAATAAACTGGAGGGTGAATCAATAAATGGTTGCATTGTTTTTTCAGTCATCAATGATTTCCATCCCCTTTGTATAAAAACTACTTACACCTTCTAATTATAAGGGGCTACATAGTATGTGCTCGTCCTAATTATGTCTATTTTAAGGAAAAAAATAGATAGATGAGCAGGAAGGGTTCTTTGAAAATGGAACAAATTAGCAGAATGGAAACAGCCAAATAGTGCTCCGTTCTTGACTGTTTCTCGGTCATTTAATTATTAACTGTTTCTTTAGCGGGAAAAGATAGATTTGCTAGCTTTCTTTGTACTTCCTCTGCTTCTATGAACAGTGTTGTAATCATTTCTTCTACTGTAGTAAGTTCATTACATAAGCCACAAATTTGGCCAGCCATAACAGACCCTCTATCAATATCGCCCTCAAAAACTGCTTTTCTTAACGAGCCTAATGACAATTTTTCTAAGTCATCTCTTGAGGCATGCTGCTGTTCTAGTTTTAGGTATTCATCAATCATACTGTTTTTAATACTTCTAACAGGTCCGCCTAAACTTCTGCCTGTTACTGTTGTACTCGTATCTATTGCATCAAGCACTGCTTTTTTTACATTTTCATGAACAGGACATTCATAAGTAGCTAAGAAACGTGTACCGATCTGTATACCTTGTGCTCCCAATGCAAACGCAGCCACAATTCCTCTTCCGTCAGCGATACCTCCTGCTCCAATAACGGGAATAGAAACAGCGCTTACTACTTGAGGTAATAAAGCCATAGTGGTAGTCTCTCCAACATGACCTCCAGCTTCGGTACCTTCAGCTACAATAGCGTCTGCTCCTAATGCTTCCATTTTTTTGCGATTTTCACAGAAGGAACAACCGGGATAACTTTTATGCCATTCTCTTTAAAAAGCGACATGTAAGGGGCTGGTGTCCCAGCTCCTGTTGTGACAATTTTTACTCCTTCTTCAATAATAACATCGATTAATTCAGGAATATTATTCATCATCAACATCAAATTTACAGCAAATGGGTTGGTGGTAATTTCTTTTGTTTTTCGAATTTCTTCCCGTAAAGCGTCTGCGGATAGACCACCAGAAGCAATAATTCCTAATCCGCCTGCGTTTGAGACTGCTCCAGCTAATGGTGCAAAAGCAATTTGTGCCATTCCCCCTTGAAAAATTGGATATTTAATATCTAATAATTTTGTAATACTCATTTTTTTTCTCCTCCCAAGGTTATTATATTTATACTATTTTAGTAGAACTTGTAATTGTTTTAGGCTGTTTATTCTCCATTGATTTATATATAAATGTTAATATCAATCCAACTAATGAAATGATTAATGCAATATAAAATGCGTTTGTAAAATCTCCATTATTTAATTCTGCAACAGTATTGGCGATTCTTGGCCCAAAAAAGGCTGCTGCAGAATAGCCAATAAAGGTAACCCCATAATTAACACCATAAAATTTCATTCCAAATTTTTCGCCGACAATGGAAGGGAAAATCCCCATTGTGCCGCCAAAGCATAATCCGATTCCGATAATAGCAACAGCAAAACCAATTACTGATGTTGATAATGCAATGGTTAAAAGCATGGAGGCGATGACAATATAAATTAACATTAAACAGATAGTACGTCCTAATTTATCAGAGATTGCTCCCCAAAAAATACGTCCAAAACAGTTGCTAAGTGAGTATAAGCTCACGAAAAGGGCTGCACTAGCAGCAGATAGCCCAAACATACTTTGAGCAATAACTGATGCATTGGAGGTTACCATCATTCCTGATAATGCTCCAATCATGAACATACTAGCAATAATATAAAAAATAGGTTTTTTAATCATTTCTCTCCAATTTATTTGAACACTGGCTTTTTTAAAAGATAAGAAAGTATAAAAATTTGGGTCTACCACAGTCATTTAAGCTGTGGTATTTTCATTTTATGGAGACCAATATATTGAGAAGAATATTTTTTGATAAACACCAACATTGGGAAGCTTTCAAAAGAAAACACGGTGCTAAAATCCGCCCTATCGTAATTAAGGAGGTTGAGAAATTTCGAGATTGTGGGGATATCAAAAATGGATTTAAGTTATTTGTGTGTGAAGGTTGTCATGATGTGCGAAAGGTTCCTTACCGATGTAAAGGTCGATTTTGTACCACGTGCTCTGTTGGAGAAAGTGAAGAATGGAGTAGGTTACTTACTGAAGATGTTCTTCAGGTTAATCATCGGCACGTAATTTTTACGATTGATGAAGGACTAAGAGATGTATTTCTCCTTCACCGACATCTATTAAAAGATTTAATGGATGCTTCTGCAAGACTACTTACTGACTTCTTCAAAAAGAAAGCAAAGGTAACACCTGGGATTATTGCTGGACTCCACACTTTTGGTTCAAGGGTCAACTTCAATCCTCACGTACATATGTTAGTTACAATGGGTGGATTAACAGAAAAAGGAGAATGGAAGCAGTATGATTTCTTGCCATTTACGATGCTTCGTAAACAATGGCAAACGGTCGTATTAAAATTAATTAGAAACGGAGTTTCACCAAGAGAAAAGAAAAGAATCCAACCAAGACTTCAAAAGGCGTTCACCAATAATGGCGAAGGCTTCTATGTGTATGCACCTAAACAGAGGGGAAAAATAAAAGAACAACTTCGTTATATTGGCCGTTATATTCGTCGACCAGCGATTGGAATCAATCGGATTGAGGCATATGATGGGCAATTCGTTACGTTCAAATATAAGGATAAAACTGACGGAAAAGACAAATCCGAAACCGTAAGTGTCGAAGAATTTATTTCACGTTTAATTCGCCATATCCCAGACGAGCAATTTAAAACTATTCGGCATTACGGTATGTATTCAAGAAGATCAAAAAACTTGTGTAAAAAAGTGTTGAGTACTTGGCAACAAAAAGCAAGACGTTGGGTTGTAAAAGTTAAGAAAACCTTACGTCGCCAGACGTGGCGTGAAAGAATAGTAGCCAGTGGCAAGAAAGACCCTCTCGTTTGTCAGAGGTGTGAATGTTACTATGAATACAAGGGAGAAGTCTGCCTTGAAAATGGTAAATTAGAAATAAAGGTAGCCTTATGCAAAACTACAAGAGCTTATTTAGAAAGGATGATTAACGATCTCACCGGTATCAAAAACCCGCAAAAAGGGAAAGAAAAAGAAGAAAAACATAAGCCTAAACCAGTCCAAGCAACAGAGCGTCAGCTATGTTTGTTTGGCGTGTCATGAGAAAGAAGAGATTCCTATTAACGTGGTAAGGGATTTCGATTTAATGGATGATGGAGATCCGACAACTCCTCCTATGTTTGCATGTGAAAAATGTGGGGGTGAAATGTATCCTGAGTATTATAAAGGGGTACATGGCATAGAGTACAAATTATCGGATATTCTCTAACCATGAAAAGGACCGGGCTATGCCCGGTTTTTCTTATTTTCGTTTTTATTCCCAGGAATCGTCCATCCATCAGGTAAATAATTATTAGGACAAACTTGAAAGAAGAAGCTGCAGGCCATGATTATTATTAAGAAAGAGATTCCAATGGTTATTAATGCAAATTGAACATCGTAGGTTGTAATGAGGGCATTAGCTATAGGTGCGATAATAATTGTTCCTCCTCCATAACCAGCTGTTACAATCCCTGTTCCTAAACCTCTTTTGTCTGGAAATAGCTTGACTGTGTTTCCAATCGTTGCCGAGTAAACAATTCCTTGACCAATACCAGCCAATAAACCGTAAGTAATATATAGTACCCATGGAGTTGCTGCAAGTCCGGAAAAAACAAATCCAAACCCAAACATTAAGCCTCCGATAATAATGGCTTTTTTAGCCCCGCCTTTGTCTACAAGTTTTCCACCAATGATCATAGGAATAGGAGAAATAGCTGCATTGATGGTGAAAGCAATCATAATAGTAGACATACTAGCATGGAATTTTTCTGTTAATGGTAATGCGAATACACTGAAAGCATAGACGGCACCAACACATATATTGATTAAAGTGGATGCAGTTAAAACACTCCACCTGTTGATATTAGTATGCATAGCTAATCCTCCTATATAGTCCTAACTAGCTGTTTTTGATTTAAAATGGAATGTAATTCCCCCCAATGTTCTAAGAACATTTCCTTATCCATTTCTTTTAAATCTGGAGAAATGACAGGAGTAAATTCCATTTGATGGAGGATATTTCTTTCTAAATCCACTCCTGGAGCAATTTCAGTTAACGTCACTTTTCCATCTATTAACTCGAAAACAGCTCGTTCTGTCACATATAAGACAGGTTGATTAGTCTGTGCAGCATACCAACCGCTAAAAGTTACTTGTTGTACTTTCTTTATGAATTTTTTCACCTTGCCTTCTTGAAGAATTTTTAGTTTTCCATCATTAATTGCAATTTTTAATCCAGCTGCAGTAAATGTTCCAGCAAAGACAAGTTTTTTTGCTGATTGTGAAATATTGATAAAACCTCCACAGCCTGCTACTCTAGTACCAAATTTACTTACGTTGACATTACCAAATTCATCTGTTTGAGCTAATCCAAGTACAGAAAGGTCAATACCTCCTCCATCATAGAAATCAAATTGAGCATCATGGTCAAGAATTGCTTCAGAATTGTAGGCATGGCCAAAGTCTTTAAGACCAGCTGGAATGCCTCCAATTGAGCCCGCTTCCGTTGTTAATGTCAGTAGTTCACTTACACCTTCTTCGGCTGCAATAGTAGAAACGCAGACAGGAATGCCAACTCCAAGGTTTAAGATAGAGTTTGGCGTTAATTCTTTGGCAGAACGTCTCGCGATGATCTTTCTCTCATCTAATGGAATAGACTCGATATTTTTAACTGGAACTTTAATGTGGCCAGAAAATGCTGGGTTATAGTAAGTATTTTCGGTTTGAAAGTGATTTTCTGGTTTGGATACAACGATATAATCTACTAAAATACCAGGAACTTTAATATCTTTTGGATTTAATGTACCATTTTTGGCGATGGATTCTACTTGAGCAATAACAATCCCCCCAGAGTTGCGGACTGCTTGTGCTATCGGTAATACCTCCATATGAAGTCCTTCTTTTTCTAAGGTAAGATTGCCATTTTCATCAGCTACTGTTCCTCTAATTAAGCCAACTTGTATGGGAAATGCTTTGTAGTACAGCCATTCTTCTCCTTCTAAATCAATTACTTTTACGATTTCTTTTTTTGTTGAAAGAGACATTTTCCCACCTTCTAAACGTGGATCAACAAATGTTCCTAAGCCAACTTTGGTAATAACCCCAGGGCGTTTAGCGGCAATTTCACGATATAATTGTGTAATGACACCTTGAGGCAAATTATATGCTTCACATTTGTCTTCCTCAATTAATTTGGCAAGTCCTGGAGAAGCAGAGGCAATTCCGCCAATCCATCTCTTTATTAGTCCCTGATAGGCTAGATGACTCATCCCTTTATCTTTACGGTTTCCTACAGCACTAGCATGAATTACCGTTAAATCTCTTGGATGACCATTTTGGAGAAAGGCTTCTTCTATTGCAATTCCCATTTCTTCTGCCCAGCATGATAATCCAAACCCGCTGGCTGCGATTGTATCATTATCCTTTATCAATAGAGCTGCATGTTTAGATGAAATTACTTTAGACATGTTAAACACTCCCTTGTGATTTAATTCACATAATCAGCTGAATTTATTTGTGAATATTTTCACTAAGATAATATAACGTTGGATGAAATGAGTCAATAAAGGGAAGGAAAGCGAAAAAGAGAAGAAAAAAGTGTAGCATTTTTGCCGTTTATTTTCCATGATTATGGAGCTAGCTGGATAGAAAAAGGGAATGATAACAAAGTAGAGGGAGGGGGAAGTAGCAAGGTGTGCTGATTTCATCGTCAAGAGAAGTGTTGTCTATAAGCAACAATAGGAGAACTAAAGGATTAGGAAATAAAAGTAATGGGAGTTTCCTAGGTTGTTTTCCAGCATGAGGTTTATGAAATTAGAGAGTTTTATATAAATAAAAAAATTATAAAAAAAGATAAAAATGAAAATGAGCAATAATGCTACACTTAAAGGTACGTATATCGTGCTCCTTTATGAACAAAATAAAACAATAAATAGATAAAATCACATTTTAAAGGATGTGCAAAAAATAGTTACAAGTGAAGTGCTTCAACCTATTCAACAATATAGTAAACCATTTAAGAATATAGAAGATTTACGAGATTTAATTAAAGCTGCAAGTAAAGCAAAATATGTATTATTAGGAGAAGCTACCCATGGATAACAAAAATGGAGGCTAACGATTTAGTGTTAACCTCCATTTCGTATGAATGATTATAGTTTAGCACCTAGCTGAACTTTATTGTTCCATTCTTAAAAGAAGTTGTCATTTGATAAGAACCTTTAGGGAAAATAAATGTCCAAGGCATACTTGTATGGGCTGGGATAACAAAATCCGGAAGGGTGAAAGTTCTTTCAGCAATGATATCTCCGTTAATAGAATAAGCCAATTTAGTATCATGGAATGACAGTGGACTATCTGTGAAATTATGAACCAATACAGACACAAGCAATGCCTCTTTATGATTAATTGCTTCACGGATCGGAGAGAAAAGGATGTTTAAACTTGTTAAATCCTTAGTTTCTCGGAAGATTTTTTCTATATTTATTCGATCCTGAGGTGCTAATTGTTTATCCCAGGAAGCTTCAAATAGTAATTGCTGCATATGCACAAAACCACCTTTTGAAGTGAGTGTAACATAAGTGAATAAAAGAATCTATTAATGCTGACTTACACACTAATTATTTTTTCTAGACAGTAAATTTAAGATGAAATCTAAACCGAAAGCAACTAGCAATCCTGACCAAAAAATGATGGTTGTGCTAAAAGGCTCCTTCTGGAAAAACAGGGAACTAGTATAGTTGACAAATAACAATAATAAATAGACGTAGAACCCGGCTATTGTCCCTTTTCGCCAATTAGCTTCTTCACTGTTAGACATTTTTCTGAAAAACATTTCTTATACACCTACTTTAATTTTCTGGGTTACCATTATTTTACCATGAAGATTAACTAGTTTTTAGATTAATAGTCATTATCTATTTTTTGTAAACGAAATTAAGTCTAAACAGAACAAATGTTTTGGTGTAGAATAGTAATGTTGCAAAATTATTAAATGTTAGAGGGGTAATCAACTTGAATGGAACATCACATGCTGTAATTGGATCAGCGACTGGATTTATTGTTGCTCATACGGTGCAATCCACACCATCGGAGACACTCTTGTTTGTTTCTATAGGAGCAGTGTCTGGATTAATTCCCGATCTTGATATTGATGGAAAACTTAGAGGGAAAATTACTTTGCCTCATCAAATGATTCAGCTATCTGCCCAAGTCATCGGAATAATGATGATTCTATATAGCTTCTTTGATAGAACAGCGTTAGAGAGGTGGATGGGTGTCGGAATCGGTATACTGATTTTATTTATCGCATCTTTGATTAAACAAAAACATATGCTTACAATCACGGGTATTGCTGTACTCATGGGGGGGATATCTTTAGAAGAGCGCTGGATTATTCTGCTAGGAATTTATATCATGATTGCATCTTTTACTTCCCATCGAAGTTATACACACTCCATCTTAGGCGTGATCTTTTTTGGAATTATTGCAGCTGATTTAGAGACTTCGCTCGGTATTAATGGATTGTTTTACACTTGTATAGGCGGATACATAAGTCATCTACTAGCTGATTTGAAAATACTGCCAGTTAATAAGCGCGGTGTTAAACTGTTCTTACCTTTATCATCAAAGGAATTTTAATTAGTTGATAGTTATCTATCTTTATACATAACTAGAAGTTAGATAGGAAGAATCCCCCATTCAGGCGTGAGGAGGATTCTTTCTATTGGAAGCATAAATCATCAACATTGTCTAATCAGGTATAATCGAAGTTTTCGCGGGATTAGGTTATAATATGGAAAAAAAAAGAGGGGCGTTAAGAATGGGATATGGTTTTCGCAAGAGTTTTAAAATAGCTCCTGGTGTTCGTGTAAATGTGGGCAAAAAAAGTGTAGGAATAAGCGCTGGTGTAAAAGGACTAAGATACAGTGTGAACTCACGAACAGGCAGTAGAGTAACAGCAAGTATTCCGGGGACAGGATTATCCTATAGTACCTCAGGATCAGGAAGCAGAAGTAGAAAATCGCCTGCCTATCAAAGACAAACTGATATAAATAGAAGACAACGAGAGATAGCAAAGCTAAATGAATTAGAGCAGGCAAGGCTTGCGGTGGAGGCATATGAAAATACGATCGAGCGTATCCATAGCATTCATATAGAAGCAGATGATTCTATTAATTGGATTAAAGTGAGAGGTTCAGAACCACCTTATCAACTTCCAAGTGGAGAAATGGGAGAAAAGGAAAAAGCGGCATTGCAGAAGCTGCAAAATTATAAACCAAGCCTTTTTTCTAAACTCTTCAATCGAGAAGCTGCGGAACAGAAGCTGCGAGAAGAAGTGATAGCAGCAAGCGAACAGGATAAACAAGAATATCTTGCCTGGGAGCGAGACGTACAGGTTGCTACAAAGGTGTTAGAAGGGGATATAGATACATATTTTCAAGTTATCGAGGAATTTGCTCCATTAGATGACTTAACGGAATTTGGAAGCGGGTTTGAATTTGGCTGCGAGGACCCGAAAGTAATGGAAATTGAATTTGAAGTAAATACAGAGGATGTTGTTCCGAAAGAACACTTATCTTTAACGAAAACAGGGAAACTTTCTAAAAAACAAATGCCGAAGGGAAGGTACTTTGATATTCAACAAGATTACGTATGCAGCTGTGTAATCCGAATTGCCCGTGATATGTTTGCTTTATTACCCTTACATACGGTCTATATCCATGCAGTCGATAATCGTTTAAATACCGCAATCGGATATGTAGAGAAAATCACCATTCTATCTGTCAAATTAGAAAAAGGCAAACTAAATAGATTAAATTTTGCTAATATCGACTGCTCCGATGCTTTAGAAGCTTTCAAACACAAAATGCATTTCAAAAAGACTAAAGGCTTTGAACCAGTCGCTCGATTAGCGATAAATTAAGAGAATCAGAGGAGACAATTCTAATGAGGTCAATTTTAATGCAAGGAACTCAGAAGAACGTTTCCTTGATACCCTTGCATTTTTTTATTAATGAGTTTATTATATAAATCGTAATGATTACGATTTATAAGAAAATAATAACGGGAGTGGAAAAATGAAAAAAATACCAGTTACAGTGTTAAGTGGCTATTTAGGGGCAGGGAAGACGACTTTACTGAATCATATATTACATAATCGAGATGGGGTGAAGGTTGCAGTAATTGTAAATGATATGAGTGAAGTGAATATTGATAGTGAATTAGTGCAAACGGTAGGCGGATTTTCCCGAACAGAAGAGAAGCTTGTGGAAATGTCGAATGGCTGCATTTGCTGTACATTGCGTGAAGATTTGCTTGTTGAAGTAGAAAGGCTGGCGATAGAAGGGGATGTTGATTATATTTTAATTGAATCCTCGGGTATTAGTGAGCCTATCCCGGTTGCCCAGACTTTTTCTTATATTGACAAAGAGATGGGGATTGACCTAACAAAGTTTTGCAAGCTGGATACAATGGTAACGGTCGTAGATGCAAATCGCTTTTGGCATGATTATGAGTCAGGAGACTCTTTGCTCGATCGAAAAGAGGCAGTGGGAGAAGAGGATGACAGAAATGTCGCTGATTTATTAATCGATCAAATTGAATTTTGCGATGTTCTCATCTTGAATAAATGTGATTTAGTAAAAGCGGAGGATTTGGACAAATTAGAGAAGGTAATTAGAACATTACAGCCAGTTGCTAGAATTATTCGCACAGTGAACTGCGCGATCGATCCGCACGAAATACTAGATACGAATCTATTTGACTTTGACCGGGCTAGTGAATCGGCAGGCTGGCTCAGAGAGTTAAATTTGGGTCCGAACATGCATACTCCAGAAACAGAGGAATATGGAATTAGCTCGTTTGTTTATTCTAGCAAAAAGCCATTTCATTCAGAACGTTTCAATGATTGGTGCCATTCTATGCCACTCTCTATTGTACGGGCGAAAGGGATAGCATGGTGTGCGACGAGGAATGACTTAGCATTATTATTATCGCAGGCAGGTCCTTCCGTAAGTATTGAGCCAATTTCTTACTGGGTTGCAGCACTTCCAGAAGTTAGGCAAGAGGAAATTTTGAAGGTCAATCCTAGTTTGCGCGGAAATTGGGACCCTCAATTTGGAGACAGACATACAAAACTTGTATTAATCGGAATGGATTTAAATGTAGAGCTTATAAAAAAGGAACTGGATGAATGTTTATTAACAGAAGAAGAGTTTCTTGGAGAGTGGCAGCAGTTGAGAGATCCATTTTATTGGCAGCTATCAGCAAGATGATTTCGCAGAAGCAGAAAACTTGTAAATCGTAATCATTTCGTTTTAATATATAAGAAGAGTATAAAGTAAATATTTTTTGATAAGGTAAATCGTAATGATGACGATTTGTGGAAAAGGAGGAAAAACAGCTTGGCAAAAAAATCAAAGGTAGTAAAAGAAAGAAAAAGAAGAGAAATAGTGGAGAAATACGCTGAAATTCGCAGAGAGTTGAAGGAGAGGGGCGATTTTGAAGCATTAAGAAAACTGCCGAGAGATTCCTCACCTACTAGGTTAAAAAATAGATGTGAAGTTACAGGAAGGCCGAGAGGTTATTTAAGAAAATTCAAAATGTCTAGGATTGCATTTAGAGAGTATGCGCATAAAGGACAAATACCTGGTGTGAAAAAATCTAGCTGGTAATAAGAAAAATTGGAGGAATGATTAGTATGAAAAAAGGAATACATCCAAATTATCAAGAAGTTGTTTTTATGGATGTTAATAGCGGATTCCAATTTTTATCTGGATCCACTAAACAATCAAAAGAAGAAATTGTTTGGAAAGATGGAAAAACCTACCCGCTTCTAAAAGTAGAAATCAGTTCTGATACACATCCTTTTTATACTGGACGTCAAAAATTCTCCGATCGTGGTGGTAGAGTGGAACGCTTTTATGAAAAATATAAACAAAAAAAGTCATAATAAAAGAGGTGTGTTTTCCGTTTTCTTTTCTAATGAAATGTTTTAACTCCCTTGCGAATGTGAATAATTTAAGTAGAACGTGCAATTGAAAAGGAGGATAAAAATATGAACAGCCAATTAGAGAGAATGAAAACGAAAAAAGGGTTCATTGCTGCATTAGACCAAAGTGGTGGCAGTACGCCAAAAGCGCTGCTTCATTACGGAGTGCCAGAAAGTGCTTATACGAATGACGAGGAAATGTTTGATTTGGTACACAAAATGCGGACAAGGATTATTACTTCCCCAGCATTTAATTCTGAATATATTCTTGGAGCAATCTTATTTGAACAAACGATGGATAGCAAGATTGAAGGTATGTATACGGCGGATTATTTAGCACAGAAAAAAGACATCCTTCCCTTTTTAAAAATTGATAAAGGATTAGCAGATCAAGCAAATGGAGTTCAGCTAATGAAGCCAATCCCAGATTTGGATGAAATTTTGCGACGTGCCAATGAACGCAATATTTTTGGAACAAAAATGCGTTCTGTTATTAAGGAAGCTAATCGAGATGGAATTAAAGAAGTTGTGGAACAACAGTTTGAAATAGGAAAACAAATAATAGCAGCAGGCTTAGTACCAATTATCGAACCGGAAGTAGATATTTATAGCCAGGATAGAGAACAGTCTGAGGCTATTTTGAAAGAAGAATTGTTAAAGCATCTCGATGACCTAAACGAAAATGAAAATGTCATGTTAAAGCTATCGATTCCTGCTATTGCGAATACTTATAAAGAATTAACCACCCATCCACGAGTAGTTCGAGTAGTTGCCCTTTCAGGAGGATATAGCAGAGAAGAAGCAAATCAAAAATTAAAAGAAAATGACAATATAATCGCAAGCTTCTCTAGAGCTCTAAGCGAAGAACTAAACGTCAATCAATCAGAGGAAGAATTCAATCAAAGCTTAAAAGAAGCTGTAACCTCTATTTACGAAGCTTCCACCGTCAAGAAATAACAGAAACATTTTTAATTGTAATGCCGTTTTAATAAGGAAAAACCGAATATTAGAAGATGAGAAAAAGAAATTTTAAATGGAAAGGCTCTGATATTGTTTATCAGAGCCTTTATATGATTAATCAAGAATTCTTTTTTCTCCGTCTATCGCTTGGATAGGTTGTATATTCTGCGTGAACTCCAGTGTTCCCATATATTCGCTTTGTTCATTTCTTACAGCAAAGTACCGTATATATACATATTTATCTTTGAATTTAATCCAAAAGTCTTCACTATCTTTTTTTCCTGATTTAAAGTCATTTAATAACTTTTCTACTACATGCACGCTTTTAGGTGGATGACAGTTTTGGACAGTTCGTCCAATGACAGCTTTTGTTCGGGCAAAAATTCTTTCTTTTCCATGAGAAAAATAACGCACCACATCATCTTTATCAATAAAGGTAATATCCACTGGCAAATGATTCAGCATCAGCTCAAGCTGTTTGACAGATAAAATTCCAGTTTCAAAATGAATCAATCCACTTTCGATCTTATCTAAAGCAGAGCTCTCTTGCATAGATACTCGCTTTGGAATCCACTTTTCGACCGGTTTGATCAAACAATAGCCAATTTCCTCGCTTTCCGCTGCAATTTTTATCCATTCATCTTCGGTTAATGTGCTTAGGGCCATTGGAAAGAGAATATTCTCTTCTTTAAAAATCATTTCAGTAGCTTCTTGAATGATAAAGTAAATATTATTCAGAATGTCTTGTTTTTCCCCATGATAGTCTTCCAATTGTTGCTTGGCTAATTTGATAGCTGCACGAATTCGATCATCTACTCCCCACATTACCTGGGTTGGTCCATATATACCGTATTTTTCAAGAAAGGGGAATAGTAAATTTTCTTTGCGGCTATAGTGTTTATCGATTTCTACTAATAATTGTATATCTTCTGAAAGTTTTTGGAGATTTTTGGGAGAATCTTCTTTTTCAAATCGTTCATAATGAAGCTGAAGCTTGAAATTCACCAACAAATCAATTTCCTTATTTTCCAGTTTAAAAGTATGGATGGGATGTCCTGCTTCTTCTTCTGCTTTTTGTGAAGTGGAGGCATGAATATCATCAATAGATCCTTTGAATACTGCTGTGTGCACAGAACATAATCGTTGTACCTCTTCAACTGGGATACCTTCCTCTTCCATTAATGCTTGTTCAAGCTGTGATATTTCCGATACCGATATATTACCAACTGCTTTTTCAAATTGAGCTTTTACTTCTTCCACGGACCTGCCAGCATGTAAATCTTTCATAATTTCTTTTAAAAGCTGCTGGCGCTCAGAAGCATCTTTTTTTAATTCTGTTCGATTGTTAATTAATTCACTCATATGTGTCCCTTCTCTCTTCTATAATTGTAAATCCATGATCTATACAAGTTTGCTTTACTGTGTTCATTGATATTTTTCTCATGCGACACCCTTTTGGAATCGTCATTATTCGTCCGGCAGTTTGCATCATCCGAGGATCTGTAATCTTTTCAAAGCCAAGATCTTTTAAAACGCTGACTAATTCTGGATAAGTAGTGGTTAGTTCCAAGATGGTTAGATTTAAATCTAATACTTTAGCCAATCGATAACACCTCTTTTGCTGATAATAATTCTCAATGGAAGTATAACAAAATAACCAAAACAAAAATGTGATGGAAATCACACTTTAAAAATAAGGGATAAACAATAGTACACTTACAGGAGCCATTTTATTTAGGTTCATGATTTGTTTCAGTTGCCAACAAAATAAGAACTCAATGATCGTTGAAGAAGAAAGCGCTACAAACTACAATTTAATTAAAGGTGATCACCTTAAAAATAAAGACATGGAGGATGTATAGCTTAAAAGAGAGTTAATACAAAAAGGCTGAAAATGAAAAAAGGAAGCTGCTTTAAAGGAGGTAGTGATATTGTTAAGCAATATCTTAGAAGAAGAATTTATCCAATTAAATGTGAGGGTGGATAATTGGGAGGAAGCAATTAGAAAAGGTACACTACCTCTCGTAATGAAAAACAAAATAACAAAAGAATATGTCAATAAAATAATCGAAATTGCTAAAACAATAGGACCATATATTGTCATTACTAAGCATGTAGCTTTACCACATGCTCCTGCAGAATTTGGGGCAAAGGAAACAGCAATTGGGATTACTACTTTAGAATATCCTGTTAGGTTTGGAAATGAAGCAAATGATCCTGTTAAGTACTTGTTCTGCTTAAGTGCTACAGATAGTAATAGTCATTTGGAAGCATTGGCAGAATTGGTAAAACTCTTGGAAAATGAGGAGTTTTTTAAGCTGTTAGATACAAGCAGTAGTCCGAAAGAGATATTTTCATATATTAGTAAAATTTAAAAGGGAGAGATTTCTATGTATAAAGCATTAGTAGCGTGTCGAGCAGGTGTAGGTTCAAGTTTGATGCTAAAGATAAAGGTAAATGAGGTTGTGAAAGAAAATAAACTGCCTATCCAAGTCGAACACTCCTCATTGGATGGAGTGGCTGGGTTTGATGGCGAAATATTAATCACACTTGTCGATGTTGCACAGGAATTGAGTAATAAAGGAATAAAGCAGCATATTATTGGTATTGCAAATATTGTAGATAAAAAAGAAATTCTTGAAAAATTAAATGCATTTTTACAGCAAACGGAAATTTGAATAGAAGGAGCTGTTAGTAAATGATGCAATTCATAATTAGTTTATTTAGTAATCCTGCAATTATTCTAGCGTTAGTTGCATTGATTGGATTGCTGGCACAAAAAAAGGCAATGACAGAAGTAATGACTGGCACCTTTAAAACACTGATTGGGTTTTTGATCTTTGGAATAGGTGCTAGTACGATGACAGCTGCATTGAAAAACTTTAATGTCTTATTCCAAGATGGCTTTGATTTAACTGGAGTTGTCGCATCTCCAGAAGCCGCAACAGCCCTTGCACAATCTGAGTATGGGTTTGTTGTATCCTGCACATTGATTTTAGGGTTTGTAATGAATCTAGTTTTTGCAAGAATAACTCCTATGAAGAATATTTTTTTTACAGGAGGGCATAGTTTATTCTTTGCATGTGTACTGTCGCTCATTATTAAATCGTATGGGTATTCAAATACTATTTCAATCCTTGTTGGCGGGGTTATTTTAGGTTTTTGTTCAGCCGCTTTACCGCAATTATGTCAGCCTTTTATGCGGAAAATTACAGGCAGCAATGCTACTGCTATAGGGCATTTTAATATGTTAGGCTATGCTTTATCAGGCAGTATTGGAATGTTATTCAGCAAACATCAAGAGAAAAGCACGGAATCAATTAAATTTCCTGCTTGGTTATCCTTTTTTAGAGATTTTCTGATGGGAATGGCTGTTATCATGTTGATTCTTTTCTATGTCTCTGCTCTAAAGGCGG
This sequence comes from Niallia sp. FSL W8-0177, assembly GCF_038006285.1. Taxonomy (NCBI): domain Bacteria; kingdom Bacillati; phylum Bacillota; class Bacilli; order Caryophanales; family Bacillaceae; genus Niallia; species Niallia sp. FSL W8-0177. Next base: position 782,835 of record NZ_JBBOUX010000001.1, read on the forward strand.
GAAAAGATGTTACACAAGAATTAGCTGGTACAACCCACTGGCTAGTCTTCCCTTTAATCCAAGCATTTATGTTTACAGCAGGGATGTCGATTTTAATGACAGGAGTACGTATGTTTTTGGCCGAAATTACAGCAGCTTTTGTGTCTATCTCGGAGAAATTTATCCCAAATTCGCGTCCGGCTCTAGATGTTCCAACTGTCTTCCCATTTGCGCCAACAGCAGTAATTGTTGGTTTCCTGTCTGCGTATGTAGCTGGACTTTTGGCAGTATTTATTATGGTGCTTTTTGATTTCCCAGTTGTTATTATACCTGCTGCTCATATTGCTTTCTTCTCAGGAGGAACGGCTGCGGTTTTTGGTAACTCAACAGGGGGCTGGAGAGGAGCAGTTGCAGGATCATTTGTTGTTGGCTTATTACTAGCCCTCTTACCAACAGTTCTTTATCCGGTATTTGCTGGTATGAACATTGAAGGGTCAACTTTTCCAAATATTGACTACAATATTACTGGTATGCTTCTCAATAAATTCTTAAGCTTTTTCCACTAAGTTTTAGTTAAGTTATGGGGAAAAAGAAATCAAGAGGAAAGGAAAAGAAGAAATGAGTGAGGCGAAGAACTATTTAGAAGCGATACAAGAAGAGATGAATCAATTAATCAATCATATTTCCATAGCTAATCTAGAAGAAGCAAAGTCCTGTATTATTAATGCTGGAAAAAAAGGAAAACGATTACATCTCACTGGTATTGGAAAACCTAGCTATGTTGCCCGTTATAGTGCATCTTTATTATCCTCTACCGGAACTCCAGCCTACTTTTTAGATGGAACAGAAGCAATTCATGGCTCGTCGGGTCAAGTAGTGGAAGGAGATGTCGTAATTGCCATTTCCAATAGTGGAGAGACAGAGGAATTAAAAAAGACGATTCACACTTTAAGAGAAAATGGGGCAATTATCATTTCCCTTACAGGGAATCTGCAGTCCTCGATTGCTCGGCAAAGCGACTTTGCAATTTTTGCAGGTGTATCAAAGGAGGGGGATGGTCTTAATAAGCCTCCTAGAGCTTCTGTTGTTGCTGAACTGCTTGTACTGCAAACCTTATCAGTATTACTTCAAAATGAGATAGGCTTGGATGCACAAACTTATGTAAAGTGGCATCCAGGTGGAACCCTTGGACAATCCATTAAATAATAGGGAATTTTAAAAGGCTATAGAGGAAGAAACTTTTTCTATAGCCAGCAAAATAAATACTTTAACAGAGGTGAAGATAATGAGGCCTAGTGGAATCATCACGGCAATGGTTACCCCTTTCGATCAGGAGCAAAAGATAGATATACAAGCAACACGTAATCTAGTAAATCGCTTAATCCGTTCAAAGGTGGCTGGATTATTTATTTTAGGTACGAATGGAGAATTTCATGTTTTATCAAGAGAGGAAAAAGTCGAATTTGCCTCACTTGTCATTAATGAAACAAATAAACGCGTTCCCATTTTTGTAGGAACTGGGGGGAATAACACAGCAGAAGTCATTTCTCTATCAAAAGAAATGGAGAAGCTGGGAGCAGATGCACTTTCTGTCATTACGCCATATTTTCTGTCGTTAACAGAAGATGAATTATATCATCATTATAAAAAAATTGCTGAATCGGTAAGTACTCCAATATTACTTTATAATATTCCGAAAAATACTGGTATTCACTTAAGCCCGCCATTAGTAGCACGACTGGCTAAGGTGGATAATATAGTAGGAATTAAAGATAGCAGCGGGGACATTGAAAATATTAAAAACTATATTAGCGTGACAAAAGAAGAGGCTTTTTCTGTTTTATCTGGGTCTGATTCTTTAATTTTAAAAGCTTTAGATGAAGGAGCGACAGGAGCAATTGCCGCAACTTCGAACTTATTAACATATATAGATGTTTCTATTTATAAGCATTGGCAAAAGGGAGAAAGACAGGAAGCGGAAGAAGCACAGCAAAGTTTAGAGGAGCTGCGTCGAGTATTAAAACTCGGTTCCACCCCTTCTATCTTAAAAAAGGCAATGGAGCTTGCGCAGATTCCAGTTGGGCCAGCTAGGTATCCAATCTTAGAACCAAAAAGTGATGTAATCGAAGAAATTAACTCGGTAATAGCAGCATATCTACAAAAATATCATCAATTATCGTATGAAGGGGCTGCTATTCATGTACAAAAATAACATTCTTAATAGAATCGAAAATACAGCAATTATGGCAATTGTAAGGGTAGAAACATTAGAACGTGCCTATGAAATTGCAGATGGATGCTTAGCTGGAGGAGTAGATGTATTAGAAATTAGCTACACATTACCAAATGCGGGGGAAATTATAAAGGGGTTAAATGAGAAATATGGTGCTCGTTTACTAGTAGGGGCTGGTACAGTCTTAGATACAGAAACAGCAAGATTAGCGATATTAGCTGGAGCGAAATTTATCATTGCACCAAATTACAAAGAAGAAGTTAGTAGAATATGCAATCGATACCAAGTACCTTATGCTCCAGGCTGTACAACCATTTCGGAGATGGTGGATGCGATGGAATCAGGTGCTTCCATGATTAAAGCATTCCCGATTTCTAATTATTACGGATCCCAGCTTGGAACAGTTTTTAAAACACCGATTCCTTATATGCCTATAATGGCTTCTGGAGGTGTAACGATTGATAATATCATAGAGTGGTTTGAAAATGGAATTGACTGTGTAGGAATCGGTAGTTTGTTAACAAAAGGAACATCATCACAAATTGAACAAAATGCTAGAGAACTTGTAGAAAAATTAAGGGAATATCGAAACAAGAAGTGAAACATAGAGAATAAAGCAAGAGAAATAGTTAATGAGAAATAAGGCAGCAATCATTAGTCTATTTCTCTTCTATTATTAAATGTATCAATAAATGGAGTGAAGTCATTTGCTAGATGAACGATCATACCTCATTATCCAAAAAATTATGGAACGCCCATTTATAGAAAAGCAAAACTTACAAGAACAAACGAAATTAACGCAAAGACAAATTGATTATAGCCTAGAGAAAATAAATAGCTGGTTAGCATCCCATCATAAAAAACCAATCGAAATAAATAGCTACAACCAAATTTCTGTTGACTATGAAACGAGGGAATTATTAATAAATGAGGTATCAAATACTATTCCAGTTGATGAGTATGTGTTAAGTAGTGAGGAACGGATACAATATATGTTTCTTTATCTTTTCATAAACATAGAGTATCTGTCGATAAACCATTTCATTGATGCTTTAAAGGTTGGCAAAACAACAATAATGGGAGATTTAAAAGCTTTAGCTGCAAAATTACAGCATAGGGGAATTTCTTTGGGATACAATCGGAAACAGGGATATCATTTGGTAGGAACCGAGAGCGAGATACGCTATTTAGGATTAAAGTTAATAGTAAAAGAATTAAATACAAATAATAACACCAAATTATTTGGCTATTTTTTACGAGAAAATCATCTTGAAAGCTACGAGCAAATGAAGCAAATTGTATTATTTTATTCGAATAAACATAAGATTCATTTTATCGAGAACAGGTTAACAGAATTTATTTATTCCTTTTTATTTTTAAAGACAAGATTAAAAACGAAGGAATCTGTTAACTTCATCCATGAATGGAAATCGGTTAAATCTACAAAAGAATATCAGTTTGCAGAAGAGCTATTATCATTTTATCATTTGCAGAAGGAAGATAATATTTGCTACTTAACAGCCTGGGTACTAGGTCTAACATTAGGGGAGGCTGATGAATATCGCGAAGATTTTCCACTTATTATGGACTTGGTTGAACATATCCGCATGCGTTTTGAATCTTTTTCCGGCATTCGCTTTGAACATCCAAGAGAAGTATCTAAGCAAATTTTCCGGCATTTCCGATCTGCCTATTATAGATTGCTTTTTCATTTGCCGATCGTTAATCCACTGTATGAGAAGATTATAGAGGAATACAATCATCTATTTACTATCGTGAATGAAACGATGAAGCCGCTTAGCGTGCTATTTAAACATCCTATTCCCGCCGAAGAAGTAGCCTATTTGACGATTCATTTTGCATCCTTATCCAGGAATGAAAAAGAGGGAAAGGTAAATAAAAAAGTAGGTGTGATTGTTTGTCCAAATGGAGTGGGGAGTTCCTCTATTACGCATACCGTTTTAAAGTCTATTTTTCCCGAGTTCACTTTTTTAGCTCCTATCGAAACACAACAGCTGGATAAAATAGACGTTGATTATGATTTGTTATTTTCTACCGTACCAGATATTCGCTTGTTTTATACGAAAAAACCTGTTTTTATTGTAAGTCCTGTTATGGATATAGCAGAAAAATATCGGTTAATAAGAGATGTTTATACAGAGCTGGGGAATTCCTTTTTTAAATTGCCCAGTGTAGAATTAATTACGCAAATTGTGGAGAAGTATGCTGTAGTGAAAGAAAAAGAGCAAATGAAGCGAGAATTATACGAGTACTTTGCAGTAAATGAAAAAGTAGAGCTAAAAAAAGAGCAGGGACCAAATTTAAGTGAAATTATCTCCCCAAATCTTATTCAATTACATGTATTGGCAAAGAATTGGCAAGATGCCATTTCTTTATCTGCCTTACCATTATTACAAGAAAGAAGAATAACAGAAAATTATATTCAAAAAATGATCGAAAATGCTAGGAAAGATGGTCCTTATATGGTCATCATGCCAAATGTCGCGCTTCCCCATGCAAGACCAGCAGATGGCGTAAATCAATTATCCATAAGTATAGCTGTATTGAATGAGCCAGTATACTTTGATAAACATACTAATAAACCGGTTCAATTTGTCTTCTGTTTGGCAGCCATAAATCAGGAATTTCATTTGAATGCACTTTCACAGTTAGTACAATTGCTGGAAAAAGAGGAATTTTATCATATCTTAAAAACAAGTAATACTTCTGAAGAGGTTTTTGATTATATATGCTACCAGGAAGAAAATAATATAAAGCTAGTGCCATAATAAGGGATGAGTGCTAGTAAAACAAGGAAGGCAAGGCACCGATGAAGAGAAGGTGCCCTGCCTTATTGAATTTCTGAATGGAACATAGGTACACCGTAGAACGGTCCACCGGATTACCTTATTGGGTGATGTGCTCTTGGCTGGCTACAACGATTTCGATGTTGTTTTCTTGGGCATATGAGATTTATCAAGACTTAACCAAAAGTTGATAGTGGAATAGTTAAATACAGTTGATATGAATAACTAATAATTGAGTGTTTTGGGAAATGTATTTGAAAAACTAAAAAATTATATTAATGGAGAATGTGTAGAAAGCAAAACGATTACATATAAAGATGTATATTACCCAGCTACTAAAGACATTATCAAACAAGCTCTACGAAGTCGCACTATCTGCGAACTCATGCACTCGTGGATTTGTTTGCCTATATCGATGTTATACTAACAATGTTTTATCGAGATAAATTCACCTACTATTTATCCATCTTTTTGAGAGTAGGAAGATTTTGAAAATTCTATTACTGCTCTTGAAAATAGTTATTTTGTAAGGAATAACCAATAAAATTAAATATAATTTTGTAATTTTAAAAGGTGACTATCATAAGAATAGAGAATAAATAAGAGTAAAATTTTCAGTAAAGATATTAGTTGGGGATGGTGGCAAGTTTATTTTTAAATGAATTGAAAACGCTTTAAATAGGAGGGTTAAGGATGACGGAAAAAATAATCGCACTCTATCGTTTAATGGATAAGGTGGAAACTTATGAAGATTTTAGTTACCACTCTCATGATAGATATGAAATATACTACTTTCATGGGGGAGAATGTAAATATTTAATTGGTGATCGTATTTATCGTTTACAGGAGGATGACTTAATTATTATGAATGGCCTAACATTACATCGAGCCTATCCTGAGCCTGGGGCTTATTATGAGCGCAGTGTGATTGAATTTTCTTCCGAATGGCTGCGGCCACTTTTAAACAATTTAAATGTCCCGGAACTGCTATCGCCATTTAATCAATTGAGCAATACTTTATTTCATATAAAAGATAAAGAACAGTCTGCTGAAGTAAAAGCATTAATAAAGAAATTGGCAGAGAAAGTGAAAAGATCCAAGGAAGAAAACGCAGGCGACGTTCGCTTCCAAGTGGGAGAGTTAACAGCGATGCTGATGCAGCTTTTATTTAAGGTTTATGAGTTAAGTAAGCAGCAGCTTGAACATAATATTCATGCTGAATCTGATAAAAATCTTCATGTCAAAAAAATGATTGAATGGATTGATACGCATTTCTGTGAACCAATCACGTTAGATGATATTGCCCATCATTTAAATATTAGCAAGTATTATATGTCGAGAATTTTTAAAGATGTAACAGGATATACAATTATGCAATATATCATGAGCTGTCGAATAAACCGCGCCAAATATTTACTGGAGATCCATCCAGACAAATCGATTCTTGAAGTATCTCTTGAATCAGGATTTGAAGATTCCTCTCATTTCAGTCGTTTTTTTCGAAAACAAATGAAACTAACTCCTACAGAATACCGTAATAGCAAAGCAATTCGTATGAAAAACACGAATTAAGCTAAATTCTCCCACCATGTCTCTACAGCAACGATTTTTAAATATGATTATTTAAAAGAGCAATAAAAAACAATTTCTTCATCAGATTACACAATTCTATCCACGTTAAAAATAGATAACTTTCATACAATGGAATCAGAAGGGAACATAAACACGTAACCTCGATAAAAGTAATAGTATTGTTTATAGAAATGAGCATGCGAGATATAGTTAGTATCTCGTGTTTATTTCTACAAAATTGAAAGCGTTGTCATATTGTGGTAAAAGTAAAATCGATTCATTAAGGAAAGGAGATTTTATGGAAGACAATCATGTTACGGCTACGGAAACCAGTATGTACATGGAGGCTGCGAAGAAGAAAAAGAAAAGAAGAACGACACAATGGACATGGTATATTTTCTTAATTCCTAGTTTTTTAGGGATTTTGCTGTTTATGGTTTATCCAGTTATCGAATCATTTAGATTAAGTTTTTTTAAATCAAATGGGACAATAGAAAGCTTTACTGGTTTAGATAATTTCCGCACAGTCTTAACATCAGGACCATTTTGGAATGCTGTATGGAACACTTTTTTTATCGGAATATTTCAAGTCCTAATCACCATTCCCTTAGGCTTCATTTTTGCTACCTTAATTAACTCTGTTGGAAAGGGAAAGAATTTCTTTAAAGTCATCTACTTCTTGCCCAATGTTACTTCAATTGTTGCTGCGGCCATGATCTTTCAATTTGTTTTACATCCAGAAATGGGAATTGTTAATTTTGCGTTAGACTCTATGGGACTGCCGACTCCAGGGTGGTTTTCTGAACCTAGTACTTCTAAATGGGGCGTTATACTGCTAGCTGTTTGGCATTGGATTGGCTTTGTTATCATTATATGTCTTGCTAATCTTCAAGCAATTCCATCAGAAATGTATGAAGCCGCAAAAATTGATGGAGCAAGTGGGGTGCAGCAGTGGCTATTCATTACGATTCCTAATATGACGGGGACATTTGCATTCTTATTAATAACGGGCTGGATTGGAGCTCTGCAACGTTTTAATGAGGTGTATGTAATCGGTGGACCAAATGGAAGCCCTGCTCGTTCCATTCAAACAATGGGAGCCTTTATTTACGAGCGTGGGTTTACCGGTTTTGAATTCGGGATCGCCTCAGCTGCCACATATATTATGTTCATTATTATTTTAATTTTTACGTTTATCAACTTAAAAATATCGAAAATGAAAATCTAATTTAATGGAGAGGGAGACGATGAAAAATACAATCTCGATGAAAAAGCTGGAAAGAATGACAGCCATTATAAAGTATATTGTTCTGTTCGTGTTTGGCATTGTTTTGATGGCGCCATTTGTTTGGATGATCAGCGTAGGGTTTGATCGAACAGCTAATATTGTTATGCCTTTTCCACCGAGGCTAATACCAGAAGCTATTTCATCCTTCAATTATGGGATCGTTTTTGAGAATGGAAGACTTATCCAGGCATATGTTAATTCCGCTATTGTAACTGTAAGTTCTGTCTTTTTAAGTGTATCTGCTTCTTTATTAGCGGGGTATGCATTCTCGAAAGGGAAATTCAAAGGAAAAAGAGTCTTGTTTATCATTGTCCTTTGTACATTAATGATCCCAATGGAACCACGGTTAATCCCTTTATATACTTTTTTTAATCAACTTGGCTTATTAAATACTTTTTGGCCCTTAATTCTTCCATCTGTTATTAGTGGAATGCTTATTTTTCTATGTAAACAGTTTTTCGATCAACTGCCAGATACATTAAGGGAAGCGGCACAAATTGACGGGGCGGGAGAATTTAAAATTTTCTTTCGTGTCTACTTGCCGCTGGCAGGTCCGATAGCAGCAACAATGGTCATTTTATCGTTCATTTGGAGCTGGAATGATTTTATGTGGCCATTAGTTGTTATTAATGATTTGAATTTGCAGACGATTCCGCTTTATTTAGCGAGTTTCTCGCTGGAAAATGGGTCTAGTCTCGGCGGGTTAACGATGGCTCTAGCAACAGTAAGTGTATTACCAATTGTCATTGTGTATTTATTTTTACAAAAATATATTATCCAGAGTATTGCCTTAAGTGGTGTCAAAGGGGAATAGAAGATTCAAAAAAATGGGGGTTGGAAAATGAAAAAGAGGTTATTTTCTAAGACGGCAGCATTTGCTTTGGCATGGATGATGGTAATAAGTGCTGTGCTTGCTGGGTGTAGTTCTAAATCAGGAGGTTCCTCAGGCTCCGATAAGGATGGAGAATGGGCGGGACAGCAAATAACTGTTATGATGATTGGTGATTTTGTGATGGAAGACAAGACAGATCCGATTACGGGTGATTCAGTCAAAGGGGTAAAAGTGCTGAAAGAAGAATTTGAAAAGCAACATCCTGGTGCTACTGTGAAATTTGTTCTGATGCCTTGGGAAGGATACACGGAGAAAACCCAAGCAATGATTACGTCGGGGGAAGCAGATGTGTATCAAATGCCAGGTGTTGCTGATTTTGCTCCACAAGGTGTGTTAGAACCATTGCAGCCATGGATTGATAAAGATCCAGAATTTGATTTAGATATTTTTATCGATAATCAAGTAGAAGGTTGGAAAGCTTTAGGTCCAGATAGTAAGGAGTTAGATATTTTCGGGCTTCCATTTTTAGGAGATGCACGTTTTATCAGCTATGATAAACAGTTATTTGAAGAATGGGGAGTAGAATATTTGTCTGAGTATCCAACAATGGAGGAAGTCGCGGAAAAGGCGAAACAAATGACTGGGAAAAATCCGAAAACAGGGGAGCAAAACTATGGGATTTGGTTCCGGGGTGACTGGTCATCAGCCTTCACTTTAGTCGATCTGGCGGAAGGACAAAACGGACAGTGGGGAACTGGATTTGCCTGGGATGAGGTTGAATTTACTTTTAATTCAAAAGAAATGCTGAATGGCTTAAATTGGCTACTAGATATGCAAAATTATGCTCCTAAGGGCATTGTGAGTAACCAAGGCAATGAAAAATGGTTAACAAAAGAAAATAATATTGCGATTATGCTAAACCAGGGACCTGGCGATACGGTAAAATCAGCCTATGCCCAAGGACTTGGCGATCGAATTGCCATTTCGCAAGAGTTCAAGAATGATGATGGGCAAGGCGGATTATTTGCAGGAAGTCCAATCACTATTGCCAAAGACAGCAAGAACAAAGAATTAGCTTGGGAGTGGCTTAAATTTGCCACAAGTGATTTTGTTCAAAAATATGTCTATGAAGAACTTGGTTTAGTACCATCTGTGAAATCAGCAACAGAATGGGATAGTGTGAAAGATCAACCTTTGATGCTCCCTGTGTTTGAAGCAATGTCTACTCCAATGACACCAAGATATCCTTGGGGCTCTTCACAGCCACGCTATATTCTAACATCTGAAATTGAAGCCGCTTTAACAGGAAAAAGAAGTGCAGAAGATGCGCTGGAAAAAGCGCAAAAGGAAAGTACGGAGTGGGTCAAGAACCGCTAGAAGATAGACGCTAATTTGCAGGAATGAGGCAGATGGGATACTAGAAACTAAAAAAAAGAAAAAAAGTGTATCCAGTCTGCCTGTTTTTTATAAAAGGAGGAGCATGTCTAATGTTAAAAATAGCTGTGATTGGTCTCGGCGATATATCAAGTATTCACCTCTCTGCTATTCAAGCAAACCCAACAGCTGAGTTAGTAGCAGTAAGTGATATCGATGAAACACGAAGGGAGAGTGTGCAGGGGGTAAATTTTTATACAGATTACCAAGAAATGCTGGAGAAGGAAACGTTAGATTGTGTACACATTTGTTTACCACATTATCTTCATTATCCAGTGACAAAAGCTTGTGTGGATAAAGGTGTTCATGTCTTGCAAGAAAAGCCACTGGCTTTACACACAGAAGAAGGTCTTGAACTACTAAAACTAGAAGAGGACAACAAACAAGTGAAAATCGCTATTTGTTTTCAAAATCGCTTGAATGAAACGGTTGAAAGACTACGGCAGATTATCGCAGAAAATAAGTATGGAAAAATTGTAGGGATCAAAGGGATCGTCACTTGGGCAAGGTCAAAATCCTATTATGACAATAAGCCGTGGCGCGGGAAATTAGACTTAGCAGGTGGGGGAGTCATGATTAATCAAGCGATTCACACTTTAGATTTAATGCAGCTTTTGGGAGGGGAAATAGCGACAATAAGAGGAACTGTTGACCAACTTCTTGATTATGGCATTGAAACAGAAGATACGGCAGCAGCCAGAATAATTTTCAAAAATGGGATTAACGGGTTCTTTTTTGCTACAAACGCGAATGGAAATAACTCAAGTGTAGAGCTTCAAATCGTCTGCGAAAATCAAAAGTTTACCATTAAGGACAATATGTTAACGATTCTAGATGAAAATGGCAAAAAGATAGTGATAGAAGAAGATACTAAGCTTTATGGCTCTAAGTTCTATTATGGAGCAAGTCATAAAAAACTGATCGATGGCTTTTATGCTTCTATTTTAGAGAATAGACAGGACTATATACATGTCAAAGATGCCTTGCCTTCCTTACAAATGATTGATGCGATCATCCAATCATCCAAGCTGAGGAGGGAAATCAGAATCGATGAAGTCCTTGTTTCCAATCGATGTTTAGGAGATATGTAGTCTTTAGGAGATTATATTTATTTAAGAATGATACCTTCTTTATTTTTGTGCACGATTGAGCAAATCGTCTGCGTTAAGACATTGAAAAAGCAATAGGGGTAAAATAATTGCCAATAATGAACAAGATTAGCTGATGCGTTTCTCATTTTAGCGATTAAGATAGAGGTATCGACTTTTTATTTTACAAAAAAAGGAGCGAGTTCGATGCATAATCAGTTTGCTGCCCAATTGTTTACAGTAAGAGAAGAATTAAAGAGAGGAATTACCCCTGTATTTAAAGAGTTGAAAGAGATGGGGTGGGACGGGGTTCAGCTATCTGCATTACCTGCTGGCTATGATCCGCATGAAGTAGCAAAGGCCTTACAGGAAAATAATCTAGGCACAGCTGGAATACATATCCCGCTTGATCGGTTAGAAAACGATTTAGACCAAGTAGTGGAGGAAGTAAAGCTATATAACACAAAAGACATTGTCTGCCCATTTTTACCAGAGGATGTAAGAAATCAAGACGGGTATGAGCGGGTAAAGGCGCTTTTGAATGAAGTGGCGGAAAAGGCACCAGAATTTCGCATCAGCTATCATAATCATGCCTTTGAATTTGATACAGACATGGATGGGAAATCAGCGCTGGAATATTTATTGGAGCCTACTTCCGATAATAAGATCTTTGCAGAAATTGATGTTTTTTGGGTGAAAAAGGCTGGAAAAGATCCGCTGCAATTTCTTAAACCCTATGCAAATAGAATGCCAATCATTCATTTAAAAGATATGACAAATGATGAAAGACAAACTTTTGCAGAGGTTGGTACAGGGCTGATCGACTTTCCCCCTATTTTAAATTGGTGTAAAAAAGCTGGAGTCGAGTGGTATGCAGTCGAACAAGATATTTGTCCAGGAGATCCGCTGGATAGTCTCCGAATAAGTTTAGAAAATCTTAAACGTTTAACAAGACTTTTGCAGTAAAGCTTTAGAAATGAAAAAGCGAGGTTAGGAAGGAGACGGAGAAGATTGGCTAAAGTCAAAATAGGCATTATCGGTATTGGTAATATGGGAAGTTCGCACGCCATGTATTTAAATAATGGTGAAATTGCGGGAGCGGAATTAGTTGCTGTATGTGACAGCAATCCAGAAAGATTGAAATGGGCAAAGGAAACATTAGGAGAGCATATTCAGCAATTCGATCATGTTGACCGCTTTTTTGAATATGCGGATATGGATGGAGTTATTATTGCAACGCCTCATTATGATCATCCGCCATTGGCAATTCAATCACTAGAACAAGGGTTTCATGTTTTAGTTGAAAAGCCTGTAGGTGTATATACAAAAAAAGTAAGGGAATTAAACGAGGCTGCAAGCAAAAGCGATAAGGTATTTGGGATTATGTTTAATCAGCGAACCAATCCCTTATATCAAAAGCTGAGAGAGCTTGTGCAAAGTGGCGAAGTGGGAGAAATTAAACGAACAAACTGGATTATCACCGATTGGTATCGTTCACAAAGTTATTATGATTCAGGTGGCTGGAGAGCGACATGGGCGGGGGAAGGAGGCGGAGTTCTTCTAAATCAAGATCCGCATCAGCTGGATTTATGGCAATGGACAAGTGGATTAATGCCTAAACGAGTCCGCGCATTTTGTGGATTTGGGAAGTTTCATGATATTGAAGTAGAAGATGATGTGACCGCATATGTGGAATATGAGAATGGAGCAACAGGCGTCTTTGTAACATCTACAGGTGATTCTCCTGGCACGAATCGCTATGAAATATCGGGTGATCGCGGAAAAGTAGTGATAGAGGATGGAAAGTTAACCTTCTGGCGACTAAGACAATCGGAAAGGGAATTCAATAAAGAATATAAAGGGGGGTTCGGCGAACCGGAATGCTGGAAAATTGATATTCCTATTAAAGGAGAAGCTACACAGCATAAGGGGATCACAGCAAATTGGGTAAATGCTATCCGCAATGGGACAGAGCTGCTTGGACCTGGTGTAGAAGGCATAAAGGGATTGGAAATCTCGAATGCCATGCATTTATCGGCATGGATCGATGATTGGGTTGAACTCCCTATTAACGAAGATCTTTTTTATGCTAAATTACAAGAAAGAATAAAGACATCTACTTTTAAAAAGAACAAGCATGCATCGATTACATTAGATGTGAAAGGTTCTCATTAAAGACAGGGGCAGATTAGTCTGTCCTTTTTTTCAAGAATAAGAAAAATGTGGGAGGTACAGAAGATGAAATTAGCTTTTACTACTCTTGGATGTCCTCATTGGAATTTAGAAACAATTATCCAACATGCAGTGGAAAATGGCTATTCAGGCGTTGATTTTCGTGGGCTGCTAGGAGAACTTGATCTATATAAGCTTCGTGAATTTTCAGCAAATGTAAAAGAAACGGTACGTCTCTTTAAGGAAGCTTCTTTAGAAATTCCGTGTTTTTCCAGTTCAGTCAAATTGGTAACTCAATCGCAAGAAGAATATGAGAAGTATGTAGAGGAATTAAGAGAGTACGCATTGCTCTGTAAGGAATTCAACACTCCATATATTCGTGTATTTGGTGGGGCAATCGGAAAGTGGAAGAGAGAAGAAGCAATGGAAATCGCTGAGAAAAATATCCATGATTATTTGGCGATTGTAGAGGATATCAATGTCAAACTTCTCCTAGAAACACATGATGATTGGACAGATAGCAGATATGTGAAAGAGCTGGTTCAGCGAGTTTCCTCTGATTATTTGCAAGTATTATGGGATATCCATCATCCCTTTCGAACAATTGGCGAAAAGCCTGATGTTACTTGGGAGAATCTTGGGGAATGGGTTGCCTACACCCATTGGAAGGATTCTTATCTAAAAAAGGAAGCAGAAAGAGGCTATCAGCTTTGTCTTTTAGGAGATGGGGATATACCATTACAAGACATATACACTTTATTAAAAAGGAACGGGTATGATGGCTACTATACATTTGAATGGGAAAAAAAGTGGTGTCCTGAATTGGAGGAGCCGGAAATAGCCTTTAAGCAGTTTAGTAAGTATATGAAAAATATTCTTGTGTAGGGGGGAAATCCTATGAGGTTCGGATGCTGCGCTGCTATTGATCAGGCAGAGGCATTGGATAAAGCGGGGTATGATTTTATCGAATGTACGGTTATTTCCTTAATGCCAGAAGAAAAGGAAGAGGTATTTAAAACAATATTAGAAAAATATCAAGCTTCGCCTTTACCTATTGAAGCTTTTAATATTCTTTTGCCAAGTGACTTAAAAATAGTGGGCGATAAGGTAGATAATCAGCGAGTGAAAGATTATTTAAAATCTGCATTAGAGCGTGTTTGCCGAATAGGTGCGGATACAATTGTATTTGGTAGTGGTGGTGCAAGAAGTTTTCCGAAAGGACTGTCGAAAGAAAAGGGCAGAGAACAAATGGCAGCCTTTTTATCGACAGTATCGGATATGGCGGACCAATTAAGCTTAACGATTGTAATAGAACCGCTCAACAAAAAAGAATCGAATATTATTAATAGTATTTCAGAAGCTGTTGCATGGTCAAAGGAATTTAATCAAAAATCGTTAAAAACATTGGCTGATTTCTATCATATGGAAGAAGAAAAGGAACCACTTACGAATCTCTATGAATATAAAGATTTTATCCAACATATCCATGTTGCTGATACGAATAGGCTGGCTCCTGGTACAGGAATGTATCCCTATCCTGAGTTTGTGCGAAACATTCATAAAGCAAACTATGATGGCAGAATCTCCATTGAATGTAATTGGAGGAATTTTGCAGAAGAAATTGGACCAGCACTTGATTTCTTAAAAAAGCAGTTTTCTTGTCATTAAATGAGTCTTTAAATTTTTTTAGTACCTTTTTATTTTTGGTTACAGATAAAAATGGTTTGTAACAATCCTTCCTAAAATTTCCTGAAATTAGATGTTATTTGCTAACTAACTCGATTGGTTAATACTTCCACCATGTTGTAAATCCCTTTTTTAGTAAGCTATCAACCTAGCAATCTTTCGTTTACCACTTTTTGGACGATGAATCGAAATATTACATCTGCTAGCCTAATAGAAGACATCAGAAATAACGACTACTAGGAGGTAAGATTTTTGAAAAAATTAATAGTAGCCGCTGGATTAGTGCTATCTATTTCAGCATTTATGTTAATCGATAAAGCAGATGCAGCAACGAATCGAACGATTCAATCTGGGGATACTTATTGGAAAGTGGCCAAGGGCTTTGGGATTCCAATCGGTGATTTAATGAAGGCAAATAATAGCAAAGCCTTAATTACAGGTCAAAATATTATTCTACCAAATGCCACTGTTTCACCAGCCGATAAAGATTTAATGGCGAGATTAGTTCGCGCTGAGGCTGTTGGTGAACCATATGCAGGAAAAGTTGCAGTAGCAGTGGTTGTTTTGAATAGAGTAAAAAGTAATCAATTTCCGAATACTATTCGTGATGTCATCTATGAAAAATCGAATGGATATTATGCTTTTACCCCTGTTCAAAATGGGGAAATTAATAAGGCAGCTGATGCGGAGTCAAAAAGAGCCGTTAATGAAGCAATTGCATTAGATGGAAAAGGAAATGGTTCTCTGTATTTCTTTAATCCAAAAACAGCTACAAGTGACTGGGTTTTCTCACGAGAAGCAACGGTTACTATTGGAAACCATCGTTTTGCTAGATAAATAGTAAAGGGGCACCGGTCTTAAGATTGGTGCCTTCAGATTTTTAAAGTGTAGACTCTTTTTGTTACAATGAACCATAGAACATCAAATAGAAGGAGTAAAGCATTTTGAAATGGAGTTATTTAACACGTTGGATTTTTGATAGGCCGCATAAGAAGGGCACCACTCTGTATACATATGAAGTTGAAAAATGCCTTGGATTGGGAGCATATGGAATTATTTACTTGTGTAAAGATAGAATGGGGAAGAAATATGTAGTTAAACAATTACGGCCAAGCAAAGGAAAAAAACAGCGTGAACGTATGCGATTTAAGGATGAAGGGGAATTGTTGAGAAAAATAGATTGTCATGCAATCCCGTCTCTTCTTGATGTATTTACAATAGAAAAACACCATTATTATGTCATGGAATATATAAATGGGGAAAATATAGAGGATTTATTGTTTTTTCAAAAGCAAAAGTTTACAGAATTTGAATCCTTACGCATGATGAAACAGCTTCTTTCTATTATAAATTATCTACATGACCATCATATCTATCACACGGATATTAGACCACCTAATGTAATTCTTAAACAAAAAAAGGTGTATTTGATTGACTTTGGATTAGCGAAACGAGTCGATATAGACAATTTAAAAGAAGTAAGTAATTCTCGCCAAGATGATTATTATGATTTTGGACAGATGCTTTTGTTTTTACTATATTCAAATTTTAAAGGGAAGAAAGGCAAGAAGCGCACATGGTTAGAAGAATTAACCTTGCATCCGGCAACAGTCCAGCTGCTCAAAAGATTATTAGGAATTTCCATACATTATAGCAGCGGAGTAGAAATAGAAAAGGATTTAGATAATGCCCTAGCTATTTTAAAAGAAGCAAACTAGAAAAACTCTTGTAACTTGCTACAAGAGTTTTTTTGTATTAGCTACTATGCTTTCGGCGTTTATAATAATGACTACCGCCGTATGGATTCCGTTTCCGATGGTCCGAACTACTATAGCTTTTGGATTTTCGATAACCTCTTCTATCACTGCTGCTATATCTTTTATAGTTCTTATGACGACGACTATTACTATAGCTTCCTGAAAATTGCTGTATCTTCTTCATAATTTTTCTAAACATTTTCTCACCCCTTTGGAGATTCCACTAGATATTAATTTTAGCAAATAGCGTGAAAGTAAAACGAAAATTTACAAAAAAAATACATGAATGTAATATAAATCGTTGCTTTTTAAAATGAGTCTGCTTACAAGTGATGAGTTATTGATTTGCTAAACGATACGAAAGCATTTGTGGAGCAGCATGATTTAGAAGAAATTCTTAAATTGGCAGAATGATAGATAGTTTGAATTGAAAGACCACAAAGGGGTTATAGAAAATCTATAACCCCAACATATCAGCCTTATAAACTAATCAATAAGCCCTTCTTCTTTCAAAAATTCGACCGCAACATCTTCATATTGCTCTTTATCAATATCTACTTTTGCATTTAATTCTTGCATTTTTTCATTATCAATTTTTCCGACAAGCATGCTTAATACATCTTCTAATTCTGGATATTTTTCTAATGTTTCCGCTCTAATTACTGGTGTTGCATAGTATGGCGGGAAGAAGTTTTGATCATCTTCTAGTACCTGTAAATCAAATGCTGGGATACGGCCGTCTGTTGAAAAGGCGTCAATAACATCGACATCACCGTTTTTAATCGCACTGTACATAATCCCAGAGTCCATTGCTTGCGTATTTTTAAATTGTATTCCATAGGTATCGATAAGACCTGGATAGCCATCTTCTCTTTCTAAGAATTCCGGTTCAGATCCTAAGGTTAGGTCTGGTGCGATCTTTTTTAAGTCTGAAATAGTCTTTATTTGGTACTTTTCCGCATCTTCTTTGCGCAGTGTTAATGTGTATGTGTTGTTAAATCCAAATGGCTCTAGCCAAACTAAATTATAGTCTTCTTTAAATCTTTTTTTCACTATTTCATAGGCTTCGTCAGGATCACTAACCATATCTTCCTTTAAGATACTTAATAATCCAGTACCTGTATATTCCATATACATATCATAATTTCCAGTATTAACTCCCTCAAAGGCTGGGGCGGTTCCGCCGAGAAAAGATTCATAATTTACTTTTAAGTCTGTGTGTTCTTCAATGAGATGCCCCATGATGTAAACCATAATTTCTTGTTCTGTGAAATTTTTTCCAGTAATGGTGATGGTATCTTTTCCGCTTTTTCCACTGCTGAAATTGGCAATGACAGTCGAAAGTGGAAGGATTACAATTAAACCTGCAACAATCCAGATTCGTATTTTGCTTTTTTTCACTTTTTTATTTTGAAGACCTTGAGGGGTCACATCTGTTTCTAATAGTTTTAATAAGTAATCAAATATAATAGCCAAAAGGGCAGATGGGATGGCTCCAGCAAGGATAAGGCCAGTATTATAGGTTTGTAAACCACGGAAGATTAAATCTCCCAGTCCGCCTGCGCCGATTAATCCAGCGATTGTTGCCACCCCGATTATTAATACTGTTGCAGTCCGAATTCCTCCCATAATAACGCTTAAAGATAGTGGCAATTCAACCATCCATAACACTTGGCGATTGGTCATACCCATACCTACGCCAGCTTCGATTGCAGATTTTTCTACTCCGACAATTCCTAGATATGTATTGCGCAAAATAGGTAATAGACCATAAACGGTTAAAGCAATAATGGCTGGAAGTTTCCCAGTACCGATGAATGGTACTAGAAATACTAGTAATGCCAAACTTGGTATGGTTTGAAATACGCCGGCTACTCCAATGATGGAGTCTGCAATTTTTCTGTGGCGAGTTAAATAGATTCCTAGTGGAACGGAAATCACGATTGCAATGGCAATAGAGATAAGAGAAAGATACATATGCTCTAAAATTAAATTCCATATTGTCGGCCAACGGTTGATGAAGACATCTATTGTGTCTGTGATTATATTAGGAATGGCTCATCCCTCCTTTTTATTCTCCAATTTGGTCAGCAATATATTCCACAAGACCTGCACGGTTGACAATACCAATAATTTTAGAATGCTGGTCAATTACTGGAATAAAGCCATATTGGGATTCACTAACAAGTTGAAAAGCTTTTTCCGTTGTTTCTTCAAGATGAAGCGTTTTTATATTCGTATCCATTATATCTTTCAAGGTTAATTCTTCTTCTCTATATCGTTTTTGTACCTCCCACACATTCGCTATTCCGAGAAAGGTATTAGATTTGTCGACGACCACTAGACTATCCACACGCTTTCTTCTCATTAATTTCAATGATTCTGCAAGACCGCGAGACTCACCGGCTGTTACAGGAGGGACCATTAATTTTGCTAATTTAGGTAAAGAAATATTTTCTTGCAAACGATCTTCTCCAATAAAATTGCGGACAAATTCATTTGCTGGGTGACGTAATATATTTTCTGGCCGATCTAATTGCACAATTTCTCCGTCTTGCATAATACAAATTCGATCCGCTATTTTAAGAGCTTCATCCATATCATGTGTAACAAAGACAATTGTTTTTTTGATATCCTGCTGCAAGCGGACTAATTCATCTTGCAATTGTTCGCGGCTGAGAGGATCCAAGGCACTAAACGGTTCATCCATCAAAATTATTTTCGGATCTGCCGCAAGTGCTCTAATAACCCCGATTCTTTGCTGCTGTCCACCGCTTAATTCAGAAGGGTAACGATCACCAAATGTATCAGGATCTAACCCGACCATTTTCATTAAATCATTAATTTTGTCTACATATTGTTCTTTTTTCCATTTTTGGAGTCTAGGAACGAGCGATACGTTTTCTTTAATCGTCATATGGGGTAATAAACCTATTTGCTGAATGACGTAGCCAATAGTTCTGCGGAGTTTTACAGGATCCTCTGTGGAAATATCCTTTCCTTCGATTGTAATGGAACCACTAGATGGTTCTATAAGTCGATTGATCATTCTCATCGTAGTTGTCTTGCCAGAACCACTTGGACCAATTAGAACAAGTAATTCTCCTTCCTTTACCTCGAATGTAATATTCTTCAGCGCTTTAAATCCATCTTGAAACGTTTTGGTTACTTCTTTAAAATGAATCAATTTCTACGAACACCTCCAGACCTTTCTTTAAAACTAATTACCCGTTTTTGCTAACTAACTAACCGCCTTTTTTAAACTATTTATGAAAGACATTTACTATTATATCATTATTTTTAGAAAAATAAGACCAAAAAGGAATATTTAAGGGAATTATAATTAGAATTTTCAATGAAAAGATAAAGGAGAATAATAATGTAATTATATTTTGGAGAATCCTAGAACGAATTATCTGACTAGCTATTTGTTACCAAATATGTATTTATAAGAAATATTTAATACGGACAGGGGTTATCCTAACACAAGTAAATAACTATTGGATAAGCCCTAATTCTATTCTCTATAAAAAATTAACCGTATTCTTTCTAAATTGTTTAGGAGTAATTCCGGTATACTTTTTAAATACTTTCGTGAAATAGCTTTGATCGGTAAAATGTAAAAGGGCATGAATATCAGATAAGGAATGTTCTGCAAAAGTCATCAGTTTTTTTGCTTCCTCAATTTTCATTTGCTGTATGTATTCACTAATAGGAATTCCCACTTCTTTTTTAAATAAGTTGGATAGGTATTTGGGGCTGATAGATAAATGCTCTGCAATGGACTGTAAGGTTAATGGTTCATAGATATGCTTGTAAATATAGTTTCTGCACTGAAAAATCGGTCGCGAATAATTTTCCCTATTTGTTTTAGCTACTTTATCTGCAAATTCATACAAGATATTTTCTGTGAAGAAATGAATGTCCTTTATATCTTGTAATTCCTCTAAGTCTTGAATGTAGCGGTCTCCTAAAGAATAGGCGATTTCAGGATGAAGACCGCCTGTAATGGCCGCACGGGTTGCAAGGGTAATGGTTGCAATAGTTAAATTTTTTTGATTTCTTACTTCATTTTTTTTAGAAAGTTTTCCAAAATGAAAGGAAGTATTTTCTTTAAAGGCTTTCCAATATGCAAGCAGATGTTCTTTTTGTCCATCTATAATAAATTGATAGAGTTTTTTCTCAGCGATAGGATCATGGTGAAAGGAGGAATTTTGGTGTGTTTCTAATATGTATTTATTTGCAGTCTTGTCATCGGTTAAATGATTGGGCGATTGCATTTTTGGAATGATAATGTCTTTGTCATAAATCTTGTTATTGTATAAAAAATAGATAAGTTTGCAGATTTGTCCTAATTTCGCATTGCTTATGACGGGAAGAGAATAATAATAGTCGCTTAAGGCTTCTTCCAAACCTTTTTTCCGATAGGCAGTAATCAAGTTATCTATCAGCAGTCTACTTGGTCGTTTAGATAAAACGGGGCCTAAAATAATGGTACCTAAGTTGGCAATCGGAATGATGGATACGTTTTCAAAAAAAGGTGTACCTATTATGGCGGGAGACAGAGAATTCTTTCCATTTCTAGGAATGACCTGTCTATAAAAGGATTGTTTAGAAGGATAAAGAGGATTAATTAGTTCGTTCGCTGTTTTTTCTGCCATTATAGTTCCTTCATTATTAAGTAAAGTAATAGAGATATTTAATATATCTGTCATTAAATTACATATATACTCCAAATTCTTCATATTTAGACGATTTCCCACTAGATTCTCCTCCATTAAATTGAATGTTGTCAAAATTTAGAGAGTGATAAGGTAGTTGAAATACCAAAATAATAGAAATTATACCATAACCATCTTTGATAACAGTATATACTTGGACTACTCAGGTAAGCGTTTTCTATTCATTTTGTTTTCTTTTTAGATTTATAGAAAGCAGAAAAAATCTCTTTTAAAAGGAGTGGAACTTTATGAGGAAAATCTATGGTTTTGTTTTATTATTTCTATTTATGATTGTGTTAGGGGCATGTAGCAATAGCTCCTCAACGAGTACAGAAGATCTAACCATTCCAGATAATCCAGAGGATATAAAAGGGGATGTCACCGTCTGGGCCTGGGCATTAGAAGCAAATTATTTAGAAAAGGATGTACTTCCTGCTTTTAATAAGAAATATCCTAATGTAAACGTGAAGGTTGAGCATATTGGTGTTGATCAAGTATACCAAAAGGTTAGTGCGGGTCTTTCATCAGGGGGAAGCGGATTACCAGATGTAGTACAGGTAGAAAATAATCGTATTCATTCATTTACAGATGATTTTCCTGATGCATTTACGAATTTAAGTTCACTTGGCTTTGACAAACATGAAAATGAATTTTCTAAGTCGAAAATAGATGGGTTAAAGGATAAGGATGGAAATATTATTGCAGCACCAAGAGATTTAGGACCAGTGGGTGTTATCTATCGGACAGATATTTTTGAGGAGGCAGGAGTTGACCCAGCGACTATCAAAACATGGGATGACTATATCAAAGCGGGGAAAAAGGTTGTTGAACATACGGGGAAGGCATTTCTAGGAACAGATGGAGATGGATTGCTTAGAATTATGCTGCAGCAGCAAGGAAGCTATTATTTTACAGAGGATAATAAATTAGATCTTACTTCAGACGCAGCCAAAAAGGCCATTGATATTTTGCAAAAAATGAAGGATGCAGAATTAATTATCTACACAAATAACTGGGATGGGCAAGTAGCAGCAATGAAAAATGGAGAGGTCGCAACACAGCCTGGTGCTGTCTGGTGGAGTGGAACGATGATTGAACAAATGCCTGAGCTGTCAGGTAAATGGGGCATGTTCCAACTGCCTGCTTTTGAAGAAGGGGGAGGGAGAGCTTCTAATGATGGAGGATCTGCCTTAGCGATTCCAAGTAAATCGGATAATAAAGTAGCAGCATATGTGTTTGCTGAATTTGCATCAACAGATGTAGAATCACAAATTAAGGCACTTACGAATAGAGGATTATTCCCAGCGTTATTAGCAGCATATGAAGAGCCGGTTTTCAGTGAAGAACAAGAATATTTTAATAATCAAACATTCTTTAAAGATTTTGCTGATACAGTAACAGATATTCCCTCTGTTAATCACAGCAGTGCAGAGCTAGAACTCAGATCCATTATGACAAGTCAAATGGAAGCGTTTTTACTTGAGGATAAACCAGCAGCACAAATATTGGAGGATGGAAAGAAACAAGCTGAGCAGCAAACTGGATTGGAATCGAGCAAATAAAAACCATTTTTGCTAAAGGATTAGAGGCTGACTTTGAGAATAGCATTTGAACCTATTTTTGAATGCAGCCTCTAAAAAAGGAGGGGGAGAAGGATGTCGGATAATAAAATGCTAGAAACAGGAACAAATTCATTAACTATAAAAAAGAAAAAACAATTTATCACGCCTAAGACCGTTCCTTATCTATTTGTTGGTCCAGCCTTGCTATTGTTTATTGCTTTTACGGTTTATCCTATAATTGCTTCTTTTCTATTAAGCTTTCAAACAAAGGTGGCAGGTGTGTATACTTTTTCTGGGCTTGCGAACTATACACGGCTTTTCAGTGATCCACTCTTTTACAAAGCGCTTGGCAATACATTTATTATTTTGCTAGTGCAGGTTCCGATTATGTTATTCCTAGCCGTCTTATTAGCGAGTGTATTGAATTCTAGTTTATTAAGAATGAAAGGTTTTTACCGGGTCGCTTTTTTTACTCCTGCTGTTACTTCATTAGTCGCAGCTTCCATCATTTTTGTATTGCTGTTAAATACAGACTACGGTTTAATCAATTATTTATTCACTTCAATCGGTCTTGAGAAGGTTCATTGGCTGACAGATCCTTTCTGGGCGAAGGTCTCCCTTATTCTTGTAACAACTTGGAGATGGACTGGCTATAACATGGTTATCTTATTAGCTGGCTTGCAAAATATCCCGAATAGTTTGTATGAAGCAGCTAGTATAGATGGTGCCAGTACAATCAAGAAATTCTTTTATATCACGATTCCACAGCTTAAGCCCGTTCTGTTATTTACTTTTGTAATGTCAACAATTGGCTCCTTTCAATTATTTGATGAGCCGTACAACTTAACAAATGGCGGTCCAAATAATGCGACCATAACGATTACTTACTATCTTTATAATCAGGGCTTCAGTTTCTTTAATTTTGGTTATGCATCGGCCATTGCTTATGTAATTGTGCTCTTTATCGCGGTTCTATCATGGATTCAATTTAAGGTGGTGAGAAATGACTGATGACAAAACAGAAACGCATTCAAAAAATATTTATGCACCTATTTTTACTTATTGGTGTGGTCATTTCGATTGGTCCATTTTATTGGATGCTTGTAGGGGCAACAAATCCTTCAGGCGATGTGCTGGCCTTTCCTCCAAAATTGATTCCTGGTAATTATTTGCTGGAGAACCTACGAAATTTAAGCAATTCTATCGATATTGTCAAAGCGGTAACTAATTCATCAATCATTGCGATTGTTTTTGTCATAGTAAGTTTATTCATTTGTTCCGCAGCAGGCTATGCTTTTGCGAAGTTTAAATTTAAGGGCAGCAATCTGATTTTTGCATCCTTTTTATTGGCGATGATGATCCCGTATCAGGCTACGATTATTCCACTATTTCAAATCTTTGGATCGTTAGACTGGATCAATACGTATCAAGCGATTATATTGCCGCAAATATGCTATCCCTTTGCTATCTTTTTAATTAGGCAAAATATGCAGGGAATACCAGATTCCTTAATAGAAGCAGCAAGAATAGATGGAGCTGGAGAATTCTTTATCTTTTTCAAAATTGCTTTGCCAACAATGAAGCCTGCTTTAGCGGCTGTTGGGATTTTCCTTTTTACCCATCAATGGAATAATTTTATGTGGCCATTAATAGTGATGACAACACAGGAAAATTATACTTTGCCAGTGGCTTTGTCCACTTTAGCTGGTCTTAATTCTATTGATTATGGACAATTGATGTTAGGGACAGCTATTTCGGTAATCCCAGTAATGGCCGTCTTTCTTATCCTGCAAAAGCACTTTATTTCCGGTATTTTAGGTGGTTCGATAAAAGAATAAAGAATATAGATAGGAGTGCAAATAATGACGAAAAAATGGACGGAGGAAAAATTAACACTAGGTGTTTGCTATTATCCAGAACACTGGTCAGAGGAGCTGTGGGAAGATGATTTTCAAAGAATGAAGGAGTTAGGATTTACCTATGTTCGCATGGGAGAATTTGCCTGGACGATATTGGAGCCAGAAGAAGGGGTATATTCTTTTGCTTTATTTGATCGAGCGATTGAAAAAGCCCATAAATTCGGCCTGAAGATAGTGCTCGGAACCCCAACAGCTACACCGCCAGCATGGCTGACCCATAAATATCCTGATGTATTAAATGTATCCCAAACAGGCATACCGTTCCAGCATGGCGCTCGAAGACATTATAACTATAATTCGGAAAACTATCGAAGACTAAGTTCCGCTATCGTGACAGAAATGGCAAAACATTATAGCCATAATCCAGGCGTTGTCGGCTGGCAGATTGATAATGAATTAAATTGTGAAATAGATGTTTTTTATTCGGACGCCGATCATCTAGCTTTTAGAAAATGGGCAATGGAAAAATATCAAACGTTAGATCAATTAAATGAGGCATGGGGAACTGTTTTTTGGAATCAGACATATACCAGCTGGGATCAAGTTTATTTAACTCGCACAACGGTTCCCAATTCTCCCAACCCTCATCATATGTTAGATGAAAAGCGGTTCATTTCTGATAGTGCTATTTCTTATGCAAAAATGCAAGCAGACATTATTCGGAAATATACAAGCAATCAGTGGGTTACCACAAATGGGATGTTTAAGCATCTCGATAATCATAAGCTGACAAATGAAGTGCTAGACTTCTATGCTTATGATTCTTATCCTAACTTCGGCAGAGTATTAGAAGATAAGAGCGATAAGCCTTTGCGAGACCGGAAATGGAGCTGGAACTTAAGTGTAGTCCGCAGCATTTCCCCTAATTTTGCTATTTTTGAACAGCAGTCCGGTCCCGGCGGATGGGTGACACGACTAGAACAGCCGTCGCCTAATCCAGGACAGCTTCGCCTATGGACCTATCAATCGATTGCACATGGTGCAGATTTAGTTATGTATTTCCGCTGGCGAACATCAACAAAAGGAACAGAAATTTACTGGCATGGCATTAATGACTATCATAATCTGCCTAACCGCCGTATAAAAGAAGTAGAGCAAGTAAGCAAGGAGATTCAACTAATCGGAGAGAAGATAGCAGGAGCGACTTACCAGGCAGAGATAGCAATCGTCACTAATTATGATAATGAGTGGGATGCGGAATTTGATAAGTGGTCAGGACCTTTTGCTTCCCTTAGCAAAGAGGCATGGTTTAAGGTGCTGCAGTACAATCATATACCTGTAGATGCCTATAATCTAAATAGTAACTCTAATCTAGATGAGTTGAAAAAATATAAAGTACTGGTGTATCCTCATGCAGCGATTGTATCAGAACAAACAGCGAATTTGCTGAAAAAGTATGTAGAGCAAGGTGGTAAATTGATACTAGGCTGTCGCACTGGATATAAGGATGAAACAGGTCAAGTCTATATGAAGGCATTCCCAGGTTATCTAGCAGACCTTACGGGAATAACGGTAGAGGATTTTACAAGGGAAGCACCGTTTGAAACTACTCCAATCGTAATCTACAAAGAAAAAACAGAGATTAAGACTAGAGGATTTTATGAGACTTTAAAAATCGAATCAAAAGATACGAAAGTAATAGGGAGGTTTTCTGACTGCTATTTTGAAGGAAAGCCCGGCCTGGTTAAGCACCAATATGGAGAGGGAGCTTGTTATTATTTTGGAGGCGTGTTTACTATCGAGCTTGTTGAAAATTTACTTGAAGAAATACAAATAAATAATAATAACAAATTTGATTTACCTGAAAGTGTAGAGTTGTCCATACGCAAGAAAGAAGGGAAGGAATTTGTTTTCTTATTAAATTATTCCCATGAGACGCAGGAACTGGAAGTCAAGGAGGGAATGACCAATATTTTAACAGGAGAGAAGGTACATCAGAAGATACAATTGAAGGGTTATGATGTACTTGTGTTAGAGTAGAATATCAGAGGGATAAAGAGGCTTAAGGAAGGACGTTGTAAATAAAGCAACGTCCTTTTAAATTTACTAATATCTGCAAAATAAAAATTATTATTTTCATATTGTATGATTGTCCTTTATACTAGGGAAGTATGTTAAAAATAGAGTAGCTAGATCCCTCAAAGAAATGATTCTTTTCAAATAAATTAGCTAGTGAATTTTTGTAAGGAGGAAATGTCGTTTGACCACTATTGAAAAAGAAACAATGATTGTTGATATTAAGAATGTTGATGAAAAAGGTGCTGGACAAGCAGTTGTTTGGCGCGAAAATGAATTAGGCAACAAAAAGAAGCTAAAACTAACAATCCCGCAAACTTTACCAGGTGAAAAGGTAAAGGTAACAGTTGATCAGCCGCATAGAAGACATCGAAAAGCGATGCCAGAAGAAATCATAGATGCACATGCGGAAAGAATTGGACCAGCTTGTCCACATTTTGAAAAATGCGGCGGATGTGTATGGCAGCATTGGGATTATAATGGGCAATTACAACAAAAAACCAATCATGTAAAACGGGTGATTGAAGAACAAGGATTTGATCCTAGCTTAGTAAAAGATACAATCGGCATGGATGAGCCTTGGAGATACCGCAATAAAATGGAATTTACCTTTGCTGCGGATGGTTCTCTTGGTCTACATGAGCAAGGGAATTTTAGAAAAATTATTTCCTTAGAAACTTGCCTGATCGCTGGAAAAGAAATGGTGGAAGCGGCACTTGAAATAGCCAATTGGGTAAAGGAACATGCATTAAAAGGTTATAATAAAGATACACATGAAGGACTTCTTCGTCATTTAATGGTGAGACAGTCTTTTGCTACAGGGGAAATGATGTTGGCGCTATTTGCGACAGAAGCTCCAGACGGTTCTTTGAAAGATGCAGTGGATACAATAGTTGCTCGTATTAACGAAAAGTTCCCACAAGTTAAAAGCTTTATGTGGTTAGAGAATACCGATTGGGCAGATCGTACGCAATCAGAAAAAAGTCATACATTAGCTGGGAGAGATTTCATTTACGATGAAATGGATGGATATCGATTCCGCGTCTGGTTTGATACTTTCTTCCAAACGAATCCGACGCAAGCACAAAAATTAGTCGATTTAGCTGTAGAAATGGCGGAACCAAAGAAATCAGAGAATATGATTGATCTATTCTGTGGTGTCGGTACATTTTCTCTTCCATTCGCGAGCAGGGTTGGCAAGCTTGTCGGGATTGAAATTGTCGAAAGTTCGATTGAATCAGCAAAACGAAATGCAGGAGATAATGGTATTGATAATACTACTTTCCTAGCACAAGATGCCCGAACTGGATTAGCACAAGTATTAGAAACATTTGGCAGCCCTGAGTTATTGCTGCTAGATCCTCCTCGCTCTGGTGCAGGTGGAAAGGTAATGAGACGTATCGGACGTTCTCAACCAGAAAGAATTGTATATGTATCATGTAATCCAGATACCTTTGCTACTGATATTAAGCAACTGGAGCCATTTGGATATACATTGAAAGTGGTTCAGCCAGTCGACTTATTCCCGCATACCGTTCACGTTGAATGCTGTGCATTATTAGTAAGAAATAATTAATATTTGATAAGCTGATTTCAGATTTTTTCTGCTATCAGCTTTTTTATTGTTATAGATAGAAAATGGAGTTGTATTAGTATTGTAGAATCTCCATTTTAAAAAAAATTATCCCCTATGTAGGGAAAATATGAGCAATTGGAGAAAGAGGAATTGTAAATATCTAGTTATTTCTCCCAAATATCCCGGCGAATCTTACAGTTCTTCCAACAATTATGCAATGAGTTTTGCTTGCAAACCTGTTAGCCTTGTATATGGGCCTGTTAAAACAGGAGGTATACAAAAAATGAAACAGTTATTATTTATTGCAATTATATTCACTTTTATTAGTGGTTCTTATATATATATACCATCTATTGCAAAAGCAGAAACAATTAGTAAGGAAGAAACAACAACTGTAGCAACAAGAAAATTTGCTGTTGATAAAAAGGAAAATGTAAAAGCTTCTGATGAATCAGCAGACATAACGAATAATGAAAAAAAATTACTGGCCCGTCTTGTTCATGCAGAAGCGAAGGGTGAGCCGTTTGCCGGTAAAGTAGCAGTAGCTGATGTAGTACTAAATCGTCTAGATGATAAGCAGTTTCCTGATACAGTAGAGTCTGTCATCTATGAGAAAAATGCTTTTCAGCCTGTTCAGAACGGTTCCATCGATAAAGCACCGGATAAAGAGTCCATGGAAGCAGTAGAAGAAGCATTAAATAATGGAAAAGAGAATAAAGAGCTTCTTTATTTCTATAATCCAGATACAGCAACAAGTGATTGGATTTTTACAAGACAAGTGATTAAGCATATAGGAAATCATGCATTTTCTATTTAAGAAGCATTAATTAGTTAATTATTTTGCCCTTATTTCATATATTAGTAGTAGTTGAGGAGATTTTCGAATAGAATTTCTCCATTTTTTTATTCTTTATTATTTATTGCTAATACGGGAAAAGGAAAATATTTGAAACTTTTTCAATGTACTGTTCGTATAGTTTTTATTGAGGAGGCGATGTGTTGAAGAAAAGTAATCATCGTATAATCATAATCGCATTATTTCCTTTTCTTCTTATATTATTAGCTGGATGTACCGAGAAAACAGTTAAAGATACAGATCCATACATACAACCAGTAGAAGCTGTTTTACAAAATGCCTTAAATGGACCCAAGGATGAATTAATAGAAATATGGAACAAGCAAAAGGAAAGCAAAGCAAATGGAGAAGAAAAGCAGGCTGCTCTAGGAGAATATGAAGAAGCAGTCTTTAAAGATTATTTTTCTAATCAAAAATCCTATAATGATTTCATTACAAGATATGGGACGATCTTAATGATGGAGTCGTATAAAAAGGATTATAGTCTTAAGGTTAAAAATATTGAATTCGAAAGAACTGATTCGAAAGGAAAGATTTATAACTTTTCTATATCATTAGCATATCATAAAAAGGGCATGGATGAGCCAAAAGTAAAACAAGTAACTGGGCAAGCGAATGTAAATGCTGATTATAAAATTGAAAGAATGTTTATCCGTGTAAATGATTTATGGGGATCAATTGATAAGAGAAAGTAAAATCTGCTATGTTAACGAAGAAGTGGATAAAGATAGCGTTTGAAAAAGAGATGTAATTATTCGGGTGCAGTTCAGAATGCCGAAGCTCCACGGAAAGTAACACCCGATTCAAAGTGATTAATAAATATACTTTACTTAAAACTTCTATTTCAAAAAACGGGAGTTTGTCTACAGTCTGAAGAGACAGGCAAAAATGCCTGTCTCTTATTTCATTGTAATTCCATATCGCATTTTTTCCGATAATTCTTTTCCTGTTGTTTTCAATAGCTGTAAATAGTCATTAAGGAGATCATCACTTACGGAAGAAACTAATGTTGAGATACTAAGCGCTGCTAGTATTTGTCCATGTTGATTTAAAATTGGTACCGCGATACAGCGGACACCTAGTTCATTTTCTTGATTATCCACAGCATACTCGTTATAACGCACTTTTTCTAATTCCATAAGGAAATCTTCTTTCTTGGTGATAGTCCGGTTTGTTGCTTGTGTAAACAGATAGTTATCTAGTAGTGAATGAATTATATCTGGAGGTTGATACGATAACAATAATTTTCCGATTGCTGTACAATGGAGGGGAATTCTTCTCCCAATCCGAGAGTACCGTATAACAGAATTAGCCCCTTCTTCCTTGTCAATGTATACACCTGCATTCCCATCAAGAATACCTAGATGGCATGTTTGGCCCGTCTTTAGTGCTAACTCAACGAGATATTTATTAGCTATTTGCCTGATGTTTAAAGTATTGATAACTAAATTCCCTCTTTCAACGAGCTTTAAGCCTAATCGATATTTTCCATTTTCTGAATTTTGATCAATATAGCGAGATTGCTGCAAAGTCTTTAATAAAGAATGTACTGTACTTTTATGAAGCCCCATTTGTTCGCTGATTTCCGTAATCTTTAATTCTACGGTGTGATCGTTAAATAAATCTAATATTTGAAGTGCACGTTCCACAGATTGAATGATTGGCATAATATCTTCTCCATTTTTGTTTTATAATATTTAACTATTTCCTAGGATAACAAATATTATAGTGTACTTTTACATTAATACAGCCATTTCAAAATAGCAATCTATATTTGCAAATTAGAAAATATTCAAAATTAACAAAATGTAAGTGTTTACTTTTAGAGGCTGTATGTTATAATCAATTCACACAGACTAAATAATAGCAATGAGTTTTATAATGTAAAACTAAAAGGAGAGATAAGAAGAAATGACCGAGCTGAATCGCTTTAGAGGTATTATTCCGCCAGTGTCAAGCATTCTTGATAAAGATGGTAATCTGAAAGAAGGCGAAATGGCGTTATTAATTGATAAACTAATTGAGGAAAAAGTAAATGGCTTATTCTTTTTAGGTACTGGTGGAGAATTTTCGCAAATGTTTGTAAAGGAGAGAAAGAGGATTGCTGAATTTGCTGTTAAGTATGTTGCAAAAAGAGTTCCTGTCTTAATTGGAATTGGCAGCACGAATACAAGGGAGGCAATTCTGCTTGGTCAGCATGCGGAACAAATAGGCGCAGATGGAATTGTTGCTATTAATCCCTATTATTGGAATTTAACCAAAGAGAATTTATATACTTACTTTAGTGACATAGCAAAGTCTGTTAAGCTGCCAGTTTTACTCTATAATTTTCCAACTCTTACAGGGCAGGATTTAACACCTGATTTCGTGATAGAGCTTGTTCTAAATCATCAAAATATAGTTGGTATTAAAGAAACGATTGATTCGATCGGACATATTCGTGAAATGAATGATAAGGTAAAAATGATTAACCCTGATTTTTCTGTTTTTTGTGGGTTTGATGACCATTTATTTAATACGCTACTGCTTGGAGGAGATGGCGCAATATCAGCTAGTGCAAATTTTGCACCACAACTATCAGTTGGTCTGTATAACTCCTTCTTAGCAGGAGATATAGAAAAAGCAGTTTCTTTGCAGAAACAATTAGCTATATTGCCACAACTATATAAAATAGATAGTCCGTTTGTAAATGTAGTGAAGGAAGCAACGAAATTATGTGGTTTGAATATTACAACAGAGGTGTTGCCTCCTGCTAAAGCCCTTAATGAAGAGAAGAAGCAGCAAGTTAAGGAAATTTTACAACAGGCAAATTTATTATAAGAGAAGAAGATATATTCCTTTTTTTGAAATGATTATTTGTTTACTAAACAAACAGATATTGGAGGGTGATAGGATGACATTACCATTTATATTTGAAAACGAGAATAAATCTCTTTATGAAGTAAAAACGAATGCAAAGGGGCCAACTGGAACGCTACCACTTACTGCACAAATGCTGGAGGATTCGCCGAGCGGGGATTTATTCGGACTTAGCCAAAATGTAGGGATGGGATGGAAACCGAAAGATTTATTAGGAACAGAAGTCCTGATTCTAGGTACAAAAGGTGGTATAAGAGATCATAATGGTGAACCAATCGCGCTAGGGTACCACACAGGACATTGGGAAGTTGATATCCTCATGGCAGAGGCAGCAGAAGAAATTCGAAACCATAAAGGTGTTCCCTTTGCGGGTTTTGTTAGTGATCCTTGTGACGGTCGTTCGCAAGGAACATTAGGAATGTTTGATTCTTTTCCTTATCGAAATGATGCTGCAATTGTTTATCGGCGTTTAATTCGTTCATTGCCTACTAGAGAAGCAGTAATAGGCGTTGCAACATGTGATAAAGGATTACCTGCCATGATGATTGCGCTTAGTTCTATGCATGATTTGCCAACTATTATTGTGCCTGGTGGTGTTACGCTGCCTCCAGCAATTGGGGAGGATGCAGGGAAAATCCAAACAATTGGCGCACGATTTGCCAATAAAGAGATTAGTTTGAAGGAAGCGGCAGAGCTTGGCTGCGTGGCATGTGCTACACCAGGAGGAGGCTGTCAATTCCTTGGTACTGCTGCAACATCGCAAGTAATTGCGGAAGCACTAGGCATAGCAGTCACTCATTCAGCACTTGCTCCTTCTGGACAAAAGATTTGGGCAGAAATGGCAAGGCAGTCAGCAAGAGCTGTTTTAGAAATGGAAAAGAATCAAATTAAAACAAAGGACATTATTACAGATAAAGCTATCGAGAATGCAATGGTTCTTCATGCGGCTTTTGGTGGTTCAACCAATCTTTTATTACATATTCCAGCTCTTGCACATGCTGCCAAATGTAAAATACCCACAGTAGATGATTGGGCAAGAATAAATCGCAAAACTCCACGTCTAGTAAGTGTTTTACCTAACGGACCAGATCATCATCCAACAGTTCGTGTTTTTCTTGCTGGTGGTGTACCAGAAGTAATGCTTCATTTACGAAAATTAGGGCTTTTACATGAAGATGTCCTAACTGTTACTGGTCATACTTTAGGAGAGAACTTAGATTGGTGGGAAAAATCCGAAAGAAGAACGCAATTAAGGAAACGTTTATTAGAAGCAGATGGTGTCAACCCTGAGCAAGTAATTATGGATCCTGCTACAGCAAAAGCAAGAGGGCTTACTTCCACGATCACCTTTCCAAAAGGGAATATTGCACCAGAAGGATCTGTTATTAAATCAACTTCAATTGATCGCACTGTAGTAGGAGAAGATGGAATCTATAGACATACAGGAACAGCGAAGGTATTTACATCGGAGAAAGCGGCTATTACTGCAATAAAAACTGGGGGAATAAAAGCAGGAGATGTAATGGTTGTAATGGGAGGAGGTCCATCTGGAACCGGAATGGAAGAAACCTATCAATTAACGTCTGCTTTGAAATATTTACCTTTTGGCAAATATGTATCCTTAATTACGGACGCACGTTTTTCAGGTGTCTCAACTGGAGCCTGCATCGGTCATATCGGTCCGGAAGCATTGAGCGATGGACCGATTGGAAGGCTGCGAAATGGAGATTTAATCGATATTATGGTTGATTGTGAAAACTTGATAGGAACAGTTGATTTTATTGGCACAGAAGATCAGCGATTGTCAAAAGAAGAGGCAACATCCGTTTTAAAAGCAAGAGAAGCGCATCCAGACCTTAAACCAGATCCTAATTTGCCAGATGATACAAGGCTTTGGGCGGCACTGCAAGCGGTTAGTGGCGGGACATGGAGAGGCAGTGTGTATGATGTTGACCGAATTATTGAAGTATTGGAAGCAGGGAAGAAGGCGTTAGCGAAAGAAGAAGGTTCTTTCATAAGATAGTGACACAGTATCTTAGTAGAAGATAGCTCTGATTGTCGTTGTAAGTTTGAATTAATTGTAAGCGTAAACAAAGTTATGGATGGAGGATTAAGATGTCGACCAATTTACAAAGGGAAGAGGTTACTCCGGCACAAAGTGCACCAGCTGGTGAAAAGATAAGTTTAATGGAAAGATTAGGGTATGGTTCGGGTGACTTAGCTAGTAATTTTATCTGGCAAGCAATGAGCATTTTTATTGTGTATTATTTTACAGATATCATTGGCATTGCAGCAGGGATTATAGGATCCATCATGTTGTTTTCCCGGATTTTTGATGGGATAACAGATATATTGATGGGTTACGTCATAGATAAGACGAAATCAAAGCATGGTAAGGCAAGACCTTGGCTATTATGGCTTGCGATTCCTTTTGCAATCTCAGCTGTATTACTGTTTACCGTTCCGGATGTAAGCACTGTTTGGCAAGTTGTTTATATTACAATTACCTATAATTTAGTTTGTTTGGTCTATACTGGCTTAAATGTACCATATGGAACCTTAAACTCCTTAATTACACAAAATCAATACCAAAGATCTATTTTAAATGTATTTCGTATGAGTTTTGCGTTAATAGGATCACTTATAGTCAGTAATTTGACCCTTCCACTTGCAAATATCTTTGGAGGAGGCCAATTTGGATGGATTATAACTTTCCTTATTTTTGGATCGATTGGTAGTAGTCTTTTCTACTTTTGTTTCAAATCAACCACTGAAAGAGTTAAGCCTGCTAGCAAGGAACAACAGCAAAATCCCGTAAAGCTAAAAGATAGTATAAGAACGCTTGGGAAAAATAAGTATTGGGCACTTGTGACGACATTTATCTTTATGACCTATATTTTTAATGCCTTAAATTCTGGAGCAGTCATTTATTTTGCTCAGTATATTTTAGATGACACCCTTCTAGTTGGACTTGTAACAACAGCTTATACAGTATTTATCCTTTTAGGAATGGTAATTGTAGCACCAATTACGAAAAGGTTTGGTAAAAGAAATGCCATTATTGTTGGGGAAGTAATTACGTTAATCGGTTATCTAATTATGTTAATTGACATCACTAATATAGCATTAATTGTAGCCGGTACGATAATTCGAGGAATCGGTAAGGCGCCGATCAATGGAAGTATGTTTGCGATGCTAGGTGACACGATCGAGTATGGGGAGTGGAAAACAGGTATTCGAAATGAAGGTATGGTATATAGCGGCGGAAGCATGGGTATCAAAATCGGTAGTGGATTAGGCACTGCTATTATAGGATGGGTATTATTCATTGGTGGATATGTTGGCGGCGGAGGCACGCAATCGAGTGCAGCATTGCTTTCTATTCAATCCTTGTTTATTTACATTCCAATGGCAATTACTGTTTTCTTAATTATCCTCATGCTATTCTATCGTTTAGATAAAATCTATCCTCGTATTATTAGTGATCTAAAAGCTAGAAGCGCAAACTAATTTCTAACAATTTATGTTATAGCAATAGTTGAAGCTAGTGGGAATGTACTAGTTTTGTAGATTCCTTTCCTAAATTACCTTAGAATTTACCAATGTTAAGAAAAGGGGTTATGAAATGAGTAAAATAATCAATCCAGTCTTGCCAGGCTATCATCCTGATCCTTCTATTTTACGAGTTGGAGATGACTATTATATAGCGGTCTCTACTTTTGAATGGTTTCCAGGCGTACAAATATATCATTCTAAAGACATGATTAATTGGAGATTGCTAACATATCCATTAACAAGAGAATCTCAATTAAATATGATTGGAAATGTCAATTCAGGAGGGGTTTGGGCGCCCTGTTTAAGTTATTCAGAAGGGATGTTTTTTTTAATCTATACAGATGTAAAAAGTAGAATGGGAGCTTTTAAGGATACACATAACTATTTAGTGACAGCTGAAAATATTGAAGGGCCTTGGTCTGAGCCGATTTATCTTAATAGTAGTGGATTTGATCCTTCCTTGTTTCATGATGAGGATGGGAGAAAATGGTTAGTCAATATGATTTGGGATTTTCGTAAAGGAACTAATTCTTTTGCAGGAATCGCCCTGCAGGAATATTCTGTAGAAGAAAAAAGGCTAGTGGGACCGGTACAAAATATTTTTAAGGGCTCAGAGATAGGGTTAACAGAGGCACCTCATATATATAAGCGGAATGGCTATTATTATTTAGTAACAGCAGAAGGAGGAACTTGGTATACCCATGCGGTTACAGTAGCAAGGTCAACTTCTTTATTTGGTCCATATGAAATAGATCCAACCAATCCAATCTTGACATCAGATGAGAGCAAAAAAGACCAGCTGCAAAAGGCGGGGCATGGAAGCTTGGTGGAAACTCAAAATGGTGAGTGGTATATGGCACATTTATGTGGAAGACCGGTTGTCGATAAAAAATGTATATTAGGGAGAGAAACTGCTATCCAAAAATGCTATTGGACAGAAGATGATTGGCTGCGTGTTGAAGGAGGACCAAATCCATCAACTATTGTAGAGGGACCGGATTTACAATTACATCCATTTGAACAAGAGAGCAACTTTGATGATTTCCAAGGTCATTCCTTAAAAAAATACTGGAACTCATTAAGAAGAATATTCACGGAGGATTGGATTTCACTAACAGAACGACCAGGTTATTTGACATTAAAGGGTGGAGAATCGATGAGCTCCCTCCATCATCAAAGCCTGTTAGCACGCAGACTAGAAAGTTTCACGGTGGAAGTAGAAACAGCAGTTGAATATACACCCGAAAACTTTCAACAAATGGCGGGATTAATTTTTTATTATGATACAGATGATTATGTGTACCTCCGAATTACAACACATGAAACGTTAGGAAAATGTATCGGAATCATTGAATCCAAGCATGGAGTTTATGATGAATTACTCGATCAAGATATACCTTTAAAATCTAAAGGGGAGGTTAAGGTAAAAGCACAAGTTGATCAGCAATGGCTACAATTTGCTTATGCAGAAGAAGATGAATGGAAGAATATTGGCAGTAAAATCGATATTAGTCATTTATCAGACGATGATGCAGATTATATACGCTTCACTGGGACCTTTGTTGGGATATGTACACAAGATTTAAGCGGGCAAAAGAAACCAAGTTATTTTTCATACTTTAAGTATGATGAGTTGTAAAAACAGAATATCACAAGATGGGGCTGAGACAAAACTAAAAAGGATATGCTTAAAGCTGAATAATCATTTGTTGAATTAGACGAATGATAAATAAAATCTATTTTTGTTTCTCGCCCCATTTTATAAGATTAGTGAAATGGAGTGGAAGACACTCGACTCCTGCGGGAAATAGAGGAAAGGCTGAGACCCCGCAGCGCAGTGAGGAGGCTCAGCTTCCTCCCCGCGGAAAGCGAGTGACTGGAGCGCAATGGAACGAACTTGTTTTTTAGCTATAAAAAGGATAAATCAGCGAAAAGAAAAACCCAAACTATTACGATGTTTTATTGTATTATAGTTTGGCTTTTTCTTTATGTAAAATTCTTTTGTCCCACCCTCATCTTGATGTGATAGGAAAAGGTATAATTAATTATTTTTCCCCATAGATAGTGATATTTATGAACTTAGTTCACAACTTTGCCATAACTTTGTGAACTAAATGTGAAATACATCACAATATACTTTTCGATAGTGGAAATAGTGTTATTATATAAGTGTAGTAAGAAACAAACAAGATCTTGTAGAAGTAAATGTGAATCAATGAACAAACTAATAATTAATCATTTTAAGGAGATGGAGAAAATGTTAGATTTATTAAGAAATAATAAAGTAGTCGCAGGAATATTGGCTTTCATCCGAATTTATCTTGGTTATCAATTTATCCATGCAGGATATGAAAAATTAACAAGTGGTGCCTTTGACGCAAGTGGATTTTTACAAGGGGCGATCGCAAGCAGCACAGGTGAACACCCAGCGGTACAAGGATGGTGGGCAACATTTCTAGAACATGTAGCACTGCCGAATGCAGATATATTCACTTTCTTAGTTCAATGGGGAGAATTATTAGTAGGAATTGCATTAATTCTCGGTTTATTCACAAGCTTTGCAACTTTAATGGGAATGGTCATGAACTTCGCATTCTTGTTTAGTGGAACAGTAAGCACAAACGGACAAATGATCTTACTAGCCATTTTCGTAATCGTGGCAGGGGCTAACGCTGGTAAATTTGGTCTTGACCGCTATGCAATGCCATATATCAAAAATCAAATAAATAATAGAAAAAATAAACATAAAAAAGAAGCAGCCGTTGCTTAAGAAGTTTAAAAAAGGGAAGCCAGTTACAATTAGTAGCTGGCTTCTTTTACATATGCAGTTCTTTTTTCTTCTTCTTGTTTAAAATAAGCTTTTGCTTCTTCGATAAAATAATGGACGATTGGAGAAACCCATCTGCTTTTATGGTAAAAAAGAAAGGAAGCGACTTGCCCATGTTTCTTATCTAAACGCCGTGCAGATAATCGTCCATCCTTTAATTCATTTTGAATGGTAATTTCCGGCACAAGCGCAAGTCCCAACCCACATTGTACACATTGCTTAATTGCCTCAATGCTCCAAAACTCATGAAAAGAAGTTGGTGTAATATTTTCTTCCGCTATAAATTTATCAAAAATGGTCCGATAGGGGCAGTTGCTTTCCGAATAAAGAATAGAATTAGGCTGCATATGACTAGGGGAAGAAATGATACTCATATTTTCGTCTAACATTTTAATGGTTTCTAAGGACGGATTCTTCTTGAATTCTAGATTAAGAAGTAAGGCGATATCTAAATCGCCAATCTCTACTAAATGCTGCAGTTCCTCACATGTCCCCATTCGAACAGATAAATGAACATCCGGAAATTTCTCTTTATATGCCTGAATGATAGTAGGAAGACGGTAAACAGTTAATGATTCTGAAGCCCCAATCGTTATTTTTCCTTTTTTCATACTTGAAGATTGATGTAGTTCTTTTGCTCCCTTATGCAGGCGCAGCATTTCATTTGCATAAGGAAGAAATGATTTGCCCAGCTCTGTTAACGCAATGGATTTGCCGAGACGATCAAAAAGTGGGCCTTCTAGTTCCATCTCTAATGCTTGTATATGGGAAGTAATCGAGGATTGTGCATAGCCAAGCTGAGTAGCCGCCTTAGCAAAACCACCAGCTTCCACAATGGCTTTAAACGTTTGTAAATGGCGTATTTCCATATAGTATCCTCCTGTTATCGGTATAATCGATATTATTTATCGTATATATCTATTTTACTGAATGATAAAAGGCAAATACAATAGGAAAGGAGAAATAATTAAAAAACATCAGGAATGGGGAAAAAAGAATGAATCAAAGAAAAATTGGTTCCTTGACTTTAAGTGGGTTAATTATTGGACCACTCCTAGGATCAGGAATTATTTTATTGCCAACTATTATTTATGAAAATATCGGAAACTATGCGATCTTTGCATGGTTCATTATGTCCATCATTGGCATATGTTTTGCTTATGTCTGCGGAGAGTTAATGATACAGTTTCCAGGGGAAGAAGGGCTTGGTAATGCCATGGAAAAGGCATTTGGAGCAAGAATAAAAAATCTTTCATCTGTTTTTCTTATGATTGCTGCTTTGATGGGACCAGTTGCAGTGATGATGACAGCAGCTGAATATATTCAAACTTGGCTATTTCCAGGCAAGATCAAAGTAGAATGGATTGCGTTTATTTTACTCATCATGAACGGGTTGATACTGTTATTTCGTCTTAATTTTCTTGGGAAATTGTCTTTTATCATCTCCACATTTGCCGTATTGATATTAGTCAGTGGAAGTGTATTTTCTTTAATAAACCATCCTTCTGATACTTGGGATTTTCCTGTATTTCATTTTTCTTCCTTTGGTTATAGTCTCTTATTGCTTTTTTGGACAATAGTCGGCTGGGAGATTGTTGGGAATTATTCTAGTGAGGTGAAAAATCCAAAAACAACCATTCGGAGAGCGATCTTTTTTAGTGCGGCTGTCATTTTGGTTGTTAATTTAGTCCTTTCTGCTGCTGTTCAGTGGACAACATATACAGGCACGTTTACTATTCGTTTAACGGGGATTATGTATCCATTGTTTGGACAGCTGTCTATTGGCTTATTGGCAATCGTCGCAACAGGACTTTGTATAACAACACATTTAATGGTTGTTGGTGGAGTAGCAAGACTAATAGCATCGTTATCAAAACCTATTTCCTCTCTCCATTTTCTAACTAAAAAGTTCTCTAATGGAGCACCATATAAAGCAATTGGTTTGCTTGTATTTATCCATCTTCTGTTTGCCTTTTTAGTCTTATTAAAATTAGTGACAGTAGAACAACTTGTTAGCCTTGCAAATGCCTTTTTCATTGCTAATGCTCTAATTGGTCTTTGTGCAGCAATTAAGTTATTGAAAAAACCATTGTTAAAAGGAATGGCTATAATGTTAAGTATCTTGTTTGCCATATTGCTTTTACGGTCATCCATTATTGCATTAGTCATTATCCTTGTTTTAACTGGATTATTTAGCGGATGGCACAAGAGAGAACTAACCGGCAAGAAAAGAGTGATGTACGATAAAAAAATGACCAAAATGTAGGCAAGATAAGATAAAATGGCTTATATAGTGAGTGACCGTATGCTATTCATTAAATTTAAGCCAAGGAGAAAAAGAAATTGATTGGAACATTATTTAACTGTTTTATGATTTTAGCAGGGTGCATGATAGGCAGTTTTTTGAAAAAGGGAATTAAAGAGGAGTATCAGGATATTTTAATGCAGGCAATGGGACTTGCTGCAACTGCACTGGGAATCCATTCCATTGTTCAATACATGCCAGACAGTAAATATCCTGTTCTGTTTATAGTCAGTCTAGCTATTGGTGGTTTGATTGGCGAAAGGTTAGATATTGAAAATGCTTTTAAACGAGTTGTAGGCAAATTCTCAAAGGGAAATTTGGCAGAGGGATTATCGACTGCGATTTTACTTTTTTGTGCAGGGACTTTATCCATTTTAGGACCAATTGAGAGTGCATTAAGGGGGAATCATACCTATCTATTTACAAATGCTATTTTAGATGGCGTAACATCGATTGTTCTAGCATCGACCTTTGGATTAGGAATTGCTGTTTCAGCTCTCGTTTTATTTGTGTGGCAAGGCTTTTTTTACGTAACAGCAGGCTTGCTGGCAAACTTTTTAACGCCAGATTTATTAGCAGAAATATCGATTATTGGTGGAATTCTTATCCTAAGTTCAGGACTTAGCATACTAGGAGTTAAAAATTTCAAGACATTAAATCTATTGCCGGCTCTGTTCATACCAGCAATTTGGTTTATAATTCTAAAGCTCTTTTAAACAAGGAACTTATGTCTAATCACTTTTGATTAAAAGTTTTTAATAAGGGTAATATACTTTTAAAACAGTTAAAGAGGTGATTACGATGGATAATACAATGAAACAAGAAGAACTTGAAACGTTAAGAGATCTGATTAAAGATGTCGATACAGCCATGTTGACAACTATTTCAGAAGAAGGGCTAGTCTCCCGTCCAATGAAAACGCAAGAAGTAGAGTTTGATGGTGATTTATGGTTTATAACAAAGAAAGACACCGATAAGTATGAAGAAATTTTACATGAAAATGAAGTGAATATCTCTTATGCAGGTAAATCCTATGTCTCGATAAGAGGTAGAGCGGAAATTGTAGAGGACATCGCCAAGAAAAAAGAATTATGGAGTAAGGCCTACGAAAAAATCATGAAAACGTCTTACGACGATCCGAATGTTGTTTTGATTAAAATAAAGGCAGAAGCAGCAGAATATTGGGATACTAGCTTTACAAAAAACATTGTCTATTTTTATAAAAGACTAGCAGGCAAAGAAGCGGAAAACACAGACATTAACGAAACAATTGAATTATAAGAATTCAAAAAAGCTCAGAGAACTTCTGAGCTTTTTTTATGTGGAGAAAATTAGGGGCCTGTTCTGATGAGAGGTAAATAGAAATCAAGAGTATCTCCAAAGAGTTAATTAGGAGAGAAAATTAAAAAAATATGAAGAGTGTAAAGCGAACTTGAAGTTTGTCAAAGGACTATTAGGTGTTTGTTAATGATTGGTAAATTTGGCTATTTCGTTAAATTTATATGGTTAAATAGGGATGTAATTCAATTGGGGAGGGGTTTGTTAGTGATTGCAGTAGAATTGAAGGACATTTCAAAATCATACGATAGACAAAAATCGGTAATTGATCAGATAAGTCTTTCCATAGAAGAAGGGGAATTTTTTGTGCTAGTTGGTCCATCAGGATCCGGGAAAAGTACATTATTACGAATGATTGCGGGTCTTGAAGAAATTTCTGGGGGCGTATTGAAGATGAATAATAAGATTGTCAATCACCTGCCTCCAAAGGAACGTAATTTATCTATGGTCTTTCAAAATTATGCCTTATACCCACACTTAACGGTTGAACAAAATATTCTCTTTGGTTTACGTGCCAAAAAAATAGACAAGTTAGAACAGCAAAAAAGACTACAGGAAACAGCTGAGATGATGGGATTAACGGATCTATTAAAACGTAAGCCGAAGGAATTATCTGGCGGTCAAAGGCAGCGGGTAGCTCTTGCTAGATCTGTTGTCAGTGAAGCGCCAATTTGTTTAATGGATGAGCCACTTTCAAATTTAGATGCAAAGCTCCGCGCCCACATGAGAATAGAAATCCGCCGTTTACAAAAGAAGCTCGGCTTAACGATGATTTATGTAACCCATGATCAAGTAGAAGCAATGACAATGGGGGATCGAATCATGGTTTTAAATGATGGGAAAATCCAACAGGTAGGCGAACCGATTACTTTATATAATCAACCAGCCAATTTGTTTGTTGCGTCTTTTATTGGTTCTCCGAAGATTAATTTAAGTAAAGGGAATTTAATTGATTATAAATTAGTGTTGGAGAGTGGTTTGCAAATTAGCATGGATAAAGAAGAAATTCTACCACTATTATCCTATCCAAATTTAACGATGGGGATAAGAGCGGAACATATTTTGCCAGCAGCTCCAGAAGAGAAGACGCACACTTTAGAGGTACTCAATGTAGAGCAGCTAGGAAATGAAACACTGTTAACCTTTGAAGTGGGTAATGAGCTTTGGACGGCTAAATGGTTAGGGCAA
This sequence comes from Niallia sp. FSL W8-0177, assembly GCF_038006285.1. Taxonomy (NCBI): domain Bacteria; kingdom Bacillati; phylum Bacillota; class Bacilli; order Caryophanales; family Bacillaceae; genus Niallia; species Niallia sp. FSL W8-0177. The sequence goes on from NZ_JBBOUX010000001.1 coordinate 826,405, forward strand.
TGGCGGATTCAGGCAGGAGATCATGTACCAGTTCAGTTGTCCTCTAAAAATATTTGCTTTTTTGATTCTGAATCAGGAGCATTGATTAGACCAGCAATTGCAGTCAAAGAACAAGAGGTTGTTGGACTATGAGTGAGGTTGTATATCGGCAGGAAGTGGAACCTTCCATTGATTTTATAAAAGAAAAAAAGAAGCAACATTTACAGTATTGGCTGAAAGGAATGCTATTTCTATTACCTTCTATTCTCTTATTTAGTGTTTTCTTATTTTATCCATTAGGAAGAACTATCTTTTTAAGTTTTTTCTTAACGGATAATCGAGGTGACCCAACAGTCTTTGTAGGGCTGGAAAATTACTTGGAAATTTTCAAATCTGCTATTTTCTTGCAAAGTTTAAAGTCAACCTTGTTTTTTGCTTTATACACAGTTCCAGGAACGATTATCGTCAGCTTATTTCTAGCGATTCTTGCCAATGAAAAGTTACGTGGAATTGGTGTTTTCCGAACCGTGTTTTCCTCTTCCATGGGGATTTCAGTTGCGGCAGCATCTGTATTTTGGATGTTCTTATTTCATCCGACAATTGGGTGGCTGAACCGTATTATAACAACATTTGGAATAGAGCCAATTGGCTGGCTGACCGATCCTAATTGGGCACTTTTTTCTGTATCTGTTTCTACCATTTGGATGAATGTCGGATTTACCTTCTTAATTTTATTAGGAGGACTTCAATCGATTGATTCTTATCTCTATGAAAGTGCTGATATAGACGGAGCCGGCTACTTTTATAAATTAAGACGGATTACGATTCCGATGCTTTCTCCCACTTTATTTTTTGTCCTGACTGTAACATTAATAAATGCCTTTCAAACATTCGGTCAAGTAGATATGTTAACAAGAGGTGGACCGCAAAACGAAACGAATTTAATCGTTTATTCTATCTACCAAGAGGCATTTATGAATTACCAGTATGGAACAGCAAGTGCACAAGCAATTATTCTTTTTGTCATCATTTTGGTTCTTACCATTATTCAATTTAAGCTTGGGGAAAGGAAGGTCCATTATCAGTGACATTGCCAATTCATAAAAAAACTATCTTTTACATTCTCTTAATCGTTTCGGCACTGCTCATTTTTTCGCCAGCTATAATCGCTTTTCTAATGAGCTTTATGTCTTCACAGGATATTATGACGGGAAAAATAATTCCAACCGGATTAACATTGGACAATTACATAAAAGTGTTTGAACGCTTTCCTTTAATGCAATATTTATTAAACAGTTTCATCGTTTCCCTTGTTATCATGCTCGGACAATTAATACTTGCTAGTTTAGCTGCTTATGCATTTGTTTTTTTAGAGTTTAAAGGGAGAGATTTAATCTTCTTTATCTTTATTGCAACCATGATGGTGCCATTTGAAGCATCTATCATCCCAAACTTTCAAACGATAAGAAATCTAAACTGGCTGGATCATTATAATGGTTTAACCATTCCGTTTTTTGCAACAGCCTTTGGTACGTTTCTCTTACGGCAAAATTTTAAACAAATTCCCAAAGAACTTAAGGAAGCAAGTGAAATTGCGGGAATTGGGGATCTTAAATTTTATTTAACGGTTGTTCTGCCAATGGCGAAAACAAGTTTGATTACACTAGGCGTGTATGGGTTTGTTACATCTTGGAATATGTATCTCTGGCCCCTACTGGCGACAACAAATGATAGTGTACGTACTGTTCAAATAGGGTTAAGGCAGCTTCAATCACAGGAACAGTTAAATGAATGGGGCGTTATTATGGCAGGAGCAATAATTGTTGTTCTGCCAACATTAATCCTATTATTTTTAGGGCAGAAAAAGCTTCAGAAGGGATTAACGGAAGGAGCTTTAAAATAATTTTTTCACGGTATTTAACTAACTGATATTTGGGGAGTGAAAGGAAAATGAAGAAAACAAAGCAGTTATTCAGTATATTCATGCTATCAATCGTTTTATTTATGGTAGGCTGCAGCAATAATGCAGAATCATCTACTAGTGGTGAAAAACAGGTGGGGCCAACTACCGTTACATTCTGGCATTCTATGGGCGGAGCAGCTCAAGAAGCATTGAATAGTATTGTAGAGGAATATAACAGTTCACAGGATAAGGTGAAAATCAAGGCAGAATATCAAGGTACATATGATGAAGCATTAACAAAATTCCATACAGTTGCAGGGACAGAAAGTGCGCCAACGATGATGCAGGTTTTTGAAATCGGCACAAAATCGATGATCAATAGTGGTTTTGTGGAACCGATTCAGACACTCATTGATGAAGATGGTTATGATATGAGCGGTTTAGAAGAAAATATCACAAACTACTATAAAATTAATGATACTTTTTATTCGATGCCATTTAACTCTTCTACACCAGTTATGTATTACAACAAGGATGCTTTTAAAGCAGCAGGTTTAGATCCCGAGAAAGCTCCCGCAACATTTGAGGAAGTAGAAGAAGCTGGAAAAGCGATAGCAAAAGCAAATCCAAAAATGAAAGGATTTGCCCTCCAAGCGTATGGTTGGTTATATGAGCAATTATTAGCTAACCAAGGAGCATTATTAATGAATAATGAGAATGGACGAACAGACACACCAACAGAAATTGGCTTTACGGATGAACAAGGAAAGTCGGTTTTTCAATGGGTTAAACGAATGATTGATGACAAAACCTTTGCTAACTATGGCACGAATGGTGACAACATGGTAGCTGGATTCCTTGCAGGAGATGTAGCAATGTTTATGCAATCGTCTGCTAGCGCAAGAGACGTCATTGATAATGCGTCTTTTGATGTAGGTGTGGCTTTTATTCCCCATCCAGAAGCTGTAGAAAGACAAGGTGTAGTTATAGGTGGAGCAAGTCTGTGGATGATGAAAGATAAGAGTGAGGAGGAGAAAAAAGCAGCCTGGGAATTTATGAAGTACTTACAAACAAAAGAAGTTCAGGCAAAATGGCATGTTGGCACAGGATATTTTGCAATTAATCCAGATGCTTATAGTGAACAAGTTGTAACAGAAGCATATGAGAAAATGCCACAATTGAAAGTTACAGTGGAGCAATTGCAATCTACTAAGTCTTCTTATGCTACACAAGGTGCTTTAATGGATATGATTCCAGAAGGACGTCGCATTAGCGAAACAGCACTTGAGACAGTTTATAACGGTGGCGATATCGAGGAGACGTATAGCAATATGGTAAAACAATTTAATGAAGCAATTGAAAAGGCGAATCGGGCTAGAAAATAATAGATCGTTTAGGAAACAGATTAATTTTATACTAGTTAGTCTGTTTCTTTGCCATTAACAAAGGAGAGAGAAAGCATGAATCAAACCAAAGTATACGGACATAGAGGAGCAAAAGGCCGATTTCCTGAAAATACGCTTCTTAGTTTTCAACAAGCGATACTACAAGGAGTAGATGGAATTGAATTAGATATCCACCTGACAAAGGATGGGGAAGTAGTTGTTATTCATGATGAATTTTTAAATCGCACAACCGACGGAACTGGGTTTGTAAAATCCTATACACTAGAAGAGCTTAAACAATTTAGTGCGGGAAGTAAATTTTCCTCCCTTCCTGATTATGAAGAAAGCTGGATCGCAGAAAAAGTGCCTACATTAAAAGAGGTATTACAGTTGCTTGCTCCATACGATATCGAATTAAATATTGAACTTAAAACTTATACATTTGCATATGAAGGAATTGAAGAAAAGACTCTAGCACTTGTGAACGAATTTGGAAATGGGCGGAAGGTTGTTTATTCTTCTTTTCATTTGCCGACTTTATTAAGAATAAAAGGACTGGATCCATCTGCTTCGATTGCGTGGTTATTAAATCAAGTCATTTCCAACCCTCTCGATTATATAAAAAGCTTGGAATTAGAGGCTTTGCATCTCCATAAAGAAATGGTGATTGATAACTTAAAAGATTGGCAGGAATTAAGAAAGCATGTAAGAGTATGGACTGTAAATAAAAAGGAAGAGTTAACTAATCTTATCGAAGCCGAAGTAGAATCTATTATTACTGATTATCCAGAAGTGGCCATAGCGATTAGACAAGAAAGGACTGTTTCTGTTGAGTGAATTTTTAAATAGAAGCATCCTTTTGCTGATTTTAATTGTCTTCCTTTCTGCCTGCGGAAATAATCAGTCAGTACAAACGATGGTCAGTCCATCTGTGACAGAACACGAAGAAACTCCAAGGGTGATCGCACATAGAGGGGCAAATGAATGGTACAACGAGAGTACCATTACTGCCTATCAAATAGCAGCTCAATCTGGTGTGGATTCATTAGAAATGGATTTAAGAATGACAAAGGATGGCGAGTTAGTTGCCATGCATGATGACACAATCGATCGGACTACAAATGGCAAAGGGAAGGTTTCTGATTACACATCAGAAGAACTAAGAGCGTTTCAAACAATCGAATCGGATAATAGGAAAGAGATAAAGGAAAAAATTCCTACATTAAAGGAAATAATCGAAACTTTTCAAGATACACAAAAGTACTATATTGAGACAAGGCTGGTTGATGGAAAACTAGCAATGGAGGAAAAGCTAATTAACCTATTAAAGGAGTATGGGCTTTTAGACAAAAATTTGGTGACGATTCAATCCTTTTCAGAGGAGAGTTTATTGAAAATCAAAGAAATGGCACCAGATACTGAATTAGCGCTTCTTTTTCGCAAAGGCTCTTTTTCCCTAGAAAAAGCTAGTACGGTTGATTTTCCTATCATCGGCATAGAGTCTACAGATATTACAAAAGAGGTGGTAGACGAATTACATAAAAAGGAAAAAGAGGTACATGTCTATTTTACGAATAAGAAAACGCAAAAAGTGGAACAAGAACGAGTTCACGAATTTGGAGTGGATGGCTATTTCACCGACTTTATTCATTTTACGAAAGAGATTTTAGCAATATAAACAGGGAAAAATGGGGGTGAAGAATTAATTCACGCCCATTTTCCCTGTTTATATTGCATAGTTAGCTTAAACAAATGTTTTTATATGTTTCGTTACACAGAGTTTTAAATATAGAGTCAGGCAGCGGTAAATAGCAGTCATAAGCAATTTTTGCATGTTCTCGTGCTTTATCGATATTATTAAGTTCCTTATAACAAAGAGCAATAAATATATCTTTGGTATAATAAATAGCTTGGTCAACAGGATGGTTAATATGTTTAGGTATATAAATTGTTCTTAAAATGTCGAGTGCTTCTTTATATACTTTTACATAGTACATCGCTTTTCCCTTTTGAAGCATATTCCAATTATCACCGCTTCCTTTTTGAGTGTTTTCGTCAAAAGTTAAATATTGATCAATGATAGGCATTGCTTGATGGTATTCTCCCTTTACATGCAGTAAGTATTCCACATAAATTACATCACAGAGTTCTTCAAAAATTTTATCTTCTACAAATTCACCATATTGCTTTAGTTTTTTTAAGTAGTAATGAAATTTTTCTTCATCTCCCACTAGCAAGGCAACCACTGTAGCAAGCTTATAGATATCGTCTATTTTGTAGTAGAGTTTTTCTTTTCTCGAGTATTCCAATGCGCTTTCCACTGCTTCTGAAGTTGCTTTTATGTCTCCGATTGCTGAATATAAGGCAGCGATATGATAATCCATAGTGACTTTAGTCATAGGATCTATCTTTATATGAGTTGTTTCAATATGATGTCGTTCTTCCAAATAACATTGTAAAGCGTCTTGATAGCGGTGTTCCAAATAAAAGTTTATTCCTCTGAAGAATGCAATGTTTGCCCGATTAGCAGTAAGATTAAGCGAATCATAAATTAATGCTGCTTTATCACAATATAATGCCCATTCCTTTTTATTCAGACAAAATAGACTGCGGCTATAAATTTCCAATAAGCGAGCTGATTCATAGCTTTCATTCAAATTAGAGATATAGGGCTCAATTAAGGCGGTCAGTTTGGAGCATTGTTCTATGGTTTCCTCAGAGTGTTTAAAATAAATACGAAATTCTTCATGTATCTTTTCTGCTTCCTCTAATACTTTTCTTAATTCAACAATACTTACCTTTTCTAATAACTCTGATATATCAACGCCTAGTCTTCCCGCAATATATTCCAAACTCTCCATAGAAGGGCGCGCTTTATTATTCTCAATTTGACTAAGCATGCCTTTGGTTAATCTATCGCCAGCTAATGCCTCAAGGGTCATTTTTTTTTGTTTTCGTAATGTGCGAATGCGTTCGCCTAACATAATCGTACAACTCCTTCTTTCGATAGTTTAATTATATTAAACTTTTCCTTGAAAGGAAAGTTTTGGTGTGATATGATTTGTTTAATTTAATTAAACTTTTAAAGGAAGGACGATGTTTTGGTGAAAGAATATTCGTTAGAAAAGAGGGCCACCTACCATTTATGGACATTCGTCAGTAGTAAATTAATTGCCACAGCTGGGTCACAAATTTATACATTTGCAATTAGTTTATATATTTTGCATTTAACTGGCTCGTCGATGAGTTTTGCCGTAAATATGTTATGCAATATTTTGCCGCGGACAGTTGTAGCACCTTTTGCTGGGTCTATTATTGATAGGTATCCTCGTAAACATATTGCGATTACAGCGCAGACAGCCTCTACCGTATCTATTGGTGGATTGCTGCTTTATAGTGTAACGATGGGATTATCTCTACCTGCTATTTATACAACATCATGTATTTTATCTATAACCTCGATGTTTGCGAGCAATGCTTTTACTTCTTCTTTAACAGGATTAGTGGATGAAAGCCGCATTCAAAAAGCGTCTTCCATGAATCAAATTGCTGTTTCTATTGCGCAAATTGCCAGTCCTGCTATCGGTGGAATATTATTCGGTCTTGTCTCCATGTCTGTTTTTTTAACTATTTTTCTGATTGCCTCGTTGATTGCTGTTGTACTTGATTCCACAATGAATTTTACATTGTTTGAAAAGGAAAAAGAAAAGGCAGAACAACAGGAAACGGTTTGGAGGAGTTTGAAGGCAGGATTAGTTTATGTTAAGAATCAACCGCTATTAGTAGCTATGATTAGTATTAGTCTTATCGTCAATTTTATTTTTACTGCTTTTAATATTGGTTTTCCTTATGTAGTGAATACAAAACTCCATATGCCATCTGTCCAATTTGGAATGGTGGAAGGTGCTTTTGCGGTTGGTACTTTATTGCTTTCTATTTATCTTTCATTAGGAAAGGAATTTAAACAACCCTTCCAAGTAAGTAAATTGGGAATTATAGCGCTAGGAATATTAATGGCAGCTGCAGCTATTCCAATCTTCATTCCGATGTCGGCAGCCTCTATATTTATCTTTTACTTAATGCTAATGTTTTTGTTTGGATCTGTTAATATACTGGTTAATATCCCAATGATGGTATTAATGCAAAAGAAGATTGCGAATGAATATAAAGGAAGGGTTTTTACTATATTAGAGACATTTGCAATGGGAATGATGCCGGTAGGAACACTTATCTTTGGTGTGTTATATGATTATGTTCCTGCGCAATGGATTCTCTTAATAGCTGGTGCCTTATTGATTATATCTGTATTCATCCTTGCAAGGCCATCTGTGATGGAAAAGGCAGCAGAATCAGGGGATACAGTTCCGGTAACCAAACATAGAGCAACTTCTGTATAATAATGAAGCAAATTTCTACAGTTTCCGTACTCAAAATATCTGGGATGAACCATGGTTTTCCGGAGCAGATAAAAAAGCTGCATCTAAAAATCAAAATCTTTATTCTAAAACTCTCCTTCCGTAATAGGAGAGTTTTTTCTATTGATAAATATAAGATTAATAGGAGATAACGAATATTCTAGTTATAATAAAGAGGAAAGCTGATTATATTAGATTAGTTAAATGAACTTTAAGTAAAAGCAGAGGTAATGTTCTTATGGATAAAAAGGTAAAAGATAAAAAAAAGGAGGAATATCGATCGGCAGAGGATAAAGCTGCTCGTTACTTCGAATCCCTTCAAAAGCAGTTAGTGGATAAGGCTTATGTGTCGCGCTTAACGAACGACTTTCAAACATGGAAAATAAACCATATTCATTCTCCATCCATCCTTAGCTATTTTTCCCGAAAAAAAAGAAAACCACGAGTAAAAGGATATCGCCCTTATATAGAGTGGTTAAACTATGCAGGCAAACTAGATAACTATTTGCATAGAAGTGTTTCCTATCTATATATGCGCGACTTAGGAAAGACGCTTTCTTCTCCTTTCACACAAGAAAGAGTTAATGAAGTAGTTGGAAAGGTGAAAAATTATTTATTAAAGAAAGAAACAAAGGAAGATAATATTAGTGCCTCCCGTATATACAAATTAGCTAAAAAAGATGCTGTTGAACATACAATGATTTGGGTTATGGAAAAACTGAAACGAGTGACTTCACATATTCCTGCTGGGATGAGCGTAGAGCATGCCCAGCGAAAAATCTTGAAGATTTTTGCAGGGGTCTTGATGCACGAATTAGAAGAAAGAAGAACCATGGACCTTTCAGACGAAGAGCGCCAGCTGAGGCTAGAAAAAGCTATTAAACTAGGCTTCTATTATGGATTGACCTATCCTTTAATTGATGATTTACTTGATGCCCATATTTTATCACCGGAAGAGGAAGAACGTTATTCTGCTTTAATCCGAAGCGCCTTAGAAACAGGGATAGTCCCACATTTTGGTGTGTGGCATGGAGAAAATAAAGAGCTTATTTCCTTCATTCATAAGGAGTTAAAAGAAGCATTTGAATATATGAAAAAACAGCATGATAATCAAACATGGGAGCTATTTTTAAATCAATCCTATATCTTTTTTCATTCACAAGAGGTCGACAGAAAAAAGAAATTAACTGTTAGCACATACTCTAATGAAGAAATATATATCCCAGTAATCCTTAAATCTTCTGCTTCGCGACAGATTGTTCGCTCGTTGATGAATGCACCAGAGGATGAAGGGTATAATCAAAGAACATTTTATTATGGAATTTATAATCAGCTGGCCGATGATTTAGCCGATATGTTTGAGGATAAAAGGGATGGGGCTGTAACGCCTTATACGTATTATCTGACTTATTATCAAACGAGAAAGGACTTACTTAATCCTTTTGAAATGTATTGGACCGTCATTTCCTATTTGATTCACGATGTCTACCATTCAGATTCAAAAACCCAAGAAGTCTTATTAGACCGTGCAGTTAACGGATTAAAACGACTAAAGGAAAAATTGGGAAATGAGAAATATGATGATTTAATGGGAATTCTCACAAAAGATTTTCCCGTCTTTAATCGATTATTACAGCAGATGGTGGAAAAATCAGATGATGTCGACTTTTTCGATAAGTTATTACGTGATCATATGATTAGTATTTTAAAGGAAAATCACAGAGAACAAGAAGCGTTTTCTGAAATGATTCAATCAACCCGGGTATCTATCGATAATATGCTGCCAATTACAGAAAATGCACAATTGAAAAAAGATATCGTGACAGACGCAGCAAATTATAGTCTTACTGGAAATGGAAAAAGATTACGACCGGTTATTACTAGTTTTATTGGGGAAAAAGAATGGGGATTAGATAATACCCAAATTGCCCCCCTATTACGATCAGTGGAATATATGCACACAGCTTCTCTAATATTTGACGATTTGCCATCGCAGGATAATGCCGCAATAAGGAGAGGACGACCAACGCTGCATGAAGTGTATGATACTGCAACAGCAGAATTAACTGGATTATTTCTGACACAAAAGGCAATAGAAGAACAAGCTAATTTACGTGATTTTGATGAATCCAGGGTATTACAGCTGATTCAATATACAACGAAAGCCACCGCTGATATGTGCAAAGGCCAGATAATGGATTTAGAATCACGCGAAAAACAACTATCTCTTCAAGAACTGAATACTCTATGTTTTTATAAGACGGGCCTTGGATTTGAAGCAGCACTTGTTATGCCAGCAATTTTAGCAGGAGTTCCAGAAAAGGTTAAGGATTTGCTGAAGAAATATGCTTATCATGCTGGAATTGCATTTCAAATAAAGGATGATTTACTCGATGAAGAGGGAAGTAAAGAAATATTAGGAAAAGAGTCTGGAATGGACAAAGACAATAATACATCCACTTTTGTAAGTGTGCTAGGTGTAGAAGGTGCCAAAAAGGAAATGTGGGAGCATTATTGCATAGCGTTAGATGTAGTCGATGCTATACCGAAGAAGACTAATTTTTTAAGGTACTTAGTAGATTATATGGTTAATCGAAATCGGTAATAATAAATAGATATAGATTGTTTAAAGGAGAATAATGTGATGAAAATTACCTTTTTAGGAAAATATGGAGGTTATCCTGGGAAAGAAAGTCCGACCTCTTCCTTCTTATTGGAGTCCGCTGGATTTCATTTATTGGTTGATTGTGGGAGCGGCGTGCTAGCAAAGGTGCAATCCTATGTGGATTTAAAAGATTTAGATGCGTGCATTCTTTCCCATTATCATCATGATCATATCGCAGATATAGGCGTGCTGCAATATGCTATGTTAGTGGAATCTATACTTGGAAATCGCGCAGCAGCTTTCCCAATTTATGGACATAAACAGGATAGCAAGTTTGAGGAATTAACCAACAATATTTATACAGAAGGGCGAGAAATTTCTGTAGGAAAAACATCTAATATTGGACCGTTTACTATTTCTTTTTGTGAAACGATTCATCCTGCCTACTGTTTGGCAATGAAGATCCAAGCAAATGGCAAAACCATTCTTTACACAGCAGATACAGAGTGGAAGGATGAGTTAGTTGTTTTTGCGGAAAATGCGGATCTCTTAATAAGTGAAGCAAGTATATATAAAGATCAGTTCGGCTTGGTAAAAGGACATTTAACTGGTGAAGAAGCTGGGAAGTTAGCGGAACTTGCCGGTGTAAAGCAGCTTTTATTAACCCATCTTCCCCATTATGGAGAACAGGAAAAACTGGTGGAAGAAGCAAAAGAAATTTATAGTGGTTCCGTTCAGTTGGTCTATCCAGGTATGGAAATAGATTTTAAATAGCAGTAAAAAAAGTGTTGGTTTCATTTAATTGAAATCAACACTTTTTTTGCACGGATAAATCATTTTGACAAATTCATATTCTCCACCATTAGTATACTGAAGAAATGTAGCTGTCTCTTTAAAGCCGGCTTTTTTGTATACTTTTATGGCTCGATCATTAAAGACAGCAACAGCCAAGGTGATAAAAGCTGGCGAAAAGCGTTCCTTTATATAATCGATCCCAGTGGCTAAAAAGGTATAGCCAAGTCCTTGTCCTGTTAAGTCTGGCCTTAAACCAAGACCAATATCAATTGTGTCGTTTTCTTCATGATGAATACTAAAAAAGCCAGTGAGTCGATTGTTTTCTGTAACAGCATAAACAGAGTCAGCTCTTTTTTCCCTATCAAGAAAATCTGTTAAATCCTCTTCATCCGCTTCCATATTATAAAACGCATACTTTCCATCATAATGCCAGTTAAAAGCAATTTCCTCTGCTTGCTCTTGGGTAATAAGTTGAAATGAATACATAAAAACCTCTCTTTTTTTTAAATCATAACATATAGAAATATTTTGATAAATGAGAAATTACTCTTCTCTCGTCTAGTTGAACAGGCTATACTTAAGAAAATAAGAAGGGGGCATCAGACAAATGGAAAAAGAAAATCAAATTCTATTTCATATAGAAGAAACAACTATATTAGAAGTACAAAAGGCACTGGATTCGGGTCAAATTACTTCATGGGAGCTAACAAAACAATATATAGAACGAATCAAGACATTTGATTCGACGTTATGCTCCATTAGAGAAATTAATCCAGATGCATTAGCAATTGCTGCTGAACTGGATAAAAAAAGACAAGAAATGGATCAAATTGGCCCCCTTTACGGTATTCCAGTCATCATTAAGGATAATATTGATACACAGGATGCGATGGCCACAACGGCTGGCTCGATTGCCTTAGCAAATAATTTTGCCAAAGAGGATGCCTTTATTGTAAAAAAGCTGCGCGAAGCAGGAGCGATTATTATTGGCAAGGCAAATTTATCCGAATTTGCCAATTTCATTACGGAATTAAATATGCCAAATGGTTATAGCTCATTAGGCGGCCAGGTAATGAATCCGTATGGGCCAGGAGTATGGGATGTTGGTGGTTCAAGCTCTGGCACTGGAGCAAGCATTGCTGCCAATTTTGCTGTGGTAGGAATAGGGACAGAAACATCTGGTTCGATTCTTAGTCCTGCTAGCAATAATTCCCTTGTTGGTATTAAACCAACGTTAGGTCTCATTAGCCGGACCGGAATTATTCCGCTGGCGCATAGCCAGGATACGGCAGGGCCGATGACTAGAACGGTTCAAGATGCCGCTATCTTACTGGGAATAATGGCAGGAGTGGATGAAAGAGACGAGGTGACATTAACAAGTATTGGTCAGCCTAGGGATTATACTGCATTTTTAAAAGCAGATGGTCTGAAAGGAAAAAGAATTGGAGTTGATCGTTCCTTCTTACCGGAAGAGGAAGAAGAAGTTGCATTATTTAATAAAGGCTTAGAAGAATTAACGCAGCAAGGTGCTATTTTAATAGATATGACGATCCACCGTGAAAAATTTGACTCCATTGTTCTTTATCATGAGTTTAAATATGGGATAGATAATTACCTGCGTAAATGTGCAGAAGAAGTTCCTGTCCATTCATTAAAGGAAGTAATTGAGTTTAATAAAAATCATTTAGATGTTGTAAAATATGGCCAGACTATTTTGGAATACTGTGAAACGTTAAATGGAGATTTAGCAGACCCTACCTATAAGGAACATCGGGATAAAGATATTCGATTATCCGCTTTGGAGGGCATAGATGCAGCGATAGAAAAATATGAATTAGATGGTTTAGTATTCGCGAAATATGTAGGCTGTGAGCTGCCAGCAAAAGCAGGCTATCCATCAATTACTGTACCAGCTGGTTATACCCCGAAAGGGAAGCCGATGGGATTAACCTTCACTGGAGTAGCTTATAGTGAACCGAGTCTGATTGAAATGGCCTATAGCTACGAACAAGCAACAAAGCATCGTGTCCCGCCAGCTTTAGCATGGAAAGGGCTGAAATAAGATAAATAGAGAAAGGGATGCCATTAAACTCCGTCTATTCACTCTTTTGAGAATTCCTTATTAAAAATCAAAGTAGAAGAAACAGGTTTTCACTAAAAAGCTATATTAAACTAGCCTTCTTCATCTTATTCATTAGTTAAGCTCCATTCAGGCATAAGCTAACTGGCAGGATAATATATTAATAGAAAGGGTTATTGTTTACTAGCTATCTAAATAGTTTGTCCTAGATTGATTTACGTATATAAGCTATAATAAAAACAAAAAGAAAGCTCTTACATTTAAATCGTATAACCAAAAAGAAGAACGGCTGTTAGTAGAAGATGAGTACTAACAAACGGTTAACAAAATAAGAGGATTTCATGTTTTTAAGGAGGAAAAGCAATTGACTTTATCACGTGTACTAGTTGGTATTTTTAAAAGTTTTGAAGAAACAAAGGAACAGCCTAAGGTTCCTGAATTGAAGACTCGTTATTATAAAAAAAGCCGGGATCGCTTAATGGAAACGATTAAGAATGTAGTCGAAAGAAAACTGACAAATTGGGATCTGAAAAAAGTAGATATGGAGAGAGGAGAAATCGTACTCAGCAAAGGCTCAAGCTTAATGATTGTGACTGTTTACAAATTAGCAGGAATGCAATCAGCTGTGGATGTTTATTGCTCAAAGGAAGGGACTTTGGGTGATTTCGGCTCAAGCTATAAACATATTCAACATTTTTTTAAAGCACTTCATACAGAGATACAGCCAGAAAAAGGGTAAATGTCAATAATACTACATTCATTTGGAATGGAAGTGGATAAAAAGTGAAAATATTAATTACCGGGGCAAATCGAGGCTTGGGAATTCATCTAACTAAAACTGCTTTGAAAAGGGGACATACTGTGCTTGCAGGAGTTCGAACGGTTCAGGAAACTTCTCCTATTAATCTTTTGAAAGAACAATATCCAGATCAACTACATACATATTACCTTGATGTTACTCAGGAAGAATCAATTATCAAAGCGGCTGAACTTGCTGCCAAGGATGTTGGAGCCATTGATGGGATTATTAATAATGCAGGAGTGTTAACAGAACGAGGGAAAAAGATCGAAGAATTAGATTTCGAGCATGTCCAATTTACGATGGACGTCAATGTATTAGGACCAATGAGAGTAATGAAGCATTTTCTTCCGCTTATACATAAAGGCGAGGACAAAGCTATTATTAATATTTCTTCCGAAGCAGGAAGTATCCAAAACGCCTATGGAGGAGATTTCCCGTACGGTATTTCCAAAGCGGCACTGAATATGTTTAGTGTTCAATTATCAAGATATGTAAAAGAAAAGAATATTACGGTATATGCTATTCATCCTGGCTGGATCAAAACGGATATGGGTGGGGAAGATGCAACAGGCTATCCAGACGATTCGGCAAAGGGGATATTAGATATTTTAGAAGGAAAAATCGTCGGAACGAGTGAATTAGGTTTTATTGATTTTAGAGGACGGGAAATGAAAATCTAAGTAATATATAGATAGTATCAGAAATGGGCGGCACGATGCAAAGCTATTTCTGATTTTTTTTTATGTATGGAAACTCTTTTAAACGAAATGATAAAAGAAAAATCCCCACTTTTTGTAGATTCCCATTATAATAGAAATATTATTTATAATATTCTGTTGATTTGTTTTGGAAGGAGAATCTGATGAACAAGGAAAAAATCGTAACAATGCAGCTTTTAAATCAAAAACATATGGAAGAACTGCTTTCTCTAGCGACTATTGTCGGCTGGGATTATGATAAGCAAGAAATCCGCACTTTACTTGCTTCGGGGACGGTCTTTGGGCATGTTAATGATAAACATACGGTGGTATCCTGTGCCGCAATTATTCCATATGGAAGCAATTTGGCATCTATCGGTATGGTTATTGTTCATCCAGATTATCGTGGAATTGGTTTAGCCAAGGAGTTATTAGTTACATGTATGAATCAGTTTTCAAAAGATTCTGCCCTTATGTTAATTGCCACGCGAGAAGGAAGACCAGTTTATAAAAAATTGGGATTTAATGATTATAGTCATGTGACGAAACTACTTGGAGAAGGGCAACAGTGCAGACAATCGCTAAATGGTTATACGATAAGCCCATATCAGTCAAAAGATTTTAAAGAAATGCTCAAATTGGACAAAGAGGCATTTGGCTGTGAGAGAGACCTGTTTCTAAAGAATAGATTTGAGCAGGCAAAAGAAGTAATAGTGATAAAGAAAAGTAATTTGATTGTTGGCTATGCTGCTGCTGTAAAAAAGCCTGCTAATCTAGTAATAGGTCCCGTTGTTGCTCAAAATGATGAACAGGCTATGCTTCTTATACAAACAATCATCTCTAACAATAGGGGGATGATAAGAATGGACCTAGTAGAAGGGAAAAAAGAGATAATAAAAGCACTCGTAGAATTAGATTTTCAAGAAAAGGATCGTCCTCCGGTAATGGTTAAAAATAGCGAAGCGTTTCCTGAGAGAAATGGCAGTCTTTATGTAATTGCAGCCCAGGCTTATGGATAAAGGATTTAGATTTGCCAAATAAGAAAGAGGTTTTTGGATGAGTATAAAGTTAGAAGAATTATTAAAGCTCCCTTCCCTGCGTGAGGCAAAAGTAGTTGCAGGGAAAGAGGGACTAACAAAGCTAGTTTCCTCTATTTCGGTTTTAGAATATACGGATGTAGCTTCTCTGAAGGAAGATTTGTTTAATAATGATGAGTTTTATGGAAGTGAAATTGTTATTTCTGCCTTAATCATGATTAAAGATGATGTTGAGGCACAATGCAGAACAATTGAGCATTTGCATAAAGTAGGGGAAATTGGCTTAATCTTATATTATGTCGGTGTTTTTCTCCCGAAAATTGATGAGAAAGTTATCGAATTAGCAGATACACTCGGTTTTACATTAATTGTTATGCCTGAAAAGCAAATGTCTTTGCGTTATAGTGAAGTTATATATGAAGTCATTGAAGCGATTGTAAAGAATGAGATGGCTTCCCCTAGCTTTGTAAGTGAGATGGTTGAGCAAATATCTGGAGTACCACTTCCACAAAGAAATATGGACACTGTCTTAAAAATACTGGCTGACCGTACTCGTTCTTCTCTTGTATTAGCCAATAAAAATAACCAGGTGATCCATGCAGTCACATGGCCAAGAACAAGTACAATGAATATCTTTGAAACAGTTGAGCAATATAAAGAATTGTCTGTTGACCAAGTTTTGGTGAAAAGAAATGGCGACCAGCCTTTATATATATCAAAAAAAGTAATTGCCCAAGAAGGAATCCCTTTTTTAAATTTATATATTTTGAAGGAAAAGGATCCTTTAGTTCTTGATACAGCTGTTCAATTAGCAGAAGTCGTGCAAGTATTTATTAATTTATGGGGAAAACACTACGATGAAATAAGTACAGCAGAGCTAATGAAGGCGATTATGAACGATGAAAGTGTAAAGATGCGACGTCTGGCCAATATATTAAATATTGATGTCACAGCTATCCATATGATGTGGATTGTGGAAACGAACAATATGGAGGAAGAGCAACTGCTGAAGAAAGTGAAAGAATACGTCAGACAGAATTATCATGTTTCATTGGTTGATTTTTATAATGGTTTTCTTATTATCCTAGTAGATGATTCTATTATTCAAGAAGATCCCTTTCAGTCAGCAAATCGATTGTTAGCTTTGTTGGATGAAAAGGAACAGAACTTTACGATAACTATTTGTCAAAATATGAACAATACAACAGAGGTTCAGCAAGCATATACGAACTGTAATGAGTATTTACGGATAGCAAAAATTATTTATCCATATAAAAAAATATTTACCCTGCAAGAAATGAATTTTTCTTTAGAGTGTTTTCAGATTATTAATAGTGGAGAATTGGCAATTGAGAAAATATTGCAGCCTATTTCGCCTATAAGAGAACATGGCAACCAAGCAGAAGAGCTCTTAAGTACACTTACGGTATATTTATTAGAAGGTAATAATCGTTTTCAGGAAACAGCTGATATTCTTTACTTACATAAAAATACGATAAAATATCGAATTCAAAGGATAATCGAAATTCTCAAATATCCTGTTACGAAATCACCAGAAGTTTTTCAGTTATACAAAGCTGTCGCTGTTTATCGAATGTTAGCACAAATAAAAGAGCAATAGAAAAAAGAGCATTTTTGTTCAATTAAACAAAGAATGCTCTTTTTATTTTTCGGTTCAGCTAAATACATATAGTTTCGTTATCGATATAATAAGTTTAAATTAAATAAAGGAGGCGTGAAAATGAGTGACAACAGAGACGGAAATCAGGAGGCACAATCATGGCAGAGTCTAGCTTTTCTATGGACGGGCTCGATGATTTGTATACCTAGTTTATTAATAGGCGGTACACTAGTTAGTGGTATGCCTTTATGGGAAGCTGTCCTAGTCGGGTTATTAGGGTATGGAATTATTGTTGTTTTAATGATCTTTCAAGGAATACAAAGCAGTGATATACACAAGCCGACCGTTAGTGTCGCTTCGCAAGTTTTTGGAGAACAAGGCTCAAAGAAAATAATTTCGATTATATTAGCTGTTGCATGTCTGGGCTGGTTCGGAATACAAGCAAATGTGTGTGGGGCAGCATTTTCCCAATTTTTAAGCGTATATGGGATTAATCTGCCAGTACCGCTTTCTTCCCTCATATGGGGCATCATTATGCTGTTATCAGCCATTTACGGGATAAAAATACTGAATATTCTAAATTACGTTGCAGTTCCTATTTTGCTTGCAGTCTGTGTCTATGCAGTTGCGGTTTCTTTAATGGGTGACGGTGTTGCACAAATAAAAAATTATCTGCCGGCTGGATCCATGTCCTTTTTATCTGGACTTTCTATTACGATTGGTTCATTTGCGTTAGGTGCAGTTATTGCAGGGGATTATTCTCAATATGCGAAATCACGTAAAGATGTTGGCAAAGCTGCATTTATTGGGATATTGCCTTCTGGAGTCTTAATGATCACTGTTGGCGCTATATTGACCCTTACTGCTGGAACTGCTGATATTACAAGTGTATTTACAGAACTAGGACTACCTGTTTTGGGAATTATTGCTCTTATCTTAGCAACCTGGACTACGAATGCAGTAAATGCCTTTTCTGGTGGAATTGCCATTATCAATGTATTTAATATTTCAAAAGAAAAAGAACGGATAGCAGTTGCGATTGCAGGTGGTGTAGGCACACTTCTTGCTGTGGTTGGAATTTTAGATTATTTTATTCCGATTATGTCCGTGCTTTCTGCCATGATTCCTCCTGTCGCAGGGGTAATGATTGCTTCTTATTGGGTTATTCAAAAAGGGGACAAATCAAAATGGGCTAGTAAAGCAGGAATAAATTTCTTAGGAGTAATCTCTTGGCTTGTTGGGGCAGCGATTGCAGGCATTCCTGTTATCTTCTCTTTTTTTCCAAGCTTACCACAGCTACCAAATCAGCCATTGATTGGAATGGTTATTTCCTTTGTATGTTATCTAGTAGCCAGAAATATTATCGTTCAAAAACAAGTATCTATTAATCAATAATCACAACTGGAGGGAATCACATGCGATATTTAGATGAAGAAGCGATTGAAAATATAGCAGTTGGAGCAGCATTTCTAGGTACAGGGGGTGGAGGGGACCCTTACATAGGAAAAATGATGGCTCTTTCAGCGATAAAAGAAAATGGTCCCGTTCAACTTTTGTCACCCGAAGAAGTAGAAAATGATGATTTTTTTATCCCAGCGGCAATGATGGGGGCTCCATCTGTGTTGATAGAGAAATTTCCAAAAGGTGATGAATTCGTACGTGTATTTAAAAAACTAGGTCAATATTTAAATAAAGAAGTAAAGGGAACATTTCCCATGGAAGCAGGGGGAGTCAATTCCATGATTCCTATTGTAGTTGCTGCACAGTTAGGATTGCCGCTCATTGATTGTGATGGAATGGGACGGGCATTTCCAGAACTACAAATGGTAACCTTCCATCTAAATGGCGTTTCTTCTACGCCGATGGCTATAACAGATGAAAAAGGAAATATCGGTATTATGGAAACAATTGATAATAAATGGACAGAACGGATTGCTAGAGTAGCTACCGTTGAAATGGGTGCAAGTTCATTAGTTAGTATTTATCCATGTACAGGGGAGCAGTTAAAAAAATATAGTGTGAAAAATATTATTACCTTATCTGAAACAATTGGACAAATTATCCGCTCCAATACAAAGGATGAATTAACCAAACTACACGAACTCTTAGATACTACTAGTGGATATCATTTGTTTGATGGAAAAATTATAGATGTTGAACGAAATACAATGGGAGGGTTTAATAGGGGCTGTGTAACATTAGATGGATTGGAGCAATTTACCGGAGAAGAAGTACAAGTATTTTTCCAAAATGAAAATTTAGTAGCCCAAAAAAATGGTAAACCATTAGCTATGACTCCTGACCTCATTTGTTTAGTAGATTTAGAAACATTAAATCCAGTTACGACAGAAGCGCTGAAATATGGAAAAAGAGTGAGGCTGCTGGCATTGCCTTCTGATCCCCAGTGGAGAACAGAGAAAGGGATTGAAACAGTAGGACCAAAGTATTTTGGTTACGATATTTCCTATACACCATTAGAGGATCTTGTGAGAAAGGAAGTGTGATAGATGTATAAAGTAGGAATTGATGTTGGGGGAACAAATACAGATGCTGTTATACTTGATGAAGGTTTAAATTTAATCCATCAAGTAAAAATGCCTACAAGTGAAGATATCGAGTCAGGGATTGTCTCTTCTTTAAAAAGAGTATTAGAAGAAGCAGGGATTGATAGAAAAAAAGTAACCCATGCGATGTTAGGAACTACTCAGTGTACAAATGCTATTGTGGAAAGAAAAAAACTAGCTAAAGTAGGTGTGATTCGACTGGGATATCCTGCAACGGCCTCTGTCCTTCCTTATACTGCTTGGCCAAAGGAAATGGTTTCTGTCTTAACGGGAGAGTATCGCTTAGCCGGAGGCGGGTATGAGTATGATGGACAAGTACTGTCTAGCTTTTCAGAGGAAGAAATCCGCTCCATTTTAAAGGAATGGAAAGGAAAAGTAGAAGCAATAGCAGTTGTTGGTGTTTTTTCTTCCTTGAAAAACGATCAAGAACTTCGAGTAGCCGATTTAGTGGCAGAAGTGATGGGAGAAGAAACCCCAGTATCTTGTTCTTCCTTAATTGGTTCTGTTGGATTAATTGAAAGGGAAAATGCAACGATATTAAATAGTGCTTTATTTAAGGTTATTGCAGCAACAAGCAATGGCTTTGAAAATGCATTAAGAGAAGAAGGAATAACAGATGCCCAAGTATTTCTCTGCCAAAATGATGGAACATTGATGTCGATAGAGTATGCTCGGAAATTTCCCATTTTAACGATTGCATGTGGACCAACTAATAGCATTCGTGGGGCATCTTATTTAGCTGGTATTAAAGATGCGATGGTATTAGATGTAGGTGGAACGACATCGGATATTGGTGTCTTAACAGCCGGATTTCCGCGTGAGTCTTCGCTTGCAGTAGATGTAGGCGGAGTCCGAACAAATTTCCGTATGCCGGATATTGTATCCATTGGATTAGGCGGAGGAAGTATTGTCCGAAACGTGAATAATGAAGTAACGATTGGACCAGACAGCGTAGGTTACCGAATTACTGAAGAAGCGCTTGTCTTCGGGGGGGAAACACTCACAACAACGGACATTGCAGTACGGTTAGGAGTTGCAGAGATAGGAAATCCAGAATTAGTGAAACATATTGATGAAGAATTCGCTCAACAAGCATACGCGAAAATAGCAGCAATGACGGAAGAAGCAATTGATAAAATGAAAACAAGTAATAATGATGCCACGGTTGTTTTAGTAGGAGGCGGGAGCATCATTATCCCAAGACAGTTAAAAGGGGTAAAAGAAATCATTCATAATGAGAATGGTGCGGTTGCCAATGCAATAGGCGCATCCATTTCGCAAATCAGCGGACAATATGAGCAAATATATATCTATTCACAAACTCCTCGTGATGAGGCGCGAAAAGATGCGGAAGAAAGAGCGAAACAGCAAGCAATATTAGCTGGTGCAAAAGTGGAAACAATTGAACTTGTAGAAATAGAAGAAATTCCGTTAGCATATCATCCAGGAAATGCGACAAGACTAAGAGTAAAGGTAGTAGGAGAACTAACATAATGTTAGCTGATTAAAACAAATGGACTGCAAGAAGAAAGAGAAAATGAGTGCCTCATTTTCTCTTTCTCTTTATATGTGCCATGATATCAGATTTTAAATAGATTCTTTCTTTATTGCCAACATTGAGCGGTTCTAGAATCCCCTTTTTTACACAGTCATGGATATATTGCCGTGTACATCCTAATAATTCGGTAACCTGTGAGGTAGAAACTAATTCTTCTTCTAAAAACTTTCTAAATTCCATATCACTTTTAAATTGAATCATAAAAATCGTCCCAATCTTTATAGTATATTATTATGTAACTATTCAATACCCAAAATTTTAACTAACTAATCATTTCTATTAAATGAAGATATCTTAACGAACCATAAAGTCAGTCTGCTTTCTTTTTCGAGACCCACTTTCTATTTATCTAACGGATAAAAGCATATATTTTCCAAAAAAAAATAGATATAATGAGAGGGAGAAATTTCGAATTAAGTATGCCAAGAAGTGGAGGGTAATATGTTCAAAAATAAGTTGGGCAAGGTAAGATCTGGATGGATTATTGTGCTAGCCTTAGCAACAACAACAATTATTCAATCTTTATTAATGATTCCAGGGACGGTTCTCACTGTAGTGTTGCAAATGGTGACGGATCCAAATAGTTTGAATGAAAATGTGGAAGATGTGATAGAATCATCTCCTTGGTTTATTCTTTTTACTCAAGGGATAGGCTTAATTGGCGGTATAGGAATGCTGTTTTTATTGTGGAAATTTGTGAATAAGAAAAAGATCAAAGAGATGGGGTTTGGGCATTTTACTTCCGATTTCTTTATTGGGTTAATTCTTGGTGCGGTTTCTATTATTTTTATCTTTTTACTGTTACTAGTTACTAAGAATATAGAGCTGACAAATTCAATTAGTTCACCGAACTTTTCAGCCTATACCATTTCCTATCTACTGTTTTTTATTTTAGTCGGTTTTTCAGAGGAATTGACCTTCAGAGGTTATATTATGTCTACACTTACCGATAACGAAAATTCAAAATGGGTAGTATATATCGTTTCGTCATTAATTTTTGGGATAGCTCATTTATTAAATCCACATGTAGCGGCTCTTGGAATTATCAATATTTTTCTTGTAGGACTTTTATTTGCTTATATGTATGATAAGACAAAAAGCCTTTGGATGCCAATTGGCTATCATATAACATGGAATTATTTCCAAGGGAATGTGTTTGGTTTTCCAGTCAGTGGTACCACTCCCCATGGTCTATACGGAATAGATGTTTCCGTGGGAAATGATTGGCTAACAGGTGGTTCTTTTGGTCTGGAAGGCGGTTTTTTAGCGACAATCATTATTGTTCTTGGATTCGTTATTACGAATTTATTTACAAAGAAAAGGTAATTTTCAATAAGCATATTATAAAGTTAAATTAATATTGTCATAGAATAATTAATGAATCTGCGATATAATAAATCGAGCTAAACAATAGCATAGTAAAAATCCGTTTCTACGGTGGAGGTTCTAGCTACCCTCTTTAAAAAACTAAGAAAAAACAGTACTACTTTCTTAGTAGTGCTGTTTTTTCTATATGAAGGAGATTTGCAAAATGAAAAACGAAAAAGCGGTTGTTGTATTTAGTGGGGGTCAAGATAGCACTACTTGTTTATTTTGGGCTATAAAAAATTTCAAAGAAGTAGTAGCTGTAACGTTTGACTATAATCAAAGACATATTACAGAGATTGAATGTGCACAGAAAATCACCGAAGAGCTTGGCATTAAACACCATATTCTTGATATGTCTCTGCTAAATCAGCTGGCGCCAAATGCATTAACAAGAGACGATATTGCAGTCGAAGATGGCAAGGAAGGAGAGCTGCCTTCCACATTTGTTCCAGGACGAAATTTATTGTTTATGTCGTTTGCTGGTGTATTAGCAAGTCAAATACAAGCAAAACATATTGTAACAGGTGTATGTGAGACAGATTTTAGCGGCTATCCAGACTGTCGTGATATCTTTGTTAAATCATTGAATGTAACATTAAATCTTTCTATGGATAAACAATTTGTCATTCATACTCCACTTATGTGGTTAAATAAGGAAGAAACATGGAGATTTGCGGATGAGTTAGGTGCTTTTGACTTTGTTCGTGAAAAAACACTAACATGCTACAACGGAATTGTGGCAGATGGCTGTGGAGAATGTCCTGCTTGTAAGCTGCGTAAAAAGGGATTAAATGATTATCTCGCTGTTCGAAAGGGGTTATAAGAGAATGCATGACTTTCGAATAGTAGATAGATTGCAAAAATTTGGGGAAGATATTTCTTCTAAGCAATTAAAATATCATTGCAAACGTGTTATGGTTAGTAAAGAGTTTACCTTTGATGCGGCACATCACCTGCATGCTTATGAAGGAAAATGTATGAATCTTCATGGACATACATACAAGGTCGTTTTTGGAATAAGTGGATATTTAGATAACCGAGGATTAATGATAGACTTTGGTGACATTAAAAAAATATGGAAAAACGAGATTGAAATTTACTTAGATCATCGCTACTTGAATGAAACTCTGCCACCGATGAATACAACAGCCGAAAATATGGTATATTGGATCTTTGAAAAAATGGCAGAGGCTTTGAATAAAGATGAGATAAAGCAAGCAGATAATGGGGCGAGAGTAGAATTTGTTCGTCTCTATGAAACTCCTACTAGTTATGCAGAAATGAGAAGGGAGTGGATGGAGAGTGAGTAAAGTACCTGTTATGGAGATTTTTGGACCAACGATACAAGGAGAAGGAATGGTCATTGGCCAAAAAACGATGTTTGTCAGAACAGCTGGCTGTGATTATTCCTGCGCTTGGTGTGATTCTGCCTTTACTTGGGATGGCAGCGGTAAAGAGCTGATTAAGCAAATGCAGGCAGAGGAAATATGGGAGGAACTAGTTCGACTAGGGGGATACGGATTTTCTTTTGTCACCCTTTCAGGAGGAAATCCCGCCCTCTTGAAAAATCTTTCCTTTCTGGTAAATTTATTAAAGGAAAAGGAAATAAAGATTGGCCTTGAGACACAAGGGAGCAAATGGCAAGATTGGTTTATAGATATTGATGAACTAACTATTTCTCCTAAGCCGCCAAGTTCTAAAATGAATACGGATTTTGACATGTTGGATTCCATTGTGCAAAGATTAAGAAATGCTAATCGAAGTACTCATATTAGCTTAAAAGTTGTTGTATTTTCTGATGAAGATTACAACTATGCCAAAAAAGTGCATTTGCGTTATCCTGACATTCCTTTTTTCTTGCAAGTTGGGAATGAAGATAATAAAACGACTGATGATACTAAATTAGTCGAGCATTTATTGGCGAAGTATGAGTGGTTGATTGATAAAACTATGCTTGATCATCAATTCAAAAATGTGAAGGTACTTCCACAGCTACATACGTATATTTGGGGAAATAAGCGTGGAGTGTAGATAGTCGGGAAGGATTTTAGGAGGATTTTAGAATGAGTAAAATTAATACTCCTCAAATAGAGGAGGCTATTCGCTTACTATTAGAAGCAGTTGGAGAAGATCCAAATAGAGAAGGATTATTAGATACTCCAAAACGGGTAGCGAAAATGTATGAAGAGGTTTTTTCTGGTCTTACCATCGATCCAAAAGAGTATTTTGAAACGATTTTTCATGAAGACCATGAAGAATTGGTATTAGTAAAGGATATTCCTTTTTACTCCATGTGCGAGCATCACTTAGTCCCTTTTTACGGGAAAGCACATGTTGCCTATATCCCGAAAGGCGGAAGAGTGGCTGGGTTAAGTAAGCTTGCCCGAGCAATAGAGGCAGTTTCAAAACGCCCTCAGCTTCAGGAACGAATAACGTCCACTGTGGCAGATACAATGATGGAAACACTTGAGCCTCATGGAGTAATGGTCGTGGTAGAGGCAGAGCATATGTGTATGACCATGCGTGGAGTGAAAAAGCCTGGTGCTAAAACAGTTACATCAGCTGTACGAGGTGTATTTCAGACTGACAGTGATAAGCGCACAGAAGTTTTTGCGATGATTAAATAAGATAATAAAAAAGCAAAGCACCTTAGAAGGAGCTTTGCTTTTTTATTATGCCATATTCTCACTAGTATCTATTTCATTCGACTGATACTGTTTTGTATCTAATTCACCAAGTGTTTTACTTGTTACAACACCTGACACCATTGATCCACTTACATTTAGAGCAGTACGACCCATATCAATTAATGGTTCAACAGAAATTAATACACCAGCCAAGGCTACTGGTAAGTTTAAAGTAGAAAGAACGATCAATGTTGCAAATGTTGCTCCTCCGCCCACTCCAGCAACCCCAAAAGAACTGATCATAACGACAATAATTAATGTCGCGATGAAAGATGGGGATAAAGGATTGATTCCTTGTGTTGGTGCAATCATGACTGCAAGCATTGCAGGGTAGATACCAGCACAACCATTTTGGCCAATCGAAACTCCGAAGGATGCAGAGAAGTTAGCAATAGATTCCGGTACACCTAATTTATTCCTCTGTGCTTCAATATTTAAAGGCATTGTTCCTGCACTTGTACGTGATGTGAATGCAAAAGTAAGTACAGGCCAAACTTTTTTCACATATTGTTTTGGGCTAAGTCCCATAATCGCAAGAATAATTAAATGAATAATAAACATTGCTATTAAGGCAACATAGGACGCAATAACAAATTTTCCTAGTTTCACAATTGCATCAAGGTTACTTCCTGCAACTGTCTTTGCCATAAGCGCAAGTATTCCATATGGAGTTAATCGCAGTACTAATGTTACAATTCGCATCACTATTGTATGTAATGATTCAACGATTTTTTGGAAGAAAGCTGCTTGCTCTGGATTTTTTCTTCTAATCCCTAGGAATGCAACGCCAACAAATGCCGCAAAAATTACTACCGCAATAGTAGAAGTTGGTCTTGCACCAGTTAAATCTTGAAATGGATTAGCTGGTAAAAAGCTAAGAATTTTCTGTGGTACAGTTGTGCTTTGGACTTCCCCCAAAGATTCTTCTAATTGCTGTCCGCGAAGAACTTCAGCATCTCCAGCGTTTACATCAATTGCTTTTAAGTCAAAACCTGCAGCAGATGCGATCCCGATTCCTGCAGCTATAGCTGTTGTTAGTAATAATGTTCCGATTACGAGACCACTAATTTTCCCAAGGTTAGCTGATTTTTCTAATTTCGTGAAGGCCGCCACAATGGAAATAAAGACTAGTGGCATAACGATCATTTGTAACAGTTTTACATATCCGTTTCCAACTAATCCGAACCAATCATTTGTAACCGTGATTACTTCTGAAGTCGGTTCAAAAAATAACTGTAAGATGGCCCCAAATAATACACCTAGTCCTAAAGCGGTAAACACGCGTTTAGAGAAGGATATATGTTTCTTTTGCATATAGAATAGAACACTAAGCAAAATAAGTAATATAATAATGTTTAAAATAGCATAAAGATTCAATGCTATGTCCTCCTTTTATTGTAATTCCTATAGGTTAAATAGGGATTGCATAATTTCTTTAAAAGACTAACACTAATTGCCTCATTTGTAAATATAATTTTCAAAAAATAAAGAGGTTTTTATGAAGTGAACAGTACTATTCTGTTAAAATAATAGAAAATAGTTTTTTGGGGGGATAGGATGTTTGTACTCGATTACCAATCTCCAATTGGAGTAATAGAGATAACTGGAACAGAAAAGGCAATTTATTCGATCTTATTTTCAGAGAAAGAGTCGCCAGAGAACCAGATAGATGATCAGACGCCTCAGGTTTTAATGACATGTTATAAACAGCTTGATGCTTACTTTAATGGAAATAGTCAAGATTTTTCTTTTCCTATTGCAATGGATGGGACTCCATTTCAAAGGCAAGTATGGAATGCTTTAACTAGTATTCCCTATGCAGCAACGGGATCGTATAAGGATATTGCAAATAGCATCGGTAACGAAAAGGCAGTTCGTGCGGTGGGAAGTGCAAATGGCAGGAATAAACTATGCATTGTCATTCCATGTCATCGAATAATAGGAGCGAATGGAATGCTGACTGGCTATGCGGGTGGTTTATGGAGAAAGGAATGGCTGCTTAGTCATGAGCAGAAATGGAAAACTATCACTATATAATAGGACAAAGACAAAACTCCATCGATGGTACTTTCCCTTTAGCTATGGGTTAGTTGTGCAGGTTAATGAAAAGTATCCGATTCTTATTGAATCGGATACTTTTCTGCTTCTCATTTAGAACTAATAAAGCTCTATTGAAGTACCAGCTCCACCTACGCTGTGTACAGTGATAACCACTAATGTTATCCAACCTATTTTTTATTATAAATGAAAACGATTTCAAAATCAAATATTGTGAAGTGGTGAACTATTTTCAGAATATTATTTCTTTTTTAGTAAGATGTTTTTTTGTTCGTTAAATATAGATGTTAATGGAAGAGAATAATTTTCTGTTTTCTGTAAAACTTATAAAAAAGGAGTGATTTGGATGAACGAACAAAACGGAGCGAATATCCCTGATTTTGGCCAAATAAATGATCACATGATGAATGCTGATTCAGATAAGACAAGTGTATCGATTAAGACAAGTTTAGATCCTAAAAATGTGCTAGAAGATAATCCTTATTTTGATAAAACAAAAACATATAGTAAAGAAGAGTTGGAAAAATTCAAGAAATTTTTTGGAGGATAAGTAGCAAAATTCCACCTATAAATTCATAATGATAGTGTCATACTCCTTGGCAGCTGATGAAAAACATGTTCATACATATTAACAGCTGGAAAGGAGTAATTTTTATTCTTAGTCTATCAAGCATATTTAGAGCTTCTTTACTTGCATTTTTATATAGAAAATGATTAAATGTATATACTTGTTTTTATACTATATGGTATAAAAATTTTTTATACAGAGTGATTTGTTTTTTCTCATAACTATGGACCATAAAATTAATCGTATATATATAGTGTTTGTAAAATTGAAGGGAGGAAGTAGCAAATGGGGATTGTGGTTGTAGAAATTTGTGATGGAAGTTTGATCACTTCAATAAATTTAGAAGAAATACTAGAATCTAAATATCCAGAAGTAGCCGTGATTGAAAGCAGCTGTCTTTCCTTTTGTGGAATGTGTGCAAAACGTCCTTATGCAATTGTAAACGGAAAAAGAATTTTTGCAAAAACTACTGAGGAATGTCTTGAATTAATAATGAAACAAATTGAAGCAGAATTAGCTGTATTTGCTTAATAGAAGAAATAATAGAAAAGGGAAGTCTTAAGAATTAATT
Organism: Niallia sp. FSL W8-0177; assembly: GCF_038006285.1. Classification (NCBI taxonomy): domain Bacteria; kingdom Bacillati; phylum Bacillota; class Bacilli; order Caryophanales; family Bacillaceae; genus Niallia; species Niallia sp. FSL W8-0177. Next base: position 855,099 of record NZ_JBBOUX010000001.1, read on the forward strand.
TCTTGATGACTTCCCTTTTCTATTATTGTAAGTCTTTTCTAAGAAAAAGTCTTTATACCACTACTAACGAGGAATCATGCTGGGAAACAAACTTTACGACAAACTTACAGTGATTGTCTCCTTCTGTTCGGCAGTATGTTCTCGTTACATCCTCTGCATGGAGAACTTTTTTGAGCATTTCTGTCTCACATTTACAGGCTATTTTAAACTCCTTTGCTACCTCGAGGATAGGACAATTATATTCTGTTATTTCAAAAGTATGGTCGTCCACTTTTGTTAAATCAGCCATATATCCTTTTTCATTTTGAATAGTAATCATTTCTTGCATTTTTTCAGCAGGATCTTTGTCATCCATACGTGAAATATATTCTTTTGTTAGACGTTCTTCTCGTTTGTTGAATAATTGCTGAACCGAATCTTTTCCATACAGTTCTTTAACGTCGTGTAATAAATCGATGCTGATTCCTTCATAACTCTTTGGAAAAAACTGTTCTGCTTTTTCCGCCAAAGTAAAGCTTTGAATAGGTCGGCCCATTGGCTGTTTGATAAATTCGGATTGGATTAAACTATCTTTTTCTAATATTGTTAAGTGCTTTCGCACAGCCATATGTGTTATTTGCAGACGATCGGTAAAATCGTTTACCGTTAAGGAACCCTCTTTCTTAAGAAGATACAGAATTTTATCTTTTGTCGTTTTTTGTGTTGGAACCATTTTAAACCTCCATTCTATTTCATTGGAGAAAAAAATCAAAAAGATTTTTAAAGGTACAGAAATTAATTATACCAGAAAGTATAAAATGTTGAAAGTAGTTACCTGTACAAGAGTCAGTGCATAAGATTAGGTTAGTTAGTAAAAAAACATCCACCAATTTAGGCCAAAGTAATTGATTTTTTTTTATGGATGGTTTATTGTTTGAATATACTTTTTAAACTAATAAGTATAAAAAATAAAAAAATGGAGGAAACACAAATGACTACATATTCATTACCAGCTTTATCATACGAATTTAATGCTTTAGAACCACATATTGATCAGAAAACGATGGAAATTCATTATGGAAAACATCATCAAACATACGTTAGTAATTTAAATGCTGCACTGGAAGGACAGGATGCATTACAAGCAAAATCTTTAGAAGAGTTATTAAGCAATCTGGATGAAGTTCCAGAACAAATCAGAACTGCTGTAAGAAACAATGGTGGTGGGCACTTAAACCATTCCTTATTTTGGGAAGTAATTGCCCCAGCTTCGGGTGCTAATACTCCTTCTGGTGAATTAGCAGAAGTAATGAATAAAGCTTTTGGAAGCTTTGATGAATTCAAGCAGCAATTTACTGCTGCTGCTACTACTCGATTTGGATCTGGTTGGGCTTGGCTGGTTGTTGATAAAGAAGGCAACTTAAAAGTAACAAGCACGCCAAATCAAGATAATCCAATTATGGATGGCGAACGTGCTATTTTAGGATTGGATGTATGGGAGCATGCTTACTATTTAAATTACCAAAACAGAAGACCTGAATACATTTCCAATTTCTTCTCTATTGTTAATTGGAGTGTAGTAGCTGATAAATTTGCTAATAATAACTAATCAGATAGATGAAGATAAGATGTTTCCTGCTTATCTTTAAGCTTGGAGGAAAATATGAAGCTTGTAGGAGTTTCCGGATCGTTAGTTGGTTCTAAAACAGCTAAGGCGGTTAATGAGGTTTTAGTTGCTGCCAAGGCACTTGATCCAACTATTCAAGTGGAATTAATTGATTTAAGAGAATATGAGATCGAATTTGTGAATGGAGTGCCATTAAGTTATTATAATGATGATACGATTAAAGTGGTCAATACTATTTTGAGTGCAGATGCTCTTGTGATTGGAACACCAGTATATCAAGCTTCCATTTCAGGTGTATTAAAAAATCTCTTTGATCATCTACCGGTCGATGCATTTAAATCAAAAGTAACAGGAATGGTTATCACGGGTGGTACAGATAAACATTTTCTTGTGATGGAATATCAATTAAAACCAATTCTTACGTATTTTAAAGCACTGGTTACCGTGCAAAATGTATTTGTTCATAACGATTATTTCGATGAAGAGAATGAAATTACAGACAATGATGCCAAAGAGCGAATGATTAAATTGGCTGAGGAAATTATTTATTTGCTGCGGTAGTTATCATTTAGAAATGTTCTAAAAAGGCAGATTCTGCGAAGTTAGCAGGTCTGTCTTTTTTTGTATTTAAAGAGCGTACTGCTTCTCAAAAATTCAAGTTGAAAGGAAAAATCGTTTCTTTCTGATTTTTAAATACAGTTAGTTGTTAATAATGGTGTAATGAAAGGGAAAGGTTAATATAAACATTAACTTTGTTTAGATGATTTACTAAGTGATAAATAAGATTAACATATTCATTAACTTAATGCATGAAAAATATATTAAGATTTATATGAAAGTTATTGACAACGCTTACAGATGATTGTATAAATAACTTATGAGATATTTTATAAAAAGGTTGTTTTTAAAAATGTTGTTCTCTTTTTTGGGGGATTCAACACAACTTGAGACTATCAGTAAATAAACAACAAACTTTGTAAAAATCGCCTTTTGCTATTGAGTTGTATTATAGTGTCATGTAAAAAGGGAGGGGAGGAATGACAAAACAAATAAACTGTCGATATGTTGGTGAAAAGGAAAGTAATTTTGAATTAAATGCTACATAAAGAGAACAAAGTAAGTCTACGCTTAAAGTGATAGAAATGCAGATTAGTATTATCCTTTTTGTTTTATAAAAGAAATTAAAAATAGGGGAGAATATAAAATGAAAAAAGTAAAAATATTACTTTCAAGTTTTGTGATTTTCAGTATGTTGCTTTTAGGTGCATGTTCAAGTAGCAGTAGCAGTAGCAGTAATGCGGATGGGAAGAAAGAAATAACGTTTATGTTTAGAGGAGGGCCTGATGAGAAAACGGCTTATACTGAAGCGATTAAAAAGTTTGAAGAATCGCATGAGGACGTGAAGGTGAAAATCATTAATACAGATGCTGATCAATATGCTACTAAATTATCTGCTGCTGTTTCCGGTGGGAATGTACCCGATGTTTTTTATCTTGATTCTGGAAGTATCGCAAATTATGTTGATAATGGCATCATTAAAGATATTACAGAAGAAGTTGAAAATGCAGATTTTGATTTAGATAGTATTTGGAAATTTGGTGTAGACATCTATCGCTATGATGGAAAAACGCCTGGTCAGGGTGCGCTTTATGGATTACCAAAAGATATCGGTCCATTTGCGCTAGGTTATAACAAAGACATGTTTGAAGAAGCCGGAATTCCGTTGCCAGATAAAGATAAAGCCTATACTTGGGATGAATTCTTGAAAATTAGTCAAGAATTAACAAAAGATACAAATGGTGATGGCGAAGTTGATCAATGGGCAAGCGGTTTTAATGCCACATGGACTCTGCAATCATTTGCTTATAGTAATGGGGCGTCCTTTTTAAATGATGCTGGAGATACTGTAACAGTTGACACACCAGAATTTGCAAGTTCTTTGCAGTTCCTTGCCGATTTAACTAATAAATATAATACAACACCAAATGCTTCACAAGCAGAAACATTGGACACATACCAAAGATGGATGAATGGCGAATTGGCTTTCTTCCCAGTAGGTCCATGGGATATGAGTACATATGCCAAACTAGATTTTGAATATGATCTCATGCCATGGCCATCTGGTACAACAGGAAAATCAGTCGCATATGTTGGTTCTCTAGGATTAGTAGTTTCAGAGACTACAAAATATCCTGATTTAGCGACTGAATTGGCCATTTACTTGTCTGCAGATGAAAATGCACAACAAACATTATTAGATGCTAAAGTGCAAATTCCGAATTTAATTGATATGGCTGAAGAATGGGCTAACGATACAGAAACGGTTCCAAATAACAAGAAAGAATTTTTAGATATTGTTCGAGATTATGGTGTTCCGTAACCAACTTTCGCTACCTATAACTCTCAATGGTTAGATGAATTCTGGTCGAATATTACTCCTGTGATGCAAGGAAAACAGACTGCAGCTGATTTCGTAAAAGAAATACAGCCTAAAATGCAAAAACTTTTGGATGAAGCCAACGAACAAGCGAAAATGTCTAAATAACTAGGATGTCTTATTACTAAGAGTAACCTCACGAACTTCTAGTGGAACTTCTTGTGAGGTTCTCTGCTTTTAAGACATCACCAATCGTTAAAGAGGTGATAATATGTCCAGTGTGATAGCTACAAATAGTGAAAAAAATAAAAATCCGAAAATAAAACCAAAAAGAAAAACTAGTAACTTATATAAGCAAGAACATAGAGTTGCACTGATGTTTGTGGCTGCTCCAATTATTGGGTTCCTATTATTCTCTGTTTATCCATTTGCTTATTCTGTATATGCATCTTTTACAGATTGGAATGGCTTGAATAGGATGAACTTTGTCGGCTTGGATAACTTTATTAAACTATTTAAAGATGAATATTTCTATCAAACTCTCTATAATACAGTTTTTTATATGATAGGAATTCCCATTGGATTAGGATTGGCATTGCTGCTCGCAATGGCTTTGAGCAAGGGGCTGAAAAGGACTACTGTTTTTAGAACGATCTACTATATTCCTGTTATCTCTTCTCTGGCGGCGATATCCATCATGTGGGCATGGGCTTATAATGGAGATTTTGGATTGATTAATCAATTTTTAGATTTATTTGGCATTAAGGGCCCGAACTGGTTAGAAAATACTGCAACTGTTAAACCTGCAATTATCCTGATGGCAGTATGGAAAGGGTTAGGTTATTCGATGCTGCTTTATTTAGCTGCAATTCAAAGTGTTTCTAAAACCTATTATGAAGCGGCTGATCTAGATGGTGCAAATTCTTTCCAAAAATTTAAAAGTATCACATGGCCAATGGTTAAACCGGTAACGTTTTTCTTAGTTATTACAAACATAATTGGCGGATTCCAAATCTTTACTGAAATTAACATTATGACCCCGACTGGTGGTCCATCTTATAGTGCAGCGTCTATTGTTTGGTACGTATGGCAAAAAGCATTCAAATATTATCAAATGGGATATGGTTCAGCAATGTCACTTATTCTATTTATCTTTATCTTTATCGTAACTGTTATTCAATTTTATTTTAATAGAAAATCAGATTATAGTTTGGATTAAGGGGGTGCATAGCATGAAAAAGCATAAGAAAATAACGGATATATTCATTTATTTCATTCTCACAATTGGTTCCGTGTTTATGATTGGACCATTATTATGGATGATTACCACTTCATTAAAAGACAAGACTGGTGTATTTGCCTTGCCGCCACAATGGATACCAGATCCCTTTCAGTTTGATGCATATACTAAATTATTTCAGCTTGATACTTTGGGATACGGACTTAAAAATACCATAATTGTCTCTTTAACCGTAACTATTATTGGTACCATAACCTCTAGTATGGCTGCTTTTGCTTTTGCAAAACTCAGAATGCCTTTTAAAAATACATTATTCTTGATTTTATTAGCTTCAATTATGATTCCTTATCCGATTATTATGATTCCCCAATTCGTAATGTTTTCTAAAATGGGTTGGGTAGATACATTATTACCGTTAATTGTGCCAGGTTTATTTGGAAATATTACGATGATTTTCTTCCTTCGTCAATATCTAACAAATGTGCCTTATTCTTTAATTGAAGCAGCAAAGGTAGACGGAGCAGGTTACCTTCAAATTTTCTTTAAATTAATTTTCCCTGTTATTCGCCCAGCGGTAGCGGCACAATTTATTCTTTGGTTCATGGGTGTGTGGAATGACTATTTAGCACCACTAATCTATTTAAATAGTCCAGAGAAACAAACATTACAAGTAGTTATTGCAAACTTAAAAGCAACTTACGCTATTCAAACGGATTATCCATTGATTATGGCAGGTTCTGTTGTTTCCTTACTTCCAGTATTAATCGTATTCTTGATATTTCAAAAACAGATTATTGAATCAGTTGCCTTATCAGGTGTGAAAGGATAACCAGGAGGATCAAGCTATGAAAATGAAAGAAGAAACAAGAAAAGGATTAGAATTGATTGAATCATACGGCTGGGGAACATTGGGTACGCATGATCCTACGATTATCAAAGAAGATGATTTCTACTATATGTTTTCAACAGATACATATATCGATAATGCGCCAACTGAGGGGGCACAAATTAGAAAATCAAAGGATTTAATTCACTGGGATTATATTGGAACTGCATTAAAGGCTGTTCCTCAAGAGGCTAAAGAGTGGTCCAAGGCATTAGGCTTATGGGCCCCTGAAGTTATTAACTATAAAGGTCAATATTATATGTATTATTCCGCTTCCACTTTTGGAAGTACGATTTCTTGTATTGGATTGGCTACTGCTGATCATTTAAAAGGACCTTGGTGTGATCAAGGGATTGTGCTTCAAACAAATCCAGAAATTGCAACACATAATGCCATAGATGCAAATGTAGTAAGGGATAAATATGGTAAGTACTGGCTTTGTTATGGATCCTTCTTTGGAGGCATTTACCTTGTCGGACTAAATATGGAAACAGGGATGCCGGTTGCTGAGGATGGTTATGGAACATTGCTTGCGATAAGACCAAAAGAAGTAGAAGGTGCGATAGAAGGCGCTTTTATTATCTACAATTCGGCATTTGATTATTATTATTTGTTTACTTCTTATGATAGTTTACATGATAGTTACAATATTCGTGTAGCGAGATCGAAAGAAATAACCGGTCCTTATGTGGATGTAAACGGTAAAAATATGATAGATACAGAGGATGAACCACATACTATTGGTGTTAAGTTAGTGGGAAGCTATCAGTTTGAAGATGATATTGTTTGGATTGGACCAGGTCACAATTCCATTTTTACCGAAATGAATAAACAATTTATGGTTCATCATGTTCGTTTAGAGGAATTTTCTCCCTATCATTATGGATTTATACGAGAAATGTTTTGGCTAAAGAGCGGCTGGCCGGTTGTTTCGCCAGAATACTACTATCATACTGAACCACCTAATTATTCCGTTCAGGATCTATTGGGTGATTGGGAATATATTTCTTTTGATGAAGACAGAAGAGTTAAGCATAGCAAAAGGTTTTCTTTAAAAGAGAATAGTCTAATTGAGATTGATTCATTAGGTAATAATCAGTTTGCCTTTGCGGATAGAAATTTTGAGTTTGTTATTTTTCCAGTTAAAGATTGGAGAAACAATGTAGAGACAATAGCCTTCTCCGGTTTAACAAAATCAGGAAATGCTATATTTGGAAAGAGGGTGTAATCTATGGTGTGGTCAAACAAAGTGATGATCGTTCTTGATAGGCTGTTAAGTGTCATCATTCTTAATCTGCTTTGGATTATGGGGAGCATAATTGGGCTTGGGATTTTCGGGATTTTTCCAGCAACCTATGCCCTTAATGTCCTAATTAGAAGAGAGGAGTTTTCTAATGATTTTCCATCATTTAGTAGGCTTGCGAAGGAATACTTTTCTGCATATAAGCAGAACTTTCTAAAAATGAATGGTGTTGGAATTATTTATTTCCTTGTATTATATGTGCTTTGGATCGATTTACAGCTGGTACGAGGAATGACAGTTGGGGCTGCTATTTTCTATTATCCAGTTCTATTCTTCATTATATATGTTTTGGCTGCGCTTCTTTATACATTTCCCATTGCCATTTATACCCATGGTACGTTCAAGGAGAAAGCAAAATTAGTATTGAGTTTACCGTTATTACTACCTTTACATACAGTATTTAGTTTACTCTTTTTTTTAGTACTTTTAGCAGTAGCTTATAAGTTTAGTATTATAATCCCGCTATTTTTAATTAGTACCTATTTTTTATGTATAGATAAGTTCATAGCAGGAGATTTAGTCAAAAAAGGAATAATAAGAGATTTTGAATAGATAAAATGCTGAAGGAATTTTTATTAGATGGAAATCATACAACGACAGATTAAAAATGATAACTTATGCAGTTTTTAAATTTCTCAATCAAATAAGTTCTAAGATAATCGTAACGATGGCTATTTGGATAATTTGATGGGAGAGACAATCTTTATAATCTGAAATGTAATGGATAAAAAGGAGAGAGTAAGATGACGAATGTCAAGACAGTTCATTATAACAACCCAATAGTTTTACAAAGAGCAGATCCTTGGGTATATAAACATACAGATGGATACTATTATTTTACTGGTTCTGTTCCTGGCTATCAGAAAATAGAAGTCCGCAGAGCTAGAACATTAAATGGGCTGAAAAATGGTGAAAGTGCATTTGTTTGGCATGCTCATTCAACAGGCCCATTAAGCTCTCTAATTTGGGCACCGGAAATTCATTATATCCATGGAAAATGGTATATCTACTTTGCCGCTGCAGAGTATGATTACCCTAAAAATGGGATTTTTCAGCATCGGATGTTTGTACTTGAATGTGCTGATGAAGACCCTTTAACTGGAAGATGGATTGAAAAGGGTCAAGTGAAAACGGCTCAAGAAAGTTTTAGTTTAGATGCAACGGTGTTTGAATTACACGACAAGCTTTATTATGTGTGGGCGCAAAAGGAGCCAGCTATTCCAGGGAATTCTAATCTATATCTATCTGAAATGGAAAACCCTTGGACCTTAAAAGGGAAGCAGTTATTATTATCTGTTCCTGAATACGCTTGGGAGAAAATCGGATTTTTAGTGAATGAAGGTCCAGCAGTATTGATTAGAAATGGAAAAGTCATCATAACCTATTCAGCTAGTGCAACCGATGAAAATTATTGCATGGGAATGCTTTGGGCAGATATAAATTCCGATTTATTAGATGGATATTCTTGGACTAAATTAGATAAGCCAGTTTTTATCAGCGCTCCAGAGAATCAACAATATGGTCCAGGACATAATAGCTTTACTATTAGTGAAGATGGAAGGGAAGATGTTCTGATCTATCATGCAAGACCATATACAGAAATAGAGGGAGATCCTTTGAATAATCCAGATCGCCACGCGAGAGCACAAGTATTTACTTGGGATGAGAATGGGCTGCCAGTGTTTGGTAAGCCAAGTAAGGATTAGGAAATATAATGAAAGTTTAAAAGGGTGGGACAAAAGAATTTTACATAAAGAAAAAGCCAAACTATAATACAATAAACATCGTAATAGTTCGGTTTTTTCTTTTCGCTGATTTATCTTTTTTATAGCTAAAAAACAAGTTCGTTCCATTGCGCTCCAGTCACTCGCTTTCCGCGGGGAGGAAGCTGAGCCTCCTCACTGCGCTGCGGGGTCTCAGCCTTTCCTCTATTTCCCGCAGGAGTCGAGTGTCTTCCACTCCATTTCACTAATCTTATAAAATGGGGCGAGAAACAAAAATAGATTTTATTTATCATTCGTCTAATTCAACAAATGATTATTCAGCTTTAAGCATATCCTTTTTAGTTTTGTCTCAGCCCCTTTCAGTAAAAGACCAGATCATCCATCCATCAGTTTAAAGGCAAGAGCGTCTACTGCAACATGGAAACTTGTCTTTTACTCGATTTTTTTAGTTTCTGTTTGCTTGTCAGTATCTAGTAAATTATTAACGAAACTTGACATCTAGACACAATTCTTTCAATGTATAAAGTAATAAATAATAATAGGTGAAAAAAATGGGAATTAAAACATTGTTAATTGCTCCTTATCCTGCATTGGAGCATGTGATGGAAGAATGCATAAAACTAGAGCCTGACCTTAATATGAAAATAGAATTGGCCAATCTTCAAGAAGCAATTCCAATTGCAAAAGAGGCTGAAAAACATGGTGTTGAGGTTATTATAAGTCGTGGGGGAACCGCGCAATTAATAGAACAGGAAGTGAATATTCCAGTTGTTGACATACATGTTTCTGGTTATGATATGCTCCGTGTTTTGACCCTGGCAAATGATTATCCAGGCAAAAAAGCGATTGTCGGTTTTTCTAACATTACAATTGGAGCGAAGGCGATAACGGACTTGTTAGAAATACCTATTGAGGTATTTACAATCGAAGATGCTATTGAAGTTGATCCATTAGTCAATCAATTGAAAATGGATGGATATCAATTAATTATTGGAGATGTTATAACTCGTGATGCCGCCGCTAAATATAATCTAGAAGGAATACTAATACAGTCAGGCAGAGAGGCAATATTTGAAGCAATTAAAGAAGTGAAGAGCATCTACCGAATGCTGAGAAAGCAGCGTTTTCAAATGAGTATTATGCAAATGATTATAGAAAGACAGTTTTCGGATGTCATTGTAATGACTCGTGATGGAAATATTGTCTATGAAAATTGGAAACGATTTAGGGAGTCCCCGCTATCGGTCAAAAAAATGATAAATATAATTCAACAAAAAAATGATAATAAAGAAGAATTAGATATCATTGAAACGGATCAGCATAAACGAGTAAAACAGATGGTGATTCCTATAAAGGTAGAGGGGGAACTTCATTATTTATTTGCTTTTTCTTTTATGAAAGATTTAGTACCGGATAACTCCTTACATATTATAGATATACAAACTCCGCCCGTTATCCTTTCGAAAAGTGATAGTATGAAAAGGTGCATAGAAAAGATTCAAAATAATCTTAGTAGTTATGGTTGGATACTTATTGGGAAATCGGGTACAGGAAAAAAGTTAATCTCCAAATGGATTCATTTTCAAAAAAATAGAGGGAATGGTTTTTTGGCTGTTATGTCTGCCAATGCATTTATCAATATGAACCAACAGTTGGATCCTGATATAAAAACAATTTATTTGAATGAAATAGAGATGTTAAGCCATGAAGAGTTAAGGATATTTGTTGGAAAAGTTAAGCGTAATTACAATAATGGCATCACAGTTATAATAGCGATAGAGACGTCAGACGTAAATAGGTATACTGCTCTTCCTTATCTTGAATTTATACGAGTTGATTTACCAATTTTGGTTGAACGTAAAGAGGACATCAGACCATTAGCGACCCACTTTTTAACTGCATTTCATGCTGAATTTGGCACTTCAGCGATCAAGATAAAGGAAGATGCATGGAAAGTATTGGAATCCTATTCATGGCCAGGAAATGTCGAAGAATTATATATACTTATTCATGATGCTGTTAAGGAAGAAAAAGGATTTGTAATAGGAAAAGGGCTTATACAACAGCTACTTGGGGATCGGTTGAGTAAAATGGAAATGTTTGATAATGAATATTTACAAGGTACATTAGAAGAAATAGAAAAAAGAATTATTGATGCCGTCATGAAAGAAGAAAATTACAATCAAACAAAAGTTGCTGAAAGACTCGGGATTAATCGAACAACTTTGTGGAGAAAGCTGAAACAATAAAAGTTTCAGCTTTTTTATTTTTTTTGTTTCATTTTGCAACGTTTTATACTAATTATATTGTGGTAATAGGTGAAAGCAGTTACAATTTTAATTGTAAACGATTACTTGTTGTTTAAAATTGAAACATATAAAAAGGAGTGTTAAAATTATGAAGATTAAAGAAACGTTGGATCGGATTCCTGGAGGGATGATGGTAGTTCCGTTGTTAATTGCAGCATTATTAAATACATTTGCTCCAAATCTTCTGAGAATCGGGAATTTTACAGAGGCTTTATTTGTTAATGGATCATCTACTTTAATTGCATTATTTCTATTGTGTACTGGAGCTCAAATAAATGTAAAATCATTTGGGGTATCTGTTGGGAAAGGGGCAACATTATTAATCACAAAATGGGTTGTTGGTGCAGCCTTTGGATTACTAGCATATCTGTTTGCTGGAGATAATGGTCTTTGGTTAGGTTTAGCTCCTATTGCAGTAATTGCCGCGATGACAAATAGTAATGGAGGCTTATTTGTTGCTTTAGTTGGGCAATACGGAAGTAAGGAAGACAGAGCTGCTTATTCCTTATTAGCTCTTAATGATGGACCATTTTTAACAATGGTTGCTCTATCCATTTTTGGTGCAATGGGATTTGTGGACGGTTTATTTTCTTTTACTTCTTTTATCTCTGTACTTCTTCCAATCATAGTTGGTATGGTATTAGGTAATTTAGATGATAAAATGAGAGATTTTTTAGATAGTGGAAGTTCTATGTTAATTCCATTCTTTGCTTTTTCTCTCGGGATGGGCATCAATTTTTCTGCCATTCTAGAAGGTGGCTTGGCTGGTATTATTCTAGGATTATTAACCGTTTTTGTAACCGGAACTGCTGGTTACTATGTGTTTAAGCTTTTAAAATGGAATCCGATTGTTGGGGCTGCTGAGGGCTCCACAGCTGGGAATGCAGTTGCAACACCTGCAGTAATTGCCGCTGCAAATGCTAGTTTTGCATCGGTGGTTGATATTGCAACAGTACAGGTGGCCGCATCAGTGGTGACCACGGCAATACTGCTTCCAATCTATGTAGGTTTCTTAGTGAAAAGATTAGAAAAAAAGGGATATAAGTTTGAGGAACAAGGTATCAAAATGTAAGATAAGGATGTGTTCGACGTGAAAAACAAAATGGGGATTATTGCTGATGATTTAACAGGCGCAAACGATTCTGGTGTGCAGCTGGCGATAAAAAAGTTATCTACTAGTGTTGTATTTGATTATACAAATTCATCTAAAGAGATGGCTTCAGATGTTCTAATAGTAGATACGGACAGTAGAGCGAGAGCAAAAGAGGATGCATATAAGGCAGTAGTAGAGGCAGCAACCTTTCTCAAAAGGAATGGGTATAAACATATTTATAAGAAGGTAGATTCCACATTAAGAGGCAATTTAGAGGCAGAACTTGCAGCGCTAGAATCTGTTTATAATCCAGATATGGTTGTTATTGCGCCGGCCTATCCTAAAATGAGACGTCAAACCATCAATGGGCACCATTTTGTAGACGGTAAAATCATTACAGAAACCGAATTTTCCAATGATCCGAAGACACCTGTGCAGGAATCATTTTTGCCTAAGCTTTTAAATTCGAAGAATAACAGGAAAATTACGTTGTTGAATAAGGAAGTTTGGCATAAGTCTAAAGAGGAGATAAACAACCTTATACAATCAGCCTTAGTGGAAGGGAATAAATGGTTTGTTTGTGATGCTGCAGCTGAAGAAGATCTCATAAATATTGCTAAACTATTTTCTGAGCAAAATAAGTCGATTATTTGGGCAGGGTCTGCTGGCTTGATAGAATATCTGCCGGAAATGCTGCATTTGATACCTTCATCAGTAAACGAACAGGAAGATATGGAAATCCAAACTACTTTGATTGTATCTGGAAGCTTATCTCACGTAACGAAAAAACAATTATTCAAGGTTGATAGATTGCAAGATTCCTATTTTATGCAGGTTGACCCTGTAGATTTAATAAATGGTAGCTATAGGCTGGATGAGTTTATGGAAATAGTCCAGCAGAATAAAGAACATCATCATTTTGTTCTTTATGTGGAAGCGGATGATGACAACAGAAAGCGTGCCATTGAAGCAGGTAAGATGCTTGGATTAAGTAAACATGATGTTAGTGCAGCAATATCAAATGGTTTGGGTACCATTTCAACCCATATAGTAAAAAATGTTCCTTTTATTAAAGGGTTAGTTTTAACAGGAGGAGATACTGCAAAGGCAGTATGTCGTGCGCTGGGAGTAACAGAAATGGATTTATATATGGAAATTGAGCCAGGACTTCCTTTTGGAAAAATTAGAACAGAAACGAATAGCTATTGGGCTGTAACGAAAGCAGGAGGCTTTGGCCAAGAAGATTCCTTAATAAAAGCATTAGAGTTTTTAATTAACAATAGAAGGGTGATAGTATGAGTAATGTAAAACCAATTGTAGGGATAACAATGGGAGATGCAGCAGGGGTAGGTCCAGAGATTATTTTAAAAAGCCTTGGTAAAGAGGAAATGTATACGATTAGCAGACCATTGGTGATTGGCGATAGTAAGATTTTGAATAGAGCCAAACAATTCGTTAATAGTGATTTAGCTATCCAAAATATTTCCGTCGAGGAAATTAACGAAATAACCTATGATTATGGCACTGTTTATTGTTTAGATTTAAATTTATTGGATGAAACACTTCCGGTAGGGAAAGTGGCTCCAGAAGCTGGAAATGCGGCATTTCAATATCTTGCTAAAGCCATTGAGCTTGCAAAAGAAGATAAAATCCATGCAATATGTACAGCGCCACTAAATAAAGAGGCGTTGCATAAAGGGGGGCATAAATATCCAGGCCATACAGAAATTCTAGCTGACCTTACTGGTACTCAAGATTTTTCTATGATGCTGTCTGCTCCGAATTTAAAAGTTATTCATGTTACAACACATGTTGGAATTCTTGATGCGGTTAAGATGATTAATCCCGAACGTGTCTATCATGTTATTAAACTTGCTCATGATACTTTACAAAAGGCAGGTATTTCTAATCCGAAAATTGCTGTTTGCGGCATTAATCCACATGCTGGTGAAAATGGATTATTTGGTTATGGAGAAGAAGAAGAAAAAGTAATTCCTGCTGTAGAAAGAGCACAAAAAGAAGGGATAGAAGCAGTTGGTCCACTTCCGGCAGATACATTATTTTTCCGTACGGTACGTGGGGATTTTGATATTGTAGTAGCAATGTATCATGATCAAGGACACGGTCCAGTGAAAGTATTAGGATTAGATGCCGGAGTAAATATTACCGTTGGTTTGCCGATTATTCGAACAAGTGTAGATCATGGAACGGCATTTGATATCGCAGGAAAAGGAATCGCGGATGAAAAAAGCTTGATGGAAGCAATGCGACAAGCTGTAGAACTAGCTCCTAAATGACATCGAATTTATTCACCCAAGAAGATCCATTTATTAACTTGTTAGTGTATTTGATAGATAAATAAAGCGAAGCTTTATCTTAACTTCATCATTCAGTAATTCTCCGCATCTCAAGCTGCTGAATTTGAGGAAGCTGGATATGGGAGCTCGATATAAAAATGCGAAATTGCAACTAACCATCAGTGGGATAAGCAAAAATACTGATGGTTAGTTTTATTTATAAAGCGGAGGATTTTTCTTTTCGTCTATATTCAAAAGGAGTGTAATTTGTTTCTTTTTTAAAAAGTTTGGTAAAGTAGGAGTAATTTCCATATCCGACTTTATCTGAGATGATATGTACTGGTAATGTAGTTTGAATGAGTAGCTCCTTAGCGATGTCTACTCTTTTTTTGATGATATAGTTTACAAGAGAGAGTCCTTTTTCTTTCTTAAAAATTCTTGTTATATAATCTGGGCTTAAGTATACAATCTTTGCAATATTATCTCTTGTAATATTCTCATGATAATGTTCATCAATATAGTCACAAATTGTATTTACAACGTTTTTCTGAGAATGAATAAAATCTATGTATTGTAGCGAAATATCAACTAAGTAGGTAATATAAATTATCATATCATTGGGTGAACTTGTGGAGAAAAAAATACATGTTCCAAAATCGGTCTATTTGACAGAATGGGAAGATTTCGCCAAAATGCTATATGGGGAGGTAAGATTAGGTTTCCCTGATTTTATGATGGGAGTAATGAATCAACAAGTATTAGATGCAATTAGGGAGTCCAGTAGAGAACCAGGAAAAAGGATAGCTCCTTAAGAAGCTGAAAGGGCTAGTATTTGTTTAATTCTCCTAATAAAGGATATAATAACCTAGACAGCAATTCTACATAGATTAGTATTCGATTATTAGAAGGAGAATTTATTATATGAAGTTTAAAAATTATCTTGTCTTTAATGTTTCTGTAATTATTTTATTAGTGATTGTGTTAGTAGGAGTATTTGCACCAGAAACGCTTGAACAAACTTCAGCTAGTGCACAATCTTTTATTACAGATTCTTTTGGTTGGTATTATTTAATTGTCGTCACGTTTTTCGTGATAATATGTTTGTACTTATTATTAAGTCCGGTAGGGAGAATTAAATTAGGTAAACCCGAGGATAAGCCTGAATTTTCCCGAATAGTATGGTTAGCGATGCTTTTTAGCGCGGGAATGGGAATCGGACTTGTGTTTTACGGGACTGCGGAACCACTTAGTCATTATGCTATTAGTTCACCTACAAATGAGGTTGGCACAGAACAAGGCATGAAAGATGCAATGAGATTTACTTATTTTCATTGGGGAATTCATGCATGGGCAGTGTATGGAATTGTGGCATTAAGTCTTGCTTATACTACCTTTCGCAAGGGAGGAAAGACGTTAATTAGTTCGACCTTAAAACCATTGCTAGGTAATTCTATGGATGGACGATTAGGAAGAATCATTGATATTATCGCTGTTTTTGCGACAGTTACTGGAATAGCGACAACACTAGGATTCGGTGCTGTGCAAATAAATGGAGGGCTTTCCTTTCTTTATGGGATTCCTTCAAGTTTTTTAACTCAATTCATTATTATCGTAATAGTTACCATCTTATTTTTACTTTCAGCTGTCTCAGGATTAGGGAAAGGAATTAAGATCCTTAGTAATATGAATATGATATTAGCGTTTATCTTGCTTTTATTTGTATTTATTTTGGGAAATACAGTCTTTATCCTCAATTTATTTACAGATACATTGGGGACGTATTTACAGAATTTAGTGCGCATGAGCTTTCGCATTTCTCCTTTAAATGGTGAGAATCGTCAATGGATAAATACTTGGACCATTTTTTACTGGGCTTGGTGGATTGCATGGTCACCGTTTGTCGGAATTTTTATTGCTAGAATTTCCAAAGGAAGAACCATTCGTGAGTTTGTTACCTTTGTCTTATTTATTCCCTCAATAATTGGGTTTTTATGGTTTACAGTATTTGGCGGTAATGCGATGTTTATCGAGCATAAAGGATTAGGTACTATTTCCACTTTTGCAACGGAAGAAACATTATTTGCTCTTTTAGAACATTTTCCTCTTAGTGCGGTACTATCTATTTTAGCTATTGTATTAATTGGTGTGTTCTTTATTACCTCAGCAGATTCAGGTACATTTGTTTTAGGTATGCTTTCTGCCAATGGAATTCAGAATCCGAGCAATAGAATTAAAGTAATTTGGGGACTCTTACTTACCTCTATTTCGCTGGTCTTACTTTATTCAGGGGGATTAGATGGTTTACAAAATATGATGATTATTGCCGCTCTCCCTTTTTCCGTTATTATGATCTTAATGACGGTAAGTTTATTGAAGGAAGTGCATCGGGAGAAAGCAGAATATGAATCGAAGTGGAAAAAGAAAAAAGGCTCGATGTGATATCGAGCCTCAGCTTGTTGACAAAAGGAATTTAGGAAATGTAAATGGAATTATTATGCATTGATTGGAGTGAAAGGGGTGAGACTCCTGTGGGATCTGCGAGACAGTCTGAGACCCTGCAGGCCTTTAGGCCGAAGCGGCTCAGCGCGAGCCCCACGGAAAGCGAACCCCTGCAACGGAAATCAACTCTTATTTAAAAGAATGTATATTTATAAACTAAGACAAACTCCTAATTACCGAATTAGGAGTTTGTCGACAGTCTGAGGCTCGATGTGATATCGAGCCTTTTTTCTTCTTAATCTTCTTTATCTTTATTAAACCATAACGGCTCATAATCATCGACTTCGCCATTATAATTGATTAATATTTCTTCGCCAGCTTTTATATCCTTATAAGCATAATAGTCAAATGTATGCTTATCAAAATTAATTTCATATGTTGCATTTGGTTCATAGGAATGGTTAAAAAGCATGCCGTATCCTAGAACAACAGCACTGTGGTTAATCCCATATTCATAAACATAATCTTCTAGTACTGTTCTTTCGATATATTTGTGCTGCTCATTTGGATATGGAACAACGGGAGCTTCATGGAATAAAGTACCTTTTTTGATATCACATGTAGCAAACACGCCTCTATTGAATTCTCCATCACTTAAGGGAGATGTTTTAATTTCAATCATAATTGATCACCTACAACTCTTTCTAAAGTATACTGCTATATCATACTCTAACATTGTTTCTATTATTTAGGAAATAAATAAAAAAATTTTTTATAAAAAAGAAATATTTCTTGTAATAAATTGACTTTTTAGCTAATAAAGGTTTGAGGATTAATAGTGTATAATGAGATAATATCCATTATGGAGTATTTTCCTTAAATGATTTCAACATAGTAAGGTGATGGCGTGTTAATAAACCTGAAACAAGGATGCTCGTAGTTTCTTATAATAAATAACATAAAAGGGTAAAGAACAGGAGAAAAAATGAAAAATTATAAAATGCTTATTCAATATGATGGCGGCCGTTACAAAGGATGGCAGCGTCTGGGAAATGGAGACCAATCCATTCAAGGAAAAATTGAAAATGTCTTAACAGAAATGGTAGGAGAAAAGATTGAAATTATAGGTTGCAGCAGAACAGATGCAGGGGTGCATGCTTTATCTCAAGTTGCCAATTTTAAAATGAAGAAAGAGATGACGGAAAAAGAAGTAATGAATTATTTAAACCACTACTTGCCGAATGATATTAGTATCTCAAAAGTACAGATCGTTCCTGATCGCTTTCATGCCAGATATAATGCAAAGGATAAAACGTATTTATATAAAATATGGAATAAATCGTATACCCATCCATTTATGCGTAAATATAGCATGCATGTAGAGAAAAGATTAAATCTAAAGAAAATGGAACAAGCAGCTGTCTATTTTGTGGGGAAACATGATTTTACAGCTTTCTCCAATGCTAAATCAAAGAAAAAGTCAATGGTGAAAGAAGTATACTATGTTGATATAAAAGAAGTAGACGGATTTATAGAAATTCGCGTGAGCGGCGATGGCTTCCTTTATAATATGGTCAGAAAAATAGTTGGTACATTGATTGAAGTTGGCCTAGGAAAAGTCGAAGCGGATACTATTCCAGCAATTTTGGAAACAAAAGATCGTAGTCTAACAGGCATGATGGCAGAAGCGAATGGATTATTTTTGGAAAAAGTAAAGTTTTAATAGAAGTGAAGACGAGCAAGTAGTTATTTCTGAACTACTTGCTTTTTTTGTATCGTTTTAATAGTTAGGGAACACTAGTGAGGGACAGAGTGATCGAATTAGTTCAGACTTTAGCGGCAAGAGATATACAAAGAAATTCACTATATGACTTTTAAAAATAAATTTTATCCTATATATGTGAAAAGGTTTGCTTAAAAAAGAATGATTTGACGAATAAAAGGATAATTATATAAGATACAGAGATTTGTCACATCCTAAGGAAATAAAATAATTTTTGCATGTTGCTATGAATTTATTTGGAGGAGGAAATTTTAGATGAATTATGCTGATGACAGTCTTATGCTTCATACCGATCTCTACCAAATTAACATGATGGAGACCTATTGGAGAGATAGGATACATGAGCGAAAAGCTGTATTTGAACTTTATTTTCGCAAGCTGCCATTTGGTAATGGCTTTGCTGTTTTTGCTGGTTTAGAACGGATTTTATCTTATATAAAAAATTGCCGATTTACAGATAGTGATATTGATTATTTAAGAAATGAAGTTGGCTATAAGGAGGATTTTTTAGATTACCTAAAAAATGTTACTTTTTCAGGAGACATTTATTGCATGCAAGAAGGAGAGCTAGTATTTGCTAATGAACCTATTCTCCGTGTAGAAGCTTCACTTGCAGAAGCGCAATTAGTGGAGACTGCATTGTTAAATATTGTTAATTATCAAACGCTTATTGCCACGAAAGCTGCGAGAATGAAGCAGGTTATTGGCAGTCAAACGGCGATGGAGTTTGGGACAAGAAGAGCGCAGGAAATGGATGCGGCGATTTGGGGAACAAGGGCTGCCTTTATCGGAGGATTTTCTGCAACTAGTAATGTAAGGGCTGGTAAGATTTTTGGCATTCCTGTATCTGGTACACATGCCCATGCATTAGTTCAAGCGTATCAAGATGAATATGAAGCTTTTAAGAAATATGCAGAGGCGCATACAGACTGCGTTTTTTTAGTGGATACATATGATACACTTCGTTCCGGTATACCAAATGCCATAAAGATTGCAAAGGAATTTGGTGATAAAATTCATTTTAAAGGAATTCGCTTAGACAGTGGAGATTTAGCCTATCTTTCTAAGAAAGCAAGAGCAATGCTCGATGAAGCCGGGTTCTACGATGCGAAAATTATCGCATCGAATGATTTAGATGAGTATACAATTATGAATTTACAGGCAGAAGGAGCAAAGATTGATATTTGGGGAATTGGAACCAAGCTGATAACAGCGTTTGATCAGGCGGCATTAGGAGCTGTGTATAAATTAGTAAGCATTGAAAATGAATCAGGTGAAATGAGGGATACGATAAAATTATCTGGAAATCCGGAAAAGATATCTACACCAGGGCAGAAAAGAGTATATCGAATTATTAACAAGGAAAATGGTCATGCGGAAGGGGATTATATTACCCTCGCATCTGAAGCCATCACACAAGAGCCTTTAAAAATGTTTCATCCTGTTCATCCTTATTTAAATAAGGTGGTAACAAATTACCAGGCAATTGAATTACATCATCCAGTTATAAAGAATGGGCATATTCAAATAACGCCGCCACTATTAACCGATATTCAAAAAAAGGTCGAGGATAACCTAGAGTTGTTATGGAATGAATATAAAAGAACGCTCAATCCGGAAGAGTATCCAGTTGATTTAAGTAAAGCTTGCTGGGAGAACAAGCGCAATTATATAGAGAAAATGAAGGAAAAGACGAACCCAATTTAAAACAGAAGGGAAGAAAATATGGTGAGAAAAATAGGGGTTTATGGATCATCCTTTGATCCCATTACAAATGTTCATCTTTGGACGGCCAGTACAGTTGCTCATCGATGCAAGTTAGATAAAGTCATTTTTCTTCCTTCTTCGAGCAAAAGAAGAGATAAAACAATGGAAACAGCTGATGAACATCGTATAGAGATGGTTAATATGGCAATAGCTGACAATGATAAATTTGCATTCGATGACTATGAAATGAAGCAAGATGGCTGGGAAATCTATACGTATCACACGATGAATTATTTTAAAAAGTTACTTCCAGAAGACGAGGTATATTTCATTATGGGAGCCGATTTACTTGTTGATATTGGTCAAGGTAAATGGACCAAAGGGGAAGAATTAGTAGCGGAAAATCGATTTATCGTTATGGCTCGAAATGGGATTGATATGCTTTCCACGATCAGCCGCTCACCACTTCTTCGCAATCATGATGATGGGAAGACCTTTCACTTGTTAGATAAGGGACTGTCCATGGAAATAAGCTCTACTTATATACGAGAAGAGTTTTCAATGGGGGGAGAACCAAGGTATCTTTTGCCAGAAAAGTGTTATCAATATATAAAGAAAAATAAGTTATATCAATAAACCATTCTAAAAAAAGCATAAAAAAGAACAAAATTAATAAGAAATTAGTAATTGATGAATACTGAATAGTCTGATAGAATGAAGGCAAATCTAAAGGCTATGTGTAACTGGCGAAATACGGATAACCGTAGGGGAGCACATAGTGTCGTATGCCGTTCGCCTGGGCAGAGGTAAGGGAATGAACTCCTTGCCTTTTTCTTTTTTTACTATTGCGGTTGAAAAAGGGATGCAGGATGTTCCAAGCTTACAAAGAATATAATTGATGAAAAAGGGAGCAATGGAGATGAGCACTACGACTGTTAAAGAAGTAAAAACAATTAAAACGTTAAATAATATTGCAGCAAGTGGACTAAACGTATTTAAAAAAGGGAATTTTACAATGGATGATACGTGTGCCAATCCTGATGCGATACTTTTACGCAGCTTTAATATGCATGGGTTGGAATTGGGAGATAATTTAAAGGCAATAGCACGTGCAGGTGCAGGAGTAAATAATATACCAGTTGAACAATGTACTGCAAAAGGAATTGTTGTATTTAATACACCTGGTGCGAATGCAAATGCCGTAAAAGAGATGGTGCTCATGTCATTAATGGCTTCTTCCCGAAATTTATTTGAAGGAGTGTCATGGGCCAAAACCCTTGTTACGGAAGGGGATCAAGTTCCAAAACTTGTGGAAGCAGGTAAAAAACAATTTGTTGGTCATGAAATTAAAGGAAAAACACTAGGTGTAATTGGCTTAGGTGCAATTGGTGCTCTCGTAGCAAACGATGCTCTTGCTCTTGATATGGATGTTATTGGGTATGATCCATTTCTTTCTGTTGATACTGCCTGGAATTTGTCACGTAATGTCAAGCGAGCAATGACATTAGATCAATTATTTGCAGAGTCTGACTACATTACGGTTCATGTTCCATTAACAGAAGACACGAAGGGCATGTTTAATAAAAAGGCATTTTCCTTAATGAAACCAGGGACACAAATTCTAAATTTTTCTCGTGGAGAGCTAGTGAATGAAATAGACATGGCTGTTGCATTGGAAGATGGAAAGATCGGACGCTATATAACAGACTTCCCAAATGAAAATGTTCTCCAAATGAAAAATACGATTGCAATTCCACATCTTGGAGCATCTACAGGAGAATCAGAAGAAAATTGTGCAGTAATGGCAGCGCGTCAAGTAAAGGATTTCTTAGAAACCGGAAATGTTAAAAATGCAGTAAACTTTCCGAATGCATCTATCCCCTATGCGGGGAAACGTCGGGTGACGGCCTTCCATTTAAATGTTCCTAATATGGTTGGTCAAATGACACAAGTCATTTCTACTTATCAGTTAAATATTGCTGATATGATAAATAGAAGTCGAGGCGAGTATGCATACACGATGATAGATATTGATAACCAAGTAGCGGATGAGATTGTTCCTCTTTTATCTAAGCAATTAAAGGAAATCGACGGAATTGTAATGCTGAGAGTTATCTAAATACGTAATATAGGAAATAGACATGATAGGCTCTAAGGTGAAATGGATTTTTTGCCGGAGTCTATTTGTATATAATTGGATCTTGCTAGATTTGAAGTAGAGTGCTAAATGGTTCTCCCTATAGGATGGAAACACGTTTATTAAATTAGAATTTTTATAGTAAAAAGGGCTGTCCTATAAGACAACCCTTCAGTTTGTCGACAAAAGATTTTGGAGAAGTGGAATTGCATTTTCATGCGTTGCTTGGAGTGGAGGGGGTGAGACTCCTGTGGGATTAGCGAGACAGCCTGAGACCCTACAGGCTGAAGGCCGAAGCGGCTCAGCGCGAGCCTCACGGAAAGCGAACCCCCCGGAGCGGAAAGCAATACCTTGATTCAAAGAATAAAGTTTCTTTACTCAAACTTCCATTTCCAAAATACCGGAGTTTGTTTACAGTCAGAAGGGCTGTCCAACAGGACAACCCTTTTGCTTAATACGGTTTATTTAAATAACACACTTACTGACTTATGTTCATAAACGCGGCTGATGGCATCACTTAGTAATTCAGCAATAGATAACTGTGTAATCTTGTCGATTCTTTTTTCTTCCGTAAGTGGAATGCTGTTTGTTACAATCAATTCCTTAATTTGTGATTCTTGAATCATATCAATAGCTGGTTCAGATAAAACAGGATGAATACAGCATGCGTATATGTCTTCAGCGCCATTATCAAGTAAGGCTTTCGCGGCAGTAGTAATTCGATAAGAGGTATCCACTATATCGTCTATAATAATTGCCGTTTTTCCTTCAATATTACCAACAACGTTTACTTCGCGTGGACCGAAATCTTTTGGGCCTCGTTTATCGATAATAGCGATAGGTGCTTTTAAGCGGTCTGCGAGCTCACGTGCACGAGTTACGCTGCCGTGGTCTGGGGCAACTACAACAACATCATGTGAAAATTCTTTCGTATTTAAATAATCGGCAAGGAGCGGGATACCTACTAATTGATCAACTGGGATATTAAAGAAGCCTTGTGTTTGTGGTGCATGTAAATCTAAAGTTATCACACGGTCTGCACCAGATTTTTGAATTAAATTGGCAACTAGCTTAGCGGTAATGGGCTCTCTTGGCTGAGCTTTTCTATCTTGACGTGCATATCCATAATACGGAATAACAACGTTAATAGTGTTAACAGAAGCTCGTTTTAACGCATCTATCATGATAAGCAATTCCATAATACTTTGATTTACTGGATCACATGTAGATTGAATAACAAATACTTCGCAGCCGCGGACACTTTCTTCAATATTGATTTGAATTTCACCATCACTGAATTTTTTGACTGTACATTTTCCTAATTCGGTACCAAGATGATCCACGATTTCTTGAGCTAGTTCTAGCGACGAATTGAGTGCGAAAACTTTTAATTTGGTTCCTTGATATGTATTGGGCATGAATGCTTCCTCCTATAATTTGAACATTCTTAGTGATGATTCATTTTCCTAAAGATACTTCTATCAAATATTGTAGGTTACTGATATTTGCATTGCAACCTAATAATAGTTTTTTTTCTTAATAAAACATCCTTCTCTTGCAAGTGGGAGCAATAGAATAGTATTAATACTTTATAGTCCAATAATCTGCTTTTCCAAACCTAAAATGAAAGATTGTTTTTTAAAAGAAACTTTTGCAATTCGATAAATACAGAGATTCGTGTATCTTGTCTTAGAATGTGCTAAACTATATTTCGTTAACTCTTGTTACATAAAAAAATTTAAATAGTATAACTGAAAAGAGAGTGATTAAACATGCAGCAAGAAACATTGTCTAGAGGATTGAAAAACAGACATGTTCAATTAATTGCAATTGGAGGAGCAATAGGAACAGGGCTTTTTCTAGGGGCTGGTAAATCAATCCACTTAGCGGGCCCATCTATTCTATTTGCCTACATCATAACTGGTATCATTTGTTTTTTGATTATGCGAGCACTAGGAGAACTGCTTTTATCTAATCTGGAATATCATTCCTTCGTAGATTTTGTAAATGACTATTTTGGCAAAAAAGCTGCCTTTGTAACAGGATGGACGTACTGGTTTTGTTGGATTTCGATTGCAATGGCAGATTTAACTGCTATCGGCTTGTATACAAAGCTTTGGTTTCCTCATGTACCTCAATGGTTACCAGGTTTTATTGCTTTAATTGTCTTACTTATTATGAACTTAGCTACAGTAAAGCTTTTTGGAGAGATGGAATTTTGGTTCGCTTTAGTTAAAGTTATTGCCATTATTGCATTAATTATTATTGGCTTCATTATGATAGTAAAAGGCTTTTCAACAGATGCGGGTCCTTCAAGCTTTACCAATCTGTGGAATCATGGCGGCATGTTTCCTAATGGAATGAATGGGTTTATTCTTTCTTTTCAAATGGTTGTTTTTGCTTTTGTAGGAATTGAATTAGTAGGGCTTACAGCTGGGGAAACTGAGAATCCTGAAAAGGTTATTCCAAAGGCAATTAATAATATTCCGATAAGAATTTTAATTTTTTATGTGGGGGCATTGCTTATTATTATGAGTATTTACCCTTGGAATGCCATTAATCCCGCTGAAAGTCCTTTTGTTCAAGTATTCCTGGCTGTTGGGATAACAGCAGCGGCAGGAATTGTGAACTTTGTCGTGTTAACTTCCGCAGCATCAGCCTGTAACAGTGCGATTTTTAGCACAAGCAGAATGATGTTTGCGTTGGCAAAGGAAAAGAATGCACCAGAATCTCTTGCTAAATTAACAAAAAATCAAGTGCCATCAAATGCGCTATTCTTTTCTGTGATTGTCGTGTTAATTGCTGTTATTTTAAATTACATCATGCCAGAAGGCGTATTTACGTTAATCACAAGCATATCGACCGTTTGCTTTATCTTTATTTGGGCAATTACTGTTCTTTGTCATTTAAAGTATCGTAAATCACGCCCAGCACTAGCGGCAAAAAATAAATTTAAAATGCCACTCTTTCCATTTGCAAATTATCTTATTCTTCTTTTTCTAGCGTTTGTCCTTGTTGTATTAGCGCTTGCTGAAGATACAAGAGTTGCATTATTTGTTACACCAGTCTGGTTTATCTTGTTATTGGTGATTTATCAAATTAAGTGGAAACAATCTGCAAATTAATAGATTTCTTTTAAAAATAGAGCCTGAAATTGATTTACATATCGGTTTCAGGCTTTGTTTTTTTGAGTGGCAAAAGATTTGAAAAAATCAAAAAAATATATTGACAAAATCTTCAATAAAATGCTATTATATTCTTCTTTTGAAAAGGAGGGAGAAGCATTGATTAAGGTTAAGGGAATCAATAAATCCTTTAAGGTTGCGAAGAGGGCAGCAGGTCTTCGAGAAGGACTGAAAGCTCTTGTTTCAAGGGAGCATACGATTGTCCATGCATTAAAGGATGTAAGTTTTACAATAAATCCTGGAGAAATTGTGGGGTATATCGGTCCAAATGGAGCAGGAAAATCAACGACGATTAAAGTAATGAGTGGTATTCTAGTACCAGACAGCGGCGCTTGTGAAATTATGGGCTATACCCCTTGGCAGGATCGTGTAGAATATGTGAAAAATATTGGCGTAGTTTTTGGGCAGCGATCCCAGCTATGGTGGGACGTCCCAGTAATTGATTCATTTGCCCTTTTAAAAGATATTTATCATGTATCAGACAAGGACTATAAGGAAACACTCTCGTTATTAATGGAAACACTCGAGTTAAAAGATATCATACATTCACCAGTAAGACAGCTCAGTTTAGGGCAGCGGATGCGTTGTGAAATTGCTGCTTCTCTTATCCATAATCCACAAATTCTCTTCTTAGATGAACCTACCATTGGTCTTGATGCAGTAAGCAAGATAGCAGTAAGAAATTTTATAAAAAAAATCAATAAACAAAAGAACGTAACGGTTATCCTGACAACACATGATATGTTTGATATCGAAGCACTATGTGACCGTGTTCTTCTAATAGGAAAAGGGAGCCTGTTATATGATGGGAATTTGCAGGAATTAAGAAGCCGTTTTGGCTCCCATCGTACCATTACTGCAGACTATAAATCTAGCAATGCACCAATTGAAATTCCAGGAGCCGATATTCTTTCTTGGACGGAGGAAAGAGCCATTTTAAGTGTAGATACATCGGTAATTTCTGTCTCGGAAGTTATTATGCAATTGTCTCATTCTCTGGATCTTGTCGACGTTTCTGTAACATCACAGCCGATTGAAGATATTATTGTACAGCTTTATAAGGAGTACGAAATATGAGGATAATTAAACCATATGTGGCTGTGTTAAGATTACGATTATTAAATGGGATGCAATACCGGGCAGCCGCTTTAGCGGGAGTGGCTACACAGTTTTTCTGGGGATTTATTTATATTATGATTTTTCAAGCTTTTTATGCACAAACGATGGGAGAACAGCCGATTTCCTTGGAAGAATTAGTTACTTATTTATGGTTGCAGCAATCTTTTTTAGCGTTTATTATGCTATGGTTTCGTGACAATGAATTGTTTGATTTAATAACGACAGGAAATATTGCCTATGAGTTATGCAGACCAATTGGGATTTATGAATACTGGTTTAGTAAGTTATTAGCGCAGCGGTTAGCAAGTGCGCTGCTAAGGTGCTTCCCCATACTATTACTGGCATTTCTCCTTCCGTCTGCTTATCGGCTAATGTTACCGCCAGATTTAAAAACATTTATATTATTTTGTATTTCCCTCTTATTAGGATTGTTCGTATTAGTGTCTATTTCTATGTTTATTTATATTTCCGTTTTTATTACGCTTTCCCCAATGGGATCTCTGTTAGTATTTGGTGTAGTAGGGGAGTTCTTTGCTGGAATGGTAATACCTATTCCGCTTTTGCCAGAGTGGCTTCAGCAAATTGTTTACCTTCTTCCCTTCCGATTAACGGCAGATTTTCCGTTTCGAGTCTATTCTGGTAACATTCCGAACAGCGAAGCAGTTGAAGGAATCATGATTCAATTAATATGGCTGGTAGCACTTGTGTTTCTTGGGAAAATGGCATTACATAAAGCGATGAAAAAAGTCATTGTACAAGGAGGGTAAATATTATGCGCCTTTATTTTCAATACCTTCTGCTATTATTTAAATCACAAATGCAGTATCGAACGTCTTTTTGGCTATTGTCATTAGGGCAGTTTCTTGTTCCCTTTTCTGCCTTTGCTGGATTATATTTCTTGTTTGAAAGGTTTGGGCAAATTAAAGGCTGGGATTTTTATGAGGTTGGTCTTTGTTTTGCTGTCATTCATATGGCTTTTGCATTAAGTGAATGCTTCGCAAGAGGATTTGATAATTTCTCCAGTCTTGTTGCCAGCGGTGATTTTGATAGATTGCTTGTTCGACCAAGGACGACTTTTATACAAGTGTTAGGTTCGAAATTTGAATTTACAAGAGTGGGAAGGTTATTGCAGAGTGTTATGGTTCTAGGGTGGGCTTTATTTAATCTAGCAATTGATTGGAACATAATGAAGTGCATCACCCTATTGTTAATGATTTTAAGTGGTGTTTTTATTTTTACAGGAATATTTATTTTGGCAGCGACTCTTAGCTTTTGGACCATTCAAGGATTGGAGATTGCTAATATTTTTACCGATGGTGGCAGGGAAATGGCTCAGTATCCATTAAATATTTATCAAAAATGGGTGACGCGTTTTTTTACTTTTGTTATTCCTTTTGGCGCTGTCAATTATTTACCTTTGCTTTACCTCCTTGGTAAGGGAGGAGAAGCAGAATGGTTATATATGCTAACACCGCTGGCAGGTATTCTATTTATCCTTCCTTGTATTCTTGTGTGGATAGTTGGTGTGCGTCACTATCGGTCAACCGGTTCGTAATATGGAATGTTTCCTAATCTATTAATGGTGGTATAAATCTAGTAGATAAATATATACATCATGAAATAATGGGAGGCGTTTTAAAATGAATAAAGATTCAAACACAAACCCTGCAGGCAAAACTCATCAGCCTGACGAGAAGAAACAAAAGGATGAAGCTTCAAAAGGATTGAAAGAAACGCATGATCAAGCAAATGATAGTTTAACAGAAGGAACAATTGATAAGAAAAAAAACAAAGAATAACCATTTTAAACTTTAAGAAGATGGAGAAAACGAGGAATCGTTTTCTCCATCTTCTTTATGTCACTAAATAATAGATAAGGGGGCAAGAAGAGGATATAATTATAGCGGCAAAAATAAAGTAAAGAAAGGTTGTTGGAATGAAAAAAAGATGGAAGATATTAATTGGCTTTTTGGTTTTGTTGCTTATCCTATTTGGTGCCTATCAACTAATGAACGCTCGATCTTTTCAATTATTCGGTGGATTAACCGATTATGTAAAGACAAAGGAGAAAGTAGTTGCTTTAACATTTGATGATGGACCTACTAAAAATGTAGATGATATTCTGTCCTTACTAGATGCTTACGATGCAAAAGCAACTTTTTTTCTAATTGGAAATGAAATAGAAAAAAATCCTCTTTTGGCAGAGGAAATTGCGGAAAATGGACATCAACTTGGAAATCATACATACTCACATGAGCGTATGATATTTAAGTCGCAAGCTTTTATAAGGAATGAAGTAGAAAAAACAAATCAATTAATTGAAAAAGCTGGTTATACAGGTGAAATAGACTTCAGACCGCCTAATGGAAAGAAGCTAGTTGGGCTTCCTTATTTCTTGAAACAAGCAGAAATAGATACGATTCTATGGAACATGGAGCCTGATACGTATTATCAGACAGCAGAAGACAAGATAAACTATGTGAAAGAGTCAGTAAAGCCAGGGTCCATTATTTTGATGCACCCAATGTATGATAAGACAGGGCAAGAACGAAAAGCGCTAAAAGGAATTTTAAAAACACTAACAGAAGCTGGGTATACATTTGTTACGGTTAATGAACTTCAAGAGATGGCAGATAGCAATAATTAATTGTTAAATAGCAAAGAGAAAAAGGTATGTGGATTTTAGCCAGATACCTTTTTTTATGAATGAAATACCTTAGCTTTCACGTTTCACTGCAAAGGGTGGATGCTCCATCCAGCCATTTTTAATCATAATTTTAGCAGCATCTTCTGTAAATAAACCTATCTGTGTTAATGCTCTTGTATACATAAAGGCAATATCATGCCGACCATTTACAGCTATTGAGTTTCCAAAGGATCTGATTTTCATCGAAAACATATCCATTTTATGAAATAACATTATTTTATCCGAAAAAGGAGAAACGGTTGATGTTGTAATTAAGTGATCAAGAAACGATGGTGTTGGTAAATGATCATTATGTAGTTTTTCCATATACTGTTCAACATGTTTATCGGTAAAGTTCTTTCCTCTTATAAAGAGTTCTCGAATCTCTTCTTGTTGGACAACCTGACTAAATGCCATTATCAATGCTTTACTCGCAACATTGTTCTCGATATTATCGTAAAGATGTGCTATTTCTAAAGCATGTAAAGATCTCACATGTCCAAAATACCCATTTAAAAAATCCTTCTGAACAAACATTTGACTTTCAGGAATGGGAATAATAGGCGGTTTACGGGTGAAGCCCTTTTTCATTAATATTTCCTTAATTTGCTCTATTAAACGTACGGTAGAACTCATACAATATTGGAAAAATTCTTTTACATCCTTTCGAAAAACAAGGGGAATAGCTACGTTATAAATGCTTATTCCAGCCTTAGCGGCATACTTAAGATAATGAACATAGTATTCATCTTCAAACAAACGAGGAGCATGAAGGTTTACATCTTCTTCTAGGGAAAAACCCTTTGGCAATGGAAAATTCTCCTTTGAAAGTATTTCTGCTGATATAGATAAAAATTCTGTGCTCAACTTTAAGGCGTTTTTCAATAGCTTTTTAATATCAGAATCCTCGACATGCTGAAGGAAATAATGGAGAAAACATTTTGACATGCTGTTGCCCATATACGTTGCCCAAAGTTTACCTAATTCCGCTGATGTTAGCTTTTCACTTAGGTCAGTTTGTTTTAAATCTATATTCAATGGTTTTGGTCTCGCGTCCATCTCAAAAAACTCCTTTAGTTGGTTTTGTTTTAGTATTCACAGACATATTTAATCGTATGCTAAATTTACTTATTAATATTGAATCAATTTTTTAGCTTTTTCCTTTTTATAAGGGAAGACCTTTCACTCTATGTACCAATCGTTTAGAATAATTACAGAAAAGAAAACTTATGGGAGTAGAAAATGAAAATACTAATAGTTGAAGATGATAAAACAATTGCTTCTGGTTTAGATTACAGTTTACAAAGTGAAAATTATGAAACAATTATTTGTCATGATGCCAAAGACGCGAGAAAAACGATAGAGGCAGAGCTTAACCATATCGATCTATGTTTATTTGACTTGTCTCTGCCAGATGGTTCTGGTTATGAATTATGTGAGCTTGTGAAAAGTAAATCAGATAAGCCCGTTATCTTTTTAACGGCATTAGATGATGAAGTTAATGTAGTAATGGGACTTGATATGGGGGCAGATGACTATATTACTAAACCGTTTCGCCTGAGAGAGCTTCTTTCAAGAATAAAATCCGTATTGCGCCGCTACAATGTACAGCCCCAAAATACTACTTTCATCGAAATCGACGATATACGTATTAATACTTTGGAAGGAAAGATCTATAAAAAGGATGAAGAAGTAGTAGTCACGGCCCTGGAATACCGGTTATTTTTGATATTCGCCAATAATTTAGGCCAAGTTTTAACAAGGACACAGCTATTGGAGCGAATCTGGGATGTTGCAGGGGATTTTGTTAATGACAATACCTTAACAGTTTACATTAAAAGGCTCCGCGAGAAATTAGAAGATAATCCCCAAAAGCCAACCATTATAAAAACTGTCCGTGGTCTTGGTTATAAGGTAGGTGACTAGTAATGCTTCGTAATCGGGAATGGAAAGTACTGATACTTATTTTAGCAATCATAAGCATAGTAGCGATTATATATGCGCTTACCGTCTTTTCTTTCGCTGTGGCCGCATATTTGCTTAGCGTTATCAGCATTATTTTTATTAGCTTTTTTTTATTTACAAGATTCCGTTATAAGGAAATAGAAAACCTTTCGAGCTACTTACAGCGAATAAGTAATGGAGATGAAAGTCTGGACATCCGCGACAATGTCGAAGGTGAATTAAGTATTTTAAAAAATAATATCTATAAAGTTACCTTAATGCTTTCTGAACATAGCTCACTTCTTCGTCAGGAAAAATTGAAACTGACAGATGCAATTTCTGATATCTCTCATCAATTGAAAACACCGCTGACTTCCATGGTGGTAATGACTGACTTGTTAAGCAATCCCCATCTAGAGGAATCAAAACGGCGTGAGTTTACGAATAATATCTCGATACAGCTGGAAAGAATGGAGTGGTTAGTTTCTTCTTTGCTGAAATTATCGAAAATGGATGCTGGGACGATTCCTTTTAAAAAGGAAAAAGTAGTTGTGAAAGCACTAATTCATAAGGCGGTTGAACCAGTATTAATTCCGATCGATATAAAAGAACAGACTTTGCAGATTACTGGAGATGATAGTGTTACATACATAGGTGATTTTAACTGGACAGTAGAAGCAATAATAAATATTTTAAAAAATTGTGTAGAACACACCGGAGAAGGTGGACAAATACACATTAGTTTCGCAGAAAATGTTTTGTTTACAGAAATAGTTATTCACGATAACGGCAAAGGCATCGCTAAAAAAGATTTACCTTATATTTTTAAACGATTTTATAAAGGGGAAAATGCTAGTGAAGACAGCATCGGCATAGGCTTAGCAATGGCCTATAGTATTATAAAAAGCCAGCATGGGGATATTGAAGTAAGAAGTAAGATAGGAAAAGGAACTACTTTTCATATTAAATTCTATAAACAAGTGATTTAGTGAAATTGAATTATGGATGATAGCGGAAATTAGAATAGATGAAAAAGAGAATTCGTTTTACTGTGGGGAGGCGTTCATTAAAGGAATGAACGCCATAATTTGTTCGGATGGAAGGGGAAATGGTGTTCATAAAGAGGATGAAAGCCAAAATTGGTTGGGCAGGAAGGAAAATGGTGTTCATAGAGGGAATGAAAGCCAAAATTGGTTTGACCGGAAGGAAAAGTGGTGTTCATAGAGGGAATGAAAGCCAAAATTGGTTGGGCAGGAAGGAAATGGTGTTCATAGAGGGAATGAAAGCCAAAATTGGTTCGGTAGGAAGGGAAAATGGTGTTCATAAAGAGGATGAAAGCCAAAACTGGTTGGGCAGCAAGGAAAAATGGTGTTCATAGAGTTAATGAAAGCGGGAATTCGAAAAAGTAGTGTTCAACCAAAGAACCCCCAATATCAATAAATTAACACAAAAGAGCTATCAACCATTTAAAGTGACTAAATTGTCACTTTAAAGTCACTCAATAGTCACTTTAGACAGGTAGACTAAGAGCATCAAGTAATTGGAGGGCGAATAAATGGAAATTTTAAAAATAGAAAATCTGTCTAAAGTATATGGAAAAGGGGAAACAGCTGTTAAAGCATTGGATAACGTATCCTTTTCTGTTAATAAGGGTGAGTTTGTAGCGATAATTGGACCATCTGGGTCAGGGAAATCGACTTTGCTTCATATGCTAGGTGGGGTAGATAGACCAACAAGTGGAAAAGTTTTTGTAGATAATACAGATATTTATCAATTAAATGAAACACAATTAGCTATTTTTAGAAGAAGACAAATTGGTCTTATCTATCAATTTTATAACTTAATCCCCATTTTGTCGGTAGAAGAAAATATTACGCTGCCTCTTCTATTAGATAATCACAAGGTAGATAAAGAACAATTTAATCGCATTGTTTCGATATTAGGTCTCCAGCAAAGATTAGATCACCTGCCTAATCAATTATCTGGGGGACAGCAGCAGCGTGTATCCATTGGACGAGCACTTATCAGTAATCCCGCAATTATGCTGGCAGATGAGCCTACAGGGAATTTAGACAGTAAAAATAGTGAAGAGATTATGGAACTATTAAAAATGTTTAATAAAACCTATAATCAAACACTTATTGTTATTACCCATGATGAACGGATTGCCTTACAGGCGGATCGTGTCATTTCGGTTGAGGATGGAAAAATCGCCAAAAATGAGGTGATTCGTCCATGAATATAATGAATAAACTTACTTTGAGAAATTTAAAGGAGAACAAGCGAAGAACACTAGTGACGATTATTGGCGTCATTATTTCTGTCAGTATGCTGACAGCTGTTGCCACCCTTGGTGTTTCTTTTATTGATTTATTAAAAAGAGATACGATAGCAAGGGGCGGAGAATGGCATGCGCAGTTTATAGGCGTGAATAGCGAGCAAGCTAAAGAGCTAAAAAAAGACAGCAAAATCGAAAAGGTTATCTTATCAAATGATTTGGGTTATGCGGAATGGAAGGATTCAAAAAACGATAATAAACCGTACTTATTTTTTAAACAATATGATGAGCAAGGATTTGAGCAATTTCCAATTCGTTTAAAAGAAGGAACATATCCAAAATCTTCGAATGAAATTATCATATCTGATGAAATGAGGAAGAAAGGGAATAGTTCTTATGCCATCGGTAAGGAAATAAAAGTTAGTATTGGGGAAAGACATGTAAAATCAGATGGAGAAGATACGATATTAACACAAACAGATCCTTTGCAAAGGAATGAAGAAGGAGAAAAAACGGAGGAAATCCAGCAAGCAAAAGCAGCTACATTCAAAATTGTGGGGATTATGGAAACCCCATCATGGGAATCTTCATGGGCACCAGGCTATACAGTTATTAGCTATTTGGACCAAAAGGAGTTAACGACTAACAGCAGCGTCAATGCAAGTGTAGTAATGAAAAAGGTAAAGCAATCTTTATTTGAGGACATGGAATCCTCAGCAAAGAAATTATCTATCGCCAAAGTGAATTTTAATGATGAGCTCCTGCGTTATGAGGGGGTATCTTCACATGATAATGTGCTTGTTACGATGTATTCTCTATTAGGAATTATCATACTTGTAATTGTAATTGGTTCTGTGGCATTGATTTATAATGCTTTTGCCATCAGTGTGTCAGAACGGGCAAGACATTTAGGCATGCTTTCCAGTGTCGGCGCAACGAAGAAACAAAAAAGAAATTCAGTGTTTTTTGAAGGCACAGTTATAGGAGGCATCAGCATCCCGATAGGAATCATTGCGGGACTAGCAGGAATTGGCGCGACATTCTATTTTATAAACAAATATTTTAAAGAAGCTTTAAACACTACAGAAGGTTTAAATGTAGTAGTAACGCCTTATTCTATCTTATTTTCCATTCTGATTTCCATTGTAACAATTTTTATTTCTACCTATCTGCCAGCAAGGAAGGCATCAAAGATTTCAGCAATAGATGCAATTAGACAAACACAAGATATTAAATTATCTGGAAAAAAAGTAAAAACTTCTAAACTTGTGCGCAAGGTATTTGGCTTAGAAGCGGAAATTGGCTTGAAAAATTTAAAACGTAATAAACGAAGATATCAAACCACTGTTTTTTCATTAGTTATAAGTATTTTGCTTTTCTTAACCGTAGCATATTTCACAGATAATATGAAAAAATCAGTTGGGTTATCACAGAAAAATATTGATTATGATATTGCAGTGTCTGGGGATTCTCATACTACAGAGGAAGAGATGCAGATTTTAGCCAATGCACCTAGTGTTACAAAAAGTAATATAATTAAAAGCACCTATGTGAACACTTACCTTCCTGAAGATGTGTTAAGTAAAAATAATAGAGAAAAAGTGAAGAAAGATAAAACTATTCTGGAGAATGGTAAACTATCATTTAATGTGAACTTCTTTGTGCTATCTGATACAGCTATGCAGAAATATGCTAAAACTGCAGGCTTTAATTCCCAAGAATATACAAATCCTAAGGTACCAAAAGGTATTGTGATAGAGAACGTTTCTTATTTTGATCCATATGAAAAGAAATTTGTGGAAGAAAAGGTGATGAATGCAAAACCTGGTGATTATATGGATCTCTATCACTACAATATGGACGAGGAAAAGGATGAAAAGTTTAATAAGATTCAAATTGGCGCATTTACCAATGAAACGATAATGGGGATTGATGCTAATAGTTATGGAACGATTACCATGATTATATCCGATGAGGTTGCAAAGGAATTATTTAAAAATGAAAATTTGGTTATGAATTACACACTCTATTTAAACAGCGAAAATCCAGAGAAGGCCCAAGAGGAATTAGAAGATCTGAAAACAAGCTCGGTCTATATTTACAATGTCGAAAAGGATCGTAAGCAATCAGAGCAGATGATTATGATGATGTCTGTCTTTATGTATGGGTTTATTACCCTCATTTCATTAATTAGTATTGCTAATATCTTTAATACCATTTCTACAAGCATTTCTTTGCGGAAAAGAGAGTTTGCTATGCTGCGTTCGGTTGGAATGACGCCAACTGGCTTTAATAAAATGATCTATTTTGAGAGCATTTTTTATGGAATAAAAGCATTGATGTATGGTCTTCCAATTAGTATTGGAGTAATAGCTATCATATACTGGTCGATAAGCAATACATTTGAATATGGTTTTGCGCTTCCATGGATGAGTATTCTCTATGTAGTTATTGCCATATTTATCATTGTCGCTTCAGCTATGCTATATTCAGTCAGCAAAATTAAGAAAGAAAATATTATCGATGGCTTAAAGCAAGAGAATATTTAATAGAAATAAATAAGAATGAGAAAAACTCGTCCATTTTGGCGGGTTTTTTTCATAGGAAAAAGCAAGCAGGTAAGTGCAAGAAGAATGTAGAATCAGTAAGTACGATAGAGGAGGGTAATATGAAGAGAGATATTTTGCAACAAAATAAAGAAAGCTGGGATAAAGTAGCCCATCATTTTAACGGGATTGATGCACTACCAAGTTATGGTCCCTTTAGCCAAACAGAAGAGGAATTAAGGCTATTTGAAGAAATAGAAAATAAAAAAGTCCTTGATATCGGCTGTGGCAGCGGACATTCTTTGCTTTATATGGCAGACAAAGGGGCTAGTGAATTATGGGGGATAGACTTATCAGAACAGCAAATTGAAACAGCAAAAGAAACACTTAAAGATTTAACTACCCATTTATACTGTGCTGCGATGGAAGAAGAAATCGAACTGCCTCAGGTTTATTACGACATCGTTTACTCCATCTATGCAATTGGATGGACAACGGATTTAGCTTCTACATTTAAACTTATTTATTCGTATTTAAAGCCAGGAGGAGTATTTATATTTAGCTGGGATCATCCACTATATGCGTATATGCAAAGTCAAAACGGACAAATCTCTCTTACTGGTTCTTATCAGGAAGAAGGTTTAACATCATACCAAAGATTTAAAGGGGAAGAAGCACCAGTAGTGATACCCAAAAGAAAAATGAGTACATTTATAAATGAATTGATTAAAGCAGGATTTACAATTGAATCTGTTATAGAAAGTGAGGTTTCCAAAAGCTTGGAAACGGTCGAGGCTGAAATCTCTGATCGCTATTATTCCTTATACAAAGCAAGGAAATTTCCAACTACTATGATTATTAAAGCGAGAAGAACATGACATGTGGGAAGCCGCATGTCATGTTTAGTACTTCAAGTCTTTAAAAAAAGAGAGCAAAAACCATTCTTGGCAATTGGGATTGTAACAAAAAGAAGTACAACGTTATTATTAGACATTCCTAATATTGGATTTTATAATTTAACTATCTGCTAGTTTGTTAAAGTAATCACATTGGAGTCAATCTTAAAATAACTGTATTTGTAAACGCATTCTTAACAGGGTGTTTTGATAATCAGGATAAAAATAAGGTGAGAGCTTTCCATTTGATTTTCTATGTAATCAATACCTTATTTTTAAATATAAGAAAAAGGGGATTTGAAAATGGCAACTTCTTTAAATGCAGCAACTGTATTGGACTCAGAGTATGGCCTTTATATTAATGGGCAGTGGCAAAAGGGATCGGAAGGGAAGCTGATGGCAAGCTTCAATCCAAGTAACGGCGAAAAGCTTGCTGACTTTGTTGATGCAACCTATACAGATGTTGATCAAGCAGTGGATGCTGCAACAGAAGCTTTAAAAACCTGGAAAAAAGTAAGCTTATTAGATAGAAGTAATTTACTATTAAAAATTGCCGATTTAATCGATGAAAATGCGGAAAAATTAGCGTTAGTAGAAACATTGGATAATGGAAAACCGTTAAGAGAAACAAGAAATATAGATGTGCCATTAAGTTCAGACCATTTCCGCTATTTTGCAGGGGTCATTCGCTCCGAAGAAGGAACTGCCCAAGCCTTTGATGAAGATACTCTATCTATTTCGATTAAAGAGCCGATCGGAGTTGTTGGACAAATTATCCCTTGGAATTTTCCACTTTTAATGGCCGCGTGGAAAATCGCCCCAGCAATTGCTGCAGGCAATACGGTTGTCATTCATCCATCATCTTCTACTTCTTTAAGTGTGCTGGAGCTGGCCAAAATTTTAGATCAAGTTTTACCAAAAGGGGTAGTCAATGTAATTACTGGTCGCGGCTCTCATTCCGGGGATTATATGTTAAAGCATGAGGGATTTGCGAAGATTGCCTTTACAGGATCGACAGAAATTGGCCAAGAAGTTGCTGTGGCCGCAGCCAAAAGGCTTATTCCCTCTACACTTGAGCTAGGCGGTAAGTCAGCAAATATCATTTTCAATGATGCACCAATGGAGCGAGCTTTAGAAGGGGTTCAATTAGGCATCCTCTTTAACCAAGGACAAGTATGCTGTGCTGGTTCCCGAATTTTTATCCAAGAAGGAATTTATGATGAGTTTCTTGCGAAAATGAAGCTGGCTTTTGAGGATGTAAAAGTTGGCTTGCCTTGGGAAGAAGATGTCGTGATGGGTTCACAAATAAATGAACGGCAACTAAAGCAAATCTTAGAATATGTAAAAATAGGAGAAGAAGAGGGTGCTAGAGTTGTAACAGGTGGGTGCAGACTCATAAATAACGGATTAGAAAATGGGGCATTTATGGCTCCGACGATTTTAGCTGATGCCACTAATGATATGCGTATTGCCAAAGAAGAGATTTTTGGCCCAGTTGCAACAGTCATTAAATTTAAGACCGAAGAAGAGGTTATTGAGCTTGCTAACCAATCAGAGTTTGGCCTTGGAGGAGCGGTGTTCTCAAGAGATATTAATACAGCATTGCGTGTAGCAAGAAGTGTGGAAACAGGCCGAATGTGGGTGAATACGTATAATCAACTGCCAGCGGGAGCGCCATTTGGCGGTTACAAGAAATCAGGCATCGGCAGGGAAACATATAAGAGCATCTTAGATGGCTATACCCAGACAAAAAATATTTATATCGTAACGAAAGAAGAAACAGAGGGATTATATTAAAGAAAGGGAAGCTGTTAGGACATTGTCTTAGCGGCTTTTTTTATACTTTGAATTTCATGTATAATTTGCTCTTAGATAAAAAAATATAATTTTGTTCTTTCGTGAACTTTTTCCAAAGTAGAAAGTCTAATGTATAGGAGCAAAGAGGAGGTGATTAATTGGAAGAGTTAGAGACTAGCAGGAAAGCTATTAAAGGAGATGATGATGCCTTTTTGGAAGTCATGCAATTACATAAAGAATCACTGCTAAGAGCTGCTTTAGCATTTCTCAAAGACGAGGATGCGGCAATAGAAGCCTTGCAGGAAGTAACCTATCGGGCATATAAAAAGATCCATACCGTTAACGAACCAGCCTATTTAAAAACATGGCTGACAAGGATTATGATCAATTACTGTCAAGATCAAGTAAAGAGAAAGAATCGGATTATTTCTGATAAACAACTATATGACGTATCTGTCCACCAAAACCAATCATTAATCGAACTAAAGGAAGCCCTTGGAATGTTATCACATGAAGACCAGCAATTAATCTATTTAAAATACTTTCAAAATACGAAAATCAAAGAAATCGCCGCAATAGAGAATATTCCAGAAGGAACGGTAAAGTCTCGATTACATAAAGTACTAAAAACGCTTCGGCTGTATTTTAAAGAGAAAGGAGCGAGTGATCATGTATGAAGAAGAGGAACAAAGATTGTCTAGGTTAAAGGCTGACTTAGAAAAAACAACATTACCGCTCGAAAAAGCCGAAGAAGCCATATTAAGCGGAATTTTGAAAGCTAAACAGGAACAAAATCGGGCGAAGAAAAAACAAAAAAGATTAATCGGGCTTGCAATTGCTGCAATAATCATCATTTCCTTTGTAACATCTATTCGGATTTCTCCAACCTTCGCAAATGCCCTCTCATCCATCCCTGGAATGGAATGGTTGATTGGTTATATTGAACAAGATAAAGGGTATTCTGCCATTATCGAAAATGATTATTATCAAAAGCTAGATGTTTCTGAGACAAAAGGTGATTTAACGTTAACGATTGATGGAGTGATTATGGATGAATCAGGAATAAATATTTTTTATACATTACAATCTACTAAGTCTCTAACTGGTGGAAAGATAAAGGATATTAATCTTTTTAATAAAGAAGAATTTCCTGAGCATGTACAAAGCAATGATTTTCCTGAAGATATCAAAAATGAATTTCAAGATAAGGTGGAATACCAATTTGTTAAACCTTTTTCCTTTAAGGAATTAAAGTTTAATTTTGAATTCATTACAGTAATAGATAACAAAGAAATAAAGTTTCTGATTCCTTTTGAGCTAAAGGAAAATGTAAAGAAGCAGATTACTTATCCAATAAACCAAGTGGTGGAAGTAGAGAATCAAAAAATGACGATTGAAGAAATGATTGTCTATCCTTTAAGAATTGGTGTAAAGGTAGCATTCGATCCAGCGAATACAAAGGAAATTTTGGGATTTGAAGATATGCGCTTGGAAAATGAGAACGGCGAAGTATGGTCGTCTATTGCAAATGGTATTGTGAATACAACTTTGAGTAAGTATGAAAAAATGTATTATCTCCAATCAAATTATTTTGAAAAACCAAAGGACCTTTATTTGCGGATCAATAAACTAATGGCGATTGATAAAGAAGAAGCGATGGTTATCGTGAATACAGAAACAAATACATTAATAAACAGTCCGAAAGACGATAGGCTTAAACTAGGGAAAACATCAAAATCACAAGTGGAATTTTCTATGAATTCGAATAGTGAGGAAGATCCAAAAGGCCTCTTTAGTACTGCAATTGCTGCAGATGGAAAAGAATTTTCCATTCCTAAGATAGAAAGTAGAAGCTCGCACAAAGAAATAAGTTGGATTTTATCTTTTGATAACACAATGTATAAAAATCCTTTAAAGCTCGAATTGGCTGCTTATCCAAACTATATTAAAGGAGATATAAAAGTAAAATTAAAATAAAAGGATAAGCTTCATTTAGTAAGGTAAAAGGAATTCAAAAAAAATGAGAAATAATTTTTATTATATAAATTAGGTATGGAGGTAGAAAAATGAAAAATAGTTCATCCATAATTTTTGGGTTAGCCACTATAATAGGCTTTACCATATTAGGTTTGTTCATATTGTCTGCATTTGGTAAAGAGTCCACAAAAGTAGAGAATGATAATGATGATTATAGATATGAATTAGTTCCTGCAAATGAGAATAATATTATCATTTTCGATAAGAAGACTGGTGAATATTGGAGCAAATTTATCCCAAGCAATGAAGGTCCTACTAATTGGGAGAAAGGCGATTTTCCAGTAAATAATAGCAGTAAATAATAGACGAAGTGCATTGACCACCTTTCCTTTTGAGGTGGTTTTTTATAGTGCTTTTCTGTATCTTTATTGTGTTGTTGTTGATTTTATGTAGTTTTGCTCAGTTTATTTCACTTATTTTTCACGAGATATATCGGAGAATAAATTATTAGTCAAGGTTGTATATAGATAGCGTTGTCTTGCATGGAATTTACCGGGTTCTGTTCAAATGACTACATAATAGAAAAGAATAATCCATGCTATCAAACTAATTATTTCTTAATCATTGGGGTGTTGTAAGCAGTATATTTTTATGTTATAGTGAAGGCAACGTAAACGTTTACGTAAAGGGTGGCAAAAATGACGATAACGATAAAAGATATAGCAAATGCTGCAAAGGTGTCTACTGCAACTGTTTCGCGAGTTTTAAATGGCGCAGGTGGCTATAACGAAGAGACAAAGAAGAAAATCCTCCATATCGCAGAAGAACTAGGTTACCGAAGAAATGAAATGGCGAGAAGCTTAGTAAAAAAATCTAGTAATTTAATTGGTATTATTATGCCGAGTGTATCAACCATTTTTTATGCAGATATTGTTAATGGAATAGAGAAGCTGGCACAAAAACATGGTTTTAGTGTTATTTTATCTCATGCAGGAGTTAAAGGTAATCGTTTAATTCATTGCTTGAAGATGCTGGAAGAAAGAAAAGTGGATGGGCTTGTTATTGTATCCATTCCATTAATGGAAGACCAAATTCAAGCTATTGAATCATTGAGTATTCCATATGTGTTATTGTCAACAGATACACCAAATAAACAAATACCATTTATAAAAGTAGATGATTATGAAGCCTCTTATGCTGCTACAGAGTATCTAATAAAACATGGTCATCGGAAAATTGGCTTGGCAGGTGTTGATTTCTCTGATCGAGTAGCTGGGATTCCAAGAATTGAAGGATATAAAAAAGCGTTAAAAGATCATGGATTAAACTTTTCTGCTAACGACATAAAAGCAGGAGACTATAGTTTTACGGCAGGAAAAGAAGCCCTTTATGCTTTTCATACTGAAAAGGATGGGATAACAGCAGTATTTTGTGTAAGTGATGAGGTAGCGCTTGGCATTATTTCAGCTGCTTATGAATTAGGGATAAAAATACCAGAGGACCTTTCCGTCGTAGGCTACGATAATACGAGAGTTGCGGAAATGGCTGTACCACCCTTAACGACGATTGAGCAGCCATTTCGGTTAATGGGAGAAAAGGGCTGTTTCAAAATAATCGAGGCAATTCAGCAAAAGAAAGCAGTAAAAACAGAAATGCTCCCATTCGATATAGTGGAAAGAGCATCAGTAAAACATTGGGAACATTAAATTTTTTTAAATTAAACGTAAACGTTTACGCTTAGACGAATAAGAATAGAAAGTGGGTAACGAAATGGAAAAGAAATGGTGGCAAACATCGGTTGTATATCAAATATATCCAAGAAGCTTTCAAGATAGTAATGGGGATGGAATTGGCG
Source organism: Niallia sp. FSL W8-0177 (assembly GCF_038006285.1). Classification (NCBI taxonomy): domain Bacteria; kingdom Bacillati; phylum Bacillota; class Bacilli; order Caryophanales; family Bacillaceae; genus Niallia; species Niallia sp. FSL W8-0177. The sequence goes on from NZ_JBBOUX010000001.1 coordinate 898,283, forward strand.
ATATTAGAGGGATCATTAATCGATTAGATTATTTGCAAAAGCTAGGCATTGATGTAATTTGGCTAAGCCCTGTATATAAATCACCAAATGATGATAATGGCTATGACATTAGTGATTATCAAGATATAATGGATGAGTTTGGTACAATGGCAGACATGGATGAATTAATTGCTGCGGCGAATGAAAAAGGAATTAAAATTGTCATGGATTTAGTAGTCAATCATACATCCGATGAACATAAGTGGTTTATAGAAGCAAAAAAAGGAAAAGACAATCCATACCGTGATTATTATATTTGGCGTGACCCAGTAAATGGCGAAGCTCCAAATGATTTAAAATCCACTTTTAGTGGTTCTGCTTGGGAATATGATGAAGAAAGCGGCCAATATTTCTTACATTTATTTAGTAAAAGACAACCAGATTTAAACTGGGAAAATAAAAAAGTCCGAGAAGAAGTTTGGAAAATGATGAACTATTGGTTAGACAAAGGAATCGGCGGCTTCCGAATGGATGTGATTGATTTAGTAGGAAAACAACCTGATCTTGGTATTACTGGAAATGGTCCAAAGCTTCATGAGTATATCCGAGAAATGAATGAAAAATCGTTTGGCAATTATGATGTTTTAACAGTAGGAGAAACATGGGGAGCAACACCGGAAATTGCTAAATTATATTCCGATCCAGCTAGAAAAGAGCTTTCGATGGTCTTTCAGTTTGAGCATATTGGTTTAGATAAGCAAGAAGGCAAACAAAAATGGGATCTGAAGCCATTAGAAATCAATCAATTAAAAACCATTCTTGCTAAATGGCAGACATCACTTGGAAATGAAGGCTGGAACAGCTTATTCTGGAATAATCATGATTTACCAAGAATCGTTTCGCGTTGGGGAAATGATAAAGAATATCGGGTAGAAAGTGCAAAAATGTTTGCCATTCTCTTGCATTTAATGAAAGGAACACCTTACATCTATCAAGGTGAAGAAATCGGTATGACCAATTGCCCCATCACAGATATTAGTCAAGTAAATGATATTGAAAGCATTAATATGTATCATGAGCGATTAGCAAAAGGATATACGAAAGAGGAGATTCTTCATTCTATTAATGTAAAAGGCAGAGACAATGCAAGAACACCTCTTCAATGGGATGATACGGAAAATGGCGGTTTTACCACAGGAACACCTTGGCTTCATGTAAATCCCAACTATACGGAGATAAATGTGAAAAATAATTTAGAAGATCCTAATTCTGTCTTTTATTGCTATCAATCTTTGATTCAATTAAGAAAGGATAACCCAATCATTGTATGGGGAGATTTCGAATTAATCAAAGATACAGAAGAAGAAATTTTTGCCTATACTCGTAAGTTTGAAGGAGAGACATGGATTGTGATTGCAAACTTTAGCGCGCAAGACAGAAGCCTAATTATGCCTGTGTTTGGCGAGAGTGAGGATATCATCATTAGCAACTATCACCGCCAACATGCTGACTTTTCGAATTTACAGTTAAAGCCATATGAAACATTCGCCGTAAGAGTTCATTAATAATAGGAGGAAGCTGTTAACAACCTGATAGGAGTGTTGACAGCTTTTTTTATGAAATTCTGTCTTTCTAATAAAAAGATATTACCAAGTTTAATCAAATAAAGTAAAATAGATAAGTAGAATAGTTAATATGTTAAACAAACTATATTAGTTACTACAAATGGCATGGAATTTTTTTTGAAAAGTGAAATGAAGGCGATTTCAAATTTGGGTTTTAGGGTAAAGGTATTCATTTAAGTACTAGGAAAGATGTAGAGAATATTTTTAAAGAGGAGAGGTTCATATGAATTACAGTCAAAGATCAATGGGAGAAATAAACGGAGCAGATGTAACGGAATTTACTTTTACAAATAATAGCGGAATGAGTTTTTCTAGCATGAATTACGGCTGCATTATTACGAAGATAATCGTACCTGATAAAGAAGGAAACAAGGAAAATGTAGTGCTTGGTTTTGAAACATTAGAAGAGTATCGAGAAAATAAAGGACCATATTTAGGTGCCATTGTAGGAAGAGTTGCTGGAAGAATTAAAGAAGGAAAATTTGAACTTAATGGAAAAGAGTACCGCTTGAATACCAATACCCCTCCTAATCATTTGCATGGCGGAAATATAGGATGGAGTGAAGTGGTCTTTGCATCTTCAATAGTAGAAAAGGATGATGCAATAGGCATCCGTTATACATACCATAGTCCAGACGGAGAAGAAGGATATCCAGGTAATTTTGACTTAACTGTAGATTATCTATTGACAAATGATAATGAAATAATCTTATCTTATAGCGGGAAAACGGATAAAGAAACACCTGTTACTGTAACTAATCATTCTTATTTTAATTTAAGCGGTAATAACAAAAGAGATATTTTAGAGCATGAGCTGATTGCAGATGTCGACCGCTTTCTAGAGCTTAGGGAAGATTTTATTCCGACCGGAAAAATGATTCCAACAAATAACACTCCATTTGATTTTGCAAAAGGCAAGTTATTGAAAGAAGGAATGGACAATGATTTTGAACAAAATAGAATAGTAGGAAATGGATACGATCATCCGCTTGTGTTTGCAGAAGATGGTTCTCATTCTGCTATTTTGCGAGATCGAGAAAGTGGACGGGAAATGTCTTTAATTACAAACCAGCTTGCAGTCGTTCTTTATACAGGGAATATGTTAGAAGATCAATATCGTTTCAATGGGGTAATTGCTAAAAAATATTTAGGGGTATGTTTGGAGACGCAAGGGCTTCCCGATGCAATCAATCACTCTGCATTCCCATCCGTTGTTTTAAAGCCAGGAGAAATATATCAAGCTGAAACAAAACTGAAATTCCGTGTCATGGAATAGAAAAAGACAAGAAGAGGAAGAAATCAAATGAATGGTTTTTTTCTCTTTTTTGCTGCAAAGGACGAAGACTATTATAATATTGTGACTAACAAATCTTTTCTTTATCACTTCTATCATCCTCATAGATAGTACCTTCCATTGTTACAAGCCAAATGAAAGAAGTAAATTTTGTCTCTGTATTGAGCAAAATAACGTTAATGTAAGTGCTGTCATTTTTACTATAATGAAAGAAAATAAGATGATAGAGGTGAGTAACATGAGTGCTAGTACAGAGGTTAAGACTGCGGATATAGTAAAGCCAACTAAGAAAAAGCGGCAAAGTAAACATGTGAAAAATGAAAATTGGGCAGGGATTGCGTTTGTTTCACCAATGTTAATTGGTGTTTCCATCCTTGTCTTACTGCCAATTGTTGCAACCTTCATTTTAAGTCTTTCTGATTGGAGTTTTATTACTAATATTTCGCAATTGAAATGGGTAGGACTACAAAATTTTATAGATTTATTTCAAGATAAGATATTTATACGCTCTTTAATGAACAATGCTATTTTTATGTTAACGGTACCAATTTGTATGGTTATTTCTTTGTTTCTAGCAATTGCAATCGATCGAAATGTTTATTTTAAGAGTTATTTTAAAGTAGCATTTTTTATGCCGTATATCTCAAGTGTGGTGGCAATTGCAGTAGTATGGCAAGTATTGTTTCACCCATCTTTAGGTCCGATTAATCAATTTCTTATGTCACTCGGCATTGATAATCCTCCCAAATGGATTGCAGATCCAAGCTTTGCATTAGTTTCCATTATGTTTATACAAATTTGGATTTCGATTGGTTTTAATATGATCATTTATTTAGCTGCACTGCAGTCCATCCCACGAGATCTATATGAAGCCGCTGATATTGATGGGGCAAGCGCATTGGTGAAATTTAAAAACATTACGTTACCGATGGTTTCACCGACTACTTTCTTCTTGTTGATTACTGGTATTATTTCAACCTTTAAAGTATTTGATTTAATCTCTGTTTTAACAAAAGGAGGACCAATGCACGTAACAAGCATGATTGTATGGAACCTATACGATACTGCTTTTGTTAATTTAGATATAGGTCACGCTTCTGCAATGGCCGTTATTTTATTCTTTATTGTTTTTGCTATTACGCTTATTCAATGGTTAGGACAGAAAAAATGGGTGAATTATTAAGGAGGGTTTGCGGATGCTTAAATCACTATCCATAAATAAAGCGATAATGACAATCGTCATGTTAATGATAAGTATTATGTTTCTTCTTCCGTTTGTATGGATGCTTTCGACATCCTTTAAGATAGAAGCAGACGTTTTTAAATTTCCTATACAGTGGATTCCAGAAAGATGGAATGGTTTCAACAATTATAAAGAAGTCTGGTTTGGGGAAAATCCATTCTACATTTATTATTGGAATACCATTAAAGTGACAGTATTTACTACTGCTATTTCGGTAACTGTTTCTGCGCTGGCAGCCTATGGATTTTCAAAAGTGAATTTTCGGTTAGGTAATTTCTTGTTTTTAATCGTTTTAGCTACTTATATGGTACCTGCACAGGCAATTTTAGTACCACAATTTATTATTTACCGCAAAATTGGGCTGTTTGATAGTCATTTAGGGTTAATCTTATTAGGAAGCTTTAGTGTGCTAGGTACTTTTATGCTTAGACAATTTTTTATGGGAGTTTCGAATGAGCTTGTTGAAGCTGCAAAAATCGATGGAGCCGGACACTGGAAGATTTTCTGGCGAGTTGTACTTCCAATTGTAAAGCCAGCCATAGCGACCTATGCCATCCTTCGATTTATTTGGACATGGAATGATTATCAAAACCCATTAATCTTCCTTCGTTCTGATCATTTATTGACGATACAGCTTGCAATGCAGAAGTTTACGACAATCAATGGCGAATTTTACTCTCTAATTATGGCTGCGGCAGTCTCAGCTATTTTACCGCTCGTAATCGTATTTATTATTGGGCAAAAACAAGTAATTGAAGGGATAGCATTAGGTGGAGTAAAAGGCTAAAAGGAGGCGTGAATATTGACTTTCGAAGAGTTGCTGGAGAAGCTAGATGGGAAATATTCTCTGTTTTTTCCAAATGCTGAAGCAAAAAAAGCATGGTGGAAATCCATTCAACATAATCCTGATTATGCTGATATCCTAAAACAAGTAAGTGAGACACTAGAGCAGCTTCAACAACAAAAAATAAATAATGACGAACTGCCGTATTCGTTGTTTCAGTTATTTGAAACAACAGGTACTCGAATAGAATATGAAACAGCATATTTTCAGAAAAGAAGAAAATTGAATACCTATGCAATCATGGTACTTCTTGAACCAGAAAAGGAGGAATTTCGTAAAGTACTGCAAGATATTATTTGGTCTATCTGTAATGAATTCTCATGGTGTTTACCTGCCCATCTAATAAATAGTCCCGAAACTGACTGTGGTCAATTATATTCACTTACAGAAAAACAAGATACTACTTATACAATCGACTTATTTTCTGCTGAAACAGCTTTTGCCTTAAGTGAAATATATACGCTCACAAAAGAATACTTAGATCCATTGATAGGGAAAAGAATTTATGAAGAGGTGTATAATCGGACGTTTATTCCCTTTCTCGAAGGAAATTTCAAATGGGAAACAGAAACCCATAATTGGGCCGCTGTTTGTGGGGGTTCTATCGGTTCAGCTGCCATCCATTTAATCCAAGATTCCACAGAACTTGCGCTTATTTTAGAAAAAGTTCTCCCTGTAATGGAAAGTTATTTAAGTGGTTTTGCAGAAGACGGAATATGTATGGAAGGATATTTATATTGGCAATATGGATTTGGTTTTTATTCCTATTCGATCATTTTTAGAGGGAGATTTAGTGGTGAATTTTTCTGATGCACCCCCTAAAGCAAAAGTACTTATAGGGATGAGTCATTTCTTAGTAAATCAGTATGAGGACGTTATCGTTCCAGAACTTCCATTATATGCGCGATATCAAGATGATCATTGTAGCAGATGGGCACCAGCCATCCGCGCGTTATTATGGTTTGATTCGTCGTTATCACCAAGCAAATGGGAAGAAGGAACGTTTATTTCTGAGGACTCCCAGTGGTTAATCTCTAGAGTTCAATCAAATGCAGGGTCTTTTGCTTTTGCAGCTAAAGGGGGAAGCAATAATGAGCCACATAATCATAATGATATCGGACATTTTATCCTTCAAGCCAATAAGACAACTTTGCTGCAGGATTTGGGAAGTGGCTTATATACGAAGGACTATTTCAATGAGAATAGATACACTTATTTATGTAATAGTTCGAAAGGCCATTCCGTCCCTATTATCAATCATTCTTACCAAGAAGCAGGAAAAGCCAGTTATGCTCGGTTAGTCACTGCCAATTCTGATAGAAAGAGAGATTTGTTTGAATTGGAAATGACAAAAGCTTATAGAGATCCATCTCTATTAAATGTCTCGCGGAAATTCACTTGGATTAAAACAGAGTTTCCAAAATTAATCGTGGAAGACATTTTTAAGTTTTCTGAAGAGCCAAAATCCATCATTGAACGCTTTATATTGCCCAATGTTTCGGTTGAAAGATGTGATGGTGGAATAAGTATCAAAGGAGAATCTTGCATCCATATTTATTTTGATTCCAATTACTATGAGGTAAGTATACAAAGAGATTCGTTTGTTAACCATTTTAATAAAGGAGAAGAAGTGCTATTACTTGATCTCTCTCTTAAGAAATTAAGCAGGAATTTTCGTGTATATCTAGAATTTGAATTTAGTTCTGAAAAATAGGAGGAGATACAATGAAAAGATTAGCATCGATTATGTTTATTAAACCTGGATATGAAAACGAATATAAAAAGAGGCATGACGAGCTTTGGCCAGAAATGGAAGAGGCGCTGAAGCAACATGGCGCTTCCAATTATTCCATTTATCTTCATCATGAATCCCAAGTGTTATTTGCTTATTTAGAAGTAGAGGACGAGGCGGCATATGATGCGATATCCCAAACGGCAATATGCAGAAAATGGTGGAAGTATATGGCGCCAATTATGGAGACGAATGAAGATTATAGTCCTGTGTCACATAAGTTGGAGGAAGTGTTTCATTTAGATTAAGTTATATAGGATGAGATGGGGGATTGATTCATGAAAGCAGAAATTGGGGGATGGTCTGGAAAGGTTTATGATGTCTGTCAATGGATTACGAGATTAGCTTATATTAATTTACTTTGGCTTATTTTCAGTGCAATGGGCCTCTTTATTGGGGGCCTTTTCCCTTCTACTGTAGCAATGGTGACTATTATTCGTAAATGGCTTCAAAAGGAAACAGATATTCCAGTATTGCGTACATATTGGCAGACATTTAAGCAAGAAATCCGTAAAGCAAATAAAGTAGGAGCAGTTGTGTTTGCTTTTATCGCGTTCCTTTATATCGATTGGAGAATTATTGCGTCGATACAAGGATCAATAAATGTTGGGTTAATAGGAATGTTAGTTGGGGGAGTGTTTCTTTTCTTATTGACGTTACTCTATCTGTTTCCTGTATATGTTCATTATGAATTGAAGCTTTTTCAATATTTTAAAGTAGCCTTTCTGCTTGCATGTACTCATCCACTCCATACGTTGTCCATGATCATCGGTGTCTTTACGATGCTGTTTTTAGGCGTAGTATTTTCAGGTGCTGGTTTGCTTTTTATAGGTAGTGGACTTGCTACTATTCTATTATATTTCTCTAATCCGATTTTTATGAAGATGGCTGAAATAAGAATAACTAAATTACAGGAAGGGAAGTTTCAAAGTTAAAAGAGAGAAGCAGACAATTATATTCCTCCTAATACTGTTAAAATTAAAAGTAAAAATTGTTGCAGGATAAGTAAAATTATTTTTATTAGTAAGATGGGAACTTCTGTTAATCTATTCCTGTAAGGGTTTACATGATATAATACGTAGGGGGAATAAACAGATGCAAAGAAAATCTTGGAAGCTATCAATTTTTGTTTTAATTCTTACTTTAGTCATGACGGCATGTAGTAGTGGAGCATCAGAAAAAGCTTCTGGCAATGAAGATGGAAAAGTAACAATTAAATTCCACACTCACGGTAATGAAGCATCTTATAACTGGAAAAAGACAATTGCAGCTTTTGAAGAGGCAAATCCAGATATAAATGTGGATTTAGTCATCTTAAGTGAAAAGGGAGATACACAAGAGGCAATTAAAAAGCTAGATTTAGCTGCTGCTTCTGGTGAACAGCTAGATGTACTAATGTTTAGTGATACAGCAAGCTATGCACAGCGTGTGAGTATGGGAATGGTGGCTCCCATTGATGAATTTATTGAAAAAGAGGGCTACACCGTCACGGATGAATATAAAGTAGATACCAAAATTGGTGATAAATATTATGCTTTACCAGGTAAATTTAATCCATGGTATGTTTTATTAAATAAAGATCATTTAGATAAAGCAGGCTTAGAAGTTCCGACAGATTGGACATGGGATGAATTTCAAACATATGCGAAAGAATTAACAACAGATGATCATTATGGAACATTTTTCTTTGGTCCGCAAAATGGTGGATGGTTAGAGTTTATGAAACTAGCATTAGCTAGTGAAGCAGAAAATACAGAATTTATTAAAGAAGATGGAAGCTCCAATATTGAAAATCCGCTCTTTAAGAAGACGCTGGAAATACGCTATCAAATGGAAAAAGTCGACAAATCCGCTGTCCCTTATACCGATATCATGTCTCAAAAACTTCATTATCGAAATCAATTTTTTAACCAGGATGCTAGTACAGTACTAATTGGCAGCTGGATGAATACAGAATTGGGGGGAACGGACCAATTCCCATTGGAGTTTAACGTCGCAGTTGCTCCTTATCCAAAGAACACGAGTGACGCAGAAGGCGGGTATACTCCGGTAACTACTGACTTTATGGCAGTCGCCAATAACTCAGAACATAAAGAAGAAGCCTATAAATTTATTCGTTGGTATACAACGGAAGGACAAATTTTACAAGGAAAAAATATTCCATCTTGGAATAATGTAAGTAATGATCAATTTGGAGAAATAATTGATAATATATTAACTGGTACGCTAAACCCAGAAAAGGTGGACAAAGAATCTTTAACGAATGTTCTTTCAAATGAGAAATCTTCTAAACTAGTATCACCAGTATCTTATCAGGCTGAAATTTACAAAGTAGTGAATGAAGAATATGAAAAATTAATTTTTGATGAACAAGATGTCGATGAAACGATAAAGGTAACAAATGAAAGGGTACAAGAATTAATCGATAGCAATAAATAAAAAAACAAGATGAGGGGAGGAAACATATTGCTTATTTGGTTAAAAAATATGTGGACTCCCCGTTCTTTTCGTTATAAGGTCATTTTAATTTCTATCATCAGCTTGATTATTCCAGCAGTTATCTCGCTTTTAATTTATAATTATATGACAAAAAATACAGTGAAGGAACAGGCGCTTTCTAATGCGAATAGAGAGCTGAATATTGCAAGTGAATATATAGAAAAGCTATTTAGCGATATGCTTTATGTTGCTAATTTCGTGCAGCTTGATCCGAAAATGAATACGGTTTTAAAAGGACTAGCGAAAAGTGATGCAGACAAGGATGGGTATGATCAATATCTATTGGAAAATGAAATAAACCGCACCATTGAGAATATCACACTAGTTGGAGAGAAATCCTATGTCACCATATTATTAAAAAATGGAAAATACTTCACAAATTATAATGTTGCTGAATTTGATCCAAGAGATTTATTTAAAGAAAAGTGGTATGAAGACATCGAAGAAGCTGTTGGATATGAATCTACTTGGATTGAATCTCAGCCAACGATTTTTGAATTGGAAAAAAAGAATAATCCTTATCAAATTTCAATTGTCCGCACCTTAAGGGATGAGGGCATCCAAATTTACGGATATGTGGTTGTTACCATAATGGAAAATAAACTAAGCGAAGTATTTACTAAAATGGATGGATATAATGATGTCATGATGCTTAATCCATCTGGTAAAATCCTGTCACATAGTGATGACGAGAAAATAGGAACCGTTTTCACCTATCGGTCTAATTTATTCAATCGAGATGGATCAGAAGTTTTGAAAATGAAAGATAAGGAGTACATCGTCACCGAACATACCCTGTCTTTTTCGAATTGGAAATTAGTGTCATTTGTTCCTTATGAACAATCGATAAATAAATTAAATGGGATATTTCAGAAAGTATTTCTTATTCAAGTACTATCATTTATGCTTTTCTTGCTTTTACTTACCTATTCAATGAAAACAATTACGAAACCGCTCGAATATTTAGCAAAACTAGCTGATAAAGTTCAGGCAGGGAATTTGATTGTCCGTTCAAAAATTAAAGGGAAAGATGAAATAGGAAGGCTAAGTAAATCAATTAATCTGATGCTAGATCATATTAATACAAAAATTGAAGAAATAACGGAAACAGAGGCTAGGAAAAGAAAAGCAGAATTTGCCATGCTACAAGCGCAAATAAATCCTCACTTTTTGTTTAATGTATTAAATTCCATTCGCATGAAGGTAATGATAAGAGGAGACAAAGAAAGTGCCAATATGATCACATCTCTTACAAAATTACTGCGCATAACTATTGATAAAAATAAAGAAATAATCACATTTTTAGAGGAGATAGAAATTCTTTTCGATTTTGTTCACATTATGAATATGAGACAAAATCGAAAAGTTTCCTTAGAGATGGATATCGATCCAGATGCTTATCCATTTGAAATTCCAAGGTTTATTCTCCAGCCTATTATTGAAAACTCGATTATTCATGGATTTAATCAGTCTGATGGATTAATCTTAATCCATGCAGTGATAGTAAATGAGATGTTAATCATTACGATTGAAGATAACGGTTTAGGAATGAACAAAGAGGATTTAGAACAATTAAAGAAAAAAACTTTTCAGGCCGCATCACTGGAGAATCCGAAAAGAAAGCAGCAAGTGAAAGGATTCTCGTCGTTAGGCTTAGCCAATGTCTATGAAAGATTATCGATTACCTTTGGACCAGCTTTTAATATGGATATTATAAGCGAACTTGGAAATGGCACAAAAGTCATTTTGAATCTCCCAATGAAAGGTGGAAAAAAGAATGTATAAAGTGATGCTTGTAGATGATGACTATCCTGTATTAGAGCTATTGACGAAAACAATTGACTGGAAAAGCCTCGGCTTTGAAGTGATGAGTACCCATGAAAATGGAGTAAGTGCCTTAAAAAAAGCAGAAGAAACAATGCCTGATGTGCTAATTTCTGATATTGGCATGCCTAAGATGAATGGAATTGAATTAACAAGAAAAATGAAGTCGATCAATGAAAGCTTGCAAGTGGCGTTGTTATCCTGTCATACAGAATTTAATTATGCCCGAGAAGCACTTAAGTTACAGGTCAGCGATTATTTAGTAAAGGATACATTTGAACTAGAAGAGCTATATGAATTACTTGAGAAATTTAAAATACAACTTGACACTATGCTAAATAATAAACAAAAAGAACAAAAATTACAGCATATTCTTCATAAAAACATCGAAAAAGAAAAGACGGCATTCATAAAAAGATTAATAAATAATGGCTATTATAAAAAGGAAGCTGAATGGGAAAGTGACCGAAAAAAATTTGGCTTATTAGCGGACAAAGGATATATTGTAACACTGTTATCAATCCATCATCATCCTTTAGATTTATTTCCAGAAGAAACCTTATATTTTGCAGTTTCTAATATTGTGGGAGAATTATTAGGAAGACTAAATCCTTTAGCCGTTCATTTTCTTAATCATTCCAATAAGGTTTTTATCTTTTTTCCAAGAGACTTAGGATATCAGAGGAACGCTTTATCGAATGCAAAAGAAACGTTGAAAATGATTCAGCTCTCGATTGACAAAGGCTTAAATATGCACAGTTCATCCATTATTGGTGAAACATCTGAAAGCTTATTAGACTATCAAAACACAGTCAACAGATTGTTAAATAATCATCAGCAGCTGTTTTATATGCTCCCAAGAACAGTGTCATCTATAAAGGAGTGTGTAAAGAATACGGAGGAACTATTCGCTAAGTATGATGAAGCAGCGACAGAAATGAGAATGATTGTTCTGAATAAAAAGGTGGAGCGAATAAGTAATTTCATCCATAAATGGACGATATATATAATGGAAAACCAATTTCCACCAGAGATAGTAAAGGATTGGTTTTGGAAATTATTATTGGATTTAAATGTGAAATTACAAGCGCTGCAATACTTTTCAGGCGAATACTCCTTTGAATCCAAACATAAAGAGATTTTTTTGATGGAGTATATGTATCAATTAAAGGACTGGCTTAAGCACTATTTTGAGAAAATCATTCATTATCATGAAACGATTGATCAGACGAAAAGAAAAGAGATTATTGAAGCCTTTAAATTTGTTGCGATGAATCTAGAACGAAAAATCACATTAGATGAAATCTCTAGTTATTTATTCTTAAATCCTAGTTACTTTAGTAGATTGTTTAAAAAGGAAGTAGGAGAAACATTTGTGGAATATGTAACACGGATGAAAATTAATCGTGCAAAGGAGCTGTTAGAACAAACAGATGAATCGGTTGGGAAAATTTGCGAACGATTGGGCTATGATAATCAAAGCTATTTTATAAAATTATTTAAAACATACGCTGGTATAACTCCGATGGAATATAGAAGCGGAAAAGTTGGTTAAGAAGGCATAGCCATATTTCCAAAAAGGCAATACGAGTAAAATTATTTGGAAAAGTAGTAAAAATAATGCCTTGTTGAGGGAATATAGACTCCATATAATGAGAGTATCGTTACTTTTTAGAAAGAAAGGCTGGACATTTTCTAAAAAAATGAAAGCCTTTTCTTTTTTATGCGTGTCAGAAATCAAATAGAAGGGTAGGATGATTATATGAGTAAAAAGGAGCAATGGGTGGCTGAAGCGTGGGAGTTTGTCGTAGAGAAAACGGCACGGAATAATGAAACGATTGGTGCTAATTTTCCCCATGCCAGTATAGATAAGAAGTATGTACTAGAAAGTCCGGAATGGTGGACAGCTGGTTTTTGGCCAGGGGTTTTATGGCAAGTATATCAAGATAATAAAATGGAAGCTCTTAGAAAAACAGCAGAACAGTGTGAAGAAAAACTGGATTATTTATTGTCAGATTCAGAGAAATTAGATCATGACATGGGATTTATGTGGACGTTGACAAGTCTAGCAAACTATAAACTTACGGGCAATAAAGAATCAAGAAGAAGAGGATTATTAGCAGCCAATTTATTATTAGGAAGATTTAATGCCCAAGGTAATTATATTCGTGCTTGGAATGCATGGTCGAAGAAGGATGATAATCGCGGTGTCGCAATCATTGACTGTATGATGAACCTTCCGCTGCTATACTGGGCTTCAGCAGAAACGGGAGATCCACGGTTTAAAATAGCTGCAGAAAAGCATGCAGAAACAGTCTTAAGACATTTTATTAGACCAGATGGTTCCGTACATCATATTGTTGTTTTTAATCCAGAAACTGGAGAAGTAGTAGATAAGCTTGGTGGTCAAGGCTATGCACCAGATAGCGCATGGTCAAGGGGAACTGCTTGGGCTTTGTATGGTCTGACATTATCCTACTTACATACTAATAATAGCGCATTTTTACATGCCGCAAAATCAGTTTCCCACTTTTTTCTATCTAATCTTCGTTCTAATGAATGTCCTGTTTGGGATTTTCGCATACCTGAAGATGGCGAAACCAAATACCATTATCCTGATTCATCAGCAGGTTCCATTGCAGCCTGTGGCTTACTCCTGCTTGGAACACTTGTAGCCGACTTTGAAAAGCCTGTTTATCAGGAAGCAGGCGCAACTTTATTAAAAACCTTATATATAACTTGTGCTACTGATGCAGATAAAGAAGAGGAAGGCTTATTAGGACACGGAACAAGTCATTTTCCAGAGCAAAAAAATGTTGATGTCCCACTAATTTATGGAGATTATTATTTTGTTGAGGGATTAAATATATTGCGACAAAAGGGAGTATTATTCTGGCAGTAAGATGGAAAGGGCAAGAAAATTTCCTTTAGGAGATGGATCGGTTGAATCAATATAATGTGAAAGTAAAAAAGAACCCATTAAGAACAAGAGAGGATTTAGAACGTGCTTTATATGACTTATACGAACCCTTATTTATGTTGGGGAATGAACAGAAGGCAGGTTTATTGAATCTAGGTACAAATGGCTCAGTATATGGGCAAAAAACAAGAGAATTAGAAGCGTTTTTACGTCCATTTTGGGGCTGGGGGCCATTATTTTCTGTAACACCTAATAAATATCCAGCAATAAAACGACAATTAGTAAAAGGAATTATAGAGGGAACAACGCCAACAAGTGATTCTTACTGGGGGATTACCGGAGAGTATGATCAACGGTTTGTTGAAATGGCAGCACTTTCTTGTACGCTTATTCACTGTAAGGCTGATTTCTGGGATATTCTATCAACAGTGCAAAAGGAAAATTTAGCTAATTGGCTATATCAAATCAATGAAAATACAATCCCGAATAATAACTGGTTATTTTTCCGCGTATTAGTAAACGTAGCATTAAAAAAATGCGGTAGAAGTTATAGTTTAGAAAAATTAGAAGCGGATCTTCAACAATTAGATCAGTATTATTTAAAAAATGGTTGGTATTTTGATGGATATAAGAATCAAATTGATTATTATATTCCTTTTGCCATGCATTATTACGGATTAATTTATGCAAAAGTAATGGAGGATGAAGATCCAGAAAGGGCAGCGATTTATAAGGAGAGGGCTATTCAGTTTGCTCAAGATTTTAAAGAATGGTTTTCTTCAGATGGATCTTCTATTCCATTTGGCAGAAGTTTAACCTATCGATTTGCACAATCCTCCTTTTGGGCTGCATTGGCATTTGCAGATGTTGAAGCATTGCCTTGGGGACAAATTAAAAGATTAGTATTAAATAATTTACGGTATTGGTTTAAGCAGTCGATTTTTTCTCCAGAAGGACTTTTAACGATTGGCTATGGTTACCAAAACTTAAATATGGCAGAAGGCTATAATGCTCCAGGTTCTCCTTATTGGTCCTTAAAGACATTCCTGCTGTTAGCTCTTCCAGAGAGTCATCCTTTTTGGCAGGCAGAGGAAGAACCAGTTAAGTTCCTAGAGAAAAGTGTGCAAAAAAGTCCGAGGATGATCATTTGCCATGATTCTGAAGGAAAAGAAGTGCAAGCATTTACTTCTGGACAGCATTCTCATGAACACGCCCATGCAGACGCAAAATATGAAAAATTTGTGTATTCCACCACCTTTGGTTTTAGTGTGCCTAAAGGTAATGTTTTATTAAAGCAAGGAGCATTTGATAATTGCCTGGCACTGTCTGAATGTGATAATCGCTATAGAAGTCGTAGTGGCTGTGAGTCATATGAAATCCATGATGATTATATCGTATCTACATGGAAGCCTTGGCGGGATGTAACAATTGATACGTATCTAATTCCCTTAACCCCTTGGCATGTTCGCATTCATCGCATTCATACAAATAGAGAGATAGAGACAGCGGAAGGTGGATTTTCTGCACCTGCGACTGAAGGGGCTGCCTATGTAATCAAAGATGAAAATAGTCTTTTTTACCCATCAGAGGTAGGAACAACAGGGATTATGGACATCTTTGGAAAACGGAAAACAGAATTAATAATACCTGAGCCTAATACCAATTTACTCTATTCAAAAACCGTATTGCCGACGTTAACGTCGCGTTTAGCACCTGGAAGGCATTTATTGGTTTCAAGTATTCTCGGAACAGACCGAGGAGTAGAGGAGATTTCTTTTCAGCCTATTGTTAGTCTAGAACAAGAGTCTGTCACCATTCAGTATAGAAATAGAAAATATAAGATAGAGATAAAATAAGAGGTTATGAGCATTCTATTTAAAGTTAAACTCGAACAATTACGCGAAAGGAAATTTTCGTATGGCTGTTCGGGTTTTTTCTTTGCGAGATATTTCTATGAAAATAGAGGAATTTCAAAAGAATTATCGAAAATAAATATGATTTCTAAAAGAATAGGTTTATGCTCTAAAGATATGGGTATATAATACTATATAATTTAAAAATTCTATAAGATAATAAGAATAATGAAAGGTAGAAAGCTATGATTAATCAACTTATTTGGGCGCTTTGTTGATTATGAGCTACTAGCGCAACCGGCTAACCAAACTAACCTTGTTTTGTTAGCTTTTTTTTGTTCAATATAAATGTTTAAATAAATTTTAAAAAATGTATAGCTCCGACAGCGAGCAACCGGCAAATATAAGATTACCGCTTCTGTATAAGTTTAATATATCCATTCTATTCCATTGGTGTTTTATTTATTTCAGTGAAGCGATTTTAGTCTTTTGTCGATTTAATAAGGAGTTTGCTTTTTTAAATTGGGGGGCAACTTATGAATGGGCTTATTACTTATCAA
Source organism: Niallia sp. FSL W8-0177 (assembly GCF_038006285.1). Lineage (NCBI taxonomy): Bacteria > Bacillati > Bacillota > Bacilli > Caryophanales > Bacillaceae > Niallia > Niallia sp. FSL W8-0177. The sequence continues at coordinate 914,716 of NZ_JBBOUX010000001.1, forward strand.
ACAATAGTAATACATGATCATACGGAAAAAGAATGGAAAGAAAAGCTAAATAAAGAATTTAGAGATTTATTGGATAAAGATTTTTTGCTGAGCGTTGGAATAGGAGAAGCGGTTAATAATGCAATAGAACATGGAAATTATCCCGTTATATTAGAGTTACAGTATAATCAGAATATCTTGGATATGCGAATCAAGGATCACGGAAATGGGTTTGATGTGAAGAAGAAATTTCGTGATATCGAAAGGTATGGTACGGAAAAGCTTATGAGTGATATTGTGTTGGAGGAAAGAGGAAGAGGTATCTTAATGATGATGCAAATTTTCCAAAAAGTACAATATAATGAAATGGGAAATGAAGTATTTTTATGGAGAGAAACAAGGGAAGATGCGAAAGCCATTTAAATATGTTCTGTCGGAGATGTAGGACTGTTCTAAATATGGGCAGTCCTATTTTGTTTAGAATTGCTCAATGTCATTTTTTTCTATTAATCTACTGATTTATAGGATTGAATCGTTTATTATAGATATAATATGATAAGAAGTTTTTGGAAAGGGTATGATTAACATCATGGAAAAAGTAACCTATAAGAACATTCATAAAGAAGGAAAACGAGTAAAAGAGACTAGCGATTGGTTCCATGTTCATAATGAGGAAATGCTGCTTCAATATGACAGTAACTATATCCAATTTAAAAAGATGCCCACTATTCAGGAGTTCGAGTTAGTGGAAGATTATTTAAAAACATTTCATCAAAAAACTGGTCAGAAACATCTTAAATTTGTATTTCCAGAAAATGAGAAATTCACGAAGGATTTATTGGAGTACATTGTGCAAAATCTTCATTATGAAGTAGGGATGACAGAGCTTTATGCCATTGCTCCTTGCAATTTTCCGGTTTTATATCCTAGTGAGGACATTCTAATTCAGAAAGTAACAGAAGAGAATTTTGAGGATTATTTGCAATTAGAATATAATCAAGACTTAGAATATGGAGTAGATTATGCAAAAGGGAAAACAGAAATCTATCAGAAAAATTTCAAAAATCCGCTGTTTTTGCAAGTCATTGCTTATTATAAAGGGAAAGCAGCTGGTGCTTTAGAAGTAATTATTGCCGATAAAACGGTTGAAATTGACGGAATTTTTGTAATTGAAGAGTATCAGCGCAAAGGGATTGCTGCTCGCATGCAAAGAAAGATTATGGATTTATTTCCTAATAAGACAATTATTTTGCTGGCAGATGGAGAAGATACTCCGAGAGAGATGTATCAAAGACAGAACTATCAACAACAAGGATTTCAGTATGAAGCGTTGAAAGAAAATTTCTAGACACGAAGCTCTACTAGTTAAGGGCATCATTAAAGGTAGAACTGGAAAAGGAGTAGATGAAAGTGATGAAGCCTATACAGGTCTACCGTGGACAATATCTTGAAAGCAGCCATTCTATTCATGTAGCTGTTGTAGACAAAGATGGTAGATTACTATATTTCTATGGGGATCCGGAGAGGATGACCTTTCCTAGATCCTCCTTGAAGCCCTTTCAAGCCATTCCACTTATAGAGACAGGAGCGGCAGATTCCTTTTCTTATGACAATGCGGAAATTGCAATTGCGTGTGCTTCTCATGCTGGGGAGTTATTTCATCAGGAGACAATCCTGCGCATATTAGAAAGATTGGGAATACAAGAGGATAACTTGCAATGTGGTACACATACTCCATGGAATTTAGAAAGCTATAAGGAACTGCTGCGAAAGGGCAAAGATGTCACCCCCGTGTTCAGTAATTGTTCTGGTAAGCATGCAGGTATGCTCGCTGCGGCGATTCATATGAAGGAGGATATTGCCACATATCGGGAGGTAGAGCATCCTCATCAACAGCGTATATTGGAAGCAATTGCAACAATATGTGATTTTCCGAAAGAAAAAATAAAGTTGAGTGTAGATGGCTGCGGGGTGCCAGTACATCAATTGCCTCTATATAATGCTGCACTTGGCTATGCTAGATTAGCAAACCCTGATTCTATTAAGTCGGTAAACCGAATAGATATAGTAAAACGAATTAGGGATAGTATGGTGGAGTTTCCAGAAATGGTTGGAGGAACAAATAGGTTTGATACAGACCTAATGAAAGCTTATAAAGGGCGAATTGTATCGAAAGCAGGTGCAGAGGCGGTCCAATGTATGGGACTTATCCAAGAAGGAATCGGAATTGCCATTAAGGTGGAAGATGGAGGAACACGTGCTGTAAATGTCGCTGCAATGGAAGTGTTAAATCAACTAGGATATAAAGAAGTGAACTTATTTACAAATTTAGATAGATATGTACATGCACCAGTTCTGAATGCCAGAAAAGAAAAAATCGGTGAAATAAGAGCCAACTTCCATTTGGAAGAGGCACTTTCAACGGAAAAATAATTTATAAAAGGAGAAAATCGCTTGAAACATTTTTTAAATGTAAAAGAAGGAAAAAATAACTGGCCGCGTTATTTATCGTCTATTTTATTAGCTGTTGGTTTTATGATTGCTGGTTCTATCGTCTATTTTATTGTAGAACTCATACGAATAGAGCTGGATGGGAACGATGCTACTTATATTGATTTGGATACCGGCATGGTGATGGGCGGAAACGGCACAGTTAGTTTATTAATGACACATATTGTTTATATTTTTGCTTTAGTAGGCATATGGATTGGAGTAAGATTTATTCACAAACGAAAATTTCGATCATTAATTACGGGTAATGACAGAGTAAATTGGAAGAAAATAATCTGGGGATTTTTAATATTTGCAGGACTTTTCCTACTTACATCAGGTCTTGATTTCCTATTTAATGCTGATGATTATGCTTGGAATAACGTATCTTTCTCCCAATTTTTCTTTTTATTCCTAGTGGTTCTTCTGTTTGTACCCATTCAAACAACAGTAGAAGAACTTTTATTTAGAGGATTATTATTACAATGGGTTGGTAAAAAAATAAAAAATCCCATTTTGTTAGCACTGATAGTTGGAGTAATTTTTGGATCATTGCACTTTTCCAATCCTGAAATGAATGATTCGGCCATTTTAGTAGGTTTAGATTATTTACTTGCTGGTTTTGCCTTGACATTTATTGCGGTGAAAACAGGAAGCTTAGAATTATCGATTGGTGCACATGCTGCAAATAATATGATGATTTTCTTGTTTTTTACATATGATGACTCTGTGGCAGGAAATATTCCAAGTCTATTTCAAATCCTTGAAACAAGTCCACAATACTCAATAATTTGGTCATTGCTAATATTCACGGCCTTTTATTTATTAAGTATAAAAAAATATGGTAGGAAGTCTATAAGCTAGTCTATCTAGTAGTTTAGGAATGAGGAAAATTCTACAATAGAAGAAGGATATAAAAGACTAGTGTATAAAGGATTTCAGTTGCTATGAAACCGAACAGTTATACGATGATGCCGATAAAAATCGTATAATTGTTTGGTTTTTTAAATTGCATTAGAAAAAGATGGGATAAAGCACTTGCAATCCCTCTTATAGAAAAATTAGAAATTATCCACCACATTTAAAAAAATATAAATAATTTAATAGAACTAGTTAAATAGAACATATGTTTCTAAATTGAGTCTTAAGCCTCTTACTTTAATAATTCAGAATTGTTAAAATTGTTTTAGAGATATCCATTCTATTATATTAGGAGGCTGTTTAATGAAAAAAGAATGCAGAGTAATTCCTTATCAAGTGAAAGAAGTAATGGACGTTTCTGCAGAAATTCCAAAAGGAATTGAGCTAATTCAGGCACCTGAGTTATGGAAAAAAACAAAGGGAAAAGGGATTACAGTTGCCATATTAGATACTGGCTGTGATATCAATCATCCAGATTTACAAGAGCGAATCATTGGTGGAAAAAACTTTACCGATGATGATAACGGCGATCCAGCTATATATATGGATTATAACGGTCATGGAACACATGTAGCTGGAACAATTGGAGCTTCAGGGAAAGAAGATGGATTAACAGGAGTAGCACCAGAAATTTCACTTTTAATTGTAAAAGTATTAAATGGGCAAGGTTCAGGGCAGTATGAATGGATTATAAATGGAATTTATTATGCAATTGAACAGGGAGCAGATATTATCTCTATGAGTCTTGGCGGGCCAGAAGATGTGGAAGAATTGCATGAGGCTGTGAAAAAGGCAGTTGAAGCGCAAATTTTAGTCGTTTGTGCAGCTGGAAATGAAGGGGATGGCTTAGATTCGACAGAAGAATTAGGTTATCCAGCCGCTTATAATGAAGTAATAAGCGTAGGTGCAGTCGATTTACAGAGAAATAGCTCTCGTTTTTCTAATTCTAATCGAGAAGTTGATTTAGTAGCACCTGGTGAGGAAATTTTGTCTACTTTTTTAGATGGAAAATATGCTAAATTAACTGGAACTTCTATGGCAGCCCCTCATGTAAGTGGAGCTTTAGCATTAATTAAAATAATTAGTAATGAAGCTTTTGAAAGAAATTTAACAGAGCCAGAATTGTATGCACAATTAATTAAGAGAACGATTCCATTAGGAAATAAACCGAGTTTAGAAGGGAATGGGATTCTCTATTTAACAGCTCCGGAAGCTTTGATGGAAAAACTTCAATCCACGGTTCAATTACTTGTGGCTAATAGTTTATAAGAAGAATATCCTTATTAATAAAAAAGTGGACAAACTCCTAAAAGGGTGGTTTGTCCACTTTTCTTATAAAAGAGAAGATGTGAGAGGGCTTATGATATAGGGAATAATCAAATTCCATTACTGAGAGGGTGCTACATAATTTTACCGTAACAAGACAATAGAAATGTTTTAAAAAAAGTAGTAAAGTGAAAGAGGATATTTGTGCGTAACTGGATTTTGATAGAAGGAGAATAAATTGTTGAATACTGTCATTACACGAAAAATGATTTTAGAAATGTGTGGTCCTGTATCTTTAAAAAGAGGGGAAGCATTCTCAAAAAATCATAAGGTGATTTTTAAAGAATATAGAGATAATTATTGTGAAGCTTTCGTTCAAGCATCTGAAGATTTTGCGGTAATGGTTGCAATCGACGGGGAAGAAATAAAAGCAACATGTTCTTGTCCGAAACTAGCTTCTTTTCAAAAAGAATGTCAGCATATTGCAGCTGTATTAGTGGAAATAAAAAAATTTCAAATGAACGGAAAAGCTCCTTCCACTACCGATGAAAAAAACATGGATGTATCGGGAGATTTTTTTGCATTATTTAATCAGAGTGAATCTCTATCAACAAAAAAGCAGCGCCATTTTGAAAAGCGAGAAGTGATTCCAGTTGAATTTATGCTAAAAGTCATTCCAATTGACTCGGAAACCAATCTGTTTGGAATAGAAATTCAGCTATTATCCCATCCAATAAAAGATATTCGCTTGTTTTTAAAAAGAATAAAGAGTGGAAAAGCTTATTCATTTAGTTCAGAATTAGAATTTAATCCAAAGCTTCATTGTGTAAAGGAAGAAAGTGAAGCAATCCTACAAGAGTTAGGAAAAGTAATAGAAGATGAAAGGATATTTTTGAATCATCACCAGGGAGTGAGTAATATATGGGGAGACAGTATTTTGTTAATTCCCCCTTCCTCTTGGATTCCTCTTCGTTCTCATTGGAAGGAATTAGGGTATTATGATCCGAATAAAGGGACAATGGTGCCCTTAAATGTTTCAAATGAAGTCCTGCCTTTAAGATTTCATTTATACCAGCGTGAAATTGGAAGCTATCAATTAAATGTACATGGAATGGAATCCATACAGTTCCTGCATCAATATTATGCTGTCCTGATAGAGGGAAATGTGAGGCAATTGGAAGCAGAAGACTTTAAAAGACTTATTGAGATAAAGAAAATGATGGAAAAAGTTGGCGAGAGTTTTATCCCGATTGCACTCAATCAATTGGATTTCTTTTTAGAAAAGGTTGCCCCAAGCTTAAAAAAACTTGGGGAGGTTCAATTAGAGAGAGAGCTTTCCAAAAAAATCGGGAAGACTCCACTCCAAGCTGAACTCTATTTAGATAGAGTAAACAATCGATTGCTGGCAAGCTTAGAATTTCGTTATGATCATATTGTCATCAATCCAGTTCAAGAACGGGACAAAGAAGTAGAAGCAGTGCTACTTCGAGACTGGAAGAAAGAAGAACAAATTATAGAGTTAATGGATAGCAGTTCATTTGCAAAAACAGATAGTGGTTATATGCTTTATAATGAGGAATTGGAGTTTGACTTTTTATATTATGTGTTACCGAAGCTGCAAAAGCTTGTTAAAGTTTATGCAACAACAGCTATTAGAAATCGAATTTTCAAGGAAAAAACATGGCCAAGATTTTCGGTGAAATTAAAAAAGGACCGCATTAACTGGCTTGAATTTAAATTTGAGATGGAAGGTTTTCCAGAGCGTGAAATCAAAGGCTTGTTAGCTGCTTTGGAAGAAAAGCGGAAATATTATCGTTTGCAAGATGGTTCTCTATTTGCTTTGCAAACAAGGGAGATGGAGGAAGTACAAAGGTATCTTCAATCTCCACAAATAAAAGACAAGGACTTTATAAGTGGGTTTGAGCTGACACTTTTAGAAAGCTTATCTTTTATAGAAGAAGATCGAAAAATCTTTGCTTTAGATGAATCGTATCAGCAGCTGATTGATTCCTTCTTGCATCCAGAAAAGCTAAATATTAAAGTCCCTGCGGATTTAAACAATGTCTTGAAAACGTATCAAAAAGATGGCTATAAATGGCTGAAAACATTAGCGCAATATCAATTTGGCGGGATTTTAGCGGATGATATGGGTTTAGGAAAAACACTGCAAAGTATTGCCTTTATTCAATCTGAATTGCCTGTGATAAGAAAAGCGAAACAACCGGTGTTAGTTGTATGTCCTTCCTCTTTATTATACAACTGGCAAAGAGAAATCATGAAATTTGCTCCGGCAATACAGTGCCTTATACTTGATGGAGTTAAAAAGGAAAGAGCTGCTCTGCAAAAAGATTTAGAAAACATCGATGTAATCATAACGTCATATCCATTAGTTAGACAGGATATTTCATGGTATGAACAGCAAGTTTTCCATACAGTGCTTTTTGATGAGGCCCAATATTTTAAAAACCCATTATCACAAACGGCAAAAGCAGTGAAGAAACTAAAAGCGGTTAATCGCTTTGCTTTAACTGGCACTCCGCTTGAGAATTCGATTGAAGAACTTTGGTCAATTTTCCATATTGTCTTCCCAGAATTATTCAAAGGTTTGAAGGAATTTGCAAATTTAACCAATAAACAAATTGCGAAAAAAATAAGACCATTTATGCTGCGCCGCTTAAAAGAGGATGTATTAGCCGAACTTCCTGAGAAAAGGGAATGGAGCGAAATAGTGGAATTATTACCAGAACAGAAAAGATTGTATGCAGCCTATCTCGCGAAATTAAGACATGATGCCTTAAAGCATTTAAATAAAGAAACCCTTCGAAAAAATAAGATTAGAATTCTTGCTGGATTAACGAGACTGCGGCAAATATGCTGTCATCCAGCCCTATTTGTTGACAATTATCATGGAAAGTCTGCTAAACTAGATCATCTAATGGAACTAATCGAGGAAGCACAGCGATCTAATCGCAGGGTGCTGATTTTTTCTCAATTTACAAGTATGCTTGAAATAATTGGTCAAGAATTAGCAAAAAAGGGATTAGCCTATTTTTATTTAGATGGGAGCACTCCTTCAGATGAGAGAGTGGAATTATGTCATCGCTATAATTTAGGAGAGCGAGATTATTTTTTAATAAGCTTAAAAGCAGGGGGAACAGGTCTTAATTTAATGACTGCAGATACTGTTATTTTGTATGATACGTGGTGGAATCCAGCGGTCGAAGAACAGGCGGCGGATCGTGCTCACCGCATAGGACAGGAGAATGTAGTGAATGTAATTAAGCTCTTCTCTAAAGGCACAATTGAAGAGAAGATATATGAATTGCAAGAAAAGAAAAAGAATTTAGTAGACGAAATTATCGATTCAGATGATAAAGTAATTTCTTCTCTAACAGAAGAGGACTTAAGAGAATTGTTAAGTTAATCCATTAAAAAAGGAGGCCATTATTTGGGCCTCTTTTTTTCAAAAGATAAGAAAGTATAAAAATTTGGGTCTACCACAGTCATTTAAGCTGTGGTATTTTCATTTTATGGAGACCAATATATTGAGAAGAATATTTTTTGATAAACACCAACATTGGGAAGCTTTCAAAAGAAAACACGGTGCTAAAATCCGCCCTATCGTAATTAAGGAGGTTGAGAAATTTCGAGATTGTGGGGATATCAAAAATGGATTTAAGTTATTTGTGTGTGAAGGTTGTCATGATGTGCGAAAGGTTCCTTACCGATGTAAAGGTCGATTTTGTACCACGTGCTCTGTTGGAGAAAGTGAAGAATGGAGTAGGTTACTTACTGAAGATGTTCTTCAGGTTAATCATCGGCACGTAATTTTTACGATTGATGAAGGACTAAGAGATGTATTTCTCCTTCACCGACATCTATTAAAAGATTTAATGGATGCTTCTGCAAGACTACTTACTGACTTCTTCAAAAAGAAAGCAAAGGTAACACCTGGGATTATTGCTGGACTCCACACTTTTGGTTCAAGGGTCAACTTCAATCCTCACGTACATATGTTAGTTACAATGGGTGGATTAACAGAAAAAGGAGAATGGAAGCAGTATGATTTCTTGCCATTTACGATGCTTCGTAAACAATGGCAAACGGTCGTATTAAAATTAATTAGAAACGGAGTTTCACCAAGAGAAAAGAAAAGAATCCAACCAAGACTTCAAAAGGCGTTCACCAATAATGGCGAAGGCTTCTATGTGTATGCACCTAAACAGAGGGGAAAAATAAAAGAACAACTTCGTTATATTGGCCGTTATATTCGTCGACCAGCGATTGGAATCAATCGGATTGAGGCATATGATGGGCAATTCGTTACGTTCAAATATAAGGATAAAACTGACGGAAAAGACAAATCCGAAACCGTAAGTGTCGAAGAATTTATTTCACGTTTAATTCGCCATATCCCAGACGAGCAATTTAAAACTATTCGGCATTACGGTATGTATTCAAGAAGATCAAAAAACTTGTGTAAAAAAGTGTTGAGTACTTGGCAACAAAAAGCAAGACGTTGGGTTGTAAAAGTTAAGAAAACCTTACGTCGCCAGACGTGGCGTGAAAGAATAGTAGCCAGTGGCAAGAAAGACCCTCTCGTTTGTCAGAGGTGTGAATGTTACTATGAATACAAGGGAGAAGTCTGCCTTGAAAATGGTAAATTAGAAATAAAGGTAGCCTTATGCAAAACTACAAGAGCTTATTTAGAAAGGATGATTAACGATCTCACCGGTATCAAAAACCCGCAAAAAGGGAAAGAAAAAGAAGAAAAACATAAGCCTAAACCAGTCCAAGCAACAGAGCGTCAGCTATGTTTGTTTGGCGTGTCATGAGAAAGAAGAGATTCCTATTAACGTGGTAAGGGATTTCGATTTAATGGATGATGGAGATCCGACAACTCCTCCTATGTTTGCATGTGAAAAATGTGGGGGTGAAATGTATCCTGAGTATTATAAAGGGGTACATGGCATAGAGTACAAATTATCGGATATTCTCTAACCATGAAAAGGACCGGGCTATGCCCGGTTTTTCTTATGTAAATCAATTTTCTTTTTGTTTTGGATACCGCTTGGCTTTTTTGGCAGCTTCACGAAGTAAATACTCAATATGACTATTTATACTGCGGAAATCATCCGCAGCCCATTTTTGCAGGACTTCGTATAGCTCTGGATCAATGCGTAATGGAAAGCTTTTTTTCTTCGTCATTTATACCACTCATTAATATAAAGTACCTGTATTAATTACAGGAGTCGTAGGATTTTCAGAAACAATCGCTACTAGTAAATTATTTACTAATTGTACCTTTCTTTCATCATCTAATTCAATGATTTTATCCTGTTCCAGTTGATTAATGGCCATTTGTGCCATTCCAACTGCTCCTTCGACGATTTTCTGACGAGCAGAAATGATAGCGGAGGCTTGCTGACGCTGTAACATCGCTTGGGCAATTTCAGTAGAATAAGCTAAATGAGTTAATCTGGCTTCAATTACTTCGACTCCTGCGAGATCTAGACGAGCTTGTAATTCGGTCGTTAGTTCATTGGAGACTTCCTCTGCATTTCCCCTTAAGGTTAGTTCTACATTTTCAAATGTATCATATGGATATTTTGTTGCAACATGGCGGATAGCTGTTTCACTTTGTATTTCAACAAATTCTTCGTAATTATCTACATCAAAAATGGCTTTTGCAGAATCAATGACTTTAAAAACAATAACGGCAGCAATTTCAATTGGATTTCCATCAACATCATTTACTTTCAAACGTTTACTATTGAAATTACGCACGCGTAAGGAAATAGTTTTTCGTAAAGTAAGAGGGGTGGTTAAAAATAATCCGCTGCTGCGAATCGTACCAAGGTATTTTCCGAAAAAGGTTACAACAACAGCCTGATTAGGTTGAATAATTGTTATCCCGGTGCCTAGAAGAACAGCTATAAGGAAGAAGGGAATGGCAGCTCCTGGAATTTCCTGTACAAGAAAATAAACTCCAAGAAAAAGGGATATGGCAATAAGTAAAACCCCAATAAACCCATTAAAATGAATCGCATTTTTTTCTTTCAACTGAATCACTCCTATAATTTCAATTTGATATAATTATGATATCACTTCTGTATAAAATTGTAAATCGATTAATGCCAAGATCTTCATAAAAAAAGGAGATAGCTATTAACTATCCCCTGAAAGTTGTACTTTAACTTATTTCTAACAATTCCATTAGTGTTTTGCCAATTATTGTACCAGCCGTTTTTGGTGCAACCTTTGCCGGTAAACCAAGTGCCCAAAGTGTTTCGATATTGTGTTCCTTGGCAGCTGCAAAATCGGTCCCCCCAGGTTTGCTGGCTAAATCAATAATTAAAGCAGTGCTCGATAATTTCTTTATGAGACTAGAAGTTAGAAGCAGTGCTGGAACAGTATTAATAACAATCTGCTGAAGAGGGATTTCTGATTCTAGTGAAGGTTCAAAAATTGCAACTAACCCCATTTCTATCACTCTTGCTTCATCCTCTTTTTTTCGAACTAGAACAGTTACTTTTGCACCGACAGCAGAAAATAGACGAGCGACAGTTTTACCGACTCTGCCAAAACCGAGTACGAGCACTTGAGAATTATGTATTGTAATATCCGTATGCTTGATGGCGAGCATTAGTGCTCCCTCTGCAGTTGGGATGGAATTATGGATGGCCACATCATTTCTTGCAAAAAGAGCAACCAAGTTTCGATGTGTTTCTGTAGCCAATTGTTTTAAATAAGGAGTGATAATGCCGGAATACATAGTACAATTAGTTTTTGTTTTATTAATCATCTCTTTTGTTAAAAAAATCGCCTCTTTAGAAAATAGTGATTCAGCGATACCATCTTCTTGAATGCCCGGAATGGGCAGTAGAATACTATCCACTTCATGAAGCGGAGCTGTTTGCCAATTTACTTTCCTTACATTTTTATAAGAAACAGAGGCATCTTTAAAACCAATTAAATAAATTTTGTTTAGCTTTGGTGCAAGAAGGCGGATTACTTCGAGCTGTCTAGAGTCACCACCGATGATTAATAATACATGATTTTCGTTCAATTTTTTGCACCCTTTCCTTTGTAAATAGTACACCTCCATATAGTAAATATATGGAGGTGTATAATGGTTCAGAATAATTTTTATTGATAGCTAATAGAAAAAAGTGGTGTACTAGGTGGTATGTTTTATTCATTACTCCTAATGTTATGTTATAAGACGCTTGCATTTAACATCCTATTTTTAAATGCTTTAGGCGAGCATTGATTTTCTCTTTTAAAGAGTTTGTAGAATTGCGCCATATTTGTTATGCCGACTTCATAGCTTATTTCTAATATACTTTTGTCGGTTGTTAAAAGTAATAATTCAGCTTTTTTTATTCGCTTTATATTTATATAATCGACAAACGACAATCCCATTACTTTTTTAAAGTACTTGATAAAATAATGATAGCTAAAATTCAGTAGCTTACTGACATCTTCGACAAGTATTCTTTCTTCTAAATGGCTGTCAATATAATCTAAAACGGGTTTAAGTTTGGCAAGGTCTTGTTCTTCTGAATATTGGAGCATATTTTTAGTATCGTTTCTTACACATAAAAGAAGAAGTCGTTTGATGGAATAATTGATAGCAATCTCATAGCCCTTTTCTTTCGTTTGACTTTCTCTATGAATCTCATTTATTAAGGAATGTACTTCTTGTTTTATTTCCTTATTATCTTCAAATATGTAATTTATCTTATCTAATGGATGTGTTAATTCTGAAAAACAATAGAAATAAGGAAGGATACTTTGATCAAAGTGTTTATGTAGATCGATTTGTAAGACAATATAACGCAATTTGCCTTTCTTCACTTTACTTGTTCTGTGTGGTTGTGACGCTCCCATAATAAGAACATCTCCTGAAGTAATCGATAGATACCTCTCTTTTGTTTGTACCGCCAAATCTCCATCAATCATGGCAAGTAATTCTACTTCTTTATGGTAGTGCCAAGGGTAATCATCAACTGGAGTCATTACATGTTCCCTCTCATCATTTATCTCCCACACTTTTAAAGACAATAGAGGGTTTTGATAAATTACTTTTTCATTTACTGGCTGCTTAAAGGTGTGCTTTGTCTCCATTTCCATTTTATGTTCCCCTCCTATTCGACGAGACTATATGGTAAGGTGCTCTTTTCTATTTTAGCAAAAAGCAAGCAAGCAAATGACATAATTGCATAAAAAAATGACAAGATTAAGCATTTTTTTATACGCTTACATTTCATATAATGGAGCCATCATACTGTAAGGGAGAAGGAGTGTTACATAATGATCACAATTTGGAATGAAAATCGGCATGAAAAGAAAAATCCGACCGTAGCAGAAATATATCCAAATGGCATTCATGGTGCGATTGCAGCGTTTTTGGAGAAAGAAGGTTATGAAACACATACTGCAACATTAGATGAACCAGACCATGGATTAACGGAGGAAGTTTTGAATAATACAGACGTATTAGTATGGTGGGGGCATTTAGCACATCACGAGGTAGAAGATGAAATTGTGTTAAAAGTAAAACAGCGTGTTTTAGATGGTATGGGATTAATTGTTTTACATTCTGGTCATTTTTCCAAAATATTTAAAACATTAATGGGTACAACCTGTAATTTAAAATGGCGAGAAGCAGATGATCGCGAACGTTTATGGGTAGTAGCACCTAATCATCCGATTGTGGAAGGAATTAATGAATATATTGAATTAGAAAAGGAAGAAATGTATGGCGAACATTTCGATATACCTGCACCAGATGAATTGATCTTCACAAGCTGGTTTGAAGGTGGAGAGGTATTCCGGAGTGGCTGCACATATGCAAGAGGAAATGGGAAGGTGTTTTATTTTAGACCAGGGCATGAGACATACCCAACCTATCATCATCAAGAAATTCAGCAAGTTATTATTAATGCAGTCAAATGGGCTGCACCAGTGAAAAGAGAAAAGCCTGTTTATGGCAACGCTCAGCCTTTAGAGACAATTTCAGATAAATAATATAGAGGGGGAAAATATAATGGCTTCATTAAAAGTAGGCGTAATTGGATGTGGAAGTATCGCACAACATCGTCATATTCCTGAATATCTATTGAATAAACAAGTGGAATTGGTTGCTGTCTGTGACATCAATGAGGAAAGAGCAACTGAAATTGCGGAAAAATATCAAGCGCAAGCATTTACCGATTATAAAGAATTATTAAAAATGGATGGGATAGATGCGGTTAGTGTGTGTACGCCAAACTATCTTCATGCCCCTATTTCTATTGATGCTTTGAATGCTGGCAAAAATGTTCTTTGTGAAAAGCCAATGGCAACATCAAAAGAAGAGGCTGAGCAAATGATAAAAGCTGCTAAAAAGAGTGGAAAAAAATTGATGATTGGACATAACCAACGTTTTGTTGCATCCCATCAAAAAGCACATCAATTAATTAAAAGCGGAGAAATTGGTAAGGTGTACAGTTTCCGCACAACATTTGGTCATGGTGGTCCAGAAGGCTGGAGTGTTGATGGTAAAGAGAGCTGGTTCTTTAAAAAAGAAGAAGCATTTATTGGTGCTATGGGAGATTTAGGTGTTCATAAAGCAGATTTATTAAGATTTGTATTAGGAGAGGAATTTACAGAGGTGGGAGCATTTGTAGAAACGAATGCAAAAGACTTCTCTACTGTAGATGATAATGCTGTTTGTATATTAAAAACAGATAGCGGCATAATTGGAACGTTGACTGCAAGCTGGGCTTATCGTGGAAAAGAAGATAATTCAACTGTTATTTATGCAGAAAAAGCCGTCATTCGTTTAGAAGATGATCCAAACTATTCGTTAATTATCCAATATACCAATGGGGAAAAAGTAAATTATGAATTAGGCAGAATTCAATCAAATAGTGATGGTGGACAAAATAAGACTGGTGTTATAGATCATTTTGTGGAAAGTATTTTAGAAGATAAAGAGCCACTTATTAGTGGAGAAGAAGGAAAAAAATCTTTGGCGATCATTCTCGCAGCCTTGGAATCACAAGCAACGAAGACTATTACCAAAATATAGTGCATATATAGAAAGAATACAGGAAAATTGGAAGGAATGGGGAGGAGTTCACATGAAATTAGGCGTGTTTACCGTATTATTTGCAGACAAATCATTTGAAGAAATGCTTGATGCAGTAAAAGAAGCTGGCATTCAAGCAGTTGAAATAGGTACTGGCGGTTATCCTGGAAACAAACATTGTAATGTAGATGAATTATTAGAATCAGAAGAAAAGAGAAAAGAATATCTAGAAAAGGTGACAGAACGTGATTTAATCATAAGTGCATTCAGTTGTCACGGAAATCCAATCTCACCTGAAGAAGCATTTGCAAAGGAATCGCATGAAACACTGCTTAAAACAATCAAACTAGCATCTTTGATGAATGTTCCGGTTGTAAACTGCTTTTCAGGAACGGCTGGGGATCATGATGGTGCGAAATATCCTAACTGGCCAGTTACGCCATGGCCAAATGAATATTCTGATGTGAAAAAATGGCAATGGCAAGAAAAGTTAATCCCTTATTGGAAAGAAGTAGGGCATATTGCAAAAGAAAGTGGTGTGAAGATTGGTTTAGAGCTCCATGGTGGATTCCTAGTGCATACTCCATACACCTTATTAAAATTACGAGAGGAAACTTGTGATGCGATTGGTGCAAACTTGGATCCAAGTCACTTATGGTGGCAAGGTATTAATCCAGTTGCGGCGATTAAAATTTTGGCAAAGGAAAAAGCTATTCATCACTTTCATGCAAAAGATACGTATATTGACCAGGATAATGTTAACATGTATGGCTTAACAGATATGCAGCCATACGGTGAAGTTCAGACAAGGGCTTGGACATTTCGTTCCGTTGGATGTGGACATAGTGTTAGTGAATGGTCAGATATGATGAGTGCTTTAAGAACATATGGGTACGATTATGTTGTCAGCATTGAACATGAAGATCCAATTATGTCGATTAGGGAAGGATTAACAAGAGCGGTTACTAATTTGAAATCTGTTTTAATTGAAGATGCTCCTTCTCAAATGTGGTGGGTTTAGATTTATTAAGTATATTTAGAAAATACTTGAACAAATAGACATTCGTTAAATAGTGGAAACGGGGGAGAGAAACATGTCCAAATTAAAGGTAGCGATTATTGGTTGTGGTAATATTTTTCCTATGCATGCTCAATCAATTGTCTCAAGAGAGGATGCAGAGTTAGTAGCAGTTTGTGATGTAAAGCCTGAACGAGCAGAAGAAAAAGCCAAAATTTATGGCTGTGCCGCTTATACAGACTATAAGGAAATGTTTGAACAGGAAAGCTTAGATGTGTTGCATATTTGTCTGCCACATCATTTGCATGCACCAGTGACAATTGAAGCTGCGAAAAAACAGATTCATATATTAACAGAAAAACCAATGTCTATTCATTATGATGATGCTGTTGAAATGGTGGAAACAGCGAAGGAGAATAAGGTTACCCTTGGTGTCATTTTTCAAAATCGTTATAATCCTGGCTCCCAGCTCATAAAGAAAATGTTGGATAATGGAGAACTTGGCAAGATCAAATCAGGAAAACTATCTGTTACATGGGACCGTTCTGATGAGTATTATCAAAAAAGTGATTGGAAAGGGACATGGGAGAAAGAAGGCGGCGGAGTTATAATTGATCAAGCAATTCATACAATGGATTTGATGAGATGGTTTGTGAATGCCGACATTAACTATGTAGATGCATCAATAAGCAATCGTGCACATGAAATTATTGAGGTGGAAGATGCAGCTGAAGGAGTTATAGCATATAAGAATGGCATTGTTACTGCTTTTCATGCTATAAATTATTATACGTACGACGCGCCAGTTGAAATTGAGCTGCATTGTGAAAAGGGAATTGCCAAAATGGTTGCTGATCGGGCAACTGTACGATTAATGGATGGAAGAGAATTTATCGCAGATAATAATCCTCAAGAAACTTTTCATTATGAAAATGGAGTCAAAGGGTATTGGGGAGTTAGTCATGTAAAGCAAATCAATAATTTTTACGATTCGTTGGCAACAGGAATTCCTTTAGATGTCACGGGGGAAGAAGCATTAAAAACACAAAAAATGATTTGTGCCGTATATGAATCAGGAAAGAAAAAAGAACGTGTTTACTTTAAATCGACGGTAGAATCCATACAATAGCAGCATTTTGAAAAAGGCTATATGGCTTCCAGCTTTCTAGGGAGGATATAGCCTTTTGCTTTTAAAGTCAATTTACATGCTTTTAAACATTTGTTATAAAAAACACTTTACAAATCGTAATGGTTACGGTTAATATAATAAAGTCGATAGAACAATCTTTTATATGCTCCATCTAATTTTATAAATCGTAACAGTTTCGATCTGATTGTTTTAAAGTTTATATGGTTAAATAAAATTACATTTGCACGAACAGATGATAGGAGTTAAATTGAGGATAAAAAACTGTCGAGAGATTAAGTGACTTTCTAGTTCTTCCGGAGGATAGTGTAAGGCAAACTGAGAATAGAAGTTTTTGAACAATTGCTATATCCATTGTTTTCATACATAATTTTAACTTTGATCTTACAGCACTTCTTATATCTTGGGTATGAATAAATAAAGGTTTGGTCATTATGTGAGTAAAAAAACACTGGTTTGTACAGAAACAGAGATCGCAATTAAAATTAAGGAGAACAGAATAATCCAAATCGAATGTAGTTTATATTGTTTAATATTATAGAGAAATGCATAAAGAAAGTAAATAAAAGGCAGGGGGATAAAAATGGGAAAAAAATTTAAATTAGTAACGATTATGTTACTTGCAATATTGGTGATAGCTGCATGTGGCAAAGGAGAAAATAATGATTCGAACGGGGCAAATAAAGAGAAACTAAAAATCATGACTACCTTTTATCCTATGTATGAGTTTACAAAAAATATAGCTGGTGACAAGGCAGATGTAACATTACTTATTCCTTCGAATCAAGAACCACATGGATGGGAGCCAACACCAAAAGATATCGCCAATGTGCAAACTTCAGATTTATTTGTTTTTAATAGTATATATATGGAAAATTTTGTAGATACAATTAAATCTGCTGTTGATAATAAAGAAACAGTATTTGTTGAAGCAAGCAAAGGTATTACCTTAAAAGAGGGATTAACAGATGAGCATGATCATGAAGGGGAAGAAGCTGACCATGACCATGAAAGTGAAGAGGCGGAAGATGGGCATAGTCATGAGAAAGATCCTCATGTTTGGTTAAGTCCAGCGTTAGCGATTAAAGAAGTAGAAACAATTACGGAGAGCATAATCAAAGTAGATCCTGATAATAAAGAAACATATCAAAAAAATAGTGAAAAATATATTGCAAAATTAACAGCACTTGATCAAAAATATAGTGATGATCTTAGCAAAGTAGCGAAAAAAGAAATGATTACACAACATGCTGCATTTGGATATTTAGCAAGTGAATATGGATTAACTCAAGTACCAATCTCTGGGATATCACCAGACCAAGAACCGAATGCACAAAGATTAGCGGAATTAAAAGATTTTGCAAAAGAACATGATATTAGCGTTATTTATTTTGAAGAAACGGCTTCGCAAAAAGTTGCAGATACGCTTGCCACTGAAATTGGGGCAAGAACAGAAGTACTAAGCACTTTAGAAGCACTAAGCAAGAAAGATGAAGAAAGTGGAATGGATTATATTAAGGTAATGGAACGTAACTTAGAAAAAATTGTCCAGGCACAACAATAATTGACTCTTCTCTTATAGCCTCTCTTGGAGTTTTTTAAATTCCAATTGAGGCTTTTTGTATGGGAGAAATCGATGGTTGCCTTGCGAAAGAACCACATGCTATTGTATAAATGAAAACGTTCTATGGAGGGATGATTGGGATGGAAGCAAATAAACGATTCTTGTTTATAGGAGATAGTATTACACAGGCGGGAAGAATGGAAGATAGGGAAGGCATTGGTTATGGCTATGTTCGTTATATTAAAGACTACTTTACTATTAATCAACCAGAAGTCTTGCCGAATATTGTTAATAAAGGGATAGATGGAAATAGAATCACTGACTTAGAACAACGCTGGGAAGCAGATGTTCTCACCTTACGTCCAGATCTAGTTTCTATATCAATTGGAATTAATGATGTATGGAGACAATTAGACCAACCTCAACTAGAACAGGTTACTCCAGCTAAATTTAGCGCTATTTACGAACGTTTATTAGAAAAAGTAAAAAAACATACAAATGCCAGTATTTTTTTGATGGAGCCAACCATTATTGAGGAAGCGATTGAAGCAAAAGGCAATATTCTTTTAAAAGATTATGTAACAGTCATTCATCATATAGCAGCCAAATATGATGCAGTGGTTGTGCCTACACATCAAGTATTCATGGAGTATTTACAAAAACAAAATAATCAAGTATTAACGACAGATGGAGTACATATGAATTCTGCTGGTAATATGCTAATGGCGCAAACATGGTTACAGGTATACAAAAAGTTTAAGGAAGATAAAAGTAGTTTTAGATAATCGATAAAAAGAGGAAAGGATTGAAAACATGTCTCTTATCCATAGACTAACTAATTTAAAATCTATTTAAAAGGATATAGAGACATCATCATAATAGAAAAGAAAGTCTTTCCTAAACCGAAATATCAAGGTATGATAGGGGAAATAAATAGAAAGAGAGTGACAACTATCATGACGATGCGACTTAGAGATTGGGATCGGAATTTAAAGATTCGTCTTGCTGGTGAATCAACTGTTAATGTAACATTTTGGATGTTTTTCCCATTTTTAGCGATATACTTTACAGAATCCTTTGGGAAATCAATTGCAGGATTCTTATTAATACTTTCTCAAGCCTTTTCTGTTGTTGCCAATTTGCTTGGCGGCTATTATGCTGATAAATTCGGTAGAAAGAAAATGATGGTAATATCAAGTCTTGCCCAAGGAATTGCCTATTTAATCTTTGCTTTTGCTAGCTCTCCGTGGCTTGATTCCCCAGCTATTAGTTTTATCTGTTTCACTGTTATCAGCTTGTTTACTAGTATTTATTGGCCAGCAAGCCAAGCGATGGTTGCCGATGTAGTAAAAGAAAAAGACAGAAGCAGTGTTTTTGCTATTTTTTATACTTCTACCAATATTGCAGTAGTAATTGGTCCGATTCTTGGCGGTTTCTTTTATAAAGATTACCGTTTTTTCCTCCTTTTAGCAGCTGGACTATTAAATATTATATTGAGTATGGTATTAAAAATTTGGATTGCTGAAACGGCTCCGCCATATAAAGAACTAGATAATAAGAAAAAGAATTGGGCTATGGCGCTTGGGGCACAGTTAAAAGATTATCAGGTGATAGTAAGAGACCGAACTTTCTTACTGTTTATTTTAGCGGGAGTATTAATAGGGCAAACCTTTATGCAACTAGATTTATTATTACCAGTCTATGTAGATGAAATGGTTGTTACACAAAACTTATTTTCTCTTGGCAATTGGTCTCTAGAAATTCAAAGTACACAAGCTTTTGGATTAATACTTGCAGAAAATGGCTTGGTCGTAGCCTTATTTACCATAATTGTTACAAGATGGATGTCTAAATTTAAAGAGAAGAATGTTTTTATTATTTCCTCCTTTATTTATGCGATTGCAGTTATCATGTTTAGCCAAACTAATTTAATTTGGGGGTTAATGTTCGCCATGCTCTTATTTAGTTTTGCAGAGTTGATGACAGCAGGAATTCAACAAAGTTTTATTTCTGAGATTGCTCCCGAGGATCAACGTGGTAAATATTTTGCGGCAGCAAGTCTGCGGTTCACTTTTTCAAAAATGATTGCTCCATTATCCATTCCGATGAGTGCCTGGTTCGGATTTAAATGGACATTCTTCATTATTGCTATATTAGCGATAATAAGTGCGTTCATTTATCAAGTGATGTTCAAACAATTTGAAACAAAAAAAAGAAAGTTAAATATAGTGAAACCACTATGAGGAGTATAAAGGATGGAAATTTCCAGCTTGGACGTGGGCTTTATAATCTGATCATTTTCTAATATAACACTTTCCTAATGGCTATTTTTATAACTAATTAGGAAGGTGTTTTTTCTTTTAAAGGCTTTAATTCTAATAAGGGGATTGATTTACATGATTTTATCCAAACCTTTTTCTCCTGTATGTCGTCTAATTATTAGGTAAGGAGGTTTATTGTTTTGGAAGAATTGTCAGCATGCTGGAAAGAAATAGACAATAAAGAAGAAGTATTTGATGAAATTATGACTACATATGGACAAGAGCTATTACATTTAGTCTTTTCTTATGTCAAAAATGAAGCGATCGCAGAAGAATTAACACAAGATATTTTTGTGAAAGTATATTATTCCATCCATAAATATAAAGGGAAATCTAGTTTTCGAACATGGATTTGGAGAATTGCTATTAACCACTGTAAAGATTATTTGAAAAGCTGGTATACAAAAAATGTTATAAAAGTGGATGACGAATATATTTATGGAGAAGACAGTAAAGAAAATATTGAACAAACCATTGTTCAAAAAGAGGAAGAACAATGGCTTGTGCAGGCTGTGATGAGTTTACCTATTCTGTATCGAGAAATTATCTTCCTCTTTTATTTCGAAGAATTAACGATAAAGGAGATTGCCAGGATAATAGGGGTTAATGAAAATACGATCAAAACCCGATTAAGAAGAGCGAAGCAATTATTAAAAAAGATTGGAGATGAAGAAAAATGGAAAAACGACTAAAAAACCTTCAAGCTGGTTTGAAAAATACTTATTTTAATCATCTTTCATTTACTGCTGAGCATCGCAAAGAAATTATGAAAAAAATTCAAATAAAGAATAAGGAAGAGGAGATTCTTTTAGCAGCTTTGCAATTACTTCATACTAGAAAAACTGGTTTTGAATTAACAGAGTTGTTACGTGCTCGCGGCTTTCAAAAGTTTGAGAATCAAGAAGGATTTATCTATACTTTTCTGCATCGATTGGAACAGAGAAATATAATTGCATCAGAGTGGGACAATAACAAGGTAAAATATTACCATATAGACCGTAAAGGAAAAAAGCTCGAAAAAAAGTTGGCAGCAGAAGGGGGACGCAGCAAAAATATTAGAGAACTGATAGATTGGGTGTACGTAAATGAATAATAAACATTTATTTTTAGATAAAGTGACGGAGCAAGTGAAATCGAAAGAAGCAAAGGAATCGATTAAATTAGAAATGGAGTATCATATCCAACTTGCAAAAAAGGGATGGATGAAAAAAGGGTGGACAGAAAACGAAGCAGAAGAAAAAGCAATTAATGAAATGGGAAGTCCTTCCCAATTGGGACGAGAGTTAAGTGAAATCTATCGTCCAACGATTGATTGGGCTATCGTTATTTTAACAGTGAGTCTGTTAATGATAGGAATATTGCCAGCATTATCTTCTTCTTTTCATTTTATCACGCTAAAGTTATTAATGACTTTCTTAGGGATTGCAATAGTCATTGGTTTTATGTATGTGGACTATCGTAAATTTGCTGATTTTGGATATTTATTTTATTCAATAGGATCGTTGTTATTGATATCTATTATTTTCTTTGGCAATCTTATGATTAATGGAATGAATTATATAAAAATTGGACCAATTATACTCCAAGGCATAATGGCCATCCCCTTTTTTTTATTAGCCTGGGCTTCCTTTTTTAGTAAGAAAGAATTTACATATGTTTCTTTCTTGTGCTTATTTTTCTTTTCATGTGTTTTATTTCTCTTCGGATTTGATAGTATTTCTACTGTTTTTATTTATATTTTTACAGTCGCAATCATGCTATCTTGGAGCCGCTTTTCTAAAAGGAAAGTCCTTATTACATATGGAATAGGAACAATCCTTCTTTTAGGGCTTCTTTTTCTTACAAGAGGAAGTTATCAATTAAATAGACTAATGGCATTTCTATTTCCTGAAAGATATGCCGAAGAAGCTGGTTATTTTTATTTATATCGCCAAAAAATGTGGGCTGATTTAAAATGGGTTGGTTCACCAGATATGGAAGTATTAACTTTTATTAATAATACAGACACAGTTTTTCTGCAAATCACCTATCAATTTGGATACATGATGGCTGTAATTCTTGTATTGTTATTCGGAGCACTTATTCTAAAGATGATCGCCAATGTCAAAAAAATAAAGCATCCATATGCGAAATTTCTATTAATAGGATCTATTACACTGTATAGTGTTCAAGTTGTTTATAATCTAGGAATGTGTGTAGGACTTCTACCGGTTATTTCATTATCCTTGCCATTCATAAGCTATGGTCTTGTTCCAACCGTTATTAATGCTTTATTAATTGGTCTTATCTTAAGTATTATTCGTAGAAAAAACTTTCAATAATGTGTGGGGGGCACGATATGATTAGAATGTATCTTGAGTCAATGATTATTTACATATTGATTGGATCACCAATTTATCTGTTAAGTCGATATTTATACGTTAAATATAAAACACAACAAATAGTATGGATGAAAGAAACCCTCCTCTTCCTGTTTGTGATGTTCTGCACAGGGGTAGCATCCCAGACCATTATTCCCCATTGGTATTTGATAGTGGAGGATGGTAAGCAGCAGCTTTCTATTCAATGGTCTGAGGGATTAAGAAGTATTAATCTTATCCCTTTTGCCACGATCATTTCCTATTTTGCCCTAGAAAATGATCAAGTAAGTAATTGGAATGAAGTGTCACGGATCAATCTATTAGGGAATATTGTTATTTTTGTCCCTTTTGGTATTTTTCTCCCATTATTATGGAAAGCATTCAGAAAGTTTTCCTCCTTATTTTGGATAGCTATTGGTATTCCTCTTTTAATAGAAATCCTTCAATTATTCATAGGGAGAAGTACGGATATTGATGATGTAATATTAAATGCCTTAGGGATTATGTTTGGGTTTAGTCTTTATAAAATCTTCCAGAATTTTTTTCATAAAGGGAAAGATTCTGGCGTGAGAAAGAATAGTAAATAATGCAGCAGGCAATAGGCTAACTTTATGTCAGCCTATTTAAGAACTCTTTAGCTACCTTAGAAATACCTTTGTCTATTGGATAAATATATCCAAAGTAATAGGTATTTATTATGGTATCAACGAAAGGCAGAGTTACATAGCTATCATTGTTTGCTAACCCAGTTATTGTTTTAAATGCATAATCATAGCCAATGTTAATGGCTGTATTTCTTTCTAAGGCATACCGAATAGTTTCCACATTGTTGGTTGTAAATAGAATTTCCATGTCATTTTCGACAATAGCTAAATTTTGCACGAATTCTAAAATAGAATGATCATTATACAAAATAATTGGCTGGTTTATTAACATTTTCTCTGTAATATATTCATTGTTTGCTAAAGGTGAGTTTTTATTTACTGCTACAACCATGCATCCATCATATAGTTTATGGAAACGCAAGCTACTGTTTTTCTTGATATCCTCCGCTGTATAAATAATGAAACCGATATCTACTTCTTCTTTTTTTACTTTTTCAATAATATGCTGTGAGTTATCTTCCTCAATAGATGCCTTTATGTAAGGGAATTCTTTTTTGTATAAAGTAATCTGATCAGCTAATAAATCCAGAGGTCCAGGGAAAGTTGCAATTTTTAACTCACCTTTGAGGATATGGACAAAGCTTTCAGCTTCATCTAAAAACTCTTGTAATTTCTCTAGTACGCCGTTAGCTTTTTGGATGAGTATTTTTCCTTCCTCAGTTGGATAGGTTCCCTTTCTAGAGCGATGGAAAATTTCAATGTTCAACTCTTTCTCTAGCTTTGTTACGGACTGACTAAGCGCAGGTAAAGAAATATTCAACTTAGTTGCAGCTGTCTTTAAAGAGCTGGAATGAGAGATTTCAACAATATATTTTAATTGTTCTATATTCATATGTAGCTCCTTTCTTAAAAACTAGAATATAGTTAAGTAATCGTTAACTATAGTTAATTATAATATAATTTTAAATTAATCATATAAGTACTATAATTAAATTGTTTCTGAAACTTAAGTTTTTTAAGGCCTTAAATAACAAGTTGCTCAAAATAAAAGATACGGCTATAAACCTATTAAGGTCAAAGGGGATGGATGGTAAAAATGAAAGCATTAAGATGGCATAACCAAAAAGATATTCGCTTAGAGAACATAGAAGAACCGCAAGTAGCGCCAGGAAAGGTAAAACTTAAAGTAAAGTGGTGTGGAATTTGCGGCAGTGATTTACATGAATATTTAGGAGGTCCTATCTTTATACCAGTGGATCAACCACATCCTTTAACAAATGAAGTGGCTCCTGTAACATTAGGACATGAATTTTCTGGAGAAATAGTAGAAATTGGAGAAGGCGTAACTGACTATCAAGTGGGAGATCGTGTGGTGGTCGAACCTATTTTTGCTACACATGGTCATCAAGGTGCTTATAACTTAGATGAGAATATGGGATTTCTTGGTTTAGCAGGTGGCGGAGGAGGTTTCTCTGAATATGTTTCTGTCGATACAGAATTACTGCATAAATTGCCAGATGAATTATCCTACGAACAAGGCGCATTAGTAGAACCTTCTGCTGTTGCTTTATACGCTGTAAGATCAAGTAAAATACAGGCAGGGGATACGGCAGCAGTTTTTGGCTGTGGACCAATTGGACTGTTAGTAATAGAAGCTTTAAAGGCAGCGGGAGCAACAGATATATATGCAGTTGAGCTTTCTCCTGAACGCCAGGCAAAAGCAGAAGAACTTGGTGCAATTGTTGTAAATCCAGCTGATTATGAAGATGTAGTTGCAGAACTTGTTCGCCGTACAAATGGTGGAGTAGATGTCTCTTTTGAAGTAACTGGTGTTCCAGTAGTTTTAAGACAAGCCATTCAATCTACTACAATTTCTGGAGAAACTGTTATAGTAAGTATTTGGGAAAAAGGGGCTGAAATTCTCCCTAATGATATTGTTATTAAAGAACGTACTATTAAGGGGATTATTGGTTATCGAGATGTATTTCCAAGTGTGTTAAATTTAATGAGAAAAGGCTATTTTTCAGCAGATAAATTGGTAACTAAAAAGATTAAATTAGATGAAGTGGTTGAAGAGGGTTTCCAATCGCTGATATCTGAAAAAAATCAAGTGAAGATATTAGTAAGTGCAGAATAAACAAAGTAATGATAGCAAACAAGGATGTCCATTAAAGGAACATCCTTGTTTTTTATACAAAAACAGTCAGCGGTTGACGCTGACTGTTTGTTTATTCTACTGCTTCTTTCATTTTCGCTGGACTAGTTTGCTGCTCTGCATCTTTTGGCGGAACAGCACGCTTTACAAATGCTGCGAGAACAAGTGCAACGATGACAATTCCAACAGAAATAAGGAAAGCATCATTAATTCCTTCAAGCATTGCTTGCATTCCCAGCTGCTCCTTCATAGTAGCAATTGCTTCGGGGGTTGGCTGAGTGGTTGTATTACTCATTTCTTGCATTGCTTTAGCAGCCAGTTCCTCACCATGCGTTTTTGTACGTTGTGACATGAATGTAATCATAACTGCAGAACCAATCGCCCCAGAAACTTGAGACAATGTATTATTTAAAGCAGTCCCATGTGGATTCATTCGAGACGGTAATTCATTTAAACCATTTGTCATAATCGGCATCATAACCATAGACATTCCAAACATACGCAAGGAATAGATAAGAACAAGTGTAGTTATCGTAGTGGTCATGGATAATTGACTAAACATATATGTTGTAATGGCAGTCAATGTTAAACCAACTAAGGCAAGCGTCCTTGCTCCATATTTATCAAAAAGTCTTCCTGTAATAGGAGACATAATCCCCATAATAATCGCACCAGGCAATAATAAGAGACCAGAGTGGAATGGTGAAATGCCTCTTACGGTCTGAATATACATTGGCATTAACAACATGGCAGAGAATAGTGCAATGTTTACCACAACAGTAATTACTGCTGATAAGGAGAATAACGGATACTTAAAGATTCGGAACTCTAGCATTGGAGTAGTCATTTTTAATTGACGCAGAACAAAGAAAATAAGGGCTATCACACCAATAATTAAAGTTCCATAAACATGAATATTACTCCAGCCTTTTGTGCCGGCTGAACTGAATCCGTATAGTAATCCGCCGAAACCTAAGCTAGACAATATGACAGATAAAAGATCGATATGAATATCTACTTTTTCCTTTTTGTCTTTAATTTTAAAAATTGCTGATATTAACACAATGATAGCAATTGGTGAAACAACATAGAACAACATTCTCCATTCATAATGCTCTACAATATACCCTGATAATGTTGGGCCGATTGCTGGAGCAAAAGTCATGATAAGACCAAAAACACCCATAGCACTTCCACGTTTTTCAACTGGAAAGCTGGTAAGTAAGAAGTTCATTAAAACAGGCATCATAATGGATGAACCAGAAGCCTGTATCATTCTTGAAAGCAATAGTACTGGGAAAGAATGAGCCATGCCAGCCATTAATGTACCAATTGTAAAAAGGGACATTGCTATTATAAACAATCTTCTCGTTGAATATTTTTGAATTAAAAAGGCAGATGTTGGAATCATAATTCCATTTACAAGCATATATCCAGTTACTAGCCATTGGCCAACAGAAGGATCAATTTTGAAATCCGCACTAATAGATGGTAAAGCGATATTTAAAAGCGTTGAATTTAAAAATGCGACAAAGGCACCTGCCATTAAAATAACGATAATGCCATATGGCGGTTTTTTTTCATTCGATGTTGCATTTGTGTTCATTAAAACAATTCCTCCCTATGAACTTTACGTTCTTTTTATCCATTGGATCTAAGCTTAAATAATAATATACCTGTAGTATAAATAATGCAATAAAAATGTTTAGAATCCCTAAGTAAAAAATAATTTCTTATTAATTCCACTTTTTTTCTTTAGTAGAAACCTTGCTATCACAATAATCCAACGATTCTTTTTTATTGGGATGATTGTAAATCTATTCTAAATGACCTACTATATAAATTGAACCGGTAGTCTAATTTTATATTCAAGGTGGTTAAATGAATAAACGTAAAAAGCAAGTAATGGATAAAGCACATGAATTATTTATTGAAAAGGGATTTCAGCAGACATCGATCCAAGACATATTAACTGCAAGTAAAATTTCAAAAGGTACATTTTATAATTACTTTTCCAGTAAAAATGAATTGTTAATTTCAATTTTTAAAAATATTTATACGGAATTGGAATGGCAAAGAAAACAATTACTAATGGGGCAAGACGAAACAGATAGCACCCTGTTTATCAAACAAATTGAAATGTTGATTCGAACAAATAACCAATATAAAATCATTTCTTTATTTGAAGAAATTCTTTTTACAAAGGATGAAGAATTAAAAAATTATATTAAAAATAGAAGAATACATGAGCTCAGCTGGATTTATAATCGGTTAGTTGATGTATGTGGTGCACAAAATAAAACGTATTTATTAGATTGTTCTATTATGTTAATGGGAATGATTCATTCTAGTATTTTTGTGCATTCATTAATCTATCAAGATCACGCAAATATACATCAAATTGTGCAATACTGTGTAAATCGGGTGCTTGATATGGTTAACCATCTATCTAAATCTAATGAAGTCCTTATAAAACCAGATACGCTTTATAATTGGATTGCCCTTCAATCCATGAGTGATGAGGATGTGGGAAAGAAGGAAATTCTTTGTATGATTTATGCGTTTAAAGCAGATTTAAAAAAAGATAAAGAATTGCTTTCTAGTCAAGAGAAAATAGAACAATTGTTAACATTTATCGAAGAAGAGATAGAGATCAAATACCCGAGGTATTTTTTAATGGAAAGTGCATTAATGTCTCTGATGCAAGAGGTAAAAGAGACACCATATGCTAAAAAGGTCCAAAAACTTAGAGATAGTATAAAAAAGGTATATTCCAAACGGAATCAATGACAGGGTAGAAGGAAAAGTCACAGCTTAAACGTTGACTTTTCCTTGGTTTATTCTGTTTTATAAATTGAAATTTTGTTTATTTTGCACAACCCGCCTTGTTTTTCCCCAATTTATGTCGCATGAAAAAAGTTGCTGATGCGATAATTAGGACAAATGCTAAGCTTACAAAAAAACCGATACGGACTTCTTTTTCAATAATGGTACCTGCGATAGCTGTGATAATAAGTAAAATCCCAAAGGAAGACTTTAGTTTATCCCATAGTTTTCCTTTAAGTATTTTAAAGGAAGAAAGAAGGATAAAAGTCCAGTTATATAGTAAAAGAATTCCAGCAGCTGTTGTAATATATTCGAATATTTTCCCGGGTAATAAAAGGGCAGCAACAACAGATGCAAAGAGCCCTATTCCTCCAAGAATAAAAGAAGGGAGAGGCAGCTCGTTAAACTTTTTAAGTTTTTTTTGGAAAATTCTCGGAGCGTCTCCATCCTTTGCTAAAGTTACTAATAGACTGGTTACACCGAATAAAGAAGCTGTCATGGTAGAGAATCCTGCAATAATGATAGCACCATTAAAAACATGTGGGAAAAAGGTTAAGTGATACTCCGATAACGCTGTTACGAAGGGACTTTCTTTTTCGGAAAATTGATCGAGCGGTGCTAATATTGTTGCTAATCCTAATGAAAGAACATAGATTATGACGAGAATGATGAGCATATTTGTACCTGCTTTTGGTGCATCCTTCTTATCTTTCAATTGCATTGCCATTAACCCAATAACCTCAATTCCTCCATATGCATAAAATGCAAATAGTAAAGAAATCCAAAAGCCTTTGTAGCCTTTAGGAAAAAGGTCGTCTATAGATTTAGGGACAGAAACAGCACCATTGCCTCCATGAATCCAACCGAAAACAGCAGCAGCAGCTAAACCAATAAACATTATAATGGCTGCTGTCTTAATAATAGCCAAATAATTTTCTACACGATCGAATCCTTTTGTTCCTAGAAAAACAACAAACAAAGAAAGAACAGCGTAAATACAAGCGAATACCCATAATGGGACTTTAGGAAACCAAAATTGAGATAACAGGGAGAGAGCGGTTAGTTGGCTTCCCATGATTAGAATGTTAGAAAACCAATAATTCCAGCCACAACTAAAGCCTGCCCATGGGCCAAATGCTTTATTTGCATAATAACAAAACGACCCTTCCTGTGGATCCTCCGCCGTCATTTTTGCCAATTGATTAAAAACAATATACGTACCAATCGCTGCTAAAATGAAGGTGAAAACAATGGATGGGCCTGTTTCCATTATTCCAAGGCTGGAACCAAGAAAATACCCTGTTCCAATCGTACAGCCCACACCAATTAATGATAACTGCCACCATTTAAGATTTTCTGATTTTGAATCTGCTTTTTTATTTGTCATTGTGTTCTCCTCTTTAAGTAATAATGAAGGAATTACAAAATAGATAGTGTAGCCTTTATTAGTATGTCAGCTTTTTCGGCAATTATTTGTATAACTAATAAACATTAAAAAATAGATTAAACTATAGCAACTTTGTAATAAAAAAGAATAATATTTACTGATGAAATAATAGTGGAATGATGGTAACTTAGATACAGGGAGATATTATTTTAGAGGAGAAAAAATGATTAGATTTGACAATTATTTATTTGTTTTATTATTGAATGTCGTACCAATTTTTATTTATTTCTATTATTTTCATAAAATGAAAATTAAGAATACTCGTCTGTTTACAGCTTTTTATTGTTCAACGATATTAATTTTAGCCATGGCATTGTCATTAGAAATTGCTCCAGGACATATTTATGATTTAAGGACGATTCCATGGTTGGTCGCCTTTTTTTATGGGGGCTTACCGGCTGGGTTATTAACTACTATGGTTATGGCGATTTACCGATATATGATTGGATGTAATGAAGGGCTAATGATTACTATTATCATTGTTCTATTAACAGTGCCAGTCTTGTGCTATACGATAAAAATATACAAGCAGGCTAAAACATATGGAAAAAAAATAATGATTGCTTGTTCCACATCACTTATCCCAATAAGTATTGATGTAATTGCTACTTCATTTTTTACAAATAAACTAACTATTATGTTTGTGATTTACTTGTATTTATCACATCTTGTTACCCTTAGTATCGCAATTTATTTAATAGAATCACTTTCTTATCAAGAACGAAAGCAAGAGCAAATGCAACAAACTGAACGTATACGACTGATTGGCGAAATGGCTGCATCTGTAGCTCATGAAATACGTAATCCGTTAACAGTAGTAAAAGGGTATACACATTTATTAAAAGAAGATTCTAATATTACTGGGAAACAACAAGAAATGCTTTTACTTATATCTTCAGAATTGGTGAGAGCTGAAAAAATAATAAATGATTATTTATCACTTGCTCGACCAAATCAAGGGAAAAAAGAACAGATCGAGCTAGCGAAGATTATCAAAAAAGTAGAAGAACTGATGTATCCATATGCTCTTTTAAATAATGTGAAAATTTATAATCAAGTTCAAACAACTTGTATAATTGAAGCTGGGCATGATGAAATCTTGCAATTATTTATTAATATGATAAAGAATGCGATTGAAGCAATCGAAGACAAAGGGGAAGTGATTATTTCTGCAAAACTGTCAGAAAATCATTTAAGGATAAATATTAAGGATAATGGCAAAGGAATGTCGGAAGACGAACTTCAGAGACTCGGAACGCCTTTTTACTCAACAAAAACACAAGGAACGGGAGTTGGAATGATGGTATGTTTTAATATTATTCATCATTTGAATGGCAAAATTAAAATCAACAGTAAAATAAATAAGGGAACGACTTGCTCTGTAATTTTTCCACTTAACCATAAATAAGGAAAAAGGAAGGGGCAGAGATTAAGAACTGCCCCTTCCTTTTTTGTGAAAATAGTGGTAAACGATTACAGGTATTTGTAAGTAGTTTATAGAAGTTTAAAGGAGTAATGGGTACAGTTTGTCGACAGGAAGAGTTTTAATATCCTATTTAAACTTTCGATTATCAAGAGGGGGGTCTACAGATTAAATGAATAGTAACTTGTTTTTTTAGCATAATAGTTTATAGAGTAAAAAATAAGACAATTTTGATTAATAATTTATTTTGTTGGTTTTATGACTTTATTCTCTCTTTTCGTGATAAACATCACTTTTCTTGAAAAAAACTCTGTTTTTTTGTCAAACTTACATTTATTTTTGTTCAAAAAGTGGTATTATATTAGAGGAGTTTAATAATGGAGAGGTTGTACATCTTCTTTTAGTTTGTAGAAAAAGAGACTCAAAAAGTTTTGTACATACCTTCATTTATTCTAACTAGAGTTAGTAAAAATTATCTTTTTGCAAAGTTTTGTGCATAGAATCACAAAACATTTGTTAATAACATTTAAGCTAAGTGCTTATAGTAAAGGAGAATCAGTTATGTCAGAAACTACTGCGCAAACCAATGCTGAAAAACAACTGACTGCAACAAATCAAGACCTATTGGATCAGTTGCTAAAGCCTGAGGTACAAGAATCATTGACAACATTAATGGAGCAACTACCAAAGTTAACTGAAATGGTTAATGGTTTATCTAAAACTTATGATGTTGTTCAATCATTATCCCAAGATGAAGTATTTAAAAGTGATATCGTTGGGGCAACAACGGAAATGTTCGAACCAGTTATTCATTCTGTTAAAGGAATGGCATCCGCTGCTATCGAAGCAAAAGATCGTGCAGATGCAAGCAATGAAACAATTGGTGTATTCGGTTTAATGAAAATGTTAAAAGACCCACAAGCACAAAAGATGTTCCGTTTTTTACAGAGCTATCTTCAAATCATGTCAGAACGCAATAATAAATAATCTTTCAAGTAGTCTTCCTTTAGTCAGTAATGGCGTTAATAAAAGAATTTATTTATGTGAAAACTGACAGGGGAGCCTGCCAATACTTTTAAATGTAATAAGGACGGGGGATTTACTATGTCAAAACATATTGTTATTTTAGGTGCTGGATACGGTGGCCTGTTAGCAGCTTTAAATGTTCGTAAATTTTACAGTAAAGCGGAAGCTACAGTAACCGTTATTAATAAATATCCAACACATCAAATCATTACTGAATTGCATCGCTTAGCAGCAGGTAATGTTTCTGAAAAAGCTGTTGCTATGCCACTAGAAAAATTATTTAAAGGCAAAGACATCGACTTAAAAATTGCTGCTGTTGATTCTTTCAATGTAGATACAAAAGAAGTTGCTTTAGGCGATGGAACTAAATTATCTTATGATGCATTAGTAGTAGCGCTAGGAAGTGTAACAGCATACTTCGGTATCCCTGGTCTTGAAGAGAACAGTATGGTTCTTAAATCAGCAGATGATGCAAACAAAATCTACAATCATGTAGAAGAGCGTATTCGTGAATATGCTAAATCAAGAAAACAAGAAGATGCAACAATATTAATTGGTGGTGGCGGACTAACAGGTGTAGAACTTGTTGGTGAACTTGCTGATATCTTACCAGGATTAACAAGAAAATATGGCGTTGATTTCCGCGATATTAAATTACTATTAGTAGAAGCTGGTCCGAAAATTCTTCCTGTTTTACCAGAAGACTTAATCGAACGTGCTACTAAGAGTTTGGAAAACCGTGGTGTTACTTTCTTAACAGGCTTACCAGTAACAAATGTGTCTGGCAATGTAATTGATTTAAAAGATGGTCAACAAATTGTTGCTAATACATTTGTATGGACTGGCGGCGTACAAGGAAATCCACTTGTTGGAGTTTCTGGATTAGAAGTAAATCGTGGTCGTGCAACTGTAAATGATTTCCTACAATCTACTTCACACCCTGATGTATTTGTAGCTGGTGATAGTGCTGTTTACTTCCCTGCTGATGGGGATGGTCGTCCAGCACCACCAACTGCTCAAATTGCTTGGCAAATGGGAGAATTAATTGGATATAATCTATATGCTTACCTTGAAAATAAAGCATTAGATACATTTAACCCAATTAATTCTGGTACACTTGCAAGTCTTGGTAGAAAAGATGGTGTAGCAATCGTTGGAGGCAGCTCGACTCCATTAAAAGGATTACCTGCTTCCTTAATGAAAGAAGCAAGTAATATTCGTTACTTATCACATATTAAAGGGCTATTCAGCTTAGCTTACTAATAATAAAGAAGAAAAAGATGAGAGACAGTGTATTAGCCCTGTCCTCATCTTTTTTATTTGTATCCACTTGAGAATGGACTATTCCTCTTATTGTCACAACTATCTCTGTTATTTATGTCATTTTCTTAATAGAATTGTAAGGATATAAAGGATAATTTTCGTTCTTTTTCACAAACTATTATTATCTTTGAAAAAGGGGTAATTGTCTGTTTTTCTTGATTCTCTATCATACTAATTAGTGATAGAGGAAGGAAGATATTGACGATACAAAGGGAGTAGTCTAAAAATATGAAGCGCTGTTTATTATGTATATCTATTGTATCCATCTTGTTTTTAGCTGGTTGTTGGGATCATTCGGAATTAAATCAAAATTCGATTGTAACGGGGATAGCAATAGATAAGGGGAAAGAACATAAATACAAACTTTCGATAGAGAGTACTTCTGCTGCTGAATTAAATCCAAGAACTGCTCAAGGTTTAGCCCCTGCGATTGTCTACTCGATAGAAGGAGATACGGTAGGGGAGATTACCCATAAGTTTAATACAGCAATATCAACCCATTTAGTTTTTTCACATACGAGATTGCTTATTATCGGGGAGGATATTGCCAGAGAGGGTATTCTAAGTTTTATGGATTATTTTGATAGGGACAGAGAGATAAGAGATGACTTTAATATAGTTGTAGCAAGGGATACAGAGGCAGTAGATTTTTTGCGAATAACGAATGATTATCAAAAAGTTTCTTCATTGAAAATATTTCCCCAAATAGACAATATGTTAAAGGAATGGGGAGGAACTCCAGGCATTAAATTAAATGATTTTATCCGTACCTATTCATCACCTGGACAAGTTCCTGTTTTGTCCGCTATGAAAATTGACGGGGAAAAAGAAAAAGGGTGGAACCTTGATAACATTAAAACAACAGTACCAGGGGCGATGGCAAAAATTGATTCATTGGCAATTTTTAAAAATGGAAAGCTGCAAGGATATTTGGATTTAAATGATACAAGGATGTTAGTGTGGATTCAAAGTAAGTTGGAACAGACCTCCTTGAGCATCCCCTATGAGAAGAACAAATTTTTCGGCTTGCGTGTTATGCATTCTAAGACAAAGATTAAAGCTAGACAAGTGAATGGCCGACCTCAATTTGATATATTTATTAAAGCTGAATCCATTCTAGATGGCTCTGAGAAAGGGATAAAAGCTGCAAAAGCAAATGCGTTTGAAGATTTTGAAAACAAAACAAACCGTTATCTTGAAAAAGAATTTAGTAAGTTGATTGAAAAAATGCAAAAAGAATATGTCGCAGATATATTTGGATTGGGAGAAATATTTAGAGATCAAGATTACAAGCATTTTAAACAATATGAAGATAATTGGGATACAGGTTTTAAAGATGCGAAGATTAATGTGCACGTAAATGTAGAAATAAAAAGGAGTGGATTTCGAAACAATAGCAATAATATAAAATAAGCAAATGGCTTATTTATAGAAAAAGTTGTTCAGGGAGTCGACTTAAGAAACGTTTTAGTCACAATTAGGATATTTGTCAACGTTCTGAAGGTGATTTTTTTGTATTTTTAGAAAGAGGAATTATTTAAAAAAGTAGAAAATAGGATTATTATAATAAAGAGAAATAAGCAATACTTCACAAAAAGGGGAGAGTTAAAAGTGAATATATCTGAATTAATTACAGGGAGAAGAACAGTAAAAAAATTCAAAACGAAAGATGTAGAGAATTCTATTATTTTGGAATGGCTTCAACAGGCAAAATTTGCACCGAATCATAAAATGACAGAACCATGGAGAATTCTTTTTGTTGGAGAGAAAACCCGAGCAGAACTAAAACATAAAACAAATTTTGGCGGAGCTTCTAAGGTTATTGCTGTTTTATCGCATAAAGGAAGAAACCAAATCGAAAGGGATGAAAATTTAGCAGCAGTTTCCTGTTTTATCCAAAATTTTATGCTGCAAGCATGGGATGCGGGAGTAGGTACGTTTTGGAGTTCTGTCGGATCTTCGGCTTTAGGAAGAAAATCGTTAGGAGTAAGCGAGGACTATGAAGTGGTCGGAGTACTTGCTATTGGCTACCCGGAAGAAATTATGGAACCAAAAGCACGCACGTCTATCGAGGAGAAAATTACCTATTTAGATTAAAACGTGATCTATTAATTTTCGATAAGCGAATAAAAGGCCAAACAATCATACGAATCTGTTTGGCCTTATTTTTGGTCGGACATCTCTGTTCCAGCCATTTTTTTATGTTGCTTTCAGCTAGGAAAATAGAAATAGAGAGAAATAATTTTTTCTGATAAAATGGATAGCATCCTCTTATTGCGGAAATTTCTTTAAGTATATATAATAACGTGGTATATATCGAAAAAGGATATATTTTAAGGCGTATGGCATTTAGGAGGACTGTAAATGAAAAAATTGCTTTTACTTGCAACCGGCGGGACAATTGCCTCAATAGAAGGAAATGAAGGACTTGTTCCTGGTTTGTCTGCAGAAGATCTCCTTCAATATTTTAAGAATGATATTTTAGAAGTTGATGTAACTTGTGAAATCATTATGAATAGAGATAGTACTAATATGCAGCCGGAACATTGGGTTATGATGGCTGAGACCATTGCTGAGCGGTATCATGAATTTGATGGTTTTATTATTACACATGGTACAGATACATTAGCGTATACATCAGCAGCACTTTCTTATATGCTTCAAGGTCTCGAAAAACCTGTTGTAATCACTGGATCACAAGTCCCGATTAGTTTTAAACAAACAGACGCTAAGAAAAATGTTATAGATAGCATTCGCTTTGCGAAAGAAGAGATAGGCGGAGTTTTTGTCGTTTTTGATGGACGTGTTATTATCGGTACAAGAGCAATGAAAATGCGAACAAAGAGCTATGATGCATTTGCTAGTATCAATCATCCATATGTAGCGACGATCGAAAAAGATCAAATTCACTTTTTATGGAAGCCTGACAAGACGACAACTGATTTGCTGTTGAATACAAGCATATGTCCTGATGTTTTTTTATTAAAATTGCACCCAGGTACAAAGCCGGAGATATTTAATTTTATTAAACAGCATTATAAAGGGGTCATTATTGAAAGCTTTGGTAATGGGGGCTTACCTTTTGAGGAAAGAAATCTATTACCAAAGATTGAAGAAATGGTAGAGGAAGGAATTGCTGTTGTTATCACAACTCAATGCTTGGAAGAAGGACAAGACCTCCTACTATATGAAGTAGGAAGAAAAGTGGCGCAATACAATATTATATTATCCGCAGATATGAATACAGAAGCAATTGTGGCAAAATTAATGTGGGTATTAGGAAATGAAGCATCATTAAATGAAATAAAAAATCGCATGGAGAGCCAAATAGCTTATGATTTATCAGTTGATTGGGAAGGGGAAAGATCCAACTACTGAGTGATGAAGCTTCCAATCTATCTTTTTGGTGATAGATTGGAAGCTTTTTTCATTCAGTTTTTGGAGAAATACGGTCTCAATTTCAAGTAGTCCATGATGCCTATTTTTGTTTTTTGTGGTCTTATCTAAATCTTCATGACTATTTATTTCTAGTTAATAATGTTACTATTAGATTAGGTGTGCTAGGTGTATTTGGTATTAGGATGAAACCTTAGACCTAATAAATAAGGGTGTAATAAAAAAAACGTGACTATAGGATTATATACTAGTAGAATAATAGATAATATCATAGGTACTAAAGAATATATAATAGGGGTAATAGAGTTTAGTAGTAACAAGATGATAGATTCAAGAATAACCAAATAATGAACTAAGCAAATAGATCTAGGAGGTATGTAGTGGTGAAAAAAGTAGTTGTACCTGGAATATTTCTAGCAGCATTATCTTCCCCACTTTTTATGGATGAGGCTCACGCAGCTTCCGTTACGAAGTATGTAGAAGTGAATAAAGGATCGGTATTGAATGTAAGAGTCGGTCCATCAATCAGTACAAGTGTGGTAACCACTTTAAAGGCAGGAGAAAAAGTTAGTGTCCTTTCGGAAACGAATGGCTGGTCAAAAGTGGATGTGGATGGAAAGATTGGATATGTATCATCAAGTTATTTGAGAACAAAGCAAGAGAGTTTCGTAAAATATGTTTCTATTGATCCGTCTTCTACTTTAAATGTAAGAGAGTCAGCTTCGACAAAAGCAAATGTAGTAACAAAGCTTAAAAACAATACAAAAGTCGAAGTTATTTCAGAGTCCAATGGCTGGGCAAAAATTAAAGTAAATGGAATAAATGGATATGTATCATCTCAATACATAAAAGCTGTACAATCAGAGGAAAAGAAAACAACGAATAGTTCAAACAAGCAACAAAAAGTGACTAAATACGTTAATGTTGATACTGGTTCCAGTTTAAATTTAAGAAACAGTCCGTCCAATTCAGCTTCCATTATTGTAAAATTGGCTAAAGATGTACCTGTAACGGTTTATTCAGAATCCAATGGCTGGTCGAAAGTAGAAGCGTATGGAAAACAAGGATATGTAGCAACACAATATCTAGCAGAGAAAAAGGGAACTTCAAGTACAGAGAAGAAAGATGAAACTAAAACAAGCGCTAGTAAAGAGGCAACGGCAAAAACAACGGCGAAATATGTCAATGTTGAAAAAAAATCTTCCCTTAATGTTAGAAAGGAAGCGAGTACGAATAGTTCCATCTTAACAAAACTTTCTAGAGGAACAGAGGTAAAAGTTCTGTCGAGTGCAAATGGATGGGATAAAGTAACTGTATCTGGAAAAACAGGCTATGTAAGTAGTAGTTATCTATCGGAGAAAAAAATTACAGAAGCAACAACTAATAATAATAAAGCAACTGAAAAGAACAGCGGTAATACACCAACATTAGTAAGTAAGAAAGTCAACGTTCAGGCGGGTTCTAATTTAAATGTAAGATCTACTGCATCAACAAGCGGATCGATCAAAGGAAAGCTTTCAGCGGGTACGGTGGTAACAGTACTATCCGAGAAAAACGGCTGGTCCAAAATTAAAACGAGTAAAGCAGAAGGCTATGTAAGCAGCGAATACTTAACAAGCATATCTACTCCAGATAAAGGAACAGACAAGAACGAAGCGAAACAGCCAGAAAAAACACCAACTGGAAAAGAAATGAAAGTCAACGTTCAGGCGGGTTCTAATTTAAATGTAAGATCTACTGCATCAACAAGCGGATCGATCAAAGGAAAGCTTTCAGCGGGTACGGTGGTAACGGTACTATCCGAAAAAAACGGCTGGTCCAAAATTAAAACGAGTAAAGTAGAAGGCTATGTAAGTAGCGAATACTTAACAAGTATATCTACTCCAAATAAAGGAACAGACAAGAACGAAGCGAAACAGCCAGAAAAAACACCAACTGGAATCGAAAAAATTGTAAATGTTCAAGCAGGTTCTAGTTTGAATTTGCGATCCACACCATCAACAAGTGGGAAGATTCTTAGTAAGCTCCCAGCAGGTACCGTGGTTATTGTACAAGCGGAGGGAAATGGTTGGTCTAAAGTAAAAGTTAATAATTTAGAAGGCTATGTCAGCACAGAATATCTATCTACCAAAGGCAATGGATCAGCTAATGCAACGATTAATAAAAATTATGTGAATTATAATCTCACACTAGAAGAAATGACAAATATTCAATTAAGTGTGAATCCACAAACAGATAAAAAATATGACACATATATAAGAGAAGATGCGATTGCTTTTAAAACAGCAGATTCAACAAAGGGTACTGTAATCGGAAATGGCTGGAGATTACGCGGAGGTGCTGGAACCGATTATTCTGTTGTCAGTACCTTGACTAGTGGCCAAGTATTAACGATTACTTCTAAAATCAAAGGAACAGATGGTTACTACTGGTATAAAGTGAATTATTCACAATCATGGGTTACTGCTAGTAAGGAAGACACTGCTTACTACCTTAATCCAGACAATTTTATTAATAGTGATACACAATCACTGCAATTTCTAAAATTATCTGCAAAAGCAAACGTAGATGATAAAGAAGTAGATAGTAAGATTTTAGCTGGAAAAGGAATTTTAGCTGGAAAAGCTTCTGCCTTTGTAACTGCCGCTAATGCTTATGGAATTAATGAAATTTACTTGATATCACATGCACTTTTAGAGACTGGAAATGGAACGTCCACTTTAGCAAATGGTGTCAAGGTTAACGGTAAAACTGTGTATAACATGTATGGTATTGGTGCCTATGATGGATCTGCCATTTCAAGCGGTGCACAATATGCTTATAATGCAGGATGGTTTACGCCAGAGGCAGCCATTATAGGTGGTGCCAAATTTATTGCCCAAGGTTATGTTAATGCTGGACAAGATACTTTATATAAAATGAGATGGAATCCTGATGCAGCTGAGAAAACTGGAAATGCAACGCATCAATATGCTTCCGATATAGGCTGGGCTACTAAACAAGTGGGCCAAATTTATAACTTATATAATCTGTTAAGTTCCTATACATTAAACTATGAGATTCCAACTTATAAAGTAAATACAAAGTAAAAATAAACGGTTTCATTGTTTTATAAATGGAAATAGATAGCTACATTTTCCATTTGTAAACATTAGAAGGTAAATCATTAGTCTAGTTAATGGTGTTTGGAAAGAGTGTTTGTAATCTTTCCAAACACTACCCAGATGCATTTATGACCATTCCGCAACTTTATTACTTTCAGGGATTAAATATAATTATAAGAACTGTCTTTTTGAAAAAAATTGATTCGATAATCTTTTTGCAGCAATT
This sequence comes from Niallia sp. FSL W8-0177, assembly GCF_038006285.1. NCBI lineage: Bacteria > Bacillati > Bacillota > Bacilli > Caryophanales > Bacillaceae > Niallia > Niallia sp. FSL W8-0177. Next base: position 955,391 of record NZ_JBBOUX010000001.1, read on the forward strand.
GTTACTTTCCTAACTTACCCATTCCCCTAAGTAATCGTTATAATTCTATCCATTTTAAAAATTCCTCGCTTCAAAATAACTGAAAGAAGAAGTATTTATTTGTTTTCTTTTCTAACAAGTAATAGGATAAAAACACAAACTAAAGTTTTCCTTCTGCAATCTATCATTTCTTCTCAGTAATAGAAGAAGATGAACGTTACATAGAATGAAAGTGAACGTAATACAGAACAATTTTAATACGATTATGGTTGAAGAACCATATGTAGAAACTACTATCTATTCTCGTGAGTTTCCAATATGAAGGCGTGTTTTACTCTTTTTTATGAAGAATTTGGGATTCGAAATGGGGAAATAGATGGATCTATAGTATTTAATAAGCAGTGTATGAAAGTGAGTTAGGGAATTTATGATTAGTAAGGTAAATAAAAAGATGAGAGAATATACCCAATAAAAGAAACACTTAACGTTAGTAATACAGAAAAACGTTAAGTGTTTTCATGTTTGAGGCTTGATAATGAAATACAATAAAGCGAATGTACATTATACCCATTCCTGATTCTATCGCTCTTGAATAGAACTATCGATAGAATAGGGAGAAAAGTCGATATCTGATTCAGAATGAAGAAGAAATTTAGCAAGCTGTTGCCCAATAAATGGTCCCATTGTCAGGCCAGATGCACCTAAGCCGTTAGCAAGGGTTAGCCCTTCATAATGCTTTACTTTTCCGAATACTGGAAGGAAATCGTTTGTGAATGGGCGGAAACCTACTTTTACTTCACTCCATATGCCTTCTGATATGCCTGGTGCAAACAGTAGAGCTTTATCAATTATTTCTTTTATTCCTTCAATTGTAACATCGGGAGATAATTCGGTTGTATTTTCGTGTGTTGCCCCAATTACAATCGTATTATTTTCTAAAGTTAATAAGTACTGGTCATGTGGTGGCATCACTACAGGCCAGTTGGAACATTGAATGTCCTTTAATTGGATATGAAGTATTTGTCCCTTTTGTGCTTTTACGTCAAAAGCTAAGTTTAGTGGCTCAAGCAATTCATTTGCCCAAACACCAGCAGCGATAACTACTTCATCTGCATAAATAGATGTGTTGTCACGAAGGGTAACCCCTTTAATTGCATGCCCCTCTTTCAACAGGGTACAAGATGAATGGATAAACCTTGCTCCTAATTGTTTGCTTGCCTCCATGAGGGCGTTTCGTAATGACCAGCCATTTACTCTTGCTGCACCACTTATATGCAATGCCCCATATCCAGGAGCTAATAAAGGGAATAGAGACTGAGCTTCTGAAGATGAAAGAATGTCAATATCTCCAATTTCTGGTGCATCTATTTTTCGTTTTAACGTTCTTTCTTTCATAGCTTCCAATTTAGTAATGTCTGAATGCAGACTAAGCGCACCAACTTTTTTATAGCCTGTATTTAGCTGACGATAGTTTTGTAAGTCATTTACAAGAGTGGGATAGTATTTTGCCCCTTCTCTAGCTAATAGATACCATTTTTTGTTTCTACGTTGGGAATTCCAAGGGCAAATAATTCCGGCAGCTGCTTTTGTAGCTTGTCCACGATCTTCCCTATCGATGACAATAACTTCAGCCCCGCGCTTTGCTAATTCAAAAGCAGTAGCAGCGCCAAGTATTCCGCCGCCCACGACCACTATTCTTTTCATATAATTATCAATTCCTTTTTTAGTTAGTTTCAAGCTGATTTCAAATGATTTTCTGTTTTAAACACAAGTTGGATTAGACAGATACTTTTCTATTTACAATTTCATCAAAAGTAAAAATTGGATAGATTAAATCCTGATTTAAGACAAAATAATATCAGTTTAAAAGAGTGCAATATTTCTGTAGAACCGCAGCTAAAATAAACAGCTATTACTAATATAACATAGTGCAAATATAGTTTGAATTCATCCTTTTGAGGCGGTTGTTCCATACAGTTAGATGTATTATTTAAACTAAAAAGATAATAAGTCTGTAGTCTGGTAATGTGTTGTCTAGTGTTTTGGAAATGGAGAGTAGGGCGAGAAACGTTAGAAAATGTCGATATCATGCGACAAAATACTACTATTAAGAACGACTTAGTACAATATGTTAATTATTAAATCTGCATTTTAATAGGGATTTAATGGAAGTGTATAGGGAAAAAGTTTGGAAAAAATGTGAACAAAGATAGAAAAAAGACATTTGAAACACAATTGTAATATTCCTATTACTTAAATGACAAATTATGATGTTATACTTCTATTTGTGGCGAAAGATGTTTTATATAAAGAACTTTCGTCGAAAGCGGGATTATCGTTTGATTTATAGAAGAGAGAATACTATATTAAAAGAGTCTCTCTACCAATTACAACCATAAACATATAGACAATACATAGACAATTAGATTATAAGAATTCTACATTAGATAAGTGCAGGGGGAAAATGGAAATGTTAAAAAAGAAACTAGTGGTACTAAATACAACGATATTACTTGGGTTAGGGACTAGCCTAGCTGTACCAGGAATAAATGCTCATGCGAATCAATCACCTAGCATTGTTCAACAAAAGGAATCTTTACAAGGCCAAATTTCAGACGCTCAAATTAAGATTGTAGAAACGCAAGAAGAATTAAAGAAACTAGAAGCACAAATTAAAAGAGTGGATAAGGCAATCGAGGAAAATAAAGCACTTATTGAAGAAACAAAAACAAAGATGGAAACAACAGAAAAAGAAATTGCAACCCTTGAGAAAAAGATAAAAGAATTAGAAGATAGAATTGAAAAAAGAAATGATGTATTAAAAGAAAGAGCACGTACCTTCCAAGAAAATGGAGGAAACGTTGATTATATTGAAGTCTTATTCGGTGCAGCTAGCTTTAAGGAGTTTGTTGACCGTGTAGGTGCTGTAGCTACAATCATGGAAGCAGATCAAGATTTAATCGCAAGCAATGAAGCGGATAAAAAAGATTTAGAAACGAAGCAAAACGAAGTAAAAGAAAAGTATGATGAATTGAAAAATACAAAATTAGATCTTGAAGAAATGCAAAAGCAAAATCAAGATAAAAAGAAGAAAAATGAGCAAGCAAAAAATGATTTAAAAGCAAAAGAAGCAGACAATAAAGAACGTAAAGCTAAATTGGAAGAAAAGTATGGTTCATTACAATCTGTAGAACCACAAATTAAAAAGATGATCCAACAAAAAGAACAAGAAAACTTAAATCAATTAGTTGCTACAACAGTTGGAACTAGTGATAATGGAAGTTCTAATAATTCTTCTTCCGCAAGTTCTAATAAATCTAAAACAAGTTCTGACAAAACTACATCAGGCTCAAAGAAAACAGTAAAAGCAAGTGGTAGTAAATCAAAAGCTATTACAGCAGGATATAAATATATTGGTAATTCTACTTATAAATTTGGTGGAGGAAGAACAGCATCTGATGTAGCAAACGGATTATTTGATTGCTCTGGTTTTGTTAGCTGGGCTTATTCACAGGCTGGATATAGTATTCCTGCAAGTACAGATGCTTTGAAAAACGCTGGAACTCGCGTATCTACAAGTGATATGCAGCCAGGCGATCTAGTATTCTTTAACACATATAAAACGGATGGTCATGTTGGAATCTACATTGGTGGAGGCAAGTTCATCGGTTCTCAAAGCTCTACTGGTGTTGCAATAGCATCTATGGACAGTGGATATTGGAAAACTGTATTTAATGGAAGAGTTGTTCGATTCTAATATTTTAGTTTTTATAAAGCATTACTTGATGAAATTTCATCAAGTAATGCTTTTTATTCTGATTCATTATATTTAATATATACCCCAGTATTTAAAATTTATGCATCATATCATAATTTTATTATGAATATTAGCAGAATAATAATAAGGCTGATTAATCATTGGAATCCTTATAATAATGGGGGAAATCGGGTATATAAGAAGTAATTCTTGACCAATAAACAATTTTATTATAAAATTTTTAATCGGAATCGTTTGGATTTATATTGACACTCAACAAGGAAAAGTCTATTATTAAGTGTCATGTATTATAGAAGGAAAGAAATGAAAACTGTTTATCTAGTGTTTAAATTATAATTTTTTCTATTTGAACAAATATTTTAGCCTTTAAATCGTAATGAGTACGAAATGACTGTTTTTGCATGAAACATTCCGAGAATGAAATATATCAATAAATCAAGAATAGATTGCCACAAATCGCAAAAGTTATTAAAGCTAGATAAATGAAGAAATAACAAATAAGTGCTTTGATAAAAATATTTCAAAAAAACTAACCTATCTTTATTTAAAACAGAATTTAAAGAGAAACGATTATAGAGGCGTTATGGATAAGGAAGATTATAAATAAACAAATGGAGAGGAGTAATTACTATATGAAACTAGCGACAGTATCAAAAATTACATTTGGTTATGAACATGTTCCTGCTCTTGAGGATGTATCATTTGAATTAGAATATGGGGAGTTTGTTGGGATTACAGGACCTAATGGCGCAAGTAAATCTACCTTATTAAAGTTATTATTGGGTCTACTAAAGCCATGGTCAGGAGAAGTGAATATAAGTAAGTTAAATGCGAGTGGAAAAAAATTAACAGTAGGTTATGTTCCTCAACAAATTTCTTCTTTTAATGTTGGCTTCCCAAGTACTGTAATAGAACTTGTTCGATCAGGCAGATATCAACGTAAGAAATGGTATGAAAGATTAAAGGAAGTAGATCATGAAGCAGTCAAGAAATCATTAGAAATGGTTGGAATGTGGGATTATCGAAATAAGAAAATTGGAGAGTTATCAGGAGGACAAAAGCAAAAGATTGTAATTGCACGTATTCTAGCGTCTGAACCTGATTTGCTGGTTTTAGATGAACCGACTACAGGAATGGATGCAGATAGCAGGAAAGGCTTTTATGAATTTATGAAGCATCAAGTAAATGAGCATAATAGAACAGTTGTTATGGTAACACATGATCAAGATGAAGTAGAAGATTATTTAGATAAAATTATTCATATTGAGAAAGGAGAAAAAGGCGGATGGAGATGTTTGAGCTTGAATTCATGCAAAGAGCATTTTGGGCAGGTGGGCTCATTGCAATAATTGCACCAATCATTGGAATTTATTTAGTCCTGCGGAGACAAGCATTGATGGCAGATACATTGTCACATATATCATTAGCAGGTGTGGCAATTGGTTTTTTCTTTCAAACGAATGTAACAATTTCTAGTCTCCTCGTTGTAATGGCTGGAGCAATTGGAATTGAATATATGCGACGAGCATATCATACTTATTCAGAAGTATCGATTGCCATTCTAATGGCTGCTGGATTATCGTTCGCTTTATTTCTCATGAGTTTATCTAGTGGCGGAATGACGACAAGCATGGATCAGTATTTATTCGGAAGTATTATTACGATTAGCAAACAGCAAGTAAATATATTAGCAATTGTTACTGGAATTATTCTTCTATTTTTTGTTTTCTTTACGCGACAGATGTATATTATGACTTTTGATCAAGATACGGCAACAACTAGCGGCATTAATACCAATATGTTATCCATAGCATTTAGTATTTTAACTGGTATCGCTATTTCAGTAATTATCCCAACAATCGGCGTGCTATTGGTTTCTGCTTTGTTAGTATTACCATCTGCCTTTTCCATCAAATTAGTAAAAGGCTTTAAATGGGTATTTATCGTGGCTATTTTAGTAGCAGCTGTTAGTATCTTTACAGGATTGTTTTCATCTTATCATTTAGGAACGCCTCCTGGTGCAACCATTACTCTATTATTAGTAGTTATTTTGCTAGTAGGCTTTTTAAGTCAAAGGATTTATATGATGGTTCGCCGTGCGACAAGTCAGAAGAATTATAAAAAGGTTGGATGATAAAAAGAGGAGTGCTTTTTAAGCGAACTCCTCTTTTTATATTTAGGATTAATAACCTTTTTGGTAATCCACAACATTAATTGCTAGATCTTTTTCTTTTAAATAATGCTTTGCATTAAGAAGGAAAATGTCTTCTATTACTCTGCTATTGTAATGTTCTGTAGAGCCCGAAGTGTGGGGAGTTATAATAACATTTTCCAAATCCCATAGTGGACTTGTCTGCTGCAATGGTTCATTTTCAAAAACATCTAAGCCCGCACCTAAAATTTCTCCGTTTTTTAAAGCGATGACCAAATCATCCTCTTTGACTATTTCTCCACGTCCAATGTTAATAAAAAAGGCGGAGTTTTTCATGTGTTGAAATTGCTCTTTTTGGAATAGTTGATATGTATCGTCTGTTAACGGCAGTGTGACTACTACATAATCACAGAGAGGAAGGACGTCGTTTAGCTCTTCAGATGTATATAACGCATCTACATAATCGGTTGGCTTACGTGAATTTCTTACTCCGATAACATGCATATCAAATGCCTTGGCAATTTTAGCTGTTTCTAGCCCAATTGCTCCTAAACCGATAATACCGATCGTTTTTTTGTGTGCTTCCAATTTAATGTCGGTTCCATCCCATTTTCTTTCAAGCTGATTTCGTACATATGTATGAATATTTCTTGTTAGACCAAGTAGGAGCGCAAAAATTGTTTCTGAAATAGGGTAGCCATGTACGCCATTTGCACTTGTAATAACGATATTCTTTTTTCTTAACTGTTCTAAAGGAAGGGAATTCACACCTGCACTCCAAGTTTGAATCCATTTGAGCTGGTCGTTGTCCATAATAGTTTTTAAATCAAAACTACTTCTCCAACCAAGAATGATTTCAGAATCAATCAAATGCTTTTGCCAATCATCTTGTTTTAATGCTTGAATGATTTCCCATTCAGAAAATGTGGACTGTATCTTTTTCAGAAGGGAAGAATGGAGAGAATGGGTAAGTAATAATTTTCTTTTTTTCATTTTGGAGAACACTCCTTTATTTTTAAAATTTATTATTCTATTGTAACAAATATATTGATAATTTGTACTATTTTGTTATTTACTACAATAAACACACATCAAAGAATGCTGATGTGTGTTTATTTGAAATATACTTTTTTTTCTAGGCAATCTTTCTTCTTAGAAATCCACTTATTATATCAATTATGGTTACCATGACAATAATCCCTAATAGGATGATACCAACTCGATCCCAATCTCTTGTACTGAGTGCGAAAATAAGTGGTGTTCCAATCCCTCCTGCACCGATAACACCTAAAATGGCAGCAGAACGAATATTTATCTCAAATCGATATAAGGTATAGGATAAAAAACCAGGTAGAACCTGCGGCAATACTGCAAACCATAAGACTTGCAATCTTGTACCACCGGCTGCTAGCAAGCTCTCTGTTGGTCCCATATCTAGATTTTCAATTTCTTCTGAAAATAATTTTCCTAACATCCCTATGGAATGTAGCCCTAATGCTAGTATTCCAGCAAATGATCCAGGACCAACTGCTTTAATAAATAAAATAGCCATGATAATTTCAGGAAATGTCCGTACGAAACTTAATACAAACTTCCCTGTGCTCGCGATTGTTTTTCCTTTGCTCATATTATTAGCAGCCCAGAATGCAAAGGGAATACAAAGAAATGCTGATATAAAGGTACCTAATATGGCAATTGCTAATGTATCAAGCAGACCACGTAATAAATCCTCGCCATCTGGCAAATATACATATTCCCAATCTGGATGAAAAATGCCTGTGAAGATGGCCTGAGAAATCTGTGCTGAACTATCCTTAATGGAAGTAACCGGTATATCAGAAAAAGCCCATATATATATAAGGATTAACAAGACGAATAGGGTAATATTTCTAAAAGATTTCTTTTTTGGCTTTGTGATTGTTTTTATTGTTTCACTCATAACAGTTTCTCCCGTAGTTTTGTACTACAATAATCGATAATTAAAACAACTAGTAAAGTAAGAATGATAATAGAAGAAGCTCTATCATATTGTAAAAAATTAAGTGTGCGATCATAATATTCACCAATTCCACCGGCACCAACTAATCCTAGTATTGCTGCTGCACGTACATTTACCTCAAATGTATATAATACATAGGAAGTAAAAGAAGCAGTAACCTGAGGAACAATACCAAAAAAAATCCATTGTATTTTGTTAGCACCTACAGCAGTCATTCCTTCTAGGGGGCCAGAATCAATAGATTCAATCGCTTCATATAAAAGCTTTGCGATCAACCCAATAGAGAAAATAATTAGTGCGATAATTCCTGGCAATGATCCAATCCCGAATATAGCAACAAAGATGGAAGCAAGTAATAGGTCCGGAATAGTTCTAATCAAATTTAAGATCATTCGAAATGGATAAAAAATAAATGCGGAGCGTACAATATTACTAGCGCAAAAAATAGCAAGAGGAATGGCTATTATAGCGCCAAAAGTAGTTCCGATTACGGCCATTCGTATTGTCACTAATAATGGTTCCATAATTTTTTGGAAATATTTCCAATCTGGTGGAACCATTTGTAAGAGTACATCAAATATATTGGGAAAGCCTTGAATTAATTCGGTAAGGCTCGCATCTGTTTTATAAGCGCTCCACCATAATAAAACAAGAAGAAGCAAGATGGTTAGTATCAATTTGTTTTTCGCTGGAGGAGTGGGCCTATTTAATAAGGGTTGTTTTATTGCTTTCTCATTCATATCGATTCCCCTAGTAATTCATCTTTTTTTATTTCACGTCCATATATTATTTTAAACACTTCATCGGTCGCCTCTTCTACGGGGCCGTCAAATACTACCTCACCTGCACGAAGACCAATAATTCGTGTCGCATATTGCCGAGCAAGGTCAATGAAGTGCAAATTGACGATGGTTGTAATACCATCTTCTACATTAATTCGTTTCAAATCATCCATAACTTGTTTAGTAGTTAAAGGATCAAGAGAAGCTACTGGCTCGTCTGCTAAGATGATTTCTGCTTCTTGTGCTAATGCGCGTGCAATTGAAACACGCTGCTGCTGGCCTCCAGAGAGTTCATCTGCACGCGAATATACCTTTTCCAATATATTGACTCGATCTAATGCCAGAAGACAAAGATCTATATCCTGTTTCGGGAAAAAGCCTAGAATAGTTCTTAAGGTACCGTGATAACCAACCCGGCCGGATAGTACATTGCGAAGAACAGTTGAACGCTTGATAAGATTAAAATTTTGAAAAATCATTCCGATATTTCTACGTATTTTTCTTAATTCAGAACCCTTCGCTGCGGTAATAGATTGACCATTAATGACAATATTTCCTGCGCTTATTTCATGAAGCCGGTTAATGGAGCGGAGGAAAGTAGATTTTCCTGCGCCAGAAAGACCAACAATGACAACAAATTCTCCTTTGTTAATCGTAATATTAATGTCATTTAATCCTTTAGTTCCATTTGGATAAATTTTAGTTACTTTTTTAAACTCTATCAATTTTTTACCAACTTTCTAATAAAAATTGAAAAAGAAATCAGATTTATATAGAGAGACTTCTTTTTTCTAGTAAAAGTCGGAATAAAGATATAATAATCCGACACTTACTAGAAAAAAGTCAACCATTTAAAATTTAAATGGTTGGCAAAAAATATTATTCTGCTACTTTTTCGTTATATTCACGGACGATATCAAATTTACTATCATCTGATACGACATATCCTTCATGTGTATAGATATCTCGAATGATTTGATGTCCTTCCTCACTTTTTCCTATTGCAATGAAAGCTTCTTGAAGTTTCTTTCTCCATTTATCACTCATATCAGAGCGAACAGAGATTGTGTCATTTGGAATATCTTCTGTATACTCAAGTACTTTTGTATCTTCAAAAACAGTTGGGTAATCTGCTTTCACAATATTACGAGCATCTTGGAAGATGACAGCCGCATCAACATCACCATTTAATAGAGCAATAACGGCTTGGTCATGTCCTTTGACCGTAACTGTTTCAACATCTCCAGGAACATTAATATCATTTTCCATTAGTTTACCAACAGGCCAAACATAACCAGCAGATGAGGTAACATCTTGCGTTGCGATTTTTTTCCCTTTTAAATCAGCTACTGTTTTAATATCAGAATCTGCCTTCACAATAAAAAGGCTTTTATAAAAATCTACTAATTCATCATTTTCACTGCCATCGTCGTTAATTCCAAAGCGTTGTGCTTGCAGAATAACATCAGCAGAACCTTTATCATGGGCAAGGACATATGCTGTAGGAGGTAAAAAACCAACATCAATTTTCTGTGAATCCATTGCTTCGATAATCGTGTTATAGTTAGTAGAAACACTCACTTTAACAGGTATCCCTAGCTCTTTAGATAGTAAACCTTCCAACGGTTTAGCTTTTGCTTCTAAAGTATCTGCATTAGAAGATGGCACGAATTGTACTGTTAATTCCTTTGGGTCATATCCATCTGTATTGCTTGTAGTTTTTTCTTCCGATCCACAAGCTGATAGTATCCCTGCAGTTAAAGCAAGGGAAAGTCCGAGCGTAGCAAATTTTTTTAACATTTTTAGACCTCCGAAGTTATTAATGTGTTACTTGTAAAAATATATAATAGATTTGTCATAATTAAAGTGGGAATAATGTTAAGAATTGCAAATTTATTGTAAAGAAGTACTAAAAAACTTTTAATAGGTTTAAGAAAAAGAGAGTTAGAGGAGAAAGAAAAGAAATTATAGGTAGTTAAGGTAGAATGAACTTGTTATAATGAACTTGCTTAATGGAGGAATAAAACGCAGCTTCGATTATACTACTTTATTCGTAAAAATTGGAAATTTAGATACTGGAGATGAAATCTTGAATACAGAAGTAACTATATTATTAACAAGTGATGTACATGGAAATGTTTTTCCATTGAATTATGGGAATAATGCCCCTGCAGATGTTGGTCTTGGTAAAATTGCTTCTATAATAAGGAATGAAAGAGCAAAGAATGTACATACCATTGTAATTGATAATGGTGATTTAATACAGGGCACGCCGTTAACCTACCATTATGCGAATTTTTTAGCAGATAAAAAAAATCCAATGATAACGATATTAAATGAATTAAAGTATGATGCAGCTGTTATTGGAAATCATGAATTTAATTATGGCTTAGATATTTTAAAATCCGCAGTAAAGGAATCAAATTTCCCTTGGTTGTCTGCAAATATTGTCGATGTAAAAACGAAAACACCATTTTTAGGAATTCCTTATGTAATTAAGAGAATAAATGGTTTTAAGATTGCTATTCTAGGTATAACAACCCATTACATTCCCAATTGGGAAAATCCTCAGAATATCAGAGGACTGCAATTTAATGATGCATATGACAGTGCAAAAGAATGGGTAGAGCTGATTAAGAAGGAAGAGCAGCCAGATGTTCTTGTTATCTCTTATCATGGAGGATTTGAAAGGGATCCTGAAACTGGTGAGCCATCCGAAGTATTGACTAGAGAGAATCAAGGATATACCATTTGTAAACAAATTGACGGGGTAGATGTACTTTTAACAGGGCATCAACATAGAGAATTAACCGGTAATATCAATGGAACAGAAATTATTCAACCAAGCAATAATGGAAAGTATGTAGGAAAAATAACATTATTACTAGATGATAAAGGCGAAGTAATCGAGAAAAGCTCTGAACTATTATCTGTTGCTGAAGTAGAAGCTGATGAGGATATTCTATTATTAGTAAAGGAAAATGAGGAATGGACACAGGAATGGTTAGATACGCCGATTGGCTATATTGATGGGGAAATGTTAGTAACAGATCCGATGCAAATTCGCTTAAAGGACAGCGCGCTTATCGAATTTATTAATAAAGTACAAATGGATGCAGCGCAAGTGAAAATCAGTAATACTGCACTTTTTAATAACGAATCACCGGGATTTAAGCCCAATGTAACAATGAGAGATATTGTATCCAATTATATTTATCCTAATACATTTAAAGTGCTTGCTCTAACTGGAAAGGATATTCGTCGTGCGCTCGAACAAAGTGCAAAATATTTTGCTTTAAATGACGAGGGAGAGCCGATTGTCAATCCTTCGTTTGTTTATCCTAAACCCCAGCACTACAACTACGATATGTGGGAAGGAATTGAATACACACTCGATCTAACTAAGCCAATTGGACAGAGAGTTGTTCAGTTAGATTTTGAGGGGGCGCCAATAGACGAGGAAGGTGTATATGAAGTAGTAATGAATAATTATCGAGCAGGAGGCGGTGGAGATTTCTTTATGTTCAAAAATAAGCCTGTTATCCGTGAAATTCAATTTGACGCTTCTGAATTAATAGCTAATTATATTATGGAGAGAAAGGTCGTACCTGCGACTTGTAATCATAATTGGAAAGTCATTTGGTAAGAGGAAGATACTATTTACACTTATAACAATAACATAAACGATAAAAACAGCTAAAACGGTAGACCGATGATCGTTATGTAGCTGTTTTTTCTGCTTTTATTTATAGAAAGTTAATTGACAAGCTCTTTTATTTCCTTTTTAATATTGTTAATATTGAAAAAATTAAATAGTGTCAGGGGATGGAGAGCGTTGAGTAAACCGGTAATAGGGATAACAGGTGCATACGTATTTAAAAATAAATTTATGGAAGGCACATATGTGCATCATGATTATCAAAAATCCGTTGCAGTCAATGGAGGATTGCCAGTTATCTTGCCGTTTGTAGAGGAGGACCTGGCAAGAGAAATGGTGGATCTTTGTGATGCTGTGATTTTGAGTGGAGGAGAGGATGTAGATCCGAGTTTATTTGGAGAAGATCCACATCAAAATATAGGGGACACCATTATTTTGCGTGATAAAGTGGAAATACAAATAATTAAAAGGGCGATGGAAACGAATAAACCAATACTTGCAATTTGTAGAGGAATTCAAATTTTAAATGTTGCTTTAGGAGGAACATTAATACAAGATATTCCTTCGCAAATAAAAGATAGTATTAAACATACTCAATCTGTGAATAGAAATTTAGACACCCATTTTATTTCTATTGAAGAAAAAAGTAAGTTAGCAAATATAATTGGCGAAACAAAAACAAGAGTAAATAGCCTTCATCATCAAGCTATTGATGGTTTAGCAGCAGGCTTAGAAATAGTTGCCACTAGTAGCGATGGTGTAATAGAAGCTGTTGAGCATAAGAGCTATCCTAACTTTTTACTAGGGATTCAATGGCATCCAGAATCAATGGCGTCTACTAATGATAAAATGAATCAGATTTTTAGAGAATTCATAAAAAGTGTAAAAAAGCAGAGGGTAATGGGGTAGAAAATTTGTCTAATAAATGAAAAAATATCGAGAGTTACACAAATAGAAAGCTTAAAACTGAAAAAGATGAAAAAAAAAGTTAGTATTAAGTCCTAAAATCAGCTAAAATAGTAGGGTAAGACAATTTTTTCTTTGGAGGTATAACAATGAGCGAAAAAACATTTACAGTAATTGATGAAACTGGTATTCATGCAAGACCAGCAACATTATTAGTTAGCACTGCTAGCAAGTTCAAATCAGATATGCAAATCTCTTTCAAAGGGAAATCTGTGAACTTAAAGTCTATTATGGGCGTAATGTCACTAGGTGTACCTAAAGGTGGAGAAATTACTATTTCTGCAACTGGTGAAGATGAAGTAGAAGCAGTTGATGGTGTAGAAGCTGTCCTTAAAAAAGAAGGATTAGTTGGTTAATTTTTTACCCATGACCCTCATTTATGAGGGTCTATCTCCAGTTATTTTTTTGTCATCAAATTAAAGCGTTTACACATTCGGTGGTAACTGAATATGGGGTTATTAATTTAATGTATGTACCACATAAAGATTTGACCCTTAATCAGAATGAATCTATTTTGATTAAGGGTCAAGTCTTTTTCATTATCTTTCTTCTTTGTAATATGAGCAATGAAAAATACAAATTTCTTTGATTCCTCATTCTGTACAAATTATATGAATTTTTAGTAAAATGTAGAGGAGATAGGGGGATTAGTATGGTTGTTAAAATAGAAGAGGTTGGCTTAAAAAGAAATGGTCAGTGGATACTGAAAAATATTAATTGGGAGATTAAAAAAGGAGAAAATTGGATTCTGTATGGTCTAAATGGGGCCGGAAAGACAGCTTTGTTAAATATGATTTGTGCGTATTATCATCCGACAGTTGGGGAAATGGAAGTATTAGGAAAAGTGTTTGGGAAGTCAGAGTTAGGAGGAGCGCTAAGGCGAAAGATTGGACTAGTATCCAACCGGCTACAACAAAATTTATATGCGTCAGATAGCGCATTTGAAATTGTACTTAGCGGCGCATATGCTTCGATTGGATTATATGAGTCACCAACAACGGAAATTAGAAACAAGGCAATTGAAATAATGGAGAAGCTAGGTAGCTTGGATTATGCAGATAGACCATATAGTAGTTTATCACAAGGAGAGAGACAAAGAGTATTAATCGGAAGAGCGCTAATGGTAAATCCCGAACTAATTATTTTAGATGAACCTGCTACAGGCTTAGATTTTTTAGCAAGAGAACAATTATTAGATACCATTTCTAGTTTGGTATCTGAAAATAGTAGCATCATTTACGTTACACATCATGTTGAGGAAATATTACCAGTGTTTTCCCATACCTTTCTGTTGAAAAAGGGAGAGGAATTTATCTCAGGATATACAAAGGAAGTATTAACCAGCAAGAACATGAGCAGCTTTTTTTCGTTACCGGTAGAAGTCATTTGGAATAATGAAAGACCACTATTAGCCAGAAGTAGCTCATTAATAAAGAAATAATAAAGGAGAAAGAATTTTGGCATATAAAATTGTATTTATTGATATTGATGGTACATTAGTAAATGAAGAGAAACAAATTCCTAGTGACGCGAAAGCAGCCATTAAGGAATTAAAGAAGCGGAATATCCCAATTGTTTTAGCAACTGGAAGAGCACCTTATTTCTTTTCTCATATTTTAGAGGAGCTTGGTTTATCGTCTTTTATTTCTTTTAATGGCTCATATGTTGTCCATGAAAAAGAGGAAGTTTATAAAAAACCAATCCCAATGGAGATACTAGAAATGCTAGAAAATACTGCCTTAAAAAATAATCATCCAATCGTTTTTCAAGGGAGCAAGGAAGGCTGCGCTAATCATAAGGAGCATGCACATATTATTGAATCATTTCAATCATTAAAATTAAAGGCACCTTCTTATCGAAAAGATTTTTGGAAGGAAGCTGATATCTATCAATGCTTGCTTTTTTGTGAGGAAAGCGAAGAAAAGGTATATGAAGAAGCGTTTTCCAATATACATTTTGTTCGTTGGCATCCTTTATCCATGGATGTTATTCCAACAGGTGGGTCAAAAGCAGCTGGGATTGCACAAATTTTAAACATACTAAATATCGATCCAAAGGAAGCTGTAGCATTTGGAGATGGATTAAATGATAAAGAAATGCTTTCGTATGTAGGAATGGGAATAGCTATGGGGAATGCCCATAAAGATATTAAGCCATATGCAAAATTTGTTACAAAGCATGTAGATGATGGGGGACTAGCTTACGGATTACAAAAAATAAGCCTCCTTTAACTTTTGATCAGAAAAAAGAGAAGATACATATATAAAGAAGCTGCCAAATATTGATCATTTTTTTTGGCAGCTTTTTAGTACTATCCTATTTGGTTGTAAGAGAGAGATTGATGACGATATTCCATAAAAATAAGTTTGATTAGTCTTCCCAGTTTTCATAGACAACAACTCCTCCTGATAAATCGATTGTATTACGTTCTCCTTTATAAAGAAGTTTGCCATCCTCTTCTACAATTAGATTTTCATAAGTAAATACTTTTTTTCCGTTTGGCAAGGTAATGACTACTTTGTCTCCATATTCTTCTGTTCCTGTTTTGGGCTCACTAGCAAAATATCTATCTGAAAATATATAACCTCCGAAAATTGTGGTAAGCAGTAAGATAGAGCCTAAAAAATACATCACTTTTTTACCTATCCTATTTTTATTTTCAATTTCCTCATGTTTATCTGTACGTTTCATATGCTCTTCCACAATATCACCTTTTCATAAAGTTTTATTGCTCAAACGGTAACAATGGTATATACAAAATATTTCGTTGATATAGATGAAATTCCCCTTAAACTATGATATGAAACAAATTCTTAAAGATGACGAAATATTAATGGAAGAATGATTTTTTTGCATGCTTGATAAGCTGATGCTAAAAAAGGGTATTAGTTCTTTATTTCTGTATGCCAGTTCATACAATATAAGTATAATTTAGATTTTTTCTAAAAATTCCTGAAACCTTTCTTCGTCTAAGTCGTATGTATGGTAAGTACTAAAATGAAGGAGGTCTGATTTTAGTGAATACATAACAAAATTAAATTTTTAGAAAGTGAATGATGTGTATGGAATTATTCGGCTTTGATCTTCCCTCCATTTATTTAACTGTTTTAATTGGTTCGGGAATATGTGTCATATTAACCTTATTACTATCAGACTTATTTGGTGGAGACGTGGGTGTATTTAATCCTACTTTAATCCTTGCTTTTTTTACGATATTATCAGCAAGTGGTTATCTTATGGAGAAGTATTCTTCTATCAATAGCTTCATTATTCTTTCCATTTCAGCAATAATCGCACTTATTATTTCTAGCTGCTTACACTTTTTTGTTTTTATTCCTCTTGCTAATGCAGAAGAATCATTAGTTTATAGCGATGAATCACTTAAGGGAAGAATTGGCAAAGTCATTACAGCAATTCCGCAGGATGGCTATGGAGAAATATTGATCGAAAGCATCAGTGGAAATATCTCAAAAACTGCAGCAAGCTTTTATAACGAAGAAATTGGATTTGGCGAAGAAACGGTTATAGTAGAAATTAAAGAAAATGTTGCTTATGTTGTTCGCAAGGATGGCATATAGTAAAGCAAACAAAAGGAGGAAAAATGAATGGCAATTGAGATTTATATTGTAATAGGAATTGTAGCATTTTTATTAATCGCACTTATTAGTATTTTTATGGCGAAATATAAGACTGCAGGACCAGATGAAGCACTAATTGTAACAGGTAGTTATTTAGGTTCTAAAAATGTTCATGTCGATGAATCAGGAAATAAAATTAAAATTATTAGGGGCGGAGGGACATTTATTCTCCCGGTTTTCCAGCAATCAGAACCTCTGAGTTTATTATCTAGTAAATTAGATGTTTCAACACCAGAAGTATATACAGAACAAGGCGTTCCAGTTATGGCAGACGGCACAGCTATTATTAAAATTGGTGGTTCTATTGGTGAAATTGCCACTGCAGCTGAACAGTTTCTAGGAAAAACAAAACAAGATCGTGAAAATGAAGCAAGAGAAGTATTAGAAGGCCATTTACGCTCTATTTTAGGTAGTATGACAGTCGAAGAAATTTATAAAAATCGAGATAAGTTTTCGCAAGAGGTCCAAAGGGTTGCTTCTCATGACTTAGCAAAAATGGGTCTAGTCATTGTATCCTTCACGATTAAAGATGTCAGAGATAAAAACGGATACTTAGAATCGCTTGGTAAACCAAGAATTGCCCAAGTTAAACGCGATGCAGATATCGCAACAGCTGAGGCAGATAAAGAAACAAGAATCAAAAAAGCCGAAGCAGATAAAGATGCTAAAAAGGCAGAATTAGAAAGAGCAACAGAGATTGCCGAAGCAGAAAAAGAAAATCAAATGAAAATTGCTGATTATAGAAGAGAGCAAGATGTTGCAAAAGCACGTGCTGACCAAGCATATGATTTAGAAAGCGCTCGATCTAAGCAAGAAGTTACTGAGCAAGAAATGCAAATTAAGATCATTGAAAGACAGAAACAAATTGAGTTGGAAGAAAAAGAGATTTTAAGAAGAGAAAAGCAGTATGATTCAGAGGTTAAAAAGAAAGCAGATGCAGATCGTTATGCAATGGAGCAGGCTGCCGAAGCGAATAAACGCCGTGAAATTGCCGAAGCGGATGCGAACCAATATCGAATTGAATCACAAGCAAAAGCGGAAGCAGAAAAAGTGCGAGTAGATGGTTTAGCAAAAGCGGAAGCAGAAAAAGCAAAAGGGGAAACAGAAGCAGAAATTATCCGCTTAAAAGGTTTGGCTGAAGCGGAAGCAAAACGCAAAATTGCCGAAGCATATGCACAATATGGTCAAGCGGCAATCTTGGATATGGTACTTGATATGTTACCTGAATACGCAAAACAAGTGGCTAGTCCATTAGCTAATATCGATAAGATTACGGTTGTGGATACTGGAAGTGATGGCAGCAACGGTGGAGCAAATAAAGTGACAGGCTATGCAACAAACTTAATGTCAACAATGCAAGAATCATTAAAGGCATCTGCTGGAATCGATGTAAAAGAATTACTTGAAAATTTATCAGGCAAAGGAAATATTCGTCAGAGTATTAATGAGTTAAATGATAATTTAAGTAATAAAACAGAATAAAGAAAAAAAGACTCATCTGAAATAAATTTCAGATGAGTCTTTTGGTGTTACTCTTTTTCTTTTAAATCTTCAATTGAATTAATATCTTTCATATAGCTTGGTACAACAAGACCTAGTTTTGTTCCTTCTAAGTTAGGTCCTAGGTCTTCGAATTGACCTTTGAATTTGTTTGCATAATCTTCATGCGTAATTGGTAACCAACCTGCAATATGTGCATCTAGGCTGCCATCTGCTACACCAGTCCACATTGGACCTGCTTCAACTTGACTTAATGTTACCTTATAACCTAAATCTGTTAAAACTTTGCCGATAACATTGGTACTTGCAATTTCACTATCCCATGCTACATAACCGATTTTAATTTTGTCTCCGTCTACTTTGCTCACGCCTTTTGTCCATTCACTAACTTTATCAGCGTTATCTTTTATCCATTTTTCAGCGGCTTTTTCAGGATCTTCGCCATCATAGATATCCATCATAACAACACCCATGTCATCTGTTGTCCAGTGGAAATTATCTAGTACCTGATATGCTTCAGGCATATCTTCTTTTAATCCGTTACGCGCAATGGAATGAATATTCTCATTTTCACCAAAAGAGCCCTTTGGATCTTCCAAGTATTTTAAATCATATGCAGTGAACATCCAATGTGGAGTCCAGCCTGTTATGATAATTGGTTCTTTTTTGTCATACGCTTTTTTTAGAGTAGCCGTCATTGCTGCGCTTGAACCTTCTACCAATTTCCAATCCTTTAAGTCATAGTCGCTAATCGCCTTATTAGCTGCTTTCATTATACCTGCACCAGGATCGATACCGATAATTTCATAATCAACTTTTTCACCAATTGTGGCATTCGGATCGTCTGCGCTGTTAGAACCACAGGCAGCTAACCCTAAGGTAAGAGTGATTGCTCCTAATAAACTAGTCATTTTTTTCATATTATTTTGCCCCCTTTTTCTTTGTTCCCACATTTTGGGTAATTCTATCTAAAATGATCGCAAGTACTACAATAGATATACCAGCTTCAAATCCACGTCCAATTTGAATTTGAGTTACAGCACGATATACATCAGCACCAAGTCCTGGTGCACCAACCATTGCAGCAATAACTACCATTGATAGTGCAAGCATAATACTTTGGTTAATACCAGCTAGTATTGTTGGCATAGCAAGTGGTAATTCAACCTTTAATAATTTTTGGCTAGTTGTACTACCGAAGCTTTCTGTCGCTTCTCTAATATCGCTAGGAACCTGTTGGATACCAAGAATAGTCAAACGAATAGTAGGTGGCATAGCAAATATTACTGATGCTACCACTCCAGGTACGACCCCGATACTAAAGAAGAAGATAGCAGGAATAAGATAAACAAAGGCTGGCATTGTTTGCATAAAGTCTAATATTGGGATAACAATATTGCGGACAGTGCTATTTTGTGAAGCCCATATTCCTAGTGGAACACCAATTATTATGGAGATAAATACAGCAGAGAGTACAAGAGCTAGTGTATCAATCATTGGTTCCCAGTAGCCTAAATTATCTACTAGTAATAATCCGATAAGAGTAAAGAGTGCAATCTTCTTATTCGCTAATTTCCATGCAAGTAATGTAAGTAAAATAATTAATAAAATAGGAGGAATAAACCCAAAGAAGCCTACTAAAATATTTACAACAAATTCTAATACAGCAGTGATTCCATCAAATAATACTTCGAAGGTAGTTGTCAACCAGGCGACAAAGGAATCAATCCAATCTGCAACTGGTAATTTAGGAATTAGATTATTCATTATTCATTCCCCCCAACTAATACTGATTCTTCTGTTGGTGGAGTATTAATAAGCTCGTTGTTACCAGCAAGGGCTCCAATAACTGCACCTCTAACGAGAATCCCTTTTAATCTCTTCTGCTCATCTATTACTGCAACTGGAATGATTGCAGTTGATACCTTATCAAAGAGATCAGCTAATAATGTGTCACCTGTAACCGTAATTACATCTTTTTGTAAAATGGTTTCAATGCCTTCATTGTTTTCGGCAGCTGCACGGGCATCGTCAGCTGTAATTGCTCCGAGTAATTCTCTTTTCTTGTTCACGACATAAATGCTGGAAATTCCAAGTTTCTTCATCATTTGTAACGCGACACGAGGACCTTTTTCAATCGTGACTGCTTCTGCGCGTTTCATTATATGATTGGCAGTTAATACTTTCGATAAATCTACATCTTCGACAAATCGTTCCACATAATCATTGGAAGGATTCATTAATATTTCTTCTGGTGTTCCGACTTGAACAATGGTTCCATCTTTCATTAGCGCTATACGATCGCCAATACGAAGTGCTTCGTCTAAATCATGTGTAATAAAAATGATTGTTTTTTCCATATTTGATTGCAAGTCTAATAATTCGTCTTGCATATCTTTTCGAATGAGGGGATCAAGGGCACTAAATGCTTCATCCATTAGAAGAATATCAGGGTCATTAGCTAAAGCGCGAGCAAGACCGACTCTTTGCTGCATTCCACCACTCAATTGGTCTGGATATTGGGATTCATACCCTGATAATCCAACTAATTTAAGTGATTCAAGTGCACGTTCTTTTCTTGATGCTTTATCAATCCCTTGAATTTCTAAACCATATTCTGCATTTTCCAATATTGTTCGATGAGGGAGTAGAGCGAATTTTTGGAAGACCATACTTATTTTTTCTCTGCGTACTTTACGTAAATCTTCTTTTGACATTTTTACGATGTCTTTCCCATCAATATAAATGTTCCCGATTGTAGGATCAATCAGACGATTAAACATACGTACTAATGTTGATTTACCACTACCGGATAGTCCCATGATAACAAATATCTCACCAGGATTTACTTCAAAACTAGCCTTGTTTACACCGACTGTTGCTCCTGTTTTTTTGAGGATATCTTTTTTTGATTCACCACTATTTAATAGTTGAATTGCTTTTTTTGCGTTTTTGCCGAAAATCTTTGTGACATTTTCGACTTTTAATTTTGCCATACTTTCCATTCTTTCACCTCTTTAATTCTAAACGCTCTGTAAAGCGAGCCTACATATATTATAGAAGATAATCAACAGACACTTCAAACTGTATAATCAGTTAAAATGATTCATTCTGAACGTACAGAAAAAACTGAATGAACCGTAGGATGTATATTCTTAATAATGCGCTCAAATGCTTCCATATACTATCTAGGTTGTTACTTTACATTTTTTTTATTCATGTTAATCTATAAACAGAAAAAGCATTTAAGTACTTGATTATTGATTCACCTTGATTATTGAAATAATCATTATTACAATGTATAAGTAAACATATAATATGGATGTGAATGATAAATGACGGATAGGGAGCAGTTAAATATTGCTCGAGAGAGAGTGATTGATTCCGTAGCCCAAAACATGGATTTATATGGAGTGACTGAATCGATTGGTAGATTATATGGGATGCTATTATTCCAGAAAAATCCGATGACGCTTGACGAAATGAAAGAAGAGCTAGGAATGAGTAAAACTAGTATGAGTACTTCGGTTAGAACCTTGCTTGAATTGAAAATGGTGGACAAAGTATGGCGAAAAGGTGTTCGAAAAGATTTATATAGAGCAGAAGAAGATTGGTATCAAACATTTATCGATTATTTCACGATTAAATGGCGGTTAGCAATTACTGAAAATATATATGCAATTGAGAAATCAATGAATGAAATAAAAGTATTAATGAATAAAGAAGGAATATCTGAAGATGTTATAAAAGATGCAACCAATGATTTAGAGAAAATGAAATATGCGCTTGATTATTATGATTGGCTTGAACGTTTTGTAGATAGTTTAGAATCACATGAAATTTTTAATTTCATTCCCAAAAATAAAGAATAAAAGAATAGTTAAAGGTGCTATCTTCTAAGCTTTTTATTAAAAAACTTAGAAGATAGCACCTTTTTGTAGTCTAAATAGATGTATGAAGAAAATTTGACAATCAAATATGAAACGAAAAAAATATCACAATAGCCTAAGGATAACTGGTTAAAAAACCTAAAAAATGTGCATTTGTCTATCGCACATTTTCAATTCTTGAATAGGATATATGGAATCAAAAAAAGGAGGTTTTTATTCATGGGTGAAGTTGGAGTAGGTTACGGCGGAGGTTTCGCTCTTTTAGTAGTATTGTTTATTTTATTGGTGATTATTGGTGCTTCTTGGGGTTACGGCGGATTTTATTAATCCGTAACGAAACAGATATTAAAAGGAGGAAATAGAATGTACGGATATGGTTGTGGATATCCTGGCTATGGTTATGGCTATGGTGGTGCAGGTTACGGCGGAGGTTTCGCTTTAATCGTTGTTTTATTCATTCTTTTAATCATTGTGGGTGCAGCTTGCTTTAAATGGTAAAATAATGAAAAAAAGAAGGCTGATTCGATGAGTCAGTCTTCTTTTAATGGTAATAAGTAAAGCGAATAAAGTACATATTATTATATTTGAGGAGTCTTAACTATTTGCTAAAATAAAGAGAGAAGATGTGTGTTAGGGGGAAATGAATAGATGGATTCCTTAGTTTCATTAATAAAGTCTGCTAATTATTTTGTTATATTTACTGGTGCTGGGATGTCAACAGAGAGCGGATTGCCTGATTTTAGATCTGCTAATAAAGGATTATGGACTGCTGAAAAGAAACAATATCTTTCCAGTACGAGTGCCTTAAATAATCATGTGCAAGAATTTATTGAGTTTTATCGAAATCGAGTTCAAGGCATTCATGAATTTAAGCCGCATAATGGCTATTACATACTAAGTGATTGGGAAAGAAAAGGCTATTTAAAACAAATCATCACACAAAATGTGGATGGGTTTCACGAAGAAGCTGGAAATGAGAAAGTTGCTGAATTGCATGGAACATTAAAAAAGGTTCATTGTGAAACGTGTGGAAAGAATTATCCTAGTGATGAATATTTACATGACAATTATTTATGCAGTTGTGGAGGGATACTAAGACCTTCCATTGTCCTTTTTGGAGAAATGCTCCCAGAACAGCCATTTTTTACAGCGGAAGAGGCAGCCATAAATTCAGACGTCTTTTTAGTTTTAGGGTCATCTTTATCCGTTTCACCAGCAAATCAATTTCCATTACTTGCAAAGCAAACAGGTGCTAAACTAATCATTATCAATAAAGAGCCAACCCAAATGGATGGTATTGCTGACATTGTCATTCATGAATCAATTGGAAAGGTATTAGAAGAAATTAATCTTAAGCTATAATGTCCGTCAAGCGGTTGAAAATAAATAAGATGGATGGATTCTCATGAAATAAAAGAAAAATAGTAAAAATAAAAGTAGCCGAATACATTTAAATCCATTGCAAACTTTGATATATCGAGATAATATAAGGGAATGGACTAAATTTGAATGCGTAAAAGAGAGGAAAGTAACATGTCAAAGAATTTTAAACAGGATGTACTATCTCGTCGCACCTTTGCGATTATTTCCCATCCAGATGCTGGAAAAACAACGTTAACGGAAAAGTTATTATTATTTGGCGGAGCAATTAGAGATGCTGGAACAGTAAAAGGGAAGAAAACAGGAAAATATGCGACAAGTGACTGGATGGAAATAGAAAAGCAAAGAGGAATTTCTGTTACATCAAGTGTGATGCAATTTGACTACAAAAATGCACGAGTAAATATTTTGGATACACCTGGACACCAAGACTTTAGTGAAGATACTTATCGTACTCTTACAGCTGTGGATAGTGCTGTTATGATAATTGATTCGGCAAAAGGAATAGAGGAACAAACGTTAAAGTTATTTAAAGTGTGTAAGATGAGAGGTATTCCTATTTTTACATTTATTAATAAATTAGATCGCCAAGGGAAGCCGCCTCTTGAATTACTTGCGGAATTAGAAGAAGTAATGGGGATTGAGTCTTATCCAATGAATTGGCCGATCGGAATGGGTAAAGAATTTTTAGGTATATATGATCGTTTTTACAATCGAATTGAGCAGTTCCGTGTAGAAGATAAAGAACGATATGTTGATCTAAATGAAGATGGAGAGATTGAAGGGGATCATCCAATTAAACAGGATTCTTTATATGATCAAACATTAGAAGAAATCATGCTTTTAAATGAAGCGGGGAATGAGTTTTCGGAAGAGAAAATTAATAATGGTGATTTAACACCTGTATTTTTTGGTAGTGCATTAAGCAACTTTGGGGTACAAACATTTTTAGAAACATATTTGCAATTTGCACCGTCTCCACAAGCTAGAAAATCTACCATTGGAGAGATCGATCCTTTATCAGAAGAGTTTTCAGGGTTCATTTTTAAAATTCAAGCGAATATGAATCCGGCTCACCGTGATCGTATCGCGTTTTTACGTATTTGTTCTGGGAAATTTGAAAGAGGAATGATGGTTAATTTACCAAGAACAGGGAAGCAAGTAAAGTTAGCGCAATCTACACAATTTATGGCAGATGATCGAAGTACCGTTAATGAGGCGGTTAGTGGAGATATTATTGGGTTGTATGATCCAGGTTTTTATCAAATTGGCGATACGTTAACGGTTAGCAAGAATGCTTACCAATATGAAAAACTACCTCAATTTACACCAGAACTTTTTGTAAAGGTAACGGCAAAGAATGTAATGAAACAAAAACATTTCCATAAAGGCATTCAGCAGCTCGTACAAGAAGGTGCAATTCAGTTATATAAGACTGTCAAAACAGAAGATTATTTGCTGGGAGCAGTTGGTCAGCTACAATTTGAAGTATTTGAGCATCGAATGAGAAATGAGTACAATGTAGAAGTAATTATGGAGCATGTAGGTTCGAAAATTGCCCGTTGGTTAGTGGATGAAGAGGTAAATGAAAATCTTTCTAGTGGAAGAAGTCTGCTAGTAGAGGATCGCTACGGCAAAAAAGCATTTTTATTTGAAAATGAATTTGCATTAAGATGGTTCCAAGATAAAAATCCAGAAGTAAAATTATATAATCCGATGGATGAACAAGAATAATTAAGTAAAAGAAGAGATTATTGCAAAAGGATTCTACCTGTTTTAAATGGAGATTCTTTTGTAAATAGTCTCTTTTTTGATGTAATGGAAAATAGCTCTATGTTGAAATCATGTCAGATTTTCGAACATAAGAAAAAGGGAAGGAAGGAGAAGGGACAAGTGTTTATTATAAAAATTCAACTTTTTGTTATTCTGAAATAATTTTATTTGATGGGAAGTAGATATATACTATCTTTTTTCTGAAATAAAAGCAGGTGGATGGTTTTTGTAGCGAGTAAAAAAGAAAGTCTTTCGGTATACGAATTACTGATATATAAGGTTTTTGTAAATATAAATAAAAACGAAAATGTTTAAAATGTTTTCATAATTAAAAGTTTTCGAAAAACTATTTGTAATTCTAATAAAAATAGGTATAATAAAAACATGATGTTATAAAAGTTAACAAACAATTGTTAATGAGTTGGCTTTTTAACATCTAATAGGGCTGATACTAACATTCGATGTGATAAGAGTATTCTTGTAAGATAAATAGATTGAATATTCTTTTAATTAGAGTTTGCTAGTATCATAAAAACAAGATATAGGGGGATATATTGTATGAAGAAAAGTTTGTCGCTTACTTTTA
This sequence comes from Niallia sp. FSL W8-0177, assembly GCF_038006285.1. Classification (NCBI taxonomy): domain Bacteria; kingdom Bacillati; phylum Bacillota; class Bacilli; order Caryophanales; family Bacillaceae; genus Niallia; species Niallia sp. FSL W8-0177. The sequence goes on from NZ_JBBOUX010000001.1 coordinate 981,472, forward strand.
GTATTTTATTAGTGCTTGTTCTAGCTTTAGCTGGCTGCTCAAGTAAGTCAGGATCAGATGGGGAAAGTACTAATGGTGCAAAAACAAGTTCTTCTAAAAGTTTACTTGAAACCATAAAAGAAAGAGGGACATTAAAAGCAGGTGTTAATGATGCTCTTCCTGGTTTTGGCTACATAGGTTCAGATGGGAAAAATACTGGTTTTGATGTTGATTTTGCAAGAGCGATTGCAGCGGGAGTTCTTGGAGATCCTTCTAAAATTGAATTTAGACCTCTATCAGCTACAGACCGCTTTACGGCAGTTCAATCTGGTGAAGTAGATGTGTTAATTCGTAATACAACTTGGACAACAAACCGTGATGCTGAAGTGGGGCTAAGTTTTGCTCCAGTTACTTTCTATGATGGTCAAGGAATTATGGTTCCAAAGGATAGTGGAATCAAAACACTAAAAGATTTAGAGGGTAAAACAATTGGGGTAGAAACGGGAACAACAACCGAATTAAACTTAGCTGATCAGATGAAAGCAGCAGGTGTTAACTATACAGCACAAACATTTGATAATGCAGATGCTGTAATTGCTGCATATGAACAGGGTTCTATTGATGCTTGGACAACAGATAAATCGGGATTAGTTTCTCGCCAGTCTACTTTGCAGGACCCAGATGCTCATATTATTTTAGAAGAAACATTATCAAAAGAACCACTAGCTCCAGCAGTTAAAGATGGCGACGAAAAGTGGGCAGATGCAGTATCATGGATTGTATTTGCAACCATTCAAGCGGAAGAATTCGGTATTACCTCTCAAAACGTAGATGATTTCTTAACCAGTGAAAACCCAGAGATTAAGCGTCTTTTAGGAGTGGAAGGCAATCTAGGAGAACAGCTAGGATTAGCCAATGATTTTGCCTACCAAGTAATTAAACAAGTTGGTAACTATGGTGAAATTTACGAGCGGAATTTAGGTCCTGACACAGTGTTCAAATTAGAGCGTGCACAAAATGCGTTATATACTGATGGGGGATTATTGTACTCTATTCCATTCCGTTAATAGGTAATAACAGATAAAAATATGGGGGGTCTCAAAAACCAAAGTGTCTAATCTATTTGAGATACCCCCTATTCTTTTAAGTGAGAGGTGAGAAATAGTGGAAATGAAAAAAACAACATCGACTCCTCTTTGGAGAAATAGAAAAGTGGTCCCGATAATTAGTCAAATTATTTTTGTTCTAATCGTAGGAATAGTAATTGCCTTTATGGTGAGAAATGTAATATCAGGTCTCGAACAAATAGGTTTAGTATTAGGATTAGACTACTTAAATCTAAAAGCATCTTTCCCTATAGCAGAATCTATTATTAGTTATACACCTGACGATCCTTATACACGTGCTTTATTAGTAGGATTATTAAATACACTTAAGGTTTCCGTTTTTGGGATTATCCTTGCAACTATTATTGGAGTCATTGTAGGAGTTGCAAGATTATCGAACAACTGGTTAGTCCGTAAAGTGGCAACAGTATATGTTGAAGTTTTTAGGAATACACCATTATTGGTTCAAATTTTCATTTGGAATTTTGCTGTTTTTTTACCAATGCCGAAAATTCAAGATGCTATATCGGTTGGGCCGTTTTATTTTTCAAATAGAGGTGCCTCTATTCCGTGGTTTACCTTACAGGATAATACGCTGATCTGGCTTGTCATTCTAATTTTTTTAATCGCAGGAAGCATAATTTTATTCAAAAAATTAACAAAAGTATCGATAGAATCAGGTAAGTCTACATATCCGTTCATTTCAAGTGTGGGATTAATAGTAATTGGAACGATAATTATCTATATTATTTTAGGAAATGGACCACTTGGTTTTTCTGTTCCTGTATTTAATGGCAATTCATTTGAAGGAGGAACGTCATTATCCATCGGGTTTATGTCTGTTTTAGTTGCCTTAACAATCTATACATCAACCTATATTTCGGAAATTGTTCGTGCAGGAATAATGGGGGTTCCAAAAGGGCAGACAGAAGCTGCTAAAGCGCTTGGGTTTAAAAGTCATACAGCACTTCGTTTAATTATTTTTCCGCAAGCAATTAGAATCATTATCCCGCCATTAACAAGCCAATATTTAAATTTAATAAAAAACTCAAGTTTAGCAATGGCTGTAGCATACCAAGATATTGTTGGAATCGGAAATACAATTATTAATCAGACAGGACATACATTAGAAACTTTATTAATTGTTATTTCTGTGTATTTATTATTTAGCTTAACTACATCACTGTTAATGAATATTTTTAACAAAAAATTCCAGCTGGTAGAAAGGTAGGGAGGTAAATGGATAATATACAACTTAATACGGAACCAGTTATGGAAACGAAAAAATTGGCTAATCAAAAGAAATTACAATTATGGCTGAAAAATAACTTATTTAAGGATTGGAAAAATGCTATTTTAACGATTGTCACATTAATGTTTACTATTTATTTGCTTACTAGAATAGGTAAGTTTTTATTCGCAAGTGAATGGGGAGTTGTTACTGACAATTTAAGGCTCCTCTTTGTCGGACAATTTCCACTAGAAGAAATATGGAGATTGTGGGTATCTCTTCTGTTACTATCAGTATTTTTAGGAACTACTTGGGGAGCGTGGAGAGGGATTATCGGACATGTTGCCATTAGTCTCAGTGTTCTTCTAGTTATATTTGGAGTAATTCCTTATACAGAAATGGAATCGAAAGTATATTTATTTACGAGTGCGGCTGTGATATTCCTTTTTTACTTTATCGGAAAATATGTTCCGAAGTTAAAAATCCCCCTCCTTCTATTATGGATTTTATATATACCGATTACCCTTTCTATTATTAATGGGTTTGGTGTACTTGAGCCAGTAAAAACAAATATTTGGGGAGGATTTTTATTAACGCTTGTTATCGCTTCGGTTGCAATTATTTGCTCTTTCCCATTAGGTTTACTCCTAGCAGTGGGGAGACGAAGTAAACTGCCTATAATCAAATATTGCTGTATTCTTTATATAGAATTAATTCGAGGAATGCCGCTGATTATGGTGTTATTTATTGCCCAATTATTGCTGCCGATGTTCCTTGGGGGAATCGAACTAGATAATGTAGTCCGGGCAATGATAGCATTCACTTTATTCAGTGCGGCCTATTTAGCAGAAAATATTCGCGGAGGCCTGCAATCAATACCGAGAGGACAATTTGAAGCAGCGCAAGCTCTAGGATTAAATAATTTTAAGGTAATGTTTTTTGTCATATTGCCACAGGCTTTAAAAGCAGTTATCCCAGCTATGGTTGGTCAATTTATTTCCATCTTTAAAGATACATCTCTAGTTGCGGTTATTGGATTAGCCGATTTTCTTGGAATGGGAAAAAAAATTGCTGCAAATCCGGAATATTTAGGAAAATATATGGAGTTATATATTGTGATTGCTTTTATATACTTCATCTTTTGTTTCTTAATGTCGCATGTAAGTAAGCATATAGAAAAATCACTTGGTGTAGGGACGAGATAGAAAGGAGAATGAGAGGATGGAAAGTGTCTTTGGTATAAATAAATTATCGACACCTCTAGATGAGAGAGAGGATATTATTAAGGTTACTAAATTGAATAAATGGTATGGAGATCACCATGTATTAAAAGATGTAAATCTTACAGTAAAGCAAGGGGAGGTAATTGTCATTCTAGGACCATCAGGTTCTGGTAAGTCAACCTTTATTCGTACGATAAATGCTTTAGAGGAATTTCAAAAGGGGCATATAACGGTTGATAATATTGCATTAACAGATGATTTGAAAAACATTGAAGAAATTCGGAAAGAAACGGGAATGGTGTTTCAGTCATTTAATTTATTTCCTCATATGACTATCCTGAAGAATATCTCTTTAGCACCAATGTGGGTGAGAAAGTGGAAAAAAGCAAAGGCAGAACAAATTGCCAAAGAATTACTTGAAAGAGTTGGTATTCCAGAACAAGCAAATAAGTATCCAGGACAATTGTCAGGTGGACAACAGCAACGTGTTGCAATTGCACGGGCATTAGCGATGCAACCGAAGATTATGCTGTTTGATGAACCTACTTCTGCCCTGGATCCTGAGATGGTAAAGGAAGTATTAGATGTTATGAAAACTTTAGCAGAGTCAGGAATGACCATGTTGGTGGTAACACATGAAATGGGTTTTGCAAGACAAGTGGCAGATCGCATTATCCTTTTTGATAAAGGAGAAATTGTAGAAACGGGAAAACCAGAAGAACTATTTGATCATCCGAAGCATGAACGGACAAAAGCATTTTTATCTCAGATATTATAAAAAGAGCCCTAGGGCTCTTTTTTAGTGGTCCAATCATATTTGATATGGATTGCTTATAAGCAGTATTTCCATTTAATATTTTGTTTTGTAAAAATATAACAATTTATTTTGTATAAAATATCAAGATTTCGCTAAAAATGTAATAGTAGGTATAGAAAAATAGATGGTGATACCAATGAAGGGCCTAAGTAGATTGGAAGCAATTATGTGGAGTATAGCTCTACCTGGTTTTAGTCAGTTATTATTGAAAAAATATTGGAAAGGAACACTGTTAGTTATCTTAGAATTTATTATAAATGCGCAAAGTAATTTTAATTTAGCCATTATGCTGAGTTTTTGCGGCAATATCCAAGAGGCAATAGAGATTATCGACTTTCAATGGATATTGTTTTATCCGTGTTTATATATGTTCGCAATGTGGGATGCCTATAAGGAAGTTATGGAAACAGACAATGAATATGCTTTTTTACCATTTGTATTTTGCGCATATTTTGTTACCGTAGGTGTTTTTTATTCGACACAAATGAAGTTATTTGGAGTGTTGTTAGGTCCTGTATTTTTGCCGATGGTATTCTTGATACCGGGAATCATTAGTGGTTTTGTAGTTAAGTATTGCTTAATTTATTTTAGGAAAAAGAAACATTCTTAAAGTGATAAATGATGATTGGCTAAGGAAAAACGATAAAAGAAATACAGATAAAATAAAATTATCAGTAAAATTAAAAAATATGTAAAAAACCATTGGCAAATAGTTCAATATTGTATATAATTAATACATATTAATATTTGTATACTACTCAAAGGGGAGTAGCTTTTAGGTTTAATACCTAAAACAAAGTCGTCAGTTCATGGCATATGCCATCGGCTTTGTTGGCATATTAGTGCTTAGCAAGACCTTTGCCTATTTGGCAAAGGTCTTTTTTTGCGCACTTTTGTACATAATAACGAAAGTCGTAGCAAAACCTGCTAATAGGAGTATACAAATAAAAACCTAAAGGGGGAAATTTTATTGGATGCAAGCATGTTACTAGAGTATGGGTGGGTTTTACTGATTCTTGTTGTTTTAGAGGGGTTACTGGCTGCTGATAACGCGGTTGTAATGGCTGTTATGGTCAAGCATTTGCCAGTAGAACAACAAAAAAAGGCGCTTTTCTACGGATTATTAGGTGCTTTTGTATTTCGTTTTGCTACTTTATTTATGATTTCTTATTTAGTGGATGTTTGGCAAGTTCAAGCAATAGGGGCGCTTTATCTTCTCTTTATTGCAGTGCATAATATTTATGGAAAGTATGCGAAGAAGAATGAAGCCGATAAAGACAAGAAGCCGAAGAAACAATCTGGTTTCTGGATGACTGTTTTTAAAGTAGAGTTAGCAGACATTGCTTTTGCGATTGATTCCATGTTAGCAGCGGTTGCACTTGCGATTACATTACCAAAAACAAATTGGTTTACGCTAGGTGGCATTGATGGAGGGCAATTCTTAGTTATGTTTCTTGGGGGATTAATTGGATTGATCATCATGCGTTTTGCTGCAAACTGGTTTGTGAAGTTACTTCATTCTCGTCCTTCTCTAGAAACAGCAGCCTTTTTAATTGTAGGATGGGTTGGGGTGAAATTAGCCGTATTTACGTTAGCACATCCATCGGTAGGATTCTTAGATGAACATTTCCCAGAATCGAAACTATGGAAAGGAATCTTCTGGTTTGTGCTAGTAGCTATTGCGGTTGGTGGATATCTCTTCTCCAATAAAGAAGCAGTTAAAGCAAAAGAAAGTAATGCATAAATATGATGAAAAAGCCATCCATTTGGAGTGGCTTTTTCTTTTTGATCAGGACTTTAGTTCAGCAGATTTAACTTATTGCGTTTTTCCAGATAACTCAGCCTGTGCTTGTTGGACAAGTCTTTTTGTTATTTCTCCCCCAACAGAACCATTGGCACGTGAAACAGTATCAGATCCTAAATTCACACCAAATTCTTGGGCAATTTCATACTTAACACTATCTAGGTATTGTTCAATTCCTGGAACTAATAATTTATTTCGAGAAGCCATTTTTGTTTCCTCCTTATCCAATATATAGTACAGTGATTATTTATCAATTAATTGTTTCCAAAATAGGAATGATAAATGATTCTGTATTTATAATATGTGGATTTATTTTAAGTTCATTAGTGGTAAAGTTTGTGTATAGGGGAGAAAATAGGATTTATTGTTGTTTATAGGTTAGCCTAGCCTATTGGTAAACCTCCATTACTTCATTAATTGATAGTACTTAAAAATATTCAAGCTAATCTTAAAAGTTTCCTAAACATTTAAGATTAGCTTGAACGTCGAGGGATAGATAACTTATACTGTTTAATATCTATGATAATAAGGCATCATTATATAGGATATATGGGTAGCTTTAAAGAAAGGAATTGTTTTTTAATGGGCAAGAAGTTTAAGTTAGTCCTTCAAAATTTAACTCCTGCGCAGATGATAACCAGTTATTATGGTTTAGCTGTTAGCATATCGGTTTTATTATTAAGTTTACCAGGAGTACATAAAGAAGGAGTAACAGTTTCCTTTATGGATACATTGTTTACTGCCGTAACGGCAGTAAGTGTAACAGGACTTACTGTTATTAATATCGCTGAAACGTATAGTACATTTGGAATAATAATATTAATGTTTGTTCTTCAATTTGGCGGTATTGGAGTAATGGCAATAGGTACATTCTTTTGGATGATTCTTCGTAAGAAGATTGGTTTAAGAGAAAGACAGTTAATAATGATTGACCACAATCAATCTAATCTTTCCGGTCTCGTCAATTTAATAAGAGAAATTATCAAAATCATTCTTATTATTGAAGTATTGGGTGCTATTATACTCTCAATGCAATTTCATAATTATTATCCTACCTGGGGGGATTCGATCCTACATGGCACTTTTGCATCTGTTAGTGCCACAACAAATGGAGGATTAGATTTAACAGGAGAATCACTTACTCCATTTAAGGATGATTATTTTGTCCAACTTGTTAATATTATTTTAATTACATTAGGAGCGATTGGATTTCCAGTACTTATCGAAGTGAAAAATTACCTTTTTCCAAAAGAAGGAAAAAATCATCTGAAGTTTTCATTATTCACTAAGTTAACAACGATTACTTTTGGTTTTCTTTTACTATTTGGAACGATTATGATTATTATTTTAGAATGGGGTAATTATTATGCGGGAATGAGCTGGCATCAAATATTCTTCAATGCCTTTTTTCATTCTACCTCCACTCGAAGTGGTGGTTTAGCAACAATGGAATTAAACGAGTTTTCTATGACAACTTTACTTATCTTTTGTTTTCTTATGTTTATCGGTGCTTCCCCAAGTTCTGTTGGAGGAGGTATCAGAACAACAACCTTTGCATTGAATGTCTTATTTATTTATCATTATGCAAATGGAAACAGATATATTAAAATATTTAAACGAGAAATTCATGAAGAGGATATTATAAAATCATTGGTTGTAACGATATTTGCGATTGGTATATGTCTCGTCGCTGTCATTGCTTTATCTATTTCTGAAAAGGCGTCCCTTATTGTGATCCTTTTCGAAGTTTGTTCTGCATTTGGAACAACAGGACTTTCTCTAGGATTAACACCAGAATTATCTACCTTTGGTAAATGTGTAATTATGCTGCTTATGTTCATCGGAAGAATAGGGTTGACTTCTTTCATCTATATTATTGGAGGAAAAGAGAAAAAAGATAACTTCCATTATCCAAAAGAACGAATTATTATCGGATAAGGATAAGGAAGATGTGAATGGAGCTGGCTATTTTGCCAGCTCCATTTTTTTATGAGTGCTTGACAAAAGTAGGAAAGCATATCTTTTATTCACATGCGGATAATAATGATGTAATGGAAAGGAGAGATCATAATGGCTAAAAGAAAAGCTGAAGTTAACAGTCTAGAAAAATACAGCAAAACGCCAAAGAAAAATACGCAGGAAACAGAATTTTCCGCTGAATTTAGTAGGGGCGAAAACCCAATCAAAGGTGCCAATCGTAATGCAAAGCATGGAAGAGAGGGACAATAAATGGCGAAAAAAATAAAAAAACGACAACAAACAGAGGCTTCAAATATAGAATTTGGCCAAGAGTTTGGTGATGTTAATGCAAGTAAATTCTATGATACAGGAGCTTTAACAAAAGATAAAACAAAGAGTGCTACTAGAAGAAAATAAAAAAATTTCCCATCAGTAAATTCCTTCACTGATGGGAACAAGTTATCTATTTGTTTGAAGAGAGCGCTGTACTCTTGAAAAAAGCTTTTTTAATTTAGAACTTTTTAATTCAATAATAGGCTGTGTAAAGGAAATAATTATATTGCTTGAAAGCAGTACTGTAATTAAGAATGATACAATTACAATCATAACATAGGACCTAGGTGATTCAAAAATAGCGGGTAAGTCACTTTGTCTAAAAAGACGGATAAAAAAGCCATGCAGTAAATATACATATAATGTTGATTTTCCAAGCTTAGTAAAGAAATATTCCTTTTTTGGTACACAAGCAAAAAAACAAAAAATCATCAGAAAACTTAATAGATAGAAAAATAATCGAATAGCCATTCCTATAAAATAACCTTCTCCAAGGGCTTCATAAGATTTTGAGCCGAATAGCCATTGATAATTAACGGTAGGGAATAGGTGAAATCCTATAAAAACAATCGTGAAAATAACAATAGCAAGGATGGTTGCTTTTCTTGTTTTTACTAAAGCAAAATGTTCTTTTTTCATATAAAATCCTATTAAGAATAGAGGGAAGAACACAAAGGTTCTCGTTAAGCTTAAATAGCTAGACGTCCAATCGACCATTCCAATCGCTAATCCTAGTACAAAGGAAAGTAAAATTCCATGTATAGGCTTTAACTTTACAAACACTAATAAAAAGATGTTCCAAAAAAACAAACTAATTAAAAACCATAAGGACCAATGTGGGGTCAACGGTTCAATGGCAAAAGTTGATTTACCATATAGAAAATAATAAAAAATGCTATATACAAGTTGGAAGATAAGGTAGGGAATGATTAATTTTTTTGCATATTTTTTTATATATCCCTTTTCTGCTATACCTTTGGCAAAAAATCCTGAAATAAGAATAAATGCTGGCATATGGAAAGTGTAAATTACTTTATATAACGTATAAATATTTTGATTGTCATTTATGAATGATTGGATAAAATGACCGAAGACAACGAAAAAAATCAAAATAAATTTTGCATTATCAAAATAGTAATCCCGTTGTTTCATAAGCTCATCCTTTCATGAACGGAAATATCGTATAGTTCATTTCACTAACTATATATAACACAAATTCGATTGTTTTAATCCCCTGTCGTTAATCTGTTAACTAAATAACTTTTGTTTATTACATAATTGAAATGTACGTTAGACGAAAGAAAAATAAAAATCCTTATTAATAATAGGGAAGGCTTAATTTTTTGTTTGAATTTTAAGGGGAAATAAAGGGAGAGGTAGATATTAAAATGAATATACTTGCGATCAGAAATACATCGGTTGCTATATTGAGGGAGGGACATAAATATTTTAATCAAATATAAACCCGAACAATAATTAATTTTTAAGAAAGATGGAACGATTGATTTCACCACTAAATTAGAGATTGTTTGTCCTTATCCGTTATATATTTTATTTTCTCAGCAGTTGACTAATCTTAGTATGTTTTTTTCTTTAAATTCTTCAGAAGGAAAGGAAATTCAAGAATAATGTAGAATTATGTAATCACTACGTTTGAAAAGGGGGGTATCCATAAAGATGGATAGTATATCCTATTCTGAAGAATATCGACAATTACAAAATAAACTGAGGGAATTGGAAAGAGAGAATACCCTTCTAAAGGAAGAATTAGAAGAAAATAAACTTGTCCGGGATAGGAGATTCATTGCTTTCCAAACAATAAATGTAGGGATGGTTATATTTGATAATAATGGAGTGATTCGAGATATTAATCCATGTCTTTGTGATTATTTTAACGTGAATATGAATCAAGTAGTTGATAGGAATATAACGCATTTTGTGAAGCAGGAAGAACGTTCGGTGATAAGGGAGCATATGGAAGCTATAAAAACCAAATCAGGTACTTTTCAAAGCGTATTCCTATTAACTATTAATGGGCGAAAACGCTATTTTGAAACGCAAACTAGTCGCTTGCCCGATGAGCTGGGATTTATAACAATTATTGAAAAGATAACAGAGGAATTTGAAAGAGAAAAAGAGAAAGAAGAAGCACAAAAGCTGTATAATGATTTTTTTACAGAAGCACTCGATGGTATTGTTCTTTGGAAAGAAACAGGGCAAATTATTGCAGCTAATGAATCAGCTTTAAAAATTTTTGAAAGTTCTGAAGAAAAGTTACTAAAATCAAGGATTAGTGATTTTATTTATAAAAAAGATAAACGCTACGTGGATATGATTACAAATCTCTATTATAAGAAATCTAATCGAGAAGAATTGATGTTTTTGATGCCAAATGGACAGAAAAAAATACTAGAATTTACAACCAAACTTCATTCGGTAGAAGGGTTAAACATGAGTATTTTCCGTAATATTACGGAACGTTATAAAATGGAAGAAGAATTACGTGAAAGTAAGGCGATGTTTGAGAATACTTTTGAAGAAGTTTTTGACGGTATTATCATTTGGGATCAAAACTATCAAATAATTGATATGAACAAAGCGGCTGAACGTCTTCTTCATAAAAGTAAAGAGGGTTTAATCGGTGCAGATTTAATATCCTTTTTCCCTCCTGCAAAAACAATTGGAGAAGATATAAAGCCAAAATTATTAAATGTGGACAAAGATGGACAAAATAGGGGGCTTTATACAGTAAAGTTTCCTAATAATAGAGAATATACGCAGCTTGAATATCGTAATAAATTTAATATTTATTCAGGACTAAGTATTACTACATTACGTGATGTTACAGAAAATGCCTTGTTGGAAGAACAGCTGAGAAAGTCATCTACTTTAAATGTAGTAGGAGAATTGGCAGCGGGAATAGCTCATGAAATTCGAAATCCAATGACAGCTTTAAAGGGATTTATTCAATTGTTAGAAGATGGAGTTGCCTCAAAGGAAAATGAAATGTATTTTTCTGTGATAAAAACAGAGCTTACTAGGATTGAATCCATTATTAATGAATTTTTATTACTTGCTAAACCACAAGCTGTTCAATATGTAAAACGAGATATAAGACAAATTATGAATGATACAATCGAATTGCTGTATGCACAAGCGGTGCTACAAAATGTTCAAATTATAAAAATGTATGCAGAAGATATGCCGATTATCTATTGTGAACCAAATCAAATGAAACAGGTATTTATAAATATTATAAAAAATGCAATAGAGGCATTAGAAGACGGTGGGGAAATAGCTGTTTCCATTGAATGTAAGCAGGATTACTTTCAAATAGCAATCCGTGATAACGGAAGAGGAATGGGCAAGGAAATACTTGCAAGAATTGGGGAACCTTTTTATACGACCAAAGAAAAAGGAACAGGCTTAGGTTTACTAGTATCGTATCAAATTATTGAAGAGCATCAAGGGAAAGTGACAGTTGAGTCAGAGCTAGGGGTTGGTACGACGTTCTACATTGTACTTCCAGTCAAACTAAATGAATGATCATTAGACCTGGTAGAGTAACTTTTAAGGAATGGGCTTATATTAGGCCCTTTTTATTTTTGGTTGTTTTGAATTGTTAGAGGAGTAGATAGAGGGAAACTCAGAAGGATTTGTCTAGTGGTCTTCTCAACGGAAAATGTAGACTTAGAAAATATTATACCATATCTTGACATCATCACCTACTTTGATTATTATCTAATTAGATGATAATCAAAGTAGGTGATCGAATGCAATTAGATAAAATGGTTGCATTTCATAAAACCATGGGGGATCCCACCAGAATTAAAATAATTTCCTTGTTAGCAAACAAACCATGGAATGGTCAAGCAATCGCAGAAAAACTGGGTCTATCTGCTCCAACCATTACTCATCATTTAAAGAAATTGCGTGACATAAATGTTGTGTATGAACGCAGAGATAAAAATACGATTTATTTTTTCTTGAATAAATCAGTCATTTTACAACAAAACGAGTCTTTAAGAAAATTAACAAATGGAATGGAGGAGAGTATTATGACTGTTACTAAAGAGGAACAAGCAAAAATCATTGAGAACTTTTTTACTAAAGAGGGGAGACTTAAAAATATTCCTTCGCAAAGAAAGAAAAAGTTAATAGTGCTCAAATACATGCTTGAGGGGCTGGTTTTTGGCAGAAAATATGAAGAAAAAGAAATAAATGCTTATATTCAACAATATTTTGATGACTACGCGACAATAAGAAGAGAATTTATTATTAATCACTTTATGTATCGAGAAAAAAGTATATATGAACTCAACCCTGAGGAAATGTGGGCGAAGTGAAGAAAAAGGACTGTTTATCACTTATCTGATATAAACAGTCCTAGGTTAATATGTATAAAAATCACGTATAATATGCTGGTTTTCGATCAGCAAATATTGGGATGGTTTTACGTACCTCTGTTACTTTATCTAAATTAATCGCAGCTGTTAGAATTTCTTCCTTCTCCCCGGCTTCTGCAATAATTTCTCCCCATGGGTCAATAATCATGCTATGCCCAGCAAAGATATTATTTGGGTCATTTCCGACACGATTACAAGCAATTACATAACATTGATTTTCAATGGCTCGTGCAATAAGCAGGCTTCTCCAGTGTGCCAATCTTGGTTTTGGCCATTCAGCCACTACAAAGATGGCTTCAGCTCCTTTTGTTGTATGTGCTCTTATCCACTCTGGAAAACGAATATCGTAGCAAATCATACTAGCAAAATTTCTATCCTCTAAAGAAAAAAGGCCATTAGATGTCCCGCTCTTTAAATATAAATGTTCATCCATCAGCTGAAAAAGATGAAGCTTATCATACGTATGTACCACATCACCAGATTTATTTATCACAATAAGTGTATTATAAACCCCTTTTTCTTTATTATTAGCAATAGATCCGCCAATGATATGAACATTATATTTGGAGGCTAATTTACTTAAAAAAGAAATAGTATTTTGAGCTTGTTTATCAGCAATCGCAGCTAATCTTGTTAAATCATAGCCGGTTGACCATAACTCTGGCAGTACAATGATATCACTATTATCCTTACACGCAGCAATTTTTTTCTCTACCTGTTTAAAATTCTCTTCAGGCCTGCCAAATGCGATATCCATTTGAATTAAACTAATCTGAAATTTCAAATGATTACACCTCTATTCATCTTCGTTAAATTCCGTTATAATGTTAACCAACAAAAAAATTCAATTATTATATTAATTTCGTTATATCATAAAAAAGCGAATTATTAAACGATTATTTCTATTTTAATCGCTTATGGAATGTTTATAATCGAATTTTCTAATAGAAGTTTATCCAATAATAATTGGAAGGTTTTATCATTGAAGAAGGTGTGAGTACATGAAGAAATATGATCAATCTCAATTATTAAAGAATTTACCAGAGCAGTTTTTTGCTTCATTAGTTAGTAAAGTTAATAGCTATATTGAAAAAGGATATGATGTGATTAATTTAGGGCAAGGAAATCCAGACCAACCGACACCTTCTCACATTATCAAGAGCTTGCAGATGGCTGCCGAACAGCCTAAGAATCATAAATATTCTCCATTTCGAGGATATAAACATTTAAAGGAAGCTATTAGTGAATTTTATAAAAAAGAATACGATGTTGACTTAGATCCTGAATCAGAGGTGGCGATATTATTTGGAGGAAAGGCCGGCCTTGTAGAGATACCCATATGTTTATTAAATCCAGGCGAAACAGTAATGGTTCCAGACCCTGGTTATCCGGACTATTTATCTGGGATTGCTTTAGCGAATGCAGAGACGGTTTTCATGCCATTGCGTGAAGAAAATAACTTTTTACCAAACTACAAGGAAGTGAGAAAGGAAGAGTTAGAAAAAGCACAGTTAATGTTCTTAAATTATCCTAACAATCCTACTGGAGCAATAGCAACAAAAGAATTTTTCGCTGAAACAATTTCTTTAAGTAAACAGCATGATATATGTGTTGTCCACGATTTTGCATATGGAGCGATTGGGTTTGATGGAAAAAAACCGCTTAGCTTTTTACAAGTAGAAGGTGCCAAAGACATTGGTGTTGAAATTTATACTTTATCTAAGACATTTAATATGGCAGGTTGGCGAGTTGCCTTTGCAGTTGGAAATCAAAGTGTCATTTCCGCTATAAATCTTTATCAAGATCATTTATATGTTAGTTTATTTGGAGCGATTCAAGAAGCTGCCTATACGGCATTAACAGAATCTTTAGCGTGTATTAGAGATATGAATCAGCTTTACGAACAAAGACGTAATATCTTCATAAATGGACTTAAAAAAATTGGATGGGAAGTCAATGCGCCTGAAGGTTCATTCTTTGCATGGTTAAAAGTACCAGATGGATTTACTTCACAAGAATTTAGTGATTATTTATTAGAAACGGTACATATTGCAATGGCTCCAGGCTCAGGATTTGGTGCATTTGGGGAGGGATATGTCCGAGTTGGTCTATTGACAGAAGAAGAGAGATTGCAAGAGGCGGTTGATAGATTAAAAACACTCTCGATATTTAAGTAATTCCTCGATAATGGATAAGAATTCAGTCGAAAAAAGGCAAAGAATCATGGGAAACAACAACTTCATATGATTCTTTGCCTTTTTGCTCTTAATAAACTAATTTCCAGAAGGGTTGATGCTCCTTCATACTAAGATGTTTTCTATTAGGCGAAAGTGACTAAAAAGAAAACGCTTTCTATTATTGCGAGTTGTTTTCGACTCTTTTCATCAGTGGTTTTGTCGAAAAAAAGAAGCGGAATCAAGAAAAAATAAGTACAAATACCTATTTTGACTTAGAAAAATGTCTAATATTGCGAATCTATTTACTTTTATTTGTTTTATTGTAATAATTCATCAAGTAAACAAATAATGCATTGTTTGTAAGTAAGGAATTTGATTAGGAGGAAGTAAGGTGTATTGTAAGAAAACAGAATTATTATTTGAAATTCAAGATAAAAGGGAGGTAATGATTAAAACAGCGAAAGAGCGTGGAACTATTGATGAAGAGACCATTAGATTGAGTCAAGAACTCGATAAATTAATCTATGAATATCAGCTTGTATTTCGCTATGAAAGTGAGAAAAGAAAACAAATAAAAAGACTATATAAAAACACGCGAATTTTTTGGTCCAATGCTAACCGATATAAGCGGAAAAATTATTCCGAGGTTGTATATAGATAACTAAATATGGCGAAGGGTAATGGCAGTGATTACCTTAATAATATTTCATCCAAATCAATGCCCTTCTTTAAAGAAAGATGTGACCTCCATTAAATTACTTATCCTATTATCCACCAATATTTTGACAAAATAAAAAACGCTTCTTTTGTTCAAAAGCTACTATTCTTCTTTTAAGAAGAATAATAGAAAATGAACAGCGTTTATGATGCAAGAAGCGAATAGATAAATAATTATTCCATAATAGGTAAGATTATATTTACCTTTGTGCCTTTCTTTTCCCTACTGGATATATGGATTTCACCATCGAATGATTCAACGATTCTTTTACATACAACGAGCCCCAAGCCAGTCCCTGTTTCCTTCGAAGTATTAAATGGCTCAAATATTTTCTTTAACTGTTGATTGGACATGCCAATGCCATTATCGGTGATTGTAATGATTACGTTTGACTTAACGGAACGTATGGAAAGTTCTAACTGCCCGCCCTTTTCCATCGCTTCAAGCGCATTTTTGGTTAAATTAAGTAATACTTGTTTCATTTGATCGGCGATTCCGAGAATATAAATGTCTTGGTCAGATATCTTTTCTGTATATTTTACATTATATAAATTTGCTTCCGAAACGATAAGCGGATTAAGTTCTGCGATGATTAATTTTAAGTTTATTTTTTGCTTATTTTGTGCAGTTGGCTTTCCTAAGATAAGGAATTGACTTACGATTTCATTTATCCGTACAATTTCTTTTTGGATAATAGAAAAATAAAGCTGGTCTTGCTGATCATGATATTTCTCACTTAATAATTGAATGAGACCTTTGATACCAGTTAGAGGATTCCTAATTTCATGTGCAGAACTAGCGGCTAAATTGCCGACAAGTTCTAATTTTTGAATTTCGTTTTGTTTTGCTTCTTCTTCTCTTATTTTACGATGATAGTAAAGAATTAAAAGCATATAAAAGAAATGGAAAATCACCATAAAAAAAAGAAGGACCCATATTTTCGATTTTACGATGTTCCAAATATGTGGTTTTTCTAATTCCACAATGATGGTCCAAGGCAGGCGATCAATGGGCATACTTATAACTTCTTTTTTATTTATTGATGCACCATCATTTATATAAAAAATGCGTTCTTTTTGTTCATTCATAATGGCGATGTTTTCCTCTGAGGATAGCATTTTCGTGATATTTATTAAGTGATCGACACGGAGATAAGCAGTTATAATTGAATTTAATTGATTATGGTCACTGATAATAGGCATGGCAATACCGATTACTTTCTGACCGTTGCTTAATACTTCCTCTCTATTAGAAATCACTAAGTCCTTTGAATTAATAACTTCCATTATATAATCCTCTTCAGAGATATCAATCGAATCATACGTATCATTAACCCCAGCAATTGTTTTACCTGAACTATCAAGTAAGAATATACCACCATAAATATGCTCATTCGTAAACACTTTTTTTAATAGGTTATTAATTTCTTCTGCTGAATCGGTATTAGTTTGAATGGAGAGACTTAGAATATTTAAAGAAGAGACGATTTTGTTTATATAAGAGTCCCATTGTCTTTGGTGAATAGAGGCCACCCATTCTGCATGAGCCTTATTTTTTGCTTCTTCTCTATTTACTTGGTAATAAAAAAATAGAATAGTTGTAATAAGGATCGGAATAACGACAATTGCAAAATATAAAAGCTTTTTGTGTGTGTTTATTTTCATCAATAGATTCTCCATAGGGTAATTCCAATATATAGATATAATTATAACATGAAATAGAGAAAGCTCAATGAAGGGGAAGGTTTTCATCTGGAAATTGACAAAAGACCTAGGGAATAATATAATTTATCTGAATTCGAGATAGTGAATTATATACTAATAAGGGAAGTTTATAAATGGCAAAAAAAGATATCGATCAATCATTAAAGTTATATATTGTATTATCACGTGCTTATCGAGCAATAAATGAAAATGTTAATAAGGCAATCACGGCAAACGGCTTGAATCCGACAGAGTTTGCAGTCCTGGAATTGCTGTATCATAAAGGCGATCAGCCGCTACAGCAAATTGGGGGAAAGATTTTGTTAGCAAGTGGGAGTATCACTTATGTGGTAGATAAATTAGAGGAAAAAGGATATTTAAAAAGGGTTGCCTGCCCAACTGATAGACGAGTTACATTTGCACAAATTACTGATAATGGTAAGGGATTAATAGAGAGTATTTTCCCAAATCATGAGCAAAGAATTCATGAAATCATGTCTGAATTGACACCAGATGAAAAAGATACTGCAATTGAATTAATAAAAAGACTTGGATTATCTGTTGGGGATAAATAGGACAAGAAAAACTTATTATAAGCGAGTATTTCAGAAGGAAGATTTATTTTGATAGGAAATAAATCTTCCATTATGAATATTCGCTTTTTTGTATTGGTCTTCCTAGATTTCATGTATAATTAGAGAAGCTAGTTAAAAATGGAGGGATATAAAAGAATGAAGTTTTCGGAATTTACATACAAAAGACCAGATATAAATGAATTTACAATTAGAATGGACGAATTATTAGTACAGTTTAATCAGGCAGAGCATTTAGATCAACAAATGGCAGCAATGGAAAAAATAAATGAGCTTAGAAATGACATTTCTACTATGTTTAATTTATGCTATATTCGCCATTCTGTTGATACAAATGATGAGTTTTACCAGCAAGAACAAGATTATATCGATGAGATATCACCAAAGGTAGAAGGGCTTATTACAAAGTATTATCAAGCGCTTGTTCAATCTAAATTTAAACCAGAATTAGAAGAAAAATGGGGCAAGCAATTATTTGCATTAGCAGAAGCGCAACTAAAAGTATTCTCAGAGGATATCGTTGAATTACTTCAGCAAGAAAATAAACTCTCTACTGAATATACTAAGCTTGTTGCCTCTGCCAAGATTTTGTTTGAAGGGGAAGAAAGAACACTGGCACAATTACAGCCATTTACAGAATCAAAAAATCGCGAGACGAGAAAGGCAGCAAGTGAAGCCCGGTTTGCTTTTTTCCGTGAACATGAAGAGCAGTTAGATAGAATATACGATGATATGGTGAAGGTTCGGACAGAAATTGCTAATAAGCTAGGCTATAAAAACTTCGTCGAGTTAGGTTATGATCGTATGTATCGCACAGATTATAATGCAGATATGGTTGCGGCTTTTAGAAAACAAGTTGAAGACTATATCGTCCCCCTTGCAACTAAATTAAAAGAAAGACAAAGGGAGAGAATCGGAGTTGACTCCTTAAAATTTTATGATGAACCATTCGAATTTGTAACTGGAAATGCAGCTCCTAAAGGAGATTCAGAGTGGATCGTTGAAAATGGGCAAAAGATGTATAATGAATTATCAAAAGAAACGGGTGATTTCTTCTCTTATATGAGAGAAACAGAATTAATGGATTTGGTCGCTAAAAAGGGAAAAGCTGGTGGTGGCTATTGTACTTTTATCGAAAATTATAAAGCACCATTTATTTTCTCAAACTTTAATGGTACATCAGGCGATATTGATGTCTTAACCCATGAAGCGGGTCATGCATTTCAAGTGTATTCTAGCGGCGGCTTTGCTATCCCAGAATACTATTGGCCAACATATGAAGCAGCAGAAATTCATTCCATGAGTATGGAGTTTTTCACATGGCCATGGATGGATTTATTCTTTAAAGAAGATGTAGAAAAATATAAGTTTTCTCATTTAAGTTCTGCCCTGCTATTCCTTCCGTATGGAGTATCAGTTGATGAATTTCAGCATTGGGTTTACGAAAACCCGACGGCTACTCCATCAGAAAGGAAGCAAGCATGGAGAAAGATAGAAAGAAAATATAGTCCTCATCTTGATTATGATGGAAATGAATATCTGGAAAATGGAGGTTTCTGGCAAAAACAAGGACATATTTATAATTCTCCATTCTATTATATTGATTATACATTAGCACAAATATGTGCCTTCCAATTTTGGAAACGTTCAAGAGAGAATAAAGAAGAAGCTTGGGAAGATTATGTCGAGCTTTGCGGCTTGGGAGGCAGTATGCCATTTACAGAATTAGTCAAAGCAGCTAATTTAATTTCTCCTTTTGAAGAAGGCTGTGTGGAATCTGTAGTAGGGGAAATCGATGAATGGTTAAATTCAGTAGATGACCGTAATTTATAAAAATAAAAACCGTGGGAATAATTCCTCCCACGGTTTTAGCTATTTATTTTTATGATAATGTTTTAGAGAGAACTGGTTTTATTTTAATTTGGTCATCCTCTAGAACAGCTGTTAATTCTGTTACAGATGGATCATCAAGAATAACATCTGCCAGTTGATCTTCTAAATGTTCTTGAATCACTCTTCTTAAAGGACGAGCTCCGAAGCTTGGATGGGTACCGAGTTCAACAATTTTCTCTTTTGCAGTGTCCTCTACATGTAAAGTAATATTCTGTTCTTGCAAGTTTTGAGCAAGTTCTTGTATCAATAAATCAGTAATGCGAAGTAAGTGTTCTTTTTCCAGTGTTTTAAACTCAATAATCGCATCAAAGCGGTTAAGAAATTCAGGTTTAAAGAAGTTTCCTAATGTTTGTAATAAATTACTTTCTTCAATGGCATCATTATTTCCAAAGCCAACCACTTTGTGCTTATGACCAACACTAGCATTACTTGTCATGATAATAACAGAATCTTTGAAGCTTACTGTACGTCCTTGACTATCTGTTAAACGTCCATCTTCTAAAATTTGCAGGAAGATAGATTGGATATCAGGATGTGCTTTTTCGATTTCATCTAGCAGGATAATGCTATATGGATTTCTTCTTACTTTTTCCGTTAATTGTCCTGCTTCTTCATGACCGACATAGCCTGGAGGAGAACCAATTATTTTACTAATACTATGTTTCTCCATATATTCACTCATATCTAATCGAATCATGCTGTCTTTGTTGCCAAATAATTCTTCTGCAAGTGTTTTAGTAAGTTCCGTTTTTCCGACCCCAGTTGGACCGACAAATAAGAAGCTTCCGATTGGTCTTGTTTTTGATTTTAGTCCTGCTCTACTACGCTTAATAGCTTTCGCCACTTTGCGGACTGCCTCGTCCTGGCCAATCACTTTTGCAGCTAAACGTTCACTCAAAAACTTCATTTTTTGTTGCTCATCTTCCTGTAATTTTCCAACAGGAATCCCCGTTTTCTTTTCGATAAGTTGTTGAATAAGGGTAACATCGACAATCGGTTTTTCTTCTATATTTGGTTCGTTTATAGCTTTTTCAAGCTGTTGCTCTTCTTTACGTAATTCTGCTGCTTTCTCGTAATTTTCTTCTTTCAATGCTTGTTCTTTTTCTTTTGCTATCATAGCAAGACGATTTTCAATTTCTTCTGTGTTTTGATAAGTAGAAGAAAGATTCATTTTAGAACCAGCCTCATCCATTAAATCAATTGCTTTATCTGGTAAAAAGCGATCTTGGATATAACGATGAGAGAGCTCTGCACATGCTTTAATCGCATCCTCAGTATAAGTAACTTCATGGAACTTTTCATACTTATCCTTAATACCATTTAAGATGGAAAGAGTTGCCTCAACAGATGGCTCACTTACCTGTACCGGCTGGAATCTTCGCTCTAATGCAGCATCTTTTTCGATTTGACGGTATTCTTTTAAGGTAGTTGCCCCAATGATATGCAATTCGCCACGAGCGAGTGCTGGTTTTAGAATATTACCTGCATCCATTGATCCTTCTGCAGAACCTGCCCCAACTAACTGGTGAATTTCATCGATAAAGACGATTACATTCTTTCGAGCTTGTACTTCTTGAATTACTTGCTTCATTTTTTCTTCAAATTGTCCTCGAATTCCAGTATTCGAAACAAGGGAAGCAACATCCAATAAATAAATTTCTTTGTTTTGTAATTTTTTTGGAACATTACCTTCTATAATTTTTAATGCTAAGCCTTCCGCTATTGCTGTTTTTCCGACACCAGGTTCGCCAATTAGCACAGGATTGTTTTTATTTCTACGATTTAAGATTTCAATAACACGTTCGATTTCATTTTCTCTGCCGATAACGGGATCAATCAAACCAGCGTTCGCCATTTGATTTAAATTTTTTCCGTGTTTATCAAGAATACCTGCTTTTTTATGGTTGTTAGTAAAAGGAGCTTCCTTTGAAGTACTAGCTCCCCCTAATGGATTTGATTGGTTAAATGATTGAAATAACTCATCAAAAGGGGAAGGTTGGAAAAACATTGGGCCACTTTGTGCTGTCATTTTTTGCTTTTCTTTTTGATAGCATGCATGACATAGATTCATTGTGCTTTCCATATTGTTAAAAACAAATCGTAAACTGATTGTTGCATTATTTTGTTGGCACATTTCACATTTCATTATAAATATCCTCCTTTTGAATTTGACTAATATTGACCTTTTGTAATTATGATTATACTTTGACCTTTTTTGACTTTCAAGTATTTTGCTTCAAAATAAAATTTAGAAATTTATGTATATAGGAAATTTCTTTGTGTCTATACCAATTTTCCTATTTTAAAAGGGTTAAACGTCATGGATAAAATAAATTTTTAATAGGCTAAAATGCTCGTCATTGTTTGTCCATTTCTACATATAGTTGATGTAAGGAGGGAAATATGTGAAAAATAAATGGAGTGCTGCAATTCAGCTTGCGGCAGTTTATGTAGGCACTGTAGTTGGTGCTGGCTTTGCGACAGGGAGAGAAATAGTGGTGTTCTTTTCACAATATGGATTTATCGGCTTTTTAGGGATACTGTTAAGCGGGATTATTTTTGCCTATTTCGGAGCAAAATTAATGAGGATATCTGTCAAAATAAAGGCATCTTCCTATCAAGAATTTACCATTTACTTGTTTGGTAACATTGTTGGAAACATGATTAACTTTCTATTATTATTAATGCTTTTAGGTGTTTGCGCCGTGATGTTTTCAGGAGCGGGTGCTGTATTTGAAGAGCAGCTTGGGCTGAATAAAAGCACTGGTGTCATCTTTACTATTATTCTTTCCTTACTTGTTATGAGAGTTGGTACAAAGGGATTGTTTGCTGTAAACACTTTTGTTGTACCTATTATGATTACTTTTAGTTTTATTTTATTTCTACTTTCTATATCTTTGCCTGGGTTTTTTGGTGAGATATTTCAGATGGAGAATATTTCATGGAAAACGATCAGTTCTCCATTTTCGTATACTGCTTTAAATTTAGCTTTGGCCATTGCGGTTCTAGTACCTGCTGCCTCTGAAATCGGCGATGAAGAAGTGGCAAAATGGGGAGGGATATTAGGTGGAATCGCTTTAATGCTTATTTTAATATCTAGTCATTTTTCTCTTATTATGCTATCAGATGTTTACCGGTATTCCATTCCGATGGCTGTCATTATGAAAAATTTGGCTCCTCAGCTTTCATGGGTATATATATTAGTGATTTATGGAGAAATTTTCAGTTCTGTTATTGGGAATATCTATGGATTAGAGAGGCAGTTGCGCAGTTTTATTCCTTTACCAAGCATGGTTATAATTGGAGGAATTATTTTAATTTCTTATCTAATTAGTTACGTCCAATATGGTACGCTATTATCCTTTTTATATCCTATATTTGGATATATAAGTTTAGTTTTCTTACTATTCTTATGGAGAAAGCCCATACCAAAATGATGAATAGCAAGACAAGAAGTTCCCTATTGCTCAGGAAAAGATAGGGATACTTCTTGTCCAGTATATAATACTAATTAATTAAAGCTTGTAGAGGAGATGGAATACGTCCACCACGATTAATTAATTTATCAGAGCTATATAGATTGACACCCATAACAGGTGCTCGACCTAATAATCCGCCGAATTCAACGATTTCTCCTTCTTTTTTCCCTGGAACAGGAATAACGCGAACAGCTGTTGTTTTTTTATTAATCATCCCAATGGCTGCTTCATCGGCAATTATGGCAGATAAAGTAGCAGCTGTAACATCTCCAGTAAGAGCAATCATGTCAAGGCCAACAGAGCAGACACATGTCATTGCCTCTAATTTAGACAGGGTTAAGCTATTGTCTAAAATTCCTTTAATCATTCCATTGTCTTCGCTCACTGGAATAAAGGCTCCGCTTAATCCGCCCACATAGCTGCTTGCCATTGCACCACCTTTTTTTACTGCATCATTCATTAAGGCGAGGGCAGCAATAGTGCCATGAGTTCCAACTCGTTCTAAGCCGATTTCTTCTAATATCTCTGCAACACTATCGTTAATAGCGTTTGTTGGAGCAAGAGATAGGTCCATAATACCGAAAGGCACGTTTAATCGTTCCGCAACGACACGACCTATTAATTCACCAGCACGAGTAATTTTAAAGGTTGTTTTTTTGATGATATCTGATACTTCGCCTAAATCTGCTGCAGGATATTTTTTTAGTGCACTTAAAACGACTCCAGGACCACTAACCCCTACATTGATAACAACTTCTCCTTCACCAGCTCCATGGAAAGCACCTGCCATGAAGGGATTATCCTCCACAGGATTACAGAAGACAACGAGCTTAGCGCAAGCTAAACCATTTGTATCTTTCGTATTTTCTGCTGCTTTTTTGATAATTTCTCCCATTTGTTTGACAGCATCCATATTAATTCCTGTTCTTGTCGTAGCAACAGAGACAGAAGAACAAACACGTTCCGTAACAGAAAGTGCTTCTGGGAGAGCGTCTAATAATGTTTGATCCCCTTTAGAAATCCCTTTATGAACAAGAGCAGAATATCCACCAATGAAATCTACATTTAAATCTTTTGCTGCTTTGTCTAGGGTTTTGGCAAGCGTTACAGCCTGTTCTACTGAACTATTTCCAAGTATTTCGGCAATAGGGGTGATGGAAATCCGCTTATTAATAATAGGAATTCCATACTCCTTTTCTACCGCATTTGCTACTTCTGTTAATTTGCTTGCATAAGTTGTAATTTTTTTGTATACAGAATCATTTAATTTTTGGAAATCAGAATCAGCACAATCATAAAGACTGATTCCCATTGTCACAGTACGAATATCAAGATTCTCCATCTGTACCATGTTGATTGTTTCCATCATTTCATTTAATGCAATTTTCATTATTGGACCCTCTTTTCTTAAACGCGGTGCATAGATTGGAAGATTTCTTCTAATTGGATATTTATTTTTAAATGAAGTTGCTCGCTTAGTTCGTCAAACTGTTTTGTTAAGTTATCTAAGTTTTCTTTATCAGTGATATCTACGAGCATCATCATCGTAAAGAAATCCTGGAGAATGGTTTGACTTATATCTAGGATATTGATGTGATTATTAGAAAGGATTGTTGTAACCTTACTGATAATCCCGATTTGATCTTTTCCAATTACGCTGACAACTGCGCGACGTTGTTGAACCATCATTTCACCTCATAATTTCCTATTGTTTTACATCTTAAATAAAAGAGTAGGGAAGAATGTATGAAAAAAACAGATTGGAGACACCAATCTGTTTAAAAGGATAAGAAGAACCAGGACATGATAACTTTAAGTATGTATTGGTTGATCTTCTGTCCTTTTACCTGAGATTGTGAATCCTTCGGTGCCGTTTTTTTACAGAACGGTCTCTCCAGAAGCTGCTCCTGTTATAGTTTGATCCATAACATTCATAGCATGCAATTATTTAAGAAATATAATGTGATGTTAACAGTTTTTTATCAAGTGGTCAACAGAATATTTGCAAACATAGTGTCATTTAGATGGGGGAGAATAAGTCTTAAAACGTTAAGAAAGAAATGGATAAAAAACGAAATACTGTTCATGATAAAACGGAAAGGATGGAGGTGAGAAAAGTGTCAAAAGCGCAGAGCGAAAAAGAAAGAGAATGGACTGTACGTAAGCAGAAACAAAAGCCGCATGGAAAAGTAAAAACGAAAAAGGAATTAGCAGTAGAGTAGTCTCTTCTTTATAATATAGAAGTTAGGTGTAAAGCGCATACAAAAAAGAAGTCAATAAGTGGGGAAATTCCCAATCTGACTTCTTTTTTAGGTTTCTTGATTATTTTATGATACGATAATTTTTATGGTTAACAACAGTTCTTTGCTCTAGCTCTAAATCGCGATAATTACTCATATAAGTCAAATCAACAATAACTGAATTTTCATTTACTTTTTCTACAATGCCTTGCAAGCCTCTAAATTCAATAATATTTCCAACCTCAGCTATTTTCACGCACAATCTCTCCTTATCATTCCAAAATTTATATAAATTCTGAATATAGTTTTCACTACTTCGAACTTATTCGTAAACATATAAGTATATAAACTTACTAAATATATACTATGAAAATATGAATAAAATGTGTGTTACTAACTTTTTTGAAATAGGTTTAATGCTTGTTACTAAATAATTAATTCTCCTTCATTAATAGGGAAACGCTGGTTTATCGAAAAATTATGTATTTTATGTGAAAAGAAAGTGGTATAAGGAACCATTTTCTCGAATAACCGATTATTCGACTATCCTTGATGATTAAAATGCATACACTTTTCTGATATTAGATGATATTATAACATAATTAGTAGAATTATACATAATAATATCAGAAATAGTTCCATAAAAAGGAATTATGCAGAATTCTTTACTTAAAGTCAAAAAGTAATTTAAAATATGGTCAAAAAAATAATGGAAAGGTTAATTGGTGAAATGGATGAATAAAGAAATAGTCGAAGAAATTTTAGATAAGTTAATGAAGAGAGAAATAGAAAGCTATCGAGTGAAAAAAGAAGATTTTCTTGCATTCCGATCAGAATTAGTAAAGAGGGAAGATTTTAAACATTTTAAAGGAATTGCCGAAATAGGAGGAGATGTTACGTATAAATATATGGATGAACCGAGAAGTTAAACTGTTGAAATAAATCGTTTCTATAGTATACATAGTGCATACAAACAAACCTCGCTTTTTCATAAGCGGGGTTTGTCAATAGATGTAAACGAAAATTTATTACTTGTGCTATTGAGGTGTATCTTAGTTCTCTATTCGTGAAAGTTCCTTCAGTCCCCTGATGATCTGCTGCTTGGCTTCCTGGGCTCCTGTCCCTTCAAAGCCATATTCATATAGGTTCCCGATCTTTTTCTTCCGCGATATATGACCAGGCATTACTATTTCCCTTCCATTTAGAGGGAACTGTAGTTGTAAAAGTAATCGTGTATCATCAGCTGGTAAGTCATATTCTGTTCGAAAACGTAACCCATTGGGGCTTATATTATTTATAGAAGCATGACCTTTACTAGAAAGAGTAGCTTCGTCAACTTTTACAGTAAATGTAGCATCTATAAAATCAGTTAATTGATATCGAAAAGATTCTTTCCGGTTGTATCTCATAATTCCCCTCACTTTAGTCCATGATCCAGTTAAAGCATTAATGCTTGTAGAAAAATGGCATTAATCTTGATAACGATTTAGTTTCCATTCTAAGTACATCTTAATAATGTTTACATAGAATTTACGTAACATGAAAGTTTTAATAATATTTAAGCTTGTTTAAGGAAATAATGCAATATATTTTTCAGTTTAAATTGGTTTCTATGCAAATCCGTAACTGAATAAAAGTTTATAATGTGGGGATTTTATAAAACAGGAATTAATCCCAAAATGGACTAATTTCCCTAAAATTCCCCATAAAGTTAACTATTTTTTGTCGTTTAGTAAATTTTGATTGTCTATATAACAAAGAAATGCTATTCTTTCATTTGAGATGTCTTTTTCAAAAACTTAAATTACCTGCCTATTTTGAACACTATCTTACATGTTCTCATCTTTTTAGAAGATGCTATAAATGGTTGTAAAGAAAGTTTGTGTGCATAGACAATTAATTTTTTTTCGACAAAATACATAGCTTTCAGTTTACAATTGTAATATATAAATTATATATTATTTATGATAAACAATTGTTGGTTTATAATTAAGGTTGTTTAAGTTTGAAAAGTTTAGCTTATGTTAACATCTTATAACTTAATCGATAAAGGAGAATGATTTTATTATGGTAGAAAAACAATTTAAAGTTATTGCAGATACAGGAATTCATGCTAGACCGGCGACTCTTTTAGTACAAGCTGCTAGCAAGTTTGATTCAGATATTCAATTAGAATATAAAGAGAAAAAAGTGAATCTTAAATCGATTATGGGTGTTATGTCATTAGGTATTGCTCAAGGTGCTGATATTAAAATTATTGCTGAAGGTAACGACGAACAAGAAGCAATTAATGGATTACAAGAAACTTTAAATAAAGAAGGTTTGGCAGAATAATGAGTTTTTTACAAGGAATTGCTGCATCTAGTGGAATAGCCATTGCTAAAGCTTATCGCCTAGTTGAACCAGATCTTTCTTTTGAAAAGACTAGTGTGGAAAATGCAGAAAGTGAAATTTCTCGTTTTCAAGAAGCTTTAAATAAAGCGAAATCAGAATTAGAAGCTATTCGTGAAAAAGCTAATAAAGAGCTTGGTGCAGATAAAGCTGCTATTTTTGAAGCGCATTTATTAGTATTAAGTGATCCAGAATTAATTGCACCTATTGAAGACAAAATTAAAACAGATCTAGTGAACGCAGAATTTGCATTAAAAGAAACAACAGACATGTTTATTACGATGTTTGAATCAATGGATAACGAGTATATGCAAGAAAGAGCTGCAGATATTCGTGATGTAACAAAACGTGTAATGTCTCACCTTTTAGGCGTACATTTAGCAAATCCAAGTATGATTTCTGAAGAAGTAGTTGTAGTTGCAGAAGATTTAACACCATCTGATACTGCACAACTTAACCGTCAATTTGTTAAGGGATTCACAACAGATATTGGTGGAAGAACATCTCACTCAGCTATCATGGCTCGTTCTTTAGAAATTCCTGCTGTTGTAGGGACAAAAAAAGCAACAGAAGAAATTAATAATGGCGATTTAGTCATTGTTGATGGATTAAAAGGAGAAATCCATGTTAATCCAACACCTGAAGTAGTCGAAAGCTATAAAAAAGTTGCTGAGCAATATGAACAGCAAAAAGCAGAATGGGCTAAGTTAGTGAATGAACAAACAGTAAGCTCTGACGGTGTTCACGTTGAACTTGCAGCAAATATCGGTACACCTAATGATTTAGAAGGGGTAACGAATAACGGTGCAGAAGCTGTCGGTTTATATCGTACAGAATTCTTATACATGGGAAGAGATCAGCTTCCAACAGAAGATGAGCAATTTGAGTCTTATAAAGCTGTTCTTGAAGGCATGAAAGGGAAGCCAGTTGTTGTTCGTACATTAGATATTGGTGGAGATAAAGAATTACCTTATTTAGATCTGCCAAAAGAAATGAACCCATTCTTAGGTTTCCGTGCAATTCGTCTTTGCTTAGAGGAGAAAGATATTTTCCGTACGCAATTAAGAGCATTGCTGCGTGCAAGCTCATATGGAAATCTAAAAATCATGTTCCCAATGATTGCTACATTAAATGAATTCCGCGCAGCTAAAGCTCTTTTAGAAGAAGAAAAGGCTAATTTAGTGTCTGAAGGCGTTAAAGTTGCAGACAAAATCGAACTAGGAATCATGGTGGAAATTCCTTCTACAGCAGTGCTTGCAGATCAATTTGCGAAAGAAGTTGACTTCTTCAGCATTGGAACAAATGATTTAATCCAATATACAATGGCTGCAGACCGTATGAACGAACGCGTTTCATACCTTTACCAACCATACAATCCTTCTATTCTGCGTCTTGTTAAAATGGTTATTGATGCAGCACATAAAGAAGGTAAATGGGCAGGTATGTGTGGAGAGATGGCAGGAGATGAAACGGCTATTCCTTTATTATTAGGATTAGGCTTAGATGAATTCTCTATGAGTGCTACATCCATCTTAAAAGCGAGATCACAAATTCTAAATCTTTCTAAAGCAGAAATGGAAGAATTAGCAGCAAAAGCATTACAAATGTCTACAACGGAAGAAGTTATGGAAGCAGTTAAAGCTGCTGCAAAACTTTCTTAAATAAACAGGTTTATCCTTAAAAATAGTGGGTATAAATAAAAATAGCATAAGCTCTTTTTACAAGTTAGCTTAACGCTATTCTCATTTTCCCCTTATTTGAACTGACTAGATGACTCTAGTCAGTTTTTTTTTTCCTATCTTTAACGTTTCATCCATACATGAAAAGGAAAGACGGAGGCAAAATACAAATATTCTATTGTTTTTTTAGACAGGTTTATAGAAATTAAATAATGGGAAGGGGTTTTAAATAGAAGTATGCCACTATACATATGAACAGAGAACAGTTTATTTGTTCCATTTCATCATTGTCAAAAAAGGAGTTAATAAGGCGGAACAATAAGGAGTTGAATAAAGTCACGTGGAATTTTATCAAAAGGATAAAGAAGCAGTATTAAAAAATTTACAGTCATCTGAACAAGGACTATCAACAGACAAAGTAAAAGAAATTTTGGAAAATGAGGGTTACAATGAGCTTCAAGATAAAGAAAAAGTACCAACTTGGAAGCTCTTTTTAGAAACATTTAAAGACCCAATGGTTATTGTCTTATTACTAGTAATTATTATCCAATTAATCATGGGTAAATTTGTAGAATCTCTTATTATCTTTTTAGTGTTATTGCTAAATTCTGTTATTAGTGTGATTCAAACAAAAAAGGCAGAAAGTTCTTTAGATGCTTTGCGTAATATGAGCGCACCGGAGGCAAAAGTAAGGCGAGATAATACCAATATCACCATTCCTGCACGGGAGTTAGTTCCAGGAGATATCGTCTTTCTAGAAGCTGGTGATTTTATCCCCGCAGATGGACGTATTTTAGAAAGTGGTTCTCTGAAAGTAAATGAAGGAATGTTAACAGGGGAATCAGAAGCTATTGAAAAACAAGAAAAAGTAATAGACGAGGAAGCAGCACTTGGCGACCGGATTAATATGGTATACAGTAGTTCACTAGTCGTTTATGGCCGAGGGATCTTTGTTGTAACCGGCACTGGGGAAAAAACGGAAATTGGTAAAATTGCTGATATGCTTAATAAAGCAGAGGAAAAGCAAACACCATTACAACAGAAGCTTGCAGAATTTAGTAAAAAATTAGGAGTAGGAATACTTCTCTTATCTATTCTTATTTTTGCTATTCAAGCATTAAGGATATGGTTAGGAGATGGAAATGTTGATGTTACAACTTCTATTCTTAATGCGTTACTATTTGCCGTAGCCGTAGCCGTAGCGGCTATTCCAGAAGCTTTATCATCTATTGTAACCATTGTCTTGTCGGTTGGAACCAATAAAATGGCAAAACAGAGTGCTATTATACGAAAATTGCCTGCAGTCGAGACGCTAGGTTCTACCAGTGTGATATGTACAGATAAAACTGGAACACTGACACAAAATAAAATGACTGTAACCGATTATTTTATACCGGAAGGAGAAAGAGAACATTTACCACCAGATCCTTCCCAATGGAATCATTCAGAAACTTTTTTACTAAATATAGCTGTATTATGTAATGATTCGTACATTAATAAAGAAAATAGAGAAGTGGGAGATCCCACAGAAGTAGCGCTTATTAACTTTTATAATGATGGTAAAAGAAATTATGAACAAATTCGCTCTAGATATCCTAGAGAAGCAGAATTACCGTTTGATTCGGATCGCAAACTAATGTCTACGATTCATACCATTGATAATAAACGTTTCATGCTTGTAAAAGGTGGCCCAGATGTTATGTTTAACCGGGCGACAAAAATATTAGTAAATGAAAGGGAAGAACCTTTTACAAATGAATGGTTAAAGAAACTGCAGGAGGCTAATGAGGATTTTTCCAATCAAGCTTTAAGAGTTCTTGCATATGGATATAAGCATGTACTTGAAGATAAGACAATTATAACGGAAGAAGATGAATCGGAACTCATCCTTGTTGGTTTAACGGCGATGATGGATCCACCACGTGAAGCTGTTTATGGATCGATTGAGCAAACAAAAGATGCGGGGATTCGAACAGTAATGATTACAGGAGATCATAAAACTACCGCACAAGCCATTGGTCGTAAAATCGGCTTGATGGAGGATAATGATATTGCTTTAACGGGCCAAGAATTAGATGCATTATCAGAAGAAGAACTGAATCAAAAATTAGAACAAATTTCTGTCTATGCACGTGTTTCTCCAGAAAATAAAATTCGCATTGTGCGAGCTTGGCAAAAGAAAAATCGAATTGTTGCTATGACAGGTGATGGTGTTAATGATGCCCCAGCATTAAAACAGGCAGACATCGGTATTGCAATGGGAAGCGGGACAGATGTTGCCAAAGATTCAGCTGACATGATTCTTACGGATGATAACTTTGTTTCGATTGTAAATGCTGTAGGAGTAGGAAGAACTGTTTTTGACAATATCAAAAAATCAATTGGCTATTTGTTTGCAGGGAACTTCGGCGCTATTATAGCGATCTTGTTTGCAGTGATTGCAGGATGGGCAAATCCCTTTACAGCATTACAATTATTATTTATAAACTTAGTAAATGACTCCTTACCAGCCATTGCTCTTGGAATGGAGAAATCAGAGCCTGGTGTAATGAAGCGAAAACCTCGAGACGTCAAAGAAGGAATTTTTGCAGGTGGGACGCTTCGGGCGGTTGTTGTAAGAGGGGTATTAATTGGGATTGCGGTAATTATCTCTCATTATATTGGTTTACAGCATTCAGATGAATTAGGAGTAGCGATGGCTTTCACCACGTTAATCCTTTCTCGTTCCTTGCAAACCTTTGCTGCGCGTTCTAGCACCCAAACAATCATTGGAGTCGGATTATTTTCTAATAAATATGTATTAGGAGCAGTAGGTATTTGTTTCTTACTTTATTTAGTTACTATCCTGCCTTTTGCTAGAGAAGTGTTCGCCATTCCTGATTCCTTTGATTTAAATGAATGGTTAATTGCAGCTGGATTGGCCATCGGAGCAGTAATAGCAATGGAAATACTGAAAGTGCTTCTTGTGCGGGTATTACGTAATAAGTAAAAGAAAAAACTACCTAGTATTATCCAACTGGTTTAGAAAGATTGGGATATTGGGTAGTTTTTTTCTATTAGCAGTTTTCAATCTTATATAGAAGAATTATACATGCTTTCATGATACTATTAGAAAAAGAAAGTTATTTGCCAAAAAAGGGAGAGGATCGGATGTTGGCGAAAGAAACAACTATAATTGGTTTTATTGGTACTGGTGTAATGGGAAAAAGTATGGCAAGCCATTTATTGCATGCAGGATATCCTGTTATGGTGTATAACCGTACGAAAGCAAAGGCAGACGAACTAGTAGCTGCTGGAGCAGAATGGGCAGACAGTCCCTATGAAATTGCTTTAAAAGCAAATGTCATTATTACAATTATTGGTTATCCGAAAGATGTAGAGGAAATATATTTAGGAGAACTAGGATTAATTAACAATGCCAAAGAAAATACATATTTAATCGATATGACCACCTCCACTCCTAGTCTTGCTAAGAAAATATATGAAGAGGCGAAAAAGAAAAATATATATGCAGTAGATGCCCCTGTAAGTGGTGGAGATGTAGGGGCAAGAGAAGGAAAGTTATCCATTATGGTAGGTGGGGAAGAAGCGGTTTTCCAACAGCTTCTGCCTCTATTCGAGATACTGGGCACTAATATTGTCTATCAAGGGTCTGCAGGTTCTGGTCAACATACGAAAATGTGTAATCAAATTGCCATTGCTTCTACAATGATTGGTGTAAGTGAAGCCATCGTTTATGCTCAAAAAGCGGGACTAGATCCTGAAAAAGTATTGCAGAGTATCTCAAGCGGAGCCGCGGGGAGCTTTTCCTTAAGTAATTTAGCACCTAGAATGATAAAAGGGGATTTTGAACCAGGATTTTATATCAAGCATTTTATAAAAGATATGAGAATTGCCCTTAAAGAAGCAGAGGAAATGCAAATGGAAACACCAGGATTATCTCTTGCGGAAACATTGTACAGCCGCTTGTCAGCAAAAGGAGAAGATGAGAGCGGAACACAAGCTTTATATAAATATTGGGATTGAAAAAACAGCTTCTAATCGGTGAAAGCCAAGATTAGAAGCTGTTTTTTATTTTGCTAGATGTAGTTTTATATATTCCTCTAATCGATTACATGCCTCTTCCAATGTTTCCATAGAATAGGCAAAGGAAATTCGAAAATATCCTTCCCCTAATTCCGAAAAAGCACTTCCAGGAACAACCGCTAGATTTACTTTATCGACTAGATCAAGGCAAAAATCAAAAGAATTCAATTTAGTTGTTGGAACTTTTATGAAGAAGTAAAACGCCCCATCTGGCATGACTACATCCAATCCGATAGAGGACAAGCGATCATACACATATTTTCTTCTTCTTTGATAATCTTCTCTCATAGGTGCTGCATCATTAATACCAACAGTTAAAGCTTCTAATGCCGCTCTTTGCGAGATAGAAGAAGCACAAGTTACATTATATTGATGGACTTTAAGGATTTGTTGACAAAGATAGGAAGGAGCAAATAATAGACCAACTCTCCATCCAGTCATGCTATGTGATTTAGAAAGACCATTAATCACAATAGTTTGTTCGCGTAGATATTGAGCAATGGATACATGCTCTTGATCATATAATAATTCACTGTATATTTCATCGGCTAAAATAAAGATATCTTTTCCTTTAATTAGGGCTGCAATCTCCTTGATTTCTTCTTTTGTTAGGCTGACACCTGTTGGATTTGATGGATAGGGTAAGACGATACATCTTGTTCTTTCCGTGATATATTTTTTTATGACCTCAGCTGTAAAGCGGAAAGACGTATGACGAATATCAGCATGCACTGGAATTGCACCACATAAACGAATAATTGGTTCATATCCAGGATATACAGGTCCTGGCAGGATTACCTCCACTCCATCGTCGAGAATCGTTCGAAATGTAACATCAATAGCTTCGCTAGCTCCCACAGTAACAATCACTTCTTTGGAAGGATCATAAGAAAGATTATATTTTTTATTTACAAATTGAGATGCCGCTTCCCGTAACGCAAGGTCTCCAGCATTATGTGTATAGGAAGTATAGTTTTCATCAATGGAGGTTTTTGCTGCCTCTTTAATATGTAGTGGAGTAGGAAAATCAGGCTGGCCAATGGTTAAAGAAACCATTCCTTTTTTTCCAGCGACCATATTAGCGAACTTTCTGATACCAGAAATCTCAATATTTTTAACTTTTTTATTGATTAAATGTTCCATAACAAGTCTCCTATCGTAACGTATTCTATTATGATATCAAAAGCGATGATTGTTTTAAATACATAAACAAATAAAAAGAGCAGGGTATAGAAGAATCTATCCCTGCTCCAAGCTTGCTCTAATATATATTTAATTAGTAACCATAATCCCAATCAACGTATTCCTCCATTAATAAAAGTTGTTCATGGTTTGATTGATTCAGATGATTTTCTAAAGGCTGTTTCCGTTGTCCATTTTATCTGTTTTTTTCCATATCTCTAAATCGATATTTTCTAGAAAAGTTACCGTTAAGTCATCGTGAAAAAGAATTGCAGTACCCTTCATTGTGTACTCTTCCTCTCTTTAATTAGTTAAATAATTTACGGTTTTCTTCCTTCACAACTTACACTATTAGCGTATTCTAATAACATAAAATCGTCTAGGTTTTTGTTTGATATTTCACAAATTAGAAAAAAACAAATAAACATTTTATGAACTTTTTAAGCAAAGAAGCAGGATGGTTTTTCTAATGTTTATTAATTGTAATTCAACCAGTCATTTCATAAAAAAGGTTGTTTAGAAAATAAATACCATTTATCATATTAGAAGGAGGGGAAAATAAATGGTAACAACTATACAAATAGAAGAAAAGGAAAATCATCCTCAATATGCAGGATTTTGGATTCGTTTTGGAGCATGGGCAATCGATAGTATCATTTTAGGTCTTCCTTTATTATTTTTTTCTAATATCATTTTTGCTTTATTTATCAGTTCAATGGAAATACCTAATGAATTATTGTTGGATCCAGCAAGTATAAATGCATTATCTGATTCTGAAATTTTATCTCTATTAGGCTCCATAATGACCGCTTTTTTTGGAACGATGGCAGTATGTATGTTTATTAGTCTTTTTTATTATTCACTGTTTCATGCTTCTAAATGGCAAGCGACAATTGGAAAGAAATTATTAGGTTTAAAGGTAGAGGATTTGAAAGGAAATAAGCTTTCTTTCTGGAGAAGTTTAGGAAGATACATAGTATCAAGTCTCCTTTCAGGAATTTTATTAATTGGCTTTATTTTGGCAGCGTTCACGGAGAAAAAACAAGCGTTACATGATTTAATTGTAGGTTCCATTGTTGTAAGAAAATAATTCATAAACTCTGTGGGCTTATCTATAATGTGAGTGAGACGACAAACATTATGGATAAGCCAAATGGTTCTTAAGGGAAACAAACAGGAGTATGTTATTTTATCGCTACCATACCCGCTATTTGAGAGGAGAGCTTGATAGATGGAACCGATAACCAATAAAACAGAAATGAAAAAAAGAGGGTTGGCATTATATTTTACTTTGCCCATAATATCATGGGCCCTTTATGATGCGGCTAATACTATTTTTTCGTCTAATATTAATACAATCTTTTTCCCCTTGTATTTACAAGATATGGTTGGTTCGAATGAAGTAACCAAACAGATTGCTTCGACTTTTATTACATATGCGAATGCATTAGCAAGCTTTCTGTTAGTTATCTTTACACCATTATTTGGCGTAATGATGGATCGAACTGGAAAAAAGAAAAAATATATTGTTATTTTAACATTATTAACTGTATTTGGAACCATTGCTATGGGGTTTTTCTCTTTTATCCCGTCTACACAACAAATATTTGGGATTCCGATATCCTTAGCACTTGTTATCCTCTTTTTTGTTTTATCTAAATTTACTTATCATTCTAGCTTAGTGTTCTATGATACGATGATTTCTGATTTAGGAACAAAGGAACAGATTCCATTAATCTCTGGATTTGGTGTAGCCATAGGTTATATTGGAACACTGATTGGATTAACTGTTTATCTCTTTATAGATGAAGGGGCATATAATCAATCCTTTATTCCAACTGGTATTCTTTTTTTACTTTTATCCTTGCCATTATTTTTTTTCATTAAAGATACACCAAAAGAAAATATCCAAAAACAATCTGTTCTTTCTGGATATCGAGAAATAATAGAAACTTTTAAACAAATGAAAAGTTATCGGAAAATTTTCACCTTTATGCTTGCTTACTTTTTTCTAAATGATGCATTAGCCACTACTATTGCGACGATGTCTGCATATGCCAATGCGGTTATTGGATTAGATACTGGTAAATTTATTGTTCTTTATCTTGTGTCAACCATTGCAAGTATTATTGGTTCCTTTGTTTTTGGTTATATAACGAAAAGTGTTGGTGCATACAGAGCTGTTCGTTATGTGGGGATACTATTAGTTATTGCGATTATTATTGCAACGCTTGCTAAAAATGAAGGGTTATTCTGGGTAGCTGGCAGTTTATTTGGAGTGGCGCTTGGAAGTATGTGGGTAACAACAAGAACCTATATCGTTGAAATTACCCCAGAAGAGAAAAGAGGACAATTTTTTGGTCTGTTTGCTTTTTCTGGAAAAGTATCATCTATTATCGGTCCTTTAATATATGGGACAATTACATTGGTTTTTGCTGAGTACGGTAATATTGCAAGTAGATTTGCGCTAAGTTCTTTAATCATTCTAACTATTATCGGATTAGTGATTCATGCACGTATAAAGGAAGACTGATGGAAAAAAGATTTCTTCCTTCCAAATAGAAGAGGAAAACGAAGCTGTTTATGAAAGCTAACAAAAGCAAATATTCCGTGAGAAGGTGGAATATTTTCATATTGTTCTTTCATGAATAGCCTTTTTTGCAAAAAAATGGATACTAAAAATACTATCGGTTGTAGAATAACTTTTCTTCACCTCAAAATTTAGGAAATTTAAAGAGCCTTACTTTAAGAGTAGATAAAAAGTCCGATATAAAAGATAGGTATAAATAATTTGATGTAGTCTGGCTAAATAAGTGAATTTTTAGGCGAGCGAAAGGACAAACAGAAATGAAAAATGATAAAGGGATACTTTTAGAAACGGGAACAAATGAATTAGAAATTGTAGAATTCAGCGTAGGAAAGAACCATTTTGGAATCAATGTGATTAAGGTTAAAGAAATCATTAATCCAGTGCCAATCACGCCAATCCCACACGCACACCCATATATAGAGGGGATTATGGAGTTAAGGGGAGAAGTATTAACTGTTGTTAATCTTGCAAATGTACTTGGTTATCCTCCTTCTGATACTCCTGAAAAGGACAAATATATTGTTTCTGAATTTAATAAAACAAAAATAATTTTCCATGTTCATAATGTAACACAAATTCATCGAATATCATGGGAAAACATTGAAAAACCATCTGAAACGTACTATGGA
Organism: Niallia sp. FSL W8-0177; assembly: GCF_038006285.1. Taxonomy (NCBI): domain Bacteria; kingdom Bacillati; phylum Bacillota; class Bacilli; order Caryophanales; family Bacillaceae; genus Niallia; species Niallia sp. FSL W8-0177. The sequence continues at coordinate 1,019,690 of NZ_JBBOUX010000001.1, forward strand.
ACGGACAGCCAGATTATCGGAGTAGTAAAATTAAAGGGAGAAATGATTTTATTATTAGATTTTGAAAAAATCGTTGTTGATATTAATCCGGAGTCGGGAATCAATGTTCAACAAGTAAAAAAATTAGGTGATAGAAAAAGAAGTGACAAGAAATTAATTGTTGTGGAAGATTCTGCCCTGTTAAGAAAATTATTAGAAGATACTTTAAATGCTGCTGGATTTCAGGAGATCACCTTTTTCGAAAATGGGCGTGAAGCTTTAGCCTATTTAACAAAAACTATAGAGGATGGTCATTCGGTTGAAGAAGTGGCTCAATTAATGATTACCGATATAGAAATGCCGCAAATGGATGGACATCATTTAACAAAAGTAGTAAAGGACAATCCTAACTTAGCAACATTGCCAATTGTTATATTTTCTTCGTTAATCACAGATGATTTAAGACATAAAGGTCAAGTAGTAGGAGCAAATGCTCAAGTAAGTAAACCTGAGATTAATGAATTAATTCATATTATCGATAACATCATATTATAAATGCTGATGAATTAGCAGTCTGCATGGGAGTTGCCTTTTTGCTTAAGAGAAGGGAAGCGAATCCAGCTTCCTTTGTCTTTAAGAACTACTTTGAGAGACTGGCACATGGGTGACCCAACCAATTATACGGAGAGGTTAATAAAGATTTCGTATAATTGGTTGGGTTTTTATTCTTTTTAGGAAAGAAGGCTTGTGGTAAATACCACAGACTTAAATACACTTCACTTTTCATGGGCTATACCTGTATTATTTCCTGGAGCCTCTTTACAAATAAATTCTTTTCACTATTTTATATTCAAATCAAGCATTATATTATGCATTATTATTTTGCATAATATCTTTATGTATTTTCTCAAATAGTTCTACTGGTAGGGAGTATTTAGTTGTTTTAAAGTTTTGCCAATTAGTAATGATTTCTACCATATTACCCTTTTTCTCAACTTCTAGAAGGGCATTTTCGCCAATATCCCTTACAGATATGAGCCTGTCTCCGTTTTTTTTCTCCGTCTGTTTATATTCATAATTAATACCAAATTTACGCATAATACCTCTCCTTTAAAATAGTTTTATAGTATTACCTTATCATAAGTTATATGTGTGGAGACTAAACAAACATTAAGATAGCCGTAAATAAAATATTATTATTCGGGTTACGGTTTACGTAACAATATTTTTTGAAACACCCTTTTTATACCGTAAAACAGCCACCCCATCATTCCAACTTATGTATGGGGTGGCTGTTTCTTAGGTGAAATGTATCCTAGCTGCATTATAGTATTAATTGCTCTCTTTTAGTTGATATAATCGAGGGGATTACCGTTTTCATTCAAGGTACATTAAAAATTAATAGCTTTCACCAAGTTTTTTAAAAACAGGCTTTTGGTATTTCTTTTTGCGGATTGAATGATTAGGTGGCGTATCTTCTTTTAATCCAGTATAAGTGGATAAAAGCTTTTTAGACTGTGTTAAGGAAAGAGTAGATTTGGGATTTCGAATACTTTGATTGAGAGATCCTAAATGTGGCAATTCCTCAAAATCCTTTTTAGTCGGAGGCAAATGAAATGTATAGTTTTCACACGCAATCAATAAATCTGATTGTTGTTGACTATATTTTGGATTATTTGAGAAGTGTAGACCGATTTTCTTTGCTTTTCCTTCTGCTAATAGTTTATGTAAACTGTCATGCTTTAATTTATATAAAAACTTTGGGTTTGGAGCAGTTTTTGCATGACGGTTTACAACTGAGATTGCTTGAAGAAGATTTACAACAGTAGGTTGTATTGGCGGCGGATATTGTTGCTGCTTATTCAATTGTTTTAACTCTCCCTTCTATTGTTTAGTACAAGTTATTATACTATTTTTTGCGAAAGAAGGAAATAAAAAAGAAATATCTTGTCTATCAAGTGTGCTCCTGAAGCAAGGTTAAGATAAATTTTATTTTAAGAATAGACATAATTTTTTATCTATTTGAGTACAGAAATGGATTCACATGCCGATAATAGTAGTAAAAGAAAAGTTGATAGGTTGTGTACATTTTTTTAGAACAAATTATTATATTGCTGCATGTAAGGAATGAGATGGATGGACAAATATAATGAGAATAGCACAAGTAAGAAAATAATCGCTCAATCCAAATCAAATATAGAGAATATTATTTTTGAAATTATTTTTATGTATATTAAAGATATGGTCTTTATCATGAAAGTAGAGAAAGGGGAAATTTTTCGCTATATTTTTGTAAATGAAGCTGCATTCTTGTTCGCTAAATTACCAATCAACTTTATAGGGAAAAAAATCCAAGATGTTAATTCTGCGTACATATCTGCTAGATTACAAAAGGAATATTCTACAGTGTGTAAGAGGAAGGAAAATCATAGTTATACAGATCAAATCAAGCTTAATGATGGAGAGCTTATCTATGCAGAATCTGTTTTAACGCCTATAAAGGATGATAAAGATGAGGTGAAATACATTGTTTCTATAACGAGAGATATTACAGAATCCATCAAGGAAAAACTTTTATTATATGAAAGTGAACAACGATATCGTTCATTAGTAGAGAATAATTTAGATGCTGTTCTCACAGTCAATTTAGATGGCGTTATACAGGAGGTGAATCCTGCTGGGTTGAAATTAATTGGTTTTAGTGACGAAGCTAAAACGATTTTTTCGCTTTATGATCTAATAGATGAGGAGAATACACTTTTTTATGGTAGTTTTAAAAAGTGTAAACTGACAAAAACATCACAATCAGTTGATTGTAAATTAATAAGTAAAAATGGAAACGAATTATCTGTTCATTCGAAATTCGTACCTATTATAGTGAATCATACCATTAAGGGGATTTATGTCATCTTAAGAGATATTTCAGAAAAGAAGAAGACAGCAGAAAAGATTCAGTTTATGTCTTTTCATGATCAGCTGACAGGACTTTATAATAGACGGGCTCTAATGGAGGCTATAAACCTTGAAATAAAAAGAGCGGAAACAGACCAAGCTGCTTTCGCTTTAATGACCATTGATTTAGACAGATTTAAATATATTAATGATACATTTGGTCATATTGTTGGCGATCAAATTCTTGTAAAAGTCGCGGAACGCTTATTAGAGTTTAATAATTACAAATGCCATGTGTATCGTCAAGGAGGAGATGAATTTAATATTCTTCTTTCGCAAACGAATAGACAAGAAGTAGCAAGTATTGCTCAACAAATACTTTCAACCTTTGCTAATTCTTTCTATCTAGATTCTCAGGAATATTATATAAGTCCCAGTATAGGAATTAGTATGTATCCACAGGATGGAGAAGATATTGAAATATTGATTAAAAATGCTGATGAGGCACTTTTTCGAGTAAAAGAAAGAGGCAAAGCACACTATCAATTTTATCGTTCCGATATGACAACAGCTTTAACTAATATAGTATCAGTTGAAACAAAATTGCGAAAAGCTGTTCAAAGGAATGAACTGAAATTGTATTTTCAGCCGCAAATTGATTTGAACAATTATACTTTCAATAGCTTTGAAGCGCTATTACGGTGGGAGAGTCCCTCCTTAGGCTTGGTTGCTCCCAATGACTTTATACCCCTTGCGGAGGATACGGGTCTCATAATATCGATTGGCAATTGGGTTATTGAAACGGCGTGTGAGCAGATAAAAATTTGGAAGTCACTTTACAATCTAGATGTCAGAATCGCTGTGAATATTTCTCCCAAGCAATTTCAACAACCTAATTTTGTAGAAGTGATTCGCGAGGCTATCAAAAAATATAACATTCAGCCATTCCTCTTAGAAGTGGAAATTACAGAAGGGGTTATGGAGAATATTAAAGAAGCAGTTCCTATTTTGCGGAATTTAAAGGAGTTGGGTGTTATTATTTCTGTTGATGATTTTGGAACCGGCTATTCTTCTCTTAGCTATATAAAGCAATTTCCCATCGATGTGTTAAAAATTGACCAGTCTTTTATTAAAGATGCTGTGACAAACGCAAAGGATGCTGCCATTACAACCACTATTATTCACTTAGGTCAAAACTTAGGAATGGAAGTAATTGCAGAAGGTGTCGAAAATAAAGATCAGGAAGATTTTTTAAAGAAGGCAAATTGTCAGAAAGCACAAGGTTATTATTATTCAAAGCCATTGACTTGTGAAGACGCAGAACAATTTCTTAGGCAGTTTTAAACATGATTGATGAGCGGAGAACATAAACTTTTAGGAGGGAAGGATGGTTGGCAAATTTGCCATTATAATTTAAGTGTATAGTTAAGACTGGATTTTTATTAGGAATAATAGGGAGGAGAGTAAGCCAGCCTGAATACACGATCCTTAGCGCGTCAAGAAGACTCATACCGGTGTTTGCCCGCATACAAAGTAAAGTGTATTCAAGCTGCTTGCTTATTACTTGCAGCAAATAACAAAGGGAATCAGTCAGCCCACTAAGAGTTATTCAGCTTTAACCAATATTAAAGTGAAAAAAACTTTTTGGCTTTACCGATAACTAATTGCTCTTGACTTTAAAGCATGCCAGGAGTCAATAAAGTTTTTTTTATTTACCTTGACGTTTTTCTTACCAGATAAAGGATCATTTAAGTAAACATGCTCTTTACTGAACCCGACTAAAACAACTGCATGTAAATCTAATGGCGTTTTAATTGTTCTTCCATTATGTTCCCATGATTCCCATCTATCAGGTAAACGATAATCCCCTGTCGTCCATACGACAATTGGGTAACCATTCTCAACATGTTTCTCTAAGTCATGAAAAGAGGAATTTGTTAAATTAACTGCTCTTTCAGGTAAAAATTTGTTAACAAGGTCTTCCATCGGTCTATCAAACACAGCATAACCAGCCTTTTTCCCAGTCATATCTCCAACAAATCCAGTAGAAGGATCTCCCCATTTAATAATATTTCCGTTTTTTCGGACTAATGGATCTAAGTCCTTCTCTATGTCTTTAAAAAGGTCCATTTTCGTTACTTTAACACCAGCATAATTTAAGACCATGGTTAAACTTGTTACCTCACATCCATATCGTAATTCTGGATTTTGTTTTACCAAAGGAACATCTAATAGTATTTTATTAGAGGAGCTTGATACTTGACTTACTATTTCGCTTTTTTGTCTTGGATGGTCATCAATATGGAAGTATTCCCAAACTTGCTCCGAACCAAAAAAGGGAGCGAGCAAAAGTAATAGTTTCAACAACTGCATATGACTGCCTCTTTCTTGCCAACTCCTAACGTTATCATACGAAATTCTCATCAAAATATGAGGGCATATTATTACCAAAAAGGTTAAATTAAGTTGATTCAAATTTAGACTTCATCCATAATGATAGGGTTGAATAGAAAGAATTTTCTATCATTATTTCGAAAGCTAGGAGTTTATATGATATAATTAGGCTTATTTAAATTTCTTAATATAAAGTGAAGAACCTTTGCTAACTAATTAATAAATCCATTTAAGTATAGGGGTTTTTTATTTGAAAAGCGTCGATTTGACAAAGTTTAATTATGATATGCAAAGGAGCTTGCTTTTCTTATAGGGAGGCGATCAAAATATGGATGCTTTGGATATTTTGACTGATTTAGAAAATGTCATCCCTTATTTTCAAGCTATTTTTAGCGCTGATGAACATCGGGTTATTGGATATGAGGTATTAGGTAGATATAATGGGCAAGATGGAGCGGAAAGTCTTGGTGACTTTTTTGCAGATGAAGGAATTCCAGATGAATACAAGCTTGAAGTAGATCAAGTTATTTTGACAAAAGCTTTAGATAAAGCTTTATCTCTTGATGAGGACGTATTGCTTTTTATCAATAGAGATGCTGAAATGCTGATGAAGGATGATGGAGAAGCCTTTTTAGATACCTTATTGGAGTACGAAGGGAAAGGTATCAAGCTGAATCGAATCGTTCTAGAGCTATCCGAAAGAAATTATCAAGGACAATTTGATCATTTAGATCATTTACTAATTTACTATCGCACATATGGTATAAAGATTGCGATTGATAAAATGGGAAGCGATAGCAGTTATCTTGACCGTCTAAGTGATTTAGGACCTGATATTTTGAAAATTGATCTATTGGCTTTGCGGTCTACGTCCACCTCACATACTTATCAAGATGTATTGTATTCATTATCTATGCTTGCTCGAAAGATTGGTGCTACTTTATTATTTGAAAATATCGAGATGGTTTATCAGCTTCAATTCGCTTGGAAAAATGGAGGAAGATTTTATCAAGGGTATTACTTACATTATCCAGAGGAGAATTTCGTTGAACGTAATAGTAGAAAAGAAACATTGAGAAACATGTTTCATGAATTTATCCTTTCAGAAAAGAAGAAATTAGCGACGATTTATGATTTAACAGAAGAGTTTCAAGGTCAATTACAAGCATTGCTTGTCAAATACAAGAAATATTCTTCCTATGAAGAGTTATTAAAATTATTGTCAGCTGAGTTAACAGAGGCTGCTTTTCGAATGTATGTTTGTGATGAAGATGGGTTTCAGAAATCTGCCAATATTATTAAATATGAGAATGATTGGCTTATACAACCTGAATATGCACATAAAAATTGGAGTTGGAGACCATATTTTTTAGAAAATATTATGAAGATGCGAAATGAAAAAAAAGGGATATTATCTGATCTATACAGTGATATTGAAACCGGCGAAACGGTTAGGACGTATTCTTATCCGTTAAATTCAAAAGAATATTTATTTATTGATTTATCCTATAATTATCTTGATCGAATGAAATTATTGCTTCCTTAACAACAAGCTGAAGAGATTTTCTCTTCAGCTTGTTTTATTAGGAATAGAAAGGGTATGGAAGAGTAATGAAGTGGTAGAGCAATTAGAGAAGGGAAGGATTTGATGAAAAAAAGCTTCTTTATCTTATTGATTATTTCTATGTGGAGTGTTTTTCCGTATTCCATTGACGCCGCCAGCCGTTTGACAAGTAGAGAGGAAGTATTCGCTTTTGTAGAAAAGGCATTCCGGGCACAAGTATCATTAAGTAAAGAAGCGAGAGAAATGGAGGAGATAGAAGAAATCTTAACGCCTTATTTTTCAGACAAACTAATTTATTTATTTCTTAATGAAAACCTGAAGGGAGAACAAGGGAACTTTTTTACATATGGTAATGAATTTGGTAAATATTATCTACCTTTTTATCAATTATCAGAACAAACTTTTGTAGAACAAGAAGAGAATAGTATACTTCTATATGAATATTATGAACCAATTGTTATTGGAGAAAAAGTATATGAAGGTTCTTATGAAGGGATTTTGATCAGAAAGTTGAATAATAAATGGCTTATAACAAATATGTTTTCAGATAAAGAGGTAAGGTCCATTTTAAAGAGTAAAGAAAAAAACTATAGTACATTAGTGTATATGCCGTTATTTTCCATTGATAATCAAGTTACTTATATAAAGAATGAGAATAAAAACTATAATGATGTCAACACAAATCATCTCTAATATAATCATTTTAAAGTTTATGGCGCACATTAGGTGCTGTACGCCACAATAAGTATTAAGAAAGATTCAAAGCTTCCTTTAGCTTTTCCAAATCAAATCCATAAATGACCGTTCCATCAATTACGAATGTTGGAGTGGAAAAAGATTGATATTTCTTTATTAAGTCTTTTTTGGCATGAGGGTCCTTTTGAATATCTCTCATTTCGAAATCAAAACCATGTTCTTTTAAGAATAGCTTTGAATATTCGCAAGGGGGACAATCTGGTTGAGTAAACAATGTGATTTGATGCATAATGCTCCTCCTACTTTTATCTTTAACTAAAATCATACAAAGAAAGTTATTATCATGCAATTCTTTTGAGTGATAAAAGAAGTTCTTGTCATCATTTTAGCAAGAAATTATGCTCCTAAGGAAAGTGTGTATGTTAATTTGTGAAATGGTAAGAATATTCAGAGGAAATAAATAATAAAAAAACACCGAGTTTTTTTCAGTTTTACTTGGACAAACTCTCGATAATCTTTTATTCTGTTAGTATTGGCATTTTACACAAGAGGCGAATTGTAACTAAATTAAACGAAGAAAGTGTATAGAAACATGCTAATAGTGAAACCTATGCTTAATAAAGGTTTGTTTGAAAGGAGAGAGAGCATGTCACAATTACAAGGCATATTAACAAGATTGAAAAATCTACAAGAGCAGGCAACTGGGGGAGAACCAACTCAACGTTTCTTTGAGGTAAATGGAGAGAGAAAGTGTCAAGTAACATTTCATCCGAAAACTGAGACGTTTGAACTAGAAGTATATAATGACAAGGAAAAACCAAAAAGATATCAATTTGATAATGTTGATATGATTACGATTGAGATTTTTGATTTAATTCAGTAATCTTATTTAAAAAAATCTTCAGCAAGGTGGAACAGTCCATTTTGCTGAAGGTTTTTTTAGTTTTTAGTACTAACAGCTAGTAATTCAGGAGAATTTAATCAATATTAGGATAAAAAGCTCTAAAGATTGAAAATATTTCCTACATGAAAAAAACATGAGAATCCATACTAATGGTTGAGGTGATAAACATGATGCCAACGGTTATTTGTCCAGAATGTTCACAGGAAGAAAAACTGGAAAATGTCTTAACTGCTCAATCTAATCAAAATGTGATTTTTCGATGCCCACATTGTCAACTGCTTGTAAGGAATATAAAAACGAGTAAGGGTTAAAAGAGCATAATGCCGAGAACTATGATAAAATGAGATATAAATATATTTTGTGAGGAGTTTTCGGCTATGATAAGTATGCACAGCGAAGAGTTTTTAAACATTACTTTACAGGACTTATTAATTCCATCTGAACGAGTAGCACATGTGCAGATAGGAAATAGTTTAGAACACGCTCTGCTTGTCTTAACAAAAAGTGGATACTCAGCAATACCAGTATTAGATGCTCATTATAAACTCCATGGCTTAGTCAGCACTCCGCTCATCATGGATAGCATATTAGGCTTAGAAAGAATTGAATTTGAGAAGCTTGAAGAAATAAAAGTGGAAACAATTATGAATAAGGTAATACCAAGAGTGAAGAGCAATAGTTCTGTATTACATACGATAAAATATTTAGTAGACCATCCTTTTATTTGCGTGGAAACAGACGATGGCTATTTTGATGGAATTTTAACAAGAAGATCCATACTAATGCGACTTAATATTTATTTGCATCAACTCAATCAAAATGAACGCTAAAAGTAATATTCCTTCATCTACGGCTACCGCTCTTGTCTGCCTCTTCATTAGAGATGTATCCCTCTTTTGATAACAATTTTTATTTTATGAGGATAATGTCATGTCAACGATTTCTGAATTACAACTATTAACTGTACTTTCACAGGAAATGAATATGCGCAAAGCAGCAGAGAGATTATTTGTCACCCAGCCAGCTCTTTCTCAAAGGCTGCAAAATATTGAGAAAGACTGGGGAACCCCGTTATTTATTAGGTCACAAAGAGGCCTTTCTCTTACTGCAGCTGGCGAATTAGTAACGACATTTGCAAGGGAAACATTAAAAAAAGAAGAAGAAGTAAAAGAATCCATTCATGCATTTAAAGAAGAAGTATATGGAACATTAAAAATAGCTGTCGCAAGTATAGTTGGACAAAATTGGCTTCCAGAAGTATTAAAACGATTTGTTGAGCGCTATCCACAAGCAAAAGTATCATTAGTAACTGGTTGGAGCAGCGATATGATGAAATCAGTTTCAGAGGATAATATGCATATCGGTATCATAAGAGGTGCATCTGATTGGAAAGGGATAAAAATGCATTTATTCGATGATCCACTTTATTTAGTGGATCGAGAAATTGCTAAGTTAGAAGATATTGCCTTAACTGATCGACCGTTTATCCAGTTTAAAAGTGATTCTAACTATTACGAAGAAATACAAGTTTGGTGGCATCAGAATTTGCAAATGCCTCCTAAGAATACTATTGTTGTAGATCAAATTGAAACATGTAAACAGCTTTCTTTTAATGGCATTGGATATAGTATCCTACCTTCCATTGCCTTAAGAAAAGCTGATGAGTCACTATCAAGAATACCATTATTTAATGATAATAATAAACCTATTACAAGAGGGACTTGGTTAATTGGCTATGAAGCGAATTTTCAATTAAAGCAAGTTCAAGCGTTCATAGAGATTGTCAATGAATACCTTGAAGAAGAAAAAGTGAAAGCAATTAATCCTTAATATTATAATAATAATTGCTTGTTTTCATAACTTTTGTTTGGTAAAGTAATTTTTATATTGTAATTTATACATAACTGGAGGTAAAGAAATGAAAATGATGGATGCAAATGAAATTATTTCATTTATTCAAAATAGTACAAAATCTACACCTGTTAAGGTATATGTAAAAGGGGATTTATCAGCTGTTGAATTTGGTGAGAATATCCAAACCTTTATTAGCGGGAATTCTGGTGTGATTTTTGGAGAATGGACAGACATTCAAAGTGTAATTGAAGCTAATAAGGATAAAGTAACAGATTATGTAGTTGAAAATGATCGTAGAAATTCCGCTATTCCTTTATTAGATTTAAAAAATATTAAAGCTCGTATTGAGCCAGGCGCAATTATTCGTGACCAAGTTGATATTGGTGATAATGCTGTTATTATGATGGGTGCTGTTATTAATATTGGTGCTGTTATCGGCGAAGGCACAATGATTGATATGGGAGTTATTATGGGTGGACGAGCTACTGTCGGTAAAAACTGTCATATTGGAGCAGGTGCAGTATTAGCTGGTGTAATTGAGCCTCCATCTGCTAAACCAGTTATAATTGAAGATGATGTATTGGTTGGTGCAAATGCTGTTATTGTAGAGGGTGTAACTGTAGGAAAAGGGTCTGTAGTTGCTGCAGGAGCTATCGTATTAGAAGATGTTCCAGCGAATACATTAGTAGCAGGAGCTCCTGCACGAGTAGTAAAAGAAATTGATGATAAAACAAAATCAAAAACAGAAATTATGCAAGAGTTACGTCAATTATAATTTTGATGAAAAGCGTGGAGAAACTTCCGCGCTTTTCTTGTAGGTAATCTAATGAGCTATGTAAAATTGTATAAAAAAGGAAGAGTAGGGGAGCTATATGGGGAATACGATAGATTTAGTTACTATTCGCAGACAGCTGCATAGAATTCCGGAGCTTGGATTTAAAGAATTTAAAACACAGCAATATTTACTACAGATGATTCAAAGCGTCGCAGATGAACGTGTAGAAGTGAAAACATGGAAGACTGGGATTATCGTAAAAGTGAATGGACTTAATCCAACAAAAACGATTGGCTATCGTGCTGATATGGATGGATTACCGATTGTGGAAGAAACATCATTATCCTTTGTATCAGAGCATCCGACTGAAATGCATGCTTGCGGTCATGATTTTCATATGACGATCGCATTAGGTGTGCTAACTAATATTATTAATAATCCAATTAACGATGATGTGGTATTTATCTTTCAACCTGCAGAAGAGGGACCAGGCGGTGCTGAACCGATGTTGAAAAGTGAGGAGCTCCAAGCATGGAAGCCAGATATGATAATAGCTCTTCATGTTGCTCCGGAATATCCTGTAGGGACGATTGCGATTAAGCCTGGCTTATTATTTGCGAATACATCAGAACTCTTTATTGATTTAAAAGGGAAAGGGGGACATGCAGCCTATCCTCATTTAACAAATGATATGGTTGTTGCTGCATGTACATTAGTATCCCAGTTACAGTCCATCGTGTCTAGAAATATAAATCCACTTGAAAGTGCTGTTGTAACGATTGGGAAAATCACAGGCGGAACGGTTCAAAATGTTATCGCCGAAACAGCAAGGCTAGAAGGAACGATGCGTACGCTTTCTAGTGAAGCAATGGAAAAAGTAAAAAAACGCGTTCAATCTTTAGTAAAAGGAACTGAAATCGCCTATGACTGTGAATGCACCATTGATTTCGGAAGTGGTTATTATCAAGTCTATAATAATGAGTTATTAACGAAAGAGTTTATGGATTTTATTATAGAGGAAACAGAAGCAACCTTATTTGAATGTAAAGAAGCCATGACAGGGGAAGATTTCGGTTATATGTTAAAGGAAATCCCAGGATTTATGTTTTGGCTAGGAGTTGACTCTACCTTTGGATTACATCATAGCAAGCTTAATCCGAAAGAGGATGCTTTACAGTTGGCTGTAAATGTATTAACAGCGTATTTAACCAAAAAAGGCAATTAAGAATAGAGGAACTCTGTTTTATATAAAAGAGAAGGCTTACTGCAAAATGGACAGTAAGCCTTTTTTTAACTCTTTTTATCTACTATAATCGGAGTTTCTGGAAGTTTAATACCATTTTCATCAAGTGCGATTTTTACTTCTTGTCTGATTAATCGTTCGACACCCCATTGCTCCATATTGATTGTTTTGGCTAGTATTCTAATAGTAAGAGTATTTGGTCCCATGTTTTGTATGCCAACCACATCTGGTCCATCCGTAATGACTGTGTTTTCTTTGGCGATATGTTCACATAGAGCCTTTAAAATTTCTAATGTTTTTGGTATATTATTATGTACAGAAATTTCTATATCGACTAAAGCTTGCATTTCTCCCCGAGAATGGTTACTAAGCTGTGTGATTTCTCGATTAGGAATAAAGTGTAATGTTCCATCAGCACCTCTAATTTGTGTTGTTCGCAGCCCTACTTGTTCGACAGTACCTGAAAAATCCCCTATCGATACAAGTTCCCCCACATCTAACTGTTTTTCTAATAACAAAAAGAATCCTGATACTAGGTCACTTACTAAACCTTGTGCACCAAAACCAACTGCTAATCCAATAATACCAGCTCCAGCTAATATGGCTGTTGCATCAATTCCTAGCAATTGAAGAATAGTAATAATGAGTATAAAAAATAATACATAGGTAATTAGATTATTCGTTAAGCTTTCTAAAGTGAAGGCTCTGCCACGTGAGATAGAATGCTTTTGAATATAAGTTTCGAATAATTTATTTATTACCTTTTTAGCCATCTTTTTGATGAAAATATAACTTAACAGAATCAAGATAATTTTTAACGCTAATAGAGAAGATTCTAGAAGGAAATCTCCCCATTCTATATTTTGGATATACGTTTTTAGTTTATCAACATAAATCATTAGAAATTGTACTCCTTTTAATGAAAAATAAGTTTTTTCTTTTTATTCCCTTTAAAGTATTTGATAAACTAGGAGATGGATCTATTAAGCTTCGGATAAGTTAGTTACTTGATAGATTTGCAAATAAGGATACTCTGTTTATCTAAAAGCGGGGAGACATGATTCACTAACTTTTTATGTGATTAGTTCAGCAAAAAATATGCGTATAGGAATAAAAAGAAAGAAGGTAACGAATCATTGAAAATAGGTGAGCAACTTCCAAACTGGAATACTCCGACCATATGGATTAACGGGGAAACAAAGCTTACAAATGAAATAGGCGATAAGCTGATTTTAATTCACTTTTGGTCTGTAAGTTGTTATTTTTGTAAAAGGGCTATGCCCGAATTAAACCAATATAGGGAGTTATATCAAGATAATCTTCTAATAATATCTGTGCATTTCCCTCGAACAGAGCGAGATTTAGATATTGATTTAATAAAAAAGACTGCCAAGACGTATAGTATGACACAGTCCATTTATGTAGATCATGATTTTCAGCTAGCCAAGGCATTTTCGAATGAATATGTTCCCTCCTACTATTTATTTGATAGGGAAAGAAAGCTGCGGTACTACCAGGCGGGCGGAACTAATTTAAAAATGTTAAATACACGCATCAACCGTGTCATAAATAATCAACAATAACTGGCTGGAAAACAATCATTAGCTTTTATATATTAATCAAGTGGTTTAATGTTATAATAAGGACGATTTATTTAGGTGAAATTTTTATAATTGTTGGAGGATTTTATTGTGAAAAGAGCATTTGCGGTTATTGGCCTTGGAAGATTTGGTGGTAGTATTTGCAAGGAATTGACCGAACTAGGTATGGATGTAATGGTCATTGATAAAAGTGAAGAAAAAGTAAATGAATACGCAAATCTAGTTTCGCATGCAGTGGTAGGTAATGCGGTAGATGAAACAGTATTGAAAGGTCTTGGGATCCGTAATTTTGACCATGTTATTGTTGCAATAGGGGAAGATATCCAAGCAAGTATTTTAACAACTTTAATGCTGAAAGAATTAGGTGTGCAAAATATAACGGTAAAAGCCCAAAATGATTATCATGAGAAAGTACTAAGTAAAATTGGAGCAGATGCAGTTGTTCATCCTGAAAGGGATATGGGCAAGAGAATAGCTCATAATATTGTCTCTAACAATGTCCTTGATTATTTAGAGCTATCGGATGAGCATAGTATTGTGGAAATTAAAGCAAGTCATAAATTAGATGGTCGTTCGATCATTGATTTAGATATTCGTGCCAGATATGGAATCACTATTGTTGCCATAAAAAGAGGGAAGGAAATTATCGTTTCTCCTCAAGCATCAGAATCAATTAGAGAAAAGGATATCTTAATTGTAATTGGAGCTGACTCGGATATTAATCGTTTTGAGAAAAAGGTTATGTCTTAACAAGAAAAAGGAGCTATTTGTTCGATATAGAACAAATAGCTCCTTTTTACTTATTTTACTCTTTTTAAACCACAGGCTCTGCCTGTGTGAAAATAAAACTTGTAGAGTCGTATTAGAAAAAAACTCCAATCGTTATAATAGAAGATGGCCGTCAAACCAACTTCAAATAACGAGAGGAGTTCTGCTCATGTCGAGCGACAATAGTTTATCACATACAAGATGGAATTGTAAGTATCATATCGTATTTATTCCCAAATACAGAAGGAAAGTAGTATATGGGAAATTAAGAAAAGATATAGGTGCTATATTGAGAAAACTATGTGAAATGAAAGATGTAGAAATAATGGAAGCACATGCCATGCCAGATCATATACACATGCTGGTAAAAATACCACCGAAAATGTCTGTTTCGTATTTCATGGGATATTTAAAAGGTAAAAGTTCATTGATGATCCATGATAGACATGCAAATTTAAAATATAATCATGGAAATCGAACGTTTTGGGCGAAAGGATATTACGTAAGTACGGTTGGATTAAACGAAAAAACAATTGCAAAGTATATACGAGAGCAAGAAGCAGAGGACCGTTTGCGAGATAATATGAGCAAACGAGAATACGTCGATCCATTTAAAGATAAGTAGGGAGAGTAAACGGTTGGCGGTCAATTTAGAGGTCCCTTTAGGGGCTTCGTTGGTAAAGTGCCCTTATAGGGCGAAATTAAAACCGCCGGTTCTACCGGCGGATACTTACTTTATACTTCCATGATAATAGGAAGGATCATTGGGCGACGTTTTGTTTTTTCATATAGGAATGGAGAAATAGTATCAATTATTTCATTCTTTATTTCTGACCATTGTGTCGTTTTGCGTTCCATTACTTTATTTAAATGTTTACTTATTAGTGTTTGTGCATCATTGATTAAATCACCAGACTCACGCATGTACACAAATCCTCTTGAAATAAGATCAGGTCCAGCGGCGATTCTAAAATCAGTCATATTAATACTCACCACGACAACCACTAAGCCTTCTTCTGAAAGAATTCGACGATCACGTAAAACAATATTTCCAATGTCGCCAATTCCGCTTCCGTCAATATATACATTTCCAGATGGAATTTTACCTGCAACCTGTGCTGAATCGCTTGAAAGTGCTAATACTTCACCATTATCCATAATGAAGCAGTTCTCTTCTTTGACGCCACAATCAACAGCAGTTTGAGCGTGTGTTTTTTGCATTCTAAACTCACCATGGATTGGCATAAAGAATTTAGGTTTAATTAATCGAAGCATTAGCATTTGCTCTTGTTGACCACCATGACCAGAAGTGTGAATATTGTTAAGTGGTCCATGAATTACTTCCGCACCTGCTCGGTAAAGTTGATTGATTGTTTTATTAACACTTAATGTATTACCTGGTACTGGATTGGAAGAGAATACCACAGTGTCACCAGGGATAATCTGGATTTGTCTATGCGTACCATTAGCAATTCTTGATAGAGCTGCCATTGGTTCACCTTGGCTTCCTGTACAAAGTATGACCACTTGATTAGCTGGCAGTCGGTTAATTTGTTGCGGATCAACAAAAGTTTCTTTTGGTGCTTTTATAAAGCCAAGTTCCAAACCGATGTTAATAGCAGCTTCCATACTGCGTCCAAAAACAGCTATTTTGCGGCCAAATTCTACGGCTGCATCTGTTACTTGCTGTAAGCGATAAATATTGGAAGCGAAAGTAGCAAAAATCAATCTACCGTCCGCCTTTATAAAAGTATCATGGATGCTTTTTCCGACTTTTTTCTCCGACATAGTAAAATTAGGAACTTCACTATTTGTACTATCAGATAATAAGCACAAAACGCCTTCTTTCCCTATTTCAGCCATTTTTGTTAAATTGGCAGGTTCCCCAACTGGCGTAAAGTCAAATTTAAAATCTCCAGTGTGTACAATGTTCCCAGGTGGTGTTTTGACAACAATCCCATAGGAATCAGGTATACTATGAGTAGTTCTAAAGAAAGAAACCGATGTTTTTCTAAATTTAATGATATCGTCTTCTTGAATTTCATGCATCGTTGTTTGGCGCAATAATCCATGCTCTTCCAATTTGTTACGAACAAGTGCTAATGCCAGTTTGCCTCCGTAAAGAGGGATATTAACTTGTCTTAAAAGGTAAGGAATACCACCAATATGATCTTCGTGACCATGCGTGATAAATAAGCCTTTAATTTTGTCTACATTCTTCTCTAAAAAAGTATAATCAGGAATAACATAGTCAATTCCTAAAAGCTCGTCCTCAGGAAATTTAATTCCAGCATCAATTAAAATAATTTCATCTTGAAACTGGACACCATACGTATTTTTACCGATTTCCCCTAATCCTCCTAGGGCAAATACAGCAGTTTGATCATTTTTTACAAATTTCATTATTCAATCTCCAATACTGTAAAGTCTTCGTTTTGTTGTTCATATTCTAAGAATGCACCTTCTACGCCAGTAATAAACTCGATATTATATGGTTTTTCTGCTAATTTTGTTCGAACATCTCTTTCTGATGAACCTTTAACGAAAATAGTTCGCGTATTTTCTCTTACTGGTACCTCTGTTTTTAAATCTTGAAAATATACTTTAAATATCATTGTAAATCGCTCCTTAATCATTTGTTTCTGAAATTTATTATATAAAAAAATAACATGGTTTTCATGTTTTTTCTTTTAATAGCCATTATATTAGAAAGGTTCTTTTCTCAGTGAGTTTATGTGAAACTGATGGATGGAAAAAGATATTTACCCTCTATATATTATTATGAAACATATTAATATTACATAAGTTTATGTATGATCATTCTTATGAAATCGTTATTAAAACAAAAGGTCAGACTCAATACCATAATGCTTGGTTTGTATAGCGGTATAATAACCACTATATTTAACTAAGCGTGGTATTGGCCGGACCATAAAAATACCCTTCAATTTTTTAAGCTATTGTTTTTTTGCGAAGTAAATCTTTCCACTGTTTTAAAAGCTTCTTTCTTAGCTTCTTTAACATAGTGGATCATCTCCTTAATTCTATTTTAAACCATTCTTGTACAAAGTAAAGTCATCTTCTCATTTTATATTTCTTTTTGTAAAAAAATAGTTTATTAAATGGTGTTTTTTCAATCCGATCATTCAAAATTGAAGGCGGTTTTACATTATTTGGATACGAAAGAATGGTTTATTCCTTTTATTTGGCTAATTTCATAGTGGGTCGTTAGATAAGAGTATTTAGGAAGCGTCAATTTTCTATCTTAGTGTGAAGCTAATAGAAAGAATCGTTAACTAGACATGTTTTAGAGACGATAAGCATTCCTTTTATTTTCTATGAAAACAGCCTTTTATATAAATAGTATATGAATATTTTTGTAAGATTCTCATGGATAATGTTGGTAATTGTAAAATAGGCTGAATGGAGAGCGATCCTCTGTAGCAGGATAAAACCTTATTTAGTATAAAACAGGGAAGTAGAAGGGAAAGAAGAAGAGGCTCGAATAGTAATGATCGAACCGTTTCTTTCTATAAAAAGTTATCTTTCAATAGGTAATGCGTTATCAATAGGAAGAAAAGGATCTTTTTCATTGATATGATCATAAAACATCACGCCGTTTAGATGATCAATTTCGTGTTGGAAAACAATTGCTGGTAATCCTTTAAGGCGTAATTTTACTTCTTTTCCTTCTAAATCAATCCCTTTCAAAGTAATTCTTGCATACCTTGGAACGAAACCTGGAATGGTTTCATCGACAGAAAGGCAGCCTTCGCCAGTTGTTAAATAAGCTTTTTCAATGGAATGGCTGATGATTTTAGGATTGAATAAAGCGTAGCTGTATTGCTTGTCATTTTCATCTTTAACGTGCACAGCAATCATTCTTTTGGAAACATTTATTTGCGGAGCAGCTAAGCCTACCCCGCCTCTTAATCCATACTTATCTGCTAATTCGGGATTTTGGCTATTTATTAAATATTCCATCATGCTTTTTAGAATGTTTTTTTCCTCTTCGCTTGGTGGCATGATAACTTCGCTTGCCACTTGTCTCAATGTCGGATGGCCATCGCGAATAATATCTGTCATTGTTATCAAAATAATCACTTCCTTGTATCTAACTGTTTATAAAAGTAGTCTAACAGAGATAGAATAAAAAGTTAATAAATGAGAATAGTACTTTATGCAAGAAGATAATTAGATATACCTATAATATATTATAGGACAAGCTAATATGTTTATAATATAAAAATATTTCTAAAGTCATCAGTGCTGCCTGTTAAAAAAATTGGAAACGGACAATTACGCAGGGAAGAATGGAGTTTTTATTAGATTCTTAAAACAGTCTAGATGATTAAGACGAAGGGAACCATTATTGTCAAAGTACAGAAGAATCGATATAGTAATAAGAAAGTGAGGAGGAAACAAATGAAACGAAGTGTTTTAATTAGTACAATTATGCTATTTACGATAATTGCTGCTGGGTGCAATTTTAATTCTCCAAGTGAGAAAATGTATGACAAACTAGAAGAAGTAGTTAAGATTGAAAGTGGTTTTGAAGAACAGCAAGATCCTCTTGTCAAATTAGAAAAGAAGGAACAAGATATTTATTCTAAAATAATTAGTCTTGGATTAGAGGATATGGATGAAATTACAAAATTATCGGACGAAGCTCTAGAATCCATTTCCAAAAGAAAAGAATATATGGATAAAGAAGCAGATAGTATAAAAAAGTCACAAGAAAAGTTTGAAACAATAACAACAGACATAGAAGAACTAGAAAAAAAGGAGGAAAAATCATTAAAGGATAAAGCGGATAATCTATACCAAACAATGATGGCCCGTTATAAAGAACATGATAAATTATACGCAAATTACATAGAAGGGCTTAATAGTGATAAAAAGCTTTATGAAATGTTTAAAGATAAAGATGTGAATATGGATGATTTAGAAAAACAGGTAAAAAAAATCAATGATACGTATGAGAAGGTTTATGAAAATAACAAAACATTTAATGAATTAACGAAGAAATATAATGATTTGAAAGTAGACTTCTATAAAGAAGCCGGCATAAAAATCAAAATGAATGAAGAGGAAGAAGAAAAATAAAGTAATATTTATTACTTGTAGCTTGTCGACAAAAAGATATTGGAGAAGTAAAAATGCATTTTCATGCGTTGCTTGGAGTGGAGGGGGTGAGACTCCTGTGGGATTAGCGAGACAGTCTAAGACCCTGCAGGCTGTAAGCCGAAGCGGCTTAGCGCGAGCCCCACGGAAAGCGAACCCCCGGAGCGGAAAGTAACGTCTAAATTCAAAGAGATTAATAAATATACTTTACTCAAACTTCTATTTCCAAAATACAGGAGTTTGTCTACAGTCTGAAGTAATATTTATTACTTGATTATTCCTTTTATCTATCCCATTAAAATTTTTATAAGTTACAAAATAGAGAGGACAAACGGAGCATGAATTTTGCTTCTTTGGACACACTTTGTTTTGTGGCTTTTTTTGTGGGATAATATTTCAGAATGTAGGAGGTGCTTTGTAACATGCAGTATTCAAAACATACGGAGTTCATAATAGAAAAGAAATGATTTTTCGACACTTTCGCAAGTTATTATAAAACAGTTGCAAATAGTGTTTTCTGTATGATACAGATGTTGTGTTGCAAATAATACAGATGTATTAATTTCATGTAAAAAAATAATAAAAACTTCGAGCTTAAAGATTGACGGATAATATTTAAGTATATTAAACTTATAAATGTATTGAACAGTTGTATTAATATTTACATATAAATAATTGATACAGTCTATACGGAAACCGAATTAATTTTATAAGACGTTTTTTCTTGCGTATTTTGTGGAAAACTGTTTAAGTATGGTTTTTTTTGTTGCTTAGAGCGATATGCTTTAAGGAATAGAAAGCGTTACCCAACTAAGTGTTTACCACATGGCAACACATTGTAAACATCTATTTGTTTTTACAGAAAAAAGTCTTTTAATATGAAAGGAAAGGGTGGCTTTAATGGCTTCTAAAACAAAGAAGGCACAATTTGATGTGCAAGCACAGCTTGAACAAGTGGCAAACCAATTTCAAACACTTCAGATTTTAAATGAAGAGGGCGAAGTTGTAAACGAATCTGCAATGCCTGATTTAAGTGATGAGCAATTACAAGAATTAATGACTCGTATGGTTTATACTCGTATTCTTGATCAACGCTCTATTTCCTTAAACAGACAAGGTCGCCTAGGTTTCTATGCACCTACTGCAGGACAAGAAGCTTCACAATTGGCTTCACAATTCGCATTAGAAAAAGAAGATTTTATTCTTCCAGGATATCGTGATGTTCCACAAATTATCTGGCATGGACTTCCTTTATCTCAAGCATTCTTATTCTCACGTGGTCACTTCCAAGGAAACCAAATTCCTGAAGGTGTAAACGTAATTTCTCCACAAATCATTATTGGTGCACAATACATCCAAACTGCTGGTGTAGCATTAGGAATGAAAAAACGTGGTGCTAAATCTGTTGCAATCACTTATACAGGTGATGGTGGGGCTTCACAAGGTGATTTCTACGAAGGAATTAACTTTGCTGGTGCATTTAAAGCTCCTGCAATTTTCGTTGTACAAAACAACCGTTTTGCAATTTCTACTCCAGTTGAGAAACAATCTGCCGCGAAAACAATTGCACAAAAAGCAGTTGCTGCAGGTATCCCTGGAATTCAAGTAGATGGAATGGATCCATTAGCAGTTTACGCTGCTGTACGTGAAGCTCGTGAAAGAGCAATCAACGGTGAAGGTCCAACATTAATCGAAACTTTAACTTACCGTTATGGTCCACATACAATGGCTGGGGATGACCCAACTCGTTACCGTACTGCTGATCTTGATAGTGAATGGGAAAAGAAAGACCCATTAGTTCGTTTCCGTAAATTCCTAGAAAACAAAGGCATTTGGAATGAAGAGAAAGAAAATGCAGTTATCGAGCGTGCTAAAGAAGAAATTAAAGAAGCAATCAAAATTGCTGATGAAGCTCCAAAACAAAAAGTTACTGACTTAATGAACATCATGTATGAAGAGTTACCAGTTAACTTAAAAGAACAATATGAAATTTATGCAGCAAAGGAGTCGAAGTAAGCCATGGCGCAAATGACTATGATTCAAGCAATCACTGATGCGTTACGCACAGAATTACGTAATGATCCAAACGTATTAGTATTTGGAGAAGACGTAGGTGTAAACGGCGGTGTATTCCGTGCGACAGAAGGTCTTCAAAAAGAATTCAGCGAAGATCGTGTATTTGATACTCCATTAGCTGAATCTGGAATTGGCGGTTTAGCAATCGGTTTAGGACTTCAAGGATACCGTCCAGTACCGGAAATTCAATTCTTTGGTTTCGTTTATGAAGTAATGGATAGTATTTCTGGACAAATGGCTCGTATGCGCTATCGTTCAGGTGGTCGCTACAACGCACCAGTAACTATTCGTTCTCCATTTGGTGGTGGAGTTCATACTCCTGAACTTCATGCCGACAGCTTAGAAGGATTAATGGCACAACAACCTGGTCTTAAAGTTGTTATCCCATCAACTCCTTATGATGCTAAAGGTTTATTAATTTCTGCTATTCGTGATAACGATCCGGTTATCTTCTTAGAGCATATGAAATTATACCGTTCATTCCGTCAAGAAGTTCCAGAAGAAGAGTATACTATTCCTCTTGGAAAAGCGGATGTAAAACGTGAAGGTAAAGACCTTTCTATCATTACTTATGGAGCAATGGTTCAAGAGTCTATTAAAGCAGCAGAAGAATTAGAAAAAGAAGGATACTCAGTGGAAGTAGTTGACTTACGTACTGTAAGCCCACTTGATATCGAAACAATCATTGGATCTGTTGAAAAAACAGGTAGAGCTGTGGTAGTTCAAGAAGCACAAAAACAAGCTGGTATTGCAGCTAATGTTGTTGCTGAAATCAATGATCGTGCAATTCTAAGCTTAGAAGCTCCAGTTCTACGTGTAACTGCACCAGATACTGTTTTTGCATTTACACAAGCTGAAACTGTATGGCTTCCAAACTTTAAAGATATTATTGAAACAGCTAAAAAAGTTCTAACTTTCTAATTAAAACCGAATAATATTCGCACAAGAATTAGAAGATAAGTTAGTTAAAAGAAGAAAATTTTTTCATAAGATATTAGGAGGTTGTCACATTGGCTTTTCAATTTAGATTACCTGACATTGGTGAAGGTATTCACGAGGGCGAAATCGTAAAATGGTTTGTTAAACCAGGCGATAAAGTTCAAGAAGATGATGTATTATGTGAAGTTCAAAATGATAAAGCAGTAGTAGAAATTCCTTCCCCAGTTGAAGGTACTGTAGAAGAAGTGAAAGTGGAAGAAGGAACTGTTGCAGTAGTAGGAGATATCTTAATTACATTTGATGCTCCTGGATATGAAAACCTTCAGTTCAAAGGCGATCATGGTGATGAAGCTCCAGCTGCTGAAGAAGCAAAACCTGAAGCTGTTGAAGAAAGCAAAGGTCAAGAGGCAGAAGTTGATCCAAGCAGACGTATTATCGCAATGCCTTCTGTACGTAAATATGCTCGTGATAAAGGTGTAGAAATTCAACTTGTTTCTGGTACTGGTAAAAACGGACGTATTTCTAAAGAAGATATTGATGCTTACTTAAATGGTGGTGCAACACCTGCTAGCCAACCAGCTGCAGAAGCTGCTCCAGCAGAAACAGCAGCGGAAGCTCCTAAGCCGCTTGCTATTCCAGAAGGTGACTTCCCAGAAACTCGTGAGAAAATGAGCGGAATCAGAAAAGCTATTGCTAAAGCAATGGTAAATTCTAAGCACACTGCTCCTCACGTAACATTAATGGATGAAGTAGAAGTGTCAAAATTAGTTGCACACCGTAAGAAATATAAAGAAGTTGCTGCTGCAAAAGGTATCAAATTAACTTTCTTACCTTATGTAGTAAAAGCTTTAACAAGCGCATTAAAAGAATTCCCAGCTTTAAACACATCATTAGATGATGCTACAAGCGAAATCGTTCATAAGCATTACTATAATATCGGTATTGCTGCTGATACAGAAAAAGGTTTATTAGTTCCTGTTGTTAAAAATGCTGATCGTAAAGGTATCTTTAACATCTCTAACGAAATTAATGAACTTGCTGTTAAAGCAAGAGACGGTAAATTAGCTCCAGCTGAAATGAAAGGTGCTTCTTGCACAATTTCTAACATTGGATCTGCTGGTGGACAATGGTTTACTCCAGTAATCAACCATCCTGAAGTTGCTATTTTAGGTATTGGTCGTATTGCTGAGAAAGCTATCGTTAAAGATGGAGAAATTGTCGCTGCTCCTGTATTAGCACTTTCTTTAAGCTTTGACCACAGAATGATTGACGGAGCTACTGCTCAAAATGCAATGAATCATATTAAACGTTTATTGAACGATCCAGAACTATTGTTAATGGAGGCGTAAAAACATGGTAGTTGGAGATTTTCCTATTGAAACAGATACTATAGTCATTGGTGCGGGTCCTGGTGGATATGTTGCAGCAATTCGTGCAGCACAATTAGGACAAAAAGTTACAATTGTTGAGAAAAACGTATTAGGTGGAGTTTGCTTAAACGTTGGATGTATTCCTTCAAAAGCTTTAATCTCTGCTGGACACCGTTACGAGCATGCTGCACATTCTGCAGACATGGGTATTACAACTGAAAACGTAACAGTTGACTTCTCTAAAGTTCAAGCTTGGAAAGACAGTGTTGTTAAAAAGCTTACTGGTGGAGTTGAAGGTCTATTAAAAGGGAACAAAGTTGATATTGTATACGGTGAAGCATATTTTGTAGATGCTAACACTTTAAAAGTAATGGATGAAAAATCATCTCAAACTTATACTTTTAAAAATGCAATTATCGCAACTGGATCTCGTCCAATCGAAATTCCTACTTTCAAATTCTCTAAACGTGTTCTTGACTCAACTGGTGCACTTGCACTTCAAGAAGTTCCAGAGAAAATTGTAGTAATCGGTGGAGGATACGTTGGTACTGAGTTAGGTGGAGCTTATGCTAACTTTGGTACACAAGTAACAATCCTTGAAGGTGCTGATGAAATTCTTGGTGGTTTCGAAAAACAAATGTCTTCATTAGTTACTCGCAACCTTAAGAAAAAAGGTGCTGAGATCATTACAAAAGCAATGGCTAAAGGTGTGGAAGAAACAGACACTGGCGTTGTTGTTAAATATGAAGTTAAAGGCGAAGAAAAATCAGTGGAAGCTGATTATGTATTCGTAATGGTTGGTAGAAAACCTAATACAGACGAACTTGGTTTAGAACAAGTTGGTATTGAATTAGGCGAACGCGGAATCATTAAAACAGATAAGCAATGCCGTACAACTGTAAGCAATATCTTTGCTATCGGTGATGTTATTTCTGGTCCTCCATTAGCGCATAAAGCTTCTTATGAAGGTAAAATTGCTGCTGAGGTTATTGCTGGACATAACTCAGAAATCGACTATTTAGGAATTCCTGCAGTAGTATTCTCTGAGCCAGAATTAGCAACTGTTGGTCACACAGAAGCTTCTGCTAAAGAAGCTGGTATCGAAGTGAAAGCTGCTAAATTCCCATTTGCAGCAAACGGTCGTGCGTTAGCACTTAACGATGCTGAAGGTTTCTTGAAGCTTGTTACACGTAAAGAAGATGGTCTTGTAATCGGTGCGCAAATCGCTGGTCCAAGTGCATCTGATATGATCGCTGAATTAGGCTTAGCAATCGAAGCTGGTATGACAGCTGAAGATTTAGCTATGACTATCCATGCTCATCCAACTTTAGGTGAGGTAACAATGGAAGCAGCGGAAGTTGCAATTGGCAGCCCAATTCATATCTTACGCTAATTATAAAAAAGAAGTCCTCGTCCCGAGGGCTTCTTTTTTTTATCTTAAAAACGATTCGAGAAAACTTTTTTTGTATCTAATCTAGTTTTAGGGAAGAAAATTAGCTAGTAGAATTTAGACATATTACTGTTTTTTGAAATGAAATAATTATAAAATAAAACAAAAGATTGGTACATATACTAGTATTAATTGTTAATGGAGGAAAGGTGGTGTTTTTCTTGAAGGTTTATACAGCAATTTTATTTCAGCTAATCATTTGGAGTGGGTTTTCTATTATTGAATGGTTATCAAGATATGATTTAATTTTATATAAGGTGTTTATGTTTGGTGTGTTCTTTTATTTAGCGATTATCATAGGAAATACAATTATAAAATCAACAAGAAAAACAATGCTAGCCACCATGATCAGTTTATCCATTTACGGTTCTTTTCATTTAATTATGACAATTATATCAGTTGTATAAATCATATAAACATAACACTATGATTTATTTTAAATATAGTCTTTCTTTAGAAGTGAAGAAGAAAACAGTTCTCTTTAACCTAATATTGCGAAAAGAGCAGACTTTTTCTCATTATGAAATTTCTCCTATACAAATATTCAGCACAAAAAATGCCTTAATCTAAAAATAAAGGCATTTTTTAATACAACTAAATTCTTAAGTAGTTATAATCTCCTTTTTGTTGATTTTTTTCCAAAAAAGCTACTAAAAACGGTGGAAATCGCTAGAATTAATAAGAAAAATACAAGAAAACTAAAAATAAACGGAATAGGATGGAAAATAGTTTTTGATTGCACCGGCGATTCGAATGTAATTTCTAAAGGGTATGCCTCAACGGAAGTGGGCAGCAGCTTTTTTTGTTCAGCAAATGGGATTGGACCACCGAAATGGAAAGCCTGTTCTAATTGTTCAGGTTTTTGTGCCACATAATTTTTAAAAATAAACGGAGAAACTAGGCTAATTAGTAAACTGATAATCATGATAACAATATATTTTTTCAAAAAGGAAAACTCCAATCTTTCTATATACAATAAACAAATGCTGTCTTTTCATTTATTACCAAATTAAAGACAGGAATACCCTATATATGGCATCCCTGCTCTCCAAAATTTATTTATCTTATTGCACGATGCTCTTTAATAACACGAAGCTTTTTGAAATCGTAATCCTCAGGACCCTGAACAGGCAATCCTGCCTCCATATTTCTTTTTATATAAGCAAGGTTATCTTCTGTAATAATTTCGCCAGGAATGAAAATAGGGATTCCTGGAGGGTATACCATAATAAACTCCGCAATTACTCTTCCCACTGAATCATCAAAATCGATTAATTCGGTTTCTGAGTAGAATGCATCTCTCGGCGTTAGTGCCAGTAAAGGGATGTTTGGCAGCATCACTCGTGCTTCTACTTTTGAAGCCTTATCTTTTCGTTCTACTGCAAGAGCTTTTAAGGCGTCAATTAAAATATTGGCCTCTCTTTCGGAATCCCCTGGTGTAATAATGCACAGAATATTATACAAATCGGACATTTCTACTTCAATGCGATAATGTTTCCGAAGCCATTCTTCCGCATCGTGGCCAGTTAAGCCAAGGTCTTTCACAGATATAATGAGTTTTGTTGGGTCATAATCGAAAGCAGAATCTGATTCCAGAATTTCTTCGCCCACACAATATAGATGTTCTACGTCATTAATCTGTCTTCGAATGTATTGTGCAAGATTAATCGTTTTATCAATCAGCTCTTTTCCTTCTGTTGCAAGACGCTTTCTGGCAACATCTAAAGAGGCTAGCAGCAAATAGGAAGTACTAGTTGTTGTCAACATACTTAAAATAGATTGTACACGTTTATAGCTAATAAGGTCGCCTCTCATATTTAAAATAGAGCTTTGTGTCATCGACCCACCGAGTTTATGCACACTTGTTGCGGCAATATCTGCTCCGGCTTGCATTGCAGACATTGGCAGTTCCTCGTGAAAATGAATGTGAACTCCATGTGCTTCATCTACAAGGACAGGGATATCATAGGAATGCGCCAAATCTACAATCGTCTTTAAATCAGCAGAGATGCCAAAATAAGTTGGATTAATAACTAAAAGCCCTTTAGCATCTGGATGAATATCTAAAGCATGTTGAACAGACTCGACGGTGATTCCATGAGAAATTCCAAGATTCTTATCTACTTCAGGGTGGATGAAAATTGGAATTGCTCCAGCAAATATTATGGCAGACATAACAGATTTATGGACATTTCTAGGAACAATAATTTTATCTCCTGGGCCACAAACACTCATGATCATCGTCATGATAGCACCACTTGTGCCTTGAACGGAAAAGAAAGTATGATCTGCTCCAAATGCCTCAGCAGCAAGCTGCTGTGCATGTTTAATCATCCCTTTTGGATAATGAAGATCATCAAGAGGACCAATATTAATAAGGTCTATCGAAAGGGCGTTTTCTCCGATAAAGTTTCTAAATTCTGGATCCATTCCATTCCCTTTTTTATGACCGGGTATATGAAATTGAATCGGATCCCTTTTAACATGTTCCAATAATCCGTGGTATAACGGTGTTTCGTGTTGTGACAATTTATTACCACACCTCTTTATTTAGTATTTTTATGCAATTTTAAGCGAACTTTATTTAAATTTCTTATGTACATCTAAAAATTTTATTGTACATTGCTGCCGCTATTCTGTCTTTAATTTCATTACTCTTAACAAGTTTTACCCTAATCTCAAAATATAAAAATCAGAAAACAAAAGAATTATAGCATTTTTTATTTTCTTTGCATACAATTAGTTTTCACTATAGGAAAAAGAATTATTTTTTTTCTCTATTTTTTCTTTCTTCAGTTTAGCTAGTAGAGGAAAGGAACTTGGGAAAAGAATCAATATTTTACTTTCTTAGCTACTTAAATTACAATAGTTTTTATCTGAAAAACTTCAATTAATAGGATGTGGAAATATGGATTATCAATACCCAATCGATATTGATTGGTCAACGGATGAAATTATTACTGTCGTTAAATTTTTTGAATGCATTGAAAAAGCATATGAAAAAGGGGTAGAGAAGGCAGAATTAATGGAGCAATACCGTGCCTTTAAAAAAATTGTCCCAGGAAAAGCGCAAGAAAAAAAAGTATGTGATGAATTTGAAGAAGTAAGTGGTTATTCAACCTATCGAACCATCAAAAAGGCGAAAGAAGCTTCGGATGATAGTAGAATAAAGATGTCATGATAGGTGATATAAAATATTTTGCTTGTAACTTTTTACAAAAAGATAATGAAAAACTGTAAACAAACCGCTGATTTTAGTTTGCTTACAGTCTAGGAGGCTGTATAACGGCCTCTTTTTTCATAGCTAATCCAAATCTAATACTCCAATGATAATTTATAAATGGGAAGCAGGGTATCATAAGTTTTTTCAATTAATGCAAGCAGTTCTTCTCCATTTGATAGAATAGAATCTCCAGCAGCGATTTTCTGACCTACTAAAAATTCAGCTTTTTTTACATCACGGAATCTTGTTAAGGCTGCTTCTAAGTTTGTCTCTCCAATTTTAACTGCATCTTTTTTCATATGGTCCATGGATAGAACATAATCTTGTGGCAAAGTGGACTGCAGAATCTCATAATTTGCCAAAAAACCTTCAGCGATTTCTTTCTTTTTTGGAAGTTCATATATATATGCTAACCAAATAAAGACATGGTCATCAAATAAGCCGACTTGGAAATGTGGATGTTGTTTGTAGCCTCGTTTATTACTTGCGATGGCAAGCCAAGTATCCTTCGGCGGGTTAACTGTTCGTCTTGCATGTTTTGCAATATGTAGAAACATTTCCATGCCAAGCTTTCCAGACAGCTCTTCAGTAAGCTGTGTGCCAATTTCGCGAAACTTTGGCTGAATTCTTTCCTGAATCGCTTCCATTCGAGCATCTAGTCCATCAATTGTAAAGGTATCAAAATCTTTTTGTGTAAAACCAGTGAATGCCATTATTTCTTATCTCCTTTTTAGTTTATCTCCATTGTTTACGGGTAAATACTGTATATAAAATCAAGTAAGCTATTTAGTCACTTAAAATGTAGCTTCAACTTAGCTAGCCTTTTCGCAAATATTGTAGCATACATAAATAATATTATGAAGGAATTTGGATTACGCTGGGTTATAGCACAAAATAGGAGCAAGCTAATTAGTTTCCACATAATATATATGAAATCAACAGAAATGCAAGTCGATGAAAGGGGTGTTCTGTCAGTGAAACAATTGATGAATTTAGCGAAGAAAATGGAAGTGGAAAAGGAAAAAAAAGCTGTTCTTCGTCTAGAAATGGATTATGAATTGGCTACCTTATTCGATGCGATGAATGAAAAGGATGAAAAACAAAAAAAATTAAGTAAGCAAAAGTTAGAAAGAATTAGGCAGGAACTTCTAAGACTTAAAGCATTATAACTAATGAATAAGCTGATAGGTAATCATGCAGCTGACTCTATAGGAAGCAACCTTTCATTCCTATAAAGTCAGCTGCATGATTTTGCATACCAATAGAAAAATGAGCTTTAGAAATATTGTTTAGCTTAAATGGACGTTGTCACCGCATTGACGAAGAGAATTGGAAAGGGAAGGGGGTATAGGCTGGGCTCTTAGTAATAGACTTTAAGAAGAAAATACATAATATTATCCAAAGAACCTGTATTCATAGAATTTTCTTATTTTATGATACTATATAGAAGAAGGATAGATTTTTTAGAAGTATGTTTAGGGATGATCTAAGCTAAAATATAGGAAACGATGAAAAAAAGAATGTAAAGAAGGGTTGAGAAGATGACAAATTGGCTGGAAATCGATAAATATGCGAAAGAATGGATTAAAGAGGCAGGAGCAAGAATTATCAAGTCTTTTTCTTCTGAGCTCATTATTCAAACG
This sequence comes from Niallia sp. FSL W8-0177, assembly GCF_038006285.1. Taxonomy (NCBI): domain Bacteria; kingdom Bacillati; phylum Bacillota; class Bacilli; order Caryophanales; family Bacillaceae; genus Niallia; species Niallia sp. FSL W8-0177. Next base: position 1,050,185 of record NZ_JBBOUX010000001.1, read on the forward strand.
AAATCAAATAAAAATGACTTGGTCACCCAAATAGATAAGGGGACAGAAGAATTTTTGATTAATAAGATCAATAAAGTTTTTCCTTCCCATCGTATTTTAGGCGAAGAGGGAGTATGTGAGGCACTAGAAGATTTGAAAGGGATAGTCTGGATTATTGATCCTATTGATGGAACGATGAATTTTGTCCATATGCAGCGGGATTTTGCCATCTCTATTGGAATTTATGAAGATGGAGTAGGAAAGATTGGTTTAATATATGATGTAGTGGCAGACGAGCTGTACCATGTTCGAAAGGGAAATGGTGTTTTTATGAATGACTTAAAGCTATTACCTTTAAAAGATACGGCCGTGGATGAGGCTATTATCGGATTAAATGCTACATGGGTAACAAAAAATAAACGGATTGATCCGACTATCTTAGAACCACTTGTAAAAGCATCAAGAGGAACGAGATCTTTTGGATCTGCCTGTTTAGAATTAGCGTACATAGCAGCCGGAAGAATGGATGCTTATTTAACCTTAAGATTATCGCCTTGGGATTATGCAGCAGGTAAGATAATGGTTGAAGAGCTAGGCGGCAAGGTAACAACTTTAAGAAACGAACCGCTTGATTTATTAACGCAACAATCTTTTTTTGCATCCAAACCTGGATTACATGATGAAATACTTCAAAAATATCTAAAAGATGGAAACTGGTAAGAGTTGTTAAGGCTAGTTTTCGGTTACATGAAGAACTTTCTTTTTTTTATGGGATTTTAAGAACCAAATTCCACAGAATAGGCAAAAACAAATAAGAGTACCAGCTAATGTTTTTTCTAAAATACATATTCCGATGCTTATAAAACTAGATGCCCCATAAACGTTATAGTAAAAATATGGATAATTATCAAAATTCATGTTTATCTTCCTTTATTATGGTCTATATTTATCAAAATTAATAGCGTATGATAGTAAAGAAATCCCACAGCGAAATGTTGTGGGTATTTTTTAATCGTGTCTCCTCTATCATACTATGTTATGGAATGGAAAGAACAGCCATAATGTAAATAAATTGTTATATTCAAGCATAAAATGATGATAAAATAAATTTTTTTATCAAAATAACGTTTACATTTGTTATTTTGATAAAAGGTTTTAGGTTTCTGTGAAATTATGTGATATAATGACTCAGTTATAATATTATTAAAAAAATAAATTAATCCAGATAGACATATTTAGGTAGGAGTGAAATTTTTGAAAATTAGAGAAGATATTCGTAACATTGCTATTATTGCTCACGTTGACCATGGGAAAACAACTTTGGTTGACCAGCTGTTAAAACAATCCGGCACATTCCGTACAAATGAACATGTGGAAGAACGTGCAATGGATTCCAACGATTTAGAAAGAGAACGTGGAATAACAATATTAGCGAAAAATACTGCTATTCAATATAAAGATAAACGTATTAATATCCTAGACACACCAGGACATGCTGACTTTGGTGGAGAAGTAGAGCGTATCATGAAAATGGTTGATGGTGTTCTACTTGTTGTTGATGCATATGAAGGTTGTATGCCACAAACACGCTTCGTATTAAAAAAAGCTTTAGAGCAAAACTTAACTCCAATTGTTGTTGTTAACAAAATTGACCGTGACTTTGCTCGTCCTGCTGAGGTTATTGATGAAGTATTAGATTTGTTTATTGAGTTAGATGCGACAGAAGAACAATTAGAATTCCCTGTTATCTATGCATCAGCTATTAATGGTACAGCTAGCACAAACCCTGAAAAACAAGATGAAAACATGCAATCATTATATGATGCAATTGTAGATCATATTCCTGCACCAGTTGACAATCGCGAAGAGCCTTTACAATTCCAAGTAGCTCTTTTAGATTACAATGATTATGTTGGAAGAATCGGTATCGGTCGTGTATTCCGCGGTACGATGAAGGTTGGTCAACAAGTAGCGTTAATGAAATTAGATGGAACAGTGAAGCAGTTCCGTGTAACAAAAATCTTTGGTTTCTTCGGATTAAAACGTCAAGAAATTGAAGAAGCATACGCTGGAGATTTAATCGCAGTATCAGGAATGGAAGATATAAACGTTGGTGAAACAGTATGTCCATTTGAACATCAAGATGCACTACCAGTTTTACGTATCGATGAGCCAACTCTTCAAATGACATTCTTAGTTAATAACTCTCCTTTTGCAGGTAAAGAAGGTAAATATTTAACTTCAAGAAAAATTGAAGAAAGATTGCGTGCACAATTAGAAACAGATGTAAGTTTACGTGTTGAAAATACAGACTCACCAGATGCATGGACGGTATCAGGACGTGGAGAACTTCATTTATCTATCTTGATTGAAAATATGCGTCGTGAAGGTTACGAGCTTCAAGTGTCAAAACCTGAAGTTATCGTTAAAACTATTGATGGAGTTCGTTGTGAGCCAATTGAACGTGTACAAATCGATGTTCCTGAAGAGCATACAGGTTCAGTTATGGAATCGATCGGTGCTCGTAAAGGTGAAATGTTAGATATGATCAACAACGGTAATGGACAAGTTCGTTTAATCTTTAACGTACCTGCTCGAGGACTTATTGGTTATACAACTGAATTTTTAACATTAACACGCGGTTATGGTATCATCAACCATACATTCGATAGTTATCAACCAATGGCATCAGGTCAAGTTGGTGGACGTCGCCAAGGTGTATTAGTAAGCATGGAGTCTGGAAAATCATCTACTTATGGAATTATGCAAGTAGAAGATCGTGGAATTATCTTTGTTGAAGCTGGGACTGAAATTTACGAAGGAATGATTGTTGGGGAACATACTCGTGAAAATGACATCACTGTTAATATCACAAAAGTAAAACAAGCAACAAACATCCGTTCAGCAAACAAAGACCAAACGGCAACAATGAAAAAACCAAGAATTATGACTTTAGAGGAATCCTTAGAATACTTGAACGATGATGAGTATTGTGAAGTAACTCCTGAATCAATTCGTTTACGCAAAAAAATCTTAAATAAAGCAGAACGTGAAAGAGCTGGCAAGAAGAAAAAATCTGCTGAATAATAATAGATAAGGAAGTCATCTGTTGATGGCTTCTTTTTTTTATTTTGAGTGAAGTGGAGGTATAGGCTTTAACTGAGAATGCAAGCAAGGAAACTAAGTGATTGTGAACAAAGAAGAGTCTTCTGTGACTGTAAGGAAGTTGGAAGAATGGTGTTCATTATTTTGAATTGTGAGAGAGGGAAACGGAGTTCATGGAGAAATGAACACCATTTTTGCATTGGGAATGTAGAAAATGGTGTTCATCGAGGGAATGAAAGCCACATTCAGCATGGAGAATGTAGAAAATGGTGTTCATCGAAGGAATGAAAGCCATATTCAGCATTGGGAATGTAGAGAATGGTGTTCATCGAGGAAATGAAAGCCACATTCAGCATGGAGAGTGTAGAGAATGGTGTTCATCGAAGGAATGAAAGCCACATTCAGCATGGAGAGTGCAGAAAATGGTGTTCATCGAAGGAATGAAAGCCATATTCAGCATTGGGAATGTAGAGAATGGTGTTCATCGAGGAAATGAAAGCCACATTCAGCATGGAGAGTGTAGAAAATGGTGTTCATCGAAGGAATGAAAGCCATATTCAGTATGGGGAGAGCAGAAAATGGTGTTCATCGAAGGAATGAAAGCCACAATCATCATTGGGAATGTAGAGAATGGTGTTCATCGAGGGAATGAAAGCCACAATCAACATGGAGAGTGCAGAAAATGGCGTTCATCAAGGAAATGAAAGTCACTTTTTGCATGAGGACAAAGAAATCAGAGTGAAAGGTCATGGAGACCAGCTCTCGTAGCTCTCATAAGTTAAACCCAATCTCTAATCGTAATAGAAGCACATATTCAAAAATAAATTAGTTGTATTCTTCAACCAACCTCTAAACTTATAATTAGTAAATAAAGGAAAATGAGGAATGGGAAATGAAAATTTTTCGATTTAATAAAGAGTCTGGAAAGCAAATCACTCAATTTAATTCCTGTTTTATTATGAATCGTATCCTGGAAACTAAGAAAGAAGCATATTTTGGATGTATGTATCTTGAAGAAAATGGGATTATTGGTTTACATCAAGCTGTAATACCACAACTTCTGTTAATTGTTAACGGCATAGGCTATGTTCGAGGAGAAAAGAATGAAGGTTTCAAGTTAGAAGTGGAGAGGCGGTGTATTGGGATAAAGAGGAATGGCATGAAACGAAAACAGATATTAGCTTAACAGCCATCGTTATTGAAAGTGAAGAGATAATGCCTGATTTAATGATACCATTAAAAGAGAAGAGCATATAAAAAAGAAGACCTTACTAAAAGATCTTCTTTTTATTTATAATGCTTGTCTACTTACCAATCATCTTCTTGAGTTTTGTTTTGATAAAGAACAAAGTTACCCGAATCGATTCTTTTCTTTGTGTTTTTGGCGATTCTATCATCACACTCATTACACATATACGTATGGATTGGCCGATTTCGTAGTCGTTTTGCCTGAAAGGAGTTTTCGTCTATATCTTCAATTTTATCACATATCACACATTTAACTTTCAATAGTTGCACCTCTAATCATAAAATAGATTATAGGCACATTATAATATATAATCGTATAGAAAATCGAATTTTAATCTCTTATATGATTATTTGATTGTTCATCTTGGTTATTTTTCAGCTCTTTTTCTTCTTTATCATTCAATTTTTCATTTGATTTTTTGAGATCTCTATCTGGCTCATTTCGAATCATATCCGCTGGTACCTCTGGGATAAGTCTTCCACTAATATCAGCTAGTTCATTGAATATACCTTGAATAGGTTTTCCATTTTGAATATCTTCCCCAATTTCTTTCAGTCTTGCATTAATGTCAGGATCGGCAATGACAACTGCATTGGCGCCATCAGGATCATTTTTTAAACTCTCGGCTACTGCGTATTTTATTGAACCAACCTCAGAACGATCTAGGTCAGCGTTGACGTCAACCCCTACGAGCGCATATTTACCGATTACTACCGCTGTTGCATCATTAACATTATCAATGCTTGTTGCAAGAGCTACGAGCCTTTTGGCGATATCCTGTCCAGTCTTCCGGTCAACCCTTTGGTTGGTAGAATTTTTTACATTTGTAACTTGAGGGCTGTTTTCTCTATTCTCAGATTGCTGGCTATTTTCTGCGTTATTATTTGTGCATCCTGTAAGAAGAAAAAGGACTGCGATGAAGAAAAACCATTTTTTCATAAAATTCCCTCCTTTAATATTGAAACCTACAATTAAAAGTGTACATTTCCCCTGATTTGTAGATGGAAATGAGCATTTTTACGATTTTTTACACTTCCTCTCTCTTTATTGTGCAAAATATCTTCTATCTTTATTCGATAAAACATATATTTTACCAAGGTTCTTTCCGTTACACGGATAAGTGCAGCAATATATGACGTTTTAGAGCAGGGGGCATCGGTTTGAGTAAAATTTACGTATTGGATACAAATGTCTTGTTACAGGATCCTTATTCTATTTTTTCTTTTAGTGACAATGATGTAGTAATTCCAGCAGTAGCTTTAGAAGAGGTAGACAGCAAAAAACGGTACATGGATGAAATCGGAAGGAACGCAAGACAAATATCTAGATTGATCGATAACTTAAGAGAGTCAGGAAAGTTGCACGATAAAATTCCATTGGAGAATGGTGGAACTTTACGGATAGAATTAAACCACCGTTCTTTTCACGAACTGCAAGAAATATTTGTCGAAAAAACAAATGATAATCGCATACTAGCAGTCGCAAAAAATTTATCAATAGAAGAAAGTAAAAAAGAAAATGGACGAACCGTTATTCTTGTTAGTAAAGATACACTCGTCCGTGTAAAAGCAGATGCAATTGGTTTGAAGAGTGAGGATTTTTTAAGTGATCGAGTAGTAGAAAATGAACATTTATATACTGGTTTTATGGATGTACAAGTAACCATAGATATATTGAATAACTTTTATGAAAATGGTCAACTCCCGATTGCAGAAATTGGGAATGGAAATTATTATCCAAATCAGTTTCTTATTTTAAAGGATGTATTGGGATCTTCCTCTTCAGCATTAGCTATTGTAGATTCATCGAGGAAGTTTGTTAAAAAGCTAGTGTTTGATCATGAGCATATTTGGGGGATCCGTCCAAGAAATGTGCAGCAAACGATGGCGATTGAAATGCTATTAAAAAAAGACATGCCATTAGTGACGTTAATAGGAAAAGCAGGTACAGGAAAAACACTATTGGCATTAGCATCTGGATTAATGCAGACAGAAGATTTTGGAGACTACAAAAAATTATTAGTGGCAAGACCGATTGTCCCGATGGGAAAGGATTTAGGTTTTCTTCCTGGTGAAAAGGAAGAAAAATTACGACCGTGGATGCAGCCTATTTTTGATAATCTTGAGTATTTGTTTAATACAAAGAAACCAGGAGAACTAGAAGCAATTCTGGCGGGAATGGGATCTATTGAAGTAGAGGCATTAACATATATTAGAGGAAGAAGTATTCCAGACCAGTTTATTATTATTGATGAGGCCCAGAACTTAACGAAGCATGAAGTGAAAACGATTTTAACAAGGGTTGGAGAAGGTAGTAAGATTGTTTTGATGGGAGATCCTGAACAAATTGATCATCCTTATTTAGATGCTTTTAATAATGGATTAAGCTATGTAGTAGAACGTTTTAAAGACCAACCGATAGCAGGTCATGTAAAATTAGTTAAGGGAGAAAGATCTTCTTTAGCTCAGCTTGCCGCAGATTTATTATAATTTAACGGGAAACAATGATACGCCATCTGTTAATAGCTAGATGGCGTATGTGTGAATGAATAACATTATGTAATTTTAAATGCTCTGACATTTTTGATAGGAGTTTGTTCTGGGCCTTTTGTTTGATCGAAAATATGTACAGGACCATCTTCTGTAAGCGGTTTTCCTTTTACGCAAAATAATAAGAAGATCGAACCGATTTCTTCTAAAGGAATCGCATATTCTTCTTCTTCTGTTGTGATTAAAAGAGTTTTTGCCTCTTCCTGCGGTTCTGCATTTTTTATAAAGGGAGCTAAAGCCATATAGAAGGTTCCGGTTAGCATTTCCACTTTTTTATAGGTTTTTGTGGATTGTTCTGGGGCTTTCGCTCCATCTGTAATTTCTTGATCCCAGTGCTTGGAGGCTTCTTTTGTATACGCTTCTAATTCGTCCTTTACTTCAACTGGGGCAAATACAGTATCAGCTGTTTGTTTTCGATCATCAAAGATCCAGACAGTAGGATCAATAGTAATCGGAAAATTTACCAACCCAGAAACTTGAATAATACTATTCATTTTTATATCTCCTCCGTATGTGTGTTCTTTGTTATGTATAAAAGTTCTGCAAATTAGTATTGCTTCTAAAAGAAAATATCTTAAATTGGCTAAATTTTAATTGGCAGATTAAAACAGTTGTTATGTTAAGTATAGCTTTTTCTTGTCTTTCTGTCATTCGAGATGATAGAACGCAAACTTTTAAATTTTTTAAAAGGGATTGTTCTTGCAATTTTTCTAGGTTGAGTTTAAACTTTATAGATAGGATAATCGCTCGGAAACGGGGGGATAAGATTGACTTCTGAAATGATTATTAATCATAAAGAAAAAGCAAATGAGTTATTGATAGCAGATGCTGAAAAAATATTAAAACTAATTAAAGTTCAGATGGATAATTTAACAATGCCACAATGCCCTCTATATGAAGAGGTTTTGGATACGCAAATGTATGGATTGTCTAAAGAGATAGATTTTGCTATTCGATTAGGTTTAGTAGAAGAACAGGTTGGTAAGAAAATTTTAGATGAATTGGAAAAAGAGCTATCGATTTTGCACGAAGCATCTATAAGAAAATAAAAAGTAAACTCAAACAAAAGCATGTATTGTTTGAGTTTTTTTAGTGGCTATGTGTATTATTTGTAAATAAGGGAAGTACATACGAACAAAGGCAAATCTTTTGGCAATTTATAAGCTCACTTGAGCCCATAAGCTTGTAAGTAACATCCAATGTAGAGTAAGTAGCGGATAAGAATAAGCAATTTGTTATGATTAATAACAGAAAGCGGCCCAATATTTTAAGAGAATGAAAATTAGAAGTTTATCCTTTTCAGCAGGAAAAAGATAAGACACAACGAATACTCTAAATGAGGAGATTGAATAAGGGATGCGGTTGAATGATAAAGAAGATATTAAAATCGTATGATTATACATTAATTATAGCAATGGTATTATTAATTCTATTTGGATTGATTATGATTTATAGTGCTAGCATGGTTTCAGCAGTCCAATATTATGGAGAAGACAGTAGTGATTTTTTTTATAAAAGACAACTAAAATATATTATCATTGCCGGGATTGCTTTTGTGATAGTGGCAATTTTTCCATATAAGGCATTGTTAAGCAATAAAATATTAGTACCAATGGTATTTGGCTCTATTATTTTTTTAAGTGGAATCTTTTTATTCGGTAGTGTTTTTGGAAATGCGCAAAGCTGGTATAAAGTAGGAACAGCAAGTCTTCAGCCAGCTGAGTTTGTTAAATTGGGTGTGATTATTTATCTATCGGCAATTTACTCTAAAAAACAGGCGTATATAAATGAATTTAATCGAGGCGTTGTTCCCCCGCTAGCATATTTGGTTATTGTTTGTGCATTGATTATTCTTCAGCCGGATTTTGGTACAGCAGCGATTATATTTATGATTGGTGCTACGGTTATTTTATGTTCAGGAATGAACTGGAAAAACTTGTCCAAGTTGATGCTGATTGGCTTGGCGTTTTTATTATTACTTGTTTTAATCCTCCAGCTTGCAGGAAAGAGTATTTTTACAGAAAAGCAAATGGCGAGAATTTTCGTTTTTCTAGATTCGCCTTTTGCTGAAGATGTTGTACAAGAATCTGGTTACCATATGAGTAACTCTCTTATCGCTATTGGATCTGGTGGTCTAAAAGGGGTAGGTTTGGGACAAGGTGTCCAAAAACTGGGTTACTTAACAGATGGCCATACTGATTTTATTATGGCAGTAATTGCTGAAGAACTGGGTATTTTTGGTGTCGGATTTGTAGTGGTAGGGCTCAGCTATATTGTTTTAAGAGGCATTTATACAGGATTAAAGTGTAAAGACCCGTTTGGGAGCTTATTAGCAATCGGTATTTCCAGTATGATAGGAATCCAAGCTTTTATCAATATTGGAGGAGTTTCTGGATTAATACCATTAACAGGTGTCCCGTTACCTTTTATTAGTTACGGAGGATCATCTTTATTACAATTGTCCATTGGAATGGGGATTCTTGTCAATGTTTCCATGTTCGTGAAATATGAAAGAGTTTATAAGCCGAAAGAAGAGAATGTTTCAGATATAGCAGTGAAGAAACAGCCTACTTCCAGTTTTGTTCGACCAAACCGTCATTTTTAAACAATTCAATAAAATGGCTGGGATATAAGTTTTCCAGCTAAAGAAAAACCAAAACCATGATACGAAGATATTAAAGCATTTCGTATCTGATTTTGGTTTTTTTATCTTTGTTTATAGAAGTAATACTAAGAAAACAGGTTGATTCATTTGCTTCCTTGCTAAAAAAGGCTATAATGAATAGAGTGTCTTTTTATTTGTAAAACGCTCTCGAGGAAGTTGTGATAAATGTTAAAGTTTACCAATAATGTGACAACTGAAGTTTTTAGTGTAAAAAGAGAGAAATATTCATGAAAATATGGTTTAATAGCAAAAGAGTCTTTTTTTAACATTGCTATGATGTTAAATGTGAATAATGACACAATAAAATGAACGGTATTTTATATAGTATGATATCTTTTTGTATGTAATGAAAGGGGAGATATGATCAAATGGCTAATTCTCGCGTTTATCCTGAAGCCAAATTGACGAATCAACAATCAGAAACAAGTGCTTGGAAGGATTTTCTCGCATTAATTAAAATAGGAATCGTAAATTCAAATTTAATCACCGTGTTTACCGGTATCTGGCTTGCAATAGTCTTCACAGATGCAAAGTTTCTAGAGCAAATTGATACGGTATTATATACTTTAATCGGATCAGGATTAATTATGGCAGGTTCCTGTGTTTTAAATAATTTTATTGATCGTGATATTGATCCATTAATGGAAAGAACGAAGTCCAGACCAACAGTAACAGGAAAAGTGAAGCCTGCAAAAGTTGCTGTTTTAGGTTTTGGTTTTCTCTTCATTGGTACTTTATTCCTGTTATTAACAACAATAACTGCAACTGTCATTGCTTTAATCGGTGCATTTAGCTATGTCGTTGTCTATACTATGTGGACAAAGCGTCGACTAGTATCTAACACCGTAATAGGAAGCTTTTCAGGAGCATTTCCACCACTAATTGGATGGGCTGCCATTGATCCTGGCCTCCATGTGATGGCTTGGAGCTTGTTTTTAATTATGTTTGTTTGGCAGCCGCCACATTTTTATTCTTTAGCAATTCGAAGAGCAGAAGAGTACCGAGCAGCAGGAATTCCAATGCTCCCTGTTGTTAAAGGTTTTGAGGTAGCAAAAAGGCATACGTATATATGGATTATTGCTTTATTTCCGCTGCCATTTTTGTTATACCAAATCGGTATTCCATTTTTAATATTAGCAACATTATTAAATATCGGTTGGGTTATTACGGGGATACGAGCAAGTAAAAAGGAAGATGAATACAAATGGGCAACAGCAATGTTCATTTATTCCATTCAATATTTAACAATATTATTTGTCTCAATGGTAGTATTTACATTATTCTAAAAAGGAATTGTTTATAGGGGAGAACATTTCAAGGAGAATAATGGTTGATTTCTTATTGGTTAAAGCTTGATGCTTTTTCCGATAAGAAACATTAATATCCTGAAACTTGGAGCAGTCTGAATACATATAGACTTCGATGGGATTAGTGAGACAGAGGAGACCGAGCAATGCTCGCTTTCGTCAGAAAGGTCGAGGGTGTTGCCTGGTTAACGGCACTAAATTTGCGAACCAGTCTTATTGAAAAGGGAATTTTGGGAGTTTGTTAAACAAAGAGGTAAATACTTTATGGAGTGGATAGCTAAATGGAATTTACATTACCGATATTGCCGACAATTAGTACTACGTTTATTATTTTAAGTGCGATTTTTGTAGCGATTGGTTGGGGATTAATTAAGCAGAAAAAAAGACAACAACACCAGACTGTCATGTTATTTGCAGCGATTTTCGCGGTAATCTTTTTCGTCATTTATGCATCAAGAACGATTTTTATTGGTAACACTTCTTTTGGAGGACCAGATGATATTAAGATCTACTATACTATATTTCTTATCTTTCATATCACCTTGGCCACAATAGGTGCTGTATTAGGAATTATTATGTTGTATACAGGTTATAAGCAGCAATATGCAAAGCACCGAAAGTTAGGACCGATCACAAGTATTATTTGGTTTATTACAGCTATTACAGGAACAGCGGTTTATTTACTACTCTATGTTTTTTATCATGGAGGAGAAACGACATCTGTTATTAAAGCAATATTAGGTTTTTAAAAATAACATGTAAAAATGCTTCTAAAAAACAGAAGCATTTTTTTTATTGGTTTCTAATGGCGAAATGGATGGTTTTAAATGTAACTTTATTTACATAATTGAAAAACTACTTCTTCTATTAAAATTATTTAAATTAAGTTATACTATTTAGTAAGAAAGCCACATATATTAATAGAAACAATGCTAGAGAGGGGGGAATCCTCTGAAAATTTTATTAAGAACTGTCATAATTATTGCAATATTATCGGCGATTGGATTCTATTTTAGTATAGCAGATGATAATAATCAGCCAGATGTATTAGTTGAAAATGGTGATAATCCTAAAAAAGTAGAGGATAATCTCAAAGAAGCAAGTAAAAATACGCAAGTTTTGCCAGCTCCTAAAGAGGGGTTAGGGAGCTTAATCGGTAAGAGTACAAGTGAACTCAAAAAGAAGTATGGGAAGCCAGCGAGAATTGATCCTTCCGCTTATGAATATGACTGGTGGATATTCAATAAGGATGACTCTAAGTATTTTCAAGCTGGTATTCTTGATGACAAAGTAGTTACCATTTATGCAATTGGCAGCTCAGTGAATGTTACGCCTTATAAAATTGGACAAGAAGTTGGAGATATTTATACAATGACTCCAATTGAAACCAATATTAGCTTTAACTACGAAAATTCCTCCTACCGTTTTGAATTATCGGAGGATGAAATAAATAACCGCCCACTTATTCAAATTGGAGATTATTATGCACAGCTATACTTTGATAAATTTAATGGTACTCTATCAAGTATTCGGTATATGGATGCCCGAACGTTACTTCATTTAAGACCATATGAATTAGTTTATCGGGGAGAACTATTAGAGACACAGAGTAATGTGGAGAATAATGAAGCAATACAAGAAGGAAACGAGCGACAAATTCTAGATATGACAAATGTATTAAGAAAAAGATTCAAGTTAAATACAGTTGAATGGGATCAGCCTACTGCGGTAGTAGCATTAGGCCATAGTAAGGATATGTTTGATACCGAAAACTTTTCTCATACATCTGAGAAGTATGGTGATTTAGAGGACCGCTTAAAAGCAGGTGACATCTTATATCAAGTTGCTGGGGAGAATATCGCTGCAGGGTATTCAGATGCTCCCGCAGTAATGGAAGGTTGGCTAAATAGCAAAGGGCATCGAGAATGTTTATTAAATGAGAAATTTACACATCTTGGAGTAGGAGTATTTGATAAATACTATACACAAAATTTTATCGAAAAATGGTAAGAGTAGAAAAAGAAACAGTCGGCAAACTCAGCGGAGGAGTGGTCGGCTGTTTTTTTTATCTGAGTTGTTGGTGTATGGTAGGGATAATTACATAGCAGGATTTGGTTATCTTTAACCAATCTTATTAGTTACAGGGTTTTAGGGAAATATGAAGAGAAATGCACACTTTTTACAAAGCTGTCATAAAGTAATATAGGCAGATGTATCAAATTAGAGGTGAAATAATGATGGCTGATAAAAAACTTCATCCTTCTGTAGAAGAATTTAAAGCATTTGTAAAAGCAAACCCTAAAATATTGAAAGAGGCAAGAAGTGGGAATGTGACATTACAGGAATTATATGAGGATTGGTATTTATTAGGTCCAAATGATACTAGATGGGATGGTTTATTAGAAGGTAGTGCTGAGTCCACCCAAAAGAAAGAAGAGGCATCAGGTAATCGGACTGTATGGATGTCTAATATTGTTGATACATTAAAGAATATGGACCAAAATCAAATCCAAGGATACTTGGCAAACTTAAACCAAGCTTTAGGTACGTTGCAAGGTGTTATCTCTCAATTCGCTCCCAATAGTGGTTCTAGTGGAACATCTGCGCCAACAGAACAAAAACCTTCTGGACCATTTTCTTTTAGGAAAGATTAAATAGGAGGATTATATGAGACAGAATATTAAAGAATATATTGCGCAGAATACAGAATTGCAACAGTTTATACGAGAACAGCCACAATGGTATAGAGAATTAAGCAGAAATCCAAATCAGTTAGAAGTCTTTGAGATTGCTTCCCTTCATTATTATAAAAAAACCATCCCAGATCATGTGGAAAAGTTTTCGAATGGTGTACAAATGGCGTCTATGATGGTTAGCATGTTTCAGGCAATGAATGCACAATCTTAGGTCTTTAGAAGTCAATAAATACTTTGAGTAAAACAAACAGGAATGGTAATACTAACGAAAACATTATTAAAATTACCAGGAGTGTTTATGTTGAAAAAATTCGGATTGATTTGTATTCCTGCTTTTCTCCTTTTAACTGGGTGTAGCCATGATATACCTGATCCAAAAGTAAAACCTCATAAGGAAGCAGTAAATGGTGTAATCTCATCAAATATGGCTGTACAAGCCTCTACTACTTATAGAGATACAGAAAAGATGGCTGTGCATCATTTAGTGAAGGGAAATAAAGTATTTGTAGAATGCAGAGTAAAGGACTATTCATTCAGAGAAGATAGCCAGGGGAAATTAGGTAAAATAGTTTTAGAAGTTGATGGTCAGAAGTATGAATATTCTTCTGCTGCCTTTGTAATTGAAGGACTGAAAGCAGGAAAGCATACGATTAATCTTTCTGTTATAGATGCAGCAAGTAAGGAAATGCAATATCAGAAGTCATTTCAAGTAATGATTAAAAGTTAGATAAAAAAGGATATCACATTCCTTTTCTTTCTAGTGTCTTTCATGTAGAATAAGAGGTGGAGGTGAGCGAATACGTGCTTGCGACAACTGAAATACTCCTTATTCAAGAGGAAGCAGAAGAGATTGCTGAAATGATATTAGAATCAGATGTTGCAGAACAATACCGTATTTGTTTGGCCAATATACAATCAAATAAGGAAACACAGCGGAAAATTCATTCTTTTAACAAAATGAAAGAGCTATATGAAGAAGTTCAGCGTTTTGGAAAATATCATCCTGAATATAAAAAAGTGATGATGGAAATAAGACAGCTTAAACGCGAGATGGATTTAGATGATAATGTAGCAGCATTTAAAATTGCTGAGAATGGTTTACAAAAGCTTTTAGATGATGTTAGTGTTATTATTGGACGTTCTGTTTCTACTTTCATTAAAGTACCAACAGGTAATCCATTTTTTGATGAACTTTCTGGCTGCTCCGGAGGTTGTGGTAGTGGTGGAAGCTGTAGTTGTTCTGCATAATATACTTAAAAGCAATGATCCTAGATGATCATTGCTTTTCTATTTTCTTTTCCTATGCTATTATGATAAATAATGGTATTTAAAGGGGTTAAATTATGCTAGGGCAACGACAAGGGATTATTGTTTGGTTATTTTCACTAAAACAAGCAAAAATGTTAAGAAGATATGGGAATGTTCATTTTATTTCCAAAAGGTTAAAATATGTTGTGCTCTACACAAACCAAAGTGACGTAGAAAGCATAATGGAAAAAATAAATGCTCATTCTTTTGTTAAAAAGGTAGAACCTTCCTATAAACCATTTTTAAAAATGGAATTTGAAAATTCGCGGCCAGATAAAGCGAAAGAATATGATTATAAAATGGGAATTTAATAGCTGCTTAAAAGATAATAAGAGCAGTATGGACGAAGCTTAGTTAGAAGGATTAACTTCTGCGACTAAGTCATCATCCATACTGTTTTTTTCTTTAATATAATTCCATTTAAATTGGGAAGGGGAGTAAAAAAAGCCTGCAGGCAAATACCTGCAGGCTCCTTCCACATCCTTATTATTCATAAGGAAAGAAGGTAAAGGGAGAGGAGAAACCGGAGGAAAACTTAGGGGAAACGTAAGTCTTCTCCGCGGTTGGCAACAACATCCTCGAATAGATGCTGTTAATTACATTATCCCCAACCATGGAACACTTATACCTAATCAAAATAATTTTTTTGGATAAAGTAAGATAGTCTTCTTTTTTAGTTAATAGGTGGAATAAAACTATTCATGGTATAAATAGTAAAAAATCTTTAAAATGTTGGCTCGCTATAAGGTTTATGGTAGGATAGGGAAGGTAAAAGCAGTTAAAGTAAAATTAGGGTTGTGGTGATTGAAATGAGAGTTGTCTCCGGTAAAAATAAGGGGATTCCATTGAAGGCAGTGCCTGGTAACTCGACTAGACCTACTACAGATAAAGTCAAAGAAGCCATCTTTAACATGATAGGTCCTTACTTTCAAGGAGGAGAAGGCCTTGATTTATTTGCTGGGAGTGGTGGACTAGGTATTGAAGCTTTAAGTAGAGGATTGGATCTTGTTATTTTTGTAGACAAAGAAGGAAAAGCGATACATACGATTAAAGAAAATCTTTCTATATGCAAATTAGATAGCCAAGCAGAGGTATATCGCAACGATGCGGATCGTGCTTTAAAAGCATTACAAAAAAGAGAAAAAAGATTTGATTATATTTTTTTAGATCCGCCATATAAAAAGCAGCAGTTGGAAAAAATGCTAACATTTATTGATGAAGCAGGTCTCTTAAAGGAAGACGGAGTTATTGTTTGTGAACACGGTTCGGAAATTTCTTTGCCTGAGGCAGTTAGCAGACTTCAACAAGTGAAACATGAAAAATATGGAATAATTGCGGTTTCTATTTATTCCTTACAAAATGGTATGGAGGACTAAGAAATGGCTAGTATAGCAGTTTGCCCAGGTAGTTTTGATCCGATAACGTACGGTCATATTGATATTATTAAACGATCAGCAAAGGTATTTGACCATGTATACATATGTGTATTAAATAATTCTGCCAAAAAACCTTTTTTTTCAGTAGAGGAAAGATTAGCGTTAATTAGAGAAGTAACAAAAGATATTAAAAATGTTTCTGTGTCGTCCTATGAAGGGCTTTTGATTGATTATGCAAAAAGTGTAAATGCAAATGCAATTATTAGAGGGTTACGAGCTGTATCAGACTTTGAATACGAAATGCAGATTACCTCTATGAACCGAGTTTTATCAGATGATATTGAGACATTCTTTATTATGACAAATAATCAATATTCTTTCTTAAGTTCAAGTATAGTGAAAGAAGTCAGTAAGTATGATGGTGACATTTCGGAGCTTGTCCCAAAGATTGTTCATGATGCGTTAAGAGCAAAGTTTCATAAAAATCGTCCCTAACGCTTTCTCTCCAGTAATATGAATAAAAAAGGACTTATTGCCTAAAAGATTTTTATATCTTTATGGCAATAAGTCTTTTTTATACTTCTTCTCTTGGAGATAATCTTTTTACTAAGATAAAACAATAAATTGTCAAGGAAATAATCGTTACAATTGGACCCCATGTGCTAATATTTTCAAATATTTGTTGAAAGAAAGCTCCCTCCTGTTTTAATCCTGGAATTGCAATCGTTGGAGCATCTTTTGCCAAAAAGGTTTTGTTAAAGAAATCCCAAGCGATAAATGTATAAATACCGGAGAAGATTGCTTGCATTATTCTTGCTATAAAAAATGGTTTAAAGCGAATATCTGTCTGTGCTAGAATACTTGCAACCTGCGCTTGTACACTCAAACCACTAAAGCCGAGAATACAGCTAGTTAGGATTGCTTGATGCATAAGGGTAGAAGTTTCTACCTCACTTGTTAATTGACTTCCTAATGTAATTTCAAATATCCCAGCAATGAATGGAATCGTTAATTCGCCAGAAAAAGTGAATAGCTGGAAAATAGATTCTAACAATTTAGCAACAAAAGAAGTAATATGTAAGTGAAATAGTAATCGATTAATAACGGAAAAAAGAATAATGAAGCCACCGACCATTAATAATGATTGAATTGAAGAAGTAACGGCATCACCCATTAATTTGCCAAGCGGACGCTTGTCTTTTAATCGAGTTTGATGTAATTCCCGTAATGCTCTTTTGATAGAGGCTTTTTCAGTTGC
Organism: Niallia sp. FSL W8-0177; assembly: GCF_038006285.1. NCBI lineage: Bacteria > Bacillati > Bacillota > Bacilli > Caryophanales > Bacillaceae > Niallia > Niallia sp. FSL W8-0177. The sequence goes on from NZ_JBBOUX010000001.1 coordinate 1,067,677, forward strand.
CTCCTGTTTCTTTATTTCTGTGTCCTTGCCATGAAATCTCATAAAAAGTCCTACTGTAAAGTTGGCTAAGTAATGAGAAAAGGCAAGAAGTAGTCCTAGTTTGGGACTATGAAAAAAAGAAGCTGAAACTGCACCAATAATAAACATTGGATTAGAAGCGTTAGAAAAAGAAACGAGTCTTTCAGCTTCTGTTCTTGTTAATTGTTTTTCTTCACGCATTCTTGCTGTTAATTTTGCTCCAGTAGGAAAGCCTGATACCATGCCCATTGCCCAAACAAATCCACCTACACCTGGAACTTTAAAGAGAGGTCGCATAATGGGTTCCAATAAAACACCAATAAAACGAACTACACCAAAACCGATTAAAATTTCGGATAAAATAAGGAAAGGAAGAAGTGAAGGAAAAACAATCGTCCACCATGTGTTTAGTCCATTTTTGGAAGCGTCAACTGCAACTCCTGGAAAAGAAATTAGAGCAAGAGCTAATAGGGACGCAGATAAAGCGAGTACGATTGTCTTAAATTTTGAGCGTAACAAATTATATTGCTCCCCCTTCAAATAGAAAATAGTAGGTAAGTATTCTTTTTTATAGAAGAAAGACTGTTTAAGAAACATATTTAATAAAAAAGAATACTTGTACACAAACAGCCTGAAGAATATCCCTCTACCAATCAATATACTCATAACATAAAAAAAAAGACCATAAGAATATATAGATTATTATTTTGATAAGAATAGGTGGGACAATATGGAACGCCCAAAAATTGGATTAGCGTTAGGGTCAGGTGGAGCGAGAGGATTTGCACATATTGGTGTAATAAAAATACTTAGAGAAGAGAACATCCCAATAGATTATATTGCTGGTAGCAGTATAGGTGCTATAGTTGGCTGTCTATATGGAGCAGGATCCGATATTGAGCGATTATACACTTTATCCAAGTTCTTTAAAAGAAAATACTATTTGGATTTTACTGTGCCTAAAATGGGGTTTATCGCTGGGAACCGTGTAAAGGAATTAATTCATTTGTTTACCTATGGAAAAAATTTAGAGGAGTTAGATATCCCTGTTGCCATTGTTGCGACAGATTTGTTAACAGCAGAAAAAGTAGTTTTTACAAAAGGGCCCATTGCTGATGCTGTTCGGGCAAGTATTTCTATTCCAGGCATATTTGTTCCAGAAAAAATTGACGGGCGATTGCTTGTAGACGGAGGAGTAATCGATCGTGTTCCTGTCTCAGTTGTGAAGGAAATGGGAGCAGATATTGTAATTGCTGTCGATGTAGCAAAAGTAAACATTCATACAGATATTTCTAATATTTATGATGTAATTATGCGTTCATTAGATATCATGCAAATGGAACTAGTAGAATCACGCGAGGTAGCAAGTGATGTGATGATTAAGCCGCCTGTTGAAATGTTTAATAGTAAGGCATTTACTGATTTGGAGAAAATTATTAAAATAGGGGAAACAGAAACGAGAAGATATATAGAAGGGATTAAAAAGGAAATCAGAAAAAAAGAAAGAAGGAAAAAAAGTAATTAATAGAGTAAACAAATAAAGATTAAAGGTTCTCGATTTACTACAGTGGAGGGCCTTTAATCTTTAAGCTGTTTATAAAGAACTCCAACCAATAAACTAGTCCTTGCATAGGAATTATTTCATGATTGGAGGTTTGGTGTAATCCATCTCTAATAGTTGATGCTGAACAAGATTAGGAACACCTAAAGCATAAATTTGCGAAGCGCGAATATCTAATGCGATTTTTTCTTTATCAAAAGCAGAAAGCTTACTGATAATTGGCAGCTGAAACTGCTTCTTTTTTTCTTTTAAATAGAGACGGCCATTTACAGTTGTACCAAGTAAACGAATAAAACTTGGCTTCAATGAAGACTGCATTTTTGCCTTTTTGGTGTTTGTTAAAATATGTACGCAAATTCTTTGCAGCCTTGTCCATGTATATCTTTTCGTTTTTACTAAACGAATAAAATCCTGAAAAGAGGATGCTGTTTTTACATATTTGAGGAAGCGATACTCTAAACCTTCCTCCATCTCATATATGGTAGCTAGCTCTTCTGCTGTTGACTGAAGGAGACGGAATTTTAAATAGTGCCAGTAATTCTCCCAAGTATGATAAGCGAGGTATGTTTCCTTATACTGCTGTAGTATTTGATAACTACTTGCGGGGAGGAAGGGTTCTATTTTTTTTATGTCTCCCTTGGCATGCAATAATTCTTCACGAATGCTTGTTGCGCTAGCTATCGTATCCGAAGTAAATGTTTTGTCATGATAGTCTGCTTTCATGCGGGCAACTGTGCAAATTTCCATAGGATACTTATTGGTATGCACCGCCTTATAATATTCATATCCTAAGATGTTATTTGGCATACTAAGATTTAGCGTGGTGTGATCATCACTATTTGTTAATTCTTTTATCGCTAATGATTTAGCTTTCGGATAGCTTATTCCTTGTTTCATAAATCTCTTAACAAGTAAATCCTCTTCTGTCTTTTGCTCTTGCAGCTTGGTAAAAATCTGATGAAAAGCATCAATGCTGCCTGATTCACTGCCAAAACATAAGAAATTACAACTTAAGCTTTGCAAAATATCAACAGCGCCAGAAGCAAATACGGCAGCATGCTGTGTGGCAAAAGCATAAGGAAGCTCCACAATAAGATCTACTCCACTTTCCAAAGCCATTTCTGCTCGAGCCCACTTAGAAACAAGGGCAGGTTCTCCTCTCTGCAGAAAAGGACCACTCATAACAGCAACCACAATATCTGCCTGTGTTAGTTCTTTCGCTTTTTGGATATGATACAAATGTCCATTATGAAATGGATTATATTCTACTACTATTCCAACTGCTTTCATCACATTCTCCCTAACTAGTTTCTTTATGGTTGTATTAATAAAAGTTTATCCTAAAAATAGTGGTTATAAAAGAGAAACCTATATGATTTGCTTGTTTTAATAGAACCGAGGTTTTAATAGGGCTGTCTACTTTCTAATATAGTTTCTATTCTACGAATTTTAGAAGGTAAAGCTTTGCTAATAGCTTAAATGGAAAGCAAAGGGGAGAGAAATAAAAATCATTTAGGAAGTTTTGGTTGCAATTCTGATGAATATGGGTAGAATAGAAAAGAAATCACGAAATATGGTCGTGATTCAGGACATATCTCTTATTATTTACTGTAAAGAAAAAATATTGACAAATAATTATATGAAAGCTATAATTACCTTTGTTGCCTTGGGGTGATATATATGAAATGGACGTTAAGCCAGTTACAAAAATTTCGAAGTAAGGGATTGCCAATTGATGAAACAATAAATATGGATGAGATCAAAGAAACAGATCCAACCATAAGAAAAGTATCTCCTATTCATATAACAGGACGTACGGATATTGATTCAACGAAAGTGACTTTTCATTTAAATATAAAAGGATCGCTCGTGCTACCTTGCTCTCGTACTTTAGTAGACGTGGATTATCCAATTAATGTTGAAACAACAGAAACCTTCCTATTAAAAGTTTCGGAATATGAAACAGACGAAGAGGAAGTTCATCAGGTGAAAGGGGATGTAATTGACTTAAAGCCAATTATAGCCGAAATACTTTTACTTGAGGTACCGATGCAAGTCTTCTGTGAAGATGTAACAGAAGAGGGAGCTCCGCAATCAGGAAATGATTGGGAAGTAATCCAAGAGCAAGATTTACAGGAGAAGAAAGTTGATCCTCGTCTTGCAGGACTTGCTAAGTTTTTTGAAAATGAGTAAATAAACTCATATTTAATTATGCAAAAGAAAAATGTGAGATTGGAAATATCTTTTCTCATTACTTTCTTAATACTCTTTAAGGAGGTGGGACGAATGGCTGTACCTTTTAGAAGAACATCTAAAACTGCAAAGAGAAAACGTCGTACACATTTTAAATTACAAGTGCCTGGTATGGTAGAATGCCCTAACTGTGGTGAAATGAAACTTGCTCACCGTGTATGCAGCGCTTGCGGAACATACAAAGGGAAAGAAGTTGTAAGCAACTAATTATCTTTTTTGTTGATTAAAAGCACAAGAACTTAAGTTCTTGTGCTTTTTTCCATGTTATCGTTATTTTTATAAAATAGCTGAGGTAAAATAAAAGGAAGTTTTGAAAGTTAGAAGAAAATACATATTAATGAGGTGTTGAGCAATGATTGTCGTAAGTTCTTGTTTAGCTGGTCTGAAAGTTCGGTATAATGGGACGGATTGTTTAGATGCCAACATAGAAGCGTTTATAAAAAAAGAAAGCATAAGAACGGTTTGTCCGGAATTATTGGGAGGCTTCTCTACTCCGAGGGAGCCAGCCGAGATAGTCGGAGGGGATGGTTATGATGTTCTCGATGGAAGAGCGTTTGTTAAAGATGCTAAAGGAAATGATGTGACACAAATGTATATCGAAGGGGCTAATAAAACGTTAGTTTTTATTAAAGACTTGGAGGCAGAAATGGTAGTCTTAAAAGAAAATAGTCCTTCTTGTGGTAGTGGTAGTATATATTCAGGGAGCTTTGATGGCACAAGAATGGACGGTGTGGGTGTAACCACAGCGCTTTTAAGAAGAAACGGTATCAAAGTGGTATCGGAAGACGAATTATTTTCTTGAATAGATCTTTAAGCAGTTTTGCGTGCCATTAATTTTTCTTTCTGTAATATGAATAAATCAGTCTATCTTTTCTAGTAGATGCATATGTATGAATAAAAAACACTAGGAGGGTACACTGATGACAACAACAAGACAAGATGCTTGGTCAAAAGATGAAGATATTTTACTTGCTGAAATTGTTCTTCGTCATATTAGAGAAGGCGGTACACAGCTTCAAGCATTTGAAGAAGTGGGGAAGTTATTATCAAGAACAAGTGCAGCATGTGGATTTCGCTGGAATTCATATGTACGCAAACAATATAAATCTGGTATAGAACTTGCCAAAAAACAAAGAAAGCAATTGAAAAAGACAAATGTAGCAGAAGAGTTTTCTCAAGAAGAAGTAACTGGCCAGCCTGCTATATCTCCAACTCCTATACAGAATCAATTTGATGAAATGATGATATATTTAAAAGATTTATATGATAAAGCAACTAAGTGGGAACAAGAAAATATAGACTCTTCCACCGTTAAAGAGAAAACGAAAGAATTAGAGGAAAAGCTAGCGTTATTAAAGAAGGAAAATGAAGAACTGCAAAGTGAATTAGATTCCATGGAAGGTGCTTATAAAGCATTAGTGGAGCTGATGGAAAAAGCAAGACAAATGGTGGTTTTTAAAGATGAGGATAAACTTCCCAAGGTATAAGTAAGATTTTCTTTAGCTGAAATGCTAATGGCATCTATTTCTATAATAATTAGATCAAATAAATATTCTATATTGCAGGAGGAATCCTGTCAGTTAGGAAGCATCCGCTCAAAACTCCTGTATATAAAAGGTGAGGCAGAGGAGAATCAATGGATTCACTTGACTCCCAAGGAGAATATGAGCGGCTGCTTTATATAAACCATCAAAATCTCCCTATGTAAAGAAAACAAAATCAATTTGATTTTGTGAGTATAATACCGCGTTTTCCCCATTAAAGTTGTCACATTCTTCTCTAATTTTATTCCTTCTATATTATTAAACCTTAAAAAATCTCTTTTATAGATTATCTTTCAATAACTGTGTGATTCCACTCGTTTTTTAGCTTTCGTTTCGTTTTTTAGGGCAAGAATAATATTTTATTTTTTTCTATTGCTGTGATTTTCGTACTACAAACATTTCAGAAAATGTTAATATATAACTAACGATAACTTGAAACGATAAAGGAGCTTCTGATGAAAATTGCAATTATTGGAGCTGGGGCAATTGGCTTATTATGTGCATACCAGTTAAAGGAAAAGCATGATATCACCTTATATGTTCGGTCAAAGAAGCAATACGAGCGAATCTTAGAGGAAGGAATATATTATAAAGTAAATGACGAAAAGAAAAATCGAACAGTACACGTACGGTTTTTTGAAGAGTGGAATGGACTAGAAGAGCTGACAATCGTGGCAGTGAAGCAATATCAATTATCGTCCATTTACGAGAAGATGGAAAAAATGGGTGATAAAATAAAGGCAATGTGCTTTTTACAAAATGGAATGGGACACATAGAGACAATTAGGAATTCGCGAGTTGCTAATATATTGATAGGAATTGTCGAACATGGAGCGATGAAGGAAGATGAGCAAACAGTCATACATACTGGTGTAGGAGCAATAAAAATAGCTTGCTTAAAAGGAGAAATGGACGATATACTTACCAAGCTCACAACAGCGACCAATAAAGACTTTTTATTTATAATGGAGCATAATTATGAAATAATGCTGCCAAAAAAATTAGTCGTAAATTGTCTTGTAAATAGTTTAACTAGTATTTTGCAGGTGCCAAATGGTGTTTTGCTGGAAAACGCTTATTATTCTGAAGTGATGACTATGTTTATGAATGAGGTATTAGATGTTTTAACGATAAATGAAGCTGATAAAGAAATTTATCGAGAGTATTGTTTGGAAGTCATACGAAAAACAGCTTTAAATAAATCTTCGATGCTAAAGGATATGGAGGCGGGAAGGCCTACGGAAATAGATGCAATTTTAGGATACATAATAGAGGAAGCAAAAAAGAAAAAGCAGAGTGTGCCTATTGCAAAGGTGGTTTATCGGATGATTAAAGGAAAAGAACGAGAAAGAGAGGTGTTTATCCATGATTAATCTAACTTCACAGCTCATTAGTTTTCTCGTGGTTTTTCCTATCTTTACATTGTTTATTGTTTTTGTTATTAGTAAGTTGATTACAAAAAAGCACCGTCTATCTATACATCTAGCCCTAGATATAAGTACCATCTTTTTTATTGTTTCTGTCCATTTTCTTATTCAATCCATCTGGCATACTTCGCTCTTATTGTATATTGTGATATTTATCTTGTTGATTGGCATGTTATTTGTTATTATTCATTGGAAGTTTAAAGAGGAAATACAATACAAAAAAGTATTTAAAGGAATTTGGCGTGTAACCTTTCTTCTTTTTTTCCTTTTATATATTGTATTGCTCGTTTATGGCCTTATATTATCTATATGGAGAACACTTGGAATGATATAATAATTGATTATAATAAAGTAACTTAAATGGTTTTAGCAAGCCAGTGCTCCTTTAAATGAATAGGTGGGCTCGAACTGGCAGATGCTAAAAAGAAAATAAATCGAAAAGATAAGGCTTATAAGCAACTTTTTTTCTTTTATAGTAAAGGGATGCTATACTTTTCTATGTGGCGAAATAAAATGAATGTTTTTTATAGCTGGATGATAAGCTCGTGGTTGGACTCCCACTATAGAAAGAGTCTTTAATAAGGAGAAAATACATATATAAGGAAAACTCGAATAGGAGAAAGGAAGTACATAGATGGAGATGATGAATCTCTCTTTGCCTGTGGCAAATAAATTCGTAACAGATTATTTAGAACAAAAGAATAGTGCGGAAGACTTTTTTCATTATTCTTATCTTGATAATGGTAGCTATGAGAAGAGAGTTAAAGAATTAGAAACGAGAACTTTTATGAGGAATGATCTTGCAGATTATATTGCAGATTACATGAAAAAGTTCCCTCAAGGTGAAAAGGTGAGGCAATCCCTTTCTAAATTAAGAAAGGAAAACAGTGTAGTTGTTATTGGTGGACAACAAGCGGGTGTTTTAACAGGACCGTTATACTCCATTCATAAAGTAATTAGTATTATCTTGTTAGCTAAACAAAAAGAAGAAGAATTAGGTATCCCGGTTGTGCCAGTATTCTGGATAGCGGGAGAAGACCATGATTATTTAGAAATTAATCATATTTATACACCAGGTAAGGAAAAAATGAAGAAGATAGTTTTTCCGCAAAGAGTGTTGGATAAAAGAATGGCTTCCGATATATTGCTGGAAAAAGAAGTCTGTATAGAATGGCTGGAAAAAGTCGTTGAATCCTATGGTGAAACAGATCATTCTAAGCCTTTGTTGGAACTTTTGCATAGCGCTGTCCATGAATCCACCACGATAGTTGACTTCTTTAGCTATATTACTATGAGTTTATTCCAAGATTATGGATTACTATTGGTCGATTCTGGTGATAAAGAGATTCGCAAGTTGGAGAAAGAAATTTTCCTTAAACAAATTAATGAATTTCAAAAATTGGCAGATTCCGTTTCAGAACAACAAAAGTTAGTACAGGAGAAGGGATATTCTCTAGTTATCGAAATGGCAGAAAATCCTGTTAACTTGTTTTATTATGATGAAGCAGAGCAAGAAAGAGTATTGCTGCAATACGATGAAATAGAAAACTGTTTTATCGGGAAAGATAGAACGGTATCTTTTACAATGGAACAGTTAATAGAGATTGCAAGTGAATTCCCTCAAAGGCTTAGCAATAATGTGGTAACAAGACCAATAACGCAAGATTTATTATTTCCTACTTTAGCATTTATTGGCGGACCTGGAGAGATTGCATACTGGGCGGAACTTAAAAAGGCTTTTGAGCACCTAGGGATTAAAATGCCGCCTGTTATTCCTCGCTTAAATATTACACTCTTAGAGAGAAGCGTGGAAGCAGACATAGAGGAACTAAAATTATCGATAAAGGATGTTCTTGTAAATGGAACCTCTGAAAAATGTGCGGAATTTTTAAAGTCTGTCTCGAATGAACGGATTGAACAGATACTTAGTGAGTTAACAAATATAATCAAAACGAAATACGATCAAGTGGAAGAGGAAATGAAGGCGGAGTATAAAGGCTTACTGCCGTTATTAGAAAAAAATGAAGATTTCTTAGTTAGCCAGGTTGAATTTTTGCAGAACAAAGTCGATGCTTCCGTAAAATTAAAGCATGAAGTACTGGTAAATAAATTCAATCGCATTGAACAAAATTTAAAACCAGAAGGATCTCCACAAGAAAGAGTTTGGAATATCACTTATTTCTTAAATAAATATGGTATGGATTTTATTCAAAGTGTAATGGAATTGCCAATGGATTTTGATGGAACACATAAGGTTATTAAATTATAAGGAAGAAAAGAATGATTGCCGTCCTAATTATAGGAAGGTTCAGACTGTCGACAAACTCCTAATTCAGTAATTAGGAGTTTGTCTTAGTTTATACATATACATTCTTTTAAATAAGAATTGATTTCCATTGCAGGGGTTCGCTTTCCGTGGGGCTCGCGCTGAGTCGCTGCGGCTTAAAGGCCTGCAGGGTCTCAGACTGTCTCGCAGATCCCACAGGAGTCTCACCCCTTCCACTCCAATCAATGCATAATAATTCCATTTACATTTCCTAAATTCCTTTTGTCAATAAGCTGTACCGTCCTAATTATAGGACGGTTTTTTTATTGTTATAACGTATTTTCATTCCTTCCTCTAGGTTTGTCTTTTAGAAAATAAACAGTCAATTCTCAAAAAGTAGTGACAAAGAAACCTATTTATTCTTTTCAAAATTATTATTTTTGTTGCAGGAAATATACAAAATAGATAGAATTAAAATTAATAGTGGAGGAAAGTGGGGGAATGTGGTACATTGAGGTTAGAAAGTGGGGGACAAGGGTATGTTTATGGGTGAATATCATCATAATGTTGACGCAAAAGGACGTATCATTGTTCCTGCGAAGTTTAGAGAGAACTTAGGTGAGACCTTTATTCTAACCCGTGGCCTCGATCGATGTCTTTTCGGTTACCCACTGAATGAATGGGAGATAATTGAAGACAAGCTCAAGCAATTGCCCTTAACCAAAAAAGATGCTAGAGCATTTACCCGATTTTTCTTCTCCGGAGCAACAGAATGTGAGATTGATAAACAAGGTCGCATTAATATTGCCTCCCCCTTATTTCAATATGCACAGCTAGAGAAGGAGTGTGTTATTCTCGGTGTTTCTAATCGTATTGAAATATGGGATAAACAAGAGTGGGAAAATTATTTTTCCGAATCAGAGGATTCTTTTGCAGAAATTGCAGAGAATATGATTGGGTTTGATATTTAATTTTTTCACTATGTACATAATAAATACTACCTACAAGAAAAATTTATAGACAGGTGTGGATTCATGTTTAATCATACAACAGTATTACTGAATGAAGCGGTCGATGCTCTCGATATTAAGCCAGATGGAATTTATGTGGATTGTACTTTAGGCGGAGCAGGGCACAGCGAATTAATTCTTTCCAAATTATCAGGCAGCGGAAGATTAATTGCATTCGATCAAGATGAAATAGCCATAAAAAATGCACAAGAAAAATTAGCCCCATATAAGGACAGATTGACGATTGTCAAAAGTAATTTTCGTTATCTAAAAGAAGAAATTCACAACTTAGGGATTACACATGTAGATGGAATTCTTTATGACTTAGGTGTTTCTTCTCCGCAATTAGATACTCCTGAACGCGGATTTAGTTATCATCATGATGCACCGCTTGATATGCGCATGGATAACGAAGCGGATGTTACTGCATATGATGTAGTCAATTCTTGGTCATATGAATCATTAGTTAAAATTTTCTTTCGTTATGGTGAGGAGAAATTCTCTAAACAAATAGCAAGGAAGATTGAGGCAGCAAGAGAAAATCGGCCAATTGAAACGACTGGAGAGTTGGTTGAATTAATCAAAGAAGCTATTCCAGCGCCAGCTAGACGAAAAGGTGGTCATCCTGCTAAAAGAGTTTTCCAAGCAATACGAATTGCTGTTAATGATGAACTTGGCGTATTTGAAGCTTCGTTAGAGCAAGCTATTACGTTGTTAAATCCAGGCGGAAGAATCAGCGTTATCACTTTCCATTCTCTTGAAGACAGAATCTGCAAGTCGACATTTAAAAAGATGAGTGACCTGCCGCCATTGCCGCCAGGACTACCGGTTATTCCAGATGAGTTTAAACCAGAATTGAAATTAATTACAAGAAAGCCGATTGTTCCATCAGAAGAAGAATTAGAATTTAATAACAGAGCAAGATCAGCGAAACTACGTATTGCAGAAAAACAATAACCAAAGGGTGCGGGAGGTAATTAAATGAGCAACTTAGCAAGAAAAATTCAGCAGGATCAATATCAACAACAAGAAGAAAAACAGTCGGTTAAAAAGGTTATTAAACAGACTAAATCATTATTATCTCCTGGAGAGAAGATTTTAGGAATTGCCTTTGTAGCGATTATTTGTATTGGCGGCGTAAAAATTGTAAGCAACCAATCGGAGATTTATCAAGTAAATAAAGATATTCAAGTAGCGGAAAGCTCCATTAATTCGCTTGAAAAGTCAAACAAGGAATTAGATACACAGGTCAAGGATTTAAGCAGCTTTGAACGCTTACGCGAAGTAGCAGGGAAATTAGGTTTAGATTTTAGTAAAGATAATGTAAAGGTTGTGCATTAAGCAATGATTCGAAAACAACCTAATATTAATTTTGGAGCAGCCATCCTTTTTATTCTCTTTTGTCTGCTCTTTTTTGTTTTAGTTATTCGGTTTGTCTATATTCAAGCGACAGGAGAAGTGTCAGGAGTAGAACTAGCTGCACAAGCAGAAAAAAAACATAACACTTCTCGTGTGCTAGAGGCTTCTAGAGGAAGTATATTAGATCGCAATGGGGACGTAATTGCGGAGGATGCAGTTTCTTATAAGCTAGTTGCTGTAACGGATAAATCATTGAGTAAAAATCCGGATAAAAAAGTTCATGTTGCAGATCCTGAATTGACAGCTAGAGAATTAGCGAAATATATCGATTTAAAAGAATCGGAGATTTATAGAATTTTAACCAAAAAGGGCGCAAAACAAGTGGAATTTGGGGAGGCCGGAAAGGATCTTTCCTATGAGACGAAAAAGAAAATTGAAGATTTAAAGCTTCCTGGTATTCAAATTGTCGAAGGGAAGAAGCGTTTCTATCCGAATGGAATCTTTGCTTCCCATGTTATCGGCTATTTGGAAGAGGATGATGGTAAAGAAACAGGTAGATTAGGTATTGAAGAAAGCTTAAATAAAATGCTGACAGGCACAAATGGCAGTATGCAGTATAGTAAAGATATATGGGGTTATATTTTGCCGAACAGTAAGGATAAAATCGTGCCTGCTCAAAATGGCAAGGATGTTTATTTAACACTCGATAAGAAAATTCAATCCTTTTTAGAAGATACGATGAATAAGGTGAATGCGGAATATGATCCTGTAAAAATGATTGCGATTGTAGCTAATCCGAAAACAGGGGAAATATTAGCGATGAGTCAAAGACCGTCCTTTGATCCTGAAACAAGAGAAGGTATTACAGCTTCCTGGCATAATGAAGCAATCGAAACCAATTATGAACCAGGATCCACGATGAAAATCTTTACCTTAGCTGCAGCAGTAGAAGAAGGAGTATTCAATCCAAACGAGGAGTATCAGTCAGGCAGATATGAAGGAATAGGAGATCATAATAATGGAGCTGGTTGGGGACCTATTTCCTATTTGGAAGGTGTTCAGCGATCTTCCAATGTAGCGTTCGCGAAACTTGCTAAGGAAAAAATCGGCTTTGAGACATTCAGAGAATATTTAACAAAATTCGGCCTTGATCAGCCAACTGGCATCGATCTGCCAAAAGAAGCAAATAGCTCGATTGTATTTAATTGGCCAATCGAAAAAATTACTACTGCTTTTGGTCAAGGTACTGCTTTAACGCCAATTCAGCAAATTCAAGCTGCAACAGCTATCGCCAATGATGGAAAAATGGTAAAGCCGTATGTTATTGAACAGATTAAAGATCCAAATACAGGAAAAATCATTAAAAAAGGCGAGACAAAAGTTGCAGGAACACCAATTTCTGCAAAAACAGCCAAAGAAGTCCGCGATATTCTTGAAACAGTTATTACGAGTAAAAAAGGGACTGGTTACAAAAAATTCAATATTGATGGATATGATGTTGCCGGTAAAACAGGAACCGCACAAATTCCTAAAAGCGGCGGTGGGTATTTAAAAAGTAAAAATGATTACATCTTTTCTTTCTTAGGAATGGCTCCGAAGGATGATCCTGAATTAATAATGTATGTTGCTGTTCAGCAACCAAAGTTAAAGGAAACGGAAACTGGGTCTGAACCAGTCGCTGAAATTTTCACTTCAGTAATGAAGAGCAGTCTACAGTATATGGATATAGTTCCAACAAAAGAAGTAATTTCGAAGCCAATCGAAATTCCTAATTTAAGTGGAATGACTGCAGAAGAAGCGAAGAAAATTCTGGAGGATAAAAGGCTGAATGCCGTTATTATCGGAGACGGCAAGACAGTGGAAGAACAGCTGCCAGTCAAAGGAGATACTTATCTAAAAGGCGAGAAAGTAATCTTAAAGACGGATGGGAAAGAAACAGTCCCTAATATGAAGGGCTGGTCATTACGCGATGTTTTAAAAGTAGCGGACCTCAATAAGCTGAAACTTGAAAGTTCCGGCAGTGGTTATGTGTCCTCCCAAAGTATAAAAGCAGGGTCTAAGATTAAGGAAAACGATAAGTTATCGGTTAAGTTAAAAGAACCAGAGTAAGAGAGCTTCACTACATTTTTGAGATGTAGTGAAGCTTTTTTGTTGGAGATGGACGCGGTATTGTATACTAGAAATAAGCGTTCGTTTGTAACGCTTTAGTATAATAGGAGGGTGAAAAAGTGTATAAGAAAAGAAGGGAACCACTGGAATTAGCTTTATTAAAATCATTAAATAGCCGAATGGAATTATCTGATGAATTGAAGACAAAGTACTTAAATCAAGGGAAAGGCTGGGAAGGAGAGAGGAAGTTTGATGAGCATTTAAGGGATTTAGCCCCAAATAGTATTGTATTAAATGATTTATTATTACAATCACACCAGACGACATTTCAAATCGACTCCTTATTGATAGAAGGAGAGGCACTTCATCTCTATGAAATTAAGAACTACGAAGGTGACTTTTATTATGAAAATGATCGATTCTATAAGAAAAACAATAAAGTAGAAATCAATAATCCTATTACTCAATTAAAACGAACAGAGTTCCTGTTAAGACAATTAGTTCACCAGCTTGGTTACTCTATTACAATTATTCCACATGTTGTTTTTATAAACCCCGAATTTATCTTATATCAAGCTCCACTTCATTTGCCTTATATTTATCCCAACCAATTAAATCGTTATGTTAAATTATTAGAAAAAAATAGATCACAAGTAAAAAAACAGTATGCGCTCTTAGCTGAAAAGTTGATCGCTCTTCATATGGAAGATTCATCTTATCGAAGAATGCCAAGTTATACCTATGAAGAACTTAAGAAAGGAATCCTTTGCGAAAAATGCAACTCACTGTTTATTTCAACAGAACGCGCAATGATCAAATGTAATGTATGTGGATATACAGAAAGCTTGGAGTTAGCAGTTTTACGAAGTGTTAAAGAATTTAAGCTGCTTTTTCCAGAAAGAAAGATAACGACAAAAGAAATATATGACTGGTGTTTGATATCGGGAGGAATGCGGAGGATTAAGAGAATATTAGATAAGCATTATAGGCTTATTGGTATACATCAGTGGGCGTATTATGAGTGAAAGATAGTTTTCACAGAAGAGATGAACGCCAAAATTAATAGAAGAAGCAGGGAAAGTGGTTTTCATCGGGAGGATGAACGCCAAAATAATTAGAAGAAGCAGGGAAAGTGGTTTTCATCAAGGGGATGAACGCCGAAATAATTAGAAAAAGCAGGGAAAGTGGTTTTCATCGGGAGGATGAACGCCGAAATAATTAGAAGAAGCAAGGAAAGTAGTTTTCAACAAGGGGATGAACGCTAAAATAAGCAGAAGAAGCAGGGAAAGTGGCTTTCATCGGGAGGATGAACGCCGAAATAATTAGAAGAAGCAAGGAAAGTAGTTTTCAACAAGGGGATGAACGCTAAAATAAGCAGAAGAAGCAGGGAAAGTGGCTTTCATCGGGAGGATGAACGCCGAAATAATTAGAAGAAGCAAGGAAAGTAGTTTTCAACAAGGGGATGAACGCTAAAATAAGCAGAAGAAGCAGGGAAAGTGGCTTTCATCGGGAGGGTGAACGCCAAAATAAGCAGAAGAAGCAAGGAAAGTGGCTTTCATCGGGAGGATGAACGCCGAAATAATTAGAAGAAGCAAGGAAAGTAGTTTTCATCGGGAGGATGAACGCCAAAATAAGCAGAAGAAGCAGGGAAAGTGGTTTTCAACAAGGGGATGAACGCCAAAATAATTAGAAAAAGCAGGGAAAGTGGTTTTCATCGGGAGGGTGAACGCCAAAATAAGCAGAAGAAGCGGGGAAAGTGGTTTTCAACAAGGGGATGAACGCCAAAATAAGCAGAAGAAGCAGGGGAAGTGGTTTTCATCAAAGAGATGAACGTCAAAATAAGCAGAAGAAGCAAGGAAAGTGGTTTTCAACAAGGGGATGAAAACCACAATAACTAGAAAAAAAAAACAAAAGTGGCTTTCATCAACAAAACATCCCTCATACAAAAATCCCTACCTTTTTTCCAAGCAACGAACAAATACTCTCCGTTCTATTCCGATTCGTACAAGCATATATTTCAATTGAGCTAGTATAAAGGAGGTTCCATCTGTATGCGGGTTTCAAATGTAACCGTTCGGAAGCGATTGTTGATAGCGCTTGTTGCTGGGATAGTTATTTTTCTCATAATTGATACAAGATTGGCGTATGTTCAATTTTTTCTGGGGGACGAGCTTACAACAAAAGCAAAAAATTTATGGAGTAGACAAATTGCTTTTGAGCCACAACGAGGAGAGATCTTGGATCGTAATGGAATAGCGCTTGCGACTAATGTCAGTGCGCCAACGGTTTATATAGTACCACGCCAAATTAAAGATCCAGCAGACACCGCTGAAAAGCTTGCAGAAGTATTAGAAGCAGATAAGGAATCTGTTTATAAGCAGATTATCCAAAGGGAGATGAGTGTTCGTTTAAAAGAAGGTAGGAAAATCACGCATGAAAAGGCCAAAAAAGTTCGTGCACTTGATATAGACGGTGTATATATTGGTGAAGATTCGAAGCGATCTTATCCTTTTGGAAACTATTTATCCCATGTATTAGGGTTTGCTGGTATTGATAATCAAGGGCTAATAGGTTTAGAGTTGGAATATGATGATGAGTTGAAGGGAAAGAAGGGATCTGTTCAATATTATTCGGATGCAAAAGGACAGAGAATGAATGATATGGCTGATGCCTATGAAGCGCCGGTTAATGGGAATGATTTAGTCCTTACCATCGATACAAAAATTCAAACGATTGTAGAAAGAGAATTGGATATAGCCCAACAAACCTATGATCCTGAATCGATTATCGCACTTGCAATGAACCCGAAGACTGGCGAGGTTTTGGCGATGTCAAGTCGTCCAGGCTTTGATCCATCAGATTTTCAAAATGTGGATTCCACTGTATATAATCGTAATTTACCGATATGGAGTTCATATGAACCAGGATCTACCTTTAAAATTATTACATTGGCAGCAGCCTTAGAAGAAGGAAAAGTAGATTTAGATAAGGATACTTTTTATGATAAAGGGTATGCCGAAGTAGGTGGAGCAAAACTTAAATGCTGGAAGCGAGGAGGACATGGCTCGCAAACGTTTTTAGAGGTCGTTCAAAATTCTTGTAACCCTGGTTTTGTAGAATTAGGGGAACGTCTTGGCAAAGATAAGCTGTTTCAATATATTCGTGATTTTGGATTTGGGCAAAAAACAGGAATTGATTTACAAGGGGAATCTAAAGGGATTTTGTTTAACATGGACAGAGTAGGACCAGTGGAGCAAGCGACAACAGCATTTGGTCAAGGCGTCGCCGTAACGCCAATTCAACAAGTTACAGCATTATCTGCCGCCATTAACGGGGGCACTTTATATACTCCTTATGTAGCAAAAGAATTAATTGATCCATCTACTGGTGAAGTGGTTATGGAGAAAAAGCCTGTTGCAAAAAGAAAGGTAGTTTCTGAAGAAACATCTAAAGAAGTAAGACGGGCATTAGAAAATGTTGTGGCAAAGGGATCTGGAGGCAAGGCCTTTGTGGAAGGCTATCGAGTTGGTGGAAAAACAGGGACGGCGCAAAAAGCTTCAGGTGGAAGATATTTAGAAAATAATTATATACTATCCTTTATCGGCTTTGCACCTGCTGATGATCCTGAATTAGTCGTGTACGTGGCAGTAGATAACCCAAAAGGAACGGTGCAATTCGGTAGTGCGGTTGCTGCTCCAATTGTTGGCGCGATTATGGGAGATAGTTTGAGAGCACTTGGTGTGGAACCTCGTAAAGATCAAATTGACAAAGTATATAAATATCCGGAAAATCCATTAATAGAAGTGCCAGACCTTGTCGGGCATACGAAAAAAGATATCAGTGAAATGTTTATTAATCTTAAAATTGATTCAAGTGGAAGCGGGGATACGGTGATTAAGCAATCTCCAGAGCCTGGAACAAAAGTGAAGGAAGGATCAACTATTTTGGTTCAATTTAATTAATTGGAAGAGATGCGGCAGCATAATACGTGCCGCTTCTCTTCCTCTATAAAAAAGCCTCTTGAGCCTTTTAATCCAAGAATAGAGCTCGTATGTAAATAATTAAAATTTTCCTCTATCTTAAATTATTCTTCTAATATAAATTCTCCAACAATAAGGTACAACATAGATAAATTTTTTTTAATCATGTAAAATAAAATACGCTAAGAAAATTGTATAATCTATATGGCTGATTCATTATTTAGTATATAATTAATATTTATGAGCAATCAAAGATTACATATAGAGCTAGAGAAAAGAGGAATCAAAAAGCGATGCAATTAAAAAAACTTATTGAGAGTTTACAGCCATACACTCCTTATACCGGAGAAGATGTGGAAATAAAATCAATAGAGAATGATAATCGCAAAGTATCAGATGGCAGTCTTTTTATTTGTATAAAAGGTTATACAGTCGATGGCCATGATTTTGCCCAAAAAGCATACGAATCTGGGGCAGTCGCTGTCATAGCGGAAAGAAGTCTGTCCTTGCCTATTCCAGTGATCGTTGTAAAAGATACAAAAAGAGCTAGTAGTGTGCTTGCAGATGTATTTTATCAAAAGCCGACTCAAAAGCTTCAGCTTATTGGAATAACAGGTACAAATGGAAAGACAACAACTAGCCATTTAATAGATGCTATTTTAAAAGAGGCAAATAAAAAAACAGGAATCATCGGTACGATGTATACCAAAATCGGTGAGCAAATACAAGAAACAAAAAATACAACTCCAGAAGCTGTGACCCTGCAGAAGGTGTTTCATCAAATGGTGGAGCAAAAAGTTGATACAGCTGTTATGGAAGTATCTTCCCATGCCCTTGTAGAAGGCAGAGTATTTGGTTGTGACTATGATATTGCTGTTTTTACCAATCTAAGTCAAGATCATTTAGATTATCATGGTACGATGGAAGAATATAAAAAAGCGAAAGGGTTGCTTTTTACAAGACTAGGAAATGCCTTTTCGTCTGAAAAGCCAAAATTTGCTATTCTCAATAAAGATGATGCAGCAGCGAATGAGTATGAAACCATTACAGCCGCTCATATTCTTACATATGGAATTGATAAAGAAGCTGATATAATGGCAAAAAATATAAAAATTACGGCAGCAGGCACATCATTCGATTTACATACTCCGCTTGGCATACATTCTGTCCAATTAAAAATGGTTGGGAAATTTAACGTGTATAATACACTAGCAAGCATTGGTGCTGCAATCGCAAGTAATATTCCAATGGAAGTGACCATCAATGCGCTAGAAAAGGTAGCAGGAGTCGCAGGGAGATTTGAAACGGTTAATGCCGGCCAAGACTTTTCTGTGATCGTTGATTATTCACATACACCTGATAGTTTGCAAAATGCTTTGCAAACGGTAAAAGAATTTGCTAAGAATAAAATATATGTGATCGTTGGCTGTGGGGGCGATAGAGACAAGACGAAACGTCCTTTAATGGCGAAAATTGCTTGCGAGGAAGCGAGTTATGCAATCCTAACTTCCGATAATCCTAGAAGTGAAGATCCGCTTGCCATATTAAAAGATATGGAGGAAGGAGTTAGGGCTGAACAGAATTATACGATAATCTCTGATCGCAAAGAGGCTATTGCCTTTGCTGTTGATCAAGCGCAGCCTGATGATGTTATTCTAATTGCAGGGAAAGGGCATGAAACGTATCAAATTATTGGTTCTAAAGTGTTGGACTTTGATGACCGTTTAGTTGCAAAAGAAGCGATAGAGGAGAGAAAAAATGACACTGTCCTATAACTTAGTCCTTCAAGCTATTCCCGAAGCAAAAGGGTTTGTGAAAGAAGATTTGCTTTTTCAAACCGTGTCATTCTTAGCAGAGTGCGAACAGCCAAAAGGACTGTTTATTCCATTTTATAAAGATAGTTCTGGTGATTTGAGTGCTGCTATAACAAATGGAGCAATTGGAGCGATTTGGGAAGAGGGGATGAAACTCCCATCCTATACACCAAATCATTTTCCGATTTTTTATACAAAAGATTTAAAGGAAGGCATATTAAAAATGAGTAAAATTTACGAGCAACAATTACAAGCACAAGAAAAAACAACTAAATTTATTTTTTTGCAAGAAAACAGTCTGAATTCCCAGATGGAAACATATGATATAGCGGTAATTAGAGAGCATGTATTAAATACAAATAATCAAATGAAAGGAGGGAATTAAAATGCAGGAGAAAGTTATCTTTTTTACGATTCTATTAGGCTTTTTAATAACAGTATTAATTTCTCCCTTTTTTATTCCCTTCTTGCGAAGATTAAAATTCGGACAAAGCATTAGAGAAGAAGGACCGAAGTCTCATCAGAAAAAAACGGGAACGCCAACTATGGGGGGCTTAATGATTATTTTCTCCATTGTTGTAACGACATTGGTAATGATTAATAAATTTTCAGAGCCAACAATTAAGACGTATTTATTACTTTTAGTATTAGTCGGATTTGGATTGTTAGGCTTTTTAGATGACTTTATAAAAGTAGTGATGAAGCGTAATTTAGGATTAACTTCTAGACAAAAGCTATTAGGGCAGATAATTATTTCGCTTATTTTTTACTTTGTTTTACGCGAAAACGAATTTTCCACTGCAATTTCGATTCCTTTTGTAGATAAACCACTAGAATTAGGGTGGTTTTATGCGCTATTTATTATTTTTTGGTTAGTTGGATTTTCTAATGCGGTGAATTTAACCGATGGCTTGGACGGATTAGTTTCTGGAACTTCTGCTGTGGCATTTGGAGCGTTTGCTGTCCTTGCATGGAGTCAATCACAGTTTGAAATTAGCATTTTCTCGGTAGCCATTGTGGGCGCAGTTTTAGGATTTTTAGTATTCAACGCCCATCCAGCAAAAGTATTTATGGGAGATACTGGTTCACTTGCCCTTGGAGGTGCTATTGCAGCGATTGCTATTTTAACAAAGACAGAAATTTTATTAATATTAATAGGTGGAGTATTTGTTATTGAGACACTTTCTGTCATTCTTCAAGTAATATCTTTTAAATCAACAGGGAGAAGAATTTTCCGTATGAGCCCATTACATCACCATTATGAACTAGTTGGCTGGTCTGAATGGCGAGTAGTTGTCACATTTTGGACGGTTGGATTATTATTTGCCGCTTTAGGAATTTATATTGAGGTGTGGTTATAATGAAGCAGATTAATGATTATCATCATAAAAAAATTCTGGTATTAGGTCTTGCTAAAAGTGGAATAAGCGCAGCTCAATTACTACATAATTTAGGTGCCTTTGTAACAGTAAATGATAGTAAGCCATTAGATGAAAATCCAGAAGCACAAGGCTTATTAGAACAAGGAATCACGGTTATTTGCGGAAGTCATCCTATTGAATTGCTGGAGGAGGGTTTCCAGCTGATCGTAAAAAACCCTGGAATTCCTTACTTTAATCCAATGATTAAAGGGGCAGTGGAGCGTGGCATTCCTGTAATCACAGAGGTAGAACTAGCATACAGAGTGTCCGAAGCTCCTTTTCTTGCAATCACTGGGTCAAATGGGAAAACAACGACCACAACCTTATTGTTTGATATGTTAGAAATTGATAAGAAAAAGCCTTTGATAGCCGGGAATATTGGAACAGTTGCTTCTAATGTAGCCCAAGTTGCAGAGGAAGATAATAAAATAGTGATTGAATTATCCTCCTTTCAATTAATGGGAATTGAAAAATTCAAGCCGAAAATTGCGATCATTACAAATATTTATGAGGCGCATTTAGATTATCATGGGACACGGGAAGAATATGCGAAGGCAAAAGGAAACATTACGAGAAACCAAGATGAAAGTGACTATTTAATTGTGAACGTCGAACAAGAGATTGTCATGGATATCGCGAACAGAAGCAATGCAACGATTATTCCTTTTTCTGCAAAACGTGAACTTGAGTTTGGGGCCTATATAAAAGATAATATTATTTATTTTAATGATCAAAAAATTATGGCACTATCAGATATAACGTATTTAAGTGCATTAAATTTAGAAAACATCCTTTCATCTGTTGCAGCAGCAAAATTATCAGGTGTAACAAATGAAAGTATTTTTGCAGTATTAAGTACCTTTAAAGGGGTTAAGCATCGTCTGCAATTTATTAAAGAAATAAACGGACGGAAATTCTATAATGATTCGAAAGCAACAAATATCCTGGCAACACAAAATGCCCTTGCAGCCTTTAATGAACCGGTTATTCTGTTAGCTGGTGGACTGGACCGCGGAAATGAATTTGATGAACTCATTCCATCTCTTAAAAATGTAAAAGCTATGATTACTTTTGGACAAACTGCTGAAAAAGTGGAGAAGGCAGGCAAGCTTGCAGGAATAAAAACCATTAAACGCGTCGATAATGTGGACAAAGCAGTACCTGTTGCCTATGACTTATCAGAAAGCGGAGATGTTATTCTTCTTTCCCCAGCATGTGCAAGCTGGGATCAATATAAAACTTTTGAAGTCAGAGGAGACATTTTTATCAATGCGGTGCATATGCTTAAATAAGGGCTTGTCTGTAAGTAGGCGTTGAAAGAAAATTTAAGATCTATATGGATAGAAATAAAAAAGTATCCATATAAAATACTTACTTAAAAGTAAGCTCTGTAAATGATAACAAGGTTAGTAGAAAAAGGCTAAAGGTTTCATTTCATCTAAATTAGGGTGGAAGGAACGCTCTTTTCCCTTATTCCTAGTTTAACCGATAATTTACAGAGCTTTCTTTTTTTATCCGATTCCTCAGTAGTATACAAAGAAATCTGGGTATAAATCGCTTTTCTTTGTTGCAAGCCCTTAATCTTGCAGGTTCGAGGTGTTAATGGTGCCATCAAAAAAAACGACTCCAGATATAATTCTAATGATTATTACATTTACGTTGCTAGCGATAGGGTTAATCATGGTGTATAGTGCTAGTGCTGTAATGGCTGAACGAAATTTAGGTGATTCTTTTTTCTTTGCTAAAAGGCAAATGCTTTTTGCAGGAGTCGGAATTGCAGCAATGTTATTTATTATGAATCTTGATTACTGGATATGGAGATCTTGGGCTAAACCGATTATTATTGTTTGTTTTATTTTACTTGTCGTTGTTTTAATTCCTGGGGTGGGGTTAGTTCGAAATGGTTCGCAAAGCTGGATCGGAGTAGGTGCTTTTTCTATTCAGCCCTCTGAATTTATGAAAATAGCAATGATTCTTTTCTTGGGAAAATTTCTATCAGAAAATCAAAAGCATATAACCTCCTTTAAAAAAGGGTTACTTCCCTCATTAGGTCTGGTATTCCTTGCCTTCGGAATGATTATGCTTCAGCCGGATTTAGGTACTGGGACAGTTATGGTTGGAACTAGTATTGTCATGATTTTTATTGCTGGTGCTCGCATTCGTCACTTTGTTATATTAGGTCTTATTGGGGTAGCTGGTTTTATCGGTCTGGTTGCATCAGCTCCTTATCGGATTAAAAGGATAACATCCTTTCTGGACCCATGGTCAGATCCATTAGGAAGCGGATTTCAAATAATCCAATCTTTATATGCAATTGGTCCAGGCGGTTTATTCGGTTTAGGACTTGGGGAAAGCAGACAAAAATTTTTCTACTTACCTGAGCCGCAAACCGATTTCATTTTTGCGATTCTGTCAGAAGAATTAGGCTTTATCGGCGGTTCGCTGATTTTATTATTATTCGCGCTTTTACTTTGGAGAGGCATAAGAATTGCATTAGGAGCTCAAGATTTATTTGGGAGCTTTGTGGCAGTCGGGATCATTTCCATGGTTGCAATTCAAGTTATGATTAACATTGGGGTGGTAACAGGGCTAATGCCAGTTACAGGGATTACACTTCCGTTTTTAAGCTATGGCGGCTCATCGCTGACACTTATGTTAATAGCAATAGGCATCCTTCTAAATGTGAGCCGATTTTCGCGGTATTAAATGCAGCCTCATTGCTAGGAAATTTTTTGATGAAATTTATAGAAACCTAGTGGAGAGAATACGTTCTCTTTACTAGGTTTTTTTGTGGAGAGCTAAAGAGTGTTTATCATGGTAGTCTCTGTTTCAGAGGGAAGAAATGTTGTAGAATACAAAAAATTTATTTTTTTCACACATATGATAAATCCTTTTCAAACATGACAATATGACATGTAGGAAGACGAAATGTATTACATTTCATTATCATTTTCAAGATATTCATAAAGCAAGTTTAAAATATAGTACAATAAGGTATCTATTATTTGGGAGATGACGGCAAAGCTAAAAAATATCTAAAAAAATAGCAGAAGATTATTTTTGTTTTATGTTATTTGAAGCTATAATGTAAAAGAGAAGAAAACCACGTTTTTTTCAGGAAAAGTAGAGATGAGAAGTATTTTGAGGTGGAAAGAATGAAAATAGTAGTAAGCGGCGGAGGAACAGGGGGACATATATACCCTGCATTAGCATTGATTCGCGAAATAAAAAGAGAAGTGAAGGATGCTGAATTTCTTTATATCGGAACAGAGCAAGGGCTAGAAAGTAAATTAGTTAGACGAGAAGATATTCCATTTAAAACAATACATATCACAGGGTTTAAACGAAAACTTTCCCCAGAAAATGTGAAAACAGTTTGGCGATTTATTGCAGGTGTACAAAAAAGTAAAGCGATTTTAAAAGAATTTAAAGCAGACGTTGTCATCGGAACAGGCGGATATGTTTGTGGTCCGGTTGTATATGCGGCAGCTAAGCTTGGAATACCGACTATTATTCATGAACAAAATAGTGTTCCAGGGTTAACCAATAAGTTTTTAAGTAAATATGTCGATAAAGTAGCGATTTGCTTTGAAGAAGCGGCTTCTTTTTTTCCAGATAAAAAAGTAGTGATGACCGGGAATCCAAGGGCATCCGAAGTGTTAAATCAGGATGGAATAAAAGGTCGCTTATCAGTCGGATTAAAATTAAAAGAACCCGCTGTTCTTATTGTTGGCGGTAGTAGAGGAGCAAGACCGATAAATGATGCTGTAATTGCAGCTTTACCACAATTAGGGGAGAAAGCTTATCAAGTTCTTTATGTAACAGGAGAGGTGCACTACGAAGCGGTAAAGAAAGAAGTAGAGCGTGTCGGCAATCCAGAAAATGTTATTATTAAGCCATTTGTCCATAATATGCCTGAAGTATTAACGAGTATTGATTTAACTGTTGCAAGAGCTGGCGCAACAACACTAAGTGAGCTAACCTCGCTTGGTATTCCGAGCATTCTTGTGCCAAGTCCTTATGTAACGAATAATCATCAAGAAAAAAATGCGCATGCATTAACGAGTAATGGAGCAGCCAGAATGCTTCTTGAACAGGATATGAATGGCCAAAAATTGATAGAAGAAATGGATGCAATCATGCTTAATCCTGTTTTGCTAAAGGAAATGAAAGAGGCTTCCAAAAAATTAGGTATTCCTGATGCGGCAATGAGGTTGTATAATGTCATGAAGGAAGTAATCGATAACAAGAAAAAATAAGATAGCAAATAGAAAATTTGTTTGTTAGGAAAAGGTGGACAACCTATTGAAATGTTATGTACTATTTCCTTATTTAATAATACCGGGGTGATTTTTTGGAAAAAGGGAAGGTAGTTTCTTTAGAAGATAGAATTCCAAAATTAAAAGAGCAGAGACGAAGAAAAGCAAATCGTCGCCTTATTTTCCTTCTCCTTCTATTCTTCCTAATCATCGTTTGCGTTATATACTTCCAATCGCCTTTAAGTCATGTGAAAAACATCGAAATTACGGGTAATCATTTATATTCTTTTGAAGACTTGGAGAAAATGAGTGGAATTGACAGCAAAACAAATATTTGGACAATCAAAAAAGACAAGCTCACAGAGAAATTAAAAGACTCAGGCGGGATTAAATCTGCTAAGATTTCTATTGTTTTTCCAAATACTGTTCATATAGACGTAAAAGAGTATAGGAAGATTGCTTACTTTGAAGTAAAGAATGAATTTATTCCACTTCTTGAAAATGGGGAGATGTTGCATGACAGAGCTATGACCAATAGTCCCTATGATGCTCCAATTATTAAGGATATAAAGAGCGAAGATAATAAAGTAATCAAAAAAATAGGGGGAGAACTAAATAAACTGTCAGCAGAAGTGTATAACGCAATTTCTGAAGTAAGGTATACTCCTAAAAATACAGATAAGTGGCGTGTTACTGTATATATGAATGATGGAAATCAGGTATTAGCTTCTTTATCCTCTTTTTCGGATAAGCTGCAGCATTATCCATCCATCATTTCCCAGCTGAATACAGATAAAAAAGGCGTTATTGATTTAGAGGTAGGTTCTTATTTTAAAGCTTTTGATTCGGAAGGGGAAAAGAATGGTGAAGAATAATAAAAGAAGAAGAAATGTTATCTTCTCCTTAGTTTTTCTTGTACTTGGATTTATGATCTCTTTTTCCTATCAAAATACAAAAAAAGATGAAGGGAAAGCAGTGAGTGAGAGCCAATTTGAAAGAGATTTGGATTTGCGCAATGAGCTAATTGAGCAGGAAGAAAAGAACAATAAGTTGTATAAGGAGTTAAAGGAAAACCAAAGGGACTTGCTTCAATTAGAGAAGAAACTTTCTAACGAAGCAGAGACTTATTATAACTTGGCAGAAGATGCGGAAAAATACCGGATATATTTAGGAAAGGTTGCAGTAAAAGGGGAAGGAGTACAAATTGCTTTGGAAGATGGTGAGTATAATCCAAAGGAAGATAATGTGAATAATTATTTGGTTCATGAGCATCATGTATTTAAAGTGATCAACGAGCTTTATATTGCTGGTGCAGAAGCGATTAGTATCAATGGACAAAGGCTAGCACATAATTCTTATATCCTTTGCAATGGTCCAGTAATTGAAATTGACGGTTATCAGCACCCAGCCCCATTTGTTATTACGGCAATTGGCGATAGCGATGTGTTAGAAGGCGCAATAAATATAAATGGTGGCGTAAAGGATTTGTTAGTAAATGATAATGTAAGATTTACGCTTGAGAAAAAAAGAATGATCCAAATGGATCCTTTAAATGTTAATTAACGATAAGTATGATTTAGAAAGTATGATGCGCTTTGAATAAGAAATTTATAACGATGACGGGAATTACACTTATTGCAGGGTTTATGATAGCAGTTCAATTTCAGACAATAAAAGAACCTGTTGTACGAGACACGAGAGATACTTGGGAGTTAAGAGAAGATCTTATCCATGAGAAAAAATTAGAATTAAAGTTAATAGATGAGATACGTTCGACAAATGGAAAGATAGAAGAATATGAGAATGAAACCCCAAGAAGCAAAGAAGCGGTATTGAAAGAGACTTTGGCAGAATTAAAGCAGGAAGCGGGCTTAACAGAAGTAACGGGAAATGGAATTGTCTTAAAGATTGAGTCTGTCAGTACAGAAATGCTTTTAGGTGAAAATCCTGGAGTAGTTACCTCTGAATTATTACAACGGTTAGTAAATGAATTAAATTTATATGGTGCTGAGGAGATAGCGATAAATGATAATCGTTATGTAAATACAACTGTTATCCGTGAAATTAACAATGTGTTAAAAATGGATGGGAATCCCCTAAACCAGCTGCCAATTGAAATAAAAGTGATAGCGAAGGATGCTAACACTGTTGAAAAACTGTTTAATTACATGAAGGTTTCAAAGTCAGCAGATGAATTTTTCTTATCTAATCTGTTATTGAATGTCGAGATGCCAAAGGAACCAATCAAAATACCAGCATATAGCAACCCCATAAATATCCATTATATGAAGCCCGTAAGTACAAGTAAAGGAGGAGATTCTTAATGTGGCTTCCTATATTTGGGCTGATTGTTGGGATTGTATTAGGATTATTAACCGATATAAAAGTGCCAGACGAATATGCTAACTATTTATCAATTGCTGTTCTCGCTGCACTGGATACTTTATTTGGAGGGATTCGTGCTCATCTGCAAAATATATTCGACGAGAAAGTATTTGTAACTGGGTTCTTCTTTAATATTGCTCTTGCAGCAAGTTTAGCTTTTCTAGGTGTACATCTTGGTGTAGACTTATACTTAGCGGCTATTTTTGCATTTGGTGTTCGACTATTTCAAAATATAGCTGTCATTCGCAGTATTATCTTAAAGAAATCAAATACGCATTCTCTTGAAAAAAATGAAAAAAGTTGACAGAGAAAAAAGGGAATATATTAGTTTTGGCGAATAATTTAAATATTAATAGATATGTGGAAGTGAATTACGATATTTCCTTGTGAAATAAGTAATTAGTCCTATTTGTAGTAAAAAAGACCAAAATTGTATTGACACTTTGCGAAAACTTAGTGAAAATATGGTGTTGCCTGGTATACAATAGAATAGTTGTGAAGATTATATTATGTATATCAAAAAACTATGTAAATAGCAGACGTTACTTCTGATAAAAAAAGTTGAATTTTTTGACTGTATGACATAACTTGTTGTTCACATTATTTAAAATGCAAAAGGAGGTGCCCGAGAATGAACAGCAATGAACTTTATGTGAGTCTAGACATCGGTACATCCAGCATAAAAGTAATCATTGGAGAAATGATTAACGAATCTTTAAATATTATTGGTGTAGGCATCGTCCCATCAGAAGGTTTAAAAAAAGGTTCAATTGTGGATATAGATGAAACCGTTCATTCTATTCGACAAGCAATAGAGCAAGCTGAAAGAATGGTTGGGATGGAGATAAAGCAAGTAGTTGTTGGCGTTTCGGGAAATCATGTTAATCTGCAAACCTCACGTGGGGTAGTTGCAGTTTCAAGTGAAAATCGCGAAATTACAATTGAAGATGTAATTAGGGTAAAGGATGCTGCACAAGTAGTTTCCATTCCCCCTGAAAAAGAGATTATTGATATTATTCCTAAACAATTTATTGTCGATGGATTAGATGAAATTACTGATCCCCGAGGAATGATTGGTGTACGATTGGAAATGGAAGGTACTATTATAACTGGAAGTAAAACCATTTTACATAACACCTTAAGATGTGTGGAAAGAGCAGGACTTGAAATTCAAGATATCTCCTTGCAACCACTTGCTGCAGGATCTTTTGCGCTTTCAAAAGATGAGAAAAACTTAGGAGTGGCGTTAATAGATATAGGCGGAGGATCTACAACTATTGCTGTATTTGAAAATGGATTCCTTAAAGCCACTAGCGTTATTCCTGTAGGTGGAGATCATATTACTAAAGATCTATCCATTGGTCTTCGAACTACAACAGAAGATGCCGAAAAAATTAAAATAAAGTATGGTTATGCTTTTTATGATCATGCTTCTGAAGAGGAAGTATTCAGCGTTCCTATTATAGGAAGCGATCAGCATCAGCAATTTAATCAATTGGAGATTTCTGATATTATAGAAGCTAGATTAGAAGAAATCTTTGAACTTGTTGGTCATGAACTAGCTAGACTAGGAGTATATGATCTTCCAGGAGGATTTGTATTAACTGGAGGAGTAGCTAGTACGAAAGGAATTTTAGAATTAGCGCAAGATATTTTCCAAAGCCGAGTTAGAATTGCTATTCCTGATTATATTGGAGTTAGAGAGCCACAATATACTACTGCAGTTGGTTTAATTAAATTCTCCTATAAAAATAGTAAACTTCAAGGTGGAAATATCCATAACCCTGTTGCTGTTCCTGCTGAAACAAGGGAAAAAGCTCAGAAAACAGCATCCCAAAAACAAGCTTATGAGAAAAAACAAGTGGAAAAAGAACCTTCAAAGTTTAAGAAATTTATGGGATATTTCTTTGATTAATGAAATGTCTTAATAGAAAAACATAATTTTGATAAAAAAGAACTTCGAGAAGGCTGAGAGTCGTTTAGGGTCAGTCTAGGTATTAAAATGGTATGTTACTCCATATCACCAAGACTTGAGATGCGGACAGTTCGATACTGCTGAATATCGACGAATTAGGAGGATTTGTCATGTTGGAATTTGATACAAATATAGATTCACTAGCTGTAATAAAGGTTATAGGTGTAGGTGGCGGTGGAAATAACGCTGTTAACCGAATGATTGAGCATGGCCTACAAGGGGTAGAGTTCATTGCTGTAAATACAGATGCACAGGCATTAAATTTATCTAAAGCAGAAATCAAAATGCAAATTGGTGGAAAACTTACAAGAGGATTAGGGGCAGGTGCAAATCCTGAAGTAGGGAAAAAGGCTGCTGAGGAAAGCAAAGAACAAATTGAAGAGGCATTAAAAGGAGCAGATATGGTCTTCGTTACGGCAGGAATGGGTGGCGGAACTGGAACAGGTGCTGCACCAGTTATTGCTCAAATCGCCCACGACCTAGGCGCCTTAACAGTAGGGGTAGTAACAAGACCTTTTACTTTCGAAGGAAGAAAAAGATCCACACATGCTGCAAGCGGGATTACAGCATTGAAGGATGCTGTCGATACATTAATCGTTATTCCAAACGACCGCTTACTTGAAATCGTAGATAAATCAACTCCGATGCTTGAAGCGTTTAGAGAAGCGGATAATGTATTACGCCAGGGTGTACAAGGTATCTCTGACTTAATCGCAACACCAGGGCTGATTAACTTAGACTTCGCTGATGTGAAAACAATTATGGTGAATAAAGGTTCTGCACTTATGGGGATAGGTGTTGCAGCAGGGGAAAACCGTGCAGCTGAAGCAGCGAAAAAAGCAATTTCTTCACCACTTCTGGAGACTTCCATTGATGGAGCACAAGGAATATTGATGAATATTACCGGTGGAACGAATTTAAGCTTGTATGAAGTACAAGAGGCAGCCGATATTGTGGCATCTGCTTCCGATCAAGATGTAAACATGATTTTCGGTTCTATTATTAATGATGATTTGAAAGATGAAATTGTTGTTACGGTGATTGCTACTGGCTTTAACCAAGATTTATCGCAGCTCCAGCCAGATAGACCTGGATTTGGCGGCTTAAAGCCAAATAACAATAACGCAAACCCTGTCAACAATCCGGTTAACAATAGAGAAGTAAAACGTGAAGAGCCGCATGTGCAAAAAGAACAACAACAACCAAGAAGCAATGCGCAACAACCAGAAGATGCTTTAGATATTCCGACATTCTTAAGAAATAGAAACCGCAGAAGGTAATTATTTCTTTAGCAAAAACCTTTCCATTTTTTCATAATGGAAAGGTTTTTTGTTTTATCTTCCAGGAATAAAGTAATCTCCCCTTTTATTTAGAGTAAAACTCATCACTTCTTTTATTCTTCCCTTTTTATTCCTTTGAATTAGTAAAAAAACTGATAATATTTCGCTAGAACTTAAAGTTTTTAACCGAGGAGATATAGTGACAAAAACCGTTAGAAATAGAGCAAATTTCTGATATTTTGATTACAGAAAGTGACAGAATTTCAAGAACAAGTACGTTATACTTTTTCGTAACAGATTAGTAGAGAGAAGATTTACTTCTTTTGTTGCTTTTATGAAGGAGAGGAGGAATTACATGCTTGGCCATTTATTTAGATGTGATATGGCTATTAAATTTTTTGTTTGACAGTTTATTACTATATTTAACAGGCATTCTATTAAAGAAAAAAATTATCCATTGGCGAATATTGCTTGGAGGGTTAATTGGTTCCCTTATTATCCTTTTTTCGATAACGCCGCTTAGTCCCTATACTAATCATCCCATATCGAAACTTCTATTTTCTATCGTGATGGTAGCAATGGCTTTTGGATATAAGCGATTTCGTACCTATATCCAAGCATTAATGATATTTTACTTAGCTACTTTTTTAATTGGGGGAACTTTGATAGGTGCTCATTATTTTATTCAGTTTGATTTCAATCTTTCTTCTTCTGTCCTTCTTGCAAGCATTAAAGGCTTTGGTGACCCGATAAGTTGGCTTTTTGTTTTGTTAGGATTTCCGATTGCTTGGTACTTTTCGAGAAGAAATGTGGAAGGGATGGAAGTGACAAAGATTCAATATGAACAGATAATCGACGTTATTTTTCAAGTAGGGGGAAAAGAATTTTCTATCAAGGGTTTGGTGGATAGTGGTAATCAAGTATATGATCCCATTTCCCGCCTTCCCGTAATGTTTGTATCTTTGAAAAATATAGAAAAGGATATGCCAGCAGAAATAATTCGTCTCACGGACCAGCCAGAAGCTATTATCTATGGCAGTCAACCAATCGCACCAGAATGGGAAAGCAAGATGCGAATTATTCCATATAAGGTAGTCGGCAAGGACCACCAGTTACTTATTGCCGTGAAACCAGATTCTTTGCTTTTAAAAAAAGAGCAGGAAGTAATTGCAGTGGAAAAGGGATTAATCTCGTTTACCAATCAAGTTCTATCTGCTGAGGGCATATTTGATTGTATTGTTCATCCAAAAATGCTCTTAGGAAAAAAATCAATCGAAGAAAAAGTTAGTTAATATACTATACTCACGAAAATCATCGTTTAGAAGGAGGAAATGCACATGAGTAAATGGAAGCTTCGCTTATCTTATTATTGGTACAAATTACTGATAAAACTTGGACTGAAAACAGATGAAGTATTTTATATTGGTGGAAGTGAAGCACTGCCTCCTCCGTTAACGAAAGAAGAAGAGGAAATCCTTTTAGAAAAACTTCCAAAAGGAGACCAAGCAGCTCGTTCGATGCTGATAGAGAGAAATTTACGCCTTGTTGTTTATATCGCAAGAAAGTTTGAAAATACTGGGATTAACATCGAAGATTTAATCAGCATTGGCACAATCGGATTAATTAAGGCGGTTAATACGTTTAATCCGGAAAAAAAAATAAAACTGGCCACATATGCTTCAAGATGTATTGAAAATGAAATTTTGATGTATTTGCGCAGAAATAATAAAATCCGTTCAGAGGTTTCATTTGATGAGCCGTTAAATATAGATTGGGATGGAAATGAACTTCTTCTCTCCGATGTTATGGGCACAGAGGATGATATTATTACGAAAGATTTAGATGCAAGTGTAGATAAAAAGCTATTAGTAAAAGCGCTTCACCAATTGTCTAACAGAGAGAAACAAATCATGGAATTACGGTTTGGTTTAGGAACGGGAGAAGAAAAAACGCAAAAGGATGTAGCAGATATGCTTGGGATATCCCAATCGTATATTTCTCGCTTAGAGAAAAGGATTATTA
Organism: Niallia sp. FSL W8-0177; assembly: GCF_038006285.1. NCBI lineage: Bacteria > Bacillati > Bacillota > Bacilli > Caryophanales > Bacillaceae > Niallia > Niallia sp. FSL W8-0177. The sequence goes on from NZ_JBBOUX010000001.1 coordinate 1,100,360, forward strand.
AAAGACTACAAAAAGAATTTAATAAAATGGTCTAAAAAATTTTTTCGTTCGGAAAGCCTTGTCCCACATAAATTCAGTTGAAATTAGCGTAAATAGGAAATTTAACAAAAATTCATCCCATGCATATTTTTCCTTCTCGGGGAGATACTGTTTTTTGTACAGCAGCTCCTGTGAGGAGGGAAATAGATTGACTCGAAATAAAGTAGAAATTTGCGGTGTGGATACATCAAAGCTTCCAGTATTAAAAAACGAAGAAATGAGATTGCTCTTCAAGCAAATGCATGAGGGAGATACATCCGCAAGAGAAAGTCTCGTAAATGGGAATCTCCGCCTCGTATTAAGTGTGATACAACGATTTAATAATCGAGGAGAATTCGTGGATGACTTATTTCAAGTGGGTTGTATTGGTCTAATGAAATCTATCGATAATTTTGATTTAAGTCAAAATGTTAAGTTTTCCACCTATGCTGTTCCGATGATTATTGGAGAGATTCGTCGTTATTTACGCGACAATAATCCAATTAGGGTTTCCAGATCTCTGAGAGACATTGCTTATAAGGCATTACAGGTCAGAGAAAGGTTGATGAATAAAACATCAAAAGAACCAACAGCTGAGGAAATTGCCAAAGAGTTAGACATTCCACATGAAGATATTGTTTTTGCATTAGATGCTATTCAAGATCCAGTATCGCTTTTTGAACCAATCTATAATGATGGTGGAGATCCGATTTATGTAATGGATCAATTAAGTGATGAAAAGAATAAGGATATACAGTGGGTGGAAGAATTAGCATTAAAAGAAGGAATGCGCCGATTAAATGATCGAGAAAAGTTGATATTGCGAAAGCGGTTTTTTCAAGGGAAAACACAAATGGAAGTGGCAGATGAGATAGGCATCTCACAAGCGCAAGTCTCAAGATTGGAAAAAGCTGCTATTAAACAAATGAATAAAAACATTCAAAGCTAAATAGGAATAAAACAGGTTAGACTTCTTAAAGTAGGTACTTTAATGATTGTCTAGCCTTTTCTATTGGTAAAAAGGGAGAGGAATGGCAGGTTAGAAAAGAGCGAGTTTCGAATTTCATAAAATGCAACCTTATTTCTACAGAAAAATATGTTTTTCTGTGACCAATGACAGCTCTATATGGTAAACTAAAACAAAAAGATGGGGTTAGATAATGGAACCTTTTATTTTAAGAAATAAGCAGTTTTTCAATCTTGATTTATGGGAGCAGCAGTTTCCGAATCTAATAGCTGGTTTCACAACAAAAAATGGTGGGAAAAGTAAAGGCGATTATGCAAGTTTAAATATGGCGTTTCATGTAAATGATCAAAAGGATACAGTGGTTGCAAACCGTAAGGAACTAGCACAAAAATTATCTTTCCCATTAGAGCAATGGGTTGGTGCTGTGCAAACACATCAAGTTAATATTGTGGAAGTAACACAAGCACATTTAGGTATGGGTGCAAGCGATTATGATAGTGCGTTAAAAGATACGGATGGTTTGTTTACTTTTGAAAAAAATATATTATTAACTTTATGTTTTGCAGATTGTGTTCCTTTATATTTCATTCATCCAGCTACAAAAGCAGTAGGTATCGCTCATGCTGGATGGCAAGGAACCGTAAAAGGCATTGCCGGGGAAATGATGAAAGTTTTTGCTTCTCATAAGATACCAAGAGAAGAAGTGCTCGCCATTGTTGGTCCTTCTATCTCAGAGCGCCATTATGTCGTGGATGATCGTGTTATTAATGAAATAGAAAAGGCAATACAATCAGAACACAAGCCATTTAGTACTATTTCTCCAGGACAATACAGACTGAATTTACAAGAAGCAAATAAGCAGATATTGTTAGAAAGTGGTATGCTCGAAAGTAATATTCATCTAACCGACTATTGTACTTACGAAGATGATGCATATTTTTTCTCTCACAGAAGAGATAAAGGGAACACTGGGAGAATGATGAGTTATATTGGATGGAGAGAGGAAGACGAAAATTAAATGTTAGTGAAAGATAATCTTAATGGAATAAAACAAGAAATAGTAGCAGCATGTAAAAAAGTGAATCGTCAGCCAGAAGAGGTTACGATAATTGCTGTCACAAAATATGTTACAATAGAGCGAGCAAAAGAAGCACTCGATGCTGGCATTGTTCATTTAGGAGAAAATCGTGAAGAAGGATTATTAGCAAAATATGATGTTCTTCAAGACAAGCCTATATGGCATTTTATCGGATCATTGCAGACGAGAAAAGTAAAAGGTATTATAGATTATGTAGACTATATTCACTCATTGGATCGACTTTCTCTAGCAAAAGAAATACATAAAAGAGCGAATCGAACCATAAAGTGTTTTGTACAGGTTAATGTTTCCAATGAAGAGTCAAAGCATGGAATGAAGCCAGAGGAAGTTATCGATTTTGTTAAACAGTTGTCCGAATATCCTCATATTCAGGTAGTTGGATTAATGACGATGGCACCATTTACAGATGATAAAGAATTCTTGCGTGAGTGCTTTCAGAATTTAAAAAGCATTCAAGAAGATGTTAAAGGACTACAATTACCATATGCTCCATGTACAGAGCTTTCTATGGGAATGTCAAATGATTATTCTATTGCGATCGAAGAGGGAGCAACGATGATAAGAATTGGAACTGCTTTAGTAGGAAGCGAGAATTAGGAGGCAAGTGAAATGAGCATAAAATCAAAAATTAAAACGTTTTTCTTTTTAGAAGATGAAGATTATGAAGAAGAGCAAGTAAACTATCAAGAAGAACCAAGCGAGCCGGCAAGGAATTATAAGCAGCCTGTACAGCATACTCACAGTCAGCATAACCATAACCATCATATTCAGCAGCAACAACCGAAAAACAGTCAAAATGTTGTGAGTTTACAAAGTGTACAGAAGTCATCGAAGGTATTTTTAGTGGAACCTCGTGTGTACGCAGAAGCACAAGATATTGCTGATCAATTAAAAAATCGTCGTGCAGTTGTTGTGAATTTACAGCGCATCGAAAAAGACCAAGGAAAGCGTATAATTGACTTCCTAAGTGGCACTGTTTATGCTATCGGTGGCGATATCCAGAAAATCGGTACGGATATATTCTTATGTACACCAGATAACGTAGAAGTTTCCGGGAATATCTCGCAAATCCTGCAAGATGCAGAATACGAAAATACGAGGTGGTAAAACCGAATGACAATGATTATTTATTTGTTAGCTAGATTATTACAGTATTACTCTTATGCTTTAATTATTTACATTCTAATGTCATGGATTCCAAATGCACGCGAAACGTCAATTGGAATATTCCTAGCTAGAATTTGTGAACCATATTTAGAGATTTTTAGAAGGTTTATTCCGCCTCTTGGCATGATTGATATTTCGCCAATTGTTGCTATCTTCGTATTAAATCTTGCAGGAATGGGAATTCAACAATTAGGATTTTGGTTTATATAAAAAGTCAAAAGAGGATGGGACAATACAAAATATATAATGCATAAAGACGAACAATCTCTAATTAAGTAGTAAAACCAATTCGTTCCATTGCGCTACAGACCCACGATGCGCCGGGGAGCAACCTAAGTCTCCTCGGCTAAAGCCTGTAGGGTCTTAGGTTTTGCTCTACTTCCCGCAGGAGTCGAGGGTCCTCCGCTCCATTCCACTCCGTTTTTAAAGGTTGTTTCGTTCCATTATTTTTTTTAAAAGAAAATATAATTATTAGGAAAAACGGAGCAGATTGAATACACGTAGACTCCTATGGGATCTGCGAGAAAGTCCGAGACCCTGCAGGCGAAGCCGAAGCGGCTCGGAGCTCGCCCTATGGAAAGCGAAGTGTATTCAGTCTGCGGTGACTAACCATAAAACCCATTCAGAATGAAAATAACAAACAATTATACGAGAATTTGATTAGCATCTTCATATAATTGTTCGGATTTATATTTGGTTGGAATACTTTTGTCCCAGCCCTTTTTCTATGCCAAAAAGGAGTTACAAAGATGTCAATTTATCAACATTTTCGTCCGGAAGAAAGAGAATTTATCGATCAAGTGCAAAATTGGCGAAATTATGTCGCGGATACTTATGCGCCGAAATTGACTGATTTTTTGGATCCGCGTGAACAAAAAGTCCTTAGGATGATTATCGGAGAAAATCAGGAAGTAAAATATGCATTTTTTGGCGGACATGAACAGGCGGAAAGAAAACGAGCTATCCTTTACCCTGAATATTATCAACCGATGGAAGCAGATTTTAATTTAGCCTTATTAGAAGTGAATTATCCCAAGAAATTTGTTACGATAGAGCATCCTCATGTTTTAGGAAGTTTAATGTCGCTTGGATTAAATAGAAGTAAATTCGGAGATATATTCGTTCTTGACGGGGATATTCAAGTTGTCGTTGCTGGTGAAGTTGAGGATTATGTAAGACTTCAACTTGATTCTATCGGAAAAGCAAAGGTAACACTTGCTGCTGTACCTTTAGAAAAAATAATTTTAACAGAGGAACACTGGACAGAGATGACTACGACTATTACGTCGCTTCGACTTGATGCGATTCTTGCTGCTATTTATAATTTTTCAAGAGAAAAAGCAAAAAACTATATCACCCAAGGCTTAGTAAAAGTTAACTTTACTTTAAATGAAAACGTCGCTTTTATGTGTGAAGAAGGGGATGTATTCTCAGTGCGCGGAGAAGGCAGAGCGACGATTAAATCGATTGAAGGCAAAACAAAAAAAGATAAATGGAGGATTGTAGTAGGTAAATTGAAGTAGAGAATCGAAAATGAAGGAATTCCCAGAATTTCTATTTCAGACAAAAAACATAGTTTTTTTATTGTATATATATGATACAATATTTTTTAGCAGCATTATTTTTCATGTTTCTTCTTATTTTTTAAAAATAATGCAGGAAATCCGATAATACTGTCGAAATAAGGATGATACATAAAGAAATTGAAGTTTGGGAGGTGGCTTTATGCCATTAACGCCGTTAGATATTCATAACAAGGAATTTGCCAAAGGCTTCCGTGGTTATGATGAAGATGAAGTAAATGAATTTCTTGATCAGGTAATTAAAGATTATGAAAATATTATCCGCGAGAAAAAAGAACTGGAAGAAAGATTAAACGAGTTAACTGACCGTATCGGCCACTATAATAATATTGAAGAAACATTAAATAAATCAATTGTTGTAGCACAAGAGGCTGCTGAGGAAGTTAAACGTAATGCACAAAAAGAAGCAAAACTAATTATTAAAGAAGCGGAAAAGAATGCAGATCGAATTGTGAACGAATCACTATCAAAGGCGAGAAAGATCGCGCTTGAAATTGAAGAATTGAAAAAGCAGTCAAAAGTGTTCCGTACACGTTTCAAAATGTTGATTGAAGCACAATTAGATATGTTAAACAACGATGATTGGGATCATTTATTAGAATATGAATTAGATGCATCAGAGTTAAATTCCACAAAATAAAGACCATAGTCTTGACGATAAGGTAGAATTGCAATATAATTTTTCACAAATATATATTCATGTAGCGTTGATAGGGATAGTAGATTGTCAAAAACTTATGAAAAGCGAATCAGGGATGGTGTAAGCCTGATATAAGTTGGCAATTGAAAATCACCCTGGAGTCTTTTTCTGAAAAGTTAAGTAAGAAAAAGCGGTTCATTGCCGTTAAAAAATGTCTAAGTGGATAAAAGTTATTTTTATCTATAAGGGTGGTACCGCGGGAACCTAATGGAAAAACCTTCTCGTCCCTTTCGTGGGGATGAGAAGGTTTTTTGCTGTCTATACTGAATTAGAGAATATTGGTTAGATGGAAGTATACATGAAAAAAGAGAATTAAGTTGGAGGAAGAAAATGGAATATAAAGATACGTTGCTCATGCCAAAAACAGCATTTCCGATGAGAGGAAACTTGCCTAATCGTGAGCCTGAAATTCAAGCGAAATGGAAAGAAATGAACATCTACGAAAAAGTACAGGAACGTACTCAAGGTCGCCCAATGTTTGTTTTGCATGATGGACCTCCATATGCAAACGGAGACATCCATATTGGACATGCGCTTAATAAAATTTTAAAAGATTTCATTGTTCGTTATAAATCAATGACTGGCTTTCAAGCACCATATGTGCCAGGATGGGATACACACGGTCTGCCAATCGAACAAGCTTTAACCAATAAAGGGGTTAAACGTAAAGAAATGACGATTGCTGAGTTCCGTAAACTATGTGAAGAATATGCATTAGGGCAAATCGACAGTCAACGAGAACAATTTAAACGCTTAGGAGTTCGCGGAGATTGGGAAAATCCTTATATTACTTTAAAGCCTGCATATGAAGCACAGCAAATTAAAGTGTTTGGAGAGATGGCGAAAAAAGGCTATATTTACAAAGGTAAAAAGCCAGTTTACTGGTCTCCAACAAGTGAATCAGCTCTTGCTGAAGCTGAAATTGAATATAAAGATAAAAAGTCTGCTTCCATTTATGTTGGCTTTAAAGTAAAGGATGGCAAAGGGGTTCTAGAAGAGGATGTACAAATCGTTATCTGGACAACTACTCCATGGACAATTCCTGCTAACTTAGGTATTTCTGTTCACCCTACTTTAACGTATGTTGTAGTGGAAGAAAAAGGCAGCAAATACTTAGTAGCACAAGACTTACTGGAAAGTGTTAAAACAGAAATTGGCTGGGAAGAAGCGAAAGTAGTTCAAGAATTGAAAGGGAAAGACTTAGAGTATATTCTAGCTGCACATCCAATCTATGGCCGTGATTCTTTAGTAATGTTAGGAGAACACGTAACAACAGATGCAGGTACTGGATGTGTTCATACTGCTCCTGGACATGGGGAAGATGACTTCTTAGTTGGGCAAAAATACGGATTGGAAGTTCTTTGTCCTGTTGATGATAAAGGGGTTATGACAGAAGAAGCACCTGGATTTGAAGGGTTATTCTATGATAAAGCGAATAAGCCGATTACCGAAAAACTGGAAGAGGCTGGAGCATTATTAAAGCTGCAATTTATCACTCACTCCTATCCACATGACTGGAGAACGAAAAAACCAGTTATTTTCCGTGCTACCGCACAATGGTTTGCTTCTATTAAAGACTTTAGAAATGAACTATTAGATGCAGTTAAAGAAACAGCTTGGGTTCCGGCATGGGGCGAAACAAGATTATTTAATATGATTCGTGATCGTGGAGACTGGTGTATTTCAAGACAACGTGCATGGGGAGTGCCAATTCCTGTATTTTATGCAGAAAACGGTGACAGCATTATTACGGATGAAACGATTGAGCATATTTCTAATTTATTTAGAGAAAATGGTTCAAATATTTGGTTTGAAAAGTCTGCGAAGGAATTATTACCAGAAGGATTTACACACCCTGGAAGCCCTAATGGAGAATTTACGAAAGAAACAGATATTATGGATGTATGGTTCGACTCTGGTTCTTCTCACCAAGCTGTATTGCTAGAAAGAGATGATCTGCAGCGTCCTGCTGACTTATATCTAGAAGGTTCTGACCAATATCGCGGCTGGTTTAACTCCTCTTTATCTACAAGTGTAGCGGTAACTGGTAAAGCACCTTATAAAGCTGTTTTAAGTCATGGCTTTGTTTTAGATGGAGAAGGCCGTAAAATGAGTAAGTCACTAGGAAATGTAATGGTTCCTGCAAAAGTTATGAATCAATTAGGTGCAGATATTTTACGCCTATGGGTAGCTTCTGTAGACTTCCAAGCAGATGTACGCGTATCTGATGCTATATTAAAACAAGTAACAGAAGGATATCGTAAAATTAGAAATACATTCCGTTTCTTATTAGGAAATCTTGCTGATTTCAATCCAGAAACAGATGCACTTTCCTACGATGAATTACGTGAAGTTGATCAGTTTATGCTGATTAAATTAAATAAATTGATTAAAAACGTAACAGAATCCTATGATAAATATGACTTCTCTACGATTTATCATAATATTAATAATTTCTGTACACTGGACTTAAGTGCATTCTATCTTGATTTTTCAAAAGATGTACTTTACATTGAAGCAGCAAATAATAAAGAAAGAAGAGCGATTCAAACCGTTCTTTACGAAAGCTTAATCAGCTTAACAAAATTAGTTGCACCAATCTTACCGCATACTGCGGATGAGGTATGGGATCATATCTCTTCTGCACAAGAAGAAAGTGTACAGCTAACTGATTTCCCAGCATACACAACATTTGAAAATAGTGATGTGTTAGAAGAAAAATGGAATAAATTCTTGGTTGTACGTGATGATGTGCTGAAAGCTTTAGAAGAAGCACGTAATCAAAAAGTAATCGGTAAATCACTTGCAGCGAAAGTAACATTGTATGTAAATGAAGAAGTAAATAGCCTTCTAAATTCCATTCAAGAAAACTTACAGCAATTATTTATCGTATCAGGTTTTGAAATTGCTGGTGCATATAATAGCGCACCTGAAGATGCTTTAAAACTTGAAAATGCAGCTATTGTTGTTACAAAAGCAGATGGTGAAACATGTGAAAGATGCTGGACTGTAACAACAGATGTCGGTAAAGTGGAAGCACATCCAACACTATGTGAACGATGCGCACATGTAGTAGAAGAAAATTATTAATAATTTTTTATATGAGGCTGAAATATAAACTTTCAAGCCGAAGTTAACCCCAAATAAGGATACGAAAAAATATTTCGTATCCTTTGTTTGGGGTTTTTTTGATAAAAGGAAAAAAGTTTAGGAAAAGCCTTTTATTGGGAAAAGAAAACAGAAAAAGTGATTACATAGTGTGAAAGACATTCCTGGCTATTATCATAAAGCGGAGGGGATTTTTTATACATGTGAAAAGAAGTGAAATACTTCCACCTCCGTTAATAGTTGTTATGCCTGTTAAATCTTTAATCGGTTTTTGTCTCCCTCAATGGAAATGCTAAAAATAATTAAAGAAACGGAGGTAATGGAATTGAATTCTACTATTGAAAAGCTTTATACAGAACTCCGTATGACACAAATTGAATTAGTAACAACGTTAAGAGTAAAAAGAGATTCAAAAATAAATAAATATATTGAAGATGAACTAAAAGATGTAGAAGAAACGATGCAAAAGTTAGAAACTGGTAATTTTGGAATGTGTGAAATGTCAGGTGAATTGCTGCCATTTGATTTGTTGGAGATGATTCCGACAATTAGGACAAAGGACGATATTAACAGCATTCAATCCTATTATCGAAAGTCAATCCACTGATTAATACACTAGCTTCAAATAGAAATATGCGGCCAAGCTATCGTTTTCATCTAGTTTATGCTAAAATGCTAAAGGAGACTCGAGAATGGAGGAAACTTTAGTGTTTTATTACATAATTGCAGCTATTATTATTATTATTGATCAATGGACAAAATGGTTAGTTGTAAAAAATATGGAGCTGGGAGAAAGCATCGAGGTAATAAAAGATTTTTTCTACCTAACATCTCATCGTAATAGTGGAGCTGCATGGGGCATGCTGGAAAATCAAATGGTATTTTTCTATATTATCACCGTCATTGTGGTGATTGGGTTAATTTATTTGATTCAAACTGGTACAAAAGGAAAAATGCTGTATGGCGTTTCACTTGGTCTAATTTTGGGTGGTGCGCTTGGTAATTTTATCGACCGGGCCAGACATCAATATGTAGTCGACTTTATCAATACGTATATCTTCAATTATGATTTCCCTATATTTAATATTGCAGACTCATCTTTAGTAATTGGTGTTATTTTATTAATCCTAGTGATGCTGAGGGAGGATAGAGACGCAAAGAAGGAGAAGAAACATGGAGAAAAAGGAACATATCATTCAAAGTGAACAAGTAAATGAACGAATCGACAAGATTGTTTCCACAATTAATGCAGATTGGTCCAGAACGCAGGTTCAACAATGGATAAAAGACGGTCATGTAACTGTTAACGGACAAACTGTCAAAACAAAGTATAAAGGTGTTTTAAATGATATAGTAGCTATTGAAGTACCAGAAGCAGTGGAGTTAGATGTAGAAGCAGAGGAAATGGATTTGGATATTTATTATGAGGATCAAGATGTTATCGTAGTAAATAAACCAAAGGGAATGGTTGTACATCCAGCACCTGGCCATGTAACAGGAACATTAGTAAATGGTCTGATGGCGCATTGTAAAGATCTTTCTGGGATTAATGGGGTGATGAGACCAGGGATTGTCCACCGAATTGATAAAGATACGTCTGGTCTGCTGATGGTTGCTAAAAATGATGCTGCGCATGAAAGCCTAGTGAATCAATTAGTAGCAAAAACGGTAACGAGAAAATATAAAGCATTAGTACATGGTTCTATTCCCCATGATTATGGGACAATTGAGGCACCGATTGGTCGTGACACGAAAGACAGACAAAGTATGGCTGTTGTAGATAAGGGGAAACACGCGGTTACTCATTTTCACGTGCTAGAAAGAATAGCGGAATACACCTATATTGAATGTCAATTAGAGACGGGACGTACCCACCAAATTCGTGTGCATATGAAGTATATCGGCTATCCGCTTGTGGGAGATCCTAAATATGGACCAAGAAAAACATTAGATATTGGCGGTCAGGCACTTCATGCTGGCTTACTAGGATTTGAACATCCACGAACAGGAGAATATCTAGAGTTCGAAGCACCTTTACCTAAAGAATATGAACAGCTTTTAGATACATTACGAAATAATCGTTGACAAGAGTTCTATCTTATATTAAGATAACTTTAGTTGAATAAGTCCTTTAAATCAATCCCGTGAGGTTGAGAAGGTAACGGATTATAGCTATTTTAAGTAATAGCTATCTTAGTATACGTATATCCTCTCATCCAAAAGGGTGAGAGGATATTTTTTTTAAAGATTGAATTCACAGCATGGATGGTGATCGAGATGTCAAAAAAGGCACTTGTACTAGACGATCAAGCAATAAGACGAGCATTAACTAGAATCGCTCATGAAATTATTGAAAAGAATAAAGGGATAGAAAATTGTATTCTAGTTGGCATTCGGACAAGAGGTATCTATATTGCAAACCGTCTTGCCGAAAAAATTGCCCAAATAGAAGGAAAGCCAATCGAAGTTGGAGAGTTAGATATTACGTTATATCGAGATGATTTAACGAAGAAAACAAAGAATGAGGAACCATTAGTAAAAGGATCAGATATTCCAACAGATATCCAAGGCTTAAAAGTCATTCTGGTAGATGATGTGTTATATACAGGTAGAACTGTTCGTGCCGGAATGGATGCACTGATGGATTTGGGAAGACCAGCATCTATACAGCTTGCGGTTTTAGTGGACAGAGGTCATCGAGAACTTCCGATAAGAGCTGATTATGTAGGGAAGAACATTCCAACTTCCAGTTCAGAAAAAATTGTAGTCGAGCTTGATGAAGTCGATGGACATGATGAAGTAAATATATTTGAAAATTAAATAGATCCCTTTTAAAAGCAGTCCTGTGAGGCTGAAAAGGGGAGTTTTTCTAAGGTTTCTTTAAACCTGCTTAAAACCCCTTTTTGCTGCGCAGAAAAGGGGTTTTATTTTTTCAATAGGGGATATTAATAACTTACTCAATTTTTTAAAACAGAAAGAGGAGACAGAAATGAACGAAACAAAACCCTTATTAGGAATTAATGATAAACCAAGTGCTCTTCAATGGATTACCTTAAGCTTACAGCATTTATTCGCCATGTTTGGCGCAACTGTATTAGTACCATTCTTAATTGAATTGAGTCCAGCGGTCGCTTTAGTCTCAAGTGGAATAGGTACACTCGCATTCTTAATCATTACACAATTTAAAGTACCTGCATATTTAGGCTCCTCTTTTGCTTTTATCGCACCCGTTATCGCGGCGAAGACAATGCCGGGCGGCGGGCCAGGCGCAGCAATGATCGGAACCTTTATTGCCGGAATTGTGTATGGAATTGTTGCCTTAACGATTAAAAAAGCAGGATATCGTTGGATTATGAATATCTTGCCACCGATCGTTGTCGGACCTGTAATCATGGTAATCGGATTAGCGCTTGCTACAACTGCGGTTGGACAATCAATGTATATGAATAATGGAGCTGAGAATCAAGAATACAGCTTACTTTATATCTCTGTAGCATTAGTGACATTACTTGCAACCATCCTTTTCACGATGTTTGGCAAAGGAGTATTCAGCTTTATCCCAATATTAGCAGGTATCGTAATCGGCTATGTCTATGCCCTGCTTGTAGGAGTGGTTAACTTTCAAGGAGTCTTGGATGCCAAATGGTTTGCAATGCCAGACTTTATCTTCCCATTCGTAGATTATCCTGTAACAATAAACCTTGCCCTACTAACAATTTTTGTTCCAGTGGCAATCGTGACACTAACGGAGCATATCGGTCATCAGCTTGTATTAAGTAAAGTAGTTGGAAAAGATTATATAAAAGATCCTGGCCTTCACAGAAGTATTTTAGGAGATGGAACTGCAACGATTATATCTGCTTTAATGGGTGGACCTGCAAAAACAACTTATGGAGAAAACATAGGGGTTTTAGCAATAACGAGAGTGTATAGTGTATATGTTTTAGGAGGAGCAGCAGTATTAGCAATAGGTTTTGGCTTTATCGGCAAAATTGCGGCCCTTATACAGTCTATCCCAACACCAGTAATGGGAGGCGTATCTATCCTTCTTTTCGGAATTATTGCATCATCTGGATTAAGAATTATTGTAGAAGCAAAGCTTGATTTTAATAAAAACCGCAATTTAGTTATTGCATCTGTCATCCTTGTAACTGGAATAGGCGGATTCTCGATTCATATGGGAGAACACTTTAAACTAGAGGGAATGGCTTTTGCTGCAATCCTCGGAATTATTTTAAACCTAGTATTGCCTGGTAGAGAAAAAGCAAAAGAAGATTTATTCGAAGAATCAATCGCAGTAGATGAAACTAAATAAGAACACCTTTTAAACAAGTACAGAGAGACTTATAAGGGTGCCAAAAACGATGCATAGATTATAGCCGCAGGTTTACTTTGCCTAAATCTATGCAAAAGTGAAATTTTTGACGCCCTAACGAGTATGTTAGGGCGTTTTTTTTGCGAAGTGAAGTTAGTAAACAGCAGCAAATCACGGGAGGTAGTATCATGGAAAACTTATTAACGACGACTGAGTTAACCGTTACAGAGATTCAGGAAATCTTAAGAGATGCACAAAGATTTGCAGATGGAGAAATATGGCGGCCGGCAAATCAATGTTTTATAGCAAATCTTTTTTTCGAAGCTAGCACGAGAACAAAAAGCAGCTTTGAAGTAGCGGAAAGAAAGTTAGGACTTGAAGTGATTCCTTTTGAAACGACAACCTCAAGTGTTGTGAAAGGAGAAACACTATATGATACTGTTCGAACGCTGGAATCAATAGGAGTAAATGCTGTAGTCATAAGGCACGAAACTGACCGCTACTTTGATGAGTTAGTCGGAAAAGTAAATATACCAGTCCTTAATGCAGGAGATGGCTGTGGTCATCATCCTACTCAATCATTGCTTGACCTTCTAACCATACAGCAGGAATTCCAACGCTTCAACGGCTTAAAAGTAAGTATTATCGGTGATATTAGCCATAGCCGTGTCGCTAGATCTAATGCAGATGCTCTGACAAGGCTAGGGGCAGAGGTTGTTTTTTCCGGACCAAGAGAATGGTTTGATGAAACAGTCTTACAAGATGCAAATTATGAAGATATTGATACAGCGATTGAAACATCCGATGTTGTGATGCTGCTGCGTGTCCAACATGAAAGGCATGGCGATGAAAGAGCTGTTTTTGACAAAGAAAGCTACCATAAGCTTTATGGATTAACAATAGAAAGAGAAAGAAAAATGAAGCAAGGAAGCATTATTATGCATCCTGCCCCAGTAAACAGAGATGTTGAAATTGCCGATGAACTTGTGGAATGCGAACGCTCCAGAATTTTTAAGCAAATGGAGAATGGTGTGTTTATCCGCATGAGTGTACTAAAAAGATCATTAGAAAATATCGGAGGGAGAAATGAACATGTCAATACTTATCAAAAATGGCCAGTTGCTTAATACTACAGGGGAATTAGAACAGAACGACATTTTGATTGAAAATGGAGCAATTAAGATGATTGCAAAGGAAATCAATGTAACTGCAGAGGAAGTGATTGATGCAGCTGGAAAAGTGGTTGCGCCAGGCTTTATTGATTTGCATGTTCATTTAAGAGAGCCAGGCGGCGAAAAGAAAGAAACGATTGCAACAGGGACAATGGCAGCAGCTAGAGGTGGATTCACAACGATTGCGAATATGCCAAACACTAGACCTGTGCCTGACACGGTCGAAAATCTACATAATTTAAATGAAAGAATTAAAAAAACAGCCAATGTAAATGTTTTACCGTATGCCTCCATTACAATTAGACAATTAGGGACAGAGCTTACTGATTTTAAGGCACTTAAAGAATTAGGAGCATTTGCCTTTACAGATGATGGCGTAGGAATTCAAGAAGCTGGCCAAATGCTTGAAGCAATGAAGCAAGCTGCTGCGTTGGATATGGCAATTGTCGCTCACTGTGAAGACAACAGCCTCATTAATAAAGGTTGTGTCCATGAAGGGGAATTTTCGAAGGCGAACGGTGTAAATGGAATACCAAGTGTTTGTGAATCAGTCCAAATTGCAAGAGATGTTCTTTTAGCAGAAGCAACAGGCTGTCATTATCATGTTTGCCATATCAGTACAAAAGAATCTGTACGTGTTGTAAGAGATGCGAAAAAAGCTGGAATAAGAGTGACTGCAGAGGTATCACCACACCACTTACTATTAGCAGATACAGATATTCCTTCCCTTGACACGAATTATAAAATGAATCCTCCTTTAAGAGGAACAGAGGATCGTGCTGCTCTAATCGAAGGGCTGCTAGATGGAACAATTGATTTTATTGCAACAGATCATGCACCACATACAGCAGAAGAAAAGGCACAGTCGATGCAGCTTGCACCATTTGGAATTGTTGGTTTAGAAACAGCATTTCCGCTCCTTTATACGAACTTTGTAAAAACAGGGGTCATGACGCTGCAACAGTTAATGGATTATCTAACGGTAAAACCAGCTCAAAGCTTTAAATTGGATACGGGAACATTAGAAACAGGAAAGAAAGCGGATATCGTAATACTTGATTTAGAAGAGAAAAATAAAATTGATCCTGAAACATTTTTATCAAAAGGAAGAAATACCCCATTTGCTGGTTGGGAATGTCAAGGTTGGCCAGTTACAACAATTGTTAGTGGAAAGATTGCTTGGAGAAAGGAAAGTGTACACGCATGAAAAAACAACTAATTCTTGAAGATGGCACAGTATTTATCGGGAAAGGCTTCGGTGCCGATACAGAAAAATTTGGTGAAATAGTATTTAACACAGGTATGACAGGCTATCAGGAAATTCTATCCGATCCATCCTACTGTGGACAAATTGTCACACTTACGTATCCTTTAGTGGGGAATTATGGCATCAATAGAGATGATTTTGAATCGATAACGCCTGCTATCCATGGATTTATTGTCAAAGAAGTGTGTGATTTCCCTTCAAACTGGCGAAATGAACTATCATTAGACGAATATTTTAAACAAAAGAAAATTCCCGGAATTGCAGGAATAGATACGAGAAAATTAACCCGTATTATCCGTCAATATGGAACGTTAAAAGGCGCCATTTGCAGCATCGAAGAAAATGCGGAAGAAGTAATTGCAAAATTAAAAGGTATTACATTAAGTGCAGAACAAGTAAAGCAAGTTTCAACAAAGAAACCTTATCCAAGCCCTGGCCGTGGAAGCCGCGTAGTGTTAGTAGACTATGGCATGAAGCATGGTATTTTACGAGAATTAAATAAACGAGATTGTGATGTAATCGTTGTTCCTTATAACACTACAGCAGAAGACATTCTAAATTTAAGTCCAGATGGTGTGATGTTATCTAACGGACCTGGGGATCCAAAGGATGTACCGGAGTCCATTGAAGCAATTAAAGGAATTATTGGGAAAGTACCGTTGTTTGGAATCTGTCTAGGTCATCAATTGTTCGCACTTGCAAGTGGGGCAAACACGGAGAAAATGAAGTTTGGTCATAGAGGATCAAACCACCCAGTGAAGGATTTATTAACAGGGAAGGTTTCGCTGACATCGCAAAACCATGGCTATACAGTAGAGGAAGAATCTATTAAATATACAAACTTAGAAATAACACATATTGCTTTAAATGATGGAACAATTGAAGGCCTACAGCATAAAGAATATCCAGCATTTACCGTACAATATCATCCAGAAGCTTCACCTGGACCAGAGGATGCCAACTATTTATTCGATCGTTTTATGGAAATGATACAATCTCACAAACAGGAAGGTGCCGCATATGTCAAAGCTTAAAAGTATTAAAAGTATATTAGTAATCGGATCAGGACCAATCATCATTGGGCAGGCAGCAGAATTTGACTATGCAGGAGCGCAAGCATGTATCGCTTTAAAGGAAGAAGGCTATCGTGTTATTCTAGTAAACTCCAACCCTGCGACCATTATGACAGATACAGAAATGGCAGATAAAGTGTATATAGAACCATTAACACTTGAATTTGTCAGCAGAATTATCCGCAAAGAGCGACCAGATGCTATTCTCCCAACATTAGGAGGGCAAACTGGCTTGAACCTTGCTGTTGAGCTTTCCGATGCTGGTGTGTTGAAGGAATGTGGAGTTGAAGTACTTGGAACAAAGCTATCTGCCATTCAGCAAGCAGAAGATAGAGACCTTTTCCGTAATTTGATGAATGAATTAGGTGAACCTGTACCAGCTAGTGATATTATCCACAATATGGAGGAAGCAAAAGCTTTTGTGGAGAAAATTGGTTATCCGGTTATCGTCCGACCTGCTTTTACACTAGGAGGAACTGGTGGAGGGATTTGCCATAATGATGAAGAATTAGAAGAGATCGTAACAAGCGGCTTGAAAAATAGCCCAGTTACACAATGTTTATTAGAAAAAAGCATCGCGGGCTTTAAAGAAATTGAATACGAAGTAATGCGTGATAGCAATGATAACGCGATTGTAGTATGTAACATGGAAAATATCGATCCAGTTGGGATTCATACAGGTGACAGTATTGTCGTGGCACCAAGCCAAACATTAAGCGACCGTGAATATCAATTACTAAGAAATACATCTTTAAAAATTATCCGTGCCTTAAAAATCGAAGGTGGCTGTAACGTACAGCTTGCCTTAGATCCAGATAGCTTTCAATACTATATTATCGAAGTAAACCCAAGAGTAAGTCGTTCATCTGCCCTTGCTAGTAAAGCAACTGGCTATCCAATTGCAAAGCTGGCGGCAAAAATTGCAGTAGGCTTAACATTGGATGAGATGATGAATCCTGTCACTGGAAAAACTTATGCAAGCTTTGAGCCAGCCCTTGATTATGTTGTAAGTAAAATCCCACGCTTTCCTTTCGATAAGTTTGAATCAGCAAAGCGTAATTTAGGGACCCAAATGAAAGCAACTGGGGAAGTAATGGCAATTGGCCGTACTTTTGAAGAATCTTTACTAAAAGCGATCCGCTCTCTAGAAGCAAAAGTATATCATTTCTCTCTAAATGCAGCAGATGAAACAAGTGATGAATTACTCGAGAAACGAATAAGAGTTGCCGGTGACGAAAGATTGTTTTATATAGCAGAGGCACTTAATCGGGGCATAAGCATAGAAACCATTCATGAGTGGAGTAAAATTGATCTCTTCTTCCTTTTCAAACTGGAAGGCATTATTAAGTTTGAGAAAGAGTTAGTTAACCATCCATTTGATGAGGAGTATGTAAAAGAAGCAAAAGAAAAAGGATTCGCTGATATTCAGCTTGCAAAGCTTTGGAACACAACAGAACTTGAAATATATAACTGGAGAAAAAAGAAAGGCATTGTACCTGTCTATAAAATGGTTGATACATGTGCTGCTGAATTTGAATCAGAAACACCATACTACTATGGAACATATGAAGAGGAAAATGAATCCATTGTCACAGATAAGAAGAGCATTGTTGTCCTTGGTTCGGGTCCAATTCGTATCGGTCAAGGAATTGAGTTTGACTATGCAACGGTTCATTCTGTTTGGGCAATCAAGGAAGCAGGCTATGAAGCAATAATCATCAACAACAATCCAGAGACTGTTTCAACAGACTTTAGTATTTCAGATAAACTTTACTTTGAGCCACTTACAATTGAAGATGTCATGCATATCATTGATTTAGAAAAGCCAGAGGGAGTAGTGGTTCAGTTTGGCGGACAGACAGCCATCAACTTAGCTGGTCCATTAGCAGAGCGTGGCATCAAAATTTTAGGAACATCTCTTGAAGATTTAGATCGTGCGGAGGACCGTGATAAGTTTGAACAAAGTCTTCAAGCCTTGGGTATACCACAGCCAGACGGAAAAACAGCGTTAACAGTTGAAGAAGCAATTGTCGTTGCACAATCAATTGGCTACCCTGTACTAGTAAGACCATCTTATGTATTAGGTGGAAGAGCAATGCAGATTGTTTATAAAGAAGAAGAGCTGGTTCCTTATATGGAGAATGCAGTTAAAGCAAGTCCGGGACAGCCAATCTTAATTGATCGATATTTAACAGGGAAAGAAATTGAAGTGGATGCAATCTGTGATGGCACTGATGTAGTAATTCCAGGAATTATGGAGCATATTGAGCGAGCGGGAGTACACTCAGGCGATTCGATCGCAGTCTATCCGCCACAAAGCTTATCTGCAGAAATCAAGCAAACATTAGTAGATTATACAACAAGGCTGGCAAAAGGGTTAAAAATCGTTGGTTTGCTGAATATCCAGTATGTTGTATCCAAAGGCGAAGTTTTTGTACTAGAAGTAAATCCTCGCTCTAGTAGAACAGTACCTTTCTTAAGTAAAATTACGAATGTGCCAATGGCGAAAATAGCTACTAAAGTTATTTTGGGTACTTCCTTAAAAGAACAAGGCTATCAATCCGGCTTAGTAGTAGAGAAGTCTGGTGTTTATGTGAAAGTTCCAGTATTCTCTTTTGCAAAATTACGAAGAGTAGATATTACCTTAGGTCCTGAGATGAAGTCAACAGGAGAAGTAATGGGGAAAGACATCACTCTTGAAAAGGCTCTTTATAAAGGGTTAATTGCTTCAGGAATGAAGATTAAAACATTCGGAACTGTTCTGATGACAATTGGCGATAAAGATAAGGAAGAGGCTTTACAGCTTGCAAAAAGATTTACGAATATCGGCTATAGCTTAATGGCAACAAGTGGAACAGCAGCTTTCCTTGAAAGCAATGACATTCCAGTAAAAGTGGTTGGCAAAATCGGTGGAGAAGGCCATACATTAATTGATGTCATCCGCAATGGAGAAGCACAATTTGTCATTAATACCTTCTCCAAAGGCAGTCAGCCAGCAAGAGATGGGTTCCGTATCAGACGTGAATCTGTCGAAAATGGGATTCCGTGTTTAACTTCTTTAGACACAGCAGAGGCGATCCTGCGAGTAGTTGAATCCATGACGTTCTCTACAGAGGCAATGGAGCCAAGCAAAAAGCAATCGGAGGCAGTGTTAATATGATCAAAAATGAAATCTGTACAGTAGTTGATCAGAAGGAAATCGCGGAGAATATTATGGAGCTCACCTTAACAGGTGGGCTTGTCTCTGAAATGAACGAGCCAGGTCAATTTGTTCATATCAAAGTAAGTGATCATTCTGCACCGTTATTAAGACGTCCAATTAGTATTTGCCACATTGATCAGGAAAGAAAAACATTTACGATGATCTACCGTGCAGAAGGAGCTGGCACCAAGCTTCTTGCCAAAAAACAAGCAGGAGAAGCTATTGATATCCTTGGTCCATTAGGAAATGGTTTCCCAATTGAAGAAAGTAAGTCAGGGCAGACAGCATTATTAGTTGGTGGAGGAATTGGAGTGCCGCCATTATATGAATTAGCCAATCGTCTAGTTGCCAAAGGAGTAAAGGTAGTGGCTGTATTAGGCTTTCAAACAGAATCCGTTGCTTTTTATGAAGAAAAGTTTGCCAAACTCGGGGATACGTATATCGCTACAGTAGATGGTAGTTATGGTACACAAGGATTTGTGACAGATGTTATTTTTCAAGAAAAACTAGAATTTGACGTATTATATTCCTGTGGACCAACACCAATGCTTAAAAATCTAGAAAAAACATTTCCAGATAAAAAGGTGTTCATTTCTTTAGAGGAAAGAATGGGTTGTGGGATTGGTGCGTGCTTTGCTTGTGTATGTCATACAGCAGATGATCCAACAGGGTTTAGTTATAAGAAAGTATGTACAGATGGACCAGTATTTAGAACAGGGGAGGTTGTCCTATGAACCGACTTCAGGTAAAGCTTCCTGGATTAGAGCTTAAAAACCCGATTATGCCTGCTTCTGGCTGTTTTGGATTTGGACGGGAATACAGTAATTTATATGATTTAAGCAAGCTTGGTGCTATCATGATTAAAGCGACAACTGTGGAGCCACGCTTTGGCAATCCTACACCAAGGGTCGCAGAAACTACTTCTGGGATGCTCAATGCTATCGGTCTTCAAAATCCCGGTCTTAAAAAAGTAGTTGGGGAAGAATTGCCATGGCTAAGTCAGTTTGATGTACCAATTATTGCAAATGTTGCTGGATCCGTTGAAGAGGATTACGTTGAAGTGGCGAAAGAGATTTCCAAAGCTTCGAATGTCGCCGCATTAGAATTAAACATTTCTTGTCCGAATGTAAAAACAGGAGGAATTGCTTTTGGAACAATCCCTGAGGTTGCAAAGGAATTGACGAAAAAGGTAAAGGAAGTATCAGAGGTTCCGGTATATGTAAAGCTATCTCCCAATGTGACAAATATTGTGGAAATGGCAAAAGCAGTGGAAGCAGGAGGGGCAGATGGGATTACCATGATTAATACGCTTGTTGGCATGCGTCTGGACTTAAAGACAGCACAACCCATTCTAGCGAACAAAACGGGAGGCTTATCTGGACCAGCTGTTAAACCTGTAGCAATTCGAATGATTTATGAAGTAAGTCAAGCGGTAAATCTGCCGATTATCGGAATGGGCGGTGTATCGTCGGCTGAGGATGTCCTAGAGTTTTTCTATGCTGGTGCAAGTGCAGTAGCAGTCGGGACAGCAAACTTTGTGGACCCATTCATTTGCCCAAAAATAATCGAAGAATTACCTGAGCTTTTAGATAAATACGGATTTGAACATATTTCAGAAGTAACTGGAAGGAGCTGGGGAAAGCATGAACAATTCGCTTATCATCGCGCTTGATTTTGCAACAAAGGAAGAGGTGCATTCCTTTTTGAGCAAATTTAATGGAGAATCTTTATTTTTAAAGGTAGGAATGGAACTTTTTTATAAAGAAGGACCAAGCATTATCAAGGAATTAAAAGAGCAAAATCATCAAATTTTCCTCGACTTAAAATTACATGATATCCCTAATACCGTTGGAAGTGCGATGAAAAATATTGCTAGCTTAGGCGTTGATTTAGTAAATGTCCATGCAGCCGGCGGAGTGGACATGATGGCTCGGGCAGTGGAAGGACTTGAAGCAGGGACACCATCTGGAATGAAGCGAGCAAAATGTATTGGAGTAACTCAGCTAACAAGTACGTCTGAAGCAAGCATGCAAAAAGAGCAGTTAATTTCAGTACCTTTAGTAGAGTCTGTTTTACATTATGCAACGATTACGAAAGAGGCTGGATTAGATGGCGTTGTTTGCTCCACATTAGAAGCTGGGGCCATTCGTGAACAATTAGGAGAATCGTTTCTCACTGTAACACCTGGCATTCGATTACAAACAGATCAAGTACAGGATCAAGTACGCGTTGCAACACCTCAAGTTGCCCGTGAGAATGGTGTATCAGCAATAGTTGTTGGTCGTTCGATTACAAGAGCAGAAAATCCATATGAAAGTTATACATTATTTAAATCAGAGTGGGAGGGCATTATGCTATGAAACATGAAATTGCTGAACAATTACTAGAGATTAAAGCTGTTTTTTTACAGCCAAATGATCCATTTACTTGGTCTTCAGGATTAAAATCTCCAATCTATTGCGATAATCGCTTAACTTTGTCTTATCCTAAGGTGCGTAAAAATATTGCGACAGGGTTAGCTGATTTAATTAAAGAAAATTTCCCCGAAACAGAAGTAGTGGCTGGAACAGCGACAGCAGGTATTCCTCATGCTGCTTGGGTAAGTGATATTTTAGATTTACCAATGGCATACGTCCGCTCAAAAGCAAAAGCGCATGGAAAAGGAAATCAGATTGAAGGAAAAGTGGAAAAGGGCCAAAAAGTAGTCGTCGTCGAGGATTTAATTTCTACTGGGGGGAGTGTCATCACAGCTGTTAATAGTTTACGAGAAGCAGGTTGTGAGGTTCTTGGTGTCGTTGCGATTTTTACATATGAATTACCAAAGGGCAAAGAACTCCTTGGGGACGCTGAGATTACAGCCTACTCATTAACAGACTATTCGAGCTTATTAGATGTAGCACAGAAACAAGGCTATATTCAAGAAGGAGATTTGGCAAGCTTAAATGCTTGGAAGGAAAGTCCGGAGAATTGGGGATAGATTAAGGAGTGAACAGCACTTTTATGTAAAGTGCTGTTTTTTAGTTTGAGTAAAAAAGTTTGTTATTGTTTGGGATTTGGTGAGAAGAATTGTTCAATAGAGGCATGAAAATGGAAGGGTGAAGGGGGGGTGGCGAAAAGTAGCGTTTATAGGGATGGTGAACGCCAAAATGGATGCAGGAAGTAAGAAAAATGGTGTTCATAGAAGGGATGAACGCCAAAATTGGGGTGAGATGGAGGAGAAGTGGTGTTCATAAAAAGGATGAAAACCAAAATTGGAGTGAGATGGAGGAGAAGTGGTGTTCATAGAAGGGATGAACGCCAAAATTAGTGCAAGAGGAAGAACAATGGTGTTCATAAAAGGTATGAAAACCAAAATTAGTGAGGGAAGTAAAAAAATTGGTTTTCAGACGGATTTACCATAAGTTACATGCACAATCAAACAAAAACGAGAGGCAGCTAAAGACCTCTCGTTTCAAACTATTTAGCTTTTTTTCAAGCGAATAACCGTTTCTTCATCTGGAGTAACATAAACAGTTTGCTGATTATCATATATGACAAAGCCTGGCTTTGCGCCACTTGGCTTTTTCACATGACGTACTAATGTGAAGTCAACGGGAACAGAGCTAGATTGGCGTGCTTTACTGAAATAAGCTGCTAATATTGCTGCTTGCATGATTGTTTCCTCGGAAGGCTCTTTGCTGCGAATGACAACATGGGATCCAGGAATATCCTTTGTATGCAGCCAAATTTCATCTCTAGCTGCAACTTTATTTGTTAAGTAATCATTTTGTTTATTATTCTTTCCGACGATAATTTCTGTGCCATCGGACGAAACATAGTAGTCTAAGACAGGCTTTATATTTTGCGGCTTTTTATTTTGCTTTTTCTGTCTTTCTCTAAGGTAACCTTCTTCCACTAACTCTTCGCGAATTTCTTGAATATCCTTCGGAGAGGCAGCAAGAATTTGCTGATATAGTGTTTCAAAGTATACATATTCTTGGTCTGCTAGTTTAATTTGTTCCTTAATAATATCAATCGAATTTTTTGCTTTTTGATATTTTGTAAAATATTTTTGCGCATTTTCAGAAGGCGACAGTCTTGGACTAAGCGGAATCTTAACGGTTTTACTCTCTTCATCATAATAATTGATTACTTCTACTTCTGACAGGCCTTTTTTAACCGCATAAAGGTTTGCTGTCAAAAGTTCACCAAGTAATTGATATTGTTCTGCATTTTCAGCTTCCGACAAAGAACGTTCTAGTTTTTTTATTTTCTTTTTATTTTTTTCACGTTCATTTACAATAAACCGTTCTAAATCATTGCTTTGCTGTTTCACACGGTCTCGTTCTGCTTTTCCGAAATAATAGCGATCGAGCATTTTACTTAATGTAGGAAAGGACTTCACGTTTCCTTTGACATGCTCCATTGATAGGCAGTAAAAATATTCTTTCTCTGGAGTATCCATAATAGAAGGAGCATAATTGCCATTTTTTATTGGCTCCATTACCATAAGAAAAGCTTTTGGCAAAGTTTCACGGTTGGCAAGACCTGCCTGATAGACCATTTCTTTAGCAACTAGTGGAGATAATCCGGCAAATTGCTGGACCAGCTGTTTGTCCAATTTTCCGCTATTAAAATCAATAGCTCTTAGAATATCTTCTTCTGTTGCAGTATAAGGATCTTGTTTTTCTTGTTTTGGCGGTGCTAAATACTCATAACCGGGAAGAATAGCTCTATGACTATTAACAGCATACGAAATATGTTTAATGCTATCTAGAATAGTATTTTTATCGCGGTCAACCAAAATGATATTGCTGTGTCTCCCCATTATCTCGATCATTAGTTTTTTATAGGAAGTATCGCCAATTTCATTTCTTCCCCTAATTTCTAAAACAATGATTCGTTCATTGTCTATTTGATAAATGTCTTCTATAAAATAACCTTCTAAATGCTTGCGGAGAAGCATGCAGAACATTGGTGGTTCTTTAGGATTTTCATAATTTTCTTCCGTAATTTGAATGCGGGCATAACTAGGATGAGCAGATAATAGCAATTTCTGATTTTTTCCATTAGCTCGAATGGATAAAATAATTTCATTCGTAAAAGGCTGTTGAACTTTATTAATTCGGCCTCCTAGTAAAAGCTCTTTTAATTCAAGAGACATTGCGCGTGTAAATAAACCATCAAATGACATAACTAACGACCTCATTTATAATAATTTCCCTCTTTACTCTATCTTTATTGGGGAAGAAATACAAGGATTTGGGTTGAAAATGCTTGTGATTTTGCTATAGATGCAAGAATAACGAGAAGTGGAGGCAGCCTTCGATAAGTTTTAATTTGTAAAAAATAGATGATATCTAGGCATATGGTATTTTTTCTCATAATAAATAGGAATTAAATCTCTATCCTTAGCATTTTTTCGGCCAAGCTTGAATATGATTCTCTTAGAGTGGTGTTGGGACAACTATGTATGTTAGTAAGTTGCTAACTTTTGTTCAAAACAGCTACGAATTTCTTCGCTGCTACTATAGCGAACGGTGAATGAAAAAGGGGGAAGTGAGATGGCCGGATGAACTATCATGAAATGAACGAAAAAGAAGTAGAACAAACATTGAATACTGATTTTTCGGCTGGGTTATCAGATGAAGAAGCGGAAAAGCGACGAAAGAACTTTGGATACAATGAATTAGAGGAAGGAGAAAAGCAATCACTCCTGCTTATTTTCTTCAGTCAATTTAAGGATTTTATGGTACTCGTTCTTTTAGCTGCCACGCTTATTTCAGGTTTATTAGGCGAATATATTGATGCAATTGCGATAATTGCAATCATCATTCTCAATAGTTTTCTTGGATTTTTTCAAGAGATAAGAGCAGAAAAATCATTATCTGCTTTAAAAGAATTATCACAGCCTCATGTTCAGGCACTTCGGAATGGAGAATGGGTTAGTCTATTATCGAAGGAGCTAGTTCCTGGTGATGTCATAAAATTCGCGAGCGGGGATCGAATAGGAGCAGATGTCAGAATTATTGAATCAAGAAGCCTGGAAGTGGAGGAATCTGCGTTAACCGGAGAATCTGTGCCAGTTCCTAAAACAGTATCTGCAATCAAAAATAATAATCTAGCACTTGGTGATATGGAAAATATGGGTTTTATGGGAACAATGGTATCCCGTGGAAGTGGTGTCGGGGTTGTTATTGGGACAGGGATGAAAACAGCAATGGGGCAAATTGCTGATTTGCTGCAAAATGCAGATTCTGTTACCACCCCGCTGCAAAGACGTTTGGAGCAGCTAGGGAAAATTCTCATTGTCACAGCATTACTATTAACCGTATTAGTTGTGGTGATTGGGGTTCTTCAAGGGAATGATTTATACACAATGGTACTAGCCGGTGTATCATTAGCGGTAGCCGCGATTCCAGAAGGCTTGCCCGCGATTGTAACGATTGCTCTATCTCTTGGTGTTCAGAAAATGATTCGCAAAAATGCTATTGTCAGAAAGCTTCCTGCTGTCGAAACTCTTGGCTGTGCTTCAGTCATTTGTTCTGATAAAACCGGAACATTAACGCAAAATAAAATGACAGTAACCAAAACTTGGATTGGCGGAAAAACATATACGGTAGATGGAACCGGATATGAGCCGCAAGGGCAATACTATGTAGGTGAACAATTAGTAAATCCAGCAAAGGATAAGGCACTACAACAGCTTTTAACCTTTGGAATGCTTTGCAACCACGCCGAGATTTTGCAAAAAGATGATGATTATGTTTTAAATGGGGATCCGACGGAAGGTGCGATTTTAGTTGCCGGGATGAAAGCGGGATTCACTCGTGCTCAATTATTAAATCAATTTGCGATTGTCAATGAATTCCCTTTTGATTCTACAAGAAAAATGATGAGTGTTGTGGTGAAAGATCCAACTGGACGTCAATTTGTTGTTACTAAAGGTGCACCTGATGTCTTAATTGGTCAGAGTAAATCAATACTTTTCGAAAATCGTTCGCAAGCTTTAGGAAATAAGGAAAAGCAAGTGGTTCAAGATGCGATCAATGGCTTAGCTTCCCAGGCGCTTCGTACCATTGCGATTGGCTATAAGGAAATTTCACCAAATACCCTTATTATGCATGAAAGAGAAGCAGAAAAGGATTTAATTTTCATCGGTCTCCAAGGAATTATTGATCCGCCAAGGCCAGAAGTAAAACAAGCTGTAAAAGAATGTAAAGAAGCTGGTATAAAAACAGTAATGATTACAGGAGACCATGTTATTACTGCAAATGCTATTGCGAAACAGCTAGGCATTGCCAATAATCACTCTAAAGTAATGGAAGGGAAAGAGCTTTCAGATCTAAGTTTAAAAGAATTAGAGGATATCGTTGAAGATGTTGCTGTATTTGCACGAGTTTCGCCAGAGCATAAATTGAAGATTGTTCAGGCGTTTCAAAATAGAGGGCATGTAGTTGCGATGACTGGGGACGGAGTAAATGACGCTCCAGCGATAAAGAAAGCTGATATCGGAATTGCAATGGGAATCACAGGCACGGATGTCGCAAAGGAAGCATCTTCTTTAGTATTGATGGATGATAATTTTGCGAGTATTAAATCTGCTATTGTAGAAGGAAGAAATATTTATGAAAACATTCGTAAATTTATCCGCTATTTACTTGCTTCAAATGTTGGGGAAATACTGGTGATGTTATTTGCGATGCTATTAGCACTTCCTTTGCCGCTTGTTCCTATTCAAATTTTATGGGTGAATTTAGTAACAGACGGTTTGCCAGCGATGGCCTTAGGCTTAGATAGACCGGAAGATAATGTTATGAAAAGAGGACCGCGTAGTCCGAATGAAGGTGTATTTTCTAGAGGATTGGGCTGGAAGGTTATCTCTCGCGGGTTCTTGATCGGTGTTTCGACTATTCTAGCCTTTATGTTTGCCTATAACAATAATCCAGAAAATCTTGAATATGCCCAAACCGTTGCTTTTATAACATTGGTACTTGCCCAGTTAATTCATGTATTTGACTGCCGCAGTGAAAAATCCATTCTTTCAAGAAATCCATTTGGCAATATGTACTTAGTTTGGGCTGTGATTTCTTCCTTAGTATTGGCACTTATTGTTATTTACGTGCCAGGGCTGCAAGAAATCTTCCATACACTGCCAATAGCAATGAAAGATTGGCCAATGATCATCGGATTCGCCTCCGTACCAACTTTTTTACTCGCAGGATCATTTTTATTAAGTAAATCAAAATAAAATATGTTATAATCCAAAAGGTAGTAGAGATCACTCTATTACCTTTTATTTATTTGATGCTGTTTTTAATGCTGATTTCTAAAAGGTTAGTAACTATATAATGTATAATGAGAAATGATCGAGTAATAAAGCAGCGATTAAACATTGTGGAAAAAGCACAAGCAACATTAATTCGCACATTTTTTAGAAAACGGATGTGTCAGTATAATGAAAAGCATGACTGGATTTGGAAGAGCAACAAAACAATATCACCATTCAACACTTCATATCGAAATAAAGTCGGTCAATCACAGGTTTAGCGATCAGATTATTCGGATGCCAAAGCAATTTCTATATTTGGAAGATCAAATAAAGAAAATTATTTCAAACTATATACATAGAGGTAGAATCGAAGTATTTGTAACATTAGAGGATGAAGACAAAAAAGGTCAAGAAATTATAGTGGATTGGCCATTGCTTGATCAATACTATCGATTGCTTCAGCAATTAAAAGACAAATATTCTATCAAAGAGCCCATCTCGCTTCGTGATTTATTAAATCAAGAAGAGTGTTTTCAAATAGTAGAACGAGAGCTTGATATGGAAGAACTATCAGAAGTGTTGCTTGTTACAATGGAAGAAGCGGTTGTTCAATTAAATAGGATGCGCACTATTGAAGGAGAGGAATTATCCAAAGACTTAGAAAGCAATCTTAAGCAGATAGAAAAGCTAGTTGCGAAGTTACAGTCATTGGCTCCAGAAGTGATAGCACAATACCGTGAAAAGCTCAAGGCAAGAATAGAAAGTTATTTAACGGAACCGATTGATGAAGCACGCCTTATTACAGAAGTGGCGATTTTTGCAGATAAAGCAGATATTAATGAGGAATTGGTTAGATTACATAGTCATATTAGACAGTTTTGTCAAATTATGGAAGAAACTAACCCGATTGGAAGAAAGCTTGATTTCTTACTTCAAGAAATGAACAGAGAGGTTAATACCATTGGCTCCAAAGCTAATTCAGCTGATATTGGAGCAAATGTGGTGGAGATGAAAAGCTGTTTAGAAAAAATGAAAGAGCAAATTCAAAATATTGAATAATAAGGGTTTAGAATAAATCTTCCTAGTTAAAACTAAAAATAATAAGATTGGAGAAGACGAATGTCCATAAAATTAATCAATATTGGTTTTGGAAATATAGTTTCTGCAAATAGAATTATCTCTATTGTCAGTCCAGAATCTGCTCCTATTAAACGTATTATCCAAGATGCTAGGGATAGAGGATCCTTAATAGATGCAACGTATGGACGAAGAACAAGAGCTGTTATTGTGATGGACAGTGACCACGTTGTTCTTTCAGCAGTTCAGCCAGAAACAGTTGCACACCGTTTAAACGATCGTGATGAGATCATAGAGGAAGGGTAGGAGAAAAATTTGGTAGAAAAGGGACTTTTAATCGTTTTATCTGGACCTTCTGGTGTAGGGAAAGGAACAGTGAGAAAGGAAATCTTCTCACAAAAAAATACATCCTTTGAATATTCTATTTCCATGACAACCAGATCACCGCGCGCTGGTGAGGTAGATGGAGTAGATTACTTCTTTAAATCAAGAGAAGAATTTGAGAATTTAATTGAACAAGGAAAATTACTAGAATATGCAGAGTTTGTTGGAAACTACTATGGTACACCTGTTGACTATGTAAGAGAAACAACATTAAAGGGCAAAGATGTCTTTTTGGAAATTGAAGTAGAGGGTGCGAAACAGGTTCGTGAGAAGTTTCCAGATGGATTATTTATCTTCTTGAGCCCGCCGAGTTTATCAGAGTTAAAAAATCGTATTGTGACAAGAGGAACAGAGTCAGAAGAAATTATTAACAACCGCATGAATGTGGCAAGAGAAGAAATAGAAATGATGCACTTATATGATTATGTCGTAGAAAATGATACAGTAGAGAATGCTTGTGAAAAAATAAAAGCAATCATTGTTGCAGAGCATTGTCGCAGAGAAAGAGTAGAACCAAAATACAAAAAAATGCTGGAGGCTAATTAATCTATGTTATATCCATCTATTGATAAATTAATGACAAAAATCGATTCCAAATATTCATTAGTATCTGTTGCTGCAAAAAGAGCAAGAAAGCTACAAACAAATGCGAAACCGCAATTAGCAAAATATGTTTCTCATAAAAATGTCGGGAAAGCATTAGAAGAAATCAACAAAGATCAATTAACTTATCGTGTGAATACACCCAATGGCGCAAGCGAGGAATAATTAATATTTAATCAATATAGTACGGAATAAAAGGCTTAAGTAAAAGGAATGATTCCATTTACTAAGTCTTTTTTCATGGACATAATGATTATTTAATTATATGCTAACAATAATAAAAGAAATGCAAATCTTACATATGGCTGAAGTTTAAGCATATTGATTCTAACAAAGTTGGGGGAATTTCTGTTCAGGATTGCTCACATTTTTTATGAGCAACTTGCTTCTTTAATTCAATAGCCTTATTCATAAACAAACAATATATCTTATTCTTAACGAAAAAAAGATTCATATAAGTCTGACAGATACAAATGGTTCAACTAACCGGTAAGAGAGGGTGAGGGACAACTTCTCTGACTGATGATATGATCATAAACTTTAGAATAAAAAGAAAGGAAGTAGGCACATGATGTTGAATGGCAAGAAGATTCTTCTGTGTGTAACAGGGGGAATTGCGGTATATAAGGTATGTGCTTTAACTAGTAAATTAACGCAAAAGGGTGCAGATGTGAAGGTTATCATGTCGGAATCGGCAATGGAATTTGTGAATCCATTAACCTTTAATGCCCTCTCTAAAAACGAAGTATATACAGACACCTTCGATGAAAAAGATCCAAAAGTGATAGCACATATTGATTTGGCTGATTGGGCTGATCTAATTTTAGTGGCCCCAGCAACGGCCAATGTGATTGGAAAGATTGCAAACGGTATTGCGGATAATATGATCACAACAACTTTGCTTGCAGCAACAAGTGACGTTTGGATTGCGCCAGCGATGAATGTACATATGTATGATCATCCTGCTGTTATTAAAAATATTAACACGCTTCATGACTATGGTTACCGTTTTATCAACCCAGGTGAAGGCTATTTAGCATGTGGCTATGTCGGAAAAGGAAGATTGGAAGAACCGGAAATGATTGTTCAGCATATGGAGGACTATTTTTCCGATAATAACAAGAACAAAATCCTAACTGGAACAACCGTCCTCGTGACTGCTGGACCAACGCGTGAAAAAATTGATCCAGTTCGTTTTATTTCTAATCACTCCTCTGGAAAAATGGGATATAGTATTGCTAAAAAAGCAATTGCGTATGGGGCAGATGTTATTTTAGTATCTGGACCTACGAATCTAGCTCCACCAAAAGGTGCTCAAGTTATTTCAGTGGAAAGTGCGGAAGAGATGTATAACGCTGTAATGACATCCAGAGAAAAAGCTGACATTATTATTAAAACAGCTGCGGTAAGTGACTATAAACCCACGATTGTTTATGACCACAAAGTGAAAAAGCAAAGTGGTCCCGAAACAATTGAATTCACGCGGACCCAAGATATTTTATCCGAACTTGGAAAAAGAAAAGAACAGCAGATTCTCATTGGCTTTGCAGCAGAAACGCAAAATATGGCTGAATATGCAATGGATAAATTAAAACGGAAAAATGCAGATATGATTGTGGCTAATAATGTAAATAGACAAGATTCTGGCTTTGGAACCGATACAAATCTTGTGACGATGTACAAGAGAGATGGAACTTCTATCGAATTACCGCTTCTTTCTAAGGATGAAGTAGCGGAAAAAATCTTGGAACAAGCTATGTTGATGAAGGAAGCTGTTCAAAAATGACGGTAGCCAAAGTAATTGTCGATGTACCGGCAAAACAAACGGACAGACCCTTTGATTATCTAATTCCAGAAGAATTGGAAGATGTTATTCAACCAGGAATGCGCGTAATTGTTCCATTTGGTCCTAGAAAGGTGCAAGGTTTTGTGGAAAGCATAGAAGAAACCTCAAGCTTTAAATCATTAAAAAAAATCATAGAACCGATGGACTTAGTGCCCGTTTTAAATAAAGAACTTTTATCTCTTGCTGACTGGTTGTCCCATTCTACGCTCTGTTATAAGATTTCTGCTTTTCAAGCGATGTTACCACCGGCTTTAAAAGCTAAATATGAGCGTAAAGTAAAGAAGGTATCTGGGGAAGAAGAGAAGATGGCTGAAGGGGTAGCCGCTCTTTTTACGAAAACGGGAGAAGTGGTTTGGGAGGAAGCGTTAAAGAATGTATCTCTTTCTTCCTTACAAAAGGAAGTGAAGAAAGGAACAATCGAGGTTTCCTATGAGGTACAATCAAGAGGCAAGAAGAAGAAGGTAAAACATATTTATCCTCTTCTAAATAGGGAAGAATTACTTCATTATGAAGACTCGCTGAATAAAAACGCTAAAAAACAAAAAGAATTATTGGTTTATTTTAGTGAGCATCCAGACCCAATCGAACAAAAGCAACTACTTACGAAATTGAGTATTTCAACAGCTGTAATAAAAGGCTTAGTCGAAAAAGGGCTTCTTGCAGAAATGGAAAAAGAAGTATACCGCGATCCTTATCAAGAGCGGGAGTTTGAAAGAACATTTGCCTTGCCTTTAACCGATGATCAGGCGAAAGTGGTGGCGCCGATTCATCAAGCGGTAGAACAAAATCAGCATGAAGTTTTTCTGTTGTATGGTGTAACCGGTAGTGGGAAAACAGAGGTATATTTACAATCCATTGATAAAGTGCTGGCAAAGGGAGAAGAAGCAATTGTGCTTGTTCCGGAAATAGCGCTGACACCACAGATGGTCAATCGCTTTAAAGGCCGCTTTGGCGATCAGGTTGCCGTTCTCCATAGTGGGTTATCGGTGGGAGAAAAATATGATGAGTGGCGGAAAATCCAAAGAAATGAAGTAAAGGTGGTAGTTGGAGCTAGATCTGCTATCTTTGCGCCATTTACAAATCTCGGGCTTATCATTATTGATGAAGAGCATGAAATGACATATAAGCAAGAGGAGAATCCTCGCTATCATGCTAAAGATGTCGCGATCGAGAGAGGGAAAAAGCATGGCTGTCCGATTATTTTGGGTAGTGCCACGCCATCTTTAGAAAGCTTTGCAAGAGCTCAAAAAGGTGTATATTCTTTACTGTCCCTTCCAAATCGTATGAATAACCAAGAACTCCCAAAAGTGGAAATTATTGATATGCGAGAAGAATTGAGAAGTGGTAATCGTTCCATGTTTTCCGAAGTGTTGCTGGAAAAACTAAAAGATCGTCTAGAAAAGAAAGAGCAAACAGTATTGTTTTTAAATAAACGGGGACATTCCTCCTTTGTCATGTGCCGTGATTGCGGTTATGTGGTGAAATGTCCAAATTGTGATATTAGCTTGACCTATCACCGTTTTCAAAATCAGATGAAGTGCCACTATTGTGGATATGAAACGTATACGCCTACCACTTGTCCAGAATGCAGCAGCGAGCATATTCGATATTTTGGCACAGGGACGCAAAAGGTAGAAGAAGAGCTGACGAAAATTTTGCCTGAAGCAAGGGTTATTCGCATGGATGTCGATACAACAAGTCGAAAGGGAGCCCATGAAAAGCTGCTGCAAAAATTTCAAGAGGGAGAAGCAGATATTCTATTAGGCACCCAAATGATTGCCAAAGGACTAGATTTCCCAAGAATTACGCTAGTTGGTGTACTGTCAGCTGATACAATGCTTCATTTGCCAGATTTCCGCTCATCGGAGAAGACCTTTCAATTACTGACACAAGTAAGCGGAAGAGCAGGCAGACATGAATTGCAAGGCGAAGTAATTTTCCAAACCTATACGCCAGAGCATTATAGTATTGAGCTTGCGAGCGAACAGGATTATGACCGTTTTTATGAAACAGAGATGATGATTCGCAGACAACATGCTTATCCTCCCTACTATTTTCTTACGATGATTACGATTAGTCATGAAGAGCTAATGAAAGTAGTCGGGGTTGCGGAAAAAATCACGCAGATCGTCCGAAATAGATTATCACCGCAAACGGTTATTTTAGGACCAGTCGCTTCACCAATTGCTAGAATAAAAAATAAATATCGCTATCAATGCCTAATAAAGTATAAACAAGAACCAAACTTAGAAGAAGTTTTAAAATCAATATTAGATCATTACCAAACAGAAATAAGCACAAACGGCCTACAGATTTCGATTGATGTTAATCCGTTTATTTTGATGTAATGTTCTGTAGAGTAATCGAACTGTTTGATCAGATTGTAACTAGTAAGACCATAGTATTAAAAAAACATGGGTAGGGTCTCAGTCAATGACCTTACCCATGTTTTTTCTTTCGTTAATTATTTTCCTTCTCCAAATAATAAATGCCAACCTGAATATTTTGTTTATGGTTCCCGAAATGTTCCCCGAATATAGTTAATCCACCAACTCTTTCAGATTCCTCTTCGACCGCAATTCTCAGAGTGAGGAAAGGAGAGCTCTCAAGCTGTAATTCATTAATCGTTACGCTCGAAAAGGGTTCGCCATCAATCCCTGTATCGATTTTATTCACTCTGATCGTTTTTAACAAACCGTACTGACTAAATTTATCATTCCACCATTTTGGTGTATAGCGACCTCTCACATCAGAAAAATTACCGGGAACAGTGTATGTACCGAGCTTTACATTATTTAAATAAAATGTTATGTCGCTCGGCCAAACATTATTGGAAAGTGGGAATTCAGAAGCAAGCTCCAGACTGATTTCTACCATTTCTGGAATTTCATTTGGTCCTAGTAAGTTAGGGATTTTATACTCTACAAATCCTTGAGACAACCATAATAGCTGGGCGTCCACTCTTTGGCTGTCCATAAAATATTTTGGATCATCTGCTTTCCCGATTATTTCTTTTTCTGTTGCGATCCCACAAGTAGGCTTTACAGAAAAATCTGTATAATGGCCAATTTTTAAATCAGTTTCGTGTAGTTGATATTCTTTAAATATTTTTCGTGGAAAATGAATTTCAATATTGTCTATCGCTAAATAAACAATTTTTTGGAGTCCTGATTTTCCAGGGATTCGTTCCGATTTAACAATCCCTGCTTCTTCTAGCTTTTGAATATGACGGGTAACAATGGCGGCGCTTATGCCTAATTGTTTTGCTAAATCAGAAATATTCATGTTGTTTTTTGCGAGAATTTCTATAATCTCTATTCTTGTTTCACTAGCAAGGGCTTGATAAATATGAAAATAGTCTTTTGAAATTTGTATTTGCATAGCAATCTCCTTTAACTTTATGGTTAAAAAGTAGCTTGTCTGTTTATTTTATCATTCACAGTGTTTAACTACAATAGAAAACACTAAAAATATTGTTTAAATAAGATTGACAACGCTTTCTTATGTTGTTAAATTAATAGTGTAATAAGAAGTTGTGCAATTACTTTAACTTTTTAGTTAAAGATTTTTATTAAGTGTTAAGTTAAATAAAAGGAGGAATTAATGTGGGGGCAAAGAGCAAGCTTTGGAAGTATGTTGGTGTGATTGGACTCTCAATCAGTATTTTAGCAGGCTGTGGCGATTCAGAAGCAAGTAGCAGTGCCAAGAATGAAATAACGTTTTGGAATCCGTTCACAGGTCCAGATGGAAAAAATATGCAGGCGATGGTAAATGAATATAATAAAACAAATCCCGAGTACAAAATCAAAAACGTCTCTTTAAAAGAAGGAGATATGTATACGAAAATTCCAACGATTGTAAACTCTAAAAAGAATATTCCAGATTTAACAATTGTCCATGCAGAACGAATTAAACAGTTTAAAGATAATGATATGCTGACTTCTTATAATGACTTGCTTGCAGATTTTCCGGAAATTAAAGCAGATAACTATGTAGCAGAAGCTTGGAAGATTGGAGAACTAGATTCAGAGCGTTATAGTATCCCGTTAGATATTCATACTTTCGGTCTTTACTACAACAAAGATTTAGTTGATCAGTATTTGCCGACAGCATTGGATGACAATATCGTTACATTTGATGAAATTAAACAAGTTGGCGAGAAAGCCCAAAAAGATAAAATCAGAGCACTAGGGGTAACGTGGCTAAAACCTAATTTCTTGTCCTTGTATGCACAAAATGGTGGTGAGTTAACAGAAGATGGTATTCAACCAACTTTAGTTAACCAAGCAGCAAAAGATACTTTTAATCTATGGAGAGATTATGTAAAGGCTGGTTATACAACAAAGGATGGAGAAGATCCGACCCAAATGTTCTTAACTGGAAAAGTTGTCTTTCTTCCTGAAGGAATTTGGATGCAAAACCAAATTAAAGAATCAAAGGTAAATTGGGGTTTAACTAATGCGCCTCAATTATCAGATGATCTATCAAAAGCGGTCAACTGGTCTTCTTCTCACCAATTTGTCATGTTGAAAGATGACTCACGTACGGAGGAAAAAGAAAAAGCTGTTGTGAAGTTTTTAGACTGGGTTCGTGATAATTCAATGGAATGGGCAAAATCGGGACAAAATCCAGCTACGCTTGCGCTTTTAGAAAATGAAGAATATAAAGCAATGCCACAATCCTTCTTCTTGGCAACACCTGAACAACAAGCAACATTAAAAATCTTTGACTATAAATACAATGGTTATGTTTCAGAACTATTAGATTCTAAAGCTGGGGATGTTGTATTCTCCAAAACAGAAACAGACAAAGCATTAGCAGATATGGAAAAAGAAATATCTGCTAAGGTAGAAAAAGATAATTCGAATTAATGTTTGCCAAAAAGTAAAAACGCTTACTTATAGAGTGATTGGAGAAGCCGCTGACTTTAACAAGGTAGTGTTTACTGTTGTGGAATATTATTATGCGAATTCTTATTGAACTTTATCCTAAACAGCTAATGGAATAAAAAGCAAGCAGCCTAAATATAGAAACAAAAGTGCAGCAGGAAATCGAAGTATTTAGGCTGTATGCTCAAACTAGAATAAGATTAAAATCTTATTCTAATAGAAGCGAGAGGAAAGGAAGTAGGGCGTATGGAAACTGTTCCCGCTACGAAAAATGTAAAACAAATGAAATTAAAAAACTCCAGAAGTACATCCTTTGCACCATGGCTATTTTTAGCCCCTCATTTGATCATTTTTGGAGTGTTTTTTCTTATTCCAATCTTTTTTGGAATTTATATTTCTTTTACAGAATGGGATTTAATTAGTTCGCCAATTTTTGTTGGATTGGATAATTACAAAGAATTATTACTTCAACCAGACTCCGTCTTTTATGAACAACTTCATAATGGGTTGAAAAATACCTTTTTATTTGTTCTATTTACTGTCCCATTTTGTATTATTGTACCTCTGCTTCTTGCAGCAGCTTTGAACACAAAACCAGTTCTATGGAAAGTATTTCAGTCTTTATTCTATTTACCATCATTGTTTGCAATTTCTGCTGTCATCATTATTTGGGGGCTTATGTTTAATGTAACATATGGTCCAATTAATAATATTTTCAATCTGGAAACCGTTTGGACTGGTACTCAGCCATATGCATGGATTGCATTGGTAGCAGTAACAGTTTGGTGGACGATTGGAGGAAATATGATCATTTACCAAGCGGCATTGAATGGTATTCCGAAAGATTATTATGAAGCGGCAGATATTGATGGCGCATCTCCTTTTCAGAAGTTTATGAAAATTACCCTTCCGAGCATTAGAGGTCAAATTCTATATACGGTTGTTATTACAACCATTGCTCAATTTAATGTTTATGGACAGCCGTTGATGTTAACAGGTGGCGGTCCAACAGATTCAACAAGGGTGTTATTAATGGATATTCAGCAAAATGCCTTTGGTTCAGGTCAATCAATTGCGGGGATCTCGTCGGCGATGGCTGTTATTCTTGGACTTTGTATAATGGTTGTTGCATCATTACAATTCTTTTTCTTGAGAGAGAAGAAGAATTAATTAAAGGAGGAAGAGTATGAGCAGTAAAAGAATCAATCCACTACCTAAAATAATCGGGTTTGCCTTTTTGCTTATCATGGCTGTGATTTGGATTATTCCTTTATTATGGGGAGTTGTAACCTCCTTTAAATCAGAGATAGAACTACAAACAGTAGGCTTTAAATTTCTTCCCATTGAATGGGTACTGACAAATTACACGACTTTATTAGTTGATAATACAAGTACACCATTGGTTCGTTGGTTTACAAATTCAGTTGTTATTTCTGTGTCACACACATTATTAGTATTAATTGTGGTGACATTATCAGCCTTCGCTTTTAGTAGATTGAATTTTAGAGGGAAAAATGGTTTGTTTGCCTTTTTAATGGCAACGATGATGTTTCCTGGTGTAGTAAATCTTATTCCTCTCTATAAAATCATCGATATTCTTGGTTGGGTAAATTCTCCGATTGCGATGATTGTTCCAGGCGCAGCAGGTGTATTCAATATTTTTCTAGTTAGACAATTTATGAATAATATTCCTCTCGAATTTGATGAAGCAGCTCGTATGGATGGGGCAAGTGATTTTCAAATTTTAGGTAAGGTAATTTTGCCTTTGATCAAACCGGTTCTCCTTGTTGTTGCCTTATTTTCCTTTACAGGATCATGGAATGACTTTTTATGGCCATCAATTGTTTTTAATGATATAGAAAAAATGCCGATCACACCGGGGCTGCAGCTATTGCAAGGGATGTATCAAGCACAGCCAACCTTATTAATGGCAGGCGCATTGGTTGCGATAATTCCCACCTTTATCCTGTACCTATTCGCACAGAAATATTTCTTAGAATCAATGTCCTTATCAGCTGGAGTGAAAGGATAATGAATAGAAAACTAGAAAGAAATTTAGTGAGAATAGTAGGCGTTTGGCAAATCGTTGATGGACTTATTACGATCCTGCTATATGGAACAGTAAAAAAGGTAGAAGGTGCTAAGCTTGTGGAGGACTCGGCTTTTGTCTATATAAAAGCGATGGAATCTTATGTTGGAAGTATCTATATATTCATTGGTATGTTTGGGGCTTTATTAATTGGTCTAGGATTAATAAATTTAGTCTGTGCCAAGAAATATATGATAGATGATCAAGTTCATGTAAAGGTTGCCGTATGGCTGTTTGTATGTGGAGCACTATCCTATATCATCATGGATATTATCAGTCTAGTTTTATGTATGTCAGCGGGTATTTTAGTTTTAGCAAAAAATAAATCTATTCGAAAAATAAATAGGACAATAAATAAACGAGTCGGAGGTATAAATTAATGAATGTATTGCATCCAAATCCTCAGTTTCACAGAGTGGAATGGGTTTCTTTAGATGGAAAATGGAAATTTGCGTTTGATGATAAAAAAGTGGGAGACAAAGAGAGATGGTATGACTCTTTTCCAGAAAGCCAAACAATCAATGTGCCGTTTACTTATGAGACGAAAGCGAGCGGCGTCAATCAGCAAGAACATCATGAAACAGTATGGTATGAAAGAACAATCGTAATCGATGATACAAAGAAGCATCCAATTGTCCATTTTGAAGGAGTAGATTATGAGGCTTTTATCTATGTAAATGGGAATCTTGCCACGATCCATCAAGGAGGTTACCATGGTTTTTCTGTGGATGTAACTGACTTTGTAACAACTGGAGAGAATAAACTAACTATTAAAGTCAAAGATTCAAAGGATTGTGCACAACCAAGAGGAAAACAGCGCTGGCATGATGAGAATTTTGGCTGCTGGTATGTTCAGACAACAGGAATATGGAAATCCGTTTGGTTGGAATATGTAAATGAGTTTCACTTAAATCATGCGAAAATTACACCATTATTTGATGCCCAACAAGTAGCGATTGAAGTAGAAACAAAAGGAATTCCGCTAACGGCAGATGGCTATAAAATAGTGGCATCCATCCAATTTGACGATAAAGTAATCAATGAATTAACAGCTAATATAATTGATAATGCAGCGTCCCTTACTGGAAGTGTATTAGAAAGACTGGATCCATGGACAATGAAAGTATGGAGTCCAGAAAGCCCTAAATTATATGATTTGACGCTTAAATTGTACCACCATGATGAATTACTGGATGAAATTCACTCTTATTTTGGTATGCGCAAGATATCTATTGAAGGAAATAGAATTCTTCTTAATAA
Source organism: Niallia sp. FSL W8-0177 (assembly GCF_038006285.1). NCBI lineage: Bacteria > Bacillati > Bacillota > Bacilli > Caryophanales > Bacillaceae > Niallia > Niallia sp. FSL W8-0177. The sequence continues at coordinate 1,140,430 of NZ_JBBOUX010000001.1, forward strand.
TAGAGAGTTATATCAACGCTTAATTTTGGATCAAGGCTACTGGGAAGAATCAGATTTAACACCACCAAGTGTTGCGGCGTTGGAAGAAGATATCGATAAAATATTAGAGTTGGGATATAACGGAGTTCGTAAGCACCAAAAAGTAGAAGACAGCAGATTTTTATATTTAGCAGATAAGAAAGGGCTTCTTGTCTGGCTGGAAGTTGGTTCAACGTATGGCTTTAGTGACAAAGCAGTCCGCAATTTTACCCATGAATGGCTGGAAATTGTGAAGCAAAATTACAACCATCCGAGTGTGATTACATGGGTGCCATTTAATGAATCGTGGGGCATTGGCGATATCCATCATGATAAGCAGCAACAAGCTTTTACGGAAAGTATCTATCATTTAACTAAAGCGTATGATCGTAATCGCCCTGTTATCACAAATGATGGCTGGGAACATACTATTTCCGATATTATCACCCTTCATGACTATGAGGAATATGGAGCGTTGCTTGCAAGTAGATATAAAGACAGCGACAAGTTAATGTCAAATGGCATCCAGTTCAATAAAGGTTTTTATGCTTTTGCAGATGGTTATCCGTATAAAGGACAGCCAATAGTTATTTCAGAGTTTGGCGGAATCGCTTTCCAAACAGAGGAAGGTTGGGGCTATGGGAATCAAGTGAAGGATGAAGAAGCGTTCTTTAAACGTTTTGAAGACATCCACCATGCAGTTCAGGATTTAGAATACGTATGTGGTTATTGTTATACACAACTAACCGATGTCCAACAAGAAGTAAATGGCTTACTTACAATCGATCGGAAGCCAAAAGTTTCTGTAGAGAGAGTAAGACAAGTAAATACCCGAAGATTATAATCATAGGAGTGTATACGATGACGAGACAAGAATATCCCCGTCCGCAGTTCGTACGTGACCAGTGGATTAACTTAAATGGAACTTGGCAATTTCAGTTTGACGATAAGAATGTTGGTGAACAAGAGCAATATTTTAATAAAGAAACACTGGATAAAGAAATACAAGTACCGTTTGTTTACCAATCTAAGTTAAGTGGAATTGGGGAAAGAACCATTCATGAATATGTATGGTATAAGAAAGAAGTAGTGATTCCTAAATACGCAGATAAACGAACGATCTTGCATTTTGGTGCAGTAGATTACTATTGCAAGGTATACGTGAACGGAAAATTTGTGGGAGACCATGAAGGCGGGCATACTTCATTCTCATTTGATATTTCGAATTATTTATTAGACGAAAACCAAAGTATTACTGTTAAAGTCTATGATCCTATCAAAGATGAAACCATTCCACGAGGGAAGCAGTTCTGGGAAGAAGAACCAAGGGCGATTTGGTATACGAATTCTACAGGGATTTGGCAGACGGTCTGGGTGGAACAAGTAAATAATGATTATCTGGAAAAAGTTCGATTTACTCCTGATCTAGACCGCGGTGTCGTCTGGATGGATTTTGATTTAAATAAAGAAGCAGAAATATCAAAAGCGAATTATTATGTGAAATACAAAATAAGTTTTAAGAATATTTTAATTGCGGAAGATCGAATTAAAATGAATAATCTTGCGGAAAAACGTGCGGTTGATATTATCCAAAATAAAATCTTTCGCACAAATTTTCACGATAGCGGCTATACTTGGTCACCGGAACACCCAAATGTATTTAACGTATCTATCGAACTTTGTGATGAAAAAGGAATCGTTTTAGATAAAGTACAATCTTATTTCGGCTATCGAAAAGTTCATACAGAAAATGGTATGGTTTATTTAAACAATAAACCATATTATCAAAAGCTGGTTCTTGATCAAGGTTATTGGCCAGAGGGGCTTTTAACGGCGCCGAAAGCAGAAGATTATAAAAAGGATATAGAATTAGCGAAAGAAATGGGATTCAATGGCTGTAGAAAGCATCAAAAAACAGAAGATCCTCTCTTCATGTATTATGCAGATACATTAGGTTTTCTAGTATGGGGAGAATGTGCATCTGCTCCTGTTTATACAAAAGAAGCGGCGACAAGATTAATGAAGGAATGGATGGAAATAGTCGATCGTGACTATAATCACCCTTCTATCGTTACTTGGGTTCCCTTAAATGAAAGCTGGGGTATTCCGGATATTCATCATGATAAAAAACAACAGCATTTCTCTACAACCATGTATCACATGCTCCATGCTATTGATGGTACACGTCTGGTTATCTCAAATGATGGCTGGGAAGCAACCGTTACAGATATCTGTGCGATTCATAACTACGGTCATGGAAATGCCGATGAAAAAGCGAAGTATCAATACTTCAAAGAGTCCATATCTACAGTTGATAATTTACTTACACATTCACATAGTAAATGGGAAGTGTATGCAGAAAACCACTCCCACCAAGGAGAACCAATCCTGTTAACAGAATTCGGAGGCATCACCTTTAAAATCGGCGAACAAAGCGGTTGGGGCTACACTTCTGTGGAGAACGCAGAAGATTATATAACAGAATACCGCAAAATCATGGAAGCAATCTTTCAATCAAAGGGATTATGGGGCTATTGCTATACGCAGCTGACAGATGTTGAACAAGAAATTAATGGGATTTTAACGTATAATCGGATTCCAAAATGCGATTTATCCAAGATTAATGAACTGAATAATCTCTTCTTTCCCGAGCGATTGGCGATTAAAGGGAAGGCGGCTAATGGAGGCATAAACTAACTAGATAATCTGTAAAGACCAACAATCTCTCATTTAGCTATTAGCTAATGGTTATTTTCTAATGCTGGTTGTTGCTGGTTTAAATGTAGTCATGTTTAAAAACTAATTTGTTCCAAACTATACTTATCAACAGTAATATGTTAAAATGTTCAAGGCTCATGACAGCGAAAATGATGGATGGTTTCAAGTTATCCTGAGTTTCCTGACATGGGTTTTTATTTTGTCCGCTCAAAAAATAGTAACGAACGAATTAATTTCCAAAAGGAATACATAGCTATTTAGTAGCAGGGTTTGATAAAATACAAAAAGGAATGAGTTTTAGCATAGGCTGTTTGTCTGAACAATAATGGCAAGACTGTCTTCGATTAATACTAGCAAACCTTTAATCGACTATCTCTCTTAACGTTTGGAGGAAATAATGTGGCAGTAAAACAAATTGTAATGTACCCGGATCCGGTGTTAGAAATACCATGCGCGGAAGTTACAGTCTTTGATAAAAAATTAGCAAAGTTATTAAACGATATGTATGATACAATGATTGAATTTGACGGAGTAGGACTAGCTGCTCCACAAATCGGTATATCGAAACGCATTGCTGTAGTAGATATTGATGATGATATGGGTACACTGGAATTAATTAATCCCAAATTATTAGAAGTAAATGGCTCTCAAGTTGGTCCCGAAGGATGTTTAAGTTTCCCGGGATTATTCGGAGATGTCGAAAGACCATTGTCTATTACAGTAGAGGCGCAAAATAGAAAAGGAAAAAAATATATAATAGAAGCAGAAGAATATTTAGCACGAGCAATTTTACATGAAATGGATCATTTAGATGGAGTGCTATTTACATCAAAGGTAATTCGCTATCTAGAGGAAGATGAGCTAGAAGGAGTGGAAGCAAATGACTAAAGTAGTGTTTATGGGAACCCCGGATTTCTCTGTTCCTGTATTACAAAGATTATTAGAAGAAAAGTATGAAGTAATTGCGGTTGTGACACAGCCTGATCGTCCTGTGGGCAGAAAAAAGGTGTTAACCCCGCCGCCAGTAAAGGTAGAAGCTCTAAAACATGATATCCCTGTCTATCAACCAGAGAAGATTCGTCAATCAGACGAGCTGAAAGCTATTATCTCTTTGAACCCGGATATTATTGTGACTGCTGCGTTCGGTCAAATTTTGCCAAAAGAGCTATTAGATGCACCAAAATTCGGCTGTGTGAATGTTCATGCGTCCTTGCTTCCTGAATTAAGAGGAGGAGCTCCAATTCATTACAGTATTTTACAAGGAAAAGAAAAAACCGGTATTACGATTATGTATATGGCGGAGAAGTTGGATGCTGGTGATATTATTTCAGTTGCGGAAGTGGAAATTGAAGAAGAAGATACAGTAGGGACACTGCATGATAAATTAAGTCGTGTCGGAAGTGATTTATTAGCGGAAACTTTGCCTAAACTGTTAGCAGGAGAAATTACACCAATTCCGCAAAATGATGAGGAGGCGACGTTTGCGCCAAATCTGAAGCGTTCGGACGAACAAATTGACTGGACTGTTTCTGGAGAAGAAATTTACAATAAAATACGTGGACTAAATCCTTGGCCAGTAGCTTTCACTCTTTATCAAGGAAAGGTGATGAAAGTATGGGCGGGGAAGAAAGTGGCGAAAAAGAAAGATGCCGCTCCTGGAACGATTGTCGACATAACAGATCAAGGTCCAATTGTGGCAACAGGTAATGACACATACATTCAATTAACAGAAGTACAACCAGCGGGCAAGAAGAAAATGGACATCAGCGAATTCTTACGTGGGGCTGGCAGTAAAATGCAAGTAAATGAGATATTAGGAGTTACGAATGAAGAAAACTAAAAAAAATGTGCGAGAAGCAGCATTAGATATTTTGGAAGGTATACAAAAAAATCAAGCGTATAGTAACTTATTGCTAAATACGACGATTAAGAAAAATGAGATTCCATCTAAAGATATCGGTTTGTTAACAGAAATTGTTTATGGAACGCTGCAACGAAAAATGACCCTTGAATTTTATCTACGTCCTTTCCTCAATAAAGGAAAGAAAATAGAAGAGTGGGTTTATATTCTTCTGCAGATGACTGTCTATCAAATTGTTTATTTAGATCGTATTCCCGATCATGCTGCCATAAATGAAGCAGTAGAAATTGCTAAAAAAAGGGGTCATAAAGGAATAAGCGGCTTTGTAAATGCTGTACTAAGAAATATGCAAAGACAAGGCTTGCCATCCTTTCATGAGATTCAAGATGAAATAGAACGACTTTCCATTGAAACAAGTCATCCAACTTGGCTTGTAAAAAGATGGGTCGAGCAGCTTGGTGTAGAAGAAGCGAAAAAAATGTGCGAAATTAATCTAACAGCACCGATGCAAACTGCAAGGGTTAATACAACAAAGGTTTCTGTAACGGAATGTATAGAACTTTTAACAGAAGAAGGATTTCAAGTAGAAGCAAGTGAGGTAATTCCAGAAGGGATTAAAGTTTTAAAGGGAAATATCGCTCATTCATCTGCTTATGAAAAAGGGCTGCTGACGATTCAAGATGAAAGCTCGATGATTGTTGCTTATGCACTAGATTTAGACAAACCTTATTCCGTATTGGATGCTTGTGCAGCTCCAGGTGGTAAATCTACTCATATTGCAGAGAAGATGAATAAGGACGGCAACATCCTTTCTATTGACCTTCATGACCATAAAGTAAAGCTGATTAAGCAAAATGCAGACCGCTTAAATTTACCAACGATTGAAACGAAGGCAATGGATTCAAGAAAGCTGGACAAAAGCTTGGAGCAAGAAAGCTTTGATCGAATTCTGTTAGATGCACCATGTTCAGGGTTTGGCGTAATGAGAAGAAAGCCAGATATGAAATATACAAAAACAGAAGCAGATGTCGATCGGCTGCAGAAAATTCAGTTGGATTTACTAGCATCTGTTTCCCTGCTTTTAAAAAAAGGTGGAATATTAGTATATAGTACCTGTACCATTGATAAAGCAGAGAATGAAGAAGTGGTGGAGAAATTCTTAGCTGCCAATACGCAGTTTGAGAGAGATAGTACATTGGCAGATCGTCTGCCTCAAGATGTAAAGAATTACGCAGAAGGAAATGAATTACAGATATTACCGCAATATTTTGGCTCAGATGGCTTTTATATTGCAGCATTAAGAAAGAAGGTGCAATGATGGAACAAGTAAAAACATCATCAAGAAGAAGACAAAAAGCAGAACCAACTATTCCCTCGATATACTCAATGGAATTGCAAGCACTAAAGGATTGGCTGACAGCGCATAATGAAAAGGCGTTTCGTGCGGATCAAATTTTTGAATGGCTATATAAAAAGAGAGTAACCTCTTTTGAAGACATGTCTAACTTATCGAAAAATTTACGTTTAATGCTTCAGGAAAATTTTACGATTACAACATTAAATACGCTTATTCAGCAAACATCAAATGATGGGACTATTAAATTTTTATTTGAATTACATGATGGATATTCCATTGAAACAGTTTTAATGCGCCATGATTATGGTAATTCTGTTTGTGTAACAACCCAAGTTGGCTGTCGAATCGGCTGTACTTTCTGTGCTTCTACATTAGGTGGATTAAAAAGAAACTTAGAAGCAGGAGAAATCGTTGCACAAGTCGTAAAAGTACAACAGGCATTAGATGAATTAGGCGAACGTGTAAGTTCAGTTGTTATTATGGGAATTGGGGAACCATTTGATAACTTTACTAGTATGTTAAGTTTCCTCAAAATTATTAACCATGAACAAGCATTAAATATTGGAGCAAGACATATCACTGTGTCAACCAGTGGGATTATCCCGAAAATTTATGAATTTGCGGATCAAAATATGCAAATTAATTTCGCGGTTTCCCTGCACGCGCCAAACACAGAGTTAAGAAGCAGACTAATGCCAATTAACAGAGCGTATAAATTACCTGATTTAATTGAAGCTATCCGCTACTATGTGGATAAAACAGGTAGACGTGTAAGTTTTGAGTATGGTTTGTTTGGGAACGTAAATGATCAAGTTGAGCATGCGGAAGAGTTAGCTGAGCTTGTGAAAGGAATCAAGTGTCACGTAAACTTAATTCCTGTTAACTATGTACCAGAAAGAGATTATGTAAGAACACCGAAGGATCAAATCTTTTTATTTGAAAAAACGTTAAAGAAACATGGAGTAAATGTAACAATCCGTCGTGAGCAAGGTTCAGATATCGATGCTGCATGTGGACAGCTTCGTGCGAAGGAGAGAAAAGAAGAGACGAGGTGATCACCTTTGAGTCAAATTTTTATGACTGATAAGGGGAAAGTTAGACAACATAATGAGGATAGTGGAGCAATTATTAGAAATAAAAGCGGTCAACGCCTTGCCATCGTAGCTGATGGCATGGGTGGACACCGTGCAGGTGACGTTGCAAGCTCACTCACTGTTGAGAAACTGACAGAACTTTGGACAATGGTTGAGGAAATTAAAACAGCAGATGAGGCAGAAAACTGGTTGGAATCCAATATTTTAGAGGTCAATCAATATGTTTTCGATTATGCTTCCACCCATCCAGAATGTGAAGGCATGGGTACTACTATTATAGGGGTAATCAGTACGGAAAATTTTGCGACGATTGCTCATGTGGGAGACAGTCGGTGCTATCTTTATAACGAAGATGGCTTTAAACAAATTACAGAAGATCATTCCTTAGTAAATGAATTAGTTCGCATGGGCCAAATTTCGAAAGAAGATGCAGAGCATCATCCCAGAAAAAATGTTGTTTTGAGAGCGCTTGGAACAGATGCTCAGTTAAATATTGATGTGATGACCATTATATTTGAAGAAGGCGACATCATATTTATTTGTTCTGATGGACTATCGAACAAAGTAACGGATCAACAAATAAAAGAGATTCTTGAAAAAGAGATTACATTAGAAGAAAAGGCTTCTACTTTAATCGAAACTGCCAATATAAATGGCGGAGAAGATAATATTACGGTCGTTATTTTGGAGTATGGGGATGGTCATCAAGCAGGTGAAGGGCAATGATGATTGGAAAAAGAATAAGTGGCCGTTATAAAGTCTTAGAGATGATTGGCGGAGGTGGAATGGCAAACGTCTACCTTGCGCATGACATGATTTTAGATCGAGATGTAGCAGTGAAGATGCTAAGACTCGATTATGTCAATGATGAGGAGTTTATTAAACGATTTCATCGCGAGGCGCAATCTGCTACAAGCTTAGCTCATCCGAATGTCGTCAATATATATGATGTAGGAGAAGAAGGAGACATCTATTATATTGTTATGGAATATGTGGAAGGCGATACACTGAAACAATACATACATAAAAACTCACCACTTTCTGTAGAGACAGTTATCGCAATTATGCAACAAATAACATCAGCAATCGCACATGCACATCAAAATAATATAATCCATCGCGATATAAAACCGCATAATATTTTAATAGATAAAGAAGGAAAAGTAAAAGTAACCGATTTTGGAATTGCGATGGCGTTAAGTGCGACAAGCATCACGCAAACAAATTCTGTGCTAGGCTCTGTTCATTATTTATCACCAGAACAAGCTCGTGGTGGAATGGCGAATAAAAAATCTGATATTTACTCTCTTGGGATTGTAATGTTTGAATTATTAACAGGGAGATTGCCTTTTTCTGGTGAATCAGCTGTTTCGATTGCTTTAAAGCATTTGCAGTCTGAAACTCCTAGTGTTAGAAGATGGAATGAAGCGATCCCGCAAAGTGTGGAGAATATCGTCTTAAAAGCTACTGCGAAAGATCCTTTTTATCGGTATAATAGTATGGAAGAAATGTCAGAGGATTTGCAAACAGCTTTAAATTTAGAGAGACTAGATGAACCCAAGTTTGCAATACCAGTTGATGACGAAGCAACAAAAGCAATTCCGGTTATTACAAATGATGGTTTATATAAAAATTTTGATGAGACGATTATTCATACAAATGAAAAAGAAGATCAAGGAAAAACCTTGGTAAAGGAATCTCCAAAAAAGAAAGAAAAGAAAGAGAAAAAGAAGAAAGCTAAGAAAAAGGGAAAGAAAATTGCTGCGATTATTATTTCAACCTTTCTCGCCTTGCTATTAATAATGGGACTAGTATTATTTCTTCTGCCAGATTTACTTGCACCAGAAGATATAGTTGTTTCTGATGTCGCTGGTTTAGAATTAGATAAAGCAAAGACAACGCTCGAAGAAAAAGGCTTCGTAGTGTCTGATACTATTACCTTAAATAGTGATGATGTGGAAAAAGGTCATGTTATTAAAACAAGTCCTAGTGCAGGCAGCGCGCGAAGAGAAGGGACAGAAATTACTATTTATGAAAGTCTTGGAAAAGAGACGGTCGTTCTCAGTGATTATGTAGGAAGAAAATATGATGATGTGGTGAAACTATTAGAATCAGAAGGATTCGATTTTAAAGATATTGAGCCTATCGAAGTATTTGATGATAGTGAACCAGGAACAATATTAGAACAAAATATTAAGCCAAAAGAGGAAGTAGTACCAAGTGAAACATCATTAGAATTTACAATTAGTAAAGGTGCACAATTGATTAGTGTCAAGGATTTATCGGATTATACGAAAAAAGAAGTAAATGACTATGTGGACGATGTTGGTTTAACGGTAACTTTTAAGGAAGAATATAGTGACACAGTGGAAAAAGGTCTAGTCATTTCTCAAACGCCTGAAGCTCGTACTAATTTGAAAAAAGGAGCAGAAATTACTGTTGTTCTTTCTAAAGGAAAAAAAGAAGTCCAACCGAAAGAAGTAATGAAAGAAATATCTATTCCATATGAACCGACGGAAATGACTGCTGATGGGAAGCCGGTCGAACAAACAGTAAGAATATATATTGGTGATTTTAATAATAGTATGACAGAACCAGCTGAAACATTTAAGATTACCGAAAATACTAAAAAGACAATCTATCTGCAAATTCCTGAAGGGCAAAAAGGATATTATCGAGTGCAGATTGACAGTGTGGTCATTCTTGATGAAGAGGTTCCTTATCCTAACTAGTAATTGGTTTGAATTAAGCAAGAAAGGGAATGCTTTTTAAGTAGGTAGTTTCTAATAAGCTGTCGTTTTTTTAATAGTTTTTAGAGACACGCAAGAACTTTTATAAGCGAGTTGAAGTAAGTAAGGAGCGTTATATTTATGCCTAAAGGCAAAATTATTAAAGCGTTAAGTGGATTTTATTATGTATTAAGTGAGGGGCAATTAATACAGTGTCGCGGTCGAGGCGTTTTTCGAAAAAATAAGATAACTCCTTTAGTAGGCGATGAAGTCGTTTTTCAGGCAGAGAACGCAACAGATGGCTATATTCTAGAAGTAAACGAAAGAAAAAATGAATTAGTTAGACCACCGATTGCCAATGTGGATCAAGCAATTCTTGTCTTTTCTAGTGTGGAACCTGATTTTAGTACTGCATTATTAGATCGTTTTCTAGTATTAATTGAATACAATAGAATTGATCCGGTAATCTGTATGACAAAAATGGATTTAGCAAGTAGTGAGGTGGTTGAAAAGATGAAGGAGTACGCAGCACAATATGAAGCTGTGGGGTATCCTGTCATTTTAACCTCTTCTGAAACCGAAGCGGGTATAGGACAGCTGCTGCCTTATTTAAAGGATAAAATATCGGTATTTGCCGGACAATCGGGAGTAGGAAAGTCTTCTTTGTTAAATGTAATTAGACCTGATTTAGACTTAAAGACAAATGAAATCTCCTCCAGTTTAGGAAGAGGAAAGCATACAACAAGACATGTAGAGCTTATCTCAATTGGAGATGGACTTGTCGCAGATACACCTGGCTTTAGTTCACTGGAGTTTCTAGAAATTGAAGGAGAAGATTTAAATTATTGTTTTCCTGAAATAGAAAAAACAAGCGAAAACTGTAAGTTTAGGGGCTGTCTACATCTTTCAGAACCAAAATGTGCAGTGAAAGAAGCGGTAGAAAATAATGAAATTCCAACTTATCGTTATGAGCACTATAAAGATTTCTTACAAGAAATTAGAGATCGAAAACCGAAGTATTAGTTTTTTCTGATTAGGAGAGAATTCTATATTCCATTTTGGGAGCTTGGGGAGAGATGAGAAGACCGGGCATATACACCTAAAAACGATTGAATTCTTGGAAATCACATCTCAATAGACTTTTACTTATTTTGTATTTACAGCCTTAAAGCAGATTCTTTCTATATAGCCGTTTGGACTATTTATCTGGATTGATTAGTAATCAAAGTAGATAAAGAAGACAAAGGCATATAAAAAAGGATCTGTATTTTTGTATAGAAAAGTAATAAGAGGAGGAGAAATATGATTGTTCATATTATGGCTGGAGGACCAAAGCAGTATATTCCTAATTTAGATAACTATTCAAAAGATATTTGCTGGATAGGTGTGGATAGAGGTGTTATGTATTTAATCGAAAGATCCTTGCCGATTTATGCTGCTTTTGGTGACTTTGATTCTATTTCGGAAACAGAACTGCATGCGATGGAGGAAAAAACAGGGATTATTAAACGTTTTAAACCAGAAAAAGATGAAACAGACATGGAACTTGCTCTTTTATGGGCTATTAAAGAAGGTGCAACGACTATTCGGTTATTTGGTGCGACAGGGGGAAGACTCGACCACACAATCGCAAATCTGCAGCTATTACTACGAGAAGCGTTAGACAATAAGCATATTCAACTAGAAATAATCGATAAACAAAACAGCGTATCTGTTGTACAAGCAGGATCTTATACGGTAAAAAAACTGGAGGAATATAAATATATTTCATTTTTCCCATATAGTACAAAGATTGTAGGTCTATCTTTAGAAGGTTTTAAATACCCTTTAGTAAGGAGAAATCTTCCTGCTAGCAGCACATTGTGTATTAGTAATGAACTAATTCGAGAAACTGGTACTTTTTCCTTTGAAGAAGGCATATTAATGGTAATAAGAAGTTGTGATTAAAATCTGATAAATGATGGTACTAATAATTTTTATCTTAATAGGAAATGTGAGTGCTAGCGATGTTTATTGATTAAGGAGGGACAGTATTCATGAGATTTTATACCATTAAATTGCCGAAATTTTTAGGAGGACTTGTCCGGGCGATGTTGGGGACCTTTAAAAAGGATTAACAACGGATTCTGCGAATTTTTTTAGTAAAGACAACCATTCGCGATATTGGCGGGAAATTTCAAGGACTTACGGTACTTATACGACTTGCCTATTGTAGTTTGGAGACAAAATAAAAAAGGACATGTAACATGTCCTTTTTTATTGCGATCTGATTAAACACGTTCTACTTTACCAGATCTTAATGCTCTAGCAGAAACCCAAACACGTTTAGGTTTACCGTCTACTAAAATACGAACCTTTTGAAGGTTAGCTCCCCAAGTACGTTTGTTAGCGTTCATTGCATGGGAACGAGCATTACCTGTAGTTGTTTTTCTTCCAGTGATAACACATTTACGTGGCATGTATATTTCCCTCCTTATTACAGAAACCCATTAAAATGAGTTTGAAAAGTCATAGATAGCAATTTACTTATAGTCTGCTAAATAATCCTCGTTACAGATACCTTAATAATTTATCATACAACTTAAATGAATGCAATAGTTGGATGAAAAGCTTTCAAGAAAATTTCCTTGACATGTCTTTCCTTATTAAACAAATCCGTTTATCTCAAGACTTTATGGGAATAGTAAAACAAGTAGGTGTTTTCTGAATTTATCCCAATGCTTTAATAGAAGGGTTATTTTGTTATATAATAATAATAAGCTTTTTAACTATAGCTTTCAAAAACGTTTTGATTATAGTAAAATGTCAGTAGTCAAGGAGCAATTCCAAAGGGGGAAAACTCATGTCCATTGAACTAAGAACGAATTTCGGACAAATTGATATATCTACAGAAGTTATCGCTACAATCGCAGGTGGGGCAGCAGTAGACTGCTACGGTATCGTTGGAATGGCGTCGAAAAATCAAATTAAAGACGGTTTAACAGATATTTTGCGAAAAGAAAACTTTACACGTGGTGTAATCGTTCGAAAAGTTGAAGAAGAAGTACATATTGATATGTATATCATTGTAAGTTACGGAACGAAAATCTCCGAGGTTGCGCACAATGTTCAATCGAAAGTAAAATACACACTCAATAAGACAGTTGGACTTGCCGTTGACTCGGTTAATATTTACGTTCAGGGAGTTCGTGTGACGAACCCGTAGTAGAGGAGGAAACACAGTGTCAATTACAGTTTTAGAAGGAAAGCGATTTGCCGAAATGGTAATCCAAGGAGCAAACCATTTGTCCTCTAATGCTAAATATGTAGATGCGTTAAATGTTTTTCCAGTGCCAGATGGAGATACAGGAACGAATATGAATTTATCGATGACTTCAGGTGCAAAGGAAGTTCAAAAGAATATTCAATCACATATCGGTAAAGTTGGAACCTCATTATCGCGAGGTTTATTAATGGGAGCCAGAGGGAATTCAGGGGTTATTCTTTCCCAATTGTTTCGAGGATTTTCCAAACATATTGAGCAAAAAGAGACAATAACTGGAAAAGAATTTGCTAATGCTTTACAATTCGGTGTGGAAACAGCATATAAAGCAGTAATGAAACCTGTAGAAGGGACGATTCTTACAGTTGCAAAAGATGCTGCAAAGAAAGCGGTTCAATCTGCCGAAAAAAATGATAATATCATTGTTATCATGGAGGATACAGTAAAAGAAGCAAAAGCTTCGTTAAACAGAACACCTGAACTACTGCCTGTGTTAAAAGAAGTAGGCGTTGTTGATAGTGGTGGGCAAGGACTAGTATTTGTATATGAAGGGTTTCTTGCGGAGCTAAAGGGTGAAAAACTTCCAGACGCCGTGCAAAATGTTGTTTCCATGAATGAATTGGTAAATGCTGAACATCATAAAAGTGTTCACAGTTATATCAATACAGAAGATATTGAATTCGGCTATTGTACAGAATTTATGGTTCGTTTAGAACAAGAAAAGTTAGGAAATAAGCCGTTTTCAGAAGATGACTTCAGACAAGCGTTAAGTAAATATGGAGATTCATTACTTGTTATTGCGGATGATGAAATTGTGAAAATTCATATTCACTCCAATCAGCCTGGTGAAGTATTAACATTTGGACAAAAATACGGTAATTTGGTAAAAATGAAGATTGAAAATATGCGTGAACAGCATAGTAGCTTAGTGGATGCAGCTGAAAAAGAGGAAGTAAACAATACTCATTCTGTGGAAGAACAAAAAGAGTATGGGGTTGTAACAGTTTCGATGGGAAGCGGAATTGCAGATCTTTTCAGAAGTATCGGTGCTCATTATGTTATTGAGGGCGGTCAAACAATGAATCCAAGCACGGAAGACATTGTTAATGCTGTGAGACGTATCAATGCGAAAAAGGTCTTTATTTTACCAAATAATAAAAATATTATTATGGCAGCAGAACAAGCAGCTGACGTATTAGAACAAGACGTTGTGGTTATCTCTTCTAAAACTGTTCCACAAGGAATGTCAGCATTACTCGCTTTTAATCCTTCTAGTGATTTAGAAACAAATGAGAAGAATATGAAAGCAGCGCTTGAACATGTGAAAACCGGCCAGATTACGTATGCAGTCAGAGATACGAGTATTGATGGCCTAGCGATTGAAACAGGCGACTTTATGGGACTTGCAGAAGGAAAAATTATTGTAAAAAGTAAAGATAAAAGAGAATCTGCAATGGAACTTTTAAAGTCAATGATCGATGAGGATACAGAAATTGTGACGATAATTAAGGGAGAAGAAGCGACAGAAGAAGAGGTTGAAACGCTTGTATCTTTTATTGAAGACAATTTTGAAGATGTGGAAGTAGAAGTCCATGACGGTAAACAACCACTGTATTCCTTTATTTTTTCTATTGAATAATAGTACTTTTAAAAGGGTGTGCCTGTATATATGGAGGCATGCCTTTTTTATTTTATAGAGAGTCGAAGGAATGGGGCGGTCCGTCTGTTATTTGTTCCCTTTTTCGGGAGGAGAAGAGAAAAAAGGGAACAGAGAGACGTCCTCTGAACCCGTATAGCGTCAATGACTATATATGTCAAAGAAAAAAGGAACGGATATACCGTAACAAAAGTTATGCAGGAAGGAAACTTTCGACATAATTCCCTTCAAATTTTCATACTTCCCTAATCAAAATTAGCTATTTTCTATCGAACAATAAGAATTAGAACCATATATTAATATAGTATGATATTATATAGTGTAATCATTTTAAACACAGTATTATGTTAAAGAAATATCAATTCCATTTTTGGCCATTAAGGAGAGACAAATCCATGAAATTTAAAAGCGTTTTTGATATTATTGGTCCAGTCATGATTGGTCCATCCAGTTCTCATACAGCTGGTGCTGCAAGGATTGGCAGAGTGGCGCGTAATCTTTTTGAAAGAGAACCAAAATGGATAAACATTCATTTTTATGGTTCATTTGCCGAAACATATAAAGGCCATGGAACAGATGTAGCGATAATTGGAGGGATTCTTGATTTTGATACCTTTGATGAGCGAATTAAAGAATCCTTAGAAATTGCAGAACAGCATGGAATCCAAGTTAAATTTCATATAGAAGAAGCGATCCCGGAACATCCTAATACAGCAAAAATTCATTTAGGGGACGACGACGGAGAAATGGAGCTTGTTGGTATTTCTATTGGCGGCGGGAAAATAGAAATTATCGAGTTAAATGGCTTTCAATTAAAGCTTTCTGGTCATCATCCTGCAATATTAGTTGTTCATAATGACCGATTTGGTGCCATTGCGAAAGTGGCTAATGTATTGGCTAAACACGAAATTAATATTGGTCATATGGAAGTTAGTCGTAAAGAAAAAGGAAAACTGGCTTTAATGACAATTGAGGTCGATCAAAATATAGAAGAAGCGATTTTAAAAGAGCTTGAACAGTTAGATTCAATTGAAAAAGTTACAACAATCGTGGAATAAAGGGAGGGGTAAATATGTTTCGTAATGTAGCAGAATTGGTAGAAATAGCAACAACTAGAAGTTTACCGATTTCCGAAATAATGATAGAACAAGAAATGCAAGTAACAGGAAAAACAAGACAAGAAATTATCGGTCAAATGGAAACGAATCTTCAAGTAATGGAGCAAGCGGTTGAAAGAGGGTTAAAGGGAGTTGTATCCCATTCTGGATTAACTGGTGGAGATGCGGTGCTTCTCCAAAACTATATTAAGAAAGGTCAATTTCTTTCCGGAGAGATTATTCTAGATGCGGTAAGTAAAGCTGTTGCAACAAATGAAGTAAATGCCGCTATGGGAATGATATGTGCAACACCGACAGCAGGGTCAGCAGGAGTGGTGCCTGGTACGTTATTTGCTGTACAAAATAAACTGAATCCTACAAGAAAGCAAATGATTGCATTTCTTTTCACATCTGGTGCATTTGGATTTGTTGTGGCAAATAATGCTTCCATCTCAGGTGCGGCAGGGGGATGTCAAGCAGAAGTTGGCTCGGCTGCCGGCATGGCTGCAGCAGCAATTGTAGAAATGGCAGGAGGAACACCAGAACAATCAGCACATGCTATGGCCATCACGTTAAAGAATATGCTCGGTCTTGTTTGTGATCCAGTTGCTGGATTAGTGGAAGTTCCTTGTGTAAAACGAAATGCAATGGGTGCAGCGAATGCGATGATTGCTGCTGATATGGCTTTGGCTGGTATTAAAAGTCGTATCCCCTGTGATGAAGTAATTGATAGTATGTATCGCATTGGTCAGGCAATGCCTACAGCGCTTAAAGAAACAGCACGGGGAGGGTTGGCAGCAACACCGACAGGTCGCAGGTTAGAAGCTGAAATCTTTGGTAGTGCAGCTGCCGCAAACAAGTGAGTGAGTCTTTACAACTATCCGTTGAACATATAAAAGGGGTTGGACCCGAAACAAAAAAACAGTTAGAAGAAATGAATATTCATAAGATTAATGATTTGCTAGAATATTTTCCTTATCGCTATGAGGATTATCGTCTGAAAAACCTCGAAGAAATAAAGCATGAAGAAAAAGTGACGGTAGAAGGGAAGGTTCATAGTGAACCATCCCTTATTTTTTATGGAAGAAAGAAATCTAGATTAACTATAAAGCTATTAGTCGAACAGTACTTAATTACGGTTGTGTTTTTTAATCAGCCCTATTTAAAAAGTAAATTAGCTGTGCAAGAATTGATTACGGTAACAGGGAAATGGGATCAGCACCGGCAGACCATAACAGCAAACCATTTGCAAATTGGCAGTAATCAAAAGGGGCATGTATTCGAACCAGTCTATGCTGTAAAAGGGAATATGACCGTAAAAAGTTTACGTAAATATATATCCTCTGCTTTAAATCAATATGGAGAATTAATCGAAGAGAATTTTCCCCCTTCGATGTTAACGAAGTATCGTTTGCTGCCTCGAAAGGAAGCACTCAAGATTATCCATTTTCCTGAAAAGAGAGAGGATCTAACGCAAGCTAGAAGACGTTTTGTGTATGAAGAATTTCTTTTGTTTCAATTAAAAATGAGCGCCTTAAGAAAATACGAAAGAGAACATTCTGGTGGCAAAAGCCAGCAATATTCCCTTGAAAAACTAACCACTTTCATTAAGGAGCTTCCTTTTCCGTTGACAAATGCTCAAAAAAGGGTAGTAAACGAAATTCTCACAGATATGAAAGCAGATGTGCGAATGAATCGTTTACTGCAAGGGGATGTAGGATCAGGGAAAACAATTGTTGCTGCGATTGTGTTATATGCTTCGATCCTTTCAGGCAACCAAGGTGCGCTAATGGCACCGACAGAAATCCTGGCAGAGCAGCACGCAGATTCGCTGCATCATATTTTTTCAGAATTTGGCGTAACATGTGGTTTGTTAACAAGCTCTGTTAAAGGTAAAAAAAGAAAAGAATTACTAGCCCAACTAAAAGAAGGGAAAATCGATATTTTAATAGGGACACATGCATTAATCCAAGATGATGTAGTATTCAAATCATTAGGATTAGTCATTACAGATGAACAGCACCGCTTTGGTGTGGAACAAAGAAGAGTACTGCGGGAGAAGGGGGAAAATCCAGATGTTCTGTTTATGACTGCGACCCCAATTCCACGAACGCTTGCCATCACGGTATTTGGTGAGATGGATGTCAGTATTATCGATGAAATGCCAGCAGGGCGAAAAAACATCGAAACATATTGGGTAAAGCATGATATGTTAACAAGAATCCTGCAGTTTATGGAAAAAGAACTCCAGCAAGGAAGACAAGCTTATGTAATTTGTCCGTTAATCGAGGAGTCCGAAAAACTGGATGTTCAAAATGCGATCGACGTGCATGCGATGTTATCTACCTTTTTCCAAGGCAGATACAATGTAGGGCTTATGCATGGAAAACTGCATCCAGAAGAGAAAGATAATATGATGAAACAGTTCAGTCAGAATGAGATCCAAGTGCTTGTAAGTACAACGGTTGTTGAAGTTGGAGTTAATGTACCAAATGCGACATTTATGCTCGTATATGATGCAGAACGATTTGGGTTATCACAGCTTCATCAGCTAAGAGGGAGAGTAGGGCGAGGGGATGCCCAGTCTTACTGTGTATTAATCGCAGATCCGAAAACAGATGTTGGCAAAGAACGAATGAAAATTATGACGGAAACAAGCGATGGGTTCGTGTTAAGTGAGAAGGATCTAGAATTAAGAGGACCAGGAGATTTCTTTGGGAAAAAACAAAGTGGTCTACCTGAATTCAAAATGGGTGATATGATACACGATTATCGCATCTTGGAAACAGCAAGAAATGACGCTGCTATCCTAATCGAGTCAACTGCATTCTGGCAAAATGACGACTACAAAGCGCTAAGAGATTCTCTCGAAGAAACAGGAGTCCTTAACGGAGAAAAGCTAGATTAATCACAATATATTTTCTAGTAAATAACAAGTTTAAGTATGTTGACATCTTTTTTATAGAGAGAGTTTAGGAATCATAAAGTAGCTTGAATAACCGCAGATAACATAAGAATAGTATAGCCCCTTATCGTACAGCTGGAAAAGATAGGGTAGGGAATTCAGGCTGAGGTTTATGTTTTTATTCACTAGCGGAGAACAAAACTTCGGCTTGCAATCCCATTGTATAAATTATATACTACTATTAGTACCTAGTCTTAATAGTGCGGTGGTGTGAATAAATGAAGAGGAACAAAAGAGAACGTCAAGAGCTTTTAGTGGAGACAATCAAGGAAACTCCATTTATTACAGACGAGGAATTGGCGGAAAAATTCTCTGTTAGTGTACAGACGATAAGACTAGATCGGTTAGAACTATCCATTCCAGAGCTTAGAGAGCGCATTAAAAATGTCGCCAAACAATCACTTGAAGACGAAGTGAAAGCATTGCCTATCGAAGAAGTCATTGGTGAAATAATCGATATGGAATTAGATAGTTCAGCTATATCTATCTTTGAAGTGAAAGAAGAGCATGTTTTTAAAAGAAATGGTATTGCAAGGGGTCATCATCTCTTTGCACAAGCGAATTCTCTTGCGGTAGCCCTAATTAACGATGAACTAGCACTAACGGCAAAAGCCAGTATTCATTTTACGAGATCGGTTAAATTAGGTGAACGAATTATTGCTAAAGCAAAAGTAAAGCATATAGATAGTATAACTGGCAGAACAACAGTAGAAGTGAATAGTTATGTGAACACAGAATTAGTTTTTAAAGGTGAATTTGACATGTACCGTGCCAAAAGATAAAGGAGTAATCAATATGATGAAAATTGCAATGGATGCAATGGGGGGAGACAATGCCCCAAAGGAAATAGTTATTGGTGCCCAAAAAGCAATTGAAACTTTTTCAGACCTAGAGATACTTCTTGTTGGGGACGAAAAACAGATTCAAGCTTCTCTAACCAATAAAGAACGAATCAACATTTTACATACAGAAGAGCAAATTTTAGCAACAGATGAACCAGTAAGAGCAGTACGCAGGAAAAAAACAGCTAGTATGGTCCTTGGTGCTACAGAAGTAAAAGAGGGAAGAGCAGATGCGTTCATATCAGCAGGAAATACAGGTGCCTTAATGGCAACTGGATTATTCGTTGTTGGTAGAATGGAGGGGATTGACCGCCCAGCATTAGCACCAACCTTGCCGACGATTGGTGGAGAAGGATTCCTTTTACTTGATGTTGGTGCAAATGTAGACGCTAAGCCAGAAAACTTAGTTCAATATGCCATGATGGGGAGCATCTATTCTGAAAAAGTAAGAGGAGTTGCTAAACCAAGAGTCGGCTTATTGAACATTGGAACAGAAGAGAAAAAGGGAAATGAGTTAACAAAGAAAACCTTTGAACTTCTCCAAAATACCAATATTCATTTTATCGGAAATGTGGAAGCACGTGATTTGCTTGAAGGAGTATGTGATGTTGCTGTGACAGACGGTTTTACAGGAAATATGATTTTAAAAACGGTTGAGGGAACAGCAATGTCGATGTTTAAAATGATTAAGGCCGAGTTAATGAGCAGCTTTACTTCTAAAATGGCTGCTGCTGTCTTGAAGCCTAATCTAAAGCAGATTAAAAATAAGTTAGATTATTCAGAGTATGGCGGAGCTGCCTTATTCGGTTTAAATGCCCCTGTAATTAAGGCCCATGGTTCGTCTGATAGTCAGGCGGTTTTTAGTGCAATCAGACAAACAAGAGAATTTGTGCAATCAGGGGTAGTCGCTCAAATTAAGGATGCAATGGAGAATAAATAGAGACAGATATAGTGAATTCCACTTCTAATGGGAAGAAAAGGAGAGTAAAAATAAATGAGTAAAATCGCTTTTGTTTTTCCAGGTCAAGGCTCACAAGTAGTTGGAATGGGAAAAGATTTATTTGAACAATTTGAACAGGCAGCAAATGTATTTAAAAAAGCGGATCAAAAATTAAACTTTTCTTTGACGGACTTAATTTTTGATGGACCAAAGGAAGAGCTTACGCTTACCCATAATACACAGCCAGCTTTACTTACAACAAGCATCGCCATTTTAGAACATTTTAAGCAGTTTAATATACAGCCAGATTTTGTTGCTGGTCATAGCTTAGGTGAGTATTCAGCGTTAGTAGCAGCAGGTGTGCTATCTTTTGAAGAGGCTGTATATGCGGTTCGCAAACGTGGAGAATATATGCAAGAAGCTGTTCCAGCAGGCGAAGGAGCAATGGCCGCTGTGCTTGGATTAGAAAGAGAGAAATTAACTGCGGTCACACACGAGATTTCAGATGCAGGTAATTCTGTACAGTTGGCTAATCTTAATTGTCCTGGACAAATTGTAATCTCAGGAACAACAAAGGGTGTTGAATTAGCGGGAGAAAGAGCGAAGGAAGCAGGTGCAAAGCGTGTAATTCCTCTGGAAGTAAGTGGTCCCTTCCATTCTGAGTTAATGAAACCAGCAGCGGAAAAATTTGCATCTATATTAGATGGATTGCAATTAACAGATGCAAAAATTCCTGTCATTGCTAATGTAACGGCAGCTCCAATTCAAGATCACGCAGAAATAAAAACAAAGCTGGTGGAGCAATTGTATTCATCTGTCCTTTGGGAAGATTCCGTTCGCAACATGCTTGATTTAGGGGTAGATACATTTATTGAAATTGGACCTGGTAAAGTTCTTTCCGGTTTAATCAAGAAAATTGATCGAAAAGCAAAAGTATATGCTGTAAATGATATAGAAACAAGTAGTAAAGTTGCAGAAGAATTAAAGGGGGATATGTAAGTGAAATTAGCTGGTAAAGTTGCTGTTGTCACTGGAGCATCTCGAGGAATTGGCAAATCGATTGCGCTTGAGTTAGCAAAGCAAGGTGCAGACGTTGTTGTTAACTATGCAGGAAGTGTAGAGCGTGCCAATGAAGTAGTGAAGGAGATCGAAGCTTTAGGAAGAAAAGCAATAAGCATTCAATGTGATGTATCAGATAGTGATGCTGTAAATGCGATGATGAAAGAAGTGTTAGAAGCGTTTGGCAGTCTGGATATTTTGGTGAATAATGCTGGAATTACAAGAGATAATTTGCTAATGCGTATGAAAGATTCAGAGTGGGACGATGTTATTAATACCAATCTTAAAGGTGTGTTCCTCTGCACGAAAGCAGTCACAAGACCAATGATGAAGCAAAGAAAAGGCAGAATAATTAACATCACCTCCATTGTTGGTGTGACAGGAAACCCTGGGCAAGCCAATTATGTTGCAGCAAAAGCAGGTGTGATTGGTTTAACAAAAACAACTGCGAAAGAACTTGCTCAGCGTAATATTACGGTAAATGCGATTGCTCCTGGATTTATTACAACAGATATGACGGATAAATTGACAGAAGAAGTGAAAAATGGCATGCTTACGCAAATTCCGTTAGGTCAATTTGGTAAACCAGAAGATATTGCTAATGCTGTTGTCTTTTTAGCTTCTGATGAGAGCAGCTATATCACAGGGCAAACATTGCATATTGATGGTGGAATGTATATGTAATCTTTCCTAAACAAAGGGAAAAATGCGAATAGTAAGAGAATAAACATCAGATAAAGTTCTCATTTATTATTTCGTTAAAATACTCTATAATGCATTTGAGGGGAGGTGAAATAAATGGCAGATGTATTAGAGCGTGTAACAAAAATCGTTGTAGATCGTCTTGGCGTAGAAGAATCAGAAGTAACTTTAGAGGCTTCTTTCAAAGATGATTTAGGGGCTGACTCTCTTGATGTAGTTGAACTTGTTATGGAATTAGAAGATGAGTTTGATATGGAAATTTCTGACGATGATGCTGAAAAGATTTCTACAGTTGGTGATGCTGTGAACTACATAAGTAATCGCTAATCAATGTTTAAAAGCTCCGTTATAACGGGGCTTTTAATTTTGTATGTTAGCGGTGATTTATGTATATTCTATGATTGTAGAAATATCAGGGAAATCCATTATGAAAATGGCTCTAAGAATAGATGACAATATCTGTTTGTTTGATGTATACTAATAACTAAATACCTATTATTATAGGCAAAATATTAGTTGTTGGACGGATAGATAGCGATTCGTGCAAATGAATAACAAATACAGCGTTTATTGACGCATAAAAGGATAGAAATAGTTTTTCTTATGTGAAGTGGGGTTAGCCCCCTAGTGGTAGCCCGATTTCTGTAATAGAAAAGGCTTGGAGAGAAAAAACTTTCCAAGTTTCTTTGCGTTTTTTATCTTTTTTACTTAAACTTGAAATGAATTGTAAACTTAGTGCTAAGGTGGATGCAAAATGCGAGGCAATCGAAAAGACAAAAGAACTGTTCGACCAAATGAGAAAAAAATGAAAGAACTCCAAGATAAATTGGGGATTCATTTTACGAATGAAAAACTATTAAAGCAAGCTTTTACCCATTCATCATATGTGAATGAGCATCGAAGAAAACCACATGAAGATAACGAAAGATTAGAATTTCTTGGGGATGCTGTTCTGGAATTAACGGTTTCTAAATTTCTTTTCAATAAATTCCCGATGATGAGCGAAGGTGAGCTGACTAAATTGCGAGCTGCAATCGTTTGTGAACCATCGCTTGTTTCCTTTGCTAATGAACTTTCCTTTGGTAAGTATGTGCTCTTAGGTAAAGGAGAGGAAATGACTGGGGGAAGAACTAGACCAGCGCTGCTTGCTGATGTATTTGAAGCGTTTATTGGTGCTTTATATTTAGACCAAGGATTAGACTCAGTGGTAGCATTTTTAGAGGAAGTTGTATTCCCGAAAATTAATAACGGTGCTTTTTCTCATGTGATGGATTTTAAAAGTCAACTACAAGAATATGTACAAAGAGATGCTGTTGGAACAATCGAGTATAAAATATTACTTGAAAAAGGACCTGCACACAATAGAGAGTTTATTTCACAAGTCTTTTTAAATAATCGAGAACTTGGAACAGGTATGGGGCGTTCCAAGAAAGAAGCAGAGCAGCAAGCTGCCCAAAAATCATTATTAATGCTAAAGGCGGAAAGTGAAAACTAAATGCTCAAGAAAACAAACGAAGAAAAACAACTAGAGGAAAACAAGGAAGAATCGGGGTGAGGTCATGTTCTTAAAACGGTTAGATGTTATCGGTTTTAAGTCATTTGCAGATCGGATTTCTGTCGATTTTGTGCCAGGTGTGACAGCAGTAGTAGGACCAAACGGAAGTGGGAAGAGTAATATTACGGATGCAATTCGTTGGGTACTTGGAGAACAATCTGCAAAGTCCTTGCGTGGAAGTAAGATGGAGGATGTTATCTTTTCAGGTAGTGACTCAAGAAAAGCGGTTAACTTTGCAGAAGTAACGTTAACTTTAGAAAATGAAGATCATTTCCTGCCATTGGATTTCCATGAAGTAAGTGTGACGAGGCGTGTATATCGATCAGGAGATAGTGAATTTTTAATTAATAAACAATCTTGTCGTCTAAAAGATATTATTGATTTATTTATGGACTCGGGGCTTGGGCGCGAGGCATTTTCGATTATCAGTCAGGGAAAAGTCGAAGAAATTTTAAATAGTAAGGCAGAAGATCGCCGGTCTATCTTTGAAGAAGCAGCAGGTGTATTGAAATATAAAACTCGTAAGAAAAAAGCAGAAGGCAAGCTTGTAGAAACACAAGATAATCTGAATCGTGTAAATGACATATTACATGAATTAGAAAGTCAGGTTGAGCCACTAAAGATTCAAAGCTCAATGGCTAAAGAATATCTACATCATCGTGAAAATCTTGAATCGATTGAAGTAGCCTTAATGGTTCATGATATCGAAGAAGCGCATGAGCGATTTGAAGCTATTTCAAAGCAATTAGAAACATATAAACAGGAAGAACTAAAACTATCCTCCATGCTGCAAAATAAGGAAGCGAAAATGGAGGAAGTGAAAAATGAAGTCGCCGCTTTAGATGAATCGATTGATGATCTTCAACAAGTACTTCTTTTAGTGAGTGAAGAATTAGAAAAATTAGAAGGTCGAAAAGAAGTATTAAAAGAGCGAAAAAAGAATGCAACACAAAATCGAGATCAGCTTGAAAAGAGCAAGGTGGAGCTACAAGAAAGAGTAGAAACCCTTGTGTTGCAAAAAGAAAAGCAACAAAAGCTTGTTCATGAATTGCAAGCAGAGTCGAAAGCGATTGAAGAAACTTTAAAAGCTAATGAAAAAAATCTTGCTCTTTTTAATGAAAACCTAGAAGAAAAAATTGAGATGCTAAAAAGCGACTATATTGAGATAGTGAGTAATCAAGCAGCGGCAAAAAATGAATTGAATTCGGTTATTCAGCAACTAGAAAATCATGAAAAAAGAACGTCGCAGCTTGATGAAGAAAATGCTAATTTTACAAATGAACGTATGCATATTCAAGAAAAAAAGACTAAGTTTATGGAGAAATTAAAGGAACTTTCTGATGAACTGGAGAAATGGTCTAAACAATGGCAGGAAAAGCAAAGTCATTTTCAAGGAATAGAAGCAAAGGTTCAACAAGTCGAGAAGGCACTATATCAATCATACCAATATGCACAGCAGGCGAAATCACGTAAAGAAATGCTTGAGGAATTAGAAGATGACTATTCTGGATTTTTCCACGGAGTAAAGGAAGTACTTAAAGCTAGAGGGAAATCCTTACAAGGGATCAGAGGTGCAGTTGCGGAATTAATGCAAGTGCCAAAAGAATATAGTGTGAGCTTAGAGATTGCATTAGGTGGATCGATGCAGCATATTGTGGTGGAAACAGAACAAAATGGACGGGAAGCAATCGCTTTTTTAAAGAAGAATGGGTTTGGACGAGCTACGTTTTTACCAATGAATGTGATTAAGGGAAAAACGCTTGCTGATTCCCAGCTCCGATTAATTCAAGAGCATCCATCCTTTATGGGGGTTGCGGCAGATTTGATTAATTATGACAGTCAATATCGGGAAATTATCCGCAGTTTATTAGGAAATGTTGTGATTACGAAGGATTTAAAGGGCGCCAATGAGATGGCAAAAATTCTTCAATATCGTTCCCGTTTTGTAACGTTAGAAGGGGAGATAGTTAATCCTGGTGGGTCGATGACTGGTGGAGCGATGAAGCAGAAACAAGCTTCGATCATCACTAGAAAAGGAGAATTAGAAGAGCTTAAGAAAAAGATTTTTGAAATGGATAAAACATCTTTAAAGCTTGAGGAACAGCTGAAAAAAGGAAAAGCAGCATTGCAAGCAGAAGAATCATCGATAGAAGAAGCGCGCTTAAAGGTGGAAGATCTTCGTTTCCAAATTCAAACATGGAAAGATGACTTAAAAGAGGTGGAATTCGAAGAAAGAGCAATGAATGATAAATTGTCTCTATATGACCGCAATAAGGCCGATTCGCATCAAGAGCAAGAGCTTCTGCAGCAAAGAAGAACTGCTTTGCAAGAAAAACTGGAACAGCAAAGTAAAAAGTTATCTGAATTGGATAAAGAGATTGCTTTAGTTACCGAGCAAAAAAATAAACAAACAGTTTCAAAAGAATCAGTCGTAAATACAATTAGTGATTTACGAATTCAATCGGCAGCTAAAAAGGAACAGCTCCGCCATGAAAAGGATAAGTTAGCAGCTATCATTCAAGAACATGAATCAACTGAAGAAAAGTGGGAGCTTGTCAAAGAGGACTTACGCTTGCTTTCTTCTGAAATGAGTAATTCTCATTCAGGGGAAGCGACATTAGAAGAAGCAGCAGAACAAAAATTGCAAGAAAAACAAGAAACGATCCAGCTTATTTCTTTACGCAGAGAGGAAAGATTGCAAAAACAAATGCGCTTAGAAGAGCTGGAGCTGGAAACAAAGGAGCAGCGCAGGCTTCATAGAGGGATTGTTCAGGCACTAAAGGATGAAGAAGTTAAATTAAACCGTGTAGACGTGGAATTGGATACACGATTAACGAATCTACGCGAGGAATACTTATTAACGTATGAAGGGGCTAAGCTTGATTATCCTTTAACATTAGAAGTCGAAGAAGCCCGAAAAAAGGTAAAGCTCATTAAATTAGCTATGGAAGAACTAGGAACTGTAAATCTTGGGGCCATAGAGGAATACGAGCGAATCTCGGAAAGATACGAATTCCTTCTCGAACAAAAAACAGATTTAGAAGAAGCGAAGGATACTCTTTATCAAGTAATCGATGAAATGGATGAGGAAATGAAAAATCGATTTGAGCAGACTTTCGAAGGGATTAAAGCTCATTTTGAAACGGTATTCCAAAGCTTATTTGGCGGAGGAAGTGCCGATTTAGTCTTAACAAATCCAGAAGATCTTTTAAATACAGGAGTAGAGATCGTAGCCCAGCCGCCAGGGAAAAAACTTCAAAATCTAAGTCTTTTATCTGGTGGAGAAAGAGCACTAACAGCAATTGCTTTATTATTCTCTATTCTAAAAGTAAGACCAGTTCCTTTCTGTATTTTGGATGAGGTGGAAGCGGCATTGGATGAAGCAAATGTATTCCGATTTAGTTCCTATTTAAAACGCTACAGCCATGAAACACAATTTATTGTCATTACTCATCGCAAAGGGACAATGGAAGAAGCAGATGTTCTTTATGGGGTAACTATGCAAGAGTCAGGTGTTTCAAAGCTAGTTTCCGTTCGATTGAGCGAAACAAAGGAATTAGTTGCAAATGGATAATTCTTTTATAGTTAGTTAGAAGCCTAATACGTTTTAAAAAACACTATTTCTTATTTCAATTCCGAGGCCTATTACTCTGTAAAGTTAAGGCCTTGGAAACTTTTAATGTTTACTTATAAATAGTTTTTACATGTACATAACCATATTTTGTAACGAAAGAAGGGATAATAATGAGCTTTTTTAAAAAGTTAAAAGAAAAAATGTCTCAGCAGACTACAACTGTAACGGAGAAGTTTAAAGAAGGCTTATCGAAAACGAGAAATAACTTTTCCGAAAAAGTGAATGAACTTGTGTCACGTTATCGAAAAGTAGATGAAGATTTTTTTGAAGAGCTGGAAGAAATTTTAATTGGAGCAGATGTTGGTTTCGAAACAGTCATGGAATTAATTGATGAGCTAAAAAAAGAAGTAAAAAGAAAAAACATCCAAGATCCAAAAGAAGTACAAGATGTAATTTCCGAAAAGCTAGTTGCTATTTATCAGAACGGGGAAGATCAATCCTCTACGATTAATATGCAAGCAGAAGGATTAACTGTGATCTTGTTTGTTGGCGTAAATGGAGTAGGGAAAACAACGACCATCGGTAAGCTTGCTCATAAGTATAAAGAAGAAGGAAAAAAAGTTTTGCTTGCTGCAGGCGATACCTTCCGTGCTGGAGCAATCGAACAGCTGGAGGTATGGGGAGAGCGCGTCGGTGTGGATGTCATTAAACATACAGAAGGCTCTGATCCAGCAGCAGTTATGTTTGATGCTGTACAGGCTGCTAAGTCTCGTCAAGCAGATATTCTTCTTTGTGATACAGCTGGAAGATTGCAGAATAAAGTCAATTTAATGAAGGAATTAGAAAAAGTAAAGCGAGTAATTGAACGAGAGGTCCCAGGTGCTCCGCACGAAGTTTTACTCGTGCTAGATGCAACTACTGGACAAAATGCATTAGTGCAAGCTAAAACATTTAAAGAAACAACAAATGTAAGTGGCATTGTGCTAACAAAATTAGACGGAACAGCAAAGGGTGGAATTGTATTAGCAATCCGAAACGAATTACATATTCCAGTTAAATTTGTTGGTTTAGGTGAGAAAATGGACGATCTCCAAAGCTTCGATCCAGAAAAATATGTCTATGGTTTATTTTCAAACTTAGTAGAGCAAAGCGAAGAGTAACAGTGAGTAGCTTGGAAAGATGTCGTTAAGGAAGCTTTACGACATCTTTTTTTGTAAATGAATGTTAAATTATTGCAAAGACGTAATAAAAATAAGGATAAGAAGAATAATAAAAGTAATATCTTTTTTTTCGGAGGGAAAACGTTTGATTATTCAAAGCGTTGTTTTGCTTATTCTTATTGGAGGCGTTGTCTTAACAGTAAAAGGCCATCTTGTTCAGCATCATGCTTATGCTCGACTAGGTGATTCCTTGCCAGCAAAAAAATTCAAAGAAGCAGAAGGAGAAAATCTGCTCACGATAGAAGAAGAAAACCTATTTTTAAGCAGCTTATCAGGCCTGCGCATGAAAATAATTGGTGCAATTTTAATAGCGATTCCATCCAGTATCCTTATCCTTTTTCATTTAAACTAGCATATGTTCAAAGTTAGTTGAATTGCCTTTAAAGATTGAATGAAAGCGAAATGAATATTTTACAAAAAAATACTACAGGTTGTCGACAATTCTAAAATACATGAGTTTATCTACACTTTGGACTATTTTACAAAAATACTAACACTGATAATTATAAAACAATATTAAACTCAAACTTCTGTTCAAAGGTTAACAGAAGTTTTTTTATGCTTCCAAAAATAGCTTCCAATACATAAAACATTTCTAACAGTCTCTTCGTCTAATGAAGGAGAGGCAAGTATTAAGTAATATCCAAAAAACATATGTATAAAATGCTCTAAATAGTGTAAAATTACATTATGATATTTTTGGTATTTACTGTAGGGTGGAAACCACTGCCAATCGTTAATTAATTAGAACCAAAAAATAGAAAATGGGGGAAACAAAGTTTGCGAAAAGTAAAAAAAGTGATAATTATATGTTTTATCTTGTTATTGGCCACTACTTTTATTGTCAAAGAAGCAAATGCCGCTTCTACTGACACCATAAAAATCACAACAGAGGCTGGATTTGCTGGTAAGGTAATGGATGGAAAAGGATTTCAATTAAAAATTATACTGGAAAATAGTGGAGAAGACTTTAAAGGAGATTTATTAATTCCCTATTCTCCAAGCTATGAAGCGGGAGGACAAACATTAGTATCTGTCGATATACCGGCAAATAGTAAGAAGACCTATATGGTCACAATCCCTGGGATTTCTTCTGATACAGACTATGCTAACAAAAAGATGAAATTATATCGCGGAAGTTGGCAGAATGGCGATGAAGTAACTTTTACTGGAGTAAAAGAAGTGAGGGTAAATCTTATCCCTGAACAGGCTTTAGGTATACTTACTGATCAATATGATAAATTTAAAGATTTAAGAAAGCTGCCTAGTAATTCCATTTATACAACGGAAATGATCAAAGAAGAAATACCTGATCAGGCATTAGCGCTTGAAACAATAAGCTATCTGCTGGTTGATCAATTTTCACTGAGTGAATTAACGGATGAGCAGCAGCAAGCAATAAAAAAATGGATTGAAAATGGAGGTATTTTGATTACTGGTGCACAACCAAATGGAAAGCAAGCATACGGTCAGTTAGAAACATCGATGCCGCTAGCACTTGGCAAAAAAGAAGCTTTTTCCTTGGCGGTTCTAGACACAAAAAATAAACAGCAAGCGAAAATAGATGGTTATCAATCTACCTTAATAGAAGGCGCAGAAGCAATTGTTTTACATAATGACCAGCCGATTATTGCGAAAAAGGAGCTCGGTGAAGGAAAAATTATACAAGCTTCCTTTTCACTTAGTGATCCCAGTTTTCTTGGCTGGTCCGGATTTAATAGTTGGGTAGAAAAAATACTATTAGCTGAAAGTTCGCAGCATGCCAATAATTCTCAATATAACAGTAACCCGATTGGTGATCTTTATAATAGTTTTGTGCAGGCAAATGAATATTTCGAGAGCTCTACTATATCCACAAGTATCTTATTAATTATTTTGGCAGGTTATTTGCTCGTTATTGTGCCGATTTTATACGTCGTGTTAAAAAGAATCGACAAACGAGAGCATGCTTGGTGGATTATTCCGAGCTTATCGATTCTTTTATCGATTGCAGTGTTCCTAACGGGTGCAAAGGATAAAATAAGAAATCCGCAATTTAATGAAATGGGTGTCTATCAATATAGCAATAACTATTTATCTGGATATCAAGCTACAACTCTTTTATCGAATAAATCTGGTGATTTTACGTTAATGTATGATAAAAATTTGTATACTCCTATTCCTTTTGCAGGATATGGAGAATTACAGATGAAGGCCGTTACCAAGGAAAAAATAAAAAAGAATGAAATGATTTTTCCGGATGTAGAGTATTGGTCCAGTCGTACTATGTACGGCAAGTCCAGTATCCCGGTAGAAGGTGGATTCAGTCATAAGTTTGAAACAACAGAAAAAGAGATTACTGGTTCCATAACCAATCATTTTCCATATGATTTCTCCAACCTATTTATATGGTCGGGAACGGAAAAAATCGAATTAGGTTCGCTTGCTGCTGGAGAAACAAAAAAAATTAAGGTTTCTCGTAAGCATAAGTATTTTTCTAAACCATCTGATTCGAATCAAGGTTCCTATGTTTATGATTACAATGGAAATGATTTAAATGAATATAGAGAATTAGTTGCTTCAGGATTGGTGTTGAATACGGAGTATTTTAAGACTGTGACAACTGGAGATCCATTATTAATTGGAATTACAAATGAGGATATCATCAAGGTTGGTTTAACAAGTGGAAAGGTAACAAAGAACAGCACTAATTTAATAATGGAGCCTTTTACAATAGCCAATAATTTTCCTGGGCCTTTTACCTTGAATGAAGGAGATATGTACCAGAAACTAGCAGTAATTAAAGGAACTGTCTATAATCAGAATTTCCAAGAAAATGATTTTACGTTAGAAGATGGGGAGTATCTCTATACACTTGGAATTCCGAAATCTTATGAAGATAGCTCGATTGCTTTTGAATCTATTACGATACAAGCAAGCGGAACTCCAGGTGTGAAGTACAGTATTTATAATAAACGCACAGGAAATTATGAAGAAGTAAAAAATCTTTTCAAATTGGAGAAACAAAAGATTGCAGACTATTTGGATGAAAATAGAAAAATTACGCTGAAGGTGAATAAAGCAACAAATGGTGACCCATACATGCAATTGCCATCTGTTAAGGTGAAAGGAGAGATAAAAGAATGATAGAAATTAAAGGTCTTTCCAAGAAGTATGGAAAGTTTACAGCACTTGAACCATTAGATTTACAGATTGAAGCAGGATGTGTGTTTGGGTTTGTCGGCCAGAACGGAGCTGGTAAATCTACGACCTTCTCTATTCTTGCTACTTTATTAGCACCTACTTCTGGAACAGCAACGATAAATGGGGCTGATATTATTAAACAGCCGAAAGAGGTTAGAAAACAGTTAGGATATATGCCTGATTTCTTTGGTGTTTATGATCAGTTAAAAGCAGAAGAATACTTAGATTTTTATGGTGCTAGCTATGGGATTTCAGCTGCGCAAAGAGAAAAGTTAATTCCGCAGCTGTTAGAGCTAGTAAATCTTTCTCATAAGCGGAAAGAATATGTTGATCTTTTGTCGCGAGGAATGAAACAAAGACTTTGTCTTGCGAGAAGCTTAATCCATGATCCAGCAGTTCTTATTCTAGACGAGCCAGCATCTGGATTGGATCCACGGGCACGCATTGAAATGCGGGAGATTTTAAAAGAATTAAAGAATATGGGAAAGACTATTCTTATCTCTTCACATATCTTGCCAGAACTAGCAGAAATGTGTGATGTCATTGGAATTCTGGATCAAGGAAAATTAGTGGCACAAGGAACGGTTTCAGCTATTCAACAGCAATTACAGAGTGAAAAAATCATTAGTGTAAAAACATTTGATATACAAAAAACGATTGAATTTTTGGAGGAAAGTCCACGAATTTCAAAGATAGAAGTGCTGGAAGATGGCAAAGTAATTCAGTTCCTCTTTAAAGGTGGAGATAAAGCGCAGCAAGAATTATTAAAAACAGCGATTCAAAAAGAAATTCCGATTATTAGTTTTTCAGAAATGGAGAGCAATTTAGAGGATGTCTTTATGGAGATTACAAAGGAGGTTGAATTCTTTTGAAAGCTTATTTCATGAATCCAGTATTAAATAAAGAGTTAAAGCTACGTTTTCGTTCAGGAAAAACGTTTGTCGGAATTCTGTTTTATCTACTTGCGCTTACCTTGCTGATGGTTGCTTTAATGTATGTACTCAGAACCTCGAGCCCAAATGGATTTTTTAAGCCGCAGGAGAGCCGCTTGATGTTTATGTTTTTGGCGTTTGTTCAATTAGGATTAGTTTTATTTATTACACCAGGACTGACAGGTGGGGTGATTAGTAGTGAAAGGGAAAGACAAACCTTAAGTATTCTTTTAACAACCACTCAAAGCAGCTTTACAATTATTCTCGGCAAATTGCTTTCGTCCATTTCGTACTTAGTACTATTAATTTTAGCAAGTCTTCCGATATACAGTTTTGTGTTTTTATATGGGGGGATTTCGCCAACGCAGTTAACACAAGTATTTTTCTTCAGTTTATTTACAATGCTTGTCATTGGCAGTTTCGGGGTTTTATTTTCAACCCTCATACGCAAAACAATTGTTAGTATGGTGACAACCTATAGTGTTGCGTTATTTATTGTGGCTGGAACGGCAGTTATTTCTCTTATTCTTTTTCAAATAGCGAATATTCATGCTGCTTCGACTCCTGCAAAAGTACCTTCTGTATACTTTAGTGCCATGTTTAATCCTGGTATTGTGCTAGCAGATATATTTGAACCAACTGTTTCTGAACAAATTAAAGAATTGACAGGCATTAAGTTTCCGATTTGGGCTGCCCATCTTATTACTTATTGTATTGTGATTGCATTGTCATTAACAATTAGTGTTCGTAATTTACGTGCTAATATGAAAAAGGGAAGTTGATAAGTTTATGGAAAATCTTCAGCAGTATAAGGAATTGCTCAAACCAGTAAGAAAATCTATTGCTAGAGAGTTGCTTGCAAAAGAGCTATGCCTATTACTAGCACTTTTAGGAGGAGGATTTCTCCTCCTTTCCATAATGGCGTATCTTTTTATTCTGCCTTTTTTGTTGTACTATCTCTTCGCGGTGTTTTGTGTTGGTGTTTCCATCTTTCTCATTCGCTTATGGAGAAAATGGCCAACAGAAAAACAAGCGGTAAAACTATATAATCAATTTGTTGCCGATGATTATGCAACGACGGCCTTTTCCTATCTACATAGTGAAGGTGCGGTCGAACAAGTAGTTGTAAAACAAGCGATAGCGCAAATGACAGAGAAACAATTAGCTGTATTAAGCCGAAAGAAAAGATATATTTATCCGAAATTTATTCTTTCAGGAATGGTATGTTTCATCATTTGTCTGCTGTTACAGTTTTTTCCATCAGCTAATATGGAAGCTGCCAAGAAAAAAGAGAATGAGATAAAAACGATCGCTAAAGCGGAAAAGGAATTAGAAAAAGCGATAAAAAAAGAAACAGATAAACAGGTGAGAAAAGAGCTAAAACAAATCCAAAAGCAATTAGAAAAGAAGGACACGGTAGAAAAAACCTTTGCAGAATTGGAAAAACAAGCGAAAGAGCTTCAGTTGCAAAAGAGAAAGATCCAAGAGAAGAGCAAGGAACGCCAACAGATAGAATCGATGCTGAATGAGACTGGTTTGAAGTCTCTCTCTAAGGCTATCTCAGAGAAAGATAAGGAAGCAGTACAGAAGGAATTACAAAAAGCAAACGAACAATATAAACGATTAACAGATCAACAAAAAGATGCTCTCAATCAATTGACAGGTGCAAATAAGCAATTATCAGAAGAACAGTTTCAACAGCTATTAAAGCAAATGGATGAATTGCTGAGTAATGAGGAATTGCTGCAACAATTAGAAACTGTGCAAACAGAACTTGCTCAGGTTGGGAAGAAGCTGGAGGATGAAAGTCTAGCAAATGGAATAACGATCCCTAAGTCTCGTACGGTTGCCAAAGGCTCCAGTAATAATGATACAACTTCCTCAGGAGAGACAACTACCAGTGGTCAGCAAGGGAAGAATGATAAGGGCAATTCAACAAATGGAAATAATGATTCTTCCAGCTCGGGTACTGGTTCAGGCAATAGTAATGGATCAGGATCAGGCTCTGGAAATGGCTCTGATTCCAGTTCAGGTTCGGGTTCAGGTTCAGGCAATGGTGCTGGTGGATCAGGGAATGGGAATGGCTCAGGAGCTGGATTCGGAAGCGGTAGCAGAGAGTTATTAACAGTACCGGAAAAAGTGGTTGGAAAAGATAATGTCGAAGTGGATTCAGGTAAATTAGGCAATGGCAAGCAAGGTCAGATGACAGAAGGGGAGGGTCCAGTTTTAAAAGGGAATATTCGTCCGTATGAACAGGTATTTTCAGAATATGAAGCTTCTTACAGGGAAAGTACTTCAAGATATAAATTGCCAAATGACTTAGAAAATATTGTAAAGAACTATTTTACTGATATCAAACCAAATGAAAAGTAGGGGAAAAGATGGAAAAAGAACTAGTGGAACAGGATTTTATCCAAGCAGAGGCTTTGCTTAAAAAGGTGAAAGAGGAGATTGGCAAATTCATTGTCGGACAGGAAAAAATTACTGATGAGGTACTTTGGTGTATGCTGGCAGGTGGACATGTACTTTTAGAAGGACTTCCAGGTCTTGGAAAGACGATGATGATTCGAACTATTTCGGAAGTCTTGGACTTATCCTTCGCGCGAATTCAGTTTACGCCAGATTTAATGCCGGCAGATATTACTGGTACGATGGTGCTGCAGCCTGATAATAAAGGAAAACAACAATTTCATTTTCATGAAGGACCTTTATTTAAGCATATTGTTCTTGCAGATGAAATTAACCGTGCAACACCGAAAACGCAAAGTGCTTTATTGGAAGCGATGGGGGAGAAAACAGTCACCATTATGGGGGAAACGAAAAAATTAGCAGCGCCATTTTTTGTTTTGGCAACACAAAATCCCCTTGATATGGAGGGAACTTATCCATTGCCGGAAGCTCAGTTAGATCGGTTTCTATGTAAATTGCATGTTACTTATCCGTCAAAAGAAGAACTAAAAGCCATTATTAAAAAGACTACTGGAACGGAGTCAACTGTATTAACGCGTGTTGCCTCTGTAGAGGATATTCTTCATTTACAAAGTCTTGTCAAACAAATTCTCGTTGCGGATGATATTTTAGATATTGCTGTCAATATTGTTTCTGCCACTCATCCTGGTTCGGAGGATGCGACAGAATTAGGAAATAAGTATATTCAGGCAGGAAGTGGTCCGAGGGGACTGCAGTCCTTAGTAACCATGGCAAAAGCAAGAGCATTAGCTTCTGGAAGACTGCATGTCTCCATGGCAGATTTGCGTTATGCGGCACTACCAGTGTTTAGACATCGAATTTTGCTTAATTTTGAAGGGGAAATTGCGGGCGTTACGACTGATCAAATTATGGAAGATATTTTGGAAAAAACATTACGCATTGAAGCAGGGAAGGGACGATGAAGAACTATCATTCCTTATTAGCAAGAATGAATCGAAAAAGACTGCAAGTTTCGACGAAGGGTGCAGGAATGCAGAATGGTCGAAGAAAATCTCATATTCACGGAACCTCCTTGGATTTTGCTGATTATAAAATCTATCATCCTGGTGATGATATTCGCCAAATCGATTGGAATGTCTTTGGCCGAACAAATAAGCCATATATTAAAAGATTTCAAGATGAAAAGGAGATATCAGTTAGTATCTTCCTTGATGGGACTGCCTCAATGAAACAAATACCTTCCAAGTGGGAGCTAGCAAGAGAATTAGCGGCAAGCTTAGCTTATATCACATTATCCCATGAAGATAGACTGAGTTTTTCTGTTGTTTCTACAAATCATTCCTTTCATCGCAAAGGTTCAGTTCATAATAAACGAACCTTTTATGAGATTGTTGATGTAAAGGAGCAGACGATTAATGAAAGCTTCACACAATCATTAAGCAGTTCTATAAAAGCGCCGACACAAATGATTATTTTGATAACAGACGGTTTAGAAGCTTTGCCATTATTTGAGGAAAGTTTTAAACGATTAAAATACCGCAATCAGCAAATATGGCTGATTCAATTACTAAGTGAGAGCGAGATTCATCCGAATCTATCTGGTGACATACAATTAGTCGATAGTGAAAATGGAAAAACAGTGGATGTAAGTCTAAATAGCTCGATTAAAACACTTTATAAAAAAAGACTCGATCAGCATAATCAAGAGCTAGAAGTTCTTTGTGCCACAAATGGAATCCGTTATTGCCAAATCAGCGATAAACTAGATATCCAAACGATTATCTTACGTGAACTGGCGTTTGCTGGATTGGTTCAATAATTCTTTTTCATTACGAGCCAAAAGGAGAGACAAAATGCATTTAGCACAACCTTATTATTTTTTGCTGCTAATTTTTATTGGATTATTCATCCTAATATATTTTTTTCGCAAAAAATATACAAAACAAACTATCCCCTCCAATTTACTTTGGGAGGAAGTTCTTAAGGAAATGAGGGCATCCTCCTGGTTTCATAAATGGCAAAATAATGTTCTATTCTGGCTGCAGCTTCTATGCTTGCTATTCTTGATGTTTGCATTAGTAGGACCATATTTTGCTAAAGAAACGATGAAAGGGGAGCAAATTATATTCTTATTTGATACCTCGGCTTCGATGGCCGCGAATGGTAGTAGCTCTAACCGTTTAGAAGATAGTAAAAAAGAAGCACTCGAAATGATGAAAGGTCTTCAGAAAAATCAAGCCGTTACGATTTTAGAGGTAAATGATCGTCCTCAAATACTTCTGCATAATGAGTCAGAGCGCGATAAAATAAGTGCTGCAATTAAAGGGTTAGAACTTTCCTATACACATGAAGACTGGCAAAGTGCAACAGAGCTGACGGCAAGTCTAGCGAAAGAGGGTAAAACGGCCATTCATATTTTTTCGGATGGGCTGGAGAAGGAAAGGATAAAAAATATCGATTCTTTTTATGTAAAAGTACATAATCAAGAGCAGGAAAAAGCAGAAAATATTTCGATTTTATCTTTTGGTGTATCAAAAAATGCCGATAAAGTAGCGGGTGTTGCAATGGTGGAAAATCAAACTGATTCCCATAAAACCATACCTTTTCAAGTTGAAAGTGAAAAAACAGTACTTTATCAACAAGATATTGAATTAAAGCCAAAGGAAAGAAAAGTAATTGCGATAAACGAGCTTCCTGAGAAATCTTATTACGATGCTAAACTTAATACTTCAGATGATTTTGCAGTTGATAATATGCAAACCGCTGTATTAAATAAACAGGCAACAACTATTTATACTGATAATGAAATGAATCCTTTTTTGGTAAAAGGATTTGAGGCGATTGGGCTTCAAGTTATCCAAATGGAGAATAAAGAAGATTTTCTCACCAAAAAGGATAGTATTTTCCTATTATCTGGGTCTGCGTTACCCGAACACATCGAAGGTCCATTTGTTTTCTTCTTTACAGGAGGAAAAAAAGAAGAAGTGCAAACAGTGATAGAACCAAGTGAGGATGAACTACTTTTACATGTCGATATGAAGGATGTTTTTATCGCAAGTGCAATGAAGCAGACAATGAAAACGATGAAACCTATTGTTAAAAGTGGAGAACTGCCGTTAATTCAAAAAGGCGAATGGAATAATCAGCCCGCTATAGCTATTCAATTTGACTTAAAAGATAGTGATTGGCCATTACATCCAAGTTTTCCGATCTTTTTATATAATATGTATCAATGGCTTTCTTCTCAATCCAATTATGTAGGTGATTTTCAGCCATTAGAATCGCGGACCATTCATTTAACAAGCAAAGAAACAGAGTGGGATATTTATAATGAAAGCGACCAATTAGTGAGAACCTTCTCGTTGGATGATGGTTTTCAAGCACCTAAGCTGCCTGGTGTTTATCAATTGACAAATGGCTCTGAAATTCTATATTTTTCCGTAAATCTCGATGATCGAGAGAAGACGACTGCTACGCAAAAGTCGTTTGTTCTAAATGAAGATAAACTAATAGGCAATGAAATGACAAAAACGCAGAATGATTGGTTCTGGTATATTTTATGCTTGCTTGCGCTGATCATTTTATGTATGGAATGGGAGGTGTACCGACGTGCAGATAGAGTTTAAATACCCATTCATTCTATTAATCTTTCTACCTATTATCTTTCTTCTTTATCGATATTGGAAACAGTCAAGGACGATGTCAAATAGAAAAGAAAGACAAGTTATTCTCTTTTTAAGAAGCTTGATTTTTGCTTTATTAATCCTTGCGCTTGCCATTCCACAAATAGTTCTGCCGCAAAAAGAAAACCAAGTTGTTTTTCTGATGGATCGCAGTGCAAGTGTACAAGATGCAGGAGAGCAGCAGCTTGAATGGCTGGAAAAAAGCTTGCGATATAAAAAGGAAAAAGATCTCTATAGTGTACTTTCCTTCGGAGAAAAAACAACTATAGAGCAAATGATGGGCAAAGAGGAACTTCGTTTTTCTAAATGGAATGAGGAGTTAGGCAAAGACCACACAAATATTGAAGGGGCGCTTAACCTTGCCAGCAGTGTTTTTTCCAATAATAGCGGCGGTAGGATTATACTGTTTACCGACGGGAACGAGACGATGGGGAATCTTACCGAAGCGGCAAAATTATTAAAAAACCGCTCCATTGAATTAGACACTGTGCTGCTTGAACCCTCTTTATATGAAGATACTGCTGTTACAGATGTAGAAGTGCCGTCTACTTTATTTGAAGGGGAACAAGCAAATGTTTCTGTAACCATTGAAAGTAATAAGGCGAAAACGGGCTTACTTCATTTTTATGAAAATAATCATAAAATTGTTTCAAAGTCTATCAAAGTGAAAGAAGGTACAAATGTAATCCCTATTCAGTTTCCTGTAAAACAGACTGGCTTGGTAACATATAAAGCAGAAGTTGATCTAATGAATGATGCCTATGCTGAAAATAATAAGCTTCAGGTTGTCAATATGGTTAAAACCATTCCGAAAATTTTAGTAGTGCAAAATAGCCCCAATGAATCATTTGTTCAAGCATTAGAAGCTGCTGGATATAAAGTAGAGGTTCGTTCCTCTATTCAGCTTCCTACTGTGCTTTCTGGCTATTTGAATTATCAGTCGATTATTTTTAATAATATTGCAGCAACAGATATTACGGAAAAGCAAATGAGTCTTATTGAAAAAAGCGTGAAAGACTTTGGCGTCGGTTTTCTCATGACAGGTGGAGAAAATAGCTTTGGATTAGGAGGATATTTCCAAACCCCTATCGAAAAACTATTGCCTGTTGATATGGATATAAAAGGGAAAAAGGAAATGCCCTCACTAGCATTAATGATTGTTTTAGACCGCTCTGGAAGTATGGACGGATCGAAATTTTCGTTAGCAAAAGAAGCAGCAGCACGGACTGTTGAATTGCTTCAAGAGACAGATACATTAGGATTTATAGCTTTTGATGATAAGCCATGGGTGATCGTAGAACCTGAACCTTTGAATAATAAAGAGGAAGTTGTAGATAAGATTCGTTCTGTCCCAGTTGGCGGCGGAACCGAAATTTATGGATCATTACTGGAAGCCTATGAGCAAATCAGTGATTTAGATGTAAAAAGAAAACATATTATTTTGCTAACAGATGGACAATCCGCAACGAATAATAATTATGAGGAGTTAATTAATAATGGCAGTAAGAAAAATGTTACAATTTCGACGGTGGCTTTGGGGGCGGATGCAGATCGGAATTTATTAGAAAAATTAGCGGAAATGGGAGCTGGACGTTTTTATGATGTACAGGATTCTTCGGTAATTCCTTCGATTCTATCAAGAGAAACCGTTATGGCGACAAAAACTTATATTGAGGATAATCCGTTTTATCCCCAAATAAAGTCTGGTTATGGGTGGGATTCCCTGTTTAGTAAAGGGGTACCAGAAATGAATGCCTATATCGCCACAACGCCAAAATCAGAAAGCATCGTTCCAATTGAGAGTACAAAAAAAGATCCTATTCTAGCGGAATGGCAATACGGTCTAGGAAAGGCAATAGCTTTCACTTCTGACGTAAATGGCATGTGGGCAGGAGATTGGGCGCGTTGGAACCAATGGAGTAGTTTTATGACAAAAATGGTCGCAAAAACCTTGCCACAGTACGATTCGGAGGCATATTCTTTATCTGTTGAAAAAGCGAAGGACAGAACCTATCTATCGATAACAGCGGATCACTTATCAATGCTTCCGATTGAAACAACCATTATCTCCGAAAGAGGAGAAACGGTGGAAGGAAATACTAAAATGCTCGCTCCTGGAAAATATGAAGTGGATGTTGGCAATGATCCTGGTCTTTATTTTATTCATGTCAAACAAACAGATGAGGACGGAAACGTTACTGTTTACCAATCAGGATTTACCGTTCCCTATTCAGACGAATATTTAATTACCGGAGCAAATAAAGAAAAGCTTGCTGAGCTTCTGGCGATAACTAACGGATCTCAGCTGGAGAAAGAATCACAAGCGTTTCGTCCGTTGAAGGAACCAGTTAAACAAAAGCAGGAGATTACCGAAATCTTGCTGTTAATTAGCTTCCTGCTTCTATTTTTCGAAATTGCTATTCGAAGACTTGGATTACCAGTGAAATTTTTCCCTGTCTTTGAAAAGAGAAAAAGAGGTAAGCGTCAAAAGAGTCGAATACCTTCTATCGAGAAGAAAGGTGCAGCACCTAAAGAAAGACCAGTTACTTTCAAAAAAGATGTTTCAAGCAGAGAACCGAAACAAAAGCAAGAAAAACCGCGAGAGAAGATAAAGACGGAAAAGGTAGACAGCGAAAATCATTTGGAACAATTATTAGAAATGAAGCGGAAGAAAAAGCGATGAATCAGATTGTTATAAGACTGCAGACAAACTTTATTGGTTGTCTGCAGTTAGTTTTTTGAGGTGGAAAGGGTAATAAAGAAGAGTTCTCTGTGACCGAAAGAAGGGGAAATAAGAGAAAAAGGTAATAGAGAAGTACCCTCTGTGACCAAAAACGGTGTGAAGCGGAGAAAAAGGTAATAGAGAAGAGCTCTCTGTGACCGAAAACGGTGTGAAGCAGAGAAAAGGGTAATAGAGAAGAGCTCTCTGTGACCGAAAACGGTGTGAAGCGGAGAAAAGGGTAATAGAGAAGAGCTCTCTGTGACCGAAAACGGTATGAAGCGGAGAAAAGGGTAATAGAGAAGAGCTTTCTGTGACCGAAAACGGGATGACGCGGAGGAAAAGGTAATAGAGAAATCTAATGAAAACCAAAATCTATTTTATGTTATATGAAAAAATCTAAGACAGAGTCAAAAAAACTAATTCATTTATAGAATTTCCGTCCAGTTTGTACAACGATAACCGAGGCGCTTCCGCATTTCGGTTTGTCCAGCTCCGGGGGTCTAGGGGCTGATGGGCTTCCCGCCGCTTCCCTACGATAATTCAACATCAGTTCACTGTCGTTCACTGTGTTTCCTATATCTCAGGAAACGCCACTCCACCCCACACGCCACTAAACGGACCCCCGCCGCTTTTTGATTTGTCCAGCTGCAACGCCTATCGTTTAGCAAACTTCCAGGTGTCTTCCCTACGATAAGTCAACATCGCTTCCCTACCGTTCACCGTGTTTCCTTTATCTCAGTCAGAAACCTTCCAGTTTGTACAACGATAATCAAGGCGCTTCCGCATTTCGATTTGTAAAGATATTTTCTTGACATCTTTTTTTCTGGTGTGTAAAATAGTTGATGTAAAGGCTTTTGACTTAACACGGGGGTATTATTCGATGCTTGAGAAAACAACGAGAATGAATTATTTATTTGATTTCTATCAGTCGTTGTTAACACCGAAGCAACGAAGCTATATGTCTCTTTACTATTTGGATGATTACTCTCTTGGGGAGATTGCTGCTGAGTACAATGTAAGCCGTCAAGCGGTGTATGACAACATTAAACGTACGGAAGCAATGCTAGAAGAATATGAGAATAAGTTAGGGTTACTTCAGAAATTTCAGGAACGTCAAGTTCTTTTTGAAAAGATGAAAAAAATGCTAGAACATGATACCTTATCTATATCTGCGTTGCGAGAAGCAGTAGAGGAACTAGAGAAATTAGATTAAGGAGGCTGACGTATGGCATTTGAAGGTTTAGCTGACCGACTGCAGAACACGATGCAAAAAATCCGTGGAAAAGGGAAAGTAAATGAAGCGGATGTTAAAGAAATGATGCGTGAAGTTCGTCTTGCACTCCTTGAAGCGGACGTTAACTTTAAAGTGGTAAAAGACTTTGTTAAAAAAGTAAGTGAACGTGCAGTTGGACAGGAAGTGCTAAAAAGCTTAACTCCTGGACAACAAGTTATTAAAGTAGTAAAAGAAGAACTTACTGAATTAATGGGTGGAGAAGAAAGTAAAATTGGTGTTAGTAAGCGCCCGCCAACTGTTGTTATGATGGTCGGATTACAAGGGGCAGGTAAAACAACAACTACTGGTAAGCTTGCGAATTTATTGCGTAAAAAACATAATCGTAATCCGTTATTGGTTGCTGCTGATATTTATCGTCCTGCTGCAATTAAGCAATTACAAACTTTAGGCAAGCAG
The DNA here is from genome assembly GCF_038006285.1 of Niallia sp. FSL W8-0177. Lineage (NCBI taxonomy): Bacteria > Bacillati > Bacillota > Bacilli > Caryophanales > Bacillaceae > Niallia > Niallia sp. FSL W8-0177. The sequence goes on from NZ_JBBOUX010000001.1 coordinate 1,183,720, forward strand.
CTTGATTTTCCGGTATTTTCACTAGGAGATCAAGTTAGTCCAGTTGAAATTGCAAAACAAGCAATTGAAAAAGCAAAAGAAGATCATCATGATTATGTTTTAATTGATACAGCTGGTCGCCTTCATGTAGACGAAGCACTAATGGATGAATTAAAGCAGATCAAAGAACTTGCAAACCCAGAAGAAATATTACTCGTTGTCGATGCAATGACAGGGCAGGATGCTGTTAACGTAGCTGGCAGTTTTAACGAGCAGTTAGGATTAACGGGAGTTGTTTTAACAAAGCTTGATGGGGATACACGCGGGGGAGCAGCACTTTCGATTCGTTCTGTAACAAATACACCAATTAAATTTGTTGGTTTGGGAGAAAAAATGGATGCGCTTGAAGCGTTTCATCCTGAGAGAATGGCTTCCAGAATCTTGGGAATGGGCGATGTCCTTAGCTTAATCGAAAAAGCACAAATTAATGTAGATGAAGAAAAAGCAAGAGAGTTAGAAAAGAAAATGAAGTCTGATTCATTTACCTTTGATGATTTTCTTGATTCCTTAAGCCAAGTTAGAAGTATGGGACCACTTGACGAATTATTAAAAATGATGCCAGGTGCGAACAAAATCAAAGGCCTAAACAATATGAAAGTGGATGAAAAGCAAATTGCCCATGTTGAGGCAATCATTAAGTCCATGACAAAGCAAGAAAAAGAACATCCTGAAATTATCAATTCTGGCAGAAGAAAGCGTATTGCGAAAGGAAGCGGAAGAACGGTTCCAGAAGTAAATCGACTTTTAAAGCAGTTTGATGATATGAAAAAAATGATGAAGCAAATGACCAATATGGGTCAAAAAGGCAAGAAAAAAGGTAAATTTAAATTACCATTTAACCCTTTTTAACAGCGGTTTTTTTAAAAAAAAAGGATCTGTTTGTCTATTGAAATGGCGCGGAGACTGTCTGTGAGAGGGCGTAAATAAAGATTTTTAACACTGACAAGAAAAAACACTTTACAAAGTGTTGGAGTATCTGATAATATACTATCTTGTGTGAAACTATTCGGAGGTGCAATATTAAATGGCAGTAAAAATTCGTTTAAAAAGAATGGGAGCAAAAAAATCTCCTTTTTATCGTATCGTAGTAGCAGATTCTCGTTCACCACGTGATGGACGTTTCATTGAAACAGTAGGAACTTACAATCCAGTAGCAAACCCTGCTATCGTGGAAATCAACGAAGATAAAGCTCTACAATGGTTACAAAATGGTGCAAAACCATCTGATACAGTACGTAACCTATTCTCTAACCAAGGTATTATGGAGAAATTCCACAATATCAAAAACGGTAAATAATATTTGATGCAATGAAAGAGCTTATAGAAACGATTGTTAAGCCCCTTGTTGATTTTCCAGAGGAAGTTGCTGTCACTGTAACAGAAGAGGATAATCGTATCACTTACTTGCTTTCTGTCAACGAGAATGACATTGGAAAGGTAATAGGGAAGCAAGGGCGAGTTGCTAGAGCAATTCGAACGATTGTTTATGCAGCAGGATCATTACAACAAAAGAAAATTATTGTTGATATTAGAGATTAAATGAAAAGGAAGGAGGGGGAACCCTCCTTCCTTTGTTTTTTAGGGAAAATAGTAGCCTTTGGCTGATAAAATGGAAATTTAGCTGAAAAAGGAGCAATCTAGGCTGATAATCGCGCTATTTAGCTATTATTATCAAAATTTAAGCTAATATATACTTCATTACCCTAAAAGGATGAAACAAACGCTAGCTTTTCTGAAAAATAGCTGTAATTTCATTCGGTACATGAATTTTCCCCTTTGCTTTTAGACGAAAAGAGTAATCTGTGTTACTTTGTTAGTAGTAAGGACTAAAGTTGTCATCTGTTAGGAGGAAGTAAATGAAGATTCTTCAGTCTGTAACAGTAAAACAAGTATTAACCGAAACTACCAAAAAGTCGATTTCCGATCGATATAAGCAAGAAATACAGCAGCTAGAAAAAGAAATACAGCAGCTTCAATTTGAAGAAAGAAAACAATTGAAAAATAATCCTTCTATTTCGGAAATAAAAACTTTTTTTCGTAAGGAAGTTACAAATAAATTAGAGAAACAAAAAACGATAGAGTTTCAATTAAAGCAATTACATATACTACCACTAGGGACAGAGATTAAAGAACAGGAAGTAATGGGACTTGTTGATGTTCAAGTAGGACAGGTTTGGGAAAGTGCTAATAAGACGATTGTTCTCAAAGATGGAATAGTGGTTGATATTCGATAGAGGTGAAGGTAATGGAAAAATGGTTTAATGTTGGAAAAGTTGTGAACACCCATGGGATAAGAGGAGAAATTCGCGTTATTTCTCGTACTGATTTTCCAGAAGAACGATATAAGATTGGAAACACCATTTATTTTTTTCAAAATGATAAAGCAAATCCCCTAGAACTGATAATTAAAAGCCATCGTGAGCATAAGAACTTTAATCTACTTACATTTGAAGGCTATGATAATGTGAATGATGTAGAATTTATGAAGGGAGGTCTCCTGAAGGTTCCAGAAAGTTTTTTAGGAGAGCTCGCGGAGAATGAATACTACTTCCATGAAATTATTGGCTGTAAAGTAGTGACAGTTGAAGGAGAAGAACTTGGAGAAATCACAGAAATATTAACACCAGGTGCAAATGATGTTTGGGTGGTAAAGGGGAAAGATAAAAGTGAAATTTTGATTCCTTACATTGAAGAGGTAGTCATGAAAGTAGATGTAGAAGAAAAAGTAGTTGTCATAGAGCCGATGGAAGGGCTGTTGTCTTAATGAAAATAGATGTATTGACGTTATTTCCTGAGATGTTTGAAGGAGTCCTTCATAGCTCCATTTTAAAAAAAGCACAAGAAGCAGAAAAAGTAGCTTATAATATCGTCAATTTTCGCGATTACTCCGATAATAAACATCAAACCGTTGATGATTATCCATATGGAGGAGGTGCTGGGATGGTGTTGAAGCCACAGCCTATATTTGACGCTGTGGATGCTCTAAAACCAAAAGATAACAGAAAGCCTCGTGTCATCTTAATGTGCCCGCAAGGCGAAAGATATAGTCAAGCAAAAGCGGAGGAATTAGCACAAGAAGAGCATTTGATTTTCATTTGCGGACATTATGAAGGCTATGATGAGAGAATTAGAGAACATTTAGTGACAGATGAAATCTCCATTGGTGATTATGTCCTTACAGGCGGCGAATTAGGGGCTATGGTCGTTATTGATAGTGTAGTACGTTTATTACCAGGCGTGCTTGGAAAAGAAGCATCCCATGTTAATGACTCTTTTAGCACTGGTTTGTTGGAGCATCCTCATTATACTCGTCCGGCCGATTTCCGAGGAATGAAGGTACCAGACACGCTGCTTTCTGGAAATCATGCACATATTGATGAATGGAGAGAAAGGGAATCCTTCCGAAGAACGATTGAAAGGCGCCCGGATTTACTAGAAAATTATCCGCTGACTGAGAAGCAGAAAAAGTTGGTAAAAGAGTTGACAAATCAGCATCATCCAAGCTAATTGGATACGGTATGGTGATGATTAGATGAATGAATCTATTAAGGAGCAAGGTAATACTATTATTTTTAGAAAAAATATTGCTGTTATTCTCCTTTTATGTTAAGATAACACTTGTGACTTAAACAGATGAATTTCTGTGAAGGGTCTTATAACGATGTTCCGCTGCAAGAGGTCTCAAACTATGAGTGCAAGAGCGTCTGTTGGAAGGAGTTGAAAACGATGCAAAAATTAATAGAAGAGATTACAAAAGAACAACTTCGTTCTGATCTTCCTGCGTTCCGTCCTGGTGACACTGTACGTGTACACGTGAAAGTTGTTGAGGGTACTCGTGAACGTATTCAGTTATTTGAAGGTGTTGTAATTAAGCGTCGTGGTGGTGGAATCAGCGAAACTTTTACAGTACGTAAAGTTTCTTACGGAGTTGGCGTTGAGCGTACATTCCCTGTTCACACACCTAAAATTGCGAAGCTAGAAGTTATCCGCCGCGGTAAAGTACGCCGTGCGAAACTTTACTACCTACGTAACCTACGTGGTAAAAAAGCTCGTATTAAAGAAATTCGATAATTGTTACCAAAAAAGAGCCTGTTCTTGTAACAAGCTCTTTTTTATATCTTTAAATGCTGCTTATAGAAAACTCGTATATTAGAAAGAATAGTTCTGTAATTCATCCAAAAATGAGAGAGATGCAGAGAGGAAAGGAAACTGAAGTGATCTTTTAATGGAATCACTACTTTGCAAATCGATCTCTAATCTTTATATTAACGATTTTAAGTAATAGGAAGCAAAAGTCCAACTGCAATCTTTCCAATTTTACTTCACTCGGAAATTCCGCTAAAATATTATCATGATGGATAAGTTTTTTTATCTTACATAAAAAATACCTATATTGTTCAGTTAAGGATTGGTGAAAGGTATGGCAACTGAAAAGAAGAAGAAAAATGAAGTATGGGAATGGAGTAAAGCATTAATAATTGCTGTTTTACTTGCTGTTGTTATTCGCTATTTTTTATTTGCTCCAATTGTAGTTGATGGTGAATCCATGCAGTCTACATTGCTCGATCAAGATCGAATGATTGTCAATAAGATAAATTACAAAGTAAGTGAACCAAAGCGCTTTGATATTGTTGTGTTCCACGCTCCAGAAGGTAAGGACTATATAAAAAGAGTAATTGGTCTACCAGGAGACACAATTGAATATCGCGATGATGTATTATATGTGAACGGACAAGCTTATGAAGAACCTTATTTAGAACATAATAAAGAAGGCGTAATGGGCCCTCTAACAGAAGATTTTACAGCAACTGTGCCAAAAGGAGAATTGTTTGTGATGGGAGATAACCGTCGCAATAGTAAAGATAGTCGCCATATTGGTACGATTGGTTTTGATAAAATTATTGGCACCACAAGTGTTATATATTGGCCAATAGCTGATTGGAAAATAGTAGAATAATGTTAGTGGAAGAAATAGAGGTGCATGCATGACTATACAATGGTTTCCAGGCCATATGGCCAAAGCCAGAAGGCAAGTAACGGAAAAATTAAAGCTAGTTGATATTATTTTTGAATTAGTGGATGCGAGAATTCCACAATCTTCACGAAATCCAATGATTGATGAAATTATTCAGCATAAGCCAAGAATTGTTTTATTAAATAAAGCAGATATGGCAGATAAAGAACGAACAAAAGAATGGATTCACTATTTTCAAAGTAAAGGCATAAGAGCACTTGCGATTAACTCTCAAGCAGGTGTTGGAATGAAAGAAATTACTGCTTTAGCAAAAGAAGTACTAGCAGAAAAATTTGATCGGATGAAAGCGAAAGGGATTAGACCGCGAGCGATTCGAGCGATGATTGTCGGCATTCCAAATGCAGGTAAATCCACTTTAATCAATCGGTTGGCAAAGAAAAACATTGCCAAAACAGGGAATACACCTGGTGTAACCAAAGCACAGCAATGGATTAAAGTAGGGAAAGAGCTGGAGTTATTAGATACACCAGGAATACTATGGCCGAAATTTGAAGATCAAGAAGTAGGCTTAAAGCTTGCGTTAACAGGAGCAATAAAGGATACAATTTTGAATTTGCAGGACATTGCCATATTCGGGCTTCGTTTTTTGGAAAAGGAATATCCGCAACGCTTAAAAGAAAGATATCAATTAGAAACGATTCCAGAAGATACAGTAGAGTTGTTTGATCGTATTGGTGAGATTAGAGGAGCTCTGTCAGGGGGAGGTATCGTTAACTATGATAAAGTAACGGAACTAATTATTCGTGACATTAGAGGTGAAAAGTTTGGTCCGCTAACGTTCGAAAAAGCAGACGAAATGTAAGGATGAAAACTGCAAAGAGAAGTGGCTAAAAACAGACACTTCTCTTTTTTGTGTAATATAAATGATTAGGTTTATTGCATTTGTGTAGACGCTTTGAATTTTATGGGAGAAAAGAAATAAAGCATCCAACAAGAACGATAGGACGATTTATAGGCCTGATATGTATATTGGAAGGCAAAGTGACCAGGGCTGTAAAAAAGGAAGCGATTAAACCGATATAACTACTGAGGTGTAAACAATGAAATTAGCAACAATGAAAGATATTAAAGAGGGGCTAGAAGCAATAAGGGAAGTAAATGACCCATTTATCCTCGAATTAGAAAAGGACGAGAGGAAAGGGGCTCAGAAGCTCTTAGAGGCTTGGAAGAAGAGGATAGAGAAAGAAGAAAAGCTTCATCAGCATTTTCTATCGATGAACTACTATGAACAAATGATTAGAAAGCAGGGATATACATATATTGCAGGAATCGATGAGGTTGGCAGAGGGCCGCTTGCAGGTCCTGTTGTTACAGCAGCTGTCATCCTGCCAGAAGATTTCTATTTACCAGGTATCGATGACTCAAAGAAATTATCTGAGAAAAAAAGAGAACTATTTTACGAGGTAATCCAAAAAGAAGCAATCGCCATCGGAGTGGGAATTATTTCACCTGCTGAAATTGATCGCATAAATATTTATCAAGCAACAAAAAAGGGGATGCTTCTAGCAATAAATGAACTTTCACAAACACCAGAATACTTACTAATTGACGCAATGAAATTAACGACACCTTATCCAAGTCAATCTCTTATTAAAGGAGACAGTAAAAGTGTTTCTATTGCTGCAGCAAGCATAATAGCAAAAGTGACAAGAGATCGTATGATGAAAGAGCTGCATCAAGAATATCCAGATTATCATTTTGCAACAAACATGGGCTATGGGACACAGGAACATGTGGCTGCCCTAAAAGAATACGGAATTACCATTCATCATCGTAAAAGTTTTTCTCCTGTGAAAGAGATGGTAGAAACTAACTAATTTGGTCAATCTGTATGGAAGGAAGGAGGAAGAGAAAGATGAATGTTAACCATATTGTCCAAACTTTATTTCAAGAAAACGTGATGAGTAATAAAAGTCTTGAATTACGAGATGGACAACTAGTTTATGGGAAATTGACGAAGCTTTTTCCTCAACAAATGGCAGAGGTGCAAATAGGCTCACAAAAAATGCTTGCAAACCTAACGATTCCGTTAACGCTTGATAGAAGTTATTGGTTTCAAGTTTCCATTACAGATAATAAACCAGTCCTAAAAGTATTGCCGCAGTCATCAGAAGTTCCAGCTGAAAAGGGAAATATCAATGGTCTGCTTCAGCAGCTACATCTAACCGAGACGAAAGAAAATAAATTGCTCCTTCATTTTCTACTATCTAATAATCTACCAATTTCGAAAGAAGCGATAAGATCTATAGGTGAATGGCTGCCAAAATCAATAGGGAAGCAAGAGCTTGCTACTATCGGTCTTATGATGGAAAGACAGCTCCCTCTAACGAAGGAAGTATTTACAAGTATTTCGGCCTTGCAATCCAATAAAGGTGTTAGTGTGCTGTTAAATGAACTCCAGCAGCAGTTGTCTACCTATCATATTCTAGAGCCAAAAGTAGCGGATGTCCTATCGGAGATTAGTCAAGGGGGGAAGCTTGTTCAAGATAATGTGCTTGCTGCACTAAAAGCTGTCCTGCATAAAATTGGCTATTCATTTGAAGCGGGACTGTTACAGCATGCACAAATAGAGGAGCAAACATCACAAGAAATATTAAAACCGCTACTGCTAGGATTAATGGGAAAAGACATCCCTGATGCGGTAAAAGAAACTGCAGGTCAACTAATTGATAAAGTGACAGGTTATCAGCTTATCAGTCAGCAAACAGGTCCAATGATGCAAATGGTAACGGAAATTCCTCTGCGTTTTTTTAATCAACAAGTGGATGTGACAATGCAATATAATGGCAGAAAAACAGCAGATGGAAAAGTCGATAGTAATTATTGTCGAATTCTTTTTTACTTAGAACTGGCTAATTTAAAGGATACAGTTATTGATATCCATATTCAAAATAGAATCATGAACATGATTGTATTAAATGATCGGTCAACAGAAATAATGCCTTTAATTAAACAGGCAGAGGAGCTCTTAAAAGAAAAACTACGGGAATTAGATTATACTTTACTGTCTATACATGTAAAAGACTTGTCAAAAGAACATAAGCCAGTATGGAGTTCCCAACAAGCAGTGAAAGGAAATGCCTATAAAGGGGTGGATATAAAAATATGAATAAACACCATTCTTTAAAAAGGAAAGAAGCAATAGCATTAACTTATGAACAGCAAAAACACGCTGCACCTACCGTTATTGCAAAAGGCAAGGGTATGATTGCGGAACAAATTCTGGAACGTGCCAAAAAAGAGAATATTCCAATTCAAGAAGATCCCTCTCTTGTAGAGCTTTTAAGTAAATTAAATATAAATGAACAAATTCCTGAAGATTTATATATGGCTGTGGCAGAAGTGTTTGCGTTTATTTATTCTTTAGAGAAGGAAGCGACGGAAAAAGAGGGGGAAAAAGCAAACTAAGAAAGAAAAAATATTTTTAATTGTAAAATATTTAAAGATAAAAGCCTTTTTTATAGACAAAGAAAGGTTTTTTCCTTTAAAATGAAAGCGTGAACATATTTTTGTCTTTTCTAAATACATAAAATAATCGTAATTTGCTCTCGAAAAGAATATTAATACAGTGATAACGATACTTATGTTTTGGAAAAAACAAATAAATGGATGAGAAAAAGTTATTCATTCACGAAAGTCATCATGCAGTTGTCTCCAATTTTACACAAAAAGGGAAATTAAGGGGTGTGGAAGCTTGAATATTCATGAATATCAGGGGAAAGAGATTTTAGAATTAAATGGCGTCGCAGTACCAAAAGGAAAAGTAGCTTTTACAGTAGAAGAGGCAGTGCGAGCTGCGGAAACATTAAATAGTGATGTATGGGTAGTGAAAGCGCAAATCCATGCAGGTGGTCGCGGTAAGGCTGGAGGAGTAAAAGTTGCCAAAAGCTTAGATGAAGTACAAACATATGCTTCAGATATTCTAGGGAGCACATTAGTAACTCATCAAACAGGTCCCGAAGGAAAAGTTGTGAAACGATTATTAATTGAAGAAGGTTGTCGAATCAAGAAGGAATATTACATAGGATTTGTCGTGGATCGAGCAACATCTAGAATCGTATTGATGGCCTCTGAAGAAGGCGGCACAGAAATTGAGGAAATTGCAGAAAAGTACCCAGAGAAGATCGTAAAAGAAGTTATTGATCCAGTGACTGGTCTAACTCCATTTCAAGCACGTCGAGTTGCTTTCTCTATTAACATTCCGAGCAAGCAAGTTAATAAAGCAGTTGCCTTTATGACTGGATTATATAAAGTATTTGTTGAAAAAGACTGCTCTATCGCCGAAATTAATCCCTTAGTTTTAACGGAAGATGGGAATATTATCGCACTGGATGCAAAATTAAATTTTGATTCAAATGCATTGTATAGACATAAAGATATTGTTGCATATAGGGATTTAGATGAAGAAAATGAAAAAGAATTAGAAGCTTCTAAATATGATTTAAGCTATATTGCGTTAAATGGAAATATCGGCTGTATGGTAAATGGTGCTGGACTTGCTATGGCAACAATGGATATTGTTAAGCATTATGGCGGAGAACCGGCCAACTTCTTAGATGTTGGGGGCGGCGCGACAGCAGAAAAAGTAACGGAAGCATTTAAAATCATTCTATCTGATTCTAACGTGAAGGGGATTTTTGTCAATATTTTTGGTGGCATCATGAAATGTGATGTTATTGCGACCGGAATTGTGGAAGCTGCAAAGCAAGTTAGTCTTCATGTGCCATTAGTTGTTCGCTTAGAAGGAACAAATGTGGAACTTGGCAAAAAAATTCTTCGAGAATCTGGAGTAGATATTGTTGCAGCAGAATCGATGGCTGATGGTGCTGAGAAAATTGTAACCCTAGTAGAACAAGGAGGGAATGCATAATGAGTGTTTTTATTAATAAAGATACAAAAGTCCTTGTCCAAGGAATCACAGGTGCAACAGCACTATTTCATACTAAGCAAATGCTTGAATATGGGACGAAAATAGTTGGCGGGGTAACACCAGGGAAAGGTGGTACAACGGTAGAGGGAGTGCCTGTATTTAATACCGTTAAAGATGCAGTAGATGTAACCGAAGCAAATGCATCTGTTATTTATGTACCAGCTCCATTTGCAGCAGACGCTATTTTAGAAGCGGTTGATGCTGAACTAGACTTAGTAATCTGTATTACCGAACATATTCCTGTTCTGGACATGGTGAAAGTTAAGCGCTACTTGGAAGGGAAAAAGACTAGATTAATAGGACCAAACTGTCCAGGAGTGATTACCCCAGAAGAATGTAAAATTGGCATTATGCCAGGATATATTCATAAGAAAGGGCATGTAGGGGTTGTCTCTCGTTCTGGTACTTTAACATATGAGGCTGTTCATCAACTATCTCAAGCAGGGATTGGTCAGTCAACAGCTGTTGGAATTGGTGGAGATCCAGTCAATGGAACAGATTTTATTGATACGTTAAAAGCATTTAATGAAGATGAAGATACGTATGCAGTTATCATGATAGGGGAAATCGGCGGGACGGCTGAAGAAGAAGCAGCCCGCTGGGTGAAAGAAAATATGACGAAGCCAGTTGTTGGATTTATCGGCGGTCGTACAGCTCCTCCAGGAAAGCGTATGGGTCATGCGGGGGCAATAATCTCTGGTGGTAAAGGAACAGCAGATGAAAAAATTAGTGTTCTAACGGAATGCGGCATTAAAGTAGCCCCAACACCATCTGATATGGGAGCAACGCTAATTGAGGTGTTAAAAGAGCAGTCGATATACGAAAAATGTAAGACGCATGAAGTAGTAGCAAAATAGAGAAAAGCTTAATCTAGCCTTATTCTACTAAATAAGGCTAGGTTTTTTCTTGATTTTTTTCAAGAGGATGGCATATGTAGCTAATCTACTAATTTACTAGGGAAACAGTATAACAATGCTAGGAATTTTCAGGAAAACTCATTATAATGAAGGAAGATAATTCCTTACTTAATTTATGTTTCTCTTTCTTTTGTATTTTTAGCTAATTTCTTTGTGAAAAGGAGAAAGCGAAAGGAAGAAAAGATGGAAATAATAAATAAATTATTAGTGAAATTACATCATTGTCAAGGAATCAGCTGGAAAATGATCGATCGTCTTCTAAAAGAAGATCCCACTCTTCAGTTGGAGAAAATCCCTTCCTTTATATCCTCTATTTCACCTACTATGGAAAAGGAAATAGTAAAGACAATCCATTCTCATCATGTAGAAGAACAATTAATCCAGTATCGTTATAATCAAATTCATCCAATTACATTTTTTGATCCGTTATATCCGCCGTTTTTAAAAGAAATATATCAGCCACCTTGGGTTCTTTATGCAAAAGGAGATCTTGAGCTGCTACAATCGAAGAGAAAGCTTGCAATTGTAGGTTCGCGCTTAGCTACCAGTTATAGTACTAAAGTAATAAAGAGGTTGATGAAAGAACTAGTAGAGGAGAAAATCACCATTGTAAGTGGACTTGCGCATGGGGTTGATTCGATTGCCCATAAACTGGCAATTGAAAATGGCGGCAAAACCATCGGTGTTATTGCTGGAGGTATTTTTCATATCTATCCAAAAGAAAGCATACAGTTAGCAGGAGATATGATGAAACATCATTTAGTCATCTCCGAATATCCTCCGCTAACTAAGCCGCTAAAATGGCAATTTCCCATGAGAAATCGAATTATAAGCGGTTTAAGCAATGGAACACTTGTAGTAGAAGCGAAGAAAAAAAGTGGATCGTTAATAACTGCTAATTTCGCAGTAAATGAAGGACGGGATGTATTTGCTGTTCCAGGAAATATATTTAGTCCCTATTCAGATGGTCCAAATGAATTAATACAACAAGGCGCAAAGCCAGTGCTTGAAGCAAAAGATATACTAGAAGAATGGAAGCATATATCGGAGTAAAAAAAAGTAAAACTAGAGTAGCTTAGCATACAAATATATTAAGTAAAATAATCATTTTCACAGATAGTAAAATGAAAATAGTTTGCAATACAAAAGGAAAGTGATACGCTATAAGCAGCAAATTATATAAGGGATTATCTTTTTTTGTAAGGTCAGTATGACTAATACCTCTTCTAATGAGAATTTAACGGAGGGGATTTAGCGGCAGTTAAGAAAGTAAAAACGTTACTCCAAACCAAAGCGTAAGAAATTCCATAAATTTGGAGTTTTTCATGAAACTTCAAAAAAAGTGTTGCTATTTTTATCATTTTGTTATACATTTTGCAACGTATAGATATTTAAAAGATAAAATGATGTAAATAAAGAGAGTGAAAACGTTTGCTAGTTATCGGAATGTTTGACAAATCAAAACATAGTATACAATAATAGTGAATATTTAAATCCCTCTTAAGGAGGACAGTTAATGTCAGATTTTTTAGTAATCGTTGAGTCACCAGCTAAAGCAAAGACAATAGAACGATATTTAGGAAAAAAATATAAAGTGAAAGCATCAATGGGGCACATTAGGGATTTGCCTAAAAGCCAAATGGGTGTTGATATAGAAAAACAATTTGAGCCGAAGTACATAACTATCCGTGGAAAAGGCCCTGTATTAAAAGAACTGAAAACAGCAGCAAAAAAAGCCAAAAAGATTTATTTAGCAGCTGACCCGGATCGTGAAGGAGAGGCAATTGCTTGGCATTTAGCAAATAGCTTAAATGTGGATATCGAATCAGATTGCCGCGTTGTTTTCAATGAGATAACAAAAGATGCCATCAAAGAATCATTTAAGCATCCTCGTGCAATAAATATGGATTTAGTAGATTCTCAGCAGGCTAGAAGAGTTTTAGACCGCTTAGTGGGTTATAATATCAGTCCATTATTATGGAAAAAAGTAAAAAAAGGGCTTAGTGCGGGAAGAGTACAATCAGTTGCAGTACGTCTCATTATTGAAAGAGAACAAGAAATTAAAGAATTTGTACCAGAAGAATACTGGTCCATTGAAGGAAGCTTTATAAAAGGAAAAAATAATTTTGAAGCATCTTTTTATGGTATCAATGGAAAAAAAGTCGAGTTGCATTCAGAAGATGAAGTGAAAAAAATTACTAGTCAGTTAAAAGATAATAAGTTTACTGTCGATAAAGTGAGTAAAAAAGAGCGGAAGAGAAACCCTGCCGTTCCATTTACAACTTCTTCTTTACAGCAGGAAGCTGCCCGCAAATTGAATTTCCGAGCAAAGAAAACAATGATGTTAGCACAGCAATTATATGAAGGTATAGATCTTGGTAAAGAAGGAACAGTGGGTTTGATAACCTATATGAGAACGGATTCCACTAGAATATCAGAGGTTGCACAAAGTGAAGCATATGACTATATAAATAGTCATTATGGCAAAGAGTATACACGTGAAGAGAAGAAACAAGAGAAGAAAAATCCAAAGGTCCAAGATGCCCATGAAGCAGTCCGTCCAACTAGCATTGGTCGTGAGCCGAGTAAGATGAAGGAATATTTATCTCGAGATCAATTTCGATTGTATAAGCTAGTGTGGGAAAGATTTATTGCCAGCCAAATGGCTCCGGCAGTTATGGATACAATGAGTGTGGATTTATCAAATGGTAACGTACTTTTTCGTGCTAATGGTTCAAAAATTAAGTTCCCAGGTTTTATGAAGGTATATGTGGAGGGTACAGATGACAACGTTGATGAGAAAGATCGACAACTCCCAGATTTAAAAGAAGGAGATGTTGTCTTAAATAAGGATATTGATACAAAGCAGCATTTCACTCAGCCACCTCCACGTTATACAGAAGCAAGATTAGTTAGAACACTAGAGGAATTGGGAATAGGAAGACCATCTACATTCGCACCAACCTTAGATACGATTCAAAAACGAGGTTATGTGGCCCTTGATAACAAACGATTTATTCCAACGGAGCTTGGGGAAATTGTTTTAGAGTTAATTTTAGAATTTTTCCCGGAAATATTAAATATTGAGTTTACAGCCAATATGGAACAAGACTTGGATAATATTGAGGCGGGCAAGGTCAATTGGGTAAAGGTTATCGACGATTTTTATAAAACGTTCGAGAAAAGACTGGAAGTTGCAGAACAAGAGATGCAAACCATTGAAATCAAAGATGAGCCAGCTGGAGAGGATTGCGAAGAATGTGGCCACCCGATGGTATTTAAAATGGGCCGTTATGGGAAATTTATGGCATGTAGTAATTTTCCAGAGTGTAGAAATACGAAAGCAATCGTGAAGGATATTGGAGTGAAATGTCCGAAGTGCCATGAAGGAAATATAATTGAAAGAAAAAGTAAAAAACGTAGAATTTTTTATGGTTGTGATCGATTCCCAGAATGTGACTTCATTTCATGGGATAAACCACTACAAAGACCATGTCCAAAATGTGAAAATATGTTAGTGGAGAAAAAATTAAAAAAAGGTGTTCAAGTACAGTGCGTAAACTGTGACTACAAAGAAGAACCACAAAGCTAAAAATAGCTAGAATAAATAAATTTATATGAGGGTGAGCAAATGCTCACTCTCTTGTCACGTTACTGTCGAAGTTTTCTCTCCTAAATTAGATATATAATGGAAGAAAAATAGATGTTTGCGAAAAAAATATTAATTCACTTGAAGTAGAAACTTTTCATTCTTTCAATCGTATAGTAAAATGCTATGAGTGAACATCATCCATACTTTTTAACAGAATAAAAAATGACAATTTATTTACATTTGTAGTATTATTCTAATTCCTTTGTGCTTAAAGCGATATACTCTAAAAAGAAAGTGCCATAAACATTTAGGGTTAGTCCTAATCTCAAAAGGGAAGAATGTAGAAACAATAGGACATGAAAGAATTATTGCGAACAATTCGGAACTTTGTGAAAAATATGTAAATTAATTGATTGTAGCTAAAAAGTATGATAATATGATGAAGCCATTGTGAGGTGAGGTTATGAAACAGGAATTAAACAATCATGTTCAAGCATTTATTGCCTATTTGCAGATTGAAAAAAATTACTCACCATATACAATAGAATTTTATACACAAGATATTAACCAATTCTTTCACTTTATGAAAGATCAAGTAATAGACAAGTTAGAAGACGTGAGTCCATCTGATGTAAGAATATACTTAACAGAGCTTTTTTCAATGCAATTAGCAAGAAAAACAATTGCGCGAAAAATCTCTAGTTTGAGAAGTTTTTATCGTTTTTTGCTTAGGGAAAAAATAGTGGAAAATAACCCGTTTTCTGCTGTATCAATCCCAAAGCTAGAAAAGAGATTACCTGATTTTTTCTACGAGGAAGAATTGCAGCAACTCTTTTTATCATGTGATACGAACACGCCCCTTGGACTAAGAAATAAAGCATTGCTTGAATTATTGTATGCAACCGGCATCCGTGTTGGTGAATGCACAAAAATTCAGTTGAGTGATATTGATTTCAGTGTCTCAACTGTGTTGGTTAGGGGAAAGGGCCAAAAGGAAAGATATGTTCCGTTTGGTAGTTTTGCTCATAATGCTCTGGAAGCGTACATAAAAGCGGGTAGGAATCAGTTGATGAAAAACTCAACAGATCATTCTTATCTGTTTGTTAATTATCGCGGAGGAATTTTAACAGATAACGGAGTTCGTGATATCTTAAATAAAATGATGAATACTTCATCCTCACAAGGGAAAATTCATCCCCATAAATTGAGACATTCATTTGCCACACATTTACTGGCGAATGGTGCAGATATGAGAACCGTTCAGGAATTATTAGGTCATGCATTTTTAACGTCAACACAAATATATACGCATGTCACAAATGAGTATCTAAAAAAGACGTATATGTCTTATCATCCTAGGGCATAGTCAATTGGTAGAAGGAGGAAGTAACATGTCTGAAATGCCACAATTTCATGCAACAACAATTTTTGCAGTTAAACATAAAGGGAAATCAGCAATGTCTGGTGATGGTCAAGTCACGCTTGGAAATGCTGTTGTGATGAAACATACAGCCCGTAAGGTAAGAAAGCTTTTTAATGGGAAAGTAATTGCAGGATTTGCGGGATCAGTTGCGGATGCCTTTACTCTTTTTGAACTATTTGAAGGAAAATTAGATGAGTATAATGGGAACCTACAACGTGCTTCAGTAGAGCTTGCGAAGCTCTGGCGCAGTGATAAAGTTCTTAGAAAACTTGAAGCGATGCTGATCGTAATGAATGAAACGGATCTATTATTGGTATCTGGAACAGGAGAAGTAATAGAACCAGATGATGGTATACTTGCAATTGGATCTGGCGGAAACTATGCTTTAGCAGCTGGCAGAGCACTAAAAACTTACTCAGGAGATAATCTTTCTGCATATGATATCGCTAAAGCAGCTCTAGAGATTGCTGGTGAGATTTGTGTCTATACAAATAATAATATCATCGTGGAAGAATTATAGGGGAGGATTTTTAATATGCAAAAAAGCGCTAGTTTAACACCTCGGCAAATTGTAGAACGACTTGATCAATATATTGTCGGACAAAAAGATGCAAAAAAAGCGGTGGCTGTCGCTTTAAGAAACCGTTTTCGCAGAAGTCTTCTTGATGAAAAGTTAAGAGATGAGATTAGTCCGAAAAATATTTTGATGATTGGACCTACTGGTGTCGGAAAAACGGAAATTGCCAGAAGAATTGCAAAAATTGTTAATGCACCATTTGTTAAGGTAGAAGCTACTAAATTTACAGAGGTGGGATATGTTGGCCGTGATGTAGAATCAATGGTCCGTGATCTTGTCGAAACATCTGTACGCTTGGTAAAGGAAGAGAAGATGTTTCAAGTAAGAGAAAGAGCGGAAGTTGCGGCAAATAATCGTCTCGTTGAATTATTAGTTCCGTCTGCTGCAAAGAAAACATCCAGTTATAAAAACCCTCTGGAAATGCTTTTCGGCGGCGGTGGGGCAGACACAGAGGAAGAAGAGCCTACTGTAGAAGAAACTAGTAAATCAGAAAAGAGAAAAATAGTAAAAGAAAAGCTTGCTCTAGGTGAACTGGAAGATGAAGTGGTTTCTGTAGAAGTGGAAGAACAACAGCCTTCTATGTTTGATATGCTCCAAGGTTCTGGTATGGAACAAATGGGGATGAATATGCAGGACGCTTTAAGTAGTTTTATGCCGAAAAAGAAGAAAAAGCGAAAACTAACAGTTAGGGAAGCACGTACAATATTAACAAACGAGGAAGCTCAAAAATTAATCGATATGGATGAGGTTACCCAAGAAGCAGTCGTTCGTGCTGAGCAAATGGGAATGATATTTATCGATGAAATTGATAAAATTGCCAGCAAATCAAACAGTAGTTCTTCAGCTGATGTTTCCAGAGAAGGTGTGCAGCGAGATATTTTACCTGTAGTAGAAGGATCAACGGTTGTGACAAAATATGGATCAGTTAAAACAGACCATGTATTGTTTATTGCTGCTGGAGCATTTCATATGTCAAAGCCTTCTGATTTAATTCCAGAGCTACAAGGAAGATTTCCGATTCGTGTAGAACTTACTAAATTAACAGTGGATGATTTTTATCGTATTCTTGTGGAACCAGATAATGCGTTGATTAAGCAATACCAAGCATTATTGTATACAGAAGGTATAGAAATTGAATTTTCTGACGAATCTATTCGTAAGATAGCTGAAGTGGCTTATGAAGTCAATCAAAATACAGACAATATCGGTGCGCGAAGACTGCATACTATTCTCGAAAAATTATTGGAAGATCTGTCTTTCGAAGCACCAGAAATAACAATGGAAAAAATAACGATTACTCCAAAGTATGTGGAGGAGAAGTTAGGAGCCATCTCAAGAAATAAGGATTTAAGTCAATTTATACTCTAATGAAAGCCAATTGGAATTTAAACTCCTGAATTGTTAAAGGTATAAGTAGACATAGATTTATTTCAAGTGTTGGTTTTAGTTAACAGGAGGAATAAAAAATGGATTTATTAACAAAAACGAGAAAAATTAATGCAATGTTACAAAGAGCTGCTGGAAAACCAGTTAATTTCAAAGAAATGTCTGAAACATTAAGTGATGTTATCGAAGCAAATATCTTTGTTGTTAGCAGAAGAGGAAAATTATTAGGTTTTGCAGTTCATCAGCAAATCGAAAATGATCGTATGAAAAAAATGTTTGAAGATCGTCAATTCCCTGAGGAATACACAAATAGCTTGTTTAATATTCAATCAACTTCTAGTAATTTAGAAATTGAAAGTGAATATACTGCTTTCCCAGTTGAAAATAAAGAATTATTTGCTAAAGGGTTAACAACTATTGTACCAATTATTGGTGGAGGAGAAAGATTAGGAACATTAATTCTTGCAAGATTACAAGAACAATTCCAAGACGATGATTTGATTCTTGCTGAATACGGTGCTACTGTTGTTGGTATGGAAATTCTTCGTGAAAAAGCAGAAGAAATTGAAGAAGAAGCAAGAAGTAAAGCGGTTGTTCAAATGGCAATCAGTTCACTATCCTATAGTGAATTAGAAGCTATTGAGCATATTTTTGAAGAATTAAACGGAAGTGAAGGCTTATTAGTAGCTTCTAAAATCGCAGACCGTGTAGGAATTACAAGATCTGTAATTGTCAACGCATTGCGTAAATTAGAAAGTGCTGGTGTTATTGAGTCTCGTTCATTAGGAATGAAAGGTACTTATATAAAAGTGCTTAACGATAAATTCTTATTAGAACTTGAAAAGTTAAAAACAAATAAATAAGGATAAAATATTATTCATTATAAAAAAAACCTTTTTCTTTAATAGAAAAGGTTTCAGACTGTCGACAAACTCCTAATTCGGTAATTAGGAGTTTGTCTTAGTTTATAAATATACATTATTTTAAATAAGAGTTAATTTCCGTTGCAGGGGTTCGCTTTCCGTGGGGCTCGCGCTGAGCCGCTTCCGCCTAAAGGCCTGCAGGGTCTCAGACTGTCTCGCAGATCCCACAGGAGTCTCACCCCTTTCACTCCAATCAATGCATAATAATTCCATTTGCATTTCCTAAATTCCTTTTGTCAACAAGTTGAAACCTTTTTCTTTAATAGAAAAGGTTTTTTTATGTGACAAAAATAGAGAGGATTTTTTGAAATCATCAATCGAATAGCTAATAAGCTATGTACATATTATTCGACAAAAACCGCGTATTTTCCATTTATTTTTCATTTACATTACAGTATGGCAAAAGGTATATTAAATCTCATAGCAGAAAAAGGGAAGCGATTAGTAAGTTATAACTATGATAATAGTAACATCGGCATAGTGAAAAAACATTTTTTACCCTGATTTAAGATAATTTAAACCAAATATTAACTAAAATAGGAAAAAAGAATCACTAAAATATTCCTCTTTTCCATGGACATATTATTACAAATTAATTAAAATTAAAACTATCATGTAAAAATCGTCATCAAAAAACAAAAATCAACATTTTTTTCAAAATGACTGCTCGAGGTGTGATGAAGTGAAACTTTTCTCAAATACAATAACTACCTTAGAAAATGCAATAAATTATTCGAATCAAAAGCAAAAAGTAATCTCGCAAAATATTGCAAATGTTGACACGCCGAATTATAAAGCAAAGACAGTGACTTTTAAAGATTCGTTATCTAGTGCAATGGAAGCTAATGTAACGAATAGTAAGCATATTCCGTTTTCAGCTCCTAATACTGCTTCAACATCTGTCATTACAAAGAATAGAGTTACTTACAATAACAGCGGAAATAGTGTCGATATGGAAAAAGAGATGACAGACCTTGCGACAAACCAAATCTATTACAATGCATTAGTAGATCGAATTAGCGGAAAATTTAGTTCCCTTGAAAATGTAATTAGGGGAGGTAAGTAATAAAAATGACCATTTTTACTAGTATGAATACTACTGCTTCTGCTTTAACAGCACAACGGCTAAGAATGGATGTAATTTCATCTAATATGGCAAATGTTGATACAACAAGAGGTAGATTAGTAAATGGTGAGTGGGAGCCATACAAAAGAAAACAAGTAGTGTTTCAAGAACAAGAAGGATCATTTGCCTCTCATTTAAATGCTGCAAGAGGGAATAGCGCGAATATTGCAGGTGGAGTGAAGGTGTCACGCATTGTAGAAGATGATACACCGTTTGAAATGGTGTACGATCCGGAGAACCCAGAAGCGGACGAAACAGGATATGTTCGTATGCCCAATGTGGACCCTTTACGAGAGACGGTTGATTTAATGAGTGCATCAAGATCATATGAAGCAAATGTGACTGTTTTAAATGCATCAAAAAGTATGTTAATGAAAACATTAGAAATCGGTAAATAAAACAAAAAAAGGAGTACTTAAATGGAACCAATTAATTTTTCATCCGTATCATCTGCATTACCGTTAACAAATTCGGCAACGAGTAATAAGACAGCTGTAGCAGATACGCAAAAAAAATTTGCTTCGTTTTTAAAAGAATCAATTAACAATGTAAATCAAGCGCAAAACGAATCAGATATGCTAACAAATAAGTTAGCAAGAGGAGAAAACGTTGATTTATCTCAGGTGATGATTGCCTCGCAAAAAGCAAGCATTACCATGCAAGCTACGTTAGAAATTCGCAATAAGGCAGTAGAAGCTTATCAAGAAATGATGCGAATGTCAGTTTAATGTAAGACTGTTTTCTATAAAGATTACACTTTTAGTAAGAAAACGAAGTTGCTTCTACTATAGACAAGTAAGTGTCCATGCCATTTAAGTAGAAGACAGTCAATATAAAAGATGGGCGGTTTATACCTATACAAATTACGGTAGCCGGGGGAAGAGAATGAAAGAGAATCTAAATAAAATATTTAATCCTTTAAAAGAGTTTTGGCAAAGTCGTTCTAAAAAGCAAAAGACTGTGATAACAGGTAGCGGACTTTTGCTTATTCTAATTGCTGTGTTTGCGACTTATTTTTTTACAAGAGTAACGTTAGTGCCATTATACAGCAATTTAACACCTTCTGAAACGGGAGCTATTAAGGAGAATCTAGATAGTAAAGGGATAACTTCTGAAATATCAGGTGGAGGTACCGTGATTAGTGTTCCAGAGGAAGTAGTCGATACATTAAAAGTACAACTTGCGGCAGAAGGGATACCTAAGTCTGGTAGTATTGATTATTCCTTTTTTAGTGAGAATGCAAGCTTTGGAATGACAGATAACGAATTTAATGTATTAAAATTAGATGCCCTGCAGACGGAAATTGCTAATTTAATAAAGGGTGTTGATGGAATTAATGATGCCAATGTTGTTATCACATTACCAGAAGAAAGTGTATTTGTTTCAGATCAAGGGGGAGAAGCTACAGCTTCGATTGTATTAAATACAAAGCCGGGCTATAACTTCTCTGAAAATCAAATAGAAGGGTTATATACACTCGTGTCCAAAAGTGTACCAAACCTTCCTACAGATAATATCGTCATTACGAATCAAAACTTTGAGTATTTTGATTTAAATTCTTCAGATAATTCTGCGACAGATACTTTTACTGCGCAAAATAATGTGAAAAAGCAAATTGAACGTGATATTCAAAGACAAGTCCAAACAATGCTAGGGACGTTGATGGGCCAAGATAAAGTTGTAGTGTCTGTTACTGCTGATATAGACTTTACCCAAGAAAACAGAGAAGAAAACCTAGTTACGCCAGTTGATGAAGAAAATATGGCGGGAATTGAAATAAGTGCACAGAATATTACAGAAACATATACAGGTGAAAATGCTGCCGGTGGAGTTGTGCAGGCAGAAGACGATGCAGATGTAACTACTTATAATTCAGAAACAGGATCCGGAAATGGCAACTATGAAAAAGTCGATCAAACCGTTAATAGGGAAGTAAATCGGATAAAAAAACAAATTGTGGAGAGTCCTTATAAAGTTCGTGATTTAGGTATTCAAGTAATGGTAGAGCCACCTGATGCAAATGATTCTACTTCCTTACCACAGGAAAGTATCGATGATATTTCTAATATATTAGGGACAATTGTTAGAACTTCAATTGATAAAACATCAACAGGTGGAGAATTAACAGATGAGGATATCCAAAGTAAGATTGCTGTGTCTGTACAACCGTTTAACGGTAAAAAACAAGCAGCAGACGTTGTTCAAGCATCAATCCCATGGTGGATTTACGCTGTTGGAGGAGGCTTGCTTGCAGTTATTATTCTATTAATCTTCTTCGTTATGAAAGCAAGAAAGAAAAAACAGGAAGAAGAAATAGAAGAAATTATTCAGCCGGTTGCTCCTGTAGCAGATATTAATGAGGAACAACAAGAATCAGAAGGAACAATAAGACGAAAACAGCTTGAAAAAATGGCGAAAGAAAAACCAGAGGAATTTGCAAAATTACTTCGTACATGGATTACGGAAGATTAAGGGGTGGTGTAGATGGCAAGAAAAGAATCAAATGAGTTATCTGGGAAACAGAAAGCGGCCATTCTCCTTATATCGCTAGGTCCTGATGTTGCAGCTTCGGTTTATAAGCATTTGAGTGAGGAAGAAATTGAGAAACTATCTTTAGAAATATCAGGAGTTAGAAAGGTCGAGAATACTTCTAAAGAAAGTGTTTTAGAAGAATTTCATAATATTGCGCTTGCTCAAGATTATATTTCACAAGGTGGTATTGGGTATGCAAAAACGGTGTTAGAAAAGGCTCTTGGGACAGAACAAGCGTCGATTATTTTAAATAGGCTTACTTCTTCTCTGCAAGTAAGACCTTTTGATTTTGCGAGAAAAGCAGATCCAAACCAAATATTAAATTTTATTCAAAATGAACATCCGCAGACGATTGCGTTAATTTTATCTTACTTGGATCCCACTCAGGCAGGTCTAATCCTGTCTGAGCTTCCACAGGAAGTTCAAGCTGATATTGCGAAGAGAATTGCTGTAATGGATAGTACTTCACCTGAAATTATTAACGAAGTCGAGCAAATATTAGAAAGAAAATTATCGAGCACTGTTACGCAAGATTATACTCAAACTGGTGGTATTGAAGCGGTTGTTGAAGTACTAAATGGAGTCGATAGAGCAACAGAGCGGACTATTTTAGACGCACTCGAAATCCAAGATCCAGAATTAGCAGAAGAAATTAAAAAGAGAATGTTTGTCTTTGAAGATATCGTTACATTGGATAATAGAGCAATTCAAAGAATTATTCGTGATTGTGAAAATGAAGATCTTATGCTTGCACTTAAGGTATCTGGCGATGAAGTGAAAGAAATTGTTTATGGCAACATGTCTACTAGAATGGCTGAGTCCTTTAAAGAAGAGATGGAATTTATGGGACCTGTACGCTTGAAGGATGTAGAAGAAGCACAATCAAGAATTGTTGGTATTATCAGACGTCTTGAGGATGCTGGCGAAATCGTAGTTGCCCGAGGCGGAGGAGATGATATCATTGTCTAGATTAATAAAGTCAAGATATTCAAAGCCAGATGACGCTAATGAGAAAGTTATTTCGATTAAGTATATAGATACCTTCAATGCTGAGGTGGATCTTTCTAGGGAAGTTACACAAACGGAATATAACAGAATAGTAGAGTCGGCTCGGAAAGAAGCAGATGAAATGAAAGCCCAAGCTTTGGAAGAAGCCGAACTTATACGAGCACAGCTTATGGAAGAAAGACAAAACTGGGATATAGAAAAAGGGAATTTAATTGAAGAAGCGAGGAAAAATGGTTTTCAAGCAGGTTACGAAGAAGGTCAAAATGTAGGATATAATGAAATGTTAAGTTTTATTCAACAAGCGAAAGACACAGTAACTGCATCAAAAGAGGATTACGAAAAATACTTACAATCTGCTGAAACTACTATATTGGAGCTTGCAATTGAAGTTGCCGAAAAAATTATGAATAACAAGATAAAAGAAGAGGAAGAAAACTTCCTCTATCTTGTACAAAATGCTCTTAAAGAAGTAAGGAAACAGAAGGAAATACAGTTACATGTCAGTCCTATCCATTATGAAATGGTAATAGCAGAAAAAGAAGAATTGTTACAACTATTTCCGATTAAGCCAAATCTTTTCATTTTCCCTGATGAAACGATTGATGAAAATGCTTGTATTATCGAAACGGCAAACGGGCGTTTAGATGCAAGTGTTGATACGCAATTGCTTATGATTAAAAATAAGTTACTTGAAATATTGGAGAGTGAAGAAGGGTGAAAGCACTTGAGTTACTAAGCTCGATTTCGTCCATTGACACTTATAAGCAATATGGCCGTGTGAATAAAGTTGTAGGGTTAATGATTGAATCACAGGGACCGGAAAGTTCTATTGGTGATGTGTGTAATATCCACATTGGTACAAAGCATAAACGAATTATCAAGGCAGAAGTTGTAGGGTTTAATGAGGGGAATATCATTTTAATGCCATATACAACTGTCCAAGACATTTCACCAGGCTGTTTAGTAGAAGCCTCTTCTGAGCCATTAGAAATTAAGGTTGGACCAGGATTAATAGGTACTGCGGTTGATGCTTTAGGAATGCCTTTAGACGGATCGATGTTACCAAAAGGGTTGAAGTCTGTTCCAATTGATCAAGAGCCTCCTAATCCAATGACAAGACCACCTATTTCCCAATCGATGGAAGTAGGAGTTCGGTTAATTGATGGACTTTTAACGGTTGGCACTGGACAAAGACTTGGGATTTTTGCAGGTAGTGGTGTTGGGAAAAGTACATTGCTAGGAATGATTGCCAGAAATACAAAAGCAGATTTAAATGTGATCGCCTTGATAGGGGAACGCGGTAGAGAAGTACGAGAATTTATTGAACGTGACTTAGGGCCAGAGGGGCTGAAGCGATCGATTGTTGTTGTTGCAACATCTGATCAACCAGCTTTAATGCGAATTAAGGGTGCGTATACTGCTACTGCTATTGCCGAATATTTTCGCGATAAAGGATTAAATGTCATGTTAATGATGGATTCTGTTACTCGGGTTGCAATGGCGCAAAGAGAAGTGGGACTTGCTATTGGTGAACCGCCGACCACAAAAGGATATACACCTTCTGTATTTGCTATCTTGCCAAAACTCTTAGAAAGAACGGGAACAAACGAATTTGGAAGTATAACAGCCTTTTATACCGTATTGGTTGATGGGGATGATATGAATGAACCGATCGCAGATACCGTACGCGGTATTTTAGATGGCCATTATGTATTAGACCGTGAGCTTGCTAATAAAGGGCAATATCCTGCTGTGAATGTCTTAAAAAGTGTAAGCCGCGTGATGAATCATGTTGTCTCAAAAGAGCATGTAAAAGCGGCCGAGCGATTACGAGATCTTTTGAGTACTTATATGAATTCGGAAGATTTAATCAACATAGGTGCCTATAAAAAAGGTTCTTCTAAAGAGATTGATACAGCAATTAGGTTATATCCTAGCATCCTATCTTATATAAAGCAGGAAACAGATGAAAAGGTTTCAATTGAGGAGAGCCTTCATTCCTTATTAACTTTAGTTGGAACAGAGGGATAAAAAGATGAGCTATCAATTTAAATTCGAAAAAATTTTAACGATTCGCGAAAGAGAAAAAGAGGAAGCAAGCTCTGCTTACAATCAATCGGTAAACAGATTTGAAGAAGCGGCTGAAAATCTCTATGAGCTGTTGAAAAGAAAAGAAGATCTGGAAGCATATCAAGCAGAAAAAATGATGTCCGGATTATCGGTTCAAGAAATTAGACACCATCAGCAATTCGTGGGCAATTTAGCAAAAACAATTGAACATGCCCAAAAAATGGTGCAAAATGCACGGAATTCAATGGTTTATTTTCAAGAGAAAATGCTTGAAAAAAACCTTGAAGTAAAAAAGTTTGTGAAAATAAAAGAAAAAGACCATTCGAATTATTTAGCAATAGCAAGAGCGGAAGAGGCCAAGCAAATGGATGATATTTCTCTTCAACAATACATGCAACATGAAAAGGTAGGTGGCTAAATGGAAAATTCATGGGAAGAAAAAAAGAAGCCATTTAATATTTTTCAACGATTTCTTATGGTTGCAGTCATTCCGACAATATTTGCAATCATCGTTCTCGTCCTTTTGCTTATGTATTCAGGAGCAGATGTTGCAGAGAAAGGAAAAGAGTTATTAAATGCAATTCCTTTTCTGAGTGAAGAAAAAAAATCTACCGATAAATTACTGGAAAATAATAAAAATACAATTAGCTCTTTACAAACAAAGCTAAAAGAACGAGATAAAGAAATAAAGTCACTAGAATCACAATTAGAAAATAGTGAAAATAGATTTCAATCTGCTAATTCGGAAAAAGAGAAGCTGCAGAGTGAGTTACAATCTCTCCAGTCAGCCCAAGAGGAAACAAAGAAAGCTATGAATGAGATTGTTAAAACATATGAAACAATGTCTCCGAAAAATGCAGCGGCTATTTTATCAGAAATGAGCGAAAAGGAAGCAATGAAAATTTTGGGAGAGCTTAAACCAGCAAAACTTGCTTCGGTATTAGAGAAAATGGAGCCACCTGTTGCATCCAAATATACAGAGCTGCTATCAAAATCAGCAAAAGCAAGTCAATAAAACTTAAATTGGCTAGAAAGGGGGTGAAAAATTGCAATTAGAACTGATAAATTCATTGCGAAAAGTGGAAGTAGCTAGTGGAAACAAAGGGATGCTAAACGAAAAACTTGGCGGAAAGTTTTTATTGCTGATAAATTCTTTACAAACAACTAATCAACAAGAAAAATCAAGTCCAAAAGTTGCTCAAGATCAACAGAAAGAAGGCTTAAATCAGCTTTTAGCATTATTGTCTAGTTCATCAAAAGAAATTCCCAATGAAGAAATTTCTATGAGTCTAGAAAAGCTATGGAATACTTACTATGATATTTCAGATCAAAGTGGTATCAATGATTTAGAAGCGACCGATATGGAAGGTATCATAGCTGCAACATTTATTAAGATTGAAAACAAGATTACTCAAGTATTAATAGAAGGACAAAATTCGAGGATAACTCCAGAAATGTTTAATCATACAGAGTTACCAGATTTATTTTCTGATTTAAAGCTGCTTGAGAAAACAGTAAAAAGTTTACCTGATCTTACTATCAATGAAAAAATTGCTGAAACCGTCGAAGATTTACAAGGATTTATTCTTTCCTTAAACAATTTTTTTGAACAAAATGTGTACTCGAATGAAAGCATAGCAGGTACGGTGCAAAGCGCTGAACAGAACGTGGAACCTTTTGTAGAGGGTGAGAGTGAACTAAAGAAAGTAGCTTTCAGTCAAAATAAAGCTAATCCTGCCTATACTATGATTACAAGTGATGCTAATTCTGGTAAGGAAAACTTGGTATCTGGAGGTTTTTTTGCTTCTGTTGTCAAAGAGATAGAAAATCAAAAAGTACTGAATAATGAAATTTCAAAAAATACTACTGGGAACTTCCTTTCAGAGGATATACCAGTCGATATTGCAATTAATGATATTAAAGAAGATTTTCAAAAAAAAATTCCCGAAGTCGATCAGAAACTAACAGCAATGCAAAATCGTTTGTTACAAGAAAACAGAAATGTTGTTGGGAAGGGACAACAACTGGCAATGCAGAAATTAGTGTCTTCAGAAACAACGCAAGCTAATCTTAACCGTGTAGCAGGGACAGAAAATGGTATTGCGGCAGCGACAACGGAGCTAAAGACAATTATATCTTCTATTCTTGGAAAATTAGATAAGCAATTAGTCGAAAAGAATACGATTCTACCAAAAATGGTTAACCCCATTATGGTAAGCTCCTTAAGAAAGTCAGGAGAGTTATTAGGGTCAAATACAGAAATAAAGGGAAACGTTGAAGTTGGTGAAGGAGATACAGACACAAAAATATTATCATCTATTCCAACTACTTTTCTGAAGCAAGACCCGCTTATGCTCCTAAGTGATTCAGGAGAAGCGATCCATTCGAAAAGGGTAGAAGAACAATTTGTAAAAATTTTGGCAAATAGTACATTTACTAAAACGAGCGATATGCAAAAGCTAACTATTCGACTAGCGCCAGATCATTTAGGATCTATTCGAATTGAGGTAACTCAGAATGAAGGAAATATGATTGCTCGAATTATTACTGCGAATACTGAGGCGAAAGACGTACTGGAAAAACAACTTACTAGTTTGAAACATGGTTTAACCGCGCAGAATTTACAAGTTGATAAAGTGGATATTGTTGTTTCTCCACAACCTCAAGATAGGTTGCAAAGAGATCAGCAGCAAGAACAGCAACATCCACATCAGCAAAGAGAAAAGAAAGATGAAAATGATGATGAGAATAAACAAAAAGCTTCTTTTATTGAGGAGTTATTAAATATTGAAGTATAGAGGAGCAAGTACCGATGGCAAATACAATAAATGACCCTTCTCTCTCTTTATCAGAATATCAGAAATCGAAATCTAATACTTCCACAGGCAGCTCATCGCTAGGAAAAGATGCTTTCTTGAAGCTTTTAATTACACAATTACAAAACCAAGATCCAACAAGTCCAATGGATGATAAAGAGTTTATCGCACAAATGGCTCAGTTCTCAAGTTTGGAACAAATGCAAAATTTAAATACTGCGATGACTAATTTAATCTCTCTGCAAACTCAGTCGAATCTTATCTCATACGGGCAATTTATTGGTCAAGAAGTAAATTGGAGCAAAGTAGTAACTGATAAAGCTGGGAATGACAAAACATATTCTGGTACCGGAAAGGTGAGTTCGATTGCTTATTCAGAAGACAGTGTGATCTTCACATTGGAGGATGGAACAAAAATTGTGCCTGCTAACATATCAAGTATGAATAAAAATGCTTCGGAAAATAATCTTGTGCTAGCAAGTCAATTGATTGGAAAAAACGTTTCTTATTTGAATGAGAATGAGGATGAAGTAAGTAATAAAGTTCTGTCTGTGTCCTTGAAAAATGGACAAATTCAACTAACTTTAGGTGATGATGCAGAAACGAAAATTACTTCAGGACAAATTATAAAAATTGAATAGGAAGTGATTAAATGGATAAGCCAGTTTATCCTTCCATAAAATCACATGCAGCAATTAAAAATGGTATTGAGGCGCTTAAAACTAAGTCAACTTTGCATAAAGCCCAAAACATTCCATCATTTTCTACTCATTTACAACAGTCTATTTCTTCATTAAATACGCTGAATATTAGTAAACATGCTAATGAAAGACTTCAGGAGCGAGGAATTAAGATAGATGCTGCTAAATGGAGGGCGATCGAGGAAAAGGTTACCGAGGCAAAGAAGATGGGAATAAAGGAATCGTTAGTACTTTTAAATGATGCAGCCTTAATTGTTAGTGCAAAAAATAATACTGTAATAACGGCAATGGACCGTGAAGAAGCAACAAACCAAATTTTTACTAATATAAATGGAACAATTATTATGAATTAAAAGGCTGGACCAAAATTGGGGGCCAAAAACTGCTGAGTGATAGACGCAGTTCATTCGAAGGGAGATAATATAAATGTTACGTTCATTATATTCAGGGATAAGCGGAATGAAAAACTTTCAAACAAAATTAGATGTTATTGGGAATAATATCTCCAATGTAAACACTTATGGTTTTAAAAAAGGTCGTACGACATTCAGTGATTTGATTAGTCAAACGGTTTCTGGTGCAACAGCTCCTGCAAATGGAAATGGTGGTACGAATTCGAAGCAAATCGGGCTAGGATCTCAGCTTGCTTCAATTGATACGGTTCATACTCAAGGACCTACACAATATACAGGCAGAGGGCTTGATTTGGCAATTTCTGGTGAGGGGTACTTTGTTGTAGAAGATGGAGAGGGTAATCCATTTTATACTAGAGCAGGGAACTTTTACTTTGATGAAGACCGAAATATTGTTACATCAAGTGGACTTAAAGTGTCTGGTGTAGGTACTATTCCAGCCTCAGCAAAAAGTTATAGCATAGGTACGGATGGAACCATTACTTATGTTGCTGAAAATGGAGAAACACAAAATGCTGGACAAATTGTACTTGCAAAGTTTAATAATCCAGAAGGGTTAGAGAAAGTAGGCGGGAATATTTTTCAGGTTTCTAATAACTCTGGAGATGCTATTTTGTCTACTCCTGGACAAGCAGGTACTGGTTCAGTTAATAGTAGTTACTTAGAAATGTCAAACGTTGACCTATCAGAAGAATTTACAGATATGATCGTTTCTCAAAGAGGTTTTCAGGCAAATACAAAAATCATTACAACTTCAGATGAAATTCTTCAAGAATTAGTTAATTTAAAACGATAATTTAATTGGAGGGGCAGGGGTTATTCGTAAGGTTAGCCCCTAATAAAAAAATGATACAGTTAACTCGGCTAAATGGAAAAAAGTTTTTACTTAATGCTTTATTTATTGAAACAGTCGAATCTTTTCCTGATACAACGATAACTTTAACTAATGGAAATAAATTTGTTGTTAAAGAAAGTGAAGAGGATGTATTAGAGAAAATGAATCATTTTTTTCAAAAAGTAAACCTCTTCGGATTACCACATGTGGGAGAGAAAGACGATGAAGAATAATAAAGTTATTATTATAATGCTCGTTTTATTATTAGTTATTACACTGGCAGGAGCAGGAGCTTTCATTTATATTTGGAAATTTACTGGCGAGCAAAAGACAAATGAACCTTCGATTGACGAAATCTTGGAATCTTCTGTGGATATTGAGGAAATGACGACAAATTTAGCTTCTAATAATTTCATCCGAATATCCTTTAAGATCCAGACAGATAGTAAGGAAGCAAAGGAAGAATTAGAAAAGAGAGATTTTCAAGTTAAGAATATTATTATTCAAGAATTATCTGAGAAAAAATCAGAAGAATTAAAAGGGAAAAATGGCCAAATTAAATTAGAGAACGATCTTAAGGATAAAATTAATGAACTGATGCAAGAAGGCAAAGTAGTCCAAGTTTATATTGTAAACTCTCTACTCCAATAAAATAAAAGAGAATAGATGGAGGTGAGTAATTTTGTCAGCTGATATTTTATCCCAAAATGAAATAGATGCCCTGCTATCTGCTTTATCATCTGGTGAAATGGATGCAGATGAGCTGAAAAAAGAACAACTGGAAAAAAAGGTCAAGGTATATGATTTTAAAAGAGCATTACGGTTTTCGAAGGATCAAATTCGAAGCTTAACAAGAATTCATGAGAATTATGCTAGATTATTAACAACTTTTTTCTCTGCACAATTAAGGACATATGTGCAAATATCTGTTACATCAGCAGATCAAATTCCATACGAAGAGTTCATTCGTTCGATTCCGAAAATGACTATTTTAAATGTATTCGATGTTCCGCCGCTAGAAGGCAGAATCTTGATGGAAGTAAATCCTAATATTGCCTATGCTATGATGGACCGAATGATGGGCGGTAGAGGCAGCAGTCTAAATAAAGTGGAAAATTTGACAGAAATTGAAACGAAAATTATGTCAAATACATTCGAAAGTGCCTTTGATCATTTTAGAGAGGCAATGGAAGATTTAGTGGATATTGAACCAAGTCTTGCTGAATTCGAAGTAAATCCACAGTTTTTACAAATGGTTTCTCCTAATGAAACGGTTGTAGTAATTTCCTTAAGTACTACAATTGGGGAAACAAGTGGAATGATAAATATTTGTATTCCGCATGTGGTGCTAGAGCCGATTATTCCGAAGCTATCCGGGCATTATTGGATGCAGGCAGAGAAAAAGGAGAGATTACCTGAATTTACTGCTCGTTTAGA
The DNA here is from genome assembly GCF_038006285.1 of Niallia sp. FSL W8-0177. Classification (NCBI taxonomy): domain Bacteria; kingdom Bacillati; phylum Bacillota; class Bacilli; order Caryophanales; family Bacillaceae; genus Niallia; species Niallia sp. FSL W8-0177. The sequence goes on from NZ_JBBOUX010000001.1 coordinate 1,215,480, forward strand.
AGAAAATATTCAGCAATCGATTGTGCCGGTTGTCGCTGAACTTGGAACTTCTGATATTTCCATCCAGGATTTTTTAATGTTGGACATTGGAGATGTTATTGAAATGAATCAAACGATACAACAGCCCTTAATCATTAAAGTTGGAGATATCCCTAAATTTATTGGACAACCTGGTAAATTAAATAAAAAAATGGCTGTTCAAGTATTAGGAACTTTAGAGGAGGGGAAGGAAGATGGTGAGTAAGGATATGCTTTCACAAGATGAAATAGATGCTCTCTTAAGGGGAGATAGTGATACAAATGATAGTTCAGAAATGGATGCAGAAAAGTATTTATCAGATATAGAGAAAGATACGTTAGGAGAAATCGGAAATATATCCTTTGGTAGCTCAGCGACAGCTCTGTCTACGTTATTAAATCAGAAAGTAGATATTACGACACCTACCGTAAGCGTAATATGCAAGAATATGCTGGCAGATGAGTTTCCCCAACCTTATGTCGCAATAAGGGTTAATTATACAGAAGGATTTTCGGGCATGAATTTACTTGTTATTGAACAAGCAGATGCAGCTGTTATTGCTGATTTGATGCTTGGGGGAGATGGATTGAATACAAATCCTGAAATGTTAGGAGAAATCCAGCTAAGCGCAGTGCAAGAAGCGATGAACCAAATGATGGGATCTGCTGCAACATCCATGTCTACCATTTTTAGCAAAAAAGTAGATATTTCTCCACCAAGTATCGATATTTTAAACATTCATGATGGAGAAGGAACGGAGTCGATTCCGGATGAAGATGTCTTAGCTAAAATTTCTTTTCGAATTAAGATTGGGGATTTAATTGATTCAAAGATCATGCAAGTATTACAGCTTTCTTTTGCGAAAAAGTTAGTGGAAGGGTTAATAAATCCTAATAATAGAGAAGAAGAAGTTTCCAATATTCCCGAAGTGGATTATAATTCAGTATATGAGCCAAAAGAACCAATGCAAGAGTCACATGCAACGGCTAATTACCAAACAGCTTCAAATCCAATGGCGAATAATCCTGTTAATACTAATTCTCAGCCAGCAAATGTGACGCAGCAGCAATATTTTGGTTCAGGAAATCATACACAAGGTCCACCACCAAATGTGCAGCCTGCAGGATTTTCTAGTTTTGATACACCGACTTCAACCGTTACAGAAACAAAGAATTTGGATATGTTACTAGATATACCATTACAAGTAACGGTTGAGCTTGGCAGAACGAAGCGATCAGTTAAGGAAATTCTAGAGTTGTCTTCAGGCTCTATTATTGAATTAGACAAGTTAGCAGGAGAACCTGTTGATATTCTTGTAAATAACCGATTGGTTGCACAAGGAGAAGTAGTGGTAATTGATGAGAATTTCGGTGTGCGTGTAACTGATATTGTTAGTCAAAAGGATCGATTAAAAAATTTAAAATAATTTTTGGGGGTTTTGAGGAATATGGCACAGAAAATATTAATCGTTGATGACGCCGCTTTTATGCGAATGATGATTAAGGATATATTATCGAAGAATGGGTATGAAATCGTAGGAGAAGCTGCAGATGGTATGCAAGCAATCGAAAAATATAAGGAAACACAACCAGACTTAGTAACAATGGATATTACCATGCCAGAAATGGATGGAATTACTGCCTTAAAAGAAATTAAAAATATTAATCCAAATGCGAAAGTTATTATGTGTTCAGCAATGGGACAACAAGCAATGGTTATTGATGCAATCCAGGCTGGTGCAAAAGATTTTATTGTTAAGCCATTCCAGGCAGACCGTGTATTGGAAGCTATCAGTAAAACATTAGGCTAAAAATTATATTAGAGGGTGCCGAATGTGAATAAAGTAAATTTATTAATTCGTTGTTCACTGCTCATCATTGTTCTGCTAGGCTTTGGTAATCAAGCCTACGCAGAACAAATTGATAAAAGTGTATATGATATCTTACAGAACGAATCAGAAAAGAATAAAGCACAAGACGATACAAAGAAAGAGATGACAACAGAGCAGAATTCTAAAAATGACAATCAGACTAAGGAGCAATCTGATTTACTTTTAGAAGAAACAAATTCAGATGAACCACGTTCCATCGGGGTTACTATTTGGGATTTCGTGAAAATGATTTTTGCAACAATATTTGTTGTTTTCTTAATATATTTTATCTTGCGTTTTATAAACAAAAGAAATCATGGTTATAAAAATTCGCAAATTATTGAAAATATTGGTGGTACAGCGTTAGGTGCAAATCGCTCCATTCAATTAATAAAAGTAGGGAAGCGGTTATTAATAGTAGGTGTGGGAGATAGTATTCAATTAATCAAAGAGATTGAGGATGAACAAGAGTATAAAGAAATATTAGCAGAATATAATCAGAAATTAGATCAACTAGTACAACCAAGCGATATTGTGACAAAGGTGAAGAATGTAATATCTTCTAGTCATTCTGCTCCGAAGACAAAAGAATCTTTTTCTATTCGTTTATCAAAAGAATTAGAAAGAATATCAAGTGAACGTAAGGAAAAGTTGGACGTACTAGAGAAGAAAAAGAAAGGATCGTCAGAAAAAAATGAATGAGTTTATGCAGTTTTTTAATAACAATGACCCAGGTAATGTTTCTACTTCTGTCCAATTGTTATTATTATTAACCGTCCTTTCTTTAGCACCTAGTATCATCATATTACTAACTAGCTTTACAAGAATAGTGATTGTTCTTTCCTTTGTCAGAACGGCGCTTGCAACCCAACAAATGCCCCCTAACCAAGTCATTGTAGGGCTAGCATTGTTTTTAACATTCTTTATTATGGCTCCTACTTTTCAGGAAGTAAACGATAAGGCTTTAACACCATTGTTTAATGAAGAAATAACATTAGAGGAAGCCTATGATAATGCCTCTTTGCCACTTAAGGAATTTATGAGCAAACATACGAGGCAGAAGGATTTAGCATTATTTTTAAATTATTCAAAAGCAGAAGCACCAGAATCTATTGAGGATATTCCATTAACTACGTTGGTACCCGCTTTTGCAATTAGTGAATTAAAAACAGCTTTTCAAATCGGATTTATGATCTTTATTCCGTTTTTAGTTATTGATATGGTTGTTGCCAGTATTTTAATGTCAATGGGGATGATGATGCTACCGCCAGTAATGATTTCCTTACCATTTAAGATATTATTATTCATTATGGTGGATGGTTGGTATTTAGTTGTAAAATCACTGTTAGAAAGTTTTTAAGAAGGTGAAAGAATGTCACAGGAAATGGTTATTTCCATAGCAGAGAAAGGCGTACTTACAGTATTAATTATCAGCGGTCCACTGTTAATTATTGCGTTGGCAGTTGGACTAATCATCAGTATTTTTCAAGCAACGACACAAATCCAAGAGCAGACTTTGGCGTTTGTCCCAAAAATTGTAGCGGTTCTTGTTGGACTTGTTTTTTTTGGATCATGGATGCTGAGTCATATGCTTTCTTATACGAAAGATATATTTTCAAATCTAACAAGGTTTATTGGATAGAAGGATGATGGATGAACTTTTATCAAATTTTCCAGCATTTTTATTAATCCTTGTTCGAGTTACTTCGTTTTTTTTAATGCTACCTTTATTCTCTTATCGGACGATCCCTACGACTTTTAAAGTGGGTTTAGGATTTTTTTTATCGCTAGTTATGTTTTGGGGGATGGATGTACCTACATTAACCATTGATACAGGTTACTATTTTCTTATTCTCAAAGAGGCTTTAGTGGGGCTTTCCATTGGATTTGTCGCATATATGTTATTTTCTGCTATTCAAATTGCGGGAGGATTTATTGATTTTCAAATGGGGTTTGCAATTGCAAACGTGATAGATCCTCAAACAGGATCGCAAAGTCCGCTGACTGGTCAATATTTAACCATTATCGCTATGTTTTTTTTATTGGCATCTAATGGTCATCATTTGCTATTAGACGGTATTTATTATAGCTATCAATTTATTCCGCTTGAACAGCCTTGGATTAAATTTGGAAATGGCGAGTTAGCGGAGTTTCTTATTAAAACATTTAGTTTAATGTTTATGATTGCTTTTCAGATGTCTATTCCTGTTGTGGGAAGCATCTTCTTAGTGGATGTTGGATTAGGGATTGTAGCAAGAACTGTCCCTCAATTAAATATTTTTGTTGTGGGTGTTCCTATCAAAATTATTGCAGGACTAATTATTCTTTTTATAGTTATGGGTGTACTAATGACCTCTGTAACCCATTTGTTCTCTTCCATTGTTACAACGATGAGAGGAATGATGAACATTATAGGGGGGGTTGGTTAATGAAGCTTCTATCATTAGATCTTCAGTTTTTTGCAGGCGAAAAAACGGAAAAGGCCACTCCAAAGAAAAGGCAAGACACGAGAAAAAAAGGACAAGTGGCAAAAAGTCAGGATGTTAATACAGCGCTTGTTCTTTTAGTTGTTTTTGGTGTTTTAAGTTTCACAGGGGAATACCTTTTAGATGGATTACTGTCTCTTTTCACCTTTACCTTTAGTGATTTTATGGGCATTAATCTTTCAATCAATTCGATACAAGGTTTGTTTTTAGATATTCTTAAGGAAGTGGCACTTTTATTAAGTCCTATTTTAATTGCTGCTCTTGCTGGGGGACTAATTGCCAATTATATGCAGGTCGGTGTTTTATTTTCTCCGGAAGCAATTAAATTTAAATTAGAAAAAATAAATCCAATTTCGGGATTTAAGAGATTGTTTTCACTACGTTCGATTGTAGAATTGTTGAAGTCATTGTTGAAAATTACAGTGATTGGTATTGTTGTATTTTCTGTTTTATGGGGAAAAATGAACGAAATCCTAATCCTCTCTCATAAATCTATTGGTTCTATTGCTGTTACAATTGCTAAGTTAACCGTACAGATGGGGCTTTATGCTTCGATTGCGCTGTTAGTGATAGCACTCATGGATTATATGTATCAGCGATATGATTATGAAAAGAATATTCGAATGTCAAAACAAGATATTAAAGACGAATATAAAAACATGGAAGGTGACCCCTTAATAAAGTCCAAAATTAAGCAGAAGCAGAGAGAAATGGCAATGCACAGAATGATGCAGGATGTGCCTACCGCTGATGTTGTCATTACGAATCCAACTCATTATGCGATCTGTCTGAAATATGATGAAGATAAGTATGACGCACCTTATGTTGTGGCAAAAGGGGTCGATTTTGTTGCCCAAAAAATAAAATTAGTGGCAAAAGAAAATAATGTTGTTATGGTAGAGAATCGACCATTGGCAAGGGCAATGTACAGCCAAGTAGAAATAGGTGATTTAGTTCCGGAAGAATTTTATAAGGCTGTTGCAGAGATTCTGGCTTTCGTCTATCAAACTAGAGATAAATAATAGCATTTTTAGTAAAGAATTTATTGTAAATAATATAGACATAAACGTGTTTTTTTAAGGAGCGGAAGAAATGGCAAGGAGAGACTTAATCGTAGTGATTGGGGTAATCCTCATTATTGCAATGTTGATTATCCCATTTCCAACATGGTTATTAAGTGTGTTAATTTTGCTTAATATTACGTTGGCATTACTTATCTTATTATTAACTATGAATATGAGTGAGGCTTTAGAGTTTTCTATTTTCCCTTCACTTTTGTTGTTAACGACCCTATTTCGCCTTGGTCTCAATGTATCCACCACTAGAGCTATTTTATCAAAAGGGGATGCAGGTGGGGTAGTACATACCTTTGGAACATTCGTAATTGGCGGCAATATTGTTGTTGGGTTAGTAGTCTTTCTAATTCTTGTCATCATTCAATTTATTGTTATCACCAAAGGGTCTGAGCGTGTATCAGAGGTTGCTGCACGTTTTACATTAGATGCAATGCCAGGTAAGCAAATGAGTATTGATGCTGATTTAAATGCGGGGATTATTTCCGAGCAAGAGGCAAGACAACGGCGTGAAAAAGTTGGTAGAGAAGCTGATTTCTATGGTTCGATGGATGGGGCAAGTAAATTTGTCAAAGGAGATGCCATTGCTGGAATCATAATTGTTTTTATTAACTTGATTTTTGGAATCGTCATTGGGATGACTCAGCTTGGTATGGCAGCAGGAGATGCTGCCCAGCATTTTTCCTTATTATCCGTTGGGGACGGGATTGTCAGTCAAATACCTGCATTACTAATTTCAACAGCAACAGGGATTGTTGTAACAAGAGCTGCTTCAGAAGGAAACCTTGGCTCCGATATCACTTCGCAGTTATTGTCATACCCAAAAATGCTTTATGTAGCAGGAGGAACAATCTTTTTATTAGGTCTTTTTACGCCAATTGATGATTTTTTAACAATTCCTATTGCGGGACTTCTAATATTTGGAGCTTATTATTTATCAAGAAAGCCAAAGCAAAATTTAGAACAAATGCAGGAGCTTGAGGAAGATATCCAAACAGATGAGCTAAAAAGTCCTGAAAGTGTAGTTAGTTTACTAAGTGTGGATCCAATTGAATTTGAGTTTGGTTATGGTCTTATTCCTTTAGCCGATGCCAATCAAGGAGGGGATCTATTAGATAGGGTGGTCATGATCAGAAGACAGCTAGCGATAGAGTTAGGTCTTGTCATTCCTGTTGTTCGGATTCGCGATAATATTCAATTACAGCCAAATGAATACCGATTAAAGATAAAGGGAAATGAGAGAGCAAGCGGGGAACTGCTTCTGGATCATTACTTAGCGATGAGTCCTGGGATGGACGATGATTCCATTGAGGGAATTGATACGATTGAACCATCTTTTGGCCTGCCGGCTAAATGGATAACAGAAAGTACGAAGGAACAAGCCGAAATCTTTGGTTATACCGTGGTTGATCCACCCTCCGTTGTTTCTACCCATATTACAGAGGTAATTAAGGCAAATGCCCATGAGTTATTAGGAAGACAAGAAACGAAACAATTAGTGGATCATGTAAAAGAAAGCTATCCGATTTTAATCGAAGAAGTAACACCAAGTCCGTTGTCGATTGGAGAAATTCAAAAGGTTTTAGCAAAACTTTTAAGGGAAAATGTTTCTATTCGTAATTTACCAGTCATTTTCGAAACATTAGCTGATTTTGGAAAAATGACAGCTGATACAGATTTATTAGTTGAATATGTTAGACAATCCTTAGCCCGTCAAATAACTACCCAATACACGAATCAAAATGACTCTTTAAAAGTGGTAACTTTGTCAGGAAAAGTGGAAAAACTAATAGCGGATAATATTCAGCAAACAGAGCATGGAAACTTCTTAGCATTAGATCCAAATATTTCCCAATCAATTTTAGAGAGTATTGCTGGGCAAATTGAACAATTATCTGTAATGGAACAGATGCCAATTCTTTTATGTTCGCCAGCTGTTCGTATGTATGTAAGACAATTGACAGAACGTTATTTTCCACAAGTTCCAGTATTATCGTACAATGAATTAGAAGCAAATGTAGAAGTTCAAAGTGTGGGAGTTGTGAATATCGAATGAAAATCCAAAAATACGTAGCACGGGATATGCCAGAAGCAATGAAAAAGATTCGAGCGGAATTAGGGAATGATGCTGTCATTCTTCATTCAAAAGTAATTTATACAGGCGGCTTCTTAGGCTTATTTAAAAAAAGAAATATCGAAGTACTCGCAGCTATTGATCCGAGCATTTCAGAGACAACAATTTCTAAGCAAACAAAAAAGCGAGAAATGCGCAGTCCTGTTTTAATTAAAGAACCGGCTTTTAGGGCTGATGCAGATAATTCAACTAATAATATAAGTTTAAAAGAGGGAAAGAGAATATCTGATTATCCAGAGATAGTAAAGCATTTAAATGAAATTAATCAAAATGTAAAAGCGAATAAAAGTATGACATTTTCTATTCCTTCTCCTATAACTAACATAGTAAATCAATTAGATAAACAAGGGATAGATGAAGACATTAAGACAGGATTAGTGAAAGAATTAGTAGCTAAATGGTACGCAGCAGGCGAAGACGTTTTAGAGTCTCAGGTTTCTGAGTGGGCACGGCAATTTCTATTAGCGGAGATTTCCCCTTATTCATTTGGGGAAATCTCTTTAGCCAAAAAATATATTAATGTCATTGGGCCAACAGGGGTGGGAAAAACAACAACTTTAGCCAAAATTGCTGCCAATATCATTTTAAGACAGCAAAAATCAGTAGGATTTATTACAACAGATACATATAGGATTGGGGCAATCGAACAACTTAAAACATATGCGAATATTTTAGATGTACCCTTAGAGGTTTGTTATTCTCTGGAAGATTTTGAGCATGCTACGAAAAAACTGGAAGAATGCGATGTTATTTTAATTGATACAGCAGGAAGAAATTTCAGAAATAAAAAATATGTAGAAGATTTAATGCAAGTGGTCGATTATAAAAGAGAAATGGAAACGTTACTTGTTTTATCTATGACAGCAAAGCAAGATGACTTAGAAGAGATTTATCAACAATTTTCCGCAATCAAGATTGATGCTTTCGTGTTCACAAAATTAGATGAAACATCTTCGTACGGGGCAATGATTAATTTAATTGTTGCTTGTAAAAAAGGTGCTGCTTATATTACAACAGGTCAGAATGTTCCTGATGATATAGTTCCAGCAACCCCAGAGGAGTTAGTAAATAAGCTATTTGAGGTAGTTGAAGAATGAACGATCAAGCTTCTATCTTACGAAAAAAAATTGAACAATTAAATGCAAACAAAAGGGACTCCAATCACAAAACATTGGCGATTATCAGTGGAAAGGGCGGTGTGGGAAAGTCGAATTTTTCGCTTAACTTTGCGCTCACTCTTCAAAAAAGAGGATATCGTACTTTACTGATTGATATGGATATTGGAATGGGGAATATTGATATTCTAATGGGGACACAGTCTCGCTTTACGATCGTTGACTTTTTTAGAAATGATATTAATTTTGAGTATATTATTTCTAAAGGATTTGATGGATTAGACTATATTGCAGGTGGTTCTGGACTAAGTGATTTTGTCGATATGGAAGAAGAAAAACTAGAGAGCTTTTTTCAGCATTTTCAAAGGATATTAAATCACTATGACTATATTTTATTTGATATGGGAGCTGGAATTAGTACGGATTCTTTAAAGTTTATTCTATCTGTTGATGATTGTATCGTCATCACAACACCTGAACCTACTTCTATAACAGATGCATATGCTGCAATGAAATTTATTCATACAAAAAATGCAGTACTTCCGTTATACCTTGTCGTTAATCGAACAATGGAGAAAAAAGATGGGGCAGAAACGTTACAAAAACTTCAGCAAGTTGTAAAAAAATTTTTGCAGCGGGATCTTATTAATCTTGGCTATATACCAGATGACACAAATGTAGCACAAGCTGTACGAAAACAAATTCCTTTTGTTTTTTTTAATGAAAAATCAGAAGCGGCTAAAGCTTTGCGCGAAATTGCCGATAGATATGGTAAACAACAGTTTACAGAACCCTATCCAGCTAATAGACATAATTTCGTGTCTAAATTAAAAAGGTTTTTGTTTGAAAGGTAGTTGAGTTTAAAGTGGAGAAAATAAAGGTTCTTGTTATTGATGATTCTGCATTTATGCGTAAGCTAATTACAGATTTTCTCTCCGAAGACTCGAGAATAACCGTTATTGGTACAGCCAGAAATGGTGAAGACGGAATAAAGAAAATTAAGCAATTAGCTCCTGATGTTGTAACGCTTGATGTCGAAATGCCAGTCTTAGACGGTTTAAGTGCTTTAAAGAGAATTATGTTAGAGCATCCTGTACGAGTTCTTATGCTATCAAGCATAACAAAGGTTGGAGCAGAAAGTACGATTCAGGCAATGCAAGCAGGGGCAATTGACTTTATCACAAAGCCTTCTGGGTCTATTTCACTAGATTTATATAAAGTTAAGCAGGAATTGGTAGAAAAAGTTATTTTAGCTAGTAAAGTAAAACCAAAAACATTATTAAATCTTTCAAATGAAGGAAAAAAGACTATTACTTCACAATCTTCTTATAGTAAAATGGAACCAAGAGAAGAGAATAAAAGAATAGTCCAAAAGATAGAATCCATCAGTAATTGGATGAACTCCATGAAAAAGATTGTCATAATTGGAACCTCAACTGGTGGCCCAAGGGCATTGCAGAAAGTCCTAACTAATTTACCAAGTGATATTGAAGCACCTATTTTAATCGTTCAACATATGCCAGCAGGATTTACCAGATCCCTTGCAAATCGTCTAAACACGTTATCCGCTATTACGGTAAAGGAAGCGGAGCATGGGGAGATCATCCGTAATGGAGTTGCCTATATTGCCCCAGGAGGTCAGCATTTAAAGGTAAAAACAGTTGGTGTCCATACAGCAATTGATCTGGATCAAACTGCCCCTATAAATGGTCATAGGCCATCTGTTGATATTATGTTTGAATCTGTCAGCGATTTGAAAGCCTATGCAAAAATAGCAGTTATTATGACTGGGATGGGATCAGATGGCACAGATGGTTTAATAAAATTAGCAAAAAAAGGTAACGTAAAAGCTATTGCTGAGTCACAGGAGACATGTATTGTTTACGGAATGCCTAAAACAGCTATTGCCACGAATTATATTGATGAAATTCAAAAGGTAGATCATATTGCTGAAACTATTATGAAATATGTATAACGTCAAGGGATGTGAAGCAAGTGGAAATGAGTCAGTATTTAGAAGTTTTTATTGAAGAGAGTAAAGAACATTTACAAGCATGTAACGAACATTTATTAGAGTTAGAAAAGGATCCTGAAAATTTACAAATAGTAAATGAAATTTTCCGTGCAGCTCATACTTTAAAAGGTATGTCTGCAACAATGGGGTATGAAGATTTGGCAAGTCTAACCCATCAAATGGAAAATGTACTCGATGCTATAAGGAATAAGAAAATTATTTTTTCTCCAGAAATATTGGATGTCATTTTCTTAGCTGTCGATGATCTTGATGCAATGGTAGAGTCAATCGCTAGTGGTGGAGATGGAAAAAGAAATGTAGAAGCAGTAGTTGAAAAGCTTATACAAATTGAAAAAGGACTTCCTTTAAACCAAAATACAGCAGAAGCAGAGGTTGCAGTAACTGCCATAGAGGATGCTCCTGCAAAGCAAAATCAATATGATGAATTTGAAACAACTGTATTACAGCAATCATCCGATCAAGGCTTTTTTACTTATGAAATCAATATTACATTAAAAAGTGACTGCTTATTAAAAGCTGCAAGAGTTTATATGATATTTGAAGCTCTAGAATCATTAGGAGAGGTTGTTAAGTCTATTCCTCCAGTGGAAGAGCTTGAAGAAGAAAAATTCGACTATGATTTTATGGTAACCCTTATATCAAAAGAGGCAGCAGATAAAATTGAAGCGTCTGTTATGAAAGTTTCAGAGGTAGAAAAGGTAGCTGTAAGGGAATTCTTTGCAAATAGTCAGTCTGCTAAGCAGCAAACGATAGTAGAAACTCCGGTTGTAGAAGCAGTACAAGCAAAAACGGATAATACATCTGTTACAGAAAATAGCACTCCGGCTGAGACTAAACAGACTGAGAAACAAACAGGAACTAAAGTATCTAATAAAACCATTCGCGTTAATATTGAGCGTTTAGATATTCTAATGAATCTATTTGAGGAACTTGTTATCGACAGAGGAAGATTGGAACAAATTTCTTCCACCCTTAAAGATCAAGAGCTTCATGAAACGGTAGAAAGAATGTCAAGAGTTACTGGTGATCTTCAGAATATTATCCTAAATATGCGCATGGTTCCTGTTGAGACTGTATTTAATCGTTTCCCAAGAATGGTTAGGCAGCTTGCGCGTGATTTAAATAAGAAGATTGATTTACAAATTGTTGGTGCAGAAACAGAGCTTGATCGCACCGTTATAGATGAGATTGGTGATCCATTAGTTCATTTAATTCGAAATGCTCTTGACCATGGAGTCGAAACACCAGAAGTAAGACGAGCGAATAATAAAAGCGAAGAAGGAACAGTTGTTCTTCGTGCATATCATAGCGGAAACCATGTTTTTATTGAGTTGGAAGATGATGGAGCAGGAATTAATAAAGAAAAAGTCCTTTCTAAAGCAATTAATAAAGGAATTATTTCAAAAGAAGTAGCTAAAACATTAACGAATAATCAAATCGCTGAACTTATTTTTGCTTCTGGTTTTTCTACTGCTGATCAAATTTCTGATATTTCAGGACGTGGAGTAGGGCTGGATGTAGTGAAAAATACAATTGAATCACTAGGTGGTTCGATTACAATCGAATCAGAGGAAGGAAAAGGATCGTTATTTTCTATCCAATTACCATTAACCTTATCGATTATTTCTGTTATGCTAGTTGAAATTCAAGCAGAAAAGTATGCTATCCCATTGTCATCTATTATTGAGACAGCTATTGTCAATAAGAATGATTTAATGCATGCCCATGATCAAACAGTTATCGATTTCCGTGGCAAAGTGGTGCCATTATTATTCTTAAAGGATATTTTTGATGTGCCATCAGCAGGAATCGAGAGTGACTATTATTCTGTCGTTATCGTAAGAAAAGGAGATAAATTAGCTGGTCTAGTTGTAGATGGATTTATCGGTCAGCAAGAAGTGGTTTTAAAATCACTAGGTACTTACCTTTCTAGTGCGTATGCTATTTCTGGCGCAACTATCTTAGGAGACGGACAAGTAGCTTTAATTATGGATTGTAATGCTTTAATTAAGTAATAACCTGTACAAGGATTAATAGATGTTAGCGCAAGTGGCTTTACCTTGGAATAAACTCATTAAGCAGAATTACTACTTGTCAGAATTTGTTTATAAATGGGGGAATAATGATCTTGCGCTTTATAAATTGCAGATAGGTTATGTGAGAGGGATGAAAAGGAAATGAGCGATGTAGTTTCAACAGAAGAGAAATTAATAATATTTGAATTGAAGGGAAAAGAATATGCTATTTCTGTCAATGAAGTAATGTCGATAGAGAAAAACATGCATATTACTAGAATTCCAAATATCGCTCCTTTTGTTAAAGGCGTGATTAATTTAAGGGGAGTAGTAACTCCCATTATTGATTTGCGACTTCGTTTTAATTTGGAAGAAATTCCATACACGGATAGCACAAGAATTATCATTATTATGTTGGAAGATATGGAAGTAGGTATAATTGTTGATTCTGCTAATGATGTCGTAGATGTCGATACTTCTCTTTATGAGCCTGCTCCAGAGACAATCAATGGCGATGAAGTCGATTATATAAAAGGTGTAGTAAAGCTTGATAAACGTTTATTAATTCTTGTTGATTTAGAAAAAGTGTTTGATCGAAATATATTAAGAAATTATGCTAATACTAAAAGTGATGAGTAAGTATGGGGTATATTAATGATATAAATTCCTTAAAGCTTGATGTACTAAGAGAAATTGGTAATATTGGAGCAGGACATGCTGCAACTTCTTTATCTAAGCTTCTGAATAAAAAGATTGATATGAAGGTTCCGGATGTTCAAATTGTGACATTTGATGAGATGATGGAAATGGCAGGCGGTGCTGATAATATTGTTGCTGGGGTGTTTTTACGAATTGAAGGAGATGTTCCAGGAAGTATGTTTTTTATACTTCCTTTAGAGCAAGCTACTAAATTGGTTCAAGATATGATTGGTGACCCGTCTGTTAACTTAGCTAAACCGCCATATGATGAGTTATCTATGTCTGCATTACAAGAACTAGGCAATATATTATCCGGTTCTTATTTGTCCTCTTTATCTGATTTTACGAAGTTATCTTTGTATCCATCCGTGCCAGCACTCGCAATTGATATGGTTGGTGCAATTGTTACATATGGATTAGTTGAACATTCTCAAGTAAGTGATTATGCGATTGTCATCAATACGGAGTTAAATGGAGAAGAAATCACATTAGCCGACACTGTAAATGGCCATTTCTTTTTGCTGCCTGATCCTGATTCTTTTGCCGCTTTATTTCAATCATTGGGAGTGAAGGATGGTGACTGACCAAATTACAGTAATAAAAGTTGGGATTGCTGATATGAATGTGGTAGAGTCTCCTAATACAATTCGGACTTCTGGACTTGGTTCATGTGTGGGTATTGTATTATATAGCTCCCTAAAACCAATTGCTGGTTTAGCACATATTATGCTTCCAGAAGCATCCATATCTAAATCCGGAACTCTTAATAAAGCTAAATTCGCAGATACAGCCATTGTAGAACTAGTAGAGCGTTTAGAAGGATTAGGAATAAAGAGAAGTACGTTGTTAGCAAAAATTGCCGGAGGAGCTCAAATGTTTCAGTTTACTGGGACAAGCGATGTTATGAGAATAGGACCTCGAAATGTTGAAGCGGTTAAAAATACACTACAATCTTTAAGGATTAAATTGGTAAGTGAAGATGTGGGTGGAAATAGTGGTAGAACAATTGAGTTCTGTCCTGCTACCCATGAATTAACAATTCGAACGGTGAATAAAGGGATTCATATTATATAGTGTATAGCAATACTTTTAAAAGCAGTGAAATAAGACTACCTCTAATTTAAAGAATCCATGGTTGGGACTTTGGAATGTATTCTTTTATTAAGAGATAGTCTTTTTATTTATTTTTCTTGGGAATTTCACTAAAAAAGAACGGATAATTACAGTTGGTAGTTCTTATTACCTAATTTTAAATGAGGTATTAGAAAGAATAGCTAATAATTCACATCTTCTGCTAAAATCAATAGTGAAATATATACATAAATAAATGGATAGGTATATCTTCCTTTCCTATCAAATCTATTTTTAAACTGAATGGATAGGAATATAAATGCTAAAAATAAAATATGCAGACAAGCTCCTTATATGGTAATGAATACAAAAATATTGATTTTTTTGCTGGATTTAGGGGATATAGATAGGGAAGAAATATACTTATATCCTTTTCAAGTTGTTACTTATTATAGATAGAACTAGTTATATGCGTGTATGGGGTTCATTGTTTATAGAGGAGGGAAATAATTTAATGGCAAAGGAATCAACAACAGAAGAGAAGCAAGCGTGGGAAATGTGGACTAGTACGAGAGATCAGGAAGCAGGTAATCAATTAATTAAAAAATATATGCCTTTAGTGAGTTTTCATGTTCAAAGAATTTCGATAGGGTTACCAAAAAGTGTTTCACGAGATGAACTAACAAGTCTTGGAATGATGGGACTATATGATGCCTTACAACGCTTTGATCCAAATAGGGACTTAAAGTTTGATACATATGCCTCCTTTCGAATTAGAGGCAGTATTATTGATGGACTTCGTAAAGAAGACTGGTTATCTAGAGGCACGAGAGAAAAGTCAAAAAAAATTGAGGCGGCTATTGAAAAACTCGAACAGAAATTAATGAGAAATATTACTGTTCAAGAAATTGCTGATGAGTTAGAGACTAGTGTTGACGAAGTATATGCAACAATGAATGAACATTTTTTTGCAAATATATTATCTATTGATGAGCAGATGAATGAAGGAGAAGAGAAAGAAGCACAGAGTTTCTCGATTCGTGATGATAAAACGGTTATTCCAGAGGAAAAAGTCGTAAAGGATGAACTAGTCCAAGAGATGGCCGCAAAAATTAAAGAGCTTAATGAAAAGGAGCAGCTTGTAATTAGTTTGTTTTATAAGGAAGAATTAACATTAACGGAAATTGGACAAGTAATGAATTTATCTACTTCTCGCATATCTCAAATTCACTCCAAAGCTATATTTAAATTAAGACATTCATTAGAAAAAGTAATATAACGAAAAAGGATGAGTGCACATGAGTTTAAAAGCATTAGAAATGCAAGTTGCATTACCACGAACTTATGATGCAGGGAAGCTTCAAGAACAACAGGATCAAAAACATCAGCAAATGTACACCTTCGCTGCTCAAGAAACCGGTAAGGAGGAAGAAAGAAAGCGAACAACGGTTATTAAGGGGGAAGGGAACGGTAAAGTTACTTCCAAGAAAAAAAGGGATAAGCAGTTTTTCGAAACAGAGATGAGGAAAGATGAAAAGGAATTAGACGATTTAGAGAGAATACAAACGATACATCCTTATAAAGGAAAAAGTATCGACTTTAGTGGATAGAGGGATGAAATGGTTAATTTTTTACTTTTTTTAAGTATTACTTTAAATTTAATTGCTATACTTTGCATCGTTATTTTGTATGTCAGACAAAATCGCTTTGTAAATCTTGAAAAGGATCAGAGAAAGAATTTAGAAGAAATGGAAGAAGTGATTTCTACTTTTATTACAGAAATAAAAGTAGAAAATGAACAGTTTTTAAATAGACTTACTAGCTTTGATCCTAATGAGGATCTACTAGGTAAGAAAGTAGAAGACAATAAGGGTAAAGCTGAAAGTTTGGAATATAAGCCGAGAGAGATAAAAGGCAATAAAGCGATGCTGAATGCTTATAAAAATGTGACGGATTCTATACAAGAAAATAGTTTAACAGAGGATCGGTTGGAGAAGGAAGATGTCAACGAACTATTAAATTTAATCTTGCCACCAGAAAAAAAGCAGAAAGAAAAGTCAATAGTAGAAGTAGCAAAAGAGATGCAGGCGGAAGGGAAAAGCATCGAGGATATAGCAAAAGCATTAAATAAAGGCAAGACAGAGATGGAACTATTGCTTAAATTTAGACAAAATTCGTAAATGTACTTGATTGTGCACAGTACATATGCTATATTAACAAATGGTGTTAATACACACGCTTTTGGATTTAATCATTGGTGCTGTAAACTTTACAGTTTTGATTAAAAATGATAAAAGCGGAGGAAATCAAAACCATTAGGAGGAAAAAAACATGTCAGTTATTTCAATGAAACAATTACTTGAAGCTGGTGTACATTTCGGTCACCAAACTCGCCGTTGGAACCCAAAAATGAAAAAATATATTTTCACAGAGCGTAACGGCATCTACATCATCGACCTTCAAAAAACAGTTAAAAAGGTTGAAGAAGCTTATAACTATGTGAAAGAATTAGCTGGAAACGGCGGTACAGTTCTTTTCGTTGGTACTAAAAAGCAAGCACAAGATTCAGTTAAAGAGGAAGCTATCCGTTCTGGTCAATATTATGTTAACCAACGCTGGTTAGGTGGAACTTTAACTAACTTTGAAACAATTCAAAAACGTATTGCTCGTTTGAAAGATATTGAAAGAATGGCTGAAGACGGTACATTCGACGTACTTCCTAAAAAAGAAGTAGTTCAATTAAACAAAGAGCTTGAGCGTTTAGAAAAATTCCTAGGCGGAATTAAAGATATGAAAAAAATTCCTGACTGCCTATTCATCGTAGATCCACGTAAAGAACGTATTGCAGTAGCAGAAGCTCATAAATTAAATATTCCAATCGTTGGTATTGTTGATACTAACTGTGATCCAGACGAAATTGACGTTGTTATTCCTGCGAATGATGATGCAATCCGTGCTGTTAAATTATTAACTGCGAAAATGGCAGATGCTATTCTTGAAGCTAAACAAGGCGAAGAAGTAACAACTGCTTAATTAGAACCGAATGACTTGTTATACAAAATAGTTTTGGATCAATTGATAAACTAAAATGGATAATAAGTAATTGTTAGGGACTTGTGGAAAAGGTGATAAAGAGCATCCCTCTTATCACCTTTTTTTCAAGCGTCCTGCTTAAAAGGGAGATAAATTGGATAAAAAAATAATACATAAACCTTAAGGAGGCAAATTACTATGGCTGTTACAGCTCAAATGGTAAAAGAACTACGTGAAAAAACTGGTGCTGGAATGATGGATTGTAAAAAAGCACTTACTGAAACAAATGGTGATTTAGATAAAGCGATTGACTTCTTACGTGAAAAAGGGATTTCAAGTGCTGCAAAGAAAGCAGATCGTGTAGCAGCTGAAGGTTCAACTTTCATCGCGGTAGAAGGTAATGAAGCAGTAATTCTTGAAGTTAACTCTGAAACAGATTTCGTTGCGAAAAACGAAGGTTTCCAAACTTTGGTTAAAGAACTTGCTTCCCATCTCTTAGCTACTAAGCCTGCAAGTGTTGAAGAAGCACATACTTCTAATATTACAGAAGGAACTACTGTTGAAGCACACATCAATGCTGCAATCGCTAAAATTGGCGAAAAATTATCTTTACGTCGTTTTGAAATCAAAACAAAAACGGATAATGATGCTTTCGGTGCATACCTTCATATGGGTGGACGCATTGGTGTTCTAACTGTATTAGAAGGAACTACTGATGAATCAGCTGCTAAAGATGTTGCAATGCACATTGCTGCATTAAACCCTAAATATATTTCTCGTGACCAAGTTTCTCAAGAAGAAGTGGCACATGAGAGAGAAGTATTAACACAACAAGCACTTAACGAAGGAAAACCAGCTAACATTGTTGAAAAAATGGTTGAAGGCCGCTTAGGTAAATATTTTGAAGATGTATGTGCACTTGATCAATCATTTGTTAAAAACCCAGATCAAAAGGTTCGCCAATTCGTAGAATCTAAGGGTGCAACTTTACGTGAATTCGTTCGTTACGAAGTAGGAGAAGGAATCGAAAAACGTGAAGATAACTTTGCTGAAGAAGTTATGAACCAAGTAAACAAGAAATAATAAATGAGCGATTAATGTTTTCATAGGGGGCACCATGGTGTTCCCTATTTTTCAAGATATTACAAATAAAGCGGAGGTTTCCATGAGTAGTAATCCAAAATATAAACGTGTTGTTCTGAAATTAAGTGGCGAAGCATTAGCTGGTGAGGCTGGATTTGGTATAAATCCAAGTATCATTAAAAACGTAGCACAGCAAGTAAAGGAAGTTGCTGATCTTGGTGTGGAAGCAGCTGTAGTAGTCGGCGGTGGAAATATTTGGCGTGGTAAAATTGGGGAAGAAATGGGAATGGACCGTGCAAACGCTGATTACATGGGAATGCTCGCTACAGTAATGAATTCATTAGCCCTTCAAGATAGTTTAGAGCAAATGGGCATTGAAACACGTGTTCAATCTTCTATCGAAATGAGACAGGTAGCTGAGCCATATATTAGAAGACGTGCAATTCGACATCTTGAGAAAAAACGTGTTGTGATTTTTGCAGCGGGAACAGGAAACCCTTATTTCTCAACAGATACAACAGCTGCCTTACGAGCTGCTGAAATAGAAGCAGACGTTATACTAATGGCGAAGAATAATGTGGATGGCGTATATTCTGCAGATCCGAAAGTGGATAAAACTGCTACGAAATACGAGGAACTTACTTATTTTGATGTGATTAAAGATGGTCTTGCTGTAATGGATTCAACCGCTTCATCATTATGTATGGACAATGATATTCCGTTAATTGTATTCTCTATTACGGAAAATGGCAATATTAAGAGAGCTGTAATGGGAGAAACAATTGGAACAATAGTGAGGGGGAAAAATAATGCCTAAACAAGTTATCGCTAATACAAAGGACAGAATGGATAAAGCAATTCAAAGCTACTCGCGCGAGCTTGCAAGTATTCGTGCTGGAAGAGCAAATGCTTCCTTATTAGACCGTATTACAGTTGATTATTATGGTGCTCCAACACCGGTTAACCAACTTGCAGGTATCAGTGTACCAGAGGCTAGATTACTTGTTATTCAGCCGTACGATAAAACCGTTCTTGGAGATATTGAAAAAGCTATTCTTAAATCTGATATAGGTTTAAATCCTTCTAATGATGGTAGTGTTATCCGTCTTTCTATTCCAATGTTAACAGAAGAGCGTCGTAAGGAATTAGTGAAGAATGTGAAAAAAGAATCAGAAGAAGCAAAAATTGCTATTCGAAATATTCGCCGTGACGGCAATGATGATTTGAAAAAGTTAGAGAAAAATGGAGAAATCACAGAAGATGATCTTCGCGGCTACAATGATGACATTCAAAAATTAACAGATGAGTACATCAATAAAGTCGATGCTTTAACAAAAGAAAAAGAAAAAGAAATTTTAGAAGTATAATCTAAACGTATTTTAGTGGATATTTCTACATTTCAATTGAATAGGATGTTTACTATTCTTGAGTTAAACCCTCTACTTTATAGGGGGTTTTTTTCTTCATGTTAGCAAAAATAAGGATTGAAATATTGCTCGAAATATTATTTCTTTGCACATAAAATAGTGAAAACCAATGAGTTTTTTAATTGATAGTTGCTTAGGTTGACTATTTTCCTATAATATAGAAAGGGAACTTATTTGATTATCTTTTTGTTGGATAGGTTCATGGAAAAGAATTTAATAGAAAAGTGGATCCTTACCATTAGTAGTTTATGCAATATCGTTATCATGATGATTATCCTAATTAGTAGATAATATAAACAGATATAGATAATAGTATTTACCATATACATAATCACTGTGAATAGAGAGTTACAAAAGGGATCTATTTTGGAGGAGCTATTTTATGTTTAACAAAATAAGGTTATGGAAGAAGAAACCTGTTTCTTCTACTTTCCAAGACCGAATATCAGCACTTAAAATGCGACAAATTCCAGAGCATGTTGCAATTATCATGGATGGAAATGGAAGATGGGCGAAAAAGAGAACGTTGCCTAGAATTGCAGGCCATCATGAAGGAATGAAATGTGTAAAGCGAATTACAGCTATTGCAAATGATCTTGGAATCAAAGTGTTAACTTTATATGCGTTTTCCACAGAAAATTGGAAAAGGCCAAAATCGGAAGTTGATTACATTCTGTCCCTTCCAGAACAATTTCTTAGTACATTTTTGCCTGAATTAATTGAAAAAAATGTTCGCGTAACAGCCATTGGCTATACAGAAGGATTACCAGAATCTACTTTGAATGCCCTAAATCGAGCAGTAGAACAAACAAAGCATAATACAGGTCTTCATTTAAACTTTGCCTTAAATTATGGTTCTCGGGCCGAAATCATAGATGCTGTTAAAAATGTTGTAAAAGACAGTCAAACGGGAAAAATAGAAATAGATAACTTAACAGAAGAAGTATTTTCCTCTTATTTGATGACAGAAGATATAATCGAGCCAGATTTATTAATTCGTACAAGTGGGGAAGTAAGAATAAGCAACTTTATGCTTTGGCAAATAGCTTATTCTGAACTGTACTTTACAAATGTACTATGGCCAGATTTTAATGAACTACATTTATTCGAAGCAATAGAAGAATTTCAAAACAGACAACGCCGTTTTGGCGGAGTCTGAAGAGAGTTGGTTTAGAGATGAAGCAAAGAATCATTACAGCAATTATTGCAATAGCCGTTTTTTTACCATTTGTATTAATTGGAAAACTACCATTAGTTCTTTTTACTTTTCTATTAGTTGGAATTGGTGTATTTGAAATGTTTAGAATGAGAAAAATTTCGTTCTTTTCTATTCCAGGGTTTATTTCATTAGTTACCGTATGGATGATTGTCCTGCCGAATCATTATATAAGTTCATGGAATATGAATAAAATAGAATTGGGCTTAATTGCTGTTTTATTTTATTTAACGTATATGGTTTTTTCTAAAAATAAATTTACATTTGATGATGTTGCTTTTACTATATTAGCTGTCATCTACATTGGAACAGGATTCCATTTCTTTATTGAAATTAGAGAAACCGATTTAGCTTTTCTTATTTATTCGCTATTTATCATTTGGGCAACTGATTCTGGTGCATACTTCATCGGAAGAGCAATTGGAAAACGAAAATTATGGCCAGAAATAAGTCCAAATAAAACAGTTGAAGGATTTATTGGCGGGATAGTCAGTGCTTTAGTAGTAGGAGTTCTATTTAGTGTGTTTGGATACATAGAATGGTCTATAGGTTTTGCTTTTACTACCATCATCTTATCTATTTTTGGACAAATTGGTGATTTAACAGAATCTGCGTTAAAACGTCACTATGATGTGAAGGACTCAGGAAAGTTATTACCAGGGCATGGCGGAATTCTTGATCGGTTTGACAGTCTTATTTTTGTCTGGCCACTGCTTTATTTTATCTTTGAACGTTTTCTTCATTTAATTTAGAATAAATAGTAGAAAAATTGGGTGTAGGAGTGAGGTAGTGAAGTATATTAGTTTGCTAGGGGCGACAGGATCGATTGGAATGCAAACCTTGGATGTTATTAAAAGTCATTCAGATAGGTTTGAATTAGTTGCCTTTTCATCAGGAAAAAATATAGAATTAACAAAAAAGATCATTCAAGAATTTCGTCCGCTGCTTGTATCTGTTGCAGAAAAAAAAGATTATGAGCAATTAAAACAAATCTTCCCAGAAATCCATTTTAGCTATGGAATGGATGGATTGATAGAAGTAGCTGTTTTTGATAAAGCAGATATACTGGTAAATGCAGTAATCGGTAGTGTTGGATTACATCCAACATTACAAGCAATTGAAGCGGGAAAAGTTATAGCGATTGCGAATAAGGAGACATTGGTTACTGCTGGACATATTGTGATGGATGCAGCGGCAAAATATAATGTTCCTGTATTACCAGTTGATAGTGAGCATTCTGCTATTTTTCAATGTTTACAAGGGGAAAACCCGAAAAATATTGAGCGCCTCATTATTACTGCCTCTGGAGGAAGCTTCCGCGACCTTAGTAGAAAAGAGTTAGAGCAGGTGACAGTGGATGATGCTTTAAATCATCCAAATTGGTCAATGGGTGCAAAAATTACGATTGATTCGGCGACAATGATGAATAAGGGGTTAGAAGTAATTGAGGCACACTGGTTATTTGGACTTCCATATGAGAAAATAGATGTATTACTACATAAAGAAAGTATCATTCATTCAATGGTAGAATTCCATGATAGTAGTGTAATCGCTCAATTAGGTACTCCAGATATGCGAATACCCATTCAATATGCTCTTTCGTTTCCAGAGCGTCTTCCAGCTGCGAATGGGAAAAGATTAGATTTAGCTGCGATGGGAAAGTTGCATTTTCAGCATATGGACATAGAGAGATTTAGATGTCTTCATTTAGCCTTTGAGGCTGGAAAAGCAGGTGGAACTTTACCAACAGTATTAAATGCAGCTAATGAAGTGGCAGTACAAAAATTTTTAAAACAAGAAATTAGCTTTCTGCAAATTGAAGATTTAATTGAAAAAGCACTAAATAGTCATCAGAATATACTAAACCCTAGTCTTGAAGTGATCCAAGAGATTGACTTAGAAACAAGAAAAAGAGTAAGCACACTTCTATAAAAAGGTGGTTAAAAATTTTGTATACAGTTATAGCTTTTATCATCATTTTTGGTGCGTTAGTTTTTTTCCACGAATTAGGGCATTTCGTATTAGCTAAACGTGCAGGCATTTTATGTCGTGAATTCGCAATTGGAATGGGACCTAAAGTTCTTTCTTTAAAAAAGGGAGAAACTGTTTATACGATTCGCCTTCTGCCAATTGGGGGTTATGTGCGGATGGCTGGAGAAGATCCTGAAATGGTTGATATTAAACCTGGTCATCGCATCGGCTTAATCCTTAATGATAAAGAAGAAGTAACGAAAATTATTATAAACAATAAAGAAAAGTATCCGAATGCTCGTGTTATTAATGTAGAGGATGCTGATTTAGAGCATAAGCTATTTGTGAAAGGATATGTTGAGGAAGACAATGAAGATAATCTTCTCGTTTTTCCTGTGAAAAAGGATGCAGTTTTTGTTGAAAATGGAATCGAAACACAAATTGCACCATATGATCGCCAATTTGCCAGTAAGTCACTATGGCAGCGCACACTTGCTATTTTTGCAGGTCCGGCCATGAACTTTGTGTTAGCTTTTCTTATTTTTATTGTGATTGCCTTATTACAAGGAATTCCTTCAAATGAAGCAAAGCTTGGTAAGTTAACAGATGATGGAGTTGCAATTAGTGCAGGACTGCATGAAGGTGATAATGTCATTAGTATTGACGGACAATCTGTAGGTTCTTGGGAAGAAGTTGTTACCATTATTCAAAAAAGTCCTGGAGAGAACCTAGAATTTTTAATCGATCGTAATGGAAAAGAAATGACGATTGAGGTAACGCCTAAAGAATCGGAAGTAGATGGAAAAACAATTGGGTTAGTTGGTGTATACAGCCCAATGGAGAAATCACCATTAAAGTCTATCCAATTTGGTGCAACACAAACCTATAATTGGACAAAGGAAATTTTTGGTGCAGTTGGTAAACTAGTAACTGGCCAATTTTCGATTGATGCTTTAGGTGGACCTGTAGCCATTTATCAATCAACCGATACGGTTGCTCAATCAGGTGTCTATTCCTTAATGAATTGGGCGGCTGTTTTAAGTATTAACTTAGGTATTATGAATCTTCTTCCGTTACCTGCATTAGACGGTGGGCGACTATTGTTCTTTGCAATTGAAGCAGTTCGTGGTAAACCAATTGACCGGCAAAAAGAGGGCATCGTTCATTTTATTGGATTCGCCTTGCTCATGTTATTGATGATTGTCGTCACTTGGAATGATATCCAACGATTTTTTATACAGTAGGATACTTTTCATTCCCCTTATTGTAAGGGGAATGTTGTTTTGTCAGGAAAATCTTTTTTTGATAATAGTTATGAGACGGTTGACTGCAGTACAAGATACTAGACTTAAATACGTAATATATCCCGTAACAACTTAATAACAACATAAATAATAGAGGTGCAATGATAGATGAAGCAAAGTAAAATGTTAATTCCAACATTAAGAGAAGTACCAGCAGATGCAGATATTAAAAGCCATCAGCTTTTATTAAGAGCAGGCTATATTAGACAAAACGCAAGTGGTATCTATTCTTATTTACCACTAGCAAACAAAGTAATAAAGAAAATTGAACAAATTATTCGTGAAGAAATGGATGCAGCTGGTGGAGTGGAGTTATTAATGCCTGCATTGCAGCAAGCAGAATTATGGCAAGAATCCGGCAGATGGTTTACTTACGGACCTGAATTAATGCGCCTAAAAGACCGTAATAGTAGAGAATTTGCTTTAGGTGCCACACATGAAGAAGTGATAACTAGCCTAGTTCGTGATGAGGTAAAATCCTATAAGCGTTTACCATTAACGCTTTATCAAATCCAAACGAAATTCAGAGATGAGAAAAGACCCCGTTTTGGAATTTTACGCGGCAGAGAGTTTATTATGAAAGATGCCTACAGCTTCCATTCGACGCATGAAAGCTTAGGGGAGGTTTATGACTCAATTTTCCAAGCATATTGCAATATTTTTGAGCGCTGCGGCTTAAATTATCGGGCAGTTATTGCAGATAGTGGAGCAATGGGCGGAAAGGATACGCATGAATTCATGGTGTTATCTGATGTTGGAGAAGATACGATTGCGTATTCAACGGAATCTAATTATGCTGCAAATATTGAAATGGCACCTGTTATTAATTCCTATGATAAATCGGACGAGCCTGCTAAAAAATTAGAAAAAGTAGAAACAAAAGAACAAAAAACTATTGAAGAAGTTTCTTCTTTCTTAAATGTAGCAGCAGAAAAATGCATTAAATCTCTTTTATTTAAAGTTGATGAAAGGTTTGTTCTAGTATTAGTTCGCGGTGACCACGAAGTAAATGATATTAAGGTGAAGAATCTTTTAGAAGCAAATGTAGTAGAATTAGCAGATCAGGCAGATACGGAACAAGTATTAGGAAGCAAAGTTGGTTCAATAGGTCCAATTAACGTGAAAGAGGTAGAAGTAATTGCCGATCACGCTGTGAAAGCAATTGTAAATGGTGTTTGTGGGGCAAATGAAGAGCATTACCATTATGTGAATGTAAATCCAGACCGTGATTTTGCTGTCGATCAATATGCAGATATCCGTTTTATTCAAGAAGGTGACCTATCACCAGATGGAAAAGGTACGATTACTTTTGCTAAAGGAATTGAAGTAGGCCATGTCTTTAAGCTTGGTACTCGATATAGTGAAGCAATGGGCGCGACCTATTTAGATGAAAATGGCAGAAGCCAAGCACTTATTATGGGTTGCTATGGAATTGGTGTGTCAAGAACAATGGCAGCGATAGTGGAGCAGTTTAATGATGACAGAGGGATTGTATGGCCAAATGCTGTAGCGCCATTTGATATTCATTTAATTACTGTAAATACAAAAGATGACACACAAAATGAGTTATCCGAAAAATTATATGCAACATTAAAGGCTAATCGTTTTGATGTATTAGTAGATGACCGTGCTGAGCGCGCAGGTGTAAAATTTGCTGATTCTGATTTAATCGGACTTCCAATTCGCATAACAGTTGGTAAAAAAGCAGCTGAAGGTATCGTAGAAGTAAAAGTCAGAAGTACAGGAGAAATGCTAGAAGTACATGAAAGTGAACTTGCTGCTACGATTCTTCGCTTAACACAAGTAGAAGGGTGAGCACAAACAGGATAAAAGAAAAAGGTTTAGCAATTGGCTAAATCTTTTTCTTTTTGTAGATTAGATTGTATGCTAAACTGCATTAAGGAAAAGAACAGTTTATTTCTGTGATATAATATTTTTTATAGAAAATAAGCAAGATTGGAAGGAGCGACATAAATGAGTGATATACAGGGGAAAGTAGATCGTTTCCAGATTTTGCTGCAACAATTGCAATTAACGGAGGATTCATATATTTCCCATTTTCGCAACGCAAGTATAGAAAAAATTGTTGTCGAAAAACGGTCCAAAAAGTGGCATTTTCATTTTTTGTTTGATGATATCATTCCATTTCAAATCTATCAATTATTTACTGCCAAGTTAAAAAGTAGTTTTTCTCATATTGCTACTATTACGTATGATATTCGAGTAAGAAATGGAATCGTTACAGATGTATTAATTCGAGACTATTGGTCTGCATGTATAGAGGAGATGCAAGGAATTTCTCCACCGCTATTAAAACTATTAAATGAACAAGTGCCGCAATTAAATGGAAATAAGCTGACAATTCAAGTTAGAAATGAAATGGAAGGCTTAGCGATTAAGCGTAAATACGCTAATTTAATAACAGACGCCTATCAATATTTTGGTTTCCCTGCAATGAGTTTAGACACAGAAATAGTTGCAGAAAAATCAAATTCAGAGTATGAACAATTCTTGCTTGCGAAGCAAAAAGAGGATGAAGAAAGAGGAAAACAAGCTTTATTAGATATCCAGAAGATGGAAGCTGAAAAAGAAGCTGGTGATTCGCCAATTCCAAGTGGTCCATTAACAATCGGCTTAACGATCAAAGATGATAGCGATTATCGTCGTATGGAAGAGATCGTCGATGAAGAAAGACGTGTTACAGTTCAAGGATATGTCTTCTTTGCAGAAACAAAAGAGCTGCGCAGTGGGCGAACGCTATTAACCTTTAAAATAACAGATTATACAAGCTCTATCCTTGTCAAAATGTTCTCTCGTGATAAAGAAGATGCAGCTCTTTTCCAATTGGTCAAAAAAGGAATGTGGCTTAGAGCACGGGGAAGCATTCAAAATGATACATTCGTTCGCGATTTAGTGATGATAGGAAATGATTTAAATGAAATTAAGCCTGTTGAGCGGAAGGATACCGCTAAAGAGGATGAAAAACGAGTTGAGCTGCATCTTCATACACCAATGAGTCAAATGGATGCTGTTTCATCTGTCGCAACTCTTGTCGGCCAAGCGAAAAAATGGGGACATAAAGCAATTGCTATCACGGATCATGCTGTTGCGCAATCATTCCCGGAAGCTTTTGGTGCTGGAAAGAAAAATGACGTTAAAATTCTTTATGGCGTCGAAATGAATCTGGTAGATGACGGTGTACCAATAGCTTATAATCCAAAGGATATCGAGTTAGAGGATGCGACCTATGTAGTATTCGACGTGGAGACAACTGGACTTTCGGCTGTATATAACACGATTATTGAACTGGCTGCAGTTAAAATTCATAATGGAGAAATTATCGATCGGTTTGAATCTTTTGCCAATCCGCATCATCGTCTTTCTGCGACAACCATTAATTTAACCGGTATTACTGATGATATGGTAGAAAGTGCACCAGAAATTGATATCGTCTTACGCAAGTTTGCAGATTGGACAGGCGATAGTATCTTAGTTGCTCATAATGCCTCCTTTGATGTTGGCTTTTTGAATGTCGGCTATCAGAAGGCAGGGCTGCCTAAATCGACAAATGCGGTCATTGATACATTGGAACTGGGGAGATTTTTATACCCAGAAATGAAAAATCATCGTTTAAATACACTCGCGAAGAAATTCGATATCGAATTAACTCAGCATCACCGCGCCATTTATGATGCTGAAGCTACTGGATATCTCGCTTTAAAAATGTTAAAAGATGCTGCTGAAAAGGGCATCACGAATCATAATCAATTAAATGATAATATGGGACAAGGAAATGCTTACCAAAGGGCACGGCCTTATCACTGTACAGTGCTCGCACAAAATGAGGTAGGTCTTAAAAATCTCTTTAAACTCGTTTCGATTGCACATATTAATTACTTCTATCGTGTTCCTCGTATTCCGAGATCAGTCTTGCAAAAATATCGAGAAGGTTTATTAGTAGGATCAGCTTGTGATAAAGGGGAAGTCTTTGAAGCAATGATGCAAAAGGCTCCAGAAGAAGTAGAAGATATTGCGCCATTTTATGATTATTTAGAAGTAATGCCAAAAGAGGTGTACGCTCATTTAATTGAAATGGAGCTAGTACAAGATGAAAAAGCATTAGAAGAAATAATCGGGAATATCGTAAAACTTGGGGATAAGTTAGATATACCAGTTGTTGCTACAGGGAATGTGCACTATCAAAATCCTAACGATAAAATCTATCGAGAAATTCTAGTTGGTTCACAAGGTGGAGCGAATCCGCTTAATCGCCATAAGCTTCCAGATGTCCATTTTCGTACAACAAATGAAATGCTGGACTGCTTCAGTTTCCTTGGAAAAGAAAAGGCAAAAGAAATAGTCGTAACAAATACTAATAAAATTGCCGATATGATTGATGTTATTAAACCAATCAAAGACGATCTTTATACACCGAAAATTGAAGGATCAGAAGAAGAGATGCGGGAAATGAGCTATGGCATGGCTAGACGTATTTATGGTGATGAGTTACCAGAAATCGTAGAAGCACGCTTAGAAAAGGAACTAAAAAGTATTATTGGTCATGGATTTGCCGTAATTTACTTGATTTCCCATAAGCTCGTGAAAAAGTCGTTAGATGACGGATACTTAGTAGGTTCGCGTGGATCCGTTGGTTCTTCCTTTGTAGCTACCATGACAGAGATAACCGAGGTTAATCCATTGCCGCCACATTATATTTGTGCGGAATGTAAATACTCGGAGTTTTTTAACGATGGTTCGGTTGGATCTGGCTTTGACTTGCCAGATAAAAATTGTCCTAACTGTGGGGCTCGCTTGAAGAAAGATGGTCACGATATTCCATTTGAAACTTTCCTAGGATTTAAAGGAGATAAGGTTCCCGATATTGATTTGAACTTTTCTGGTGAATATCAGCCAAAAGCACATAACTATACAAAAGTGCTCTTCGGTGAGGAGTATGTGTATCGCGCAGGTACAATTGGTACAGTTGCGGATAAAACAGCATATGGCTATGTAAAGGCATATCAAAATGATAATAATTTACAAATTCGCGGTGCAGAAATTGATCGATTAGCATCTGGATGTACTGGGGTTAAACGTACAACCGGTCAGCATCCAGGGGGAATCATTGTAATCCCCGACTATATGGATGTGTACGATTTTACGCCAATTCAATTTCCGGCAGATGATCGGAATTCTGAATGGAAAACAACCCATTTTGATTTCCATTCCATCCATGATAATGTTCTAAAGCTTGATATTCTAGGGCACGATGATCCAACTGTTATTAGAATGCTTCAAGATTTAAGTGGAATTGATCCAAAGACCATTCCAACAGATGATCCTGAAGTAATGAAAATATTCAGTGGTACCGAGTCCCTTGGAGTAACACCAGAACAAATTTATTGCAAAACGGGAACATTTGGTATCCCTGAATTTGGAACAAAATTTGTTCGACAAATGTTAGAAGATACAAAGCCGACAACTTTTTCTGAATTAGTACAGATTTCTGGCTTGTCCCATGGTACAGATGTATGGTTAGGAAATGCACAAGAACTTATTCATAATAATATTTGTAACTTAAGTGAAGTAATCGGATGTCGTGATGATATTATGGTTTATTTGATATATCAAGGTCTTGATCCAAGTTTTGCTTTCAAGATTATGGAAAGCGTGCGTAAAGGAAAAGGCCTGACAGATGAAATGGAAGAGGAAATGAGAAAGAATGAAGTACCAGAATGGTATATTGATTCTTGTAAAAAAATAAAATACATGTTTCCTAAAGCCCATGCTGCTGCATATGTCTTAATGGCAGTAAGAATTGCCTATTTTAAAGTGCATCATGCCCTATTATATTATGCAGCTTATTTTACCGTTCGCGCCGATGATTTTGATATTGATGCAATGGTAAAAGGATCCCATAGTATTAAAGCAGTAATTGATGAAATTACGGCAAAAGGATTAGATGCATCAACGAAAGAGAAAAACTTATTAACGGTAATGGAGCTTGCTTTTGAAATGGTAGAAAGAGGATACACATTTAAGAAAGTGGACTTATATAAATCAAGTGCTACTGAATTTATTATTGAAGGAAACTCTCTTATCCCTCCGTTTAACAGTATTCCTGGACTTGGGACAAATGCTGCCATTAATATTGTAGAAGCAAGAAAAGATGGTGAATTCTTATCGAAAGAGGATTTACAGCAGCGTGGAAAAGTATCAAAAACAATTATGCAATATCTAGAGAATCATGGGTGCTTAGCTGATATGCCAGATCAAAACCAGCTTTCTTTATTCTAAAACTCTTTCTTAATAAGAGAAGAAACCTTGAAACTACGGACTTTCATTTGCATAAATGAAGTGGTTATGGTATAGTTTATTTGGAAATACTAAGGATAACTTTCGCGAATGGAGAGTGGGGCAACCCACTCTTTCCTGTTTGTATTAGGGTTTTTTTTCCTAAAATCAAAGGAAAGGGTATCGCTGATTTGATGGATGAGCAACAAAGAGTACATATTTCAGGCTGCTAAGTTGACTCTAAAAACATAATAAGGTTCCTTGCTTAAGGAGGGAAAAATTTTGAGCAAAGTAACAGAAATAGTCGAAGAAATGGTACATCCTATTTTAGATGAACTACACTTAGAATTAGTAGATGTCGAATATGTAAAAGAGGGACCAAACTGGTTTTTACGGGTATATATTGACAAAGATACAGGTGTAGATATTGATGAATGTGCAGTCGTTAGTGAAAAACTTAGTGAGAAGTTAGATGAAGTCGATCCGATTTCAGAAAACTATTTTCTTGAGGTTTCTTCACCTGGAGCAGAGCGACCATTAAAAAAAGACAAAGACTTTGAAAAAGCGATTGGAAAAAATGTCTATATTAAAACATATGAACCGATTGAAAAGGAAAAAACATTCGAAGGAGTCTTAACAGCTTTTGATGGTAAAACAGTAACAGTTGAAGTGAAAATTAAAACAAGAAAGAAAACGATTGAGATTCCATACGAAAAAGTGGCAAAAGCAAGACTTGCAGTTAGTTTTTCATAATGTATAAAGAATCGAAAAAATGTCTTTTGTAATCGATCATTATAATTTTTCATAAAAGAGAATAAAGGGGGATAAACGCTCATGAGCAGTGAATTAGTTGATGCTCTAGTGTTACTTGAAAAAGAAAAAGGAATATCACGTGAAGTGATCATGGATGCCATGGAAGCAGCTTTGATCTCCGCTTACCGTCGTAATTTTAACCAAGCACAAAATGTACGAATTGATTTGAATTTAGGTGCTGGATCTATGCGTGTATTTGCTAGAAAAGAAGTAGTAGATGAGGTGTTTGACCCACGTCTTGAAATTTCTTTAGAAGATGCACAAAGAATTAATCCAAACTATGAAGTGGAAGATGTAGTGGAGTTGGAAGTAACGCCAAAAGACTTTGGTAGAATTGCTGCCCAAACTGCTAAACAAGTAGTAACACAAAGAGTTCGCGAAGCAGAAAGAGGAATTATTTATTCTGAATTTATTGATCGCGAAGAAGATATCATGACAGGAATTGTTCAACGCCAAGACAGTAAATTTATTTACGTCAGCTTAGGCAAAATTGAAGCGATTTTACCAACAAATGAACAAATGCCTAATGAGCATTATAAACCGCATGATCGTATTAAAGTTTTCCTGACAAAAGTGGAAAAGACAACAAAAGGTCCCCAAATCTTTGTGTCTAGAACACATCCTGGGCTACTTAAAAGATTATTTGAGATGGAAGTACCTGAAATTTATGATGGTACAGTTGAAATAAAATCAGTTGCTCGTGAAGCGGGAGATCGCTCTAAGATTTCTGTTCATTCTGAGAACGAAGAGGTAGATCCGGTAGGTTCATGTGTAGGCCCAAAAGGAACTCGTGTACAGACGATTGTTAATGAGTTAAAAGGGGAAAAGATTGATATTGTTAAGTGGTCAAGTGATCCTACTGTTTTCGTTGCAAATGCTCTTAGTCCTTCAAAGGTATTAGAAGTTATTGTAAACGAAGAAGATAAAGCAACAACGGTTATTGTTCCCGATTATCAATTGTCGCTGGCTATCGGAAAGCGAGGCCAAAATGCACGTCTGGCTGCAAAGCTAACAGGCTGGAAAATTGATATCAAATCCGAGTCAGAAGCAAGAGAAGCTGGAATTTATCCTACTGAAAATTCATTGATTAAGTTTGATGATGAAGTAGAAGAGGATGATTTCCGCTTAAACACAGAAGATTTCGAGTGATAGAGGTGAATGTGTGTGAACAAACCAAGAAAAGTACCAATGCGTAAATGTGTTGCTACCGGTGAAATGAAGCCGAAGAAAGAACTAGTTCGCATCGTTCGTTCCAAAGAAGGGATTGTATCCGTCGATTTAACGGGAAAAAAATCTGGTCGAGGAGCATATCTCTCATTGGATAAAGAAGCAGTACTATTAGCCAAGAAGAAGAATATTCTTTCTAGCCAGCTTGAAGTTACTGTAGATGATACAGTTTATGACGAGCTGTTAGAACTAATAGATAAGGAGCAAAGACAATCCAAATGAACGATAACAAGTGGATGTCATTACTTGGCTTAGCAAATCGAGCACGGAAAATAACCTCAGGTGAGGAATTGACCGTTAAAGAAATTAGAAGCGGTAATGCAAAGCTAATATTATTGTCGGAAGATGCGTCACAAAACACGACAAAGAAAATCACTGATAAATGTCGTTCCTATAAAGTACCAGTGAAGCTTGTTTCAAATAGGGAAATCCTAGGTAAAGCAATAGGGAAAGAACAACGAGTGGTTGTCGCTGTTTTGGATAATGGATTTGCAAAAAAACTTTTAACGCTGCTCGATTAATTCTAGCGGGGGTGAAATGATGAGTAAAGTGCGAGTATACGAATACGCAAAAAAATATAACATTTCAAGCAAGGATGTTATTGCAAAATTAAAAGAGATGAATATAGAAGTCTCAAACCATATGACTACATTGGAAGAGGATACAGTCAAAAAATTAGATAGTATATATAATAAAAAGAATGAAGAAAATAAGCCAAAAGCGCCAGCTGCGAAAGTGGCTGCTAAAAATATCGCCGACGAGTATGAAAAAGAAAGCGATGAAATGGCTGAAAAGGGGAAAGTAAATCAATCTGTGAAAAATACTAAAGATAATAAGCCAGGTTTTAACAAACCAAAAAATAATAATAATAACAATAAGAATAGAAATAACAATCGTAAAGGGAAGCAAAATACTGCTCCAGCTGCACCGCCAGCTCCGAAAAAAGAAAAAGAATTACCAGAGAAAATTACATTCAGTGAATCGTTAACCGTTGCTGAATTAGCAAAAAAATTGCACCGAGAACCATCTGAAATCATCAAAAAATTATTCCTTCTTGGTGTGATGGCAACCATCAACCAAGAATTAGATAAAGATGCAATTGAATTAATCTGTACAGATTATGGTGTAGAGGTCGAAGAGGAAATCCAAATTGATACGACAGATCTAGAAGTATACTTTGCAGATGAAGAAGGCGTAGAATTAGTAGAACGTCCATCTGTTGTTACCATAATGGGACACGTTGACCACGGGAAAACAACATTGCTTGACAGCATACGTAATACGAAAGTAACAGCAGGAGAAGCTGGTGGTATTACTCAGCATATTGGTGCATACCAAATTGAGGAGAATGGCAAGAAAATTACTTTCCTTGATACACCTGGACATGCGGCCTTTACTACAATGCGTGCACGTGGTGCGAAAATCACTGATATCACAATTCTTGTTGTTGCTGCTGATGATGGTGTTATGCCACAAACAATTGAAGCAATTAACCATGCAAAAGCAGCTGAGGTTCCAATTATCGTTGCTGTTAATAAAATGGATAAACCAACCGCTAATCCAGATCGCGTAATGCAAGAATTAACAGAACATGGATTAGTACCAGAAGCTTGGGGTGGGGATACTATCTTTGTTCCACTTTCCGCTTTAACTGGTGAAGGTATTGACTCTCTGCTTGAAATGATTCTTTTAGTAGGAGAAGTAGAAGAGTATAAAGCAAATCCAGACCGTAATGCAGTTGGTACTGTTATTGAAGCACAATTAGATAAAGGAAAAGGTTCGGTAGCAACATTGCTTGTACAAAATGGTACATTGCATATAGGGGATCCGATTGTTGTTGGGAACACATTTGGTCGTGTGCGTGCAATGGTTAATGATCTTGGCCGCCGAGTTAAAACAGCAGGACCATCAACGCCAGTGGAAATCACTGGGTTAAACGATGTTCCTCAAGCTGGTGATCGCTTTGTTGTTTTCAAAGACGAGAAAACTGCAAGACAAATTGGAGAAGCTCGTTCCACACAAGCGATTCAAGCGCAAAGATCTGAAAAAACAAGAATCAGCTTAGACAACCTGTTTGAACATATGAAACAAGGGGAAATGAAAGATATTAATATCGTTCTTAAAGCCGATGTTCAAGGTTCAGCAGAAGCGTTAGCAGCTGCTCTTTATAAAATCGAAGTAGAAGGCGTAAACGTAAAAATCATCCATACAGGTGTAGGGGCGATTAATGAATCAGATATTACCCTTGCTGCAGCATCAAATGCGATTGTAATTGGATTTAATGTACGTCCTTACGTAAACGCGAAAAGAGCGGCAGATGCTGAAGAAGTAGATGTACGCTTACACCGTATTATCTATAAAGTTATCGAAGAAATTGAAGCAGCGATGAAAGGGATGCTTGATCCTGAGTTCCAAGAAAAGATTATTGGTCAAGCGGAAATTCGTCAAACTTTCAAGGTTTCTAAAATCGGTACCATTGCAGGCTCTTATGTAACGGATGGGAAAATTACAAGAGACAGCGGTATTCGTTTAATCCGTGATGGTGTTGTTATTTTCGAAGGGGAAATTGATGCATTAAAACGTTTCAAGGACGATGCAAAAGAAGTAGCTCAAGGTTACGAATGTGGTATTACCATCAAAAACTTTAACGATGTTAAAGAAGGCGATATTATCGAAGCATATGTAATGGAAGAAATTGAGCGTAAATGATTGTTGGATTAATGTCAGTGGAATGCATTATTTATGATGCCCACTCATTAAAAGAAAAGCGGGCGGTTCTGCAAAGAATTATGACCCGCTTAAAGCAAAAATTTAATATCTCTATTTCAGAAGTCGGGTATCAAGATACTTGGCAAAGAACAAAAATTGCTGTTGTTACCGTTGCTTCTGCGCGAGTTTCGGCTGAAGTTGTGCTGCAACAGACACAACAGTTTATTGATTCTTTTCCTGAAATAGAGAGAACCATAACAGATATAGAATGGCTTTAAAAAAATGAGGTGAATTGCGCGATGAGTCTAAGACCAAATCGTGTTGGTGAACAAATGAAGAAGGAACTAGGCGAGATTATTAGCCGTAAGATAAAAGATCCTCGCATTGGTTTCGTAACGGTTACAGACGTTAATGTTACTGGTGACCTTCAACAAGCAACTGTGTATATTTCTGTACTTGGCGACCAAGAACAACGGGAAAATACACTAAAAGGACTAGCAAAAGCGAAAGGATTTATCCGTTCTGAAATCGGACAAAGAATTCGTTTACGCAAAACTCCTGAAATTACGTTTGAATTTGATGAGTCGATAGATTACGGAAATAGAATTGATACATTATTGCATCAAATCGCAAAAGAAAATCCGTCCAGTGATGACGAAAGAAAATGATGTAACATAAACTTGCTCCTATCGGACTTTTTCCATGATACTTATGGATGGACGATAGGAGTTTTTTTATAAGCGGTGGAAATGAAGCCCATTGAATTCCACTCTAGGAACTTGCTTTCTGCTGGACGGAGGAGCCTCCTCGGCATATCCTTGTGGTTTTCCCTCAAATCCGGCAGGAGTCAAATTTCCTCCGCCGCATTAACAAGACTTTTAAATTATATTACAATTGAGGACTCAAGATTAAGAGTTTTTTTCATAAAATGAATAAAGGATGAGGTATATGGAAGGGATTTTACCATTATGGAAGCCCAAGGGGCTTACTTCCCATGATTGTGTTTTTCGTTTGCGGAAGATTTTACATATGAAACGAATCGGTCATACTGGAACATTGGATCCGGATGTAACTGGTGTATTACCAATTTGTTTAGGAAGAGCAACAAAAGTAGCTGAATATATAACAGACGCAGGAAAAGAATATGTAGGAGAAGTAACGATAGGGTACTCTACGACAACGGAGGATCGTTCTGGCGAAAAGGTCGAGGAGAAAAAAGTAGCGGAAATCATTACGCGAGATAGAATAGAAGCGATTTTACGAGAACTAACAGGGGAAATTACACAAACACCACCAATGTATTCAGCTGTTAAAGTAAATGGGAAAAGGCTTTATGAATATGCTAGACAAGGGATTGAGATTGACCGTCCTTCTAGGCAAGTAAACATTTACTCCTTAGATTTAATCGACGAATGGCAAGTGTTACAGGGAGACACTGTATCCTTCCGTTTTAGAGTGAGCTGTAGTAAAGGCACCTATATTCGCACACTTGCTGTTATGATCGGCGAAAAATTAGGGTATCCTGCCCATATGTCAGACTTGTGCCGAACTCGTTCTGCCGCCTTTACGAAACAAGAGTGTGTAACATTTGAAGAACTAGAGAAATATGTAGAAAATGGGAAGCTGGAAAACTATATTTATCCACTGGAAGACGTGCTTTTACATTTGCCGAAATATGAAATAAATGATACATTAGCAATGAAGGTACGAAACGGAACGGTATTAGAAACTCCTGCTTATCTACTAGATGAACAGGAACCAATTGTCATTCAAACAACAACAGGTGAAGCGTTAGCTATATATGTTCAGCATCCAACAAAACAAGGATTAATCAAACCGTCCAAAATATTAAAAATCTTGGAGTAACCATTGATGCTCTCGTTCACCTTGAAAGAAAGTTTAACGACAAATGAGAAAAAAAGAAATTTGTTAGAAAAGGTGAGTAGCACAGTGAAGATAGTTAGAATAAACCATTCAGAACGAAATAAAGAGCATGATAATCCGCCAATTTCCATTGCGTTAGGTTCCTTTGACGGAGTTCATCTTGGCCATCAAAAGGTAATTGGCGAAGCGAAAAGAGTGGCAGATGAAAATGGATGGAGCAGCGCGGTGATGACATTTGACCCCCATCCTTCAATCGTATTAGGTGGAAAAACAAAAAAAGTAGATTACTTAACATCTTTTGAAGCAAAAGTAGAACAATTAGCAAACTTAGGGATCGATTATTTATTTATTGTCGATTTTACGATTGAATTTGCTAGCTTGCCTCCTCAAGAATTCGTTGATTTGTATTTAATTGATTTAAATGTGAAACATGTAGTAGCCGGTTTTGATTATACTTATGGAAAGAAAGCTCAGGGCACAGCCGAGACTCTTTCTAAGCATTCACGTGGTAAATATGAAACAACGATTATTGGCAAAGAGACTTTTGGGGGCGAGAAAGTAAGTTCTACTTTAATTCGCTCTCTTATAAATAATGGTGAAATGGAAAAGGTGCCTGCTCTTTTAGGTAGACACTATTCAGTAAATGGGACGGTTATCCATGGCGACAAACGCGGAAGAACGATTGGTTTTCCTACAGCAAATGTGAAATCAACTAGCGATGTCATTTTACCTCCGCTAGGTGTATATGCAGTTCGATTCTTTGTCAATGAAAAATGGTATGAAGGAGTCTGTAACCTCGGTACAAAACCGACCTTTCAGCCCGATGAGAAAAAGATTAGTATCGAAGTCCATATTTTTGACTTTCATCAAGATATTTATGGCCATTCCGTAATCATTGAATGGCATAAACGAATTAGAAGCGAACAAAAATTCAATGGCATCGACGAACTAGTAGCCCAAATTGAAAAAGACAAGCAAACTGCCTTACAATACTTTTATGAAAAGGCACAATAAGAAAAAGAAAAGCAACCTGAATATTTCTAACTAGATTGGGATATACTGAAAAATATATCCCAACTAAATAATGGAAAGAAACTAGTGTTTTCTAGTGTGATTTTTAGCAGGACTGACTAGAAATACCCTAAGACTTACAATAGTAGTCAATTTTTTTTGGATTTTATTTTTATGTTCTTTGTTTATAAAAAAATAAAAGGTTATGTCTTGATTTTTCCAAAGAAAACAGTTATTCTTAAAGACGTACTAAAAACAACCTTTGCTTGGCAAAATCGAATCACCAACGTTTTGCTCGGTAATTGGGGATTAGTGTAATAGAATTAGGAGGTGAAACAGGATGGCAATCACTCAAGAACGTAAAAACGAACTTATCAATGAGTACAAAACGCATGAGAACGATACTGGATCTCCAGAAGTTCAAATCGCTGTCCTTACTGAGTCAATCAATAATTTGAATGAACATTTACGTACACATAAAAAGGATCATCACTCACGTCGTGGTCTTTTGAAAATGGTAGGTAGACGTCGTAATCTTTTAACTTACCTACGTAATAAAGACGTTCAACGTTACCGTGTTTTAATTAACAAACTTGGTCTACGTAGATAGTTAAAAAAAGCGGGATATTTTTCCCGCTTTTTTATTGTAAATAAATGCGAATCTAACATATGATTAGTATAGATTACATAAATTAATTTCGTTTTTTAGTTACATAAAATGTGTATACTAGTAGAAGAGAAATTTAAGGATAGTATTCTTTATTTTATAAAATAACGCAGGTTTTAGGTAGTTCTTAACCGGAAACTTCCATGAAGTGAATGAGTAGAGAGGGGTTTATGAATGGGACAAGATAAGCATGTCTATTCCATTGACTGGGCTGGAAGAAAGCTTACAGTTGAAATTGGACAATTAGCAAAACAGGCAAATGGTGCAGTACTTGTACGATACGGGGATACAGCTGTATTAAGCACAGCAACTGCTTCAAAAGAACCAAAGAACTTAGACTTCTTTCCATTAACAGTAAATTATGAAGAGCGTCTATATGCGGTTGGGAAAATTCCTGGCGGTTTCATCAAAAGAGAAGGACGCCCAAGTGAAAGAGCAATACTTGCAAGCCGCTTAATTGATCGACCAATTCGCCCATTATTTGCAGATGGCTTCCGTAATGAAGTACAAGTTGTCAGCTTAGTAATGAGCGTGGATCAAGATTGTACGTCAGAAATGGCCGCTATGTTTGGATCTTCATTAGCATTATCTGTTTCTGATATTCCATTTGGAGGACCAATTGCTGGTGTTTATGTTGGAAGAATCGATGGAAAATTTGTCATCAATCCAACGGTTGAACAAGCAGAAAAAAGTGATATTAACCTTGCTGTTGCAGGTACAAAAGATGCAATCAACATGGTTGAAGCTGGTGCCGATGAAGTACCAGAAGAAGTAATGCTTGAAGCAATTATGTTTGGACATGATGAGATTAAACGCCTAATTGCATTCCAAGAAAAAATTGCAGCAGAGATTGGCAAAGAAAAAATGGAAGTTGTACTATACGAATTGAATAAAGACATCGAAGCAGATGTGCGTGCATTATGTGAAAGCGAAATGCTAGATGCTATTCGTGTACAAGAGAAGCATGCTCGCGAAGCAGCTATTAAAGAAGTAAAAGATTCTGTCATTGCAAAATATGAAGCAGAAGAAGCAGAAGAAGAAGATTTAAAACAAGTGAAAGCTATTTTAGATAAATTAGTGAAAAATGAAGTTCGTCGTCTCATCACTGAAGATAAAGTTCGTCCAGATGGACGTGGCTTAGAAGAAATTCGCCCACTGTCTTCTGAAGTGCATTTATTACCGAGAACACACGGGTCAGGACTATTTACTCGTGGACAAACTCAAGCATTAAGTATTTGTACATTAGGTGCTTTAGGAGATGTGCAAATATTGGATGGCCTTGGGGTAGAAGAAGAAAAACGATTTATGCATCACTATAATTTCCCTAATTTCAGTGTTGGTGAAACAGGACCAATGCGTGGACCTGGACGAAGAGAAATCGGTCATGGTGCGCTAGGGGAAAGAGCATTAGAACCAATTATTCCTTCTGAAAAAGACTTCCCATATACAATTCGCCTTGTATCAGAAGTATTAGAATCCAATGGTTCCACTTCACAGGCTAGTATTTGTGCAAGTACCCTTGCTATGATGGATGCTGGTGTGCCAATTAAAGCACCAGTTGCTGGTATTGCAATGGGGCTGATTAAATCTGGTGAACATTATAGTATTTTAACAGATATTCAAGGGATGGAAGATCATCTAGGAGATATGGACTTTAAAGTAGCTGGTACTTCTAAAGGGGTAACGGCACTTCAAATGGATATAAAAATTGATGGATTATCACGTGAAATTTTAGAAGAAGCATTACAGCAAGCTAAGATTGGCCGTATGCAAATTCTTGAATCCATGTTGGCAACAATCAATACACCTAGAGAATCACTATCTTCTTATGCGCCAAAAATTTTAATGATGTCTATCAACCCAGACAAAATTCGCGATGTTATTGGACCAAGTGGTAAACAAATCAATAAAATTATTGAAGAAACTGGCGTTAAAATTGATATCGAGCAAGATGGTACTGTATTTATTTCTTCTGTTGATGATGAAATGAATAACAAAGCAAAACAAATTATCGAAGATATCGTTCGTGAAGTTGTTGTTGGACAAATGTATCTTGGTAAAGTAAAACGAATCGAGAAATTCGGTGCGTTCGTTGAAATTTTCAACGGAAA
Source organism: Niallia sp. FSL W8-0177 (assembly GCF_038006285.1). Lineage (NCBI taxonomy): Bacteria > Bacillati > Bacillota > Bacilli > Caryophanales > Bacillaceae > Niallia > Niallia sp. FSL W8-0177. The sequence goes on from NZ_JBBOUX010000001.1 coordinate 1,256,747, forward strand.
AGATGGACTTGTTCATATTTCAGAGCTTGCTGAAGAAAGAATTGGCAAGGTAGAAGATGTAGTAGCAATCGGTGATGAAATCCTTGTGAAAGTAACAGAAATTGATAAACAAGGAAGAGTAAATTTATCTCGTAAAGCTGTTTTGAAAGAACAAAAAGAACAAGCTGAGAATGCAAAAAACTAATAAAATTGAAATCAAGGGTACCCGCTAAAAAACTACTTATGTTTTTTAGCGGGTATTTTTTTGTGGAATGAAAAGGAACGTTTTGAACAAAATAATAGGAGAAAAGGATAAGTTAAGTCCGTCATTAAGCGTTCTACCTTGTCCTTTCCTATCATATGGTAGTAACTGGGGGGGAAAAGGTGATGAAGAAAACAGTTTCACTTATAGGAATACTAGCCATCTCTTGGTTTTTAGTTAATAATCCTTGGGCTGATACATATGTAAGTACTTTACAAGAAAACGCTGTCTCAGTGACAGCAACTAACTCTTTATATACGACGATAAGCGAGAAAGCGAAAGACTATGAAAAGAAGCCGATTGATGCCAAGCTTGATCCTGTATGGAAAGCTATTCCTGGATTAAATGGGGTGACAGTGGATATTGATGCTTCTTACAAGAATATGAAAAAAGAAAAGAAATTCAATGAACAAAGATTGGTTTTTAAGCAAGTGAAACCAAAAATTACACTAAATGATTTGCCACCTGCTCCTATTTATAAAGGGAATCCAGAAAAAGAAATGGTAAGCTTTATTATAAACGTAGCATGGGGAAATGAATTTTTACCTGACATACTATCAACCTTAAAAAAGCATCATGTCAAGGCGAGTTTTTTCTTGGAAGGCAGATGGGTTCAGAAAAACCCAGATCTTGCTAAAATGATTGCAGAAGCAGGGCATGAACTCGGAAATCATTCCTATACCCATCCAGATATGAGTAAAATTAGCAGTAGTAAAATTCATGAGGAAATCGTAAAAACAAATGATGTCATCGAAGCGACAACTGGTAAGCAAGTCACATTATTAGCGCCACCAAGTGGGTATTTTAATAATGAAGTAGTGAAAATTGCCGCTCAACAAAAGCTTAAAACAGTAATATGGTCTGTGGATACGATTGATTGGCAAAAACCAAGTCCTGATACATTGCTTAAAAGAGTTACAGGGAAGATCCATAATGGGGCTCTAATCCTTATGCATCCAACAGAAGTTACTACAAATAGCCTTGAACATTTAATTATCGAAATCAAAAATAAAGGATATAAAATCGATTCAGTTAGTGACATGCTTAGTGAAGAACGAGAAAGCATAAAAACAAAAAAATAGTAGTTCGATTCATCTTATAGTATTCTATAAAGAGAAAACGTTTTATTATAGTCTTGCTTCTTATAGAAGAAAAACAACATCTATAAGAAAGGACATGGCAAATGAAGCCAGTCTTCCTTTTAAAAGGGAACTAATCGCTATTCATTTTTAAAATGGATATATGTTATCATTATATTAAAACAATATTTTGGAAAAAATAAGAGGAATAAGATATACTAGCAGTCGCAGCTACTTTTTGCAACTTGGTAGAAGAACAGGAGGAACATAATTGATCAAAAGATATACTTGCCAAAATGGAGTAAGAATTGTATTGGAAAACATTCCAACAGTACGTTCCGTTGCTATTGGCGTATGGATTGGTACAGGATCTCGTAAAGAAGATGAAAAGAACAATGGGGTATCTCACTTTTTAGAGCATATGTTTTTTAAAGGAACAAAAACACGTAGTGCGAGAGAAATTGCAGAATCATTTGATAGTATTGGCGGCCAGGTAAATGCCTTTACTTCAAAAGAATATACCTGTTATTACGCAAAGGTTTTAGATACACATGCTGATATGGCGTTAGAAGTGTTAGCAGATATGTATTTTAACTCGACATTTGATGAGGAAGAATTAAAGAAAGAGAAAAATGTTGTCTGTGAAGAGATTAAAATGTATGATGATACACCTGATGATATTGTTCATGATTTATTGAGTCAGGCAATTTATGATAAACATCCACTTGGCTATCCGATTTTAGGAACTGAAGAGACACTGGCTACGTTTAATGGAGATACGCTAAGAGAGTATATGTTTAATCATTATACACCAGAGAATACGGTTATTTCGATCGCAGGAAACATTACCGAAGCATTTATTTCAGAAGTAGAAAAATATTTTGGGTCATTTGAAGCCGGTAAATCCGAAATAGAACTAGTAAAGCCTTCTTTCCATGCCAATAATTTTTCACGCAAAAAGGAAACAGAGCAAGCACATCTATGCTTAGGTTTTAATGGGTTACAGGTGGGACATGATAAAATGTATACACTTGTATCTTTAAATAATATTCTTGGTGGCAGTATGAGTAGTCGATTATTCCAAGATGTACGCGAAGAAAAGGGTTTAGCTTATTCGGTATTCTCTTATCACTCCGCATACCAAGACAGTGGAATAGTGACAATCTATGGTGGTACAGGAGCTAAGCAGTTAGATGAATTATTTGATACTATTCAAAATACGCTTGCCCTCTTGAAAAAAGAAGGAATTACCGAAAAGGAACTTCTAAATAGTAAAGAGCAGCTAAAAGGCAGCTTGATGCTAAGCTTAGAGAGCACAAATAGCCGTATGAGCAGAAATGGAAAAAATGAACTGTTATTAGGTAAACATCGCTCCTTAGATGATATCATTGCCGATATTGATCGTGTCACCAAAGAAGAAGTTGATCAAATGGCAAATGATATATTCACTGACACATTCTCGGTCTCTCTAATCAGCCCAGACGGACAATTACCAAAAGCACTTCAATAAAAAGCTACATATATAATAAAGAGCTAGGAAACAGAATTCCCTTCTGAATCCTAGTTTTTTTTGTTTGAGCACTTCTAAAAACATTTTCTTGCTTTCCCCTTTATAAAGGAGTTGCCATAACTCACTTCTGAAAAATCCCTGTCCACGAAGAGGAGACTTCAACCAAAACTTGTTCCGAGCATCGTTATTTATATTCTAGATAAGGAAAGAAACCATCTTTTTAAGGAAATGCAGTAAACAACTCACCTAATAATAGGTAATCACATAAGATGTTGAAGTAGCGAGCTATGAAAAACAGGATCTTTAAAAAAAGAAGGTGAAATATTCATGCTGAAAAGGATGAAAATCGCGATTATCGGCGGTGATGCAAGGCAGCTTGAAATTGTTCGTAAATTAACAGAACAACAAGCAATCCTTTCATTAATTGGCTTCGAGCAATTGGACCATGCATTCACTGGAGCTACAAAAGAAAAAATCGATAACGTAGATTTTTCGAAAATAGATGCTATTATCTTACCCGTTCGAGGAACAGACCTAAATGGGCAAGTTGATACAATCTTTTCGAATGAGAAGGTTTTTTTAACGAAAAAAATAGTAGAAAAAACCCCTGAGCATTGCATCATATATTCAGGAATAACGAATGATTATTTAAATTTGCTTATTAAAGAAACCAACCGATCATTAGTTCAATTATTTAACCGAGATGATGTAGCAATTTTAAATTCTATTCCAACTGTCGAAGGTACAATAATGATGGCAATTCAACATACAGACACAACGATTCATGGATCGAATGTTATTGTGCTTGGGCTAGGTCGTGTAGGCATGAGTGTTGCACGTACTTTTCATGCCCTAGGAGCGAAAGTAAAGGTCGCAGCAAGTCAAAGTGAACATATTGCTCGCATTATCGAAATGGGATTAATCCCAGTACATTTAGATGATTTACAGATTGCAGTCGATGATATTGATATTTGTATAAATACAATTCCCCATCTTGTCGTAACTTCTGATGTCATTGAAAAAATGCCATTGCACACATTGGTAATTGATTTGGCATCTAAACCAGGCGGAACAGATTTTCAATACGCAGAAAAAAGAGGAGTTAAGGCATTGCTTGCGCCGAGTTTACCGGGGATTGTAGCTCCGAAAACAGCGGGAAATATATTGGCAGATGTCTTAGCACAATTACTGGATGAACAATAGCAGGCAATGAGAGGAGAATATGAATCATGAGTTTACAAGGAAAAAGAATAGGGTTTGGCATTTCAGGTTCTCACTGTACGTATGAGGAAGTGGTGCCACAAGTAGAAAAGTTAGTGGCACAGGGAGCGGAAGTTGTACCAGTTGTAACAGGAAATGTAAAAAATACGGATACTCGTTTTGGGAAGGGGAAAGATTGGGTTAGTAAAATAGAAGAAATAACAGGACAGAAAATAATCGATAGTATTGTAGCTGCAGAGCCGCTTGGACCGAAAGCACCTCTTGATTGTATGGTAATTGCCCCATTAACAGGAAATAGTATGAGTAAATTCGCAAATGCAATGACTGATAATGCAGTTTTGATGGCAGCAAAAGCGACATTAAGAAACCAAAAGCCTGTTGTATTGGGAATCTCTACTAATGATGCTTTAGGATTAAATGGGATTAATTTGATGCGTTTAATGGCAACAAAGAATATTTTCTTTATTCCATTCGGTCAAGATGATCCTGAGAAAAAGCCGAATTCTATGGTTGCAAGAATGTCTATGCTTGCAGAAACAATTGAAGCAGCATTAGAATATAAACAGATTCAACCAGTAATAGTGGAAAAATATCTAGATTAACAGGAAAGCACATGATTATTTAATAAGGCATATAAATCACGTTCATTGAAAAAGAATGGTAGACTGATAAGAAAACGCACCGTAAAAAGGCGCTTGTCGACTTCCACAAGGAACTTTATAGCGCCAATCGGTGTTTTTTGAAAGAATCTGATAAAAGTTTCTTTTATTGCTGCTTGAATATGTTAAAATAGATAATATTATTTAAGGCGGAGCGTAACGCTTACCTATTATTAAGAGAAAGCCTTTGGAAGGAGAACCTTAAATGGAGCAATTAAAAGGATTTAACGTAGCAGTAGTTGGAGCAACAGGGGCTGTTGGTCAACAAATGATTAAAACATTAGAGAGCAGAGATTTTCCGATTTCGACTTTAACACTTTTGTCCTCTAAACGTTCAGCAGGAACAAAGGTTCAGTATAAAGATAAAGAAATTGTCGTACAAGAAGCAACTCCGGAGAGCTTTAAAGGAATTGATATCGCATTATTCAGCGCTGGCGGAGGTGTATCGAAAGAACTTGCACCACATGCAGTAAGACATGGAGCAATTGTTGTTGATAATACAAGCGCATTCCGTATGGACAAAGACGTGCCATTAGTAGTTCCGGAAGTAAACGAAGAAGATCTTCGTGAGCACAATGGAATAATTGCAAATCCAAACTGTTCCACTATTCAAATGGTGGTTGCTTTACAGCCATTAAAGGAGAAATTTGGTCTTTCGAAAGTATTAGTATCCACTTATCAAGCTGTATCTGGATCGGGTGCTGCAGCTGTAGAAGAGTTGAACAGTCAGACACAAGCAATTCTTAATAAAGAAGCATTTGAGCCGAAGATTCTACCAGTAAAGAGTGATAAAAAGCATTACCAAATCGCATTCAATGCAGTCCCACAAATTGATGTATTTACTGATAATGGATTCACTTACGAAGAAATGAAAATGATCAATGAAACAAAGAAAATAATGCATGCAGATGACTTAAAGGTTGCAGCGACTTGTGTCCGCATTCCAGTAGCAACCGGTCATTCTGAATCTGTTTATTTTGAATTAGATAACGATCAAGTATCAGTGGAAGAAATTAAATCCTTGTTAGCTGATGCTCCTGGCATTGTGCTTCAAGACGATCCAAGTAATCAAGTTTACCCAATGCCTGCAGATTGCGTAGGAAGCAATGATGTATTTGTCGGCCGTATTCGCCAAGATTTAGATGTGAAAAACGGTTTCCATATGTGGGTCGTTTCCGATAATCTATTAAAAGGTGCAGCATGGAACTCTGTACAAATTGCTGAAAGTCTAATTAAATTAGGGCTAGTTTAATGGACTAGTGAAGAAAGGCAAGACTGTAGAGGTTTAGTATGCAGGAAAATTACCTGTAAGTAGATTTCTATTTTATTCTACATACAGGAAGTACAAGTTTGGACACAAGCCTAAATAATGGTGCCAAAATCTTGTCTTTCTTATTATGAAATGATTCCTTAAATAGAATCCTATTTAGGGAATCATTTAAATAAGTGTGCTCATTTTGGTTGGAAAAAATCATCAAAGTTAAAACAACAAGGGATCCTCCTAGTAAAATGATGAAAGGGGTAATCTTTTTAGAACTAGATTCCCCAAATTTGTTTTAGAAAAGGCACCCTTATATTACACTCTTTTAAGAAAGTGTTCAGAGGTGTTTATTGTGAAAATCATGGTTCAAAAATTTGGCGGAACATCTGTTAGAGATGAAAAAAGCCGAATTCAAGCAAAAGATCATATTAAAGATGCATTAAATGAAGGATATAAAGTAGTAGTAATTGTTTCTGCGATGGGACGAAAAGGAGAACCTTATGCAACAGATACATTGTTGTCTTTAGTCGGCGGATCAGAATCAAGTATCAGCAGAAGAGAAAACGACTTATTAATGTCATGTGGCGAAATTATTTCTAGTGTTGTGTTTACACAACTATTACTAGAAAATCAGATTTCAGCAACTGCATTAACAGGTGCTCAAGCTGGATTTAAGACAAATAATGATTTTACCAATGCCAGAATTATGGAAATGGATTGCAGCCGTGTTCTTGAGGAATTAAAAAATCACGATGTTGTTGTTGTAGCTGGTTTCCAAGGGGCAGCGCCAAATGGAGATACAACGACTTTAGGAAGAGGCGGAAGTGATACGTCTGCGGCTGCTTTAGGATCGGCACTTCAAGCAGAATATATTGACATTTTTACTGATGTAGAAGGTATTATGACGGCAGATCCAAGAATTGCAGAAAATGCTCGTCCGCTATCTGTTGTTACCTATTCAGAAGTTTGCAATATGGCTTATCAAGGAGCAAAAGTTATTCATCCACGAGCAGTGGAAATAGCAATGCAAGCAAAAGTACCGATTAGAATACGCTCAACGTATTCTAAGGGGACTGGTACACTTGTCACCTCGAGTAATGCGGAAAGTCGAGGCAGTGACATAAAAGAAAGACCTGTAACAGGAATTGCTCATGTAGCAAACGTAACTCAAATTAAAGTTTTTGCAAAAAAAGATCAGTACGACTTACAATCGCAAGTCTTTAAAGCGATGGCAAATGAAGAAATCAGTGTAGACTTTATCAATATTTCACCTAACAGTGTCGTATATACTGTAACAAATGAGATGACAAACAAAGCAATTGCCGTTCTTGAAAATATGGGATATGAACCAGTTATCGAAAAAGAATGTGCAAAAGTATCCGTGGTTGGTGCTGGAATGGCCGGTGTACCTGGGGTGACATTTAAAATTGTTACTGCACTCTCAAATAAAGGAATTCGTATCCTCCAATCAGCTGATAGCCATGCAACGATCTGGGTGCTGGTGAAACAGGATGATTTAGTAAGTGCAGTTAATGTATTACACGATGCGTTTGAGTTAGAAAAAGAAATAGAATAAAAAAATAGATACAACGAGATCGAAATGAGAATAGGAGTGGAACGATGGGTTTATTTGGTAGGGTGTCAACGGCCATGATTACACCATTTGATGCCAAGGGACATATAGATTTTCCAAAAACAACACAGTTAATTAATCATTTACTTGAAAACGGAACAGATTCTTTAGTAGTAGCTGGTACTACTGGAGAATCGCCCACATTATCCAAACAAGAGAAGATTGCTTTATTTAAACATGTGGTAAAGGTAGTGGAAAAGAGAGTTCCAATCATTGCAGGAACAGGTAGTTATAACACATATGAGTCCATCGAATTAACGAAACAAGCAGAACTTGCAGGTGTGGACGCTGTTATGGTAGTTGGACCATACTATAACAAGCCGAACCAAGAGGGGTTATATCAACATATTAAAGCAGTTGCAGAATCTACAAAACTACCCGTTATGATATATAATATTCCAGGTCGTTCTGTTGTTAATATTGAACCAGAAACTATTATTCGTTTGTCAGAAATTGATAATATTGTAGCTGTAAAAGAGGCTAGTGGAAATTTAAATAATATCACGAAAATTATTGCATCAACACCAGCTGATTTTTATGTATACAGTGGTGATGACAGCTTAACTTTACCACTTTTATCTGTAGGAGCAACAGGAGTGATTTCTGTAGCTTCGCATATTATTGGTAAAGAAATGAAAGAAATGGTGACTTCTTTCTTAGATGGAAAGGTTGAGGAAGCATCTAAAATGCATCAACAATTACTTCCTCTTATGTTAATTCTATTTAAAGCTCCAAACCCTGTTCCAGTAAAAACAGCATTACAATTAAGAGGATTTGACGTAGGTTCTGTTCGTTTACCTTTAGTGCCATTAACAGAGGAAGAACGAATCGAGTTAGCGAAATTCATTTAAGGAATTAGAAGGATATCGTATATCCACAAGGACTAATGATAACAGTTTATTTGATTCTTTTTTGCTAGTTTTAATAAATGTTTACGTGTCAGAAGAGTTTAGCTATCTCTTATTATGACGGATAAACCAAAGCAAAAATGGTTTATTCGTCCTGAGATAACTAGCTCTTCTGTCTTTTTTATCTCACATCTTTACTAAGAAAAACTTGTTTCTAAACTAGTTTTTGATTATGATTGGATACATCATCATATTTTTAAATAGGGCAAACATAAGTTTCAACATATAAGAAACTAGAAGTTTTTGAAGGTAGATGAGTGTTTAGCTATATCGTCTTGCGAATTTTTTGTTTGGTGGAAGTTCACATTTGAAAAATGCAAACTGTCTTCCCAGTTTCTCAATCGAAAAATTGTGGTTTGGACAATGGTTAGTAAGACGCAAGAACATTTTGATAAGGTTAAATGTAAGGAGGAGAAGTCATGGCGAAAAATCAGCTGCAAAAAAACTTATTGCCAAGACATATAAGTTTAATGGCCATGGGAGGAGCTATTGGGACAGGGATATTTAAAGGTAGTGGAGAAACAGTTTCCATTGCAGGTCCAGGTGTTATTTTTACATACATATTTGCAGGACTTTTATTACTAGTAGTGATGGGCAGTATTGCGGAAATGGCTATTGTTTATCCAAATACAAACATGAAGGGCTTTATTGGGAAGGCTTTTGGGAACCAGACAGCATTCGTTATTGGCTGGATGTACTGCATTTTATGGCTTGCGGTATGTGTGATTGAAGTAGTTGTAGCAGGAAGCTTTCTGCAGTTTTGGCTACCAGATGTGCCATTATGGATATTAAGTATTCTGTGCGCAGTAGGTTTAATTGTCGTTAATACAATGAATGTGAAAAATTATGGAGAATTTGAATTTTGGTTTGCTGGTATTAAAATTGGCATGATTATTATATTTATTATATTAGGAGCCGCTGTTTTATTTGAACTTATTCCATCTGGGCAAACAAACTATCTACAAAATTACACAGAGCATGGCGGCTTTTTCCCAAATGGATGGACATCTGTCTTTTCTGCCTTATTAATTGTTATGTTTTCCTATGGTGGCTCCGAGCTCATTGGTGTATCGGTAACGGAAACGAAGAATGCAGAAAAAGTATTGCCAAAAGTTATTAAAAGCTTTATATTTCGTATTGTTTTATTTTATACATTGCCTATTTTAATTATTTGTGGACTAATTCCCTGGAATGAGTTAACAGAAGAATCCAGTCCTTTTGTCCAAGTACTTTCGATTTCTGGATTATCTGGAGCGGCACACATTATGAATTTTGTCTTAATTATTGCTGTGTTATCTGCTGCAAATTCGGGTATATATGGATGTACCAGAATGATGTACTCACTTTCAACGGAGGGTGAAGGACCAAAAGCCTTTAGTAGAGTAAACCACAATGGAGTGCCGATTTATAGTTTAATGGTTACAGGTATAATCTTAATTGCCGGATCAATGATTGCTTTATTTAAACAAGATCAAGTCTTTTCTTTACTTATGGCATTCCCTGGATTTGTCGTATCAGTTGTATGGATTATGATTTGTCTAGCACAGCTAAAGCTTAGAAAACAATATCCTCTTCAGCCAAGTTTTAAAATATGGGGGTATCCATATATTCCGATATTTACTGTAACCTGCTTAGGGATCATCAGCATTAGTTTCTTATTTGATGAGGCAAATCGAATTAGTATACTAGCATGTTTAATTTGCTTTTTTGCTGTAATAGCTATCTCTATATTTAAGTTTAAATCGAATAAACGGTAAAAATTTTTATTATAGGAAAAAAGGGTTGAAAAGCTAGGCAAACTAAAGAAAAATACCTCCTGATATCGTTATGAAATGGATCTGAAAAAGGAAGATTTCATAAAATTGGTTGTAAACATTTTTAAACATCAAGTATAATAATCATAACTGATCAATGGTCGGCTTAACTCAACATAGGAGGAAACAAAAATTGATGAAAAATGACAAAATAAAGCTTGTCGCACTCGGCGGAGTGGGCGAGAACGGTAAAAATATGTTTGTAGTCGAAGTAGACGAAGATATATTTGTAATTGATGCTGGTTTAATGTACCCGCAAAATGAAATGCTCGGGATCGATATTGTTATTCCAGATATCGCGTATTTAAAGCAAAATAAAGAAAAAGTAAAAGGAATTTTCTTAACACATGCACATGAAGATCATATCGGAGGTTTATCTTATATTTTAAGAGACCTAGATGTACCGGTTTATACGACTTTATTAACAGCTGAACTAACAAAGGAAAAGATGAAAGAGCAAGATTTCAAAGGACAAGCACAATTCGAAATTGTGACATCGAAATCTGTTCTAACATTTGCTTCCTCAAAAGTGTCCTTCTTTAAAACAAATCATAGTATCCCTGATAGCATTGGGATTGTTATTCATACATCAGAAGGTGCAATCGTACATACTGGCGACTTCAAATTCGATCAAACAGCCAGTGATCTTTACAAGCCAGATTATGGCGAGATGGCAAAAATCGGGGAAGAGGGCGTATTAGCGTTATTATCTGACAGTACGAATGCAGATAAACCAGGTTATTCTACAACAGATTTTGTTGTAACTCAAAGCTTAATTGAGGCGTTTTTACACACAAAGGGTCGGATTATTGCAGCATGTTTTGCAACTGACTTAAATAGAATTCAACATATTATTGATGCAGCTGAAAAAACAAATCGAAAAGTCGCGATTATCGGCAAGAATTTACAAAGAGTGTTGCAAATTGCGTTAAAACACAATTATTTAGATGTTGATGAAGAAACGATCGTTACCTATAACGAGCTTCAAGGATACACACAAGATCAAATGGTAATTATTACTACTGGTACAAAAGGCGAACCAATTGAAGCACTGCAAAAAATGGTCAAAAAAAATCATAAGCAAGTAAGCATCATGGAAGGAGATACCGTTTTATTCGCAGCATCTTCTTTCCTAGGCAGTGAAGTATTTGTTGGAAAAACAATTGATAAATTATACAGAGCAGGTGCAACACTTCTAGCAGGCTATAAAACCTTTAACAGCTCCAATCATGGCAGTCAAGAAGAATTAAAATTTATGATTAATATGATGAAGCCTAAATTCTTTTTGCCGATCCATGGCGAGTATCGCGTGTTAAAGGCACATGAAAAAATTGCGATTGAATGTGGCGTACCACCGCAAAATATCTACCTTCCAGAACAAGGAGAGGTGCTTGAATTTAAAGAAGATACCCTCCGTGTAGGCGGAAAAATTCCAGCTGGGAATGTATTAATTGATGGCAGCGGTGTTGGTGACGTTGGAAATATTGTTTTAAGAGACCGGAAGTTATTATCACAAGACGGAATTTTAACAGTTGTCGTAACATTAAATAAAGCGGAAAGAAAGATTTCTGCTGGTCCCGAAATCATTACAAGAGGTTTTGTATATGTTCGCGAGTCCGAGAAATTGCTAGAAGAAGCAGCTGACCGTGTAAGAGATATTGTAGAGAAAAGTATTAGTAAGGACAGCTTTGATTGGACTGGAATTAAGCAAGATATTAGAGATACGCTAAACCAGTTCTTATATGAAAAAACAAGACGTAGACCAATGATCTTGCCAATTATAATGGAAGTTAAGCCAGTTAGAAGATAAAAGTGAGAGCCTCCTTAAGATAAGGGGGCTTTTCGTTTGTTTGGGAAAAACTTCTGGAGCGTTGGAATTGATAAAGGAGAAGATTCCTTGGGATTTAGATGAACCGCAGGCTCTGTGGCTTAGCGTGAAAGCATGATTGGCAAGAAATTTTCCGAAATGTTTTCAATTTATTCTGGATGTAAAAGTGACTTATTGACTTTTCAATTTCGCCGCATGAAATAGTGTATCTCGCTTCATACTAAGATTATTATGGTTTTAGGAAGGGAGAACTATATGGTTTCAGTTAACAATAATAATCAGCCAGATGAAAAGCCGAATGAGGATAAACCATCAAGCTTAATGGAAAAAATTCAACAGCTGGGACAAACTAATGTACCTCAGCTCTCTCAAGATTCAAAAATACATTGTTTAACCATTGTTGGTCAAATCGAAGGCCATTTACAATTACCGCCTCAAAATAAAACAACGAAATATGAGCATCTGATTCCACAAATTGTAGCAATTGAACAAAATCCTAAGATTGAAGGGGTGCTTGTCATTTTGAATACAGTAGGAGGGGATGTAGAAGCAGGATTAGCTATTTCTGAAATGCTTGCTTCTCTGTCTAAACCAACTGTTTCCCTTGTTTTAGGAGGTGGACACTCAATTGGTGTTCCAATTGCTGTTTCCTGTGATTATTCCTATATTGCAGAAACAGCAACAATGACAATCCATCCTATTCGTTTAACAGGTCTGGTTATTGGAGTACCGCAGACCTTTGAATACTTAGATAAAATGCAAGAGCGAGTTGTTAATTTTGTGACCAAGCATTCTAAAATTACAGAAGAAAATTTTAAAGATCTGATGTTTGCAAAAGGAAATTTAACGAGAGATATTGGAACGAATGTAATTGGAAATGATGCCGTTACTTCTGGACTTATTGACTCTGTTGGCGGAGTCGGGGATGCGATGAAAAAGCTCAACGAGTTGATTGATGTCAATAAAGAACAGAATGAAGGGATTATCCAATGATTATGTATACAATGATGCCAGAAGAATTGATTTTTCCAATGAGCCAAGACATCTATGAAAAACACCAAGTTATTCATTATAATGGCATTCCTTTATTAGTTGCGAGAAATGAGTCAAATGAATATGAAGTCATAAGAATACTTAGCACCGATCCCAATCATTTTCTCCAGACAGATATGCAGCCAGGAGCAAAAATTCCAACCCTTTAATTGCTTTTTACTAAAAAAGTTGATAAAAGGGAATGATAAGGGAAAAAACTTGTCTAGTATTATGATTTTTAAGTTAGAGTTGGCGGCAAATCAGCCAAAGTAGGCAGGATATCAGCCAAATTGAGCGGAGAATCAGCCAAAGTAGGCAGGATATCAGCCAAACTGGGAGAGCGTCTATAATTTTGTGTAAATGGTTATACTTACCAATTAAGGAGATGATCATTTATGCAAGATCTACGGAATATGACAATTAGAGAGTTGGCCAGTCAATGTGAAACAGTGGATGATATCCACATGATGTTAAAAGAACTTTTTAAGGAAACTCTTCAACAAGTATTTGAAGCTGAAATCGAGGAACACTTAGGTTACTCTAAACACAATGTTAGTGGTATTAACTCGGGAAATAGTCGAAACGGATATAGTAAAAAAACCATTAAATCTAAGTTGGGTGAAACTAAATTAAATATCCCTAGAGATCGTAAAGGAGAATATGAGCCTCAGATTATTAAAAAGTATGAGACCTCCATCAATGGCTTAGAGGATCAAATTATCGCCCTTTATTCCAAGGGAATGTCTACTAGAGACATAGAAAGTCATATGAGAGACATATATGGAATTAGCGTTTCTCCGACTTTAGTTAGTAAGGTAACGGATAAGGTTTTGCCGCTTGTTTATGAATGGCAATCCCGTCTACTAGAACCTGTTTATCCCATTGTATTTTTAGACGCTATTCATTTTAAGGTAAAGCATGAAAATAGGATTGTGAGTAAAGCTGCTTATACCGTTCTTGGTATTAATACTGATGGGATAAAAGATATTTTAGGTATTTGGATTGGCGAAGAAGAAAGTGCTAGTTTTTGGTTAAATGTATGTCAAGATTTAAAAAGTCGCGGGGTCGAAGACATCCTAATAGCCTGTAAAGATGGGCTTTCTGGTTTTACTGAAGCCATTAACGCTACTTTTCCTAAGACTGATGTTCAATCTTGTATTATTCATCAACTACGGAATAATTCCAAGACTGTTCCCAATAAAAATCGTAAAGAATTTATGAACGATTTAAAGAATGTCTATAAGGCTTTTACCATTGAACAGGCGGAAATGGCCTTTGAAGAATTTAAAGTAAAATGGGAAAAGAAGCATCCATCTGTTATTAAGTCATGGGAAAATAATTGGTTAGAACTTACCACTTATTTCTCTTATCCAGTGGAAATTAGAAAATTAATTTATACAACAAATACTATTGAAGCCTTTCACCGACAACTAAGAAAAGTCACCAAAACGAAAACGGCTTATCCTACGGATAATGCTTTAAGAAAAATTGTTTATCTAGCGACTATCGGTGTAACGGATAAATGGACTATTCCTGTGCCTGGATGGTTAGAATGTAGACAACAGTTTGAAATAATGTTTGAGGGACGATTTGGGAAATAATCATTTCTTATCATTTTCTTACGCTTTAGGGCTATGCCCTAAGGGTTTATCGCTTTGGTTCTCCCAAAAGAAAAAGAGAGGATAAACTCCTCTCCACTTTTGTACAGAACCCTACTAGGTGCTCGGGGTGCTCCCCAGCATTGCCCTATCCCCCTAGTAGGTAAGAATCTTATAGTTATAGTATTAACCATTTATTGTAATTCAATCATTTACACAAAATATTTTACATTCCCCAAACTGAGCGGAGAATCAGCCAAAGTAGGCAGGATATCAGCCAAATTGAGTGGAGAATCAGCCAAAGTAGGCAGGATATCAGCCAAACTGAGCGGAGAATCAGCCAAAGTAGACAGCAAATCAGCCAAACGAGCGAAATATCAGCCAAACCAAAAAGCATACCTTTTTCTATAAAAACAGCAAAGGATAAAAAAACCTTCGGATAGAAGTTTCCCTTTATAAACTATGTTATAATATAGGAACAATAAAGAAGCAGCCTAAGGCTGCTTCTTTACTACAAAAGAGAAAGATAATTTTTAAATATTAGGTGATCAAATGGCAAAAAGGAAAAAAAGAAAAACAAGAAAAAAACAACATCTTAAATTAACGATACAATATGAACTTGTAGCTTTGCTCCTTATGGCATTGAGTTTTATCTCTATTTTACAACTCGGTGCGGTTGGGAAAACAATGGTTTCTTTTTTCCGGTTCTTTTTCGGAGAGTGGTATATGCTTTGCCTAATAGGCCTTATCGTATACAGTGGTTATTTAATGTGGAAAAGAGAAAAGCCTTATATGTTTCATACGAAATTGAATGGAATTTATTTAATTGTTAGTGCTATTTTATTACTTAGCCATGTAACACTATTTAAGTTGCTAGCAAGTCAAGGTGCTTTTCAAAACCCTAGTGTTATATTAAATACATGGGAATTATTTTGGATGGAAGTCAAGAAAGAGGCTACTAATGTTGATTTAGGCGGTGGCATGATTGGTGCCGTTTTATTTGCATTATTCCATTATTTATTCGATACGGTAGGTACACAGATTATCAGCTTTATCGTGATTATAATAGGCTTTATCTTGCTTACTGGTAAAACGTTAAGTGGTGCTTTTAAAAAAGTTATATCAAGTATCTGGAGTTTTTTCCAAGATCAATGGGAAGCGTTTAAGCAAGATATGAAAGATTGGAAAGAATCGATCCAAAAAAATAAAGAAAAGCGGAAGGCCGAAAAACAAGCAAGACGCGAAAATCAGCAGTCTGAGGAAAATACGAATGCTTCTATTATTGTGAACACTCCGCCTCAAGAGGACGAGCCATACATACAAGAGCCAATTATCAACACCTTTGCCGAAAGAGCCTATCAGGAGGAAGCCATTCAGGAAGACTTGATGGCAGATTCGCCAGAGGAACAAACCGATTTAGGTGATGTCGTGCCAATAACTTTTACAGAAGTAGAAAATAAGGATTATGAACTCCCACCTTTAAAGCTATTAAAGTTACCGAGAAAGGCAGATCAGAGTGGGGAATATGAGCAAATTCACGCAAACGCTGCTAAACTAGAACGAACTTTTCATAGCTTTGGCGTAAAAGCTAGAGTAACAGAGGTTCATTTAGGACCTGCGGTAACGAAGTATGAAGTTCATCCAAGTGAAGGAGTCAAAGTAAGTAAAATTGTTAATTTAAGCGACGATTTAGCTTTAGCTCTTGCAGCAAAGGATATTCGCATTGAAGCTCCTATTCCTGGGAAATCAGCAATCGGGATTGAAGTTCCAAACTCAGAAGTCGCTGTTGTGTCACTTAGAGAAGTATTGGAATCAAGTAAAAATGATAAGCCAGATTCGAAGCTGATGATTGCGTTTGGACGAGATATTACAGGGGAAGCAGTGTGCGCAGAATTAAATAAAATGCCCCATTTACTTGTTGCCGGAGCAACAGGTAGCGGAAAATCTGTCTGTATTAACGGGATTATTACAAGTATATTAATGAGAGCTAAGCCTCATGAAGTAAAGCTAATGATGATTGATCCAAAAATGGTTGAATTAAATGTATATAATGGTGTTCCTCATCTGCTTGCTCCAGTTGTCACAAATCCGAAAAAAGCATCACAGGCATTAATGAAGGTTGTTAGTGAAATGGAGAGAAGATACGATTTATTCTCCCATACAGGGACAAGAAATATAGAAGGGTATAATGAGTATATTAAACGAATAAATGCAGAGGAACAAGAGAAGCAGCCATTACTGCCATTTATCGTGGTGATTGTAGACGAGCTTGCTGACTTAATGATGGTGGCATCATCTGATGTAGAGGATGCCATTACACGCCTTGCACAAATGGCCCGTGCAGCCGGAATTCATCTAATTATTGCCACTCAGCGACCTTCTGTTGATGTTATTACGGGAGTCATTAAAGCAAATATTCCATCGCGAATTGCGTTCGCAGTTTCCTCTCAGACTGATTCTCGTACCATATTAGATATGGGAGGAGCAGAAAAGCTATTAGGAAGAGGAGATATGCTATTCTTCCCTTATGGGGCAAGCAAACCTGTGCGAGTACAAGGGGCGTTCTTGTCCGATGAAGAGGTAGAGGAAGTGGTTGATTTTGTTATTGGCCAGCAAAAAGCACAATACCAAGAGGAAATGATTCCAGATGAAATTGTGGAAGTTACTGGAGCTGTAGAAGACGAACTGTATCATGAAGCAGTTGAATTAATTGTCGAAATGCAAACAGCTTCCGTTAGTATGTTACAAAGAAGGTTCCGCATCGGTTATACGAGAGCAGCAAGATTAATCGATGAAATGGAAGCCCGCGGTGTGGTTGGACCATATGAGGGCAGCAAACCAAGAACAGTTCTTGTGCCAAAAGGTTCCGAAGAAATAAATATGCAGTAGTATGGTCAATAGTATGGATGAATCGATATCATCCGCCATAAAGGACACAAAACGATTCAGTTATGCGGAAAAATAATCAATTTTTTAAAAGAGGACTTGAAATAGTATAACCTATTTTAAGTCCTTTTTTAGCGTATATTCAAAACATTCATTCAGGGTGTATAAGAAAAATAGCAAAATTAAGTATTATTTTTACAATAATATACAAAAGAAAACGGTTGATTTCCGAACAATTACTCATTTCTGTATTTTTTCGACGAAATTCTTAAAAGTCTATTTATTTCTTAGGAAAAAAGTGTTATAGTATTTTCGATTAGTAGGAATGATTGAACATCAGAGGTCTGATGTCTTAGAAATGTTTGGAGGAACATCATATGCTAATTAAATCGGATACGAGACATTTATATTTGCAAGTAGTAGATCGTCTAAAAAAAGATATTGAGTTAGGAATTTATAAAGAAAAAGAAAAATTCCCCTCAGAATTCGAACTTGCAAAAACTTTAGGTGTGAGTCGGGCCACTTTAAGAGAGGCACTACGCACATTGGAAGAAGAAAATGTCATTGTCAGAAGACACGGTGTTGGCACTTTTGTTAACTGTAAACCATTGTTTAATTCTGGCATAGAACAATTGAATAGTGTCACGAATATGATTAAGCAGGCAGGTATGAATCCAGGCACCATATTTCTAAGCTCAAATACGATGTTCGCTACTGAAGAAGACTCGACACGCTTCTCTGCATCACAAGGGGAGGAAATGCTTGTTATCGAAAGAGTTCGAACAGCTAATGGCGAACCGGTTGTATATTGTATGGATAAATTGCCACAGAAAATTTTGCCTGAACGATTTTCATACGATCAAGAATCAATTTTTCAATTCTTGGAATCGGATAGCCAAAGACATATTACATACGCTGTTGCACAAATCGAGCCGATAGGATATCACGATAAAGTATCTCCCATTCTGCAATGTGAACCAGAAACTGCACTGCTTGTTTTAAAACAGACGCATTATGATGAGAAGGATGAACCGATTCTTTATTCAGTAAATTATTTTCGATCCGATAAGTTTAGCTTTCAAGTTTTAAGAAAACGAATTTACTCGTAGAAGCTGAACAAACTAATCGTAAAAAGTTTAACTAAATAACAAAAAAGTCTAGGGGGTACAAGCTTTGAAGAAGCGTAAATTTGGCTTAGCACTATCTTTAGTACTAGCTGCTGGAACTGTATTAAGTGCTTGTGGAAGTAATGACAAGGATAACGATAAAGCAGCAGATGGAAATAAAGAGAAAGACTCATTTAAAGTTGCAATGGTAACAGATGTCGGTGGTGTTGATGATAAATCATTTAACCAATCAGCTTGGGAAGGTTTACAAGCATTTGGTAAAGAGAATGGCTTATCAAAAGGTAATGGTATTGATTACCAACAATCACAGTCAGATTCAGATTATGCTACTAATTTAAATAACTTATCTCGTCAAGGCTATAATTTGGTATTTGGAATCGGATTTTTAATGGAAGGTGCAATTTCAGAAATTTCTCAACAACAAAAAGATGCACATTTTGCAATTGTTGATGCTGTAGTTGACCAACCTAATGTAGCAAGCATTACTTTTAAAGAACAAGAAGCTTCTTTCTTAGCTGGTGTTGCAGCGGCTCATGCAACGGAATCTAAAAAAATTGGATTTATTGGCGGGGTTGAAGGAGATGTAATTGGACGCTTCGAAGCTGGATTTGTTGATGGTGTTAAAGCGGTAGACCCTAATATTAAGGTAGACGTACAATATGCTGGTGCATTTGATAAACCTGAACTTGGTAAAACAATTGCAAGCAAAATGTATTCTTCAGGTGCGGATGTAGTATTCCATGCTTCTGGTGGTACTGGTGCTGGATTATTCTCTGAAGCTCGTGATTTAAAAGAAAAAGACCCTTCAAAATATATTTGGGCAATCGGTGTTGACTCTGATCAGGTAGCAGAAGGTGTTGTAGGAGATCATAACATTGTGTTAACTTCTGCATTAAAAGGTGTTTCCACAGCGGTACAAGATATTTCTACTAAAGCAAAAGACGGTAAATTCCCAGGTGGAGAAACTACTGTTTATGGTTTAAAAGAAGATGGTGTAGGTCTTGCACCAATTAATGAAGAAGTTAAAAAGAAAGCAGAAATTGATGCAGCTGTTAAAGAATGGACTGCTAAAATTAAAAACGGTGAGTACACTGTTCCTGATACTGTTAAGTAAATAGCAATTGCTAATTTTCCAGGAATAAGTGGTTTGCATGGCAAACACTTATTCCTTTTTTACGACAAAAAATAGAATTTTAACTAAAGAGTAGAAGTTTATTCTAGTCTTTATTAAAAATTTTATATGTCGAAATTATCGTAATATAAAAATTACATAATTTCCTTTGTGGATTGTTTTAGAAAATAAATTTCTTTGACATCATACGTGTATTTTAAGCTTTAAAACATTTATCTTGTAAGGTAAGTAAGAAGGAGTGGATTAGATGGAATATGTAATCGAGATGTTAAATATTCGTAAAGAATTCCCTGGTATTGTTGCCAACAACAATATTACCCTTCAAGTAAAAAAAGGTGAGATTCACGCACTTTTAGGGGAAAATGGTGCAGGAAAATCTACGCTAATGAACGTTCTTTTTGGCTTATATCAGCCAGAAAAAGGGGAAATTCGTGCGCGTGGGAAGGTCGTAAATATTTCTAATCCAAATATTGCGAATGATTTAGGAATCGGAATGGTTCATCAGCATTTTATGTTAATTGATACCTTTACCGTGACAGAAAATATTATTTTGGGAAAAGAAACAGTCAGCAAAGGAAAAATTGATTTAAAAAAAGCAGAAAGAGAAGTACAGGAAATTTCAGAGCGTTATGGATTGGCAGTTGATCCGAAGGCGAAGATTGCAAATATTTCTGTTGGAATGCAACAGAGAGTAGAGATCTTAAAAACGTTATATCGCGGAGCGGAAATTTTGATTTTTGATGAGCCAACAGCTGTTTTAACTCCACAGGAAATTGCCGAATTAATTGGTATCTTCCGTAAGTTAATTCAAGAGGGCAAGTCCATTATCCTTATTACCCATAAATTAAAAGAAATTATGGAAGTATGTGATCGTGTTACGGTTATCAGAAAAGGGGAAGGTATTGGCACTTATAATGTAAAAGATACAAACCCAAATGAACTTGCGAACTTAATGGTTGGTCGTGAAGTTTCCTTTAAAACAGAAAAGAAAGCACCAAATCCGAAAGAAACAGTATTAAAAATTTCTGATTTAACTGTAAAAGATAGTCGTGGTGTCCATGTAGTCAACTCTCTTAACCTAGATGTTAAAGCAGGTGAAATTGTCGGGATTGCTGGGGTAGATGGCAATGGTCAATCAGAGCTGATTGAGGCGATTACTGGTTTAATGAAGAAAAACAGTGGAAGCATTACACTTAACGGCAAAGAAATCAGTGTTCTTTCTCCAAGAAAAATTACGGAAAGTGGGATTGGTCATATTCCGCAGGATCGCCATAAACACGGTTTAGTTCTTGACTTTTCGATTGGACAAAATATGGCTTTACAGACCTATTACAAAACCCCATTTTCTAAATATGGCTTTTTGAACCAAGGCGAAATTGAGAAAAAAGCGAGTAAATTAATCGAAGAATTTGATGTTCGAACACCAAGTATTCACACACCAGCGAGAGCTCTATCTGGGGGGAACCAGCAGAAGGCAATCATTGGTAGAGAAGTAGATCGTGACCCTGATTTGCTTATCGCAGCCCAGCCTACTAGGGGACTGGATGTAGGGGCGATTGAATTTATTCATCGACGATTAATCGAACAAAGAGATAAAGGAAAAGCGGTATTGTTGATTTCCTTTGAATTAGATGAAATTTTAAATGTTAGTGACCGCATTGCTGTTATTTTTGATGGAGAAATTATTGCAACAGTGGATCCAAAAACAACAACAGAACAAGAGCTAGGTTTATTAATGGCAGGATCGAAAGCTAAAAAAGTGGGTGTGGAGAATAATGTCTAATACAATAAAGAAAATTAGTATTCCAATTATTGCCGTATTATTAGGGGTTATTGTTGGGACGATTATCATGTTTGCAACAGGTTATAATCCTGCGGATGCATATACAGCCCTTTGGAATGGAGCATTTGGTGATATTTATTTTACTGGAGAAGTAGTACGCCAAATTACTCCGTTAATTCTTGCAGGTCTTGCAGTTGCCTTCGCTTTTCGTACTGGATTATTCAATATAGGGGTTGAAGGGCAATTAATTGTTGGCTGGCTTGCTGCGGTTTGGGTAGGGATTTCCTTTGATTTACCCAAAATTATTCATTTACCACTTGCTGTATTAGCTGCTGCTGCGGCTGGTGCGCTGTGGGCATTTGTACCAGGCTTTTTAAAGGCACGATTTAGAGTACATGAAGTTATCGTAAGTATTATGATGAACTATGTCGCATTACATGTATCCAACTATTTAATCCGAAATGTGCTTACAGATAAAGCAGACCGTACAGAAAATATTGCGCCCACTGCTAGTCTGCGTTCTGGGTTCTTAGAAAGCTTAACAGACTATTCCCGGATGCACTGGGGAATCTTAATCGCAATTGGATGCGCTATTCTTATGTGGATTATTTTAGAAAAAACAGTAAAAGGATATGAATTAAAGGCTGTTGGATTTAATCAGAATGCCTCCCAATATGCTGGTATGAATGTTAACCGTAATATTATTCTTTCCATGGTCATTTCTGGTGCTTTTGCGGGTCTTGCAGGAGCGATGGAAGGTTTAGGAACATTTGAATATGTGAGTAATAAAGGTGGATTTACAGGGGTTGGATTTGATGGGATTGCCGTTGCTTTACTTGGAGCAAATGGCCCAGTCGGAATCTTGCTTGCTGCATGCTTGTTCGGTTTCTTAAAAGTAGGGGCATTAAATATGCCGCTTGAAGCTGGAGTACCGAATGAGATGGTTGATATCATTATTGCTTTAATCGTATTCTTTGTTGCTTCAAGCTATATGATTCGCTTATTTTTAGAACGATTAAGTAAAAATAAAAGTAAAAAGGGGGAGAAGTAAATGGGATTAATGGACGTATTATTAATTGTCATACCTTCTTCGCTATTGTTTGCTGCTCCACTAATTTTTACTGCACTTGGCGGGAACTTTTCTGAAAGAGCAGGGGTAGTTAATATTGGATTAGAAGGTTTAATGGTAATGGGAGCTTTCTCCTCCATTGTTTTTAATTTAACATTTGCTGATAGTCTGGGCGCTTGGACACCTTGGGTTTCTTTACTTGTCGCAATGGTTGTGGGAGCTTTATTTTCCATCCTTCATGCGGTGGCAAGTATTACATTCCGTGCCGACCAAACGGTTTCTGGTGTAGCGATTAACCTACTAGCAGCTGGTCTTGCTATGTTCTTAGTGAAATTAATCTATGATGGAAAGGGACAAACAGGTACCATTCGTTATAGCTTTAAGAAAATTGATATTCCGCTATTAAAGGACATCCCTGTGATTGGAGACTTATTTTTCTCTAATACTTATTGGACTTCTTACTTAGCTATTGTTGTTGCTATTATTGTTTGGTTTGTTATGTATAAAACGCCATTCGGGTTACGCCTTCGTTCTGTTGGAGAACACCCGATGGCTGCAGATACAATGGGTATTAACGTAACTAAAATGCGGTATGTTGCAGTTATTCTCTCTGGTGCATTTGGTGGAATAGGCGGCGGTGTTTTTGCCCAGTCGATTACAAATGATTTTACCCATGCGACCATTAGCGGACAAGGGTTCATGGCACTTGCCGCCCTGATCTTCGGAAAATGGAATCCGCTTGGAGCAATGGGAGCTGCGATTTTCTTCGGTTTTGCTCAAAGCTTAAGTATTGTTGGAAGCAGCCTACCGTTCTTAGAAAACATTCCGAGCGTTTACTTGTTAATTGCCCCATATGTATTAACTATTGTTGCATTAACAGGCTTTATCGGTCGTGCAGATGCACCAAAAGCTTCTGGTGTTCCTTATATTAAAGGTAGCAGATAATCCTTTAGGAAATGAAAAAGAGACTTCAAGCTGATGTGCACCCCAAAAGTTAGACGAACCAATTCTGACTTTTTAGGGTGCAGCACAAGTGGAGTCTCTTTTTATTTATTCATTTCACTTAGTAATTTACCTGATGCTTCTTATTCTTCATGTGTATTAATTGCCTTGGTTTTAAATTCTTTATCTAATAATTCAATTGGAATATGTTTAGGAATCACATCTGCAGGAACTTCGCCATTCATATCTAAATAATAATGGCGCATAGGATTTAAAGAGTTATCATCTAATTCATATACTAATGGAATGCTTGTTGGAATGTTTAAAGACGCAATCCCATCTGGTGAAACGTTATCTAAATAATGAATAATAGCGCGAATTGTATTACCATGCGCTGCAATTATTATTTTTTTATTGTTGCGTAACATAGGTGCAATTTCTTGATCCCAGAAAGTTAAGACTCTTTTCTCCGTATCGGCAAGACTTTCCGTTAAAGGAAAGTCGCCTTCTTCGAGCTGTTGATACCTTGGATCGTCGATATTGTAACGGGGATCATCTTTATTTAAAGCTGGCGGTCTGATATCCATGGATCTTCTCCATTTTTGAACTTGGTCAAGCCCATATTGATCAGCTGTTTCTTTTTTATTGAGTCCTTGCAAAGCACCATAATGACGTTCATTTAATTTCCACGTTTTATGTATAGGAATCCACATACTGTCCATTTCATCGAGAATAATCCATAATGTCCGAATTGCTCTTTTTAAATAGGATGTATATGCAATATCAAATGTGTAGCCGTTATGATGGAGAATAATTCCAGCTTCCCTTGCTTCTGTTAACCCTTTTTCTGACAGTTCAATATCTGTCCAACCAGTAAAACGATTTTCCACATTCCAAAGACTTTCTCCATGGCGAATCAAAACAAGTTTTGGCATTGTGCACCTCTCCCTTTCTTCTTTTCTTTATTTTTTTCCTGTTTTCATGAGAAATAATCGTCTCTTTAAAGGAAAAAGTATAATCTGGAATTATTTTCTTGTTTTTTATTGAATAAGCTTCTTTTGAATGATATTTTGATAATAATGAGAATTTTTTATAAAGCCAGGAAAATAAATGAGCATAAAGAATCTATTAATTTTATTTAGTAGTGTATTGCTTATGCTTGTAATCGGACTATTATGGAATAATCGTCCTGTTTATGGCAATGATGAAGCTTCTATTACAAAGTTGATTATGAAAAGTGACTTATTGCAAGAGAAAACTAATATTAAAATTATTGATATTTTTGATATAGAAAAGACTAGAATCGCTGCTTTTACAAATGGGGAGGGATAGGGAATTATTAAGTTTGAAAAAGATTCCAAAGGGAACTATACCTATCTTATGGAGTTACTACCTACACTGTTCCGATAGAGGATGAGCGCACACCACTTTTTCTTTTCCTATCAGATGGGACAAGTGAAGTGTATGTTCGATTGACTTAATCATAAATAATGACTGGAAGGAGAGAAAAAAGGTATCTTTAAACAAATTTTCAATGGAAACGTTTGATGAAAGACTTTCAGAAATAGAGGCGAAATCCTATCAGTATGAGTTTAGGTTATACAATAAAGAAGGAATAGAAATAAGCAAAGGAGATGATGTAAGTTTAAAGGAAAATCACCTAATCTAGACTTTATGAGAATAACCTTATAAATAGAGTAAATACTAGTAAGTAGTGTATGATGAGTGTAAGTATATGAGGAGGTATGTTATGAGTGTAGCAACGGAAAAAATTACAAAATATAGCGGCTTTCAATTACATACAGTAAAGACAGAAAAATTTAAAACGAATACGATTGTGATGAAATGGCGAACCCCTATTACAAAAGAAAATTCAACACACAGGGCTCTTCTTCCTTATGTGATGCAAAATAGTACGAAGAAATTTCCGACAACGGCAAAGCTTCGTTCCTTTATAGAAGAATTGTATGGAGCTACTTTTTTTATCGATCTTGCTAAAAAAGGGGAATACCACATTGTTTCTTTCTCTTTAGAAATTGCAAACGAAAAGTTTCTCTCAGACCCAGCTCCTTTATTAAAAAAAGGGTTGGAATTTTTATCGGAGGTTATCTTTCAGCCAAATGTATCAGAAAGTGGTTTTGACCAGAATGTCATAGATAATGAAAAACGTGCATTAAAGCAAAGAATTCAATCCATCTATGATGATAAAATGCGATATTCGAATCAACGAGTAATTGATGTTATGTGTGAAAACGAGCCTTATGCACTAAGTGTTTACGGTGAAAAAGACGAGGTTGATAGCATTACCCCACAATCCCTTTACGACTATTATACAAAAGCGTTAGCAGAAGATCAGATTGATTTGTATATGGTCGGCGATATTAAAGAAGAAGAGGTAGGAGCCTATATTGAGGAATTATTTCCATTTAAAGAAAGAACGGCACAATCAATTGATCGTAGAAAATCATATGAAACTAAGAAAGTAAAAGAAGTTCGTGAAGTACAAGATATTAAACAGGGAAAACTAAATATGGGATTTCGCACAAATATTGTTTATGGAGATCCAGAATATTTTGCCCTTCAAGTACTCAATGGCATTTATGGCGGGTTCTCGCATTCCAAGCTATTTATTAATGTCAGGGAAAAAGAAAGCCTTGCCTATTATGCAGCAAGTCGTTTAGAAAGTCATAAAGGGTTGCTTTTAGTAATGTCAGGAATAGATAATAACAATTACGATAAGGCAGTTAAGATTATTAAGGAACAAATGGAGTTAATGAAAAAAGGCGAATTTTCCGATCAAGAAATAATGCAGACAAAAGCGGTGATTCATAATCAAATGCTGGAAACATTAGATACTTCCCGTGGAATGATTGAACTGTTCTACCATAATAGCGTAAGTGATAATTATGTAGAGATGGGCGATTGGCTTCAATATATGAGTAAAGTTTCCCGAGAGGAAATCATTGCTGCCGCTAAGAAGATCGAACTAGACACCATTTATTTCTTAACGGGATCGGAGGGGAATGCATAATGGAAAAAATAGAATTTGCTCAATTGCAAGAAGAACTATATTATGAAAAATTAGCAAATGGCTTAAAGGTATATATTTTGCCGAAAAAAGGGTTTAATAAGACGTTTTGTACATTCACAACAAATTATGGTTCTGTAGATAACACCTTTATTCCTCTTGAGGGATCTGAATTCACTCAAGTTCCTGATGGAATTGCTCATTTCTTAGAGCATAAGCTTTTTGAAAAAGAAGACGGTGATGTTTTTCAAGATTTTAGTAAACAGGGGGCAAGCGCTAACGCTTTTACGTCTTTTACAAGAACAGCCTATTTGTTCTCTAGTACCTCTAATGTAGCTAATAATCTGGAAACACTTATTAATTTTGTACAGGAACCATACTTTACGGAAAAAACGGTAGAAAAAGAAAAAGGAATTATCGGGCAAGAAATTACGATGTATGATGATAATCCAGATTGGCGTCTATATTTTGGACTAATTGAAAATATGTATGTCCATCATCCTGTGAAAATTGATATTGCTGGAACGATTGAATCCATCTCACATATCACAAAAGATATGTTATATGAGTGCTATAATACTTTCTACCACCCAAGCAATATGCTTCTTTTCATTGTGGGACCAGTTGATCCAGAAGAGTATATGGCTCAGATAAGAGAAAATCAAAGCAAAAAAGATTATACAAATCACAGTGAAATTCAACGCAAATTTAAAGAAGAACCTGCACATGTTAATAAGGACAAGCAAGTACTAAAAATGAATGTCCACACTTCTAAATGTCTTGTTGGAATAAAAGGAATCGATGTAGAGCAGTCCGGAAAGGAAATGATGAAACAAGAGTGGAGCATCAATTTATTATTAGATTTCCTATTTAGTGAAAGCTCTGAAAACTACCAAAATCTTTTCCAAGAAGGCTTAATTGATGATACTTTTTCTTATGATTACACACAGGAACACGGCTTTGGATTTGCGATGATTGGTGGAGATACGAGTGATCCTGATCGGTTAGAAACGGCAATTAAAGAAATTTTAATGAAAGCTAAAACAACCGATTTCGCCAGCGAGACGTTAGAAAGAACGAAGAAAAAGAAAATTGGCGCTTTCTTACGTGCGATTAATTCACCAGAATATATCGCTAACCAATTTACACGCTATGCTTTCAATGAAATGAATTTATTTGATGTGGTACCTGCTGTTGAAGAAATTACAGTTGAGGATATAAAAAATGCGGCTAATAAATTATTAGCAGAAGAAAGAATAACATCTTGCCAAGTAGTGCCGAAATAATGATAAGTAGACACAAAGAAATCTATTTCTTTGTGTCTGTTGCTGTTTAGGTTTATAGGTAAAAGTAAATGGAGTGAAAAAGACAATGGGGAAATGGATTTTAATTACCGGTGCATCTGGTGGAATTGGACAAGCGATTGCAAAACAATTAGCAAAAGAAGGCTATTCGCTTTACTTACACTATCATCAAAATGAAAAAGCAATAAAGGAACTGTTAGAAGTGCTAGCAGTGAATGGGGGAGAATACTTACCCATACAAGCAGATTTACAACAAGAAAATGACTACCAAAAAATTCTCGAAAGTATTTTCACAATAGATGGAATTGTTCACGCAAGTGGCATAAGTACATATGGTTTATTTACAGATATGGAAGAGGGAGAAATGAAAGCCCTATGGAATGTCCATATACATTCATTAATGTGTATAACAAAAGCTTTATTACCAAAAATGCTTTCGAGACAATATGGTAATATTATTGTGATCACAAGTATATGGGGTCAAGTAGGAGCAGCAATGGAAGTTGCCTATTCTACTGTAAAGGGTGCCCAAATTAGCTTTGTGAAGGCATTAAGTAAAGAGGTAGCCTTTAATGGTATTCGGGTGAATGCAGTAGCTCCTGGCGCTATTGAAACGAACATGCTTCAATCTTTTTCGCCTGAAGAAATGCAGCTGATGGCAGAGGAAATCCCAATGGGGAGATTGGGAAGTCCCCAAGAAGTAGCAGAAAGTGTAGCCTTTCTATTATCGGAAAAATCTTCTTATATGACAGGACAAGTCCTTTCTCTTAATGGGGGATGGTTTGTATAGATAGCTTTTCCAAAAGATTTTCATGCATATTATTACATCGAACGAACCAAAATAATGATGTAATTCACTTAAGCAATGGAAGGAGTAATTCATGATGTCTATTTTGGAAAATTGGGATCAATGGAAAGACTTTTTAGCAGATCGTCTTCATCATGCCGAAAATGAGGGAATGAATCAGGAAGCAATAGGAGATCTTGCTTTTCAAATTGGAGATTATCTGTCTAATCAAGTTCAGCCTAAAAATGAACAAGAAAAGATTTTATCCGATTTATGGTCAGTTGCAGATGAAAAAGAACAACATGCGATTGCAAATATGATGGTAAAATTAGTGCATAATAACGGAACAAAATAATTATTAGTGGCAATCAAAGAAGCTCGATAAATAGAAAAGCTATTTATTGAGCTTCTTTCCTTTCGGAACAGAAAAATATTCCAAAATGTGATGACGTGCTTCGAAAAAGAGCATCTAGATAATAGAAGGGAAGCCTGTCTGTGACCAAAAGCAAGAAAGTGTAGAAGAAAAGAGGCGGATCAAACATGAGCAGCATGCAAATAAATCAAGTAAAAATAGCTTTGAAACAATGATTTTAGATTAAAATGAATGCTTTATTTTCCTAGAATGCACCCTTCTTATAAAAAGTCCATCTTTTTTTCTATTTTGACCCCTTTTTTCTTGATTATTTATACTATTCCTATATGATAGAAGTTAAAAGACTAGAAAATTTCACTTGCTAGTTGTAGGAGGATTTTTTTGGAACAGAAGGAATGGTATTTAGAATACGAAATTCAAAAAAACCGACCTGGCCTACTAGGGGAGATTTCCTCATTACTAGGAATGCTTTCAATTAATATTATCACCATTAATGGGGTAGACGATGGACGGCGCGGCTTATTAATGTTAGCGAAAAATAAGGAACAAATAAAAAGGTTAGAATCTATTCTCTATACAATGGACACAATAAAAGTAATCAAGCTTAGAGAACCTTCTTTAAGAGATAAACTTGCAGTAAGACATGGTCGTTATATTCAAAGAGATGCAGATGACAAAAAAACATTTCGCTTTGTTCGTTATGAGTTTGGATTGCTAGTAGATTTTATGGCGGAATTATTTAAGACAGAAGGCCATAAATTAATAGGTATTAGAGGGATGCCGCGGGTAGGCAAAACGGAGTCCATAGTGGCTGCAAGCGTTTGTGCAAATAAGAGATGGCTTTTAGTGAGTTCTACTTTGCTAAAGCAGACTATCCGCCATTCTTTAATGCAGGGAGAATATAATGAAAATAATTTATTTATCATTGATGGTATTGTTTCTTCCAAACAGATTAATGAGCGACATTGGGCGGTTGTTCGAGAAGTGATGCGCCTGCCATGTATAAAAGTAGTAGAACATCCCGATGCCTTTGTACATAATACAGAATACACTTTAGATGATTTTGATTATATTATTGAGCTAAGACATGAGCCAGACGAGGAGATTCTTTATGATGTTCATAAAAAGAATACTCTTGCCTTAGAAAGTGAATTCGAGGGTTTTGATTTTTAGTAAGTTGGAAGGTGTTATCTTGTGAGTGAATTAGGAAATCGATTAAAAGAAGCTAGAGAAGCTAAAGGACTAACGTTAGAAGAATTACAAGAGATTACCAAAATTCAAGTCCGTTATTTAGTTGGCATTGAAGAAGGTAATTATAGTATGATGCCAGGTAAATTTTATACACGGGCATTTATCAAACAATACGCAGAAGCGGTAGATTTGGTTCCAGAAGAAATATTTGAAGAGTATAAAGCTGAGGTACCAACAACGGTAAATGATGAGTTGCCGCAAAATTTATCGAGAGTGAATTCAAGAAGCGCAATAGACGGAGCCACTTCAAAGGTATTCGATATCTTGCCAACTATTCTTATTGCTATTCTTGTATTGGCTGTTGCTTTTCTGGTTTGGTATTTTGTGTATGCGAAAGATTCAAATCCAGAAAAACAGTCTAATAGCGGTGCGGAACAGAATTCTGTTTATATGAAATCAGATGCATTAAATAAAAAGGAAAAAGAAAAGGTAACTGATAAGGATGCTAATAAAGAGAAAGAACAAGTAGTAGAAGAAGAAGAGAAGAAAGTAGAAGAAGAGGCACCAAAACAAGAGATTACCAAAAAAGAAACAGTTGGAAAAAAGACAACATATGAAGTGAAAAATGCAGAGAAGTTTGTTGTTAAGCTTGTAGCAACAGGAAAAGTTTGGGTTGATATCCAAAATGGCAAAAACTATTCCTTTTTCCAAGGTATCCTTGAAAAAGATGGAACTGAATCACACGTAGAAGATTTATCAAAAGAGACAGAAGCACGTATTGTAATTGGAAACAGCCAAGTAGATGTTTTTGTCAACGATGAAAAAATAGACCTTGGTGATTCATCTTCTAGACAAGATCTTGTTATTAAAAATATAAAAGAAGAATAGTCATCGATTCGATGACTATTTTTCGCTATTATATCGTATTTAGGTTATAATACTAATGTTTTTAATTTATTTTTAATGAAAGTGGCGATTAACGTCATGGTAATGGAGGATGTAAGATGAATTTGCCAAATAAGATTACCGTAGCAAGAATTTTATTAATCCCCGTCTTTCTAGTCATCATGCTAGTGGACTTTCAATGGGGAGAACTAACATTTTTAGGTGTTACCTTACCGATGACACATTTTATCGGTGCCTTGATTTTTATCCTAGCATCGACAACGGATTGGATTGATGGACACTTTGCGAGAAAGTATAATCTAGTAACCGATTTAGGGAAGTTTTTAGATCCTTTAGCAGATAAATTATTAGTTTCATCTGCATTAATTGTTTTAGTAGGATTGCAGATGGCACCTGCGTGGATTACGATTGTTATTATTAGCAGAGAATTCGCAGTAACCGGTTTACGTTTAATATTAGCTGGCGGCGGAGAGGTAGTTGCAGCAAATATGCTTGGGAAAATTAAAACGTGGGCCCAAATAGTTGCGATTTCTGCGCTTTTATTACATAATATGATTTTTGAACTTATTTCACTGCCTTTTGATATCCTTGCCCTATGGGTTGCCTTGATCTTTACGATTTGGTCTGGCTGGGATTATTTTGCAAAAAATAAACAGGCTTTTGTTTCATCCAAATAAAATAGAGGAATAAAAATAAGGACATCTATTTATGACAAGCGTATATTGCTTTATAAAGAGACGTCCTTTCTTTATGAACAGACAAAAAGGGGGAGCATTATATGAATGCAGAGATTATTGCTGTTGGCTCAGAATTATTACTTGGACAAATTGCTAATACAAATGCTCAATTTATATCCAAGCATTTAGCCGACTTAGGAGTAAATGTTTATTATCATACAGTTGTTGGAGATAATGCAGCTCGCTTAGAGGAAGCAATAAAAGTCGCTGAAAGCCGAGCACAATTGCTTATTTTCTCCGGTGGATTAGGTCCAACAAAGGACGATTTAACGAAAGAAACGATTGCCAAGCATATAGGGAAAGAGTTGGTTTTTGATAAAACAGCTTTAGATTCCATTGAAGACTATTTTGTCAAAACGAAACGCACGATGACGGAAAATAATAAAAAGCAAGCATTAGTATTAGAAGGAAGCGACGTTCTTCCAAATGACCATGGTATGGCACCGGGGATGTTTTTAAAAAAAGACAGTCGCTTTTACATGCTTTTACCAGGACCACCGAAAGAAATTCAGCCAATGTTTGTTAAATATGGATTTCCTGCAATACAAAAGCAAATGACAAGCAAAGATGTCATTGTTTCACGCGTGCTTCGCTTCTTTGGCATTGGGGAGTCCCTGCTAGAAACAAAAATAGAAGATTTAATTGATGCCCAGACCAATCCGACTATTGCCCCGCTCGCAGGAGATGGAGAGGTAACATTACGTATCACATGTAAGCATGATTCTATAGAAGAAGCAGATAAATTGATTGTAAAAACAGAAGAAGAAATATTCGCACGTGTAGGAGAATTTTTCTATGGGTATGAGGACACTACTTTAATGAATGAGCTTTCTCATATTTTATTAAAGAAAAATTTAACAGTAGCAGCCGCAGAGAGTCTGACAGGAGGACTGTTTCAGCAAGAGATAACAGGAATTCCAGGCGCTGGGAATATTTTTAAAGGCGGAATTGTTTGCTATACAAATGAAGTAAAGCATCAAATCTTGCAAGTAAAAGAGTCGACGATCAAAGAACATGGTGTCGTAAGCGAGCAATGTGCGAAAGAACTTGCGGAGAATGTTGCACGTCTATTAAAAGCTGACATTGGGATAAGCTTCACAGGAGTTGCAGGTCCAAATGAATTAGAAGGAAACCCAGTAGGTACCGTTTATATTGGGATTGCTAAAAGCGGTGAACCGACAAAAGTAGAGAAGTTAGCATTAAGTGGAACAAGAGCTGGTAATCGAGTTAGAAGTGTGAGATACGGTCAATATTTCTTATTGAAAATGTTAGAAGATAAATAATAGGATATCTTTTACTTAAAAGGTTTCTTTCAGCTGGAAAATAAAAAAACGAATGAATGTTCGATTTTTTACTGTACAAATGAAAGGAAAAAAGGTATATTAAGTATATAATCTTTTAAACAACGAATGAATCATGATTGGTGAGATTCATTTTTTATATAAGGAGGAGAACGTATTTGAGTGATCGTCAAGCTGCATTAGAAATGGCGTTAAAACAAATAGAAAAGCAATTCGGTAAAGGTAGTATCATGAAGCTGGGAGAGCAAGCAGATAGAGTCATTTCTACTAGTCCAAGTGGATCTTTAGCTTTAGATGCAGCCCTAGGTGTTGGTGGATATCCAAGAGGTCGTATTGTAGAAATTTATGGTCCTGAAAGTTCAGGGAAAACAACAGTAGCGCTTCATGCTATTGCTGAGGTTCAGGCAAATGGCGGACAAGCAGCATTTATTGATGCAGAGCATGCATTGGATCCGGTTTATGCCCAAAAGCTTGGCGTTAATATTGATGAATTATTACTTTCTCAACCAGATACCGGAGAACAAGCGTTAGAAATCGCGGAAGCATTAGTACGAAGTGGTGCAGTTGATATTTTAGTTATTGACTCTGTAGCAGCACTTGTACCAAAAGCAGAAATTGAAGGCGAAATGGGAGATTCTCACGTTGGACTTCAAGCGCGTTTAATGTCACAGGCACTTCGCAAGTTATCTGGTGCTATTAATAAATCAAAAACGATTGCTATTTTCATTAACCAAATTCGTGAAAAAGTTGGAGTAATGTTCGGAAATCCTGAGACAACTCCTGGTGGACGTGCGCTAAAATTCTATTCATCTGTCCGACTAGAAGTTCGTCGTGCTGAAACGTTAAAACAAGGAACAGATATGGTAGGAAACAAAACAAAAATCAAAGTGGTAAAAAATAAAGTAGCACCACCTTTCAAAGTAGCAGAAGTCGATATCATGTATGGTGAAGGTATCTCAAAAGAAGGAGAGATCATTGACCTTGGTTCTGAACTTGATATTGTTCAAAAAAGTGGTGCTTGGTATTCTTACAATGACGAAAGATTAGGGCAAGGCCGTGAAAATGCGAAGCAATTCTTGAAAGAAAATCCAGAAATGCGCCTAGAAATTCAAAAGAAAATTCGCGATCATTACGGGCTGGATAAAGAAGTTACATTAAAGCCTGAAAATGATGAGAATGAACAATTTGAATTAATCGATTAATCGTTAAGAAAGATGGGAGACGGGTTTTTCCGTTTGCCATCTTTTTTGTTGCTATTCTATAAAAGTATTCGATAGCGTTCTTTGGGTGCTCCAAGCTGACTGATCCCAAAAAACGCAATTATTGTCCATCGTAATCTGGAAAGTAAAAAAATCTTCTCAATCCACTTAAGTATTTAAAAGAGGCTGTGGGATAAAGGACTTCCTAGGTTTAATAAGCTTAGTTTCTGACTATAATACGGATGATAGGTTAGGTTTAGCTTTAAATAAGGTGATATTTCATACATATATAGGAAGTAAAGAGCAATTGTTAGAGGAAGATGATAACGGAGATAGCCAATGAGAATTAGGTTAATCCTACTAGTTCAAAGCCTTGACAATAAATTGGTACAACTATACAATTAAATTGTATATTTTACATTTTTATAAGTATGAAAACCTAGAAAACATTTTATAAGACTAGGGAAATTTCGATTGAAAAAAGGAACATTTTAAGCCAATACTTTTAAAATCGTAACAAACACAATTTGATAGCAAGAGGAGGTGAAAATGATGGATTTAATAAAAATCATCTCCATTTTGCTTATTCTAATCGTTATTGCCGTTGTTGGCTTTGTTGTATATTTTATTCGAAAGTCCAATGCTAATGCAAAAATTAGCAATGCAACGTTGACTGCTGAACAAATTATGGAGAATGCAAAGCGTGAAGCAGACGCATTGAAAAAAGAAGCTTTGTTAGAAGCAAAGGATGAGATTCACAAGCTTCGTAGTGAAGCAGAACTAGAAGTTCGTGATCGAAGAAATGAACTACAAAAACAAGAAAATCGTTTATTGCAAAAAGAGGAAAATCTTGATCGCAAGGGAGAAGCGTTAGATAAACGTGAATCAGTGTTAGAAAAGAGGGACGATTCTCTTAATAAAAGACAACAGCATATGGAAGAGATGGAAAGCAAAGTGGACGAGATGGTTCGCAAGCAGCAAACAGAACTAGAGCGCATTTCTGGATTAACTCGAGAAGAGGCGAAATCCATCATTTTAGAGCGTACAGAGCAAGAAGTTGCTCATGATATTGCGATAATGATTAAAGAAAGTGACACTAGAGCGAAAGAAGAAGCAGATAAAAAGGCTAAAGAAATTTTGTCACTTGCAATCCAACGTTGTGCAGCTGATCATGTTGCAGAAACTACAGTTTCCGTTGTTAACCTTCCAAATGATGAAATGAAAGGGCGAATTATCGGCCGTGAGGGGCGAAATATTCGAACGCTTGAAACATTAACAGGAATTGACTTAATTATTGATGATACACCAGAAGCAGTAATTTTATCTGGTTTTGATCCAATAAGACGTGAAACTGCTAGACTTGCGTTAGATAAGCTCGTCCAGGATGGACGTATTCATCCAGCTCGTATTGAAGAAATGGTTGATAAAGCTCGTCGAGAAGTGGATGAACATATTCGTGAGATCGGAGAACAAACTACGTTTGAGGTCGGAGTTCATGGATTACATCCAGATTTAATTAAAATTCTCGGCCGTCTAAAATTCCGTACAAGCTATGGACAAAATGTATTAAAGCACAGTATGGAAGTGGCACAATTATCAGGAATTTTAGCTGCTGAACTTGGTGAGGATCAAACTCTTGCCCGCAGAGCTGGCTTACTTCATGATATAGGGAAAGCAATTGACCATGAAGTCGAAGGAAGCCATGTGGAAATTGGTGTCGAACTTGCTACCAAGTATAAAGAACATCCAGTTGTGATCAATAGTATCGCATCCCATCATGGTGATACAGAACCAACTTCAATTATCGCTGTACTAGTAGCCGCTGCTGACGCACTTTCAGCTGCAAGACCAGGAGCGCGAAGAGAAACATTAGAAAACTATATTCGCCGACTTGAGAAATTAGAAGAAATTTCAGAGTCTTATGATGGAGTAGAGAAATCATTCGCTATTCAAGCAGGTCGTGAGATTCGAATCATGGTGAAACCTGATCTTGTGGATGATTTAGAATCTCATCGATTAGCTCGTGATATTCGTAAGAAAATCGAAGAGGAATTAGATTATCCAGGTCATATCAAAGTAACCGTCATTCGTGAAACAAGAGCGGTTGAATATGCAAAATAAAAACGGTGCGTTTGCACCGTTTTTTTATGTTTGGCAACATTATCTTCCAAAAGTTTTTAGAAGGAAAATCTAGTTAGGAACGCAGGCAATTATATGTTACACTGTTACATAGTGAAGATTAGAAAGTAGGAAAAAAGACATGCATATTTTATTTGTTGGAGATGTCGTAGGCTCTATGGGTCGAGATATGATTAAAGAGTACGTACCAAAGCTAAAGGAGAAATACCGTCCGCAGATGACGATAATAAATGGCGAAAATGCTGCTGGCGGAAAAGGTATCACCGAAAAAATCTATCGAAGCTTTTTAGAAATTGGTGCTCAAGCAATAACAATGGGAAACCATACATGGGATAATCGCGAAATATTTGAATTCATCGATCAGGCAAAATACTTAGTACGACCTGCAAATTTTCCCGAAAATAATCCAGGAAAAGGCATGGTGTTTGTTAAAATTAATGATATAGAAGTAGCTGTCATCAATTTACAAGGGCGAACATTTATGAATCCGAGTGATGATCCATTTATTGTGATTGATGGCTTAGTGGAGGAAGCAAAAAAACGTACTGATATTATTTTTGTTGATTTCCACGGAGAGGCGACAAGTGAAAAGCAAGCAATGGGATGGTATTTAGATGGAAAAGTAACAGCTGTTGTGGGAACACATACGCATGTGCAAACAGCTGATAACCGTATCCTTCCAAATGGAACTGCCTTTATGGCCGATGTTGGGATGACAGGGCCATATGATGCGATTCTTGGAATGCAAAAGGAATTAGTATTGAATCGTTTCTTAACCAATTTGCCAACACGTTTCGAGCCGCCAAAAAGTGGGAGAGCACAATTAAGCGGCTGTTTAATTGAAGTAGATAAAAAGACTGGGAAAGCAAAGAAAATAGAACGTATATTAATCAATGATGATCATCCATTTTTCTCGTAATAAAAGGATAATTATTTGAGGATATAGCTATCTTGTATAAACAAATATTTTCTAATTTTTTATGTCCAAGCTGGAATATGTGTATGAAACTTGGAATATAGTAACATTGGAATGATATATATCCTGATATGTTCATTATTATTTAATGTAACATGCGGGGGGGTTAAACAAGGAGGAGCTAGAAATGGAGATATTAAAGGTTTCAGCAAAGTCTAGTCCCAATTCTGTAGCTGGTGCGCTTGCAGGTGTTCTACGTGAAAGAGGTGGAGCAGAAATCCAGGCTATTGGTGCAGGTGCATTAAATCAAGCGGTTAAAGCAGTTGCTATCGCAAGAGGGTTTGTAGCACCTAGCGGAGTGGATTTAATTTGTATTCCTGCCTTCACTGATATCGTCATTGACGGTGAGGAACGAACGGCCATCAAGCTCATTGTGGAGCCTAGATAAAGAGAAAACAAGATTTGATAAAAAGTAGAAAAGCATGTAATTACATGCTTTTCCATTTATTTTGATCTTAATTGGACAGTATGGCGGTAGAACTTTTGGATATTTGTAGAAGCAGATGTGAAGTCAGCTGTCTGTATAGGACTGAATGATTAACTAAGATAAATGGAGAAGAAAAAAATCTTCTCTGACTTAGTTTCACTGTATCCCTTCTGAGATTGGTATGCTTGTTTGTGTTCCTTTGATCTTTTGGAAACTGAATAGAGCAAACCTTAAAAAAAGAAGGAGGATGTCTCCTCAATAGGTTTAGGTCCCACAGAAAAAATTAAGTTGGAGAATGAACTTTTCTCCCGCTATTAACTTGAAACTGTGGAGAATAAACCAAATGAGTGAGGCATCCTTTTTTTATAACTATAGTCAATTGATATCTTGAGGGAGAGAAATAGCCACAAGATTTACATAAAAAACATATTTGTAGGGGAGTGAATGGTTTGAATTACTTCGATGGTCATTGTGATGTATTATATAAAATGTTTATAGATAAAACGATAAATTTTCAGAATAGTGATAAACTTCATGTCACTAAGAGTAATTTACAAAAAGGGGGGGCAAAGATTCAATGTTTTGCTATTTATGTTCCAGAATCTGTCCATCCTGATATGCGGTTTGAAGCAGCTTTATCCATGGCAACTATCTTTTATGATAAAATCTTAAAGCCGAATGCAGATTTAAAATTTATACGCTCACAAAAAGATATAAAGGAATTAAAAAATGGTGAAATTGGTGCACTCCTAACATTAGAAGGCTGTGATGCGATTGGAGGAGATTTGCTAAAATTAAAAACATTGCTTCGATTAGGTGTTTCAGCAGTAGGACTTACTTGGAACTATGCGAATGCTGTTGCGGATGGAGCACTAGAACCTAGAGGTGCTGGTTTATCTTTATTCGGAAGAGAAACAGTGAAGCTTTTGAATAAGCAAGCAATTTGGGTAGATGTTTCCCACTTATCGGAAAATGCCTTCTGGGATGTTATGGAGCATGCAGAGTATCCATATGCATCACACTCGAATACATATAATCTTTGTCCAAATCCTCGTAATTTACGCGACGACCAAATTAAAGCAATGATAGAAGCAGACAGTGTAATCGGCATTACTTTTGTGCCACAGTTTTTAAGTGGAACCAACACAGCAACTATTACAGATATTCTACGCCATCTTGATTATATATGTTCGCTTGGAGGTGAAGATCATGTCGGCTTTGGTTCTGATTTTGATGGAATCGACCAAACGGTAAAAGGTCTAGCTTCCGCTGTCGATTATCCTAATCTAATAAATGAGCTAACAAGATATTATACAAGTACGCAAGTAGAGAAATTCTTATATACGAATATGACAAAAAGGTTTCCGAAATAAAGAAAATCATCTATCTTCTTTCCTTTGCGGAAGAGGGAGAAAGTATCTTTTTAGTTAAACAACAAGAAAATAGTAGAATGATATCTTTAAGACGTTGCTATTGTTTTCAAAAGATGAAAGGCTTATACTAGAATAATGAAAATATGTCTATAAAGAATAGTACATATGAAAAAGCAGCTATTATATGGATGGATGTTTTTCTTGTCAAAGTAGTTTTTATCGGTTCAATTTGAATCGATGGTGGGGAGAAAACACCAATCTATAAGAAGCCTAAACATGTATATTAACAAACTTATGGATGAAACCAAAATCATCGATAAGAGAGGAGTAGTTGAAATGAACGAAAACCAACGTTTAGAAGGACAGCAAATCGGAAGCAATAATTCTTCGGACAAAAAATCCGAAAAGGATTATAGCAAATATTTCGAAACAGTATACAAAGCCCCTTCTTTAAAAGATGCCAAAAGACGAGGAAAAGAGGAAGTCCGCTATGAGAAGGATTTCTCCATTTCCGAGCAGTTCCGCGGAATGGGTGAAGGGCGTAAATTCTACATTCGTACATATGGCTGTCAAATGAATGAACATGACACAGAAGTAATGGCAGGGATTTTCTTAGCTTTAGGCTATGAGGCAACAGATTCAGTCGATGACGCCAATGTTATTCTTCTTAATACTTGTGCGATTCGTGAAAATGCAGAAAATAAAGTATTTGGTGAATTAGGACATTTAAAGCATTTAAAAACGGAAAAGCCAGACCTTTTAATAGGTGTTTGTGGATGTATGTCACAAGAAGAATCTGTCGTAAACAAAATCTTAAAAACATACACACAAGTAGATATGATTTTCGGTACACATAATATTCACCGTTTACCAAATATTCTTCACGAAGCATATATGTCAAAAGAAATGGTCGTAGAAGTTTGGTCTAAAGAAGGGGATGTGATCGAGAACCTTCCTAAAGTACGTAATGGAAAAATTAAAGCATGGGTAAACATTATGTATGGCTGTGATAAGTTTTGTACCTATTGTATTGTTCCATATACTCGCGGAAAAGAGCGAAGCCGCCGTCCAGAAGATATTATCCAAGAAGTGCGTCATTTAGCAGCACAAGGGTATAAAGAAATTACATTGCTTGGTCAAAACGTAAACGCCTATGGAAAAGACTTTACAGATATTGATTTCCGTTTCGGAGATTTAATGGAAGAAATGCGCAAAATTGATATTCCGCGTGTTCGTTTCACAACAAGTCACCCACGTGATTTCGATGATCATTTAATTGAGGTGCTTGCTAAAGGCGGTAACTTAGTGGAACATATCCATTTACCAGTTCAGTCGGGTTCATCTGATGTGTTGAAAATTATGGCACGTAAATATACAAGAGAGCAGTATTTAGAATTAGTTCGCAAAATGAAAGCGGCTATTCCTAATTTAACTCTTACAACAGATATTATTGTTGGTTATCCAAATGAAACAGATGAGCAATTTGAAGAAACATTATCTCTTTATAAAGAGGTTGGTTTTGAAGCTGCTTATACATTCATCTATTCTCCACGTGAAGGAACACCTGCAGCACGAATGAAAGATAATGTTCCGATGGAAGTCAAAAAGGAACGCTTACAGCGCCTAAATGCTTTAGTTAATGAGTATTCTGCTAATTCCATGAAGAATTATCAAGGCCAAACGGTAGAGGTTCTTGTAGAAGGAGAAAGCAAGAATAACCCAGATGTGCTTGCTGGTTATACACGTAAAAACAAGCTAGTAAACTTTGTCGGACCAAAATCGGCTATTGGCAAACTTGTTTCTGTGAAAATTACCGATGCAAAAACATGGTCATTAAACGGAGAAATGATTGAGGTATTAGAAGCAGAAGCTGTTGAGGCAAACTAATGGCGAAATTCACACGAGAAGAAATTATCGAACGAACAGAGCAGCTTGCCAAAATGATTCGTGAGACAGAAGAAGTGGAATTTTACCAACGAGCAGAAAAACAAATCAATCAAAACCAAAAAGTAAATGATCGAATTGCCCAGATTAAAAAGCTTCAAAAACAAGCAGTTAATCTTCAGCACTATGGAAAAATTGCTGCTTTAAAAGATACTGAAGCAAAAATTGATGTCTTACAAAAAGAAATCGATGAACTGCCAATTGTCAGTGAATTTAAAGAATCACAAGAAATTGTTAACGATATGCTGCAAATGGTAACAAAAACGATCGCAGACACAGTAGAAACAGAAATCCTTTCTTCCGTTGAGAAGAAGAAAGAACAATAAGAGGCTGAGATCCAAGAACGAGCGATCGTAAAGATTCCTTGTGGTGTAATGCAATGGGTAGCATATTTTTTAAATAGAATGTTAACAAGTAAAACCAAGCATATCTTTGCTTGGTTTTACTTGTTTTGATTATTTAAAATATTGATCGCTCGTAAGAATGCTTTCCGATATTCTTGCTGTTCCTTCATAGCTGTTTGCAAGGTTGAAAGCAATGCTTTATTAAGCTGCTTTGTTTCTTTATCTTTGGCATTTCCGTTATTAACTGTTTGCAATAGAAATGTATAAACAAGAAATAAGACAGAGTAATTGTCTACATAAGTTAAGCTGACGGCACTTCCACCATTTCCTCCTTCTGCATGGGTGTTAACAGAAGGACCTCCTGTTTCTAGAATTTTATCAATAAGCTCCTCTGGTACCCCAAGCTCTTTTAGTTTCTCAGCAGTTAACCCAATATTTTTATCTTTAGCCATTCTTTAGCCTCCTTCTATTAGGTATGTAAAAGAAAAGGGCAATCATCAAGAAGATGTTGCCCTTTATTATATGCTTATCACTTATAGGAGTGCTTATTTTAAAGGTGATTAACCTTCGTTCACCATTTCAGGGCTATTTTGGTTGAAAGATACAGCAGTAGCAGCACCAGCAACGTTAGCATTAACTAAAATACCACCAACAAAGAAGTTTAATAAGTTAACACCTACAGCAGCACCACCAGCAGCACCAGAAGCAGAAAATTGGTTAGCTAGGTTACCGTTACCTTGAGTAGCATTAGTAAATCCGCGAAGTTCTGCTCCTTTGTTTCCAATGCCTTTACCTTTAGCAGTAACATCAGTACCAGCAACGCCAGAACCGTTACCTTTGTGACAATCAGATGTGCATTTAGACAACATTTGACTTCACCTCCTTTCAAAGAAAAGATTGATTACTTATTTTTTGATAAAATCTGAAAGATCTAGTGAAAAAATAGGCTTGCCGTTAACATTTAATTTAAGGTTCCCATCATCATTTGAAGCATCAATGACAGGTAATTTCTCTTGTAGCTTGCTTAGGGTGTCTTCACTTACAATGCTTTTTAGCGTTTCAGGATTAAGATGTGGTTTTACTTTTTCTTTAATTGAATCTAAATCAACCGTACTTGCAACTTTCTCCTTCATTGCATCCATTGTAGTTCCAGCTACATTCTCAGAAACACCTTTGGTTAACTTTTGGACTAATCCACCCATCTCTGAAGATAATTTAGTAATTAATTCTTGTGCGTATTTAGCTCTGTCCTCGCCAGTAACCTCTTTACCATTAACATTGAATTTAAAATCAAACTGATCGTTTTTATTAAATAACCCTGCCAACTTCCTCACCCCCTTACCGTATACTACAGTATATAGAGATTAGAACAAGCTGTATCCGCGAATGTATTAATACAAACGCATATTTTTTTAAAAGCAAAAAAAAGAGCTGAATAGATAAGGTTTTTTTCATTAATAAAGAAATAAGGAAAGTGCTTTTTAGAATTGATAAAAAGAAGGATAGATGTCTAGAAAAATGGCTAATATCGGCACACTTACCCAAGTTTTACATACAATGAAGTAGATTTAAGCATTACTTATCGTCTTTAAAAATTGTCGCACACTAGACTCCTATCCCGCATAGGATGAAATGAAAATGAATGAGGAGGTTTCGCTCGAACATGGGAGAATATAGAGAGATTATTACAAAGGCAGTCGTAGCGAAAGGACGTAAATTTACAAAA
The DNA here is from genome assembly GCF_038006285.1 of Niallia sp. FSL W8-0177. Taxonomy (NCBI): domain Bacteria; kingdom Bacillati; phylum Bacillota; class Bacilli; order Caryophanales; family Bacillaceae; genus Niallia; species Niallia sp. FSL W8-0177. The sequence continues at coordinate 1,300,225 of NZ_JBBOUX010000001.1, forward strand.
TCCAATCATACTATCTGCCCAGACAACAGCCCATCAAGTATCTTGGGCTGCTGGATTATCAACCATACGTATGAAGCAGAAAAGGTTGGTAAAACAGTAGAAATTTGTGGATACTTTGATATTAACGTTTGGTATTCTTATAATGATAATACACAAACGGAAGTAGTAACAGAGCGTGTGAAATATACAGATGTCATTAAATTAAAATATCGTGATCCTGACTGCTTAGAAGACCATGATGTTATTGCACGCGTTTTGCAACAACCAAACTGCATTGAAGCAGTGATTTCGCCAAATGGCAATAAAATCATTGTCCATGTAGAAAAAGAATTTATCGTGGAAGTTATCGGAGAAACAAAAATCTGTGTGAAGGTTTGCACAGACGAATGTGGCAAGGAAGATGACGATGCCTGGTTTAAAGATGAAGTAGAAGATGAAGAATTTGAGGAATTAAATCCAGACTTCCTTGTAGGCGGGGAAGAAGAGTAAAGGCTAGGAGCTTTTCCTAGTCTTTTTTTCTATTAATGATTCATTAATAATCAATAATAGAAAAGCCTTTTTCCAATTCGCATAAGAAAAAGGCAGGAAGATTATCTTTCACAAGCAATTCCGTCTTTATCACGGTCCATTTTTTTGTTTGCGTTATATAAGGCTTTAGATACATACGGTTTGTACTTTGTTTTTCCACCCTTATTTTTGGTGCTTTTGGATTTAGCAACGCCACCCTTATAATCTTTGTTTAGGGCTGTACAATTTTTATACGTTTTAACCTTCGTTTTTGCTTCAGCACTTGAATGTGGCATAAAACTGACCATAAGAACAATTGTTAAAAGAATAGATAGAATACGTTTCAAGATAATTGCTCCTTTTCCTAAAATTAACTTTTATTGCAAGCTAAATTATAAAAGATTTGCTCGCGAATTACTAGTATTATTTTTAAAAATAATACTGGAATGGAGCACAATGGAATGAACTAGTTATCACATCTAACTTCATACAAAAAAGCAAGTGTTTTTTCAGAGATATTCATAGTCTTTTCCCAATACCACCCACTGAAATATTCTATTTCTTTATGTTATAATGGGAGAATAATAGATTTGGACAGGATTTTGGAGGAAGTTATGACAACATATACGCCCATGATACAACAATACTTACAAGTGAAGGCAGATTATCAGGATGCCTTTTTATTTTTTCGTTTAGGAGACTTTTATGAAATGTTCTTTGATGACGCCATCAAAGCATCACAGGAGCTTGAAATCACTTTAACAAGCAGAGAAGGCGGAGGAGCAGAGCGAATTCCCATGTGCGGTGTTCCGCATCATTCTGCTGCCAACTATATTGAACAGCTAGTCGAACGCGGCTATAAAGTGGCTATTTGTGAACAAACAGAAGACCCGAAACAAGCAAAGGGAGTTGTGAAAAGAGAGGTCGTTCAGCTGATTACCCCTGGAACGATGATGGAAGGAAAGAACCTTTCCGATAAAGAAAATAACTATATTGCCACTATCTCTTTATTTGCAGAAGAGCAATTTGGCTTTGCTTATAGCGATTTATCGACAGGGGAAAGCAAAGCAACTCTTCTTAAGGGAATAGACTCTTTATTAAATGAACTATCCTTATCGGGAGCAAAAGAAGTAGTAATTTCTGACGATTTCTCGAAAGAGTATCAGAAACGGTTACAGGAAAGAGGTACATTAACCCTTTCGATTGAAAATGAGCTGGATGAAAAAGATGTGCATCTGCCATTATTGCAAGGTATTCAAGAACAGCAGTTAAGAAATACGGTTGTCCGCTTGTTTAATTATCTATATCGTACACAAAAGAGAAGCTTGGATCACTTACAACCGGTTTCGACCTATGTGATTGATCAATTTATGAAGATTGATTATTTTTCTAAGCGGAACTTAGAATTAACGGAAACGATTCGCTCAAAAGGAAAAAAAGGATCACTTCTTTGGTTATTGGATGAAACGAAAACCGCGATGGGCGGACGACTTTTAAAACAGTGGATTGATCGTCCACTCTTAAATAAGGAAGAGATTGAATATCGTCAAAATCTCGTCGAGACGATGATCGGACATTACTTTGAACGCCAAGATTTGCGGGAAAAATTAAAAGAAGTATATGATTTAGAACGTTTAGCAGGACGAGTTGCTTTTGGAAATGTTAATGCGAGAGATCTTGTCCAGCTAAAAAAATCGTTACAACAAGTACCGATTATTCAGCAAATTGTTGCATCGTTTGGTTCAAAGGAAGCTATAAAATTGGCTGAAGACCTAGATCCTTGTGAAGATATCACTGATTTACTGGAGCGAGCTATTGTTGAAAATCCACCGTTGTCTATTAAAGAAGGAAATATTATTTTAGACGGCTACCATCCTGAATTAGACAGTTACCGCGATGCAAGTCGAAACGGCAAAACATGGATTGCTCAGCTAGAAAGAGAAGAACGGGAAAAAACAGGCATTAAATCGCTGAAAATCGGCTATAATCGTGTATTCGGCTACTATATAGAAGTAACAAGAGCAAACGTCCATCTTTTACAAGAAGGACAGTATGAGCGTAAACAAACCCTTGCTAATGCGGAGCGTTATATCACGCCAGAATTAAAAGAAAAAGAAAGTCTAATTCTGCAAGCTGAAGAAAAAATGGTTGAATTAGAATACGAGATTTTTACAACCATCCGGGAGACCATTAAAGAGTATATTCCACGCTTACAAAACCTTGCAAAAACTGTAAGCACACTAGATGTGCTCCAATGTTTCGCAACAGTAAGTGAGGACCGCCGCTATGTGAAGCCTGTCTTTTCAAATGATCGTACGCTCTCTGTCAAAAATGGCCGACACCCTGTAGTAGAAAAGGTAATGAACGCGCAAAGCTATGTAGCAAATGACTGCACCATGCATAAAGATAGAGAATTGCTGTTAATTACTGGACCAAATATGTCTGGTAAAAGTACGTATATGCGCCAAATTGCCTTAACAAGCATTTTAGCGCAAATCGGCTGCTTTGTACCAGCAGATGATGCAGTGCTGCCGTTATTTGACCAAGTATTTACGAGAATAGGAGCGGCAGATGATCTTATTTCTGGCCAAAGTACGTTTATGGTGGAGATGCTGGAAGCAAGAAACGCACTCCTGCATGCTACTAATAATAGTTTAATTTTATTCGATGAAATTGGTCGGGGCACAAGCACATATGATGGAATGGCACTGGCCCAAGCGATTATCGAGTACATTCATCATGAAGTTGGCGCAAAGACTTTATTCTCTACTCACTATCATGAGCTGACTGTGCTTGCAGACGAACTTCCATCATTAAGCAATGTTCACGTCAGTGCAATGGAGCAAAACGGAAAAGTTGTTTTCCTGCATAAAATAAAAGAGGGCGCAGCAGACAAGAGTTACGGGATTCACGTTGCACAGCTTGCTGAATTGCCAGAAGCATTGATTGAACGAGCACAAGAGCTATTAACAAGCCTTGAGCAAAAGGATCAATTTGCTGGAGAAACAGCAGTGGCAGTAATCGAAAAATCGGTTGTGAAAGCTGAAATAGCCGAAGAAGAGGCACAATTATCCTTCTTTGAAACAGAAGAGAAAAAACCGCAAAAGGCGATTTCTACGAAAGAAAAGCAAATCGTCAATAAACTAAAAGACTTAGATATATTAGAAATGACGCCAATGCAGGCATTAAATACATTATATGAACTTCATAAAAAAGTCCGAAATGATCGATAAAGTGGGTTAGGGTGATAGAGTGTACAGTCAGTGGTATGAACGCATAGAAATGGAAATACGTTGGGGGAAAATGGTGTTCATAAGGAGAATGAAAGTCGAAAAATCTAGGAACATTGGAAAAAGTGGTGTTCATAAAGAGAGTGAAAGCCATGAAACCAAGGAACGTTGGAAAAAACGGTGTTCATAGGCAAGAAGATAGCTACAAATTCGACCATTTCAGCTGATACACTGCCCAACACATGAAAACAGAAAAAAGTAAGAAAGAAAAGAGGAGAAAAAATGGCAAAGATTATTCAACTGGATGATGCACTTTCGAATAAAATTGCTGCAGGTGAAGTTGTTGAGCGGCCAGCCTCTGTTGTAAAAGAATTAGTAGAAAATAGTATCGATGCAAAAAGTACTTCAATTGAAATTTTTATCGAAGAAGCTGGTTTACAAAGCATTCGTATTCTTGATAATGGACAAGGAATTGACGAAGAGGATGTTTTAACTGCTTTTTCCAGACATGCAACAAGTAAAATAAAAGACGAAAATGACTTATTTCGAATCCGTACCCTTGGATTTAGAGGCGAGGCACTACCGAGTATTGCCTCTGTCTCTCAAGTCACCTTGACCACTTCTACCGGAGAAAAAGGGACAACAGTAGAGCTTAAAGGCGGACATTTAGTGAAACAGGAAGGAGCGCCGGGAAGAAGGGGAACAGAGATCATTGTCAGCGATTTGTTCTTCAATACGCCAGCAAGATTGAAATATATGAAATCGATTCATACAGAGCTAGGTAATATTACCGATATCGTCAACCGCCTTGCCCTTGCGCATCCTGATATTAGTTTTCGCTTAGTGCATAACGACCGCAAGCTCCTTCATACAAATGGTAATGGGGATGTAAGACAAGTACTTGCGGGTATTTATGGCTTAAATATAGCCAAAAAAATGACACCAATTTCAGCAAGTACTCTTGATTTTAAACTAAGCGGCTATATGGTGCTGCCAGAAATTACGCGGGCATCACGGAACTATATTTCCACAATGATTAATGGTCGCTTTATTAAGAACTATTCTCTTGTCCGCAGTATTCAGGAAGGCTATCATACGTTATTGCCTATTGGCAGATATCCGATTGTTCTTTTAAATGTTGAAATGGATCCAATCCTTGTTGATGTTAACGTTCATCCATCGAAAATGGAAGTGCGCTTTAGCAAAGAACAAGAATTATACGAACTTGTCAGTAATACGATTAAATCGGCATTTAAGAAAAAGGAGCTTATTCCAGCAGGACTTATCCGCGAGAAAAAGCCAGCTCCGAAAGAAGAGCAAGCGGCCTTTAGCTTTGATACGATTCGCGAATCGGCAATGCCAGTATCTGTTCCCAAAATGGAGCCTACTTTTTCCAATCCAACAACAGAACAGGGAGAAAAGCCGAGTTGGAGCGAACCTCTTGAAGACACACCAAGCAGTTGGCCATCTGGAGAAAGTGAAGAAGAATCAACCATAACAGATGGCACAGCCTTTTTCTTTGGACAGGAAGGGAATAGTAGTATCCCTCCTGCAACAGAAGAAGAGATAGAGGAAACATGGGAAGAGGAAGAAATAGCTGACGTGGCAGAGGGTCCGAGAGTTCCGCCCCTTTATCCAATTGGGCAAATGCATGGAACTTATATTTTTGCACAAAACGAAAGAGGCCTATATATTATCGACCAGCATGCAGCTCAAGAACGAATCAAATACGAATTTTTCCGGGAAAAGGTTGGCGAAGTCCATAAGGAATTACAAGAAATGCTTATCCCATTAACATTAGATTATTCCTTAGATGAATGGATGAAAATAGAAGAAAATAAAGCTGAGCTCGAAAAAGTCGGCGTATTTCTCGAACCATTTGGCCAGCAAAGCTACTTAGTACGCTCCCATCCACAATGGTTCCCTAAAGGAGAAGAAAAAGAAACAATCGAAGAAATGATTGAACAAGTACTCTCGATGCGAAAAGTAGATATCAAGCTTTTACGAGAAGAAGCTGCCATCATGATGAGCTGCAAGGGATCCATTAAAGCAAATCGCCATTTGCGAAATGATGAGATTCAAAGTTTATTGGACGAACTTCGAACAACATCCGATCCATTTACCTGTCCGCATGGTAGACCGATTATTGTGCATTATTCTACTTATGAAATGGAGAAAATGTTTAAGCGTGTGATGTAATTTATTTAGTAGAAAAACCCTTTGTTTATAAGGGTTTATAGTTTGGCTAAGTTGAATTTGACCACATTTTGACCACTTTTACTTGTCAGAACTAGATTTAAGGAATGCTTTCGTGAAATTTTCCACTGATGAGTCTTGCATATTAGGTGACAGAGATTTGTTATCATAATTAGTCTAACAAAATGTTTACCTCCAAATCTTATCTTTCAGAATAAGCTATACCAAAATCATTATCAGAAATTATAAAGCGAGAACAAATTAATAATACTATTACTGTCCCCCGCTCATTTAAGTGGGGGTTTTTTAATTTCTATGTGTATAAAATGAATAATTGTAAGTTAAACTATTCAAAAAAAGTGGTGATTGTTTTGAACAAAATTATTGAAAATCTTGACATTCATGCTAAAGGGATTTGGGTTCCTATTGTTTGAGCAGTATTATTATTAATTATGGTATTATTTATGCCAAAGGAAAAAATGAATGGGCTGCAAATTTATTGTACTTATGGCGTAATTAGTGCTATTACCTGGATTGCCAATAGTGTATTTGCAATATATTTAGATTGGGTAAATTTTGGGAGAGGGGAATCTACTGGAATTGGGGAGCTGCTAACATACGCACTTATTCCATCATCATTAGCAATATGGTTTCTAAATAAATTGCACAGAGATAAACGTATGAAACGAACACTATTATTTGCATTATTGTCTTTGTTCATTGAGTGGACATGCCATATATCAGGATTCATGGAATATAAAGGATGGAATTTGCTTTATAGCATACCTGTATATATAATCATTTATTACTTTTTCTTACCTTTCCACTATAGGTTAATAAAAGATATAAAAGTCAGCTGAATCTAGTATTGTGATGATAAGCCCTATTCTTTGGAGTAGGGTATTATTATTTGTGGGTTCTTTAGTGGTTTCCGATGTTATTAAGGATTCCCAAACTATAAGGGGACCTTTAGTTGAGAAAAAAAGGTGTTTAAGGCTAGGAAATATCTAAAGAATTTAATGTGATTGTTGCGGAATAATTATGAGAAATAGTTTTAACAGATTGCTTCATTGACAATAAGTATTTAATGGCACTACTCGTATTCTTCTTACAAAAGAGAAAAAACAGATGATATGCAATATGGTTCAAAATTCCTATAAAATGGTCAAACTTAAAGTCGAACCTTATTTTCACTTGTGCATAAACTACAGTGAATTTAAATGGGGAGGCTAATGCCGTGGAAAATAATAGAGATATAATGGAATCATCTTCAAGTCATCATGAACATCACCATCATCATCATAAAAAGGATCATGATCATTATAAACACAAATTTCATCCGAAATGTCACAAGCACTTATTTGAATTTATTCAAATAGAAACAAGAGATGGTGAAGTTCACCAAGGGATTCTCCATAGTTATGATGATGAAAACGTATACTTATTGGTAACGGGTCATAATCAAAGCGAAGATAGTCGATTAATATTTCCGTTCAGAAGATTTGGACTTTTTGCATTCCCATTCTTTGGAATAAGAAGATTCGGTCCATTTTTCCCTCTTTGGTGGTAAAATTGAGTTTATAACAAATAATTATGAATATGGAGATACAATAATTGCTCGTTATAAAGAGGGGAAGGAATGATCAGTTTCTTCCCTCACTTTCTCCCTGCTTATTGAGCAGGGCATTTTTATGCCAAATATTTCAGCTTTTCTAAATTATTTTAGGGTTTTATGTAAATATGAATCTTAAATTCTATTATGGTTAGCACTTCTTATTAAATGGTTAAACTAGAGTTGGAGTTTAGAAGGTTCAAAATAAGCCCAAAATATATCATCTTGGATTATTAGCTAAAAAACTACTTTTTCATCCTTAACAAAAATTTTCCTAACATAATGGAAAATCTTTGTACCCCAGCATTTGTGAAAACGCTTTATAATTAAATGAAGAATACTTATGAGGGGAGGAGAATCTATGAATGCGAGGCAACAACAGATTTTAAAAGCGCTGATTTCAGAAAAGAAGCCAATTAGTGGTGAACAAATAGCCTCTATAATTCAAGTTAGCTCTCGAACAATTCGTAATGACTTAAGAGAAATTGACAATCAGTTAATGAATGCAGGAGCGAATATCGTTTCTGTTAGAAGCCGTGGTTATCAACTTGAGGTTTGTGATGAATGCAAATTCAAACAATTTATTTCTCAATTTATTGAGTTTGAAAAAAATGTCCCAGTTGAACCAGAAGATAGGGTTCACTATTTATTGAAAAAGTTTCTATTAAGACAAAATTATTTTAAAGTAGAGGATTTGGCAGATGAATTATTTGTTAGTAAATCAACATTAAAAAATGATTTAAAGGATGTAAAAGTTATTTTACAGCAATTCAATTTGAAGCTTGCTCAAAAAGCAAAGTATGGATTGAGACTTGCAGGTTCAGAAAGAAATATTAGATTTGCAATTTCAGAGCTATTATTCCGCAGACCTTCTATTATAGAAGAAAAGTTAAAAAGACAGTCATGGCTATTGCCAGAAGATAGTATGGAATTAATTCGAGAGACAGCGCTAAGAGAACTAAAAGCATTTGATCTTAACTTATCTGATATAGCCTTACATAATTTAGTAGTACATATTGCTATTGCCTGCCAAAGAATAAAAAGTAAGCAGTACGTGGACAGTTTAAATGAAGTTGAAGAGAATATCCAAAATAAAAAGGAATATATCGTGTCAAAAAGAATTATCAAAAGCATGGAGAAAATGCTGAATCTGGAGTTTCCAAGAGGAGAAATAGTGTATGTAACTATGCACTTATTAGGAAACAGATTGTTATTAAATAAAAACCAGCCAGAACTATTAAATAGTTTTAATTACAATATCATAGAAACTGTTAAACGTATGATGAGCAATGTTGAGGAACAAATGAGTCTCAACATTGGCAATGATAAGGAGCTACTAGTTGCTATTAGCCTACATCTTAAGCCTGCACTTCATCGGGTTAAATATCAGATGAATATATATAATCCAATGTTAGAGGCAATAAAAGTTAACTATCCAATCGCATTTGAGGCTGCTATTATAGCAGGAAAGGTAATTGAGGAGGACTTCGATATTGTCATTAATGAAAATGAGATTGGTTACATTGCACTTCATTTTGGTGCAGCAATTGAAAGATCTAAATTAAAAATAAAACCAAAAAGATGTCTAATTGTTTGTACCACTGGACATGGTAGTTCGCAATTATTACTTTATAAGATGCGTGCAAAGTTTGGTAATAAAATATCAATAATTGGTACAACCGAATTATATAACCTTTCTATGTACGAAGAAGATGATATTGATTTTATAGTCAGTACTGTTCAATTGCCAAGCACCATCAAGATTCCTCACGTAGTAGTAAGTACACTCCTAGGGACTAGTGAACTAACAGAGGTTGAACAAATGATTGGGGATACTCAAGAATCAATTATAAATAAGTATTTAGTTGAAGAATTAATATACGCACATCTATCATGCAAAACACCTGAAGAAATAATAACCTATCTTGGAGAGGAACTTATTAAAAAAAAGATGACTGAGGAAGGGATTGTTGAAACGATAATGGACAGAGAACAGGTAGCTTCAACAAGCTATGGTAATCTGGTTGCAATTCCTCATCCATTAGAGGCAAAGTCCCCGCATACATTTTGGACAATCGCGACATTAGAAAAGCCAATTGATTGGGGAAAACATAAGGTGCAGTTGGTCTGTCTTCTTCATGTAGCGGATGATAACAAAGAAGAGTTGAAACCGATGTATGATACACTATTTCGATTTATTGACGATCGTGATATTGTTCAAAAAATTATCAATGCTCTAGATTCCTGCACCATAATGAAATTAATAAAAGAGATGTAACCAATTTAACTTGGTAGGATGATTTTTAGTTTTGATTAATTATATATGATTAAAAGGCCAATTTCTTTCCACTAGTAATGGAAAAACATAAACTTTAATTGGAAGCGTTTTAAAATTATAGTTTAGTTAAGGAATTAAATATGAAAAAGAAGGTGACAACTTGGAAAATCAAGAGATTATTATGGGAATTATCATTTACGGAGGAAATGCTAGAAGTTGTGCCATGAGGGCAATAGTAGAAGCTAAAAATGCCCATTTTGAAGAAGCAGAAAAATTAATGGAAGAAGCAAGGGAAGAGTTAAATAAAGCCCATAGAATCCAAACAGATTTAATTCAAGCAGAGGCAAGAGGAGAAAGCTCAGAGGTATCTTTGTTAATGGTTCATGCACAGGATCACTTAATGAATGCCATGACAGTTAGAGACTTATCAATTGAAATTATTGAACTAACTAAGAAAACGATAAACTTATAGAAAGGGGAGAAATTATGAAAAAAATCTTACTCGTCTGCGCAGCAGGAATGTCAACAAGCTTGCTTGTTAGAAAAATGGAACAAGCAGCTAAAGAAAAAAACGAAGAAATAATAATTTGTGCAACGGGACAAGGGGAGGTGAAAAAAAATATTAGAGATACTGATATTTTACTTTTAGGCCCCCAAGTCTCCTATAAAGAAGATAGTTTTATAAAAGAATATGGTGGTGTGAAAGGAATTCCTGTAAAAGTAATTAATACAGTAGACTATGGAATGATGGATGGAAAAAAAGTTTTAGAGTGGGCTTTAAGTCTGATTAATAAATAGTTATCTAAAGTTACGTTTGCTTAGATACTTTATGAGTTAAGTATATTTATTAAAAATATTTGGGGGATTATATATGAGAAAAATAATTTTACTATGTTCTGCAGGTATGTCAACAAGCATTTTAACTAGAAATATGCGACAAGAAGCAGAAAAAATGAATTATAAATGTACGATTGATGCATATGCATTGTCAGAAGCGGTTAATGTTGCAAACGATGCAGATTTTATCTTACTTGGTCCTCAAGTTCGTTATCAGCTTAATACTATCGTTCAAAAGTTTCAACACTGTCCAGTTGAAGCTATTAATGCGACTGATTATGGAATGGTTAATGGAAAGAAAATCATGGAATATGTCAAAAATGTGTTAGGAGATTAGGATTTTGATAAGTAAATAATATTAATTCGTTAATCTCTTCATTGAAAAGAAGAATGATCTATTAGGGGGAGTAGTAGAATGAATAATTTAGAAAAAATACTTGGTCCTGCTTCTAACTGGATAAATAATAATAGAATTATCCAATCCATTTCTAAAGGCTTAATGAGCTTAATGAGTGTTTTGATATTAGGATCATTTGCAACTATATTTCAAAATTTACCTATTGAAGCATATCAATCATTTTTAACTACGAGTGGTTTAGGAGGAATTTTCACGACCTTATCAAATATTACTATTAATCTTCTTGCATTGTATGCTGCATTTAGTATCGCATATACTTATGTAGGTAATTTTTCGGATTATGACTCATTTACAGGAGGATTACTGGGATTATTAGCTTTTTTATTAGTAACACCATTAACCACGACTGGTGAAGGATTTATGGCTATAACAAATTTACCTTTAGAATGGTTGGGAGCAAAGGGAATTTTTGTAGCTATGTTTTGTGCAATAGTATCCGCCATTATTTATATAAAATTATCAGATAAAGGCTTAATCGTAAAATTACCAGACAGTGTTCCAGAATTTGTTGCAAAGTCGTTTAATGGCATTATACCTTCTGTTCTCATTGGTATCCTTTTTGGGGCGATAACACTAGGACTTTCACATACTGAGTTTGAGAACTTTCATAATGCAGTTTATACTTTAATCGGTTCACCATTAAGTGTAATCGGTACAAGTATATGGGCTGGTATTATTATTTATGTGTTGACTGGGTTATGCTGGTTCTTAGGAATTCATGGCATTGCTGTTGTATCTGTCATAATGCCAGTTTGGATAGCAGCAGATGCCGAGAATATGGCAGCGGTTGCAGCAGGGCAGGTAGGACCTAATATTATCACATACAATTGGATTAATGCAGTTTCCTCCCCTGGTGGTGCAGGAGCCACAATCGGCTTAGTAATTTGTGTATTATTGTTTGCAAAATCGTCTCGTTATAAAATATTTGGTAAGGTTGCAACTATACCATCTCTTTTCAATATTAATGAACCTGTTGTTTTTGGATTTCCGATGATGTTAAACCCAATTTTATTCATACCGTTTGTATTTACCCCTGTTTTATACATTATAATTGGGTATATACTTACCTCCATGGGAATTTTACCAATGCCTACCGGTGCAGGCGGTCCTGGAGGAACTCCGCTTATTATTCAAGGATTAATGATGGGTGGATGGAAATATGCAGTTTTTCAGTTGATTGCTACAATCGTGTCTACTTTAATTACTCTTTTTAAACCACAGGCTCTGCCTGTGTGAAAATAAAACTTGTAGAGTCGTATTAGAAAAAAACTCCAATCGTTATAATAGAAGATGGCCGTCAAACCAACTTCAAATAACGAGAGGAGTTCTGCTCATGTCGAGCGACAATAGTTTATCACATACAAGATGGAATTGTAAGTATCATATCGTATTTATTCCCAAATACAGAAGGAAAGTAGTATATGGGAAATTAAGAAAAGATATAGGTGCTATATTGAGAAAACTATGTGAAATGAAAGATGTAGAAATAATGGAAGCACATGCCATGCCAGATCATATACACATGCTGGTAAAAATACCACCGAAAATGTCTGTTTCGTATTTCATGGGATATTTAAAAGGTAAAAGTTCATTGATGATCCATGATAGACATGCAAATTTAAAATATAATCATGGAAATCGAACGTTTTGGGCGAAAGGATATTACGTAAGTACGGTTGGATTAAACGAAAAAACAATTGCAAAGTATATACGAGAGCAAGAAGCAGAGGACCGTTTGCGAGATAATATGAGCAAACGAGAATACGTCGATCCATTTAAAGATAAGTAGGGAGAGTAAACGGTTGGCGGTCAATTTAGAGGTCCCTTTAGGGGCTTCGTTGGTAAAGTGCCCTTATAGGGCGAAATTAAAACCGCCGGTTCTACCGGCGGATACTTACTTACTTTCCATTCTTTAAGGTATTGGATAAAAAGGCGGTAGAGGAAGAAATGAAAAGTAATGATGTAAGTATTTCTGTTTGATAATAAGACTGAACATTATGAATATTAACATTTTTCAGTGGGATACTAGGTAAATTACAATCAAATAAGAATAAGTAAGAGGAAGATGAGTAATCAAGTAGCTTGTGAGAAGAAGGGATACTTGGTTGCTCCTCCCTAATTAAAGTGGATATCACAGCTAAGTTGTATATTAGAAAGAAATGGTAGGGAGAGATAGTGATGAAGAGAGTGAAAGAGGTATTAGATAATAAAAATGATAATTACATATTACCTTTTTTTTGGCTTCACGGAGAAGATAATGACATTTTAAGAGATTATGTAAAAAAAATATATGAATCAGGGATTAAAGCATTCATTGTTGAATCTAGGCCACATCCTGATTTTCTTGGTGAGAGTTGGTGGGAAAACATGGATACACTGATGGAAGAAGCGAAAAAGCTGGGAATGAAGGTTTGGTTATTAGATGATTCTCATTTTCCTACAGGATATGCGAATGGAAGAGTGAAAAATGATTATCCTCAATATATAAAAAAATATTTAAAAATCCATCAGTTAGACTTTGTAGGACCATTAGAGGATGCCACTATATTAGTTAATCGTGGCAATACAAAACAGTTATTTTCAAAAGAGAAAGAATATATACCTGATAAGCTACTAAAAATAATAGCTGCAAAGAGAACAGGTAATAGTAGTTTTGATTCCACCAGTTTTATTGATATCACGAACTTTGAAATTAATGGAATTTTAAATTGGAGTATACCTGAGGGTCAATGGCGCATTTTTGTGTTGATGGAAACAATAGATGGGGGAGAGCCGCAAACAGAAGGGTATTTAAACCCATTGGAATCACAAGCTACTCGAATATTAATTGATGAGGTTTATCAACCTCATTACAAACGCTATCAATCAGAATTTGGCAAAACGTTTGCAGGTTTTTTTTCGGATGAACCGAGATTTGGTAACATGCATGGAGCGGAAGGATCTATTGGAAGAAAGGAGATGGTCTATCCTTGGAGAGAAGGTATGTTAGAAGAATTTTTCTTAGATGATTATGTATTTCTACCTTTACTGGAACCAATTGAGTCTGATGGTAAAGAAAAAGAAGTTCGGTTGAAGTATATGGATATTGTTTCTAAAGAATATAGTAATAATTTTACAGGAGTATTAGCGGAATGGTGTCAGAAAAGAAATGTGGAATATATTGGTCATTTAATAGAAGATAATAATTCACATGCACGACTAGGATATGGAGCTGGACACTTTTTTCGTGCGATTAAACCACAAGATATGTCTGGAATTGATGTTGTTCTTAATCAAATAATGCCAGGAATGGATAAAAATATTAATAAGTCCATAACAAAAATGGGGTGGGATGGTGAATTCTTTCATTATGGTCTAGCTAAAATGGGAGCCTCACTTGGTCAGCTTGATAGAAAAAAAGGGGGCAGAACGATATGTGAAGTGTTTGGAGCATATGGCTGGGCGGAAGGACTTTCATTAATGAAGTATATTGTCGATCACATGCTAGTTAGAGGAGTTAATCACTTTATACCTCATGCATTTAGTCCTAAAACATTTCCTGATCCCGATTGTCCACCACATTTTTATGCTAATGGACATGATCCAGAATTTAGATATATGTATATTTTAAATAATTATATAAATAGGATAAGTCATTTGTTTAATGGTGGGAAACATATTGCGAAAGTAGGTATTCTTTATCATGCGGAAGCTGAGTGGCTTGGTAACTATATGCTGTTTCAAGAACCTGCTCGTGTATTGATGCAACATCAAATAGATTTTGACATTATTCCAATTGATTATGTTATGGAGAGTAAAATTACGAATAACGAATTCCTTATTAACAATAACGAATTTCATACATTGATTATTCCCTATGCAGAATCGTTACCTTTATCATTTATGGAGAAAGTAGAAGCGATGTCTAAGAATGGAATAAGTATATATTTTGTAAATAATTATCCATTATATAGCGAAAAAAACAAAAGGTTGGATGAAAGCTTTTTTAGTGGAACCAATAAGGTTAATTTAGAATCATTAGGAGAGGAATTGAAAATAAAAGGAACGGAACTGATAGTTAGTGAATACCAACCGTACTTAAGATATTACCATTATGAGCATATAGATGGGAACCTTTATATGTTTTTTAATGAAGATCCTTATCAAGAAATCAATACAGTAGCTGAACTTAATTCTGAGAAAGTACTCTTAAAATATGATGGATTTAATAACGAGTTATTGTCATATGATCAATTTAATAAAGAAGGAAAAAAACAAATACCGATACAGTTACAACCTAATGAATCATTGATACTTGTAGATAATAATAAGTTTGAGGGGATGATAACTAAAAATGTAAATCAATTGGAGGGAAAAGAGACTATCCTCCAATTAAAGTGGAAAGTTGAATTTTGTACCGCATTAGAATACCCCACATTTGGTAATTTGCAGGAATTAAATAATTTGATTAATATAAATAAACTTCCTGGTTTGGAATGTTTTTCAGGTAATTTTAAGTATACTTCTACATTTAATAGTATCGATCTAACAGGTGATAGATTTATATTAGATTTAGGAATAGTAAATGAAATTGCTGAGGTAAAACTGAATGGAGAATTGGTTGGAATAAAAATATGTACTCCATATAGTTTTGAAATAACGGATTATCTACAGAAAGGAATAAATCATTTAGAAATCGTAGTGGTGGATAATTTAGGGAAGCAAGAACAGGACTTTTTTTCTCAATTTATACCTATGAAGCCATCAGGTTTATTAGGGCCTGTAAAAGTGATTGAGTATAAAGGTAATTATAGTTAGTAGAAAAGAAATTTAATAGCCTAATACAGGTATTATTTAGTTTGTTAGGCTGATTTAAAGATGATGATGCTTCTTTAAAGAAATGTCTGCTAACCCGCGGCCGCGGGATGGTACTCTTTCTGTTACCGAAGGGCTACTAAGCAGTGGAAAAGGTGAAATGATCGATAGGCGAGGACAAAAAAATCTTCTATGGTAATTAATTAATGGCTATTTCAGTTTTTCTATATCTGAGGTAGCCATTTTATTTTGTTTTTAAAATTATTGGATTACAATTTTAAAACACAAAATCATAAATCTTTTAAAAGGTGATTAATGATGTTTATGTTTGTATAGATAATTGAGAAAACTTTTCTTTATTATCTTTAATGAATAGTTCTATACCAAATCCAGCAAAATCTATTTTTAGTAAAGTCCTTTTCTTTTAATTGAAACTTTTTAATTATTCAAAACGTATTTCTCTAGAAAGGAGGGAGTTAATTCACTATATTTTTTCCGTAAATGCCTTTCTATTTTGTTAATTGCCATGGTGGCAATAATAGTTGGATGTTCGGCTGAAAGGGAACAAAATATAAAACATCTATGGATATAAAAATTACTTAAAGAGATTGTTCAATTAATAATACAATAATTAGGAAAAGGCAGGTACAACCTTATGATTCAAACAAAAGTTATTTCGGAGAAAAATAAAAAATTCGAGAAACATTTAAATAAAGCGTTAAAGGAATTGGAAAATCATGAAGTAATGGATATTAAGTTCGCTGTGAACAATGACCCTATAACAGAAGAGGGAATTTATACAGCCGTTATATTATATAAAGCATAAGTTTACGAAGAATGCATCCTGTCTGGGATGCTTTTCTTGTCGGAGAAAAGTTGGGAAGTGTTATTCTGCCTTTTTAGCGTCAATAATAATACCTATATTTTATTTAATTTTCTTGTAAAAATAACCAAATTTAAAAGAGGAGTTAAGAGGAATGTTTGGAGTGAAGAAGAGAGCAGCTATACGTTAAGTAATTTAACTAATAGAGATATAGAAGTGGCAGAAAACCACTTCCAAGTGAAATTACCGAAAGCATAAATTATAATTCGAAAGAAGAACGGAGGAGAGTTACAATACAATGCATTACCGATATCCCTAAATCAAATGGAAAGGTGATGATAATATTTTAATAGAGCATCTATTAGGGATAATCTGTTACGCTTACGATGCCAACAGGAAATACAACTGTCAAAGAGGTAAAAGTGCTGGGTGAATCTTCCAAAGCAGTAACCTATTTAGAGCATTTTACTGATGATTTTTCAAGAGAATATAGATAGTGAAGTGATTACGGAATAGAGAATACCTTAAGAAGAGGAAAAGGAAGTTAATTAGAATTGGATGATCGCCTTGCACAAAAGCAATGTGAATGATTTAGAATACTTGCATAACAGGCCTGCTTAATAATTGCAAGGCTTTTTATTGTTTATTTTGCATAAGTGTTTATTTAAATAAATAAAAAATAGCTTTTAAAAGATGAGGATAATATGTTCCTATGTAATAATAGGCATTATTTTTATATGTAGGCCATTCCCTATATGCGTTAGCATTATTGATTCATACAGTGTACAGTGAACAACACACTCCCTAGTAAGATAAAAGAGAGCATGAGCATCGAGTAGAATAACTCTCTTTTTAATGAATCTTTTTTATATGAAAACTCGTATAAATGATTATCTTAAAAATCGAGTGAAATCAAATCTCGTCATTTCAATTCATTATGCATTTAAAAATAATTCGAAAAATGGGAGAAACAAATGGAATTGTTAAACAAAAATAAAGCAATGGAAAATCAAAAGCTGCTTAGAAAGAAATTAAAGAATATTGAAAAATGGGAGAAAAATCAAAAAGGTTTGTTCTTTTGGGAAAAAATCGGAAGACTTCCATTTGTGCTATTGGATAAATTGACACCGACATACATCCAAGAGAAAATACATATACTATTAGATGAAATTGCCGTATATATTGATAATGGCGGACAGTATCTCGTGGATAATGAGAAAACATTGTATAAAGTTAAAAAAGAATTATCGTTAAAGGAAGATGTGAAATTGGAAGATATAAAACATTTTCCGATTGATTCTATGGAACAGACAGCAGAAACCTTTATCAAAAATCGTGCGAAAAATGCCCAAATTCAAGGGGCTACAACTGGTTTTGGCGGTATTTTTACACTAGCTGTTGATATCCCCCTTATCTTTGGAATTACGTTGAAAACCATCCAAGAAGTAGCAGTAGCATATGGTTATGACCCTTCAAATAAGGAAGAGCGAATATTTATGATTAAATGTATGCAATTTACTTCTTCTGATATAGTTGGAAAAAGAGCCATTTTAAATGAATTGACCAATGCCTCTAAGGAGGAAGGTTTCGCACAGCTACAAGGGTGGAGAGAGGTGTTTGCTTCTTATCGAGATAATTTCGGATGGAAAAAACTTTTTCAAATGATACCAGTAGCGGGAATGATTTTTGGTGCCTATATGAATAAAGCAGCCATAAAAGAGGTAGGGGAAGTTGCTAATATGCTTTATCAAAAACGAAGAATATTGGAAAGAATTGGCTAAATAGTTGAACAGTTAGAAATCCAACCATATGATAAGGGAGGAAAGGGCAAAAGAAGAGCCCCCTTGATGGAACTAGAGGGCAGCTTTTAAATTATTTTCTTTTCGATTCCTGGATGGATACATGCTTTGGCCTTTTTGGATAGGATGCTTTTCCTGAATCATCTGGACCAGTAAGATCATTTCGCTGATCGAGAACTTTTTCCGTAAACTCAACTGGAATTTCTTTTTTCATCTTTACCACCTCCATTTAATAGGATGGGTAAAAATAAAAATCCAATCACAGGTAAATTTTCCATTTCCGATTTTAGCAGTAATCTCGATAGCGAGGGGGACATAGAAGTATTGCTACATTCACTTAATCTATTATTACAGGAAAAAAAGAAACTAGCTTCAGTATGGTTTAAATACATGCTGGAGCTAGTCCTTTTTCAACTATTGTACCTTTACTTTTTTACGTTTAGTAAACAGAAAAATAATAATAAATATTGCGATAGGGATTAATAAATAGTTCGTATATTGACCAAATACTTCGCCCGCTTTTTTCCATTGAGGTCCTAATTTATAACCTAAATAGACATACATCGCTGTAATGGGAAGCATGGCTAAATAAGTATAAATGATAAATTTCCATATATTCATTTTGGCCATTCCACAAGGAATCGAAATAGCCGTTCGGACTAACGGAATGAATCGTCCTAAAAAGGCGATACTTCCACCATATTTTTCAAAAAATTGATCCGATTTAGTAATATGTTCATCCTTTAAAAGAAAAAAATTTTTGAACTTCATAATGGCAGCTCTTCCACCATATCGGCCTAATGCATATAAAGTGAGTGGTCCCAATACACCACCAATCGAACCCGCAAAAATAGCCATATATAAATTCATATCTCCTTCATATACCCAATAGCCAGCTAACGGTAGTACCAGTTCTGCTGGAACAAATTCAAAAGTTAGTGCAAGCATAATACCAAAATATGAAAGTCCTTTAAAGGCCTCTATCATTTGTAAAATCAAATCTTCTATGGAAATCTCCTCCTATTATTTATGATAACGCAGAATTCAAACTACATCTTTATATGTAAGGCGAAAGTAAGTCTTTTACGTTATAGGTTATGTATTATTGCTTTAATATCAATAAAAGAAAATTATACTATACAATTGTAAACCTGTCGAATAGGATTTAGCATAGCAAAGAAGAGTGAGGAACAGTTATCTCAAAATTGCTATTGTTATATGTCGAAAAATATAGTTTTGACGAAAGGTCTCGAAGACAGAAGTATGGTGAAAGGAAAGATTTACAGCAAAATACGTCATTAAGAAAGGGGATTTATATTAGCGATAGCCTGATAGGAGCATAGATTTGGAAAGGAAAAGATGGTGTAAATGAGAAGTATTAAAAAGCCTCCTTTTTAATGGTTAATAATACAAAATGGCTCATATTAAATAGATAACATACCTAATAAAAGGAGCTAGATGGATGCAAAGTGTAAGAGCAAATCTAATCAAGTTTTTTACGCAACTGCCTATATTTTTACAAGCATTATTGAATAGCTGTTTGTTTCTTATAGGGATAACATTGAGTTTTTTTCTTATAAAAGAAACATGGTTTATCTTTTCCTATGTCGCTTTTGTAACAGAGGATGAAAGAGATTATTATTTATTTACTGAGGAACTGCTAACTTTCTTCTTATACTTTGAATTTATAGCTTTAATCATCAAGTATTTTGATTCGCATTTTCATTTTCCATTACGCTATCTCATTTATATTGGTATTACAGCTATAGTAAGATTAATTATTGTGGAGCATGATGCGCCCATTAATGCCTTCTGGTGGGCATTGGCTATTCTTATTTTGATTATTTCATTATTATTAACGAATTTAAGAATTCTCAAGAGGGATTATTAGTAATACTTTTGAAAGAAGAAAAGAAGAGATCTTTTACCAATAAATAGTGATCGATATAGATAGGCTAAGCCTTTTTGAACCACAATACCTTTGCAAAAAGGTTAGGGCCAGCATTTTTACTCATAAATAGGAGAGAACACTATCTGAAGTTATTTATAAGAATATCCATAGAATAGAAGTTAGGATTGATGGGAAACTCTCTCTATCCTAACTACAAGATAGGATAGAGAGAGGAATAGTTATTTTCCTTCGTGGTACTTTTTTAAATATTCTTTTACTTTATCAGCATCAGCGTTTAACTCATTGCCAGTCTCTACTAATGGACTTACGGTCGAAACTGCTTTAATTTTATTGCCTTGATAATAGTTAATAAAGTCGTCTTGATTAATAGAATACAATACTGCTTTTCTTAAATCATCATTATTCGCTACTTCTCTATTTTTCGTATTGAATAATAAGTAGGTTACAGCGTTACTTTCTTGACGTTGCAGAGTAAGCTTGCTATCTTCTTCCACTAAATTATATTTCGTTTCAGGTACTCCATTGAAAAGGTGAATTTCACCATTTCGTAAAGAAGAAAGGGCGCTATCAGCATCTGCTATAAAGCGTACTTGAACAGTAGAAATTTTCGGCTCAACATCTGTACCTTTTTGGTATGCTGGATTCTTTAAGAATACTGCTTCGTAATCATTTTTATAAGAAAGAATATAGGGGCCGCTAGCAAATAATGTATTATTATATTTGTCGCCTTCAGTTACTGTATTTTGATCCCCATAAGGAATGTCTTTATTGATGTCAAAGGAAGCTACATCATACGTATTAATGCTTTCTACTTGTTTCTTAGAAACGATACCTGCCGATTGATGGGCTAAATAATTCAAAACTTGTGGGAATGGCTCAGTAGTAATGACTTTAACTACTTGATACTTGCCTTCCTTATTATTTGCATCTTTTTTATCAGAGACTAATTCTGTAATTTCCTTGTCAAGATTTTTTTCTAGTGCGGCTTTTATGGTTGTGCCGCTTCCAGCTTCTTGCGCATTTAATTCTGCTAAATCTGTCACAAGCTCCGTTGTTTTAATATGTTCATGAAGGCTGTAAGTACGGTGATCCGGAACAGAATTTTTGTCTTTGGCGCGGTCAAGCGAGAAAATAACATCGTCTGCACCAACTCTTTCTCCAGTATCAACAGCTTTCTTGTCTTTGATTTGTGCAAAATTAATATCATCTCTTAGTAAGAAGTAATATTCAGAATTTCCATCAGCGATACTGTAATTATGAGATAGAGATCCTTCCGAAGTGACTTGGTCATCATCTGTTAAATTAATTAAACGGACATACATATTTGTATTTAATGTATTAATAGATCCATCATTTCCTTTAATCGGATCAAGAGAAGTTAGTGTAGAAATAGCTTGTTGAACAATTAATGGATCTGTATTTCTTTTGGAAGTATCTTTAAAGTCAATTGTTTCCCAAGCGATTGCTCTAGATTTTGCAAGTCGAACAGTTGCTGGATTCAAGACTTCTTTATTTACTCCTTGGGCTTTATAAGAAATGTATAAAGGAGCGATATAAGCTTTATCAAATACTAGTTTTTGTTCTAATTCCTTATATGTTTCTTTATATTCATCCGGTGATTGCGTACTTGCCTTATCAATTAAAGTATCAATTTCTTCATCTGCTAAAATACTATAATCTCCGCCTGTTTTAAAGAGGGAGCGTACTGCATAATCTGGGTTACCTGTTACAGTCGTCCAGCTAGATACCGCAACATCATAATTTCCAGCATCTTGTTGTGCTTTGAAGCTCGCATAGTCTGGTTGAAGATTTAATTTAACGTCAAATCCATTTTTTATTAATTGATCTCTTAAAATATTGATGTCAGACTCACTTGTGCTGCTGCCCAAGATTTCAATAGTAGGTTTGGCACTTGATTTCCCATCATTCCCTTTGTCTTCCTCAACACTTGATTTCGTATTGACACATCCTGCCGCGACTAAAACAAAGACAAGCAAAAAGGCTAATAAACTCTTTTTCATGCAAAATTCCCCCTAAATAATATGTTTTAATTAATCTAACTTAGGATCTAATGCATCTCGAAGACCGTCTCCCAAAAAATTGAAGGAAAGGACTAAGGCTATGATGCATAATCCAGGATAAATGGCAAGATAGGAATGGGATTCAAGATAGGCACTTCCGATTTTTAGAATATTCCCCCATTCTGGAATATGCGGTTCAACCCCTAATCCAAGATAGCTTAAACTGCTTGTAGCTATCACAGCACTGCCAATAGTAAGAGTTGACTTAACAATCATCGGTGCAAGCGAGTTTGGAACTGCGTGCCTAAACAAGATGGTAAAATTATTTGCTCCCAATGCTCTTGCAGATTCAATATATTCGAGATTCGTAATCATGAGAATATTTGCTCTCATCGTTCGCGCATATGTTGGGATAGAGCCAACACTTAAAGCGATAATGAGGGTGATTGTATTCGAACCGAATGCGGCAATAATGACAATTGCAAGTAAAATACCAGGAATAGCATACAATATATCCAATAGCCTCATGATTACGTTATCTGCTCGATTACCATAATAACCAGCTAAGGCACCTAAGAACCCACCGATAAATAATGGAATAATAGTAGAAAGAAACCCTACAGTTAATGAAATTCTTGCTCCGAAAATAATTCTAGAAAAAAGGTCTCTACCAAAATCATCTGTACCTAAAGGATAGGCAAGACTGGGTGTCTGAAGGATGGCAGCGTAATTATTCTCCATTGCCATATCTTTATCGAATGTTAGATAACTGCATATAGATAAAGCAAACAGAAAAATAATAAAGAATAGGCCAAGCATGGCAGAAGCATTGTTGGTTATTTTCCTCCACGTTGTATTCCATCCAGCTTTCCCAGACAGTTTTTCTTTTCTTAAATCACGCAAGAAATTTATTCCTAAAAAAAGGGCAAATAAGTTCCCTGATAGTCCAGTAAGGAACAAGATTATTGAAAGTACGATAATTTTTGTAGCGTTTAAAGTACTTCTGTCTTTTTTGGATAGAAAATAAAAGACGTAAAGATAAAAAAAAGAAATCGCAATGAGAATATACATGCCTAGTAAAAACGTGTCTGCTACATATGGTTTAAACAAATTTAAAGCAGAAACAGCAATCACAAAAAACTGTGTTAATAGCATGTAAACAGCAAATATATAGTCAATTGATTTTTTTTCTTTAATCAGTAAAAGTCCAGATGAAGCAGTAAATACATTTCCAAACAGTACACTTAATAACTGAATATATCCCCATTTTCTTGTTGATTTTTGAATAGAGCCAAACTGCTTCAGGTTTTGTTTAATCTTCCATGTAATCAATACCTGTATAATCGATACGAATAGATAGGCAGCAAATGCACTAAAGAAAAATGGCTTAATCGCAGCCGATGAATAATCAAAGCCATTGATTAAGAAAATGACGGTCAGAATAAGAGAAACGATTAAGGAAAAAACTGCTTGTGAATATTCTAAAGATACTTTCTGTGCTTGTTTTCTTCGGTAATGTGGTGTATCTACCGTATTATTGGACATCGTAACACCTGCTTTAATATTGTTTCATTTTCGTACGTATACGTGGGTCAAAGAATGCATACAATACGTCAATTAATAAATTTACTAGGGAAATCGTTATGGCAATATAAACCACTCCGCCCAAAATGCTCGGAATATCAGGTATGAATTGCTTGTCAACAATAAAGCTTCCTATTCCGCTAATATTAAAAACTTTCTCTGTCACAGCTGCTCCACCAAGCATTCCGCCAAACAATAGACCGATAACAGTAATGACTGGAATCATGGCATTAGTGACAGCGTGCCTCCATATTACAGTTGACTTACTTAAGCCCTTTGCCTTTGCCGTAATAATGTAATCTTCATTAATGATTTCAAGTGTAGAAGAACGCATCATCCTGGCAATAGAAGCAGTAAGACCTGTTCCAAGAACGACTGCAGGCATGATAATGGAAATCCAATTATCAGGTACGTATGTAGCTGGAAACCATTTTAATTTAATCGAAAAATTAAGAATAAAGATTAACCCTTGCCAAAAATTTGGAATAGATAAACCGATTAAAGCAATAAACATAAAACTATAATCAAAAATAGAGTTAGGTTTAGTTGCTGAAATAATGCCTATAGGAATCGCAATAAGGATTGCCATAATAAGCGAAATAAAAGCAAGTGTAAATGTGATTGGAAACTTTCTTGCAATACTGTTTACGACTTCCTCATTTCCTGTGTAGGAATTACCTAAATCAAAGGTGAAAATTCCTTTAAAGGCTTGTATCAATTGGTGAAAATAAGACTGATCAAGACCATAGATATGATTAAAGTTGGCAATCTGATCTTTCGTTGCTGTTTCCCCAAGGATATTAACTGCCGGATCAAATGGTGAAAAATATAAAATAGTAAAGACAAGAAGTGTTACGCCAAAAATGACGAAAATGCTCATTATTAATCGCTCTAGGATGAACTTTAGATAGGGATTGATACAGATCAGCAAAAATACATACATCAGTAAACCAGGTAAAAACAAAAGGGAAATTATCTTTTTGTTTGTAATGAAAGCTAGGAAGGTTTCTGAAAAGGTTACCTTCTTGTTTCCTAACGCAAGCATTTTTTCCTTACTTCTTTCCATTATGTCCGTTTGAAATTGCTCATTTGCCCATTTTCTTGCTTCTTTATCTAGTTCAGAGGGTGTATGTGATTGATTGAAAAATTGTATCTTCTTTTCTAGTTGTAAGCGAAATTTTTTATGTAAGCTTTCCCAATGCCCCTCTTTACGTAATTGCTCTTCTATTTCTTCCATAAATTTTTTTGAAGGATCATTCTGTTTCTTGAACAAATACAGGAACAAGGCGAAGAGTGTGACAGGCAAGCCCAAAATATAGATTGCCCAGCGATAAACAGGTCTTTTTTGAAGCTTAATAAAGCTTTCTTGTACAAGAGTACGGACTGATCTAGTACGATTTTTGACTTTGCTGCTTTTTACATGAACAGGTTCCAAAATATTGTTTCCCCCCCTTTTTCTTTAAATTGCATTATTCCGACCTGTATAGTATATTTTATTTGTAGATATCAGAAAAATCAATACATAGTTTGAAAGAAAAAGAGAAATAAGAAAAAAGATAGTGGGGGAGATTATGGAAGTAGTATTAAAGGTTGATAATCTGAGAGTCTCATTTACTTCAAATGAACAAGAGCTTGAAGCGGTAAGGGGAGTTAGTTTTGATATTAAAAAGGGAGAGACATTAGGTATAGTTGGGGAGTCAGGTAGTGGAAAGAGCGTAACAGCTCGTTCTATTATGCGACTACTACCATCCCCGTCATCTCACTTGAAAAGTGGCGATATAACATTTTTGGGAGAAAATCTAGCAGAAAAAACGGAAAAGGAAATGGAAGGAATTCGCGGGAAGGATATTGGAATGATATTTCAAGATCCAATGACTTCTTTAAATCCTACGATTAAAGTTGGGAAGCAAATTGCAGAAGGGATTTCTAAGCATCAACGTCTGTCAAAATCACAAGCGAAAAATCAGGCGATGGAATTACTGCGGCTTGTTGGCATAAGGCATCCCGAAGAAAGATTTAATCAGTATCCACATGAATTTTCAGGTGGAATGAGGCAAAGAGTAGTAATCGCAATGGCATTGGCTTGCCGTCCAACTTTACTTATTGCAGATGAGCCAACTACGGCATTAGATGTTACTATTCAGGCTCAGATTCTTGCTTTAATGAAGGAGATGCAGCAACGATTTGGCACTTCTATCATTCTAATTACACACGATCTCGGTGTAGTGGCAGGAATGTGTGATCGTGTAGTAGTGATGAAAGAAGGAGAAATAGTAGAGACTGGCACAACAGAGGACATATTTGAGCAGCCAAAGCATGTCTATACAAAAAAGCTGTTAAATGCTTTACCAAGACTTGATGAGAAAAAGAAGGTGAAACGAAAAGTCAGTATAACTTCAGAAGCCCTTGTTCACCCAATCCTTGAGGTTAATTCATTAAACAAGCATTTTGATCTTGGCAAGGGGAAGATAGTAAAAGCAGTAGATGACATTAGTTTTCATATCCAGGCTGGTGAAACATTAGGGCTTGTGGGAGAATCAGGATCTGGTAAATCAACGACAGGAAGATCGATTTTACGCTTGCATGAGCCAACTAGCGGTGAAACCCTATTTCAGGGAATTCCTGTTAATCGACTAACTAAGAAAGAGTTGAAAATGCTTCGACGTCATATGCAAATTATTTTTCAAGATCCTTATGCAAGTCTTAATCCAAGGTTTAAAGTTCTTGATATTATTGGCCAGGCGCTAGATATCCATCAGCTATATAAAGATACTCATCTCCGTTTAAAAAGGGTAGAAGAGTTATTAGAACTGGTAGGATTGGAAGCAAGTCACGCTTACCGTTATCCACATGAATTTTCAGGCGGACAAAGGCAAAGAATTGGCATTGCAAGAGCACTGGCAGTGGAGCCATCTTTCATCGTTTGTGATGAACCGTTATCTGCGTTGGATGTATCTATTCAAGCACAGATAGTAAAGCTTCTAGAAGAACTGCAACAAAAACTGGGTCTTACGTATTTATTTATTGCTCATGACTTAGCTATGGTGAAACATATTTGTGACAGAGTTGCCGTCATGTATGCGGGGAAAATAGTAGAAATTGCCGAAAGCGAAGAACTTTATTCCAATCCTTTACACGATTATACAAAGGCATTACTTTCCGCCATCCCAATCCCTGACCCTAAGATAGAGAAAAATAAGAAGATAATGAATCCAATAGATAATCGACAAATAAAATATGAGGTGGAGAATACACAACTTAAAGAGGTTTCAACTGGACATTGGGTAGCGATGCCTGTTTAGCATTGCTGCTCTGATAGGAAAATTCATAATATTATACACTTTGAGGTACTCCTAATTCATTAGATAGCTTTCATAATTTTTAATTTAAAAAAATAATCCATAAAGGTAATAGACGTTTTTGTTACATTATAATTCCGCAAACTCTTCTAACTATAAAGGACAGTTTACCTAAACAAAAGATAGAACTTAAAAACATTTAGAAAAAATGGTATTCTTAATAAGTGATATAAATTCTTTAGAAGAAGGTTGAAAAGTAGTGAGAATAGGATTTTTTGATTCTGGGATTGGTGGAATGAGTGTTCTTCACCAAGCAGTGCGGTTGCTTCCAAATGAAGATTACATATTTTATGCAGATACCTTACATGTTCCGTATGGTGAAAAATCAAAAGAAGAAGTACGAGATTATATTTTTAGTGCAGCAGATTTTTTAGCTGATCAAGGTATTAAAGCATTAGTGATTGCCTGTAATACGGCAACTAGTATCGCTGTAGACGATCTTCGCCAGAAATATGATTTTCCTATTTTGGGAATTGAACCTGCAGTAAAACCAGCAATTCAAAGCTGTGAAGGGAAACAAAAAAAGGTATTAGTATTGGCGACTAATTTAACACTTAAGGAAGAAAAGTTTCATAATCTTGTCAGAAGTTTGGACCAGCATGATATTGTGGACAGTTTAGCTCTTCCAGGTCTTGTCCAATTTGCCGAGAACTTTGAATTCAGGGAAGAGAAAGTAATCCCTTATTTAGAAGAACAATTGGCTTCGTTCGATCTTAGGCAATATGGAACAATAGTGCTTGGATGTACCCATTTCCCATATTTCGAAAACAGCTTAAGAGCAATATTCCCTGGGAATACGAATATCATTTCTGGAAGTATTGGAACGGCAAAGAACCTGAAAAGAACTCTTGAAGAAAAGAATCTAATTAATATAGAGGGAACTGGCGATATTACATTTTTCCAATCAGATATTAAGATAGAAGCTCAAGAAACATTAGCAAAGTATAAAAAATTATTAGGAATATTAGATAAAGTAATATCTTGATGCATTTCGAAGGTTGTCTTTATTAATTTAGTCAATATAATAGGGTAAGGTAAATAGAAAGGTAAGCCTGTTTATTCGGCTTACCTTTAATCTTGTAGTTATTTTTGCTATTTTTCTTTTTGCGTAATTTTATGAGGTTCAGGGAGGAATATGTTTAAGATGGCTGCTCCTACAAGGATTATAATGGAAAAATAAAAAGAAATAGTATAACTACCTGTTTCATTATAAAAGAAGCCTGGTAAATAAGCGCCCAATGCTGATCCTATTTGATGACTAAGAAATAGCCACCCTAAAATGAATCCAATGGAATATTCCTCAAAATACTGCGTTGCCAGCAATTGCGTTGGAGCAACAGTAGCAAAGTCGACCAATCCAAAGATTACTGCAAAAATGAGTAATAAAGTGGAATTGTGACTAGACAAGAGAATCGCAATAGATAATGCCCTTATTCCATATAAAAGGAATAACATTTTGCGACTGCTCCAGCGGTCAGCAATTATACCTGATAGTAAGATACCAATAATATTAAACCCAGCTAGTATACTTACGGCAGCACTAGTAACACTTGTTGAAAAACCATGATCATGCGAAAATGGTATAAGATGTGTATCCATTAATCCTGTGGTAGTAAAACCACAGATCGCAAAAGGTAAAATTAAAAACCAAAACTGTCTTTTTAGAAAGACATTCCATATGGAAGTGTTTGTATCTAGAGTCTTTTTTGGAACTGAATCGTCTTCGGCAATTTCGCCGCCAATAGGAACTAACCCTTTCTCTTTAGGATGATTTCGTAAAAATAAAAGGACGATAGGAAAGACAAAAAGCACTAAAAAGGCGCCTAAGATAACAACGGTCATTTTCCAATTTAGTAAGTGGATCAGCAAAAGGGATCCAGGGACGAGAAGCATTTGTCCCGCACCAAAGCCAGCCTCCATAATTCCAAACGCTAGTCCACGTTTTTCATTAAACCAATTGGTTACAACTACTGTTGCAGCTACATTAGAGGCTCCTCCCACACCGAGAGAAACCATAATTCCATAGAGAAAGAATAACTGCCAGGGATGTGTTACAAAAGCCGTGAGAAAAATACTTATACCTACTAAGAAAGTGCTAAAAGATAAAATGAGCCGAGCCCCCAATTTATCTACTAGTCTCCCAATAAGTGGTTGAGACAGTCCATAGATGATAAAACTCAACGTGGAGATAAGTGAAATGGTTCCTCTATTCATGGAAAATTCTGTTTCCCACGGCTCAACAAAAGCTCCAAATGAAAGACGAACACCTTGGACGGCTAGAAAAGTCAAAAATGTAACAAAAACAATAATCCATGCGTAATGAAATGTTCTTTTCATATTTACCCCTCAAATAATAGTAATTAGCTTTTTTTTAGATCTAAATCCCAGCGTTCTTCTATTAAATCGGCTCCCCACAAAGATTTTTCCTCTTGTATTTCCGTTATTTCAAACCCAAATTTTTTATATAGTGGTCTAGCTGTAACCATTTCACTAACGGTCCAAAGAAAAATTTGCTCATAATCATGTTCTTTACAATATTGGATAAGAGCGTTAATAAGTTGAGTGCCGATTCCTTTTTTGTGAAAGGATGGATTTACTAAGAACCATCTTAACTGTCCTATGTTATTGCCATCATTCACTAAGCCAATACAGCCTGCAAATTCGCGATTTATTTCTGCAATCCAGATTCTTTCGATATCAGCACGAAATGTCTCCTCCAGATAGGCTAAAAAACTGTTATCCCATTTATGGACTTGATTATAAAATAACCATTGATGTTCAATCATGTTGTTAATATCTTCTAAAGTATAATAACTTCTAATAGAAACGGTCTCCTCGTTTTTTTCGTTAAATGAGGCAGAAAGAATTTCTTGGATTGTACACATGGAGGCTATTAGCTTTTGCTGCTGCTCAGGGTTCAAAGATTCACGTATGTATTCTACTTGCTGATTAGCTTTTTTCTCCAACTCTTTGTAAATCAATTCCCCATGACTGGTAACATATAAAAGATGATTACGGCCATCATCTTTACACTTTTGCTTATAAACCATTTTCTCTTTTTCGAATTTTTTGACAATTCTACTTACATAACCGCCATCTAAATCTAATCTTTCTTGAATATTTTTGGCTGTACAATTTTCTGTGTTATAAATTTCAAAGAGAATACGAGTTTCTGTTAATGAAAAAGGGCTATTATAAATATGTTCATTTAGAAAGCCTAACACATCTGTGTAAAACCTATTGAATTTTCTGAATTCAAACCCAAACTTACTCTGCACATCTATCATTTTTAACACCTCAATTAATAGTATAATGTCATTATTTTCTTATTCTAGTCAAAATACTTGCTGAAGTCAACTATTTATTGAGCGTTATTTTTTAAAAGATAAATAGGTTAGTTTGCATGTAAAGTAGGAAAAAACGTTCCTGCAGGGATAGGAACGTTTTTGTTAAAGGGAGACTAATAAGTTTTCGATCAGCCGTCAAGTTCTTTCGACTTTCATTTTTCACTTTTCATTCTAGTACTTATGCTGCTCAGTGATAGATTAGTATGGTGAATGTTATTTTTATAGGTGGCATTGGTATTTTCCACGTGATGGTAGTACTTTAAAACATCCGTGTCTTTGAGAATATTTCCAGTCAGAATACATAAGGCGGATTCTTCTTTATCAATTACCTGTTTAGAAACTAAATTGCGCAGTCCGGCAATGGTTGCTGCTGAAGCAGGCTCACAGCCAATTCCGCTTTTATCAATCATAGCTTTAGCATCAAGAATCTCCTCATCTGTTACAGATATAGTAACTCCCTGTGTTTGGAATAGAGTATGCAATGCTTTTTTCCAGCTTGGTGGATTACCGATATTCAACGCAGAAGCACGAGTGTATGGAACAGGCTCAGGAATAAGTTCCTTTTTTTGTTGGGATACCATTTTATGAAATGGGCTAGCGCCTTCTGCTTGAACAACTGCCACTCGCGGCATTTTCTTAATTAATCCCAGCGTATATAAATCAGATAAGCCTTTTCCTAATGCTGTTGCATTGCTTAAAGCACCACCAGGAACGATTATCCATTCAGGTAATTCCCAGTTTAAATACTGTGCGATTTCATAAATAATACTTTTTTGACCTTCAATTCTAAATGGATTGATAGAATTACAAACATATAATTCAAGCTCATGGCTATATTTTTCTAAAAATTGAATGCCGTCGTCATAAGTCCCTGGAAAACTAAACACTTTTGCACCATAAGAAACTGTCTGTAGAACTTTATTTAAAGAGATATCTTTATCTGGGACGAATACATAAGAATTTGCGCTAGCAATGGATGCGTACATCGCTAAAGAAGAAGAAGTATTTCCGGTCGACGTACAAGTGAACTTCTTATATCCTAAGGAGTTTCCATGAGAAACAGCAACAGTCATGCCGTTATCCTTAAATGAACCACTAGGGTTCTCACTTTGTGCCTTGACAAAAACTTGTTTAAGCCCTGTATAAGTTTGTAGTAATTCTGAAGCATATAATCCTGTATTCCCTTCATATTTTGTGACAATAAAGTTATCAGGCAACTCAGGAAAGATTAACTCTTTGTATCTCCATACTCCACTTGCATAAGGTGTCATCCGTTCTGAAAGTCGTTCTTTAAATAAATGCTTTAAAAAATCAGCATCGTAATGTTGGAAATCATGCACGATATCAAGCAGACCGCCGCATGAACAATGATAGGCAAATTCACTTGAAGTAAATACTTTCTTACAGTCAATACATATAAATTTCATCGTTTTGGGTATCTTCTAGATCCCATTCACCTCTTTAAAAGAAAATTTTTATTGCGAATTAGCTTTTGTAATTTTAGAATAAAAGAAAATAATAAATAAATCTAATATATATTTATTTGACATTGATAACTTTTATCTATGAATCTAGAGGTGTAATATGAATCTTCACGCATTGAAGCTATTTCACATCGTGGCTGAAAAAGGAAATGTTACTCGCGCTGCAGAGGAGCTGAATATAAGTCAACCCGCTGTAACAGCGCAAATAAAAAAATTAGAACAAGAGATAGGGATGACTTTATTAGCACCGAAAGGAAGAGGGATTTTATTAACGGAAGTAGGAATAGAACTTGCCAAACACTCTAAAAGAGTATTTTCCCTTGAAGGAGAAATGGAAGCATATCTTGACCAATATAAAAATGGTTCGATTGGAAAGCTGCGTATTGTTGCAACCTATCTTCCAGCAAATTTTCTGTTGCCTAAATGGCTTGCAAAATATAAGCGAAGATATCCTGAGGTTGAAGTAGAATTAACTACTACTAATTCGCTTAAAGCGATGGATCAAATAATTAATTATCAGGCAGAAATAGCTTTCATTGGTGGGAAAAGAGAGTCCCATCCATTTCTAAACACAAGCGAATTATTTGAGGATGAAATGTGGTTTGTAGTGCACAAAAACCATAAGTTTGCTGCAAAAAAGGTTACATTAGGACAAGTTATGTGCGAGCCATTTGTATTTAGAGAAAAGGGTAGTTCTGCGCGGGAAAAGTTGGTTTCGCTATGTACAATAAACAGCATTAATCAACCAACCGTCGGCTTACAAATTAATGGATTAAATGAAGCGATTAGGGTTGTCATGGAAGGTTATGGGATTACTTTTGTCTCATCTCTAGAAGTTAAAGAATATATTGCTCGTGGAGATTTAGCAAAAGTGAATGTAGAAGGGGTTGAGTTAAAAAACCCTATCTCCATCTGCAGGAGAAGAGAAGATGAACTTTCAATGCCTGCCCAACATTTCATCCAAATGGTTATGAATGACGAGAATAATTAACTCGCAGTTAAAGAGGAAGAAGGATGGATGGAGTTGTGTTATTTATACAAGGGGGGAGAGAAAAAGAATGAAAAAAAATAAAAGCAATGCGGAACATTACCTATGGGGAGATAATTGTGATGGATGGCATTTAGTGAAGAGCCAAGATTTGAGTATAATTCATGAACGTATGCCTGCTCATACATCAGAAGTAAGACATTATCATCAACACGCACGCCAGTTTTTCTATGTTTTATCAGGAGTAGCAACGATTGAAGTTGACGGCAAAGAAATAACTTTAAAACCGTACGAGGGAATAGAGGTTCCACCTTTAGTGCCACACCAAATGTTTAATAAATCAAATAATGAAGTAGAGTTTTTGGTGACTTCTCAACCGACAAGTAAAGGAGATAGGGTTTTAGTGGATTAAAAAGATTCATGAATTTAAGAAGAATTCATGTTATTTTGTTAGAGTAGGATTGCTAAAAAATAGTAATCAGGAAAAATATGCTTTTGTAACAGGGGGAACTGAATTATATGGG
Organism: Niallia sp. FSL W8-0177; assembly: GCF_038006285.1. Lineage (NCBI taxonomy): Bacteria > Bacillati > Bacillota > Bacilli > Caryophanales > Bacillaceae > Niallia > Niallia sp. FSL W8-0177. The sequence goes on from NZ_JBBOUX010000001.1 coordinate 1,333,938, forward strand.
GAACAACTCATTAAAAATAAAACAGATAGAAGCAGCTCTGTATAAATCTTGGTCTTTAGAATCAAGTTCAAAATGGAGGGAGGACAATCCAGCTAAGGGACATTGCGGTGTAACCACATTAGTAGTAAATGATATATTAGGTGGAGAAATTAAAAAAACTAAATTTCCTGATGGATGGCATTTTTATAATGTTTTGGATGGGAAACGATACGATTTTACAGCATCTCAATTTAGAGAAGCTATCGTATACATGGATTTTCCTTCAAACAGAGAAGAAGCATATATGGATACAAATGAGAAACAGTATAATTATTTAAAACAAAGAGTTTTGAAAAACTTGGATATTACTTGAATTAATGATGCTTTCCTTTAGAGTTTGGATGGCATTTTCTTATGGTGTACAACGAAGTATGTGAGTTTCATAGGAAAAATTTTATAGGAAATATAATTGTGGATTATATTGGTAAATGAAGAGGGGAATTAATATGCTATTAGATTTAAAGGGCGATTCGCAAATGGATCCAATTGTCGGAATGCTATATTCCATGGTAGAAAATAATTATCAAAGACTCAAATCGATTGTGGCTGGTATGAATCAAGAGGAGCTAGAATACAAAGGTCCTAGTCAAAATGACAATAGTACTGCGCAATTACTGAGACATTTAATGTATGTTGACTTAAATTGGGTCTACCGAATAAGAGGAAAGCTAATTCCCAAAGAACTTGAAGATAGATATGGACCAATGTTAGATAAAAATAATCAATTACCGCAAGTTACAGATATTTCATTAGAAGTACTTCTAAACGAATATGATTATGTTTTATCTTTGCTTAAATCTTTATGCTGCCAGCTAACGGATAAAGATATACTTCAAACAGTGGAATATGAGGATGGAAACGATGCAACCATTCAATGGGGGATTTGGCATCTGGCAGACCATAACAGATATCATCAAGCACATATTAATCAATTGCGTAAATGGTTCAATACATACAATTAAAAGATTTATGTTCCATAAAGAGATAATAATAGTGGATGTCAATAGAATAGGGTGGAAAACAAAATGGATAATGGGTAAAGAAAACAAACTCTAATTTAGTAGTGAAACAAATTCGTTTCGATATTCCTATATTTTTCCAACCTTTAAACATTGTTAGTAGGAAAAATGGAGCAGACAGAATACACATGGATTCATTGGAAGCTTTTTTAGAGCCTGCAGGTGAAGAAAGACCGTGTCTTAAAACTTTAAAACCTATAAAAGCGAAGTGTATCCAATCAGCAGGGATTACCACCAGTTTTCTTTCTTAAAATAAATTACCCGAACAGTTCAACGAAAATTCTTCGTATAATTGTTCGTTTTTTTATTTGGTTAGAATATTATTCCCAAGAACCTTACAGTTACTTGTTCCCTTTTTCTTATTCGACTTTAAATCGGTATAATAGGAACGATCGTTTAATTGTAAACCAACTTATCCACAAGAGAAAATCTCTACCAGATTAAAACATAATAAAGCTAGCAAATAATATCAAAAAATATAATCGGTTATCCTCTAATATTATAAGTGAGGTGAGTAAGGTGTATCGCAAAGTAGCTCAAGATGTAATTTGTTTTCTAGAAGACTATTTGTTAGAAGATTGGCATTTAGAGGATTATGCATCAAAAATCGGTTATTCAAAATTTCATTTATCACGAATCTTTAAAGAGGAAACTGGATTGACGATAAGTGAATATATTCGAAAACGAAGACTGGCAACAGCAGCAATGCAATTATTATATTCAGATGAATCGCTAATTGACATTGCGTTTAAATTACATTTTCAGTCACAAGAAGCTTTCACACGTTCTTTTAAAGAGCTATATACAATGCCGCCAGGAAAATACCGCAGAGTAATGCGAATACTTCAAGGAATGGAGGAAAAAGTGATGAGTGATCATACAATAATTAAAGGATGGAATTTAAGCGGTTCAAACCCAGCATTATATGAAATGAGAACAGATGAACAAGTATTTCATACAGGTACGAAATCAGGCTTGCTGACTTCAAAATCAGATATAGGAGAAGGACAATTTGGAACAATGATGCAAAGTTTTTCTGCAGATAATTGGAAAGGAAAACGTATTAAAATGTCTTGCTTTATAAAGACAGAAGAAGTTAGAAAGTGTGGAGTCTGGTGTCGAGTAGACAATGCTTTAAGCGATGTAATCCAATTTGATAATATGGACGATCGGCCGATAGAAGGTACAACAGATTGGAACTTTTATACGATAGTTTTAGATGTTCCGAAAGAAAGTAAATCGATCCACTTCGGAGTCCTGCTAACAGGAAGAGGTAAAGTATGGGCTGATGGTTTTAAATTTGAAGAAGTAAATCTTTCTGTGCAATCGACTAATATGCTGATACGAGATACTTTACCGCTAGAGCCAATTAATTTAGATTTTAATGAAGTCTGATGATTTTTTCTATTAGTTATTGATTTACTGCAACTTTCTAAACGTCGCTAGGTTAATAGAAAAAAGCTTAATAAGAATATTCGATCATGCTGCATAATCAAAGGATATTTGAAATGGCTGAAGAATTAGAAGAAATGTTTTAAAATTGCGAAGTAATAATTTAAATAGTAAGGCAGCAATTTTCTTATGCTAGCGCTAAGAAAAATAAGTACTTTTGTAATGGAAAAATTGTAAAAGGTCATATTTATGAAGAAACACATTAAACTCCTTCAGTTTAATACAATTTTTTCTCGAATACTCGCTTATTCGCAGAACTTCGTACCCGTTAGATTAGGTTAACGGTGAAGGAGTATAGATAAGTGAAGATTTATAAATCTATGTGGATATACCTAATGTAGAAGCATAATTTAAGGCATCCAGTTAATAAAGCAGGATGCCTTTTTTTGCAGAAAGATATAATTTATACAGAATCAAGTACCTTTAATATCTTATGTATATTCTTTAAAGCTAATATTTATCCGTGAAAATCTTATTCCAGCAGAACAGTTTGCTTTGCAAGAGGATGATCCAGTGCAACGAAAAATCAGAAAGTTTCTTCGATTAATAGCCTCTACTTCAAGTCTTGTTGAAAGAATGGTTCGTCGAGCATAAAAATACATCTGCCGTTCTTTCAAAAGTGTTTGTTAGATTTGTAGATTTGAAACAGAAGTTAATACATACTCCTGGATGGCGTAACGAAATAGCAAAAGACATGAGGAAGCAGGTAGGCACAAAGAACTTCATTGAAACTTATTGTTATGATACTATTAAGGATTCCAGTTTCTTGTACAACAACACTATGAGCTTTGTCTAATTAGTCTAGAATGCTCTGACACGAAAAAGTGATTACCCGCAGTGGTTGAAGAGGAGGGTTCTATGAAAAGGAAATAATCAGTAAAACCTGCTGAGAAATTTCATTGCTAATATTATCGGCCAACTTGAACTTTATTAAAGGAACAAAGAGGATTAATTAAGTAAGATACGATTAAAATCGAATTATTACTTATTACGAATTATAATTTTATCCTAAGCTAAGAATAACAAAAAAACAAATAATGAGGTGAAACGTTGCCTGAACATATTGAAGTTATTTTAAGATCTATTACTTCTTTTGGACTTTTATTGATTGGTGCCCGAATATTAGGTAAACAAACTATATCGCAAATGACTATCTTTGATTTTGTTGCAACAATTTCGATGGGAGCAATATCAGCGAATTTAGCATTTAATACTTCTATAAAAGTACATCATACGATCATTGCATTTTCTATTTATGTAATCGTTATTTTTCTCATTGCGATATTGTCGTTGAAAAACAGGAAAGCAAGAAAATTTCTAGCTGGCGATCCAACTATTGTAATACAAAATGGTAAAGTTTTAGAAAAAAACATGAATAAAATGCGATATACAATAGATTATTTAAATCAACAACTTAGAGAGAAAGATGTGTTTAATGTAGAAGAGGTTCTATTTGCCATTATTGAGACGAATGGGTCAATGACAGTATTAAAAAAGCCACAATATAGGAGCGTAACTAGGCAGGATTTAATGGTGCAGGTGCTGCCTGAACATAGGCTGCCAATTGAACTCATTATGGATGGTGAAATAATTAAGGAGAACTTAGAACAAAATAATCTTTCCGATTCTTGGCTGCAATCAGAGTTAAGAAAACGTAATGTAACGAAAAATGAAGTGGTTTATGCAGTTCTTGCAGCGAATGGGAATATTTATATTGATACTTTTACAGATCATATTCATTCGCCTATTGACAAAGAATAGTAATGATAAAAGAGCTAGTTATCGTTGGAATTATATTATGCAGATATAGTATTTTCTAGTTTGTTAAAAAACGTATCTGGCACTAACTAGACATGCTCAAAAAAAGGTAATTAACGTATATTGTTGATAACTACCTTTTAGGAGAGATGTGCTTTGTACAATTATAATGGTCTGTATTTGAATCACTTCATTAACAGTGGTAATTATGTGATGCCCTACGTTTATCCAAGTACAAATGGGTATAGAAATAATCGTTATGCGGCTCGGGCTAAATCCTTTTCTAGAGAAGAAGCGGCAGCAATTGCTTTACTTTTAGGTATTGATTTCAATAAAAGTATGTTTGATTTAGATGAGTTCTGGGTGGGAGTAAATACAGAGCTTGAACATGGAAAAATATCTAGTCAAACAAATGTCACAGATGATGATCCTATTATTACTGGAAAGATTGCATTAGCTCATCTTAATGAGTTCCCTGATTACTACAAAAGATTAAAGGCACTGGAAGAGGAAGCTAAAGCTTATTGGAATAAATGATGAAGCTGAAGCTTATATTGCAAAACGAAATAGCCAAATTGTAAAGATGAATAATCGTTCATAAAATTAATTAGTTAAAAAAAAATAAAGCAGCTTGAAGACAAGATAATTCCTATTGGTATCAGGGCTACTGCGTGAACTACACGAGGGTTTAGCATTGATTTAGTAGTAAGATAAGTGTATTCACGCTGTTGGTATTAGAAATAAACCTTCATGAAACTGCATCCTTAAAAAATGAGAATGAATATAAGAATCTTTCTTTAGTATTTCTGTTTAATTATTAGAATTTATTTAGAAGCTAGAATAATTATATCCTAAATTCTCTCAATATCTGAATATATTATTTGGCTGACTGAGTGTCTTTTTGAATGGAGCGAATTGTTTCGGCTATACCTACTTCAAATGAAGTTTGGATTAAGGAACCAATTGTCTTTTTATACTTGCTGCCATCTAAGTAAACAGGAGTTTCTGTTAAATAAGACATTTCAACCATCTCTTTCATAACAGGGCTGAATATTCCAATCAGCTTTAACATGTATCTTGTTAAGGGGATTACCGTAGCAGATTTTCCTGCTGTAGATTGGGCTATCTGGATGAGTCTCTTGCCGGTTATAATGTTTCCTGGGATATTCCAGTTTTGTCCGTATGCATCATTATTCATAGCAAGTTCTATTATCATTTTTGCCGCATCGGGTAGATATACATACTCTCTTGGAATAGAAAGAGAACCAATATAAGAAGATATTTTTCCTTTCGCTATATTTACCAACGTCATCCCTAAATAGGAGTTGAAATTTGCTGTAGGGCCATAATAATCTGGAAGTCTTATAATCATTGGTTCGACCTTTATCCAATCATTACTGAAAATTAGTTTTTCTAATTCAAGTTTAACTTTTCCCTTCTTAGTATGGGGATTTTTTGGATGTTCCTCATCGACTAATGGGGTTCTTGCTTTTCCATAGGGATATATTCCATCAATAAATACGATTTTTTTGCTACGTTTATCCGCAGCAGTCATGACAGCCTTTCCTAAAGGGATTTGAGAATGATGCATTTCCACATATGGAACAGCTGCACATTGAAAAATTACGTCAACATCTTTAGCAGCCTCATAAATACTGTTATTGTCAAAGGCATTTCCTGCTTTCAATGTCAATAAATTGCTATTACTCAATTTTTCTTTTAAGCTACGAAGTTTTTCCATAGATCTACCAAAAGCTATCGTTTTAATTCCTCTATTTAGTAATTCCTCTGTAATGGCAGCTCCAGTACCGCCGGTTGCACCTAATACAATAACATTTTTCATAATAAGTTCAGCCTTTCTATTTTATTTAGTAATTGATCAATAACTAAATTTTAATAAAATAGACGATAGTTAGTCGTCTATTTCCATTAATTTTGGCAAATTTAAAGCTAGTGATATGTTACACAACATTCCACGGGCTAAAAATAATAAAGTTTTTTCAGAGGGGTTAGAGACACCAGCTGTTTGAAAGGCCGTATATACGATGGAATGTACCTTTAAAAACTCCTCTTGCATAAGTGTAACTATATTAGTTTCTCTTATTGTTTGAGCCTGCATTTGTAGCAAGATTTCATTTTCATAATTCCTCATAATTCCTTCATAAGCCTGAATAAGTTCCTTTTCTAGATTTTCTGCAGAAGCAGCTTGGATAACTTGTGTAAAAGCAGCTTGAATTCTAGACCATGATAATTTTAAGGCTTCTTCTAGTAATAGTTCTTTTGAAGAAAAAAAACGGAATATATAAGGCTGAGAAATCTCCGCTTTATTAGCAACCTTCATTGTTGTTGCCCGATAATATCCTTCTTGTGCAAACACTTCGATGGCAGCAGATAAAATTTCATCTCGGCGATTACTTCTATTTTGTTTTTCTTTCAATAAATTCCCATCCTTTTATTTAGTGATTGATCAATTACTAAACAAAATATAATGTATAGTTGGAAAAAAATCAAGCATAAACAGTAAAGATATAAAATCAGTTAGACATGACCTATTCTTAGTTAAAAAAATCAACTTTAAGAGGGGGTGTGGCAGGCAATAAAAAGAAATAAAAAACAGTACATTATAACTGTGACCTACAGAAACCTTTCCCAGCTAATAGGGGAAGCCGATATTTACTTATCAAGGTCTATAAGGTGTTTTTTTCTCATAAAATACTTTGGAGGTGAAAAAATGGCAAGAATAGCATACAGGGATGCAGATATTGATTTAATGGCAAGAATGATGAGAGCGGAAGCGGAAGGTGAAGGAAACCAAGGAATGCTCTATGTCGGAAATGTGATTGTTAACCGTGTTGTTGGAGATTGTTTAGACTTTAAAGATTTACGGACTGTTGAACAAGTCATTTTTCATGTTCAAGGGGGAAATTACTCTTTTGAAGCTGTTCAAAAAGGAAATGTCTTTTATCAAAGAGCAAGAGAATCGGAAAGACGGTTAGCGCTTCAAAATGTGAAATACTGGAGAGATCATCCCGCAAAATTTGCTTTGTGGTACTTTAATCCATATGGCCCTTGTCCATCCACATGGTATGATCAGCCTTTTACTGGTCAATTTAAACAACATTGTTTTTATGAACCAAAGGCCGGAACTTGTGAAAGTGTTTATAGAGGATGAACATTTATAAATAAGCTGAAAATATGCATGTTATTTGCATATTTTTGGCTTTTTTAGAGGGGAAGATTTAAATATACCCCATATTTTAAGCTGCCAAACTAGTTATGGAAGAAAATAGGCATGCATTTATACAACGGATAAGCTACCTAAAAATAAAGAAAACATACAATACTTTAGACATTGATAAAAAATAAGGTGGTTATGTTTGTATGTATAATCAAGAAGTATATCCTACTACGAATGCCTATCAACAATCAGAGAGACTGAATTTTCTATTCCCATCAGCGCCAGGATCTATAGGAACTCCAGGTATCCCAGGTCCTGGATTTGGAGGCCCTGGAGGTATACCTGGATTCGGAGGACCATCAGGTATACCTGGATTACAACCTTCACAAGCTCCAACCGCACCTCCTCCCGCATTTATTCCACAGCAAGCAGCGGCTTCACCATTTGCGATTGATCCAGGTGCCATTAGCTTGTGCATGTTTCGAAATACTTATATATGGCTAAGTAATGGAGATAGCTTTTGGTTTTTTCCTGTTTTCATAGGACCAAGATCTGTAGCTGGTTTTAGATGGAACGGCAGGTTTTGGATGATTTTTGGTATTGATACAAGAAGAATTGTTTCGTTTACATGTTTTTAAATGATTTTTTAGGGTGATGCTTCCAAGCATTGCTCTTTGTTTTGTTTAAGTATACATGCTATTTATACTTTTACAATGCCAATAGCAAAAAAGATTGGGCGAGAAATATCGGTGACAGACTATTTGCTTCTTAATAGCCAATGAGAATTAAGTACATTTTTGAGCGGGAAGGAGAATATCTTAAATTATACCCAGCAAGAAAAAGTGTTGAATGGAGGAGCAAATGTTACAAATAGCAGGAACAACCTTTCAGCTTCCAGAAAATTGGCCATTGGATCAAATCGGAAGAAGTATTTTGCAGTACATGCAAGATGATCATAACATGTATTCTTATCCTTCATTAGAGGAATTGCAGTTCGAATTGACAATGCGCAAAAATATCATTAATAGTGCAAGAGCAATGAATGAAACAGAGGCACAGTTTACTGTTTTCGAGCAATCTCGGTGCAACCCTGCTTACTGGCAACTAACCTCGGCCGGGGGGTTCTCGCTGAGCCCGGATGTGCAGCCTTCTGATGCCATTATGGATATTTATTCGAACAGTTCGCTGTATGCATTTGAATGTGCAACTGCTGCTGTTATTATCATTTATCATGCTACACTACAGACGATCGGGAAACGTGCATTCGATACTCATTTTCGCAATCTTTATCTATACAGCTGGCATGTTGACACAGACCTCGGCCTTGTTACGTTTAATTCCAATAGTTTTTTGCCTGGTGACATTATCTACTTTGAAAATCCCGATTTTGACTTAGCAGCCCCATGGTTTAGAGGGCTAAATGCCATACTTTTGGATGATGGGAGGTTTTTCGGACATGGCTTTTCCATAAGAACTGATCAGGAAATTATTCAAAATCTTAATGAAATAAGAATACCAGCAAGTAATCGATCTGCCTTTCTGTCAAGTTTGGTAACGAGACCATCATTTACCCATTTATCCAGATTGACACGGCAGCAGACAAGAAGCGCTACGTTCAAACTACAACTACCTGTTGTACATCATAACCGCAGTTCTATTTCAACTCTAAGGTATCAGAACTATCTAGTGCAGCTAGGATATATGTACAAAGGTTAATTTGTTTTTATTCTGCAACATGGTGGCTGCTGGGTACATACCCATTTTTCAATAGACGGGCTCCATTTTCATTTTTGAGAGTATGATGTAGGGATAGCCTTACTCAAAGAAAGGATGAATGAAAATGTACGCAAACGTAAATGCACCTCCAACTTTTGGTGCAAATGCTGCACCTCAGCCGAATGTATCACCTGAATTTTTTCCGAGTGCGCCATCTTTCCCTACCTATACAGCACCAGCTTATACAACACCTGCCTACGGTTATTGCGCACCAGCTTGTCCAAAGAATGACTTTGTTTTAATAGTTGTATTGTTTATTCTATTGATTATTGTAGGAGCATTTATTTGCTTCTAATTACCATGACGCTTTTTCTTTAAGCTATAATAAAGTTTTCCCCAAAAAAGAATGGTAGTGACACCTAGTTGATAGCCGGTGCTGATCAATGGTAACATCTTGTTTGTTCCTTGCCATCAAGGAGAGGAACTGCTAAATCGAAAGAGACAAGGGAAGGGGCAATTGGTCCGACCTAAATATAAAACATATATATGAAGTGGTGTGCATTCCTTCTTACAAATAAGGAGTGCTTTTTTCTATTCTTTTCAACTTCAGCCGAATAATGATATAGTAGCCGTAATTGGAGGTGCTCTTGTGAATGAACTAGAAGAGATTTTAGAAAGATCTAAATATAGGTATGAAATCATTCATCATCAAAAACCGATTCACTCAAGAGAAGATGGCATGAATTATTTTGAGATTGAGGCAGGACAGACTGCTCCCACGTTCATTTTGAAAACAGATAAAGGATACTTTGTTTTTATCGTGTCGGGTAAGCGTGACAAACTTGATTTGAAAAAAATAGCAATTCTATTAGACTGTAGCAAAGTAAAATTAGCATCTCCAAAGGAAGTTAAAACGGTGACAGGATTTGAGGTTGGTAGTGTTCCGATGGTCGGTTTAAATTTGCCTTGTGTCCTTGATAAAAAGCTTTTTAAATATGATTTTGTCTATGGAGGTACAGGAAAAGCTACATGCACATTAAAAATCGAACCCCAAGCCTTGCAGGAATTAAATCATGTAGTGGCAATATTAGAATCCTGATAAATAAATGATTGACTATCACCTTAGGGGGTAGCTTAAGCTTTAGTTGAGAGGTGGTAGTATGTTAATAAGTGAAGCAAGTCAGACAACAAATTTAACGAAAAAAGCGATTGAGTATTACATCGAACAAAAATTAATCATTCCGAATACGTTAGAAAATGGCTATCGGGATTTTAGCGAAAAGGATATTGAATGTTTAAAGAAAATTTATGTACTTCGGAAACTGGGACTGAGTACAGAAGAAATTAGGTCCGTGCTTGTTGATAAGACAAATAACATATTACTGAGGATATCCATCCAAAAAGAATTGACGTTACAGAGAGAACAAGAGAAAAAATCCTTATTGAACGAACTCGGCATTTGTAAAGATTATGCTGAAATAAGTAAGAAACTGAGAGCGATAGAACACCATGAAACTGTAACCGAAAAGATATTAGAGGCTTTTCCAGATTACTACGGTCGATTTATTTGTCTGCATTTTGCACGATTTTTAAAAGATCCTATTACTACTGCGGTGCAGCAATCGGCATATGAAGAAATCATTGCGTTTTTAGATAATGTTCCGCCACTTCAGTTAGCGGAGGACTTACAATTATTCTTAATGGAAAATACAAACAATATGGACACAGAAAGTATGCAGGACATGCTGGCGAATATAAAGCAGTCTATTGAAGATCCTGATCAGTTTTTAACGGAAAGTAAGGATTTTATAGAGCGATACTTGGAGTACATAAAATCTGAGGAATACAAAAATTCTCCCATTAATAAAATCCAACAAATTTTCAAAGAGTTTAATAATACAAGTGGCTATTATGATGTATTCATTCCTGCTATGAAAAAGCTGAGTGCTTCTTATGCAGCATATTGCAAGCAACTGGCATCAGCAAATGAAAAATTATTGTTAAAGTATCCAGCATTAGATACCTTGAAAGAATAAAAAGAGCGATTTTGCTCCTTAGCACATAGTGGATATTATTTTTTCTGCTTCTGCCATTATGTTTTGGATTAATATTTTTGCAGATTGTTGTTTAGCTAATCTTGGGCTTTGACCAGCCCAAAGTGATATAAATTCTTTGTTATTTTTAGAGACAGCGCTTTTTCTAATATTGCGAGGGATAAGGTATTAACTGTGCAGAATGCCAGAGGGCATTATTTTTTACCTGGTGGCGAAATAGAAAATGATGAAAGTTATCAAGAATGTCTAGAAAGAGAAATGCTGGAAGAAACGGGATATAAAATATCCATAGGTACTTTTATCGGTGATGCAAAGAGATATTTTCGATCGAGTAAGAATGAACCATTAATAAACGAAGGATATTTTTACATGGCGAAACTGTTAGAAACAATACAAGAACCTATGACCACTTTATTAAGTGGATAGATATTGGTAGTGTGAAAGGCCAGCTTTTTCACGAACATCATTGTTGGGCAGTGTATCAGGCCTTAAGCAGAGTTGGTTAATCTCTTTCGGCTGAATTAAAGGATTTTTTTCAGTCTATATATTAATAAAAAAAGGAGTCTCTTTTATAATGAAAAGAAACTCCTTGTAGCTTGAATAGGGACAATTTTGCTATTTTATTTTTTTAAATGATAAGGTACGGTTGTTATTACAACATTTCTTCGGTACAATAAAAATGTTCTAATCAATAAACTAGATTGATTATGAAGGATATTGTGCCAGCCTTTCTTCGGTATAAATTGCGGAATCACCACTGTTACCTGATAGTTTCCTTCTTTTGCTTTATGTTCAATTGTATCAACAAATTTTCTAAGGGGGTTAATGATACTTCGATAATATGAATGAAGTGTCACAAGCCTAATTTCGGGCTGCCATTTATTCCATTTCGCTTCGAATACTTTTTCTTCTTCTCTCTCAAAAGAAACATAAACAGCAATAATTTGTTCTGGTTTAAGTGATTTAACGTAATTTAACGTATTTTCCACGACATGTGTCATTCCTGCTATTGGTACAATCATCACATTTCCCTGAATAGTCAGTGGCGGTTCAGAAGTAGTAAGTCTAAGCTGATCACCAACTGCTAAATAGTGCTTATTTATTTTATAAAAGATAAACACGATGATAGGCAAGAAAATTAAAATCGACCATATTTGGGAGAATTTTGTTATAAAGAATACCATTGTAACGATGAAACTGATCGCTGCACCAATGGTATTAATAATAAATTTCGGTACCCAGCCTTTTGGTTTTTCTCTAAGCCATTTAACCATCATGCCACTTTGAGACAAAGTGAATGGGAGGAAAACACCAACAGCATAGAGTGGAATTAAATGCTCTGTTTTTGCGTTAAATACTAATATTAATAGGATGGAAGCTAGACCAAGAATGATTATCCCATTGGAATAACCTAGACGGTCTCCTCTAATGAGAAACATCCTAGGAACAAATTTATCTTTTGCAAGATTAACTGCAAGTAAAGGAAAAGCAGAATATCCAGTATTAGCAGCAAGAATTAAAATCAAGGCTGTAGTTACTTGAATAAAGAAATACATAAAATTACGCCCAAAGACTCCCTCAGCAATTTGAGAAACAACGGTCACTTCTGCTTTCGGTGTGATTCCGTAAAAATAGGCGAGAGTAACAATCCCTGCAAATAATACCGCTAGTAAAGCTCCCATCATGACTAGTGTTTTAGCAGCATTGTTAGGCGCTGGTTTTTTGAAATTGGGAATCGCATTTGAAATTGCTTCGACTCCTGTTAAAGCAGAGCTTCCTGAAGCAAATGCTTTTAATATAATAAATAAGCTGATTCCCGCTACAGGAGTACCGATTGGCGTATGCAATTCAGATGAAACATTTCCGGTTAATATATTATAGATACCAACACCAATTAGAATAAATAATGCTAAGACAAATAAATAAACGGGATAGGCTAATATAGAAGCAGATTCCGTCACTCCTCTCAAATTCAAAACAGTGAGAAGAAGTACAAATGCAATGGCAATCTCTGCGTTATAACCATGTAAAACAGGAAAAGCAGATGTAATGGCATCTGTACCAGCAGAGACACTTACTGCAACCGTTAAGATATAATCTACTAACAAGGAGCCTCCAGCAATTAAACCAGGAGTTACACCTAAATTGCTTTTGGACACCATGTAAGCACCGCCGCCATTTGGGTAGGCAAAGATGATTTGTCTATAGGACAAGATAAGGGCGCTTAGAAGAATTAATACTCCTACTGCAATCGGGATGGAATACCAAAACGCAGTCGCACTTATCGTTATTAAAGCAATTAAAATTTGTTCAGGACCATATGCAACCGAAGATAGAGCATCGGAAGATAAAACCGCTAAAGCTTTTGTTTTGTTGAGTTTTTGTTCACCTAGTTCATAGGATTTCAATGGACGTCCAATTAATAATCTTTTAATGGAACCTAACATGCGAATTCACCGCCTGATTATAAGTGTTATTAATAACTACCTCAAATAATGTTTTTACTCATTTACGTAATTAAATAAAAAAGCCTACAAGCCATTATTAATAGACTTGTAGGCACGTTAATTTTCTTGTGTCACAAGTTCCACCTTCCTTCTCATAATAACGCTTACGAGGTTAGCTGTCGGATTCGGGCCTTGAGTAGCCCTACCTTAAAAAGGATTCACCCCATGGGCATAATAAATGCCCAGCAAAGAATGGTTCCCCCGTACCGTATGGTTTCAGCGATCTAGAAATTTGAAACAACGATATTATCTTACTCTTGTACTTGGGAAATGTAAATAGTTATTTTGTGTAATAATTGTGAAGCTGGAAAAGCTAATAGAAATAGCTATTTTCCTTTTCACTGACTTAATAAAAGTTAATTAATAAAGGAGGAATTTTATGAGCAAAGAAAACAAATTTATTATTTCAGATGAATTTTTAGATCAATTAGCAAAAGAAATTAATCAACTAAATGGAGAACCAGAAGAGGAAGAAAGTAAAGATGATGAATCGGGGGAATAATAGCTTTAAAAAGAAACAAAAGTTGTTAATGATATTTTAAAAAAGAAGACTTTAATTATTTTATTGGAAAGAAAGCATGAAGAGAAAATTACCTGTGGATTTGAAAGATAAGAAAGAGAATAATAATAAGCGCGCATCAAGCAAAAAATTTACGAACTAAGTCTGGTTCTACACCGTATCCATATTAGTAAATTAGTTGCTTCCTATCGCGCTTATGTTGGAATGAATAATTTTTTTCTAAACTTACAAACTTGCATTCTCGCTGTTTCTATTTTTATCTATTTAACATAGATATCAAATTACAATATAAAAATAAGGGAATATTAATCCCAAATTTGCGATCGTTCAATCCCCATTGTCCTCATATAGCCCAATAACTGACCTGTATGTACTGATTCGTGATAAGCAATACGCAAGAGCATATCCTCAAGTGGTCTAATATAACCAACATCTGAACGGTCAATCATTCCATTTTCCAGGTCATCATTACTAATTGATTTAATATATGTCAAAAATTCCTTACGATATGGTTGAGAGAATTTTAATTCTTCCTCAACGGTTGTAAATTCCTTTTGCTCGAATGGATTGTGAAAAGAATTGGGCTCGATACTGCCTTTGTTAATAAGCATTTGATGATAAAGATATTCTCCTTCAATAACATGTCTAATCATGTCAGCACATGAAAGGGCCTCTTCGTCTGGCTTCCATTTTAGCAGCTGAGGAGGGATTGCTTTCCAAACTTTTATACTTCTACGTCGTACCTCTTTAAAATTTAAGATTAATAAATCTGTTTTGCCCATTAGGTGAATCTCCTTTCAAATTGATATTTATAATAGTAGCATATAAAAACTTCGGTTATAATCGAACTATCAATGTAAAGGGAGGATGGTCATGGCTATTAGCCCAGATTTTTCATATGTTGCAAAACTAATGGCTGATTCATCAAGAGCGGCTATGTTGGAGGCTCTTCTCGGACTTGATGGACTTCCAGCGAATGAACTAGCAAGAAAAGCAGACGTTACCTTACAAACAGCAAGCAGCCATCTTTCTAAAATGGTTGAAGGAAAACTGATCCGTGTAGAAAAACATGGCAGACACCGCTATTATAGTCTAGCAAATACCGATGTTGCTAAAGCAATAGAGACATTGATCGTTATTGCCCCACCTGTGCGCATTCGCTCATTAAAAGATTCTTCACGAGCAGAAAAGCTTAAAATCGCTCGAACTTGTTATGATCATTTGGCAGGGATACTTGGTGTAAAGTTAACCGAAGCCTTTATTGTAAAAGGATATATGATTGAGGAAGAGGATAATTTTAGCGTAACGGAAGAGGGAGAAACGTTTTTGCGTGATTTTGGAATTGATCTTGACACTTTGAGAAATAAAAGAAGACATTTCGCTAGAAAGTGTTTAGACTGGAGCGAAAGGCGTTATCATCTAGCAGGATCATTAGGTCATGCAGTTTTATTAAAATTATTAGAACTTAATTGGATTGAAAAGCTGCCTGATCGAGCAGTGAAAATTACCATAGAAGGAAAAGAAAAGTTAGAGAATATCCTAGGTATTGAAATATAAAGAATTTATCTTGAACTAATGATAGAAGGAGAAATGCGGATATTCATATAAATAAAGTAGTGTTTATAGTGCACGAAGGTGATTTCTAATATAAATAATAAGACAGTAAGAAAAGAATAAAGCTTTGATTTTAAGAAATCAGGTAACTGGTCATGAGAATGAGATAAATGCTAGAACTCTTTTATATTCATAGCATTTGAAGGATTACAATTGATAATAAGACTATATGGAAGTGATTTTTTTTCAAGGTTTAATTAAAAAGTCTCTCATTAATGATAATGGGAGACTGTTAGCAGCATGAAAGTATGCGTTAAAGGTTATCTTTGTTTGAATAACTTGAATTGATTTTTATTTTCAAAATAAAATTGAAGGAAATATAATAATGGTGCTTTTAAAAAGAAATAAATAAAAAATTGGAAATAATTAAATCGAACCAATGAATAATATTTTATTTTCTTTGCAAAAAATGAAAAAGGAAATGCAAAGAAGGCATGTATCATTGCATTGATTAATAGATATTTCTTGAAATTTCCATATGCCAATTTTAGTGTCCATAGTGAGATAAAGACAAATGGTCCAGCATTAAATGGTAATTCACCAAACCAATAAGAATTTGGTTTATTATAGAAAACCCACCACTTTCGTTTTTTTCCAATCCATGCATTTAAGATTTCGATTATCCCTATAGTGAGTGTGGCAGGAAAAAATCTTTTTATATTACGTGAATCTATAAGAGTTAACGATAACCATGATAGAACAAGCAGTAAGATATTGTATGACCGTTGTAGTTTTAATGACATCTTAGAATCCTCCCTGTTTTTCATAGGATTCTTTTTTCGATTATTTATTATGCATAAAAAATGCCATTTTGTTTCTAATTTAACGAATATAAAAGATTAAGTACACGCTATTATTAATGTCTCAATTAGTAAAGTAATTTGAAGCAATTCTTTGTTAGGACCTTACCTAAGTTTTTGGGGGAACTGCAGGAGAGTTATTGCTGATTGCTATTCTAATGATGGTTACATCTGCATAGTGGATATTCAAAGTCGGTGAACGTAAAAGAAACGATTGACTGTTACACCAATCGCAGAAGAAATTTGGAATTAGCTATTTACCCATACGAATATTCTTTACGGTCTTCTTTTCAATGCTCAAGTTTTCATAAATTCTCACTCCGCCATTTCCTAAGGGAGCTTGTGCTAATAGTCCAACCTTTATAATCTCATCAACAGGCAAGCTGAAATATCTCATCATATAATAATTTTCCCCATCTATGGAATAATGGAATGCGAATGAATGTCCACTTCTGCAAACTTGTAACCATACAGCATTAGCATCAATATTGCAACCGTTCGCATCATCCGACTCTTCCTTTGTTACAACGCTTACAACTGCATGTGTATCAAAATCAGTTAATTCAAAACATGCCTTTGCCCAATAAGTCATATCCTTCATAACCATTATGGAAGCAGAATCATAAGTGTCCTTAAAATCATGAGAAACTTTTACTTTCATGATAAAATCTCCTGCTACCTCTGTATAATAAAATGGCGCGTTGCACAATGATTGAGGTGTGATACCTTCTGCTCCAATTGCGCCATTGTTACAGAAAAAATCAGTTTCTTGTGGAGCGTATATTTTTATTCTGCCGTCTTCTTCCACGATAGTGCTTTCGTTAATCCAGGTGAAATTTAACATGTTTTCCCTCCTTTAAAAATAGAGCTATTTGTAATCCATCATATTACCTCCTCGTCTAATATTATAGACTAAAAGTGACTTCCAACAAATAACAACATTTTTACATAGAGGTCCTATTGGATAAAAAATGTATTTCATAACAGTCCAAAAAGAGCATAAAAAGACAGGAAATTATCTTTCCTTTTAAGTATAGTCAGATTTAGAAACAAGAATGGAGAGGATTTCATGATTAATTTTGAGGTGGATATAATTCAAATTAGGGATCGTTCTTTTCATATTGGTTTAAAAACAGCAGAGAGAATATTGGATCGTTCTATTATTAAGATGTGGAGTGAGGTTTTCGAACAGGACATTGATTATAAAAATATGCACTCCATCTATTCCGCTTATGCTCCACATCTTTTAGAAGAATTAGAAGGGTTGGCACAGGGGCTGGGGATTTCGTCTATCAGAGCTGCATCTATGTTCAGCGGTTATCAAGTTCCCAAGATAGATGCGATGGGATGCACGGCTATTCTTACAGATGAAACATATGTTCGCAACTACGATTTTTCCCCTGATCTATACGATGGTATTTTTAGTTGTATCCAAGCGGAGGATGCGCTGGCCACCGCAGGATATAATTTGCAAATTTTAGGGAGACATGATGGAGTAAATGAGGAAGGGCTAGTAATGGGGTTTCATTTTGTAAGTTATAGTGGCTATACAAAGGGTATTTCCCCATGGGCTGCAATACGGATGGCCTTGGATACTTGTTCTTCGGTCGATGATGCATCTGCTCTGCTAAAAGAAATCCCTCATTCAGCCTGCTACAATTTTTCGGTGGGAGATAAAAAAGGAAACATCGCGGTGATAGAAGCTACTCCAGAAAAAGTGTGCATTAGAAAGGATGAGAAGCTCTTATCATGTGTTAATCATTTTCAAACTTCGGAACTCCAAGATAAAAACAGATTAGCTATTGATGGTTCCGTCAAAAGAAATAATTATTTACAATCATTTCAAGGGAAGAAACGAACACAGCAAGAGTTGTTTAGCATTTTTGCAAAGAAAAGTTCTCCTTTATTTTTTCGGAATTATGACGAACTATTCGGAACACTACACACATTTTCCTACTCTTTCCAAGAATCAAGAATTCTTACTTCTCTAGCGCAAGGAAGGGCCGTTCTCGATTTTAATTTTCATGATTGGACAAATGGAGAAGATCTTGTCAGCAAAAAGATGACAGGTTATATCGAGACCATTAATTAGTTTAATTACTTTTATTAATAAACGTCTAAAACATTGGTATATAAGGGATTAGACGTTTTTAGGATTAACTTTTATTTAGAAGTTACGATTGTTTTATTTTAAAAAAAGAAAGTGGTCTTATATAACTATCGGGGCAGTTTATGTATTGAATGAAAGGGAGCATAAAGATAAAGTTTGACCGAAAACACAACATAAAACGATTTCACCTTAAAATCAAAAGAAGCCATTGTGAATAGAGATTAAATAACATGGCTTCTTTCTTTGGGAAAAACTTATCTATTTTAACATACTTTAATAATAATCATCAGTTGCTATCCCGTTATATGTCCAAGTAACGAGGTTCTTACCATAGATAGTAAAGAGCCATAATATCAAGCATTCTAGTAGTTTGAATGCTTGATATTATGATTTAAAGGTAATGAATTATAGTATTTCTACATATCCTTCTGTCCCATTCACCCTGATCCTTTGTCCGTCTTTTATTAGTTTCGTGGCATTTTCTACTCCAACCACAGCTGGTAATCCGTACTCCCGTGCAATAACGGCTCCATGCGTCATAAGTCCACCAACTTCGGTGATGAGACCCTTTATTGATACAAACAATGGTGTCCAGCTAGGATCAGTAAAGGTGGTGACTAGTATATCTCCATCTTCTAAATCTGCGTCTTCCAAGTTTAAGATAACGCGAGCGCGGCCCTCCATAATTCCTGAAGAAACAGGTAGACCTGCAATTGCTTCTTCTGGCAGATTTTCACGTTTATACTTACCTTCAATGATTTCGCCATCAGATGTTATCACACGTGGGGGAGACAGCTTTTCATATATGTTGTAATCTTCTTTTCTCTTGCTGATAATTTGATAATCCAGCTTATTTGTGCGTACTACATTGTGGAGTTCTTCGAATGTGAGATAGAATATATCTTCTTTTTCATGAATAACTCCCGCTTGCACGAGCTGGGTAGCTTCATTCAATATGGCCTGCTTGTAAATGAAGTAACGGCTGATCATACCGAATTTCGGATATTCACGATAACCGATGAAATTTCGGATTAGGTCAATCATCTGTTTTGTTTCGTTTGCTTTTTGTTCACCATCCGGTAATTGTTTTAAACGCTCCAATAACTCTTTTTCTTTTTGCATAGCTTCATGAAGCCCTTGTTCAAATAACTGCTGACTAGCATGGGGTTCAAAGTTTTTGATATTACCAAGAATCATGGGAATAAGTGTAAGTGGTTTTTCACTCCAACGTGGTCTCGTAATATCAATTTCTCCAGCACATCGCATTCCGTATTTGTTGAGAAATGCCCTTATGGCATCGCTTGCTTCCTGACCACCATGTAACTTGAGCATTTCATTCAAAAAGTTATCATCTTTTACACTTTGCAAATAATCAATTACTTTTGGAAAAGGTCGAATCACATCTGCGACATCCAAGAGAGCTAAACCCATTTCTGAAGTAATATTATTCGAGACAGATTGGGAAATGGTGTCCGCCGCGTTTTTTTCTCCCAGCCATTCGTTCATCTTCTCATTGAGCCATGTTGCTGCATTCATAGCAGCCATAAATACAGCAGTGCTTTGCGGATCAAATAATATCCTCTTTAATTCCTGAATATCTTCCAGAATAAAATCAAATAACGCTGATCCTGATTTAGTTTTAATGTTATGTTTTAACTCTTCAATGGATATTTGGCTACGCTTTATGAAATCAGCAACGATGGATGGATTATTATTTTCTAATTGTGCCTGCCTAGCCGTACTGCCTCTTCTCTGACTCGGAGCTTGATCATTATCAGGTAATCGCTCTATAAAATCTTCCCGCTCCAAGATGGTCATGAGTGCATCTTTTAGGAGTGGATCGTGCTGTCCCATGCCATTTAATAACACGTTTCTGCTAGCAGGTGAAGCAAGCTGCTGGGTGACATCAACAAACAACCTTCCACCCGCTATACGCATAGGTGCGTTTGTCGTTAACAGAAAAAAAGACAATCCCAGTGGTTTAATTGCATCAGTCATCATTTGCTGATGACCGACAGAGATATAGACATGGTTTTCTTGATCATTTGCCTCCGGAATTGGGAAAAGCGTAGTAATGGGACGACTCTGAACCATATAAAATTTATCATCAACTAAACACCACTCAATATCTTGAGGACAGCCAAAATAATCTTCAATCTTTCTTCCGATGCGTGCCAGTTGCAAGATTTGCTTATCAGTCAGTGATTGTGTTTTTTGTTGTTCAAGGTTAACGGCTTGCGTCTTTGTTCCGCCGTCATTAACAGCAGTTACAGCCAACTTTTTGGCAGCGATCTTTTTATGGACAATTTCATTTTCTTGAATCTTATAATTATCGGCTGATACCAAGCCAGAGACTAGCGCTTCTCCAAGTCCAAAACTGGCATCAATCGATAGTGTTTTTCGGTTGGAGGTAAGGGGATCAGCTGTAAATAAAATCCCAGAAGCCTGTGGAAAAACCATCCTTTGAATAATGACAGATAAATAAACTTGCTGATAGTCGAAGCCATTTTGCATTCGGTAGATTACAGCACGATCTGTAAATAGAGAAGCCCAACATTTCTTGATATGCTCCAAGATGGCTTCTTTGCCGATGATATTTAAATAAGTGTCTTGCTGGCCGGCAAAAGAAGCATGCGGCAAATCCTCAGCAGTTGCACTAGAACGTACTGCATATGCATGTTTCTCGCCAAAACGGGCGAGATAGGTGACAACTTCACTAACAACATCGGAGGGAATATCCGTTTCCATGATGATTTGCCGAATTTTCCTAGAAATCTCACTTATTTGCTTTTGATTTTCTATTTTTAAGCATGTAAGATTTTCTACTAATGTTTGAAATGTTTCGTTATGTTCGATGCTTTTTTGATAGCCTGCTGTTGTAACACAAAATCCATCTGGTACTTGTATTCCATGAATTTTTGATAATTCTCCTAAATTAACTCCCTTTCCACCAACGAGCATATATTCTGTTTTTCCAACTTCTTTCAGATCGAGGACCAAAGAACTCATTCGCATCTCTCCTAACCATTAATGTTCTATTGATTTTAGCAGTAATAAAGGAGAATAAATAGTCTATAATAACCATTTTTTGTATGGTATAATTAATATAGAGGGTACTATAAAAATAAAATCTAGCTTTACAATAACTTAATTCATGTCATTTCTTATTTAACTTTATATTCTAATATTTAATAGGAGATATTAAGCCTTTATCATACACACTGTGCGATACTTAATAATGAAGTATCGTATTTTAATTGAACAATAGGTGTATGAAAAAACGCTATCTCATGATATATAATGGACAAGAAATAAGGAGGAGATTCATAATGCTAAGCAATAAATTTTGTAGAATCGGTATTTTGGCGGGGATGGGTCCACGTTCTACTGCTCCATTTATTGAGTCGGTTTTAGATGAATGCGAACGACAATATGGTGCAAAAAATGACATTGATTTTCCCCATATGATTATTTATTCATTACCTACACCCTTTCATCCAAAAGAACCTATTATTAAAGAAGATATGGTGAAAACTTTACAAATAGGAATACAATCTTTAACAGAAGCTAATTGCGATTTTATTGCTGTTCCTTGTAATGTAGTCCATCAATTTTATGAAGATATGACAAAGATGACCAATGTACCTATTCTTAATATTATCCAAGAAACAATAAACGCTATTGGTGTCCAAAGTTCAAAAGTTGGTTTAATTGGTACCAGAAGTACAGTAGAAAATCAGCTATACCAGCCTTACCTACACAATAATAATAAAGATATTTATTGGACAGAACGTATTCAAAGCCAGGTTGATCAATTAATTTATGATGTTAAACAGAATCGCGAAATGGAAGAGCTTATTCAACAATGGAAAAATATAGAAATGGATCTTGCGGAAAATGGTGTAACAGATGTAGTTTGTGTATGTACTGATCTATATTTTTGTGGATCTTATACTTCTTTAAATTTCTTCGATTCATCAAAAATTCTTGCTAAAAGTTTAGTAGAAAGATATTTAGCCTTTAAATAGGTGATATTCGTGTTCAACTATAGGGTGGTTTATGTAGAGGATAAATAGTTGCACGGAGGGGAGTATAGGAAGTTCTATTAAATAGACATCTTTATTTTATGATCATAAATAGAGTGCGTTTATATAATACATATTAATGTAATACTTCAAAGATTTATAATAAAAAACGTCTAAAACCTGATATATAAGGAATTAGACGTTTTTTATTTCAGTTTAAAAAGGAATAACATGTACTTCATGTAAAAAGAAGAAGACTCCTGTGTAACTTCGTGAGCATTCCTTTAGTAAGTAAAACCTTACTTTTGATAGAAGGTGCAGTTTACTAGAAGTGGTTTCTTAATTAAATAGCACTTAAAGGACTGTTTTGTTATTAATTTGAGTGTATTATGTCCATAATTCTTTCTGGGTGGTGGAAGTGCCGTTAATTAGTATAAAACAAATGTTTTTTAGTAAATAATACAATGGTTAAACAATATTATTTAAAGGGGGATAAGTATGCAGCACCATCGAAAAACAGAACTTCAAAATGATACATACGAAGAAAAAGAGATGATTTCAGATAATTCACAAAGTCTACCTCGTCACATGCAAATGGAGCTGCCGCATGAATTATCGGTAAATCCTCTATTTGCCCGTGAAGGGGAATCGGACGTTCCGCGTTTCCACATGGCTGATAAAGGCATGTTACCAGAAACAGCCTATCAAATCGTCCATGATGAAATTGCACTTGATGGCAATGCTCGCTTAAATCTTGCCACATTTGTTAGCACATGGATGGAACCAGCTGCAGAGCACTTATATACTAAATCATTCGATAAGAATATGATTGACAAAGATGAATATCCACAGACAGCCGAAATTGAGGAGCGATGTGTCCGCATTTTAGCCAACCTCTGGCATTCGCCCAACCCACTTACGACGATGGGTGTTTCTACAACTGGTTCATCGGAAGCCTGTATGCTCGCAGGGCTTGCGTTAAAGAGACGCTGGCAGAACATACGCAAAAGCAAAGGGAAATCGGTGGAGCGTCCCAATATTGTATTTAGTTCTGCTGTTCAAGTTGTTTGGGAAAAATTCGCGAACTATTGGGAGGTTGAACCACGTTATGTGAAGGTTAACCCTGATCATCCCTTATTAGATCCTCAAGGGGTCCTCGGCGCAGTGGATGAAAATACAATTGGTGTGGTTCCAATCCTCGGTGAGACCTATAGAGGGCTTTACGAACCGGTTGCTGCTATTGCAAAAGCGTTGGATGATTTACAAAAAAGAACGGGTATTGACATTCCCATTCATGTAGATGCGGCTTCTGGAGGATTTATAGCGCCGTTTCTTCAACCAGATTTAGTTTGGGATTTTCAATTGCCAAGAGTGAAATCAATCAATGTATCTGGACATAAATATGGATTAGTATACCCTGGGCTTGGCTGGATAATTTGGCGGGAAGCTGCAGATCTCCCTGAGGATCTCATCTTTCGTGTCTCTTATTTAGGTGGGAACATGCCGACTTTCGCCTTAAATTTCTCTCGTCCTGGCGCACAGGTGCTCCTTCAATATTATAATTACCTGCGTTTAGGGAAAAGTGGCTACTATGAAGTTCAAAGGGCTTCTCAGAAAGTCGCTCTTTTTCTAAGTGAGGCTATTCAAAAGATGGGATCGTTCGAACTTTTATCTGATGGTTCGGATATTCCAGTTTTTGCTTGGCGACTCAAAGATGGTTATACATTGAACTGGAATCTTTATGATTTATCCCGACAATTACGCGTGTTCGGCTGGCAAGTACCCGCCTATCCATTGCCTCCAGATATGGAAGAAGTGACGATAATGCGCATTGTGGTTCGCAATGGATTTTCCATGGATCTCGCGCATTTGTTTATGATGAATCTCAAACAAGCTGTTGCTTTTTTAGATTCTCTAGACGGACCCATGCCACATGATTCAAAGTCTAATAATGGGTTTCATCACTAAAAGGGAATAGGTCCCATTGTCCTTAAGTTCAGCTAACTATTAATGAAATTAATATACTTAGATAATCCCTCCAAGCAGAAGTTTATTGGAGGGATTTTTATGGAGATTACGTCAATCAGGGGAATATGCATTTGACAGCTTATAAAACATAAACATAGATGATTCACTTGGAAAGAAAGGTTTCTAATCGACCCTTATAGTATATCTTAATAACCAAATAGTTTATGATAGTAATAATTACAATGAAATATTAGTTAATAAAAATATTGAAAGAAAGGAGTGTTAAAAAATGCTCGAAAATAGAAAAGTTATAATAACAGGTGCAGCCTCTGGGATTGGAAAGGAAAGCGTCAGAAAATGTTTAAATGAAGGTGCTTCCGTCATTGCTTGCGATATTAATAAACACTCCTTGCATAGCTTGAAACAGTCAATGGGTGACTGCTATGATCTACATACGTATCATTTGGATATAAGTAACTATGAAGAGGTTCATAAATTTTTTGTATATATTGATAAAGAGCATTCTGATATAGATGGTTTGGTCAATAATGCAGGAATTTATTTAGCTAAAAATATCTTGGATTATCAAGTAAATGAAATTGATAAAGTTTTAGATGTAAATGTAAAGGGATTTATTTATTTTTCGCAAATGTTTGGTAAGAAATTGATGGAAAGCAAGTCAAATGGAGTAATCGTAAATATGTCTTCCGTGTCAGGCATGGAAGGCAGTTCAGATGCAATTTACGGGCTCTCCAAAGCTGCCATAATAGGGTTAACTAAAAGCTGTGCCATGAATTTCTCACCGTATATTCGAGTTAATGCCGTTGCACCCACGATGGTAGATACATCTATGATGGATACAATACCGAATTGGAGAAAAGAGGCATATCTAAGCCACCAGCTTATTGATAAGCCTGTCTTACCGGAAGATGTGGCTAATACGGTTGTTTTTTTATTATCAGATAAAGCTAAACATTATACTGGTGCCACATTTGATATTAATAATGGAGGATATTTAAGATAATATATAATATGATGCTTTTGTAGTCTTTGCTAAACAAATAAGGGAATGGCAGTTATAGCAGTATTGTAAGTTATAGGCAAAAGAGAACCTAATATAGTTAAGAATTAATAAAATTTGATTTATGTAATTATAAGATTCGATTTTATTTAGGAGGGGAATCATTGAAGCATAAAAATTGGATATTATATGAGGATTTTGCAGATAAGAGTTTAAATGAAAATCTGGAGTGGCGTTGTGAACCAAAGAAATGGTTTATAGACACGAAATCTTCCCAACTTGTTTTAGAAACAGATCAAGAAACCGATTATTGGCAAAAAACTCACTACGGTTTTGAAGTAGATAATGGCCATTTTCTCTTTACCAAAACTAACAAGAATTTCAGAATGACAACAAGAGTTAAAGCTATTCCAAAATCTAAATATGACCAAGCTGGACTGATGATTCGATTTTCGGAAGAGGTATGGGTGAAAACTTCTCTAGAGTACATTCCAGATGGGTTAAGCAAGCTGGGTGCAGTTGTCACTAATAAGGGCTATTCCGATTGGTCTACTCAATATGTAGACTGTGAAGAAGTTCAAATATATTACCGTATATCCAAAATTGGACAAAATTGTTATGTGGATTTTTCATGGGACGGGGAAGTATGGAACCAAATTAGAATTGCCCACTTAGATGTGGCAGAAAATTCAACTATTTTAGCAGGAGTCTATGCTTGCAGTCCTCAAGGAAGAGAACAAGAAGTTCGTTTTGATTTTATAACAATTGAAGAGCTAAATAATGACCCAGCAACGGCATATTTGTAAGTCAACGATATTTACTATAAAGTATAAGTGTTTTATTTAGATTAGATAAAAGAATTACTATGGCGCATTAATCCAATAAGGGATAATGCTTCTTTTTTGTTCTTGTACGAACGGGGTGTAGTATAGCGCAAGAAGGATGATTTAAAGCAATCTAGAATAGTAAAACGGAGTTAATTGTAGGATAGAAAAGAGAAATTCTTCTTGAAAATAGATAAAACCAATGCGGCTTTACATCAACAAGTGGATACTGAGCTTAAAGAGCTAAATGTCGTTTAAATGCTGTCCATGTGGATGAACAGACTTAATTCCTTTCAAATAATAAGCATACAGCTAACGAAAATTTTATAGATTAAAGTACTTTAATCATTTGACGAGTCATGTTATAGTAAATACTACAAATGTAAAAGATGGGAAGTGATGAATGTAATTTTAAAAAATCTAAATATAGAAAATAAGCTAAATTATAGAGTTTTACGATCATTAAATGACTAACGAATTATTTTAAATAATTTTTTTGGCTTTAAAAACTACAAATGTAGTATTTAGAGAAAAGCGAATCTATATCCAATATGGAAGAACAAATGTCAAAATACGTATATTCATTGTTATGAAAGGGAGGGTGCCGTTGAAGAAAAAAAAAGAGAGGACAAAACCATTTGTTTCCTCCTTCCGAATAAATATATTATTTTTAATTGTTTTTTTGCTGTTCTCGCTTCTTATTTTAAGGCTTGGAATTGTGCAAATAGTAAATGGAGAGGACTATAAGCGGGAAGTTGACAGAAAGGAGAATGTAACTGTAAAAATTGCTATGCCGCGTGGGGAAATATTAGATCGAAATGGGAAGTTAATTGTAGGGAATAAGCCGTCTAACGCCATAACGTTCACAAGAGCACAAAATAGTAAAACTGAAGAAATGTTAAAAATTGCAGAAAAGCTAGCGATATTTATTAAAAAGGATTCTAAAGAGGATTTAAAAGCAATAACAGAAAGAGATAAAAAAGATTACTGGATGATAAAACACCCAAATGAAGCAGAAGCGAAAATTACTGTAGCTGACAAGAAAAAGCTTAAACATGATGAACATTACGATACAAAAATTTATCAGCTAACCTTAGACCGTATAACAAGTAAAGAAGTAAACTCATTTACTAAGCAAGAACTAGAAGTATTAGCTATTTATCGTGAAATGAGTAGCGGATATCCGTTAACACCACAGATTATCAAAAAAGATGCTACAACTAAAGAAGTTGCAATGATTAGTGAAAATTTAGATTCCCTGCCTGGTGTTGATACAACGATAGATTGGGATCGCTATAATCTTTATAAAGATACAGAAGGGAATGAAACTTTAGACTCAGTCATTGGTAAAGTCTCCTCTTCTAAAGAAGGCTTGCCTAAAGATTCTATTGATTATTATTTAGCAAGAGGCTATAGCAGAAATGATCGAGTAGGAAAAAGTTATATTGAAAATCAATATGAGGATGTATTGCAAGGGCAGAAAGAAAAAATCAAAAACATAATCGATAAAAACGGAAATATATTAGAGTCTGAAGTCGTGCAAGAAGGAAAACGAGGTGATGATTTAATCCTTTCAATTGATATCGATTTACAGCGTGAGATTGAAAAGATAATTGCAGAAAAAATAGGTAAAGCTAGAATTGGTGAGCCTTATCTCGATCGAACATTTGTTACTGTTATGAATCCGTATTCCGGTGAAGTTCTTTCCATGGCGGGAAAACAATTTGAGCAAAATAAAAAAACAGGTAAAACGGAAGTAAATGATTTTGCATTAGGAAATATAACGACCTCATATGAAATGGGATCAGTTGTGAAAGGAGCTACTGTATTAACGGGTTATCAAACAGGTGCAATTGTTCCAGGTGAGGTACTTAATGATCGACCTTTAAAATTTTTAGGAACGAATGCAAAAAAATCTTGGAATAAGACAGGATTCGGTCCAATTAATGATCTTTATGCATTGAAACGATCTTCTAATGGATATATGTTTTTAACGGCCATGAAATTAGGTGGACAGCAAACCTATATTCCCAATGGACTATTAAGTATTGATAAAGTGTCTGCGATTGAAACATTCAGATACAATTTCTCTCAATTTGGGCTAGGAGTAAGAACAGGAATTGATTTACCTGGTGAACACAGTGGTTATGGTGGCGGTCAAATTCCTCCTGAATCCGGAAAAGTATTAGACTATGCGATTGGGCAGTATGATACATATACTCCATTGCAAATTGTCCAATATATTTCCACTATTGCAAATGGGGGATATCGAATCCAGCCGCATATTGCCAAGGAAGTACGTGAACCTAACCAAGCAAATGAATTGGGACCTATTATTCAGGAAATGAAACCAAAGGTGTACAATAAAATTGACATGAAGGAAGAGTGGATTAAACGTGTGCAGCTTGGCTTTAAGCAAGTAGTGAATGAGCCACTTGGAACCGGATATGGAATAAAGAACAAAGAATATAAGATTGCTGGGAAAACAGGGACTGCACAGGCGTTATATAATGGCCCGCTACCACATAGCCAAGGCCTAATGCTCTGGAATATTACATTTGGAGGGTATGCACCTTATGATCACCCGGAAATTGCTGTTTCTGTCACTGTCCCTTGGTTACGAACAGACCAATCACATGTTAATTTAGAAATAGCGAATGATGTGTTTAAAGCTTACTTTGAACTAAAGGAAAAGCGGTATGATTCTGAATAATTATTGTGTTTAATTTACCTTAATTACTACAAATGTAGTAATTAAGTGGAAGGAAATGAGGGGAAGAGAGTTGAGTAGCAGAGTAGAAAGAAAAAAGAGAAGAATCAGACCCTATATCATATTGATATTGATCTCTTTAGCTGGGATTATCAGTTTAAGTCTATATATGATTACGAATAATAGTGAGAATAGCCAAGGACAAAAAGTTGCTAATGCCTTTATTCAAATATTAGTGAACAAAGAGTATGAAAAATTAGGAGAAGTTCTCGAAAAAGACTCATACGACTCATTAGGTTATACGTTGAAGGAAGTGATCGACAAATATGATCATATATTTAATGGAATTAATATTGATGGGATTCACGCATCCAATATGGACCTAAAAAAAATTAATCGCAATGAGCAAGAGTTAACCTATCAATTAAGCTTAACAACTCCTTTAGG
The DNA here is from genome assembly GCF_038006285.1 of Niallia sp. FSL W8-0177. Classification (NCBI taxonomy): domain Bacteria; kingdom Bacillati; phylum Bacillota; class Bacilli; order Caryophanales; family Bacillaceae; genus Niallia; species Niallia sp. FSL W8-0177. The sequence continues at coordinate 1,363,700 of NZ_JBBOUX010000001.1, forward strand.
TAGATTAGATAAAATTAATTACCAAGCAAGGATTATCAAATCAGGAGATCAGTATTTGATAAAATGGGACCCTTCATTAATTTTTCCTAATATGGAGGGAAAAGATAAGGTAGCTTTTCATCAATGGAGAGCAGAACGTGGAGAAATTAAAGATCGCCTTGGCAATGGCATTGCCGTGAATGAAAACTTTAAGGAGGCAGGGATTGTTCCGAAAGACTTACTCAAAGGAAATGAAAAAACGAAGCGACTGCAAAACATTAGCAAACAATTAAATATATCTATAGAAGAGATTCAACAAAAACTGAAACAAGGATGGGTAAAGGATAACCTATTTGTTCCTCTTAAAATTATCGAAGCCAATAATGCGGAAGTCATACCTGGGATTTCCTATCAAAATACGAACCTCCGTTATTACCCTTTAAAAGAAGCTGCGGCACATTTAATTGGTTATATCGGAGAAGTAACAAGGGAAGATTTAGATAAAAATTCTGATTTGAAAGAAGGAGACATGATAGGGAAAGCCGGATTAGAAAGAGCTCTTGATAAAGAGCTGCGTGGGAAAGATGGTGGAGAAATTCTGATTGTCGATGAAAATGGCAAAACCAAGCAAACAATTCAAAAAGCTGAAAAAATAGATGGAAAAGATATTAAACTAACCATTGATGCTTATATTCAAATGGAGGCATACAATCATTTGAAAGAAAATCCAGGTTCTACTGTAGTCATGAATCCGAAAGAAGGTGGTCTTTATGCTGTAGTTAGCTCTCCTTCATACGATCCGAACAAAATGGTTCGTGGCATATCACAGAATGAATATGATAAATATGCTAAGGATGAAAACAAGCCATTTCTTTCAAGGTTTGCTTCAGCTTATGCTCCAGGCTCCACTTTTAAAACGATTACAGCTAGTATCGGGCTTGATGCGGGTGTGACATATCCAGAAAAGCGAAGAATAATAAATGGGTTTAGTTGGCAAAAGGATAAATCTTGGGGAGGGTATTCCGTTACTCGTGTTTCTAATGTACAACATGTCGATATGAGAAAGGCACTTATTTATTCCGATAATATTTATTTTGCTCAAGAAACGTTAGAACTGGGAGAAAAAACGTTTCGAAATGGGCTGGATAAATTTATCTTTGGCGAGGAATTAGATTTACCAATCGCAATGAATCCAGCGCAAATTTCAAATCACAGGACATTTAATTCAGATATCCTTCTTGCTGATACAGGATATGGACAAGGAGAATTATTACTTTCACCTATTCAACAAGCTGCCATGTATTCTGTTTTCCAAAACGAAGGAAAAATCGTTTATCCGAGATTGCTAGAAGACAATAGCAGGCCAAAAACTAAATCAGCGATTACCCCTTCAACAGCAAATGAAATGAGAACCTTTTTAGAAGCTGTTGTGAGCAACCCAAATGGAACGGCTCATCTACTCTATAATCAACAGTATCAGTTAGCAGCCAAAACGGGTACCGCTGAATTAAAGATGAACCAAGGAGAGAAAGGGGATGAAAATAGCTTTTTACTAGCTTTTGATACAGGGAATGATCAGTTTCTTTTACTTTCATTAGTGGAACACTATTCAAAAGGTGGTTCGGCTACTCAATTAAATAAATCATTCATTGATGAGTTGTATGAATATTTTCAGTCCTTCTGATGCTTTAATAATTTGGGTCAACCTGCTATAATAAATACTACAAATGTAAAAGCAGGAGGGTCATGATGAAGGAAATTCCGCAAATTTCTGAAGCTGAATATGAAGTGATGAAGGTAGTCTGGAACTATGAACCGATTTCCACTCCTGAAATCGTGGAGAAAGTATTAAAAAATAGCGATTGGAAGCCGAATACAATTCATACAATGCTTGTACGTCTAGTGAAGAAAAAAGTATTACAAACAAGAAAAGATGGCAGAGCATTTATTTATACATCACTTGTTAAAGAGAACGAATATGTGGAACAGAAAAGTAAATCTTTCCTGAAACAATTTTTTGGTGGTACATTAAACTCAATGGTATTAAATTTTATTGAAAATGAACAGCTATCAAAGGAAGACATTTCAGAACTAAAGAGCATCTTAGCTGAGAGGGATAAGAAAGAAGGGGAAAAATAATGGTTGTAACCCGGTTATTATTAAGTACGCTTGTTGTATCCCTCCTTATTTTAATAATTCTGTTAATCAAAAGAGTATTTTACAACCAGTTATCCCAGCAATCACATTATAAAATTTGGTATTTTCTTTTTGCTCCAATAATTACTTGCGTGATTCCATGGGATTTTTTACGGTTTCAAGAAATATTTCAATATATGCAAAACTTACTATTCAACGAGAAAGAGATAACTAGGGGCAATCAAACGTTCAGTGGTTTGGACATTTCACAGACATCCAATCATGATTTTTTGAATGATTTCTCTATTTCTGTGAATAAAACAAATACAGAATTTTTTCAACAGTTCTTTTTTGTAATTTGGATCATTGGCATCATGGTTTTCATTGCGAGTGCCATTTATGCAATTTATCAAATTAGGCAAATTAAAAAGTCATCTACGAGCATTAAAGATCAAAATATAAATGAATTGTTAGAAGAGTGCAAGGAGATTGTCGGGGTAAAAAGAAAAATAATTTTACGGGAGACCGCGCTTATTAACTCTCCTATTACATTAGGATTGTGGAAGCCATATGTATTTTTACCCCAAAAAACAAAAGAAGAATTCTCGTTAAGTAAAATAAAATATGTCTTTTTACATGAATTATGCCATCAAAAAAGTAAAGATAGTTTCGTTAATTACCTAATGTGGTTAGTTCAAATTATTTATTGGTTTAATCCATTAGTATGGCTGGCTTTAAAAAAAATGCGAATCGATCGAGAGTTAGCATGTGATGCTTCTGTTCTAAGTCTTTTGGATGAAAGTAGATACACCGAATATGGCTATACAATCATTCATTTTGCGGATAAAAAGTTTAACCGACCATATAAACAGTTTTCCACTGGAATAGGAGGAACGAAAGAACAACTTAAACGACGAATTCAGAGTATAGCTAACTACAGAGTGGATTCTCCATTACTAAAATGGAAGAGTAAAGTTATTTATGCACTATTGGCAATGGTTGTGTTACTCTTTACTTCGCTTTCCTCTGCACTCGCTAGTTCAGACGATAAGTATCATTTTAATGAGAAAAATGTTACTTATGAAGATCTTAGTTCTTATTTTAATGGGTATAAGGGTAGTTTTGTTCTATATGATCCTATCAAAAAACAATATCAAATATATAATCGTGAAATGAGTGAACAGAGGGTTTCCCCAAATAGCACATATAAAATTTATTCTGCATTATTCGCTTTAGAAACGAATGTAATTTCCACTACAAGCAACGAGCAATTGTGGGATGGAACGGCATATCCTTTTGAAAAATGGAATACCAATCAGAATTTATCAACCGCTTTGGAGAATTCTGTTAACTGGTATTTTCAACAACTTGATCGTGAAGTTGGGAAGAAAAAGCTACAAAGTTATTTTCACAAACTAAACTACGGGAATGAAAATCTGTCAGGTAATATAGATAACTATTGGATGGAATCTTCTTTGAAAATTTCTCCAATTGAGCAAGTTCAATTATTATTTGCATTAGAAGAAAATAAATTGGGCTTTAAAGAGGAAAATATTCGTTCAGTAAATAATGCTATTTTCATAGATGAACAAAAGCAGGCACAGCTATATGGAAAAACAGGAACTGGTACAATTAATGGAAAAGAAATAAATGGTTGGTTTGTTGGCTTTGTGAAAAAAGATGGCTATAGTTATTATTTTTCGATAAATATTCAAAATAAAACTGGAAAAGCCAATGGAAAAAAGGCGGCTAATATCGCAAAACGAATATTACATGACAAAAATATTTTCTAAATAAACCTAGTATGATACATGAAAATTATAGCGGCTTGAATATTTTAAAGATGACTAGATTAGGAGAATTTAATACTAGATTAAATACCTTTACTTTTTTGGAAGAGTCTGTCACTAAGGGATACATATGTCTCTTTAGTGACAGGCTTTTTTCTGAATTATGTTTGGTTTGGGACTTTAATCGATTTTATCATCTGTCGTATTGATCCGAGATGGTAGGCGGAGTGAGCGAGCGCCCCCAACAAACCATTCGATGTTTGTTTATCTAAGGAGCGAAGAGAATCAATCTTTTTTATTAGTTTAGTGTATTCTTGTTGAAGTTCGTCAGTAAATTGAGCCCATGTGATTTTATCAACGGTTGTGATTTTCCATGATGCTCCCCAGTCCTTACTGGGTACTTCCCCATTTAAGTAAGAGTTCGCAACCCATAAGTAATAGCGGGTATGATCTGTTTGTGCGGCGATTGTCGTACCGTTGACAGGCAATGAAGCATCTTCTGCCGATATCTTTTCAAGTGTTCCGAATAAACCACTACCAGGTTTCGCTTCTGTGTACCAGCTTGCGTTTTTTTCAGGTCCATCATATGTTTCCTTCAACAATGTTCTAACAGCTACCAACATCGGATTGTCCATCTCAGTACCTCCTGAATTTAGTGTTTAACCATCAAAAATACTTTTGATGGTTAAATTATAGCTGGGTTGATTCTAACTGTCAATTTGTATTATGATAGTTATAGTAAAGGAGCTTTGAATATGCCGGAAATGAACTCTTATATGATGGTCGGAGAACGTTTGTGTATGGATTTTATCAATACCGTCAGTTGGCGTGAAAGTGATGAGAAAAGGCGGGATTGGTTTACGAGTTACGCTAAAATAGTCGACTGGTGCATCCATGCTGACGTCTTGACCGAGCAACAAGCAAAAGTACTTCTTTTAAAGGCTGAGGAGAAACCGTCTGAAGCGGGAGAAGTTCTAAAGCAGACTATCGAAATGCGGGAAGTCATGTATCGAATCTTCAAGTCCGTTTCAAAGGGGACATCGCCACAACCGCTTGACCTTGAATGTTTCAATGAATCTGTAAGTAAATTCTATCAAACTTTGCGTGTAATCCAGGAAAAGGATCATTACACATTGAAGTTCATGGATAACGAGGAAAACTTGGACACTATGCTGCCTCCAATTTTGCAATCTGCTGTTGATTTACTTGTTTCTAAAAACGATTTAGAACGAGTCAAAAAATGTGAGGGAGATTCTTGTGGATGGTTATTTTTTGATACGAGTCGGAACAGGAGCCGCCGCTGGTGTTCAATGGCTGATTGTGGCAATCGAGCTAAAGCCCGCCGATTTTATCAAAAAGAAAAATGATTAAATTTTCTCTGTCTAGAAATAGTAATTGGACAGGCAGGAAATAAAAGTGGTTTTCAAAGATTATTGACTTGCTTAATAAATAAATCGTAGCTTATAAGCTATATCATCAATTTTGGTGATTGCCCCTTGGGTGAAGCGTTAGAAATACGAGCAAACCATGAAGGCATAATTATCCATTCTGATCAATGCAGCGTCTACGCTTCTTATACATATCAAAAAATAGGATTAAAGAAAAAATTTAGTCATTAGTATGTCACGCCGAGGGACTATTGGGAAAACACAGTCATTGAGTCTTTTCATTCGAATGTAAAATTAGAGAGGTTTCAAAGAAGTAACAGAACATGTAGAACAATTTATGAGGATCATAACGAAAAAACATAGGCTGCCCCATTTGGCTAGGTCAGTCTAATTTAAAAATATAATTTTTTTAACTTTTGCAGTTTCTAATAACCTCTGTTATAAAGTTGCCGGATATCCTAGACTAGAACTTTCATTAACTGCCCGAAAGGAATCCTGAAAAGTGTACGCTATTTAATCTATATCTTTTATGCTTCTTTTTTGTTCTGGTACTACCAGGAATAGTTAGTTACACAAAGAATATAATAAATACAATCATAATTTAAGTATTATAGGGGGAATTTATATAAATCCCATTTTATTAGATATTCCGTTACGAATCGAAACAGATAGACTTATTCTTCGAGCACCACATCAAGCTGGTGACGGGGATGTCGTATTTCATGCTATAAAGGATTCATTTCATGAGTTAAAGCAATGGTTAAGCTTATTCCAAACAATTCCTACTGTGGATGAAATTGAAATTATCTTGAGAAATGCCCATATTGATTTTCTGAAAAGAGAAAGCTTTCGTTATCTTATCTTTCATAAGGAAACTAAAGAATTTATTGGAACTGCTAGCCTTCACGGAATTAATTGGAAGATTGCTAAAGGTGAAATTGGATACTGGATTAATACAACATATACTGGCAATGGATATATGACAGAAGCAGTAAGAGCGTTAATTAATCATGGCTTTCAACAACTCAAATTTAGCAGGATTGGAATAAGATGTGAATCAACAAATGTTAAAAGTCGTTCAATTCCAGAAAAACTAGGTTTTAAATTAGAAGGAACCTTAAGAAATGATGATTTGTCTGCGGATGGTAGCAGGCTAACTGACATTTGTATTTATTCAATAATAAAGGAAAATCACCCTTGAATTAATGGGTGATTTGGTCAATAAACTAGGCTGTTTTTTGATATAGTAAAGCTATATTAGTTAATTTAATGATGTGTTCATTATACGAGTTTGATAGAAAACTAAGATTACTTCTGAGTGAGAATAAAATTAATAGGAAGCTAAATAAAAAAAAGTAGGTAAAAACAACTGAAGATCGTTTGTTTTCACCTACTTAGTTTTTGTTAATAACCGGAGTCTTCTGAGGTAAGGTTATCGGTCATTTTATAATCATATTTTTTTAATGGCTTTTCAGCGGGTCCTTCAAGCACTTCCCCTGTATACGAGAACCTAGAACCATGACACGGGCAATCCCAAGATCGTTCACCATCATTCCATGCAACCTCACACCCCATGTGCGTACAAGTTGTATCGACAATATGAAGCTTACCCTCTTTATCTCTATACGCTCCTTTTTTGTGCCCATTAATTTCAATAACAGCTCCCTCATCATGGGATAGGTTATTAATATCGTTCTGAGGAATTTCCAACTTTCCTTTAATTAGGTGACTAACAACGTTCGCATTTTGCGTTAAGAAATTTTTTAGACTTGGATTCAAATTGAAACGGGAAGGAGTATACAATTTCTGGTACTTGCTCTTTTTACCAAGTATGGTGTCTCGGAATAAAAGCGCAGCTGCAGTTCCGTTTGTCATTCCCCATTTCCGGTATCCAGTAGCGATTAAGATATTTTTTTGACCGGAAGTAATTTCGCCAATGTATGGAATTTTATCCAGAGTAGTTAGATCTTGCGCTGACCATCGGTAGGTAATATTCTCAATTCCGAATACTTTTTGACCAAAAGTCTCTAAGGCCTCGTAATGCTTCAATGTTTCTCCACCTTGTCCTGTTTTATGACTTTCTCCAGAAATGAGAATCATTTCTTCTCCATTAATTATTGCATAGCGTAGAGATCTTTTCGGCTCATCTGCACTAATATACATACCACCTGGATAGTCTGTTTTTGCTTTTGCAGCAATAATATAAGAACGGTCTGCATGCATTCTTGTAGAATAAAGTCCAGCACCTTCATAAAAAGGGAAATGAGAACAGGCAAGAACATATTTCGCTGTAATTCGTGCTCCTCCACGGGTAAGGACTGCGGGGTGTTCGCCAGTATCGATATTTACAGCCGTTGTATTTTCAAAGATGTATCCTCCTTTTTCGGTGATTATTTTGGTAAGATGAGCCAAGTATTTAAGTGGATGGAATTGAGCTTGATCTTCCATAACAAGTGCATTATATATTTCTAAATCGAAAGGAAGTTTGTTTACGAGTTTTCCTTCAATATGAAGCTCTTCATAGGCTTCTGCTTCTTTTTCTAGTTTACGGGCATATTCTTCTGTTGTGCTATACACATAGGCATCTTGATGAGTGAAATCACAATCAATTTGATGCTTATTAACCGTTTCTTGAATGAATTCTAAAGCATCGGTGTTCGCCTCATAATATAATCTTGCCGTGTCTTTCCCAGCATAGCGGATTAGTTCCTCATAAATTAAATCGTGCTGGGCAGTGATTTTAGCTGTGGTATGTCCCGTTGTTCCGTTCAGTAATTTGTCTGCTTCAATTATAGCAACTTTCAGCCCTTCATTTACCAACAGATAGGCAGAAGTAATGCCTGTAATTCCGCCACCTACAATAGCTACATCAACTTGCATGTCATCCTCAAGGCAGGGGTACTCTGGTAAATGAATAGTGTTTGTCCAATAAGATTCAGCGTTAGGTGGTAATTTTTCCTTATAATTAGCGTTTTCGGCCACTTTAACTCCTCCATTTAATAGTTTTTAACATTATTATTTCCGTTTACTAGAAGGATAAACTTTTAGTTTGGAAAACCGTGAACTTTTTCACCGCTTGTAATGTGGAATAAATGATTTTATGACCTATTTTTATGCGTATCTTGGCTGTATCACTATAAGTCCTAATATGTAAACATGACTAAAAGAGAAGGATAAAAAATATTAACAGCTTGTTATTAAAAAAAATCAATTCGTTAAAAAATGAGATATGTTAGTCAAAATTGTTGGAATTTTAAAAAGAAGAGAATAAAGAATATGGTGGATTTATACATTTGTTCCGATATTATTGATCTTATCTAAATAAAAATAGGTTGGTTAAAAACAGGAAGAAGTTTCTGCTATAACAGATATATAATAAATAAAGGAAGTAAAAGATAGGAGGTAATGAATGGATGATTTGGGAAGAAAAATGAAAAGCAGTGAGTACCTGTAATAATTATTATGATGGCATGTTTTACTATGCAGTCATTACAACAGGAATCTTCTGTAGGCCATCCTGTAAAGCCAAGACACCCTTGCAGAAGAACATTATTTTCTTCGATTCCATAAAGGATGCACTAAAGAATGGGTTTAGACCATGTAAAATGTGTAGACCAGATCTTAGTGAAACAATTTACGACCCAAATAAAGATTTGGTAGAGAGAGTAAAAGAACTAATTTCTAACAACTACAGTAAATCTTTTGAAACTAAGAAAATAGCACCGATGCTTGGAGTGAGTAATAATCATCTAGTTAGACTTTTTAAACAGTATTATGGCAAGACAATTTCTGAATACTTAATTGAGTTGAGATTAAAAGAAGCAACTAGGTTGTTGACTCGTACAGATACAGAAATTACGAAAGTCGCCTTTGAAGCTGGCTTTCAAAGTATGTCTAATTTTTACAAGATTTTTAAAACGAGAACAGGCTTAACACCAAAAGAATATAGAATGAAGTGTTTATATGGTAGTTATTCCATATAATGCATTATTCCCTCTAGATAAATTTAAACTGAAGGAGATAAGTATATGAGAAATAATTTTCAATTCATTGCGTTACAAGATAATGAGTTTAATGACCTATTCTTAATGGATGAAGAAGAACTAATAAATATTGGAGCAGTCAAAATGATAGCAGATAAGAAGCCTGGATTTCCTTGCAGGGTAAGCTTGAAGGATGCAGAAATAGGAGAAGAAGTTATATTATTGAATTACCAATATCATTTTGTTAATTCACCTTATAAAGCAAATGGACCCATATTTATACGAAAAGAAGCAACTACCGCTATGTTAGATGTAAATGAAATTCCGGATATCATATATCATAGGCTTCTTTCTTTACGCGGTTACAATATTGACGCAATGTTAGTAGATGCTAGGGTTACAGAAGGTGTGAATGTGAGGGAAATGATAGATGATGTATTTGATAATGAAGAAGTAGCATATATTCACATTCATTACGCTAAACCAGGATGTTATAGTTGCCTCGTTAAAAGAATGTAAAATGATATGAATCATTTTATTACTGAAACTCAAGCTTCAAAAATTTCTAATAATAAACGTCTAAAACGCTGATACATAAGGGATTAGATGTTTTCTTTATTATACCTTATTTAAGGTTAAGAAGGATTAACGCTTATCCATTTTAAAAGAAGGAGTCCGGTTAATTCTATTAATCTAAGACTTTCTAGCTAGTGAGGATTCTAATTGGTTAACAGAGCAAACCATTCGGTATAAAGGAGTTATAGGTAAACAATTTTTCGGAGAGATTGCTTTTTTAGCAGTCTCTTTTGTTGAAATAATTAGCATAGTTAACGGATCTTTTCTAATACAAGTTCCTTTAGTAATCTGTATCGAATTATGTCTTAACTGGCAAGTGTTAAGGGGAATTAATCCTCTGAATCAATAATTAGGCAGGAGCGGATATCAACTGGAGGATTCCATCATATAGTAAACAGAATAAAAACCCAATTATAAAGAACAACCCTAGATATAAATGGAGGTACTTTTCTATGAATGAATCACTTATTGTTCCAAGTATATATCAACCTAATTTGAACTTTATCGAAACCCAAATCGCTATAAATAAATTAAAACATCACTTTGAGAATCACTTTTCTAAAGAGTTAAATTTAACAAAGATTTCCGCCCCGATTATATTAAAGGCAGGAAGTGGTATTAATGATAATTTAAATGGAGTAGAGCGCATTGTTACTTTTAATGCAATGGATGTGGAACATTCACAAATAGAAATAGTTCAATCATTGGCCAAGTGGAAGAGAATGGCCCTAGGACAGTATGGATTTAGTTATGGTGAAGGGTTATACACTGATATGAATGCAATTAGGAGAGATGAGGTTTTAGACAATCTACACTCTATGTTTGTTGATCAATGGGACTGGGAGAAAGTTATCAGCTTCGATGAACGTCAGTTAGCGACTCTAAAATTAGAGGTCCAAAAAATTTATAGTGCTATAAAGTCTTCGGAAGATTTCTTATATACGTTATATCCTCGTATCGAACCCACACTGCCAGAAAATATTCATTTTATTACGACACAAGATCTTGAGGATATATATCCATCTCTAACACCAAAACAGCGGGAAGATGAAATAGCCAAGGAGTTTGGGGCAGTTTTCATTATGAAGATTGGAGGGGAATTGTTATCTGGTATCAAGCATGATGGACGTTCGCCTGATTATGATGACTGGAATCTAAACGGAGATATTATTTTATGGTATCCTCTGTTAGAAAAGTCTATCGAGATATCTTCTATGGGGATACGTGTGGATGAGAAGACACTTTTGCAACAATTAAAATGCTCAAAGAATGAAAATCGGAAAGATCTAGAATATCACCAAGGCATACTAAATAAAAGACTTCCGTATACAATCGGTGGCGGGATAGGCCAATCGAGATTAATGATGTTTCTGTTAAAGAAAGCACATATTGGCGAAGTTCAAGTATCTGTTTGGAATGATGCTATTATTACTGCTTGTAAAGAAAGTAATATACCGCTTTTGTAATTTTTTTAGGCAAGGGCAGAATATCAAGTTTACACAACCAGAGTTAGAGAATTTTGCTAAGCTGCGGATTAGATACTAAAATAATTGCAGGTGAATTATATACTTGGAGAGATAAACTTAAAAGAATTATAATAGGCTGAAGGGAACGTAATGCTAAAGGTAGGGAACTATCCATATGATTGGAATAAAGTATTGAAAAAGAAAAAACATCCACTTAAAAATCAGAGTGGATGTTTTTTGGGGATAAAAAAGTAATACTAAGATTCATCATTATCTGTTTTTGAGTTTGGATGAAATTCTTCAGCCATTTCAGTTTGAAACTGCAGTTTTTCCTGTCGTGGATTGGATTTCGCTTCCTGTATAAAGTTTTGAATAAGGTACTTATGAAAGAAGTATTCGAAAATTAAAACGCCTATAGAGGCAATTAACGACATCATAACCGTATTCCCTCTATATGTGAAATTTTCACTCATTAGCCATATAACAAAGAAAGCTAATCCGAAATCCGAAAGGGTAGCAACTAGATTATTGGTGCGCGGAAGAATAAGTAAATCGCCAATAATGTATGCTAAAACTCCTAATACAACCGTAATCATGAAGACATTTGTAAATGGCAAATTAAATAGAATCATTAAAATTAACGATAATAGAACAAGTGTTGAAAGAAATTTTATCGCAAAAGCTTTAACATGTTTCATTATTACACCACCTTTCTTCATTAAATTATTGTGGTTTTTAATTTGGTTTTTATACAATCGTTTTCTTCACTATAAAGGTTGTGCTTAAATAATTGGGTGCATTTGTTTAAGCGCGGTAAACATTACCTAAGAATGATCAATCAATTTAGATACTATTTAAGACTTAATAGAAAATATAGAGAGGAATAAAAGCAATCCGATAAAAGAGAAAATACTTTAAAATATAGCTGAAAACGAAAAAAGAAGCAATCTATTATCTTTACAAGAAAATGATAAAAGGATTATGATTACTTTGAATAAAATTATGTCTAAATCGCTGGTGCTTAAACAGAGTTTGGGATTGATTTGTGCGAACAAAAATTAAGCGAAAAAGAGGTTATATCGATATCTTCTTCTGGAGGGAGGTGCGAGAATATGAATAAAACAGACATTGAATATAAAATTTTGGAATTAAAGAACGAATATTTACAGGTACAAGACAATCTAGAAAAATTGGAATATGTAAATGGAAATATACGCCCTTTAGAAAATAGACTTACTAAGATTGAAGAAGAACTGAAATCTCTTTATAATAGGCTAAAGACAATTTAGAAGAATCTGCTAAATCTATACAAATGGTGAATAGAATAAAGCTATTTTTCATATGTTATGATTAAGACTCCAATGTTTAAAAAAACTTTTAAAATCGTTATACCATAAGGCTTAGACGTTTTTTGTATACCATCATATGCTTATGATGAATTAAAGGAAGAATATGAATGGGTAAAACAAACAATGCTTCGCTTACGCGGATACATACAAAAAAACACAGATATACTTGCGTTACTAGAGAGCTTTCATTATACAAAAATAAGATTTTAGCTTGTTTCATATTAAAATTGAATACACCTTTAAAAAACCAGCTGCCAGAGACAGCTGGTTTTTTGTTATGGAGGGACACTACAAGAGAAGGAAAATATTTTACCAAAAAAATTTTATTTATTTTTTTGATTCCGCTTGCAATTATTAGATAATTATAATAAGATTTACTTAACTTAATATATTAACATATTAACCTATTAAGTTAAGTCATACATATTTTAATTGGATCGGGGGGATTAGGATGCCTAAGTACCTAAAAATAAAAAATAGTTTGCTGGAAAGATTGACAAATGGTGAATTTCAACCTGGTGATAAGTTTTATAGTGAGTCGGAGCTTAAAAAAGAGTTTAATGTAAGCAGTATCACTGTAATTAAAGCAATTACAGAGTTAGTGAATGATGGGTATTTGGTACGTTACCAGGGAAAAGGCACTTTCGTATCGAAGGCAAGACGGGGGAAAATTGTTAAATTTACGGAAAAAGAAAATATTCAGTATGATGAAGAGGATGTCAAAGTAATAGAAGTGGAATTAATGAAAGACCCACGGATCGCAAAAGAATTACGGATTGCAGAGGATAAGCTTTTTTATTCCGTAAAACGGATTCGGTATAGTGATGGGTGTGCTTTTATATTGCAAAATACCTTTATTTTACCCGAATTCATCGGGAATGAAGAGATCGAAAATCTGGAAAACTTTAAATCAATTTATGAAATGATAAAAAATAAATTTGGCATCAATCTATTTCAGGCAGAATTTACGGAAACAACCGAAATAATCTTTCCAGCTCCACATGAAATTTGCGCAGAAATAGATCTTAAAGAAGCTGCTCCTGTTGTTTTTACAAAAAGGCATACGTATCTTGCAAATGGTAGAGTGGTGGAGTATATCGAGAGTTACAAACGTTGGGACTATTTTAATATAAGAATTGATTCCGTTTAGTATAGGGAGCTGAAAAAATGAAAAATATTGTTATACTTTCTCATCAAGGCGTTGCATCAGGGTTGAAAAGATCTGCACAAATGATAGTAGGAGAATTCAACCCTCTCATAACAATTGAATTAACAGAAATGGGTGTAGAAACTTTTACGAATGAAGTACAGCAGTTTCTGCAAAATGAGGTCATAGATAAACAAAAGGAATATTTAGCCTTTGTTGAATTAAAGGGGGGCACCCCCTATAACCAAATTGTAAAGGAAACATTGAGATTAAACCTTGCTGATAAGGTGAGAATTATCTCAGGTGTTAATTTACCATTAATTTTAGAAGCGTTTTATTTCGAAGAGGATGATCTGACCATTTTAGAGAAAAAAGGAAAAAGAGCAATTGAATTTTGTCAGTTGGAAATGAATGTATCTAATTTAGATGAATAGGGGAATGGTATATGGCTGGTATTGAATGGTGGCAAATAATTTTATTAACCCTTTATGCTGCATTTGCAATTTATGATGGAAATAACACGACGTTTGGATTTGTTAAACCTACGATGGCAGGATTTTTTGCAGGATTAATCTTAGGTGATATCCAAACCGGGCTAATTGTTGGTGGTACATTAAATCTTCTTGTTCTTGGCGTTGGAAATTTTGGCGGAGCATCGATTCCAGATTATATGACAGGTGCGCTTCTTGGTACAACATTTGCAGTATTGAGTGGGGAAGGTGCAGAGTTTGGGGCAACATTAGCAGTACCAATCGGTTTGTTAATGGTTCAATTAGATGTATTAGCCCGTTTTACGAATACTTTTTTTCAACATCGTGCAGAAAAGTTAGTCAAGGAAGGGAAAACATAGAAGGCAACGTATATGAATATTTGGGGAATAGTACCAACTTCTCTTTCGCGAATGATCCCTGTTTTTTTAGCACTTGTACTAGGATCTCATTTTGTTCAAGATGTTGTGGATTGGATTCCTACATGGTTAATGAAAGGATTATCAGTTTCGGGTGGCATTTTACCAGCATTAGGTATAGCAATTTTATTACGTTATTTACCGATTAAACCAAACTTTGCATTTCTGTTAATTGGTTTCTTCTTAGCAGCCTATCTAAAAGTACCGGTACTTGGAGTAGCGATTGTTGGGGTAGCACTTGCGCTTATTTACTTACAATTTTTTGCGAAAGCAGAGAAAGAAGAACAAGTTACACCAGTAGGAGGAATGGGTGATGAGTAATAATCAAAAAGAATTAAACAGTGTCTTTTGGAGATGGTATTTCCTAGGGCAGGCCGGCTGGAATTATGAAAAGATGCAAGGTTTAGGTTATTATTATAGCATTTATCCATTATTGGAATCGGTTTATGGGAAGCAAGAGAATAAAGAAGAATTGAAAGAAGCATCATTGAATCAGCTCCAGTTCTTCAATACCAATAATACTATGGCTCCGATGATATTAGGGGTAAATACAGCTATTGAAAGTGAAGAAGGAATTAAGGCCAAAGAAGTAGTAACATCTATTAAAACAGGCTTAATGGGACCACTTGCTGGTATTGGAGACACCCTGTTTTTTATGATTCCAACCACTATAATAGGTTCAATTGCTTCTTATCTTGCTCTTAAGGGGAATCCAGCAGGATTAATATTGTGGATAGTTTTCGGAATAGTTCGACTAATATGTATGCGTTTGTTTGTAAAGGCTGGACATAGAGAGGGCACGAAACTTATCAGTGAAATAGGAAATCGCTTGAAAAAAGTAACAAGTGCAGCCAATATTCTTGGAATAACAGTGGTTGGTGCGCTCATTCCAAGTGTTGTGAAAGCAACCTTTGGCTATCAATTTACACAAGGTGAGGTCAAATTAAACTTACAGGACATTGCTGATCAAATAATGCCAGGGCTTGCTCCTGCATTAATTGTCTTACTAACTTACTGGGTTTTAGGTCGTAAGAAGATGAATTCAACAAAGGTTATTTTTATGTTAATTGCTTTTGGTATTATTGCTTATAATTTAAAAATTTTCGCTTAAAAAGGAGTGTGCAGGATGGAAGGAATCGTTCATATCCGTGTAGATGATCGTTTAATTCATGGTCAAGTGGCTACACGATGGGCAACAGGTTTAAAAGTTAATCGGATTATGGTTATTGATGATAAAGTGGCAGCGAATGAATTGGAGAAATCGGTGTTAAGAATGGCAGCTCCTTCCGGTGTAAATACATCGATTTTAGATGTTGAAAAGGCTGTAAATAATATTAAAAATGGAAATTATCAAGGACAGCGTGTTCTCGTTGTAATCAAAACTCCTGAAGTGGCAGTTCAGCTATTGAAGGCAGGATTAAATGTGAAACAAGTGAATATTGGAAATCTCTCGAATCGACCGAATACGTTACAAATTAAGAAATCTGTTAGTTTGTCAGAATCAGAGAGAAAAGCAGTAGACTTCCTAATCGAAAAGGGTGTTGAGGTGACAGCCCAAATGGTGCCTGATGATCCAGCAGCCAATATTATTTCCTACCTATGAGGTGAATAAATGGCAGAGTTACAAAGTATCAAAGAGAAGTTATTAGAATCAGGCAACCTATTAACAAATGATGATATCGAGAAAGAGCTTGATTGGATTTGCGCAAAGCTAAAGTCGAATCTAGCACGATATCAGAATAAATTTCCCTCTGCAGAAGTGACAAATGGAAAATATCGTTTGAAAGACAATGATGACTGGACAAACGGCTTCTGGACAGGGATGCTGTGGATCGCCTATGAATATACTCAGGATGCAGCCTTTAAAAATGCTGCACTTGAACAAATAAAAAGCTTTAAAATTCGCTTAAAAGAGAATATTGTGTTAGATCATCACGATCTCGGCTTTTTATATAGTTTATCAGTAGGTGCTGGTTATCGTGTTACTAGTACGGAAGATTTTATTCCACTGTTAAAAGGAGCAGCAGATAAATTATTAGAGAGATACCAGCCTAAGGGCAAGTTTTTGCAAGCATGGGGTGCATTAAACAATGAAAAAGAATATCGCCTTATTATTGATTCCTTAATAAATTTGCCCTTATTATTCGATGTCTGGCGGTTATCAGGGGAAGAGAAATATTATCAAAAAGCAGTGAACCATTATCACCAAGTGTGCAACCACATCTTTAGAGAAGATTATTCAACATACCATACGTACTATTTTAATCATGAAAATGGGGAACCTCTATCTGGAGCAACGCACCAAGGTTATCGTGATGATTCATGCTGGGCAAGAGGGCAAGCTTGGGCTGTTTTAGGATTGCCGCTTAACAGCTTATACAATCCATCACTGCGAAATGAATTCGTCTATGAAAAAACGGTTGATTATTTTTTGGCAAACCTTCCTGATGATATAGTACCTTACTGGGATTTTGCCTTTACGAAGGAAGATGGTCAAGTACGCGATAGTTCGTCATTGGCTATAGCGGCCTGTGGTCTTTTATCTGCGAAGAAAGTCAGTCTTTATCCGGATGCAGACAAATTAGCTGCTGGAATGGTGAAAGTGCTACGAGATTCGTATACTTCTCAAAATGTGGAAGGGAATGAAGGTTTACTATTACATGGTGTTTATGCATATCAAGAGGGTAAAGGCGTAGACGAACCTAATCTATGGGGAGATTACTTCTATATGGAGGCATTATTTCGTCTATTAAGACCTACCTGGGAAACATATTGGTAATAAAATGTTTAACGATGTTCATGAAATAAGATGGGAGGATAAGATGACAAGCTTTCAAATTGGTAAAGAGTTCTTGTTAAATGGAGAGGAATTTAAAATTATTTCAGGTGCAGTTCATTATTTTAGGATTGTGCCTGAGTATTGGGAGCACAGCCTCTTTAATTTGAAAGCACTCGGCTGCAATACGGTAGAGACTTATATTCCTTGGAATTTACATGAACCACAAGAAGGAATATACAACTTTGACGGGATTGCAGATGTTAAAGAATTTATAAAGACAGCTGAAAGGCTTGGATTATATGTCATAGTAAGACCTTCTCCTTATATTTGTGCTGAATGGGAATTTGGAGGTTTACCAGCATGGCTTTTAAAAGATCGGACAATGCGAATCCGCAGTCGTTCATCCAATTTTTTATCAAAAGTAGATACTTATTATCAATCACTATTTGATGTGATTAGACCACTTCAAGTTACAAAGGGTGGTCCTGTTATTATGATGCAAGTGGAAAATGAGTATGGATCCTTTGGAAATGATAAAGAGTATGTGAAAAGAATAAAAGATTTAATGGTTAAGCATGGGGCAGAAGTACCACTATTTACTTCTGATGGCACATGGCATGAGGCTTTAAAAGCGGGAAGTCTTTTGGAGGATGATATTCTACCTACAGGAAACTTTGGATCCAAGTCAAGTCATAATCTCAAAGAGTTAGCTGCTTTCCATCAGGAAAATAATAAAGCATGGCCGTTAATGTGTATGGAATTTTGGGATGGCTGGTTTAATCGCTGGGGAAACGAAATTATCAGACGGGACCCAGATGAGCTAGCTGGTGAAGTGGAGGAACTACTGCAACTTGGAAGCATCAATTTTTACATGTTTCATGGTGGAACGAACTTTGGTTTTATGAATGGTTGTTCAAGCCGTAACGGCATTGACCTTCCGCAAATCACCTCCTATGATTACGATGCCCTTCTAACGGAGTGGGGAGAACCAACAGAAAAATATTTTGCTGTCCAAAAGGCCATAAAAAAAGTAGTTGAAAACTGCTGGCAAGATCAACCGCGAGATTTAGTCAGAAAAGATTTAGGGAGCGTCAAACTAAACCGAAAAGTCTCTTTATTTAGTACGCTTCCGACTTTAAGCCAAAAGATAACTCATTCACATACACTAACAATGGAAGAATTAGATCAGAATTATGGCTATATTCTCTATCAAACAAAAATAGACAATAGAGAGCAAATCGACAACTGTCAAGTCGTTGAGGCAAACGATCGAGTACAAATTTTTGCGGATGAACAATGGATTCACACTGAATATCAGGAAACACTCGGCAGTTCTTTTGTTTTACCAAAAGAAACAAAGGAATTGAGTATTTTAGTGGAAAATGTTGGACGGGTAAATTATGGAGGAAGATTACTCTCGCCAACCCAACGAAAAGGAATTCGTTCTGGAGTGATGATTGACATTCATTTTCATCATTATTTTGATCATTATCCATTAACATTAGATGACTTAAGCAAGGTAGACTTTTCTCGCAGCTGGGAGAAAAATCAACCAGGTTTTTATGAATATGTGTTTGAATTAGAAGAATGTGTGGATACATTTCTAGACTGTTCGGGTTTCGGGAAAGGGATGGCAGAATTAAATGGTTTTCATTTAGGGCGTTTTTGGAATGTAGGCCCAACCGGTTCATTGTATATACCGGCTCCTTTGTTAAAAAAAGGAATGAACCGTTTAATTATATTTGAAACAGAAGGTATCTACTCAGAAGAAATCCATTTTGCTAATAAACCAATATATATAAAATAATTTCAGATTACCATATACTTTATCTCCCCTGATTAGACAGATAGAAAATAATAATGTCAAGATCAGGGGACTTTTTTGAACAAATTCCTTATAGAACTTGTTTTGCTCTAATGACAATTCAAAGATTACTTAACTGTCGACCAGTTAATGTCGAGCTTAATAATACCTAGTTTAACTCTCATGACTTTATCTAATAAAAATACGATTCTAACTAAAAGCTATAATCCACGTTTTGATTACAAAACTGTATATGGAGGATGGGAAAATGCAAAAAGGAATTAGTGTTTTTTTATTCACTTTCATGATAATTAGTTTCGTTCTCCCTGCTCGTAACATCACAGCTGAAGAAACGATAAACGAGAACTTGATCCAGAATGGTGGGTTTGAGACGGTAACGAGTAATAGTTCTTGGGCAAATAGTGAGGGGCCAGGAAAATGGAGCACCTGGATTCCAAGTGGTACCCCGGAGCTGCGAATGGACGATAGTGTATTTTACGAGGGTGAAAAATCTATTTCTATCAAAGCCACAGAAACTAGCAGAGCGGATGTTCTCCAAGATGTTTCTGTCAAGTCTGGCTTCACTTATCAATTATCTTTCTGGGTCAAAACAGAAAATATTGAAGCCTCTGGTGGAGGTGTATTTGTCCGAACACAATATTTAGATAGTGCGAACAAAAAAATCAGCGATGGACCTTCTACTGAAAAATTAAAAGGTTCACAGGATTGGAACACAAAACGGCTTGGTTTAACGATTCCTAATAATGCAAGTAAAGTAAGAATAGAGTTATTTTTTGAAACAGCAAAAGGACAGGCTTGGTTTGATGAAGTGGCTTTGAAAGAATCAGATAAAACAGTAACGGATTTTTCGTTAAAGCAAAATGCCGTTAAGGTAGGAATAGGAGAGACAGTGACTTTGGAGCCTGTTTTTACACCGGCTGATGTGACAGACAAAACGGTAACTTGGACATCCTCCAACCCTGAAATTGCCTCTGTTAATAGCGCGGGCGTTGTTACAGGCGCAGAGTCAGGAGCTGCGACTATTAAAGCAACATCAAAAGATGGCGGTTTTACGGCAGAATGTCTAATTAGTGTAGATTCTGTGGAGGACATTGGGTACTATGATGAGCTCCGATTAAGTTGGTTCCATAAACTTACAGGAAATGAGCTTTATAATCCGGCTGATCAGGATGCAGCCGCCTATATGAGTGGCTTAGAAAAGAAAGTTACAAATAAGGATGGAACAGGTATATGGGATATGATGAATAAAATGGAGAATCGAAATTCCTTGTGGGCAGATAATGAAAGTACAACTAATTCAGCTCAAATTACTACCTCCTATCAACGCTTAAAGGATATGGCTCTTGCTTATTCAAGTAAAGGTTCAGCATTGTTTCGCAATCAAGCTTTAAAGACTGATATTATTATTGGATTAGATTGGTTGCATAATAATCGATACAATGCTGATAAAGAAGAATACGGTAATTGGTGGGACTGGGAAATTGGAATTCCCCAAACGTTGAACGATATTATGGTGTTAATGTATAACGATTTATCATCGCTTCAAATTAATAATTATATTAAAGCAATTGACAGGTTTGTTCCTGATCCTGCGAAACGGGTTTCACTTGGTGACCCAAACTTCCGTGAAACAGGCGCAAACCTTTTGGATAAGGCTTTAGTTGTTTCTCTTCGCGGTATTATCGAAAAAAATAGCGGAAAGGTACTGAAAGGGCGTGATTCCATTAGTAAAGAATATATCTATGTTAACAGCGGGGACGGTGTATACAGAGACGGTTCACTTGTTCAACACTTTAATGTTGCATACACAGGGGGATATGGAGCAACATGGGTCGGCCGAACAGCTGATATGTTGTATTTATTAAAAGATTCACCATGGGAGGTCAAGGATTCAAACGTTGACAACGTATTTAACTGGGTGAGCGATTCGTTTGAACCACTTATTTATAAAGGCGCCATGATGGACATGGTGTCAGGCAGAGGTGTTTCGAGGCAGAGCACCAATGATCATGCAACAGGCAGATCGACGATTTTGAGTTTGCTTCGGTTAGCAGATGCCGCTCCACAAGAACATGCATTGTCCATTAAACAAATGGTCAAAGAGTGGATTCAAACAGATACGACCTTTAGCAATTATGTTAATGGTTTATCCATTTATCAAATCCATCTTGTCCATACACTGGTGAATGACACAACGATCGAACCGAGGGGAGAGTTAATCAAGAATCAAGTGTTTGCAGGCATGGACCGTGTTGTTCATTTGCGTCCTGGTTTTGGTTTTGGAATCAGTATGTTTTCTGATAGAATTTCAGGTTTCGAATATGGCAATGGAGAAAATAAAAAAGGCTGGTACACAGGGGCTGGTGCTACATATTTATATAACAATGATTTAAAGCAATTCAGCAATGATTACTGGCCAACTGTGGACAGCTATCGATTACCAGGAACAACAACCGATCAATCGAAAGGAACACTAAAAGATTGGGAAAGCTACTATAACCCAAGGTCATGGGTTGGCGGTTCTAATCTGGATGATCTTTATGGTGCAGCAGGAATGGATTTTTCCCTTGAGAAATTAACGGGAAGTTCATTAAAAGGAAAAAAATCATGGTTTATGTTTGATGATGAAATTGTGGCATTAGGTGCAGCTATTTATAGCACGGGAGAATCTGAAGTAGAAACAATTGTTGAAAATCGACAATTAAATGCCAACGGTAATAATAAGCTATTGATCAATGGAGAAGAAAAGATAAAAGAACTTGGTGATTCAGAGGTCTTAAACGATGTTCAATGGGCT
This sequence comes from Niallia sp. FSL W8-0177, assembly GCF_038006285.1. Taxonomy (NCBI): domain Bacteria; kingdom Bacillati; phylum Bacillota; class Bacilli; order Caryophanales; family Bacillaceae; genus Niallia; species Niallia sp. FSL W8-0177. The sequence continues at coordinate 1,385,822 of NZ_JBBOUX010000001.1, forward strand.
CATTTAGAGAAAAATGTTCAAGGATCAGATATAGGCTATTATTTTCCCAATTCACCTAGTCTCCGTGGTTTACGGGAATCAAGAACAGGATCTTGGAATGAAATTAATAGTGGAGGATCTACCGAATCCATTACAAGAAATTATTTAAGTTTAGCCTTTGACCATGGCAAACAGCCTGTAGATGAAACTTACTCCTATGTTCTTTTACCTAATAAGGATGTGGAACAAACAAAAAATTACAGCGAGAAACCTGATGTTACTATTCTTGCCAATACAGCATCTGTTCAGGCAGTTAGAGAGGAAACACTTAAGCTAACAGCAGCAAACTTTTATCAAAAAGACACAGTAGGTTTCATTAAAGCAGGGAGCGCTGCATCTGTAATGGTAAAAGAAGAGAAAAATGGCTTGACACTTTCCGTCTCAGATCCGACACAAAAACAGGATAAAATTAGGATCGAGATGAATAAAACAGGACTAGAAGTAGATAAGAAAGATGATAAAATAAAAGTTCTGCAGACTTCCCCAACCATTCAGGTGGAAGTGAATGTGGCCAATTCGATTGGCAAAACACATTCTATTCAATTTATCGATAAAGAATCTCCAACTATTTCAGCGCCAAAAACGGATGATATTTATCGAACGGACACCGTCAATTTAACATTTGCGATGTCTGATTCTTATAGCGATATAGCAAGTAAAGAGTTTTACTTAGATGATGTGGCTGTAAGCAACCCGATAGAAATCAAACCGTATTCTCTATCTTTAGGAGAACATACCATTAAGGTAATCGCTACCGATCAGGCTGGAAATGTGGCTGAAGAAACATATCAGCTAAACGTTATAATGGATATCAATCATTTAAGGGAAGCGATTAATTATGGAAGAGACAAAGAATGGATAAATAATGAGATCGCTAATAATCTACATGTAAAGATTAACCATATTATTCAAAAGGAAAAGATGAATAACAAACAAATCAGGAATAATTTACATGCCATGACAAAATTAATTCAAGCACAATCCGGTAAAAAGATCGATGAATCCTTTGCCAACTTACTGTTGGAGGATATATCTAATTTACTTACCTTATATCAATAAAACATATATGTGAATAAGCATGGATATCTTTATAGTTATGGAAGAGACGGTATTTGATGATATTATAATCCCTAATTGACTTACTTGTTGTAATCGTTTTCGTTATATAGATGAAAGTGAAATTATCAATATTCTTCTCTTATGTTGGAAAAGCTATGGAAGTGCGAAAGGACGCACTAACTATAGAGTTACTAAACATGAAGGAGGATTATTGATGGGGATTTTATCTGGAAATCCAAAGGAAGAGCCGTTACACTATGGGGAAGTTTTTGATATTTGGGCATCGCAACTAGTCGGAAATAGTATGACAGCAGGCTATCAAACGATGTTGAATCATGCTGGTGATGGGGATTTAAAGAAGTTATTAGTCGAAGTTATTGAAACTTGCAAAGAAGAAAAAAGGCAGCTGGAAGAGCTTTTAAAAGAAAATGGTGTCGGTTTACCACCGGCTGCACCCGAACCTCCTGATGCTTGTTTAGAGGATATTCCAGTCGGTGCAAGAATACCAGATCCTGCAATAGCCGCAACACTTTCTGCTGATATTGCTGCAGGTTTAGTAACTTGCAGTCAAATAATTGGTAAATCCATCAGAGAAGACGTTGCTGCTATGTATGGTCAATTTCATACCAAAAAGGCAGCTCTTGGAGCAAAAGTTCTTCGCTTAAATAAAGAAAAAGGCTGGCTTATCCCACCGCCATTACATCTTAATAAACATGGTGATTGTTAATTCTCAAACACGGTTAATACTAGCCGTGTTTTTTGTTTTGCTAGCTAACGAGCTATTCACAAAATTGATGCTTTAGATCGATGAGAGAATTGTAAATACATAAAAGATAGTAGTGTTTAATAATATAGTCTCTGTTTTGTTAATTGTGGTATCCTGAATTTAATAAATACAAGTGGGGTACTTAAAATGACTGTTTCGACCATACTATCTGATATTGCTAATTTAAGTGACAAAGAAAAAAGTATATTTTAGATTTTTTAACTCGCCATTTACGCTTTCTGCTTCTCAGCACGGTGGATTAATTGACGAATTAAGAGAAAGAAAAATTTCTAGTGGCTTTCATTGTCGCCATTGTGTAAGCCTTTTTGGTAAAAGAAATGGTCGCCAACGTTACAAATGCAAAGACTGCTCAAAATTAAGCAACCACCTTACAAATTTGCCTATGTATAGAACCAAAAAAGCAGACAAATGGGTGAATTTTATTGAATGTATGTTGAAAGGTTTATCGTTACGAAAAACAGCTAAAATCGTTGGCATTACCCACGTTACTGTTTTTTTATTGGAGACATAAAGTTTTATCTTCATTAGTTAAAGAAGGGTTAGATTCATTTGAAGGAATTGTAGAAGTTGATGAGACCTATTTCTTGGAAAGTTCAAAAGGTCGAAATATTATTTCACGTCATAAGCACAGAAAACGGGGCGGATCCGCTACTAAAAGAGGAATATCCAATGAACATGTTTGTGTATTAGTAGCAAGAGACCGAAATAAGACTACCCTATCTAGACAAGTTGGGTCAGGAAGGATTTTAACTGAACAAATCGATGGAATTCTTACACCCTATCTTCCTAGTGATACAGTGTTAATTTCCGATGCCCATAATTCATATAAATTTTATACTACTAAAAACGATATAGAGCACGTTGTTATCAATGGAAACAAGAATGAATATGTCAAAAAAGGCATTTACAATTTGAACAACATCAATAATTATCATTCTAGATTGAAGAAATGGATTAATCGATTTAATGGTGTATCAACAAAATATTTGCAGCTCTATTTAGTTTGGTTTCAGTTCCTTGATAATAGAAGAATGGAAAACGATTTAAGTAAGAAAAAATCAATGCTAATTATAGCTAGTGTGAACTGAACCTTGGAAACTGCAAAGATGTTGAGATTAAGAGAGATTGCTTTTTAATAGGTAGAGAGGAATTTTAAAAATATGAGAAATAAACAAATAAAGAAAATTGAAATACCGAAGTGGGGAAACTATTTGCGAGGGAGATGGCGTGAATGTTTTGCAAGTCATCTTTCAAAAGAGGAACAAAAAGAGATTTGGATGGATAATTTCCTCTGGCACTTATGTAGTTGGGAAAAGGTTAAGTGCCTTGAGAAGGATGAAGCAATAACAGCATTTCTTAATCAATCAAAGAATAAATGTACAATATTTTATCAATTTATTGACGATGCTTACCTTCTTGAAAATGGAGACACTCTTTCAATCAATGAACTACCATATATCGAACGCCACATGTACTATAGTGACATTTATGTAATGGATTGGAATTACAAATGGACATTTATTATGACGCATGAAACTGAATGTGGTCCATATTTTATTCAGAGAGATTAATTTAAAATTAAAACAACTCGCCTTCCAAATGGAATTTAGCGAGTTTTTTATTTGATAATTTTAAAACAACCTTTATCTTTAACATAGCCTACTTTTTTTGAAGAAGAGGAAATGAATAAAAAAGGTTTATTATAATAATAAAAGAGAAAAGGAGTTTAATACCACGTATTTTCAAGTAGAGTTGTGTATCCGAAAGGCGTATTCATCTAATCTTTGAACAGACTAGAAAAAGTTACCGGTTGTTTCTGCTCTTAAAATATATAACAATGATATAGCAAGATAGCAGTCAACCAAACAGGGAGGAATATCATGAAAAAAACTAAACTATTATTATCACTAACTATGAGTATCGCGATTATCATTTCTGTTATGGGTATGAATCCAACTGTTTTAAAAGCTCAGACAACTGGACATGATCCAGTAATTTATGTTCACGGAACTGGCGGCAACAGTACAAACTTTCTTGCAATAAAAAATTATTTACTTAAGCAAGGCTGGTCTTCTGATGAATTATTCGCTATTGAATTAATTGATAAAACAGGCAACAGCTTGACGAATGCAAAGCAGCTTGAATCATATGTAGATAAAGTGTTAAAGGAAACTGGAAAAAATAAAGTGGATATTATCGCTCACAGTGCTGGTGGAATCAATACCCTTAAGTATATCCAAAATACGGGCGGAACGAAGGTAAATGATGTGATTACATTGGGATCTCCCAACAAATTCATCACATCAAAAGCACCTGTAGGGGAAGATCCTAATCACAAAATCCTATACACTTCTATTTACAGCAAAAATGATTATTTAGTTCCTAATATGCTTTCAAAATTGGAAGGCGCTAAAAACGTACAAATAAGCGGTGTTGGCCATTTGGGATTAGTTGTAAATAGTCAGGTAAATGAGTTAATTAAAGAAGGTTTAAATGGTGGAGGAAAAAACACCAATTAAGATAAGAACAATAAAGAGCCCTTCGATGTGTAGTATAAGCATGGAAGGGCTCTTTTAGTATGTTTTTGTTTTGATTACTTACGGTCTACATCCTCTTTAAATTTTCCTGCGGCTTCTTGCATTTTTCCTTTCAGTTTATCTTTTTTACCATCAGCTTGCATGCTTGTATCGCCTTTTGCATTACCAAGCTGGTCTTTTACTTCGCCTTTTACTTTCGATACGCCACTTTTAACTTTATCCGCTATACTATGTTTATTTTCTGCCATGATTCAACACTCCTTATTTCAGGTTATGTTTAATTTGTACCCTGTTGTTTTTTTCGTTAAACGTTTGTTTGATTAATTTAGCGATAAAGGTATAGCCTATATAGATGCTCAACAAATTCCAACATCAATTATACAAAAACGCTCATAAACACATCCTCTGAAACATGATTTTTCGAGGGGAGTGGTGACCAAATTTGAAAATTGCTTGAATTCAAATGATTTGATTTTTATTTTATAGTTTATTAATATAATAAAGTGACAAAAAACTGATTTTTCAGTAATAATTTATTACAAGAGGTGTTTATTCAATGAGTAAAGTTGCAGTTATTACAGGTTCAGCCGGTGGTTTAGGGCGTGGTATTGCAGAGCGTTTACTTAAAGATGGTTTCAAAGTAGTAATACATGACATCAATCAAGAGTTATTGAATGCCACTCTGGAAGAAATGAAATCTCAAAATGCTGATGTAATTGGTGTTGTGGGAGATGTTTCAAAACGAGAAGATCAGTTTAATCTTGTCCAAAAAGCAGTAGACGCATTTGGACGTTTAGATGTATTTGTAAACAATGCAGGTATTGATGCAGTTAAACCTTTCTTAGAAATTGAAGAAAATGAATTAAACCGCCTATTTAACATCAATGTAAATGGTGTAGTTTTTGGTACACAAGCTGCTGCTAAACAATTTATAGCGCAAGGGTCAAAAGGTAAAGTCATAAACGCTTGCAGTATAGCAGGTCATGAATCTTTTGAAATGTTAGGTACTTATTCTGCTACAAAACATGCAGTACGTTCATTTACACATTCTGCTGCGAAAGAACTTGCCAAATATCAAATTACAGTTAATGCTTATTGTCCAGGGATTGCGAAAACAAAAATGTGGGATCGAATTGATGAAGAAATGGTACGTTATAGTAATGGTGCTTTACAACCAGGTGAAGCATTTGCTCAGTATAGCGCAGATATTGCATTACAACGTTACCAAACACCAAGAGATGTAGCAAACTTAGTATCATTTTTAGCTTCTGATGATGCCGATTATATTACAGGACAAGCAATCTTAACAGATGGTGGCTTAGTTTATCGTTAATTTTCTAAAGTTTGATTAGATAACTTTTAGAGAGGCTGCTGTTTGTAAATGCAGACAGCAGCTTCAAAATTCATTGTCCAGCTGTTTTCTACTTATTCTTTTCAAACGGTTGTCTACCTTCTAATTATTAGCGCACAGAAATAGTCTATTTATCGTAACCTAAATTGGCGCCTTTCTAGATAATATTAATAGAGCCATAAACCGTTCCATTATCCTCCAATAAAATCTTCATTTTATCTCGTTTTCTATTACAACTACAAAATAGATTAGAAGAAAAGGAATTTAGCCCCAAAAAAGCCAATCCACCAATCAATTTTCTCGTATCCGTATTTTCTTCTCACCAAAGATTCAATCAACAGTCACTTTATTTAATCTTGCGTTATCAGTATCTTTATCAGGAGAAAAAGTGAATTAAATCCAAGAATAAACATTTTCCTCCGCTATCCCAAACCATTGTCAGAGTAAAACATTGTTTTATGAATCAAAGACATGTATAAAACTCCTTTTCTATCATTTAAACAGTTATTTATTAGCGAAAAAGGAAGAAATATGGGAATCTATGTTAAAATGAATAGGGAAGGTTAAACTTTTCGGAAAAGACATAAAGAGATTGGAGTTTTAAAAAATGAAAAAAAGCAGTATATTTTTTGCAGCAACCCTGTTTGTTCTTTTATTAGCAGGCATGTCTGCATGCAGCAATGCATCTGAAAGTGATTCAGCGAACAACACAAATAATAAGCAGTCAGAAACTGATCAGAAAGCAGAAAACAAAGACGTTTCTTCTCCGTCTAATGAGTCACCTGCAGATAGTACAGAAACTGCTGAAAATAGTAAGGATAGCCAGATGGATGAACCGGCCAGCGAAGATAAATCGCAAGCTGACGATAAAGTAGAGGGAAGAAAAGCGGAGTTTATCAAAAAATTAGATAACATCCAAAAAGAAGTAGATGCTATGCCTGATAAGAAGGATTCAGATAAAGGCGTAACAAATGCAATGAAAAATTACTATGGTGTATCCTATGAAAAGTACGATGAGGTTTTGAACGAGATTTATAGCATTTTAAAAGCAGAGTTAGCACCAGAGGTAATGAATAATTTGAAAACAGAACAAATGAAGTGGATTGAACAAAAGGAAGCGGCAGCAAAGGAAGAGAGAGAAAAATATAGTGGCGGTACGTTTGAGAATGTTGCCAATTATATTTCTTTATACGAATCAACTAAGAAAAGATGCTATGAATTAGTGAATGAATATATGGCAGATTAGCCGTCTTTATCAATGCCACCTGGATACGACATTTATAGGCAACATATGTCGGACAAAATGTCTCTAAGTTTTATAACATAGGAAGTGAAAGGAGGGAATCTATGGACTGGCTGGATAGAATGAATAATGTACTAGACTACATAGAAGCAAATCTAGAAGGAGAGATAGACTACAAAGAATTAGCCAAAATTGCGTACTGTTCCGAGTTCCATTTTTCGAGAATGTTTGCATCTATATCTGGATTTACCCTATCTGAATATATTAGACGCAGACGGTTAACGCTTGCTGCTTTTGAATTACAACAAAGCGATAGGCGGATTATTGAAATTGCTCAATTATATGGTTATGAATCGGCTGATTCTTTTTCTCGCGCTTTCAAGAAACTGCATGGAATAAAGCCTTCTGAATGCCGCCATCAAGGAACACAGCTAAAGGCCTTTCCAAAAATCTCCTTTCAAATCGCTATGAAAGGGGACACAGAAATGGAATATCGAATCGAAAATATAGACTTTGAAGTAAAGATTGTTGGGAAAAGTAATCCGGTTCAAACAAGTAAAGCTTTTAAAAAAATCCCGACCATCTGGAGCAAAGCGAAAAAAGATGGATTTATGCAGGAATTGATTGATCTATCTTGGGAAAATCCGAAGTGCTTACTGGAAGGCATTTTAGGTATTTGTGGGAAAGAAGCCGCCATAATGGACGAGGAATTCAATTATTTTACGGGTGTCCGGTATGAGGGAGAAGCAAAAAATGGGATGGAAACCATCTTAATTCCTCCAGCAACATGGGCTGTTTTTCCCAATATCGTAGAAGCATGGAAACGATTATATTCCGAGTGGGTTCCTACCTCTGGATATGAGCTTGCTAATTTACCATGTATAGAATGTTATTATGGCCCAGGACATAAACCTCGCCATGAACTCTGGGTGCCTATTATTCCTAAACCATCCAAGTAAATGACTATAAAAGTAGCTATTAAGAAGGATAACGATGTTTCTTCTCTAATATCTTTATATCGACAAACCGAAAGCCCTGCTTCTTACACAGGGCTTTTTTTAAAATCTCCTTTAAGGATCGAATACATATATAAATCATCAAACTTTCCGCGTGTATACTCATAATGCCTTAATAGGCCTTCTTTTAAGAAGCCGTGTTTTTCGACTAATTTTTGCGAGGCTGTATTGGCTGGTTCGATTAAGGCCTCGACTCTTTCTAAGCTAAGCTGTTGAAATCCATAGGCGAGAACAGCGTTGAGGGCTTCGCCTGCGATTCCTTGCCCCCAATAGCTTCTGCTTAATTCATAGCCAATTTCTGCTTTATAATGCTTTGGCTGTCTATTCAGAAAGCCGCAGCTTCCTATAACGATGTTCTCCTTTTTCAATGTGATGCACCAGCGTATGCCAGTGCCTTTTTCCCAGATTGATTTGTACCAATTTATTTCTTCTAATACATCATCTGCTGACTTGTAAGGTTCAAGCCCCATATGCTGCACTACCTCTTGATTCGATAAGTAGATATACATATCTTTTGCATCTTCATTTGTTGCCTGTCTTAAATGCAAACGCTCTGTTTCTATGATAGGGAATGGCTGCTTCATTGACAATACTCCTTTTTTCTAAATACAATGGATAGGTGTATACTTCAACAAGAAACAGATAAATTCCTTCAATTGTCAAAAGTCCGCAGAATATATATTTGAATTAAAATAATAGAAGAGGAAGTGAAACAATGGATTTGGAAACAGTTATGCAGGAACTAGAAGCACTAGGGAAGGAAAGAACGAAAAAGATTTATATGGGAAACGGAGCGCAGGAGCCGGTTTTTGGGGTTGCAACAGGTGCGATGAAGCCACTTTCCAGGATAATTAAGAAAAATCAGCCCTTAGCAGAAGAACTATATGCAACGGGTAACTATGATGCCATGTATTTTGCAGGGGTTATTTGTGATCCAAAGAGCATGACAGAGGAAGATTTTGAACGGTGGATTGATGCAGCTTATTTTTACATGATTTCCGATTACATAGTAGCCGTTTCTTTAGCGGAAACTGATTTTGCCCAAGCTGTTGCTGATAAGTGGATCGAAAGCGGAGAAGAATTTCGTATGTCAGCCGGATGGAGCTGTTATTGCTGGCTGTTAGGAAACCGCAAGGACGAGGAGTTTAGTGAAACCAAGCTTGCAAGCATGTTGGAGCAAGTGAAAAATACGATTCATCAAGCTCCAGATATTGTGAAATCCTCTATGAACAACTTTATTGCCACTGTGGCCATTTCCTATGTTCCCTTACATGAGCTGGCAGTAGCAACAGCTAAAGCAGTAGGTCCAGTGGAAATCAAGAAAGGCAAGAAAAAAAGCACGACCTCGATTGTAGCAGACAGAATACAAAAAGAGCTGGACAGGGGAATGCTTGGGTTCAAGCGGAAATATGTAAGATGTTAAAGAAAAAGGCCAAATTCCTTCATGTTCAGGGGGAATTTGACCTTTTATTTATCCTTTGTATTTATGAAAAACCTTTTCTAAACCAGAAGGCAAATGTCTTAGTCATATATAAAACGAGGAAGTCGATACTGACAGCAAGCCACCAATGCCAGTTTAGATCATGAATAAGATTGCTATTTTTCTCTACTAAAAACATATAAAGATGTATGCCATTGCTAAAGATTAAGTAATAGAGGAAAATTTTTAGCCGATGTTTCTTTTCCGGATAATAGAGAAGAAAAAGAACAGCGAAGGTTGGCAATACTATGTAGTAGAGGGAGAAACTCATTTTTGTTGCATGCGAAAATTCTCTATATGGAAATCTCACCAAGTCCATCGATACTTGTATATGTGTAAAGATCCAAGCAGTTGCATGGGCAAATAAAAAAACAATTTGAAAATATCTTTTTCTCTCTTTCGGAATAAAGCGAATGAGTAAAAACAAACAGACAACCCATGAAACAATTAAAATAATTAGTTCCTTATTCATTGTATTTCAGTTCCTTTTTAAACCAACTATAGTAAGTATGGTTAATATACAATGTGACCATAACACTTAGCAGCGTATAATATCCGTGCCAACTAAGATAGTCCACGAGTTCGGTGTAGCGCTCTATTACTACTTCAAGACAAGTAAAGAATCCAGCAAAGAGAAAATAATAGAAGAATTTTCCTGTTTTTTTAAATTTTTTGGGAAAGTATAAACTAAACATAATCGCTGTCACAGGGAAAAGGAAAAACTCAAATGTAAAGCTAGACCGGTTAAATTCGTTTGCGGAGGAGAAGAGTTGAACAGGGTAGTCAATCATATTCCATTCCACAGCAAGTAATCCGGCAGGCCAGGTAATAATCTGCAGAGATAAAAATATCACCCACGCATCTCTCGTTTTCTGTTTGGGAACAAGTAAGAAAATGGCAAGGATACTGATTGCGATAATCCCAACTAAAATCCATCTTTCCATATTCATGGGGAATTTCACCTGCTCAAATAGATAGTTATTCATAGTATTGCCGCGGGGACAGAATTTATCCAGAAAAATAAAATGGAAGACTTCTAGATTATTCTACCCTTAACAAGTGAAGGCAGGTGGAAAGCAACTGTCCATTGGCAGATAGAGAAGTAATAGCAGCAAACAAATTTATTGCTTGCGTTCTCTGGCTTTCCCGTAATGTTTCCAAACATAATAAATGCACCAAAATACAATCGGCAAAGATAAGGGAATATAACTCTTTTCTGGTGGAAGAAAGAGAATAAGTACAATTCCTATTATTAAAAAAGAAGGCATTAATAGCCAATACTTTTTATCTATGTTCATTTGTACCACTCCAAATAGTTTGTTTATTACATATACGCGCTAGTGGATGAGAAAGTTTCCTTTCGTTATCAAACTTTCCCCAAGAATGAGAAAAATGCTGTTTTTTCTATAACCAAATTGTTAAGACTGCATATGATAAAGTGGATGGACAACCAATAACTTGCCAGCTAGGAACGCGAAAAACTCTGCTCATTTCATCCTGAGCAGAGTTTTTTTTAGCAAAAAATTAATAATCAATCTGTTTATGATTAATTTGGATAGATATTTTATCGGGAACTTCTTTTTTTGTTTGTTCCAGATTGGAGACGGAGGAAGTTTGGAGGCGATGGGAATCTGGTGGACCAATGACAACAGATTCCTTCAGCGCAGAAAAAGCATTGGCAACCTTTTCTGAATCCACTCCATATGCTGCTTCAAAAACCTCTGGTGGAGTTAAGCGTAATGTATCGGAACCTTCCGCACTTTCAAACTGGTCATTATTAAAGAAGAGATGTAAGTGCAATTTCTCTGTCGTCGGCTGTATCCAATGCCACCATGCCATTGGAATAAATACGACATCCCCAACCTTCGCATGGTAATGATGAAGTTTTCTTGTATCTGGATCAACAATCGAAATCATTGCTTCTCCGGATACAATGACATCTAATTCCCATGCGTTTGGATGCCAATGTGGCTCTCGCATATGTCCTCTTGTTAAAAATAAATCGACAAAGGCTCCACCGATCATAGCTGGTAATTGTGTGGAAGAAACTTTATAGGCAATGTTTTCGGGATTTCTTTCAAAAAATACATTATCACGACTGTTATAAATAAGATTAGGAGTGCCACTTGATGAATGAATATTCGTGTTATCAGGAATATAGCCTGACTTTGACATGCGTTTTTCCTCCAATACATAATTTTTAAGGAATAGATCCTATTTTTTAATATGCACATGGAATGACGATGGTGTTAAGGAGAGCAAGAAAAGAGGAAGAAAAAATGGAAGATGCCATAATGCATCTCCCATTTTTTAAGCTTAATTATTTAAATCCATAAGGCCTGATGCATGCTCATTTGGCATATCTGGCAGTTCTGGAACTGGATAGCCTTGCGGTGGTGGAACGACATTTAAATCGCCATTATTTCGGCTAGGGGTTGTGCCTTGAAAAATCTCACCGATTCTCGTGTCGTCTAGGCGGAAATTAAATTGGGCATTGTGGAAGCCCATCTCTACATATTTGCGGCATTCAGGATATTTATTAATATCGTAGTTTGGAACAGGCAGAATTTTCCCCCAATCTACTCCTAATGTTTCTAATGCTTTGGCAAAAGCATTTTGATGAGCATTATCACGAACGATTAAAAAAGCAATCGTTTCTCTTAATGTCTTATTATCGCTCATTTCATAAATTCTTGATTTTTGAAGAACTCCTGTTGATTCTAACATTACATTATTGAGAAGATTAGCAACGAGGTTTCCATGGTCGTACACCCAAGAACCATTCCATGGATTTCCGCCTGCATCGACAGGAAGAGAAGCTTTTGCACCAATTATATAATGGTGAGGGTTTGCCCCGCCTTTGATGACATCATCTAAAGGAGCTCCATCACTTGCCATATTTCCTGGCATGCTACCACCAGAATCGTTTAGAAGCTGATTGATAGTGGATTGTACAAGCTCTACATGGCTAAGCTCTTCCAAGAATACGCCGCGGATAAGATCACGATACTTTTTTGCTTTTCCACGGAAGTTAGCGCTTTGAAAGGAGAACTGCATTAGTGTTCTCATTTCTCCAAACTGTCCGCCTAATGCCTCCTGCAATACTTTTGCTGCATTTGGATCTGGTTTGTCTGGGACGATCATATTGATTAAATCTTCTTTATAAAAATACATACATCATCTAGCTCCTTTTTGATAATCTGCATATCGTTTTTATGATTCCAAAAGTAGCTGAATCTATTCTGTACTAGAGAGAGTTGGAAATTTTTTGATAGGAAAAGATGATGATTTTTGTTAGAGTGAAGGAAGCATTTTGCTAATGGGGGAACATGAAAAGATTAGTCATCATGACAGTGGGCGTGACACATAGCGGAAAGTCCACTTTTTACGCAAACGTTAAAAGCAGACTTGAAAACGCGATTGTCATGGATCAAGATAATCATGCAGAATTTTTGCAGACCTATTATGAAAAGCTTTTGCCAAAGAAGTGGCCTAATCTTATTAAGCATGCTCTCACAAAAACAATTGTTGATTATGCCGTCCATCACTCTGACTGTCATCTCATTTTGAGTAATAGCAATCGCGAAAGTCGGATGGAACTGCTTCAATAGTATAAAACACATGGTTTCACGACGATTCTTGTCCATTTTGATCTGCCGATAGAGCTGCTAAAGGAGAGAATTGCGAGAAGCAAGCAGGGAAAATTACGTTTGAGAACAGCAGCCACTTACGAAGTCGCTTCTTGAGCGTCAGCATAAATAAGCAGCGAAGGGGTAGCGGATTATTTATATAGGGTAAAGCAGGAAGCAGATATCTCAGTTACGAGGGATTTGATTGTTAGTATATTTAAGTAGGCTAAAAAAATTGATTCCTGAGATGAATGGAGTCCATTTTTCATGACCATTAATCTCAGGATTTTATTTATTTAAGGCAACTTAAAAAACAGCATTTTCCTTAAATAAATAGTAAGATAATAGCTTTTCTGTATTTGCTTTTAATTCTGTATTAGCAAATCGGTGAACTTCGTGATAGTTGGCTACATAGTAATGATACTCGGTAAAGTTTTTATCCATATTGCCTTTTATTAGTTTTAATTTCTTTCTATCCATTTTTTCTTTGAAGCCTTTTAAATCATCTTGGACTTTTTTCATCGTATGTTCGATTAAGTTTAGATAGACTTGATTAAGTTTAAAGGGAGTTGTTTTTGCTTGCTGGTAATCTCTTTCTAAAACAGTTAGCAAGAGAGGCAAATAAATGAGATGTTCCAGTATTTTTATGTCTTCCTTTGATAGTCTATTCATGGTGATTTCCTTTAAATTATAGGCGTTCCACATCGATTAATAGATGGAATGGAATGTAGTGAATAACATTGGTTTCGTCTTCTATCCGAAGTTCCTTTTTTAAGTAGTCAATAAAAACAGTTCTGCCAATGAATGTTTCGATAAATCCATTTTTAAATAATGAAAATTGCAGAAATAAATGATATTCCATTCCCTCGTGAATAAGTAAATCGATATCATTTAATTTTTCTTGATCTAATTCTGGCTTTTTTATTTTTTTCTCATTTAATAGCTCTTCTTTCACAGCAGCAACATGTTCTGGCAGCATCATTGCTACCCATTTTTTTGTTCCACGGTCTTTAATCATGTAAACACTCTCCTTATATTATTATAATAAAACGAACAGACGTTCTTTTCAATACTTTTTTGAGAACGTTTGTTCGTTTTATAATATGCACATAATGATTATATATATGTGAAGTTAGAAAAAATCGTAGCGTATAGGAAACCACTGGTTAGGTGAGTGCGTATAAAACATAAAAGCGAGGGTGATCGAAGAGAGTAGGGGATTTTCGGTTTCGCTAATAAACGTGGAGGAGCTGATTATATGTTTGACTATCAATTTGTTTCCATTCCCGTTAAAGGATTGAGTGGAATACTCAAAATGGATTATCAACCAATTTGTTCATGAATATGCAAGAAACGGTGGAGTTGCTTTTAACAATGGAGCTAGTTTTTGAAAAAAAACGAAAAGAAGGGGAAGGCAGTGGGCCTTCCCTTTTTATTTAATCGGTCTTTCCAGTGTCAATAATTCGTCTTCAAGAGAGCTGGCTCTTTCTTCCACGATTTTTCTTGCATCTTTTACTCCAGCATTATAAAAATGGGGAGCAAGGGAGTCTTTCACAAAGTCTAACACTCGTTCGGCAGCAAATTCCGAAATCTCTTCTTCTCGCTCTTGAGAAAAAAAGAATTGAATGTCTGCAATCATTGCTTTTTGTTGTTCTCTAGTCAATTTATAAAACATGGTATCCCGTCCTTTATTTTGAGTTTTCCCATTCTTCACGCAACAAACCATAGATAACATGGTCGACATAATGGTCATAAAGCCATTCTGCTTGTCTAATAATCCCTTCTTCTGTAAATCCAAGTCTTTCTGGAAGTGCTCTGCTTTTTTTATTTTCGCTTGCTGCTGCAATTTGAATACGATTAAGCTTTAATTCAGTGAAGCCATAATGGATGATTGCTTGGCATGCCTTTGTCATAATTCCCTTTCCCTGATATTCTTCCCCTAACCAATAGCCAATTTCACCAATCTTACTTGTACGGTTAATCACGTTGAAACCAATGGTTCCGGCAATTTTTCCTTTATAGAGAATGGCTGTGGATTTTGGATAGCCGCCCATTTCAATAATTTCTTGCAGTCTTTGCCGAATATTTTCTTTTGTGTCTTCTACTGTTCGCGTATAATCGAGCCAGCCGAGCCATTCCTTTAAATAGGCTTTATTTTTCATCGTTAATTGGAAAAATTGTTCGGCATCATTTAAACGGAACATTCTCAGTGCTAAATCTTCATCAATTGTATGTTCAAACATATGTATCCCTCCGCGGTTAGATTATGTATATTCTTTCATTGTAAGGGAAGTGAATCAGAAGTTCATTACTTTTTTCTTCGCTAACACAATAGTTGTAATTCGAGACATCTCCTGTTTTAATAGAGAAGAAGATATGATTTTTGTGTCATTATTAAGGAGGATATATTCATAGTGGAGATAGGTATTAGTACGTTTGTAGAGACAACTCCAGACCCGCATACAGGGAAGGTAGTAAGCCATGCAGAGCGAATTCGTCAAGTAGTGGAGGAAATTATTTTAGCAGATAAAGTTGGGTTAGATGTTTTTGGCGTAGGAGAACATCATCGAAAAGATTATGCCGCGTCCGCCCCTGCGCTTATTTTAGCAGCAGCAGCCACACAGACAAGTAAGATTCGGTTAACAAGTGCGGTGACGGTTCTTTCTTCTGATGATCCGGTTCGGGTGTTTCAAGATTTTGCAACATTGGACGGGCTATCAAATGGACGTGCCGAAATTATGGCCGGCCGAGGTTCTTTTATTGAATCATTTCCGCTCTTTGGCTATGATTTAAATGATTATAATGAATTATTTGATGAAAAATTAGATTTGCTTTTAAAATTGCAAGCATCCGAGAAAGTAACATGGAGTGGAAAGCATCGTGCAGCTATTCAGAATCGTGGTGTTTATCCACGGCCAGTGCAAGATCCACTGCCAATATGGATTGGAAGTGGAGGAAATAGTGAGTCTGTTGTACGAGCTGGGATTCTTGGATTACCACTAGTGTTAGCGATTATCGGAGGAAACCCGGCAAACTTTGCCCCGCTTGTCGACCTGTATTACCGTGCAGTGGAGCATGCCGGTCATGATCCGAAAAAGTTAACGGTCGCGTCTCATTCTCATGGATTTGTAGGAGAAGATCCACTGCTTGCAGCAGATGCATTCTTCCCATCTACTCAATATGCCATGAATGTGCTTGGGAAAGAAAGAGGATGGGAACCATATACTCGAGAAACTTTTGATGCCGCTTGCAGTGAAACTGGAGCCTTATATGTCGGAGATCCGCGTACTGTCGCAGATAAAATTATTGCACTGCGCAAAAATGTGGGAATCACACGATTTATGCTCCATGTTCCTGTTGGCAGCATGCCACACGACCAAGTGATGCGTTCAATCGAATTGCTTGGAACAGAAGTTGCCCCAATTGTCCGCAAAGAAATTGCCGAATGGGAAAGTAATAATTAAAAAGATAAGGACCGCTCGTTAAGAAGCAGTCCTTATCTTTTTATCGGAGATGATAAATTTTTGAAACCAGTAATTAAGAAAAGAGAGGCCATATGCAATTAAGAATAAATGAATGGATGTGAATTTTTTTAATTTATAAAAGCCTACTTTTTGAAAAAAGGAATTTAGTGGAAACGAAAAAATAAGATCCATGATTAAGTTTACTAATGTGTACACAAGGAATCTTTTTTGTGTTAAATGAAATATCCAAATATTAATGGCGGCGAAAGGTCCGAATATAAACCCTAATGCGTCTGCGACCAATGATTTTAATCCGCCTTTGACCTCCCACCATTTAAAGATAAGTGATAAGAGCGTTTCAATTAAGAGGATAGAAGCAGAGAAAAAAGTAACCGGAAGAAATTTTTTAATTGCTGATTTTGGAAGAAAAAACAAGCTTCCCCAACTAATCAGAACCATAAAAATTCGTAAAATAACAATCGACATTGGATTTCATCTCCATTTTGAAATTTTCTTAAATATGAAATATCTTTAGTTTTCTTCTATAATAATAATTTTATTCTCAGTAGAGTCGGAAAATTGCAGAATAAAGTTTGATTTGCTAAAGGGGATGGAACAGCAGAAAATAAAAAATCCATCATTAATTAATGATGGACTGGCAGTAAGGACAGGTGATATCAGTTAACTGCTTAAATTCAATTCGTTTAAAGTCTGATTTTTTAAAGGTGGAGTATGATTTATACTTTGATCCACACATACAATAATTTTTGTCCTTTACAACATGTCTAAGACAAGGCTTTTCATCCGTTACTACAGTTGGGTAAAACATTAACATTCCTCTTTTCTAATTTTATAAGGCAAATTAGACAGGAAGATTTATTAACAAGATATACAATAATCTTGGCAACCCGGCTGCCATAGCATTTCGCTTTAGGCCCGTGGCTTTGCGTCTTTTACTTTCGTAAAATTTGCCCAAACTTAATTCTACCATGTTTCTCTGTTAATTCAAGGTATAAAGTCATGATTTTTTAATGTTTTTTGTAAAAAAAATGAGTTTATAGTCCTATTTGCTGTCAAATAGGAAATATAGACGCGCGTAAATACTAATTTCAGATATATATTCGATTATATTCATGAATGTGGCAGAGGAAAACGGGATGGATTTTTGGGTATACGGCCAAAAGTGGAAGGAAAACGGGATGGATTTTTGGGTATACGGCCAAAAGTGACGAAGAAAGAGGATGAATTGCCACTATATCAGCTAAAGTGGAGGGGGAATCAGCCAAACTACAGAATATATCAGCCAAAGTGGAAAGAAAATCAGCCAAACCACAGGGTATATCAGCCAAAGTGGAGAGGAAATCAGCCAAATTACAGATATATCAGCCAAAGTGGAGAGGAAATCAGCCAAATTACAGATATATCAGCCAAACCAAATAAAACCCCAACAAAAAAGCCGAGTAGCAATCCAATAGGGCGCGCTTTCTTTATAATTACGCCAAAAAGGATTTCTTCTCGAGCTTATTTATTAGCTTATAATATTTAATTAAAATAAATAATAAGAACGGATTAATAAGAAAGGAGTAGGCGAGTTTCCACCAGCCGTAATGAAAGAATCCCCATGGGGAAGGGAGTAAAGTAAGCCACTCGTATCCCACAATGATAAAATTCCATAGGAAAATAAACAAAATTTTATTTAGAATCCGCTTTTTCATCGGATAAAGGTTTAAGAAAATAATATTTACAGGCGGTACTAAAAATAGAATATGAATGATGGATTCCCAATCTACTTCGGTTTTGCTGAAGTACCAGTAGGCATGATATCCAATATCAATATATAAGTCAAATAGCTGTTGAAATGCAATCGTGAAGATCCATATATGTAAGATTTGATTTACTGTTAACTTTTTATTTGTTTTATAAGCAATCAAGTTAAATAAAAAGACAGAGAGTAATAATCCAAGCATAACATCCTCCTGGAAGTAATTAGATAGTTATACTATTTACTTACTTTGATTAGATTATCCTATATATGTTTTTTTACATTTCTTCTTCTGTAAATATATCTTTTAACATTTTCTCCCGATATTGCAAAAAGTATTTAGTAATTTGATAATGTTCTGTATCCTCATATGCTATTTCTTCGATTTGATCCCCGTCGAAGCTTAGAATTGTTGCATTTGGATACCCTAATAGAATCGGAGAATGGGTGGCAATAATAAATTGACATTCTTCTGTTTCTGCTAAATCATGGAGGATGCGGAGAAAGCTTAATTGCCGCTGCGGCGATAGCGCTGCCTCAGGCTCATCGAGCAAATAAATGGCTTCCCCTCTAAAACGATGGAGAAAGAGGGATAAGAAGGATTCGCCATGAGATTGCTGCAATAAGGACTTTCCGCCATAGCTCGCGAATTTTTTATTACTATCGAACTCATCTAGTTGATCAATATGGGTGGCAAATTGATAAAAGGATTCGGCCCGCAGAAAGAATCCATTGGTGAGCTTAGTCGGGGACCAAGATAGCTGCAGATATTCTCCTAAATCCGATTGAGAAGCATGAACCTCATAGCGGTTATTTCTTCCGCCGCCTGCTGTGTTAAATTGACATTGATAGGCAATTGCCTCAAGCAAGGTCGACTTTCCAGAACCATTTTCCCCTACAAAAAAAGTCACTTTATTTTGAAAATCGAGGGAGCTGAAATGGCTAATAGCAGGGATTGTAAAAGGATAGCTATTTTTTGATGGGATATTTTCTTCTTTTAAGCGAATTTGTTTTAGCATTTGAAACACCTCATTTTTGTTTATTTTTTATGACCGCCAAGCAGCTGTGCGCGCTGCAAGGCTGTACCGCCAGAAGTGTAGGAAACAGCACGTAAAAGGGCGGTCGATCCATAGCGATTTCGAATAGTATCGACAACATACCCAAGCTTTCTTTTTTTCCAGCCTCCTGTATCAAATAAATCTAATTGCATTTCATTATCATTCTCTAATTTTGTAATAGAAACAGAAATTTGTCTAACGGTTTGTCCTCGGTGATGCTCATGAAATAATTCAAGACAAACTTGATAAATAATCATGGTTACATTGGTCGGATTTTCGATTGTTCGCGAGCGCTGGAAACCGCCGCCGAACTCATCTTTGCTGTAGGAAATGCCTAATGTAACGGTGCGCCCTGCATGGTGATTACTTCGTGCTCTTTTGGCAACATCTTCGCACATTTCAAGAAGAACTGATTTGATTTCATCAATCTCTTTATAATCCCGTAATAAAATCTGACTTTTCCCATAGCTGATTTGTCCCTGCATAATAGGTGCGCCAATTTCCGATAAATCAATGCCCCAAGCATGATGGTAAAGTTGATTGCCCATAATTCCAAATTTTTTCTCTAGTAAGCCTAAATCATAGTGTGCAAGTTGACCAACAGAGAATATGCCCATATTATTTAATGTTTTTTCCGTTCGCTTCCCAATCCCCCACATATCGCGTAAAGGGGAGATAGGCCATAGTTTATCTGGAATGTCTTTATAAGTCCATCTGCTTATACCACCATCTGCTTTTTTTGCTTCTAAATCGAGGCAAAGCTTCGCCATCAGCATATTGGGACCGATGCCGATTGTTGAAGGCAGCCCAAACTCACGCATAATATCAGCTTTTATTTTTTGTGCTATTTGGAAGGGAGTGCCCAAGCTTTTTTCCATTCCACTGACATCCAGAAAGCTTTCATCGACAGAATAGGTATGGACAGCAGTCACAGGGACATATCGAAAAAATAATTTCGTTATTTCCGTTGACACCCGAACGAATAGTCCCATTTGGGGATTACTTACAATAATTCGTGGATCATCTGGTATTTCAAAAAGGCGGGAGCCAGTCTTTATCTTAAAATCCTTTTTCATAGCAGGAGATGCCGCAAGTACGACACTGCCTTTTTGATCGGTATTGCCGACAACAACTAGATGACAGGTTAGAGGGTCTAAACCTTTAGTGACCGCTATAATACTTGCATAAAAGCTTTTCATATCAACGCAAAGAATCGCTCTATTGGCCAATTGGTCATAATCAAACACGGTAGTGCTCCTTTTTTTATTGTTTTGTATGTTTACTAAGCTGTGAAAAGGAATAGAGTGCATATGATTATTCTTATCCTTGAATACGAAACTCTTGTTTTAGATGGTTTTGCCAGTTAAACGATCGATCGTTCCATGGTTAAAAAGATCATAGTGAAGCAAAAGATTATATTCGAGTCCTTCTAGTAAGAGTAGTTCTATTTCTGTATTTTATCTTTTTCTAAAATGAGAATTGATATTTTTTCGGGTTACTCTAAAATCTCTTTTATACTTTGAACATGCTCCGGCGGCAGCATCGCTGTCCATTTAATCGAACCTCGATTACGTATTCATCATCTCCTTAATGGTTTTATCATATCAGAACAAACGTTCGTAAACAAGAAGGGGAACAAGAAAAATAAGAGGTAAAAGAAGGAAATGAATTATTAGAGAATAAAAATTTTACGTATCCAAAAAGTAAAAAAACTTTCAACGTCTATAAAACAAGAATTGACAACAAGAAATTATCGTGCTAATATTTTGTTAATTCAAAATCGAATAAAAACTCTTATATAGAGAGGTGGAGGGACTGGCCCGTCGAAGCCTCAGCAACCATTCTTTTTAAAGAAAAGGTGCTAATTCCAGCAAAGCTACTATGCTTTGAAAGATAAGAGGGGGATAAGGATACAAGGTGAAACCTCTCTTTTTTTTAAGGGAGGTTTTTTATTTTTTACACAGGACAATTGAATAGCGCAAATAGGTGCTGTGAATGAAGTATTCATAGCTTAAAAGGGAAGACCGGTTAGAATCCGGCACGGTCCCGCCACTGTAAAGAGGAGCAATTTCTCAATATCCACTGTCTTTTTAGATGGGAAGGGGAGAAAGAGTGATGATTCTAAGTCAGGAGACCTGCCTATTTTGTAAGTAAGCTACTCTACGTGGATATAGAGGAGGGAGACCATGTGTTGGGACAAAGCGTATCTCAACTCTAGTTAGTGCTGACTAAAATGAGAGAAAATCTCATAAGAGTCTGACTCCACTGTTTATCCAAGAAGCAAGAATGTAGGAAGCTTCTGTAAAGAGAATGTGGATGTCAGACTCTTTTTTTACTAACTTTCGGCTGAGAAAAAATAAGAAATGGGGAAAAGAAATGTACAAAAGTTCTAATTTAGGCTATCCGAGAATTGGAGAAAAGCGAGAATGGAAAAAAGCATTGGAACGTTATTGGAAGGGAGAGTGTTCCGAAGAAGAGCTTTTACAAGAAACGAAAAACCTTCGATTGAAAAACTTACAAAAGCAAAAGCTTCAAGGAATTGACTTGATTCCAGTTGGCGATTTTAGTTTCTATGACCATGTATTAGATACGGCTGCAATGTTTGGGCAAGTGCCAGCTAGATTTGCTTATGATGGGGGCAGGGTCCCGTTACAAACTTATTTTCAGATAGCTCGCGGAAATCCGGCTGCTGTAGCAGCAGCCATGAAAAAATGGTTTAACACAAATTATCACTATATCGTGCCAGAGCTTGGGGAGAGAACACCAACATTAACGGAGAATCGCCCGCTGTTTTTTTATCGGGAAGCAAAAGCAGCATTAGGAATCGAGGGGAAACCAGTATTATTAGGACCGCTGACCTTTGTCAAATTAGCAAAAGGCTATGAAGAAGATAAGCTTGCAGAAACAGTGGCATCCTATCTTCCTTTATATGCGCAGGTTTTAAAAGAGCTAGAAGCAGAAGGGGTACAATGGCTTCAAATTGATGAACCATATTTAGTAACAGATGTCACAGCAAGAGAATGGGAGATCACGCAGCAAATATATCAAACATTGCGAGAAGCGGCTCCAAACTTAAAAATAATTCTCCAAACCTATTTTGATTCTGTAACAGATTATAAAACAATTGTTTCGTTGCCTGTTGCAGGAATCGGTTTAGATTTCGTTCATGATGATGGAGAGAATTTAGTATCCATCCAGCAATACGGATTTCCCCAAGATAAAATCCTAGCGGCAGGCATTATTGATGGTAGAAATGTATGGAGAGCTAATTTAGAGGAAAAGTGGAATCTGCTTACAGAGATACAGAAAGCAATCGGAAGTGATAAGTTAATTGTTCAGCCGTCATCAAGCTTACTTCATGTACCGGTAACAGTGAAGGAAGAGCAAATCACTCCCATTTTAAAAGAAGCACTTTCTTTTGCAGATGAAAAACTACAAGAATTAAATGCATTAACAGAAGGAATTAGAAAAGGAAAAGCAGTTATTCAAGCAGAAATCAATAAAAGCGTAGAAGCAATCGGTCAATTGAATGCCTCCTCAGCAAGAAATAATCAACGCCTTCAAGAAGAATTAAAATGGCTTCCTGATAAAGTGGAAAGAAGCGAAAATGCAAAAATCAGACAGCAAGCACAACAAGAAGCTTTTAAACTCCCTATTCTTCCAACCACTACAATCGGAAGTTTTCCGCAGACAAAGGAAGTAAGGAAGGAACGCTTGCGATGGCGAAAAGGAGAAATAACGAATGAGGAGTACGAGACTTTTATTCAAGCAGAAATAAAAAAATGGATGGAAATACAAGAAGACTTGGGATTAGATGTATTGGTACATGGAGAATTCGAACGAACCGATATGGTTGAATATTTTGGCGAAAAACTAGCTGGTTTTCAGTTTACAACATTCGGCTGGGTTCAATCCTATGGTTCCCGCTGTGTGAAGCCGCCTATTATATATGGAGATGTGGCCTATGTGAATCCAATGACGGTGAAAGAAACGGTTTATGCCCAAAGTCTGACGAATAAGCCTGTGAAAGGAATGCTGACAGGGCCCATTACGATTTTAAACTGGTCTTTTGTAAGAGATGATATTTCACGAGCAGAAGTTGCCAAACAAATTGCCTTCAGCCTTAAGAATGAAGTAGAGGAGCTGGAGAAAAACGATATACGCCTGATCCAAGTAGATGAACCGGCACTTCGTGAAGGGCTGCCATTGAAAAAAGAAAAGTGGCAGGGCTATTTAAATACTGCCGTCTATTCTTTTAAACTTGCTACCACTTTTGTGGAAAAGGAAACACAAATTCATACCCATATGTGTTATTCGAATTTTGAAGACATTATCGATGCTATTGATGCCCTGGATGTGGATGTCATTTCTATTGAAACTTCGAGAAGTCACGGTGAATTTATTCAAACATTTGCAAATAAAACATATGAGAAAGGAATTGGCCTTGGTGTATATGATATACATAGTCCTAGAGTGCCAACAAAAGAAGAAATAATGCAAACAATCGGAAACTCCTTAGGTGTTTTGGATCCACAATTATTCTGGATTAATCCTGATTGCGGCTTGAAGACTAGAAATGAAGAAGAAACGATTCGTGCACTTGAAGTAATGGTAGAGGCAGCGAAAGAAACAAGAGAAAAGCTATTTGTGCAAAAACAGTAATTGATCGTAAAAACTTGTAACCTTGGTTGCAAGTTTTTTTTGCATTCCCATTAAAAATGTCCAAGGTTTGCCACAAAGTTTTTTTCAAAAAGCTGAATAAAATGGTCATTTCATGTATAATATTAGTGGCTTTAAGTAATGACAGATAGATAAGCGCTTAAATACAGTAACTAAAAGTTGAAGAAGTACCGTGTTTTTATCTATAATAAATAAGTTGAATGTATAAGCAGAAAGAGAGTGTTCATAATGGGTCGTAAATGGAACAATATTAAAGACAAAAAAGCTTCAAAAGATGCAAATACTAGTCGGATTTATGCAAAATTCGGACGTGAAATTTATGTAGCGGCTAAACAAGGGGAACCAGATCCAGAATCTAATCAAGCATTAAAAGTTGTACTAGAGCGTGCAAAAACATATAGTGTACCAAAACACATCATTGATCGTGCGATTGAAAAAGCAAAAGGCGGTTCCGAAGAAACATATGACGAGCTTCGCTATGAAGGCTTTGGCCCTAACGGTTCGATGGTAATCGTTGATGCTTTAACAAATAACGTAAACAGAACTGCTTCAGATGTTCGTGCCGCATTTGGCAAAAATGGCGGAAACATGGGAGTAAGTGGATCTGTTTCTTATATGTTTGATGCAACAGCTGTTATCGGTGTAGAAGGAAAAACAGAAGAAGAAGCATTAGAGCTACTAATGGAAGCAGATGTAGATGTCCGTGATATCATGGAAGAAGAAGATTCTGTTATTGTATACGCAGAGCCAGATCAATTCCACGCTGTCCAAGAAGCATTTAAACAAGCTGGTGTAACAGAATTCACTGTAGCCGAGTTAACAATGCTTGCTCAAAACGATGTAACATTAGATCCAGAGGCACAGGCGCAATTCGAGAAAATGATTGATGCAATCGAAGATTTAGATGACGTGCAGCAAGTATACCACAATGTGGATTTAGGCGAGTAAGCTGGATAAGAATAAATGATACCCCCCACTTTTGGATGGATGAGAGCCATTCAGAAAGTGGGGTTTATTTGTTGTTAGAAGAAGTATATCCACAGTCTATAAGCTGGGGAATTTTTAACTTATTCCCCAATAGCCAACCATTAGGTAGAATTTTTCCAATTCTCCCTTGAACCTCCAGTTACTTGAGGAGTTATAATGAGATTAAACTTTGAATAGGGGGAATTTTAATGGACAAAAATAACAAGTTTTCGATTGGGGAATTCTCAGAAAAGACAGGAGTATCAATTCCTACATTACATTATTATGATGAGATTGGTATATTACGACCCGAAAAGAATCCATCATCCGGTCACCGAATTTACAATTATCAGGATATTGTAACCTTACAGAAAATTCTTAGCCTAAAATTTCTAGGATATAGTCTAGATAATATTGCTAATTTGTTATATGAATCAAGTTTTACTACTGATTTGAATGAAAGTTTGTCTCTCCAATTGCAAGTGTTAGAAAAAGAACAAGAACAAATTGAACAATCCATAAAATCTATTAAAAGAGTAATTAAGCTAGTCAAGGAAGAAGGAGAAGTAGATAGTGCTGTTTTATTTAGCCTCATTCATAGCATGCGTACCGAATATATCCAAGAAGAGTGGATGGAGCGTCATATGTTAACAGATGTTGTTGAAGAGCTATCAAAGAAATCGGAAGAAGATAAAATCACTTTAGATAAAACATATATTCAGATGTCTAAAAAAGTAAAACGATTATATGGTAAACCAGTAGAGGATCCAGAAGTCCAAGAAATGATAAAGACCTATATAGAAGCATCCTTGGCATTTCTTGGGGAGGATTTGATGCAAAAGCTGGCTGATACTAATATGGAAGAGCTTGATATTCAAGAAATTGAAAATATGACACCATCTCCTTTTACAGAAGAAGAACAACAATGGATTAATCAAGCAATGGAATTTTATATGAAGCAAGAAGAATTGGAATAGATAGATTTAACCTTGAAGTTAGAGAGAGAGAGAACTATTAATAGGGTATGCTTGCGGGATTTAACAGGTCTTTCCTTAAATAAAAGGGAAGCCTTTTTTTATGCTGGAATAAACAAAAAAATATTAGTAGAGGTAAAACTTCCCTTGGTTGAGAATCGTCTAATCATTGAAAGAGAGTAAATAAAGGGATGTACCAGCTTACAAAACATAGCAAAGTAATGGAGGGGAAAATGAAGAAAATAGGAAAAGTAGTTTTAAAGATAAGTTTCGTGTTTTATTTATTAGCACTAGTTTATTTATTATTCTTAGGCACAAGAGCGATCTTCTGGTCAGATATATCATGGATAGAATATATAAAATACTCATCCAATTTTGTCCCATTTAAAACGATCACTACCTATATTCTAGCAATGTTTAACGGAAGTATGAATATGTATATACCTATCGAAAATCTTTTTGGTAATTTTATGATGTTCATGCCAATGGGTATATACTTACCTTATTTATTCAAGCATTTAAACAAATTTAGCAAATTTATTATTTCGATGTGTTCCTTACTAATAGTTATTGAAGTAGTACAAGTAGTTACAAGATTAGGGAGTTTCGATATTGATGATTTTATCTTAAATATGTTAGGTGCATGGATAGGATATGGTATTTGGAAAACAAAAGTTGTCCAATATGTACTTAAATGACTTATGTTGAAGAAGGAGTACAACGAGAGAACAAAGAATATAAAAGGCGAGAATTTACAAGGGGATGATGTACGATGGAAGGGATACTGCAATCATTTTTAGAAGCGGAAATTTCAGATCAAGAGTTTTATGACGGCATTATTGATTTTATTTATAATGGCAATATAAGATGTGGAGAATATGAATGCAATGAATTTGTCATTCGGAAAATGGATCTTTTAAATTTCGTCGTTTATGTAGAGTATGTTATAGATGATAAGAGAGAAATTCACGGGTCTTTTTCTATCGCTAAAAATAAATTACTTCAAGCTATTAATGAATATGCACGAAAGCAAGGATTTTCCATAAGAAATTTCGAAGGTTATCCTAAACATAAAGGACATTGATCTAAAAAAGATTAATGTCTTTTTCGTTTGGATGTTTTATGGAAGAAAAGAGACGGTTTAGTAAAATTAAAGCAAGGGAAGAAACGATGGTGGATATTGTAAATTATAAAATATGGACTGTTTGTATGATTCAAAAGGACATAAATGCTGAAGAAAGAAGAAACAGATTAATTGAAGAAGAGTTGAAACCATCACTAATATTGCTATTCCAAAAAATGCTGGGATTTTTTCTTGTCCTTATAAAGATGATGGTCATCATATGTTAGTAGTTCAAGGTTTGAGCAAACATTTGGAATTTCCCAGGGGGCAGACAGGAATTAGGAAAGGAATGTGCAAAACGAGAAATACAAGAAGAACTCGATCTTTATATTCATCAACTTACAGAGATTTTTATTTCGGACATACTAAGTGGAAGGACTATTTCTATTTTGCAGCGTCTGTTGGTAGAATACCTTCGATAAATGAAATGGATAAAATAAAAGGGTTTAGATTTATAAATAGTAATGAAAAGGTTAATTTTCCAATTGAGTTATCTTCAGCAATAAAAACAGTATTAGCTAGTAATCTTGTCCACGATAAAATAACTAAATGGATTTAACGTTTAGGTGGTTTCCTTTAAATAAAAGGGAGCTTTTTTTACGTTGCTATGGGAAAGACTAGTGGAATAATGATAAAAAGAAGTAGCATAAAGTCCTCTTACAATGAGGGGAAGCTAAAATCTAAGTATTAGTATTTTAGCTTTGTTCTCTTGGCAAATTATGCATTAAAAATCATCTTAATAAACTCATTTTTTCTCTCCCCCGATATTAGGCATCCATCCACCTTGACCCAAAAAGTTCCCATTTTTTGAAATGGAATCATAAAAATCTAACTCTTTTCATTGTAAGGATTCTGATTAACTCAGTTTCATCACTGTTTCTTAATCAATCAGCAAGATTAAACATGGGCTTTACCTCGTCTAGCTGAGTACTTAATTTTAATACTAATAATAGGGAACAAGTCTAGGTCTCCATCCTCTTAAAAGCTAAAGTTCAGGAAGCGTTCTCCTAATATTTCGTGTTTATGAATAAATGAGCGTAAAGGATAAAGAATATAAAATATTTCACTTATCTTCAATAGGAAGAGGATGATCATTTGTTAAGGAAAATCACTCGAAGTAAAGTACAAGAAGTAACAGAAGAGAAAAAGGAGACGACTCTTTCAACAATTCTTCATGAAAATCAAAATATACTACAATCGATTTTTCATTCATGCTTTGATGTAGTATTCCATTCATTTAAAATTTTCAATGAAATAAATGCGATTGTTATTTATATAGATGGGTTGAATAATAAAGAGGTATTAGAAGATCATGTATTAAAACCATTGCAGCAAAGGGAAAATAAACATACAACAAGCTTAAAAGAGAACATAGAAGAAAGCGTATTTTCGACAGATGTAAAGGAAGTCACTACAGTAGAGGAAGTGGTTAAGGAAATATTAAATGGAAAACCTGTATTAATGGTGGATTCTATCAATAAAGCATATACTTTTGGTTTAGCTAATTGGCAGAAACGATCAATTGAAGAGCCATCCAGTGAAAGTGTTGTTAGGGGACCAAGAGAAGGATTTATAGAGACTATGCAGATTAATCTATCACTCATTAGAAGAAAGATTAAAAGTTCTATGTTAAAAGCAGAATTAATCAATCTTGGTAGATATACGAATACAAGTGTGGCAATCACCTATATCGACGGTCTAGTAGAGGTAGATCTCTTAGAGGAGATAAAAAGAAGACTAAATAGTATTCAAGTAGATAGTATTTTAGAGAGTGGATATATAGAGGAGCTAATAGAAGATAACTCGTATTCTCCATTCCCACAAATTCTCAATACAGAGCGACCGGACGTAGTTGCAGCGCATTTATTAGAAGGAAGAGTGGCTATTTTGGTAGATGGAACGCCTTTTGTTTTGATTGTTCCAATCAGCCTCATAAGCTTATTGCATTCATCTGAAGATTACTATGAGCGTTTCATAATAAGTACAGCAGTACGAATTCTACGTTTTGTGTTTATGGTTATTTCGCTTTTATTACCGTCACTTTATGTTTCAATAGTTACGTTTCATCAAGAAATGATTCCGACAAATTTATTAATTAGTATTGCAGCAGCAAGAGAAGCTGTTCCGTTTCCAGCGGTTGTTGAAGCACTTATTATGGAAATATCCTTTGAAGCGCTAAGAGAGGCAGGAGTTCGACTGCCAAAGCAAATCGGCTCGGCGGTAAGTATTGTCGGAGCACTAGTTATTGGGCAAGCGGCAGTTCAGGCTGGATTAGTATCTGCACCAATGGTTATTGTAGTTGCTTTAACTGGAATTGCATCTTTTATGTCCCCTTATACAGCTACTGGCTCAGCATTAAGACTATTACGATTTCCGATTATGTTGTTTGCAAGTATGTTAGGCTTGCTCGGAATCATGCTATGTGTGATTGCTATTATCATTCATTTATGTAGTTTACGCTCATTTGGTCTTCCGTATCTTGCACCACTAGCGCCAGTCAAGAATTAAAGGATGCGATTGCTAGAGCTCCATGGTGGAAAATGGATACACGACCAAGTTTAACGGGAAATGTTAATAAGTATCGACAGAGGGCAAGCCAGAAACCAAAAACAAAAAGAAATTAATGCCAAAACCAATTAACAAGATGTAATCTGCTTCCTGGATCTTGTTTTTGAGTATTTAGTAAATAGAAGCTAAAGGATCGAATTATTGCTTTATTATTAAAAACTCTATTATGAAAGGACTTACTTATATGGATAAGCAATTTCTATCTGAAGCAATTAAATATAAAATGATCATGCTTATTCTTTTTAGTTCAATATTTTTAACTGGATGCTGGGATAGAAGAGAAGTGTTTGATATGGCTATTGTCTTAGGAACAGCAATCGATAAGACAGATGACGGACAAATAGAAGTAAGTATTCAGGTTTTAATTCCCCAATCAATAGGAGGGAGTTCCGAATCTGGTGGACAAGGTGGTAATAAAGAGATTGTGATGGTGAAAAACGGGAAAGGGAAAACTATTTCAGATGCTACATCTAATTTAGAGATGCAATTATCTAGAAATATATTTTGGGGACATTGCAAAATGTATATTTTTAGTGAGAATTTCGCTAAAGAAAATGGAATTAGAAAGGAGCTAGAATATCTTATTCGCCATCCCAATCCTAGAGAAAGAGCGTATCTTTATATAGCAAAAGGGCTTGCTAAGGATATGTTAGAAGTAACTCCAGATTTAGAGTTATATGTTGGAGAAGGAATGAGAAGGTTAGTAGAAAAGCAAATAGTTGTGAAACAAACAATTAAAGATGTAGAGGAAATGCTGACAAGTGATACAAAATCAATTATTTTGCCTTATATGTACATAGAAAAAAGTGAAAAGGGAGAGGCATCTATTGTTATTACCGAAGCTTCTATTTTTAATAGAGATAAGATGGTCGGAGTTATTAATAATGATGCAATGAGGGGAGTTCTCTGGCTCCGTAATGAAGTCAAGATAAATAGTATTACAGTTCCTTTAAAAGAGCGAGAATATATATCTGTCAGAGTGACTTCAGGAAAGACTAGCTTGAAACCGAAAATCATTAACGGAAACTGGAGGATGGATATAAATGTGCAGATCAAATGTGAAGTTACTCAAAATGGGACAAATTTAAATGTGTTTGACCCTAAAATAGTGGCAACATTAGAAGAGGAGTTAGAAAAGGCAACGAGGAAAAAAATAGAAGTAGCACTTCAAGCTGTTCAACAAGACCTCAAGGTAGATGTTATAGGTTTTGGCGAAGCATTCCATCGTAAATATCCAAAGGATTGGAAACAAGCGGAAATCGATTGGGAATATTATTTTTCAAATATCAAGACAAAAACGAAAGTAAAGGCAACTGTATTGCGATCTGGATTAACCACATCATCATCAAGTTTAAAATAGAGGGAGTGAGTCAAATGAAGTGGCTTTCTTTATTAGGGATTACGTGTTTGATTGCTCTTATAGTTATTTATGAGTGGCCGAGGGTAAAAATAGCAGAAAAAAGGGGGAAAGTCGTTTTTTTATTTCTAACGATTATAGGTGGAGCATTATCTATTGTTTTACTTTTTTTTCCTCAGTTTCCTGGTCCGATTGAATGGGTTCATACCATTTTCAGACCAATATGTAAGTATTTAGAATAATGATGATATGTGCCAGAAAAAAATTGGGTTATGAATGTTGCAGTGTTGTTTCTTGACCGTTTTTAACTCCTCAATATTTTTTTGTATTATGCTTAGGACTTTTGCAAGGGAAACTAAATAATGGTGTGTGATTGCTTCATAGCATTTAACCGTAATATGCTATCTCCCTATTTGAAAAGAAAAGCTGTTTCCATTAACAAAGAGCTAGATTTGAATGATTTAAGCTGTTTTTATATTTCTTCTATAAAGGAGATTAAGAAGATGAATAACAAAATAAGAATTTCAGCTAAACAAATGATGTCTTTATTAATGATGACTATTATTTCAACAGCTATTCTTTCGATTCCGGCAGTTACATCAAAGCATGCTGGGCATGATATGTGGGTTTCTCCTATATTCTCAAGTATAAGTGGATTAATTACGGCATTTATTATTTTACAACTTCATAAATTATATCCCAATGAAACCATTTTCCAGTATAGTAAGCATATTGTGGGGACTTTTTTATCGAAGTGTACAGGTTTAGCTTATTTGCTATACATTCTATTGGTCACAAGCATTATTGTAAGAGAATATGCAGACTTTATCTTAACTTCTCTTTTATATTCTACCCCTTTAGTGGTAATTATAGGAGTAATGGTTATTCTTTGTGCCTATTCGGTTAAAAGTGGATTGGAAGTATTTGCACGGGCATCACAAGTATTTTTGCCAATTTATATCTTCTCTTTATTAGTATTATTATTGTTATTTCATGAATTTGATGTGAAAAATATGCTGCCGCTTTTTGAGGGTAAATGGAAATCGATGCTTCATGGTGCGTTGCAGCCTGCACTTTGGTTTAATCAAATTTTTTATATGGGGATATTATTGCCATATGTCAAGGATAAAGCGACAAAAAAAGTAGTGGGGTATAAAGTAATTTTATATAGCTTGATAGTTATGTTTTCTTTAAATATTATTTGTCTTTTTTTGTTTGGCGAGAATGTGGATAGTTACCAATTTCCTGTATTTACAGCGTTTCGCTATATTTATATCCCTCCGTTTTTTGAACGTTTTGAATCAGTTCTTGTAGTTATTTGGGTATTAGGTGTATTTATTAAAATTTCGTTATTTTACTTTACTTTGTGTTTAGGAACAGCTCAATGGTTAGGTGTTGAAAAAGAAAAAACTTTTGTCTTTCCATATGGTATTTTAATCATAATCATAGCCTTATGGGTTAGTACGAACCTAGCAGATTTAAATAAATTCATCGAAAGCACAATACCTGTATTAGAGATTGGGCTGTATGTTCTAATTCCACTTAGTCTTCTTCTCCTTTCATTTATTAGAAAAAAGAGAAAAGCAAGTGTATAAATTGGGATGATTAAATGCTATAGATCTCGTTTTAAGGTTAGCATGAACAGTTATTTGGTTCAGGAAGTGATCATTATCCTATAGGTAATTATATAATTACTATCTCGGATGCAAACTTTGATTTTTGAGTGGAGTAGAACTAACAATTATTAAATTCAGGTGATAGGCCAACTATTTAAGGATTATCATTCATAAAAAGAGAAAATTTTCATATCATTTCATGAATTTTCTTTGGGAAAATAGAAACTTAGTCAGGAAATCAGCCAAAGCAGCGGGGAAATCAGCCAAACTAAAAAATATCAGCCAAAGTAGCGGGAAAATCAGCCAAAGCAACCAAATATCAGCCAAACCACATACAAAGAAGAGGATATGTTTTCCTTTTCGCCGAATATAAAAGCAAGCTATTCTATCGAAAAGGAGAAAAATAATGAATACAATCATCCACAGAGTGGGAACAATTTATCTGCCAGTTGAAAATCCAGAATTAGCCTCAAACTGGTATCAAGAAAAATTAGGAGCAAGAGAAAATTTCAGAAATGAAGATAAAGCTATTTTAGATTTTGCGAATCAAAGTTTCTTTCTTGTTAAAGCAAAAAAAGGAGAAAAAGCAGCCTTTCAAGATGATGCAGGAAATGAGCATTTTTTTCTGACATTTGAAGTCGATGGGATAGACCAATTAAAGAAACTTCATTACTCCTTAAAAGAAAAAGGTGTTACGGTTGACGATATTGAGGATAGAGGACATCCAGGCAACAATTTTGTCTTTTACGATCTTGATGGAAATAAATTTGATGTGTGGAGTCAGTTAAGCCCGAGCTTTAAAGAAAAATACTTGCTTAACGATAGTGAAAGATAGATGATACATAATTCGAAAACTCCAGAGCATACTAATGTTTTGGAGGTGGCTGTAATGGATGAAAAAGACTATCAAAAAATTTACGATGATTATTTGCAGCAAGCAAGTAGCGAAGCTCAAATAGAAGCGGCCGAAGAAATCGATCCCAATATAGAACAAATTGTGGCTGTTCGTAAAAATGAGGATGATGATATTATTGCTTTTAAAACAAACAGTGGTAGAGAATTAGATTATATTACTGCCCTTGATGAAGCTAAAGCAGGAAAATTAGCGCATGTGGATGTTTTTCATAAATATGGCAGGGATATTATCCGTAGTGAACCAGATGGGATTAAAGAAAATAACTTAGATAATTTGCCTACTTTTTAAATAGGGAAATAAAAGAGAATATTCAAGTGGTGGATATTCTCTTTTAACATTTGGGAGGAGAGAGCTATAAATATACATACATATATATTTAATTCAAAAAGAGAAAAAATAGCTATCTCAGAAGAGAAAGCAATAAGCATAGCAAATAACTATCAAGTGCGAAATAATGGCTATATAGACGGCTTCATCCAAATAACGTATTATGATCATAATATAACATCAGAGGAAAACAATGATGATGTAGAATTAATATGGATTGGTCTCCTGCGAATGACGTTAGAATACTTGGAAAATGGCAGCGGAGAAACGAGTTATTTTATGAACGATCAGACTTGGAAAATGGAAAGAATCAACACAAAGCCAGAAAATCAAATATTGTTCAGTATCAGAAACAAGCAGGGGAAATTCGCAGTTGCAGAGCAAATGTTTCTAAAAGAATTACTAAAAAGTGGGGAAGAATTCACGAAATTTATAAGTGAGTTATCTCAGCCAAATAGTATAACTGTTTTAGAGCCAGTAATAATGAAAATAAAAAAACTAGTATACTAGCTCTAACTATTGACTATAAATTTAATTTAAGGTAATATTTTCTAAAATAAATACGGAATAGTTGGCTAAGAAGAGAAGAGTAATTTTGATTCATTATTTAAAGAGAGCTCCAGCTGGTGAAAAGGGGTAATAAGAATCTTAATGAAAAAAGACTTGGAGCTTTCGCACGGATCAAAGAAACCCTCTTTGTGATACTGCGACGGGATCTCCCGTTATAGAGATAGGGTATAATCAATTTTTTAATTGCCGTACCCGAAGAGGTTGATATGGCAACATATCAATAAACTGGGGTGGTACCACGAAGTTAATAATAACTCTCGTCCTCAAGATGAATAATCTTGGGGGTGAGAGTTTTTTTATTTTATAAGTATAAGTAAATAATCCAATAAAAGGACTGGAGGGCCATAGAATGAGCCAGGAACAAACAACGCGGAGAATAGAAAAATTAGCGGCATTAAGATCACAGGGAGTTTTCGTATATCCAGAAAGATTTGCGACAAATTATGAACTTTATGAAGCAGCTTTACTGGAGGATGGCACAGAAGCAGTGCGGGTGGCAGGAAGAATCATGGGGATTCGCCAGTTTAGTAAATTTAGCTTCCTGACGATTTCAGATATTCAAGGAAGTCTGCAGCTGCTTTTGAAAAAAAAAGAGGTCGGAGAGCAGTCAGCTAATGATTTCGCTTACTATTTAGATGTAGGAGATTTTATTGGTGTGGAAGGGAGAATGTATTCGACGAAAACAAAGGAAAAAACGCTGCGAATAGAAAAATATGTTTTACTAGGAAAAGCTCTGCATCCTCTGCCAGAAAAATGGCATGGGTTAAACAATGTAGAAACCCGTTATCGACAACGTTATTTAGACCTAATGATGACAAAGGAAACAAAAGAAAGAATGTTAACACGAACAAAGTTAGTGCGTGCGATTCGGAGATTTTTAGAAGAAAGAGATTTTCTAGAAGTGGAGACACCTGTGTTACAGCATACTTCTTCCGGGGCATTAGCTCGTCCATTTAGAACGTATCATCATGCATTGGATTCGGAACTAAATTTACGAATTGCACCAGAGACTTACTTAAAAAGATTAATAGTAGGAGGTTTTACAAAAATATATGAGTTTGCTAAGTGCTTTCGAAATGAAGGAGTCAGTCCTCAGCATCTTCAAGAATTTACAATGGTAGAAGGCTATGCGGCTTATTGGAGCTATGAAGATACAATGGCACTTATGCGTGATCTACTTCTATATGTTCTGAATGAGACTTTTCAAACAACCGTTATTCCAGTCCAAGGAAAAACAATTGATTTTTCTTTAGACTGGAAAGTCGTCTCCTTTAGAGAGCTAATCCTCCAAGATACAGGCATTGATATTGATTTATATCCAAATGTAGATGACTTGTATGAAGAAACAAAGCGGAGAAATATCTATTTAGAACAAGACAATATCGAGACCTTAGGGAGAGGGAACTTTATCGATTTGCTATATAAAAAAATGTGTCGTCCGCAACTAATAGAGCCAACTTTTTTAATCAATCATCCTATTGATTTGTCACCCTTGGCAAGAGCAAATGATCATAATCCCGCAATTACGGATCGCTTTCAACTAGTAGTAAATGGGGTTGAAATTATCAATGCATATTCAGAATTAGTGGATCCTCTTGAACAAAGAAGAAGATTAGAGGCACAGGCTGTGTTGAAAAGCGGCGGTGATCTGGAGGCGATGGAAATGGATGAGGACTACCTATTGGCAATGGAATATGGAATGCCGCCAATTTCTGGTTGGGGATTTGGAATTGAACGGCTTTTAATGATATTAACGGACAGTGAGACAATTAAAGATTGTGCACTATTTCCATTAACGAAAAAAGTTTAATGGAATTTTACAAAAGAAAAGCAGTAAGCATACCTTTTTAGTAAAATAGCAATAGAGACCAAAAAGTTTTGGTCTCCATTGCTTTAGATTAGGAAATTTAAAACGCTTATTTAATTGAAGTAGGAGAGGTCAGCTGATAAAAAGAAAAATAATTGATTTCTAGATTGAAAAAAGAGATACCTAATAGGTGATATGTTTTCCAAAAAACTGGATGGAATCAGATTGGTCTGTTAAAATCTAATGAAAAAGAAGAATGAGAGAATGATAACAAATATAGTGAAACAGCTGTAAAGGAAAAGAGGGACTAATTTTGCAAGATCATATAAATGCTATCGCAGCAAGCATCCCAACACCCGCAAAAGGGAAAAGAGTTGTGGTTGGGATAGATGGGCTAAGCCGGTCTGGAAAAACAACCATAGTGAAAAAACTACAAGCATGTCTCCATGAAAAAGGATTTTCTGTAACAGTTTTACACTTAGATGATTATATTGTACAAAGAAATCGGCGTTATCATACCAGCTATGAGGAATGGCATGAATACTATCATTTACAATGGGATGTCCAAGCTTTACAAGAATCACTTTTTAAGAAACTAAAAGATAAAACAGTATTACAGCTGTGTAAATATAATCCGGACTCTGATACCCACCAAATAGAAAAGATTTCCTTATTGCATACCGACTTAATCATAATGGAAGGAGTTTTCTTACAACGAAAAGAATGGAGAGAATTCTTCGATTTTATCCTCTATTTAGATTGTTCCAAGGAAACTAGATTTGCTCGAGAAAGCAAGGAAACACAGCAGAATCTAAATAAATTTAAGAATAGATACTGGAAGGCAGAGGATTATTATGTAAACACAGAATATCCCAAAGAACGAGCAAATATGGTGTTTAAAGTTTAAGGAAAAGTAGCGATTACATAATATGGAGACAAGATTGTGCAATCGATTTTTGCATAAGCGAGGCGGGGGATTACTTGAATATGATCTGATGTTGATTACTTCAATAGCTATTATCGATGTATAGTAAACATGGAGTATACGGGACAGTAGATTAGGTGCTTGTATGCCTTTTGCTAATAGTTACTTGGAGGATAATGAATAAGGTAAAGCACAATGATGTGCGGAAAGGGTGATATAGGATGACAGGTAATATAGAACAATTTGTTACACTACTTCCGGTAAACAAGAATATGCTGGTTGATTTTAAGCAGGAATTACACGAAGCCTTTTTAAAAGGGTTAAAAGATAGTTTTCCAGAGCATGACAATCCAACCGAAATAGCACCGGTTCCACCTGAAAAGGATGTTGACAAAATGCTCACAGAACCAGATGCAGAGATTTATCATCTCGTAATGAACGGAGAAAAGCTGGGTGGGGCAGTATTAAAAATTGATGAAGACACACAGCATAATGAAGTTGTATTTTTATATATGAATGCGAATGCACATGGAAAAGGTATCGGGACAAAAGCATGGCAAGCAATAGAGGCGGCATACCCAGAAACAAAAGTTTGGGAGCTATATACACCTTATTTTGAAAAACGCAATATTCACTTTTATGTGAATAAATGTGGTTTTCATATCGTGGAATTTTTGCATAGAGGTAACCCAGGCCCAGACTTTGAAGTGGATGAAACGAAACCAGATACAGAATATGAATTTTTCCACTTTAAAAAAGTCATGAAGAAGTAAGAGCGTAATTTTATAATTTAACTAAAAAGTTGACTATTTAGTTAAATTAACTTTCAGCTTATATAAAAGCTGCGTTTTTATGCGTTGGAATGGATATAGTCTTTTGATATGTGTGTAATAAACAAAAAGAAGAAGGCAAAACTTGCATTTCCAATGATATAATCATAGGGTTGTTTTCGATTAATCAAGAGAGGAGATAGTATGAATAGTATACGTTTTTATAGTTTCTGGTTTGCTAAGACAAGCATAGCCTTAGCAGATGTCATTTACATTATGGTTATTACCACATACATATATCAAAAAACGGACTCTGCATTAATGTCTTCGTTGTTTCCTTTATTCAAAGCTTTGGCTAATTTAACTGCTGGTCTAACATCCCCATTAATTTATAGAAAGTTTGCTTTCGCTAAATTAATGGTAAAGTTTCAGGGGTTGAAGGCATTATTACTTACTTTTTTACTACTCGGTTTTTTGCCGATAACGAATCATATTTATGTTTTGCTGCTATTTATTTTAGTTATATCTTTTATGGAAGGATGGGGGAACCCATTACTTAACTCTGTTACACCTAAAATTGTATCAAAGGAAAATCTTGTGAGAGCTAACAGTTCTTTATCCATCACAACTCAATCTGTTCAAATAGCTGGTTATAGCTTTACAGGTTTTGCGGTAATAAATTGGGGGCATAATTCTACTTTGGCGTTTAATGTAGTATTGCTCTGGCTTTCTGTATTGGCTTTATATATTACATCAAAACATTTCGTTTCTAATATGGAAGTTCCTGTCGAAAATAAATCCAAGTGGGCGCTGATGAATGAAGGATGGAAGATTTTATGGCATAATCAGACGCTTAGAATGGTTACTTTAATGGATGTTATTGAGGGAATGGCAGGTTCCATTTGGGTTGGAGCAATAACATTGGTGTATGTAAAAGAAGCCCTAAACCAAGGAGAGCAATGGTGGGGTTTTATTAATGCAAGCTATTATGTTGGCGCTATTTTGGGGGGGATAATCACCATATTCATAGCTAAAACAATTCAGAAGCATTTGATATTTAGTATGGCGATTGGTTCGTTAGTATTTAGTATTTTTACTTTAATTTATGGGCTGACCAGTAGTCCTATATTGGCTCTTCTGCTTTGTATTGCAATGGGTCCCGCCTACCAAATAAGAGATGTGGCTCAACAAACTGCATTTCAAATAAATATTCAAACCATAGACTTACCCAAGGTGTTTGCATCCCAAAGTATTCTATTATCAACTGTTTCAGGTTTATCCATTTTTCTAATAGGTTTCATTGCTGACTTTGTTGGAATACGAGCCGTTTATATATTTGCCGCTATCTTAATCTTTATTTCTGCTTTATTATCGTTTACCTTAGTTAAGGTAAATAAAAAGAAATTTTCTACTGTGGATGTTAAGTAATATTAAATGGGGCAATTCCTGACTTGGAATAGTGCTTTTTTAATCATACTAAATAGCATCTTTTGTTGAATCGAAAAGCGAATACTAGTGAAACTTCTAATTAGAAAAAAATGTAATATCTCTCTTAATCTTTTACGTAATTGAACTGAGTATCTACTGTAATAATATTAAAATTGTAATATACTATTATAAACGGGTTAACATTGTTAATTCTGCTTTCGTCAAAAATTTCTAGAATGATTTATAAGAAAACACCATGAGGAGTCTTGACATGAAAAAGAAAATGAACTATTTAATCTTACTTTTAACTGCCATCTTTATAGTTGGTTGCTCCAACGTAGAAGATGTATCGAATACGGATGGGAATGCTAATTCACAAGAAGTAACTACTAAAAATAGTGAAAAAGAAAAAACATCGACTGGAAAACAAGTAGTAGAGGAAACGGTAACCCAATCAAAAAATGAACTGTTTAAAGGATACAAGCTTATTGAAGTGGATGGCGGTGATTTGTCTGGGCATCGTGAACCAAATGTTGTTGTTGACGTTGGATATGGGGATCGTGAATATTGGGCATTTACAAATAAGCATGGGCAGCTAGTCCGTGTCGTTGCTGAGAAAATCATTCTACAAGATGACAAAAATGAACCAGTAACATCGTCTGGCAGATACTATTCTGATGAAGCAAAGGTTCCTGGTGTCGAGAGAGCAGATTTAGATGAAGGACATATCATTGCAGATTCACTAGGCGGAGTGTCGAATGCTTATAATATTACCCCACAAGATAGTACGCTTAACCGCCATGGTGATCAAGCCTATATGGAAGACGCAATCCGTAAGGCAGGTGGAGCTACGAACTTTGAAGCCATCATCACCTATCCTAATACAGAAACGCAGATTCCTTCTAGATATCAGTATACCTATACTATAAAAGGAAATGTCATTAAGGATGAATTCGACAATATGAACCCTGATGAAGTAAATAAATCACTTGGACTAACTGGTAGTAAGTCTTCCGAGTCAACTACTTCAAAGGAAAAAGAGGATATTTCAACTATTGATACAAACGGTGATGGTCAAGTAACAATTAAAGAAGCAAAAGCAGCAGGATATAGCATGCCTATAACAAGTGATCACTGGCTGTACAAATATATGCGCGATAATGATAACGACGGTATGGTGGGGGAGTAAGCCGCTAGAACTTTAGGAGATTGGAAAACTCCTCTTATACTAGGAGGAATTATTTAAATTCAGGCATCGAAGTAAGAGATAAAAAGTCCGAATAATAACTATTGATTAACACGTAGTTGGTGTTGGTAAAAGTAGTAAGAGAAAATCGGACTCCGGTAGCGAAGGAATTCTCTGTAAACACATATAAATCGAATGAACTTACGATGAAATGAGGAGCGTTAATTAAAAAATGCAGCTGATACTATCAGTTGCATTTTTTTGTCCTTCTAAGCATCTCTATCGTCATCCGATTTGTTTTATGGACAGCATGAAAATGAAAGTTGCTTCACTCATTTTTTGTGAGCTAACTTTTGCTATTAATATATCTAAAGGTAGAGAAGAATTTATTTTCTTTCAGATAAGTCTTCTATAAAAAGAGAGTTATCGAAAGTATGATAAATGCGTTTAAAACCTTTGGAAGAAATAAAATGCTCTAAAAAAGAGCTGTTAATATCATTTTCTGGTTATTTAAAGCAAAGATTTAAAGTCCTTCCATTGGAACGATTAGTTTTGCTATAATTTAAAAAATAAAAAACTATAAGGGACTCTCCTTTAATTAAAGGGAAGTATTTCTCATATTTTGCTGTAGAAGCAGGGGAGTTCAAGAAGAGACTATACAGGATATAGAAACAATTGAAATTTTGGTTGATGAAAAGTCAGGAACCATTATGAATACAGAAGACACACATACGATTTATTCTTTCCCTATTAACACAATCAAAAAAATTAATGGGTTATTTCACTAATGGTTGCGATACTTTTACAAAAAGGTATCGCATTTTTTACTGAAGAGGGAGGTTAGTGGAAGAAGGAAATAATGACTTTATAGCGAAAGATATAATATTAAGCTAAATTAGGGGTGTTCAAAATATTAATAAAATTCTTTGTATATAACTGGCAAGTAAGAGATGAATGGTTTGACTGGTGTAATCAATTAACAACTGAAGAGTTATTAAAAAATCGTATTGGCGGAGTAGGAAATATTTTATTTACACTTTTCCATATAATTGATGTGGAATATAGTTGGATTCGTGGTATTCAAGGGAAAGAGGATGTAGTATTTCAGTTTGATGACTATCATACACTTGAAAAGGTTAAAACTCTTTCAGATAAATTAAGGAATGAAATCGCTGAATTTTTGAAAAACACAGATGACTTGAAGGAACAGAGTGTCAGTGTCCCTTGGGATGAAAAAAAATATGCTGTGAATGATATTATTCACCATATTATTGCACACGAAATTCATCATATCGGACAACTTTCAGTTTGGTCGAGAGAATTAAAACTACAACCTCCATCTTCTAATTTTGTTGGCAGAGAACTAAAATTTGTTCATTTTTCTTGAACTATCGGGGCATTTTTTTTCATAGAAAGTCAATTTATATATTGAAACAACCGCACCAATTAAGGCATAGCCTTAATTAATAACGGAGCACTATAAAGGAACATGGAGAAGGAGGGAATTTTATCTTAGGAATAAAAAATTACAATCCCAAATTGTATGAAGAATCATTTAAAATCATAGCAGAATATAAATATAAGCTGGAATCTCTGAAAGGGCAAACAATAGAAGAACTATGGGTGTCCTGGGATAGTATTAATGATGAATGGTTTAATGACCTGCCAGTAATATTAAAATTTAAAACTTGCCAGTTAGAACTATGTGCATACAAGACTAATCAATATGCTGTAACTTTTGATCACATTGACCTGTTACAAGAGATTAATTACTTTGGTAGAAAACTAGTTTGGAAAAAGAACAAATTGGTAGAGCTTAATAAATTTTTTAAGAAAGAAATAAATACTGTTGAAATTATTCAATGGATGGAACAATTGATTGGCGTCGGTTTTGAAACTAATGAAGGTTTTTTTGCAATATGTAATGGCTTAGATGAAAATGAAATTGTTACAAGAAAGCATATAGATCAGGATTACAAATATATCACTATATAGTTTACACAAAGGGGAACTTGCTTAAAATAGGTAGCATCATTGTAAGAAACTAAAGTAAGTGAAGAATTGTTCTTAAACTATACCGGGGCATTGATCCAAGACGGATGAATGCTTTTTTATTTATGCAGGCACTAAAGGGGGCTGGTTAATTAAATAGCTAGAAGGAATTTTAATTTACATCTCATTAGAATAATTGCTAAGGAATTCATGAATTTTGTGTTATAGTTTAAAATATAAGGGGAAAAATGGTGATTATTTTATGTTGATATCTTTAACAATAAATACTAAGTGAGGTAATAAATATGAGGAAAGCTTCAATGGCATCATTTTTAAAGAATTATATAGGATTAGCAACAATTATGTTATTAGCTTACCTAGTTTTAGGACCAAATGAACATACATCCCTACCTTTTGTGCTACTTATGGGCATACCAATAACAGCATTCATGCTTTTTACTGGATTAGATGAAAAACTTAAAAAAATTTTCCCTTAAAATAAATGAAATGATCTTGGGAGGGGCAGTTGCTATAGGCAGCTGTTTTTTTTATGGTTTTAAGGGTCAACTTTCCTGTAATAAATAAAGTTATGAATAACTATAATACGCTAGTTCTTCAGGAAACTGATGTATTGATCCAAGACGGATGAATGCAATTTTATCTATTAAGGTATTAAAGAAGCTGGTTAGGGGAATAAGGACTTCATCACTATTAGTGTGTAGTGGACTTAGATGATCCAGTTAAAATAACTTCTGACCAACTTTCAATAGAAGATGTGGAGAAGGTTGAAAATAGTGACTTCGACGGAGATTCGATTGCTCACCAGTGGGTGCTGCAATTCATTAATTTAATTAATATGCTCTACTTTTATCGGGCGGCAGAAAATCAAATTTTATACTTATCTTTTATAAAGAATGAGATGAAGTTACATACAAATTCAACGAGTAATTGGATCATGGCTATCACTCCGTTTTTCTTTTTATTATATTGTATGGGCGAAACGAAGTATTAATTACATAAAATATAGGAGGAATTCAAGGGAAGTTTTCTACTTACAAGTACAGATTTTACCTAAGAATATAGATGGAGTCGGAAAAGACGAATGCTGATATACAGAAAAAACTAGACAATGAAATTACCTTACTATCGAGATAGCATTCCTGCAATAAGTGAAATCTTGCTATTGGTAAAGATTTGTTAAATAACGGGAACTTTTTCTAAAACTAATCGTAGTAATACTAATAATATATATTTATCCTATTTCACCATAACTAAATCAAAAATAGACAAGGGCGTGAAAACTATGAAGTTATCTTTATTAGAAAGAATCACTCTTATTATCCTAACTATTTGTACAGTAATTTTTATTTATGGTTTTATAGTAAATCAAAACATAATGTCACTAGTATTTTTATTGATCCCTATTATATATATTACAAGGCTTGTTATAATCAAAAAAAGAAAAAATACCCCAATTTAACTATGTTTAAGTTTTATAATAATAAAAAAACAAAGATCCGGATAAGGTGTGTCATAAAATTTTGAGCTAAGGAGTGATAAGGTTGATCGTCTTGAGAGGTATTGGAAGGTTTCAGGAGCTGCCGGAAATGGCGATGCATATTTATAAAGGAAATATTCCGGCTTTAGAGGCGGAAATCGCAGCAGGCTGGGATATTGAGGAGGGTATCGTACTTAGTAAGCGTATTTCTCTTAGTCCGTTAGATCTGGCGCTAGTATTGCAGAAAAAGGAGGTTATAAAGCTGCTGGTAGAGCATGGCGTTAACCTGAATGTTCATCATAATCCGGCTTTTTTGAGAGCTGTACGTTATTGCGGGGAGGATA
Source organism: Niallia sp. FSL W8-0177 (assembly GCF_038006285.1). Lineage (NCBI taxonomy): Bacteria > Bacillati > Bacillota > Bacilli > Caryophanales > Bacillaceae > Niallia > Niallia sp. FSL W8-0177. The sequence continues at coordinate 1,430,294 of NZ_JBBOUX010000001.1, forward strand.
TCGTCCGTTACATTGCAGCGCAAGGAGCTGAGATGGACAAGCATAATCAAACGGGGTCGGGTGCATATTCAGAAGCCTATTATGGCAACAAAAAAAACATCCCGCTTATTCATGAGCTGGGATTAGATATTAAGCTGTACGGCGGTGCCATCATACGTGAAGCTGCATCGGACCATGACCTGATGACACTCAAATATTTGCTCGATCATGGGGTGGACATCAATTATAATCAACCGGATATGGTCTATCCTTATCAAGCTACTCCATTAACGGTGGCTGCTCGTATGGGGAATATGGGCATGGTTAAATTTTTGATTGAACACGGTGCAGATGTTACTAAAGCGGAAAAAGACGGCGATCGGCCATATACGATTGCGGTCAGCAATAAGGATACGGTCATGGCTAATTATTTGAAATCGCTGGAGCCGGCTGAATTCCATGATCCAGCGAACAAGAAAAATGAGCTTAAAAAATATAAATTACCCGATGAACTGGTCTGCTTTCTTACAGGAAATCAGCTACGCATTGAGCTAGCGCAAAATGAATATGAAATCGAGTATATAGATTTTTTTACGCTGAACGATACAATTGAGATGAAAATCGGTAGACAAAAGCTGCTTCGTCTTTCAGCTGATATCGACAATTACTCTGACCTACAGTTGGTTTGGAACCCAAAGAATAAAGGCCTGATAGGATGTTATGATGTAGAGCATCAGACGTATCTGGATTTATGCAGCTTTACAGAGTTCCTCGAACAGCCTGAATTGTACCTAATAAAGTATCTTGAGGGAGAATTGTAAAGATAAGAAGGATGGAAGATCAGATGAAGATTTTAGCAAAGAGAACAGATGGTATTTTTTTCTTTTTTCTATAGATTATAATTTAGATTTTCTTGAACTTCAATTGATGTGATCTACCTTTATCTTGTTAAGCTAACGGGGCAGCATTCCTGTAATAAGTGAAATCTTACTCATGTAGAAACGAAGCAGGTTAGTTTTATGTAGATCAGGGTTCTGCGTAAAATTACACAAGAGCAACAGGGGAGATATTAAATGATTAAAGGAATATTGAATTTAAGCGAACCATAGTTAAAAAGTACGTAGAACTTGCTGTACGAGCTGGTGTAAATTAAAAGGAACTTGGGCAGATGGGAAAAATCCGATAAAAAATTGGGAATGTCACAATAGAGCCTTCGAGACTCGAAGAAAAATCCTAAACGATTGGTATGATGAAAAGAGTTCCAATTATTTTTGAAGGGAAAAACCCGGAAATACAGCAATGTGGAAATCTTTGACTATGGAAAAAATAGATCAATTAAAAAACTCTCTAATGTTGAATCTAAAGGTATGATTCAAGCATCTACAAACTTTTCTGATGGACGTATGGAAGAAAAAGGAGAGCTTGATCAGTATATAGGAGTAGCAGCAACAGAAGAATGTCCTGAAAACTTTTCAAAACTTGAAGTTCCTGCATTAACCTGGACGATATTTGAATCAACGGGAGCTTTTCCTAGTACTTTACAGGAAACTTGGGGGAGGATTTTTTCTGAGTGGTTTCCATCTTCTAATTATCAAGTAACAGAAGGACCCAAATCTTGTCGATTAAAACCAAAGATTTAACTTCACCATTTGTGAAAAGCAAAATTTGGATTGCAGTTATAAAAAAATAAATTTATTTTTTAGATCAAAGAGCTGCTTGTGTCAGCTCTTTTTTTCTTAAGAGATGGAATGATTGTGAGTGCGATACCTCAACAAAGAGGTATCGTATTTCTTGCTAAAGTAGGATAGTTGATTAAATTGAATAATAGATGTGCTAGAATTGGTAATAAGTGTGGGATTGGGTAAATATAGCATACAAGTGTAGGGGGATTAAAAATGAAGATTCGTTCAGTAAACAGTTTAGATTATTATGAAATCTCGCCATTACTAAATCAATGGTGGGGGGGAAGACAAATGGCTGATAAGTTACCAAAGCTCTTTTTTGATCATTTTACAGATACAAGTTTTATTGCTGAAAAAGATGGGGAAATAGTGGGGTTTCTAATTGGGTTTTTATCACAATCACAGCCTGAAGAGGCATATATTCATTTCGTTGGAGTGCACCCAAAATATAGAAAACACAATGTAGGAAAAACACTCTACAATAAATTTTTTTATGTGGTTAAACAAAAAGGTGCTAGTATAATCCGTTGTGTAACCTCACCTATTAATAAAATTTCAATTTTCTTTCATACTAATATGGGTTTTGATATTGAACAAGGAAATGCAGTCGTAGATGGAGTTACTGTTTATAAGGACTATGACGGACCAAATCAAGATAGAGTTTTATTTAAAAAGAATTTACAATAAATTTGGGAGCTCATAGAACTATCGAGGAATTAATCCATGAAGGATTTACCTTTTTTGGCTATGGTACGAACGGAGCAGGTTAGTGCAAGAAGGATAATTCAAAGTAACCTAGAATAAGTATTTAGATTAAAGGAGTTAAAATATTAATAAAGGAAGAAGTAGGAAAATGAATAACAGAGTTAATGAATTTTGGAATCAATTTTGTATAGACACCCAAAAAGAAGGGGTTCAATATAAAGATGCTACTCAATTTGGTGCTTCGGCTGATTGGTTAGCAGAATTAGTTGTAAATGGAAAAAAGACAGCTACAACTTCGGGTTATGTGTTTTACGAAATTGAAAAAGAAGCTATTCCTAAAGTTGGTGAATATTATATTATTTTAAATGGTAAGGAAAATCCAGTTGCTATTATTGAAATTGAATCAGTTCAAATTGTTCCAATGAATGAGGTAACCGAGGAATTTGCTTTAGCCGAAGGTGAAGGTGATTATCAATTCTGGTGGGATGCTCACGAGAAGTTCTTTACAGAATTATTAAAGGAATATGATATAGCATTTACACAAGATATGTTAGTTGTGTGTGAACGATTTAAAAAGGTATATCCTAAATAAGCAATTAAATGATATAGAATAATAAGTAACTTTTAATTTAATAGTTGTACCCTATTCCTAAAAACAAGTTGAATATAGCAACTTGTTTTTTATATTAAAAGTTTAGCACTCCTGTTATAAATAATTTTCTTGTACCACAAAACGGGCAGCCTCAGTTCAACAGTGATTTTTAACTAGTGTTCAACAATCGGGCTATATTCAGGAATACTATATTGTGAATATACTATTAAGTATTGTGTTAGTTTAATTGTTGCCTTAGCACATTCATTTTCTGATGTTAGTTTAGAAGTAGTTAGCCAGAACGTAACTGTAAAGTTGCTGGACTACAAAAAATTACATGAAAAATCCCGTATCAATTTTACTAAGTAATATTGATACGGGATTTTAGTGTTTATTTACACAGTTGCTTCTTCTATGTCTGCTTTCAATTCTTTAAACCAATTTAAGTTCACTAAATGGTGTGAACGAGAATTTTCGTTCATGCGACGAAAATAATCAATTTTACCAGGTAATTCTTTAGTGATAGCTAGGTATTCATCGAGAAGAGCAATTCTGGCTTCAGTTTGATCAATTTGTGATTGGATTAATTCTAATAATTTATTTTTATCGAATTCATCTGCAAAGAGTAACGACCCATAGAATTGTAAGTTTACATACTCGGATTTAGTCCCATATTTGACCATTAATTTATCGAATTCTTCTCTTCCTAAAGACGTGATTTTAAAGGGGTGCATTTCACGCCCATTGTTTGGACTTATTTGATGTGTTTGTTCAATCAAGCCTTTTTCTTCAAGTTGTTGTAAATTGTAATAAAATGATCCTTTAGTGAAGTTAACGATATATTTATAGTGTCGTTTTTCCATTAAACTTAATAGTTCGTATCCATGAGCGCCAGGGTTTTGAATAAGTAAGCCAAGGATAAGTAAGGGAATCAAGGGCGCATCACCTTCGTCATTTGGGCTTCAAATTCAGCGTATGTGATTTTACCTAGAGTCAAATTCATACTGTGAATATAAATTTGTTCTGTTTTTGAATAGTTATTGTTTATTTTTAGTGATTGATTTTCATCTGAAAGAGGCTCTAAGATATGACATTTTTTCGAAAATGCTTCGAAGTAGCGATAACCGAATTTTCGTTGAGAAACGGCGTTCAAATGAATACCATCTGGATTGGCAGTTAGACCTTTTGCTGATACAAAATAACAATTTTGCTGCTCGTGAGCGAATCGACGTAATTGGTCGTTTATTTCTTGAAACTCTGATGAGTACTTTCCGAAACCAGATTTTCCTAGAAAATCACCAAGCTCACCAATGATTAATGGAACATTTTGAAGGTTTAATTCTTTACGTAAAGTTTCCATGATAAGAGATAACTTTTCATAATACGTTTCATGTAGAGAATTATTGCTATCACTTTCACCTTGATGCCAGAGGATTCCACAAATTTCACTAGTTTCAAGTGCAAATCGAGCTTCAGATAAAGCATGTTGAAAAAGAATACCCTGCGGATGCCAATCGTTCAAAGAACTGCCACCTTCCGCACAAGGAATCAAACCAATTTCTTCATCCGGGTTGGCATTCGACCAAGCCTGTGCAAAAGATGCTGCTAGACTTACACCAGCAACAGGGCGGTCATAATTAATAGGCTCTGTCATCATTTGCCACTGACCGTTGCGAAGCATTTTTATTTTTTCATTATAGATAGGTTCTACCTCATGCAAGAATCCTCGACCTGCCATATTCGATTGACCTAACATTAAAAAAGATTTTATCATTTAAATTTCAATCCTTTACATAATAGTCGATAGTCTAATTAGATTTCCATATTATATAGTCTAATTAGACTAACGTCAACACACTATTGCTAGTGAATTTTTAATTACGAATTAATAAAGAACTGCCAGCGTTCTAATACCTATTGAAAGAAAATATTGAGCAGCACTAATAAGGTCAAATTTCTTTTATAAAATATAGATCATTACTTTATTGATTAAATAAGCTTGAGGAAGAAGGATATTAAAAATATGGATTTAAAATTAAGTTGGAAGGTTTGTAAAAAAATGAGGAATATTTTGGTTATTCTAAACCAGTAAAAGGTATTAAAATAAGATTTATGAATTGAAAAACATCAAAGTACAGGGTGCGATTATCATCTTCCACAATCAGGCACTAAAAGGACAGGTTAAGAAGGAAAATGATAAGATATAAAAATAAGTTGAAAGGTGGGAAGTAATGAATACTATTTTAGAGGATTTATTAGAGCTTAAAGAGATAAATGTTGAACATAGATAGACTGATTAGTTCGAATAATATAAAAAATTAGTTGTATTTTTAAAAAGTAATACTGGAGGGGGATTATGAATAGAGGTTGGCAAGATTATGTTCTAGTGAATGACAGAAAAATTTTTATAAATGTAGTAGGCGAAGGAGATGCTATTATTTTTCTGCATGGTGGTTCTGGTAGTAATCATAAATTCTTTCTTCCTCATGTACTACCATTATCTAAGAATTATAAACTTATACTTTATGATCAAACTGGTTGTGGTAAATCGGAACATTTATTAAATAACGAATATTCAATGGCTGATGAAGTAGAAACATTAGAGATGTTGAGGAAAAAACTGAAGTTAGATAAGATACATTTATTTGGTGAATCATGGAGCTCTATACTTGCACTTCTTTATGCCACTGAGTACCCTGAAAATGTAAATAAATTGTTTTTAACGGCTGCAATTGGTATTAGTTCCAGCGGTTACAGACAATTCTCCAAAGAATTAATAAAAAGAATGTCAATACTAGATAAAATTAAACTTTTCATAATCCATAATAGAATGAAAAAAGGTAAGTCTGATGACAGAAATGTTGAAAGTTATCGATCCTTATTATGTATATTCATATGACAACATTCAGAAAAAAGATCAATCACCCATTAATAATATAGTAAATAATCGAATAGGTGATGACATTAGAAATAACTATAATTTAATTCCCCAAATCAATAAATTATCAAAGATACCTATTATTGTAGTACAAGGAAGTGATGATATTTTAAACCCAAAGAGGATAAAGGAGCTGCTTTTAGATTATATTCCTCATGCTGAACTGATTGAGATTGAAAACTGTGGTCACTGGGCTATTATAGAGAATCCTTCTGAACTTAATAGAATTGCAACTGAGTTTTTTCAATAACTTATAGTTGATTCACTGAACTGGAGATTATTTGCCCCCAAAGAAGTATCTTAACTTTACGAACTAAAGGAGGTTAGTTAAACAAGAAGATAAGGTATCATTGAGTTATATAAATCAATAAAGGAAGTGTATAAGTGTTTTATTTTTCAAAAAAGAAGAAAATACGAGGTTGGAAAAGACATAAAAGAAAAATCGAAAGATGGAAGCAAAATGCAATCAATTTAGATATGGACTACTTAAGGAATTATCAAAGACAATACGAAAAATTATGGATTCATCCTTTTTATAAATTAGAACGAAGAAACCCTCCTAATTGGTATCAAAGCCTTTTACTTGATGCAATGATCGAGGTTTACCTAGAGTGGCATCAAAAAATGAAAAAAGAAGAGGAAGACTTTTATTTGAAACTCTGGCTTTATGACCCTCATTTTATTAACTCACAAATTGTTGTCGCATATAGAAATTGTCTTGATTTTTATGATGAAACCTTCAAAAGAAGGCAAGAAAATAAGGGATTTCCTTTTGATAAATTTCATTCTTTGAGAGACAAGTTAGAACAATTTGAATGGGATTTGCATATAGAGAGTGATTATTACGATGAAAATGACTTAAATGAATGGTTAGAAGAAGGTGCTTTAACCGAAAAAGAAGTATCAAGAATTAAGGGAAAAGCCTATGATGCCGTAAGAATTAAAGATGAAGATGGGAGTTTCCTGCAATATAGTCTCGACAAGGGAGATGTTTGGATAGGGACTTTAAAGAGATAAGATAATACACTAGTTCTTCAGCTAAGTGTTACATTGATTCAAGATGGAGGAATGCACTTTTATCTATTAAGGTGATAAAGGATGAGTTTAGTTCAATAACTATTTCTACATCACGAGATAGGTTCTGAATGCTTTTTAGGAAATAAAAAAACATCTACATCCTTTAAAAATATAGATGGTATATGTTAAATGAATTAGCCCCGTTAGGTATAACGGTCAACACAATAAATCCAGGTCCAACTGATACTGGCTGGATGACAGAGGAAATAAAAACTCAATTAAAACCGATGTTTCCTTTTGGTAGAATAGGTGAGCCGAAAGATGTTGCAAAAACCATTAAATTTCTAGTGAGTGATGAAGCAACTTGGATTACAGGTCAGATTATTCATTCAGAAGGTGGATTTAAAAGATAACCTATACAAAAAGACTCATAGCCTGAAGCCTTTTATTATATCAACATAGATATGAGTTTGTAAACTATTGTACTTAAAGTAACAGGTACTTTAGTTTAATAAACTAGGCTGTTACTTGCCATGGCTAAAGCTATATTATGCTAATGTGCCAAAACCCACCATAACTCTTAAATAATGCGGTTCAAGGTGGGGCATTTTATTTTTTTTAGGAGAAAATGCTTTGGCTTTGAAAAAAATAGTAATCAAATTAAGTTACCTATGATGGCCTATCAAGTTACCGACGACTTTCTAGTAATGGCAGCTAATGTATCGTTCGATGGATTGTACTTATCGTATGAACGCTTAAATCATTAAACGTCTAAAACCATGCTAAATAAGGTCTAGACGTTTCTTTATTATTCAATAATCTAGTTAATAGAAAAATGAACATTACTTCTTAAATAATACTGTGCATTAGTATAAACCAAATAGAGAGTCTAGCTGGAGTTAGGACAAGCTAGATTATTTTGCCATTTCCCAGCATTGCATTAATTGATGAATGCATTCCTCGATTTTTTCTAAGGGGATGCCTCCAAATCCTAACAGGAATGTTGGATACTTATATTCGATTGGTTCTATCAGATAATCGCTTAAAGGATAAATGGAGATGTGGCTTTTTGCTGCGATAGCTTTTAACTCATTTTCACTTTTTTGCAAGGGAAGGGAAATTAAAATATGCATCCCGGCTTGATCTCCAGTGATGATGACTTCAGGATAATCTGTTTTAAAGATATGGGTCAGTCTATCAAGTTTTTTACGGTAAATTTTCCGCATCCGATTTAAGTGTTTTGAAAAATAACCGTCTCTCATGAAGCTGGCTACTATATGCTGATCGAATCTAGGGACAGTTGCCGAATAATAACTGAATGTTTCCTTATATTTCTTCAGCAATGTGGAAGGCAAAAGAAAATAGGCCAATCGCAATGAGGGCATTAATGACTTGGTGAAGGTACTTAGATAAATCACCTTGTCGTTTTGGTCCATCCCGTGTAAGGCGGGAATGGGTTTACCGGTGTAACGAAACTCGCTGTCGTAATCATCTTCAATGATATAGCGAGTTTTACTTTTTGCTGCCCACTGCATTAACTGTGTTCTCCTTGTGGCGGAAAGAATCGCACCTGTCGGAAATTGATGAGAAGGTGTAATATAGACTACATTCGCCATTGTTTTTTCAAGCTGTTCCACTATCAATCCGTCTTCATCAACTGGAACAGGGATCGTTTTATTTTGCAGTTGAATTCTTGGGCTTGCTGAATAGCCAGGATTTTCAAGGGCTATGGTTGAATCTTTTTCAAGCAACCGTAAAATCATGGGGAAGAGTTGTTCTGTTCCTGAACCAATCACAATTTGTTCTGGCTTACATACAATCCCTCGTGATTGATAGAGGTATTTGGCTATTTCCGCCCGTAAAGTGTATTCCCCTTGTGGTTCTCCAATCTGTAGCAACTCCTTTGACGGTGTATCAAATAAATTTTTTGCATACTTTCTCCACTGGGAAAAAGGAAAGGAATCTGTATCGATTTTTCCAGGATGAAAGTCAATTCGGATCATTTCTTTCCCTGTATCCTCTATAGGTAACTCATCATGTTCTGTTTCAATATAAGGCAATTCATTTATATCCTCTACAAAAAAACCGATCCGTGGTTTTGAGACAATAAATCCCTCTGCAACTAGCTGAGCATATGCTACTTCGATGGTTGTTTGGCTGATATTTAAGAAATCGGCCAATTTTTTTTTGGAGGGGAGTTGCATTCCAACTTCAATTTGTTGGCTTAAAATAGCAGATTTGATTCCCATATAAAGCTGCTCATATAAGGGTTTTGTTGTGTTTTTATTCAATTCAAACATAAGCATATCCATTCGGGAACTATCCTTTCTGACCATGTTATTTTTATAAAAATTGACACTTTTTATATTGTCAGATTTTATTATACTAGTAATCATGAAGAAGAGGATATTCTTTTTTTAACTGAAAAACAAATACTCGAAGGAAGAGGAGAATATGCATGTATACGACTAAACAAAACAAAACGAGAATTCTGGTTCTCAATGCACTTTTTATTACTTTAACGTTTCTTGCTACAATGTTTATCAACATCAGGCTGCCATTGATGGGAAATGGGGGGCTAATCCATTTGGGTAACGTGCCGTTTTTGATTGCTGCATTTCTTTTTGGCAAGAAATCAGGTGCGATTGTAGGCGCTTTTGGAATGGCTTTATTCGATATTATGTCAGGCTGGACATTATGGGCTCCATTTACATTTATTATCGTTGGTACTATGGGATATATAGCTGGACTTATCGCGGAAAAGATGCCCGGCAAAAAGTCTTTTGTATATATACTGGCAGTTGCAGTTGCCATGATCATCAAAGTTGTCGGCTACTATTTTACAGAAGTGATCCTTTATGGCAACTGGATCCAGCCATTCGGTTCCGTGCCAGGTAATATCATGCAACTTGTCATCGCCGGCATCATCGTCGTGCCACTTACAAAAGGGTTTGAGCAACGGATTCTTAAGAGTGTCCATTAAGAGTGCCTGGCACCACAAAAAGACAAAAGGTATTAAAATGTCCTTTCTGAGAGGACATTTTAATACCTATAAATAGTGTGCCACTCATTAACCAATTTGTTTTGGTATTAGAAAAATTCATACAAGCCTTCGTCAAAATATCGAAATTCATCTATGGTAATCTGATAGTGTTTATAGCCTGCATAAAACGCTTCTTTAAACTTTTTATTATGAACAAAGCTTCTAATGGCCAATGCTTCATCATAGCGAGGATCACCAACTGTCATGCCAGCGACATCAATGAACTTTGTTGCAGCACCATTCACAACAAGAACATTGTCTGTTGTGCAATCTCCATGTATAATCGTTTGGTTTATTGGCGCTGGCTTGTTATTTTTCAACAAAGTGAGAAGTTCAATGGATCCTTCTGTCCATCCTTTTTTTACATAATACTCTGCTTTTAGGAGACGTTCAGATAGCCATTCATTTGCATAATGGAAAGGATCCAATATTTCTGTAGTATGCAGTTTATGTAAAAGTCGGCCAAAGCTTTGAACTAAAGCACATTTCTCTGTGTCTGTTTTTGCTTGGTTTAAAGCTGCCGTTAAGGTAATCCCTTGTTCATAGGACATGATTAAATGACTGCTGGCTTGTTCCTTTAAAAAACCATAGTAATACGGAACAGGAATAAATTCTTTCCCGATTAACTTTTCTAAAACACTTGCTTCTGTCTGTAGCCAATCGCGATATTTTTCTTCAAAAGCACTTTTTAGTATATAGGTACCACTTCTAGTTTCCACTTGATAAACGGTTGAGGTACTGCCTTGTTCAGCAACAAGAGAAATAGATGGAAGTGATCCAATTATTTTCTCTAGTTGCTTTAGTGGTAACTTCAATTCATTCACCAGCTTTCTATTATTCTATTTTTCATGGTCGAGAAAAGAGCAAAAGAAGAATGCTTGATAAATAGGTCACTAGAATAATTTATAATAATATTATTATGTTAACTAGTGTTTTGAGGATATTTTTTCAAGCATAGCCGCCAAAATGATGGAAGAGTGCAATAATTTATTGCACTCTTCCATCATTATCCTTTTTGCGAAACATATTTAAAAGCAAGTCACAGATTAGATAGACAATGACAAATGCAATAAAAACGTTGTACCAAAGAGTATCAATGTTTGTTAAGATTAATAGAAGACCTAAACCAGTAATCAAAATTTTTATCAATAAATGTAACTTATTCATTATGAAACACTCCTAACCATTTTTTTAAATAAAAGTAACCCCGTTTAAACAAATTAGTAGTAATAACTCTATCAAAGAAAAAACATAAAGAGCTAAAAATAAATCAAAGTAGAATTCTCCTTTAGGAATAAATTCCGTCTTATCTGTTAGCAATAATTGGAATAGAAAGAATATAAGCGTGACGAAAAGGAGTAATACATATATACATATCCAGTGATGATAAAAACTTATCTACCAGTTACTGCGCTAAATCCATAAATTTATAGGCAAAAAAATAATGATAAAAAAGCTGTAAAAGAAAATCGATATCGTTCAAATAAAAGAACAAATACAAATGTAGGCAAAAAATAGCGGCATTTATTAGTAAGATGAGTACGTATGATTGCGTTTGCGGCAAATAAACATCTCCAGAAAAAATCTATTATAATTGGAAATCAAGGTTCATTCTAAAAAATTGAAGTAACAAAAGATAAGGACATTGCCGATAAGGCCGCTAATTTGAATGACTCCTTTTTTTAAGAAACCAAAGTTAATCCCAATGAGAGGAAGAAGCCAAAGGAGTATAATAGAAAGAGTATTGGAAATAGAGAAATCCATAAAAAATTCAAGGATATAAGCCATCAGCAATATAATAAAAATAACAAAAGATCCAACGCCAAAGAAAATCTGTTTTATATCATCTCCTTTCCTATTTTGTTTAATATTACCATATTGTTGTTTTTTCGGAAATAGAAGAAAGCAAATGTCCTTATTTGATGGCTGTATTTGCAGCTTATATAAAAATGAGAAGGAGTTTGATAGATAAATGCCTATATATTTCACCAACCAAACAATCGAAGTGGTAAATCAATTAAATAAAACTGGCTATTTAACTGGAAACGCAGAATTTGTAGATAAAGATTTTCTTCCTGCTTATAAATGGATGATAGAACAAATGAGTAAGAGGCTGAATCATAATGGTTCCTATCCTATTTGGGTGTGGACGACCAAACCAAATTTACAGAGGGAAGGACATTTTAATAGAGGAACAAAAGCTGTATGTTTAACAGTCGAGATACCAAAAAATCAAATTCTGTTTTCTGATTTTTATGCTTGGCATTGTGTGTTAAATAACGGTTTTTGCCCTATGACTGAGGAGGAAGATACTTTATTCGACGAGGGAAGATTAACGATTACAAAGGAACAAAGCTGGGAAAGAATTTTCGATTTAGCTAAATTGCGTAGCTCAGAAATGTGGAATAACGGGGACCAAGTTGTTCAAGGGGTGACACCCATAATCCAGAAAGAACAGATTGTAAATATGGAATATTTTATTGCAAAATAATAGTTTTATCGAAATAAAATCATGGATTAAAAAGAGGAATTAGCTTCATTCTATGGAATTTTTTAAATAACGTCATAGACTGGGAGAAAAAGATGAAAAATATATTAGTGCTAGGCGGCACCCGTTTTTTTGGAAGGAAGCTTGTGGAAATGCTTTTGAAAGAGGGACACCGTGTTACGATTCTGACTCGGGGGACAGTAAGTCATCCCTTTGGCAACGAAGTGAAACATATTATTGCTGATCGTTCTAGAAAGGAACAATTACAACATCATTTCGCAGGTCAAACCTATGATATTGTTTATGACAATATCTGTTATACGCCTAATGAAGCAAAAGACTTTTGTGAAGTATTTAATGGGAAAATTGGAAAGCTGGTGTTTACTTCCTCTTTATCTACTTATTCTGTAGATGGAAACGAAAAAAGGGAGGCAGATTTTCATCCATACAACTATCCTATACAACTTGACAAGAACGAGTTTGTTTATGATGAAGGAAAGCGGCAGGCAGAAGCAGCATTTTTCCATTATGCAGATTTCCCCGTTGTTGCGGTAAGATTTCCAATTGTGTTAGGGGAAGATGATTACACGCGCCGACTGCATTTTCATGTTGAGCGGATTCAACAGGATAGAATGATCGGCTTTGTTAATACGGAGGCAGAAATGTCCTTTATTCTTGCTTCGGAAGCGGCCGCATTTTTAAAGTGGGCAGGTTTTTCAGAGGTGGAAGGGCCATTTAATGCGACAGCAAATGGGAAGATTACAATGAAAAAATTAATCCATATAATCGAAAAGGTTACAGGGCATACTGCAAAAATTACCCTTGACGGAGATGAAGAAAATTTCTCTTCGTATGCTATTCCTGCATCATGGTATATGAATACGGAAAAGGCAGAAAAAGCAGGATTTACGTTTACGAATCTGGATGATTGGCTGCCAGCTTTGATTAAGAAGATTGCAAAAGATAATAAAAAATAATGCACTACTGAAAATTTACAAAATAGGATAAAAACGTACCGAAGAAGAAATCCTCCGAGAATAAGACCATATTTAGTGTATGTCTTATTCTCGAAGGATGTTTTTGTTGAAAGGAAAAAGGAGAAAAGAAATTAAAGGAAGATACCTATTATAAAATGGTCTGTTCCGATTGCTAACAACGGAATTATCAATAATAGAAAAAATTTAGTTGATAGGATAAGTCATATACAAAAGATAAATAGCTCTACAAAAGCAATTTTCGGGATACTAGCAGTTGCTTTGTCAACGCAAGAATAGATGTTTATATTTTATAACACTTCCCTCATCTGTAAATTTAACTAAATACAAATTGACATATCGCATTTTTTAGATATAATAAAAGACATGAAACCTATTGAAATCTTTAAAGCCTTATCAAATGAATCAAGGCTGCAAATTTTACACTGGCTAAAAGAACCTGAACGTCATTTTGTACCCCATGAAGGGATTGATATGAGAAAAACAGGGGTATGCGTTAGTCAAATAACAGAGCAATTAAAAATGACGCAATCGACAGCTTCTCAATACCTAAATATACTTTTGCGAGCTGGTTTGATTAAGACAGAGCGTATTGGAAAGTATACGTATTACAAAAGAGATGAAGAAGCAATAAAAAATATTGCAGCTATTTTGGAGCAAGAGATCTAAAGTAAATGTAACTGAATTCTCTCGGAGAATTCAGCTTTATTTACGCTAAACATATCGACATATCACGATATGTTTATACTTATGATTCACATATCGTCTTTTCTAGATATGTGAATATATTATACGAAGGAGAGATTATTTTGTCTAACACATTTAAAATTTATATTTTAGCACTTATTAGTTTTTTAGTTGGAACATCGGAGTATATTATCTCTGGTGTATTGGATAACATTGCAGATTCACTAGGAATTACTTTGGCGGCTGCAGGACAATTAATAACGATATTTTCACTTGTCTATGCAATCTTTACACCCATTCTTATGGCACTTACGGCAAGCATGGATAGACGCAAGCTTATAATCGTATCATTAGGCTTGTTTGTGATAGCAAACATACTTGCATTCTTATTGCCAGGTTACACGTTATTTGTTTTCTCAAGAATAATAATGGCATTAGGTGCTGGAATGGTAGTTGTTACAGCTCTGACTATCGCGGCAAAAATAGCACCTGAAGGTAAACAAGGTAGTGCCATTGCTACTGTAGTCATGGGCTTTACAGCATCTTTAATCATTGGTGTTCCTCTAGGGCGAATTATTACAGATGCATTTGACTGGAAAGCAGTATTTGGCGGAATTGCGTTACTTGGATTATTAGCGATGATCATCATCTCATTTGTAATACCACCAACAAAAGGGGATGAACCGGTTCCATTAATACAACAACTTTCTCTACTAAAGGATCGAAAAGTAGCGATTGGTTTATCCATCACCTTCTTCTGGCTTGGCGGGTATTCAGTCGCTTATACCTATTTATCTCCTTACCTTTTGAACATTTCGGGTATCCATGAAAAATTATTAAGTGGTGTTCTGCTTATATTCGGAGTTGCTAGTTTATTCGGCTCGAAATTCGGTGGTTATAGTACAGACAAATGGGGTGTATCACGTACATTAATAGGTTCGATGCTACTACACATTGTTATGCTTATTCTTTTATCATTAATCACGCACATTTATGTTGGTGTTGTAATCATCCTAATATTGTGGTCCTTTGCTGCGTGGACATCAGCTCCAGCACAACAGTTCAATTTGGCAACCATAAAACCAGAATCATCAGGTGTACTTCTAGGACTAAACCAGTCAATGATACAATTATCGATGGCTGCAGGGGCAGGAATTGGTGGGATATTTGTAGAAAAAGTATCGCTAGGTTCCATAACCTGGGTAGGAGTACTTGGATTAGCTATAGCTATTTTTATGGTATTAAAGTCTTCTCGTGGCAGCTACATAAAAAGTTGAAAACAAGGTGAAAGGACAAAAGATTTCAAGTATAATAGGTTTCTCTATTGGAACACAAAAAGGAAAAAACAATCCAATTAGATATGTAATTAACATGAAAAACGACCGGATTTCTGTCTGGCCGTTTTTCATATCCTATATACGCCAACAATAAGAAATAAAATGGAATAGTAACGACTAATAAAAAATCATTATTTATAATATTGGCGTAGTTTGCAAGTGATTTGTCGCGGTTTGCTAGTTACAAGACATTATCGGGGAGGTATTATTAAACGGTACCATTTGTAAAGAAGGACACAATTACACTTAAAACCTACTAATGTAAATAGAGAAAGGAGGCCCATATATGACGTTGTATGCTTCTGACCGTATTAAAGTTCCGGCAGGATTTTGGACAGGATTAAGTCCATTGGGGATAGACGCTCTCGATGTAGTTCGAAAAGCACAATTGCCATTAACCATTATTTCTGATTCAGTTGTCACCACAGCCCAATATTTTGCGATATGGCAGGCTTATTCCGCTCTCATTGATGACACTGCGAAAGGAATCATCAAGCTTGCGGCATCCTTTGAAACAGATCATTTCCCACCGACTGTCTTAGCAACTTACCATGCTCGTGACTACCGTGATGCCTTAAAGCGGATGGCTAGGTACAAACAACTGTGCCCTCCTGAAAGCTTACATATTACCGAGGAAGGGGAACACTGTACAATTGAAATAAAATCATTGCATAGTGAACAACCCGGTCTGACCATATTAATTTGTATTACGATGGCATTTCTTCTCGAACTGGGACGTCGGGGGACAGGTCAACATTTGACAGCAAGATTCGTAGAATTTTCGAGCCATTCAATTGGCGACCGACAGTTACTTGAAGATTACTTTGGCTGCCGAATTCAGCTCGGTACAAATTGTAACAGGTTGACTATACATCGAGCAGATCTGGATCGTCCCTTTGTCTCATACAATGCAGAATTGCTAGAGATATTAACTCCCGTACTGGAACAGTCGTTGAATGAGCAGGCACGAAGATCTTCTATTACTGAGACAGTCAAGTGGATCATGAAACGCAGCCTAACAGGAGGTCGCCCTGATATTCAGACTATCGCGAGCGAGTTAGGGGTAAGCGATCGTACCTTGCAGCGACGGCTTACGGAAGAAGGCACGAGCTTCAAGCATTTGTTAACAAAAGTTCGACATGAGCAGGCAAAAGAGTACCTGGCAGACCCCTCACTTGATATTAAAGAGGTCGCCTTTTTAATTGGATATGAAGACCAAAACTCCTTCTATCGAGCCTTTCATCTTTGGGAAGGCGCTACTCCTTTAAAATGGCGCACTGAATATTTCGGTTTAAACTTGATTAATTGACCGTTTACTTTTGGAACTGTATTAACAGTCGGATAAGTATTAATAATAACTAGAATTTACTTAAAACTAAAAGGAGCAATGGATTATGCAGCTAGATTTAAAAAATAAAACAGCTTTAGTCACTGGATCATCAAGAGGGATCGGCAAAGGAATTGCCATTGAACTAGCAAAAGAAGGTGTTAATGTACTAATTAATGGCCGAAATTACGAGGAGGTGGAACAAACTGTAAATGAAATTAAACTAGAGTTCCCTGATACCTTCCCTCAAAATGCCACTGTTGATATAGTAGATATTCAACAAAGGGAAGCATTATTTAAAAAGCATCCTCAAATTGATATTTTAGTTAACAATATGGGGATTTATGAAATAATGAAATACGAGGACGTCAACGATGAAGTATGGGAAAAGTATATCCATACCAATGTTCTTGCCGCAAATGGATTATCTAAATTTTACTTACCGAAAATGATAAAAAATAATTTTGGTAGAATTATTTTTATTGCGAGTGAAGAAGCAGTTATGCCTTCGGGACAAATGCCGCAATATTGTATGACAAAAACAATGCTATTATCATTGTCAAAAAGTCTATCTAAATTAACAATAGGAAAAGAAGTCACTGTTAATACGATTATGCCAGGTCCAACACTCTCCGAAAATGTTCATCAAATAATTGAGGGGATGTATCCTAATGAAGATATGACATTTTCAGAAAAAGAGAAAAAATTTATGACTACAAATCTACCTCAGTCTGAAATCCAGCGATTTATCAGACCAACTGAGATAGGTAGATTAGCTGCCTTTATATGCAGCCCTTATGCATCCGCCTTCAAAGGTTCTCCGATCCGTATGGATGGAGGTATGGTACCGACTATTTTCTAGCACCTTTATTAAACAACTCTTCGTCAAATATCAAGAGGGTATGCTTTCTTTTTCTGTTTCGTGTTGTTTACTGAAAATCACTCTTTTACTATTTATGCGAACTGCGCACCACTATTATTTTAAAGCCTAATATTTATACATAGTGCTTTTGTGAATAAAAATAAACAATTAAAATGTTCTATTTGTACTAAATAAATTGAAACTAATGAAAGTCTTGAGGTTGAACTAAAATTGTCCAACCCAGCTAAAATGCTTATGAAGTTTTTGAATGCATCACTGTGCAAGCATACTAATATTACTCTGTTCAGTATGAAAAAAGGTGAGTTTTTTAACTCATCTTTTTCATCTCCTTATGTCGCAAATTTATTAATTCAATGTATTCTAAAGCACAAAAGAACATTTTTCATTGTTCCAGAAAAGCGCTCTTAACATAAGATTTGATTAAGAATATGTTTTTTCTGGACTTTTCGTTCCGAAAACTTTATACTACTTTATATGAATGGGGGTGTTATAAATTGGGTAGAAGGATTAGCTTTAATAAAGAACAGGCTTTGAATAAAGCTATGTATTTATTTTGGGAAAAAGGCTATGATGCTACATACATATCAGATCTTATTGAAAAGATGGGAATAAGTCGATCAACACTCTATGAGAGTTTTGGAGATAAGGATGAACTATTTAAACTGGTTTTAGAACATTATAAAAACTATGGCCGCCAAAAAAGAAATTTACTTTTTAGCGGAATAGACACTAAAGGATCACTTAAATCTTTTTTTTATCAACATATTGAAAAATGCTATTCAGATGACAATCCAAAAAGTTGTATTATAACTAATTCTTCACTGCTTATTGGACATATTGATCCTTCCATAGAAGAAATACTTATAAATGATTTTAATGAATTAGAAAAAGTATTTAAGCAAGTCATTGAAGAAGGAAAAAAGAAAGGAGAAATTTCACAAGAGGCTGACTCTGAATTAGTTGCATATTCTTTATTAAGTTTAAATCATAGCATTAATTTAATGTCCAGATACAAAAAAGAGAAAAATCTAGCCTATAATCTAGTGGATAAGACTATTGCAGACCTATAGTCTTTCTTTTTTTAGTATTTCGGAACGATCGTACCAAAATAAACAAAAGGATTGATAAAATTGATTAAAAAAACAAATTTTCTAATTTTCATTTTGGCAATTAGTTGCGGATCACTTGCTGCTAATATTTACTATGCTCAACCAATCGTACAGTTCATTGCAAAAGATCTAAACATCTCTTCTAATTTATCAGGATTGCTCACTACTTTGACCCAAATTGGATATGGATTGGGATTATTTTTTATTGTTCCAATGGCTGACTTATTTAAAAGCAAAAAAATAATTACTATTCTGATCGGGCTAACCGTTATTTCATTAATTGGTACACTGATTTCTTCTAATGGAATTGTCTTTTTGTTATTAACAATCATCATTGGTATTGGGGCCTGTGCAGCTCAAATATTAGTTCCGCTAACTATAAGGATTGTACCTGTTGGGGAGACAGGTAAATATGTAGGTAAAGTGATGAGTGGTTTATTGATTGGAATTATGATTGCTCGTCCACTATCTATCGGAATAACTGAATGGTACGGCTGGAGAATGGTTTTTCTATTTTCATTAATAATCCTTGTTGCTGTATTACTGATTATTTTAAAATTTTTGCCTAATTATGAAGTTGTATCAAATAGTAACATGTCATATTCCAATTTAATTGCTTCTATGGTGAAGCTGCTAATAAATACTTCTCCTTTACAACAAAGAGCTTTTTATCACGCATGTTTATTTGCAGCATTTAGCCTTTATTGGACGGTACTCCCAATTTTATTAAGGTCTGAACCACTAGATTTTTCAAATAACGAAATTGCATTAATTGGATTTGTTGCAATTGCTGGCGCTTTATTAACTCCTACTATTGGTAAACTAGCAGATAAAGGCTATATTTTTGCAATGACTAATGTATCAATGGCACTCGTTCTATTATCTATCGTACTATTATTTTTTGTTCAAGATCATTCACCATTGAGTGTGATTCTGATCTTAATCTCAGGCATTAGCATCGATGTTGGGGTATCAGGAAATTTATTATTAGGTCAAAAAGTTATCTTTAGTTTGAATCCCGAGGAAAGAAATAGACTTAATGGATTATATATGACTATTTTCTTTTTAGGAGGAGCATTTGGTTCATGGATTGGAAGTTATTCATACTATAAATTTAATAGTGAAGTACCATTGCTCATCGGAACAGCTTTGCCTTTAATCGCGTTATTAGTTCATTTAATAAAAAATAATACAATCAATATATCAAAAAACAATAGTAAAAATATATCCTGATTATCTTAATGCCTCCAAAAGCTAGAGTCAGATTCTAATTTTAGGACGGTAGTAGCGATATTTGCTAACTCAGGAGCATATTATTACTTATCTTTATTCGTTAGATCAAGGAATCCTTAAAGAATAAGGTAAGGGAAATGAAAACGCCCGAATTTCTATTTCTCCTTTTGAGGCGGGTGCGAGAGCCAGTTAATCGGTCACGCCTCAAAAGCTGAAATTAGAAATGATGGCCAATGACGAGTTTAATAGATATCCTCAAGGAATCTGGTTTGCATATAAACTTTACAAAATTTTTTTAAACAGCTGCATTAAGATAGATCAATTTTAACAGTTGCTACAGGAGAGGATTATTTTATTTACTGACCATGCTGTTGAACATATAGTTTATAAGTATACTAAATCATTTGTACAAACTGGTGGGGATATCCCTCTTGTTATGGAATCAATTAGTCTGATATATTACTCTACATAAATGCGACTAGGGAAAGCTAAGACTTGCTGGAGACCGACTATTTTTAGTTAGATAAGTTTTTTTATATCATTAATCACCTGTAAATGCATGCCTTCGTGAAAAATCGTACGAACCAGCACTTGTTCGATTGTATGCATGCCCATATCAATTGGTGGATATTCTTTTTCGAGAATAGCTCCATATTTCTCTAATATTGCTTGTGGTTGTGATTGCAAAAGTACTTTTAATTCCGTAAAAGAAGGTGTCTCCACTGTAAAGTTGGCTGGCGTAGTACCGAAACCAAACCATTGATTGAATTGTTTTGAGATAGCAGTGGGTACTTTAGTCAATGCCTCAATCCATAATAACTGGTCAACGTATAGGTGACCAAGATTCCAGCGGATATTAT
The DNA here is from genome assembly GCF_038006285.1 of Niallia sp. FSL W8-0177. Lineage (NCBI taxonomy): Bacteria > Bacillati > Bacillota > Bacilli > Caryophanales > Bacillaceae > Niallia > Niallia sp. FSL W8-0177. Next base: position 1,451,169 of record NZ_JBBOUX010000001.1, read on the forward strand.
TCCTAAAGCCCGCTGGAATGATTTCTGCTTGTTCTTCTGTCACCAATTCAACAGTCCCTAAAAGTTCCTTTCGATAGGTTTCTAATTGTTTAAGCAAAACTTCCTGACGTGGTTTCATTTTATCCACTCCCTAAACATTAATTTACTCTAAACATTCGCTGTTTTTTTGTTTTTTCCTGCACTGGAAGAATAGAGATTTGTCTAGCGGAAATACTAGAAAAAACAGAATTACAGTTAGGAGAAGAACAATGCCTCGCAAGGATGTAGAGATTAGTGAAGAAGTAGAAAAGGAACAGACGAATACGAAAAAGAAAGAAGGAGAAGAAGATAAATTAAACCGGATGCTGGCAGCCGTATTGGAGTATATTTCCGATGATGAAGTAGAAGAAATCGACATTGATTACATATTGGATCAGACAGAAGGACTACGCGACTGGTGGAATCAATACCGAGAGAAAAACCGCAAACGCATGGAGAAAGAAATAAAAGAGTCATTAGGGGAATTATCCCTTGAAGAATTGGAGAAGATACGGGAACAAATAAAGGCAAAGCAATAAAAAAAATGGTTTTCATCGTCACTGTTGAAAACCATTTTTTAATTTTTTTATTAAAAAAGCAGAAAAATGTGGATGTGAACAGCATTTTCCTTTGATAGAATAAGAGAATCGAATTGGTAGATACAATATTAAGAAATTCTTAAGAATTTTGCTTGGCAGATGTTAAGAATTTTTTTCTATGATAGAGACAGCGAAAGAGAGAGAAAGCAGGTGGTTTTAAGGTGGAGAATGTCAATGTGCTCGTGGTGGACGATGAAAAAGAAATAAGAGATGCTATTGAAATTTATCTTAAAAACGAAGGGATTACGGTATTAAAAGCAAGTGATGGAATAGAGGCATTGGAGATCTTAATGGGAGAAACAGTCCATTTAATTTTAATGGATATTATGATGCCAAATTTAGATGGAATTTCGGCTACTTATAAAATTCGCGAGCAAAAAAATATTCCGATTATTATGCTGACAGCCAAAAGCGAGGATACAGATAAAATATTGGGATTGCAAATAGGGGCAGATGATTATATCACCAAGCCATTTAATCCAATGGAGCTTGTTGCACGAGTGAAATCGCAGTTGCGAAGATATGTAACACTTGGCACCTTTGATGGTGTGAAGAAAAAAATAGACCTTCATGGATTAACATTAGACCAGGAGGCGAAAGAAGTTGCGGTAAATGGAGAAAGTGTAAAGCTGACTCCTATTGAATATAAAATTGTTGTTTTATTGATGAAAAATGCAGGCAGAGTATTCTCGATTGCAGAAATTTATGAAAGTGTTTGGAAAGAACCTGGATACAATGCCGAAAATACGGTAGCAGTACATATACGAAAAATACGTGAAAAAATTGAAGTGGATCCAAAAAATCCTCGCTTCTTAAAGGTGGTGTGGGGCATTGGCTACAAAATCGAGAAGTAAAGGCTTTTTTATTGTTTGGACACTGCTTATTACACTCGCGCTGAGTGGAATTGTATCTGTAGATATGTGGTTTAACCGTTATTTACACACGGATTTTTATCAAACATCGATATTTCAAGAAAGGATGCAATATTATAAGGATCTTCTAAGTGAAAATGAGTTATATTATGTTCCGATTGAAGAGGCAAAGAAAAAAATAACCGTATCAGCTAAAGAAATAAATGAATACCGTTATTATTATGGTGATTTAAATGAACAAATTCAAAACATAAAAAGTCAGTATGAAGAGCAAATTCAGACCGCTAAAGAAACAGGAAGCTCAGAAGCAGAACAGCTATATACAGAAGAAAGAGATAAGAAAATAGCTGATATTACGAAAAATTTCCAAAGTGATGAATACGTAGAAGATAAGATTAAGAAAGAAAAAGCAAGGCAATTAGATGAATACTATCAAGAATTACAGAATAGAGAATATGAGTATAAAGACTGGACTGATTCCTTCCTTTTTTATTTTGAAAATAACAAAACTGGAAAAATAGTAACAAATGTTGATCTTGCACCTGGCGAAACGATTGAGAGTAAGCTGAAACAGAAAAAAACAAAATTTCTTAGCGATATCCATATAGACCCAAAAGATGAGTGGGAACAGCATTATATTTCCATAAATTCTCCTTGGTATGAGTTTGGTGATTCCGATGATGTTGCTATAGAAGTGTCTATTCTAAATGACATCAAGAAGAATATCGGCAGCTTTGAAGGAGTTATTGCGGTTCCTGAAAATCTAAGTGCCAAGAGTATGCTGCATACAGACATGGATAATTATAAAACGCAACAAAAGCAAGTGATCTACTTTAGTGTTATTAGTATCATCAGCCTAGTTGCCAGCTGTATTCTCCTTTTAGCACAAAGAAGTATCTTAACACAATGGGAATACTCATTTTATAAGAAAATTCCAATTGATATCGGTTTAATTTTTCTCCTTATAAGTTTAGCTGTTGCTATTATAGGTGTATGGGGAGTAAATGATCAAATAGAATTAAATTTATATAATGACGGCTCCTATTGGAAGGAAATTATTTTATTTGGCTGTTTAGCTTGGCTGTTTATATCCTTGTCCTTTATCCAAATGTCTCTATTATATAAGGAAATAGTAAAAGGCGATAAATCAATTTGGACAAAAACATTTGTTGGAAAATGTGTTAAAACAATCGGAAAACCAATGCTGCTATTATTTTCAAGTAGAAGTCCATTGACTAAATTAATCCTTTGTTTAATGATTGTTTTCGCGCTAGGATTTTGTTTAATGGCAGTGATTGTGGAACCATTTTTTGTGTTGTTCTTTCTTATTGCGGTCATAATTATCGGCATACCAGCCATCCATTATTTAGTGAAAAATGCAAAGTCTCTAGGTCAGTTAGTTCTATATACAAAGGAAATCAGGAGCGGTCGAAAAGTAAGTGACTTAGATATAAAAGCATCTAGTGAACTTTCAGCATTAGCAGAGACAATCAATACACTAAAAAATGGCGTGATTTATTCCCAAAATGCTCAAGAAAAAAGCGAACGCCTAAAAACAGAGTTAATTACGAATGTCAGTCATGATTTGCGAACACCTTTAACATCAATCATCAATTACACGGAATTATTGAAGAAAAAAAATCTATCTGAGGAAGAAAAAGAGGGATATCTAGGTATTATCGATCGGAAATCCCAACGATTAAAAGTACTAATTGATGATTTATTCGAGGTTTCGAAAATGGTCAGCGGCAATGTGGAATTAAAGAAGGAAAAAATAGACTTAGTGCAGCTTTTACAGCAAGCGTTAGGTGAATATGATGAAACAATTAAAGCGACAACACTTGATTTTCGTGTAACCAATCAAGAACCGTCGATTTATGCAACTGTAGATGGTCAGAAGCTTTGGAGAGTATTTGATAATTTAATAGGCAATATTTTGAAATATTCTTTAGAGCATTCACGTGTCTATATTTCCATTAAACTAGAAAAAGACCAAGCTATTTTGCAGTTTAAAAATATATCTAAGTATGAGCTTGACGATAATCTTGATGAATTATATGAGCGTTTTAAACGAGGGGATACATCGAGGCATACAGAAGGATCAGGTCTAGGACTTGCGATTGCGAAATCAATCATAGATCTACACCAAGGCATGATGAAAATCGAGACAGATGGCGATCTATTTAAAGTTACGCTCGCATTAAATCTAAGCGATTTGTAGTGAAAAGAAGTATGAATAAAAAACAAGCAGCCAAGCTGTATGCCTTAATATTTCCGATTACTCGCAATAAAAAGACAGCAACAAAAATAGTAATGGAAATGCTTCAGGCTGATGATAACCTAGGAGAGAAAGAATTAGCTCGCAAAGCAGTTAATAGAGCCATTGAAATGGTGAAAAAATAAATACGAAAAAATACTTTCTTTTCAACTAGAAAAGGAGGTATTTTTTCGTAGGAGAAATTTATAGTAAAATAATGGAAAGATTGCAAAAAATCGCAAAAAAAGAAGGGATGGGGGAAAGCAATTGACTCAAAATACACAACCGCAATATGCACCGCCTAAACATATTGTTTCGGCTGCTTCGATTGTCATCAATGAACAAAAGGAAATTTTATTAATCAAAGGACCCAAAAGAGGCTGGGAAATGCCAGGTGGCCAAGTGGAAGAGGGAGAGTCACTGAAAGCTGCTGCGATAAGAGAAACAAAAGAGGAATCAGGAATTGATATTGAAGTAATAAAATTTTGTGGAATCTTTCAGAATGTAAATGGTTCTATATGCAATACATTATTCTTAGCTAAACCGGTTGGCGGGGAATTTACTACATCACCAGAAAGTTTAGAAGTAGGATTTTTCCCTATTGAGGAAGCGCTCAACATGGTGAAATATAAGAATTTTAGACAAAGAATAGAATACTGTTTGGATGAGAAGCGACAACCTTTTTATGTAGGATTTTAATGTAGTAAAGAATCACAACAAAGACAAGAAAATAAGTGAGGGAAGAATGACAACTATTGGTCTTATAAGACACGGTATTACCGAATGGAATACACTGGGGAAAGCACAAGGGATTTCAAATATTCCATTAAATAGACTTGGAAAACAACAAGCAATGGCTATAGCAAATAGACTATAACAGGAAGAAAAATGGGATATTCTTATTACAAGTGACTTGTCTCGAGCAATAGAGACAGGAGAAATAATTGGACAAAAAATTAACTTACCCATAAGTCATATAGAAAAAAGAGTGCGCGAAATAGATTGTGGCAAAATAGAAGGTTTTACCGTATAAAAAAGTCTGTTTAGATAATTATGAGAGAAAGGCAGTGAATGATGAGCAGCTATAAAGCAGTTCTATTTGATTTAGATGATACTTTGCTTGATAGAGATAAAGCAGTAGAAAAGTTATTTTTCATTCTGTTAGAAAAGTGTTATGTAGATATTAGTGATTCCTTAAAAAGGGAAATGTTGTTAGAATTCAAAAAACAGGACAAGCAAAGCTACGGTCAAAAAGATAAAACAAAAGTTTTAGAATCATTTTTTGCTATGTTTCCACCAAAATACAGAATTCCACATAATGACATATTAGCTTTTTGGAATAAGCATTTTCCTTATTGTTTTTCTGTAAACCAAGCGAGAATAAATATAGTAAATAAGATAAAGAATCAAGCGAGGGTTGCAATTATCACAAATGGTACAATCCATAGACAAAAAGCAAAAATACAGAATACCAATTTACATAGCTATTTTGATCCAATTATTATTTCCGATGAAGTGGGGTTGAGTAAACTGACAAACGTATATTTGAACTGGCTTTAAATATGCTGAATGTTCAGCCAGAGGAAGCATTATTCGTTGGGGATGACATAGAAATAGATATAAATGGTTGTCAAAATGCCCATATAAAAGGTGTATGGTTTAATCCTCGAAAGATCAAGAATCCTACCGAGATTAAGCCATTTGCCGAAATTCATTCTTTTGATTGTTTATTAAATTATTTTTCATAAGATAATAATGTTGGTTTCAGAAAACAGAAGTAGACGTATCCTTCCATAAGGATTCGCACACATTTTTTAAATGTACCTGCGTGAATATCTAAAAAGGCTGAACCATCCGGTATAGAAAAAAGGGGGATGATCCCTTTTTTCTTACAATAAATAACTATCTATTTACCTATAAAACAAACGCAAAATAAGCTTCTTCCTGCTCAGTATCCTCGAAATATTTAATGCCCATATACTGAAAACCAATTTTGCCGAGTACATCTAAGGAAGCTTTGTTCTCAATACTTGCAGAAGCAATTACTTTTTGGATATTCCCTTGCTCTTTTGCGAACGTTAAACAGGCAATGCCAGCTTCTGTAGCATACCCTTTATTCCAATTAGCTTTGGAGAAATGGAAAATAAGTTCAGCTTGATCAACAGATTCTTCAATATTAAAGCCTGCTGCTCCAATAACTTGATTGGTTGTCAAATCAATAACACCATAAACGGAAAGGCCAAAATCTTTTTGGCATTGCTGATAAAAGTCAATAACTTGAGGCAATAATGCAGAGGAAGTGCTGCCACCACAATATTTCATAACTTCTTCATTTCCCCAAAATTGTTCACATGCATCTATATCTTCTATTGTTAATAAACGAAATCCTAGTCGCTCACTTGCAAAAAGTAAATCCAATAAAAAAACTCCTTTAAAAAATTCTAGTGTTTATCTTAATCATTTTAGCGTATTGGAGCCCGTTTATGCAAAATTAAATTGTCTCAGACCGCACTAGTGGAGATATTCTAGACCGAAAAATAGAGGATCGTAAAAAATCACAAGGATAACAAATTATATACAATTAGAAAGGTAGAATGGGTTCTTAACGGTCAGCAAGAGTCAAACTATTTGAGGAAATTAGATAGGAAAATCGCAGTTAGATCAGAAGGTTGCAACAAACCATCAAGTGGGCGATAAACTTCCACTTGATGGAAGTTATAATATATTATGAAGTTTCATATTTACTAATAGAAGTTGTGATACTTTCAGCTAGTTGGGAACAGTCTCCTTCAAACATGTGAAAAGTTAAAGAATGTAGTAAATGGTCGAATTGATCATGTGGAGATTCTTCATTGCTTATTTCGGTAGACCAATTAATTTTAGGGATGGAAATAACAAACGAATCAGTTGTTTTCATGATGTATAGTTTCGTATCTTTTAGTCCATGTTGGGCAATATCTTCTAATAAAGTAATCATTTCAACAACCTCCCCCTATTTTTATTTCCATTATACTCCTTTTTTTCGACGTAATTTTCCAAAAATAGAAAATTTAATAAAATTGTTAAAGGATTGTTATGTTTGAAATAAAAAGAGGGAGGATTATTTTGTTATTCTTATCGAGAAGAATTAATCATGATAATTTTTAACTCATTATAAGTATCTTATTGAAAAAATGGGATATTTTGAAAAAATGAAACGGTAAGAATTATCGTGAATAAAGAGCCAGCAGATGTTAATAAAACGATTTTGCGATTGTTTTGTTCTTTCGATGGCTTCAAAAGCTCATAAATTTGTATAGACCATACAGCTATTGCGGCTAATGCAATAATAAAGATAGCGGTACTATTCATATTTTTCACTCCTCAGGACAGTTTTTTATGATCTATCATTTGTAGAAGAGATGACTGTCTATTATAAAGCGTATTACTTTAAAATCAATTTTATCTTCACAAAAGTCATCTTCATCATATTCTACGGATTTGATAGAAAAATGGTTTCATTTTTTTAGTGCCATATTTTGCTATGGAGAAAACGCGAAAGTTGTAGAGAAGAGAAAGCACGAGAAATCAACTTTTGAAAAGGTTAATGTTTCAAACAATAGCAGACTGTTATATACTTATAGTTCATTATGTACGTTTTTTACCAGAATAAAAGGATAAGACTAACTAATGATACGTAATATATAAGAAAAATCGGAGTTGATTTTATGAGTAAAGCTAAGGCTAAAGGTAAAGGCGGTACAGGCAGAGGAACAGATAAAAAAGGCTGGAATCGTTGGCAGGCTAGTGCCAATAAAGCTAAGAGTAACAAACCCTATAAAAGCAAAGGGGTTAAGAATCGTAAAAATACAGAAAATACTAGCAATCCTGCTACAACCGAAAAAAAGAACTAATCTCCATATTTAGGATTTCTTACTGAATAGATAAAGTAGCGATGCTTCCTTTAGGAAGGATCGCTTTGTTTTATTCGCCAATGGTAAGTTTTCTTGTACAAGAAAACTTACCATTGGAATGTCATAACCATTTTGCTTTAATAATATGTTTGACAGATGGCATTTCAATAATTCCTTCTCCAGAAGTAAAATGTCCGCCAGAAGGTAATAAAATAAAAGGAATTTCAAGTTTATTTGCTAAGGAATTCGAGATTTGCCAATCGATGATTTTATCGGTTCTGGATGAAATAAAAAAGGATGCTCCTAGTAAATGCTTGATTTTATCCAAATTTAATTCTTGCATATAGGGATCAAATTGTGGGAACGCTGCAATGGGTTCTGCAAATCCAGAAACAAAAATAGCCCCTTTAATTTGTACATTATGACGTAAAAGTATCTTAAAAACGTAATACAGCCTAAACTGTGGCAAATAAAATAAACATTGTTCGGTTCTTTGATAGCTCTATCTAAATCAAGATCCCATTGCGTAACATTTGCAATTGTGGCATCTGTATAGTCCACTATTTGTATATGGAAGGAATTCTTAAATTCTTTTTTTATATCAGAAAGCCAATTTATTTTTGGTGATCCGCCATATCCATCAATCAAGTATAATTTATTCATTTAATCTTCTCCTAATACTACGATCTAGAGTAATAAAAAAATAACATAGCGTATTCCACCAGAAGATATTTATAATTTCAGTTCTCCCTTTTTGATCGTTAAAAAACGGTTATTCCAAATAGATTCATGATGGTCAATAATATTATCTGCATTTAAAATAGAGCCGTTAATGGTGCTATGAGTGTTTTGATAAAGGAGATTTTGCTGAAATCCCAAGCTATAGGCTGCTCTGATAGTAGTATCAAGACAAAACTCCGTTTGTGCACCAGCGAAAATAAGCTGTTCGATTGCCTTGCTTTTTAAATACTCTAAAAGTTCTGTTTTGTAGAATGCATCCCATTTTGATTTTTTAATTATCTTATCAGTAGTAGATAACAATAGATTTTGATGCAATTTCCAATCGTTCTTGCCCTCATAAAGCGCGGACTGCTCATTCGGATCTGTATGCTGAATAAAGATAACCTGAATATTTTTTTCATGTGCTTGCTTGATTAGTATATTGATGTTTTTTACTAGTTGAATTCTATCGTATAAATAGTTTTTGGGATGGTTAAAGAAAATTTCTTGCATGTCGATGATTATAAGAGCCTGTTTCATAAAATTCCACTTCCTGTTCGTTTCTTTTAAAGTATAGCAAATTGAAAAAGAGCTATACAAGGATATTTAAGATGGAAGCTATGGTTGCTTTGAAATTCATTCTTGTTTAAAAGTCAGAATTAATGAATATTTATATTGAACTTATGATAGATTCGTCTATAATTATAAGAACGAACATATATTCGCTGTAAGGAGGGAGTTAGGGTGAATACCTATATAGGTAGTGCACTAAATCAAATAGAAATAGCTTTAAAAACAACAATCGAAATGGTAGAGACTATAGAAGAGGCTGACCTACAGCAAAGGCCAGATGATAATAAGCGTTCAATAGGTGAGCTCTTAGAGCATATTGCCGTTATTTGTAAGGCTGATTTATTGATATCAAACGGTGCAACACAAAAAGAGATGGATGAATATTATTCGAGTGTTGCATTACTAAACATGCAGGATATAAAGAATGCTATTGCAGATAATTATAAAACATTAAAAGATATTTATATGAATCTCACAGAAATAGAATTACAAGAAAGGACTACATCATATTGGGGAGTAACCTATTCAAGGTACGAGTGGTTGTTAGAAATAGTCGCACATATCTATCATCATAGAGCTCAATTACATACACTACTTGTCTACTGCTGTGGAAAAGACTTAAATATCTCATTATTTGAATAAGGAACTTCCATAGATACATACATTTTTAATCAATAGGGAGGATAAAAGATGCCATACTGCAAAGTGAAAAATGCAAACATATATTATGAAGAAATAGGCGCAGGAATTCCCATTATCATGCTACATGGATTTACGCCAGATCATAGACTCATGAGTGGTTGTATGGAGCCTGTTTTTAAAGAGAACGACGGTTGGAAACGGATATATTTGGATTTACCTGGTATGGGGAAAACTATGGATTATGACTTAATCAGTAATTCTGATGAGATGTTAAAAGCCGTTGCAAGCTTTATAGATACAAAGATTTCCAATCAACCATTTCTGATTATAGGAGAATCCTATGGCGGCTACTTAACTAGAGGAATCATCAAGCTCTATAAAGAGCAAATATTAGGCGCTGGATTCATTTGCTCGATGATTTTACCAGATAAAGAAAAGAGGACACTCCCAGAACACACGATTGTTTATGCCGATAATGAATTTTTATCCAACTTAGTAGAAGAAGAACGTAATGATTTCAAATCCAATCAAGTAGTTTTAGATGAATACAATTGGAAACGATACAAGCAGGAAATTTTATCAGGATGCAATATTGCTGACACAGCATTTTTGGATAAAATTCAAAAGAACTACGGGTTTTCTTTTGCGATCGATGATGTTCTATTTCAGAAACCAACTGTCTTTTTACTAGGAAAACAAGATTCTGTAGTCGGATATCAAGATGCGTTTGCGATTCTAGGGAATTATCCCAGAGCAACATTTGCCATTTTAGATCGAGCGGGTCATAACTTGCAGATTGAACAGACAAAGTTATTTACTGCGCATATGAATGAGTGGTTAGATAGGGTTGAAGAAGAGATGTAGGAAAAAGTAGTTTGATAGATTGGAATCAAAGGGGAGTAAAAGAGCAGTTATATTTTGCAAATTAATGTAAAATACAACTGCTTTTTTGGATGATTTAACTATTTTTCAGGGTAGAAATATACCCTGATTAAAAAAAAATAGAAACGGGTAGAAAATAGATAATTATAAAAAAATCAAAAGGAAGAAATCTGTAGTAAAATGATTCATCTAAAGTGTACCACTCTTTAGAATATGACATATAATTTATGAAAAAGGTGATTTGTATAAAACATTTTTGGAAGCCATTTACATTTTTTGTGACAGTAAGCCTCTTTATTATATTTTTCCGATACACCGATATTTTTCAGGCGATTCGTGAAGGGGAGTTAAATTCGGTCACATCTGTATTTAAAGAGAATATTTCTTATGCACTTATTGTCAGTTTATTCCTTATGATTATCCAAAATAGCTTTACCGTTATTCCTTTAATTTTAGTAATTACCCTCAATTTTTACTCATTTGGCTTCATCTATGGCTTTTTATGGAGTTGGTTTTCTAGCATTATAGCCGCAATCATTATCTTTTTAGCCATTCGTTTTTGGTTCCAAGATTTCGTGATTAGAAAGGTGCAAAATCACCAAGAAATGTTAGATAAAATCGAACAAAAAGGAATGCGCTATGTATTCTATGGAAGGGTTTTTCCGTTCTTTCCGACAAGTATTTTAAATATCATTGCTGGTGTAAGCAAAATATCGATACGACCTTTTACCATTGGCACAGCAATAGGCAATTTCTTTTACTTCTTTATCCTTGCGTTAATTCCTTATGGTGTTTTCTCTACAGATATTAATCCATTAGCATTAATCGTAATTATTTTATTGATAACAGGAATTTTTTATTATTTCAGCAAAAAGAAACCTTCCGTTATGGAAAGGGTAAAGGAAATAAGGAAAAGAGCATAAATTAATTTATTCCGAAAGGTAGATTACTACTTTTCGGCTTTTAATATGAAAAAAATATGAAACTATTTCCAATTATCCTACGTATATAAAATAGAATAGCTAGTGAGGGAGGAATACAGTATGTTTGGAATTATAATGTTGGTATTTGTGGCAATTATCGTGGCTCAAATTTTTTCTCGCAAAGAAAAGACAAACAATATAAATAGCCATAATTATCAGCCTTTTCAAGGAGAAATAGGAGATAGCTCACAAGCGTCTATCTTTGATGGAGGAAATGACTGCGGATCTTCCTTTGATAGTGGAGGAAGCTGTGGTGGAGAATAGGAATAATATCGCTGGAATTTTCTATTTATAAAGAAAAATCGAAACTTTTATACGATATCAATCGTCCAATAATAAAGAGGAATGAAAGGGGACAAAAAAGATCGCATGTTTATGGTGGTAACAATAATTGCTTTTATTTTTGCCTGTATTTGGGTTCTAATGGATACGATTTATTTTTCCAAACCACCAAAACCTGAGGTATTATGGAAGAATAATAGAATTCCGACAACAATTGGCTCAAATTGCTGGCAAGGTTCATTAAAAGGATCTTGTGTTGATTATGTCTATGCATCTCCTTGGGATATGGGGTTACAAAATGGTTCTGTCAAAGTGGAACCGAATTCAACTATTACCATCGATTTTAATAAAAAGCCATTAGCTGGATCTTTACAGGTTGCAGAAGTGTTTGAAGATGGAGAAGAGGAATTTATCAAGGTAGATAAAAATAAAATGACGGTCCCAGCCAAAAAAGGCACACATGTTTATATGATTTATGCTAAATGGGATCAAGGAAATCCCAATTATACGTTTTCTATTAGAGTCGAATAAGGTTGTCTAAACCTAGAGCTAGGGATAGACAGCCTATTTTATCGTGACGATACATATTTTATCTATAAAAAAGGAAGGGAAATGAATGAAAAATCATCCAATATTCAATTTGTTGATCGCACTAGTATTTTTAATATTATTTATTGCCAGTAAGAAGTTATTTGCCAATTACTTAGCAGCACTTATTATTTTTGGTGCCTTTTTTTGTATTTACTTAGGGCGGTCTATCCTTTCTTTAATCCGATATATTGATGAGAAGAAAACCAAGGATATATCTGTCAAAAGCAAGCATAAATGAACAGGAAAACCAACAGTAATCCCTGTATGCTATTTTTAAGGATGTGATGAATGTGACATGGTTGGAAGGGTTACAAAAGGCATTAATATATATCGAAAATAATTTGGAAGAAAAGCTTGAAATAGAAGCGATTGCGCGTGTCGCAAATGTTTCATTATTTCACTTTCAACGCACATTTACAATTCTTACGGATATACCAGTGGGAGAGTATATTAGACGACGCCGATTATCGATGGCTGGACAAAGTTTGCTTCATTCGAGCGAAAAGATAATCGATATTGCTTTAAGATATGGATATGATACACCAGAAGCATTTACGAAAGCATATCGCAGACAGCATGGAGTTACACCAAGTGAAACGAGACGAGGAATTGGTAGTCTAAAAATATACAATCCACTAGTCATTCAAGTACAGCTGAAAGGGGCAGAACCAATGAAAGTAAAAGTAGTGGAGAAAGAGGCATTTACGATTGTCGGAATGAAAAAATCTTATACTTTTAAGGAAGATGAAAATCTCCGTGAGATTCCAAAACTGTGGGATGAAGTTAATAAGAATGGAACAGTGAACGAGCTTTTGCTGCTGACTAGGGGAGAAATTCCAGGCGTTCTTGGTGTTTGTGTAGAGGAGTCAGAAGCAGCGGGTAAGGATATGGATTACTGGATAGCGGTTGCAACAGAGGATAAATCTGAAAAATATGATCAGCTCGTTATTCCAGCATCAAAGTGGGCAGTTTTTGAGGTGAATGGACCAATGCCGGAAAGTATGCAGAAAGTTTGGAAGCAAATATATTCAGAATGGATGCCGTCCAGTGGTTATCAACAAGCAGGATTTATTTCCTTTGAACGCTATACAGATGATGATTCATCAAGCGAAAATTGCTACTCTGAAATATGGATTCCCGTTAAATAACAAAAAGCGATGGAATGACTATGCGTGCATAGGTCAGATACCATCGCTTTTTTCATAAATGGTGATTGTTATAGATTTAGAATATGTGAGTTTAAGAGAGAGGGATGCTAAATTTGGAGTATTGGAGGGAGATTCAGTATTTTAATATACGAATGAAAACCATTTTATAGAAGAACCGAAGGAAAAGTGGAGTTCAAAAAGGAGATGAAAGCCATTATTCAGGGTAACCGAAGGAAAAGTGGAGTTCAAAAAGGAGATGAAAGCCACTATTCAGAGGAACCGAGGGAAAAGTGGAGTTCAAAAAGGAGATGAACGCCACTATTCAGAGGAGCCAAGGGAAAAGTGGTGATCATAAAGGGAATGAAAGCCACTATTCAGGGTAACCGAAGGAAAAGTGGAGTTCAAAAAGAAGATGAAAGCCAATAATCAGAGGAACCGAAGGAAAAGTAGAGTTCAAAAAGGAGATGAACGCCACTATTCAGAGGGACAAGGGAAAAGTAGTGTTCATAAAGGGAATGAAAGCTATTATTCAAGGTAACCGAAGGAAAAGTAGAGTTCAAAAAGGAGATGAAAGCCACTATTCAGAGGAACCGAGGGAAAAGTGGAGTTCATAAAGGGAATGAAAGCCACTATTCAGAGGGACAAGGGAAAAGTAGTGTTCAAAATCCCAGGAGTTCAGCCTACAAAACCTGGATGTTTCGCCATTGTTCTCCGACAGTGCATATCCTCTTGTCTCCATGCAGTTCTCGTTCTCTATTGTAAAACTGTTATTATTGCCGCAAGCATCTGTATTTGCTGATGCACCGCCATTATTAATGGTTTGTCCTAGCATATTCATTTTCTCTGTAGGAGCTTCTCTATAAAATTCTTTCCCATGGTAGATTATCAGTCATCTTCATAAATTAGCGAAAAAATAAACAAATATGCATAGCCAGAATAATAGCAATAGATGAAATGGCAGCAACCAGAATATCTCTAAATGGATGGAATCTAGTTGTTGCCTTTTTTCAGTTGTCAATAAAAGGGATAATATCCGTAAGTAGAATAAGCAGGATTATAGCCATATGGTTGTGTGTATGAAGGGTAAGTTTGGCCATAATTCCAATGTTGTTGTTGAGTCGTTGGTACATGGTGGAATGGCGTAATAATTAGAGGATTACCTGCAGTAAAGCCAGCAGTTGGAGTAACTGCACCAAGAGGAATAGCCCCGACACCCACTGCACCATGTCCCACTCCTGCAAAACCACCGGCTCCAATTGGACCAACAGCACCAATATGTCCACCAAAAGCTCGATTTTGAAAATTCATTATTGTTTCACCTCCTCCAATACTATATGTAGACGGAAATGATTGGCGCTTGCCTTTCTTTTATAAAAATAAAAAAGTATTGGATTCTTCCGAAAAGTATGTGTATAATAAGAAAAAAATATAGGAAATCGTAGAAAAAGAGAGTAGCTGGTTGTAAAGCAATAGCGAATTAGGGACGGTGGAAGCCTAATGTGGAGCAAGCAGTGAAACGCACTTTGGAGATATCATGCTGAAAAGGGAGTAGGCATGATCGGTAACAGGCCGTTAACTGATTTAAGTGGTTATGAAAATAACAATTAGAGTGGTACCGCGGGAATTATATACTCTCGCCTCTTCGTATGAAGGGGCGGGAGTTTTTTTATTTTATTAAAATATCTAATATAGAAAAGGAGAATATAGATGAACATCAAATCAGAACTAGCAAACGTATTAGCATCAAAATTACATGTAGAATTATCACCAGAAGCGATTGAACAGTTATTGGAAAAACCGAAATATGCTCATTTAGGAGATCTTGCTTTTCCCTGTTTTACACTTGCCAAAAAGTTGCGAAAAGCACCTGCGTTAATTGCGGAAGAACTTTCTCATAAGATAGAATCTCCGCTGATTGATCATGTTGAAGTAGTAGGAGCTTATATTAATATTTTCTTAAATCAGCAATTAATTGCCTCTAAAGTAATCAAGGAAGTTCTCGAACAAAAGGAGCATTATGGAGATTTACCTAAGAATAAGGGTGTAATGACAATTGATTTGTCTTCACCTAATATTGCAAAGCCATTTTCAATGGGGCATTTGCGTTCTACCGTTATCGGAAATGCTCTTGGCCTTATTGCTGAGAAAAATGGTTACACACCGATTCGCATAAATCATCTTGGTGATTGGGGAACGCAATTTGGTAAATTAATCGTCGCCTATAAAAGATGGGGAAATGAAGAGGAAGTGCGGAAGAATCCTATTAAAGAATTATTAAAGTTGTACGTGAAGTTTCATGAAAAAGCAGAAGAAGATCCCTCGCTAAATGAGGAAGGGAGAAAGTGGTTTAACTATCTAGAACAGGGAAATGAAGAAGCCATTAATCTTTGGAAATGGTTTCGAAAAGAATCGTTAGAAGAGTTTAATAAAATCTACAAACTATTAGGAATTACATTTGATTCCAATGATGGCGAAGCTTTTTTTAACGACAAGATGGAAAGAGTTGTCGAGTTATTGAAGGAGAAGCAGCTTTTAATAGAATCAGAAGGGGCGCAAGTAGTAGAGCTTGAAGACTTCCCACCGTGTTTAATTAAAAAAAGCGACGGTGCGACACTTTATGCTACACGGGATCTAGCTGCAGCGATCTATCGTCAAGAAAACTACCATTTTGTGAAAAGTTTATACGTAGTTGGAAATGAACAAACTCTCCATTTTAAGCAGTTATTTCAAGTGTTAGAGAAAATGGGCTATGATTGGGCAAAAGGAATGGCTCATATTCCATTTGGTATGATGCTGAAAGACGGCAAGAAGATGTCAACGAGAAAAGGGAAAGTTGTTTTATTGGAAGAAGTGCTTCAAGCAGCTATTCAATTAGCGGAGAAAAATATCGAAGAAAAAAACCCTTCTCTTGAAAATAAAGAAGAAGTGGCAAATCAAGTAGGAACAGGAGCAATTATCTTTCATGACTTAAAGCATTATCGCCTAACCGATATTGAGTTTTCTCTAGAAGACATGTTGAAGTTTGAAGGAGAAACAGGACCATATATCCAATATACACATGCAAGAGCCTGTTCTTTATTGCGGAAAGGAAATTTCGTCCCACCAGCTAACTTAGACAACTTACAGTGGGATGGGGTAAGTTTTCCGATTGTCAAGCTATTAATGGATTTTCCGACGACCCTGGAAAAAGCGAATGAGCATTATGATCCTTCTGAAGTGGCAAAGTACGTTATCGATTTAGCGAAAACATTTAATAAGTATTATGCGCATATTCAAATTTTAGAGGAAAATAGTGGGAAAACAGCGAGACTTTCTCTCGTATATGCTGTAACAGTTGTTTTAAAAGAAGGCTTAAGATTACTTGGAATTGCTGCACCAGAGGCAATGTAATAGAAAGAAAATCCCTTGATTAAAGATGAATCATCTTGGCTAAAATGAGGAATAGCTCAGTTAAAGTACATTTGTCATAAAATGTTCACAGAATAGACATAATCTAAGCTGTTTTTTCTTTGAACGAAGTACCCCTATTTGATATGATGAAAGAGGTTAACACATTCAAAGTAGTGTTAACCTCTCTTTTTGCAAAACTGCAGAAATAAGGAAAGGAGATTTGAAATGATACATAAAAAGAAATTTATATCTGGATTAGTAGCATTAGCAGCTGTCTTCTTTATAGCATTACCAGTTAGCGCTCATGTTACCGTGAATCCATCCCAATCTACTACAGAGGCGTGGGAAACGTATACTGTAAGAATTCCAGTTGAAAAAGATGTGGATACAACAAAGGTAACGATTAAAATTCCCGAAAATGTGGAGTATAAAATGTATGAACCTGTCGATGGCTGGAAAACGACTACAACAAAAGATGATAATGATAAAGTGGCAACTGTAACTTGGGAAGCAGAATCAGAAGAGACAGCTATTAAGGCTGGTCAATATCGCGATTTTACTTTTAGAGCACAGAATCCAAAAGAGCCTGGCGATATAGCATGGGATGCATTCCAGTACTATGCAGATGGCAGCATTGTGGAATGGACTGGAGACAGTGATGCTGAGCTGCCTCATTCTATCACAAATATTGCTCAATCTAATGAAACGGTTGATAGTCATGGACACAGCACAAAAACGGATGATGCAGCAGATGATCAACAGAAAGACAAAGATGCCGAGCATGCAAATGAAGGTACAAATGTAAATACGATATTATCGATTATCGCTATTGTTTTATCATTAGCTGCAATTGTAATAATTTTTATAAGAAAAAAATAAGAACTAGTTAAAGAGTTCATTCCTTAAGAGAAGTTTAACTTCAAGGAATGGACTTTTTTTTTTTGAGAATTTAAGGACATCGGCAGGGAATTGACCATATTGGTTCGAGTAGTAATAAAAAATATTACATTCCACATAATAAATACATACTAAATAGAAAAAGGAATGATTATGCAAAATACATTACGATATATTTCCATTGTATATCTAGTTCTTCTATCAGTTGGCCTATTTGCCCATGTGGAAATAATTCCAGGTGTTTTAACAATAGTCAAAAGAGATGCGTGGATTAGTGTGGTTATAGCGCTGATTGTTGTGCCGCTGTGGGTATTATTACTTCACAGAATTAATGGAATCGTACATACAGATTCTTTTATTAAAATAGTAAAACGGTATACCAGCACCATACAATACTATTATTTCTTATTACCATTAGGTTTATATATGTATATTAGTGCTTTTATAACAGCGAAAGATATTATTTTCTGGTCACAATTAACTTATATGAAAGACTATAATATTTTTTTGCTTGGAGGCACTTTACTGTTTTTATGTTTGCTGTGCAGCAATTTAGGCTATTTTCTATGGGGATATTGAGCACTATTTTATGTCCGATAGTGATTTTCTTAGGTTTTTTTATTTCTTTTGCAAATACGGAGAATAAAAACTATGAATTATTATTGCCCGTACTAGAAAACGGATTTATGCCTGTTTCAAAAGGGCTCATATATACGCTATTACCAATAATAGAGCTTTTTGTCATTCTTTTTCTTTCATCCATAGTAAAAAAATCAATCACAAAAAAGCAGCTCTTTGTGTTAAATGTTTTGATTATTGGTTTAATGATTGGACCGACAATAGGGGCGATTGTCGAATTTGGAGCAGAGCTTGCTTCCCAATATCGCTATCCAGCATATGAGCAATGGCGGTTAATAGCTATTGGAAAATATATTTCACACACCGATTTTTTTGCGATTTATCAATGGTTATCGGGTGGCGTGGTTCGGATCAGTTTATTTGTGTTACTAACAAGCCTTATATTTACAAAGGATGAAAAGAATAGCAAGCTGTTAACTTTTCTTTATATTTTTTTATTTATTGCACTGCTTATTCCAGTGGATCAAAGTATATTTTCCGAGGTTGTTTTCCTTTATTTTAGACCAGTATCCTTAGTATTATTGATCATCCAGATAGTATCTTTAACTCTATTTATAGGGAAAAGAAAAAAAGTGACTAGGAGTTGAGTTTGTGGATTATCCTCTTTTTACGTCAGAAGCGTTAAAACAATTATTTAATGAATCCTCTGATATTATGGTGAAAGAGGATAAGGGAGAATTACAGATTATCATGGTCTACTGTGTGCCACTAAACAGATACAAGCATGATTAAAACCATACATTTTCCAGTATTAGGGGCGGAAGAGTCGAATATCTATCAATATGTTCAGATGGAAAGCTTTAATAAAAAGGAATTTAATCGAGAAAAAATTCAAGAAGAAGTTTTTTCCGGAAAGCTACTAGTTATTCCCCCAGGAGAAAAACTTTATCTTTATGATATAAAGAAGTTTCCCAGTCGACAACCTGATGAATCTGTCGTAGAGGTATCAGCGATCGGCCCAAAAGATGGCTTTGTAGAAGATATAAATACAAATATAGGCTTAATTCGTAAAAGACTACGTACCTCTTCTCTCATTATAAAGGAATATACAATTGGAAAAAGAACAAATACAAAAGTAGGACTTCTTTATATGAATGATATTGTGAATAATGAAATTCTCGCTGATATTAAGGATCGCCTTTCTCAGGTAGATATCGATGTTTTAACTAGTTCTAATATTTTAACGGAATATCTGGAACCGCGGAAGTTTTCTTTAATCCCAACTATCCACTATTCTGGAAGAGCGGATTTTATTGTCCAGGCCCTAAATCAAGGTAGATTTGCCATTGTGGTGGATGGTTCACCCACAGCATTAATTGCGCCTGTTGATTTATCCCTTTTATTTAAATCGGCAGAGGATGAAAATTCAAGTTTTTATTATACTTCCCTGCAGAGAACCCTAAGGATTATTGGAATTTTTACAACCATTTTGCTTCCCGGTTTTTATACAGCAATTATTACCCATCATGTAGGACAATTGCCATTACCAATCCTAGCAACAATCTCTGTATCTAGATTAGGATTGCCTTTTTCCCCTTTAATTGAATCGCTTCTAATGGTTGTAATGTTTGAATTGTTTTTTGAAGCCGGCTCTCGATTGCCAAAAGGGATCGGACAAACAGTTTCTGTCCTTGGTGGCTTAATCATCGGTGATGCTGCGATAAGAGGGGGAATCACTTCTCCATCTATGCTTGTAATAATAGGAATAACCGCGCTAACAAGCTTTACATTAGTAAATCGCTCTTTGGCAGGAAATTTATTTTATTTTCGTGTTTTTGTCTTATTAATAAGTTATTTTTTGGGCATTTACGGTTTTTTCTTAAGTTTTATTTTCATCATCTTGTATATAGCAAGGTTAGAATCCTTTGGTGTTCCAATGTTCTCCAATATAACGACGCCTTATGGAAAAGATATTTTGTTTACGTTTTCTCCGGATACCTAATAATCTTCTAAAGAAAAGAAATGCTGGTTTGTCCATTAAAGATGAAAAAAGAAAAGGTGACTAAATGAAAAAAATAGTTATTGCTTTCGTTTCTCTTTTCTTCCTTGCAGGGTGTACAAATATTAAGGAAGTTCAATATCAAGCATATGCGGTTGGTTTAGGGATTGACTATAAAGATAACCAATATATCGTAACCGTTCAGTTTTTGGATTTTTTAAATGTTGCCAAATCAGAACAGGGAAAAGGGGATCAACCTAGTAAGGTGTGGTTAGGAAATGGGACTGCCAAGTCGATTGAAGATGCTATCGACCAAATAAATAAAGGAATTCAATTACCTTTGAATTTCGACCAAGTGAAAGTTATTGTATTCGGAAAATCTCTGTTGAAAAGCAAATTAAAACCAACATTAAATGCCCTTGATTCTAGCTATAATATTAGATTGACCGGGAAGGTTTATGGAACAAACCAGGCTATTGAGGATATATTCACGGCAAAGATTCCTTTTTATTATCCATTTAATGAGTCGCAAATAAGTTATCCAGACGCCATGCAGCATCAAAGCTCTACGGTTCCTCCTTTAACTTTACAAAAATTCATGTATCAATTTAACGAAAAAATTAATACCATTCTTTTGCCATCACTAGAGGTTAATAAGGAAATTATAAAAGAAGACCAGAAAGATTATGTTGTTCCATCCATTAATGGAGCGCATCTATTTAAAGAGAAAGAATGGAAAGGCTTTTTAAACACCGATGACTTATCTGGATATATCCGGGTAAACAATGAAACCGAACGTACTAAGTTAAATATCAATAATGATGATAACGAAATGGAGATAGAATTGATTAAACCGAAATTAAGACAAGTAGTAAATAAAGATAAAAAGAAATATTCTTTTGGGCTTAAAATAAGAATAGATGCAACTGTTCTGAGTTCGAATGAAAGAACAAATGCTAATAAAATGAAAAAGCAGTTAAAGAAACAACTTGTCGAAGAAATATACACTTCTTATGAAAAAAGCAAAGAGATTGGTGCAGATATTTATCAATTTGAGAACTACCTTTATCGATATCATTGGGATATATGGAAATCATCTGAAGAAGATGAGTTTCCGACGCTAGATATTGATGACATTGAAATCAACGTGAAAAACTTTAAGAGTGTTCCTAAACTCCATTCAAAATATCAACCATAAGAAACAAGCTGCACATTTGTAGCTTGTTTGTTTTTTGTCATACTATTGATTGACGCAAGAACTACAGGTAGAGTATGCTAGTCTAGTTTAAGTAAATGAATCATCCTAAATTTTCAGGATTGTCCACATATAAGGCTACAATATAACCGCAGTGACCACAATACTTTGCTGATATTGTAGAGGAATTCTTCCTACGGTTTTTTTCGGGATACATATGAACTTGACCAACAGTTGCTGCCATTACTCCTTTTTTTATTTCTTCACTATTGCATTTTGGGCATATATTATTTTTCATACGAGAGTTCTCCTTGTTTATATGGCTCACTAATTATATTGTAACATGGTAAATCCCTTCCTGAAAAATAACAAAGTTACGAAAAGGTTGCTGACAATTGTATTAGCGGAACTAGATTAAGATTAGCTGACAAACTATCCAAGTCTATAAAATAATCTCAAATTTATAAGTAAATATGGTTGGAGTAATGAACTTAAGATAAAAAAGGTATGTTGTATCGAAAGAGCTCAGTGTTGTTTAATGAGGAGAAATTAAGCTATAATGAAACAACATAAAAACGAGATAGCTGTCTTATATGGAGACAAAATTAGGAAAAGAAGTGTGGATACAATGGAGTGGAAACCTGATCGACAAGTAAAAAAAGCAATATATAAGCAGCTGGCAGACTACATTGAAAATGGTATCGCAGATGGATCCTTTCCCTTAGATAAACCGCTGCCATCGGAAAGAAAGCTAGCAAAACTGCTAGAATTAAATAGAAGTACGGTAGTTGCTGCATATGATGAGTTAGAGTCGAATGGATTAATTGAAAGAAAACGCGGCAGCGGAACAATGATAAGTAAAGATATATGGGGAATAACCAAGAAACGTGTTCCTAGCTGGAACCGATATATAGAAGCGGGATCTTTTCTTCCTAATGTACCTGTCATGCAGCGGATACGAAAAGAAATGGCAGAACATGATTTAATTAATTTAGCTAGTGGGGAACTTTCTGAAGATCTTTTCCCTTTAAATTCATTGCGAAAAATTACTTCTGATCGAGCTTACATAGGATCATTGGGGTACGATCATCCACAAGGAAGTGAAGTTCTAAGAAAGACCATTACCAATCATATGGAGAAATATCGTGGTTTACAAACAACGCCTTCTTCTATATTGATTACATCTGGAGCCCAGCAGGCTTTACATTTGGTTATTCAATGCTTGCTGAAACCTGGCGATGCGGTAGCAATGGAGAACCCATCTTACCATTATAGTCTTCCGCTATTTGAATCAGCCGGAGTTAAACCTTATTATTTGACTGCAGATGAAAATGGTATAAAACCTGAGGATTTAATCTTATTACACAGAAAACACCGAATTAAGATGATATTTCTAAACCCAGCTTTTCAAAATCCAACTGGCGTATCTCTCGGTCAAAAAAGAAGAAGAGAGATTTTAGAAATTTCTTCTCAATATGGTATTCCCGTGGTAGAGGATGATCCATATAGTTTAACTTCTTTTAGCGGAAAGCCATTGCTTCCGCTAAAATCGATGGATCAAAATGGCAATGTATTATATATTAGCTCTCTCTCCAAAATTGTCGCCTCTGGTCTGCGAATTGGCTGGATTATTGGACCTAAGCCAGTGATAGAAAGGTTATCCGACGCTAAGCAGCAGATTGATTTTGGCCATTCTAGTTATTCCCAATGGGTAGCAAACGACTTCTTAGAATCACCTTCCTTCGCAGTCCATTTAGATAATTTAGTTAAACAACTTGAAAACAGAAGAAATCAAATCATCGAAAGCTTGGATACATACTTAAAAGAAGAAGTGGAATTTCTAACACCTAATGGTGGGATTCACCTGTGGTGTAAAATAAAAAAAGCAGTCAATGAAAATCGCTTATTAGAAGAGTCGTTAAAAAATGGTGTTATTTATGCGCCTGGATCTACAATGGGGTCAAACGCTAACTATGTTCGTTTTACGTATGCGAAAGAGACAAAAAGCAATATTGATGAGGGGATAAGGAGATTTGCTGCAGCGCTTAAATCCAGTAGAGAATAATGGGGGAAAGATGCAAGGATAAAACTTGCATCTTATTTTTATCCCATGAGAAAAAAGTGGATGGTCAACTTATATGGGAATTGGATGGTCTATTTAGAGAGGAAATTTAGTACTATTAATAACGTAGAAATATTAATTGAATAAGTAATGGAGTGAATGGAAATGACCTGGATTACTATTATAGCATTAGTGTTCTTTTGTATAATAAAAATTTTAATGACGTGTTTGCCAACAGGAGTAGTGGATTGGCTGTTGGATAAATATAGATTGCATTTAAAACTTAATAATATGGAAACAGAAATAATCTACAATGAAATGAAAATAGATGGAGAGAATAAAGAAGCAATTATTAAGATATTCAACGAAGCGATTGTTAGAGAAAAGTATAGTTTATATCCAGGAAGTGAAGAAACATATCTTAACGCTAAAGATGCGGAGTATTCTCTTGTTATTCATACAAAAAAAGGGAATAAGAACATAAACTTATTTTTGAATAGTTATCAAGACCATGTAGATATTGTGAAAAAGTACAAAAATAAAATGGTTGCATATAGCACCTATCCACTTCAACTAGATGTTTTAACTAAAAAATAAAATATATTTTTACAAATTTATAAAAATCTACTAAAAGGCTAAGCATTTTCTGCTGCCAGTTTAGTAGTTTTTTTATGCATTTTTTGAAAAAAAATATATTAAACAATAATGACAAGGAAATTGGCAAAAAATGTCGAATTTAATACATATAATTTTATTTTGGAGTGTTGCATATAATGGAATTTCTTGTTGACAGTGAGTACTTTAATAGAGCGATAACAGATGTGAGCAAAGCAGTATCCCAGAAAACGCCATTTCCTATTCTTTCAGGTATCAAAATAATGGCTACTAAAGAATCATTAATTGTTATAGGAAGTAATGCTGATATCATAATTGAACAAGTAATTCCGATGGAAATAGATGGAGTACAAGTGCTAGAAGTAAAGGAGGTAGGCAGTGTTGTACTATCAGCAAAATATGTAAGTGAGCTTGTGAGAAAATTGCCGGGTAAAATTCATCTAACAGTAAACGAAAAGCAAATAGCTACGCTTAAAGCGGATGAAATCGTGACAACACTTAATGGTTTTCATGCAGAAGAATATCCAACGCTTCCAAGTATGGAAGAAACAACGCATATTAGAATAGAAAGCACCTATTTAATCGAGATGATCAACCAGACAGCTTTTGCTGTATCAAAAAGTGAAGCGAGAGCCGTTTTGACTGGCGTTAATATGTTATTCGAAGATACAAAACTTACATGTGTAGCTACTAATTCTCATCGACTAGCATGGAGAGAGCTTCCAATTGAATCTGGTGTAAGAGGTGCATTCATCGTGCCAAGTACAAGCCTCCATGTGCTGACCAAGTTAATGCAGAAAACAACGGGAATGATTAAAATATTTGCTACTGATCGCTATATTGTATTTAAAACGAATTCAACTACTCTTTATTCTCGATTAATCGAAGGGAATTATCCTAATGTCGCTGGATTATTCCCCAATAACGCAAGGACAAAGATTACAGTTAATACAAAACAGCTGTTAAAAGGAGTAAATCGAGCTTGTCTTTTTGCAAGTGAATGGAAGAATAACAATATCCATATGGAAATAAAAGATGGTTCGAAATTAAAAATCACCTCTAATTCCTCGGAAATTGGAAAAATAGAAGAAATACAACCGATCAATAAGCTTGCTGGAGAAACAGATTTAAGCATCTCTTTAGATGGAAGCTTCCTTATGGATGCATTAAAAGCAATAAAGGAAGAAGAGATAAAAATCAGTTTTGGAGGTTCCATGAGACCGATATTAATGGAACCAGTTGGAAACAATTCATATATGCATTTGATTTCTCCTGTGCGCTCTTATTAAAGTCCTTTTGATTGGATCATTTGTAAGACAAATCAATGAATGAAAATAAAGAAAGAAGGAAGCGTTATATGATATTAGAAGCTGTGCTGTTACAAGTTAAGGAAGGAATGGAAGCAAAATATGAAGAATCATTTCGCGAGGCATCGAAAATTATTTCTTCTATGAATGGGTATATTTCTCATGAATTACAGCAGTGCTTAGAAGTAAAGGGAAAATATTTGCTGCTTGTTCAATGGGAAACATTAGAAGACCATACAGTTGGCTTTAGACAATCGAATGAATATCAGGAATGGAAAAAGCAGCTACATCATTTTTATGATCCGTTTCCTACGGTTGAACATTTTAAAAAGGTGAAACTTTAACCTAGATGCATAAGTATTTCGCATGAAATAAGAAAATTAGTTTAGTTAACTATTAGGAGAAAGAGCCATGACAAAAGAATTTACTGCCTACCATATTGTCACAAATAAAAAAATGAAGCTTGGACAGATCATTAACTTTGATGAGCATCAAAAAAATACTTTACACCATTACTTTTTTGAAAAAGAACAATTAAACAATCAAAATGAAGACTTTATGCAAATACTTAATAATCATTTT
The DNA here is from genome assembly GCF_038006285.1 of Niallia sp. FSL W8-0177. Classification (NCBI taxonomy): domain Bacteria; kingdom Bacillati; phylum Bacillota; class Bacilli; order Caryophanales; family Bacillaceae; genus Niallia; species Niallia sp. FSL W8-0177. The sequence goes on from NZ_JBBOUX010000001.1 coordinate 1,477,255, forward strand.
ACGGAAACAGGTTTACACTTAGATAAAGAGAATGCCGAAGTGGTTGTTCAGTATGCAGGGCACACCATGAGAGCAATTAGAGAAGTAATAGCTGAAATGGTGAGACTCCAGGATTTTCCTAATCATCCGTCTAGATTGTCTTGCCTGTATGCTGCGAAAAGCTATGAGGATGTCTTAAAATGGAAAGCACTTTTTGATTCCTATAATCGCAAAGTATTACAAATTGTGAAACTTCATGTGTCTGGAAATTATTTTGAAGGAGACGGAGAGCTTCTGCCTAATTTAGAGGCTGTTCCTTTCCATAAAAAATGGAACAAGCGAGAGAGTATTGGAAGGGGAATGCAAAAAATGAACTTCCAGAGCTTTTGATAAATGGAAGAATAGAAGTAATGGAGATTATTCATGAATATTTAGATGAAAGTAAGTCGTGAAAATTCGATAGAAGAATGTTTTAGAAACCCTCGTGGGCGGCAAACGTATGAAAGGAATAAATAGCGAGGGTTTCATAAAGGGAAAATCTATTGTTTGCAATAAATACATTACCATCTATTAATGGGATAATCTTATTGTTTATTTACTAATTTTATAGGAGGGCTTGAAATGAAAAAAGAAAAAGATGCTCCTGAAATAAGAAGAGAAAAAATGCGACAAGAAGAATTGAAACATCCATCTAGTAGTATGCACGGCAGCAATCTTGCTGACTTAGTGGGCGGGTTAGGGTGGAAAGGTACTGGAATACTCATTCTAAGCATAATTGTGGGGGGAATCATTTATGCTGCCCTCTTTCAATAAAGCTGTCTGGCATTTAATGAGAGACCGCACTATTCTATATAAGCTTTGGGAAACAAAATAGTGAAAGCTAGAATCAACTGTAAGAATAGAGATTTAAGCGAAAAGAGGAGTATTAACAGTGATTAATTTAACTTTAATGAATGCAGGTGAATATCAAGGATATCTGTCTAGTGCAATTAAAACGTATGCGGAAGAAAAGGTTTTAGCAGGAAATTGGAAAGAAGAAGAGGCACTTAAGAAGGCAGAGGAGGAATATACAAGACTTTTGCCCCAAGGCGAGAAGACAGAGAGTAATTTTTTATACACCATTCGAAAGGGGGATGAGGCAGTCGGCATTATATGGCTTGCACAAAAGTCTGAAGAACTAGGGTTTATTTATGACATTTATATACTAGAAAAATACCAAGGAAATGGATATGCTAAGGAAGCTTTAAAGAGTATAGAGAATGTTGGTCAGAAACTAGGATTGAAAAAAATAGGTCTCCATGTTTTTGGTCATAATAAAGTAGCCAGAGGATTATATGAAAAACTAGGATATGAGACCACAAATGTATTGATGGAAAAAGACATTTAATATAAATCCACGCATGGTAGGAGTTAATGGTTTCATGTCCTGAACAGGCTGTGAATAATAAGGGTTTAGAAAGAAGTAAGATGCTTGGTAAGCTATTTACAAATGATTTAAAATAGCTTACTATTATACATAGTTTTACTATATACATAGATTATCTTTGTACTATTGTAAAGTTTAATTGATTTAATAAATAGAATTCAGAGGAAGGAGAGAAAGGAAAGAATTGAAGTATTCTGTCATAGGATTAATTTTTCAATTAATTTTTGTTTTCACAATAACTATCTTTAATCCAATTCGAGTTTATGTAATGAATCAATACTCCGTTTATCCTGTAGCATTATTTGAGTTGCTTTTAGGAGTTATAAGTCTAATTTGTGCATTAGTGGGGCTAATAAAGAAAGAGGTTAATGGTCTTTCACTCTTTGTTTTCCTTTTCAGTTTACTAATCTGTGTTTATTTTGTATTTGTATATCTATTAGGAGAAGCAGGAAATCCACCTGAGATTCCATGGTTGTATAAAAAGTAAAAAAATGTATAAGTTAGTTTTCTTAAAAAATATTTTTCGCAGGACCAAAATTGTTTCTTAAAAAGTTAATGGGTGTAATAAGAGGAAATTAAAGAGGAGAGATGTTTTTTATGAAATTTTTACGAGATGATAATTGGGATAATGACGGGTATTGTGAATATTTAAAATCTATCCAGCATGTCTTTGATCCATATACGGGCGAATTCCTTGTGACAAATTCATTCCATGATGGAAGGTTTAAAAAAATGGAGTTAATCAATCATTGTGAAGGAGATATAGATGAAACAATGGATGATCCAACATCAATTAGAGTGGTTATAGAGCACTGGGATGGTACTGTATATGAATTGGTTTGGGATAAAGTGAGAAGATTTTACTTTGATTATGATATTACACGAAATATTGTCGTTAATACAAAAGAAATAGTGGATAATGGAAGAAGTGGGATTGATAATTGGGGTTATGACGAAATTTTAATAACGGAAGATAAGATGTTTTCACTTGAAATAGAACTGCTTTCAAAAACACGGATGTTTATCATCTGTAGACAGTTTCAAATCAAGTCATATTCGGCATAATTAATTCAAAGTACTAGACAAAGTTATAAAATTGATACATAGAAAAAACTTTAATTTAAAGAAGTCAGGAACTTTAAGCTATAGTTATTAAATATGTAGTTTTGGAGGGGAACTATGTTTAAAGTAAAACCCCAATGTTCTAATTGCGGTAAACATATTGAAAGAAATGAAGTAGTTTTTGTCAAAATGCGCTATCCAGAGCGAAAAGGGATGACCGAAATAAAGGCTTTTATCCAAAATGAAGGAAAATTAATTTGTGAAGCTTGCTTTAATACTAAGCAATTTTAAGCAAAGACAAATGGAATGGGATTGGGTGTTTTTCGTCATTACCGTTATATAATCATTAATTTTTTAATAAATTGCTAATTAGGAGACTTAAAAATGTATGAAACTAGATGGGCAACTTACAACGAACTGAATATTGTGGCAGAATGCTGGTATAAAATGGCTTGTGAAATGGGAGAAATCGACAGAATTCCAAAACCAAGTCTTCAACGGCTGGAAGAAGTGAAAAATCTATTTCGGAAAGAATTTGAATTAGGAAATTTAATGTTTCGAGTTGCTTTAGATAGTGATGAAAAAATTGTTGCTTGTGCTGGAGGGTTAATTAGAACAGAGTATGCTTTTCCACTTGCGGAAGAACAAAGTCTTTTTGGGTGGATCATAGCTGTATATACGGTGAAAAACCATCGTAAGAATGGGTTAGCTTCTCAATTAGTTGAGGAAATATGTTTATGGCTAAAACAAAAAGGGGCTAAACGAGCAAGATTATGGTCCAGTTCATCTGGCCGATCTGTTTATGAACAGCTAGGGTTTCATAATATGATGGATTTAGCAAAACCTCTTTCTTAAATGAAAGAAATGATAGGAAGGAAGATATAGATTTCAAGTATTGATTAAAGAATTCATCATTATGATGACATAGAGATAATTATTTTGCAAAAGGTGTTGTAATATGATTAAGGTACCAATAGATCAGTATTCTATAATAAAAAAAGAGATTAGGGAAGCTCCAACATTTGCCCATAGTATATTAGATTTCATGATAGAGGGTACTGTATACAGTGATTGTACGAATTATAATTCATTGCTTTTTCAAGCAGCTTCAGGCTTGTTTTTTGTGACAGGTAGTCCTTCGAACGAGCTATTTATGGAGCATTTAATTGATATTTTTGAGAAAACAGTTTTAAAGGGTAATAGATTTACGTTATTTTCCAATGAAATCGTATGGGAGCAGGCAATAGAGAAGTTTCTAAATAAGCGAGTAAGAAGAATCGAACGTATTGCTTATTCCTTTGATTTACCAACATATATTAATAGAACAACAATAGCTAGTCCGTATGATGTCTATCGAATTAATTCTTGCTTAATTGAAAATAGTTTAGAATTCAATGAAAAATATTATGAGGAGTATTGGGATTCTAAAGAGAATTTTCTTCAAAACGGAATTGGTTTTTGTGTGAAAGATAAAAATCGGATAATTGGGGAAGCGGTTTCTATTTTTAAATCTAATAACTATGCAGAAATAGATATAATAACAGAACCAGCGTACAGAGGAAAAGGGGTTGCAAGTCTTGTTTCGCAACGATTTATAGATTATTGTCTTTCTATCAATATTCATCCGCGATGGGATTGTGATGTTGATAATCGTGCATCCGCATATTTAGCTAATAAATTTGGGTTTACCAATCCTAAAAAATACGCTATTTATATAAAAGCATAGTTGTGAAAATAATATTTCTACACATAATAGAGTTTTGCCAGCCAGCTATTCAAAGAGAGCGAGGAAAACCTTCTGTTTCCTCGCTAGACTCTATTATTCTTTCACGCCAATTATTCGAATCCTTTTATAGTCAGCCATCCATTTTCCATCAATATATAAAGTATCCTTTACATTTCTTTCAACCTTTGCAATGATTTCGTTCTTAGCTTCTGTTGGAATATTATGAAACAGTTGGCTTCCAAACATGTCAATCCAATTTCTTAAGCCATTTTCCCCAATTAAGGGAGTTGATCGATCAAAGTGTTGTGCAAAGGTAACCCGGAATCCGACTTTTTCCATTAAATTTGAATACTCCCCGACACTTGGGTAAAACCAAGGGAAATGCTCTGCGCTGAACGGGAATCCTGCTTGCTTTATTTGCTGTATCACTTCATTTGTTATTGTTTCTACATTGCCTTTTCCGCCAAATTCAGCAACAAATCTTCCACCTTGTTTTAAACATTGGTAAATACCTTTTAATGCTTGGATTGGAGGGTGTACCCAATGGAGAGTGGCATTAGAGAATACAGCATCAAACTCATTTAGATAATCCAAGCTTGTAGCATCACGAACCATAAAAGTTAGACTAGGGTATTTATTAAGAGCTTGGTTTATCATATTTTCTGATTTATCAATACCTAATATTTCTACCCCATATTTGTGGATGGTATTTGTTAAATCTCCTGTCCCACAGCCAAGGTCAAGAATTTTCTCTCCTTGCTTTGGAGCTAATAGCTCGACTAAATTATTTCCGAATTTTGAAACAAAGGAATGTTTATTATCATATAAACTTGCATTCCAATTATCGGTTTCACTTTGATAGCTTCCCATTCTCCCACTCTCCTTATGTATATATTTGTAAGTAGAATTATAATGGAAAAAAGGGATAAAGGGAATTATAAAATAAGTATTTAACAACGAAAGTTATGAATAGGGAAGCTAATATGGATGTACTTTTGATGATGTTTTTCCAAGTTGAAAATGGCGATGGATTTAGAATAGAATAACGGTGACTGAAAAGGAGATAAATTATAAGAAAAGAAACGGGCATTAAAAAGAGGAAAACGTCGAATTCCTCTTCTTATGGCTTAATAGCCAGCCCAAAGACTATAGGCATATTTGTTTATGTTCATGGTGTGTTGCAAATGTTTTTGGAAAAAATCCAATTGTCCTTCGTTGATATCAAAAGTTCCAACAATGGGATGTTCGCTTGATAAATTAAAAATGCTTCGATACTCAGCAAGTGGAATAGCTGGAAGTTGTTCTTCTCCTACAATTATCATGGAGGGATCGTTGATTTCATACCATTGTACTTGCCTGATCGTTTCTTCCTCGGAAAAATAGTATGGTGATTGAAATGCTTCCACATAAAGTCCGTTCCTTGTCGCATAATCGATAGCAGATGGGCAATTAACGTAAGAACCTATGTACATATAGTAATCCCATCCAAAATGCACAAAGAATTTATCTTTAGCATATAACTGACATTCTAGGAAATTTCGCAATACCATTTTGCAAATAAGGCGTATTTCATTCCTCTCTATAAGCATGTCTTCTTGTAGCACTAACTGATCGAATGCAGCTTCATATAAGGAAGCGGTTAAATCTCTTTCTGAGACTTCCTGTTTTGTTAGGTTTAAAATTCTTAATGAATGAATCCCGCTTTCTTCCAAGAATTTCATAACAGCCTCAACATAAGCATTCTCGACTTGAAGATATTCATCTAAAGTGAATTTTTTACCGTTAATGATCTCTCCAATCTGGGTAGGGGAAGTCCATTCCTCCGTTAAGGTAAAGTAGCCATTTTCATCCCGAAACGCTGGATTGTATTTTGTCACACGCCACTGATATTTTATGTGATTAATCATCCTGCACCTCCTCAAATAATTATTATCATAACAGTAAAGACAATGAAAAGTTATTTATTAGTTACTAATATATAGCCTTTTCTTAAAAGGAATAAACAACAGGAAAGGAAATAACTCTTCCTTTAACAGCAAATGACAGACCAAGCTGTGTTATTTGGTCTGTCATTTGGATATAATTTCTCTGTTAAAAATTGAAACTTCCTTATCCTATTTCTGTTTTTTGCCGGTTTTAGCTGCTTCTCTATTTGGAACAGATTGAGGGGAATGATGTTTTTCACTTCCACCATTTGGCGGCCCATATGTATGAGCATCATCCGTAATTTTGGCACCTTCTAGAAAATTATCCTTAGTTTTCATGTATTTCACCTCCGTTTGTAGTATGTGTCTTGTCTAAAATATTATTTATTTGCTGGGAATCCACTTAGTATTAACAGAGTTTTCTTGTCCTGTTGAGTGAAACTAATTCCATTCTGAATCGTATATATAGATAACAATGGGAAGACAGGAGTGAGAGTATGATGGAGATAGTTTTATCAATAGTAGCTGTAATCATACTTGTTATTTCAGTAATTAGCGTGATTAAACAAAGAAAAAAAGCAGGTGTAACTGGATTTAAAAGTATGTTGACACCAATTTCCTTTTTTCTTATAAGTATAAACTGCTTATTAGCCATTTGGTTTAAGTATATGGGACTTGCTGTTTGGCTCATTAATGTAGTTTTGTTATTGCTGGCAGCTTATTGCACAAAATATTTGCCGGAAACTAAAAAATGAACGGGAACTACGGCGAGCAATTTTTTACAAAGAGCTTATGTTGATAATCTAATTATCGCATAAGCTCTTTTTTTCCTTTATTCACTTAGATAACAAGAAAATTCATTTTTGGAATAGCCTAAATATAGATGTTTAAAAATTCGCTAATCCTTAGTAAATAATCTTATAACATAAATAATGTAAATGGTGGTTGCACTATATAGTAACTTTGTATATAATGTGTATATAGTATATATACATTATATTAAGTGTGAAAGATAAAAGAAGAGGGATAAGCATGCAAATAATTATTTCAAACAGTTCAAAGGAGCCGATTTATGAACAAATTACCAATCAAATTAAGTCGTCTATCTTAGCAGGGGAACTAAAGGAAGGAACAGCGCTGCCTTCCATACGCAACTTAGCTAAAGACTTGCAGATAAGTGTGATTACAACAAAACGAGCATATGAAGAATTGGAGAAAGCTGGTTTTATTTACTCGATTGTTGGTAAAGGGTCGTTTGTGGCTGAGCAGAATTTAGATGTAATCAGGGAGAAGAAATTGAAGGTTATTGAAGAACAGCTAAGTGCTGTTATCGCCAATAGTAAAGAAATCGGCTTGCCGTATGAGGATTTACTGCAGTTATTCAATATTTTGTATGAGGAGTGAGAAGAATGGAAAATGTGGTAGAGCTAAGGAATGCCACGAAGAAATTCAAGGGTTTTTCTGTCAATAATATAAATTTAGAAGTGAAAAAAGGCTTTATAACGGGTTTTATTGGCGAAAATGGAGCTGGGAAATCAACTACGATTAAGATGATGATGAATTTATTAAAGCCAGATGCTGGCCAAGTGAAACTCTTTGGATTAGATTATCAAACACATGAAAAGGCAATCAAGGAACGGATTGGCTTTGTATATGATGGCAATGTATTTTTTGAAGGACTGAACTTAATCGATATAAAACGCATTGTGGGACCTGCATACAAGCAGTGGGATGATAGATTATTTTATCAGTATGTAGAAAAATTTGAGTTACCACTAAAAAAAGCTATTAAGACTTTTTCAAAAGGAATGCAGATGAAGGCATCTTTAGCAATCGCTTTATCCCATCATGCCGAATTAATCATTATGGACGAACCTACAGCAGGCTTGGATCCTATCTTTAGGAGAGAACTGTTGAATCTGTTACAAGAGTTAATGGTCGATGGCAATCGTACTCTGTTTTTCTCCACTCATATTACTACAGATTTAGATCGTATTGCCGATTATATTGCCTTCATACAAAGAGGAGAATTGATTTTTAATCAATCAACACTGGATATCACAGAGAACTATGCAGTTGTTAAGGGAGGGCTGGATTTACTGGATAGAGACACAGAAAAAAGCTTTGTTCATCTAAATCGTGGTCCAACGGGGTTTGTGGCATTAACAGATGATCGAAAAGAAGTGGAACAGGTATTTGGTGAGAGTGTTGTGATCGAACATGCGACATTAGAAGATATTATGTACTACACAAAAGGAGGAATGCAATATGTTTAATTTAATAAGACGTGATGCAATCCTTCAGAAAAGGCAACTCTTAGTATTTATCCCTTTTATCGTATTTTTTATTGTGATGAATTTAGACTCTGTTTACATTTTTCTCGTCGCTAGTATTTTTATCCCGTTTAATGCATATGCATATGATGAAAAAGCAGAGACAAATATATTATTAAATTCCTTACCTTATACACGAAAGGAAATCATTGCATCACGCTATATTGGGGCAATTGTGTATATGTTAGCATCTATTCTACTAACAAGTGCAGCCTTGTTTCTTTTTAATAAACCATTTACACTTACAGATATTGTCGTTGGGAGTGGTTTTTTCTTGCTGTTTGCTGCTTTCACCTTTCCGTTGTTCTATATGCTTAAGCCTGGCTATATTACAACAGTGGTTATTATCAGTTTTCTTGTATTATCAGCCATAGGCCCTAGAATCGTTACCTTTCTAGGGGAACATTTAACCAGCATAACAGGTTTTATTATCAATTTATCCCTTCCAACTTTATATACAGGAGCGACCATTTTTATTCTTGTTGTCTATTTAGCCTCATGGGGAGTGGCGACAGTGATTTACCAGCGAAAAGTGTTTTAATATAAATCCCTTCAATATCCAACAAAAATGTAGGTACAGCACTATAACAGACTGAAAAACTGGAGAAGCCAGTAAGTGAAAGAGAAGTTATCCATCAGTGGGGGAAACGAAAGTCTCCATTGATGGGAATTTCTCTCTTTTTTTCAATATAGATTGCTCTATACCTACAAGCTAATGTTTTGTAAGGTTCCAAAATGTCCATTAGAAGCTTGAAAGGAAATTGCGATATTAATAATCAATTGGATCAGAGATCACTCTTGAAATAAGAAAATTTTTTGGGTAAGACAAATCCCTTTTTAAAATGTAAAAAAGTTACCAAGAGTAAGAACGGAAACCTTTTACTAAAAAAGTACTCCTGTTATAATACAAATAAAGATTCTATGTAATAACTAGAATAAGGGGGATACTTATGACTGGTAAAATAGATACAAAGGAAGTGTGGACTCGGTTTATTCAAGAAGGATCTTTAGAACCAGCAAATTTAACACCAGAGATTGAAGAATCTTGGCATCTTTGTCGGCAAAAAGGCTTGAACCCACATGATGGAATAACTGATTGTATCTTGACCCCAGAGGAATTCGAAGAAAGATTGGTAGAAAATGAATTATTAATTACTTTAGCTAAGCAAAATGTTAAGCGTTTACAAAAGTTTCTGCGAGGCTGGCGTTTTGTTATTATTTTAACGGATAGAGATGGGTACATATTATATAAAGAAGGGGAAAGTTCAATTAACATTGCAGCAGAAACGATCCGATTCAAAGAAGGAGCAAAATGGGGAGAAATAGAAGTAGGAACAAATGCAATTGGTCTCGCGGCAAGATATAAAAAACCCATGATGGTTAGAGGGTATGAACATTTTTCGAAAGCATCCCAACAATGGAATTGTTCCGCCGCACCAATTTTTAACCAGCATAAAGAAATGATAGGAGTTTTGAATGTATCTAGTCTCTATCAATCTATTAACCAGCCATATGTGTTAGCATGTGTTAAGCTTATTGCGGATTCCATTTCACTTGATTGGAAAAAAAAGATGCACGAGGATATGGAGTTTTTGCTGCGAACAACTTTCCAAAGCACTGGACAATACATTGTTTGTACCATTGATAAATACATTTGTGCCCTTCCAAAAAATCTTCAGCAAAAATATCAAAAGTGGATTGGCACATCATTAAGTCGATTCGCGCAAGAGACTGGCGCAGTATCTGCTGTACATATCCCAATTATGCACCAACATCGACTCATTGGATATCGAATACCTCTCCGTGCGGAAACAAGCTTTGTTTTAAATGGAAGTAGAGGAGTAAGCGAAAGTTATAAGCAAGTGATGGAATCTATTAAAAATGTCGCACCCACAGATACTACGGTGCATTTAATAGGAGAAACAGGAGTTGGCAAAAAATTTCTTGCGAGTTGTATTCATGAAAATAGCCCAAAATCCACGTCCCCTTTTTATAAATTACACTGTTCGATGCTAACTAAGGATATTCTTCAAAGATTTCTTTCTACAGATTTGCAACGTTTGACTAAGAAAAAGCATCAAGTGGTTGAGGAAGCAACAATTTTTTTGGAAGAGATAGGAGAACTGTCGATTTCCTCTCAGCAAATGCTGTTAACCATCTTACAGGAAAAGGAAAGGGAACATCATAAATCTTATCGTTTTATCACATCTTCCACGAAAGATATCCGTGATCTAGTAGAGCAGGGGATAATAGATCAGGATTTATTCTACTATATTTATGCCTATCCCATTTATCTTACTCCTTTGCGTGAACGAAACGAAGATATAAATGCTTTGATTGATTACTATTGTGACAAAAACAATTGGCATCCGGAGTGGAGGATAAATTGGAAATTACTATTTTCAAAGGGACAATGGTATGGAAATGTTCGCGAATTATATAATGCTCTCGATCGATGCAGAATTTTATATAAAGAGGTTGCGCCAACTGAAGAACAGTTGTATGAGCAAGTAATGATCGCGGAAAAACATATGCAAAAATCGTACTATAGAAAGGATCCGAAGACTAAATTTGAAATTCAGGCAATTACAAACGCATTAAAAAAACATCATGGAAATGTATCAGAGGCAATAAAAGAACTAAATATGTCTCGTGCAACACTATATAGAAAAATAAAAAAATATCAACTAAAAAATTTTTTATAAATGTTCACATTCTCAGTTTGGGAAATAGTGAGACAAAAGTGAGACAAAATTACATGATTGGAGAATAAATAAGACAACCGAAATGGTGGTCTTTCACATTCTCCAATCTTTTTTTTGTTTAATGATAAACAGGTTTTTGCAAAGTAATTATTGACTAAGAAAATGTGCGTCTTTTTTTAAACAAAATGATGGTGAGAAAAGTGAGAAATAATGAGAAAATCTGTCTCATTTTAGTAGTTGAAAAATACGATATATATTGATTTATCAATGTTTTAAGCGCTTTCAAAAAATAAAAATATGTTGTATCATCGAAGTGTGTTAATACTGGAATATAGAATGGAGGAAAGAAAATGAAGAAAGAAACTGCTTATTGGGCCTATACGAAAATGAATGAAATTAGAAAGTTTGAAGATCAAGTTCATAAGATCTTTTCAACCGGGGCTATCCCAGGTTTTGTTCACTTGTATGCAGGAGAAGAAGCAATTGCTGTTGGTGTATGTGCACATTTAACGAATAAAGATTATATAACGAGTACACATAGAGGTCATGGTCATTGTTTGGCTAAAGGCTGTGATTTAAATAGTATGATGGCAGAGATTTTTGGAAAAGAAACAGGGATATGCAAAGGCAAAGGAGGTTCTATGCATATTGCTGACCTTGACGTTGGCATGTTAGGGGCTAATGGCATTGTTGGTGGAGGATTCCCCCTTGCAGCTGGTGCCGCTTTAACAGCCTATGTTGAGGGAACAGATAGCGTAACTGTCTGCTTTTCTGGAGATGGTTCTAATAATCATGGAACATTTCATGAAGCAATAAACATCGCTTCTATCTTAAAGCTGCCTGTTGTTTTTGTAGTAGAAAATAACGGTTTCGGGGAAGCCACTCCATATCATTATTCTACTTCCTGTAAACAAATTATTGATCGTGCACCTGGCTATAGTATTCCAGGAGTAAGAGTTGATGGAAAAGACTTAGTAGCTGTTTATAATGCTGCTAAAGATGCAGTGGAACGAGCTAGAAATGGAGAAGGTCCTACTCTTATTGAAGCGGTTACGTATCGAAATTATGGTCACTTTGAAGGAGATGCACAAAAGTATAAATCGGAAACAGATCGTGAGAAGTGGCCAGTAGATGAAGACTGTATCGAAATCTTTAAATCGTATGCTTTTGCGAATGATTTGTTAACGGAAAAAGAAGTGGAACAGATTGAGAACGAAGTGGAAAAGGCAGTGGACAATGCAGTAGAATTTGCAAAAAATAGTAAACAGCCTGACCCATCCATGTTATTAGAAGATGTGTATGTCAACTACAAATAATAAAAGAATGAGGTGAAGGAAGAATGGGAAGAAAGATTACATTTTCACAAGCTATCAATGAAGCAATGGATATTGCTATGGAGAGAGATAATAAAGTTATCTTAATTGGAGAAGATGTTGCGGGTGGTGCAACTGTTGACCACTTACAAGACGAAGAAGCATGGGGTGGCGTTTTTGGTGTTACCAAGGGATTAGCAAATAAATATGGCCGTAAAAGAGTTATCGATATGCCGATTGCGGAAGCTGGATATATGGGAGCAGCTGTAGCATCAGCAGTTACTGGTTTACGTCCGATTTCAGAATTAATGTTTAACGACTTTATTGGAAGCTGTTTAGATGAAGTGCTTAATCAGGGAGCGAAAATGCGTTATATGTTTGGTGGAAAAGCAAGAGTGCCTTTAACTATTCGTACAAACCATGGCGCTGGTGCAAGTGCGGCCGCACAGCATTCCCAGACTTTATATGGTATGTTTACCGCTATTCCAGGTTTGAAGGTAGTTGTGCCATCTAATCCATATGATGCAAAAGGTTTATTACTATCAGCAATTGAAGACGATGATTTAGTTGTATTCTTTGAAGATAAAACTCTTTATAGCATGAAAGGGGAAGTGCCGGAGGGATACTATACCATTCCGCTTGGAAAAGCAGAAGTGAAGAGAGCAGGTAGTGATCTTACCATTGTGGCAATTGGAAAAATGGTCCATGTTGCGATGGAAGCAGCAGATATTTTAGCAAGTAAAGGAGTGGAAGTGGAAGTAATCGATCCACGTTCATTATCTCCACTGGAAGAAGAACCAATTTTAGATTCTGTCGAAAAAACTGGAAGGCTAATTATTGTCGATGAAGCAAATCCACGCTGTAGTGTAGCAACCGATATTGCAGCACTTGTCGCTAATAAAGGATTTGATTATTTAGATGCTCCAATTAAAACAATAACGGCGCCACATACTCCAGTTCCATTTGCAACTAATTTAGAGCAATTATATATACCAAACGCAGAAAAAGTTGTCAATACGGCATATGAATTAATTAATGAATTAACTTTAGCTCGATAAGTGGAGGTGAAAATATGTCAACTGCTATTGTGATGCCGAAATTAGGAATGACCATGAAAGAAGGCACCATCGTGGAGTGGTTAAAACAGCCTGGAGAATCCGTCACGGAAGGGGAAGGAGTGGCTGTTATTAGCTCAGAAAAACTTACAAGTGAAGTAGAGGCACCATCAGATGGAGTACTTCTTAAAATTATCGAAGACGTCGATAATGAAGTAGAAGTTGGAAAGCCAATTGGAATAATAGGTAATGAAAAGGAAGCGGAAAGTGAAAGTAATCATGATGTTAAGGAAGGAAAAGATTCAACGTTAGAGGAAAAAGAGCCGGCACAACAAGAGGCGGAAGTGAAAGTGAAAGATACAAATAAACGAATTCGGATATCTCCTGCTGCAAGAAAACTTGCCCAACAATTGCAAGTGGATACACAAAAAGTTACAGGAACAGGACCAAATAATCGAATCACGCGAAGAGATATTCAAGCATTTGCTGACAAGCGTGGAGAAGAAAAAGTACCAACAAAACCAAAAGTGGAGCAAGAAACTGCAACTGTTGTACAACCAACAGGCGTAAACGGTGAAAAATTATCTGTTATGCGTCAAACCATTGCAAAACGAATGCAGCAAAGCCTGTTTACAACTGCACAATTAACATTGCATCGAAAAGCAGAAATTAATGCCCTGCTAGATTTTCAAAAGGATATTAAGAAACAAATAATGGAAAGTGAACTTGATGTCCGATTAACTTTAACGGTGCTTATTGCCAGAGCCGTTACATTAAGCTTGCGTGATAAGTCCTTTATGAATACTCATTTAATTGATGACCAATTATATTTATTTGATGAGGTGCATTTAGGAATTGCCACATCTTTAGATGCCGGATTAGTCGTCCCGGTAGTAAAAAATGCAGAACGGCTTCCGCTCGGGGAATTAGCAAAAGCTATATCGTCTGTAACGGAAAAAGCAAGAAATGGACAATTACCAGGAAATGAACTAACGGGATCAACTTTTACTATTTCTAATTTAGGCCAACAGGGAATTGAATATTTTACCCCAGTCCTAAATACCCCTGAAACAGGAATTCTTGGTGTAGGAACATTTATCGACGAATTAAAACTAGAAAATGGAACAGTAAAAACAGTGAAAAAATTACCTTTAAGCTTAACGTTTGATCACCAAGTGCTTGATGGAGCACCAGCAGGAGATTTCTTGAACCGAGTTGTTTATTATCTAGAACATCCATATTTACTAGTGTTATAGATAAAAAGAGTGTAAAAAGTAGATAGGCACGCAAATGAAAAATGATTGCAGCTCTATACCTGTTAGGAAGCAATATTTATTGAGTGTTTGAGAAAATTTAAGAAGCGGAGCAGTGCGATTTTTCTCTGTGATCGTGCTGCTAACTTAAAAGACAAATTCAATATGATTGCTTTGGTTCGAAGCATGGATACTAATTGTCGGCAATAGCTCACCATTTTTCTGTTGCCTCTCTGTAGAAGGAAGGGAATCAAGAATGAAAAAATATGATGTCGTAGTCCTAGGTGGAGGTACGGGAGGGTATGTAGCAGCAATACGTGCCTCTCAAAAAGGAAAGACAGTTGCAGTAATAGAAAAGGATAAGCTCGGTGGAACTTGTCTTCACCGTGGCTGTATTCCAAGTAAAGCATTATTGCGTACAGCAGAAGTATTTACTACATTTAAAAATGCTGCAAGCTTTGGGGTAGAAGTAAGTGGAAATATAGCAGTGAATTTTCAAAAAGCGCAAAAAAGAAAAGAAATGATTGTGCGCCAATTAGAAGCTGGAATAAAAGGATTGATGGCGAAAGGGAAAATTGATGTCTATGAAGGGACCGGTTTCTTTCACTCTAATTCCATTTTAAAAATCACTGATCGAGCAGGAAAAGAAACAAGTATTGAAGCAAAAAATACAATTATTGCGACAGGTTCCAAACCAAGATCCTTGCCAGGCCTAACATTAGATGAAAAGCAAGTTCTTTCATCAGATGGGGCGCTGTCACTTAAAGAATTACCTAAAAGCATCATCATTATTGGTGGAGGGGTTATTGGCATGGAATGGGCCTCTTTACTTAATGATTTCGGTGTAAAAGTTACAGTTTTAGAATATAGTCCGCGAATTGTCCCGACAGAAGATGAGGACATTTCACAAGAATTACAAAAAATTTATACAAAGAAAAAAGTACAGATTGTAACCAATGCTTTAGTTGATGCAAAGAGTTGTAGATTAACAGAAAAAGGGGTGCAAATTAGCGCCGAAGTAAATGGAAAAAAAGACATCTTTTCCGCAGAAAAACTGCTTGTCTCCGTTGGAAGAAGTCCTGTAGTGGAGGGAATTGGTTTAGAAAATACCGCAATTAAACTGGAAAAAGGCGCAATCGTTGTAGATGAAAATTGTCGTACACATGATCATAAAATATTTGCAATTGGAGATTGTATCCCAACACTTCAATTAGCCCATGTTGCCATGCATGAGGGTATTCTCGCAGTGGATACAATTGTCGGGGAAGAAACATATTTGATTCCGTATGAACAAATACCCCGTTGTATTTATACCGCACCGGAAATTGCAAGTGTAGGGATATCTGAAGCAACAGCTCAAGAAAGAGGATATGAAGTCAAAGTTGGATATTTTCCGTTCCAAGCAATTGGAAAAGCACTTGTTCATGGAGAGAAAGAGGGGTTTACCAAGATAATTGCCGATAAGAATACAGATGACATTCTTGGGATAACGATTATTGGGCCACATGCTACAGATTTAATTGGCGAAGCTGCATTAGGTCAAATGCTCGAAGCAAATCCTTGGGAAATTGCCCATACCGTTCATGCCCATCCAACCTTATCAGAAGTATTAGGAGAAGCTGCTTTGGCAGTAGATGGTCTATCACTTCATATGTAATGACAATTGGCTAATTTGTACGATTTGTGTAGATAATATCGATCGTAATTAGCCATTAACCTGTGCAGAATAGTGTCTGCACAGGTATCATATCGTTTGCGGATTGTGAAAAAAAGAAAAGTAACATTAAAACAATGGTTTCCACTCTTTCTAGCTACTGAAAGCAGAATTTTTGCAAGAAACCATGTCATCCGTTAAGCTGAAAGTAAGTTTATTTCCATTCTTATATATATAAGAATGTTACAAAGGCAGGAGATGGTATGATGAAGGTTACAATCACCGATGCAGCTGTTGAGAAATTCCGTAGCTATGAAGTTCCTGAGGGTGCAGTTTATCGATTAAGTACCATTTTTAGTGGCGGCTGCAGCTATGTTTACAATTTTGATTTAGCGGTTGATTTTCCACAAGAAGAGGATAAGGCATTTGAGGATAATGGTTTAACGATTTATTTAGATCCATTAACGATTAAGCATATTAATGAAGATTTAAAGTTCGACTATGTGCAGGGAAAAGGCTTTCGTTTAATTGGACCAAGTGAAATTTATTCTTTCCATTTGGAAGTAAAGCAAAAAGCGAAATAAGGTTGAAAACCGATCAGGTCCTCACATTGGGTCTGATCTTTTTTGTTTAGCGCGATGAAACTATACCTCTCTATTTTCATATAAGGATATAAAGTGAGGGATTAGTTAATGGTTATGTATTTCTTGATGCTATCGTTAGGAATCATTATTCTATTGTTTTAATGTGTTGAACATTAAATTTATATAGTTAAAATAATTTAGTAATTTCTATTCTAACTTTTATTCTTTTCGGTATATACTTATTTAGAGGAATAGTGTCGCAGTACTTTTTAAGTTGATATACCATTATAAATGGAATTATTTATGAACAAAGCATTAGATAAGAATGAACCATCATTTCGTTTTATAATAATAAAAAGGAAGTGAATCGCTTGATTAAATACGAATCCCTTCATCATGTAAGTCTTACTGTAACCGATTTAAAAAAGGCTAAACACTTTTATGAGAAAATATTATGCCTAAAAGAACTTCCCCGCCCTAATTTTGATTTTCCTGGTGCCTGGTACCAAATACAGGATCAGCAACTTCATTTAATTGTCTATCCAAATTCCCAGACAATTCGCAAAGATAAATCGATAAACAGTCGGGAAGGGCACTTTGCTCTCCGAGTTGAAAATTATTATGATACGCGTAGTTGGTTAAAGAAGCATAACGTGGAATTTTTAGAAAAGCCTTATGGAATAAGCGGATTTGCCCAAATATTCTGTGCAGACCCAGATGGTAATTTGATTGAACTGAATGTGGATCAGAAAGATTTATAAGGAAAAAATGCCATGAAAATAGATAATGGGAAACAAAGAAAAATACAAGCTAAATATATAGAATTACAAAATGAAGATAATAAAAAAGATAATATTACGGAAAAGATTGCAATTGTTTTTAGTTTGCTCTTTCTATTTAAAAAGCAAACATCACTATGATAGATGTTAAAACAAATAAACATAATAATCCAACAAATAAATAGGCCGATATTTTTACAAACTTTGGAAAAGAGTTAATGTTATAGTTTGTAACTCCTATTTGGTCGCCTGTTGCTTTTTGCAAATGAGCAAATTCTTTAGGTACAAAAATTTCATCGTCATTTGAGAAATCAGCGTCATTCTTCTGTGTTTCATGTGTTTTTATTGTCCTCACCACTTTTCGTTCCTATTTTATCTTTTTGTCATTACTTCAAAATTGTATGGATTATTATGACTTAATTATATCGTTATTTCCTTTTAATTGGAAATTTTTCTGTGTTATCTTCTGATAACAGTGACTAAGAAATCTGATTCTTCTCAATCAGTAAAAGGAAATAGCATGGAGGCGGGGGATTTTAATGGAATTAGTAAGACCATCAAAGAAATATAGCAAACAATTAATGGAATATAGATCAGCTTTTTTACAAATAGAAGAACAGCCATATGGTGGAAGCTCTTTGCAAAATTATACAGATTTTCATGAATGGCTTAATAAAGTAAACAGCCAGGAAAAAGGTGAAAACCTCCCACCTAATCGGGTTCCTGCCACTCAATTTTTAAGCATAAAGAATGGGGAATTAATGGGACTTATTAATATCCGCCATCGATTAACACCAGAACTATTGATGGAGAGTGGGCATGTTGGCTATAGTATCCATCCAGCCAAACGAAGGAAAGGGTATGCGACAGAACAACTGCGACTTAGTTTACTAGAAGCAAAAAAGCTTGGTTTAAATAAAGTGCTAGTAACCTGCGATAAAGAAAATACCGCTTCTGCTAAAACGATTCAAAAAGTTGGGGGAGTGTTAGAGAATGAAGTAATTTCCACAGATGGGAAGGAGATTGTTCAGCGGTATTGGATTGAAATTAGGTAAAGTTATATAACCGAATAAAAAATTTAGCAAACTACATTGCAGTCCATTTAGTAATTGATTGGACTGTTTTTTTTGATAGGAACAATTTTATTAAAAAGAACCGAATCGTATTTAGGAGTATATATACCTTTATAAATATATGTTCAACCTGTTTATCAATAAAAAAAGTATAAAAATGAATAAAAATTTATTGTAAAACGATAAAACATGTGGTAAATTTCAATAAGATAATAAATAGAAGAGGTGTTTTTTTATGAAAAGAGGAACTACCCTTTTTTTAAGGGTTGCTGTTGTTCTTATTGGAATTCCAGTTCTTGCTTTAGGATTATGGGGAATGTATGGCTTGGCTAAAAACCCAGTAAATCCAGATTATGCACATATACTATATCCGCTTGTATTGGGAATCTATCTATCTGCAATCCCATTTTATATGGCACTTTATCAGGCTTTTAGACTTTTGGGGAATATTGATAGGAATGAAGCATTCTCTGAGATGTCTGTTAAGGCATTAAGCCATATAAAGAAAGATGCAATCAGCATTAGTATCTTATACGTTCTAATGAAGCCTTTTATTTTTCTCTTAGCTCAGACAGACGATGCTCCAGGTCTTATCCTATTTGGAATGATTCCGATTTTTGCTTCCATTGTAATTGCGGTTTTTGCAGCTGTTCTTCAAAAGCTTTTACAACAAGCGATTGATATAAAATCAGAAAATGAGTTAACAGTCTGAGGTGAATGAAATGGCAATTGTAATTAATATTGATGTGATGTTAGCAAAAAGGAAAATGAGTGTAACTGAACTTTCAGAGAAGGTTGGAATCACAATGGCGAATCTATCTATTTTAAAAAATGGAAAAGCAAAGGCTATTCGACTTTCAACACTAGAGGGGATATGCAAAGCTCTAGAATGTCAACCAGGAGATATTTTAGAATATCGTAAGAGCCAAGAAAATGAATAAGTAAAATTGCAAAGGCTATTTGAAAAGTATTGTGACGTATTTTCTAACATAGAGAAATTAAAAACATTTCGGAAGGAGGGAAAGGAATGAAACTACCTTTTTTCAGCAAGAAACAAGCAGCAGTATCCGACCTTTTTCTGAACGAAACGATACCGGAACATGTTGCCATCATTATGGATGGAAACGGACGCTGGGCAAAGAAAAGAGGAATGCCTAGAATTGCTGGTCATAAAGAAGGGATATCAACTGTAGTGAAAATTGTAAAGACCGCCGTTAAATGGAAGGTAAAGGTTCTTACGCTATATACATTTTCTACAGAAAATTGGAAACGACCAAAGACAGAGGTTGAGTTCATATTGAGGCTTCCTAAAGAGTTTCTATCTATATATCTACCAGATCTGATAGCTAGTAATGTTCGCATAGAATTAATAGGAGATATCGAAAAGCTTCCAGCTCATACCCGTGAAGCTGTTGAGGACGCAATCGAACGTACGCGTGATAATGACGGACTTTTGCTGAATTTTGCGCTTAACTATGGAAGCAGACAAGAGATTTTACATGCGATGAAAGAGATATTTTTGGATATTAACAATGATGAATTTTCGCTACAGGAATTGGATGAACAGAAGTTTTCAGACTATCTATATACAGCTGGTATGAAGGAACCAGACCTCCTTATTCGAACAGGTGGAGAAAAGCGAATAAGTAATTTCCTCCTATGGCAGCTGGCGTACACAGAATTTTGGTTTACTGATGTATTATGGCCAGATTTTTCGGAGAAGGAATTTCTATATGCGTTGGAAGATTTCTGTAAACGAAAAAGACGCTATGGTGGATTATAGGTGGAAGGAATATATTGTGGTAATAAATAACGATTATGCTATTGGGAATTATATAAAAAGTGCAACCTCAAATAATACTTTGTTATATTGATATAATGAATAATCGATAAAGTAGGGAGACTGGAAAATGGAAACGAATGTTTTTGAACAGCTGGCCAAAAGATATGATACAGAAGATAGAAGAGAATTAGCTAATGTGATTGTGAAGGAAGTAAGAAGAGAACTTGAAAACAGTACATCTCTATCTTTATTGGACTATGGGAGCGGAACTGGTCTCGTTAGTTTAGAATTATCGGATTTGGTAGCTTCGATTTTGTTAGTAGATTCATCCGAACAGATGCTGGAGGTTGCCCAAGCAAAAATAGCTAATAGAGGAATTATGAATGCAGATATCCTATATTCTGATTTTACGCAAGACACTCCGAAACATAAGGCAGACGTTATTTTAATGTCATTAGTTCTTCTTCATATCCCAAATACTAAGAAGATTTTACAAGCGTTATTCCAAATTTTAAATCAGGATGGCAAATTAATTATCATCGACTTTGAAAAAAATGATAAAATAAACCATCCAAAAGTGCATAACGGTTTTACAGAGGAAGAATTAAATGAAATATTGTCGGAAGTAGGTTTTCGTTCATCAAAAAGGAAAACATTTTATCAAGGTAATCGTATTTTTATGAATCAAGATGCTTCTTTGTTTATTTCCAGCAGTATAAAGTGAGTTTCAGATGTGGAAGCATCGGCTAAATAGTTTCTCTCTTTTCCTGTTCTGCTTCGTGATATTCGTCTGGCAGATCACTAAGGTAGAGAACGTTGCTTAAAAGTTTAATATCACTATGTATTTGCTTTTTAAGTTGTGCATCTTCACATTTATAATAATCAGCCATTAAACGTTTGATTTCGTTACAAATAAGTTCGATTCGGAGCATGATACCGATCCCTTCGAGTATGATAGACTATACTAATTATGTACCAATTTACTAATGAATGAAAGTGTTAAGTGTTATTTAGTTGGTAGAAGATAAAAAAGAAGTCGTATCCGAACGTGAATCAAGTTTTAGCATGATCGGATGAATTACCTTCTCTCCTTTCCCATGAATTAATTTGATTTTTCTTCGCAGATTAGGCTTTCTTATTGACAAATATAAAAATTTGACATATCTTATAGTTAGTTTCATACTTAGTTATAAATTAATTTTCGCTTAAAAATTAAGACTTTAGCATTCTTTTAATAATGATATTGACTGAATGAAAAAGTAACTTAATAAAGTAAGGAAAAGTGATTTGATAAATAAGTATCCTAAATTATTGTACGAATGTCTTTTATTAATTAAATGAAAATATAAAACCAAATAGAGGTAGCTCTTCAAACAATTCGATGTAATTAGTTGAAGAGAAGCCGACAATTTTTTGAGTTCTCATGATTTGCAAATCATGGTGAATTTAAAAGATTGTCGGCTTTTTTATTGGAAAAATGAAAGGTTTTTTGAAGTAAGTTAGTTAAAGGAGTTTTTAAAATGTTTCTTTTGCACAGTATGCCATCATTACTGTTAGTGTTTTTTATGATGATTATTGTTTCGATGCTGAGTGGACTATTATTTTTGCATCAAAAAGTGCCATTAAGCTATGTAAGGATTCATATCTGGATTGTGTCTTTACCGCCTTTGTTCGCTTTAATCGCGCTTGCGAATCCGAATGGAGCAGAAAATGCAGGTCCTTTTCATATGGATTCCTTGGCTTGGCTGATGACTTTTTTTGTTCTTGTCATTGGTTTAATTGTTCAACGTTTTTCAATCCGCTATTTAATGGGAGATCGATCTTATCGTAAGTATTTTACCCTTTTCACTTTTACCACAACTGCCGCTTCCATTGCTTGGCTAAGTGGAGATCTGCGATGGTTGGTTCTATTCTGGGGAGTAACGCTAGCAGGATTAACCTTACTTATAAGATTAAATAATGGCTGGAAAGTAGCTACTGAGGCTTCTAAATTATCTGGTTATCATTTTTTAATCGGTTGGGTGTCCTTGTTATTGGCAGCAGTTTGGTTATCTCACAGTACTGATTCTTGGCAATTATCAACCGCACTATCGATTGAAAATCTAGCTGGAATTTCGGCATGGGAAAGAACTGGAATTAATTTATTGATTGTCCTAGCGGTTATCATTCCAGCAGCCCAATGGCCTTTCCAAAGATGGTTAGTAGAGTCTGTTGTGGCACCAACACCTGTTTCAGCAATAATGCATGCAGGAATTGTCAATGCAGGTGGAATCATGCTTACTCGTTTTTCTCCACTATTTAATGGCGATTTAGCTCCCACTATTTTATTACTAATATTTGCCGGGATATCTGTCTTGGTTGGAACTGGAATTAGTTTAGTACAAGTTGACTATAAACGTCAGTTAGTTGGCTCGACGATTGGACAAATGGGTTTCATGCTCATTCAGTGTGCCTTAGGTGCATATGTTGCTGCCATTATCCACCTTATTCTACATGGTTTATTCAAAGCGACGCTATTTTTACAGTCGGGTTCAGCAGTGCGACGAAAGGAAGAGTCTAGTTACAGAAAAACACAGCCCGCTTTTTTATGGACGATCGCAGGGTGGATTTTAAGTTTTGCTGTGGGGCTAGTTTTTTGGCTTCAAGCACCAAGAGAAGGCTATCAAATAATTAGTGCGTTAATTTTAGTTTGGTCTATTTCTATTTCTTGGCGACAGCTTGTTGCTTTTGGAGAAGGGAGCATTGGCCGGATTGCTGGTTTAATTTTTGTAGGAGGAACCGCTGCTATTTATTCTTTTATTCATCATTTTTTCTATGACATATTACAGACTGCTGTTTTCCAAGGTTCGCAGCCGCCATTAGCTGTTGTTCTTATCGTTGGTTGTCTTTTATTAGTTGGCACTGTAATAGGGGCGATCGCTGCTAGAAATCGTTCGTCCATCTTCTTTACTGTCCTATATCTTTGGTTAGTGCGATTAGGAGAAGCAAAGCCAAAAGCAGTAGAAAGTCATCCGAGCTATCTAAAACAACAATTACCATAAAAGGAGGTAATGTGTGATGAGTATTACATCTGTATTAACAAAAGCTAGTTCAAATAAAAAAAATATACCAGATAATTTTGTAGAAAGCGATATTAGTAGTTACATTGAAGCTGCCAGCAAAGTAATTGCGCCGCTTTGGCCAATTTCTACGTTCGCAGCCCGTCATCCGTGGATGGGACTTGAAAAACAAACCTTTGATCAAGTGGCAGATTGGTTAAAACAGACTCGTGATGTTGATATTTATCCTAGTGCCTCTATGATCCTTTCAGCGAAAAAAAAGGGAGAGATTAAAGAGGTATTTGTTAAACAAGGTCTTAAACAATGGCTTGCATCAAATCCCTTTAATATCCCACAAGATGTGGCAGAGCGTTTTTGCCATGCGGCATTAAATTTGGAACCCATTCCATCCAGCTTGCTCACATCTCATGAATTAAAGAAAAAAGCAGAAGAATATAGGAAGCATCATACAGATTTTGCCCATTATTCGTCTGTGCAGCCAATCAGTTCACATCTACAAAGTAAAGATAAGGAAAGATTAATCAATATACTCGATTACCATGTTATTAAGTGGTGTAAATTATATCTTGATGAGTCGCAGGCTGCCTGGACAATGCCACATCGAGAGGAAGGTTTTTATCGTTCTTGGCGCCGGCTGATTTGTTATGATCCTGCCCTTACAAAAAAACAACGTGAAAGTTTAAAAAAGTGGCCAGAAGAGGCAGAAATAGCCTTGAATAAAGGATTAAATGCTCTTTCTATTCCTGAACCAGAAAAACAGAAATATCTTGAAGCACATTTAATATCTTTGCCTGGATGGGCAGGAATGATGCTCTGGCGTTCTAAACAATCGAGTGAGGAAAATAACCTGCTAACCGAATATTTAGCAGTAAGAATTTCCTTAGAATGGGTGCTTATCAATCCGCAGCTCCCTTTTATTCCGAAAAGCTACGAAAATAATCAGTCCATAGATGGTCTTTTAGCAGCTTTGATTCATTGGGGGAGTCTGTCATTAGAGGAATGGTCTCAGTTGTCTAGTGCACAACAACAAGAATACTTGTTATTTGCAGCAAAATTTGATGAGAAGCTTTGCAGAAAACTCTGGCTGGAAGCTTGGGAGCAAACACATGCTGAACAATTAAGTCAAAAAATTAGTGCGAAACAATTCAGTACAAACGATAAGGCAACAACATTAGCACAATTTGTATTCTGTATAGATGTTCGCTCCGAGCCATTTCGCCGTCAGCTTGAAAAAGAGGGACCATTTGAAACAATAGGAATGGCTGGTTTCTTTGGAGTACCGATAGCTACGAATAAATTAGGAAGCGAACACAGTCACCCATCCTTGCCAATTATGCAAAAGCCATTGCATAAAATCATGGAGAGTACGGATGAGAATGAACTTAAAGCCTTTCAACAACGTCAGCAGACCGTTCATTCCTTTAGCGATACTTTCAAATCGATGAAACAGAATTTACTTGCAAACTTACTATTACCAGAATTAAGTGGTCCTTGGCTAAGTCTCCAAATGGCAGCACGCAGTTTTGTCCCAAAAAGTGCCGATCGCTTCATTCATAATCTACGCAAAAATTGGCTGCGTAAACCAAATACAAAACTGGTTCTTAATCATGTTCATCAAACAGAGAACGGGATACCAATTGGGTTTACCGAGGAAGAGAAAGTTAATTATGCCCGCCAAGCATTAAAAATGATGGGGATAACAGAGAATTTCAGCCCGTTAGTTGTTATATGTGGACATGGAAGCCACAGTACTAATAACCCTTATGCATCTTCTCTTGATTGTGGTGCCTGTGGCGGGGCTTCAGGTGGATTCAACGCGCGAGTCTTAGCAACTTTGTGCAACCTGCCTGAAGTAAGAAGAGCATTGTCTTTAGAAGGAATAGACATTCCTAAGGAAACGGTTTTCGCAGCTGCTGAGCATAATACAACCGTTGATGAATTAGACTGGATTTATGTTCCAGAGCTTTCCAAATCAGCACAAGAGGCTTTTCGTCGGATTAAAGCCATTTTGCCAAAAGTAAGCAAACAGGCAAATACAGAGCGTTTAGCTAAAATACCGCATTTCCCATCCCAACGCAAAAATTCTCAGTCTGAGGCCTATTGCTTGGCAGAGGATTGGAGTGTGATCCGTCCCGAATGGGGCTTAGCTGGGAATTCAGCTTTTATAATTGGTCAACGTGATTTAACAAATGGCTGTGACTTGGAAGGAAGAGTCTTTCTTCATAACTATAATTGGCAGAAGGATGAAAGCGGAGAAATCTTAGATAATATTATTTCAGGTCCAGGAACGGTTACTCAATGGATAAATCTAGAATATTACGCATCAACAGTAGCTCCACATTATTATGGAAGTGGCAATAAGGCAACACAAACCGTAACAGCAGGTCTTGGTGTTATGCAGGGGAATGCGAGTGACTTGTTAACGGGCTTACCGTGGCAATCTGTTATGCAATCAGATGAAGCTGCATTTCATTCACCACTTCGCTTACTGATTATAATTCAGGCACCAAAAAATTATGTAGAGCGATTATTGCAAACTAATGCTGCGTTTCAAGAAAAAGTCCAAAATGGCTGGGTTCGCTTAGCAAGTGTCAGCCCAGAAGGCGATTGGGAGAATTGGTAAAGGAGGGTTCGAGATGATTTTAGATAAGACAAAAAAAGTATTATTTTTGATGGATGTTAGAGATGGATTGGAATCAATTATAAAAGAGGAAACCAATATACAGCCTGAAAACATGCTAACTATAAAATGCTTTGGTCCTGTTATCTCCAATCCTTTTGGAGATATAATGAGGTCAATTATTATTGCTGTCTTTCAGGAAAAAGTAGAAGAAATTTTTGTTGTCGGAACAAGCAGTGAGGCCGATCGTTTTATTTCGATAGATGGACAATTTAAGTCAAGAATACAGACATTGGATTATCTGTTTCAAAATAGCATGCCTGAATTTACTGGTGAAACGATTAATGAATGGCTAAATGGAAAACAAAATACTGGTGACAATATCAAAAATTGTGTTAAGATGATTTGTCATCATCCATTAGTGCCACCAACGGTAAAAGTGCGAGGTTTACTGATTAATAATCAAGATGGAAAGTCTTCTGTTGTGGAAATAAATACAAATAAAACAGCTTAAAAATGTTGAAATATGCTAATGCTGATGGTGTTGCAAATCAGAATGGTATATATTCATTTCTATATAAGAGGTTTTAATCGATTTGTATTAATTTTAATAATAAAGGATGTTCAAGTGTTAAATCATCTTAGATGGCAAATATAGAAAAATTAGTTTTTATCTGTTTAATAGGGGATGCATAATAAAATGAAATTAACAAAAGGTGCTTGTGAAGCGGAAATAAGTAAAGCAATAACACAATGGGAAAAGGATTTCCTTGGTCGGGGATCCTTATCTGTTAAAACAGATATATTACGCGACATGATCATAGTGAATTTGCAGGGCATTCTAACCCCAGCGGAATATACGGTGTGTGAAACAAAAGAAGGACTATTAACCATTAAGAAAACACGCTCCGAATTAGTGGAATCAGGTGTTGAAGAACTAAAAAAATGTATATTAACCATTACGGGAGAGGAAGTAAAAAGCTTTCATACAGACTTAAGCTCTCGCACAGGTGAACGAGTGATGGTATTTAAATTATATAATAATGTTGAAAATCTCTTTGCGTAAAAGGTTATTATCAATTTTTTTAGAAGAAAATAAAGACATTTAATCAGTCTGCGCATAACTTCTACTTATCTTCTTTCATAAGAAGAATAAAAACCCGAATTGGGTTTTTATTCTTTTTAACTGCCTCATTATTTTATAACAGTGTCGTATATAAAAAGGTCGTCTACCGTTGTAGCCAATGCAACGGCTAAGCTAAATGCTAATTGTAAAGTGGGATCATATTTATCATTTTCAATTGCATTTATCGTTTGTCTTGTCACATTACATAGTTTTGCTAATTCTTCTTGAGATAATTTTGCCGATTTTCTTAATTCTCTAATACGATTTTTCATTTATCCACCATATTTCCTCTTAGATAATAATAATGAAATTAAATATATAACTGAAATTGTAACAAGAAAACTAAATGGTTTCATCCCCTCATAATGGCTGTTCGTCCAAGTTGTTACATAGATAGACTCCATAATCTCTAACAATAAAATCCCGATTACAACTACAAAGGTGTATGATTGTGCTCTCATTTTAATGTAATTTGCTCTTTCATCTCCTAATTTTGGTAATGACACAAGATTCGTTACAATTAATAGAATACATATCACTAAAATAATAAGTAATAAAGCAACTATCCAATTCATCATTCCATCTCCTTTATTAAAATGTAAAAAGTATTTTACATATTTATTTTATCATGAGTTTAATATATGTCAAATTGTTTTTACATTTTTGTTTGTGACAAATTGAAATAATCATGCAACGAAACAATAGAAATTGAAAGGAAAGTAAGCTCAAGTGGGGGAATGACAGTTACCTCTAGTTTTTCTGCAACGTCCATGCACCCCTAGTTTGCAGTCAAAGTTAAATAAATAGATCCTCATAGTGTACATTTTGATAATTTTCCATTGATTTTAATAAGCTACATTAAGCAAGTATCATCCCTTTTTCCTCCTTTGCATAGTGACATGATAAATATATGATTATCTCTAGCTAGATGTATCTTTTGTTTATAAATAATTCAATAGTTGGAATATTATGTTATTATTGATATAGAAAGATAATAATAAAGTCTATTTCGGATAGAAACTAAAGAGGTTGTTAGGTAAAAGTATAGGTTGATGAATCAATGGGGGTGGTCAAAGTAGTGGAATCAGAAAAGCGAAAAAAGAAACGTAGTAAATGGGTGAATTATTCAATCGGAGTTGTTGTATTACTAGCAATTATGGGGGGATCTCTTGTTATATATAAGCATTTTATAGTAAAAACAAATAATGATTCCTTTGTGGCAGAAACTAAAGAAGGAGAGATTCTTGATGAAACAGGGAAGGAGAGCATTGATTATTCTTATTGGAACGAAGATCGGGCAATATCAACTCTGCATAAAATGACACACCAAAAAGTGTACGCATCCGATAAGTGGGGCGCAGTGCAAATGACAAATGATAGAGTAAATCGGCTTTATGAAATTGTAAAAAACAGTAGTTTTTCCAATAAAGATAACCTCTTAGGGATTCTGGAAAAATGGAAGGTTGGAGACTTTAGCACGGTTGATAAAGATCATAATTATTTTTGGAAATATCAAGGTGGAAACGTTGGGGAAGCAACTGGCATTATGACTGCAGAGGATGAACAAAGTTTCATAGAAAGTACATTCAAACAGACTCAAAATGATGCCGAGGAATGAGTTCCTCGTTTAAAGATGCCAAATGAAAGGATCCAATAAATGAAAAGGATAATAGTTCCAACTGTTTTTATACTAGGAGTAATCGGAATTTTCGTTCTTTTTCTGCCACGAGAGGGTTTTGATATAGAAATCGAAAATCAAGCAAACAAGGATATATCCGGTTTGTATTTGACCTATGAAAATATTAAAAAAGATATTGAAATTCCAACCATTATGGCAGGAGAAAAAGAAGAATATCAGGTGAGTGTAAAAGATAATTCTTCCGATAACTTTGAAGAAGCAGCATTAAAACTAGTCTATGAAGACAATGAAGGGAATCAACAAACAGAGTATATTATTGGTTATTTTGAAAAGGGGTATTATGGAGAAGCTAAAATTAATATCTTATCTGTTGATGAAAAAGGGAAGCTAGAAATAGAAGTAACTGAAAATACAAAATTATTTTAACAAGTCAATAGGGTGAAAAATTATGATTCATAAATTAAAAGAATACGTAGAGAATGCAAGTGAAGAAGAAGTAAGGTCATTGTTATTTCTTATTCTGCTACAAATAAGTGTGGAAGAACAGCCAGATGAGGAACTTGCGAAAAATCTAAGAAAAACTTATCAAGATTATTTACAAACTAAAATTGATCAACTAAAGCTTGAAAATAAAAAGGATTATAAGGTCGTACATATTGTTTTTGGTGAATCTGCTGCTGGTAGTTTAAGAATGGCACTTAAAGAAATGGGAGTGCAAGAAGAGGAAAAGGTTATCTATTTTTCAGATGATTTTTCCTTTGGACCATTATGGAAGATAGAGGAGGAAATAGGATTCGCACTTAGGCATAAATGGTTAATAAACCATATTAATTATGATGATGAGTATTTATTTAGCTATAAGAGAAAATTCCATAAAACAATTTTAGAAGTAAAGAATATCAAAGAACAGGCGCATATCATCATTTGGGCAGGTGAAAATGCTAATGAACAAACGGCACAACGCTTTGTTCTTTCTTTATTACAACATAAAACGAATGATATTTTCTTAATTAACCCCTTGGAATACAATAAAGAGATAGCTTCCAAATCGGATGCAGAGGACCATGCAATACATACTGGCGAGTTTACATCTGAGGAGTTACAAGTCATTTATCAAAAAAATAACTGGAAACAGCCACTTACAAAGAGTGCACGATTAAAGTACATCAATGAGTGGAAGAAGATATCCCAACAGAATAAAAATTTAAGAATCTGGGCGGATAAGAAAATTGATAGTGTTGGCGAAGACTATTACGATAATTATATAATAAAAACAGCTAAATTATTACATAAAGAACAGAATAATGCAGATTTTATAAAATCTGCGCGGCTAATAGGAGAGATTATTGGAAATCTCAATCAAAGGATCGGAGATATTTACTTCGAATATCGATTAATCCGATTAGTATTAAAAGGGATATTTGAACTAGAAGGGGTTCCTAAAGCTATGCGGTATTACAGTGTTAAGCTGCAAGAAGGTTATAGGTAGTAAAATCTTTCATATTGTCAATTAACATAAGGAGAATATCTTATGATAGAGAATGAAGAACAAACAGATATTTTTAATTTAGCAATAAAGAAGCTCTGCAAACTTAATAATATTTCTCCAAGGAAACCGAGATTTGAACTCATTGACAACTTAGTTGTGATAAATATTAAAAACCACTTAAAAGATGGCGTAGATTCCGACTTTTTTTTCATATTGAACTGGGTATACCAAATAATAGCCTCATTAGGAATAAAGTTTCGTCAACAATTAATGCTCTTTCCGAACTCGAGGAGAGTGGCTAGTATAGCTGTTTCTTTTAAAAAGAAGGATTATGATACTTTAAATAGAAATTTAAGGGAAGGAAACATTCCTATTTAATAAAAATTTATCCAAACTTAGTGAAACTAAATGCTCCCATAAACGTATGTATAAATATATAAAAATAACGTTTGAACGGAATTCAAACAACGAAACTAAGTTAGCTGATAGGGGGGAAAAATGAATAAAGTTGCAATCTTGATAATCGTTGGCATACTACTACTTATGACAGGAATTTACGTATCTGCTTTTCTATCCGCAAATTGGGTAATGATTGGTACAGCACTCACTGTTGTAGGAGGCATTATGACGGGCGGTAGCTCATACTTCCTAATAAATACAAAAAAATAGCCAGATACCTCAATTCCAGAAGAAAATGCCGATTGACAAAGGGGACAAATATGCCTACTAACAAAGGGAATAAACATCCCAAATTGGAAAACTATTTAATATATGGAATGATTTTTGGATTATTAGCTGGTTCTTTATTAGGTACATTTGCAATGATTTCAGGGCATGTATTTATAGCAATAGGCAGCTACGGAGCAGGAGCGGCTTTAGGAATGCTGGTAGGTACCTTATTATATACCATTAAAAAAGGGCGTAGCTAAATAAAATTTATATTCACTGGAAGAGAAAGCAATTATTCCAATTTGAAATAAGTTTTCTCATCAATTCTTAGATAACTATTGAATATTTGTAAATTAACGGAGGTAACTTTAGTGGAAGATTGTTTAATATGCAATCGGATAGAAATGATTAAAAAAGGAACCAATAAGTATTTCGTCAAAGAACTGGAAACAGGTTATATCGTTATTGGTGATCATCAATATTTTAAGGGCTATACATTATTCCTTTGTAAAGAACATAAAAATGAGTTGCATGAGTTGGATAGTGATTTTAAAGAAAAGTTTCTTGTCGAAATGAGTAGGGTATCAGAAGCAGTATATAAAGCATTTAAGCCTATCAAATTAAATTATGAGCTTTTAGGAAATGGTGATTCTCACATGCACTGGCACATATTCCCAAGGAGCGAACAAGAACCTAATCCAACCCACCCAGTATGGTGGACACCTAGAGACCAAATGTATGCTGAGAATGTGAAACCAAATGCTGAAGAACTATCTGCAATGAAAAAATTATTAGTAAGTGAATTAGATAAGATAATGACGTCATACTAAAAACGAAAAGCTGCAAAGAGAAATTAGCACACATAATTTCTCTTTTTTGTTTGGAATAACAAATAGATCTTTCCACTTGAATTTATGATTGAGATATAATCTAAAACCCATTTTAGCGTTATCTTCCAATGATCTTCCTTTTATGTTAATCCACTTTCGCAATTTATCATTCAACAAAATCTTCCTTAAAGACAAGTTTCTTTCTTGACGTGGATGCTATTGTGTGACAAAATAAACTACCGAACGGTTGGTAGTTATATAGGGGAGGTAATTAATTTGAATAAATATTGGATGATGGTTTTTAGTGCTGGAATCGTCGAGGTGGCATGGGTTTCAGGCTTAAAACATGCATCAAATCTTTGGGAATGGAGTGGAACCATTTTCGCAATTGCTATTAGTTTTTATCTAATGATATATACGACAAGATATTTGCCAATTGGAACAGTTTACGCTGTATTTACAGGATTGGGAACTGCTGGAACAGTGATCGCAGAAATAGTTTTATTTAATGAACCAATTAACATAGCAAAAATAATATTGATGCTTGTATTACTAATTGGGGTAATTGGTTTGAAAATAGTAACAGATGAAGCAGCAAATCAAGAGGAGGCTTGAATAGATGGCATGGTTAGCTTTAATTGCAGCAGGTTGTTGTGAGATAATTGGCGTTATAAATATCAAAAGATTAACGATGAAAAAGTGGGATGCGTTCCTTTATTTAATCATTGGGTTTATGTGCAGCTTTGCCTTGTTATCTTATGCAATGAAAACTATATCAATGGGAACGGCATATGGTGTATGGACAGGAATTGGTACAGTTGGTTCTGCTCTATTAGGGATGTTTGTATATGGAGAACCAAAGGATGGCAAAAGAATTTTATTTATATCGATGATACTTGTTGCAGCTGTAGGTTTAAAACTAATCTCGTAAAGGAGAGAGTCCGATGAAAAAAGAAGAAATAAAAAAAGCGGCAATTAAGTTCTTTTTGCAAAATGGCTTTGAAGGAGCCTCTCTTTCAGAAATTGCTGAGGAAGCTGGGATAAAGAAAGCTTCTATTTATTCTCATTTTAAAGGGAAAGATGAATTATTTCTTGAAGTATTAAGGGAAGCAAAAGCAGAAGAGATAAAACGCAAAGCGTATTTTTTTGAAAAAAAAGACAGTCATAATCCCGAAACTTTTCTTTACGAATATTTACTATACACAAAAGAATTGTTCCAAGAAAATGAAATGTTGAAGTTTTGGCTAAGAATGGGATTTTTCCCACCCTTACATTTATATGATGTCATCCAAAGAGAGGTTTTTGAAGCAGAGCAATTTCAAGAAGAACTAATTGGCCAAAAAAGCAGCAAATGGATCAAACATAGCCAAATTCATGTAAAAGATACAAACACTTTTAACCTAGCATTCACAGGGATCATCATGGCTATTATGGTTGAAATAGTTTATTTTCATTCGGAAAAAAGAGTAGATGATAAGCTAGAAGCTTTGTGGGAAGTTTTTTGGAAGGGGGTTTCCAGTTAAATAAGAAAGGAGGGGAAATTATTGCAAAAAAACATTATCATGCATATCCCATTAAATGCACGATAATGTTTTTTGCTCCATCGAACCAAAGAATATTGGAGCAAACATGAGATGTGGATTTTAAGCCTCACCAAATCCTACTGCGAATGCTAATAATGTAAAAAACACACCTGCTGCCCCATTTAAAAGCACTCCAAGGATAATATTGCTCCATTTTTTCGAAAAAAAAGACAATGCCTATTAGAGATAAAATAGGGAAAAGCAAGAAGAAAATGCCTGCGTTTTTGGTGCTGAGAAATAAGGATAATATAATACAAATACCTACCATAAGCAGGGACAACCATCCATTTTTAGTCATTTAAAATTACTCCAGTCATTTATCGCAGTAATGTATTTTACAATATAATCAAACAAAAAAGAGGGTTATTACCAATTAATTTAAATGTTGCATAATTTTTTAGAAAGTTATTATAAAATAGCCCTTTTATGCTCAGGTAAGCGTATTTCTCATGACTATTTTGGTAGTTTTAGCATTGATTTTAACTTTTTTTGTACCATCTAAAGCAAAAACGAAAGAACAAGTTAACAGAGTTTCCTCTTCTCTTATTAAGAACGATGATTTTTTAAATCTTTTGTCGTTACAGTGAAGATCATTGGATGCCCGTAGAAATCCCCATTATTTTCCTTGGTAATCTTAAATCCTTCTTTTTCATAAAATGATATATTAGGATTTCCTTTATAAACCGTTAACGAGAGAGTCCAAGGATCAGAGAATTTATTAACTCCTGTGTTCAATAATTGTCTGCCGATTCCTTGCCCTTGGAAATTTGGATGGATATAGAGGGACTCTAAGTATATATCCTTCTTGCATAAATCTCCTGGAAAAATGTATATCCTGTAATTTCATCCTTACTTTCTGCAACAAGCGTTAAAGAAGAGTAAGTCGTTTATCCATTTCACCATCTGAATAAGCATCATTTAAAACTTTCGCTTGTATTTCTTCTGGAATGATTACACTAAATGTATTTTTCCAAGTGACGACAGCAATTTTCCGGATGGAAGCTATATCTGATCTATTCATTTCTCTAATAGTAAACATACTTATATCATCTCCTTTTAATGGTGTTTACTAGTAAATGGCAACATAGATTATTAGCGTAAAACTATGTAAACACTAAAGCTGAAGTGAGATTTATATAGTAATAACGAGGTGTGGAAGAAATAAGTTTAAGGATATATGAAGTTTGGCTGATAAGCCCCTAGCTTTGGCTGATAAAAATGAAGTTTGGCTGATAAGCCCCTAGCTTTGGCTGATAAAAATGAAGTTTGGCTGATAAGTTCCTAGTTTTGGCTGATAAAAATGAAGTTTGGCTGATAAGCCCCTAGCTTTGGCTGATAAAAATGAAGTTTGGCTGATAAGCTTCTAGTTTTGGCTGATAAAAATGAAGTTTGGCTGATAAGCCCCTAGTTTTGGCTGATAAAATCAAAGTTTGGCTGATAAATTCACCAATTTGGCTAATTCACTCCCTGCAATTGCTTAAATCTGCAAGAAGAATGGATGTTTGATCAACAGATGACAGATCCTTTGATAAATTTAAATTAAAAATGGAACCAATGAATGTTTATTTAGAAAAACACATCAAAACTTTTGAACAAATATAAGAAAGACCATTTGATGAGAGTTATGTGAGGGATAGAGATAGTTAACTGTTGAGTTTGAATATCTTACTGGCATATATTCTAATTATATTTACAACAAAAGAAAAACTCAGACTTTCAATCATTTTTTCATTAAAAACCACTGGCAGAAGAACTTAGCGCAGAGTTAGATTTATAGAAGTAAAACAGGTGTCTTTGGAAATAATGGCAGTATGATATACTAAATATAACCTATGTAAAAAATTTACTTTTAGTCATAAAGAGAAAATATTTTATTATTTCTTTTTAGTATTTCAATGATATTAACTAGTCTATTTGTAACATTTGTTGCTCTGTATGGTTTCCGAGAACCTTAATAACCCAGTTATATAGTAATAGTGAGAATAACTGCGCATTAAGAGATAAGTGTTTATTTATTGAGGGAGGATAGTTGAATAAGAAATGATTTAATCTCTATTGGTTATATAATTGTAGATTACCTTTGTGGAGGAATAAAGATGCTTCAAATACTGAGAATATCAGATAATTTAATTATTGTCATACATGAAATCTATGGCATTAATCAACATATAAAGAATTTTTGTGATATTTTATCAAATCAGGATTTTGATGTAATCTGCCCAAACTTATTAGAACGGGAACAACCATTTAATTATTCTGAGGAGAAAATTGCCTATCACAATTTTATGGAGACTGTAGGATTCTCCGATGCTGCAGATAAAATAAAGAATTTATTAGCAGGTGTTAAAAATAAATATCAAAAAATATATATTATTGGATTTAGTGTAGGGGCAACGATTGCTTGGTTGTGCAGCGAGGAAGATTGTCTTGATGGGGTTGTGGGGTACTATGGTTCGAGAATAAGGAATTTCACGAAAATAGTACCACTATGTCCTATAATTTTATTCTTTCCTCAAGAGGAGCAATCATTTAATGTGGATGAGTTAATTTTAAATTTAGATAAAAAGAATATAGAAGTACATAAATATTTTGGACATCACGGATTTAGCGACCCATACTCTATAAAATTTAATGAGAAATCATCCCAACAAGCTTTCAATGAAATGCTAAACTTCTTAAAGAAACATTGATTTATTAAACAAGGTTGATATTCATCTAAAGGGGCAAGTTCAAGAAGGATTTTTATCGGTTATTCAATAATCGAGCCTTATTTTGAATAGCATTCTTTTATGAAATGTTACCAAAAGAAGATTTTGGGACTTTGAAATATTTATTCGAGGTTCTCGCAAATAAATGCGAATAAATATATGGGTGGTACAATTGCTAAAACAGAAATTAGGAATTTTAGAGCATCAACAGAAATTTATAGATTTATACAAAAATTAGCAAATTTTAATGAAAATTTGCTTAGAAAACCAATTGGAGAAGGAAAATGGTCTGTTATAGAAATCATAGGTCACTTTTATGCTTAGGATGAATTTGTTTTACAATACAGAATTCCATATTTATTATCAGCTAAAGATTTGCCCAAAGGTCCTAAAGCTGATGATTTAAACTCTCAATCTGCAATTAATTGCTAGAACCGAAGATATAGAGAGTACCTTTAAAAAATGCATACATATTCGATACGAGTTAATCAATCAATTAAGCAACATATCTGATGATAATTGGTTAATTGAATTACAGATTAATCAATCTAAACTAACACTTTATGAGTACTTAAAAGGATTAATAGAACTGCGTTAGGATAAAAGACGTAGAGGAAAAAACATTGGAGTTGTATGTAATGAATATCAAACTTAATAAAGCTATAGATCTACGGAAAAATGGAAAGCTCAAAGAATCTAACGAACTGATTGGTGAATTGGTAAGGGATTTCCCAGAGGATGCTATATATAATTATCAATATGCCTGGAGCTTTGATATATTGGGAGAAGAAGAAAAGGCAGTGCCATATTACGAAAATGCTATAAAAATAGGATTACCTTCTAAGGATATGGAAGGTGCAATATTGGGATTAGGGAGTACATATAGAGCTTTAGGAGAATATGAAAATTCAAAAGATGTATTCTTAAAAGGAATGGAATTATTCCCAGATAATCATGCAATTCAAGTATTTTATTCCATGACCTTATACAATTTAAAAGAACATAGTAAAGCGATGGAGCTGATACTAAAGTGTTTAATTAATACGACAAATGACACTGAATTACTAAGTTATAAAAGAGCTATAAATTTCTATTCAGATAAACTAGATGAAACTTGGAAGTAATTTATATATTCAACAAAGTTTTGCATCCTTTCCTTAAACAAGGAGAGGACTGCTCTATGTCACAAAAGGGACAGTTTAGCTAATAAAAAACTTTTTTATAAAAGAATAATGGATACCATAAAATCATAAGGTACCCATTGAAGAAAATTTATTTAGCTTCCACTTCACTAATAAATGCATGCGTATTGCCTTCTGTATCTTTAAAGAAAGTCATCCAAGTTTCCATTCCACTCATCTTTGCCACAATATGTGGTTCGTCGACAAAGGATATTTCCTCATTTGTAAATTTTTCATAGGTTTCCTTTATGTTTTCTACTTGAAAGTAAAGGACAGAACTTGGATGAGCAAACTCTTCTTTTTCAGGTAAACTGAGTAGAATTCTTGTTCCATTACAATCGAAAAATGCCATTGTATCTGTTGAAAAAAGTAAGGGAAGATCAAGAGCCTTGTAAAACTTTACTGCTCTATTAATGTCTTTAACTGGTACTCCGATTTGATTTATCTTTTGTATAGTAGTCATTATTCTCTCCTTTATTGTGTCATACCACTATAATAATTCATAAATGCTGAAACGGATAGGGATGCAGCTTGATTTTTCCGAAAATACTGATTTTAGATAACTGGTTTGGGTGCATAATCTACAGGTGTAGAATAGGTACTAATGTGAATTAAGAAACAAATAACTAGTAAAAATGTGGGGGATTGATTCTAGAAGGATTAATGCTTTTTTTATGAATTTATTTACTAACAAAGCTGAACAAAAATCAAATAATACCAGAAGTATAAAAGAAAAATATTAAAGAGGGAAAGAAATTGATAAAAGGAATATATAAAGGAGAATCTCCTACTTAATAAAAGTGAGAGATTCTCTTTTTAAATATTATAAAACATTTAGCTGTTGCTTATATCTTTCAAAATTAAAGAGAGTTGTAATATATTGTTCGGCCTGAATATACACTTTAGAAGTTAAAAGTAGCAGCATCTAAGAATTAGTTAGATAAATCAATAAACCACCTAAAATTATCTATTTTATTTTCGTTCATTATTTTCTCGCAAAAAGCGAATAAATTTTTTTAAACCTGGTATTTGCTGTTTTTTGTTTTTGATTAAAAAGTCTATTTTTATCTTTTTAGGTAGTTCTGTAAATATGATTTCCTTGGTACCTTTTCGAGTTTCTGCAATATCTGCAGGTATTATGCTGATACCCAATCCATCGTGAACTGCTTGAATAATAGACTCGAGAGAATCAAATTCAATGATGTGAGAACTATGAAAATTGCTTTCTTTGGACCACTCCAATAATTGTTTTCTATATATGCAATTTCTATCACTATTAACTATCAACGTCTGATTAGAATTAATATGAATGGGGTTAAGTATAGGGGAAATTAGTATAATTTTCTCTAAGTAACTATAAACAATCTCGCAATCAGATGTATTTTTACTACTATTATTTACAAATATACCATCCACTTCACCATAGAAAAGCATTTCTTCTAACATCAAATTATTACTTGTTCTTACTTTCACATCTAGATTATTAGATTCTTTTAAAAATGCAGAAAGTAAGGAAGGAATCTTAACGGCAGAAATTGTTTGAGAAGCTCCTATTTTTAATGATTCTCTCCACTTATTAGGATTAATAGCTGTTTTAGCTTCGTCTATCAATTGTAGAATTTCATTTGTATAATCTAATAATTTTTCGCCTTCTTCAGTCAATGTTACTCCCCGATTATTTCGCATAAATAATCGCACGCCTAGTTCATTTTCTAAATTTTTTATTCGTTGACTAACGTTTGGTTGTACATATCCTAATTTTTCGGCTGCTTTTGATACTGATTGCAATTCTGCAACATGTTTAAAAATCTTTAATTCATGACTTTCCAATAGTTTCGCCCTTCTCTCTGATATCATTTAAAATGATATCTAATTCATTATTCTGTATTATACTCCTCATTTTAATTAAAGCATAATGTAATAGTACAAATAAAAATAAGTAAGGATGATACGGAAATGGAATTAATGAATAAAGTAGTAATCATTACCGGGGCTGGAACTGGAGTAGGAAGAGCTACAGCTGTAAAACTAGCTTCTGAAGGTGCAAAAGTAGTGATAAATTACAACCAATCTGAAAAGGAAGCTCATAAAGTTGTTAATGAAATAAAACAAAATGGCGGGATAGCTATTGCTTATAAAGCAAATGTAGCTAACGAAAAGGAAGTAAAGGAATTAGTATCCCAAACTGTTCAAACTTTTGGATCTATAGATGGATTAGTAAATAATGCGAGTATCACAGCGCAAATAGCTATGGATAACTTAGATGCATTAACAGATGAAATATGGGATTCTCTTTTCAGTGTAAATGTGAAGGGAATGTTCCATTGCATAAAAGCCGTTGTCCCTTTTATGAAAAAACAACATTCTGGAGTAATTGTAAATATGGGGAGTGTAGCAGGAATGACTGGTATAGGTTCGTCTATCCCATATGCAGCAACAAAATCTGCTATACATACGATGACAAGGTCATTGGCTATCGCATTGGCACCTTCCATAAGAGTTAATAGCATTTCTCCTGGAGCTGTTGAAACAAGGTGGTGGGCTGGT
The DNA here is from genome assembly GCF_038006285.1 of Niallia sp. FSL W8-0177. NCBI lineage: Bacteria > Bacillati > Bacillota > Bacilli > Caryophanales > Bacillaceae > Niallia > Niallia sp. FSL W8-0177. The sequence goes on from NZ_JBBOUX010000001.1 coordinate 1,517,356, forward strand.
AATGAAGAGAAGATGTATCAACTTGCAGGCAAATTACCACTACAAAGAATTTCCACACCAGAAGATATAGCTGAAGCAATAGTTTTTCAACTAATTCAAAAATCTATAACCGGACAAGTATTTACTATAGATAATGGTCAAACCCTCTAAATAGAGGGTTTCAGACTGTAGACAAACTCGATAAAATCGAGTTTGCATACAGTCTTTTTTTATTTAAAATATTTATTAATAGATATTTTAGAGGTGATGGATAATGATGACAAGAAACAATAATACTGAAAGAGATCAGTTAGAAGTTATCGCAATTGACCAATTAGTACCACAAGATCATTTGGTGCGTAAAATTGAATCTGCTATTGATTTCTCCTTCATTTATCCATTGGTTGAAAAACTCTATTCAACACTAGGTCGTCCGAGTATTGATCCTGTTGTATTGATTAAAATGACATTTATTCAATATGTATTTGGTATTCGTTCTATGAGGCAAACCATTAAAGAAATTGAAACAAACGTGGCATATCGCTGGTTCTTGGGATTCGGTTTTTATACAGAAGTTCCTCATTTCTCTACCTTTGGTAAGAATTATGAGCGTCGTTTTAAAGAAACGGATTTATTTGAACAAATCTTTTATCGGATTCTAAAAGAGATTACAGATAAAGGTTTATTGAGCGCAGATCATGTATTTATTGATTCAACTCATGTTAAAGCTAGTGCTAATAAACGTAAATTTGAAAAGAAAACAGTGAGAAAAGAAACTCGAGCTTATGAAGCGAAACTTCAGGCTGAATTAAATCAAGACCGTATTGATAACGGAAAGAAGCCTTTTCCACCTGAAAAGTTTGAAAAGGAAGAGATAAAGGAAATTAAGAAAAGTACTACTGACCCTGAAAGTGGGTACTACGTAAAAGATGAAAGAACAAAACAGTTTGCTTATTCTTTTCATGCTGCTACTGACCGAAATGGTTTTGTGTTAGGATCCATTGTAACGTCTGGAAACATTCATGATAGTCATATACTTCAACCATTAGTAGAAAAAATAATGGATAAAGTAAAGAAACCTTTAGCTATTGCTGCTGACGCGGCCTATAAGACTCCTGCGATTTGTAATTTTCTAATAGAGAATGGCATCACTCCTGCACTTCCTTATACTCGACCAAAAACAAAGGAAGGGTTCATCCGTAAACATGAATACGTTTATGATGAGCACTATAATTGCTATATCTGTCCGCAAGGAGAGATATTATCATACACAACAACCACGAAGGAAGGATATCGGCAGTACAAATCCAATCCCTTGAAGTGTTCAAAGTGTCCTTTACTAAAACAGTGTACTCAGAGTCAAAATCATCAAAAGTTAATCCAACGCCATATCTGGGAAGACTATTTAGAAGAAGCCGAACACCTTCGTCATAAACAAGAAGTAAAAGAAATATATGCACGTCGAAAAGAATCCATTGAACGAGTCTTTGCAGATGCAAAAGAAAAGCATGGTATGCGATGGACAACCCTACGGGGACTTAAAAAATTGTCCATGCAGGCGATGCTAACTTTTGCTGCAATAAATCTTAAGAAATTAGCCAATTGGACTTGGGGAAGTCCAAAAATGGCATAAAAAATATGAATAATAGGCAATTTATACTTATTTTTAAGATAGATTCTAAGAAGAAAATCAAAAATTAAAAAGGCATTTGGGAAATATAGCTTTCCCAAATGCCTTTTGTCTTCAATCTGAAACCCTCTAAATAGAGGGTTTTATGTATTAAGCTGCCGTTCTGTATTTGTTCTGTTTGTCAAAAAAGCCAGTGATCCTTATTGCACATTCTATTAAGATGAATTAGTGTATTCCTTTTTGACTATGTTTCACAGATTGTAAGTAATAGCGATTTGTCTTCCGCAGTTAAGGAGGAAAAAAATATATAATAATGTAATATACAGGAGTTTTCAGAAGGTCGTCGAAATAGTTATCTATAATCAGAAGGAGTGTGATTAGTTATGTCTCGCGCGAAAGACGTTTTGCAGGATCAATTGTTAGCAAATGCGAATGATCCTAGCTGGTACGTATCGTTTTCGGAATCTGTTGTAAATTTAACAGAGGAAGAAGCGTTTTGGAAACCTAATGATGAAAGCAACAGTATTGCAGAAATTGTACAACATCTTCTTTACTGGAATGAAACTTGGCAAACAAGATACAAAGAATCTCATGTCAATGCTGTTGCCCCTATAAATGATAATAATGAAAGCTTTGTTATTCCAGAAAATATAACGTTTGCTGCTTTAAAAAAGTCTCTTTTAGCTGTTCTGCTTCAATGGCAAGACCTACTGACACAAGAAAAGGTTGATAATGATGTAATTGGTTTTCCGGAGACGGCAAAGTGGTGGGAGGTTCTAAGCAATTTGACCACTCATAATGCATACCACATTGGACAAATCGTTTATATTCGGAAACTGCAAAAAAGTTGGAAAACTAATCTTAAAGGGGATTAAATAAGGTAACTTTTATTTCATTGCTCTGTTATGGATTTACCCTTAGTAAGAAGTCATATTTTATACATAAAGGTATCAGAATTTGTTAAGGTAAAAAGAGTAAGAGTATTTTCACTTAAGCTATCGAATGTTTAATTTACAACGAAAAATAGTAAGATGATAAAGCGCTTGAATTTTTTTCAAGCGTTTTATCTGTATTTAAGGTGTATTACTGCTTTTTTAGGTTTTCCGCGCATTAATGGAACTAATTGATTTTCCGTTATTACACTATATGATAAACTGTTTTTAACAGAATTTTTCGAAACGAATTGCGCTGTTAATATAATTTTTACAAAAATAGATTCAGATACTCAGGAGGTACAGAATGAATATAGAGAAAAGACTATATGAAGGAGCAGTAGCGTTAATAGAAAAAAGGTATCCAGTAGGTTGGGGAGGCGCTGCTGCTATGTATACAAATGAAGGGGAAATATTGACTAGTGTTGCTCCTGAAATTATTAATGCTTCTACAGAATTATGTATAGAAACAGGTGCTGTACTTGAAGCACATAAACTTGCTGTCCGAATTACCCATTCCATTTGTGTAGTGAGGGAAAATGAAAAAGCTGCCTTTACAATCCTCACGCCATGTGGAATATGCCAGGAAAGGCTTTTTTATTGGGGATCAGATGTGAAAGTAGCTATTACGAATCCTGGCAATGAAATTATTTTTAAGACATTAGCAGAAGTTCAACCATATCATTGGTATGAAGCATATCGAGAAAGATAATCCACTTTAAGACATCCCAGGTATGAAACTTAAGAAACCTTTAAATTACTGCTAGCGACCTAACAGGATGATGATTGATAATATTCTAGTAGAAAAATTAATGGAGTTTATTAGCAAAGTGAAGATAAGGAATAGGGAGAATGGCTAATCTATAATTATTCTATGTAATCCGTATTATCAACCAAATGCTTCTTATAGGAGACGACATCATAATAACCAGTTATATTTTTCCTCCCCGGGATACGAATGACCATTCGAATGAAATTATAAGGAGGATTATGGGCTCCTTCAAACCCAACTACATGTAATGTGACATCATACGAATCTTCATGTTCGTTAAAAGTAATCGACTCCTTTTTTTTCATTCATATAAAGCTGGTTATCGCCATGCTTCTCCATGATTTCAAGTATGGTTGGACTGAGAAATCTTAAAAAAGCAGACTCTGTTAATGCAGAGTTTACCTTTGGAGGAATGCCTTCTGATATGGTGGTTACATCTACCACAGGATGTAAAGATGTGAAAAGAAGTAATCATAAAAAAGAGGTTCTCATAATAAAAATTTTCTCCTATAAATATTGTATTATGATTAGCTTTTGTTATTATTTTGGAAATATACAGTTGGAAAAAGAGGGTAAGGAGCATTTACCCAATTCTATCGAGCTGATGTAATTTTCATATAAAGGGAAATAGTGTTATATGCATAACAATCTTATAAAAAATAATTCTTCTTTTTCTCTAAATGCATATTTTGAACAACCATTGTCTTAAATGTATAATTGCTATTTTTTTCATTTATAGCTTTAGTTGAAATACAATAGAACCTTTCGAACTGGTAATATGCAATATCATACATTTATAACTATAATATTTAGGAGGCAGCCTATTGTATGTCTATTGGTTCGGTCAACTTTTCTGGTTATTAACTGGTGGCGCCTTCTTAGTCTTCCTAATAGGATTACGGCGCTGATCTTGGGAAATTGTTTTAATTAGTGGAATTCTCTTTTTTGTGCCTGCCCTTTATTTTTTAGGAGCGAATAATTGGTTTCGATTATTAGTGATTGTACCGTTAATTCCATTTTGGTCTGCATTTAGGATAAAAAAGAGCATGTAGCCTTGTTATAATGGAAGGGGATTATTTTCCTTTTCAATCACAAAATCATTGTTTTTTTCCACGATTCTTTTCCTTGTAGTTTTATAATTGTGAGCATGATATTTATATTCTCTTCTGTATTGGGGATTTTTCTATTTATTTCCATCGCGATTCATAATTATTTGTTTCTATGATCTTTTTTATACCGCCTGGCTCATCAACATTGCGAAAGTTAGTTCTAAGTAAGCTAGTGGCTTTTTTAGTATTTAAAGAAGTATCAAAAGCATGAAAAGGTTTTTCGTACTTGTTAATGGAAAAGGGCAGAAGATTTGTAGTTGCAAATCCAAGTTGCAATAATCTTTTGCCATAAAAAGAATAATAGCTTTCCTTTTGTATTGGACCAAAGTGTAAAATTCCTGTTAAATTCATATTGATGATTTCGATTATTGCGTTTGATAAATCATCAATATGAACAAAAGTTTTGAATGTGTTGGCAGGGGCATGCGCATATCCATGTATTTTAATTTCATGAACGAGTCGTTTTGTTCTAGCTTCAATCTCTTGATTAGCATCTTTGCCATAAATAGGACCTGTCCGAATAATTAGATGGTTTGTGTGATTTGTAAGGAGTAAATCTTCCCCAATGTGTTTGGCATTTATATATGTAGATAATGGTGCTCCACTAGGTAGAAATCCTGGTAGATCTGTTTCAGAATAGTTACCTTTGCCGTCCACAAAAACTGCATCTGTTGACAAATATATTAATTTTGTTTTTGGAGAAATGACAGTTAATATATTGTGGAGGCCAATTTCAATAAGCTGCTTCTCATTTTCTCCATCCATCAAAGACCAAATAACAACATCAGGATTAATATGGTTCATTAGTTGGGTTACTTGATGTTTGTTATTCATGTCCAGTTGTAAAATATGTGAATGGGCATTTGCAAAACGAGAAGTCCCGTAAACGGAAAAATCAGGTATGGATGAGGCAAGTGCAAATAAGGAAGATCCTAAAAATCCAGTAGATCCTAATATGATAATTTTCATAAGCAATACTCCTAGTTCATGAGTTTAGAAAAATCTGTTAATATGATAGTATCATAATTTAATTGGAAGAATCATGAATTTTTTTAAAAGGAGAGATTATTGATAGAAATTAAAAATATTGGGCGTATTTGTCGGACAGATTCAAGAGGCAATATCATAAATGATTCGACTATAAATGCCATAACGCCAGAATTTAAATGTATTATAGAAGCGGCGGTAGCAACATATGTATCTCATTTAGGAGAACATTTACATAGTGTGTATATTAGAGGTTCTATTCCTCGTGGGTTAGGAATAGATAATGTATCAGATTTGGATACAATAGCTATTACCAATAAAAATATTGATTCCATTGACTTAAATTGGGTTGATAGAGCAGAAGAAGTCTTAAATGAAAACTTTAAAGCAGTTGATGGTGTTGAACTTAGTTTTTATTTTATTGAAGATATTTTAGAGACTACTAACTTTTCGATAATACCATTTATGATAAAAACTCATAGTATTTGTGTTTACGGAGAAGATATAAGGGATTTTTTACCTAACTATAAAGCAGACAAAACACTTGCCAATGAACATCTTGTCAATTTAAAAAGTCAAATTCAACAGGCAAAAGAAGAACTTTCTGGGAACGAAGATGTTGAAGATGTAGTGGATTGCTGCAGGTGGATTATGAAAATTATAATTAGGGCAGGACTAGCCTTGGTTTTAGTGGAAGAAAACAAATACACAAGGGATTTGTACCCAGCATATAAACTATTTTCTGAACACTTTCCAAGCAAACAATCTGAAATGAAACAAGCACTGGAGTATGCGGTTAACCCAATAACTAATTCAGAAGTAATCATAAACTTTTTAAATGTAATGGGAGACTGGATGATAAGTATCACGGAAAAATGGCTGCAAACTCATAATCCTATAATGGAGAGAAATATGAAAATATAAAAAGCGAGATAGGCATAGTGAGTTGCAGATTCGGGGATAAATAAACGCTATTGGATATTTTTTTATTCATAAGGCATACTGCCAAAAGAGAATTATATGCAAAAGATTATCATTCAAAATTATAACGAATTAAATATTAAATATCTAGTTGCGTCCTTCGCTTCATTATTTACCTTTAGAAAGATACATCATATAGAGAAATCTAGAAAAGAGATTTATAATCTGATAGTGCATCTTGACCAAGAAAATGATGATAAGAAATTATAGAGTAGTAGAGGCGATTATTGAAGATCTAGAGGATATAATATATAGATTTCTGACCTTTGAGATAATGGATTTAACATAAAAAATAGGGGGTGAGATTATGATTAAAGTTAGAAAAGCGGAACCGAAAGATGTCGAAGGAATTGCAAAGGTATGCAGGGATGGCTACTGGGCAACATATGAAGATCTCAGTTCAAAAGAATATATTACTAGAATTATTTCAACGTTTTATAATCGAGAAAGATTTCACAAGGAAGTTACGGAAACAAGTAGAGAATGGGGAGGCTATTTTGTTGCCATTGATAATGATGAAGTAGTCGGTGCCATTGGTGGTGGCATGATAAATGATACCGCTGGCGAAGTGTTTGTTTTATACATCAATCCGGATAGGCGGAATGAAGGCATTGGTACAAAATTATTAGATGTTCTCACAAAACAGCTGAAGGAAGAGTTCGCTGCAAGTGAGCAATGGGTGTCAGTAGCGAAAGGTAATCAAAAAGGAATCCCATTCTATGAAGCGAAAGGATTTATTTTTAAGAAGGAACAAGATACATACGGCAATGTAGAAGGAGAGAGTTACACTTCCTTGCGATATTGTCGAGTAATTTAAAAGCAGAAAGTAATTAACTATAAATGTACACATTTTTCTATATGTATTCAAGTAGACCATCTAATTTGATTTCTTAGGTGGTCTTTTGAATTCTTTTAAACGGAAACAATGATCGAATAATGCTAATAAATGAATTATGGCGATTTTTAAATAAATGATGATCACAGCAATAATATAGAATTATCAAAAAGGAATAGTCAGATTAGACTACAAAAAGTTGGAACAATAAGGTAAAATAGACTTTTACATAGTAGTGAGGATAAAAAGCTTACCTATTAGACCCTTCTTATGACAAGTAATTGAACGGCTTAGTGAATAAAGATTACAAATTGTATACTATAAAAACTTCAGTTATGATTATGATGTACCATTTTTAAATAACCTACGATTTAATATAAATGTGAGGACTGTTTTAATGATAGACAATGAATTTTTACCTAGTATAAAGCTTTATCGTATGATTATTGGCTTATTCATCATATTAATGAGCGCAGGGATAGTGATAGTTTACATAGAGGATAATCGAATTATTTCGATGTCTTTAATCTTGCAATTTTTATTCGTTGTAAGTATTTCTATTCTACTAGTCATTTTTCCCAAAAAAGATACATTAAATTTTAGAGCAACGATTATATTTTTGATGTCTGCCTATTTTTTCTTTATGTATTTACGGTTTCCTGACAGATTTGCTTTGATATTGCTGATTTGTTTTATACCAGTTATTCCTGTCTTGTTTTTACATATTAGATTATTTTATATCACATTGTTAGGGAATATTACTATTATGTTATGCGTAATTATTTATTTGATGATGAATAAATCCCCTGGCATACATAGTTATAGCTATTTGGATTTTATAGGAGTTATCACTAATTTCTTGGGGACACAGCTTTTGCTGCTGTTTCTTTTCCTGCTCTTTCAAAAAAGAATGAAAGATCAAGAGCTATATTATGTTCAAGTTAAGCAAGCTGAAAAGCTGAGGACAACAGGGCAGCTTGCGGCAGCTGTTGCACATGAAATTCGTAATCCTATTACGGTAGTAAAAGGATTTATCCAGCTTCATGAAAAGGATAAGGAAATACCAGAACATATAAAAAAACAATATAAGCTAATGTTAGATGAGCTAGAAGCAGCCGAAACGGTTATTACTGATTTTTTATCATTAGCAAAACCAAGCGAAACGAAGACGGAGATTATTTCAGTCAAACTAGCTCTGCATACTGTGATGGACTTACTGAATTCATATGCAATGAATGATACGATACATATTGAATTAGAAAGTGAAACGGACTATAAGATTCAATGTAATATCATGGAATTTAAACAATTATTCGTAAATTTATTGAAAAATGCGATTGAAGCCTCCCAGCCTGGTGATACAATTCATGTAAAATTAATAGGAGAATTAGACATATTAAAAATTGTGATTATCGATAAGGGTACAGGAATGAACGAAGAACAATTAGAGCAGATTGGAACACCTTTCTATTCTTTAAAAGCGAAAGGAACAGGGCTTGGATTAATGATTTGCTATAATATTATCGAAAAGTATGATGGAACCATTCATTTTAAGAGTAAGGAAGGAAACGGAACAGAAGTTACTGTTACTTTTCCTATTGTATAGAAATAATACCTGATTTAATTATTCATTTTTAGTACATCACTAAGTATTCTATTAGGAAGCCATTAATCATTGTTGAAATGCGATGATTAATGGCTTTTGTTTTTATGAAGTAAATAACTAAGCTCAAAAAGAAAGTTATCTAAATAAGGTGAAACTTAGAATTTATTAGGAAATTAGTATTATTATTTTTCTAAATATTAATAGTAAAACAATCAATCACAGTGTCTCCTATTCAAAACATTAGGATGGTTATTAAGATTTCTTTCGCTAAAAATAGAAAAAATGTTTCTCGAGACTATTTTTAGAGAAACTCTAAATGGGGAAGAATATCTCTACTGGTATTCTATCCAAGGGGAAGGTGAACAAGAAGTAGAACAATCAGAGCATTTGCTTGATAAATAGCATATTGAGTTTTGGAATGAACGTATAGATGATATGTCTAAGCTGGTTGATATAAAGACAGAAGTTGTTATGATTTCTCATAAGGTGAAATAGAGTATGAAGTAAAAGTTTAAGATCTCCTATTGGAGGTTTTTTGTTTATATATTGGTATAAAAATACTGATTTAGAGAACAAATCGCTACTGTTTATCTTGGATAGCATAGTATTGTGAGTAAAACCTTAAAGATTGTATATATCTATTCAATAGATGAATAGAATAACTTCCATTACAAAAACATACATATATACTTGAAAGGGGGCTGGAAGATGAAAATATCCAAGTCTCATAGCTTAATATATTACATAAATATTAGTATTATGGGGATTATTGTAATGTTTGTCTGTATAGCAGTTACTACAACATCAGTTTTCTCATTGAAATTAACTTCAAATAATATGATGGATTTATTAAAGCCAGTTAACTCCACTGAATTATTTTCTGGATTTTTTCATATCTCGAATCATTCATTTCCCCCCTCTAATGCTAGTGAGCATACAGTTTCAACTCTTTTTTTACAACTATCAGCTAATGTGCGACTTGATGATATAAGGACTTTGCTTGGTCGCGAACTACCTACATTGGCGAACTTTCATACAGAAATTGTCGTGGCTGAGGAAGGGACAACTCTTGCTAATCTACCATTTGAATCAACTCCCTCAAAGGATATGCTAGAAAATCCATTAGTGGTCGATGAAGAAAAAGTTAAGGAAGAAGAGCAGAAGGAACAGCCAAACAAAGATGAAAATAAAAAGGTAGCTGGGAAACCAAAGAATAAGACAATATTTATTTACAATTCACATAATTATGAGGCATATCGCCCATTGTTAAAAGACACTGCTAACAACCCCAATGTTATAAGTGCTGATGAAAGAGCCAATGTGGTTGGAGTAAGTGCAAAGTTGACTAAATTACTCGAGCAAGAAGGAATCGGTGTTGAATTAGATAAAACAAACATTAATCAATTAATATTGGATCGAAAGTGGAATTATACTTATTCCTATACTGTATCAAAAGAAGTAGTTGAAACGGCCCTAAGCAATAACAACAAACTTGGATATTTAATAGATATACACCGCGATGCAGCAGGAAAAAAGCATACAACAGCATCTATAAATGATAAAAGGTACGCCAAACTCTACTTTGTAATAGGCAAAGAACATAAAAACTACGAAGAAAACCAAATATTTGCAGTTAAGATCCATAAGGAATTAACTAGGAAGTATCCTGGTATATCTAGAGGAGTTTTCTTAAAAGGAGCCGATACGGGGAATGGGGTTTACAATCAAAATTTTTCTAAAAGAGCATTATTGTTAGAAGTAGGGGGAGTGGATAATAATAATGAAGAAATAAACCGCAGTATTGAGGCGTTTGCAGAGATTTATAGCAGGTTGTACTGGGAAGAGAATAAAGCAACGCAACAATAATAACATGATAGCTAGGAAAATTTTAAAAATTTCCTAGCTTTTTTAGTTTTATTATCTGTTAAAATTTGTCTATGTAAGCGGGCGTTTTAAATTATTTTACTGAAATTAGTGAGGATTTAGATGGAAGGAGAAAAGTTTTGATAAAAGGTAAGATAATACGGTTATTTATTTGCTCACAAAAAAATAAAAAAGAATGAAAGACTAATAAAATTTACACTTTAAGTGATTTGTTATCCAATTTAAAATATTTCCTATAATGTGTTATATTGGAAATGAAAACGTGAGTATAGGAGAGTACAAAATGACACTTGAATCGTATGGTAACTATTATGATAAACGTGTGGAGTCAATTGATGAAAAAATATGTGAATTAATAAGTCAAAGAAAAATAATATCAAGTGATCCTGGAGATCCAACTTCGCAGCATATAGCTATTTGGTCTAAAAAATATAATTTGAATGGGGAGTTTTTAAATGATGTTTTTAGCCATTTACTAAGAGAGGATATATATAAACCAATAGAAGTACCTAAAGGATTTCTGAAAAATAAACCAGTTTTAAAATCGTATGAAGATAATAATGTTTTCTATTCAGTACCATTTATTCGTCAATATGAAAATGCCAGCGTGGTTCACTTGAATATTGATAAGGACGTCTCCGAAGAGAAGCCTGGAGATATGCACCATTTTATATTTATAGAACTTTCCATCAATGGCACCAATATTGTTTACGACTGTCGAAACGATCATGGTGGAGCTTCCGGTGGGCATATATCATTCGAATTCATTGTAACACCGCCCTTGCCTGATAATATGTCAAACATTAAATTAATATTTAAGGAATACAATGAGCCTCTCAAAAGAAAGCCAACTGGTCTTGAATTCGAGTTTACTTTGGACAAATAGTTCTACTATTATATAAGTATCTAACTGTATTGGTAGCATATTCTTTCTAAGATGAATAGAGGAGGATTTTAAAAATTTTCTTCTATTTTCATATAAAGAATTATTAGAATGTTCGGGAACTTTTATGTAATTAGAACGTGCAATAATGAAAAATCTATGGGAGGTAAGGGATAACTTTGCGGGGAATCAAATACTATCTTTTGATATTTACAATATTCTTCTTATCATCATGTCAACAAAATGAGGTAGTAGAACAAGAAGAAAAGGTAAAAGAAGGACTTACATACTCATTCCAACATCCTGAAACTGGTCAAGCGTACAATATAATTCACGTATATAAACTATATGAGAACTTCGAGAAAAGGATGAAAAAAGATGTAAATATGTCAGAAAGTCAGGTGTTTGACGAGGAAGTAATTAATCCTATTTATGAGGCATGTTATCAGGATGCAGAGTATTTCACAGAGACTGTTAAAGCACCAGAAAATAGAGAAGAAGTTAATAATATCATTCAAACAATGGATGTGAAGGCTATAAATTCAGCCATTGAGGAAAGTTTAATAAAATCTTCTAATTATATACCATCAAATCAAAAAACGAATATATGTATTTATCCTACAGAGGCAACTAAGAGTACAACTTTAATGTTTACAGAGGGAGCAGGAAAAATCAGTGTATTATACAATGAATTTTTTAATGAGGAAACTCTTAAAGCAGGAATTGCTCACGAATATCATCATAGTGTGTGGACGGAAAAGTACTTTAATAATTCTCACTCTCATACCGTATTGGATAACTTAATTCTTGAAGGAAAAGCAGTAATGTTTGAAAAGCTTGTATATCCAGATATTACTCTAACTACTGTTAATTACAATTTTAATAAGGATGATTGGAATCAAATTGAACCAGATTTATTCCAAGAAGATCCCTACAGGTCAGCAGAAATAATATCGGGCGGGAATGTACTGCCTTATAATTATGGTTACAATGTCGGTTATCAAATGATGAGATCCTATTTAGATTTACATCCAGATTTCACACCCCAAGAATGGACAGCTCTTGGCGCAAGAGAAATTTATGAAGAAGGAAAATACAACGAACATTATCAATAATAGAAGTTACATATCGAACTAATCCCTTTTACTCTAATACAAAACATTCTCCAGCAAAACAGTGTAAGAGATGGGGAAATTGGTATTTCAACTAATTATATTTGTTAAAATCAAGGTGTTTATATAAATGTTCCTCCTCTTCATTAGGATTGGGGGAAGCTTGTCTAATTTCCTTATCAACTCGTATATATTCATATTTTTGGTCCGGTTCATCTCTAAAAGTCACAAACGTGGTAAAGTGATAGCTTGCTTTTGTCAAGGTAGTATCAATTTCTAGTATGTCCTCTTCTTGATATTTTTCCAAAAGATATGCATATACGTCATTTTTTAATGAATGTTTTTGATAGTTGATATATCCTAATATAGCAAAAGGACATAGTATGATTAGCCAAGTCACGGTAGTAAAGATAATAAGCGCTTTTTTCTTCAAATGTTTGCTCCTCTTTTAATAAGACTTACCGACAATTAAAAAGTCAATAAACATTGTTTATGATACGATCTTTTTCTTGCCTAAATCGCCTTATGGATTCATCTATAAGAAAGAACATAATAGATATACTTAAGGAGTAGATAGTGAAAATCCAAAGAAAAAAGAAAGGTAGAAAACCAAAGAAAACATATAATATAAAGCTGAATGCAAGCCTGCCTTGAGGAAGTTTGCTTGTTATTTTCTCTATTAAGATGGAGATCGGAAGCCCATATAGAAGTAAACCTAAGCTGAAAAAAAGAGTATAGCTTATAAGATCTTCTTTTAAATCAACATCTTGAATAACCGGTTGAGTAAAAAATGAGTCTAGTGGAAGAAAAACAGTAAATACAAAAGTGGATAAAAATAAAGTCAGAATAGCTGATACTACTTTTCTTTTAAGCATGTTGTCTTCCTCCAATTCTCTTCACTTTCTTTATTTTAACAAATAATGTAATTAAAAAGGAGAATCGTTTAAAAAAAATGAATTTAGAAACAGAGAAAAAATTTTAACATTAGGGAGGGGGATCGACAATTAACCATGATTAAAGCGATTATATTTGATTTAGATGGTACCTTATTGAATAGAGATGCATCAATAGAAATGTTTGTGGATTGTCAATATGATAGATTGAATATAGAGCTTGGCCATATTCCCAAAGATACATATACAAAGAGATTTATTGAATTGGATCAACGCGGCTATGTTTGGAAGGATAAGGTATATCAACAATTAGCAGCTGAATTCGAGCTTAAGGAGATAACATGGGAAGAGCTCTTACAAGATTATCTTAGCCAATTTAAAAATCACTGCATGGCTTTTCCCAATCTTAAGAAGATGTTGGAGGGATTAAAAAGCCAGAATCTTCTTTTAGGAATGATAACCAATGGGTTTGGACAATTTCAAATGGATAATATGAAGTCTTTGCAGATTGAAAAATATTTTGATGTCATATTGGTTTCCGAATGGGAAGGAATAAAAAAGCCGGATCCTAGGATATTTAATAAAGCTTTAAACATACTGAATGTGCAGCCAAATGAAGCTATATTTGTCGGAGACCATCCAGAAAATGATGTGCTTGCTGCGAAAAAAGTAGGGATGAAAGGGATTTGGAAGAAGGATTTGCATTGGAGAAATGCCGAAGCAGATTATATTGTAGATGATTTAGGAGAATTGCCTTTCATTATAGAAAAGTTAATGTAAAAATAGAACGATGCTAAATGGAATGATATTTTAAGTCGAGAAGCGTATAAAAGAAAGGATTTGAAAAAGGAGTGGAATAAGGGATGAAGCGAGATAAAGAAGAGAAATTACAAAAACAGAAAATGGTCCAAGAACTATATAGAGAAAGAGTAAAACAGAAAAGTAAAGATAAAAACGACAACCGAATTGGAAAATTAATTGTAAACCTTTGCATTGTGGTGTTTTTTGTATGTACGATAATGGCAATCTTGTTTGACTGGGGAGTAAAAGTGCCACAGTTTTTCGGGATTTAGAGCCCAAAATAAAACAAATATACTGGTGCTCTATAATCTTTTAAGAGTAAATAAAATGTGAGGGGCTATATGAACCATATTGGAATAGATTTTGATGATACACTTGTTGATATGAGAAAATCGATTGTAAAACTTTTAAATAAAATACATAACAAAAATTGGGATTACGAAGAAATGGTAGAGTATGGAGTTTCGGATTTATATGGATATTCCTTTGAAGCATTTGTAGATTTTTTTACAAACAACCAAAAGGAACTGCATTCAGCTAAACCATATCCATTTTTAATTGATGTACTTAGTGAACTAAGCAAAACTTCAAAACTATCAATCATGACGGGGAGGCCTAAAGCGTGGATGAATTCAGCGGAACTTTGGATAGTTAAAAATAAGTTACCCATAGATGATATAGTATGCGCTTCAGAATATATAAATGGTAAGCCTGAATGTGCTTTCATTCATAATGTTACTCTATTTATTGAAGACAACCCTACCCATGCACTATCTATTGCAAATAGTGGAATAGATGTATTGCTACTTGATAAGCCATACAATCAAATGTGTAAGCACGAACGAATAACAAAAGTGAAGGACTGGGAAGAAGTAGGTAGGTTGTTATTAAGTTATGGCTTCTATAAATGAAAAATAACTTTGAATCCATTATAGAAGCTAATTAATCTACACAAATCTTAATTCGAGCAACGGCCTCTTTATAATGAAGTATACAATCATTTATTGATAATACAGCGAAATAGGAAAAAGAGGTTAAATCTTCTATTATAGAATTATCATAAATAAAGTTAATATGTAATGGTTTTTTGGGGATGATTTTTTCTTCTAATAGTATAGTTGAAATATCATGATAGATATGCTCTATTGTTTCGCCCATAGCTCTTTCAATGGAAAATCCACCTGCTAGACTAGTCCACCAAGTGAAAAAGGAATCATATATTTGATCAAAAGCAGTTAGATTATCGACATTAACATCACACAATTCATGATAAAATAAGTGTTTTTCATTATAGAAAATATCCTGGTCAATATCTCTATTCTCAGAAATACTTTTCGTTACCTTAGTCCATAAGTCGCGATACTGTAATAAAAAATCCTTTCGAAACTCGCACGTTGTTAGCGGATAGGGGAATTTCCAATTATCCTTATTATCATTTTGGTTGAGAAAGATATTTTGAACATAAACCAAAAAATTTAATGAATAAGAAGCTTCTGCTATTATTTGTAATGAGTTTTTCATACGTTTCCTCCTAATTTCTCACAGCACATTTCAATATTTATTCCGCTTTTTTCTGAAGTAACAGAGAATCAACTTTCCAAAAAAGAGATGCACACAAAATAAAAGATGGAAGAATGGAAAGGATCTTCCATATCAAAAAAACATGGCAACAATCCATGTGACAACACCAGAAAAAACATTATAGATCGCGAGGTAGAGAATGCTAAATTTTTTTGGTCTTTGATTTAGCAAAATTTGCAGCGGCGACGCAATAACCAGATAAAAGCAAAAGAAAATAAAACTAAATAATAGTATTCCCAACAAACTAAAATAAGAGGAATTAATAAGGTAAATCGTACTAATGCAAATAGCGGTTATCAGAGAAGTAAGCAATGAGTGAGCGATCATATCAATATCTATCTTCTTTAATTGCATGAAATTTCCCCCATAAATGCATCTATTTCATCCTTAAATCGTGAAGTTTCTTCTAGAAACGGATAATGATTGCTTTGATTAAATATCAATAATTTTGAATGAGGAATGCACTCATTCATTTCAAGCGAATAGGAAAGAGGGCATTGAACATCGAATTTTCCACAAATGATTAATGTTGGAGTTGAAATCAACTTAAGCTTCCTAGTAACATCAAAAAGTTGCACTTCCCGGCTAAAATAGTTCAGTCTAATCGAGGATATTTTCTTTTGAATAGGAAGGGAAAAATACTCTTCGTAGTTTTCAGGAGTATATAAGGATAACTTTGTTCGTTCTTTCGTAATTCTCATCTTTTCTGTAATTGTTAAATCAGATCGTTTTAGCTTTTCTATCAAATCTTGCATTTTCTTAAAAGATGGGTGTTTATCATTGTATATACAGTCAGGAGAAAATGTCATATATTCTCTTGCAGCAGCTCCTACTAAAACAAGTTTGCTCAAACTGTTAGAGTAATATATCCCATAAATAACTCCTAGAATACCCCCAGTGGAATGTCCTGCCAAGTTCCATTTTTTAAATCCTAATGCTTCCCGTATTGCTTCTAAGTCGAAGATAGACTCTAGTAACCCTAGTTCATATGGTTGAGTAGCCTTATCGGAGCTACCAGCTTCTCTGAGATTAACTAGAAATACTTTATGCGTATCGACAAAGGATTCTGCAAAATAATCTCCTGTCTCATTAAATTCTGCATAATGGTGGGTTATACAAAGAGGTTCACCTTGCCCTTTAATAAAAATTTCAAATTTTCCCCTAGAGGTATTTAATAACTTTCTAGTCCAATTCTTCATATATACTCCCTTCAAATGCAATAAGGTAATCTCTTGTTATGTATGAGGATGTAAAAGGTTTACTTATTAATCTGCTAATTTTATTAACTCAGCATCATGCCGGATATTTGTTGAAAGCACTACATAGTTGTTACCATATTTTAGCATTTGGGAGAGAAGTTATAAACAGTTTTCGTAAGACAATCGAAAAATTATATCCTGCAGGTAATATGATAGGATAAAAAAACGAAACATTTATTAAGCTCAATCTTCAAGACATTTTTTACTTCATAGTTATTACAGCACCAAGAGGAATCCTTCTAGGGGCGATTAATTCCATCACTTTTTAAAGGCTCTATATCTTATTTAATTTGCATAATATTTCATTACCATTTATTGGTCTTTTTTCAACAAGTATTTTATAATCTATTAATAAAGGAGGGGAAAACTTGACACAAAAAAATAAGAAAGAATTTATATCCATTATTTTAACATTATTCTTATTCTTAGCCTCAATTGCAGTTTTTCTTTTTGTAAGGGGTTCTAATTTAACTCTATGGATACCAATATCCTTATATTTATTAATAGACTTAGGCCTACTAGTTTCACTTATTATAGGTGTACAATCTAAAAATAAAAACATAAAAATTTTTAGTATTTTATCTAATATTATTTTGTTGATTCCAATAACCATTTGGACATATTTTTTGTTGCTGGCAAATGGAATTTCAGAAAAATAAAAATTATTGCTGGCTTAATTTTAATGGTTATTTGAAAAGATAATTAAAAGGATGGATTTAATGGAATCATCAAAACTTCTAAGAGGAACATTTCTTTTAACGCTAGGAACAATTATCTCAAAAGTTCTTGGTATGCTCTATGTTATTCCTTTTTATCATATAGTAGGGGAAAAAGGAAATGCTTTATACTCGATGGCTTATATCCCTTATTCTATTTTTATCAGTATAGCCACTGCTGGCTTGCCATTAGCAGTGGCAAAGTTTGTTTCTAAATATAATTCTCTAGAGGAGTATGCAGTAGGGAGAAAACTATTTAAATCTGGGCTTATTATGATGAGTTGTACTGGAATTGTTGCATTTGTTATTTTATATCTCTTTGCGCCCATTTTAGCAGCAGCTAGCATACCTGATAACGCCGATGTAAGTGTTCAAGATGGGACGACTGTTATTCGTGCGGTTAGCTTTGCTTTAGTCATAGTTCCATTTATGAGTTTAATTAGAGGTTTTTTTCAAGGGCATCAATCAATGGGACCTTCGGCAGTTTCTCAAGTAGTTGAGCAGATTGTACGAGTTATTTTTATGCTTTCTGGTGCTTATATCATACTAAATCTCTTAAAAGGAAGTTTGGTTACTGCGGTCAGTGTAGCAACTTTTGCGGCATTTATTGGTGCAGTTGGAAGTTTAGTAGTCTTATTATGGTATTGGTATAAAAGAAAACCCCATCTTGATTAGCTTCTTTTAGAAGATAAAGGAGTCATTGATGTTTCACTTAAGGAAACATATAAAGAGATTATCGTATATGCAATCCCTTTTATTTTTGTAGGGCTTGCAAATCCATTATTTCCAGTTTATTGATGAACTTACTTTCAAAGGTGCAATGGAATCTATCGGCTTAAAAGATCAAGTAGTAACTGCATTTGGTGTTTTGACTTTAAATACTCATAAACTTGTCATTATTCCAGTCTCTTTAGCAACTGCTTTTTCGTTAACGCTAGTTCCTGCCATTACGAAGGCATACACAGAAAAAGATCATGTCAGTTTAGTTCAACAAGTGAATCAAACAATTCAGATTGTTCTATTCTTTACATTACCTGCTGTTGTAGGTCTTTCGCTGCTTGCCGAACCGATCTATACCGTATTTTATCATCATAAAGAACTTGGTACGGACATATTAAGAATATATGCTCCGGTAGCTATTCTATTTTCCCTTTTCTCTATTACAGCAGCGGTTCTTCAAGGAATTAATAAGCAAAAATATACTATTATAAGTTTGCTGTTAGGTTTAATGGTGAAATTATGTCTGAACATACCACTTATCAAAATTTTTGCAACCAGTGGGGCAGTAATAGCTACTAGTATTGGTTATTTAATGGCAATTATAATTAATTTTTATGTGATAAAAAAGTTTGCTGGCTATTCTTTAAGATTAGTTATCAAAAGAGTACTGCAAATAGGATTCTTTACACTCGCTATGTTTATTGGAACACTATTTACCTATATGCTATTAACTTTATTTTTATCAGCTCAAGCTAAGGTAGACGCATGTATTATAGTGATTGTTTGTATGGTTGTGGGAATAAGTATTTATTTTTGTCTAAGTGTTAAGTCTAATTTAATTATTCAGCTCTTTGGGGAACGAGCAATACGAGTAATAAAGAAGTTGAATATCAATAAATCTTTTTAAATGGAGTCTACTATGCTTTATTCTATTTAATATGAGAAGCCTAGATATTTGGAGTTGAAATTATAATGGGGAGTTATGGTGGATAAATTAATAGGCTCTCAATTAAATAGAGAAGTATATAATATCAGCCATAATATGAAGGGAATCAGCTGAATAACGAATTTATTAGCCAAAGTAAGAGGGAAATCAGCCAAACAAGGAAATTATCAGCCAAAGTATAGTGGGAATCAGCCAAACTAGGAAATTATCAGCCAAAGTAAGAGGGAAATCAGCCAAACAAGGAAATTATCAGCCAAAGTATAGTGGAAATCAGCCAAACAAGGAAATTATCAGCCAAAGTAAGGTGGGAATCAGCCAAACAAGGAAATTATCAGCCAAAGTATAGTGGGAATCAGCCAAACTGCGAAATTATCAGCCAAAGTAAGGTGAGAATCAGCTAAACTAGGAAATTATCAGCCAAAGTAAGAGGGAAATCAGCCGAACTAGGAAATTATCAGCCAAAATAAGAGGGAAATCAGCTAAATTACGAAATTATCAGCCAAAGTAAGGTGGGAATCAGCCAAATTACGAAATTATCAGCCAAAATAAGAGGGAAATCAGCCGAACTAGGAAATTATCAGCCAAAATAAGAGGGAAATCAGCCAAATTACGAAATTATCAGCCAAAAAAGAAGAGGATCAGGCCGAACTGCATATAATAAGTAGAGAAATTTTTAAAGCATTTTTGCACATACAGCATTAAACAGGATAGATTACCAATTCATATGAGGGGATGATTAGGAGAATGCGTACTAATGAAATGCTGTCTCAAACATTTTTAACCTTTGCAGAAAAGGAATGTAAGGGATCAAGCGTCCTCTACGCACTTTTGTCTAAACAAATTGCAATGGATAAAACGCTTCTTAATATTGCTAAATGTGCTAGAGTTGGGCAGCCTGTCCCTAATCTATTATTTGGTGCCGTTCACTACCTTCTGTTAAAGGGGACCAATCACTCGCTAAAAGATTATTACCCTAGTATCACAGAGAATCCCAAAACAGCTAAGGCTTCGTTTCCTATTTTTAAAGATTTCTGCCTCAAATATCAAAAGGAGATTACATGGATTCTCCAAACGAAGTTAGTTCAAACGAATGAGGTGAGAAGATGTTCTTACCTTTATCCTGCTTTTTGCATGATATATAATCTAGCTAAGAAACCGCTAGCGTTAACCGAAATAGGCACTAGCGCAGGCTTTCAGCTTCAATGGGATAAGTATGCCTATTCATACGGTAAAGAATGGTATGGAAATTCAGAGTCAGAACTGCCAATTACTGCGACTGTAATAGGAGAAAATATGCCATTCTTATTGAAAACTTCTCCTCCTGTTACGATAAGGATTGGTTTTGATTTACATACGATAGATTTACATGACAAAGACGAAGAATTATGGCTAAAAGCATTGATATGGCCAGAACATAGAGAGAGATTATTCTTATTTGAAAAAGCGGCAGATTACAGAAGAGAAGGTGCTTTGAACGTAGTGAGCGGTGATGGAGTAAGCTTGCTGCCATATTATGCCGAAACTATTCCAGAGGGCAGTGCCATTTGCATCTTTCATACCCATGTAGCGAATCAAATACCAAGAGAAGGGAAGGAGCTTCTGTTACAAGGTGTGGAAGAAATTGGGAAGCACAGAGAAGTATTTCATCTTTATAATAATATTCAAGATAGATACTTACACTTAGATTATTATATGGCCGGTAAGAAGAGTGAAAATAGCATTGCAGAAACAGACGGACATGGACGATGGTTTAAATGGTTAAAAAATGATACTAGATAAGGAAGTAATTAAGTTCTATGATAAAGAGCTAGCTTTATACTAAAATAAGGGAATATACTTCTAGGGCTATTAAATGTGGAATGTATATAATAGGAGGCATTAAAATAGGATGGGGTTACTGAATATTGGGAGCCTGGTGCTTGGTTTAATTGCTTGGATATTGCCGGCTACAAACTTAATGAGAGATAAAAAGAAAGTTCAGAGAAATGGGCTAATGATTTGTTTTCTTAGCATGGGTGCTTGTGCGATTTCTATCTCTTTTCAGATTTTCTATAGCTATTATCTTGTAAAAATGGAGGATTGGAGTGCAATGATGGACACATCAGGTGGGGTAGTGGTTGCGACTGCCTTTCTCCTTTCTGTGACAATTATTTTGAACACGGCGAATTATATTATATATCGTAAAGTTACAGCAAAATAGCCTTTAAAATAAATACATATAAACGAAAAAGGACACTTATTACGGTGTCCTTTTATTACTTTAACAACATCTACTTAATGTAAAATCAACTTCAGCAAATATTTCTAGTTAATTCCAAAAAAAGAGTTATAATGTAGCTAGAAGAAAAATTAAAGGAGTTTTTATGGAATTAATAACATCAAAGGTCATCATCATATCTATTTTACTGTTAGTGATTACAATGATAGAAACATTAGCCTATTCAACGAGAATATCTGGTACGAGAGTTAAGTTAATAGCTACTGCAATATCGTTATTTAGCACGATGGTTATTGTTTCGCGATTTTCTACTATGTTTCAACAGCCATTAACAGCAAAATTGATAGCAGAAGTTCCCAAAGGGGCAGACAAATTAACTTTTATTGCGGCGCAATATCGAATTTTAATAGGAGTAACATCAATGGGGGTATTAATTGGTATCCTGTTGTTTCCAACATTTATAAATATCTTTTCACGAGCAATTGTCCAATTAGCAAATGAAAGAGGGTCCATGCTAGCTCTTTTTTCTAAATTATTCAAGAAGAACAACCTAAACAAGCTTCTAAAATGTCTTAAATTACCGCGATTATCCTATTTTAAAGGAATTACCTTAAACACAGTTCCAAAGCGTTTATTTGTATTAAATGTCATTATTTCAGCTATATTTACGACGGGTGTCATATCCTCCATATATGCTTCCATGTTAGTTCCAGCAAAAGTTTCTCAGGCAGCTTTAATGTCCTCAGGGGTAATAAACGGGATTGCCACCATCATTCTGACCTTATTTATTGATCCAAAGGCGTCTGTGTTAGCTGATCGCGTCATGAAAAAACAAACGGACTATATTTATTTGAAAAGCTACTCATTAACAATGGTTAGCTCTAAATTTATCGGCACGATAGTAGCGCAAATAATCTTTTTGCCTGCAGCTTATTATGTGGCTTGGTTTGCAGAATGGCTTTAATCTAAAATAGGAGCTGAAAAGTAAATTACCGCCATCAATAAAATTGTCGTTAGATCTATTAGCTTTTCAAACGAATGGAAGAACATTTGAGAATTATCAAAATAATTTTTACTAAAGGAGGAATTAAAAATGACAGTGTCATTAGAGTTTAGGTTAGCGACATTACAAGATTTAGATCAAATTGTAGCTATGCTTGCTGATGATATGTTAGGCAGTAAGCGAGAGCGCTATGAACAGCCGCTTCCTGCCAGTTATCTGCAAGCGTTTCAAGCTATTGCAGAAGATCCCAATAATGAATTAGTGGTAGCATGTTTTGGAAATGAAGTAGTTGGTGTTCAACAAATTACTTTTACTCCATATATTACCCATCAAGGAGGATGGCGAGCGACTATTGAAGGGGTAAGAACTGTCTCTTCTGTACGAGGTAAAGGGGTAGGTACTCAACTAATTAACTGGGCAATCGAGCGTGCTAAAGAAAGAGGCTGTCATTTGATTCAGCTTACGACTGACAAACAAAGACCAGATGCCATGCGTTTTTATGAACGATTAGGCTTTCAAGCAACACATGAAGGGCTGAAAATGAAACTATAGCAAGGAGGGTGGAGAGATAAAGTGGTTCGGCTGTTATCAATAGAGAAGCATTAAATCTGTAGGAGAATGTATATAGTTGATGAACATTCCATTTAAAAGATAAGGAGGAGAGACGATGTTTGAAATCTTGAATGTAAATGCTGAAAACGTGGATGAATACGGATTTTTTTGTATGAGAAGCAAACCGAAATCAAAAGGGTATCAAAATAAACTAGCGTGGATGAAGAAACGGTTTAAAGAAGGGTTAAAAGTAAAAATCCTTTTAGAAGACGGTAAACAAAGAGGTTTTATTGAGTATATTCCCAGTGAATTTACATGGCGAGCGATAAATGCCAAGAAATATATGGTGATTCACTGCTTCTGGATCGTTGGCAAGAGCAAAGGAAAAGGTTATGGGAGCAAGCTTTTAGAGGAATGTATAAAGGATGCGAGAGAATTACATTTGGATGGTGTTGCAATAGTCACCAGTAAGAAAAGCTGGTTACCAGACAAAACTCTCTTTGAAAAAAAGGGTTTTAATCAAGTGGATAAAAGAGGGGATTTTGAATTAATGGCTTATGCTTTTCAAAATGATCGGAAACCTAGCTTTATCGATTGGTCGCTGATAGCAAACGAATATGATAATGGGATTACGGTGTTCAAGTCAGACCAATGTCCGTTCACGCAAGATGCTGTTGATAATTTGCAAGCGGCAGCAGATGAGCATGGCTTAAAAGTAACTGTCCTTGAAATGAACGATAATGAAATGGTACAACATCTGTCTCCGACACCTTTTGGCGTATTTACTGTTATATATAATGGGGAAATCATAACTTATCATCCAGAAACAAAGAATAAATTTCTACAATTAATAGAAAGACAGGATTTGAAAATGAGTAAGTAAACATGAGCGAAATGAAATAAAGAGCAATCTTCAAATGGATTCTAAAAGTAGAGCAAAGTCTAGAAGACAATGCTCCATATACTTTTTCCCTAAATAGTAAATTTAGTAATAAGAATTATTCCTTATTATTTGCTAAAGTCTGCCTGTTATCAGCTAAAGGAGGTTGCTCTAGCCATCCATACTTTATTAATAACTCACATCCATCTTCAGCGTATAAACCTACTTCAGCCATGAATTTTGTATATTCTGCCGCAATATCTCTTCTTTGAGAAATAGATAAGCCAGCACCATAATAGCCAACTGCAGAAGAAACCAATGTAACGATATGGTATAACATTAATTTATCAGAAAAAGGAGAAACGGTGGAATTTGTTACCTCCGACACCCATGTTTTTGGAGAAGATAAGTCTTCCTTTGTAAGGATAGTATTAAAAGTAGTGAAGTGGTTCAAACAAATTTTTTTGCCTCTTTCAAAATATTTTTGAATATCTTTTGTTTGGCAAACCTGAGCAAAGCCTAATTCTAAAACTGTTTTTACTACGTCTTTTTTCATGTTAAAGCTCATACCGCTTATTTCAATAGCGTTTAATGGTCGTTTTTTCCCAAACCATCCAGCTAAATAACTTTGGTTATCGACAAATTTGACTTGCTCTGGTGTATTAATTCTAGCAGTTTTACTATAGAATCCTTTATTTAGCATGATGGAAACGATCCGTTTATGTAACTCCATCGTTTCCTTGTTACATTGGATAAAGTAATCTAACTGGTCAGCTCTTGATGATGTAGAAACGGCACCTGCATATCCAGTCAATCCTAGTAAGGTCATAATATGTAAATACGCTATAATAAAAGCGTCTGCAAAGATAGAAGGAGCATTTAAATTAACATCTTCCTCCACTGAAAAACCTTTGGGAATGGGAAGGTTCTCTTGAGTAAAGAAATCAGTAATTTTAGTGATATGGGTTTCAGCAATGCTAAGGGAAAAGTAGAGTACTTCTTTAATGTCTTCGTCTTTTGCTTTTTCAATTGAATGGGTAAGAATACATATGGATAAAGAATCATTTATGTATTGAGTCCAAAGGTTCGCTATTTCAGCTGTGGTTAGTTCTACATCATGACTGATCTTCTTCATAAAAGCTCCTCCAACAAGTGCATATATCAAATACAATTTTATTTTTTGATTTTATATTAATATTTCATAGTTGCGCCATTTCTATGTAAGAATTAAACAAAATGTTAAAGAAGCGAAAATAGGTTAAAGTGAGTAGGCTATAATAGATGTTTCCATAATAGATACACAATTTATACGAGTAAAATGGTTTACTTAGGAAGTGAACTGTTTAGTGCAAGCTGTTTAATCGTATTGGCTAAATCTCTTACATCTTCTTCCATATTGTCTTTGCCCATCGATATCCGAACAAACTCTTTTGCCTCTTGATCAGCCAATCCTAACGCCTTCATGGTTTTGGAAGGGGCTTGTTTTCCGACCTGGCACGCACTGCCTGTGGAGATGGCAAATCCACGACGATTACATTCAAGCATAAGCCATTGACCTTCTATCCCTTTAACTCGTAATCCGATAATTCCTGGATATTGATCCGTACATTCAAAAACAGTAACGGTTTCTTTCGGAAGCATCTCTGTAAATAACCTTCGGAACTTAGAATGCTTCGTTTCGTTCTCCGAAATTGTAGAGCATGCCTTTTGGGCAGCGACGGTCATACTTGCAATCCCAGCTGTGTTAACTGTACCAGAGCGAAAGCCATTTTCGTGGCTACCATTTAATACGATTGGAATCCAAGGAACATTTGGATTAATATAGGCAAGACCGACACCTTTGGGTCCATAAAATTTATGACTCGAAAGGGATAATGCATCGACATAGGGGGTTACTTTTTTAACCTCTATTTTTCCAATACTTTGCACCATATCACTATGAAAAAGAACATGATGCTTTTTACAAATCGCTCCGATTTCTTTTATTGGTTGGATTGTACCAATTTCAGAATTCACATGTTGGATAGAAACAAGCACGGTGTCAGGACGAATTGTTTCTTCTAGTAACCGAGTATCGATTAAGCCAGTTTCTGATAATGGCAAATACGTAATTTCATAGCCTTTGTCTGCTAAGACATGCATCGTACCGTGAATTGAAGCATGCTCTGCTATTGATGTAATAAGGTGTTTTCCTTCCTTTTTTGTCCCCTTAAGTAAGCTTTGCAAAATAAGAAAATTACTTTCTGTACCACCGCTTGTAAAGTAAATGCCTTTTTTATCTACGTTTATTAATCTTCCCCATTCTTCACGGCAATTCTCGACGATTCTAGTAGCTGTATCTCCCATATCATGAAGACTGTTCGAATTTCCAAAGTATTTACAAGCAACTTCGACATAAGTAGAAGCAGCATCGGAATCTAAAGAAGTAGTTGCTGCATAATCAAAATATTTCATCAAAAATTCCTCCAAAAAAATCAGTTGTTTACGGGAACCAGATTAATAAGCTAAAAATCTATCCATAAAAAACCCTTGCCTTAATTTTAAAACTATGTAAATATAAGTGTCAAGACACCTGTAAAATAGGATGGTGAAAAATGGACACGGATGTATTGATTATTGGTAGTGGAATCGCTAGCTTGCAGCTAGCTAAAAAACTTTCAACAGATTTCAATGTGATAATTCTCACAAAATCTAAAATAGAAAGCAGCAATTCTTATTTAGCTCAAGGTGGAATTGCTGCAAGCATGGGAGATTCAGATGATTATAGAAAGCACGCACTTGATACATTTGAAGCTGGACGCTTTCACAATAATCCTGAAGTAGTAACGAAAATTACAAACGCAGCACCCATCTTAATAAATGAATTGCGGCAGGGGGGATGCAAATTTGATGAGGATATGGCAGGAAATCTTGCATTAGGAATGGAAGGTGCTCATTCGGAAAACAGAGTAGTACACAGTGGCGGTGATACTACTGGAAAACAGTTGATGCAGTATTTAGTGGAAACAAAGACTAATAATATCAAAATCATCGAAAATGTTTTCGTCTATGAATTAATGGTAAATACTAATACTAAACAATGCTTTGGCGCAAAAGGCATATTTTCAGATGGAACACGAACAGAATTTTATAGCGCTCATACTGTTATTGCAACAGGTGGGTGTGGAAATCTTTACACCTATACGAGTAGTGCTTCCACCATTACGGGAGATGGAATTGCGCTTGCTTATTTAGCAGGGGCAAATATTAGCGATATGGAGTTTATTCAATTTCATCCTACCCTGCTTTATGTTAACGGAAAAACGATTGGACTGATTTCAGAAGCTGTCAGAGGAGAGGGTGCAAGACTAGTTACAGCTTTTGGAGAGTACGTGATGGAACATGTCCATCCTTATAAAGACTTAGCTCCACGGCATATCGTCTCCCAAACAATTTATCAGTATTTATCGAAAGGGGAACCAGTCTATTTAGATATTTCCATGATTGCAAATTTTCAAGAGAGATTTCCTACAATTACAAATATGTGTCTAAAAGCAGGCATTGATTTGCAGAAAGGTCTGCTCCCAGTTGCGCCAGGCAGTCATTTTTTAATGGGGGGAATTGATACAGACCTGCATGGAAGAACAAATATCGATAGTCTTTATGCAATTGGTGAAGCAGCTTGCACAGGTTTTCATGGAGCGAACCGTTTAGCAAGCAATTCTCTCTTAGAGGGTTTATATATGGGGAAAAACCTTGCGACACTTCTTCATAAAAAGCAAAAAATAAAAACGGAAACGATTCAATGGAAAAACGAAGAAAAAAATGAGAATTTCTTTCCGATTTTGCCAGAAAAAGCAGAGATTCAAGATCGAATGATGGAGTATGTAGGCATTGTCCGTAATGGAATCCACTTACGGATGCATCTTGAATGGCTTGAAGGTTTCAGAATAACCAATCTGGAACAGATCACTTTAGAAAATAAGTCAGTCGAGGAGATAGAAAAGTATTTTATGCTTTTAACAGCTTTTCTAATTACCAAATCTGCATTGGAAAGAAAAGAAAGCAGAGGGGGCCACTTTCGTTCTGATTATCCTATGGAAAAGAATGAATGGATGAAAAAAAAGATCTGCATGAATCGTGAACAAACAAAGGAGAATCAAAATGAACCAATTAAAATTGCAGAAACTGCTGGAAGCATTTTTTATGGAAGATATCGGTGAACGTGATGTGACGACAGATGCGATTTTTCCCAAAGAGCAGCAAGGAGAAATCGTGTTTTTATCGAAGGATAATGGAATTTTTTGTGGGGAAGAGATTATTCAGGTAGGATTCCAAGTTTTGAATCCGGCAACAGAAGTCACAATGCGTATCCATGATGGAGACCGAATGGAAGTAGGTCAAAAATTGGCGACGGTAAGAGGAAAGATTGGTGATTTATTAAAAGGGGAGCGTGTTATTTTAAATCTTGTCCAAAGAATGAGTGGTATCGCCACAAAAACATGTGAAGCAGTAGAAACTTTAAATAGTGGCTACACCAAAATAAGTGATACGCGAAAAACGACACCAGGGTTAAGGATGTTAGAAAAATATGCGGTAACAGTTGGCGGAGGGCATAATCATCGCTTCGGATTGTATGATGCGGTGTTGATTAAAGATAATCATATTGCTTTTGCCGGTTCGATCGCTAATGCTGTAAAAGCGGTTAAACAGTCAATTGGTCATATGGTTAAGGTAGAAGTTGAAACGGAAACAAAGGAACAAATGTTTGAAGCTCTAGCTGCTGGCGCTGATGTAATTATGTTTGACAATCGAAAGCCTGAAGAAATTGTGGAGTGGATTACACATGTTCCAGAAACTGTAACGACAGAAGCATCTGGTGGAATTACATTAGAAAATCTTGCTTCCTATCGAGAGTGTGGAGTGGATTATATTTCATTAGGATTTTTAACCCATTCGGTGAAAGCAGTAGATATTAGTGTGAAAGTAAGCTTTGATTAAAGAGTAAAAAGGGGAGAGGAAAATGAATCTTTTAGAGGGGCTGCAAGCATCAAATACAATACCAGAGAAATACTTGGCCATGTCAAATGCGGAATTAGAAGAAAGAGTGGTTAGTGTAAAGAATCGATTAGGCAAAAAACTATTTATTCCAGGTCACCATTATCAAAAGGATGAAGTTATTCAATTTTCTGATGCTACAGGGGATAGCTTAAAGCTAGCGCAAGTTGCGGCTGAAAATACAGAAGCAGAGTTTATTGTCTTTTGCGGGGTTCATTTCATGGCAGAAACAGCTGATATCCTTACTACAGAGAAGCAGAAAGTCTACTTGCCAGATATGCGGGCGGGTTGCTCGATGGCGGATATGGCCGATATTTATAAGACTAATCGAGCATGGATCAAGCTGCAGGAATTGTTCGGAGACACGATCATACCACTAACCTATGTAAATTCAACAGCAGCCATTAAAGCCTTTGTCGGAGAAAATGGGGGAGCAACCGTAACTTCTTCTAATGCTGAAAAAATGGTATCCTGGGCCTTTACAAAAAAGGAAAGATTACTATTTTTACCAGATCAGCATCTTGGAAGAAATACTGCCTATAATTTAGGGGTTCCTTTAGAGCAAATGGCCATTTGGGATCCGGCCAAAAATGAACTTGTTTATGAAGGCGTGATAGAAGATATTAAAGTAATACTCTGGAAAGGTCATTGTTCTGTGCATGAAAATTTTACCGTGAAAAATGTCGAGCAAGTTAGAAAGCAATATCCTTACATGAAAATTATTGTCCATCCAGAGTGCAGCAGAGAAGTTGTCGCGGCAGCTGACTTAGCTGGTTCAACCAATTATATTATTGATGTAATCGAAAATGCAGAGTCTGGAAGTGCTTTTGCTATTGGTACGGAAATGAACCTAGTTAATCGGATTATGAAAGAACACCCGGATAAAGAAATTATTTCCCTTAACCCATATATGTGTGCTTGTTTAACAATGAATCGGATTGATTTACCTCATCTCGTATGGTGTTTAGAATCAATTGAAGACAATTTTGAAAGGAATCGAATTAATGTCGAAGAGCCAATAGCGTCTAATGCAAAAATAGCATTGGATAGAATGTTGGAATTATCCTGAATTCTAAGCTGAAAACTGCTTTGTAAAATAAAGGCAGTTTTTTTGGTTAAGTTAAGATGCCATTACATATCGCAACAATAAAAAGAAGTAAGTTATAATTTAACCAGAATATTTATTCAAAGTTGAATTTTCAAACAGATGGTTAATGACAAGTATTCTATCTTCCTTTAAAATATAGGTAATATATGGAGAATGGCGAAAGGTGGAATATACGCTGAATAGACGTCATAGACAATGGAAGAAACAAATACAAGCCTATATAAATGAATGGTATCTTCTAGCATTTTTATTAACTGGAGATAGAGTAACAGCAGAACAATTGTTAAATATGGCGGTAGATCAAGTAAAGGATAAGTGGTCCTATCGCCATTTTGAGCGTTTATGGGCAAAACCAGTAATCAAGAAATATATTAAATTTAGTCGAAATAATGAATGTAATGATAAATTTTTGGATTTTAGCACACTATTAAATCGAATAGGTTTGCTGGAAGGAAATGCCCGAGTTGCTTTTTTACTAAAGTATTATTACGGCTTTTCTTATAAGAAAATAGCGCGGAATCTACATATCTCTGAGAGAAAAGCGAAAATAATAATTTATGATGCCCTTCTTCTATGGACAAATAATGGCAAGTTAATTCCCATTGAACAAGTTGAAGCTGCTATAAATAAAGATATAAATCTCGCAAAAAATTTTTTACTAGATTCTTTCCGTTTTGAAAAGAAAAACCAATACATAGAAACTCGCCTTAAAGGTAAGCGAAAGGCACTATTCCTTATCTTTACGATAGTTGTTTTATTTGCTGGTGGATCCATTAATCAGAAAACGCTAGGAAAGACAAGAGTCAGTCTCGGACCGGATGTATATAAAATTTATAAGGAGGGAGGCGTGTTTCAGCTAGGAAGGGAGATTCAACAAAAAGGCTATACCGATATTTATGCCTATCCAGAAGAGGAAAATAATATTTTATATGTCCAATTTAGCACAGCAGAGAGTTTAGAAAATAAAGAAGAGGTAACAATGTTCATCGAATCTTATTTAAAGGAAAGGGACTTGGATTACGAAATTAGATATGAAGAGATGAACCAAGTGATTGAAGCAGAACAAACAGATGAACAAACAGCAGAGAATAAACAGCTGGAAATGGAACAAGAAATATACGAATTACTTACATCAAATACCTATTATTATATGCAAAACTATGTAAGTGATTCATCTGGCGAATCAAGGGAAATCCTTTTATCTGAGTCTATTCCAAAAGAAGAAGAAACGATGATCAAGGAAGAAATCAAAAATATTATGACAAAATTTGATAGTGAATGGAACTTCTCATTCGGAAAGGTCGATGCAGAAGTTGTAGAGATGGAAAAAGCAATGTGGAATATTGTACCAGCTCTTTTAGAAGCTTATATGTTTGGCGGCGACAAATATAAAGTATATGATGTCTATCCAACATATGAAGACGAGCAATTGAAATTCGATATATATACTGAATTAGCCTTCACAACAGATGAAGATCGGGCGAAAAACATAGAAACAGCCAAAGAGTTAAAAAGATCTATACAATTCTTTTTCCAACATGAAGACATTCAAAAACTCTTTAACCATGCTCCCTATGTTATAAAAATATATGGAAATAATAGAAAAGAAGTAGAATTCGATATTTAACACAAATATTAGGGAGGGGTCCTAATGAATAAATCGAGGCAAGCTCCAAGTAAAAGAAATCATTCGCTTTGTCACTGATTTTTTGAAAAAGAAAAATACATCCTACATCGTCCAATAATATTATCGGGAAGATACTCTTGGGGGAAGAGAAAGAAGCTTATCAAGTTATTACAGAAGCGGAGAAAAAAGGGATAAAACTATGGCTAGGGGATTTTTCCGAACAAGGGAAAGTAACAGAATAATGTAACCATTTACTCAGCAGAGAAGGAAAAAATAAAAATTGATTGATAAAATTCCGTATATTTCATAAAGGATTGGTAATAATGCTTACAGGTTAAACTGCGCGGAAGAATGTGATAAAATAATAATAATAGCTTATATATATTTTGGCTAAATGTTAGTAAAAGGCAGTTGAATCATTTGACAATTAAAGAAAAAGTTGTGGTGCTAATTGGACCTACTGCTGTAGGAAAGACTAATCTTAGTATTGAACTGGCTAAAAAATACAACGGAGAAATTATAAGTGGAGATTCCATGCAAATATATAAGGGGATGGATATTGCGACAGCAAAAATCTCTCCAGAAGAAATGCAAGGGGTTCCGCACCATTTAATTGATATTGTAGAACCAGACGAAAGTTTTTCCGTCGCCCAATTTCAAGAGCTTGTGCGCAAAAAAATAACAGAGATTACAGCAAGAGGAAAGTTGCCATTTATTGTAGGCGGAACTGGTTTGTATATTCAAGCGGTTTTATACGATTATCAATTTCAAGAAACAGCTTCAGATCAAGCGTTTCGGATGAAACTGGAAGAAATGGCGCAGAGAGAAGGAAGCTTAAGAATTCATGACAGGCTGAAGGAAATAGATCCTGAGGCTGCAGCTGCTATCCATCACCATAATGTACGACGTGTAATAAGAGCACTCGAGGTCTTTCATGTCACGGGAAGAAAAATGTCTGAAATCCAAAAAGAGCAGAAGCAAGAGCCACTCTATGATACAGCATTAATTGGTTTGACAATGGATAGAGAAATTCTTTATGAGCGAATTAACAAAAGAGTCGATCAAATGCTTGAAAATGGATTGTTAGAGGAAGTGGAGCATTTTTATCATCAAGGCATAAGAGACTGTCAGTCCATTCAAGCAATTGGCTATAAGGAAATCTATAAGTATTACGATGGACTTCTAAGCTTACATGAATCGATTGAAGAGTTAAAACAAAATTCAAGAAGATATGCCAAAAGGCAATTAACTTGGTTTCGCAATAAAATGGATGTACAATGGTATGATATGACAGAAACCGTCAAAACAAATGACATAACAAAAAAAATACAGGAAATTTCTTCTTATTTAGAAGGAATGCTAGAGATTAAATCGAATACATAATAGTAGAGAGAAAAGAGGAGGATTTTCATGAAGCAATCAGTTAATATTCAAGATCAGTTTTTAAATCAATTACGTAAAGATGGCACAAACGTAACGGTATTCTTATTAAACGGATTCCAAATACGTGGATTTATAAAAGGTTTCGATAATTTCACGGTATTATTTGAATCAGAAGGTAAGCAGCAGTTAGTTTATAAGCATGCAATTTCTACGTTTGCTCCACAAAAAAATGTACAGATTGATTTAGAAGGCACGCAAGTTCAGTAAAATAGTCTCATTATAGGGCAAATATAAGTCCTATTGTTCAATCGAGTTAAAGATAGGGATACATAGGCATTTGCAAGGAAATGAATATGGAATAGCTTAATGAGAAACAGACTAAATCAAATATAGGTTTAGTCTGTTTTTTTATCCTTTCTCGTGTATGAAAAAGAATATATTGGTCGTCTGATAACAGTTTTTGGGTTCAAATTATACTGATTTAGTATGGATAAGAATTCAGCTTTAATTGTTTCGGTAAAAAAACGTTTGAAGTTAAAAATATGCTAGCCATTTTATCTCCTTTTTTGCTTAAATATAATATTTGAAATATTTCTTTATTTCAGCATAATAACTTACTCCATAGAATGGACTCTCCAGAAGTCTCCTCGAAAGCACTAAAAAAAATAATCTAAAATAGTTTAATGAATAGTAAAGGTTCTGAATATACATTAATAATGGGGAATAGTAGCAAACAGTATGAATCAATGAAAAGGCTTATAAATAGTGATAAATAATGCTTTTGTTGGGCAAGTGTTTAAAGCGTTTTGTTTTAAGAGGAGGTGTGGCTTTTGGAGCATCCAATCCGGATGAAGAATAATGGACAGATCAGCGTAGTAATCAATTCACAGAAAAAGAAGGTTCTTCCAAAGGAAAAGCCAGAAGCTGAGTCAATCCCCAGAAATGTTCCGAGTGAACATGAAGCACTTAGGGAAATTGAAGCGGAATTAGGAAGTCTTGTTGGCATGGATGAAATGAAAAAAATGATAAAAGAAATATACGCATGGATTTATGTAAATAAAAAAAGAGAAGAAAGTGGCCTGAAAACTGGAAAACAAGCATTGCATATGATGTTTAAAGGGAATCCAGGAACTGGTAAAACAACGGTTGCGAGGTTAATTGGCAAGCTTTTTCAAAAAATGAATGTCTTATCAAAAGGGCATTTAATCGAAGCCGAGCGTGCTGAT
Organism: Niallia sp. FSL W8-0177; assembly: GCF_038006285.1. NCBI lineage: Bacteria > Bacillati > Bacillota > Bacilli > Caryophanales > Bacillaceae > Niallia > Niallia sp. FSL W8-0177. The sequence goes on from NZ_JBBOUX010000001.1 coordinate 1,552,016, forward strand.
TTAGTTGGTGAATATATCGGACATACAGCACAAAAAACAAGGGATCTCGTGAAAAAAGCAATGGGCGGAATTTTATTTATTGATGAAGCCTATTCTTTAGGTCGAGGTGGAGAGAAGGATTTCGGGAAAGAAGCAATTGATACATTAGTCAAGCATATGGAAGATAAACAGCATGATTTTATACTAATATTAGCAGGCTATTCTAGAGAGATGGATTTTTTTCTCTCATTAAATCCTGGCCTTCACTCCAGATTCCCGCTTGTCATTGACTTTCCCGATTATACGACAGATCAGCTAATGGAAATTGCTGATCGAATGTTAAAAGAAAGGGAGTATGCTTTAAGTCATGAGGCAGAAAAAAAACTTAAAGAACATCTTTCATATGTACGAAATGTCCAGCATCCAAAAAGTTTTTCGAATGGCCGCTATATTCGTAATATCATTGAAAAATCGATAAGAGCACAAGCGATGAGGCTACTATTAGAAAGTAATTATGATAAATACGAACTTATGACTCTTAGAAGTAATGATTTAATGTTAAACTCCCATGAAAAATAAGGATAGCAGGTTATTCTACAAGAAGTAATTCTCGTGGAATAACCTTTTTTCTGTATTTTTCTAAAAAGGCATTTTTACTAAGACATATTTTGGGTAACCTTATAAGGAGCAAATAGAAGAAACATTGTTTGTTTGCTATAATAGATAAAGTTCGACATGGAAAGAAGGTTTACATACTTGAAAGAAACTAAAATAGAAAAAGAAAAAGTAATCCTGGTCGGCTGCGAGACACAAAATGATGCTGCCCGATTTGCATATTCGATGGAAGAACTTGCGAATTTAACGAAAACAGCAAATGGAGAAGTTGTCGCTACTCTAACCCAAATGCGAGAAAGAATTCATCCTTCTACATATATTGGCAAAGGAAAAGTAGAAGAGCTAGAAATGCTTGCAGAGGAGTTAGAAGCAGACTTAATCATTTTTAATGATGAGTTATCGCCAAGTCAGGTGCGTAATGTATCAAAAAATTTGGACGCTAGAATTATTGATCGTACACAGCTTATTTTAGATATTTTCGCTTCGCGAGCAAGATCGAAAGAAGGAAAGCTGCAAGTAGAGCTTGCTCAATTACAATACTTATTGCCGCGTTTAGGCGGTCAGGGTCTGCAATTATCGAGACTAGGAGCGGGGATTGGGACAAGAGGTCCTGGTGAAACAAAGCTTGAGTCAGATAGAAGGCATATTAGACGGAGAATTGATGATATTAAAACGCAATTAAGTGTGATTGTCGAGCATCGTGATCGCTATCGAGAGAGAAGAAAGAAAAACAGAGCATTCCAAATCGCCTTAGTCGGCTATACAAATGCCGGTAAATCGACACTATTTAATCGCCTTTCGGAAGCAGATTCATTTGAAGAAGATATTTTGTTTGCAACTTTAGATCCAATGACACGCAAAATTATTTTGCCAAGCGGATTTTCGGCACTGATTACGGACACAGTAGGCTTTATTCAAGATTTACCAACAACATTAGTTGCTGCTTTCCGTTCTACTTTAGAAGAGGTCCGAGAAGCTGATTTATTGCTTCACGTTGTGGATAGTTCCAATGAGGAATATTATCAGCATGAGGAAACCGTACATAAATTACTTGAAGATTTGGAAATACCTGCAATTCCGCATTTAACGGTCTATAATAAAAAGGATTTAGTGCATCCAAAATTTGTCCCTACATCCAAAACAGAAAGTATTTTAATCAGTGCTTTTGATAAAGAAGACCGGGAACAGCTAAAGCAGACAATTGAACAAATGATGATGGAAAACATGGAATATTATGAAACAACGGTTGAAAGTAATAACGGGAAATTATTGTCGCAGCTAAAAAATGAAACAGTCCTGCGAAGCTTAATTTTTGATGAAGAAACGCAAAACTATTTGTGTAAAGGGTATGCGTTTAAAGAACATGCTATTTTAAACTATAAAAAGTCGATAGAAAAAGAGGAATGGGAGAAATAAATGTATAAACAGTTAACATATGGAACACAGCTAGAAACATTAGTAATGGAAGTGGAAGAACAAATAAAGGAAGTACATCAATCAATCGATAAAAGAATTGATTCCAATCAATTTCGTGTCTTAGCAAGCTTTCAAAATCACAAAGTAAGTGAATCACATTTTATTCCGTCTACTGGGTATGGATATGATGATATTGGTCGCGATACTTTGGAAAGTATTTATGCGGAAGTGTTTGGCGGGGAAGCTGGTTTAGTGAGACCACAAATTATATCAGGAACACATGCTATCAGTACGGCGCTATTTGGAATCCTTCGACCAGGCGATGAACTTCTATATATTACAGGCAAACCGTATGATACATTAGAAGAAATTGTTGGGATACGAGGGGAAGGGACTGGGTCGCTGCGAGAGTTTAACATCGGATATAACAGCGTTAATTTACTTCCAGATGGACAGCCAGATTATGAAAAAATCGCTGCGTCTATCCATGCAAATACAAAAATGATTGGGATACAGCGATCAAAGGGCTATGCAACGAGACCTTCCTTTTCCATTAAAGAAATAGAAAAAATGATTGCTTTTGTTAAAGAAATTAAAAGTGATGTAGTTGTATTTGTTGATAATTGCTACGGGGAATTTGTCGAAGATTTGGAGCCGTGCCATGTTGGTGCTGATTTAATGGCAGGTTCTTTAATCAAAAACCCTGGTGGGGGAATTGCTAAAACAGGCGGCTACATTGTCGGAAAAGAGGAATTCGTTAAAGCTTGTTCTTACCGCATGACGTCTCCAGGTATTGGGGCGGAGGCAGGGGCTTCACTTTACAGTTTACAAGAAATGTATCAAGGGTTCTTTCTTGCTCCACATATAGTTGGTCAAAGCTTAAAAGGAGCAATTTTCACAGCAGCTATGCTGGAGAAATTGGGGATGAATTCTTCGCCTAGCTGGAATGCAAAAAGAACGGATCTTATTCAATCTGTTCAATTTGATGATAAAGACAAAATGATTGCTTTTTGCCAAGCCATTCAATATGCTTCGCCGATAAACTCCCACGTAACGGCATATCCTAATTACATGCCAGGATATGAAGATGATGTCATTATGGCAGCTGGGACTTTTATTCAAGGTGCAAGTATTGAATTAACAGCAGATGGACCTATCCGACCTCCGTATGTTGCTTATGTTCAAGGGGGATTAACGTACTCGCATGTTAAAATTGCTATATGTATTGCCATTAATCAATTATTAGAACAAAAACTGATTACTATTTGAGTATAACAATCTGTTACATCAGTTGGGAAGAAATTGTAACATTAGTTGACATCTTTTTTCCCCAATCATATAATGAAGGGGAATTAAATCAATTTAAAGGAGCCGAATGCTATGTCTGGTAGTCAAATTCGTCGATCGATGCCTCTTTTTCCAATAAGTATTGTCATGCAATTAACAGAGCTGTCTGCTCGACAAATTCGTTACTATGAAGAACACGAATTAGTGGCTCCAGCAAGATCGGATGGCAATAGAAGACTTTTTTCATTATCGGATATTGATAAGTTATTGGAGATTAAAGATCTAATTGATCAAGGAGTAAACCTTGCTGGAATTAAACAAATATTCTCTGTTCAAGAAAAACAAGTGCTGACAGATGAAGTAAAGAAAGAAGCAGAAAAAGCACGCAGAGAATTATCTGATGAGGATTTGCGTAAATTATTGCGTAAAGAATTATTAAATGCAGGTCGCTTTAATGATACTCATCGTCCCTCTATGAGACAAGGAGACATGTCTCGTTATTTTCAAAAATAGATAAGAAGAAAAGTAGGGAGTGGAGGAATAGTCGTGGCTAAAAATTACACTAAAGAAGATATCAAAAGGTTTGCAAGTGAAAGTGATGTGAAATTTATCCGTTTACAGTTCACGGATATCCTAGGAACAATCAAAAACGTGGAAATTCCAATTAGTCAGTTAGATAAGGCATTGGATAATAAAATGATGTTTGATGGTTCTTCTATCGAAGGCTTTGTACGTATTGAAGAATCAGATATGTACCTATATCCTGATCTAAACACTTGGGTAGTATTCCCATGGACTGCTGAAAAAGGAAAAGTAGCACGTTTGATTTGTGATATTTACAATCCAGATGGAACACCATTTGGAGGAGATCCTCGTAATAATCTTAAAAGAGTCTTGAAAGAGATGGAAGATCTAGGATTCACGGATTTCAATCTTGGGCCTGAGCCGGAATTTTTCTTATTTAAATTGGATGAAAAAGGCGCACCTTCTTTAGAACTTAATGATAATGGTGGTTACTTCGATTTAGCACCAACAGACTTAGGAGAAAACTGTCGTCGTGATATCGTGTTAGAATTGGAAGAGATGGGCTTTGAAATTGAAGCATCTCACCATGAAGTAGCACCAGGACAGCATGAAATTGATTTTAAATACGCGGATGCAATTACAGCTTGTGATCAAATTCAAACATTTAAATTAGTTGTTAAAACAATTGCTCGCAAGCATGGACTTCATGCAACATTTATGCCAAAACCATTATTTGGTGTGAATGGTTCAGGTATGCACTGCAACCTTTCTCTATTCAAAAATGGCGAAAATGTTTTCTATGATTCAAAAGGTGAATTAGAATTAAGTGAAACAGCATTGCAATTTATCGCTGGTATCGGTAAACATGCTACTAGCTTTACAGCCATTACTAACCCGACTGTAAACTCATATAAGCGTCTAGTACCTGGTTATGAAGCACCTTGCTATGTTGCATGGTCTGCTAGAAATCGTTCTCCACTAATGCGTATTCCAGCTTCACGTGGCTTAAGTACTCGTGTAGAAGTACGTAGTGTAGATCCAGCTGCTAACCCATACTTAGCAATGGCAGCTTTATTAAAAGCAGGTTTAGACGGAATCGAAAACCAAATGACTCCTCCTGCTCCAGTAGATCGAAATATCTACATCATGAGCAAAGAAGAAAGAATTGCGGAAGGCATTGTTGATTTACCATCAACTTTAGCGCAAGCATTAGATGAGCTAAAGCAAAATGAAACAATGATTGACGCTCTAGGCGAGCATATCTTTGATCACTTTGTAGAAGCTAAAGAGATTGAATGGGATATGTTCCGTGTCCAAGTGCACCCATGGGAGCGCGACCAGTATATGGAAATGTATTGATTGGAAAAATCCTTTATTCATAAGGGATTTAGCTAAATTATTTCATGGGTGGAAATGGTTAGTTATTGGTCAGAATAACTAGCACCCATAAAACGCCCATGAAATTAAATTTTTCCGAGGACATTATTCATATGACTTTCAAACTTAGATAAAGAATTTTCTTCAATTTTTTTAGATATATGTGAATAGGTATCTACAGTGACTTGGTAGTTTTTATGACCAAGTCTTTTTTGTATATATTCTATAGTTGCCCCAGCTTCTAATAATAAAACTGCGTGAGTATCTCTAAGGGCATGAATCGGTATTTGAGGTAATTCTGCTCTTCTCAATATGCTTTCAAGATAATATCACCAGGCTGCATTGTGATGGAAAATGAATCATTACCCAAAAAATAGCGTAGCGTAAATTCATAATTTTTCTGATACTTATAAATTATGTAAAGATGTTTTGCTTTAGGTGAAAAATAATTAGTTTCTATCACGAAGTCCTTTGAGACAAAGAAGTCTGCATTCAATTGCTCTCGAATATTTTTTATAAAAACCTCACTAAATTGTAAATATGACATAAGTATTCTTAACCATCCTTTTATGTAAGATAGTGATAAATACGAAAAGATGAAAAAATGTTTCAATAAAATTAAAAAAATATAAACAATTATTTTCTATTAAGTTTAAATTGTTTGCATTTATACATATTAAATTTATATCATTAAGAAAATATTCAAAGAGAAGCGTTCCTCCTTAGGGGGTTTTTTTAGATTGCTAGGATATGTATTTTTATAGAAAAATATGGTTGATTTTATAGAATGGATATAATATAATACTTTAGTCATAGGTATATATACATAAAGGGGGAGAATTAGTGAAAAACAGAAAAGTATTAATGTTTCTAATGGCATTTGTACTCACATTGGGTACATTTGTTACATTTAGTAGCACTGTAGATGCAGCTTCAAAGTCATCATTAGAAAAGCAAGTTAAAGATTTAAAAGCGGAAAATAGCAAGTTGAAAAAACAAGTCTCTTCAAAAGACAAAGAAATAAAGGATTTAAAATCAAAAGTTTCCAGCAGAGATAAAGAAATAAAAAAACAAAAGGGTAATGTAGCTTCTAAGGATAAAGAAATAAAAAGTTTAAAATCAACTATATCAAGTAAAGATAAAGAAATAAAAAGCCAAAAAGATAAGGTAGCATCTCGTGATAAAGAAATTAAAAGCCTAAAGGCTAAAGTAATTCAACCTCTTGACGCTAAGTTAAGTTATCTTGGTAATACAAAAAGCGGTAATACAACAATATCAAGTAAATCGGTTCCTGTCTTAGTTAACTACAATGGTGTACCTTACGCTCCTGTTCAACTATTAGGTTCAATGTATAATGTTGGTACTTCTTATAATAGTAAAGTGAAAACTTGGTACTTAGGTGAAGGTACAAATGGAGTTTATATGTCTGATGTCTTTGAGGAACCATATCATCAAACTGGTAGCTCATATACCAATGAAGATTGGGCTTTAAAAACAGGAGGAAATAAATATTCCAAAGGTTATGCATTCTATGTTGCAAACGATAACGAGAGCAACGTATATGACTTTAACCTTCAAGGGAAGTACTCATCTATTTCTGGTATGCTAGGTTTACAAGATGGTGGTCAAATTCCTGGCCATATTGCATTTTATGGTGATGGTAAATTAATCAAAGAGTATAACTTTAATGCGGGTGACTTACCAATTAATATGTCTATATCCGTTAAAGGTGTTAAAAAGCTTGAAATTAAAACAGATAGTAAGGCAGTTTGGTATGACAATTATTTTGTTTTGGCTAATATGAAACTAAAATAAAAATATAAAAGCGTTCTTGATTGAACTGTGCCCCATTTTACGGACAGTTTAAAAAAGTGCTAAGCAGCAATTAGATGGTCCCGGTATTGTACCGGGGTCATTTTATTTAATCCCCATGGATAACGATAATGGTTATATTCCACGATTACTCTATCTACTTCACTTTTAACATCTTTTATATTATCTATTATGAGATAAAAAGGAAAGCGTAAAACTTCTGTATTTATATGAACTTTTGCCTACTATTATGAGATAGTATATGTTCCGTGTCCAAGTGCACCCATGGGAGCGCGACCAGTATATGGAAATGTATTAATGATAAAAGCCTTGGTATTTTTATACCAAGGCTTTTTTAGATGGAATAGACGAAATTTTATTAAGATGGAAAATTAAAAGGATAGTTTGCCAATCCAATAAATAAGCTAGGTGATTATCCTAGCTTACGCGTTTATTTAAAAAATAAAGAAACCAAACTGCATGATTTTGTTCATCATGGGCTGCTCTGATAAATGCTTCTTTAATTTTTAGATTATCAGTTTTGGAAGCAGTTTCTAAGTAAAAATCAACGGTCTCTTGTTCATCTTTAAATGCAAAGTCTATTCCAGCGTTAAACTGTTTTGGGCAATTTTCTATCATTTTGGGTTGATGGTTCTTCCCCGTCAATTGTGTATATAAATTCGAAAAAGTTCTGAAGTGTCGCATTTCATCATTTCTAATTTCCGTGATTCTTTCCTTGATTTCTTTTGATGGTGCTAGGTTAATCAGATGTTGGTAACAAGAGATAGCAGAATACTCACCATCAATTGCCTTCTCAATGAATGAATAAATATTATTTCTAGAATGAGCATGAAAAAGCGTAGTAAAACCTGGTACACCTGGAACGTAAGATCCTAGAAATTGTGGATAAGGATAAGTAGTTGAATGATAAGGGGGATATTTCAAATTGATAACTCCGTGGGAATAGTGAACATGACACTTATTATCCTGGCAATGCAATGGCTGATTCCAAGGACCAGCTTGAAAAAATGTAGTGCCGTGATATATTGGACCGTCAAGCCCTGTAATAACTTCTGGATACATAGTTTACCTCCTTTTACTTTTAGATATCTTATGTTAATTAGTTCCAGAAAATGTTTGTCTAAAAATAAAATGGGTTTTGTAAGAGAGAAGGAGAACGGGAAGGGGCTATTTATGAGAATAATAAGCTTAAACGTATTAATTTATTAGAAAATAAAGAATTGGATAAGTAAGCAATCTTTCGAAAGTGCTTTTGCTTGTTAGGTTACTACCTCAACTTGTCATACTGTTCATTTATAAATTTTATTAGTAAGGACGGGGAATGGGAGAATTTGTTTAGGAGCACATTTTCTGTGTGAGATTTAAAATAAGTGAAATAGATTCAGTTAGGAAATTCAGTATTCTCTTATCCATATAAGACTTCTTTATTTTTCCTATATCTAATAATTTGTATGATGATGCTGATTGTAAAAGAAGTAGCAGGAAATACAACAAGCCAAGATTCTAAACATTAATATTAGAAATAAGGCAAGGGAAACAGTACTTTTGAAAAATGTTAGCAAGGAAAAGGAAGTGTAAGAGCATGAAAAAACAATCAAGTTAAATGGATAGCTTATTTTACCCTATATATAAGACATTCAAGTTGAGTTAAGAAAATTGATTTCGTTTTTGGATCAATTATTTCTATGAGCCCATTTTCTTCAAAATCTGAAAAGCAAAAGTGAATTCTGCCGTTGTATATTACCTTTTGGCCGAACGTTATAATTTTATTCAACAAATCATCCTTTGTTTTTTATTTCAAAAAAATAATTTCATTTACTTAATTAAATAATTGATATATGAAATTTAGATTAATGATAGCTTTACCCTAACATAAAAAAAGATTAGAGTATACAAAGACAGCTACTTTCCCAGTATTACATAAGATAACCAAATGAGGTGGCAAAGAAAAATAAAAATGTGAAATGCATATATAATTGTTTTATACAAGAAATCGTATCAATTCCCCACTACCTTTTTAATCGTAACATACTGCAGCTTCCCCATTAATTGCGATCACCTTTTGGAATTAACCTTAAAAAATAGGTAAGAAGATTTATGTCGAAAAATGACGAAATATATAGATTGTCCATTAATTTCTTTTCTTTAATAATGAAAGGGAGGGAGGTGCAAAGATGGAGTTAAAAACTACTGGAAGAAATAAGTACGATATGATTATGGAGTTAATAGCCTTACATGTGAAACAGGCAGATTTTTTTGGAGATGATGTAAGGCCAGAAGAAATTGAAGAATTATTTAAAAAATATTCAGAAATAGTAAATAGGATTTAAAGTATAAAAAGCATCCAGTGGATGCTTTTTACATGCAAAGAAACTCCAAAGAGGATTTTATACCACTTTCTACATTATTGCAGTTCCTCCATGTAGATTTAGGTACAATTTCAGTCATCAATAAAAATATGTAGTTTTTCTGTTTGTCTTCTCATGAGACAGATCACTTTGGTGTCCATATGCTTATATTCGATCCTTTATGACTTGGTATTTTTGTAATCAAGTCTTTTTTATTATATGTAATACTTGCTGTGTTTCATTCAAAGGAGGAAAAAGATCAAGCTGCAGCTGGAAAATAACGTCCTTTGTTTACTCTCTTTTGAATAATCCAGCTATAAATCAAACATTATTGTCACATTAAAATTACAGTACTGTTCGTGTATAAAGAAAAATGTTATCTATTTGGAAGGAGAAAAATCGTATTTTACTTTAAATTAAAAGTCATAGTATATCAAAAGAGAGGATTTAGATATTTATGATTTTTTCAGAGGTTAATATTCACTTATTTAGGTACATTAATGATTTAGGAAAGCAATACACCTTTTTGAATATACCAATGATACTTATTGCCGAGTATATGGTTTATTTCTTAGCTATTGCAACTTTGCTGCTCTGGTTCAGTAGCAAGAAGAAAAATAGGATGATGGTATTATGTGCCATGGTTAGTTTCCTATTTGCAGAAATTGGAGGGAAAATAGCTGGAATACTGCATTCAAATTATCAACCTTTTGAAGAGTTTGTATTTGGCAAGCAAAAAATGCATAAAACGGCAATCAAAAATGTAACCACTTGCCAACGAAATTTAATTCTGAATAATTGACTCCTTATAACGATAACTATCGCCTTTAAATACAATCAAATGCGAATGATGGATGAGTCGATCAATTACTGCCTCCGTTAATATTGGATCCCCAAAAACGTGATTCCATTGACCGAATTGAAGGTTTGTCGTGATTATGATGCTTTTGGTTTCATAACACATCGAAATAACCTGAAACAATAATTCAGCCCCTTGTTTGTGAAGAGGAATGTAACCTAACTCATCCAAAATCAAAAGATCCAATTTCTCTATTTGCTTAAAAAGCTTATTGAGATTACCTTTTTCATTTGCTTCTAATAATCGATTAACTAATGATGCCGCTGTATAGAATTTAACAGCTTTGCCATACCTTTGTATGGCATTCAATCCAATTAACGTAGCTAAATAGGTTTTACCTGCACCTACACCCCCATAGAAAATTAGATTTTCTTGCTGCTTCATGAATACTCCATTTAATAGGTCTTCACTACTTAGTCCTGCTGTTAGGACAATGTCCTTCCAATCAAAAGGTTTCCCATTGACTTTAGGTAAGCTTGCTTGTGTAAGTAAAAGATTTGTTTTTCGTTCTTCTCGTTGCTCAATTTCTTTTTCAAAAAGCTTCAGTAAATACTCTTCATTTGATGTGGCTTCTATCTCTTGATAATGTTCTCTAATCCAACTTAATTTCAATCGTTTAGCGAATTCTTGAATCTGCGTACTCAATTTATTTCAGCTCCTTTTAGAAGCTGATTATAATGCTGTAGACCTCTAGTAGCCTCCGGCATAATAGGCAATGACTTTTGGAGATGTACTTCTTCGCGTATCCCTCGACCATTAATTAGTTGGTAGAATACTTGTTTAATTGATTCAACCGAAGGATGACCATGCTCTGATGCAATCTTCAGCGCTTCAGTAATTTTACTAAAATCATAATCTTTCATCACTGTACCTAATAACTTCAGGGCTTCTGATTTTTCAGAGGAAGTACATGAATTAAAATATGTTTGCCATTCTTGTGGTAACTGCTCATAGAAACTAGTATATTTAAGTGCCATAGGACGTTTGGCCATTAGATTTAAGTATGGCTGCCAATTAATCGATTTTCTATATTGACCATAGAGTCGAGGATGGCTAACGACTAGTTGATAATCATCTGTAAGAATATCAATTGAATTATATGAAATACGAATTAGAACCTTATTTAAAGCGTATCTTGGTGAAGTAGAATATAGATTTTTTTCTACTTTAATATAACCGTACTTATCGGCTTTCACTGTTTCGTATCTGATGCATTGGTATTCCTTACTTGGTAAAACCAAAAAGGCTTTCCGATCCTCTTCAAACAGCTGGGATATGAAAGATTCCTTTTCATAATGTTTTCTCTCACGATCTTTCTCAGCTTTTTCCCACAACGTCTTATTAAGTTCGTCTAAATTCAGTACGTGGAGACCAGGCAATAAATAATTGTTTCTCACATATTTCACCATTGCTTCCACATGACCCTTTTCATTCCCACTATTAGGATTACAAAATTCACTTTCGAACCCATAGTGTAGAACGAAGTTCTGAAATTCCTCTGTTAACTGCCGTTCGCCATTTGGCAATACCTTCTTTACGGCAGCTGAAAGATTATCGAATCTAATTGTTCTTGGAACACCACCCATATGGTGAAAAATACGCTTTAATCCTTCTAAAAAACACTCTTTGTTTTGAGCGGGGAATACCTGAAAATAAAATGAATTACTATATGGATAAGAAAGAACCAGATAGGGTAGAGTTATCTGTTCCCCTTGATATTTAAACGGAGCTTCTCCAAAATCCACTTGAGCTGACCCAGGTTTGCTCTCTAGTGATAACGCTGCTTGATTCGCTTCATTTAATAGTTCTTTTTTTCGATGGGATATGTAGTTTCTTACTGTTCGATCAGAACCCTTAAAATCAAACTCCTCTTTTAATTGCTCCCAAATTCTCTTTGCAGTTCTACGGAATTTTCTCTTTTGTTTAAAATCTTCTATTAACCATTCATCTACTATATGTTTAATAGGATCCATCACTGGAGATGGTCTGTCTTGTTTGATATTTTCTACAGGACTAAAATCATCCTGTTCTGCATACTTCTTAACAGTTCTACGATCTCTTCCTATTCTTTGTGCAATCTCCGAATAGTTACTGTCTTTTATGTTTACCTCATGTCTGATATAATTAATTTCGGCCACTGCCAACATCTCCTTAATACCTCCTGCGCTTGTTTGTCCCAACAGGAAGTGTATGTGTATTTTGGAATGTTGACAAGTGGTTTTTTAATTTGTGCAGGGCCTACGGCCCTATTGCACAAATTTAATGCCATACCCTACATTTTTATGATGCCATAAACAGAAGAGTTGTTAAATGTAAATAAATTGATTGAAAAGGCTGTGGATAATTCTTTTCCAAGCGATCATACAATTTTATTTTTTTCCATTTGTCTATCCTTTTATTTGTTTAAAAGAGGGATTTGGTTGTTTTGGGTTATTCTTGCACTTATTGTTGGGATATCGCGTATATGGGTTGGAGTACATTATCCAATGGATGTTTTCGTTGGGGCATTCATTGCGACTATGTCATCCATTTTAGTATATTTGACTTTACCAAAATTAAAGTTGACTAATCAATTTTTAGCCTATTATGAGGATTTGGAACAACGCCTTTCTAGAAAAGTTTTTTCAAAAAATAAAGGTTCAAAGGATATATAACAGTTGTTTACAGTAATAGTATGAAAAAATAATGCAAGCCTCCTTCTAAGCGGCTTTGCTTACTGGGATAAACGAAGCGTGAATAATCCTTCAAAAGCAGCGTATGATAAATCACTCCGCTTTTGAAGGAATTTGATTAATAAAAATCTAATCTGAAGCTAAAAGTGAATACAATTTGAGATCAATAAAACGATTCTTAGCCTTTTCCGCTTTTCTTAAAGTTCCTTCGTAAGTAAAAGATAACTTTTCTATAAGTCTGATTGAATTAAAGTTATCAGGTTCGATTTTAGCTTCAATCCTATTTAGGTTTAAATCAGTAAAAGCAGATTGAATTAAGCATGAAATTGCTTCTTTTGCATATCCTTGTCCCCAATGGAGTTTGCTTAATTCATATCCTATTTCCGCTTTCGCATTGTCAAAATCAATAAAATTAAAGCCACAAGAACCGATAATTTGGTTCGATTCCCGCTCAATGATGGCGTAGCGAATGGCTTTATCTTCCTTTGCTAGCTCATCTAAGAAAAAAATCATTTCTTTAGCTTGACTTTCCTCTGTGAAACTGTCGATATTCATAAATTTTGTCACTTCTGGATCCGACCAAATCGGAAATAAACTAGTTGAATCTGAGTCTCTCATTTTTCTTAATAATAGTCTTGTAGTGTGTAATTCTGTAATCAATATTTTCCCTCCATTTTATAAGTTTAGTTTGGGGTTATATATTGATATCTGTGCATAATTCAGTCCCTTCGTATTGATCTTTTTTTATTATAACAAGACTGTTATGAGAAAGAAATAAAACTAACCAAAATGCGATTAACAACCACTATATTTATGAAAGAAGTCCAATAGTATTGGAAAATGGTAAGAGGTTAATGAGGGGGGATGACATGATTAACAGCTGATAATAAAAAATGATACTTCTTTTTAAAGTAAGTACCATTCGTCTTTTTGATAATTTGAGTTTAACTGCAGAAAAGTATGCAGTCATTAAGTGATCATTACTTAATTTTCTTAATGAATCCACCGTTGCAATCTCCTTTGATTGTTAATTAATGTATATTTACCTGAATTTGAGCAATATAAACTAACTATAGGGAAAATTAAGAAATCTATATTTAAACAAAGGCAGTACTGCTGCTTTCTTATTTTTTATGGTTTTCTTTATAGAAAAATTATTAATGGCACAATCATTTGTTTCACCATTTTCATACTATATATGGAAAGGACAAGCAATTAATAAATCCTTTGATTGCTTGGAGGTATTCTTTTAATAAAGGGGTGAAATTTATGCCATTTACAATTTTCGGTTTTGATTTAACTGTTACTATTTTAAATATTCCTTTTAATGCAGAATATAGTATTACTATTGGTAAAGAGCACAAAGGGAAACATCATCATGATCATCATCATCTTCCTGTAAAAGCATAATTATAATGGTTTAAGAAGGCTATAAATATGATCTATTTATAGCCTTTCCCATGCATGCCTAGAAGAGTAACGATGAGAAGTAATCACTAAAGCAGCGGATTAGTCCGCTGTTTCATTTGGTACTAAATTTAAAAAACGGGCAAATCCAAGAAGCATATATTGTCGTTTACTATACATATCATCTATTAGTTTACAAAAGTTTTTATAAGCGAATTCGTCTTTAGCTTTTTTGCGTTTTTCTCCAAGACTTTGCAATGATTTACTAAGCTTTTCTGCTTCGAAACGGTATGTTTTTTCCTTCTGTTCATATTCCTCGATTTTTGCTTTGATATTTTCCGGGATATAGGTTTCTGGAATAAGGAGCGAAACCATTGCTTTTATTTTTGGTATCTCCAGTTGATTTGCTAAATAGGTACGGTGATTCCCGTCTGTTGCAACTGTATATTTCCCATTAGGAAGCCTATATAAATGTAAATCGACGGGACATTCATCATGCCAGCCCTTTTGTTCAAGTGAATTTCGAAGTTCTTTCATTTTATCGCTGTTCTTTACTTGATTAACTGGTGTAGAAAGGCCGATGATGTCATTTGGAGATACAGATATGACACCATAATCAACTGTAACAAAAGGTTTATAAGTCTTCACTATTTGATCAAAGAGCATCCATCGTTTTCTAAATAATTTAATCAATGGAAACACCTCCTAATTAAAGCTATTTTAATTACAGGTAGTCTCATGACAACTAAATGATAATAATTATTTCAGACTATAGACAAACCTGTAAATAGGAGTTAATAGGAGTTTAGTAATCCATCATTTTAAAAAAAACGATTACGTATCAGAAAATTCGTTTAGTTAAATGGTATAATAAGTTAGATAGATAATAAGTAAAGAGGAAGAAATAAGAAATTATATAATTATATATGTAAACGGATTCATACAAAAAGAGAAACGATTATTTTTTTCTTTGTCAAGTTCTCATGAAAAACAGTAATAAATCGTTATATCTATCATATAGTACGAGTGTAATCATAGAAAAAGTGGAGGTGCCATTTTACTAATATGAGTGGATTAGTGTTTTTTCAATTGCTTGCCGCGTTATTAGTAGCATTTATATTTTCGTTTTTACCTATCTTAATTTTTTTTATAGTTGTCCTATTTTCAAAATTGAAAGGGTTTACTTTGTCTGGGAAGTTTACAAATAGCTATTTGTTAATCGGCACACTCTTTAGCTTAGTTGTTTTGTTCTCATTTAGTATTCCGACTGTCTTACATTATATTGGAAAATAAGCTGAATTTAAGAAAGATAGCTCCCTATGACTGAAGAATAACTTCTCCGGGGAGCTTATTAATTATAGATTAACCTCTTTTATTTCATAAAATATAAAAACCAAACGGCATGATTTTGCTCATCATGCGCGGCTCTTAAAAAAGCTTCTTTTACTTGATGGTTCGTTGTATTATAGGCGATTTCTAAATACATATCGACAGTCTCTTGTTCATCAAGAAAGGCAGCATCGATTCCTTTTCGATAATTAGTTGGACATTTTTCTTTCATTATTGGTGTGTGTTTTTTTCCTGTTAATTGAGTATATAAATTGGAAAAAGTATTATAATGTCTAATTTCATCTTTTCGAATTTCTGTTATGACTGTTTGTTCCTTTTTCGAAGGAGCGATATTTTTTAGGGTATGATAACAAGAAATGGCTGCATATTCTCCATTAATTGCTTTTGTAATTTGTGAAAGTAAATGGTTCTTTCGGATAGAAGTTTGATTAGGTTGCCTATAAAGACTGTAGGAATATGATGGTAGATTAAAAGGTGTAAAATATTTTTGATGAGGAGAATTGGATAGTTGGCTCCATTGGCTATGAGAGGAAAATGGATATCCTTCCAGCCTATGCGGTATAGCTAGGTTCATCTTAAAACTCCTTTGTTTTTGCTTTATCTTATTCTTAGTTCTGTGGAAAGTTGGTTGTCTTTATTAAAATGGGTGTCTAACAGCAAAGATAAAAAAATCTCCCCGAAAGAGTAAAAAGTTTTTAGGATAGAACATTAGTTCGCAAATGACTTGAATAAGAACGAATGTTCTTGTATAATGAAAAAGAAGGAGGAGTTAACGATGGTAAAGCAATTAGAAAAAGCATGGAAAGAAAAAAGACCAATTGAGATTATCTATGTAAAAAAGGATAATACTGTCTCCCAGCGTACAATACTGGTGTATGGAGTCACAGACATATACATAATGGCCTATTGTCTAAAAAAGAAGCAGCCACGCATTTTCAAGTTGGGTTCCATCTTAGCAGCCTCCTTTGTAAAAAAGAGACATCCATTGTATGCTTAGAAGCTTTTTCCTGAGGAGATAGCTTTTTATTTTTGAACAGATAAGATTGAATGTTGTTGCAGATGAATGGGAGCCAGTATAGATATTTCAGACTTGTAGGGTTCTTTCTAAAAAAGGGGAATCTATCATATTAGATTGTGAATCTATAAGCTTTTGTTCTAATTAGTGAATCATTAGCTGTAGATCGTTTGCTGGTATTATAAAATGCTCCGATTTCCTTGTGTTTAGCTTTATTAAAATCATCTATATTTACTAGACATATTATCCGCGTTTCTATTAATAGACTTTTCTCTTAGTAGTTCTGCATATTTTGACAAAGAATAGTATAAAAGCTCGGACAAGCATTGTTTCCTTACATAATATATATTGTAAGTGAAATTCAAAATTTGAAAGGAGCGAAAGAGAATGGGTCGTCATAATAATAATGTAGGTGGTTCAGGTAATAACAAACATTGCAATAAATGTTCTAATCGTGTTTCCCCAGTAGAAGATATCATCCATCCAACTAAAACAGTTGTTCGTACAACAACAAATGAACGCAGAATCCGTAATATTCATCCAACAGAAATCATCAATGTAAACAGAACTGTAGTTCGTAATGAAAACTTTTTCCCTGTAACAGAAAGACAAGTAAACGAAACAGTAGTGGAAGATTTTGATTGTGGAGCTGACATTAATAACTCAAATAACTGTAGACCAAGAAGAAGATTCTTCTAATGCAAGTAGGAAAGGGCACCTGTTTAAATATATATAGGTGCCCTTTTTTGTATAAGCGAGGATCTGTATTCAAAAAAGGACAAAAAAAGAAAGCACAATCCGTGCTTTCTTTTTACGGATTAATAACTTCCTAAATAGGAAGCCCCAATGATAATTAATAAAATGAACAATACAACTATTAAAGCGAAGTTACTACTGTAACCGCCGCCACCGCCATAACAATCTGACATGTGTGCCACCTCCTTCTACTAGTTACAATATATCCTATGTAAACAAGTAGAAGAGTGAATGGACAAGAATCCCATAGGTAGAACAAAAGGCTTTTTCATTAAAGGCTTACAACTAATAAATAATAGACTAGATATACTAAAAACGAAAAAAGCCTCAAGAACAATCACATATATGATTGTTCTTGAGACCTTAGTAATCTTTACATGAATTAATAACCGCCTACATAAGATGCACCGATGATAATTAATAAAATAAATAATACGACGATTAAAGCAAAGTTACTTCCAAATCCGCCTCCATATTCAGACATATCAGTCACCTCCACCTATAGATTTACTATATGATATGAAAGTGACCGACTATGGTGTGGACAAGTTCATCAAAAATTGTTAAATATGTAAAATGGTCAATAATCTAAAAAAGGAGTTGATCTAGGGAAAAATAACTGGATAGCGCTTACTTTTATATCTGAAAAGAAAAGTGTTCCATTTTATCAAAAAAATAAACCTATTGTGTGCAGACATCTTCTAATTGTGTAAGCTGAGAATTATGTACGAGTTCTACCTTAAAAACATTATAAATATCCCTAATTTCACAGTAACCTGTATCATAGCAAAATAAAACTTTGAACACTCTGCCTTTATACAAAACCTTCCCTTCTTCCATTATAAACCTCCTTGATATTAGGTGTACTTAGAGATGATTTCTTGTTTCAATTACCCAATCTTGAAATAATATAAACCTATTTTTTATTATTTTTTTTTGAAAAATAGGTTCCCGTTTTCTTATGTGCTATGAATCTTAGGAAAATCATAAAAATATAATAGGGAATTAGTGAAAATAAGACTTCTTTTAAGCCGTTAATCCAGTTAGAATAATAGGAAGGAGAAAATTTTTCCATTTCAACATTGTTGAACACAGGTTGGTAAATAGAAAGTGTACTATTCTTAAAATGGAGGGATCAAGGTGAAAAAAATTGCTGTGTTCTGTGGTTCAAGTACAGGTGCTTCGCCAATCTATACGGAGGAAGCAATTGCGTTAGGGAAGGAATTAGCAAGAAGAAATTTAGAACTTGTATATGGTGGATCATGCGTAGGTTTAATGGGAGCCATTGCAGACAGTGTGGTGGAAGCTGGTGGTAAAGTAATTGGTGTGCTTCCAGACTTTTTGCAAGAAAAAGAGATAGCACATCCAGCTTTAAGTGAGTTAATTATTGTTAAGTCCATGCATGAACGAAAAGCAAAAATGACTGAGCTTGCAGATGGCTTTATTACTCTTCCTGGCGGTGCAGGAACGATGGAAGAATTTTTTGAGATATTTACTTGGGCACAGCTTGGATTACATAAAAAACCTTTAGGAATTTTGAATATTAATCATTATTACGATCCTCTTGTGGGATTAATTAATCATATGGCGGATGCGGAATTTTTACAAGAGCAATACCGTTCCATTGCGATAGTAGATTCTAATCCAAAACAATTACTTGATCAATTCACTACTTATACCCCGCCAGCCATTAAAACGTTCATTGAAGTAAGTCAATCGTAATTTTTTTACCTTTAAATTTATTCATGATAGGAGTAGAACAGCTATGTATCTAGTACAGAAGTTTTATGATTTAGAAGATTTCAAGAACGTGATGATTCCTCATCTAGAGAAAGATGAAGCGGTAAATGGATTGCCTCTTGGAATTTTAATGAACGCTAATCAAGATGTAAAGCCACCTGTAATGGCTGGCTTATATGATAATGAACAACCTGTTCTCATGTTATTGCAAACACATCCAAAACAAATCATCGTCGCAGTATTTGAGAGGATTTTGCCTAATGATTTACCACTTATTAGCAAGTTGGTACATGAAAGTATCACGGATATTCCTGGTTTAATTGGAGAGAAAGCAATTGTAGAAGAACTTGCCATTCATATTGCCTCATTACGCAACTTAAAAGTTGTTCTTGGCATGGATCAACGTATTTATCAATTGAAGGAATTAAAGAAAAAGGCAGATCATACTGGTATTTTTAGATGGGCGAATAAAAGCGATCAGGCCATCACCCAGCAATGGGTTTATGATTTCGCAGTTTCAATCAATGAGCCTATGGAAATGGACCAAGCTGCTAAACGGGCAGAAGAACTGATTGATAGTAATCGGCTAGCGTTCTGGGAAGTAAATAATCAGGTAGTCAGCATGGCTAATGCAAGCAGACCGACGAAAAATAATATAACGATAAATTTTGTTTATACACCAAAGGAATTCCGAAAAAGAGGGTATGCATCAAATTGTGTTGCAGAGCTTACACAACGATTATTATCCTCTGGATTTTCCTCTACGAGTCTTTATACGGATATAACAAATCCTACGTCCAATAAGATTTACATGGAAATTGGATATGAGCCAAAGATCGATTCTATCTTATTATTTTTGGAGAAATGAAGGTCTTTTCAAAATTACAACGTCAATAAGGAGGAATAAAAAATATGGATGAAAAATATCCAATTGGATTATTTGAATGGCAAAGCGAAATTACCGAAGAAGTCTTACAACAGTGGCTTGCTGAATTGGAGGAATATCCTGATAAACTAGCAAAAGCAGTTGTGTCTTTAAATGAAGAACAGTTAGATACTCCATATCGGGATGGCGGCTGGACAATTCGTCAAGTGGTGCACCATGTAGCAGATAGCCATATGAATGCCTATATCAGAACAAAATTAACTTTAACAGAAAAAGAGCCGACGATTAAGCCGTATGAAGAAGCACAATGGGCAGAGCTCGCCGATTCTGCACTGCCTCTTTCTGTCTCGCTCCAATTGCTTACTTCACTTCATGAAAGATGGACGTATTTACTCCGTTCCATTCTCTTTACTGATGATAGAAAAAAAGAATTTTTACATCCTGAAAATGGTAAGCAGTCGATTGAATTATTAATGGGAACGTATGCCTGGCATGGTCGGCACCATCTTGCTCACATTATCAATTTATGTAAAAAGATGGGGTGGGATTAAGAAGATAGTAGGAAAGCTCTTTCTCAGTAAACAAGGGATTATTTGAATCTGAATAGTTTTCCGAAAAGGACAATTTAATTTCGTCTCTGTGCTTAAATAGATTTCGAGAAGATAATGAAGGTTTGAACCGGAGCCGGAATACAGAAGGATTGGGTTAGTCGCGATTACTTTATGATTGCAGGCTCTCCAGTCTTGTTGCGCTGTTTTTTATGTGTATTCCGGTTACTCCGTTTAATCCTTTCATTTATAATGGAATTCTCCTCAGAATAAAAAAGTAAGGGATTGTATTGTTCTAGCTACTTAATTATTATATAGTAGCCATTACCTCATTAACCTTTACAAAATTTATAGACTGTTCTTTTTTGTTTATTTTCTTCATTAGACAATGAGAATGGTTAACGGATTTTCCTCAACCATTCATAAAATTTCCTTTTTTTTGCTTACACCACCTATATTTTTGAAAATATCCTCATATACATATAGAGATTTGTTTATTATTGACCAAGTTTTTTTATAATTGAATAATCTCATAAAATCCATTCTAGAATAATCTCGAGGAATAGAAGAGGAGGGGCACTGTGACGTATATTGGAAAAAGTGTTTTTCGAAAAGAATCCCTCGAAAAAGTGACAGGGAGAGCAAGGTATACGGCTGACTATCTCGCTAGTGATGCTCTACATGTGGAAATGGTGAAAAGCTCTTATGCTCATGCAAATATTCGCTCCATTGAAATAGAAGAAGCACAAAGGCTAGATGGCGTACGAGCAATAATTCTCGGAGATAATCTTCCTCTAATTGGGGAGGAAGTAATTGATCGACCGGCCCTTGCAGTTAATAAAGTTCGTTATTATGGGGAAGTAATTGCGCTTGTTGTAGCGGAAACCATTCCTATTGCCAAAAAGGCAGCACAGCTTATTCGCATTGAATACGACCCTCTACCTATTGTAAATTCACCGCTTCAAGGTCTTGAAGAAAACGCACCTCTTCTTCATGAAAATATGCTTGATTATACAAAAGACGAAGGAATATACCCTGTAGAAGGAACAAATATTATTAATCATACTAAGATCAGAAAAGGGGATATTCAGGCAGGTTTGCAAGAAGGGGAAGTCAAAATAGAATCTCATTTTTCCATTCCTTTATCCGATCATGCCGCAATGGAGACAAGAGCAGCTCTTTGTGAAATTACCGAAAGCGGGATTGTCCGAATTGTAACCAGCTCTCAAGCCCCTTATATGGTGAAAAAAATTATCAGCAGGGATTTCAAGGTGGAAACAGGGAAGGTTGTGGTGGAAACTCCCTTTGTTGGTGGTGGCTATGGTGGCAAGGCATCTGTACAGCTTGAAATTTTTGCTTTTATTGCATCAAGAGCAGTCGGCGGGCGAAAAGTGCGTTTATTTAATACAAGAGAAGAAGATATTGCGGTTTCGCCAGTACATATCAGTTTAGAAGCAACCATTCAGCTCGCTTGCACAGAGGACGGAAAACTAACAGCTGCAAAACTGAAATACGTATTTGATGGGGGCGCATATGCCGATAAATCTCCACATCTTAGTACAGCTGGAGCGGTTGATTGTACAGGACCTTATAAAATAGAGAATGTTTGGTGTGATGCTTTATGTATATATACCAATCATCCATATCCTGCTCCATATAGGGGCTTCAGTCATGGAGAGGTACATTTTGCTTTTGAAAGAGCAATGGATATGCTGGCAAAAAAAGTGAGAATGGATCCTCTTCGGTTTCGCAGAATAAATGCAATCCGTCCAGGTGATACCACACCAACACAAG
This sequence comes from Niallia sp. FSL W8-0177, assembly GCF_038006285.1. Taxonomy (NCBI): domain Bacteria; kingdom Bacillati; phylum Bacillota; class Bacilli; order Caryophanales; family Bacillaceae; genus Niallia; species Niallia sp. FSL W8-0177. Next base: position 1,574,423 of record NZ_JBBOUX010000001.1, read on the forward strand.
TGTTGTTAACAAGCAGTAAAGTTGGAAATGTTGAAAAATGCATTGATCGATTACATGAAATGATGGAATGGGAAAAAGGACAATTAGAAGAAATTTCTCCTAATAAAGTACGCGTAAAAGGAATCGCATGCAGCTGGAAAAATTCAACTATTGGTCCTGGTGTCAGTTCGGGTGCCGTTATTACCTTTAACTCCGATGGGAGCATCAATCTTATGTCAGGCTTAGTGGAAATAGGTACGGGAACAAAAACGGTCTTGGCACAAATTTTAGCAGAGAAGATGCAAATGAAGGTGGAGAGAATTCATGTAAGAATGACGGTGGATACACAAACAGAACCAGAGCATTGGAAGACAGTAGCAAGCAGGGGTACGTTAATGGCCGGTAGAGCAGTAATGGCTGCAGCAGATGATGCCATTCGCCAACTGAAAAAAATGGGAGCAATCGTATTAAGGGCTTCAGAAGATGACATAGAGGTTGCTAATGAAACGGTATATTTACGAGATAATCCGCAAAAATTAGTGCCTTTTAAAGATATTGTTTATGGTTACACCTTTCCCAATGGCAATTCTATTGGTGGGCAAATTATTGCAAATGGAAGCTATACACTTACTGGATTAACGAAATTAGACCCTGAAACTGGTGCAGGGAATCCTGGTCCTGAATGGGCAGTCGCAGCACAAGGAGTCGAAATAGAGATAGACATAAAAACATTTCGCTACAAAATCCTTAAAGCAATAACCGTTGTAGATATTGGCGAGGTATTGAACTACAAAGGAGTACTGGGACAAATTAAAGGGGCCATGAGCATGGGCATTGCTTGGGCTGGAAGGGAAGCCTTTTATTTTGATGAGAATGGGAGGATTCTTAATCTGCAATTACGAACCTATCGGCCTCTAAGGTTTGGCGAACATCCTAAATATGAGGTAGCAATAATAAAAACACCTCATTTAGAAGCGCCGTTTGGAGCAAGAGGAGCAGGCGAACATGGTATGATCGGTATTCCTGCAGCAATAGCAAATGCACTTTCAAAAGCAGTTAATCATGAATTAGTCCGGCTGCCTTTGACTCCAGAATCCATCTGGCGGCAGACAAAGGAGGAAGTACATGGACTTTGAATTTAAGAAGACATCTACTATCGGTCAAGCATTTGCACAGTTTGCCAAAACAAAGACGGAAAAACGACAACCTGCTTATTATGCTGGTGGCACAGAAATCCTCACATTACAAAGAGTTCAACAGTTAAACATTGATGTAGCCATTGATATTAAAGATATTCCAGCTTGCCTTGTTCATCAGCTGACAGAAGACTATCTTGTTTATGGTTCCTGTCTCACTCTAACTGAAATAGAGGAACATAATCATTTTCCATTACTAACAGATGTCTGCAAAGAAATTGCCGATCGTACTGCGAGAAATAAAATAACAGTTGGTGGTAATATTTGCGGTGCTATTTTTTATCGAGAGGCTGTTTTACCTTTTCTTTTGACAGACAGCATTCTTGTGCTTGCTGGCAAAAATGGATTGAGAACAGAATATATTCATGATGTTTTCCATCAGCAATTACAGCTTCCAGATGGAGAATTATTTGTGCAGGCATTTATTGAAAAAAGGTACATAACTTGTGCGTACATTGCCATTAAAGTGAGGCAGCAATGGGAAACCGGTTATCCGTTAATTACCATTGCTGCCTTAGAAATAGATGGTGAAATTCGAATGGCCTTTAGTGGTTTATGCCCTTATCCGTTCCGTTCCCTCATATTAGAAAATATAATCAATAATCGAGTGCTCAGTCGGCAAGAACGAATCAATCAAATCGTAAATCAATTACCTGGACCCATTTTAAATGATGTCGAGGGATCAGATGAATACCGTATATTTGTGCTTACAGATCTTTTAGAAAAAGTAATAGCACGACTGGAGGGAGATTAATGGTCGAAAAAGAACCTAATTTGCTGACGATGAAGTTACGTGTCAACGGGGAAAATCATTTAGTAGTCATTCCTCCATATAAAACCCTACTAGCAGTATTAAGGGAAGATTTATTTTTAACAGGATCTAAGCCTGGCTGTTTCAATGGAGATTGTGGCGCATGTACCATTATGGTTGATCAAATGGCGATGAAATCGTGTTTAATGCTTGCAATAGAAGCTGTTGGAAAGGAAGTAATAACTATAGAAGGATTAGAGAATAGTCCTCTTCAACAAACATTTATCGAGGAATTTGCTTTCCAATGTGGGTATTGTACATCTGGGTTTATTATGAACGGCCATGCATTGCTTCTAAATGAAAAGAATCCTGATAAAGAAAAAATAAAAGAATGGCTAGAATCGAATATATGTCGCTGTACAAGTTATGAAGAGATCGAAACAGCGATGTTTAAAGCGATAGAAAGAAAAAAAATATAAGATTAAATGCCCCTGTAGTCTAATATGTATGCTGCAGGGGCTTTTTTAGTTATTGCTTTAATTGACTATTTGAGTTATGACGCACATCTTCTTCTTTTGTTTCCGCCATGCCGTATAAACCATTCATTTCTTGTTCATCTTCATCTAGACCTAATCGATCTTGAAAGTTCGCATTTTTTACATTAGGATCTTTCATCTTTGTTCCCTCCTTTTTAAGTTATTACTTTCGTTAGTTTGTGAAAAAATGAAAATTATATGTGATATAAAAGAAAAGGTTAATTAGGAAGTGCCTTTTTTATCTTTTCAAAAATACTTTTTAAGATAACGCCTAGTATGATAAAACCAATAAAAGATCTTGTATGGGACCAATACTCGCCTAATATAAACATTTTTCGAAGCATAAATAATGGTTCAATAATATAAGAGAATAGAATCGACCAACCTAATGTCGCTAACATAAAGTGTTTCCAATTTGTAAAATATTGATAGACAATCATAGCCGTTATTGGAATAATGACCAAATTAGCAGGAATGAGAGGACTGATAATGGGGATAATTTTGTCTGGATAGCTCCATAGCATAAACTCAGTACCAATAACATCAAGGATCATGCAAAAAGTGGCACACACCATCCCATAAGAAAAAATTTCAAAAAAACGATTTTTATCTACAAGTTTCCACCAAATAAAATAAGGAATAATGGTTGCGAGAAATAGAATCCACCAGTTCGTCGACAAAAAGTCATGCTGCAGCCAATGATCGATGGAAAGTTGAGTTAATTTTTCTTTTTCTTGTTCGATTTCAATATTGCTAGGATAGTGTAAGATAAAACTTAACATGTATGTCACCACTTTTTATCCTTGATTTGAAGAAGATTTTATAAAATTAGTATGAGTGTATTAAAAAATTATTATTAGTATTAATTTATGTATACATAAATTTACCAATAAAGAGGATATTAATAGTTATAAAGGTGGGACAACAAATGAAAAAAAAGTGGAAAAAATACAAAGTTTATATTATTGGCTTATTTTATATCCTCTTTATTAATGCGTTAATTGCAGCAAGCTATATTATTGGGTTTAAGGAATTCAAAAAACTAATTACTTTCTAAACCAATTGTCTATATTGTGTCTACACAATATAGAAAGTGTCCTTTGTTAGTTAGAGGACACTTTTTTTTAGGCGTAATGGAGTGCAGGAAAAAGTATTTGAGCTGAGATCTGTTAAGTGATATATTTAAAATATTATGAAAATTCTAAAGGGGGGGTCTGTCATTGTCGTTAGAAAATGTACAAGCATATCTAAGTAAATGGAATAAAGAGAAAGATATACTACTATTTACAACTTCTAGTGCAACGGTTTTGGAGGCAGCTGAAACTTTAGGGGTAGAACCACAAAGGATAGCGAAGACATTGTCATTTCGTAAGGATAATAATGCGATATTAATTGTTACAGCAGGTGATGCTAAAATTGATAATAAAAAATTCAAACAAGCTTTTTCGGAAAAACCAAGGATGCTTTCACCAGAAGAAGTTTTAGAGAAAACTGGTCATGCTATAGGCGGTGTTTGTCCTTTTGGATTAACGGAAGATTTACCTGTCTACATGGATGAATCATTGAAGCGATTTAATACGGTCTTTCCGGCTTGCGGCAGTAGCAATTCAGCTATTGAATTAACCAATGAAGAACTTTATATATACGGAAATGTAGAGGAATGGGTGGATGTATGTAAGGGTTGGGAGTGATACAAAAAAGAAATTGTTTGAGCATTAATTAGAAAAATAATCATCAGCTCTTTTTTTGTATTAGCCAAATAGGTAATTGTGCAATATATATATAGGAACTTATGGACTTTATTAATATGAGAATAATTTAGTAGCTTTAAAGGGGACTGCATCGTGAGAGAAGCTTATCACTATGTGATAAGCTTCTCTCAGACTGTCGACAAACTCCTAATTCGGTAATTAGGAGTTTGTCTTAGTTTATATATATACATTCTTTTAAATAAGAGTTGATTTCCGTTGCAGGGGTTCGCTTTCCGTGGGGCTCGCGCTGAGCCGCTTCGGCCTAAAGGCCTGCAGGGTCTCAGACTGTCTCGCAGATCCCACAGGAGTCTCACCCCTTTCACTCCAATCAATGCATAATAATACCATTTGCATTTCCTAAATTCCTTTTGTCAACAAGCTTCTCTATTTTCTGCCTCTTATTCTACTATTAAATATTATTGAATATGACGATATACACCAATTACTTTTCCAAGAATACTTACATTTCGTAGGATAATCGGTTCCATGGTGCTATTCTCTGGCTGAAGGCGGATAAAATCGCGTTCTTTAAAGAATCTTTTAACAGTAGCTTCATCTTCCTCTGTCATTGCCACCACTATATCTCCATTATTTGCTGAATGCTGCTGTCTCACAATAACATAATCACCATCTAAGATCCCAGCTTCAATCATACTTTCTCCCATTACTTCAAGCATGAAAATTTGTTCATCACTTGGTGCTAGTCTTTCAGGCAGTGGAAAATATTCTTCTACATTTTCAATTGCCGTAATAGGCATACCCGCTGTTACCTTACCGACAACAGGCACATTAATAATATTATATTTTGGTATATTGCTTTCTTCTAAATCCAAAATTTCAATTGCTCTAGGTTTCGTTGGATCACGACGAATTAACCCTTTACTTTCTAACCTTGCCAAGTGGCCATGTACCGTAGAACTCGATGCAAGACCAACCGCTTCTGCAATTTCACGAACAGAAGGTGGATATCCTTTTAGCTTTACTTCTTCTTTTATGTATTCTAGTATGTCTAATTGCCTCTTTGAAAGCTTCTGCATTATATGCACCTCGTTATTTTATTCTTGCATTAATTATAGCATGTTTAAGAACAGGATACAAACATAAGTTCTATTTTATTGTTGACAGGAAACGTTTGTTCGTATTAAACTAAAAATATAAACGAACATACATTCTAAAAAAGGTGGAATTATAGATGTCTAAATTGTGGGAAAAATATTCATATACTATTATTCTTTTAATTTGTGGTTTTATAGCGTGTATAATAATTGTAGTTAATACAGGTGAAGCAGATTCTAGCAAATATTTATCGGTTACCGTGAAAAATGGGGAAACTGTCTGGGAAATATCTAATGAATATGCAGGCTCTTATAATATGTCAAAAAAGCAATTTATTAAATGGGTAGAACAACAAAATAATATCTCTGCAAATAATATTTCGGCAGGAAAAGAAATACTTATCCCAGTACGTGAAGAGGATCATCAACTAATGTTAGCATCAGAATAATAGAAAAGGAATTATAATAGTAATGAATAAGGAAAAGAATGCAATTATCTATTGTCGTGTAAGTACAGATAAAGAAGAACAGACCACATCCCTTGAAAGACAGGAAGAGGAATTATTACAATTGGCAAGTAAAATGGGCTTTGAAGTAAAAGAAATCATCTCCGAAAGAGCAAGTGGATATGATTTAGATAGAGAAGGATTACTGGAACTTTTATCAAGGATAAAGGAAAAGGATATATCGTCCATTCTTATCCAAGATGAGACAAGATTAGGCAGGGGAAATGCTAGAATAGCGATTTTACATTGTATATTAAAGGAAAATGTCAAAGTTTATAGTGTTTCTTCATCAGGAGAACTTACACTTTCTGAAGCAGATGAAATGGTATTAAAAATTGTAAGTATTGTAGAAGAATATCAGCGAAAGATACATAATTTAAAGATAAAAAGAGGCATGAGAAGAGCTGTAGAAAATGGATATCGCCCTGATAGAAACTTAAAAAACTTAGGAGATCATTCAGGAAGGCAGAAGATAGATGTTCCTATTGAAGAAGTGGTGAAATTAAAGCAAAATGGGTTAACGTTTGCCGAAATAACATCTACTTTAAAAGGATTAGGCTACAGCTTTTCTAAAGCTACTATACATAGGAGATATCAAGATTATATCGAGCAAAAAACAGAAAAGTAATGGAGAAATCTCCATGTCAGTCTTTACAATAGGAAACTGCTTTTATTTATGTTATAATAGATTTCATCAAGCCAGTTACAAGTAAACTGGGCTTTTTTATTTTATTATGCCAAAATAAAAATACACAGTTAGTGCATTATTGACAGATGATGAAACAAGTTATCTTATCGCACAACCATGAAAACTTTAATAAAAGGAGTATAATATGTATCCTAAAAATAAACTTGATCGTATAAATGAACTCGCAAAAAAGAAAAAGGAAACTGGCTTAACGCTAGAAGAAGCAAAAGAACAAACAAAATTACGCGCAGATTATTTAAAAAATTTTCGTTCAACTATGGTAAATACAATTGAAAATGTAAAAATTCTTGATCCAAATGGAACGGATGTAACACCTCAAAAGATTAAAGATATTCAAAATAAAAAGAAATTACACTGATTTTTTCCTTTAAATCTAACCTTAACATTTATATGTTAAGGTTTTTTATGTTTTCTAAAGGAAATTATGGGTAAAATACAAAATAAATGTCGAAATTATATAGTGGTGCTTCTTTCTAGTGTACATATATAGAAAAAGAATCATATTGGCTACTAAAATCAAGGAAATGAGAGGATGTTGAACATTGAATACAAAATTAGATCATTTATCTATTGCTTCAATTAGAACACTTTCTATTGACACAATCGAAAAAGCTAAATCAGGCCATCCAGGAATGCCGATGGGTGCTGCACCGATGGCTTATACGTTATGGACATCTTATATGAATCATAACCCTAAAAATCCAGAGTGGTTTAATCGAGACCGCTTTGTTTTATCTGCAGGACATGGCTCTGCTTTACTATATAGCTTATTACATTTATCAGGCTATGATCTATCCCTTGATGATTTAAAGGGGTTTAGACAGTGGGGAAGCAAAACACCAGGACATCCAGAGTATGGACATACCGCAGGAGTGGATGCTACAACTGGACCCTTAGGACAAGGAATTGCGATGGCGGTTGGTATGGCACTTGCAGAAAAACATTTGGCAGGTGTATATAATAAAAATAATTATCCAATTGTCGATCACTTTACATACAGTATTTGTGGCGATGGGGACTTAATGGAAGGAGTATCTGCAGAAGCGGCTTCTCTAGCTGGACATTTACAGTTAGGGAAATTAGTTGTGCTATATGATTCCAACGATATTTCTTTAGATGGTGATTTGGATAAATCGTTTTCCGAAAGTGTAGAACAGCGATTTAAAGCATATGGATGGCAATATATCCGTGTCGATGATGGCAATGATACAGATCAAATTGCAAAAGCAATAGAAGAAGCAAAGAAAGATCAATCAAAGCCTACATTAATTGAAGTGAAAACGATTATTGGTTTTGGCGCACCAAATAAAGCTGGAAAATCATTAGTTCATGGAGCGCCACTTGGTGCAGATGAATTAAAATTAACGAAGGAAGCTTATAATTGGACGTTTGATGAAGATTTTTATGTTCCAGAAGAAGTTTATAATCATTTTAAAGAAAAAGTCTTTATGAATGGTGAGAAAAGAGAACAGGAATGGAAGGAACTTTTTGCAAATTACGAAAAGGAATTTCCGGAACTAGCTCAGCAATTAAAAACTGCTCTAGCAGATACATTACCACAAGGTTGGGATCATCAAATACCTGTATATGAGGAAGGCAGCAGTCTAGCAAGTCGTGCCTCTTCAGGGGAAGTTATTAATAGCATTTCAAGCGAGCTGCCATTTTTAGTTGGAGGATCTGCCGATTTAGCAGGAAGTAATAATACAATGATTAAAGGAGGAAAGGATTTTACTCCTGAAACGCCTGATGGAAGAAATATATGGTTTGGCGTTAGAGAATTTGCAATGGGTGCAGCTTTGAATGGAATTGCTCTTCATGGAGGATTAAAAATATTTGGGGGTACTTTCTTTGTATTCTCTGATTATTTAAGACCTGCGATCCGTCTCGCTGCTTTGATGGGATTACCTGTTACGTATGTTTTCACCCATGATAGTATTGCGGTAGGTGAAGACGGACCAACTCATGAACCAGTTGAGCAATTAGCTTCATTAAGAGCAATGCCTAATCTTTCTGTCATTCGTCCAGCGGATGGTAACGAAACAGCTGCTGCTTGGAAAATTGCACTTGAGTCTACAAATAAGCCAACTGCTTTAGTCTTAACTAGACAAAATTTACCGACTATTAAAGGGACAAAAGATAATGCATATGAAGGTGTATCGAAAGGTGGATATATTATATCTCCTTCTAAAACGGAAACCCCTGATGCATTATTAATAGCAGCAGGTTCAGAAGTCGGCTTAGCAGTTGATGCACAAAAAGAATTAGAAAAAGACGGAATCAATGTTTCAGTTGTCAGTTTACCAGCATGGGACCGTTTTGAACAGCAAACAAAAGAGTATAAAGAAACCGTTATTCCAAAAAACGTAAAGAAGAGATTAGCAATCGAAATGGGAAGTTCTCTCGGCTGGCATAAATATGTTGGAGATGAAGGAGATGTTCTTTCAATTGAAACTTTTGGAGCATCTGCGCCAGGAAATAAAGTATTAGAGGAATATGGATTTACAGTGTCCAATGTGGTCAAACGGTTAAAATCATTACTAGAAAGTTAACTCATCAAGGATGGCTGGAAAAGAATTCTTCACCAACCAATGGGGGGGATCGCATTTTCCATTCCATCCTATTTTCTTCGTTCGACAAAATAAGTCTGTTTTTTTAACACCTTGAGACACATCTTGGAGATATCCTTCTTTATAATAGAAGGAAAAGAAGTGGACAGGTTGGTGAAGATTCAGTATGAGAAGATATCAATTGTATTTAATTAAAGAAAAAATCGCTATTCACTATAATGGTAGAGAACGTTTGTTTTACAATTTATTTTCGGACCATACTAAAACAGACGATGGACCATTAAAGGAGATCCTGCAAAAACAAGTGGATTTTATTACGCTTCCTATTTCTAGATGGATGATCGAAAATCAACTATACTCCGCTTTACAAAGAAACAAGAGCTTCCGATATAAAGATGGTACTTTTTATATTGAAAACGGAAATTTAAGCAGTGCAACATTAACGATAAAAGATGATTCTTTATTTATAGAAGCAAAGGGTTACTATGATGCGGAATCCATTTTCTTTGAAATTATAAGGAAATACGAACCTTCTTTCTTAGCAATTGATGTGGAAAATGGCCGATTTGGCTGGTTAAAACCAATTAAGGAAAGAAATTTTGTCTAAAATGGAGAAATTCTGTAACAGATATTGTATAATATTATCTGGTCTAGTACACTAAAGTATAGACAACATGAAGGAGGAAAAAAGATATGCCTTGGTACGCATGGTTAAGTATTGTCGTAGCACTAATCGCCGGTATCGTTATCGGATTTTTTATTGCGCGTAAATACATGATGAACTACTTAAAGAAAAACCCACCAATTAATGAACAAATGTTAAAAATGATGATGATGCAAATGGGAATGAAACCTTCTCAAAAGAAAATCAATCAAATGATGACAGCAATGAACAAACAACAAGGGAAATAATAGGACAAGCATTCAGTAAAACCTATTTTTCTGTTTTGATAAGAGAGGATTCTGTCATTATTTATAAATAAATGGTAATTCTCATCAGAATTTCTAAACCACTTTTTTCTGATTCCAAGGTTGTAGAGTGAATTTTTCATCTATCAATTTGAATGGAAGTGGTTGATTTTTCTTATTATCTATTCGAAACCACTAATCTGTATGAAAACTTCAGCAGAGAGGTGGTTTTATTTTGTTTTTGGAAGATGTTTTGAATGAGTATATGTATCACTGCAAGTCCAAGGGATTTACTCGAGCCACCATTAAAAATAAAAATCAAGAGTGTAAGCAATTGTTCGAGTATTTAAAAGTTAACAGAGGAATAACAGATTTAGAGAGTGTGACTACATTTGACTTAAAGGCTTATTTACGAAAGAAACAGAAAGATGGCTTACAATATTACTAGGATGGTGGATGGTATGTTCAAACCGAAAAAAGAATCACAAAATGAAGCTGAATTTGTTTTTATTGAGGACTTGGTCCCGGAGGATCATCTTTTAAGAAAGGTTGATAAGTACATTGATTTTTCTTTTATTGGGGAGAAAGTCCGTCCCTTCTATTCAGAGAAAAATGGGCGTCCTTCGGATCCAATTATGCTATTTAAGATGATGTTCATTGGTTATTTTTATGGCATCCGCTCAGAGCGACAATTAGAACGCGAAGTCCAGATGAACGTGGCATACCGATGGTTTCTTGGCTTAAAGCTCCATGACCCCGTTCCGGATCATTCAACCATCAGTTGGAACCGACGAACTCGTTTTAAGGATACAAACATCTTTCAAGAAATCTTTGATGAAATTGTCCTTCAAGCTATCAATCATAAAATGGTCGGTGGAAGAGTTTTATTTACTGACTCCACTCACCTTAAAGCAAATGACAATAAGCACAAGTTCACTCGTGAAGAAGTAGAAATGGAGACTCGTGAATACATAGATGAACTCAATAAAGCTATTGATGAAGACCGATCAAACCACGGAAAAAAGCTCTAAAAGATAGAGAGGAGGTGATAGAGACAAAAGAAATCCGAAAAAGTACAACCGATCCGGATTGTGGCTTTATGTCCAGGGATAACAAGCAGGAAATGTTCTGTTACCTTGACCACCGAACAACGGATATGAAGTTTAATATTATAACTGATGCCTATGTTACTCCTGGAAATGTCCATGACTCTGTCCCTTACCTTTCTAGATTGGATCGCCAGATTGAACGATTTAGATTTAAAGTGGAAGCTGTAGCAATAGACTCAGGTTATTTAACGAATCCCATTTGTAAAGGTCTTCACGACAGAAGTATTTTTGGCGTCATTGCCCACCGAAGATTTCAGCCCACAAAAGGACTTTTCCCAAAGTGGAAGTTTACTTATGACAAAGAAAAGGATGTCTATGTTTGTCCGAATGGCCAGGAGTTAGTTTATCGCACTACAACAAGAGAAGGATATAGAGAATATAAGTCGGATGCTAAAAAATGTTCGGAATGCCCACTCCTGAAGGAGTGCACAAGGTCAAAGAACAAACAAAAGGTCATAACACGCCATGTGTGGGAAGACTTCAAGGAGAAGGTACGCCTAAACAGACTCTCCCTTTCCGGAAAAATGCTTTATAAACTTAGAAAAGAGAAAGTCGAGCGAAGCTTCGCAGATTCAAAAGAACTGCATGGGCTTCGCTATTGCCGGTTACGGGGCTTGCACAACGCGAGTGAGCAAGTGTTACTCACCGCAGCGTGTCAGAATATGAAAAAGATCGCCATGCACCTAGCCAAGCTAGGGTAATTGTGACGATCCTTGTTTTTTACATAAAAATGATGGAAGGCATTGAAAAAAATAAATAATAAACCAAATTAAAAAGCTTGTGGAAGAAAATATAGTGGCTTTCTCCACAAGCTGAGGACTCTTACAAGTCCTTTTAGTTTAAATACATATAAATTCTTCTTTTTATTATCACTATATAACTACTCATAGAAATCTTTTTCGACAGCCATCAATCATTTATCAAATCTATGTACCGTAATAATTCGTATAATTTGTCTCTACCTAACCAATTGATTTACTCCTAAAAAAATATTTGTGTGGACAAAGTATATTGTACACACAGTCCAATAATACACTTTACCATTCGCATAACTATTCGTTAACAAAACACCCAAAATGTACCATCTAAATACAAGCTAAAAGTAATAATGGGAGAATAACGTACATATAAAATAGTAAATATATACAGCGTTAGTAAAAATGTTATAAAATTTTGAAAAAAAAGTTTTGAATTACCAAAAAAAAACCTAATTTATTATATACTAGTAATATATTAACTTAGGAGGTTTAAGAATATGTATATGAAAGTAAAAAGATTCGGTGTATTTTTCTTGTGTTTCACTTTATTTTTATCAGTTCTTACTCCAAAAGTAACACTAGCTGAAGAAAACGAAGACATAGAAGTTAGTGAAGAAGAAATCAACAAACTAGCTAAAGAATTAGAATTTGTATTTGAAGAAGTAGTAAAATTAGATGATGATGGAAATATTGTGAATATTAATTTTGAAAAGTATGATGAGACATTTGGAATGGATGAAAATATTGAGCAACTAAAGGAAGAGAGTTTAGATATATCTAATGAAGAAGTTACAAAATCTTCAGATTTAATTAGTACGTTTTCAATTAATAGAACCCCTTCTTGGTATCCAAGTCAAAATAAGCGAGATAAAATTGATGCTTGTATTCGTAAGAAAATAAAGGATAATTATAGGGATACTTTATCAATTGCAGCTATTACAACTTTGATTCAATATGTTAAGGATGGAAATTATAAAAAGATAGCCAAAAGATTATTAAAAATGGGCGTTAAAAATAATGCGCTATCAATGGCTGTTACTCTAGTATATTATCACACGCAATGTGTAGCTAAATATCAACATTTGAAATAAAAGGACTGAGGAGGTTAGAATGTTTATAAAGAATTTTGTTTATTCTTTTATCGTTTATCCTGTTATATTCTTTACTGTATTTTTACTATATGGGATATTTGATGATAGACCTTATCATAGTACTCCATCTGAAGTAGCAATTATTCTTTGTATATACTACTTTATCCTAAGTGTATATCATGGAATTATAAAAAAATGGACTAAAAAAGAGGATGAATCTTAGTTAAGGAACCAAATTATTCTTCAAATTCTATAAATATAGTTAATTTTTATATGAAATAACGTAAAAAAAACTAAGGATAAAGTCTGTTTTAAATATTAATATGGAAACCTAACAAATGGAAGAAGATGTCAACTTATAATTATAAAAGTAACTATTAGAAATCATACAGATTCAATTTTGTATTGGGGTTACTTAAAAGGAGAGATTATATTGAAAGATATAGGAAGTAGTTTTTAACAATGACCACAATTTTGTTGTTGGTTTGAGATTGAATAATACTCTGACGGTGTTGTCAAAATCATAATACCGTCTATTTCATGTTAAAATGAAAAATAAATAAAAGTTAGTTGGTTTTTTACTTTATCTATGGACAAGCTATATTAATCGTGGTTTATTTATTCATAATAGATTAGTAGAATTGAATAGATAATAAAACCTTGATAAATTAACATTGATAAATTAACATTTATACCGATTAAAATTGATTTTTTATGAAACCTTCTCAAAAGAAAATCAATCAAATGATGACAGCAATGAACAAACAACAAGGGAAATAATAGGACAAGCATTCAGTAAAACCTATTTTTCTGTTTTGATAAGAGAGGATTCTGTCATTATTTATAAATAAATGGTAATTCTCATCAGAATTTCTAAACCACTTTTTTCAGATTAAATATGAAAAAAGTGGTTTATTTGTATTTTGATAATAATTTTCAATAAAAAGAAGACAAAATTTCAAGGCAGAGGACGACAAGACATAATGGAAATCAACTCATCATTTCCCCGGAAACCGCAAGATATGACAAAAGGTTCAATAGATTCGACAATCATGTGAAAGATACTTTATGAAGACAGCCTTGCTCTATAGCAGCTGGATATTACATTTTTTTAGTGACTAAAAAAGCCGAACAATCACAAAAATTTTGTCATTGTTCGGTTTTATTTTTGTCAGAATTACATTTGTTTTAAAATAATCAAACGACACTTCTGTTTTAGTTGACAGATAACTTATGACAATATTAAACTTAAGATGTATACGAACGTACATTCGGTTATAAAGGAAGGAGGAGAATAATAAGACAAACAGCCATTCAAGCAAAAGAACAGTATTCGTTCTAGGAATCCTCTTTAATTATAGGAAGAAAAACTAATATTTCCACTCTATTAAATATTTTGAAAATATAATAAAATTTCTTTCCAGTTCCTAAATATTTTGCTAAACTAGTGAAGGGTATTTTTACATATTTAGTTGCCAACAGATAAGAGGTGTGTATGGGTTGAAAGTTTTTTTAAATTTAAAATGGTATTTTATCCAGGAGAAGAAAGCTTATCTTGGAGGGGTTTTTCTGTTGATTTTAGTTGCTATCCTTCAATTGATTCCTCCGAAAATAGTTGGTATAGTCGTTGATCATATTCAAGGAAAAACATTAAATTGGAGCAATTTATTACAGTGGACAGGCGTTTTAGTTGTTTCGGCATTAGCAATGTATGTACTTCGTTATTATTGGCGAGTACTGATATTCGGGTCCGCTGTAAAGTTAGGGAGATTATTGAGAAATCAGCTGTATAGTCATTTTACAAAAATGTCTCAGTCCTTCTATCAGCGAAATCGTACTGGAGATTTAATGGCACATGCAACAAATGATATACAGGCGATTCAACAGACAGCAGGGCAAGGGGTGCTCACTTTAGTAGATTCTTTAGCAACAGGTGGCTTTGTTATTATTGCAATGGCTACAACAATTAGCTGGAAGCTTACCCTTATTTGTTTATTGCCAATGCCATTAATGGCGATATTAACAAGCTATTATGGTTCTTTAATACATAAGTACTTTCATCAAGCTCAGGCTGCTTTTTCATCGTTAAATGATAAAACGCAAGAAAGTATTTCTGGAATGAAAGTATTAAAAACATTTGGCCAAGAAAGAGAAGATGTTGAAGACTTTCGCAGATCATCTCTTGATGTAGTTGATAAAAATATTAAAGTAGCTCGTGTAGATGCTCTATATGACCCTACTATATCCATTATTGTCAGTATTTCTTTCTTTTTAGCAATTGTATTTGGGTCACGGTATGTTATTAATGGAGAACTTAGTTTAGGACAGCTCGTTTCTTTTACTACTTATTTAGGACTGTTAATTTGGCCAATGCTGGCATTTGGATGGCTCTTTAATATTATGGAGAGAGGGAGAGCTTCATATGACCGTGTTACGGCATTAATGGAAACTAAGGTAGATATTATCAATAAGCCCGCAGCTATTACAACACCGCCAGCGGGGGATATTGTGTATGATTTAAAATCTTTCTCTTATAACCATAAAATTGATGTTCTGAAAAATATTCACTTTTGTTTGAAAAGAGGGCAGACTCTAGGGATTGTCGGCAAAACAGGAGCTGGAAAAACGACGCTTTTAAAATTGTTATTTAGAGAATATGACCATTATGATGGAAAAATTATGATTAATGGAACAGAAATAAAGGAAATGGGTTTAGATGCATTGAGAGTATCCATTGGATATGTACCACAGGAACATTTTCTGTTTTCTGCCAGCATCCGAGATAATATTGCTTTTACTAATCCCAATACTTCAGAGGAAGAAATTCATAAGGCCGCTGTATTAGCAAATATTCATGATGATATTCTTGGATTCACAGATGGTTATAATACAGTAGTTGGCGAAAGAGGAGTATCTTTATCAGGGGGGCAGAAACAACGCATTTCAATCGCGAGAGCACTCCTGATGAATCCGGAAATACTTATCTTAGATGATTCTTTATCAGCAGTCGATGCAAAAACGGAAGAAAGTATTCTGACAGCTCTAAAGGAAAATAGGGAAGGTAAAACAACGATTATCACTTCCCATCGATTAAGCGCTATTGAACATGCCGACCTTATTATCGTACTAGATGAAGGGGCAATTATTCAAAGTGGGAACCATCAACAGCTTGTGAAGGAAAGCGGCTGGTATAAAGAAATGTACCATCGCCAGGCTTTAGAAGTAATGGTAAGCATGGGGGATACAAATGGATAAAACTATTAAACTCACAAGTGAACAGCAAAGAAAAGTATTATTTCGATTACTAGGTTATATAAAACCACATAAAAAAGCGGTAATGATTGCATTCTGTCTCTTAATTTTATCGACATTGGGAGAATTAGCTGGACCATATTTAATTAAAGTCTTCATAGATGATTATTTAACACCAAGAAATTTAGCCGTTCAGCCATTAACTGTTTTGGGAATTACCTATATTTTCATTCAAATCATGAACGTAGTAATTATGTATTTTCAATTATATAAGTTCCAAGAAATTGCTTTATATATTATTCAGCAGCTTCGGGTTGATATATTTTCGAAGATTCATACACTTGGACTCCGCTATTTTGACAAAATACCCGCTGGAAGTATCGTTTCGAGAGTAACAAATGATACGGAAGCAATTAAAGATATGTTTGTCAGTGTCCTTGCAACCTTTATTCAAAGCGGATTTATGATTTTTGGTATTATCATTGCTATGTTTGTTTTGAATGTTAAGCTTGGGGCAATTTGTTTAATTTTACTGCCAATCTTAGGATTTATTATTTATACGTATCGGAAATATAGCTCAAGCTTCTACCAAGATATAAGAGAACGATTAAGCCAATTAAATGCAAAACTTAGTGAATCTTTACAAGGAATGAGCATAATCCAAGTATTTAGACAAGAAAGAAGATTGAAAAATGAGTTCGATGATATTAATACTAAGCACTATCAAGCAGGAATGCGTAATATCAAGTTAGAAGGGTTACTCCTCAGACCTGCCATTGACCTTGTTTACGTACTTGGGCTTATTCTTGTTTTAAGCTATTTTGGGATATCTTCTTTTAACAATCCGATTGAAATTGGGGTATTATATGCCTTTGTAAGTTATTTAGATCGTTTTTTTGAGCCAGTCAATAATATGATGATGCGCCTATCACTTTATCAACAAGCAATTGTGTCTGCCTTTCGCGTATTTACCGTATTAGATGAAGAAGATATAGAGCCATCTTTAGTTGCTGATAGCAAAAGTAAAATTGAGAATGGTGTGATTGAATTCAAGGATGTCACTTTTTCTTATGATGGGAAACAAGATGTGTTGAAAAACATCTCATTTACGGCTAATGAAGGGGAAACTGTTGCATTAGTAGGACATACAGGAAGTGGAAAAAGTTCTATTGTCAATCTACTTATGCGGTTTTACGATTTTGGAAAAGGGGAAATTCTGATTGACGGCAAATCATTAAAGTCTTTCAGTAAAAGAGAACTTCGGGAAAAAATGGGGTTAGTACTTCAAGATCCATTCCTATTTTATGGAACAGTAACAGATAATATTCGTTTATATAATAAGGAAGTAACGGAGAAAGAAGTTATCGAAGCAGCTAAGTTTGTGCAAGCTAATCAATTCATTGAAAAGCTAGAAGATCAATATAATCATAAAGTGGTAGAAAGAGGTTCTGCTTTTTCAAGTGGACAGCGCCAGCTTATTGCATTTGCGAGAACCATTTTGACAAATCCGAAAGTACTAATATTGGATGAAGCAACAGCCAATATTGATACAGAAACGGAAGAAGCTATTCAACTAGCATTATCGAAAATGCGTAAAGGCAGAACAACCATCGCCATCGCTCATCGCCTTTCTACCATTCAAGATGCAGATTTAATCTTAGTGCTTCACAAAGGAAACATTGTGGAAAAGGGTAACCATCAACAACTTCTGCAACAAAAAGGATTGTATTATAAAATGTATCTACTACAAAATGGAGCTGCCGATTCTATTGAAGAGACAGTAGAGCATAAAGTGGAACTCACATAGAAAGGTGATTTAACTTTAGAATGATAAAATTAAACCGAAGTTCGCTAATCTAGCAGTGAACTTCGGTTTTTTTGCTTTTTCTCTTTTTAGATATTCCATTGTTTTTTTGATTTTGGGAAAGCAGGAAACTTATTTTTTAAATTTATTTCATTATATTTATTTAGTAATACATCTAATTCTTGACTGCATATAATGGCTGAGGAAGATGAAAAACCATGTTTCATAGCAATTTCAATAAGCTCTGTACGCTTTAATTCAATTTGAGTAAGCAATTGCTTTTTTAGCATGGTTAATTTTCCTTTCCGTCTAAATTCTGTTATTTAATAAATGTTAAAGTGGAAATTAATTTACTTAATTATATCTATTTTTGGAAGTAAATGCAAAAATATCGCAAAGATACATATATAGGCTGTACAAGCATATAGTTATAAGAAATGGAGAAAGGAGAGATAGATAGTGGTAGATATAAATTTTTTTATTGCATTAGGGGCAGGTTTTTTGAGTTTTATTTCTCCATGCTGTTTACCATTATATCCTGCTTATTTATCCTATATAACTGGAATGTCTAGCGGACAGTTAAAAGAAGAGAAACTACTTAATAATGCTAGTTTAATTCATACAATTCTATTTCTTTTTGGATTTTCGATTATTTTTATTGCCCTTGGTTTTGGTTCTTCCTTGATAGGAGAATATTTTAAAGTCTATCAAGAAGAAATAAGAAAGATTGGTTCGCTTATCATCATATTTTTTGGTCTAACTATCATTGGCTTAATAAAGCCTCAATGGTTAATGAAAGAATATCGGTTTTCTTTTAAGACCAGACCAACTGGTTATCTGGGATCCATTTTGATTGGATTAAGTTTTGCGGCAGGATGGACTCCCTGCAACGGTCCGATTCTAGCAGCGGTTCTATCTTTAGCAAGCCTGCATCCAGAAACAAGCTTACTATATTTAGGAGCATATATTATCGGATTTGCACTTCCGTTTATTTTTTTATCCTTTTTTATTTCTCATTGGAACAAGCTTAAAAAGTATAGTGTACAGTGGACGAAATTTGGCGGATTCTTTATGATTGTGATGGGAATTTTATTGTATGTAGATGGGATGAAATGGTTAACACGTGTTATTTCACCAATTTTTGGTGATTTTCGAGGTTTTTAATCATTACTCCATGCTATAATATTTAACAAGCACAATGGCAAGAGATTTAAAATAGGATGAATTACATAATTTTATACCATGATTTGTCAACTTCGATGCCGAAATACATTGAAATTATGATAAAGATTCGCTATATTGGATTAGTAATAGTAATAGTAATAGTAATAGTATTAGTATTTTATTTACCTATTAGATATTGTGTTTTCGGTTGTTGAGGAGGAAGTAAGATGGCGCGAATATTGATTGTGGATGACGCAAAGTTTATGAGACTAACACTCTCAAATATTTTAACTAGATCGAATCATGAAGTTATCGGAGAAGGGGAAAACGGGAAGGAAGCAATAAGATTATATCGCGAACTGGATCCAGATTTGGTCACAATGGATATTACAATGCCAGAGATGAACGGATTAGACGCAGTTAAAGAAATTAAGAAAGAATTTCCCCAAGCAAAAATTATTATGTGTTCAGCAATGGGCCAGCAAAAAATGGTAGTGGAAGCAATTGAAGCTGGTGCGAAGGATTTTATCGTAAAGCCTTTTGATGATACGCGAGTATTAGATGCAATAAATCGAGTTTTAAAATAACAAATATAGTAGATGCTTTTATAGGATATGATATAATCATATCCTATCTTTTCTTTGTGTCTATTTATATAAATAGACAGTGTGCTGATCTTAGTGGTAAGATTAAAAGTATTCTTAAGGCAATGATAAAAGGTTAGTAAAGGGGTTTTTCTATGACTTCTGTCATAATTTCAACATGTATTGCAGTGTTTATGGGTGTCTCCGTTATGGTTATGAGAATGAAAGCGGCTAAGAAGCCAGTTTCACCAAAGAAAATTATATTGCCGCCTTTTTTTATGAGTACTGGAGCTTTAATGTTTATTTTTCCATACTTTCGTATTAGCGGACAAGAAATTTTACAAGCAGCTATTGCTGGAATCTTGTTTTCATTTTTATTAATTAAAACAACAAAATTTGAAATAAAAGATAATGATATATATTTAATTAATTCAAAGGCATTTATCTATATATTATTTGGACTCTTAGCAATCAGAATTGTGGCAAAGTATATTCTAAGTAGTTCCATCGATGTTGGCCCATTAGGCGGCATGTTTTGGATGCTTGCTTTCTGTATGATTGTTCCTTGGAGAATTGCCATGTTTATAAACTATAAAAAATTAACAAAGAATTTAAGTACAACTAACTAACAGGATATACAGAAAAATTAGCTGGATGAGTAGAGTAGTCATCCAGCTAGTTTTTTAGCTAGAAGAGATGAAGAAAGTGGTCAACACATGCACAAAGATTAGAAATAATAAATAAAGGCGATAAATAATTAGACAGCAGCAAGTTTCTTACATTTGATTTTGTTTTTGACTAAACGAAAGCAGACGATAATAGAAGTAGATCTCTTCATAATCTACCTGTACTTAAAGCTATTATTGTTTCCATAGCCGTTCATAAATTACTTTATTACCCACATTTTTTAAAAGGTATATATCAGGATTACTAAGATTTTGCCAATCATCAAACCCGAAATTTTTATTATAAAAATTTAAAAGTAATGACATTAGATTCCCATGTGTAACAATGATTGTATTTTCATGTTCATTATTAAAAACGTCTTCAATAATTTTTACTATTCGTTTCATCGCTTCCTGACTTGACTCTCCACCTTCAAATGTTAATTCGAAATCTTCAAAAGTTGCTTTTAGTTTATCCAACCAGTCAGAAAGACTTTCTGTGCTTAATACACGTTCTATTAATTTTCTATTAATCTCTATTTCTAAATTTAATCGCGCTGCAAGTGGCTGGATCGATTGAATAGCACGCTTATAAGGACTCGAAATAATACGGTCAATTTTAATTCTTGCAAAAAATTTAGATATTTCTATTGCTTGTTTAAAACCTTTATCAGTAAGTTGCGCTTCCGATGGTTGGCCTTTAGCCTCGCAATGTCTTATAATATAAACTTTTTTCAACAAGATCACTCCAATTATATGTAAATTTTCATAATATTTTAATGACACAATAAGTGAATTCACTAATTCAAATGATAGAGTCGATTATTCTTTTTGCAACAACAAAAGGAAAATCGACTCTATTTAGGTGATTGATCCTTCATTAAGTTATTCTGCTTTAATCTGTCATTATTGTCATTTAGATTTATCCTTAAATATAGTCTGCTTTGCAAGCTGGTGTCCAAATACAGATACGCCTGTTGCGATAATTCCATTTGTGATAGCTTCAAATGTCATTCCATAAGCAAAAGCTGCTAAAGAAATGGAGGTTAGAAGAAGAATCCAAATGATCAACCAATCAGAGATAATGGGTGTTTGTTTAAGTGCATAACCAATAATCCATAGGACCGGTACTAATATATAATAATGTTCCAGTAGAAAACTCTGTAACCATTCCAAAGTATCTTCCCTCCTTTATTTTATATGATTATCGTATGCACAGATGAGAAAATCGGATTGTTTACATAACCATTGTCATCAGCAGAAAGTACTATTTTCATGCTTCTAAAAAAACAACTGTCCTTTTTGACTTTTTCTCTCTATTTAAAAGTTGAAAGGAGGTGAGAGTTGATGGCACAAGCGCTTTGGAATGAAGCAAGTTTAAAGTTGGCTTTTCTAAATGGAATGAAAGAAAATGGAGAGCCGAATCTTGTAACAAAGACGTTTAGAAATTTAAATGAAATGGCAACTCCAGAACAAATTTTTGCAGCTGCACAAGGGATGGCAACATTAGTGACCTATTCTTTGTACTCGGTTGAACGAAATGACACTTCAGAAATAGTAGAAGCATAGTGATTTTCACAGCAATAGTAAAAAAATAGAAAGGAGAAATTATAATGGCAAAAACATTAGAGATCACATTTGAAACGAGTAATGGAAAAACTTCAAAATTATCCCTTGAAAGCCCGATTGAACCAGTTAATTCTGAAGAAGTATTAACTGTCATGCAAAGTATTATTGCATCCAAGGTCTTTACTTCAAATAATGGTGATTTAATGGCGGTAAAAGGAATTCGATTAGTGGAAAGAATGGTAACAGATTATGAAATCTAACGCATAAATAGCAAGTTAAACAGCTTACCTATTGCGTCTGGGAATAATTAATCCGCCTGAAACGTAATAGGTAAACTTTATTGGGAGGCGTACAGAGTGGATGAGGTTATATCATTTATAAGCCAAGTAGGGTTTCCGATAGTTGTCAGCTTTTATCTGCTGAATCGTATCGAAACAAAGTTAGATATAATGATAAAATCTATTCAGAGTTTACCAGAATTAATCAAAAAGTAGTATATCGCTAAAAAAATAACCGGAATTTATAATTATCCGAAAAATGAAAGGGTTTTCTATTGACAATAATAGCTAAAACTGTTAAATTTACATTAACCGTTATTGACGTATTTAGTATGTTATTTATTCAATCAACAACTTAAAATGATAGATTAATAGCCAAATGCTTATGCGTGAAAATGGTAATTAAAAGATGAAGCTAGCAAGCTTTTTTAGGAGGATTTTTTTACATGAAAAACGGTAAAGTAAAATGGTTTAATGCAGAAAAAGGGTTTGGATTCATTGAAGCTGAAGATGGTAATGACGTATTTGTACACTACTCAGCGATTCAAGTTGAAGGCTTTAAATCTCTAGAAGAAGGCCAAGACGTTTCATTTGAAGTTGTTGAAGGTGCACGTGGACCACAAGCTGCTAACGTTACTAAAATATAAGGATAGCTACTCTTCATATATAAAAGGTCAGACCAAAAAATGGTCTGGCCTTTTTCTTTTGGTAATCTGTCAAACGAATAATGTCTCCTTTTATAGAAATAATTGGTTTACTCCTTCTCTGATATCCTCATCTTTTCATAGTTTGTTATAATAATAGAATATATTCTTTTATTAATAATTAATATACTAAAAAAACGTAAGTTTTTTTCATAAACATAGAGGTGAAAGTAATGAAATTTATTCATACAGCCGATTGGCATTTAGGAAAATTAGTGCATGGTTTGTATATGACAGAAGATCAACGATTTATGCTGAAACAATTTATGGACCTAGTGGAGAAAGAAAAACCAGATGCAGTTATTATAGCCGGTGATTTATATGATCGCTCGATCCCTCCGACTGATGCCGTGAATTTATTGGATGAAGTATTATATTTTATTAATGTCGAGTTAAATACTCCGATTCTTGCGATCTCCGGAAATCATGATAGTGCCGAAAGATTATCTTTTGGAAGCTCTTGGTATCAGAAGAATCGTTTTTATTTAAACGGTAAAATAGAAAATAGCTTTACTCCGATTTCATTTTCTGGTGTGAATTTTTATTTAGTGCCATACTGTGAGCCGGTAGTGGTAAGAAAATTATTAGCGGATGATACTATTCTTAATCATCATGATGCAATGAAAGCGATTATTAGCAAGATCGAAAGTAATTTAAATATAAATGAGCCAAATGTATTCATCGGACATAGCTTTGTACTTGGCGGAAAAACAACAGATTCTGAGAGAATATTATCTGTTGGCGGATCTGGCTGTGTCGGTGCAGAATTATTTGCGCCCTTCTCTTATACAGCTTTAGGACATTTGCACAGTCCAGATGCTATACATCATCCAACTGTAAAGTATTCGGGATCATTGATGAAATATTCTTTTTCTGAAGCAAAACAGAAGAAATCAGTATCTATCATTGAAATAGATGAAAAAGGGAATTTCACGCAAAGCTATCAAACATTAATGCCGAAAAGAGATATGCGAGAAATGGAAGGATACTTAGAAGAATTGCTAGACGTTTCCTATTATCAGCAGCAAAAAGTAGATGATTATTTAAAAATTACATTACTTGATGAAGGGGCAATTCTTGATCCGATTCAAAAATTAAGACAAGTTTATCCCAATGTTCTTCATTTAGAAAGAAAAATAGAAAATAAAGACCGGAAAGAAAAGAGTATTTTACAAGTTCAAAAAGAAGTTCAAAAAAATGAATTAGAGTTATTCGCTTCTTTTTATGAAGAAATGACAACAGCCGATTTTACGCAAGAAAAACAGGAATGGATGACAACGGTCATTAACCAGGTTCTAAGAGAGGAGGGAGCGAAATGAGACCATTAAAGCTAACGATGCAAGCATTTGGCCCATATGCACGAAAAGAAGTCATTGATTTTACTGTTTTAGGAAATCGTACTATGTTTGTTATTTCAGGAAAAACGGGATCTGGGAAAACAACGATTTTTGACGGAATTAGTTATGCGATATACGGGAAAGCAAGTGGAGAAGACCGCAATGGTCCAGAATTAAGAAGCCAGTTCGCTGAAGACTCCTTATTAACAGAAGTCAGTTTTGAGTTTAAGTTAAAAGAAAACCGATATTTAATTACAAGAGCACCTCAGCAAGAGAAGAAAAAGGAAAGAGGAGATGGATATACAACTATCGGTGCTAAGGCAGAATTATATACGTTTGATGCAGATGGAAATGAACAACTTGTTGCCTCCTCTATCCGTGATGTCGATGAAAAAGTAAAAGAAATCATGCAAATAGATAGCAATCAGTTTCGGCAAATTCTAATGATCCCTCAAGGAGAATTTCGTAGATTGCTTACATCCGATAGTAAAGAAAAAGAAAATATCCTACAGCGATTATTTCATACGGAAATGTATAAGCGGATTGAAGAGAAGTTAAAGGAACAAGCACAAGCACTAAAAAAAGAAGTAGAACAAAAAGTGCTGTTACGTACCAATGCCTTATCGAAAATAACGGCAGTTTATCATCAGGATCTCATCACTCAATTGGAAGCAGATCGTGATAATGATGTGGCGATTCTTCCTCTATTAAAAGAAGAAATTGTATTAATGGGAGAAGAGATAGAAAAGCTACAGAAAAAATTGGATCGGAAAAACACAGATCGAGATAGTTTGAAGCAACATTTATATGAAGCAGAATCTATATTAAAACAAATAAAGCTTAAAGAAGAGCTTTCTACCCGTTTAAAAGAACTAAATAATCAACAGAAGGAATATGCAGAAACAGAAAATAAAATTAATATGGCGCAAAAAGCAGCGCTTCTTGCCCAACAGGAAGAAATTTGCCATCATTTAAAAAAACAAATCGATGAAAGAAATTTAGAAGAGAAAATGATTCAATTCAAGTTAGAAAAGCTTAATAGTCAATTAAAAGAGGCAGAAAAACAACTAAATCAAGAGGTAGAAAAAGAAGTAGAACGAAAACAGTTGTCTGATTATCTTGTCGATTTAAAAAATATGGAGAAGGATGTCTTTCGTTTTGCGGAAGTAGAAGGAAAACTAAGCATTATAAAAAAAGATTTAGATAGTCTAGGGGCTAAGGAAGCGTTACTTCAAAATCAACGAAAAGAGAAAGAAGTAATGATACAAAATGTGAAAGAACGTTTAAAGCAGTTAGACGGAATAAAGGAAATGCTGCTAGAAAACAAAGACAAGCTCCGGAATTTACAATCTATCTTAGAGAAAATGAATGATTATTTAGAAGTACTAAATCGCACGATGAGACAAAAAGTAGATGCGGAATCAAAGGAAAAAATGCTAGACAATACACTAAGAAGAGTGGAAGATGCAAAAAAACTAGTAGAAGAACTGGAAAATAAATGGCTTATCAATCAATCATATATTTTAGCGAGCAGCTTAAAGCCAGACGAGGCTTGTCCAGTTTGTGGAAGTGTACATCACCCTGATCCGGCAACAAATAGAAATCATGAAGACAATGCAACGGAAGAAGACCGTAAGAATGCGAAAAAAGATTTTGAAGCAATAGAGAGGGAAAAGGCAAAAGCAGAAGCGGCTTGGCTTGAAGCAAATACACAGTGGAAATTATTAGAGGAAGATGCTCAAAATAAGCTAATGAAAGTGAAAGATATTTATCCGGATTTTACTAATGAAGAAAGTACGATAGCAGTAAATACGATTAAAAGCGAACTTCACAGAATTAATACCGAACAGAAGAGACTTGAGGAACAATTGACAGAAAGAGATAAGATGGAACAATCTCTTGTTAGTGCTGAGCGCCGCTATCATGAATTGCAATCTGAGCTTGAAAAAATAGCAGTGGTGATGCGAGAGACTACTATCCAATACACAGAACATAATACCACATGGAAAAATATGAAAGATGCTATTCCAGCTGAACTGCGTGATCTATCTCGGTATAAAACAGTGTGGAAGGAAAGTTCGCTTCAGTTAGAGAAGTTAGAAGCTCAATTAAAGTTAGCGCAAGAAAAAGTGCAGATGTCGAAAGAAAATTGGCAAAAAGAATCCGTCCGTTTCGAAAGTGTACAAAAACAAATTAAACAGCTCACTGATAGCTTGCAGACAGAAAGAGAGATTTTTTTAGAAAGCATGACAAAGCAAGGTTTTTCAACCTATCGCTCTTATTCAGATAGTAAATTGTTGGAAAAGGAAGTAGAGAAGCTCAAAGAGTCAGTACAAGCTTACCGAGAAGAATGTCGGTCTGTTTCCGATCGATTAAAGGATTTAGAAAATACGCTTAAAGATATTACCATTCCGAACATGGAAGATCTTCAAAATAAGCTTAAGACTATTATCGAAGAAGCAAATAAATTGCAGGAAGAACATACAAATATGTTAATAAAGCAAAAAGAAAATAAAGAAATATATAATCAGGTGATTTCAATAAATCGACAAGTAAAGGATCTGGAAAATCAGTATAAACTTGTCGGTCACTTATATGATATTTCCAGAGGACAAAATGCTCAACGAATTACTTTTGAACGCTATGTATTGGCTTCTTTCCTGGATGAAATATTGCTTCAAGCCAATAGCAGATTAAATAAAATGACAAGCGGACGATATCAGCTTGTCCGCAAGAGTGACCGATCAAAAGGAAATGTCCAAAGTGGTTTAGAGTTACTCGTATTTGACCAGTATACAGGCCAAGAAAGGCATGTGAAAACACTGTCAGGAGGAGAAAGCTTTAAAGCTTCACTTGCCCTAGCGTTAGGATTGTGTGATGTTGTGCAAAACTTTGCTGGTGGTATTTCCCTTGAAACGATGTTTATTGACGAAGGTTTCGGTACATTAGACCCAGAATCATTGGATCAAGCAATTGAAACATTGATGGACATCCAAAATTCAGGTCGATTAGTTGGGGTGATTTCCCATGTTCCAGAATTGAAAGATCGAATGGAAATTAGACTCGAGGTAATCGCTGGGCAAACGGGAAGTACTACGCGATTTGAATATTTACGATAACGAAATGAAAGAATCATTTTGGAGGAAAACCTAATAATAACTTTAGAAGCTGGGAGCGGTATTTTGCGAAAAAAAAGAAAGAAGCATGGAAGAAGCCTATTTATTATATTGATTTTTTTCTTTATTCTTCTATTATATTGGAAATTAAACCAGCCTGATTATAGGGATGTTCCAATGCCTGTTGAATTAAACCCGGTTGTAAATGAAAAGAAGGATATTCTTGTTAAAAAAGCTGGTGATATTGGAATTCGGGTAGTTATCACAGAGGACTTCAGGAGTGTAGAGGAACAGAATCGCTTATATGAACAAGGAAGAACGAGAGAAGGTTCCATTGTCACAAATGCAAAAGGAGGCCAGTCGTATCATAATTATGGACTAGCGATTGATTTTGCTCTTATGGATATTAATGGAGTCGTTATTTGGGATATGAAATATGATGGTAATGGGAATGGCAAAAGCGATTGGTCAGAAGTGGTTGAAATAGCGAAATCTTTAGGTTTTCAATGGGGTGGCGATTGGGCAAACTTTAAAGATTATCCCCATTTTCAAATGGATTTTGGTTTAACAATTGAGGAATTGCAAAAAGGGAAAAGGCCTGAATAACAAAAAAGAGGGTGACTCATAATAAAAGATGTCATCCTCTTTTTTCTATTAAGAAACCACCATCTATCTATCCGGACGCATTACAATTACATTATGTGAACGTCTTAAAGCTCATTGGTAGTTGGCTAGAAATTAGACTAAATCACTTAACAGGTAATGATAAATCAATTGACCAGTTGCCTCAATAGACGAAAAGTGGGTGCGTTCGTATGCATGAGAGGAATCGATACCTGGTCCGATTAATGCATGTTTAATATCATGACCAGATCGTATTGCGGCAGATGCATCCGATCCATAATATGGATAAATGTCTAATTGATAGGGAATTTCGTGTTTTTCAGCTAATTGAACAAGATTTTTTCGTAAGGCATAATGGTATGGTCCACTACCATCTTTCACACAGATGGAGACAGTATACTCGTCTGTGGATTGTCCGTCTCCCATTGCCCCCATATCAACAGCCATATATTCGATTGTTTCGATTGGAATATTTGAATTGCCGCCATAGCCAATTTCCTCGTTATTGGAAAGAAGAAAATTAGTTGTATACGGAAGCTCAATATTATTTTCCGTTATTTTTTTCATTAATAATAACAGAATGGCCACACTAGCTTTATCATCTAAATGCCTAGATTTAATGAATCCAGATGGGGTAATCTCCACCCGCGGATAAAAAGAAACAAAATCACCAACAGAAATGCCTAGTTTTTTAACATCTTCTTGGTTTTTTACGATTTCATCAATTCTAACTTCCATATTAGCTTGATTGCGCTCAGCAGTTCTTGCTTCCTTATATACATGAACTGATGCTTGATGAAGGAGAATTGTCCCTGTATATGTCTTGCCAGAAGAAGTTTCAATTATACAATTTTCTCCTTCAATGCTGTTATACGTAAATCCGCCAATTAAATCTAAGCGGAGGCGACCATTTGCTTTGATTTCTTTCACCATAGCACCAAGTGTATCAACGTGCGCAGTCAACATCCGCTGCTTTTCTGAGATTTTGCCTGGAATAGTTGCAATTAATCCCCCTTTATTATTTCGATATGTTGAAATATTTGCGCTATGTAAGTATTTTTCCATTAATTGAATAATGGTTTCTGTGTTTCCTGAAGGACTTGTAACATTCAATATTTGTTCTAATAAATCGAAATATTCTTTTTGATCAATTTGTACCAAGTAGAATTCCTCCTTTTAATATCCTAATCATTATACTATTAATAATGGAAAGATTAAATATGCTTATCCGCTGTTTAACTTACTTATTCCTAGGGTAGTAAGAAAGAACTGTGAGTATTTACCATTTTCCTTTTGCGAAAAAAATGTTAGTATAAATTCTTGTCGAAAAAACACAAAACATGTGCTTTTCTTTCTTTTTTTCGTATAAATATAGATATTGCTGGTAATATTCATTAATTTAATGTAAGATGTGGTTAATTTGAAATCTTCTTAATGTAAATTTACATTAATAGGAAGGAAAAGAAATGACCATTTTGAAAATGATGTGTTATAATGGATTACGTCATTTCATCATCTGCTACTTCTGAAAGAAGATGAACAAAAAGAAGGGCAGTAACATATGTAGATAAGGTAGCACTAATTAAGGGAAAATAAACATTATATTAAGAGATATTAATTATTTGAATTGAGGTGAACGGGATTGAAAGGTACGGTAGAATTATTTCGCAAATTTTTAACAAAACATTCTTCTTTCTTTTTAATCGCCATATTTTTATTTTGGATGAAAACGTATATTGGATATAAAGTAGAGTTCAGCATTGGCGTACAGGGACCTATGCAGGAATTTCTACTATTTATTAATCCATTGAGCTCAGCGCTGCTCTTTATTGGACTTGCTTTATTTGTTAAAGGGAAAGCACAGCCTATCTATATTACGATTATTACGGCATTAATGTCAGCATTATTATATGCAAATATAGTGTATTATCGCTTCTTTACGGACTTTATAACAGTTCCGGTAATAACGCAGGTTAAGGTAAATGGTGGACAATTAAGTGATAGTATTCTATCGTTACTTAAACCTTATGATATACTTTATTTCCTAGATGTAATTATTTTAATCGTATTACTTGCAACTAAAGCGTATAAACCTACGGTACAAAAAAATAGAAGAGCAGCAAAATCCGTTTTTGCACTAGCTATTTTAACATTTGTTATTAATTTAGGTTTAGCGGAGGCAGATCGCCCGCAATTATTAAGTCGTTCATTTGATAGAAACTATCTAGTGAAATATTTAGGTGCATATAACTTCACAATTTATGATATCGTCCAAAATGCGCGTTCAGAAAGTCAAAGAGCATTGGCGGACAGCAGCGATATTACGGAAGTACAAAACTTTATTAGTGCTAATTATGAAGAGCCAAATGACAAATACTTCGGAGCTGCAAAGGGTAAAAACGTTATTTATGTTTCATTAGAGTCTTTACAAAGCTTTATTATTAATTACAAATTAAATGGAGAAGAAGTAACACCATTTTTAAATTCACTTATCAAAGATGACAATACGTTCTATTTTGATAATTTCTTCCATCAAACAGGACAAGGAAAAACATCTGACGCAGAATTTATGATGGAAAATTCTCTATATGGAATGTCCCAAGGAGCTGTTTTTGTAAACAAAGCGCAAAATACACTGCAATCAGCACCAGCTATTTTAAAAGGGGAAGGATATACCTCCGCTGCATTCCATGGAAATTATAAAACTTTCTGGAATCGTAATGAAATGTATAAAACGATTGGATATGATTATTTCTTTGACGCAGAGTATTATGATATGTCAGAAGAAAATACAAAAAACTATGGTATGAAGGATATACCGTTCTTCGAACAGAGTATGCCTCTGCTTGAAGGGTTAAAGCAGCCATTCTATACAAAGTTTATTACACTATCTAATCACCATCCATTTGAAATGGATGAGGGGGATACTGACTTCCCAGCAGGTGACTTTGGTGACAATGCTGTAAACCATTATTTCCAATCTGCTCATTATTTAGATGAATCAATCCGTTTATTCTTTAAAGAACTTAAAGAATCTGGTTTATATGATAATTCAGTGATTGTTATGTATGGTGACCATTATGGAATTTCTGAAAATCATAATAAAGCAATGGCAAAAGTACTTGGTGAAGAGGAAATCACACCATTTATGAACACGCAGTTACAACGTGTACCATTATTTATTCATGTACCAGGTGTAGAAGGAAATGTCGTAAGTAAATACGGTGGCGAAGTAGATGTAATGCCAACGTTAATGCATCTTCTCGGTATTGATACAAAGGACTATTTACAAGTTGGTTCTGATTTGCTTTCTAAGCAGCATCGTGAAACTGTTCCATTTAGAAATGGTGACTTTGTTTCTCCTACACTAACGAAGATAGGCGATAACTATTATGATGCTAATGGCGAGTTAGTGGATGCAGAAAAAGGAAAAGAACAAGCGGAAGCAGCAGCTGCTGAATTACAAGCATCTGATAGCATCGTGACGAAGGATTTATTGCGATTCCATAAACCAGATGGATTTAAACCAATAAATCGTGAGGATTATAATTATATAAAAGGTAATACTAGCAAGGCTGATTCAGAGGAATCAGCGGAAGAATAAGCAAAAAAAGTCTCTTTCCAGTGAGTGGAAAGAGATTTTTTTGCTAATAAACATAAAAATATTTTATAATCATTTTTGCTATATCTGGTTATCAGACAGGAGAGGTTGAAATATTTTCTTTAGGTTGCAGGCTATTTATCATTATTTCGGCTTATGGATCTATCAAGATTTTATGAACGTGTAGGAGTCCATTTTTGTCTTTCTGCTTAAAAATGAGCGAAGGAGTTAGGTTTAATCAAACGGAACATGGCAAAAATATAACTAAACACATAATAAATCCCATATCCGTAAAGGATATGGGATGTCTTTTATTATAATAATGGTAATTTGTTGATAGATATGTTAAAATAAATGAATCTGTTAGTGAATTCATTTTTAGAAAAGAATATATTATTTCTATAATAATGATATCACAAAATGATTCTGCTTGTCAAGATAATTTATTAGGGGTGGAGACACTATGAACAATAAGGAACAACTAGAAAAAGACCAGGAACAAAAACGAATAGATTTCGTTCGTAAACAAATTGAAGAGAAGCTAACAGTATTAGAAACTGATATTAACCATATTGGCGGTGATGTAAGTCAGCTGCGTTCTAGTTTCTGGGAAGATGTTACTGTAAATTTAGATGAACCAGATGATGTCATTGAAACATTTACAAGTATTAAGCAGCAAGCAGAACTACTTGGTGAGCGGGAGCGAACATATGGACAGATTCATAAACAACAAAAGATTCTTCATAAATTAAAGGATTCTCCTTACTTTGGAAGGATTGATTTTAAGGAGGAGGGGGAGGAAACTGAACCAGTTTATATTGGCATACGTTCATTTATGGATAAAAAGAATGAAGAGTTTTACATATATGATTGGAGGGCACCGATTTCTAGTGTTTATTATGATTATTCACCAGGACCAGCGTCTTATCAAACACCAGGTGGTAAAATTAATGGGGAATTATTGTTAAAAAGACAATTCATTATCCGTGATGGAAAGCTAATCAGCTTATTTGATACTGGTGTTACTATTGGAGATGAATTATTACTAGAAGTGCTTGGTAATAATGCCAACTCCATGATGAAATCAATTGTTGCTACTATTCAAAAGGAGCAAAATCAAATTATTCGAAATGATAAAAGTAAATATTTGCTTGTACAAGGAGTTGCTGGAAGTGGGAAAACTTCCGCGGCTTTGCAACGAGTTGCCTATTTACTATATAAACATCGAGATACATTAAAATCGGATAATATTATGCTATTTTCGCCAAACCCATTATTTAATAGTTATGTTTCCACTGTCCTGCCAGAGCTGGGAGAAGAGAATATGCGTCAGTCTACCTTTTATGAGTATTTGCAATCAAGGATTGGCAAATCTTATCAAGTGGAAGACTCCTTTTCTCAATTAGAGTATTTGTTAACAGAAACAAACAAGGCAAAAAAAGCGCAAAGATTAATAAGTATTCAATATAAAAGTAGTGCTGCATTTAAAGAGCTAATCGATGAATATCTTCAACATCTGCAGAATGATGGGATTGTATTTAAGGATATTATGTTTCGGAAAAAAGTATTTATCTCTAGCGAAGAACTGACGCGAAAATTTTACGAAATGGATAGCACTATTACGATTCCCAATCGAATGCAATTATTAATTGAATGGGCGCAAAAGGAAATGAAAAAACATGCTAAAGCAGAAAGAAATCAACCTTGGGTGGATGAAGAAATTCAGCTGTTAGATAAAGAGGAATATTTAGAAGCATTCCATGCATCTGAAACGAAAAATGGAAAAGAGCAAGAATTTGCGTATTTTGAGGAAGAGGAAAAATTTTTACGCAAGATTATTGTAAACCGATATTTTAAATCTATTTATGCAGCCGTAAAAAAAATGAGGTTTATTGATTTTGCTGCTATATACAAAAATATTTTTCATTTAGCATGTCCTAAAGAGTTATCAAAGGAAGAGTGGCAAACGATAGGAATACAAACGATTGCTAATCTTAATCAAAGCTTCCTTGCGTATGAGGATGGAACTCCTTTTGCTTACTTAAAAGATAAACTAGAAGGCAAAAAATCAACGTCTGGTATTCGCCAAGTATTTATTGATGAAGCACAAGACTATTCTGATTTCCAAATTAACTATTTGAAGGAACTTTTTCCCTATAGTAAAATGACGCTTTTGGGCGATATTAACCAAGCTATCTATGCACACCATCACAATGAGATTGTTGGAAATGAAGAGAGTGAAGAAGTTGAACGAATAGAGTTAATGAAAAGTTATCGTTCAACAAAGGAAATAATTGAGTTTACAAGAGGCTTGACTGTAAATGGAGACTTAATTGAACCATTTAATCGCCATGGTGAAAAACCTGCAGTCGTAAATGCGGCAAATAGTGAAAAGAAAATAAAGAACATCCAAAAGAAAATAGAAGAGTGGATGGAAAAAGGCCATAAAACAATTGCGATCATTTGCAAAACAATTGAAGAAAGTAAGGAAGTATATAAGCGACTTAAAGCAAAATTGGATGTTCGTTTGATTCAAAAAGGAACGACTTCTTATGAAAAAGGTATATCTGTGATACCAGCCTATTTAGCAAAAGGAATAGAGTTTGATGGAGTTATCCTTTATAATGCTTCCAGCTATGAAGGCGAATTAGAGAAAGAATTATTTTACACAGCTTGTACAAGAGCAATGCATGAACTGACTATGTATATAGAAAACGGAAAACAAAATGAGTATTTTGAAAAAATAGATCATACAACCTATGTCTATGAAGAATTGGAAATTAATTAGCTAAATTTGTAGTTTAAAATACAGCTCCCTTTATCTATGCTAATGGCGGATTATCCTTCAAAGGAGCAGGGAGACGGGAGCTGATTTGATATTTAGTGTTAGTTCGCGCTATTTTTACCAAACCTCTGCCAGATCGAACCAGTAATGACAGATGGTTTCTAAGCCTTTGTCATAGTTTTCGAGATGAAAATGTTCATTTGGAGCATGGAAGTTTTCATCTGGTAAGCCGAATCCCATTAAGACAACTGGTAATTGCAAAATTTGATCAAAAGCGGCTACGATAGGAATAGAACCTCCACCGCGTGTATAGGAAGTAGGTACTTGATATACTTTTTCATACGCTCTTCCAGCTGCTTGAATAGCTTTATGATCAAAGGGAGTAACATAGGGATTGCCTTTATCAAATAATTGAACCGTTACATCCACTCCTTTTGGCTTATGCTTTTCAATATGCTTCTTCAATAAAGCAACAATTTCATCTGGATCTTGCGCTGGAACTAGTCTACATGTTATTTTTGCTCTCGCTTCAGAAGGGATAACTGTTTTGACGCCCGTTCCTTGAAATCCACCTTTAACTCCATTTATCTCAAGGGTTGGGCGTACCCAAAGTCTTTCTAAAGTAGTGAACTCTTTTTCTCCAAACAGGGAAGGAGAGCCGGTTTGTTCGATAATTGATTCATCTGTGATATCCAATGCTGTAAAAGCAGCTTTTTCCTGCTTTGTTAAAGGAGTTACCCGATCATAAAAGCCTTCGACAGAAATGACTCCATTCTCGTCATGAAAACTTGCTAATAGGTGGCTTAAAGCTGTAATAGGATTTTGAATTGCTCCTCCAAATAACCCAGAATGCAGATCACTTTTTGGACCTTTTACATAGATTTCCATCCCACATAATCCTCTTAAGCCATAGCAAATCGTTGGTTTCCCTTTTTCCATCATCCCTGTATCTGAAATAACGATGACATCGGCACTTAATAAATCTTTATTTGCTTCTACAAAAGACGGTAAGGCTGGACTGCCGATTTCCTCTTCTCCTTCGATGCAGAATTTAATATTTACTGGTATTGAACCTGTCGTTTTAAGAATTGCTTCGATTGCTTTAATATGCATAAAAACTTGGCCTTTATCATCACTGGCTCCTCTAGCATAAAGCTTTTCGTTACGAATTTCGGGTGTGAAGGGAGGAGATTCCCATAATTCGAGGGGATCAACTGGCTGAACATCATAATGTCCATACACCAATACGGTCGGCTTCCCTTCCTCATGTAGCCAATCTGCATAAACGACAGGATTGCCGCTTGTTTGATGAATGGCAGCATTCTCTAATCCAGCTTTTGTTAAAGCGTCCACTAACCATTCTGCGGTTCTATCAATATCTGTTTGATGTTCAGAAAGGGCACTAATACTTTCTAATGATAAAAAGGAGAATAATTCCTCTA
Source organism: Niallia sp. FSL W8-0177 (assembly GCF_038006285.1). Lineage (NCBI taxonomy): Bacteria > Bacillati > Bacillota > Bacilli > Caryophanales > Bacillaceae > Niallia > Niallia sp. FSL W8-0177. Next base: position 1,610,265 of record NZ_JBBOUX010000001.1, read on the forward strand.
AGTGCTCTTTTCTTTTTTCTTTTAAATATTGTTGAATAACATCCATTCTATCCATTCCTCCAATTATTTCGATATGGAAAATAAATTCGCTTATATAAGAAGAATATCCTCTTTTTTTGAAAATAAAATATATTGAAAAATAAATAACTTTATTGTAAAATTACACCATTAGTTTAAATGGTATGAAATGCATGTGATTATAGAAAGGATGCATAAAATGCAAAAAAATATGGTTATTTTTTTTAATCGGATGGTAGAATCATTGTATTCGAAGGAATATATAACAGAAACGAGTTATACCGATATTAAGTCTGGTTTCCAAAAGTATTTAGAGGACGAGGCGTTAAAAGAAAATGGAGAAATAGAAGAAAAAGTAAAAGTAATGGAGAAACAAGAAAAGAAAAAGCAGCCTTCCATACAAAAGAAACAACATACTCCTGAACAGCTGCGCGAACGAAATATAGGGGTGTTGCTTTATTTAGGAGTTTTTCTATTATTAATAGGTGGATTAGTGGTTGCAACTAGTAATTGGGACTCTATGCCCGGTTGGTTGAAGGCAGTATCTATTTTCTTTGTTTCGATCTTATTTTTTGGTTTTGCCATGTTATCGAAAAAAATAATAAAGATCGACCATACAGCCTTTGCTTTCTTTCTTCTGGGGAGTCTTTTTCTTCCAATAGGATTTTTGTCAATAAGCTTTTTTCAGTTAGCAGGTGACTATCTTTCTATATATGGCGAGGGACGTTTCTTATTAGGAGTAATCGCTGGTTTGGTTCTATTCCCTATATATGCAGCTTTAGCGATTTATTTAAAGTCCCGTCTCTATAAAATACTAACGATTGGGACTATCACTGGAACGATTGCCTTTCTGCTTGCTTTTTTACCATTAGCACTAGATGGATTCTTCTTCTTTATGATCATTTATCAATTTATAACCATCTATGTTTTATTAAGGTATCAGCACATGAAATGGATTAATTATTTTCAGAAGGAACTCACACCCATTGTTCAAGTGCAATTAATCTTAACTGCTTTATTTATGACTTTTCTGTTTGAGAGCAGTGTGATAAATGGCTTTTACTATTTGATAATCAGCAGTCTATTTATTATGACCGTAGCATTAACGAAACGAAAGCATGATCATTTTTACATAACTACTGCTATAGCCTTTGGGCTTTATCGAATTTTTACCTATCCAATTCTAGAAGACTTATTGCCAATAGCCTTTGCTTGCTTTAGTATTTTCCTTCTTTCTTTTGTCTTTATCTTAAAAGGAAAGATAGAGTGGGGGAAAGTTTGGGAGTTTACAAGCTTTGTCATTGCTCTGGCAACATTTTTCGTAACCATTCTTTTTTATTGGGAACTTTTTCTCGCTGGAAGTTTGTATTTAGTGTTTGCCTATCTCTTACTGGCTGTAGAATTCATCCTTTTAGCAAAAAGGCTAACATATGTAATTATTCGTTATTTGCCGGTTCTCTTTATCAACCTAGCTTTATGGAATCTTGCTCTGTTAATTCCATTAATAAAAGATCTCGACAGTTTTTTCCTTGTCAGCTACGGGATTAATATCGGGCTTTTATTTTTGCTAGGGATTTTTAATAATTGGTATCTATTACAGGATATTAGAAAACCTTCTGCCATTTATAATATTGCCTGGATGGTACTAATAGCCTTTTTATCAACAGCAATCTTTTTAGGGAAATGGTATATACCTTTTATGATAGCAGGAATTGCCCTAAGTCTATATAGCGGCAGTCGTTTCATAAAAAATAAAATTCAGCAGCAACTTCTTGCCTATATAATTCCGTTTACTGTTTTTTGTGTTTATTTTACAACAGCAGAATCCATTAGCTTAATCCAGAAGCAAGGACTTCCATTGTCAATAGCATTAGGAAGTTTAGTTACCATCTTAACGGGAAGTATATATGAAAAAATCGATAAGCAGATGGGGAGAAACGGCTATTTCATTGGACAAATCATGTACGGATTTGGATTGCTGTTAATTTTGGAATATTTCATACTAAACAAATGGGTGGCTACAGGAATATATTTAGCGTCAATTTTTATTTTTTATGATTTGTATCGAAAAATAAAAAACATCCTTATAGCCTGGTTAATCGGAATCGTTAGTTTGATTAGCTATTTCAGTCTTGTAGGTTCTATTTGGAACACAGATACAATTGTTTTTGAACTACTTATGAAGTATGGCTGGATTGGTCTGTTTATGCTGTCTTTAGGATTAAAAAACACATCATTCAAGCTGCCGTTTCTCACACTTTCCCATATTTATATTATCGGAAGTATTATCATTGATCGATTAATAATAGAAAATAATTCCTTCCTGCCGTTTATCTATTTATTCATTGCTTATAGTATAAGTGTCTATTTAGTAGCGAATAAATATGTAAAAATGACATTTCGATATGGTAGCTATCTATCTAGTTATTTCTTTATAGCAGCGGCTTTTCCTTTTGGCTTTGCAGGAGGGAATGCTTATAACATCGCATTTACGGTAATGTCAATGGCGTTATTTGGGATTTATTATCTGAAAAAAGAAAAGAAAGAGCTTGTTTTCTTTTTCTTACCATTTAGTTCAGTTGGGATAATATATTGGATGTTTGCATCACCTTTTACTATCATAACTTACACCATCATCCTTGTTTATATTGCACTCCTGCTACTTATGATCCATCTAGAAAAATTATATCTTGTTTCGTTTATTGGAATAGTTTTCCTATTTATGAATAATGAAGTATTCATGCATGATTTTCTGCCAATCGATCGGTATCTGTTTACGCTGGTTTGGGGAGTTATATTTATGCTTATTAGCACTATTGTATATCCAGTCATTACAAAGTGGCAGGAAGAAGGAGAAAAGTGGATTGATTTTTATTTCCTAGCAAGTTTTCTTACCATTTTCTCTTTATACGTAATAGAAACAAATTTAAAGTGGGATAATGTTATTCCGGGAGTGTTACTCGCATTGCTAGTATTTATCCAAAAAAATAGGGTGGGGAAAGAAATTAAATGGGTACCTCAACTTATTGGCTTGGTTACACTCCTGTTGCCATATTACTCTATGTTATCAATTATTTCTATCCAGGAATATATCGAGACAGAGCTAAAAGTATTACCAGTACTTGTCGTCATGGTTGCCGCAAAGAAGATCGTCAAGCATGCGTCCGGACTATTAACGAAGATCGAATGGGGAGTTGTAACCATTTCGGCCTTGCTCTTAGCAATGGATGGCTATCTCTCTCATACAATCTATGATGCCATCATTTTGGGTGGGCTTGCGGTAATATCCATTTTATCAGGATTTTATTTCCGCTATAAATCTTATTTCTTTGTGGGAATTGGTGTATTAATATTAAATGTATTATTGCAAACTAGACCATATTGGGGTAATTTTCCTTGGTGGGTATATTTATTAATTGCTGGAACTATTCTAATTACCATTGCAAGTATGTATGAAATGCAAAAGCAAGGAAAACAACCAAAAATATTCACAAAAATACTTTTGTGGAAAAATAGAATAAGGAATTTTTTAAAAACTTGGAAATAGCCTAAGTTTATGAGATTCCGCCATAGCACACGAAGGTACAACTTTAACCTTCGTGTGTTTGTTTGGGATTTAATTGGCTGTGGTACGTGCATATGTAAAAATCATTCTAACTAGTTAGGGGATTATTCTGATCGATTATTTTTTCCGAATTCCTCTGAATGTGTTAACGTAGCTGTTACTACATATCTTTTTGGTGCATGTCCAATAAAGGAGAAAGGATAACAGGTAGTTAGTGTTAGGACAGGTCTTGATTTAGGAGTAAGAATGGTTCGGTCATTAGGCGAGACAATAGAGAATTTCGTAATTTTATATTCATATTCTTTTTCCATTGTTTGAATTATAAGAGAATCATTCTTTTTTAAATCTCTCAAGAATCGGAAAAAGGTGTCACGATGTCCTGACAATACAACATTGTTGTTTTCGCCAGGTAAAGCACTTTTGGGATAATGACCTGCTCCCTTAGTTAAGATCCCCGTACTTATCCCCTCATAAATAGGAATCGTTTTCTCTGATTTCGGCACGAGGATGACTCCCATTTTTTCTCCTTCTTTTAAAAATACTGATGGAGAGAAAACTACTTGACTATCTTTAGGAAGGAATGGTTGTTTTGTAATAGTTTCCACTTTCATATAACAAGACAAAGTATAGAAAATCATTCCTAATCCTATCAAAATAGAGAGGATCCCCATTTTCTTTCTAATTTTCATAGGGAACTTTCCTGAAGGTTACAAACAACCCTAGTAATACTAGCATATACCCTATGCAAAGCATAATGGGAAGAGAAGATGCCGTATTAGGAAGCTGAGCAGCATATAAATTAGCTAAACCTTCTGTCACTTCCGTCAATTCAACTACTTTGTCGATAGCATCTACAGAAGATACCATATCAGATGTCACAATTGCATCTCCAATTAAAAATTGATCATGATCGTATAATTCAATCGCAACTGTCGTATCCATCTGTTTATGTTTTAGATCATTCAAGGAAAGTTCGTTTCTTTTTCCATTATCATCGATACTAATGATGACTGGCTTTAAAGCAGTTGCTGTAAAAAAATCTTTCCAGAAATCAGTTAATGCATGGTTTCCTTCCTTGCTTATTCCGCCTTCTTGATCCATAGCTTGAAATGTTGATAATTTTACTTTCCAATCCTCCACTTTTGCAGCTAAGAAAGCAGGGTCCAATTTATTCAGATGGCCATAAAATTGTTGCTTCTCCTTATCATCAAAACCAATATTCTCAAGAAATTTTTCTAATTGCAGCATCTTATCTTCATGGTTTTTATAAAAATCAATCGCTACTTCTAAATCTTCTAAAAACCAGAAATCATCTACACTTTCATGAAATCCAGCCAATAAAATATCTAATTCTTCCTGTGTCATCGAATTTTGTACAAGCAATTTATCGAGATTAGCTGGCGTGATTGGAGTTCCAAGTTGTTTTTTCAAAACACGAATATTATCAAAATCACTTATTTTTAATCCTTTAAAGGATAAATACTCTTCTAAGTCTTCTGTGCTCCATCCTAAGTTATTGGCTAAGCTCTCAATCTCTTTCTCACTTGGAGAGGCGGCAACTGAAGAAGCTTGAAGAGATAAACCCCAAAAAAGAAGAAAAGAAAAAAGAACTTTTTTCATTAGACAAACCCTCCATCATCTTTGTATTGGTAGTGTTTGTTAATTTATGAAAATAATACGTGCATATTAGAAGAGATTTTGGAAATAGGGACGATTTTTTTAGGTGGTGAAAGATTATTGGCGAAAGTCGAGAGGATTTCTAGACTAAAGCGGAAAATATCAGCCAAAATGGGGAGGGAATCAGCCAAAGGAGAGAAAGAATCAGCCAAAATGGGGAGGAAATCAGCCAAAGGAGAGAAAGAATCAGCCAAAGTGGGGAGGGAATCAGCCAAGGAGAGAAAGAATCAGCCAAAGTGGGGAGGAAATCAGCCAAAGGAGAGAAAGAATCAGCCAAAGTGGGGAGGAAATCAGCCAAAGGAGAGAAAGAATCAGCCAAAGTGGGGAGGAAATCAGCCAAAGGAGAGAAAGAATCAGCCAAAGTGGGGAGGGAATCAGCCAAAGGAGAGAAAGAATCAGCCAAAATGGGGAGGGAATCAGCCAAAGGAGAGAAAGGATCAGCCAAAATGGGGAGGAAATCAGCCAAAGGAGAGAAAGAATCAGCCAAAGTGGGGAGGAAATCAGCCAAAGCAGAGAAAGAATCAGCCAAAGCACAAAAATATCAGCCAAAGCATAACAAATACAAAACCCGTAAAGCGGGTTTTGTATATAAAAAATTATTTAAACTAGAGTAAACATAAAATCGATTAATTATTCAAATCTAATTCATAATGAAAAAATTGCGTATCCTTTTTATAGCCATTCTTCTCATATAATCTTTGGGCAGTTAAATTATCTACAGCTGTACTAAGACTTAGACTATTGGCTCCGTTATTCTTTGCGTATTCTTTTGCTTGTTGTAATAACATTTTTCCGATACCTTTTTTCCTTGCTCTTTTTTGAACATATAAATCATTTAATATCCATATTTTTTTCATCGATAAAGAGGAATAGGTAGGATAAAGTTGAGTAAAGCCTATGTAATCATCACCGTCTTGAACAACGAAGATTACAGATTCGCTGTTTTCGATTCGTTCTTTTATATAACTTGCTGCACTCACGATATCATCTTCTCGTTTATAAAACATGCGATATTCATTAAATAAGCGAGCTACTCCTTCGATGTCTTTCTTTGTTGCTTGCGATATGTTCATTTTACGCTTACCTCCACCAAAAATAATTTGTCACACATTAAAATCATTTCCTTCTATTTCTTGTCCCTTTATTTTAAAATGAAATGAGTATATTACATAGGTACAGTTAGGAGATATTTTAAGGGTACAAAACCGAGAGAAAAAGGAGAGGGAGAGCATGAATATGGCTATTCATTTGCATAAAGACAGCACGGAGCCAGTATATATGCAATTATATAATTATTTTAAAGCAGAGATTTTAACAGGGAAGATAGAAGCGGGCACAAAACTACCATCCATTCGATATTTAGCAATATATATTCAGATTAGTAAAAATACTGTTATTGATGCATACCAGCAATTATGGATGGAAGGGTATGTAGAAAGTAAAGAAAAAAGTGGGTATACGGTTGTTTCCTTACCTAGTTATGAGTATAAAGATGGACAAAATCAATCAGAGCATAAAAATAATGAGAAGCAAATGGAGCCGTATTCCGTTAATTTTCATTATGGAGATATTGATCAAACTAATTTTCCAACAAATGCTTGGAAAAAGACCCTTAAAGAAATAATGGAGGACAAGCATAATAGGTGGATGAATTATGGAGATAAGCAGGGAGAATTAAAATTAAGAGAAGAAGTGGCTGGATACTTATATAGGTCACGTGGAATTCAGACGACAGCCGATCAGCTTGTTATTACAGCGGGGACAGAGCAGCTAATCCGAGTTGTATTATCACTTTTAAATGATTGCCCATTACATATAGGGATGGAGGAGCCAGGTTATAATGACGTGCGCAATGTATTCCAGGAAAAAGGGCTTGCCATATCTTCTATTCCAGTATTAGAAACAGAAGGACATGACTTATCTTCCTTATTAAATAGTTCTTGTAATTTGGTCTATATTACCCCTTCCCATCAGTTTCCTACAGGAAAGATTATGCCTATTTCAAAGCGGATTGAGCTATTAGAGTGGGCAGAAAGGGAGAACGGTTATATAGTAGAAGATGATTATGACAGCGAATTTCGTTTTCAAGGTTCGCCAATCCCAAGTATGAAAGCAATTGACCAGCATGATCGAGTTATATATATGGGGACTTTTTCTAAATCATTCTTACCAACATTAAGAATAAGCTATATGGTATTACCTAATGTTTTACTGGAAAAATGGAAAACGAAAAGGTATAACGAGACTCAATCGAGCTCCCCGCTATTACAGCTAGCTTTAGGGAAATTTATCCAAAAAGGAGGATTTGAACGGCATATTAAGCGTATGCGAAAAGTATATGAAAGAAAATATACTTTTTTGATCCAATGCATCAAGCAGTATATGGGAGATAAGGTAGAAATAATTGGTGAAAAAGCAGGTTTACATTTGCTTATTCGTATAGCTTTTAAAAATGAAGCCATTCTGCTATCAGAAGCAGAAAAAATAGGGATTAAGGTTTATTCTACAAAACCATATTTTGCTGAGGAAAGAGAGTGTTATCCTCTGTTATTAGGGTTTGGAGGATTAGAAGAAAAGGAAATAGAAGAAGGAATTATAAGCCTAGCAGACGCATGGTTTATGTAGAGGAGGAATATTTTTGGTATCTTTTGGCACATTTATAATCGGAGTAGCTGTAGCAATTATTACTTTTTTTGTACTCGACAATTTTACACCTCCTCTATTTCTAAATATTTTTATATGTTATGTAATTGTATTTGTTACGATGTTAATGACAACCTGGTATCGTATTCATACAACTAGAAATATTGAGAAATTGGAAAAACTTTTTAGAAAGAATAAAAAGCATCCCTATTATAGCTTTGTTTATGCTTTAAGTTTGAAAGAGGATAAAAGGGTAATTATAAGCTACCGGAAACTAATGAAACGAAAAAAATATCAAGCTCATTATCCGTTATTTACGATTTTATTTTCTCTTTATTTTGGAAAAACTCTAGGCCTTAGAGAAGAAGCTGAGAAAATAAAAGATTCGGAAATGAAGTCCTATTATTTAGCTTTAATAAATATTGAAGAGCGGCAATTTAATGCTGCCTGGCAATGGATAGAAAGGCTAAATAAGAAATGGATGAAAGAAGCACTATTAGCGGAAATTGCATTAAAAAAAGAAGAAAAGGATGTAGCGAAAAAGCATGCTAAAAGTGCTTTAAAGCATACGAAAGGAATACAATATTATATCTTAAAAAAGACATATGAAAGAGAATTCGCCTTATAAAAATTGAATGTCAATAATAGATGTTAGTTTCTTGTTTTGCTGTTGTTCCTTCTGAATAAAAATTTCAAGAATTTCATTTGCGAATACAGCATGAATGGGATTTTGATCAATTGAAACTGGAAATTCAATTGATCTTTGTTTTTCTTCAAAAAGATTAGAATCATGAATCATTGCCTTAATAGTAAGCACATTTTTATTTACAGAAAGATAGATGCTGCTCTTCTGGCAATTCGTTAATAATGCTTCCACAATAAATTCTTTATCCGTTTCGTACACATCAATTCGAAACTCAGTTTCATCTAATACCGAAGTCAACGGATCAAGAAAATGGTTTTTCAGCCATTCATCCATTAAACTTAACCAGTTATCATCATTCATATATAATCCTCCTTAGTATATTTAACATATTCTGATAAGGAGGAAAGCGTGATGAAAAATGTAAAAAGGTTGTCTAAAGGCATTACACCTTATTAAGACAACCCTTTTTTTACTCATCATTTTCCACATAAGGCTCATGCTCGTATGCAGGCAAGTCACCGAACGTTGTCATAATGCATTCTTCATCCAAGCTTTCTTCATAGCGTTTATGCTGTTCATTTGGATAAACCGTTATATTTTTCCCTTCTATATCCACACCGACAAAGTTTTCGTAATCTTCCACATAGCCAATGTTCTCATCACTTTCTGTGTAGACGTCATTATAATGGTCATAAACAGGATGAGCAAAATCAGATGGCGTTTCCGATGTTCCCCAGCTAGATACTTCCTGCCAAGAATCCTCTGCATCATATACGACAGATTCATCTTTATTATCCATATCGAATTTTCCGAAAGGAGGCATTAATATTTCTTCTTCCACAGGTCGCTTCTCAGAAATTTTCTGATCAGGAGAATGCTCCTTACAATAAAGTGTTGTAGGGATAACTTCCAATCTTTCTATCGGTATATCTTGAGAGCATTCCGCACATTTTCCGTATGTTCCTTCATCTATTGCCTTTAAAGCATTTAACACACCCATATATTCATGATGGTAATGTTCAGCAAGGGCAATATCCTTTTCGCGTTCATAAAGCTCCGTTCCTTCATCTCCTGGATGATTATCATAACTGGATAGCTCTCCAAGAGACTCATGGTAATGTCCATCTTTCAAATCTAAGTTATCATTATGTTCAAATCTCACTTCTAAATCACGTTTTTGTTCCGTTAATACTTTTTGAAAATGGGACATTTGTTGTTTATTTAGCATAATAACCTAATCCTTTCAAGAAGTCGTTTGCTTTATTAGTATGAGCAAAAGAAACGATAACATTAAAGGAAATATGTACATAATTCAATTTCTACGAAAATAAAGATGTTTTTTATTCCAAAAAAAATCGTTAAATATTGCTAGCGAATTGAGAAAAAAAGTAGGGGAAAATAGCATAGTATTTCTTATTTGAATAGGAGGTAATTGATCATGGAAAGGAAAAGCTTTGCTCCACACGAATCATTAGATTTACATGAAGTAATAAATTTTAAAACACTCTGTGTAGCAAAATCCAAGTTAATGCAAGGGCTTGTGTTTGATGAAGATTTAAAAAAATTAATGCAAAAAGATGTAGAACAGTCTATTCAAGCACTTAGCGAGTTACAAGAAGCATATAAGGATGTGCCATTCGCAGCAGAAATTCCTCAAATGCGTCCAACGCCAATTATAGGTGGAGAGGAGGGTGTTATCCATTGAATAATGACTACTTAGATCCTATTAATGCGTTAAATATGCCAGAGCTTGCTGATATGACATTTGCGGTTGATTTTCTTATTCGCGCAAAAGAAGGGGTGAGAAATATAGCAACAGCGTTAACTGAAACAGCTTCACCAGACTTAAGAGTACTTTTACGAAAACAGCTTAACCAGGCAATCCAGATGCACCAAGAAATAACAGATTTAATGGTAGAAAAAAAATGGTTCCATCCCCATGATCTGAGTGAACAATATAAGTTAGATCAACTTTCGGCAAAGAATACTATTATGATTGGAAATATGCATTTGTTTACTGGTGAAACGAATCGAAAAGGAATGTTTGATCGGACGCCTGATCAGCATTAAATAAGGAGGTTAGATAGAATGAAAGCAGTAACGTACCAAGGGATTAAAAATGTAGAAGTAAAAGAAGTAGAAGATCCGAAGATTTTAAAACCTGATGATATGATCATTAAAGTGACAAGTACTGCAATATGCGGATCTGATTTACATTTAATTCATGGAATGATGCCAAACTTACAAGAAAATTATGTGATTGGTCATGAACCGATGGGAATAGTTGAAGAGGTAGGAACAGAAGTTACAAAAGTTAAAAAGGGTGACCGGGTTATTATTCCTTTCAATATTGCCTGTGGGGAATGCCAGTACTGCAAAAGTAATTTAGAAAGTCAATGTGACAATTCCAATGATAATGGAGATGTTGGTGCTTATTTTGGCTATTCAGGCAATGCTGGTGGTTATCCAGGCGGACAAGCAGAGTATTTAAGGGTTCCTTTCGCAAATTTCACTCACTTTAAGATTCCAGAAACTTGTGAAGAACCGGATGAAAAATTGACGGTTATTGCCGATGCAATGACAACTGGATATTGGAGTGTAGATAATGCAGGTGTGAAAGATGGAGATACAGTCATAGTGTTTGGGTGTGGACCAGTTGGATTATTTGCGCAAAAATTCGCATGGCTGAAAGGGGCAAAACGCGTCATTGCTGTCGATTATGTTGATTATCGTCTACAGCATGCGAAACGTACAAATAAGGTAGAAATTGTTAATTTTGAACAGGTAGAAAATGTGGGTGCTTACTTAAAAGAACTCACAAAAGGCGGTGCCGATGTGGTGATTGATGCTGTTGGCATGGATGGAAAAATGAGTGATATGGAATTTCTAGCGAGCGGCATGAAGCTGCAAGGCGGTACAATGAGCGCTCTTGTGATGGCTGCCCAAGCGGTTCGGAAATGTGGAACCATTCAAATTACTGGCGTTTATGGCGGCAGATATAATGCTTTTCCATTAGGAGATATCATGCAGCGCAATGTCAATATTCGTACTGGACAAGCACCTGTTATTCATTACATGCCATATATGTTTGAATTAGTTTCTACTGGAAAAATTGATCCGAGTGATGTCGTAAGTCACGTATTACCATTGAGTGAAGCAAAACGAGGCTATGAAATTTTTGATACGAAAATGGATAATTGTATAAAAGTTGTCTTAAAACCATAAGAAAGGCAGGAGTATGAAATGGATTATGTACTACATGAAGTATTAGAAGTTCAAGAACTAGCTACATTCAAAACGATTTGCATAACAAAAGCTAAAACGATGCGCGCACTTGTTTCCGATCCACAATTAAAAGAATTAATGCTGCAAGATGTGGATATATCAACAAGGCAGCTACAGGAATTTTCATCTATTTTATCGAAGGCGCAAGAAATGCCAGGAATTGGGGGAGAGAACGGATGAATTCCATTATTGAATATTTTACAGGTATGGATGCATTAACAGATCAAATGATTGCAACAGATCTATTAATTTCTGCCAAGAGCGGAATTAGAAATTATTCTATGGCCATCACAGAAACGGGACATCCGGAGATAAAAGAAATCCTTGTCCGCCATCTAAATGAAGCACTTGACTTACATGAACAACTATCCAGTTATATGGCTGAAAAAGGGTGGTACCATGCATGGGATCCAAAGGAACAAGTGAACTTTAATTTGCAAAACATTCATACTGCTTTAAACTTACCGATACTTTAAGATATAGAAGGAACTCGTTTGTTTGAACGGTTCCTTTTTTCTTTTGGGAAAAGTTGTAACTATAAAACAAAGTAATTAGGGAGAATAGTTAAAATATTTACTTGTAATGTAGTATAAAAGCTGATTAGTAAAGTAACTTTTTGAAAAGTGAGAATAATTATTGAAACCCCTTACAATTAATGTTAATATGCCTATATACCAGCTGTGATTATTAGTCAGATAGAAAACTTTATTACATAAACAATTCGCTGAAGGAAGAACTGTAAGATTCAACATGCTGAAAGTTTGAACATAGCGAATCAGTCAAATGTTACTTACACAGGGAGCTGCTTTATTGGTTGTAAAGAATGGAGGAGCATAAAAAGCAGAAGCTTATATTCCTAAAGATAATCTGTCAGCAATTTAGGAAGAAAGAAAATTTATTTGATAGCATCTTTTATGAATGGACCATGGCACAGGGATTGGAATGACTACGAAAGGAATATCAGTAAACGGATAAATCAAAGAAAGCTGGGAGGAGAGGATTACTATGTCGAAAATTACATTTCTTGGTGCAGGAAGTACCGTATTTGCTAAAAATGTTCTTGGAGATTGTATGTTCGTTGATGCCTTAGAAGGATATGAGTTTGCGTTATATGATATTGATAAACAGCGTTTACAGGATTCGGAACAAATGCTTACTAATTTGCAGGAAAGTCTAGGAAAAAACATTATCGTAAAAGCGTATACGGATCGAAAAGAGTCTTTGAGAGGAGCTAAATATGTAATCAATGCGATTCAGGTAGGCGGCTATAAACCAAGTACGGTAATTGATTTTGAAATCCCCAAAAAATATGGCTTACGACAAACGATTGCCGATACAGTCGGTATTGGGGGGATATTTAGAAATTTACGAACTATTCCCGTTATGCTTGATTTTGCAAAAGACATGGAAGAAGTTTGTCCAGATGCCTTATTCTTAAATTACACAAACCCTATGGCTGTGCTAACCGGAGTTATGAATCGTTTCACGCCGATTAAAACAATTGGACTGTGTCATAGTGTGCAAATTTGTACAAAAGAATTATTTGAAGCAGTAGGGATGGACCGAACAGGAGTGAAAGAGAAAATTGCCGGTATAAATCATATGGCATGGCTTCTTGAAGTAAGCAAGGATGGAGTTGATTTATATCCAGAAATTAAGCGGAGAGCTCGTGAATTGCAAAATACAAAGCATGGCGATATGGTTCGATTTGAATTGATGGATAAGTTTGGTTATTATGTAACAGAGTCATCTGAACATAATGCGGAATATCATCCGTATTTTATTAAATCTCGTTATCCTGAGTTAATTGACCGTTTCAATATTCCATTAGATGAATATCCTCGTCGCTGTGAAAAGCAAATTAATGATTGGGTTGCAATGAGAGAGGATCTAGTTAACAATAAAGCCTTGGAACATGTTCGTTCCCGTGAATATGGATCACGCATTATCGAAGCGATTGAAACAGATATCCCCTTTAAATTTGGTGGCAATGTGCTTAATACAGGAAGATTGATCAGCAATCTGCCGGAAAAAGCATGTGTAGAGGTTCCTTGTATTGCGGATCGAAGCGGGATTACTCCAACCTATGTAGGAGATCTCCCTGAACAGCTTGCAGCTTTAAACCGGACAAATATTAACACACAATTGCTGACAATTGAAGCAGCAATGACATTGAAAAAGGAATATATTTACCAGGCGGCAATGCTTGATCCACATACAGCTTCTGAGTTATCGATGGACGATATCATCTCCTTATGTGACGAGTTAATAGAAGCACATGGTGACTGGCTGCCGAATTTTACAACGGAAACTAGTGTTGGGTTAGCTAAATAGTACTCTCAAATATAGAGTGATCGTTTCCTTAAGGATTCGGTCTCTTTTTTCTTAAGATGCTCATTCATCATACATAAAAGGATTGTAAATTTGTATTTGTATTCTTATTATTAGTATAAAAACTATTTCATGGATTAATTACTGAAAAACAGTCAATTTAAAATGATGGAGAGGAAGGATGTGCATTTTTATCCTTATTGACTGATGTTGGTTAGGCTATTTAATTAAAAAGGCCAAATGAGTGGCCGCATATTGACCACACATTTGACCACACATATGCATTAATTGGGGTAAATACTTGAAAAACATTTTAATATAAGCTGCTTTGTTAACTAGAATGTTGTAGAGTGAATTAGTGTACTTTTCTTACATATCGTGATGATTATTATGTTTTTGTCTAGAATGGTTACGGTTCTTCACCTTTTTGCTCCCGCTAAGTGGCTCTGGCTGACCAGATTGATTTCCTTTAGGAGCATTTCTGTGCATATCTTTGCTATCATTTTTGTTCACTTTTTTCTCTCCTTTCTATTATCATGAAGAGGTAATGCAATACTATCCTTTATAGAATGGTTTTTTATACACTGATTTATACCGCATATTTTCACGATTCTCTGCACAACTTATTGGTAAGCACCATGAATATAACTAGCAGGAGGATAAGAATATGCCTTATCATAGTAATAAACAAGAAGCTTTTCAAGATGCTCAACGGAATTTATTTGAAACACAAAATCTTTATCAAGATATCGTAAAAGATTCTGCAAACTATGGACATCAACTAAAGCATTTAAAACAAGAAATTAATGAGACCTATCAACAAATTGAGAATGCTCTGGAAGTAGCATCTGAGCATCAAAGACAGCAATTAGAAAGCTTTCAAAGAGACTTAAAAAGCATTGTGGATGAAGTAAATGAAATTTAAAGAAGTAGACCATCAGAAAGTTTGCAGCTTTTTCGATGGTCTACTTTTTGCTTTGAAAAGAAATGCCATAAGATAAACTTATCGTATTTGATAACTTTCTTATTATTTACTTATCACATTCCTTGTATTAAAATTATAAATGGTAAATAGATAATAGAGATCAAATTGTTCGACTATTTTTCTATTGTTGGTATATGATTACAATGAGGGGGTAATACATATGGCAAAAGATTTTTATAATGCCCGCCAAACGTTTGAAGTGGGTGGGAAGCGTTATCACTACTATCAATTAGCAGCTTTAGAAAAAGCAGGAATCGGTAAAGTATCGAAATTACCGTATTCTATCAAGGTATTACTAGAATCAGTTTTACGACAAATGGATGATTTTGTTATTAAACAAGAGCATGTAGAAAATCTCGCAAAATGGGGGACAGATGAGGTAAAGGAAATTGATGTTCCTTTCAAACCTTCGAGGGTAATCCTCCAGGATTTCACAGGTGTTCCAGCAGTGGTTGACCTTGCATCTTTACGTAAAGCAATGGCTGACCTAGGGGGAGATCCTAGCAAAATTAATCCGGAGAAACCAGTTGATTTAGTTATCGACCATAGTGTTCAGGTTGATAAATATGGAACACCGGATGCATTAAAAGCAAATATGGAATTAGAATTTGAAAGAAATGCAGAAAGATATCAATTTTTAAGCTGGGCGCAAAAGGCATTTGATAACTATCGTGCTGTACCACCAGCAACTGGTATCGTTCACCAAGTGAATTTAGAATATTTAGCAAATGTAGTACATGTAAATGAAACAGCTGAAGGCGAGTATGAAACATTCCCTGATACGTTAGTAGGTACTGATTCTCATACAACGATGATTAATGGTATTGGTGTTCTTGGCTGGGGTGTTGGTGGTATCGAAGCGGAAGCAGGTATGTTAGGACAACCTTCTTATTTTCCAGTTCCGGAAGTTGTAGGGGTAAAACTTGTTGGCGAAATGCCAAATGGCTCTACTGCAACAGACTTAGCCTTAAAGGTAACGCAAGTACTTCGTGCAAAAGGAGTAGTTGGAAAGTTTGTTGAATTCTACGGACCTGGTGTGCCGCAATTACCACTTGCTGATCGGGCAACTATTGCGAATATGGCACCAGAATATGGAGCAACATGCGGTTTCTTCCCAGTTGATAAAGAATCTTTAGCTTATATGAGACTAACTGGTCGTTCTGAAGAGCAAATCAATGTGGTTGAAGCTTACTGTAAGGAAAACGGTTTATTCTTCGATCCAAACTTAGAACCGGTTTATACGGATATTGTAGAAATTGACTTAGCAGAAATTGAGCCAAATCTTTCTGGTCCAAAGCGTCCTCAAGATTTAATTCCACTTTCTAAATTGAAAGAGGTATTCAATGAGTCTGTAACAGCTCCAGAAGGAAACCAAGGGTTTGGCTTAAAAGCAGACGAATTTGATAAAGAAGTAGTAGTGAACTTTGCAAATGGGGATTCTACTACAATGAAGACAGGTTCTGTTGCTATCGCCGCAATTACAAGCTGTACAAATACATCGAATCCATATGTATTAGTTGGTGCAGGCTTAGTTGCGAAAAAAGCAGTCGAAAAAGGAATGGAAGTACCTAAATTTGTAAAAACTTCTTTAGCACCAGGTTCAAAGGTTGTTACTGGTTATTTAAGAGATTCTGGCCTTCTTCCTTATTTAGAACAAATTGGATTCAACCTTGTAGGATATGGATGTACTACATGTATCGGTAACTCTGGTCCGCTTCGCGAGGAAATCGAGAAGGCTATCGCGGATTCTGATTTACTTGTAACAAGTGTGCTATCTGGTAATCGTAACTTTGAAGGACGTATCCACCCACTAGTTAAAGCAAACTATTTAGCTTCACCGCCATTAGTAGTTGCATATGCTCTTGCTGGTACTGTTGATATTGACTTGCAAAAAGAACCAATTGGAAAAGATAAGGATGGGAATGATGTATTCTTCAAGGATATTTGGCCATCTACAGAAGAAGTAAATGAAGTAGTACATCGTACAGTTACACCTGAACTATTTAATAAAGAATATGAAAGAGTATTTGATGATAACGAACGCTGGAATGAAATTCAAACTAGCAGTGATTCTTTATATAGCTTTGATGATACGTCTACTTATATTCAAAACCCGCCATTCTTTGAAGGCTTAAAACCTGATCCAGAGCAAGTATTACCATTAAAAGGCTTAAGAGTTGTAGGGAAATTCGGTGATTCTGTAACGACTGACCATATTTCTCCAGCTGGTGCCATTGGTGTAAATACTCCTGCAGGTAAGTACTTAAAAGATAATGGTGTACAGCCACGTGATTTCAACTCATATGGCTCTCGTCGTGGTAACCACGAAGTAATGATGAGAGGGACATTTGCGAATATCCGTATTCGTAACCAAATTGCTCCAGGTACAGAGGGTGGTTTCACTACGCACTGGCCAACTGGGGAAGTTACCTCCATTTATGATGCATGTATGAAGTATAAAGACGAAGGAACTGGCTTAATGGTTATTGCAGGGAAAGATTACGGAATGGGATCATCTCGTGACTGGGCTGCAAAAGGAACAAATCTGTTAGGCATTAAGACGGTTATCGCAGAAAGCTTCGAAAGAATTCATCGTTCTAACTTAGTGTTAATGGGAGTACTTCCACTACAGTTTAAAGAAGGCGAGAATGCGGAAAGCTTGGGATTAACTGGAAAAGAAACATTCAATGTTTATGTAGATGAAACAGTTAAACCACGTGATTTTCTAGAAGTTACAGCTACTACGGAAGATGGTAAGAAAATCACTTTTGAAGCATTAGTACGTTTCGATTCAGAAGTAGAGATTGATTACTATCGCCATGGTGGTATTTTACCAATGGTATTACGTGATAAATTAAAAAATTAATAGATTAAGAGAAAAACTCTCTCTATTTAAAGTTGACTTTATTTTCTAATCTTTGGGTGAAATTCTTTGCTCACAAGTTAGTAAAAAGTCTCTCTATAGAGAGAGTTTTGTCATTCTAACTAAAAGTCTATTTTACTTAATAGAAACTATAACTTAAGGAGAAAGCTATTTTATGAAAATAATTCCTGTACGTTATGATGTGAATAAGCTTCCTTATATAATAAGAAGTGCGGAGGAAAGCGATGCAGAACAGCTTGCTAGTGTTAGGTTACAGATCGATGGAGAAACAACTTTTCTAGATCGCGAACCTGGAGAGGGCTTACTTACTGAAAAAGAATTTAAACACTTAATCCGCTCAGATAGCGAAGCGCCAAATCATTTGTTTTTACTTGCAGAGAGAGAAGATGGGCAAATTATTGGCTTTTCTCGTTGTGAGGGTTCTAGTTTGCGACGTCTTAAGCATAAAGTCGAGTTCGGTATTGCTGTCTTAGAAGAATATTGGGGATATCAAATAGGTACCCATTTATTAGAAGAATCCATAAATTGGGGAGCGGAAAATGATATTACAAAAATGACATTATCGGTTATAGAGTTAAATGAAAAAGCGATTAAACTATATAAACGATTTGGCTTTGAAATAGAAGGAGTCTTAAAAAAAGATAAACGATTAACTAACGGGAAATATTATTCTACCATTTTAATGTCTCGATTTTTCTCCTAATGGTATGGAAAACGATTCATTAGTAATTTAGAATAAACTTTGTTACTATGTATATGTTAGATAATAAAGGAGTGATGAAGATATGGCATTAACTTTTGGAAAATTGGTAGAAGAGGCTAGAAAAAATGTTCCTGGTATTTCTTCTGTTGAGGCAAAAAAGAAAATTGAAGAAAACCCAAATACTTACATAATTGATGTTCAAGATGCTGCAGATGCTGGTGCTTGTGGTTTAATTCCTAGTTCTGTTAATATCTCTTTAGGAATGCTTCCAATTCGCGCAGATTTGGAATTACCTGAAGAATTAAGAGATCCAGAATTAGCGGATCGTAACCGTCCAGTTATTGTTACATGTGGTCTTGGTGGACAAGCGTCACTTGGTGCCTACCTATTAAAGCAAATGGGCTTCACAGATGTAGCCTTCATTGAGGGTGGAACTACCGCGTGGAAAAAAGAGGGTTTTGAAACAGTTTAATTAAGATATGTTATTAAATCTGCCGGTAAACAAATGTTTATCGGCAGTAATAGTCTTTTCCTTATGTTATTAATACCCCAATTGTTTATCTACGAGGTTCAAAAGTTCCTTGCCTTCTTTAAAGCGCTCGATATTTTCTAAGAATACATCCATGTAACGCTCAAGAGTATTGGGAGAAAAATATGCATTATGTGGGGAAATAATCAGATTTTCCAATTGCCAAATAGGATGTTGTGGTGGTAATGGCTCTGTTTCAAAGACATCAAGAGCTGCTCCTGCAATTTTCTTTTCTTTTAAGTGATTAATGAGCTCTTCTTCCACAATTGTATTTCCTCTTCCGATATTAATTAAAAAACTAGTTTTTTTCATGCTTTCTAATTTTTCTTTATTAATAAGATGGTACGTTTCTGGCGTTGAAGGTAAGGCTAGGATCAAAAAATCAGTTTCTGCCATCACTGATTCTAGCTGTTCAAGCCCGACAATTTTGTCGGCAGGATCGTCAGTTGCACGTATGGACGGTCTTTTTTTGCAGCCAATCACAAACATATCAAGTGCTTTAGCACGTTTCGCGATTTGCTTGCCAATCTCCCCATAACCAATAATCGCAACGGTTGCCCCTGAAAGATTGGTTATAGGGGTAGATGTCCAACTTCGATTTAGCTGATTCCGAATCATATAAGAAATTCCCCTCGCTAAACCTGTCATCATTGCAATTGTATGCTCTGCTATAGGTACAGAAGTGCATCCTTTTGTATTTGTAATGATGATATCATTCTTTTTCATTTTCTCTGTCAAAAGTGCATCTAAGCCAACACTTAAAGATTGAACCCATTTAATATAGGGCGCTTGTTCAGTGATGGCTAATGAATCTGTTAATCCCAAAGTCAAGACTATGTTGCAATCACTAATATCTTGCTTTATTGGCGGTTCGGGCTCCCCGAATTGCCATGGATCTACTATATATTCCGCGCCTGAAGATTTTATTTTATCTAAATACTTTTGTGGAATAGTTCTTCTGATATATATTTTAGGAATTGTTTTCCTGTTTATCATTAATTTACTCCCTTAATCATTTGTTTGCTATTTACATACTCATAATAAGTATTTGCGAGTCGTTTAATGGCTTCTTCAATGATATCCTCCTGACAGAAAGTAAAGCATAATCGCATATGATTATATCCTTCGTCTTTTAAGAAGAAATGCTTACCAGCGATATAGGAAACTCCGGCTGATGCTGCAGCATCTATAAATTCACTTGTGTCAATATGGCAAGGAAAGGTAATCCAAAGAAAAAATCCGCCATTTGCTTCATGAAAGGTAACATCATTACCAAAATATTGCTTTATGGCGGAAACCATGGCGTTTTTACGCGATAAATAAAGAGAATTTAAATAGCAAATATGTTCATCCATACCGATTTGATCAAGTAAATTTTTTGTAACCTCTTGAACATAGACGCTTGTTAACCCATCTATTTTTAAAATTCTCATTTTTTCGATAATTTCTGTTAAGCCAATAGCCCAGCCGAGTCGTAAACCTGGGGCGATAATTTTGGAAAAAGTACTTAAGTAAACGACTCGTTCAGGTCCGTACGAATAGATAGCAGGATTATATATTCCGTCAAAAGAAAGCTCGACATAAGCATCATCTTCGATAATAAAGAAATTATACTCATAGGCTAATTCAGCAAGTCGTTTTCTTCTGTCTACTGATAGATTAACCCCACCAGGATTTTGATAATTCGGTATTACATACATTAATTTGGGGAGCGGTAAATTGTTTTTTACTCTTTCGCTTAATTCTTGTTCCACTAAATCGACTCTTAAGCCATTTTCATCAATAGGAAAAGAAGCTAATTTTGTTTCTGCTAATTGAAATGTTTTCAATGCGCCGAAGAATGTAGGGGCTTCTACCCATACTTCATCGCCAGGGTCGGTTAAGGTTCTTGTAACTAAATCTATTGCTTGTGAACTGCCTGCAGTTATAAGTATTTCATTCTCTGTGGCTTTTATCTCACGTAACTTTGATCTTTCTTTAATCCAGTTAATAACAGCGTTTACTCCTGTTCCGCCACTATAAGCTAATGCGTGTCTTCCTTGTGTTTGCATGGCAGCTTCTGTAGCGGCGGTCATTTTATCAACCGGAAGTGATTCGGGTGCTGGAAAACCAAATGATAAGGGAATCAGATTTTCTTGATTTTGAGCGAAGGCGGAACCGATTACCTCGATGTCAGGAAATCTTCTACTATAGGAAAAAGGTTTTAATAATTGCATGCGTATCACCGTCCAAAATTTATTTAAAAGCTTTATAAAGATAGATTTTAATAAATATAAGCTATTTATTTCGTGATGGGAAATATTAAAAATGCCTAAAAATGAGAGAAAACAAGAGATAGATCGATAAAAGCATAGTTAAATAACGAATATTCGGAATTTTGTAATTTTTATAATAAATTTTTGTTATTGCTTCCATATAGGCAAATATCTGTTTCGGTCAATAATCTTACATATGACCATCATTCGACAAAAATTACAAAAACTATCTAACAGGATATAGGTGGAAAAACGGACAATACGGTAAGAAATAAATGTAAACGCTACCTAATAAAATTTTTAAAAAATTAAAAAAAAACATTGTTTTAACAGAATTTTTTTCTTATAATGAAATCAAGTTAGATAATAGAACATGAATTGTGAGGTAAGTTAACATGAGTGAAATTACATTAGAGAAAATTGAAAGTATTGTAAAAGAAAAAAATGTAGAATTATTACATCTACAATTTGTGGATATTGAAGGAATTTTAAAAAATATTACAATTACTGCTCAACAATTAGATGATGCTGTTGAAGGAAAAATCATGATTGACGGTTCATCCATTAAAGGATTTTCTCCTATTAACAAATCAGATTCTTATTTATTACCAGACTTAAACACATTCGCAGTTTTACCTTGGACTGAAACAGAAGGATATTCAGAAGCGCGGTTCCTTTGTTCTGTAACAAATCCTGATGGATCTTTATTTGAAGGTGATACTCGTAATGTTCTCAAGAAAACAGTCGAGCGCGCTGCTGAAAATGGATATAGTATTTCTGTCGGACCAGAGTTAGAATTCTTCCTATTTGCAACCGACGAAAATGGATATCCAACTACAGAATTAGGAGATAGAGGCGGCTATTTTGAACCATCACCAAAGGATTTGGGAGAAAAAGTCCGCGTTGAAATTTTCAAAACATTAAGAGCAATGGGCTTCACTATCGAAGCACTTCACCATGAAGTAGCAGAAGGTCAACATGAGATTAACTTCAAATATGCAGATGCATTAACTGCAGCTGACTTGGCTACAACATATAAATGGGTTGTGAAAACAATCGCTTCTCAATATGGTTTACACGCAACATTTATGCCAAAACCAGTATTCGGAATTAATGGTTCAGGAATGCATGTTAATATGTCATTCTTTAAAGATGGAGAAAATTGCTTCTATGATGCGGACGATGATTTAGAATTATCTGAAACAGCCTATTCGTTTATAGCGGGTGTTTTAGAAAATGTTAAGAGTTTCGTAGCTGTTACAAATCCTCTAGTAAACTCTTATAAGCGTTTAGTACCAGGATATGAAGCACCTTGCTACTTAGCATGGTCTGCATCCAATCGTTCTGCTTTAATCCGTATTCCTGCCAAACGCGGAATGGCTACTCGTGTGGAGCTTCGTTGTCCAGACCCATCATCTAATCCATATTTAACATTTGCTGTTATCGCTGCAGCAGGTTTAGATGGAGTGGAAAAAGGCTTAAGAGCACCAGCACCAATTAACGAAGATATCTTCCATATGACAGATGATCGTCGTGAAGAACTTGGAATTGACAGCTTACCTGGTGGTTTAGAAGCTGCTATTGCTGAACTAGAAGCAGGAGAAATTGGTCTTAAAACACTTGGAGAGCATGTATTCACTGAGTATGTTGCTGCGAAGAAAGAAGAGTGGGATAGCTACCGTACAACAATCCATACTTGGGAAATTGAAAACTATCAATATAAATTCTAATTCATAAGTTAATAGATTCCATAAACTGCAAATAACCACCTTTTCGGGTTGTTGATTTGCAGTTTTTCTTTTTATTCAAGCAATAAGCGTAATATTCACTATGCCTCTAGGGGAATTCCTTCTCTTTTTTATGTTCTTTTCTTTAATTTCCGGTAAGTTATGATAAAATAAAGAAGGATGTATGAAATAGAATGGATACGTCATCAGATTATTGTAATAAGGAGATTTGCTAAATGGAAAAAGTATTGATATTTGGTCATAAAAATCCGGATACGGATACTATTTGTTCTGCGATTGCGTATGCAGAATTAAAAAAGGCACTTGGAGTAGAAGCAGAGGCTGTTCGTCTTGGTGACGTTAGTGGAGAAACAAAATTCGCATTAGATTATTTTAAAACAGAGGCTCCTCGTTTTATTGAAAAGGCAGCTACAGAAGCTAATTCAGTTATCTTGGTAGATCACAATGAATTCCAACAAAGTGTGGAAGACATTAAAGATGTTACAATTTTAGAGGTTATTGATCACCATCGTATCGCTAATTTCGAGACAAGTGATCCTTTATACTACCGTGCTGAACCAGTAGGTTGTACGGCAACTATATTAAATAAAATGTATAAAGAAAATAATGTAGAAATTAAGAAAGAAGTTGCTGGATTAATGCTTTCAGCTATTATTTCTGATTCCTTATTATTTAAGTCACCAACTTGCACAGAACAAGATGTACAAGCTGCCAAGGAATTAGCGGAAATTGCTGGTGTAAATGCAGAACAGTATGGATTAGACATGCTGAAAGCTGGTGCTGATTTAAGTGATAAAACAGTTGATCAATTACTAAGTATTGATGCAAAAGAATTTACAATGGGTACATATAAAGTAGAAATTGCGCAAGTGAATGCAGTTGATACAAATGATGTCATTTCCAAACAAGCTGAATTAGAAACGTCTATTCAAGCAATTATCGACAAAAAAGGATTAGATTTATTCTTGCTTGTCGTAACGGATATTTTAAATAACGATTCTGTTGCTGTTGCTTTAGGCAATAAAGCAGAAACAGTAGAGAAGGCATTTAATGTATTATTAGAAAATAATAGTGCCTTATTAA
Source organism: Niallia sp. FSL W8-0177 (assembly GCF_038006285.1). NCBI lineage: Bacteria > Bacillati > Bacillota > Bacilli > Caryophanales > Bacillaceae > Niallia > Niallia sp. FSL W8-0177. Next base: position 1,634,617 of record NZ_JBBOUX010000001.1, read on the forward strand.
AAGGTGTCGTATCTCGTAAAAAACAAATCGTACCAGTTTTAACAGAGACTTTTGAAGCGCTATAATCACTTGTTCAAATGGTCTTTTAATAAATGGTGCTGATTGGGAAAGCAAACAAGTGAATTAGAGCATAAGAGGCAGGTCTGTTCGCATTGTGAACGGTTCTGCCTTTTTTATTGGTCTAAGTGTAATTGGTTGAAATACTGCTGTCCTATTAGTTATGTAATTAATTGGTAAATTTTTGTTGGGATATATGATACGTTTAAAGTAAATGAAGAGGGCGTGATATGAAAGTAATATTCAAATTGTTTATAGGGATATTTATTGTTTTTACATTAACAGGGTGCTGTGGTGAAGATACATGTGAACTGCACTCCATTTTTTGTACACTAAAATAATCGGGATGCAGTGCAACGTTGAAGTTGTTGTGGCTTAATCTATGGAAAGCGAAGTGATTCTGTCGACGTTTTTTCTATAATATGTAAGTTGAATTATATATATTTCATTTCCAAAGAACTACTTATACTTTTAATGGGAGTCAAAAAAGCCGTCATTGTAACTAGAATGCAAATTATCTTCCTGTTAAAAATTCAACAAATTTTACGCACTCAATTTAATAATTATAAATTAATTGGTTAATCTATAAGAAGGTTAACAGTAGAACTTAGAAAAATACTTTACCAAATAAGAGGAGGAGGGCATATGTCACTAAAAAAAACAATATTTATCTTTCTGTTTTTTTCTAGCTTTTTCCTTATTATGTCCACTAATGTAGAAGCAAAAACAGGTTTAAATATTGGTGAGGAAGCGCCAGATTTTAAACTGAACGATTTAAATGGAAAGACAGTGCGGTTGTCTGATTATAGAGGAAAATCTGTCATGATAAATTTTTGGGCAACTTGGTGTCCACCTTGTAAAAAAGAGATGCTTGATATAGAAACTTTTTCTAAAAAAATGCAAGATCATTGGGTTGTTCTCGCGGTTAATGTGGATGGTGGAAATGAAAGAGGAGTTAGACAGTTTGTAAAGGAAAGAAATTTAACATTCCCTGTCTTAATAGATAATAACGATATGGTTTCAAATCAATATCACATTCTTAGTATTCCCACAACGTTTTTTCTTAATGAAGAGGGAATCATTATTAATAAGGGTTTCAGTATGTTAACACTTCAACAAATGATGAAAATGACACAAGATTAACAGAGTAAAGTTCACAAAAAATTAACAATGTAAGCGGTTTACAAAGGGAGCAACCTATACTATAATTACAAATGTAGCAAAGGAGTGCACACCTTGTTTATTTTCTGAAAAAACAAACTTTTCAAATAGATTTAAAGATTATTTCTTTTTATTGTAATAATTATCTAACTTTTTGGGAAATATGTGAATACAAAATACTTATTAAAGGAGAATGAAGATGAGAAAACCTCGTAAACGTTCATTTCAAGAACTCGTATTAGAAAATAAAATGCAGTTATTAAAGGATCGAGAAGCGATTGAAAAAATAGAAGAACGGTTAGAAAGAAAACATTTGAAAAAAGCACGTTAATGAAGAAATTACCATCAATTCTGCTTGTTCTTTTGTACAAACTATAGTTGAAGGAGTTGATTTGATGAGTAATCCTAAAAAAGACAGCAAACACTTTGTTCCAAGTCATATCGGAACTAAATCTAGAAGCTTTGGTGGGAACAAAGGAAAGCAAATGCAGGACAAATCAGGACAACATGCTCAAGTAATACAAACAAAGGGCGAATAATCCTTCCTATCGAATAAAGGAAGATGAATAAAAAGCAATGGCTTCTTTTCTAATTGAGGCTATTGCTTTTTTTGCCTTCTATGATTGAGTTACACATTTTTCAAGGATAGCAATTTGCATCCTGCATATATTATGGTTATCAGATATTCACAGTGTGAAAAGTACATAATCATTAACGAAAAAGAAGGAATATGTTAGTATTAATAAGGAATTAAATTTATTAAGAGATGTGAATATATTGAATAACGAGAAAATAATTACAAATAGAAAATATCCAGAAATTTTTCTGATAGAAAAGGAATTTGAAGAACATGGATTTGTGCAAGATGAAAAGAAGATTTTAGATGAAATACAAAAATTAACTGAGGGTGAGAATGGAAAAGAAATCTCTCAGTTATTAACGATTGCTGCTTTATCAAGAATGTACACCGATAAAGAAGATACGATAGCGGTTGCCTGGTTGAATAAAGCGATTGAGCTGGATGAAGAGAATAAAACAGCTCTAAAATACCTTTCCCAATTCGATTGGAAAAATTTCAGCGGCTTACTGGATTCACTGGTTTTTCCTAATATTCGCGAAACGGATAATCGGACCGCCAAACGAAAAATTGCTGAGCAATATATTAATAATTGCCGCTCGTTTTTAGAACAGATGGATGAGGAAGCTACCCATCTGCAAAATCAGAAGAAAAATGCATCCCTATATGAAAATAGGGATGCTGTTGCAAAATATGAAGCAATTGAAGAATTATTACAAAAGGTAATGGAGAAAACGTCTCAGTTATTAAAATCAGCAGAAGAATATGAAGAGTCTATTAGCGGCGTGTTTCACACATCGATTTATTATGAGAGTGTAAAAGAATTAATTGAAGAATTGACTGAATTAAAGGATGAATGGACAAGCCTTTTTGTAGAAGATGTAGAGGAAGATAATAAGTCTCTTTCCTCTTTAGAGGAACTAGAGCAAATGGTAGGATTGGATGCTGTAAAAAAAAGAGTTTATGATTTTTATCAATTTTTACATTATCAAAAGTCTCGGAAAAAGCTAGGCTATAATATTCAAGATGAATTAAGCTTAAATATGATATTTACAGGAAATCCAGGTACTGGGAAAACTACTTTGGCAAGATTGATGGCAAAGATTTATCATGAATTGGGCGTATTGCCAAGCGCTGAAGTTGTGGAAACAGATCGGTCTCAATTAATCGGCGGCTTTATGGGACAAACAGAGGAAAATGTCCGTTCTGTGGTAAAACAAGCGGTTGGCGGTGTCTTATTTATCGATGAAGCCTATAGCCTAAAAAGAGAAGGACAGTCTGGAAATGATTATGGTCAAACGGCAATAGATACTCTTGTATCTTTAATGACAGGTTCAGAATTTGGTGGTAAATTTGCTGTCATTTTAGCAGGATATCCTGAAGAAATGCGTCAATTTTTAGACGGAAACCATGGTTTAAGAAGTCGCTTTCCTGCTTCTAATATGATTCATTTGCCAGATTATACACCAACGGAATTATTGGTGATAGGAGAAAGAATTGCTTCAGCGAATGACTATGTCATGACTGAGGACGGAAAAAAAGCATTGCTAAAAAGGCTTGAGAGAGAACAAGTAGATGAGAGCTTCGGAAATGCTCGAGCTGTTCGCAATATTGTGCTGGATGCAATATTTAGCAAAGGTTCTCGCAAAGCAAACGAACAAGAAATATTTAAATATACTCTATTGCAAGAGGCTGATTTTGTTTGTGAAGAAGATGACAAACAACTTGATCCTGCAAAAGAGCTTAATGAATTGATTGGTTTAGCAAAAGTGAAAGATGAAATAAAAAAAATTATTGCGCTAGTTAAGGTGCAGCAATTGAGACAGACTAAAGCCAAAAAGAATCTGCCTATTCAACTGCATGCTGTCTTTACGGGAAATCCAGGTACCGGAAAAACTACTGTAGCTAAACTATACGCCCAGTTTCTTAAGGATTGCGGAATATTAAAAAGAGGTCACTTAGTTGTTACAAGCAGGGCAGATTTTGTCGCCGGCTATGTTGGCCAATCAGCTATTAAGACAAGAAAAAAAATAAGAGAAGCCCTTGGCGGGGTGCTATTTATCGATGAAGCATATTCATTGTTAGGAAATGGTAGTCAGGATTTTGGGAAAGAGGTTGTTGATACATTAGTCATGGAAATGACAAAGCATAATGAGAATTTAGTTGTTATTCTTGCAGGATATCCGAATGAAACCAATACTCTATTACAAAGCAATCCAGGATTAACTTCAAGGTTTAAAAAATTTATCCATTTTGAAGATTATTCTGCAGCAGAATTGGTTGAAATCATGAAGTTATATGCGGATAAATACGATTATTTATTATCAACAGATGCAATCCAATTACTGCAAAATATGCTGCCGACTGTATCTACGGATGGAAATGGACGATTTGCAACTAATTTAATCGATGAAGCAGTTCAATTACAGGCTTTACGACTATCTGAGCAATTAGAACAAGAAATAGATGCAGATGTTTCTATAATAACTGCTGAGGATATCGAAAGTGTCCTAAAAGAGAAAAGGAGAATCGACGAATAGCTGGTGACGAATACAGATGGACAATTACTTTTTCTCAATAAGAGATATTGAAATGGATTATGTTGATATCGATATGATAAGGTGCTCGTTAAACAATTGCTAAAAAAGTCAGCTTCAAATGTTGTATTAGAGCATAAACCTTGATATATAGGGATTTATTGGAGTTTTTTATTTGTTTTTTAACTTGCTGATTTTTCCTAACTTATCCTGAATTATTCTTGTAATTAACAAATTGCGGTGATTATAGTCAATCCAAGATAATCACCGTGACAACAAGGGGTAAAAAATATACATCATTTGTTTAATGATTCAATTTTAGTTGCCAGAAGAGACCTAGCTGTAAGTGTAGGAGGGTGAGGTTAGAAGAGTGGTATTTTTGAAAGTGAATAAAGAAAAATAAACGATATACTAAACATTGGAAATCGTGCGCAAGAATTTGTTGCCTATAAGTATAAAAAAACTGAGGCTGAAAGAGAAAAAATAAATAACTTATATTAGCACTTGCATTATTAGGAAAAAAACATAAGGAATACTCATCCTCACCCTAGAACTCCTTAGCCATAGACTTAAAAGAAACAGAATTAAAATCGAACTTGATGAGTTTAAAGGTATATATTTGCTCCATAATACGACACTTGCTAAATTTTATTATATGTTGGTACTTTTTATAGAATTTACAACAAAAAGTAAAACAAATACAAATCTACAAAGCCTGCAAGAAAATTATGGATATAGTACGATAGAAACAGAGTGAAAATGAAGTATGGTTTAGGGAATACTTTCAATTGGAGTGATTAAATGGTTATAAATGATGTTTACCTAAGAAGAAAAAACAAATTACTATTGAATAAAGGTAATGAAAAAACTCCACAGAAAAAATACATTGCGACAATATTATTAAACATTGATAATTTGGGATTTACATTATCAAATGATATTATTGAAATCCTATATACATATTCCATAAGTCAATTAAATAGTTTCTACATTGCTTTAGTTAAAAATTTAAAAGAGTTAGTAGGAGCAAACAAACAATACAATCCAATGTATCCTAATTTTCCCCACCAAGTAATGGATGCAGATGCCTCAGAATTATTCATTAATGCTATTTTTCATTACTGGTCTTTTGGATCATTACTTCCTAATTATAACAAAGAAGAGAGATTACCATTATATGATATAACAACCAAGAAAGTAATAGAGACGGGTACCGAGGAAGAATTTGAAAGTATTTTTATAAATCTATTATCTTCTAAAACTTCTATTTCTGAAACTGATAAAGAGGATTTAAGTTGGTTTTTCAATGAATATCCTGACAAAGTTAACAATATCTTACCTAAAGAAATACCTTCAAAAGAAAATGTAGCTTTGTTATCTATATTGTTACTGCATAATAACATAAATACTTCTGTATTATTTGATTATGTAAAGACAGCTACTGATGTATTAAGAATTGCCGTTGCTATGTCAGAAGGCGATATTAGTTTAGCAACTAATACAAAGTTTAAAAGTTTCAAACGTAAGGAAAGACGTTTATTAATGTCCTTATTAGAAAATTGTTCTAATATTGAAGAGGATATGAAACGATATAAGAATAGATGGATTAGATTAGGTGAAAGATTACATCCTACAGAATTTAAAAGATATGAAAAAGTAAAAGAGGCTTTTACTAAGCTGAGAAATAATCAACCAATTCAAACTTTTAATGGTGTGTTAACTAATGCGCTAGAAAATAATAGAATGGATCAAGCATTATCTTTATTAGTGAAAAGACCAGGGGAATTCGCACGTAAATTAGATCATTTAATAAGATTGCATACTAACCCAAATGTAATACTAAATGAATTTAAAAATGTGGCGGATAGTGTTGAAACTACAGTGCTATTGCAAGTTAGGGAGCACTTTAAAAATAGAAATAATCAAAAAGAGAAAAGAACATTTTTCCCTAAAGGTAATGTTGCTAAATTATTTGTCATTGATAATAACCTTCCTGAGATTGAGGAGAATATATGCAATAGCATAGTACAAATCTGCGAAAATAGTTTAGTAAATGAATATAAGAAAAGGGACTATCTTGGTAAGGTTTATCTAGATGAATCATTAAAAAATTATCTTGTGCCTTTTTCGCAACGTTCAGCAAGTAAGTCACTTAAATCAGTAGTAAGAGGTTCAAAATTAGATATAAGCGATTCAACCAGTACTATTCGCTCCTTTATTTATTGGAAAGAAAATAATTTGGATAGAGCCGATATAGATTTGTCTGCAGTAATGTATGATGATAATTGGGATTACTTAGAGCATGTGTCCTATACAAATCTGAGATCATCAAAGTATAAAGCTTTTCATAGTGGTGATATTACTTCAGCTCCTCATGGAGCAAGTGAATTTATCGATTTAGAAATTGAATCTGTTAGAAAATTTGGAGGAAGATATATAGTGCTTTCAATCCAATCCTTTACAGGTCAAACTTTTAGTGAGTTACCCGAATGTTTTATGGGATGGATGAGCAGGGAAAATCCCAATTCTGGAGAAATTTACGAACCTAAAACAGTCGAGAACAGAATGGATGTAACTTCTGAAGCTAGAGTAAGTATACCTATGATAATCGATCTTCATGAAAACAAAGTGATATGGACAGATATAGCACTTAGAAACAATCCTGATTATTACAATAATGTGGAAGGTAATAAAATAGGTATGGTATTAATGGGTAAAGCAATGACTACTTTAATTAAACCTAATCTTTATGAGTTAATAGAATTGAATATTAAGGCAAGAGGGGAAAAATGTGATAATATAGAAGAGGCAGATATTGTATTTTCTATAAATCAAGGTGTTACTCCTTTTGACCAGGATGTAATTGTGTCACAATATTTATAAGTTAAAATTGGGCTATTGCTTGTCTTCCTTCTATATCCATCTTCCTGAATTAGATGAGCAAATTCCCCGATTGTTTAATTAAGGCTATGTTATATCTTCCTTCAAACTACAATCTGTGTGAATGAATTAGATATGACAATTTCCTTTATAAAGGTTAGGGTGATAATAGCCCTGACCTTTTATTTACTATATTGCGATTGGATTTATTTAAAAGATGTAGTATTATGGATAATATTCGTTGGTCTTTTCTGTTTTGAAGCAGTAATAACCAGGGAATTGGACTACTTAAGATGCTTTCTAATGAAAAATTAAATTCTAGTTGATACCATATTTACATACATAAAATGAGTAATATTATGACTGTATTAAAAGAATTTGTTGAATAAATAAAAAAGAGAAAGTGTAAGTCTCTATTATAAGTAATTTAGTTGATGAATTTATGAGACTAGGTGAAAGAGTTATTAAATTAAACAGCTTATATATAATGTTGGACAATAAAAATCTTTTTAAGAACCTATGGTCATATAATGCATCAATTGCCATATCTGATGCAGTTAAGAAATTTAACGTTATCACAGAGTGATAAAATGGTGATTATTTTATAAAAAGTTGAGAAAAGGAAGTGCTAGAAACCGTGGTATATGTGAGTTCTAGGGATATTGAATTGTATTATGCTGATACCGATATGATGGGGGTTATTTATCATGCGAATTATCTTAAATTTTTTGAACGAGGAAGAACAGGTTTAATTGAAGATCTTGGGTATAGCTATTTAGAAATGGAGAACAAGGGGTATTTTGCACCTGTTTATGATGTGTATGCCCAATATAAAAAGCCATTACGCTATGGAGATCAGGCAAAGGTGAAAACCTGGGTAGAAACAAACGATGGCATAAAAACAGTTTATGGATATCAGATAATTAATCAGGACGAAGAAGTTTGCGTAGAGGGAACTACTACGCATATTATCGTTTCAAAAGAAACATTTCGTCCTAAATCGTTTAAAAAGATGTTTCCAGAATGGTTTAATAAATATGAAGAAATTAAAAAGCAACCTTCTGACAAGTAAGGATAGCAAAAGGGAGTTGCCGATATGGCCTTTGGTTTGAAGAAAAGCGAACTAAGAGAATGGAAAAGAAAAATTGATAATGGAGAAATTGCTTTTTTAACTCATTATTGGCTGGATGATCGTTTTCCAGACTGTAAGACTGTTACGAAAGTTGGCTGTGCGGATCTAGAGAAATTAAAAACCTGGGGAAAGAAATATGGCTTAAAAGAGGAATGGATACATTATCGTCATGACGGCTATTCCCATTTTGACCTATTAGGCGATACTCAAAAGAAGATTTTAAAAGAGGAAGGGATTGACCAACCTTTACAATAGAGATTAGGTATTGGAAGGTAACTTTTTTTACACTTGATCGAGATAAAGCTAGAAAAAATGTTATTATAAAAAAACAGTGAGACACTAGATGTATCTCACTGTTTTTTAACATTCGTACCACTAAACAATAATAGTGCTTAATGAGCATGACGGTATTCTGGTTCATTTGCAACTTCATTGAAATCTGCAAATAGATCATAATCATCAAAATACCACAAATCCTTTTCTTCGATATAGTAATGGATACCATCTTTTTCTGTTTCTACTCCAATGTTAACCGGCTGCTCATTAGAGATTCCTAATGAAAATCCTTGCTGAACAGTACTGCATCCACCATAACGTGCAAAGAAGCGTACATAGTCACCGTCTTTTAACATCATTTCATCTTTATACCATTCAGCTGCTTTATCACTAATTACAATTTTCATATTAACACCTCTTATGAATTTTGCTTCGACCATTGGAAGCATTTTAATTCTATTCTAATTATATGTTCATTATAAAGGAATGGACGAGAATTATCTAATATTTGAATTTAAGATTATTTTAAAATGTTTGTAAAGAGCTGCAAGTTTTATTTTAGTCTGCTTGTCCCTCTTTTTGCATATGCTCCATGATTTCTTTATAAATAGAAGGACTGTATTTATTGATTGCATGCTGTGAATCTTGCAATGGATACATTTTATAATCTTTTTCAGCCTTACTAGAAACAAAAGTGGGATAGAAAGAAGGTGCTTCCATCGTAATAGATGTCTGCTTTCCTAATTGCTTTTTCTTGACTGTAACAGTTACCATTCCACCAATATCCCGATACTCTTCGTCCTGACCAGATAAAAAGTTTCCTAATGAATAGACTACTAATCCTTTATGTCCATTATGACCTTTTACCCACTCGATTGGCTGCAAAACATGTGGATGACTGCCGAATATAATATGCACACCTTCATCTACAAAAAATTGTGCCAATTCTTTTTGCTCATTAGATGGGAACCGTTGATATTCGTTTCCCCAATGAATCATCATCACGACAACATCTGCTTCTTTTTTTGCTTTTTGGATTTCATTGCTCATTCTTTTTTTATCCAAGAGATTTACAATATACTCTTTTCCTTCAGGAATAGGGATTCCATTTAACCCATAAGTATAGGCTAAATAAGCAACTTTAATGCCCTTTTTCTCTAAGACAACGACTTTATCTTGATCATCCTTAGACAAGTAGGTTCCAACATGAGGGAGACCAATTTGATTTAAATAATCAAGGGAGAGCTTTTGTGCATCAACTCCACGATCGAGGGCATGATTATTAGCCGTTGTGACAATATCGATGCCTGCTTTTTTTAAACTATCGGCAATATCATGAGGGCTATTGAAAGCAGGATATCCGGATAAACCAATCGATTCTCCGGCAACAATTGTTTCTTGATTTGCTATTAGCAAATCAGGTTTTTTTAATTCACTTGCTATATTATCTAGCATTTTATCAAAATTAAACCGATTTCCTTCTCGTGCGTCATTGTAGACACGATCATGGATTAAAATATCGCCGATAGCAGCTAATGTTATTTCGCTGGATTCTTCTTTTGCTAAATTTTCTTTGTCTCTCCCTGAATTAGAACGTACTTCTTTATAGGTAGAAGAGGAGTTGTCAATTGTATTTATAAGTATTATGCCGATTATACCAAAAAGAAGAAGGAAGAAAACGAATAGTAGATATGTTTTTTTCTGCATAACTAGCCTCTTTACTAATCTAAATTTTATTTGTTTCTTTACAATTAATAGCATACCAAAAAAATATTAGTTTGTAAGGAAAATAGGGAATTTTTACATAAAATAGGCTAACAGTAACTTTTTTGTTTCATATTTTCTTTAAGAAATATACAACGGAAAACAGATACTCATAGTTGTACCTTTGTCCTGTAAACTCCAGACTTTCATCTTTCCATCATATTTCTCAATTAGTTGTTTACATACATATAGTCCCATGCCTGTTCCGTTTTTTTTAGTTGTTTGCAGTGGTGTAAATAAGTTGTTTAATTGTGCTTTCGGTATTCCGCAGCCATTGTCTTTAATCTCAATAACTAATTGATTTTTTTGTTTTCTTGTGACAATTGCTATTTCTTTTGGAATAGATGAAAGATTTGCTTCTGTAGCTTCAAAAGCATTTTTGACTATATTAACAAACACCTGTGTGAAATGGTGTTTATTGCCTTTACATAAAAGTTCATCTCTAGAAAATTTCGTTATTAGATTTATGTCTTTTAAATTAGCTTCACATTTAAAAATAGGTATTAAATTTAGGAGTAATTCGTTTATAGATAATGGAGTAATATCGTCTCCTTGTGTTTTCGAAAGTGTTAAAAAGTTTGTGATTAGCTCATTTGCTCGTGCTAATTCTCCCAGAGCGATAGCAGTGTACTGGTGAATAAGTTCGACATTATTTGTTTGCTTTATTAATTGAAGGAAGCCACTTACAGTAGTTAATGGATTACGCACTTCATGTGTAATACTAGTAACCATTTTAGCGATATTTTCACTGTAAGTGGTGGAAAGGGACAGTGATTGCAAACTATCAGTTAGTGCTTCCATGGTTGCTGATTGTTCTTGCAGCTTTGCCTCCACACGCTTCCATTTATTGATAAAACATTGAAAAGTTGCCTCAGGTTCATGAAAAGATGTAGTTGGTAAGGTCATTTTGCATTCGCTCCTTTAACAATTATAGTAAAAGGTATGACGAAATAAATCATTTTATGTCAAATAAATATTCGACCAAGAAAAAAAGACCATAATCGGTCTTTTTTTCTTATAACCAGTTTACTTTTGGCTCTGTTTTATTAATAATTCTTTTAATATTCGCTCGATGTCTATAGACAACAAAAATAGTAAGAATCGCCAAGATGATAATGAGTAATTTATCTTCCCATAGAATAAAGGAATATATTAAACCTGCCAAACCAGCAACCATAGAGGACAGCGAAACATATTTTGATAAATAGAGGGAAATAAAAAAGACCGCAACAATAATCAGGAATAAGATAGGTTCGTGTCCAAGAAGAATTCCTGCTGAAGTAGCAACTGCTTTCCCTCCCTTAAAACCTGCGAAAATGGGATACATATGGCCAATAACAGCAAATACTCCAATTATAAGTGGATTTATATCCATTTCCACATTCCAAATAAGTGTGACCAACAGTGGAAGGACTGTTGCAATCGTTCCTTTCAGTATATCGGAGATTGTAACAGCAAAGCCTGCTTTTTTTCCAAGAACGCGAAATGTATTTGTACCACCTAAATTTCCACTGCCATGTTCTCGTATATCTATATTGTAAAAGGATTTGCCTATTATTAGTCCAGAAGGAATAGATCCAATTAAATAAGCGAGTATAATTAAAAGTCCAATAATCAATTTCGTATTCTCCTTCACGTATGTATACTATTTGCCTTTATATTGTACCATGTAATTGCTAAAACTCATCATTTTTTCAAAAAAATAATCTATATATCTTGCCATTAAAGGTAAAAACTAAAGGAATACAAGCTGAAATTTGGTGAGAAGAGGGGAAGAGATGAAACGAATATTCTTTCTTCTATTTATTATTTTTATCATGTTTTATAGTGGTACCATTTATCATCATTTGAAAAAGCCACTGCCTAAAGGGTTGTCTATAGAAGGTGTTATTCATCAGGTAAAGGATGTTGAACTATTAATAGATATAACCTACAAAAACAATAAAAAAAACAGAATGGTTCAACATGAAATAATTAATTCTATGCTAAAGGAAGTAGAGAAGGCAAATGAATTTATCATAATTGATATGTTTTTATTTAATAATGATACAAATGAAGACCAACAATATCCAAAGATAGTAGAAAAATTTACAGAAGCGTTAATTAAGAAAAAGCAAGAAAACCCAATGATAAATATTATTTTTATAACGGATAAAATTAATACTGTGTACGATTCGTATCCTTCAGAAGAATTTAAAGAATTAAAAGAAAACGGAGTGAAAGTGATTGAAACTGAGCTGAACGATTTGCGAGATTCTAATCCACTTTACTCTGGCTTTTGGCGTATGTTTGGACAGTGGGTAAAAACAAGAGGAGATGGACATCTGCCAAATTTTCTTGCAAAAAGCGCTCCAAAAGTTTCAGCTATATCCTATTTAGAGTTACTAAACATAAAAGCAAATCATCGTAAAGTTATGATTACTGAAAATACAGCAATTATCTCGAGTGGTAATATTCATAATGCAAGCGGTTATCATTCAAATGTTGCCTTTAAATTGCATGGGAATATCCTTAACGAATTGCTGAAAAGTGAGGAGAGTGCAGCAAGATTAAGTGAACCGATTGATTTGCCGAGAATAAAAGAACAAGCTGAAACAAAAAATACTAATGTGAAAATTCAATTATTAACAGAAGGAAAAATTGGTAAGCATATACTACAAGAAATTAAAAATACCCAAAAAAGTGAAGTTATTTGGATTGGCATGCTCTATTTAGCAGATCAAAAAGTAATCAAGGAAATAAAGGCAGCTGCCAAAAGAGATGTAAAGATATATATAATATTAGACCCAAATCAAAATGCATTTGGCAATAAAAAAACAGGCTTACCCAATATCCCCGTTGTAGCTGAACTAAGAAAAGCAAAAGCCGCAAACAACATTCACATTAAATGGTATAACGCAGGAAAAGAGCAATTTCACCCGAAACTCTTATATATAGAAAGATTGAAAGCTAGAGAAAGCACCATTATAAGCGGCTCAGCCAATCTTACGCAAAGAAATCTTTATGACTTTAATTTGGAGACAGATATAAAAATTATCGCGAGACAAAAAGAAAAAATTATGAGAGATACAAAGAGGTATTTCCAAAAATTATGGGAAAATGAGCAGGCTGATTTTACAAAAGAAGTTGATAGGCAAAAAAACTTCCCCATTTTTCGCTATATTATTTATCGTTTGCAAAGGATGCTAGGCTTTACGACTTATTAAGTTAATTAATAATTTCTGATCCTTTTCAAATACTAATATTACGGAAACGGAGGGAAAGATAATGAATAAAAAAGATATATTAACCTCATCAGAGCTTGCAACATTATGGATGACTTATCAAGAAAAAACAATGTTTCTTCGATTTGTTGAATATTTCCATGCTGTTAATGAAGACAAGAAAGAGAAGAACTTCTATGAAAGTCATCTCACCAAGTTAGCAAAAGAAATAAAGAAAATTGAAGCAATATTGACAGCGGAAGGAGCTATTATTCCGCATGGGTTTTCTGACCAAGATGTGAATAAACAAGCACCGCCTTTATTTCAGCCAACTTTCGCCTTGCAAATCGTAAGAATGCTCGCAGAAATAGGCATGGGACTACACGCTTTACATTTAGCAAGATCTTATCGAAAGGATATAATTCGTTTATACCAAGATTTATCTGTTACAACCCAGCATTGTTATGAAGAATGTACTGAACTGCTAATAGATAAAGGAGCCTTAAGCCGCCCGCCTCAAGTCGCAATGCCTGAACAAGTAGAAGTGGTTGTTAGTACGGAATATTTGAAAGGTACAAACATATTAGGTGATAAAAGAGTTTTAAATACGGTAGAGGTTTCTTTTCTCTATCAATCAATTGAAAGCAATAGTATTGGGCAACAATTAATAACTGGATTCGCTCAAGTAACAAAAGATCCTGAGTTAAAAAAATTCTTTACACAAGGTAAAGAACTTTCCAAAAAAATAATTGCGAAACTTTCAAAGAAATTAACGGATGATGATATACAAGTTCCATTAGGGTGGGTTGGTAGTCCAACGCTTTCTACGATTGCTCCATTTTCCGATAAATTAATGCTTTATTGTATAAGTTTATTTTGTAGTTTTGGACTTGGCAGCAATGCCATTGGTACGACCTTTAGCTTGCGCAAAGATTTGTCAGCAACCTTTATTCCTCTTATTGCGAAGATTTATGATTATGGAGTACAAGGGGCGGAGTTAATGGCTGAAAAAGGATATACAGAAGAGCCGCCAGCAATGGAGAATCGTCAAAATTTAATAAACAGAAAATAGTTCTTTCCTATTTAAAGGGAATGGCATTTTACTTATCAGTATATAGAAATAGTGCTATGATATACCATATAGATGATCTTGTTAAAGGGAGATGGCGCTATAGTGACTGGATTTTTCAGTTTGGAAAAAGATTTAGCACAAAAAATAAATAAACTTAAGGAAATGAGCAGGGGATTCTCAGAAAGAGCAAAGGAAATAGATGAAAGTGCATCTTTTCCTTTTGATAATGTTAAAGAATTACAGGAATCAGGTTACACAAGTTTAACCATACCAAAAGAGTTTGGCGGTCAAGAAATTTCTTTATATGAAATGGTAAGATTACAAGAAGTGATTGCCCAAGGTGATGGGTCTACTGCTTTATCCATCGGTTGGCACATGGGAATCGTAAGAAATATCCAAGAAGCAAATTGGAATAAAGATACATTAAGAGAGATATATGAGAAATTATTAACTGGCTCCTTAATAAATGGAGCTGCGACAGAACCGCAAACTGGTAGTCCCACTAGAGGTGGAAAACCTCATACAACCGCTGAAAAAAAGGGCGAGGATTGGGTTATAAATGGTCATAAAACCTTTACAACAATGTCTCCTGTTTTAGATTATTTTCTTGTAACAGCATCCATAAAAGATACAGATAATGTAGGGAATTTCTTAATACCTAAAGAGTGCAGAGGCATTCGTATTGAAAACACATGGGATAGCATTGCTTTAAGAGGAACAGGAAGCAATGATGTTTATTTTGAAAATGTGGAAATTCCAGCTCGTTATTTTGTTGAAAAATTAGATAGTCGAAAAAAAATCAATCCATGGCTTCTGCATATTCCGGCATGTTATTTAGGAATCGCCGGTGCTGCACAAAAAGAAGCAGTTACTTTTGCGAAAAACTATTCTCCAAATAGTATTAAAGGAACAATCAGCGATATTCCGAGTGTAAGATCTAAAATAGGAGACATAGAGTTAAAAATGCAAACGGCTAAACACTTTCTATATTCTGTAAGTAAAAAATGGGATGAAGCAAATAAAGAGCAACAATCCCATATGCTGCCAGAATTAAGTGCTGTTAAGTTAGTAGCTACGAATACTGCCATTGAAGTGGTAGATATGGCAATGCGCATCGTCGGAGCCCGCAGTCTTTCTGCAAAAAGTCCGCTTCAACGCTATTACCGAGATGTACGCGCAGGCTTACATAACCCACCAATGGATGATATGACACTTGATCAGCTGGCGCAAAAGTCTATTAATGAATATTAAATAATATTTCAAAAGGAATTTTTGAAAAAAACTTATCTATCATCGGAGTCGAGAGTATTAGGAAACAACGGATGTTTGTTTTGGAAATAGATGGTGGCTGGAATACTACTATCCCAGCCACCACAAACATATGTTTAGCTAACTTTTTTCCTATCAACCTTTATTCTATACGTCTGATAAAGGCGTAGAAAATAATTTTCTATTTTAAACGCACCATTTATGTATCTTTTTAATCCAATCACTACCAATTCCTCTATCAAAATTAAACCAAGGAATGCAAAAATGAAAATACTCAATAAAAATCCCTCCTTCAGCAAGCTTTATAACTTCTATTTCTATTCCTTTTTTTTCGAAAATCAAAACAATGGACTATCATAAAATAATATGAACATCTATCTTTTTAAGAACATAAATATAAATAGTAAATTCCAATAAAAAAGTAGTGCGAAACCATTGAAAAATATAGAAGAATAACGCATAATCATATCTTGAATAATCGTTTTTAAGGATTTTAAACACATTTATAAAAAAGTGCTTTACCTATATAAGGATATAAAATAAACATATAAAGGGAGATGGAAGATGAAAATAAGAGTTTCTGCCGTACAATACAAATTAGAAAACATTAAGTCATTTGAAGAATTTGCTAAACAATGTGAGCATTATGTTCGAACAGCACTTGAATTTGGTGCGGAATTTGTGTTATTTCCTGAATTTTTTACAACACAGCTTTTATCCATGGGAGATGAAAATAACGCTTTAACAATTAATGAGCTTCCAGGATTTACGGAGCAATATCAGGAATTATTCAGATCATTTGCTGTGCAAACGGGAATGCATATTATCGGTGGAACTCATGTCATTCGCAAAGAAGATAAATTATATAATGTAGCGCATTTGTTTTATCCAGATGGAAGAATAGAAGAACAAGCAAAGCTTCATATCACACCTACAGAGGAATATGAATGGAATATGGAAAAAGGAGACTCCTTCCGTATTTTTGATACAGAGAAAGGAAAAATTGCCATTCTAACTTGTTATGATATTGAATTTCCAGAAATTGTCCGTATGGCAAAAGCAGCAGGAGCAGATGTGATTTTTTGTCCTTCTTGTACAGATGATCGTCATGGTTTTCATCGTGTTCGCTATACTTGTCATGCAAGAGCCATTGAAAATCAAGTATATGTAGTTGTAACAGGAACAATTGGAAGCTTAACGAATGTGGATTTTATGCGAGCCAACTTTGGGCAGGCAGCAGTCATTACTCCTAATGATATCCCATTCCCCCCACAAGGAATTCTCGTTGAAGGGGAATTAAATAATGATATGATTGTAACAGCAGATTTAGATCTTTCCTTATTATATGAAGTAAGAGAAAAAGGTTCTGTCACAACATGGAGAGATAGAAGAACAGATCTTTATCCAGACTGGAATTCGACTGTGGAAGGATGATTACTGCATGATCTTTAGTGAGTTTTTTCTTTATGATGAGGAAAAACCGATTCGATGTACGGTCCGAAATTATCAAGAAAAGGATTTTAACGAACTAATGGCTATTCAAGCAGAATGTTTTCCTGCCCCGTTTCCAGAAGATCTCTGGTGGAACGATGAACAATAAGCAAGTCATCTTGCTTATTTCCCACAAGGGGCAATCTGTGTGGAAGTGGAGGGAGAACTTGCTGGATCATTAACAAGTCTCCGTACAATTTATGATCCTGAACATTCCCAGCACACATGGGAGGAAATAACCGATAATGGCTATATTACCACACATGATGAGAATGGAAATGCCTTATATGTAGTCGATATTAGTATCCGGCCAAAATATCGTAAGCTCGGTCTAGGTAAAGTGTTAATGCAAAGTGCCTATTATTTAGTTATACACTTAGGCATAGAACGATTGCTGGGCAGTGGAAGAATGCCAGGTTACAAGAAGGTGTCTGAAAAGCTTTCTCCCGCAAAATATTTGGACTATGTAATGGCAGGCAAATTGCAAGACCCTGTTCTAACGTTTTTGCTGCGATGCGGAAGAACGCCAGTAACGATATTGTCTAACTACCTGGACGATGAAGATTCTTTAAATTATGCCGTATTAATGGAATGGAAAAATCCCTTTCTAAACATATAAAACAGCGAATGTCTTATTTGATCTTCGAGGAGTGAATAGATTACTCCTCTTAAGATCGAGTGAGACATTTTTTATTATTTAAGGTATTCGGATTATGGTTGAGATTTCCTACTTAAAAGAAAACACCTAACATTAATCGGATAATAGTCACAATTTCCCCATTCATATAGAAAATCTAATAAAAAATATCCTCTAACTATTGACACTAACGTTGCGTAATTCTTTACAGTAGCAGTTGAAGGAGGTACAAAAAGATGGATAGGAGAGTAAAAGGAGTAGCTGAAGCGGGATATAATTTTCAATAAACTTGCACCCTTTGTGATCTATCTCCCGAATCTAAAAAAGTATAAGTAAAATTAAAGAATGGTATGGCTTTTTTAATGAAAAACTTGCCAAATACTATCCTGTTCCCTTTATGGATAGACAATCCATATTAACGATTTACCGAAAAACTTTGATAAATTGGTATTCAGATAATCAAAAAAGGTGGTAGCAATGAAAATAGTAATCGAAAATACAACCGAGCAATATGAAAAGTTGTTCTCTATGGAGGATGAAAAAGAAAACTACTTTCGGTATTCCATGATGAAACCTTTTGAAAAAATGTGGAATACTATTAATGTTCCTTTAAAAGCTAATCAATCTAATGGATATGACGTAATATTGGCTACAAAAATGCTTGGGTATCTTGATGTTACGAAAACCGAAATCGGAAAGATAGCGTTAGAGAATCTAGAGAAGATTCAAGCACTTCAAACGGCATATGATACCTTAAATCACTGTGTTGATTTTATACAAGAGAACAACTTAAAATTAAATACTGATGAATTGAAATTTGGAATGTATATAGCTGATCCTAAAAAGCTACAATTACAAAAAGGTTATTGTGGCTTTGGGGGAATTCCTGGGTTTATTCAAGTGGCAATTTTCCCCAACTCTTATAATATACCTAAAATCCCTGCTGTCATTGCACATGAATTTCATCATAATCTCCGTTTCTCTTATTTTGATTGGGATCATGGTAATGTTACGGTTGGAGATTACCTAATAATAGAAGGTTTAGCAGAGTCATTTGCAAAAGAGTTATACGGAGAAAAACATTTAGGTCCTTGGGTTACTTCTTTTCATAAAGAGGATTTAGAATACTCAATCGAAGTAATAAAAGATGCATTAAATGTTAAGGGATTTGCGGAGGTTAGCAGTTATATGTTTGGTGACACCATTGCAATAGAACAGGGATATCAACCTGTTGGCCTATCACCGTTTGCGGGATATGCAGTTGGGTATCATGCAGTACAGTCCTTCATAAAAACCAATAATGTGGGGATAGGAGAAGCAACCTTACTTAGTGCAGAGGAAATACTAAACAATTGTGAAATGTTTTCTTAAATCGTTTTTTTATATGAGGGGCTGGGACAAAACTAAAAAGACTATGCTTAAAGCTGAATAATCATTTGGTTACTGGAGCGCAATGGAACGAACTTGTTTTTTAGCTATAAAAAGGATAAATCAATGAAAAAAAATCGAACTATTACAATGTTTTATTGTATTATAGTTCGGTTTTTCTTTGTGTAAAATCCTTTTGCCCCACCCTCTTTTCTTGTTTAAGCAATTCATAAATGATTTTTATTGAATATAACCAATACAATAAAGGAAATGAAATAATGATCACCAATATGCTCTAAGATTCTTGATAGGAAGGAGAGTAAATCTGATTATAAATATCTGAGGAGAGAATACTTTATTATCCTCTCCTCATTACCAATAATATGGTACAAGTGCTAATTACAAAGCCTTTACCGATTCTTTGAATCGTTTAATCAAGACGTTGTTCGAGATTACACATCTGAAGCCATTAGTTTTAACCCTCTTTTTACATTCTTTTCCGATTACCATAATAGAGTTTAATTTCTATAATTTAAAAGCTTCTTGTACGAAAAAAGCAGCATAAACTGTGATAAAGTCTTTTTTTATATAATGAGGAAAAAACAATAAAACAAAAATAATTGACATGTAATTAATTAAGTTATATATTATTAAATGGTTAATAATTAAGAAGTTAAACATTTATTTATTAAGTAATTTTAGAAAGGACGGGGGATAGGTGCATAATGGCGAAGAGCTTTTTGAAGTTGCAGCGATGTTTGGCAACTTTATTAAAAATATAACTAGTGATTTTAATAAAAATAGCAGTGATTTAAATATTACTCAATATAAACTGCTTTTTCATTTAGATAAGGAAGGATCCCTAAATGTTTCAGATCTTGCTAAAAGCGTACACATTACAAATGCTGCTGTAACAACTATAACCGATCAGCTATTGGCGGAAGACTATATTACAAAAGATCGATCAAAAACTGATCGAAGAGTGGTCAATATTACCATTACCGATAAAGGAAGAAGTATCGTTAATAATATGAAAAAAGAGCAGCAGAATAAAATGAAGGAACACTTTCATAAGCTAACAGAGGAAGATATTCAACATTTAAAACGTATCTTTAAATTATTAAACGAGAATTTCTAAAATTTTATAAGAAAAGAGAGAATGCAATGGAACATTTAACACACAAGAAAAAACTGTCAATTATGATAGCTATCATGGCAGCTATGTTTTTTGCAGCGATTAACCAAACAATCGTTAGTACTGCAATGCCGAAAATTATTTCTATCCTTGATGGGATGGACTATTATACATGGACCATTAATATTTATATGCTTACATCCACAATTGCCACAGTTCTTGTAGGAAAGCTATCCGATATGTATGGACGTAAGCCGTTTTTATTAATCGGGATATTATTATTTATGGTTGGTGCTTTCTTAACAGGTACTTCCAATGATGTATTTCAATTTATTGCCTACCGTGGTATCCAAGGGATAGGTGCTGGTATTATTCAATCTTCCGCTTTTACAGCAGTTGGTGACTTATTCCCGCCTCGTGAACGTGGAAAATGGATGGGATTATTAACAGCTGTATTTGGTTTCTCCAGTGTTCTAGGACCTCTATTAGGAGGCTACTTAGTTGATCATTTAGATTGGCACTGGTTATTCTGGATTTTCTTACCAATCGGTATTATTGCTTTCGGTATGATTATGGCACTATTCCCTAAAGTTGAAGGAAACGGAAAACAAAGTATTGATTATATTGGATCTTTATTTATGACTGTTGCTATTGTTCCATTATTATTGGCCTTTTCATGGGCAGGAACAGAGTATGCATGGGGATCTGTACAAATTCTCGGATTGATTGCAGCTAGTATTGTTTTTGCTATTGTGTTTGTATTGGTGGAAAAGAAAGCAAAAAATCCAATTTTACCATTACATCTATTCAAAAATAATATTGTGACTGTTTCTAATATAATTGGTTTTATTATGAACTTTGGAATGATGGGTGCCATGATTTATCTATCTTTCTTTGTTCAAGGGGTATTAGGGATTTCTCCTACTTATGCTGGTTATGTAACAATGCCGATGTCTATTGTTATGGTTATCTCCAGTACCATTATCGGTCAGTTAATTTCAAAAACAGGGAAATATAAACGTTTTGCATTAATCGGAGTTCCAACAATGATCGCTGGTATGGCCATTATGATCTTTATGAATAGTGTACCAATGGCGATTTTAAGTATGATTGTGTTTGGTTTGGGATTAGGTATTGGTATGCCGGTATTTTCAATTGCTACCCAAAATGCCGTTTCCCATAAAGAATTGGGAGTAGTAACTGCTTCCACTCAATTATTCCGTAATCTAGGTGGTACAATTGGTATTGCTGTCATGGGTACCGTTATGGCAAATAATCTAAAGACAAACTTGCAAGATACGATGCAAAACTTGCCAGTAGTGAAAGATTTAGCAACATTAGATCCGAAAGTAACAGAGCAAATGGTTGGTTTCGCCAATCCACAAGCATTGATGAATAAACCATTACTTGAACAGACAGAAGCAAATTTACCCGCAGATGTACAACCGATATTTGCACAAATGATTCAAGGAATCAGAGATGCATTAGGAAATACATTATCAACGGTATTCTTAACTGGAACCATCGTATTAGTTGTTGCCTTTTTATTAGTATTCTTCTTAAAAGAAATTCCTTTAAGAACATCTAATCAAGCAGCTCCTGAAGAAAAGAAGGAAGAAAATATCGTTTTAGATAGACAAAAATCTTAATACGAATGCGATTTGGCTGTCTCCAAATTTTTGGAGACAGCCTTTTGTTTGCTTATTTCATGACAGGAACACAAATTGCAACCTATTTTTGGAAAAACCTGAAATTTTCTCGCACAACCTTTTTTCTGTTATAATAAGTTATAGTAATAGAATGAAAAAAGTAGGGATGTTAAATGAAAATTATCTGTTTTGGAGATAGCCTAACTAGAGGTGTCTCATTTGTAAAAGGTAGGATAAGAATTATTAAAGATAATTATCCCGCTTTGCTTGGAAAATTATTTGCCTTAAATAATTCGGATGATACGATTGTCTTAAATAAAGGTGTATTTAATGACAATTCTGATTTATTACTGAAGCGACTAGAGAAGGATGTTCTTTCTGAGGAGCCGAAATATGTTTTATTAAACGTTGGTGGGAATGATTGCAATTTTCAATGGCAAGAAGTAGCCGAAGATCCTGATAGTAATCATGAGCCGATTGTTCCGATAAATCAATATATCGAAAACATTGCTCAAATGGTCACAAAAATGAAGCAATCTAATATCACGCCAATATTGTTAACTTTGCCACCACTTGATCCAGTAAGATATTATAAATCAATTGCAGAAAGATATGGGACAACTATTAGTCATTGGATTAGCTGCTGTGGTGGGATAGAGCATTGGCATGGTTTATATAATTTTCATTTAAACAAATTAATTGAGCAATTAAATCTTCCAAGTATTGATGTTCGCTCAGCTCTTAAAAAGGCTGGGAATATTGCTGATTTTATCAGTGATGATGGAATTCATTTAAATGCTGAAGGTTACAAGAAAATGAGTTATTTCATTTTTGAGGAGATGAATCGATTAACCGGCAGACAACACGAACAATTATCGTAACTTATCTTTTTTTGTAAGAAAATAGTGGGAATAGTTTTTATACACACTAGGTATGGAATATTTTTGGAATTTGCGATAAGATAATGGGACAAGCAGTCATCAATAGGTAGATTTAAATAGTGGAGGAAATTCAGATGAGCACATTGTACGAAAAAATAATTGATGTTTTGCAACAAAAAGGACCGACAACCCTTTCCGCTATTTTTAATGAATTAAATAGTTATTTAGGAGAGGAAGAAACACCTATTTCTATGTCCTCCATAAAGTCTGTACTTTCTCGAAAAAAAGACTTGTTTGAGGTTTACGATGATATAGTATCCATTCACCCAGAAAAAGAAATTACAAAACTAATTGTTGAATATAAAGTAAATCAAGAACATTCTTTCAGTATTCATATCGATTTTGATCTTCGCAACTACTTAATTCAAGAATGGAGTCAGTTTCCAATTGTGATTCCTCCGGTTTTTAATAAAATTGAACCGGAAGAGTTTGATGCTTTAAGGATGGAATTATATCGCTTGAAAATGTGGGATTGGGAAGAAGAGCTGCTAGGAATTGAAACGGTTAAATGTACTGCCCGATTGGTTACTGTAACCTCGACTTATACGGTCGATTTAGTGAATATGCAATCAAAGGAATGGAGACAACTGCAGAAAATGATTTCTCTTTTTACTGATTTAGAATTATTGCTTAAATAAGTTAATCGATTGGGAAGTATGAGTGATAAATAGACGCAGTTATTGTCCCTTGATAAGGTAAAGAGGCTAGCTGCAACCATTCATTTATAATAGGGATAACAAAGCCAAACAATTATACGCAACTTCGTATAATTGTTTGGCTTTTTATTTTGTTTCATATTAGAATAGTTCGTTTTCTAGATTATTTCATACGTGTTAGGTGGAAAATATCTTAGGAATCATTTGGGAAATATCGGAAGGATTTAGCGATACATAGTCCATAATCCAATATCTTCAAAGCCGATTTTTTTATAAATTTTACCAGCGTCAGGATTATCGTAAAATAAGCAGACAAACTGTTTGTCGTCTAATATATCATTAATAAGAGCCGTCATTAGCTTACTTGCCAATCCTTTATTCCTGTAGCCTTTATGTGTGCAGACGCCGACAATCATTGCTGAATGGGAATTTTCGGCCGTAGTGGAGACCGTTGATATAATTTCTCCTTTATCGTTTTCCAGAAAATATGTCCGCCCGGTTTGAGACTCGATCGCTTTCTTGAGCATATTTTTCGAATCTTCTGTAGTAGTAAATTCAGCAAGAGAATTCCGTAATGTGACAATGCGATCAATATCATCAAGGGTAGCCTTTTTGATCATATCTATTTGTTTGATCTCTCGCTTTTTGCCGCATTGAGCAAAATAAGTCACTTTTTTCTTTCCTAAATTTAAAGAGGGAAGCTTTTCAAATTTTTCTACTAAATCAGCTCTTCCTGATAAGGTTACTGGATTCGTATTGGTTTCCATTATAGCTGCAAAAGCTTGGACATCAAAATGATCTTTATCGACAGCGTAAAATATATAGCTTTCAAAATATTTGAGAAGTACTGCTTTTATCTCTCCACTATGGAATTCTCCCCAAAGTTTTTGAAATGCAGAATGATACCCGAATGCCTCAATATCGCCAATAATAAAAAGATTCATTGAAGGGTCTTGAAGCAAAAATCTCATTACCTCAGCATGATCTTGCTCTGTAAGTTCTCGAATCATTGTATAACCTTCTTTCTGCTTTCTGAAAATAGTTAATTGTAAGTTTATCATAATATTAAGAATGTATATAGAACTAAAAGGATAAAAATAGGATAATTATAAATAGTATTTTACAGTTAAAAAATGAACACAGACAGAGGAAAGAAAAATCCAATCCAGTTTTGCTATCAGCTGGATTGGATTTTTGAAGTTAGTAAACATCTTACTAGAGAATAATATTAATAGGAATTGCTGGATAAGACGTTAAAGTAACGTGCATCTGGATGGGCAAATACCATTGCTGAAACAGATGCCTCTGGCTCCATCATACATTCTTCTGACAAGGTTATGCCAATATCTTCGGGTGACAATAAGCTGAACAATTTTTTCTGGTCTTCCAATTCAGGACAAGCTGGATATCCAAATGAAAATCTTTGTCCTTGATATTTTGCTGTAAAGCGATCCTTCATTGTAAAAGTTGCCGGGTCAGGGAATCCCCATCTATCTCTAATTTGACGATGAATTAATTCTGCTAACCCCTCAGCTGTTTCTAGTGCAAGGGATTGAAGGGCATGGGATTCAAGAAATCTTCCATCTCGTTTTAGCTGTTCTCCTGCTTCCCGTATACCAGTACCAGCTGTTACAGCAAAAAAAGCAACATAGTCCATCACTCCACTATCCACTGATTTTAGATAGTCTGCTAAGCATAAAAATGGTTCTCTTTCTTGTCTTGGAAAATCAAAGGTTTCGATTATTTTCGTTTTGTCTTTTGAATCATAGATATAGATCTTGTTGCCATCTGATTGAGCAGGGAAGAAGCGATAAACCGCTTTTGGCAGTATCCAATTATTTTGTTCAGCCTCATTTAACAGTTGTTCAATCATATTATTTAATTGGACAGCTTTATCGTCTTTCTTTTCTAGCAAAACATCAATTTTTCCTTTAACTCCTAAATGGTGACCTAAGAGCATTTGTTTATTAATATATGGTTTAATATGACTAGTCGTATAAGTCGTTAATATATGTCTTTTGATATCTTGCGGGACAAAGACGGGAGCATCTGTGTTAACAGTTTTTCTTTTAATACCAGTGATAACAGGTTTTGTATATTCTTTTACAGGACTAGCTGAAAGTAATTGCTTTTTCTTTTCATGTTCCTGTTTATGCAAATCGAATTCGTCTTTATTAGTCAGCTGATTTGCAAGAGATAAGCCATTCATAGCATCTTTTGCATATAACACTAATCCATCATATTCACGTGAAATTTTTGTGTCGGTAAATTTTCTTGATAATGCTGCTCCGCCTACTAAGATAGGAACTTCTATGCCAGCTTGTTTCATGTCTGCAGCTGTTAGTACCATCTGTTGTGCCGATTTGACAAGTAAGCCAGACAAGCCAACAATATTTGGTTGTTCCTTTTTAATAGCAGAAACTAAATCTGCTGGGGGAACTTTGATGCCGAGATCAATCACTTCATATCCGTTATTAGAGAGAATGATATCAACGAGATTTTTGCCGATATCATGAACATCTCCTTTAACAGTTGCTAAAATAACTTTCCCTTTAGTAGAGGTAGAAACATTTTTGTCCATATATCCTTCTAAAAAGGAAACAGCCGTTTTCATTACTTCTGCGCTTTGCAGCACTTCTGCGACAATTAGCTGATTATCATTAAATAAGCGGCCAACTTCCTTCATTCCATCCATAAGAGGACCATTAATAATATCTAGTGGGGCACTATATGTAGTAAGTGCAATGGCTAAATCAGCTATTAATCCTTCTTTTGTTCCTTCAACAACATAATAAGCTAACCGTTCATCTAATGTTAAATTTTCAAGTGAATTGATCTTTTCTTTTTTCTTATCTCGATAAAAGTCCGTAAAAATAGCCAACGTTTCATCTGTTGTTTCAAATAATAGCTTTTCAGCTAATTCAATTTCTTCTTTACTAATGGACGCAAATCTTTCCAATTTTTCTGTATTAACGATTGCGTAGTCAAGGCCTGCTTGTGTGCAGTGATAAAGAAAGACACTATTTAATATTTCTCGACCGACAGGAGGGAGACCAAAGGAAACATTGCTTATGCCAAGAATAGTTTGGACGTCCGGGCATGCTTGCTTTATTTCCTTAATTCCTTCAACTGTCGCTAATGCTGAGCCGATGTACTGTTCATCTCCCGTTCCTACAGGAAAGACAAGGGGATCAAATATTATGTCTTGACCATTAATTTGATATTTTTTCGTTAACAAATCATATGATCGCTTTGCTATTTGTAGTTTTTTCTCTACAGTAACTCCCATGCCATCTTCATCAATAGTTCCAACAACAACAGCGGCTCCATACTTATGGATGAGAGGGGCGATAGCTTGAAATCTTTCTTCGCCATCCTCCAGGTTAATACTATTAATGATTGCTTTTCCTTGTGAGTAGGAGAGTGCCTTTTCTATTACTTGTTCATCAGTTGAATCAATAACAAGTGGTACCTTGACTTTTTTTACAACTTCTTTCATGAAAAGCTCCATGTCTTGCATTTCATCTCTATCGGGATCTGCTAAGCAAATATCAATAACATGGGCTCCGCCTTTGACTTGAGCTCTGGCAATTTCTGATGCTTCTTCGTATTTTCCTTCTTTTATCAACCTTTTAAATTTTCTAGAACCAATAACATTTGTCCGTTCTCCAACCATAATTGGTCTTAATGTAGGATCATCATAAATAAAGGGCTCAATTCCAGAAACCATGTGAAAATTAGTTTCTGCAACTTTTCGCGGGGAGATTTCTTTCATTTTTTCGGCAATTGCACGAATATGCTCAGGTGTAGTACCACAGCAGCCTCCAACAATATTTAGCCAGCCTTCTTCTGCGAATCCAACGAGTTTATTGGCTAGAGAGGAGGCAGTTTCGTGATAGTTTCCTTCTTCATCAGGCAAGCCAGCATTAGGATAACAGCTAACAGCAAACTTAGACAGACTTGAAAGTGAGCGAATATGATCCTGCATAAACTCTGGGCCTGTTGCACAGTTTAAGCCAATAGCGATAGGATGCATATGTTCAACGGAAATGTAAAATGCTTCGATCGACTGTCCGGCAAGAGTAGTCCCCATTGGTTCAATCGTGCCAGAAATCATTAGCGGAAGTTCTTTCCCAGTTTTTGTAAATGCTTGTTTAATACCTAAAAATCCAGCTTTAACATTCAGCATATCCTGACTTGTTTCTAGAAGGAGAAGATCAACACCGCCGTCGATTAATCCTAATGCTTGCTCTTCGTAAGAAGAAATGAGTTCTTCGAATGTAGTGCCGCCAGTGACACTTAATGTTTTCGTTGTTGGGCCCATTGCACCAGCAATAAATCTTGGCCAATCAGGTGTAGAATATTTCCTGACTGCTTCTTTGGCAAGTTTTGCTGCTTTAACATTTAGCTGGTAAGCAATGTGTCCTAGATGATATTCATCTAGGACAATTTTAGTTGCACCAAATGTATTGGTTTCAATAATATCTGCTCCGGCATGGAGATAGGATTCATGAATTTTCGTGATAATATCTGGTCTTGTTAGATTAAGATTTTCATTGCATCCTTCTAATTCTTCTCCACCAAAATCGGCTGCCGTTAAGTTCTCTCGCTGGAGCATTGTTCCCATTGCGCCATCCATAATGATAATTTTTCGTTTAAGCTGTTCAGCTAATGAAGTTTGTTGCATCAGTTGTCCTCCTAAGTGCAGCAGTTCGTAATTTCGTATAGCGAGCTAATTCTACAGAAAGCTCATACCGCAAAAACGGTGTTATTAAGTAAATACCGTTAAAATAATTGGCTGCAGTGTCGATTAAAGATTTGGTGATTTTGAGACCTTGCTGTGCTGCTTGTACTGGGTTGTCTTTAAATTGTGCCATGGTGCGCCGAATGGAGTCATCTATTTTTATGCCAGGAACCTCGTTGTGTAAAAACTCCGCATTGTTACTGCTTGTTAATGGCATTAAACCAATATAGATAGGTGTGTCAATGTGTTTTGTCGCTTCATATAATTCGATTATTTTTTGTTCGGAGTAAACAGGCTGGGTTATAATGTAATCAGCACCGCATTCTATTTTTTTCTCTAACCGTTTTACCGCTTTTTCTACCTGACGTACATTTGGATTAAATGCAGCTGAAACAGAAAATGTCGTTTTTTGTCCTAGATTTTTCCCAGAGAAAGAGAGACCTTCATTTAATTGCTTAATCATCGAAATTAAGTCAAATGAAGTCATATCATAGACAGAAGAAGCACCAGGAAAATCCCCAACTCGAGCTGGATCTCCTGTAATAGCTAGGACATCATGAATTCCTAATGTATGTAGTCCCATTAAGTGAGACTGTAAACCAATTATATTACGATCCCGACAAGCAATATGAACGAGAGGGCGAAGCCCAATGTTTTGCTTTACTAATGTAGCAATTGCTGTATTGGAAATCCGTGCAGAGGCTAAACTGTTGTCTGCAAGTGTTAATGCATCTATACCTTCTTCTTTAAGTTTTTTTGCACCTTCAAAGAAGCGCGTCGTATCTAGTTTTCTTGGAGGATCTAATTCCACAATAACAGAAGCTCTGGTTTTTACAATTTCCTCCAAAGGGGTGTAATCCCTAGGGGGAGGGGAATGCTCCAATATAGAATCAACAACAGCCTTATTAGTTTCAATTGTTTTTTCTGTAATAGGAGAGGCATCCTTCAACACTTTTGCGAAATTTCTGATATGTTCAGGTGTTGTTCCACAGCAGCCTCCTAAAAGTCGAACGCCTTGCTTTCTAAATTCTTCTGCTGATCTTTGGAAATATTCCGCATTGTCTTTATATTCGAACTTTCCGTCAATATAACTTGGTAAACTAGCATTTGGAAAGGCAGATAAGTATGCATTCCTCGGTAATGGTATTTGTTCAAGTGAAGCAATCATATGGTGTGGTCCCAATCTGCAATTCAACCCAATAATATCAGCACCTAAATTCTCTAATCTATCGAAAGCAGAAGCAAGGGATATTTGGTTTTGTAAAATCCCTATTTCGTGTATGGAAAGCTGGGCTAGGACTGGAATATCTGTTTCTTTTTTCGTAATTTCCAGGACTGTTTCGAGTTCCTCCAAATCATAAAATGTTTCCAAAAGAATGCCGTCGACATCTTCTAATAACAAGCAGTAAAGCTGTTCACGGAAACTGCGCTTCAACTCTTCTAAACTAATAGCTTGAGGCTTCATTCCTCTATTTCCACCAATTGTACCAAGTACATTTACATTTTTATTTTCCACGGCTTTTTTGGCAATTTTTACGGCTGCGCTGTTTATTTCCTTCACGTTATCTTCTAATCCGTATCTTTGTAATTTTAAATAGTTGGCAGCATATGTATTGGTTTGGATAATATCTGCGCCGGCATGGATATATGCTTGATGAACCTGCTCAATCTGTTCAGGGTGAGAAAGGTTTAAAGATTCAAAGCATGTATCTTTTCCATAAGAATAGAGGAGGGTGCCCATAGCACCATCACCAATTAAGATTTCATTTTTTAGCCTATCGAGAAAGTTCATTGTAAGCCTCCAGTTAAATAAAATGTAACTCTGCTGTCTTCTTAAGAGCTATATCAAAGTCATTGATTAAATCTAGTGGATTTTCTAATCCAACGGATAAACGTAGAAGGGAATCTGTAATTCCCCGTTCTGCTCTAGCTAAAGGATTCATCGCAGCATGAGACATTTTTGCTGGATAGGATAGAATCGATTCAACCGCACCAAGACTAACGGCGAATACAGGCAGTTTTACATTCTCTACAAAAGTACGCATTGCTTCTTCTGAATATAACTCAAAGGAGAAAACCGCGCCTGGATTTAGCGCTTGTTTTCTTTGGATCGCATATTGAGGGTGGTCTTCGAATCCTGGATAATGCACTTTTTTTATTAATGGGTGGTTTTGCAAATGCTCTGCGATCACTCTTGCCCCTTCACTTGAATGCTTCATCCGAACATGCAAGGTCTTTATTCCTCTAAGGAGTAGCCAGCAATCCTGAACACCAAGAACTGCGCCAAACGAATTTTGTAAATAACCAATTTGCTTTGCGAGCTCTGCATCTTTAACTACTGCTACTCCAGCGATTACATCGCTATGACCAGATAAGAACTTAGTAGCACTATGAAGTACAACATCCGCACCTAGCGTTAATGGTTTTTGTAAGGCTGGTGTTAAAAACGTATTATCCACGAAAGTAAGTGCACTGTATTTTTTGGCAAGTAAGCTAATTGCTTCAATATCTGTTACTTTTAATAAAGGATTGGAAGGAGTTTCTACATAAAGCACTTTTGTGTTTGGTAAAATAGCTGCTTCAACTTCTTCTAGATTCGTCATATCTACAAAGGTATGATCGATTCCAAATCGGTTCAATACGGTCGTCACCATACGATATGTTCCACCATATACATCTTCAGAAATAACGACATGATCACCTTGTGATAATAATAGAAAAGCAGTTGAAATTGCAGCCATTCCAGAAGAGAAGGCAAAGCCATGCGTTCCTTCTTCTAATTCTGCCACCACTTCTTCTAGTGCTTCTCTTGTCGGATTTAAGCTTCTGCTATAATCATATTTTCCAAATTCATCAATATCCTTTTGGTGAAAGGTGGAAGCGTGCTGAATTGGCACGCTGACAGCTCCAGTGTCTGGATCGAATTTATGTTTATTATGAAGCAATTTTGTTTCAAATGTATATGATGTTGTCATATTGTTACCTCCTGTGCAATTCCCTTTGCAATAGAGAAAGCTTTATCTAGATCTTTGATTAAATCATTTGCATTTTCAATACCAACTGAAAAACGTAATAGTCGATTATCGACACCAGTTTCTAATCTGACTTCTAGTGGAATATCTGCATGAGTTTGAGTGGCAGGATATGTAATAAAACTTTCCACCCCTCCAAGACTTTCGGCAAATGAGATTAACGTTAAGCTTTGCAAAAATGGATTTACCCAAGATTCACTTTGGATTCTAAACGAGATCATTCCGCCACGACCAGGGTAGAGGACATCTACAACAGCCTCATGTTTTTGCAGAAAAGTAGACAGTATTTTCGCATTCTCTTCATGTTTTTCCATTCTTAACGCCAGTGTTTTCATTCCTCTCATCAATAACCAAGAATCAAAGGGACTTAAAACAGCTCCAGCAGAATTATGGTGTAAGGCGAGCTCATTACAAAGCTCTTCTCCTTTTGCAACAATAAGACCAGCAAGAACGTCATTATGCCCACCTAAATATTTTGTTGCACTGTGGATAACGATATCAGCACCTAAACGGATCGGCTGTTGGATAATAGGAGTATAAAATGTATTGTCAACAATAAGCAGAATATTGTGTTCTTTTGCGATGGAAGCAATCACAGAAATATCCGTTTGTTCCATTAAAGGATTCGTAGGAGTTTCAAGGAAGATTGCTTTTGTTTTTGAGGAGATGGCCGCACGCACAGCATCTGTATCTGAAGTATTAACGTACGTACATCGAAGGCCCCATTTTTTATAACCTTGTTCTAATAGACGGTATGTGCCGCCATATAAATCTTTAGAAATAATCCATTCATCACCGCTTTGAAAAAGGGAAAGGATTGTTTGAATTGCTGCCATTCCTGAACTACACGCAAAGCCGCGGTCGCCTTCTTCTAATTCGGCAATTGCATTTTCTAATATTTCTCGTGTAGGATTTCCTGTCCGTGTATAATCATAGCCAGTCGACTCTCCAATACCTGTGTGACGATAGGCAGTGGAAAAATAAACGGGCGGATTAACTGCACCAGTAGTTGTTTCACTTCTATTACCAATTTGCGCTAACTTTGTTTCTAAACTATACATTCTATAACTCTCCTATTCTCATATTTGGAATTTTTATGTAATCAAAACAAATCAAGAAGTGGTCAAGAAAAATGACATGAAAAAAGTCTTCTTCGTTATAAGAAGAAGACTTTGATTATTAATGGTCATTCTTCTTATCTTTCAAGCTTAAATGCTTGATGGAATTAGCACCTTTTCAGTATGTAAAAATACTGAAGGTTGCTGAGGTTTCGCTGGGCCATTCCCTCTACCTCTCTTGATAAGAATTACTTATGTAATTGACTATTAATTTACTATATATTTCGTTTGTTGGCAAGAAATATTTTGTTATTTCTGAAAAGAAACTATATTCTACCTATTGTAATAAAGGTGAATATATCATCACATTTCTTCGATAAGCTGGTACACATCAACATCTAACTCGTAATCTGGATTTGTTTTCGTATAGATAGTTGCTTTTTTTGTTTTTTCATTTACATTCTGGATAATGATCTTTTCTCCTTGATAACTAACATCTACCATATCTGCAGCATTCATAATTTCAATCGCACGTCCAATATTCATTGATCGACCTCCTAAACTTACCAAAAACTCTCTATTTAATGAAAAGTAATTAACGATTGTTCATATAGATAATTATATCTTCATGATCACTTCGATTCTTTCGTATGAATGTACTAAATCTGTTGTCAGGGCTGATAGTTATCCGAAAGGTTTCTAACATTATAATGGCTCATTCCATCAATTATATGCCTTATTTTTTTCTTCTCATCAAATTTTAATGTTACTTTCATGCTTTTTTACAAAAAGAGGTATACCATAAGTTTTATTCACTTAAGCACATTAGAAAAGTTTTTTAACTTATAAAGTTAACAGAAAAAGTGCTTACTATATGTATTAATGGGGAATGGAATAATAATTCTCCATACTTTCATGCAAAAGTTCAATTCAAAGGAGAGATGAAACATGCATTTTCTTCGCATTGCGATGATTGTTTTTAGTTCCATAACTGCAGCGTCTTTATTCGGATTTCAATTTGTAGAAATGGCACATGCTATTATGGATTCAATGTTTTCGAAGCAAAATTAAAGATTACGGGGTAAATTTTGTATATCAAGCTTCTAACATGATAAAATAATCATATCTTTAGGCAGGTTAAAGCAGTTTTGTTGAAATTTCCTTTCATTATAAATCAAATTTCAACATTCCGCTTGTAACATTGCTTATGTAAAATAGAGAGCGTGGTATAATGAAAAAAATTTTGATTATAGAAGACGAAAAAAATTTATCGAGATTTATCGAGTTAGAATTAACATATGAAGGATATAAAACAGAGGTTTGCTCAGATGGTAGAAGCGGTCTTCAAAAGGCACTAGAGGAAGATTGGGATATTATCTTATTAGATTTAATGCTGCCTGAATTAAATGGCATTGAAGTATGTAGAAGACTCCGTCAAACAAAAAACACCCCAATATTAATGATAACTGCACGGGATAGCGTTTTAGATCGAGTTTCTGGATTAGATAGTGGCGCAGACGATTATTTGGTTAAGCCATTTGCGATTGAAGAACTGCTTGCTAGATTACGTGCATTATTTCGCCGTATAGAGCCACAAACAAATACTTCCAATCAAATTATGACAAAGTTGACTTATAAAGATATTACACTGGAGGTGGAATCACATATCGCCAAAAAAGGAGAAGAGATTCTGTCCTTAACCAAAAGAGAGTATGATTTGCTTTATATGTTCATGACCAATATTAATATTGTCTTATCAAGAGATATATTATTAGAAAAAATCTGGGGCTATGAATCAGAAGTAGAAACAAACGTAATCGATGTATATGTTAGGTATTTAAGGAATAAGCTTGATCCATCTGGACAAGAAGTATATATCGAAACGGTCAGAGGGATAGGATATGTGATGAGATGAAATGGATAAAAAAAATATCTCTTTTACCTTGGAAATGGAAATTAACGCTTGGATTATCATTTAGTATTTTTTTAACTTATTCTATTTTTTCCTTTTTTGAATTTCACACTGTTTCTTCTTGGTTATTAAATCAGGAAGAAACAGATGTAAAACAAACAATGAATCAAGTTGTTAAACAATTGAACCTGCAAGAAAAGCATCCTACAGACGAAGAAATCACTGCAAATGTCACTTTATTAGAAAAACTCAATAACGATAACCAGCTTATTCGTATTTTAGATAAAAATGGACAAGCCATCCTTGCAGATATGAATGGAGATTTCCCAATTATTGAGCCAAATCAAATATATAATGATGAACAGTTTCATTATATTTCAATTGGAGATCATAATTCATTAGTTTATAGTAAGGAAATTAAGACAAAAGCATTTAATGGCAGAGTAGAAATTATTCGTTCCCTGGAATCCTTAGATAAAGTGAGAGAACACTTATGGTTTGCCATGACAATGTTTGCAATTGCTGCACTAATTATCAGTGCCCTTATTGGTTATTTTATTTCCTATTTATTATTACGACCAATTAATTCGATGACAAAAACAATGAAAAAAATTAAAAACAGTGGTTTTAAGGAAAGGATGCCAGTCTATCCTCAAAAGGACGAAATCGCTGATTTATCTCATATTTTCAATGAGATGATGGATGTGATTGAACAATCCTTTCAGCAGCAAAAACAATTTATTGAAGACGCTTCCCATGAATTGAGAACACCGGTTTCTGTCTTAGAGGGTCATCTTTCCATGCTGAATAGATGGGGGAAGAATAATCAAGATATATTAGAAGAGTCACTCCAAACATCAACTGAAGAAGTTGCTCGACTAAAAAAACTAATTATCAGTTTATTAGACTTATCCAAATTAGAGCAAAATAGAATGGAGTCAGATTTAACGCCAGAGAGGGTAAAGTGGATTTTTGAGCATACTATTCGTGATTTTGTAATGCTTCATGATGATTTTACTTTCGAGGTAAAGCTTGACTCTCTCCATCTTTATGAGGTATCTGAACAACATTTGCAGCAAATAACTACTATATTACTTGATAATGCGGTGAAATATTCTGTACATGAAAAAAATATTTTTCTGCATACGTATGAAACAGGCAACCATTTTATCCTAGAAATTACCGATCATGGAATTGGAATACCGAAAGAACATCTTGAAAAAGTATTTGATCGGTTTTATCGAGTAGATAAAGCTAGGAGTAGAGAACAAGGTGGAACAGGACTTGGATTAGCCATCGCAAAGCAAATTGTAAGCTTATATAATGGGTCAATTGAAATTAAAAGTAAGGTTGGTCAAGGAACAAAAGTAATTGTTCGCTTTAATATATAGTTACTACTAAAGAAAAAGGGGGAAGATGAGCAGGGCGCCGAATATAGCCTGAGCGAAGCGCCTGCAATTTCTTTTGAAGTATTCATATTAAGAGCAACTAACTAAGCCAGACAAACAGATGAAACAATGTTTGTCTGGCTTTTTTTATCCAAGTTAATTATATTTCACATTCTTTTCCTTTGTCATGTAAAATTTTATGCTGCATAAGATTACTAGTAAGATTGTTTTTTTTCTGAAGATAAGGCCGATAAAAAATATTTTTATTTTTTTTACCATAAAAATGTGTAAAACTTTTGAAGCTGTAATTAAACCATGATAGAATAGAAATGTAAACGTTTTAAAAAAGTTTTTTCACTACAAGGTGTAAAGCGCAATAACAAAGGGAAGATAAAAATGATAATTAAAGTGGTGGAGGGAAATTTTCATGGAGAAGCCATCTGATGGTACAGTCTCATACCAACCAAGATTTTATGGGCCGAATTTAGGGCTTGTAATGGAGCTTTATGAGAAATACGTTCAAGATCCAAATTCAGTTGATGAAGAAATGAAAAGGCATTTTGATCAATGGGGACCCCCGATTGATAATCAAGAGAAAACTAACACGAATCATT
Organism: Niallia sp. FSL W8-0177; assembly: GCF_038006285.1. Lineage (NCBI taxonomy): Bacteria > Bacillati > Bacillota > Bacilli > Caryophanales > Bacillaceae > Niallia > Niallia sp. FSL W8-0177. Next base: position 1,671,170 of record NZ_JBBOUX010000001.1, read on the forward strand.
TATCTCTACAATCCGAAGTTCAAGTTGAAAAAATTATTGCAGCAGTAACATTAGTGAATAAGATAAGAGCCTATGGACATTTGGCGGCTGATATTTATCCATTAAAGGATCATAAGAGAGAGTATGAGTTATTTGATTTAGCTCGTTTTGATTTAACGAAAGAAGATTTAGAAAAGATTCCAGCCCGTTTAATTTGTCCAGATGCTCCTAACCATATATCAAATGGCTATGAAGCGGTTCAATATTTAAAAGAAATTTATACAAAGACCATTGCATTTGAATACTATCATGTTAATGATATTAAAGAAAAAAACTGGCTGCAGTCTAAAGTAGAATCAGGGAGCTTAAAACCAGCATGTCATAGAGAGTTAAAAAGAAAGCTTCTAAAAAGGGTAATAGAAGTAGAAGAATTTGAAAGTTTTTTACATAGAACATATGTCGGTCAAAAGAGATTTTCGATTGAAGGTCTTGATACAATGGTCCCGATGATAGATAAGATTATATCTGAATCAGTAGTAAATGGTGCTCAAAATATTAATATAGGAATGGCGCATAGAGGGCGATTAAATGTGTTAGCACATGTATTAGAAAAGCCTTATGAAATGATATTTGCAGAATTTCAGCATGCTCCTAATAAACAGTTGGTACCATCTGAAGGGTCCATAGGTATTAGCTTTGGCTGGACTGGGGATGTAAAATACCATTTAGGCTTAGATCGACAAATTAAATCAAATAATGTTTCAAATGTTCGGCTGACTCTTGCAAATAATCCAAGTCATCTTGAGTTTGTAGGTGCAGTAGTAGAAGGATTTACTAGAGCGTCACAGGATGACAGAACAAAACCTGGGTTTCCAGAGGAAGATTCTACTAAATCACTAGCTATTCTAATCCACGGAGATGCTGCTTTTCCTGGGCAAGGAATTGTTTCGGAGACTTTAAATTTAACAGGATTAAAGGGTTATCGAACAGGTGGAACGATCCATATTATTGCTAACAATACAATTGGATTTACAACAGAATCTAGTGATTCGAGATCTACTAGATATGCTAGTGATCTTGCAAAAGGATTTGAGATTCCAATAATCCATGTTAATGCAGATGATCCAGAAGCATGTATAAAAGCTGCAAAACTAGCTATCGAATACAGAGAGAAGTTTAAGAAGGACTTTTTAATCGATTTAATTGGCTATAGAAGATATGGTCATAATGAAATGGATGAACCAATGACGACAAATCCATTAATGTACAAGTTAATTCACGAACATCCAACCATTACTAAGCTGTACGGGGAAAAGCTAGTTGCGGAGGATGTGATAAAAGAAGAAGAAATCCAAGCTTTGAAAGAAGAAGTTACAAGAAAACTTAAAGAAGCACATGATAGAGTACCGAAGAAAAATGAAGATCCGGTTATTACTAATCCGCCTAATTCTGTGGAGCGACAATTGCCGAATGTTAATACGGCTGTTCCGATTGATCAATTAAAACATATAAATAATGAGTTGCTTTCCTATCCATCTCAATTTCAAGTTTTTGATAAATTAGGAAAAGTTTTAAAGCGGAGAAATGCTGCATTGGAAGGAGAAGGTAAGATCGATTGGTCTTTAGCGGAAACATTGGCTTTTGCAACGATTTTAGAAGACGGAACACCAATCCGACTTTCTGGGCAGGATTCGGAACGTGGTACGTTTGCTCATCGTAATATTATTTTACATGACTATGTAACTGGCAACCAGTATTCACCTTTACATACCTTATCTAAAGCGAAAGCATCATTTGCTGTTCATAACAGTCCGTTGTCTGAAGGTTCTGTATTAGGATTTGAGTACGGTTACAATGTTCATGCTCCCGAAACACTTGTGTTATGGGAAGCGCAATTTGGTGATTTTGCTAATGCAGCACAAGTAATGTTTGACCAATTTATTGCAGCTGGCAGAGCGAAATGGGGACAAAAATCTGGTTTAGTTATGCTTTTGCCACATGGTTATGAAGGACAGGGACCAGAGCATTCAAGTGCAAGATTGGAGCGATTCTTAATTTTAGCAGCTGAAAATAACTGGACTGTTGCAAACTTATCATCATCTGCTCAGTACTTTCATATTTTAAGAAGACAGGCAGCAATTTTAAACAAAGAAGAAGTACGACCTTTAGTTATTATGACACCAAAAAGCTTACTGCGTAATGCTGATGTTGCTTCTAATGGATTAGAATTCAGTGAAGGTGCTTTTCATTCTGTTTTGGAAGTAGATAATACTGGTGAAAATGACAATGTTGTTACACGCTTAGTTCTATCTACAGGTAAAATTTCGATTGACTTATATCAAGCACACAAAAAGCTTGAAAATGGAGAAGCAATCCATCTTGCAAGAGTTGAAGAAATTTATCCTTTCCCAGAAGAGAGGCTAACAGAAATTATTCAACGCTATCCAAATTTAAAAGAGGTAGTATGGGTGCAAGAAGAACCAAAGAATATGGGAGCATGGAGCTTTATGGAACCAAGAATTAGAAAGCTAATTTCCAATTCTATTTCCTTACAATATGTTGGTAGAAGAAGAAGATCTAGTCCTGCTGAAGGGGATCCAATTGTTCATCGTAAAGATCAAGCAAGAATCATAAATGAAGCATTGACTATGGAATGAATTGAGGGGGAAAATTAAAATGGCAGAGATTAAGGTACCAGAATTAGCTGAATCAATCACCGAAGGAACTGTAGCGCAATGGTTAAAGAAAACAGGGGAATATGTGGAAAAGGGCGACTATATTGTTGAATTGGAAACAGATAAAGTAAATGTGGAAATTATATCAGAAGAAAGTGGAATCATTCAAGAATTAAAAGCAAATGAAGGAGATACTGTTCAAGTTGGTGAAACAATTGCGATAGTAAATGCAGAAGGAGCTGCTGAAGAACCACAGACAGCAGAAGAAAAAAAAGTTGAAAAGGTTGAACCAGAAACTCCAAGTGCAGAAGAGCCAAAAGAACAAAAAGAAGAACTAGTTAATAAACAACATCCAATTGCTTCACCTGCTGCTCGCAAGCTGGCAAGAGAGCGAGGAATCGATTTAACAGCAGTCCAAACGAATGATCCATTAGGAAGAGTAAGAGCCCAAGATGTTGCAGCACATGATCAAAAGGCGGCTTCATCAGTTTCACCACAGTCAGCCCAAACGCCGAAAGTGGAAAAGGAAGCACCTGCTGTAGAATCAGATAATCGAGTGGAAAGAGTGAGAATGACAAGAAGAAGACAAACGATCGCTAATCGATTATTAGAGGTTAAACAAAATACGGCAATGCTAACTACTTTTAATGAAGTTGATATGACTAATATTATGGCATTAAGAAATCGTAGAAAAGATGCATTTCAAAAAGAGAATGATGTGAAGCTGGGCTTTATGTCTTTCTTTACAAAAGCTGTCGTAGCAGCTCTAAAGAAAGCACCATTATTAAATGCTGAAATCCAAGGTGACCAAATTGTCTTAAAAAAATATTATGATATTGGTATTGCTGTATCAACAGATGAAGGGCTTGTGGTACCAGTCTTAAGAGATGCTGACCGTAAAAACTTCGCTGAAATAGAAAGTGAAATATTAGACTTTGCAAGTAAAGCAAGAAGTAACAAACTATCTTTAAGCGATTTACAGGGTGGGACATTTACTATTACAAACGGCGGTGTTTTTGGCTCCTTGTTATCTACTCCAATTCTTAATGGACCGCAGGTCGGTATACTTGGAATGCATAAAATCCAGCTGCGACCTGTAGCGATCGATGCAGAGAAAATGGAAAATCGACCAATGATGTATTTGGCTCTTTCTTATGATCACCGTATCATTGATGGGAAAGAAGCAGTTACATTCCTAGCAAGAATAAAAGATCTACTAGAAGATCCTGAGTCCCTATTGTTTGAAGCTTAATTACTTTGCTAAATATAGATACAGGGAGTTTCTACTACCGGAAACTCCCTGTATCTTTTTATAATAGAATAGTATTTGAAATCGCACAAAAAGTGTTGATTCGAACCAATAGCTAAGGAGTTTTCTGGATGAGAAACATGTCTAGGAGGCTTTGCTAAAAGAAGAAATAAATCATTATATGGTAGAAAATTTTCCGTGTCTGACAGAAGAAGCTTGGGTACATGGAAAATTATACGATGGAAACATTGATTATCCATTTTTAATATTAGCTGATCATAAAAAGTGTATGGAGAACTATATGCTGTACCATTTGCGGATTTGTTGATTTTAGATGGATTTGCTGACCATTACCAAAACGGCATTGATAATTTATATGTCCGAAAGATCGTTACTGTTCATCAAAAAGAAATTACTGGGGAGGCATTTACTTATGTTTGCAATAAACCAGAAATGCTCAAAAAGGAAATTACAGGAGGCAGATGAAGAGCATATCGAAACAAAAATTAAATATAATGTTACACTAATATAATATTTTTTTGGGTTTAAGGGACAGTTTAGCTGTGGTATAGAATAGTAACTACATCTTAGAAAGAAGGTCATAAAATGTATATTCAAGAACATAAAAACTTTTATGTCATCAAATATAATCATACATCGTATTATGCATTGGATTTCAAACGCTTGGATTGGATTAATGGCAAATGCTACATGACTTTTTTACAAGTAGATACAGGAAAATGGTTTACATTTGAAAGAAATAAGATAATGTGGATGGAAAAGGAACTACAGAATTTAGTTTCATAACGAGAATCTATTGCACTATGTATCGGTTTCCCTTTATACTAGGATAGTACTAGAATGAAAGGAGCAATAAAATGATACATGAAAACTGGGAAAAGAAACCATCTGTTAAAAAAGTAAAATGTATACATACCGATGCAAACAAATACATTGTTAATAGAGTGTTAACAGTAGGGAAAGAGTATGAAGTAAAGAACGAGACAGAGGAATTTTACTTTGTTGTAGATAACTCTGGTAAAATTGGCGGTTTTTACAAAGACTATTTTCAAACAATATAAGAATATAAGATGTCTTTTATGATAGAAAAGTTATGGATCTTTAGTGGATGAATGGATTAATAGAAATCCTTTGATGATCATAACGATTCTTTTCATTAGACATCTTTTTTTATTATAATTATAATTCTGATTTGATATTATTGAATTGTTAAGGGAATGAATAATAATGAACTATATATTTGTTGGGATTGGCGGTGTGATTGGGAGCATTTTGCGGTATATTGTAGGACAAATTCCTTTTGTCTATGATTTTCCCTTGCAAACATTGGGAATAAATATTGCTGGTTCCTTTATGCTAGGATGGTTTACAAGTGCCATTATAAAAAGACAAAAGCTAAAATCAGAGTATGCTGCAGCCATTGGAACAGGCATGATTGGTTCTTTTACTACCTTATCAACTTTCAGTATGGATACAGTCCATTTGTTAATTGATGGTAGTGATCTGCTCGCTATTTGTTACGTTGTTGGTAGTGCTGTTATCGGAATTAGCTTTGCGTATGTAGGAATGAAAATTGGAGAAAGAAAGTGGAGCAAATCAAATGGTTAGTAATCTTTTATTGATTGGAGTTGGCGGTTTTATTGGCGCTATTTCTCGTTACTTTTTTATAAATGAACTAAAAAAAATAATGGAAGCGTCTATCCCAATCCCGACCATGATTGTCAATATAGGCGGGTCGTTTCTACTTGGATTAATCGTTGGAATGGATGTGACCGCCAGTGTTTATTTTATTTTAGCAATTGGCTTTTTAGGAGCATTTACAACCTTCTCTACTTTTGCTGTTGAGGCAGTAACATTATATCGAGAAAAGAGAAGAATGGGGTTATATATATACATATTAGGGACATTCTTAGGGGGGATTTTATTCTGTTTTGCAGGGTGGAACGTTGGTCTCCATTTATAAAAGAAACATTTATTATCTAAAAAAAGGACAAATTTCACGCGTGGCTTAATGCTTTATCACGTAAAATTTGTCCTTTATTACTTATTTGTCTGTAGCTACCTTTGTATTACTAGGTTGAGGTGGATATAGTTTTCTTCCGATTAAAGACTGGAAGATAAGGAAAGTTCCACCGACTGTCCAATATAGTGGTAGAGCTGCTGGAGCATTTAAAGACACTATTACAATCATAATAGGAGAAATCAATCCTATTTTACTCATTTGCTTTTGTTGTTCTTGTGTCATGGTACTTTGCGATACTCTAAATTGTAAATAATAAACAATACCTGCTAACGCGGTTAGAATTAAATCTGACTGTCCTAAATTAAACCATAAAAAGGAGTGGCTAGCTATTTCTTGAGAACCACGTATTGCATAATAGAATCCCATTAAAATCGGCATTTGAATCAGCATTGGTAAACATCCAATATTAAGTGGGTTAATATTATTTTTTTTGTAAAGATCCATCATTTCCATTTGCAGTTTTTGCTGTTCTTTTTGATCTTTAGTGGCCTTAATCTTTTTCTGAATTGCTTCCATTTCAGGTTTAATTGTATCCATTTTGGATTTCATTAATTGTTGTTTTTTATATTGTTTCAGCATTAAAGGCATTAAGACAAGTCGAATTACTAAAGTGATCAGAATAATCGCAAGGCCGTAGCTTCCAGCAAATACATCTGCTGTTCCGTGAATAATTGCCGTAAAAGGCTCAACAAATATTTTATGGAAAAATCCATCATTATTTCCGCTTGCTGATGAAGAACAAGCACTCAGTAAAATAGTTGATAAACCTAATAGCATGATTAATAATGTATTTTTTGATAATTTTTTCATTGTAATTCCTCCAAATTGTTAATTAAATACTAGCTAACAAAGGAGGTAATTGGTTTCTCTGGATCATCATGTGAACTCTCTATTCTTTTACGGATATTTTTAACAATCCAGTGCAAAATAGGAGTATTATATTTTTGAACATTCATATTTATCGTTGTAATGGAAACATCTAATGACAACCTTTGATCTGTTGCAAAGAATTCTTGCTGAACCGTTGTCTTAATGTTCCAATCCCATAAATATTTCAGTACTAGACCTACTAAAAATGTATAGTAAACCGTTTGATAACTAGGAAAAAACGTTAAGTCTAATAATAAATCAATCATTTATACACCTCATTATTAGTGAACAAATAAAATTATATCGAAACTAGGGCTGAAAAGCAATTAACAACTAGAGATAAAGGTCAAGATTACAAATATTAAGTATATTTTATGACATTTTTTAATGCTGAATGATAAAAGATATTACCCTTCAAGAGGTACTATTTGCATAAAATCAGGAATAATTAAGTATTTACAATAGGAAAAAATAAAATGAATGGTATAATAAATGATAGTTTTAATATAATCAAGGTGTTTTCTTATAGGATGTTTTTAATAAGTTCTGTAAAAATTAAGGGGGGATTTAATGAAAGCTCTAATTAATATTGATTACACTTTTGACTTCGTAGAAGGCAATCTACCATGTGGTGAACCAGGCATTGCAATTGAGAATGAAATAGTAAAAATTACGAAGAATTTTATCGATAATGATGATTTAACTGTATTTGCAATTGATTTGCATACATTAAATGATCCATATCATCCAGAATCAAGGCTATTTCCACCTCATAATATTGCTGAATCAAGAGGAAGAGATTTATATGGAACACTTCAAAAGACTTATGAAGATCACAAAGATTTAACCAATGTGTATTGGATGGATAAAACTAGATACAGTGCTTTTGCAGGCACCGATTTACATATAAAATTGCAAGAGAGATCCATCAAAGATATTTATCTAGTTGGCGTTTGTACAGATATATGTGTGCTACATACTGCTGTAGATGCTTATAATCTTGGTTATAATATTCATATATATGAAAATGCCGTTGCTTCATTTAATGAAATTGGCCATCAATGGGCATTGGAACATTTTAAAAATGTACTAGGGGCTACTATCCTTTAGTCGTTTAGGGGTTGCAGGAGGACTATAATGAGTTTTAATTTTAAAGATGACAGTTTAATGTTACATACGGACTTATATCAAATTAATATGGCTGAAACTTACTGGGAGGATGGCATTGCTGAAAAGAATGCTGTTTTTGAAGTGTATTTTAGAAAATTACCTTTTAATAATGGCTATGCTGTTTTCGCTGGTTTAGAGCGAGTGATTCAATATCTAGAGAATCTGCAATTTTCTGAAGGGGATATTGAGTATTTAAGACAAGAAGGCTTTAAAGAAGACTTCCTAGCTTATTTGAAAGATCTGCATTTTACTGGAAGTCTACGGTCAGCAGCAGAAGGAGAAGTGGTTTTCGCAAATGAACCATTAATGAGAATTGAAGCACCACTTGCGCAAGCACAAATTGTCGAAACGGCCATCTTAAACATTGTGAATTACCAAACATTAATTGCAACGAAAGCTTCCAGAATTAAAAATGTTATTGGTGATGGAATCGTAATGGAGTTTGGAAGTAGACGTGCACATGAACTAGATGCAGCACTATGGGGAACAAGAGCTGCTTTTATCGGTGGTTTTAATTCCACCTCAAATGTCAGAGCGGGTAAATTATTCGGTATTCCGATTTCTGGAACGCATGCTCATTCTATGATTCAAGCCTATCATGATGAGTATATAGCTTTTCATAAATATGCGCGAAGACATAAGGAGTGCGTTTTTTTGGTAGACACATATGATACTTTGCGATCAGGCGTCCCTAATGCTATTCGTGTTGCAAAGGAATTAGGCGATAGCATAAACTTCCGAGGGATTCGCTTGGATAGCGGTGATTTAGCTTATTTATCAAAAGAAGCAAGAAAAATGCTAGATGAAGCAGGTTTCTATGATACAAAAATAGTTGCAAGTAATGATCTAGATGAATACACGATAATTAACTTAAAAGCACAAGGGGCAAAAATAGATATTTGGGGAATAGGAACCAAATTAATTACAGCATATGATCAGCCAGCACTTGGGGGCGTATATAAGCTTGTATCTATTGAAGATGAAGAAGGCAACATGCAAGATACGATTAAAATTAGCGGGAATCCAGAAAAAGTGACTACACCTGGGTTAAAAAGGGTATATCGAATTATAAATGATATAAATGGTAAATCAGAAGGGGATTATATTTGTTTAGAATCCGAACATCCTGAAAACGAAGAACGCTTAAAGATGTTTCATCCAACCCATACGTATATAAGCAAATTTGTGACTAATTTTACTGCAGTAGATATCCATCAAGATATTTTTAAGGATGGTAAGTTAATATATGCAACCCCTGATATCATGAGCATTCAAAAGTACTCAGAGCAAAGCTTAGAAATACTTTGGGATGAATATAAGCGTTCCTTAAATCCTGAGGAATATCCTGTAGATTTAAGCCCATTATGCTGGGAAAATAAAATGAGTCATATAGAAAAGGTCAAAGTATCTATTCAAAATCGCAAATGAGGAGGAAATAGCATGCGAGATTTACAAGAAAGAATTATGAAGGATTTAAATGTACAACCTGAAATTAATCCAAAACAAGAAATTGAAAAAAGAGTTCAATTTTTAAAGGATTACGCTAAAAAAGCGAAAGCAAAAGGATTTGTTTTGGGAATTAGTGGTGGCCAAGATTCATCTTTAGCAGGAAGACTGGCACAATTAGCAGTAGAAGAATTACGTGCAGAAGGCTATAATGCAACTTTTGTAGCTGTAAGATTGCCATATGGAGTTCAAGCAGATGAAGTAGATGCAAAACGTGCATTGGAATTTATAAAAGCGGATAAGGAATATGTATTTAATATTAAAAATCCTGTTGACGACGTGAAAACTGTTTATGATGACATGAGTGACACGCCATTAGCTGATTATCATAAGGGAAATGTAAAAGCTAGAATGCGAATGATTGCACAATATGCAATTGGCGGACAAGAAAATTTACTAGTGATAGGTACTGATCATGCTGCCGAAGCTGTTACAGGATTCTTTACAAAGTATGGAGATGGCGGTGCGGATGTTCTACCATTAACAGGATTATCAAAAAGACAAGGAAAACAATTATTAAAAGAGTTGAATGCAGAAGAGGCTCTTTATTTGAAAGTGCCAACTGCCGATTTATTAGATAATAAACCAGGGCAAGCAGATGAAACCGAACTTGGTATTACTTATGACCAATTAGATGATTATTTAGAAGGAAAAGAAGTTACACAAGATGTGGCAGAGAAGATTGAAGCTCGGTACTTATTGACAGAGCATAAGAGACAAGTACCTGCATCAATGTTTGATGAATGGTGGAAAGAATAGTAGAAAAGAAAAAGAGACCAATAAATTAATTGTCGGTCTCTTTTTCTTGGCAATTTTCTCTCTTAAATTAATGACACAGCACAAACATGTACCAATAATTAACATACTCTATAATGTAAGTACAAAATATGTAAATGTTGTTTAACAATATTTTGTACGAAAAAAATTATAGGAGGGAAATAAATGATTAAAATTCTAGGTTTAGACGTAGAAGTTACACTCTTAAATATCCCTATATCCTTTGAATCTGAATTATCTGTAGGCTGCAAGAAGAAGTCATGTTGTCCACACAAACCACCAAAACCGCCATATCCGCCATACCCCCCATACGCTAATCGTGATGCTTAAATAGGAGAATAGCTAGTAAGAGGCATTGATATCACATTGTGAATTAATGCCTCTTATCTATGTTTTTAAATCTTTACATCATTCTATTTAAAATAGCAGTCGCAAAATCAACTGATTCTTGTGTAGGTGGTTCGATGTCTTTTAAAGGATATTCTAATCCGAGCGTCTCCCATTTATATACACCTAACTTATGATAGGGGAGTATATCAATTTTTTCTACATTTTCAAGTTTTGCAATGAAATCACTTAGTCTCGTTAAATCTTCTTCTGTATCATTAATTGTAGGTACTAAAACATGTCTTACCCAAATAGGGATTTTCTTATTTGATAAATAGGTTGCAAAATCTAAAATATGATCATTTCCCATACCAGTTAATTTAATATGTTTTTTACGGTCGATATGTTTTAAATCAAGCAAGACTAAATCAGTATATTGCATTAATTCATCTAATTGTGCTTGGAAAGAAGGGGCTTTTGAGTAACAACCACCAGAAGAGTCAATCGTTGTATGAATACCAAGTTTTTTACACTCTTTAAATAATTCTATTAAAAATGGTATTTGTAATAAAGGTTCCCCGCCACTTACAGTAATACCACCACCAGATGGTTCGATAAAAGGAAGGTATGTTTTTAAATCATTGATAATGTCCATAACAGACATTTGCTTTCCTGTACCAATTTCCCAAGTGTCTGCATTATGACAAAATTGGCAGCGAAGTAAGCAGCCTTGGGTAAACACTACATAGCGAATGCCTGGGCCATCTACTGTTCCAAATGTTTCTATTGAATGTATATTGCCGTTCATGATTATTTTCCTCCTTATAATAAACCCGCAATCCAGTATAGTAGTAGCACTGTAAGAAGAGGGGGAGAGGGAATAAGAAAATCCCTCAGCCCAGTCTTTAAGAATTACATGGATTCATGGAAAGTACGACTAATAACGTCTTGTTGTTGCTCACGAGTTAATTTGATAAAGTTAACTGCATATCCAGATACACGAATAGTTAATTGCGGGTATAATTCTGGATGTTCCATAGCATCTAATAATGTTTCTCTATTAAATACGTTAACATTTAAGTGGTGCCCAGCTTTTGTTGCATAGCCATCTAAAATTGATACTAAGTTATTTGCACGAATATCTTCTTCTTTACCTAAAGCTTTTGGCACAATGGAGAAGGTATTCGAAATACCATCTAATGAATAATCGTAAGGTAACTTAGCAACAGAAGATAGAGATGCTAAAGTTCCTTTTGTATCACGGCCATGCATAGGGTTAGCTCCTGGAGCAAAAGGTTCCCCTGCACGACGGCCGTCTGGAGTATTACCTGTTTTCTTACCATATACAACGTTAGAAGTGATGGTTAAGATAGACATAGTATGCATAGAATTGCGATATGTTTGATGTTTACGTAGTTTTTTCATAAAGCTTTCAACTATCTCAACTGCAATACTATCCACTGCATCATCGTTGTTACCGTATTTAGGGAAATCTCCTTCCGTTTCGAAATCTACAGCAAGACCGTTTTCGTCTCTAATAACTTTAACTTTTCCATGTTTTATGGCACTTAATGAGTCTGTAACTACGCTTAATCCTGCAATACCTGTAGCCATTGTCCGAAGAATCTCTGTGTCATGAAGAGCCATTTCAATTCTTTCATAGCTGTATTTGTCATGCATATAATGGATAACATTTAATGTGTTGATATAGAGGCCAGCTAACCATTCCATCATATTATCAAATTTTTCGGTAACCTCTTTATAGTCTAGGTATTCAGAAGTGATTGGTTCAAATTTAGGTCCAACCTGGATTTTTAATTTCTCATCTTTACCACCATTAATTGCATATAATAAACATTTAGCAAGGTTGGCACGAGCTCCAAAGAACTGCATTTGTTTACCAATTTCCATTGCTGATACACAACATGCGATTCCGTAATCATCGCCCCATTGAGGTTTCATAATATCATCATTTTCATATTGGATTGCACTTGTTTGAATCGACATTTGCGCACAGAATTTTTTAAAGTTGTCTGGTAACTGTGTAGACCATAGAACAGTTAAGTTTGGCTCCGGTGCAGGTCCTAAGTTATCTAAAGTATGAAGGAAACGGAAAGAGTTCTTTGTTACTAAAGGTCTACCGTCATTAGCCATACCGCCAATTGATTCGGTTACCCAAGTAGGGTCGCCGCTGAATAATTCATTATAGTCAGGTGTACGAGCAAATTTTACCAGGCGTAACTTCATAATAAAGTGATCCACTATTTCTTGTACTTCTTTTTCTGTTAATGTGCCATTTTCTAAGTCTCTTTCTACATAAATATCTAAGAAGGTAGATACACGCCCTAAGCTCATTGCAGCACCGTTTTGTTCTTTTATTGCTGCAAGGTAGGCAAGATAAACCCATTGGAATGCTTCTTGGGCATTTGCTGCTGGTCGTGATAAATCAAAGCCATAGCTTGCACCTAATTCTTTTAATTCATGTAGAGCACGAATTTGTTCAGAAAGTTCTTCTCTTAATCGGATTGTTTCTTCTGTCATAACAGAACTTGTTGCTTTTTTGTCTTTTTGTTTTTCATTAATTAAGAAATCGACACCATAAAGTGCAACGCGACGATAGTCACCAATAATTCTTCCACGACCATATGCATCAGGAAGACCTGTAATGATTGCAGCTTTTCTAGCTAATCTCATTTCATCTGTATAAGCATCAAAAACTCCTGCGTTATGGGTTTTACGATGTTCAGTAAAGAATTTCACTAATTCTTCATCCGCTTTATAGCCGTATGATTCACAAGCTTGAACAGCCATTCTAATACCGCCGTTAGGTTGGAAAGAGCGTTTGAAAGGTTCATCTGTTTGTACACCGACGATTTTTTCTTTTGTTTTATCTAAATAGCCAGGGCCGTGAGAGGTAATGGTTGATACGATATCAGTATCTAAATCATAAACACCGCCTCGTTCTCTTTCTAGTTTACTTAATTCCATTACTTGTTCCCATAATTGTGTAGTTTCTAATGTAGGACCTGATAAGAAAGCAGAATCTCCATAATATGGTTTAAAGTTTTTCAGGATGAAATCACGAACATTTACTTCTTTCTGCCAAGATCCATTTTTAAAGCCTTCCCAATAATTAGTTGTTTCAACTTTTTCCATTATAATCACCTCATGATTTAATAAAATATATAACAGAAAGCTTTTTTCTTTCTGTTTTAACTATAACAGATAATATGTGAGAACAATCACAATAATTGTGTACATCTTGCGAATTTTCTGTGTCGTATATGTGAACTCTAATAATACCAAGGGTTTATAGAGGTGGTTTTAAAAGGGTAAAAGAAGAAGGTTGGAAAATATCTTTTATATCTGTTATATAAATTTATGATTTTTTCTCTATTCTGTTATACAATAGGGTAAGTATTCATCGTGGAGGAAAGAGAAAGGAAGTGGAGATGTTTTCCTTGTAATAGAATATTGCTATTCATTTTGTCCATACTATTGGAAAGTAATAAAGCTATTTACATAAAAATTTTTGAAAAAAGTTCCGTTTCTTTTCTTCCATATATAAGGTAAGATTAATTTTAGGTCTCTAATACTAGAATTAACATAAGCGAAATGTATGAGGTGTAAATATGTCAATCAGAAAAAAAGAAATCTTGATCAATATAGCGAAGATACTACTGCCGATTGTTATATTTATCATCGTTTTAAGAGAAATTAAAAACATGATTGTATCAGCGGATATAAACCAATTATATGAATATTTACAGACTATCCCATTTCATAGTTTGTTTTACATTGCAATAGGCGGATTCATGGCGACTCTTCCCATGTTTTTTTATGATTTTTTTCTTGTAAGGCATTTAAAGAAGCGTGTTCCAATTGTAGAAGTAGGTAAATATTCATTTATTAGTAATTCTTTTTCAAATTTAATTGGTTTTGGTGGTTTAATTGGTATTGCCTTACGAAATTTCTTTTATAAAAGATATGAAAAAGACCGAAAAAAACTATTTAAAGGGATTGCGGTAGTAACGATATTTTATTTATCTGGTATTAGCTTATTGTCTTGGATTGCTATTCTTTATAGTAGAAGACTGAATTTAATGGAAGATCATTTTTGGATATTTGCAGCCATTATTATAGTAGGATTAATATTTCCAGTGCTCCTCGTAAGTTATCAGAAAGCCAAGCAGCATAACTTTGTCTTTGACCAAAATCAGATAGTTGGTTTGATAATTGTTTCTCTGTTGGAATGGATATTTTTATTTGCATATTTATATTCTATCGCTAGAATAATAGCATTGCCAGTTTCTATTGGGGATTTTTTCTTGCTTTTCTTAGTTGCTGCTTGTACTGGAATAATCAGTATGATACCTGGTGGGATGGGTTCTTTTGAATTAGTATTTTTATGGGGGATTGAATCTTTAGGGATTGAATCAGAACAAATGTTGATAGTCCTATTTTTATATCGAATTGGATATTATCTTCTACCATTTTTATTGGCAGCTTTTTTATTTATAATAGAAATTGGAAAAAACATTAAGAAAAATGCGGCAGCCTATTTAAAGGCTTTTTCAAGTGAATAATCTATATGTTTAGCAATAAAAGTATACTTGAATAATGATAAAAAAATACAGAAGCGTTTCATTTTTGTGACAAAATCCCGATTGACCTTTATTATTCTCAATTATTTGGTACAATAGTCATGGTATTTAAAACATAGAAAATAATAGGTGGGGGAAAATGAAGGAAACGACCATTGTATTTTGTTTCGTATTATTATTATTTTGCTTTCCTGCTATAAGTAATGCTAAAGATAATAAGGAACCTGAACTAATAAGTGAGGCAGCTTTCTTATTAGATAGTGATACTGGAGCGGTATTATATGAAAAGAATGGGTATAAAAAAATGTATCCGGCAAGTTTAACAAAAATAGCGACTGCCATTTATGCGATTGAGCATGGAAAATTAGATGATATTGTTACAGTAAGTGAGAACGCGTATTCAGC
Source organism: Niallia sp. FSL W8-0177 (assembly GCF_038006285.1). Lineage (NCBI taxonomy): Bacteria > Bacillati > Bacillota > Bacilli > Caryophanales > Bacillaceae > Niallia > Niallia sp. FSL W8-0177. The sequence continues at coordinate 1,686,776 of NZ_JBBOUX010000001.1, forward strand.
GGAAGGGACAAGAGTTTATTTAGAGAAAGGCGAGCAAGTAACACTGAGACATTTACTTGATGGAATGCTAATTAACTCTGGTAATGATGCAGCGATAGCTATTGCTGAATACCTAGATGGTTCTATTAGTAATTTTGAGACAAATATTAACAAGTACTTAAAGGAAAAAGTCAATGTTCATTCCACGCATTTCAAAAATCCAAATGGTTTATTTGATAAAGATCATTACACAACTGCAAACGATTTAGCATTAATCACCCAGTACGCCATGAAAAATGAAACATTTAGAGAAATATTCGGCACAGATGAATTAAAGTGGGATGGTCTGTCTTGGGATACTACATTAGTAAGCCATCATCAAATGGTAAACGGTAGTCGCCCATACGACAAAGTGACTGGCGGGAAAACTGGTTTTGTAGACGAATCAAAACAGACTTTGGCTACTACCGCTGAGAATGGGGAGCTAAGTTTGATTGCTATTATTTTAAAAGGGACATATAAGCAGGATGTATATAATGATACGGAAGAACTAATGGATTATGGCTTTAGTCAATATATGCATAAATTAGTTCCAGGAGGAAAATCATTTTTTGCTAAGGGGACAACTTATGAAACTTCAGATGAAGTTAACATAACGGTTCCACGCACAAAAGGAAAAGATGAGGTTAGCTCTTCCGGTGTTTTAATGATTAAAAATGAGAACGATGATATTATTCAATCGGTACAATTAGCAAATGCTGAGCCAGCAGAGGAAACGTTTAAAAAGAATATTTCGGATGAAGCAGGAAGAGACGAGAAGAAATCTTCGTTTCCAGGAATAGTTTTCCTTATTCCGTTCGCCATTTATTTCATCTATGTGATAAGAAAAAAGGCAATTAAACGTTAAAAAAACGGGGAATCCCGGTTTTTAGTGGAAGGGGTGAGACTCCGCTGGGATCTGCGAAGACAGTCTGAGATCCTGTAGACCTTTAGGTCGAAGCGGCTCAGCGCGAGCCCCACGGAAAGCGAACCCCTGCAACGGAAATCAACTCTTATTTAAAAAATGTATATTTAATAAACTAAGACAAACTCCTAATTACTGAATTAGGAGTTTGTCGACAGTCTGAAAAACGGGGAATCCCGGTTTTTTTATTTATACATATTTGCAATATTTTTTTGTAATGCTTCATCTTCTAAATATTCATCGTAATTCATTTGCTTATCAACAAGTCCTTGTGGGGTAATCTCAAGAATGCGATTTGCAATTGTTGATACAAACTGATGGTCATGAGAAGTGAAAATTAATGAACCTTTAAAGTTGATTAATCCATTATTTAAAGCTGTGATGGATTCTAAATCTAAATGGTTAGTAGGTTCATCTAGAAGTAGAACATTTGCGCCACTCAGCATCATTTTAGATAACATACAACGAACTTTTTCTCCACCTGATAAAACGCTAGGTTTTTTCAATACTTCTTCTCCAGAAAATAACATGCGGCCTAAAAATCCTCTTAAAAAGCTTTCTGTTTGATCATTGGGAGAATATTGGCGAAGCCAGTCTACTAGAGTTTCGTCATCGTTATTAAAATACTCCGAGTTTTCAGCTGGAAAATAACTTTGAGAAGTAGTAACTCCCCATTTATAAGTGCCACTATCTGGCTCCATTTCGCCCGCTAAAATACGGAATAGAGTAGTCTTAGCAATTTCATTTGGACCAACTAGGGCAATCTTATCATCTTTATTCATAATAAAGCTTACATTATCAAGAACTTTAACCCCGTCAATGGTTTTTGTTAGGTTTTCAACTCTTAATAAGTCATTACCAATTTCACGCTCAGGAGTAAATGCAACATATGGATATTTTCGTGATGAAGGTTTAATGTCATCTAACGAAATTTTATCAAGTAATTTTTTTCGAGAAGTAGCCTGTTTCGACTTAGAAGCATTTGCACTAAATCGAGCAATAAAGTTTTGAAGTTCTTTAATTTTTTCTTCTTTCTTTTTGTTTGCATCGTTTGCCATTCTAGAAGCTAATTGACTTGATTCATACCAAAAATCATAGTTACCCACATAAATTTGGATTCTACTATAGTCTAAGTCTGCAATATGTGTACAAACCTTGTTTAAGAAATGTCTGTCATGGGACACAACAATTACAGTATTGTCAAAGTTAATTAAAAATTCCTCTAACCACTTAATTGCATTAATATCCAAATGGTTAGTAGGCTCATCTAGTAAAAGAACATCAGGTTCACCGAAAAGTGCTTGCGCTAATAACACTTTCACTTTATCGGAACCGTTTAATTCCGCCATTGTCTTATAATGAAGCTCCTCACCAATGCCTAATCCTTTTAAAAGAATCGCAGCTTCAGATTCTGCTTCCCATCCGTTTAATTCGGCGAATTCTCCTTCAAGCTCTGCGGCTTTCATGCCATCTTCATCTGTGAAATTTTCTTTCATGTAAATCGCATCTTTCTCTTGCATTACTTCATATAATCTTGCATGCCCCATTATTACCACTTTTAATACTTCATGTTCTTCATATTCAAAGTGATTCTGCTTTAAAACAGCAAGTCTTTCTCCAGGTCCTAAAGAAACATTCCCTGATTGAGCTTCTATTTCACCAGATAGTATTTTTAGGAAAGTAGATTTTCCTGCACCGTTTGCTCCGATTAAACCGTAGCAATTACCTGGTGTAAATTTAATATTAACATCTTCAAATAATTTGCGATCGCCGTATCGAAGACCTACATTCGTAACTGTTATCATTTAAAAATCCTCCAAACTCCAATATCCTTAAAATTATATCATTTTTCCTATCAGAGCGCGAATTATTTTAAATAAATCTTTCTTTAGATGAATTTTTCAGATGAAAGTTATCCGCATTCCAAAATAAATAATTTGCTTTAGCAAGATAAGAATCTAGTATTTATGGATTCATTTATGCTTAAAAAACCAAAAATATGAAAAATGCCCGATAGAAAAATGAAAAAATGTTTACGATAATAGAACCAAAGGGTAAAAAAATATCATAAAATAAAGGGTTTTCTTCTAATAAAGAGAATTTATTAAGAAGAGATGATAGTGTTTTAATATGTCTCTAAACTAATAAACGATTGTCTAAAATTATTTATGATTTGTTCATAATTTTTTCATAAATTTCTAGTACACTAAAACTATTAAGAAAAAAGGAGTCGTATATGATGGCTAAAAAACAGCTAGTTGATTTAGTTAATAAAATGAAAAAATCTGGTATAAAAATTAGCTTTACAAAGCCAAGATCGCAGTTTTCGGTAGCAATTCAACAGAATAGTAAATTATCGACTACGACACAGTGAGTTTATAAGCTTATTTCTATTTGAATAGTACATAATATATATTTGTTTTTGTAAATGAGATGTTTTTTCCTATAAACCAAATTGTTAAAAATTGTTCATTTTTTCACAAGGTAATTCGCTTTTCCTTTTGTATAATAATGTTATACAGAAAGGAAGGTATTGCAATGGAAATTCATCCAGTTGATAAGGCTATTAATTATGCATTGAAAAAGAAAGAAACAATCGACGATTCTTTCTTTCGTTATTTTGTAAAAGCCATTTTAGCAGGAATCTACATTGGTTTTGCTTTAATGCTGTGTTATCGTTTAGCACAACCATTTTTCGATATTCATTCGCCTGCCACCTATATGATGACTAGTTTATTTTTCGGGTTGGCGCTAGTCCTTATTTCGTATGGTGGTGGGGAGTTATTTACAGGAAACACAATGGCATTTGCTATGAGTACTTTGTCAGGAGCAACTAGTTGGAAAGATACTATTTATAATTGGGTTAGTACATATTTTGGCAACTTGGTTGGAGCGTTATTTTTTGCTTTACTAATCTATTACTCAGGCTTATTTAGCTTAGTTCCTAAAACAACTTGGCTTATGGATGTTGCTAATTCTAAAATGAGTGCTACAACAGTTGAATTATTTGTTCGAGGCATCCTTTGTAACTGGTTGGTTTGTTTGGCTATTTGGATACCGATGAATGTGAAGGGGGATGTCGGAAAAATAATTGCCACATTATTAATTGTCTTTGCCTTTATGATTTCTGGTTATGAGCATAGTGTCGCTAATATGGCGCTTTTCTCTATTGCCCTCATCGTACCACATCCAGAGACAATTACATTGGCAAATGCTTTACATAACTTAATACCTGTTACAATCGGTAATATCGTTGGCGGAGCATTCTTTGTTGGCGCATTAAACCTCTATATTTTTCCTAAGAAAAAAAGAAAAACGAATGAATCCTCTTTACGTGTTACTACACCTAAATCATTAGCAAAGTAACAGCCATTTTTTATTGACCAGAAAACTGTCGAAATCATATTTCGACAGTTTCAGTTTCTATCCTAGATGACTCATGCTTAGATAGAAGATTAATCCCATACATGCAACAAATCCAACTGTTGGTCCTCCTTGCTCAAAAGCTTCGGGAAGCATAGTGGAGCAAACCATTGCAATTAATCCACCGGCACCAAATGACTGAATTCCAGAAAGCATTACTGCTGATGCGTTCTCTAAAAATAAATATCCCACTGAGCTGCTTATCGCGGAAATAAGGATGACACTGCTCCATAAAAATAAAATTTTCTTGTTTGAATAGTTGTCTTTTTTTAGACCCACCGTTGAAGAAAGGGATTCAGGAAAATTACTGATGAAAATGGCGATCAAAAAGAGCATGTCCACCTTCTGTGTTATTAATAGACTTAATCCTATAATCATTGATTCTGGTATCGCGTCCATCAGAGTGCCAATATAAATAGCTAGTCCGGAATGACCTTCTGGATTTTTATGTGATCGTTTCCGATTGGATCCGCCCTTTTTATAGAGAAATATTTCAATTAAAGTAAATAAACCTGCACCAGTTAAAAAAGTAATAGCTGTTGTAATGATTCCACTTTTATGTACAGATTTAATTAAAAGCTCAAAAGAAGAGGCCCCTATTAAAATACCAGTACCCAAAGCCATAAAATAAGCAATAATCCTTTTGGGTATCATTAAAAACAAACCAGCGATAGATCCCACGAGTAAGGAAAGGCTTGCTATTGCCCCCCACATTGCTGCAACTAACATATGAAATCTCCTTTTTTCTTATTCCTACCCAACTATTTTGAAATTTACACATTTAGAAGCTACTTTAAATTGGGTATTCCTATTTTGGAATATGCAATTTTTCATTCTGTTCACCTCAAGCTGATTGTAATTGAAGGGAAATTTTTCAGATTTAATTTTATGAAATGATCAGTCAAAATATCCGCTCTCCTTTTATGATAGTTGTCCATTCTTTTTTTAGACTTGTACATAGGATAATAGGGATGAATGGTTGGAGGTGTGATAAATGTCTGCTAAGAATTTTTATAATCAGTGTTCAAACGGTGTTGGAAGATGTGTAAGAATCCGAACCCATAGTGGTGAGGTTCATACCGGAATCATCGAAAGAGTCACTCCTAATAAAGTGTATATTCGACCAATAGGTGGAAATCGTCGGAGCCATGGTGGATTCGGATATGGTTATAGACGTGGTAATAGACCCGGCTGGGGCTGGGGTTGGGGCTGGGGATTTGGTGCAGCCGCTGTAGGAGTATCTTTAGGGTTAATCGCTGCATTGGCCTTTATTCCTTTCTTTTAAACGATTATTAAAGACAGATTTCTTTCTGAAAGGAATCTGTCTACATACTATAATATATTTTCAGCTTTTTCTTCAAACGCCCAAACAGGACAAACTCTAGACTCATATGATGCTTATGTGTATGAGGGAGGTGGAATAAATGAGTGGTGGCCATACAGCTGGTTTTGGTGGAGGTTTTGCTCTACTAGTAGTGCTATTCATTTTATTAATAATTGTAGGTTCTTGCTACGTCGGTTTCTGATAGGAATAAAGATAGAAAAAGGGAGTGTTTCATAAAATGGGTTACGGAGGATTTGGATACGATAATTGTGGATGCGGTTATGCTGCACCTGTTGCTGCACCAGTAGCTACTGGCGGAGGATTTGGATTCGGAAATGGTTTTGTTTTAATCGTAGTACTGTTCATTTTGTTAATCATCGTTGGAGCTGCTTGGCTATAATTTTAAATTAAAGGCTGATCCTCTACTTTCGATTAATGCCGTTAGGAGAGGTGTAGCTTAGCATAATTGATAGCTTGCTAATTCATCTATATGGGAATTAGCAAGCTGCTTATTATTTTTTGTCGGAGTGCTATAACACTTCTATTTGGACAAGCACTTGTAGCGATAAAGCTTCATTCAAAATTCATCCAATTAATGTTACAATATTTTAAAGATATGTTCGGATAAAAGTGGGGAGATTTAGGTAATGATGGATAAAGCACGTAGTATTTTAAAAGAGTACTTTGGATATGACCATTTTAGAAAAGGACAAGAAGATATTATTCGCCTATTATTAAATGGTGAAAATGTTGCAGGAATTATGCCAACTGGCGGGGGGAAATCTATTTGTTATCAGGTGCCCGCGATGATTTTCCCTGGATTGACGATAGTTATATCCCCTTTAATTTCTTTAATGAAAGATCAAGTAGATGCACTAACAGAAGTTGGCATTCCAGCGACTTATATTAATAGTACGTTACATAATGAAGAAGTGCAGGAAAGGATATATGATATAAAAAACGGTCATTATAAATTACTTTATATTGCACCAGAACGACTAGAAGCAGATTATTTTACAGATTTATTAAAGGAAGTTTCCCTATCTTTTATTGCTGTAGATGAAGCTCATTGTATTTCACAATGGGGACATGATTTTCGTCCAAGCTACGCAAAGATTGGCTTTCTCATCAATAAATTAGTGGAAAGGCCACTTGTCGCTGCGTTAACAGCAACGGCAACACCTAAAGTTCATGAAGATATTTGTCAATTATTAAATATTCCTTGGGAAAATACAGTTAAGACAGGTTTTGCTCGTGATAATTTATCTTTTTCCATTATTAAAGGGCAAGATAAAGGGAAGTTTCTCGAATCCTTTTTAAAGAAAAATAAAGAGGAATCTGGGATCATTTATGCAGCGACTAGACAAGAGGTGGAAAAACTGTATGAAAGATTAGCAAAAAAAGGCTATTCAGTTGCAAAATATCATGGCGGTATGAACGATGGGCAAAGAGAGGCTGAACAGCAAGCGTTTATAAAAGATGATGTATCCATTATGATTGCCACAAATGCATTTGGTATGGGGATTGATAAAAGTAATATTCGGTATGTCATTCATTATCAGCTTCCAAAAAATATGGAGGGTTATTATCAAGAAGCGGGAAGGGCAGGACGTGACGGTCTACAGAGTAAGTGTATATTGTTATATTCAGCACAAGATATTCGGATTCAGCGTTTTCTAATTGATCAGACAATAAGCGATCCAGATAAACAGAAGCAAGATCTCGATAAATTACAATCCATGATAAATTTTTGTCATACAGAAGATTGTCTTCAAGAATATATCTTGCATTATTTTGGTGAAGAATATACAGAGAAATGCGGCCAATGTTCGAACTGTACAGATGAAAGGACGGTAATCGATGTTACAGTGGATGCCCAAAAAGTATTGTCGTGCATGATAAGAATGGGTGAAAGATTCGGAAAAACAATGATTGCACAAGTATTAACTGGTTCAAAAAATAAAAAATTAATGGATTTTCAATTAAATCAAATTAAAACATATGGCCTTATGAAAGAGCAATCAGCAAAAGAAATTAGTGATTTTATCGAGTTCCTTATTTCTGAACAATATATAGATGTAAGTACAGGTACGATGCCAATATTAAAAGTTTCCAATAAAGGAAAAGAAGTTCTTTTAGGAAAAATAAGGGTGGTCCGAAAAGAACAAATAGAGACAGTAAAAGTTAGTGAAAATAACGCATTATTTGATTACTTGAGAGGTGTTCGCAAACAATTGGCAGAGGAAGAAAACGTTCCTCCATTTGTGGTATTTTCCGATCAAACATTGCGAAATATCTCAGTGCTAATGCCAACATCGCATGAAGAATTTAGAGAGATAAAAGGGATAGGAGACCATAAGTTACAAAAATATGGAGATGTAATCATTGATCATATTTTAGCGTTTCAAAAAGAGGAGACTTATTCAGCTGACAGGGAAGATATTCATTCTTCCGAAGTAAGGACAAAAAAAGACAAAAGAGCAAAAAAACAGGTGGAAAATTCCCATCTCCATACTTTTGAGTTATGGAAAAGCGGATTATCCATTAAGGAAATCGCAAAAGAAAGACAATTAAATGTTCAAACGGTAGAAAACCATCTGCTACGCTGCGGAGAAGAAGAAATAGAGATTGATTGGACAAAATTTCTAAAGCCAGAAGATAAAACGAAGATAGTGGAAGCAATTCAAAAAGTGGGCATGGATAAATTAAAGCCCATTAAAGAAGAACTTCCAGAAGAGATTAGTTATTTTATGATTAAAGTTGCGATAATGCTAGAAAAAAGAAACCAACAAATTCGAAATTAACAAAAACGACCTCTAGATCTTGGCAGAGCCGTTATCTCGAGGACGTTTTTAGTTTTTTATATACTCTCATCTAATCTTTGTCTTAGTTCCTTTAGGCAGGCATTTAATTGTAAAACGGAAGAGAACGTACCTTGTGCTTGCAGTACATTGCCACCACCTTTCCCTTCATATCCTTGGATTGTTTCCTTAAGAAACTTTCCACAATGAAGAGGATAATCACCATTCTGCTGTATTAGTATTTTTTTATCTGTTTCCGAACTCAGGAGAATAATGCTGCTAGATTGTTTTTGCAATAGATATTTGGCAAGAATAGATAAATCCTTGATTGTTTTGTCTGCAAATGAAAGGAAAATTACTTTTTCTGTATGTGTCGAAAGAATTTGTTCTGCTAAAAACGCTATATTTTCTCTTTTTAGTGTTTCTAATTCTTTAGTTAATGCCTTTTTCTCTAATTCCACTTTATTTACACGATCTTCAAGCTGCAGTTTATTTGTTTTAAAAAACGTTCCTAAGTTATCTAATATAGATTGTGCTGTTTGATAGTCACGAATGGCTCTCCACCCACTTAAAAAGAAAATCCTCGTTTGACCACGATGTTTTTCAGTTTTCAATATTTTAAAGACGCCTAATTCTCCAGTTCTGCCTACATGTGTTCCAGCACATGCAGAAAAATCCCAATTATCGATTTCCACGATTCTTATATCACCAGTTACTTTTGGCAGCTTTCTTAAAGGAAATTTACTCACTTGTTCATAGGTTGTAATATGCGTTTTGATTTCTAAGTTTTTCATAATATAGGAATTACAGGATTTTTCTAGTTGAGTCATTTGTTCCTTTGTTAGATCAGCTGTATCTATATCAATTGTTGTGTACTCTTTTCCTAAATGAAAGCTAACTGTTGGAATTTGATATAATTCTTCCAAAACAGCTGATAACATGTGCTGAGCAGTATGCTGCTGCATATGATCATATCGTCTATCCCAATCTAATTCACATGATACGAGTTTATTTTCTGGTTTTCTTTCCATAAGGTGATAAATTTGATTATCCTTCATCTGTACATCTACGACACGAATCCCGTCAATGAATCCAGTATCTGCTGGTTGACCTCCACCTTCTGGATAAAACGCTGTTTCTTTTAAAAGGACATAAATTTGATTTTTCGTTTCGATAACTTCCTTTATGGTGGTTGTCCATTTTGTTTCATATGGAGTTGAATAAAATAACTTTGTAGACATTATTAGCTCCTTCACGTTGAGTTTTCATCATATTACCATAACGATTACACTTAGTTACAGATTTTGAAAAATATTTGTTCATTTTTTTCGCTTTAAAGAAAATGGATGGTAAATGGGTACTACCCATTATGATTGTAAGTAGTAATAGGTGGTTTATTTCTTTCAATGTTTTGGTTTACATACATAATTATTAGAAGTGCTGGCAATAATAGTTTAAAAAGGGGGCGTGCTCATATGTTTTTTAATCGGAAAGGTGTGGAAGAAAAACCGGAAGAAGTGTTAATGAGTATGGAAGTATATGCATGTAATTCCTGTAACGGGTGGATGAGAAAGGATTTTGCTACAGACGATCTTCTTTGTCCTTTATGCGGAGATCAGACAACAGCTGAAATGAGAGAGCTTCCTCAAATCAGTAATTAATTATTAATCGCGAAAACTTGATAAATATATTTATTTTTGTTGTGCCAAGTCGTCGAGATTTCCTAATCAATATCCTTATTTAGGAAACTCTTCGACTTTCTTCATAAAATATTCAAGTCCTTTCATATCCCACTATTAAATCTCTCCACAGACGAATGGTTATGTGGCTATTTTGTGAATCATTTATACAAAAATGCTTTCTTATCTGTTTTATTTGATTTACAATCAAATAGAATGCAAAAAATAGATTAGGAGGATTTTTGTTGTATAACTCCATATTAATTTTCATTAGTATCCTAATCGTATATATGGCATGCTATTCTTCGTTTGATTTATTTCAATTAGTAAAAAATGGAGAGAAAAATAGTAGATTTTTGTTTTTAGCAAGCACATTTACGATAGGTTTTGGATTTTGGATTTTAAGTTTTATTGATATGATGATTAAAAATGTGTATGCAACTGCTAACTATAATATCCCTATCACTATCTTATCAATGGTAGTAGGCATATGCTTTAGTGGTATGGCATTTTATGCGCTATTAGATAAGAAAAAAAAGAAGAGAAGGATTTATGTATCTGCTTTCTTTTTTAGTCTTTCTTTATTATCAGTATCCATTATTGGTTTTTATTCAATCGGCAGTATAGTATATTATCAAATTCCGCAATTATTTATCAGTTTTTTATTGTTATTTTTTGTATTTTTTATTTCGATATGGCTATCATTTTATCCTGTTAATATCTCTGCCGTTTTTAAAAAATGGATACGTCCTGTATGTAGTTTACTAATGACAGGAGTGTGTATGATCAGTCATTTCATTCTCTTAAGTGATGTAAGTGCACCAGAAGTTTCCGTTGTGAGGGATTCCTATCAAAGCAGCTTCATTATTTACATTGCATTATTTGTTTCTGTCTTAGTTTTAGGTGGGTTAATTGGAACAAGTACCTTAATTGGAGAACGAATGGATGTAGGAGCAATTAATGTGAGAGATATGCAGCATGCTTTGGATGAGTCTGCAATCGTTGCTTTTACTGATAATAATGGAATGATTACATATGTAAACGATAAATTTGTGGAAGTATCGAAGTATAGTCGTGAGGAATTGTTAGGACAAAATCATCGTATTTTGAATTCTGGCCATCATTCGCCTGAGTTTTTTCGACAATTATGGAATACGATTAAAAAAGGGGAGATATGGAAAGGGGAGATACTCAATAAAGCAAAGGATGGTACGCTATATTGGGTTGATACCGTAATAGTCCCTTTTTTAAATAAGGAGGGGGCACCTTATCAGTATGTAGCAATAAGACGTGACATTACAGAGCAAAAAATGGTTCAGCATCAACTGGAAGAGTCTGTACGTGAAGTAAGTGACATTACCTATGCATTAGAACAATCAAGTATTATTGCATTTACAGATAAAAGAGGAATTATTACAAATGTTAATTCTAAATTTTGTGAGATATCCGGATATAGTAGACAGGAATTAATCGGGAAGACCCATCGTATTGTAAATTCTGGCTATCATTCAAAAGATTTTTTCCGAAATGTTTGGCAAACAATTGGAAAAGGAGAAATTTGGAAGGGGGAAATCCGAAATAAAAGGAAAGATGGCTCCTATTATTGGGTGGACACAACTATAGTCCCTTTTTTAGATAAAAACAATAAGCCTTATCAATACTTAGCTATTAGAAATGATATTACAGAAAAGAAACGAACAGAAGAAGTTCTTCATCGACAAGATAAATTAGCCGCGATTGGTCAATTAGCAGCTGGTGTTGCTCATGAGATCCGCAACCCTCTAACTTCCATAAAAGGATATGCGGAATTTTTGAGTATGGATGAAACCGAGAAAGATCGACAGGAATACTTTGAGATTATTCTAGATGAAATTGAAAGAGTAAACTCTATTGTCGAGGAATTCATGCTTCTTTCTAAGCCGACTGTTTCTGTATTAGAGAAAAAACCGCTACTTCCTATTATAGATAATGTTCTTTCGATTTTAGATTACCAGCTGCGAAAAAATAAAATCCAATTGAATCGCTACTACGAAGATTCCAATCCTTTCGTAGAATGTGACGAGAATAAATTAAAACAGGTTTTCTTGAACTTTATAAAGAACGCGGTCGAAGCAATGCCTGATGGGGGATCTATTGATATAAATGTAAAAAAAGAAAAGGGGAATATTTCCATTTTAATCAAAGACAGCGGAATTGGCATGTCAAAAGAGCAACTAAAAAAAATAGGTGAGCCCTTCTTTACAACTAAAAAAGAAGGCAATGGACTTGGACTAATGGTCAGTTTCAAAATAATTGAGAATTTAAATGGAAAAGTATATGTTGACAGTGAATTAAATAAAGGAACAAGCTTCCATATAACCTTACCTTCCGTTCATTAAAAAATATGTTTAAAAAGAAAACAGGTGTAAGTTAGTTGATTATTCTGACGATTCGTATTGTGTTTGTTATTGGATTGTCATATACGTAATCGAATTAACAACTGCCTGTTCTTTTTTTTGACGTTTTTCATGTTAAGATTATACCTGTTAGCTCAACTGGAGCTATTTTAGGAGGTATAAAATGAAAAAAATCTTTTCTATTCTAACTTGTGCGTCAATACTAACTACAGCTGCTCCGTTTGTAGGTGCAGAAGAAATGAAAGTTGAAAAAGGAGATACCCTTTGGTCTATTTCACAAGAAAAAAAGGTAAGTGTTGATGATATAAAAAGATGGAATGATTTAGATAGTGATATCATTAAAGTGGATGATACACTTACTATTAAAGAGGTAAAGAAATACAAAGTAAAAGCGGGAGATAATCTATGGAAAATCTCTAAAAAATATAATACAACTGTAGATCAGCTGAAGGATTGGAATAAGCTGAATAGTGATACAATACATAAGGATGATGTATTGATTGTTTCCAAAGAAGGTTCTGAACAAAAAACGTCAGAATCAAAGCCAGTTAACAAGCCGGTTAAAGCAGATAATACAGTAAAGGCTGAAAGTACAAATTCAGCAGCAAAAGAAATCACAGTCACTGCAACAGCATATACAGCAAATTGTGAAGGCTGTTCTGGTGTTACAGCAACTGGAATTAATTTAAAGGATAATCCAGATAAAAAGGTTATCTCAGTTGATCCTAACGTAATTCCTCTTGGCTCTAAGGTCTATGTTGAAGGATATGGTACTGCAATTGCTGGTGATACAGGTGGAGCAATTAAAGGGAAGAAAATCGATGTTTTTGTTCCATCTCAAGCGAAAGCATTAGAGTGGGGAAGAAAACAAGTATCAGTAAAAATTCTTGATTAAGTAAATAGTGCTGGAAAGTATTCCAACAAAAAATAAACCTAGACGATTATACGAATGTTTTTATTAGCATCTTCGTATAATTGTTTAGGTTTTTTTATTTGGTTATAAACCAGTTACCATTTTATTTTTTTATCGTTTCATCCTTTTCAGAAGAAACGAAGAATCGCTGAATTGGCTGTGAGATGCTTTTGATATTGTTTTCTATTTTTTCCGCTAAATAGTGTATTCTTTCGAAGATAAATTCTTTTAGATAGTCGAGCTGTCGACTGATTTTATTGACGCTCCCAGTTGTTTCCTTCATGCTTTCTAATAAGGTTTGCTGAAATATTTCTTGTAAATCCAGCTTTTCTGCAATATGTTGATAGTTCGTTTCTGTTTCCGTGATTTTTGTTTTCACATCTGTAGCAAGCTGATTAAAGTCTTCCATTTTATTAGAAATCATCGCAATATCTTTCTCCTGAAAAGATAACTGGTCAAATAAAGCTGTTTGCCGCAGAGATTCTTCCTCTGTTAAATCTTTTTGCTCCTGCGCTAGTAAGATAATAGTGTCAAGTTGTTCTTCTATTTTGGATGTTTCATTATCCAAAGCAGTAAATTTAGTTAAAAGCTCCTTTGTAGCTGAATCATTAAGTTCTAATTTTGAATCGATTTCGTTAAATTGTTGAAGATGCTTCTTCTGTTTCTCAATCGAATCTTCCTGAAATTTATTCCATAATGTCATTAGTTGCTCATTTTGTTTGTGCTGTTTAAAAAGATATTCCTGTAAATAATTATGGTGGTAACGGGATTGATTATTTAAACTTTCTGCAGAAAGTTTGGGAAGATAAATTTTTGAAGAATTGCTGTGATGTTCATTAATAGGCATTTTTCCCCTCCTTTCTCCTTCTTTATCCTATTGGGAGAGAGAAAAAAGGGTGCAGGGAGGATAATTTTTAAATAGAAGAAAATAGAAAGTATCTACATAAAACACAACATGAGGGATCTGTATGTACTTGCTATTTTCTTCTAGAAATTACATAAACGGAGGAATTCCTTTACTAATTTCTGATATTATGGATGTAATGGAGGCGATATCTTGATCGTCAATGTTAAACGTTTGTCTAATCTTATTTTCTAAATCTTTACTAACTCTTCGCTTTCCGACTTCCACTAAAGCAATTAATGCAAAGCTGCAATTTAAAACACGGGCAAAATCTCTCTGTGTCATTTCGTAATTTTTCCTAATAAATTTAATAATTTCTTTATTCATAGTCCACCTCATTTAATTAAATAAAAGAATAAATAAGAAAGACGAAAAGAAGAATTTTTTAATCCAAGATATGAGAATTATAGTTGATAATCAAGGAAATGTAAATATATAAAGCTAGTAAAAATGAATACAAATATTTTGAAACCTCAACAATTCTTTTGTAATTTTTAGATAATTTATTCAATTTATCTAATTACCTCTTTGATTATTATTTAATTAGTCCAATGACATATAAAAGGGAAGGAATTAATATGATGTAATAACATCCAATGTAATAAAAGGTAACAATTATTTTCGATCCGACTAAAAATTTGATTGGAATGGAGGAGTTAGCATGTCTTCCGATCATTATGCTGTTATTGATGCGGTTATTGCAATGGAAAAAAACAATTATTTAGCGACAATTGTGAATGTGGAAGGAACAGCCTACCGAAAAGAAGGAACTTTGATGTACATCACAGAGACCGGTAAAGAAGAGGGATTACTAACAGGCGGATGTGTAGAACAGGATTTACTCGCACGAATCGAAATGCAGAAAGAAGCAAAAGCCTTTCTGATGGAATACGATCTGCGATCTGAAGATGACTTAACATGGGGGCAAGGCGTTGGATGTGATGGGAAAATTTATATTATGGTTGAACCGATCACACCAGCAACAAGCGCTGTTTTTCAGCAATTAAAATCATATATGCAAAAAGGAGAAAGTGTCAAACTTATTAAGAGTTTCCATAAAATAAATAAATTCCTTGTTAATACGGTTATTCCACTAGGAAAAGAAGAAACAAATCCAGCATTAACTTCTTTTTTGGATACCGGAAATAATTATATATTTACACAAGTTCTCTCTCCTCAACCAAGATTAATTATCTATGGGGCAGGACCTGATGTTAGGCCAGTTGTTTATTTTGCAAGCAAAGCTGGGTTTTATGTCATTTTATCTGATTGGCGAGAAGCTAATTGTTCAGTAGATAATTTCCCTGATGCAAAAGAATACCAAATAGGTTCTCCGACTCAGGTACTAGACGCAATAAATCCCTCAGAAAATGATTATCTATTATTGATGACACACAACTTTAGTAAAGATCAGGAATTCGTACATTTACTTTTGGAACGAAGGGTGAAATTCTTAGGCTTATTAGGCTCCAAAAAGAGATCGGAAAAATTATTGGCAGAAAAAATAAAGCCAGATTGGGTCCACTATCCAGTGGGGATATCTATTCATTCAGAAAGCCCAGAAGAAATCGCCATTAGTATAACAGCACAATTAATTAAGATAAAAAATAGCAAGAATTCTGTTATGGGGAAAATTGGATGATTGCAGCTCTATATTTAGCAGCAGGGAATAGCAAGAGGATGGGTGAACATAAACTGTCCCTTCCTCTTCGGAATGAACCAGTAGGTAATCATGCATTATCCGTGTTGCTGACCTCGCCATTTGTTGATTTTGTAATTGTTATCACCCAACCAGACGATGACTTAAACTGGATAACTCCTGTCAATAAACTCTTATTAAATGGAAAAAAAGGGAAAGTGATTAATTGTGACGAATCGTCTCTAGGACAATCTTATTCCTTAAAAAAAGGGTTTAGAGCAGCTATCGAGCAACAAGCTGAAAAGATTCTTGTATGTTTAGCAGATCAACCTTTCATTACCCATGATATGATTGATAAAATCGTGACTACTCCATTACACCCTCCATATAAATATGTAGCAAGCATGCATAATGGAGTATACAAACCACCGATTTTGTTCCATCAGAGCGCATTATCAGATGTAAACCAGCTAGAAGGAGATAAAGGAGCTAGAAAATTATTAAAAGATGGTATATTGCAAGGAGAAAAGATTGAATTTTCTGAAGAAGAATATTTTATTGATATTGATACAAAAAATGATTATGAAAAAGTGCTGAAAAGGAGGGAATAACATGCATGTTTCAACACTCAATTATCCGACTACTGTGGAAATACCTACCACCCTAGCTGCTATTAATAAATGGAATGAATCAGATTATGCCTTCATTTCTGGCGGAACGATCCTTCAAGTAAATTGGGAAGCAGGTCATGACAAGCCAAACCATCTTATTAGTACAGAAAAATTAATAGAGTTAAAAGGAATCTCAGAAGTAGAGCGAAATGGTCAATATTTCTTGCAGATTGGTGCAGGCATGTCTATTTCTGATTGTTTAATCAACCCATTGGTACAAAAAAAGGCTCCGCTTATAGTAGCAGCATGTGAAAAGATAGCAGCTCCTGCTATCCGTAACAGAGGAACAATTGGCGGAAATATATGCAGCAAAATTGGTGATTGCATTCCTGCTTTATTAGTTTTGGAGGCACAATTAACATTTTTTAATGGCAAGGAGACCTACTTGGTCACATTAAAGGATTGGCTGGCATCACAAAAAAGCCACTCATCTGAATTGTTAACAAAAGTGCTCATACCAATAGCAGCACCGAAGACAGAAACATATTCTTTTTTTAAAAAGATTGGTAGACGGGCCAGTTTTACTGCCGCTATTATCTCGATTGCAGGGTATCTAGAGTTTGAAGAAAAAAATATAAGAATAATAAGAATTGCAATTGGCGGCGGCAGTCACATTCCGACTCGTCTTATAAGCACAGAAAGGGAGTTTACCCGCTCACATAGTGCTATTGATTGGTCCCGCATCTTTAAAGTAATTCAGGAAGATTTCTCTTCTTATACAGATCCCTTTATATCAGAAGCTTATCGCAAAAAAGTCGCAGCAAACGTAATTGTTGCTAATATGAAAGAATTACTCCAATAGAGAAGAAGGGAGTTGTTAAAATGGTTCTTGATATCGAAAGCGCTGGTAGTCGTTGGAAAATAAGAAGAGACGGCGAGCCTAAAGTGACCGGAAAACTTAAGTATTTAACAGACTTAACGTTTCCTAATATGCTCTATGGAACCGTTCTAAGAAGTGAATATCCTCATGCGGAAATTGAATCGATTGATACTAAAGAAGCAGAAGAGCTTGCTGGGGTTTTTGCTGTTATCACCTATAAGGATGTACCAGGCTTAAATGGCTTTGGGATTGTTATACAGGATCAACCTGTCTTTTGTGAAGAGAAAGTCAGATATGTAGGCGACGCAATTGCCGCTGTTGCGGCTAGAACAAAGGAAATAGCACAAAAAGCCATTTCCTTAATTAAAGTAAAGTATCAGCCGTTGCAGACAATAACAGATCCAGATGAAGCCTTAAAAGACACTGCAATCAGGCTGCATAAAGAAGGAAATCTCCTTCACCATGCTGCTTTTAAGAAGGGAAAAAGCAATATAGAGGAAGCTTTTAATAAGTGTGAATGGATCATAGAAGAAACGTATCAGACACCAAGACAAATGCATGCTTATATGGAAACGGAAGGTGGTGTGGCTGTACCAGATGAAGCAGGAGGCATTACCATTTATGCACCAACCCAGCATGGTTTTAAAGATCAGCTGCAGCTTTCTCGAATTTTAACACTCCCGCTGGAAAAAATCCGGATTATCTCTAGCCCGATTGGGGGCTCATTTGGAGGGAAGGACGAATTAAATGTTCAGCCCTATATCAGCTTGCTGGCATTAAAAACACAGCGACCGGTGAAAATCCATCAATCAAGAAGAATATCGATTAAGGCTGGTTTAAAAAGACATCCAATGAAAATCTATATGAAGACAGGTGCCGATGCATCTGGAAAAATAATTGCCCACCAAGTGAAGATTACGGCAGATACTGGTGCTTATGCGACTTTAGGACCGGCAGTACTTGACTTTGCTGTAGAGCATAGTACTGGTCCATATATAATCGAAAATGTAGATGTTAATGGCTATTCCGTTTATACGAATAACGGCGTTGCCGGTGAATTCAGAGGATTTGGCGGCAATCAAATCACCTTTGCATTAGAAACGCAAATTGAACGCTTAGCGGAAAAAGCAAAAATAGATTCAACTAAATTACGCTTCACTAATTTACGCAAGACAGAAGATTTTGGCCCGGTAGATCAGCCTATTGTTGCAACAACTGGTGCTTATGCTGTCCTTGCTGAAATTACCAAGTCAGCAATACTTCAAAAAAACTTGGACACCAATGCGATGGATGGAGATGGGAAAATAAAAGGAAGGGGATATAGTATTACCATGCATGGAGGGGGGTTGGGATATGGAAGAGCAGATGCTTCTGGTGCCCGATTGGCTTTAAACAGTGCAGGAAAATTAGAGGTGTCTTTTGGTTTCGAAGAATGTGGGCAAGGATTAATCTCAACCATTGAAATGATTATGACAGATACCTTTTTTTGCGTGTCTAGTGATATTGAAATTATTATTGGTGATACAGCTAAAGTTCCTCATTCTGGATCTTCTACTGCCTCACGAGCAACAAATATGGTGTGGCTAGGGATCAGTAAATTAAAAGCTCCATTTAGCGAAAAACTCCTTACATTAGCAGAAAAACAAACTAAATGCTCAAAAGAAAGCTTATACCTTGGTAAAAACGGCATTTGGAAAAAGGAAGAAGAAAACAAGGGACCAGCGCTTATTCTTTCCTATAAACAGTTAGCAGATTCATGTGAAGAGCTACCAACTGTTTCAGCAAGCTATCACTTTCCTACTACGCCAAACTCGATTGACGGCGGTCACTTCCTATATACTTTTGCTGGAGTAGCAGCAGAGGTCGAAATAGATATTTTAACCGGGATCGTTGCAGTAACTAGGATGGACCATGTTATTTCAGCTGGACCTGTAGTGAACCCAATGGGATATTTAGGGCAAATTGAAGGGGGAGCTAATATGGGGTTAGGATTTACGATTATGGAGGATGCAGTAATGGAAAATGGCCGATACATGAATGAAAATTTTGATACCTATCTTATTCCAACGATACTCGATATTCCGATAGAGACAACGGTAACAGCCATAGAAGAATTAGTCCCCGGAGATGACTATGGGCCAAGAGGTGTGGGGGAAATCGGCACAGTTGCTGTTGCTCCTGCTATCATTTCCGCCATTCATGACGCAACAGGCATATGGCTTAATCAACTACCAGTGCGTGCGGATATACTATTACAAGCATTGGAAAAACAACAAGGTTTACTAGATTAGGAGGGGGCAAATGGATACAAATGAAATCACGGAAACAACCACTTTTAAGGTGAATGGAGAATCTTTAACGCTAAGTCTTCCTCCAACATTTCGCCTTGTTGATATTCTTAGGGAGGTTTTAACTTTTACTGGGACGAAAATAGCTTGCGAAGCTGGTAGGTGTGGTGCTTGCTCAGTCATCATGAACGGAAAGCTGGTGAATTCCTGTTTAGTAATGGCATATCAATTAGAAAATGCAGAAATTTTAACGATTGAAAGCTTAGCAGAAAAAAATCTTCATCCCATCCAAGAAGCATTTTTACAGGCGGGCGCACTACAGTGTGGTTACTGTACTCCTGGGATGGTAATGGCATTAAAAAGTTTACTAGATGAAAACGAGCATCCCTCTAGAGCGGAAGTACTGACTGCTTTATCTGGAAACCTTTGTCGCTGTACAGGATATGAAGGAATTTTAAGAGCTGTTACGTTGTTAACTAATAAACGGGATGAAAAGGGATGAATATATGTATACGATAGCAGAAATTAATCAAATGAATCGACAGGAATTCATCGAAAAGATTGGCTGGGTGTTCGAGCATAGTCCGTGGATTGCCAATAAAACTTGGAATTATCGCCCCTTTCCAAGCTTAAATACACTCTATCAACTAATGGTACAGGCAGTAATGGAAGCGCCAATTGGAGATCAGCTTGATTTAATCCGGGCACATCCTGATTTAGGCGGGAAGTTAAAAATGACCTCCTCTTCTAGTAAGGAACAAAAAGGTGCTGGCTTGAATCAATTATCGGAGCAAGAATACATGCAATTTGCAGCCTTAAATAAGACCTATTCCGAGAAATTCGGCTTTCCGTTTATCTTAGCTGTCAAAGGTCATACCAAGGATTCCGTTTATCAGTCCATGAAAGAACGTGTAAACCACACAAAGGAAGAGGAATTTCAAACTGCATTAACCGAGATATTTTCTATATCGAAATTCCGATTAGAGGAAATAGTCAAACTAGAAACAGAAGGACAAGGTGCATAGATTATGAAAATGGGCATAACAACTCATGTATTAGATTTATCCAAGGGGAAACCAGGAAAAGGGATAAAAGTTGAGCTGTGGAGATTACTAGATTCTGAAAGAATTTTTTTAGCAAGCGGAATAACCAACCAAGACGGCAGAGTCGACACTATCCTATTAGAAAAAGTAGAGACTGGAGAATTCGAATTAGTATTTCATATACAAGAGTATTATCGTCATTTAGAAGAACAACACCCATTTTTCACCACGATTCCTATCCGTTTTTATACAGATGAAACCCAGCCGCATTATCATATTCCTTTATTATTATCTGGCTGGGGATATCAAACCTATCGGGGGAGCTGATGACTTGGTGGATTTAGATTTAATCATTCAAAATGGAATCCTTGTAAATGAGGAAACATTATATAAAGCTGATGTCGGAGTAAAGGGTGGGAAAATAGTCCTGGTTGGTTCGGAAATTAACGGAAATAACGCTACAAAAATCTTCAATGCGGATGGACTATATCTATTTCCCGGTGTTATTGATTCACATGTCCATTTTAACGAGCCAGGAAGAAGCGACTGGGAAGGGCTTGAATCAGGCAGCAAAAGCTTAGCTGCTGGTGGTGCAACTTTATTTTTTGATATGCCTCTAAATAGTCATCCACCTACAACAACAGAATATGGTTTCCAGCAAAAAGAAAGGCTAGCAAAGGAAAAATCAATTATTGATTACCGTTTATGGGGCGGAATTGTTCCAGGAAATTATGATGAGATTGAAAAATTAGTAAAATGTGGTGTCATTGGTTTTAAAGCATTTATGTCGAATAGCGGGATAGAAGATTTCCAAAGCGCTGATGACCGCACTTTATATCAAGCGATGCAAAAAATCGCAGCCTTACATAGTATCTTGGCTGTACATGCAGAAAGTGATACGATTACAGAGTTTTTAAGCAAAGAAATCATCCATCAACAGACGAATCTTGGCCTTGCTTTTTCCAATGCAAGACCGATATTTTCGGAAGTGGAGGCTGTTCAACGCATCATTGCTTATGCCGAATCCACAAAGTGTAAACTGCATATTGTTCACATTAGCAGTTCGAAAGTATTGGAACCAATAGTTTCCGCAAAGAAGCGAGGGCTGGACATAAGCGTCGAAACATGTCCTCATTATTTGTCATTAACAATCGATGACTTAGAAGAATTAGGAGCAGTCGCAAAATGTGCTCCACCCCTGCGTTCTGATAAGGAAGTAGATGACTTGTGGAAAGCAATCAAACGAGAGGAAATTGATATGATTGGATCTGATCATTCACCATCTCTGCCATCGATGAAAAATGGCAATTTATTAGAAGCGTGGGGTGGAATTGCCGGCTGTCAAACAACCCTGTCTGTTTTATTAGAAGAAGGCTATTGGAAACGAGGAATTTCTCTTCCGCTTATCGCAAAAATAACAAGTACGAACCCAGCTAAACGCTTCGGTCTCTATCCACAAAAAGGAAGTTTCGCAAATGGAAGTGATGCAGATATAGCTATTGTTGATTTAAATGAAACCTATACACTCCAAAAGGAAGATCTGTATTATAAGCATAAAATAAGCCCTTATATAGGCAAAACGTTTAGGGGTAAAGTGAAAGCAACTATTTGCAAAGGAGAAATAGTTTATTCAACTCTTAATGGATAGCAAGACTTTCACAATTTATTAATAAGGATACAGGAGTGTTTAGTGTCTGTAATTAACCATGATTGAGGAGGAAAAACCTCTAATCATGGATTGTTTTGTTTCCTTTTGTATAGAAAGTATTTATTTGCCAATGAAAACCACTTACACCATCTTTTCCGCAAAAAGTGGCGTTCATCTGGAGAATGAAAACCACTTATATTATCTTTTCCGCAAAAAGTGGCGTTCATTTGTTGAATGAAAACCACTTACGCCATCTTTATCGCAAAAAGTGGTGTTCAACTGGAGAATGAAAACCACTTACGCTATCTTTTCCGCAAAAAAAAAGCGTTCATTTGTTGAATGAAAACCACTTACGCCATCTTTATCGCAAAAAGTGGCGTTCATCTGGAGAATGAAAACCACTTACGCTATCTTTTTCGCAAAAAGTGGCGTTCATTTGTTGAATGAAAACCACTTATGCCATCTTTTCCGCAAAAAGTGGCGTTCAACTGGAGAATGAAAACCACTTACGCTATCTTTTCCGCAAAAAAAGCGTTCATTTGTTGAATGAAAACCACTTACGCCATCTTTATCGCAAAAAGTGGCGTTCATCTGGAGAATGAAAACCACTTATATTATCTATTCCGCAAAAAGTGGCGTTCATTTGTTGAATGAAATCCACTTACGCCATCTTTATCGCAAAAAATGGCGTTCAACTGGAGAATGAAAACCACTTATATTATCTTTTTCGCAAAAAAAAGCGTTCATTTGTTGAATGAAAACCAATTATGCTATCTTTTTCGCAAAAAGTGGCGTTCATCTGGAGAATGAACACCACTTATGCCATCTATTCCGCAAAAAGTGGTGTTCAACTGGAGAATGAAAACCACTTACGCCATCCTTTCCACGAAAAGCAGCGTTCCTCTTCCCTAAATGCACTAACACTTATCAACAATTAATTTTTCCATCATTATAACAAAATACGAATTATTAATAACTGAATTATAAAAACGTTCGGAAATGGAGAAAAAAATACTTGAATAGAAGAGATTTTTACGATATTATGCAGAATAAAGGAATAATTAATTGTTTAGGGGGATTGGCAATCGTGTTAGGAGCACCAAATACTTCACAAGCAAGAAAGATTATGTTATTAGGTTCTGGAGAATTGGGTAAAGAGGTTATTATCGAAGCGCAGCGACTGGGACTAGAAACAATCGCAGTCGATCGTTATGAACAAGCACCAGCAAGTCATGTTGCCCACCGCGCATATACAGTAGATATGCTTGATGTTAACCAATTAAAAGCAATAATTGAAAAAGAAAAACCAGATTATATTGTTCCTGAAATTGAGGCGATTGCAACGAGTGCGCTTATGGAGCTAGAAGAAGAGGGGTATTCGGTAGTTCCAACTGCTAAAGCTACCTATTTAACGATGGATCGTGAAGGTATAAGAAGATTAGCAAGTGAAACGTTGAACATACCGACTGCAAAATATGCATTTGCCAATAACATAACAGAATTGAAAGATGCCGTACATAATATAGGTTTTCCTTGTGTAATAAAGCCAGTCATGAGCTCTTCTGGAAAAGGGCAAAGTATTTGCCGGAGCATAGATGAAATTGAATTTTCCTGGAAAGAAGCTGTTGATGGCGGAAGAGGGAAGAAAACAAGAGTCATAGTGGAAGAGTTTATTGAATTTGAATCAGAGATTACGCTTTTAACCGTACGTTCAGTTAATGGCACTACCTTTTGTCCTCCAATTGGGCATACCCAAAAAGACGGAGATTATATAGAATCATGGCAGCCTCATTTCATGTCGGCTGAACAATTAGATGAGGCAGAAATGATTGCTAAGAAAATCACGGATAGTCTGGGTGGATATGGAATTTTTGGTGTGGAGTTATTTTTAACGGAAAATGGTGTTTATTTTAGTGAAGTCTCACCACGCCCTCATGATACTGGAATGGTAACAATGATTACTCAAGACCTTTCTGAGTTTGCGTTACATGTTAGAGCGATTTTAGGGTATCCAGTTTCAGGAGCGAAACTACATAGCCCAGGTGCTAGTAAAACATTAAAAGCAACTGAAGAAAGTAACAGCTATTTCATTCAGGGGATAGAAGAAACGCTATCATTTGAAAATACCCAAATACGCATTTTTGGAAAACCAAAGACAACAAAAGGGCGGAGAATGGCAGTAGTATTGCATACAAATGAAACGGTGGATTTAGCGTTAGAAGGGGTAAGGAAAGCTTCCGCGCCACTTTCCATCACCTATTCTAGCTGACTAGAAAATGTAATTTAAGATAATTTACAAATAAACACAATAGGGGTATTACAATGAAAACAAAAAATCGTTGGCTTATTGCTTTATCTGCAGTTGGTATTCATATTTCAATCGGATCTGTATACGCATGGAGTGTATTTACAAAGCCGCTTGAATCACAGTATAATTGGACATTAACGAGTATTTCCTGGACTTTTAGTATTGCGATCTTATTTTTAGGATTATCAGCGGCGTTTTTAGGACATTTTGTTGAAAAATACGGACCACGAACTTCCGGCATGTTGTCTGCTTGTATGTTCGGTTTAGGGATGGCTGGTGCTGGATTTGCTACAAGTATCGAATCTTTACCACTTCTCTACATTACTTATGGAATGTTTGGGGGGATTGGCTTAGGGGTTGGGTATATTACTCCTGTATCAACATTAGTTAAGTGGTTTCCGGACCGCAGAGGATTGGCAACTGGATTAGCTATTATGGGATTTGGTTTTGCTGCAATGATCAGTAGCCCAGTTATGAATCATTTAATTAATACAGTTGGTATATCTAATACTTTTTATATTCTTGCAGCTGTTTATTTTGTTATTATATTTGTTTCAGCACAATATTTAGAAGCACCTCCAAAAGGTTATTTGCCGAAAGGTTTTCAGCAATCAGTTGAAGCTGGTAATGTAATAGTAAAGGAAGATTTATCACAATTAACAGCAAATGAAGCAGTTAAAACAAAAAGATTTTGGGCGTTATGGATTATGCTATTTATCAACATCACATGTGGTATTGCTATTCTTGCCGTTGCTTCGCCCATGGGACAGGAATTGGCAGGCATGTCAGTTGCGGGTGCTGCGACACTAGTTGGGATTATGGGTGTATTTAATGGAGTTGGAAGAATTGCATGGGCTACAATTTCTGACTATATCGGCAGACCCAATGTATATACTTTGTTTTTTGCTGTTCAAGTAGTTGCATTCTTTGCACTGCCACATTTACATCATTATATTGCTTTTTCCATCATTATTTTTATAATTATGTCTTGCTATGGTGGAGGTTTCGCGTCCATTCCAGCTTATATTGGTGATATTTTTGGCACAAAACAGCTAGGGGCTATTCATGGTTATATTCTTACAGCTTGGTCAGCTGCAGGTGTTGCTGGACCTAGCATTGTATCATGGATTCGTGACACAACAGGAAGCTATCAAGGAACATTACTTGTTTTCTCTTGTATGTTTATTGTATCTCTGGCTGTTTCTTTACTTATTCGTTTAGATATTCGCAGATTAAAAGAATTGAATAAATCAGTGACAGAAAGTAATAGCTTCTAATAGTATTTAAAAAAGACTTATCACGTTTGATGCATCTAAAATTTTCTCAAACGTAATAAGTCTTTTTCTATCTAAGTCTTTGCAAGTATACGGATTAGTAGTATAGTAGGTTCATTGGAAATTTGCAGCTTAGTTAGGGGAAATTAGAAAATGGAAAATTTTAATACGCAATTTTTGTATTCCGTGATTATTATTGGCATGGGGTATTTCTTTAAACAAAGAAATATTATTAAAGAAAAAGATGGAGAAGGGCTTGCAAGGATCATTTTCAATATTACTTTACCTTGTTTAATCATCACCACCTTACATAATGTCATAATTGAAAAATCTTTGTTAATATTGGTATTTCTTGGTTTATTCTATGGTGTTCTTATTTCCATAATTGGACTATTTCTGTTCCGAAATGAAGCGAATAAGCAAAAAGGGATGTTAGGTATGTTGATACCCGGATTTAACATTGGTATTTTTGCATATCCTTTGGTGCAGGGTATATGGGGGGCTGAAGGGATAAAATATTTTGGTATGTTCGATATTGGGAATGCCCTTGTCACTTTCGGAATTAGTTATTTAATTGGCAGCTATTATTCACAAGAAGGATCCGAACTTTCAGCGAAGCAAGTGGTAGGGAAGCTGGGACGATCGATCCCGCTGATGACCTATGTACTTATTTTCTTCATCAGTATTGTAGGTATCGAGATACCCCATCAGATAATTGATGTGACATCTACCATTTCGAAGGCTAATATGCCACTCTCTTTGCTGCTTCTCGGTATTTATTTGAACTTTTCTTTTGAAAAGAGTCACTGGAAAGGAATTGGAAGGGTACTAGGGATTCGGTACGGGACAGGGCTTTTTTTAGGCGTACTAGCATATTTTTTATGGCCAGCAGAAGATATGTTTCGTTATACCATTTTAATCTGCTTAATCTTGCCGATGGCATCAAGTGTTTTACCGTATAGTGTGGAGTTTAAATATAACCAACGATTTGTAGGAACTGCTGCTAATTTATCGATAGTCATTAGTTTTTTCTTAATTTGGATGATTGGTAATTTAATTGTATAAATAGAAAGTTTGTTAATCGTAAAAACGAGGCTGGAATCAATTTTCCAGCCTCGTTTTTTATTCTGTCAGGAAGTTTTCGGTATAATATGGTTGAGACTTATTGTTAAAGGCAACTCCTACGCCGAGAGAGGCGAAATCTTTTTGAAGAATATTTTCTCGATGGCCGCTCGAATTCATTAAGCCTTCGTGAGCAAATATACTGCTGTTTTGGCCATAAGCCAAATTTTCCCCTGCTATCGTGTAACGGATACCATCGTTAAGCATGCGATCAAATGGAGATTCACCCTCCAGATTAGTATGGCTGAAATAATTATTTTCTGCCATATCTAAACTATGTTTTTGAGCCGTATCACGAACTGCCTCATTCCAAGTCAGCGGCTTTAAATGGTTATTGACACGACTGGCATTAGTTAAATCAAATAATTGGTATTCAAAGCCTTCTTTTAATTTTTCATTTCCTTCCACATAAAAATCCTTGCGATTTTCTTCTAAGGAAGAGCTGATAATTTGCAGAGCAGTTACGGTGTTATTTTCATGCTTATCAAAGAATACCGTTACATATGAATCATCAAGTGCGAACACTTCGTAATCTCTGTCCTCTGCCATTTTATAAAAAACAAGTCCTTTTCTTATCTCTGTTAATGGTTTTCCTAATGTTTTTAAGACAACTTCTTTCTTTGTTCCTTTTTTTATCCCGTTTGTTGAAGCAATTAAATCTTGATTGGTATATATAGCTTCTACTTGATTATGTTCATCATAGCCTACCATAACAAAATTGTGATAATTTTGATGATAGGCATACCAAGAGATGCCGTATTCATTAATTGTTTCACGCTTTGGTGATCCCAGTGACTTTTCAACCGACTTTTTATCATCGCCGAGAGATATATTATGAATCGAAAAAGGATGGTCTTGCGGTGTAACTAATTCTGGTTTATCAATTTCTTCTGTATCTTCAGTATTTTCTTCAAAATTCCAGTCTGGTAACATATCCTCTGCATCTTTAAAAAAGGATTTTATTTTTTCAAACTCATCAGTAAAAGATTGGAAAAAGGAAGTGATCGAATCTTGATTTATGCGATTTTCCATGGAACCAGAAGGTTTGCTTTCTTCAGCATTATGTCCATTGTCTTTAAGATAAAAATTATATGCCCCATATATAAGGAGAATGGTAATAACCCATTTTAATAGTCTAATCATTGATAGTAACCTCCAATAGTCTTCTAATTATAACCAAAAAAATTAGGTTTAAAACTATTTTATCTGGGTATATTGAGATAGATTGTTTTTCACTTTTTATCCTATTTAATTATTATACCATGTCATTACGTCCTAATTGGTTTGTCTAGACTGTGTAATCAATTTGTAAAGCATCTTTATTATATGTAAACAGTATAAACTGCTATAATGAATATAACCGTTCCCATTTGGGAAATTTTAGTTATAAGCACTCTAGACAGATTTAAGACGGTTTTAAAGGAGGCTACTATGCATTTAATTAGAACCGACATCGATGAGATTTTAACAAACACAGCCGATTTAGAGCAGGAAATATCCACATGGAATTTAATCGACATAGAAATTGATGAACTTTTAGAAGACACAAAGCATTGGAATTAATTGTTGCAACCAAATGTACAAATTTTGTAGATATTGGTTGCTTTTTTTGTGCTGTAAATAACTATTAGTAAAAATTTTTACATCTTTTTTTCGAAATTACTTTCACTACAGTAAGTTTGCGTTATAATAAATAGAAATAATATTTAAGATGAGGAGAATGGAAACGTGACAGATCAAACAATTACTGTGACTTTAGCAAAAGATAAAAAACCGAAACCAGATCCTTCTACATTAGTATTTGGTAAAGTATTTACAGACCATATGTTTATGATGGATTATACAGTAGACAAAGGTTGGCATGATGCTCAAATTTTGCCATATCAACCAATAACTTTAGATCCTGCTTCTGTTATTTTCCACTATGGCCAAGCAGTTTTTGAAGGCATGAAGGCATACTTAACGGAAGAAGGTAAAGTGCTATTATTCAGACCAAAGAAAAATATGGAGCGTTTAAATAAATCAAATGACAGACTTTGTATTCCAGAAATAGATGAAGAGTTTGCCCTAAATGCCTTAACACAATTAATTAATATTGATAGAGAGTGGATTCCGAAAGGGGAAGGTACTTCTTTATACATAAGACCATTTATCATTTCCACACAGCCGTTCTTAGGAGTTGCTGCATCAATTAGCTATAAATTTATGATCATTTTATCTCCTGTTGGTTCGTATTATAAAGAAGGAGTTAAACCGGTTAAAATCTTTGTGGAAAATGAATATGTTCGTGCAGTTGCTGGTGGTACAGGATCTGCTAAAACTGCTGGAAACTATGCAGCAAGCTTAAAAGCGCAGCAAATTGCAAATGAAAGAGGATATTCCCAAGTTCTTTGGCTAGATGGCGTAGAAAAGAAATATATTGAAGAAGTTGGAGCGATGAATGTTTTCTTTAAAATTAATGGGGAAGTATATACCCCTGAATTAAATGGAAGCATACTAGAAGGGGTAACCAGAAGTAGTGTTATGGAGTTGCTGAAATATTGGAATATTCCTGTAACAGAAAGAAAAATAACTATTGCTGAAATCTTTGAAGCACATAAAAATGGTCAATTAGAAGAAGCATTTGGTACAGGAACAGCTGCTGTTATCTCCCCGATTGGTGAGTTCTTCTGGAACGAGGAAAAAATCGTTTTAAATAATGGAGAAACAGGGGAGTTAGCATCCAAATTATATAATACAATTACAGATATTCAAAATGGAAGACAAGAAGATCCATTTGGATGGGCTGTTGAAGTGAAATAATTCCTTTTGCGAGGAAAATAAAGGAGTATCTTAATGGTGAATAAAAGCCACACGCTAAATTTTGGATGGAATTTAATAGCACATAAAGATTATAAACTTTTCTCTAATCAAAATGAATATGTTTTAATGGATTGGGATGGGGACGTTGTCTTATGTGTTTCTGTTCAAGACCATGAGATTGAAATCCTTCGTAGTAATTGGAATCTTCATTTTAAAGTAAATTTAGCTTTTAAAACAATCAAGGTGTTTAATGAGCCTGATGAAGAAGAATGAACCAGTAAATTTTTAAAAGAAGAATAACGGAAATCTTAAAAGAGATAAAGCTTCGATTATAAATCGAAGCTTTATCTCTTTTATATGCGAATAAAATAAATCATTAAACAGATTTCGTAACCAAGGGTTCTAAAATAAACATATCGATTACCTTTGCTATACCATCGTTGTTATTTGTATCAGTTACGTAATCTGCAAGCTGCTTTACATCATCTGGCGCATTGCCCATAGCAACTCCAAGGCCAGCAAATTCAATCATGGCAACATCG
The DNA here is from genome assembly GCF_038006285.1 of Niallia sp. FSL W8-0177. Lineage (NCBI taxonomy): Bacteria > Bacillati > Bacillota > Bacilli > Caryophanales > Bacillaceae > Niallia > Niallia sp. FSL W8-0177. The sequence goes on from NZ_JBBOUX010000001.1 coordinate 1,717,316, forward strand.
TTATAACTATCACCTATTGCAATCACTTCTTCTCTAGAGATACCAAGTTTTTCAATAAGTATCGCTAAGCTCGTCCCTTTAGTAACACCTAATTCAGTAAATTCAAGAAAGTATGGCTTAGAGCGCATGACACTTAAATCATTAGCCAATTCTTTTTGTAGTCTTGCTTCTACCTCTTTAAGATAATTTTCTTCTTTCACCATTAATACTTTTACAACAGGAGAAGAAACGGTCTGCTTAAAATCCGCAACTGTTTTTATCGGCAAGCCTGTAAGTTTTCCTTCGATTTCGGTAAAAGGATTATTTTCTTGCGTAATAATTTCGTCATTCATATAAGTATGAATCCAAATGTTTTCTCTCTGGCTCAAATCAAATAGCTGGTGAACAGTTTCGGGAGAAAGTGTACTGCTGAATAATTCTTCGTTTGTTTGACAGTTAGTTATTTTTGCTCCATTGAATGAAAGAATAAAACTGCCATATTCCGCAAGTCTTAATTCTTTTGCCGCGTCCAGCATTGCATATGTTGGTCTTCCAGAAGCGAGAACTACTTTTACACCTTTTTCTTGTGCAAGCATTAAAGCAGTTTTGGTTGCTTCTGAAATAATATGGTCATCTGTTAATAAAGTATCATCCATATCTAATACGATCATTTTATAGCTCATCTGTATTTCCCCTTTCATAACCTCTTTACAGAATACATGAAAATAGAGAAATAGCCAATATCAAATTGGTGATAAAAGAGCGAAACAAAACTTCGAATTGCACCTTTTTATGTTTATAAATTTCTCTAGTGGGAAGTAATTAAATACAGTTACTAATTAGGAGTTAAATAAAAAATAAAATGGAATAAATTACCTCAAAAAAGTATTTGAATTATCAGAATATTACTGCTATACTATAAAAAAGAACAAGGGGTTGATTCAAATGGAAAAATATTTATTAAATGCACCAAAACAGTCTGTAGGAAATGTTGTGGATTCTTTATTTGCAGAAATGGTATTGGAAAAGGCCCTTTATGACTTTCAAAAAGCTGCACTAAAAAAACAAATCGATGAAACATTAATTGCTGGTGACAAAGAATTATTTTATCGTTTAACAAAAGAATTAAATCAATTAACTGCAAAATAACTACCGTAAAATATATAATATACTCATATTCGCTATCCTTGAGGAGAAAAACCTCGCTATATTTCTGAGAAGAAATTCAAGCGAGGTTTTCGCCTGAAAAAGGATAGTTTTTTTATTCCATTACCTAATTTCAGAACAAATAAAAACTGCTGATAAACAATATGTTTATCAGCAGTTTAAGGGACACTTAAGTGTGTCCTACGTATTGAGGCAATAAACTACGCTCCACATAGCGCAATAACGTTCATTGACTTATTCAATATAGCTCATCGCTTGATAAATATATCACATATAAATGATGCTGACAAGCTTTTTAAAAGAATAGTAGTTTTATTGTCCAATTGAGCATACGGACTGCATTGTTTTCCGAAAAATTAGCATTGCTTTTGAACATGTTAAAAAACTGCCAATGGAGCTTATTAATTGTCACAAAACTAAATTAGATATTGATCGTCATTCCAAAATAGAAGAAAGAGTAGTATTAGTCTTTTCTGCTTTACATAAAAGCATTCTGCTATGTATCATTATTGCATATACATAAAATCTCTTCTATTTTAAACAAAATGATAAGACTTTTATAAATAAGGGTAAAATAGAAACAGAAAGAATGGGAGGAAGTTTATGCAAACATATAAAACAAGGGAAGAAGTTGCTGATTGTGAAAAATGGAATTTACGTGATATATACGAATCAGAGGCTGCGTGGGATAACGATTTAGAAGCGGTAAAAGAAAAAATAACGACTCTTTCAGGATTCAACGGAAAAATTACAAACGGAACAACCTTATTAGCATATCTAACATTATCAGAGAAAGTTAGTTATTTATATAGGAAAGTCTACGCATATGGCATGCTTCTTTTAGACCTAGATACACGGAATACACATGCTCAAAGTCTTATTGAAAAAGCTCGGTTAGTAGGCCAAAAATATAGTAGTGCCACTGCCTTTTTTATGCCATATTTATTATCCTTAGATGAGCAGGAATTGAATACTTACATACAAGAAGAAGAGGGCTTAGCGTATTTTGAAAAAGATCTCTTGGAATCTTTCCGCTATAAAAAACATGTATTAAGCAAAGAGAAAGAAGAGGTACTATCTGAACTTGGAGAATCGTTATCTGTTCCTAGTAATGTGTTCGGTATGATAAATAATGCAGATATAACCTTTGGGGAAGTAACAACTGATAATGGTGAAAAGATTGAATTAACAAGAGGAATGTATGCAAAAAGAATAGAAGATGAGGACCGAGATGTTAGAAAAGAAGCTTATTTGGCGTATTATAAGCCATATATTGGTCTTAAGAACACAATTGCTGCGACCTTTAGCGCCGCCGTTAAAAACAATGTAAAAACAGCAAAACTTCGAAATTATCCTTCTGCTTTAGAAAAAAGTTTATTTGGTGATCAAGTACCTGTTGAGGTTTACGATAATTTAATTAGTACGACGAGAAAAAATTTACCTTATATGGATGACTATATGAATTTTCGTAAGAAACGGCTGCAACTTGATGAGCTTCATGCTTATGACTTAAGCGTTCCACTAGTTGGCGAGGCCGCTAAAGAAGAGATCAGCTATGATGATGCTTTTCAGATTATGCTGGAGGCGCTGAAGCCTCTTGGTGAAGAATATTTAAGTGTGTTAAAAACATTTAAAGAAAAACGATATATAGATGTACGTGAAACTCCTGGGAAACGTTCAGGTGCTTACAATTTAGGCTTATATGGCGTCCATCCGTATATTTTACTGAACCATCGAGATGATTTAGATAGCTTATTCACCTTAGCTCACGAATGCGGACATGGTATGCACTCTTATTTTAGTAGTAAGCATCAGCCGCAAATAAGTGCAGGATATAGTATTTTTGTTGCGGAAGTAGCATCTACTGTTAATGAAGTCTTATTAATTCGTCATTTGTTAAAAACAGAAGATGACGAAACAAAACGCGAGCATTTATTGCATCATTTTATTGATAGCTTTAAAGGAACCTTCTTTACACAAGTTATGTTTGGTGAGTTTGAAAAAGCGGTTCATGAACAAGCAGAAAAAGGGTTGCCACTGTCTTTGGATTTTTTCAATCAAACCTATGAAGAATTATTTAAAGCATACAATGGCAGTGCTTTAATAATAGACGAACAAGTGAAATATGGATGGGCAAGAATTCCGCATTTCTATCGTCCATTTTATGTATATAAATATGCGACTGGCTTTGCTTCTGCGATTAATATTGCTGATAAACTTCTCGAAGGAAAGAAAGAAGATGTAGAGAACTATTTAGAGTTTTTAAAAAGCGGAAGTTCGGATTATCCTCTTGAACTTCTAAAGAAAACCGGTGTCGATTTGACCAGTCCTGAACCAATTAATCATGCATTAACAATTTTTCATTCTTTAGTGAAGGAAGTATTAAAAAAATAAAAAAGTTTTCACAAAAAAATAAGGGTCCATTACCTTTTGCAAAAGTGTGGCCCTTATTGCTTCTTTGTTACTGATATTTTTCTAGAATCGTGAAAAAGTCGATGATAAATCGACGAAATGTTTGTACAGAAGGTGGCAATTCTCGATTACTTGGTACGATGATACCAACTGTACGACTAATAATTGGATCCTCAATAGGAACCTTCACTGTAAATTTGGGAACAGTATCATAAAATGTACTCTCTGGAAGAAGAGTTACACCCATTCCTGCGGAAACTAACCCTTTGATTGCATCTAAATCCTCCCCCTCAGCATTAATATTAGGTAAAAATCCTTCTTGTTTACATGCATCAATCGCGATTTTTTGCAATATATATCCTTCGGGAAATAAAACAAATTCATCATTTCGCAGATCCCGTAAGCGTAGTGATTTTCTTTCACTCAAAATATGATTGCTTGGTAATAGTGCGAAGATTTTCTCTGTAAATAGAATATTTCCTGTTAATAAGAAGTCATCTGTTGGTACAGGTCCTAAAAATGCTAAATCTATATCTCTATTTTTTACACCTTCGGTTAAAAAGTGATAAGAGCCTTGCCTTAATTGAAACTTTACATGTGGATGCTTTTCTTTAAATGCTGATATGACAGTAGGCAGTAAGTGGCTTGCAAGACTAGTTGGAAAGCCAATTTTAATCGAACCTCTTTCTGGGTCCAGATAGGCATTAACTTGTTCTACAGCTCGATCAACTGATTTCAGGATTGATTGGGAGTGGGTTAAAAAAATTTTTCCAATTGGAGTTAATTTAACATTTCTTCCTTCTCGTTCAAATAATTGAACACCTAATTCATCCTCCAAATTTGCAATTTGACGACTAACAGCAGATTGAGCAACATGAAGATGCTCAGCAGCTTCTGAGACATGCTCTCTTTCAGCTACTTCAATAAAGTATTTTAGTTGTCTAAGTTCCATTTTTACCGACCTTCTTTATAATAATCTCTTTTTTAGATTAGTTCTATCTAAATGATATATTGTACATATGAATTTGTATAGTATAATTAAATTATCTGAATAAAAAAATTTGTTAGAAAATCTGACAGGGGTGGTTGAAATGACGTACAACCAAATGGAAAAGGCACAGGGCTTATATAGACCGGAATTTGAACATGATGCATGTGGAATCGGACTGTACGCTCATATAAAAGGGGAAGCGACGCATGACATTGTGAAAAAAGGTTTAAGTATGCTTTGTAAATTGGATCATCGCGGCGGCCAAGGGAGCGATCCTTTAACAGGAGACGGAGCTGGATTAATGGTTCAAATACCTGATACCTTTTTTCGAAAAGAACTTAAGGAATTCAATCTTCCCGAAAGCGGAAAATACGCAGTAGGAATGATCTTTTTTTCTAAAGATGATCCTCACAGAGAAATAATCGAAGCAAAAATTAACGAATATATTAAAGAAATGGGTCAAGAACTTATTGGCTGGAGAACTGTACCAACAGATTTCAGAAAAATCGGAAAAGTCGCACAAGAAAGTTGTCCGATTGTCCGCCAAGTATTCATTCAATCAAGCATAGAAAACAAAGATAAATTAGCTTTTGAGCGAAAATTATATATTATCCGTAAACTTGCTGAAAATTGGGGAAGAGCAGAAGAAAAAGAATTTTATTTCGCAAGTTTGTCATCTAGCACCATTGTTTATAAAGGACTTCTCACATCAGACCAAGTCGAAAGCTTTTATTTAGATGTGCAGGATCCGGCTTTTGTATCCGCGTTTGCTATTGTTCATTCCCGCTTTAGCACAAATACTTTTCCTAGCTGGGAAAGAGCACATCCAAACCGTTACTTAATTCATAACGGAGAAATTAATACTTTACGAGGAAATTTCAACTGGATGAAAGCAAGAGAGCAGCAATTTGTATCAGAAGTTTTTGGAGAGGATTTGCAAAAGGTACTGCCGATATTAGATGCAAATGGTAGTGATTCTTCTGTATTCGATAATGCACTTGAATTCTTTATCCTCTCTGGACGCACACCTGCCCATGCAGCTATGATGATGATCCCAGAGCCTTGGACTGAAAATCCCCATATTTCAAAGGCGAAAAGAGATTTTTATGAATATCATAGTAGCTTAATGGAACCATGGGATGGCCCTATGGCAATCACTTTTACGGACGGTAAACAAATCGGTGCTATATTGGATCGTAATGGTTTGCGTCCAGCAAGATATTATGTAACGAAAGATAATTATATTGTTTTTTCTTCAGAAGTGGGAGTTGTTCCAGTCGAAGAAGAGAATATTCTTTATAAAGAGCGTTTAAGTCCTGGGAAAATGCTATTAATTGATCTTGAAGAAGGTCGTATTGTTTCAGACGAAGAATTAAAAAATACCATTGCTTCGGCACATCCTTATGATGATTGGTTAGATGAAGTTATTCGACTAGAGGAGAATGTAGAAGAAAAAGCAGAAGACTTTACGGATTTACTTGCAAGGCAGAAAGCATTTGGCTATACGTATGAAGATGTCCAAAAAAATCTACTTCCAGTTGTTTTGGAGGGAAAAGACCCGATTGGATCGATGGGAAATGATACGCCGCTTGCTGTCTTGTCTAATAAGCCGCAATCTTTATTTAATTATTTTAAACAGCTATTTGCACAAGTAACTAATCCGCCAATTGATGCTATTCGGGAACACTTGGTTACATCTACTTTAACTTGGTTAGGTGCTGAAGGTGATTTGTTACATCCTGATGCAAGTAATTGTCATAGAATCCAATTGAAAACACCAATATTATCAAATAGTGATGTAGAACAATTACGATCTCATACATTTACTGAATTTACAGCCCGAACACTAGATAGTTTGTTTACAGATGATTTAGAAAGCAGTTTAAATCAGCTCATGCAAAAGGCAGAAGAAGCAATTGCACAAGGTGTGTCCTTGCTTATTCTTTCAGACCGTGCAATGAAACGAGAAGAAAAAGCGATTCCCGTTTTATTAGCTGTCAGTGCTTTACATCAGGATTTAATTAAAAAAGGTCTGCGGACGAAAGCAAGTATTATCGTAGAATCTGGTGAAGTAAGAGAGGTTCATCATTTTGCAAGTTTAATAGGCTTTGGAGCCGATGCAATTAATCCCTATTTAGTATACGCAACCTACAATCAAGCAATCAAAGATGGGATGCTGTCCCTTTCCTATGAAGAGGCGGTAACAAGATATAATACAGTCATTACAGAAGGTGTTGTAAAAGTAATGTCTAAAATGGGTATATCTACTGTCCAAAGCTACCGAGGAGCTCAAATTTTTGAAGCTGTCGGTATCGGCGAAGAAGTTATCGACCGTTATTTTACTGGTACTGTTTCACAGCTTGGCGGTATTGGATTAGATATAATTGCCGAAGAAGCAACGAAAAGACATGAATGGGGTTATCAAGATGGGATGGACGAAACATTAGATTCGGGGAGCGATTTTCAATGGAGAAAAGGCGGGGAACATCACGCTTTTAATCCGAAAACAATCCACACCTTACAATGGGCATGCCGCAAAGGAGATTATTCCTTATTTAAACAGTTTTCTGAGGCTGCAAATGAAGAAAGCATGAGTTTTTTACGAAATTTATTTGCGTTTGATTCAGCACGACAGCCTATCGATATGAAGGAAGTGGAATCAGTAGAATCTATCGTAAAACGATTTAAGACTGGTGCAATGTCCTTCGGTTCTTTAAGTAAAGAAGCACATGAAACATTAGCAATTGCCATGAATAGATTAGGTGCCAGCAGTAACAGTGGGGAAGGCGGAGAAGATCCTTCTCGATATATGATAGATGAAAATGGCGATAACAGAAGAAGTAATATTAAGCAGATAGCTTCTGGACGTTTTGGGGTTAAGAGCCATTATTTAATAAACGCAAAAGAATTGCAAATTAAAATGGCTCAAGGAGCAAAGCCCGGTGAAGGAGGTCAATTGCCAGGGAATAAAGTATATCCGTGGGTTGCTGAAGTTCGCGGTTCTACACCAGGCGTTGGATTAATTTCCCCACCCCCGCATCACGATATTTATTCTATCGAGGATTTAGCTCAGCTCATTCATGACCTGAAAAACGCCAATAGAGACGCACGTATTTCAGTAAAATTAGTTTCAAAAGGCGGAATTGGTACCATCGCTGCTGGTGTTGCAAAGGGTGCTGCCGATGTAATTGTTGTAAGTGGATACGATGGAGGTACAGGGGCTTCACCGAAAACAAGTATTAAACACACTGGGCTTCCGTGGGAATTAGGTTTAGCAGAAGCGCATCAAACGTTGATGCTAAATGGTTTACGAAATCGTGTTGTTTTAGAAACAGATGGTAAACTGATGACAGGAAAAGACGTAGTACTTGCAGCCCTTATGGGAGCCGAAGAATTCGGCTTTGCTACAGCACCACTTATTGTAATGGGATGTGTGATGATGCGAGCTTGTCATTTGGATACATGCCCAGTGGGGATCGCTACCCAAAATCCAGAATTACGCTATAAATTTGCTGGAGATCCAGATCATATTGTCCATTTCATGCGTTTTGTTGCAGAAGAAGTACGTGAACTAATGGCACAATTAGGATTCCGCACAATAGAAGAAATGGTTGGAAGAACAGATGTATTAAAGGTAAGTGAACAGGCGCAATCGCATTGGAAAGCAAAAGATTTAAACTTATCGAAACTATTGTATCAAGTCGATGGACCAAGAACATTCGAAACACCACAAAACCATAAAATTGATGAAAGTTTAGATATTCAAAAAATACTTCCAGCAGTTCAAAAAGCTATTGTCAATAAAGAAGCGCTCCACTTGCATTATACTATCCAAAATACTAATCGTGTAACAGGTACAATTGTTGGCAGTGAAGTATCAAAATTATATGGAGAGGAAGGACTTCCTGACAATACAATCAATTTACATTTCACAGGTTCAGCGGGTCAAAGCTTTGGTGCTTTTATTCCCAAAGGCATGAGCATGTACTTAACAGGTGATGCAAACGACTATATTGGCAAAGGGCTTTCTGGAGGAAGAATTGTGGCAAAGGCACCAGCAGACAATTCATTTATTGCGCAAGATAATGTTATTATCGGAAATGTTGCATTTTACGGTGCTACAAGTGGGGAAGCGTTTATTAACGGAAAAGCAGGAGAAAGATTTGCGGTTCGTAACAGTGGAGCGAGTGTTGTAGTAGAGGGTATCGGTGATCATGGCTTAGAATATATGACTGGCGGAGAAGTCATTATTTTAGGTGATGTCGGAAAAAACTTTGCTGCAGGTATGTCAGGTGGAGTTGCCTATGTTTTATCGAAAGACGCGGACAAATTTAAAGCAATGTGTAATAAAGAAATGATAATCTTTGAACAATTAGAAGAACAAGCAGAAATAGAGAGAATAAAAGGGCTTATTAAAAAGCACATTGAATTAACAGGTAGTTTAGCAGGTCAACAAGTACTTGCTAATTGGGATAAATACGTTCAACAGTTTGTCAAAGTTATTCCAAAAGATTACAAACGAATGATCGCCAACATTCAAAAGGGACTTGAAAATGGTTTATCGGAAGAAGATGCCGCAATGGAAGCTTTTGCGAATAATTCCAAACAAGACAAAAAAAAACAAGCAAATAAAATTAGCGTATTAGTGCAGTAGAAAGGAGAGAACAGAATGGGAAAAGCAACTGGATTTATCGAATATAATCGGGAGGAAGCGGAAGAAAGAAATCCGCTTTCCCGTCTAAAAGATTTCAAGAAATATTCTGCTCCTTTCTCTGATGATGTACTTCAAAGACAAGGGGCAAGATGTATGGACTGTGCAACACCATTCTGTCATATCGGGATGGAAATTGCGGGAAGTACATCCGGCTGTCCAATCCATAACTTAATCCCTGAATGGAACGATTTAGTTTATAGAGGAAGATGGAAAGAGGCATTAGATCGTTTATTGAAAACAAATAATTTCCCTGAATTCACTGGTAGTGCTTGTCCAGCTCCTTGTGAAGGTTCCTGTACTGTAGCGATTTCAGATCCTGCTGTGGCGATTAAAAATATCGAACGGACTATTATTGATAAAGGATTTGAACAGGGCTGGATCCAGCCGCGGATACCGGCAAAGAGAACAGGGAAAAAAGTAGCCGTTATTGGTTCAGGACCAGCAGGGCTAGCTAGTGCAGATCAGTTAAATCAAGCAGGGCATTCCGTAACTGTGTATGAACGTGCAGATAGACCAGGCGGATTATTAATGTATGGGATACCTAACATGAAAATTGAAAAAAAAGATGTGGAAAGAAGAGTGAAACTACTTACACAAGAAGGTATTGATTTTATTACTAATACAGAAGTAGGGAAAGATATAACAGCTTCAGAATTAAGAGAACAGTATGATGCTGTTATTCTATGTACTGGCGCGCAGAAACAAAGAGATTTAGTAATGGAAGGCAGAGATGCTGAAGGTGTGCATTTTGCCATGGACTATCTATCTGGTGTAACCAAAAGTTTACTAGATTCCAATTTTCAAGATAAAAACTTCATTGATGCTGCTGGAAAAGATGTGATCGTCATCGGTGGCGGCGATACAGGTGCAGATTGTGTAGCAACTGCATTACGTCAGAACTGTAAAAGTGTAGTTCAATTTGGGAAGCATCCAAAGCTTGGGATAATGCGTTCAAGTGAAAATATGTGGCCAGCAGCGCCTAATGTATTCACATTAGAATATGCTTACGAAGAAGCTGAACAAAAGTTTGGTGAAGATCCAAGACAATATGGTATTCAAACAAAAAGAATGGTAAAAGATAGCGACGGAAAGCTAAAAGAGCTTCATACTGTTTCGATGGAAAAAATAAAGCAAGCAGACGGAACGTTTATTTTCAGAGAAATTCCTGGTACGGAAAAAGTATGGCCAGCACAGTTAGTATTTATTGCAATCGGCTTTGAAGGTCCAGAACAACCAGTACTGAAACATTTTGGACTAGAAACAACAAGTCGTAAAGTTGCTGCGGTATATGGCGATTTCACAACGAATTTGGAAGGTGTATTTGCTGCTGGTGATGCACGCAGAGGGCAAAGCTTAATCGTATGGGCAATTAACGAAGGCAGAGAAGTTGCCAGAAAAGTTGATGAATACTTAATGGGAACCTCGATTTTACCCACTGTAAATGCATAAAACGAGAAAAAAGATGTGATTAATGAGATATCACATCTTTTTTCTATATCCGTTAATATCTAACCTATAAAATCTCTTTTACAAAGGAAGAAAATTTTACGCATTCAAAATATTAATAAAATTCCAAATAAACGCTTTCCTTAAAACAATTAATAATCAACTTATAATCTAAGCCATTTAGCTATTTCAAGTGTTTTTTATTATCATTTTACAAAAAATATAATATAATAGGAAAAATACTTTTTTAAACGGATTAATACGGGTAGGATAAAGCAAATAAAGTTTATCAGACACTCTCTCAATATCGAGTGTTATTGTATATAAAGAAAGGAAGTGTCGGAGATGAGAGACGTTAAACTTCTCGATATATATAATCATCATATTGCACAAAAATATATTACACGTTCAGGTTTAGCTCATGCTCTGGCAGTTGCTTATCATGCTTTTGAAATGGCAAAAGAATCAAATGTCGATGTCGATAATGCAGCTAAAGCCGGATTTTTACATGATATGGGACACTATACATGGTATAAAGATGGAAAATGGGATTATAAATTATATAGACAAAATGACATTCATCCAATAAAAGGGGCAGAAAGAGCACATAAATTATTAATCCGTTTAGGAGAAAATCCAATTAAAGCAAAAGAAATAGCTTTAGCCGTTCTTTTCCATACAGATAGTTTCATTCCTGGTGGTTCCGTGATTTTAACCCCCTTACAAAAAATTGTTAAACTAGCTGATGAAAAGGACGAGGAGCCTGGGGGACATCATCACTATCGTACGATAACAAAGGAACGGGCAATAAAGAGTTTAGAACGATTAGATGCAAAAATTGATGAATATATAGAACAACAAACGAAGAATAGCAAAGAACTAGAAGGATAGAACTGGATTTCCCTGTTTCTATTCTTCTTTTCTTTTAAATGCTATAATAGAAAAATCGACTTTTTTAGAAAAGGAATTAAAGGGGAAAATGACAAACATTATCACTACCATTAAACAATGGCAGCAAGCACTACAAATCGAGATCAATCATTTAAAAAAATACGGGCAATCGAAAGTTGCTTTATATAATGGAATTCTCCTAAACACAGAAAATGACTTTACGTATTATTTTGAAAGCATCAGCAATCTAAAGGTTCCAATTGGATCAAATGTAATGATCCACTGGGGAAGTCAGGCTGTAAGGGGGAGAGTATTGTCGGCAGATGGCAAGAGCCTTCTTATTATTTTGGAAAAGGAGATTGGGGAGGATGTCTCAGAAGCATATTTATCCCATGATCCTTGGGAGCTATTAGAACAGCTGCAAATCCGTTTTGATACTATTAAAAAAAATAAACGTAAGCTTAGTAGAATCGTTAAATTAATGCAACCTAGTGAAGAAACAAAGCACCCAAGTGAGCAACTGAAAAATCATGTTCATGAGCTCTCTTTAAGATGCAAATATAACCCCGTCTCCTTTGTGTGGGGGCCGCCTGGAACAGGCAAAACATATACATTAGCTAGAGTTGCTCTACAACGTTATTGGAAAGGTAAGAGGATTTTACTCTTAGCACAAAGTAACCAGGCTGTAGATGTTCTACTCACGGAAATAACGACGACGATTAAAGAAAAGGACCGATTTAAAATAGGGGATATCCTTCGCTATGGGGGAAATAGAAATAATGCATCACTTGAACAAGAAAAAATTACAACAAGTTCCTTATTAGATAAAAAGGATATGGATCTTGCCAAGCAAAAACAGTATTTTTTTGAAGAAAAACTAAAACTTAAACAAGACCTTTCTTATTCGTTTACAACAAGAGATTCTGCTCAGTTATTAGAGATGGAAGAGAAATTAGCAAATGTGATGGAAAAAATCAGAAAAAGGGAACTGCAATTTGTACAAAAAGCAAAAATTGTTGGCACGACAATAGTAAAAGCTGCCACAGATCCAGCCATCTATGAAGATGAATACGATTTAGTAATAGTAGATGAGGCGAGCATGGCATATATTCCACAAGTCGCTTTTTCTGCATCACTAGCAAAAAGAATCATTATTTGTGGAGATTTTAAACAGTTACCTCCTATCGCAACTAGCCGTCATGCTTTAGTAGATAAATGGTTAAGAGAAGACGTATTCCACGCGACAGGCGTTGCCAAAACGGTTCATAGTTCATCGCTTCATCCTCAGCTTTTGTTATTAAACGAACAAAGAAGGATGCATCCAAGCATCTCTCAATTTACCAATAAATATATCTATCATTCCCTTGTAGGAGATCATAAGAGGGTGGAAAGAAACAGAAAAGCAATCGCAGAAAAACTACCTTTCCAAGGAGATGCCAATATTTTATTAGATTCAAGTCAATTTGGCGCATATGCCACCTTTGAGAGAGCTTCGAAGTCCCGTATGAATTATATCCATCTATTATTAGCTCTGCAAGTTATAAATGAGGCTTTAAGTGAAAAAGGAACAACGAGTATCGGCTATGTTACTCCATATCGAGCGCAGGCAGAAATAATGGAAGCAATGGCAGCAGAATTTTTCCCGGAAGCCATCATGGAAAAACGACTAATTGTGGCTACAGTTCATCGTTTTCAAGGAAGCGAAAGAGATATAATCATCTTTGATAGTGTAGAAGGACAGGCATTTTTAAAGCCTGGAATGCTTTTAACTGGTAAAGAAAGCGGTCGGTTAATAAATGTGGCGATCAGCAGGGCAAAAGGAAAATTTATTCATATAGCAAACAGGAACTATATAAAAACAAAAATAGATAGGAAGAAAACGATCCGACAGCTTGTCAATCATCAAGAAAGTTTTAATAAAGTGGTAACCAACCAACAAATTGGCGAGTGGATTCAAAAGAAGAATCCTAAGCTATTTTGGACGCACGCACAAAGAGTAGAATTACTAGAAAAAGATATCAAACGATCCAACCATACAATAATAGCCTCTTTTCCAAAACAGAACGAGATATTAAAACAACAATGGAAACAGCTTCTTAATAGAGGGAGTATAGGTTCAGCTCCTGGTATACCGTTTCCTTTCATTATTATTGATGAAAAAGTTATTTGGTTTGGTTTGCCGTCCGAATTAGTGAATGGCAGTACTCCACCGTCACTAGCAGTGCGTATACATTCTCCTTATTTAGCTAGTTATCTATTAAAATATATATCATGAGCAAAAAGCATTATCCGAAGATTTGGGATAATGCTCTTTCTTTAGCTATTATCAGTTATTCATTGTACAAATAAAAACGTTTTCGTTAAAATAGGAAAGAATCCATACAGAGGAGATGATGTTATTTGAGTAGAAAACAAAGAGGTGGTATAGTATTTTTCTTGAGTTTAGTCCTTCTTTTACTACTGTCAGGCTGTGGCACAACGAAAAGTGAGCCATCAAAAGAAGAAAATACAACACAAGCAAAAGTGATTTCACCAGACGACTATCCTATTGTAACGATTACGATGGAAGATAATTCGACCATTACATTAGAACTTTATCCTGATAAAGCCCCTAATACAGTCAATAATTTCGTTTCATTAGTGAATAAAGGTTTTTATGATGGATTAATTTTTCATCGGATTATTCCTGATTTTATGATCCAAGGCGGCGATCCCAATGGGAATGGAACAGGCGGGCCAGGCTATTCGATTAAAGGAGAATTTTCAGAGAATGGGTTTGAAAATGACTTAAAGCATGAAAGAGGCGTAATTAGCATGGCAAGGTCTCAACTGCCTGATTCTGCTGGGTCACAATTCTTCATTATGGTTGCAGACGCCCCTCATTTGGATGGAGAATACGCCCCGTTCGGGAAAGTGATAGAAGGCATGGATGTCGTCGATAAAATAGTCTCTTCAAAAAGAGATAAGAATGACAAACCAGTAGAAGAGATAAAAATGAAACAAGTTACTGTAGATACAAAAGGTATCGATTATGAAGAACCAAAGAAAATAAAAGAATAATGGATAAAAGGAACGTAATATTTTCTTTCTTTCCGAAAAGATGATATGATAAAAGCTGATTTTGAAATAAGGAGATGTTGATCATGGCAACTAAAGGATACATATTAATGCAAAATGGTGAAAAAATTGAATTCGAATTATATCCAAACGAAGCTCCTGGAACAGTAGCTAACTTTGTGGAACTTATTAAAAAAGGTTTCTATAATGGTTTAACATTCCACCGTGTAATTCCTGGTTTCGTCAGCCAAGGCGGCGACCCAAATGGAAATGGAACAGGAGGACCTGGATACACAATCAAATGTGAAACAGAAGGAAACCCTCACAAACATGTGGAAGGAGCTCTTTCTATGGCACACGCTGGCCGTGATACAGGCGGAAGCCAATTCTTTATCGTACATGAGCCACAACCGCATTTAGATGGTGTTCATACAGTATTTGGACAAGTTACGTCCGGTATTGCTGCTGTAAAAGCAATGAAAAATGGCGATGTTATGGAAAAAGTGGAAATCACTGAAGAATAAATACAACAAGGCAGGCTGAGAAATTGGCTTGCTTTTTTATATGAATGGTTGGTGATTAGAATGTACAAAGATAAAGTTGTCATTGTAACTGGGGCTAGTAATGGTATTGGCAAAGCAATTGCAAAAGCTTATTTGCAAGAAGATGCCTATGTTATCCTAGCTGATATAGATGAAGAGCAAGGAAAACATGTACTTGATTCTATAGAGCAAAAAGAGAGAGCAATTTTTATAAAAACCGATGTTCGAAACGAAGCAGATATCATTCAAATGGTTGAGACAACACAAGCGAAATTTGGAAAGATTGATATCTTAATTAATAACGCCGGTAAAGGCATTTTTAAATCATTTTACGATTTAACGATAGAAGAATGGGATGATGTGATAAATACGAATCTCCGCAGCGTGTTTCTTTGTTCAAGAGAAGTCGCAAAAATCATGCGAACTCAAGGCGCAAAAGGGTCGATTATTAACATGTCATCTAGCAGAGCCTATATGTCGGAACCTAATACAGAAAGCTATAGTGCTAGCAAAGGTGGAATTATGGCTATTACTCATGCTTTGGCAAATAGTTTAGCTGATGCACATATAACAGTTAACAGCATATCACCAGGCTGGATCGAAACGAAAGATTATGAAAATCTGCGAGAAAGCGATCATGAACAGCATCTATCACAAAGAGTAGGTAAACCTGAGGATATTGCGAGAGCATGTCTTTTCCTCACAAATCCGCAAAATGATTTTATTACAGGAACGAATCTTATGGTAGACGGTGGTATGACAGTAAAAATGATTTATGAAGAATAATAGAAGGTATTTTTTCTTCTTTCCTTTATTACAGTTGCTATCTGAAAATGATAGGAGTATAATAGCTTCCATATGATTACATATAATAATGGAGGCTCATTAAGTGGACGTTTTACATCAAATATTATCAACCTATGCTTCATTTTTTGATTGGAAGATGTGGGCAGAAGTATTAACAGATCCAGTATCATGGGGATTAATCGGATCGTTAGTCATTTTAGAAGGCTTATTATCAGCAGATAATGCGCTCGTATTAGCAGTAATGGTAAAACATTTACCGCCAGATAAACAAAAAAAAGCATTGACATATGGTTTATTCGGAGCCTATTTTTTCCGTTTCTTCTTTATTGGAATTGGTGTTTACTTAATCCATTTTACCTGGATAAAAGTAATTGGAGCAGCATACTTAGCATGGATTGTAATTAAGCATTTCTGGCTTGGTGAGGAAGATGAAGATGCCTCAGCGATGAAGAAAGACAGTTGGACAATAAGATTGTTCGGCGTATTCTGGGCAACTGTTATCTCCGTAGAATTAATGGATTTAGCCTTTTCGGTTGACAGCATATTAGCATCTTTGGCTGTTTCAAATGAAATCTGGATTCTACTGATTGGTGGAATGCTCGGTATTTTAATGATGAGAACTGTTGCCAAATTATTCTTAGTTCTCATTGAAAAAGTTCCAGAATTAGAGAATACCGCCTTTGTATTAATTGGGATAATCGCGGTAAAGATGTTTGCTAGCATTTTTGGATATGAATTAGATCACTATGTATTTTTTGGGATTCTAATTGCTGCGTTTATTATCACATTTATCATTCATTTTATTAACAAAAATAAAAAGGTTTCTGAAGAAGTTGCTTCTTCAAAAGAAAAATAAATGTATTTTGCCTGTTCCGTTTGTGGACAGGTTTTTTTTATTTAATTATTTCGTATACTTATTAGCATAGGATGAAGCAACAAATGAATCAGGCTTAATTTTTGGTTCGATACCTATTGACTCCATTCTTGCTACCATTTCATTGACAAATTCTCTTGTTTTATTTCTTCTGCCTGCTCCAATATCTATATGTCCCTCTATCGAGAAAGTTGCTCCTTGATAAACAAAGGGGAGGACAACATCAATTAGTTGGTTTTTCCTATCCTCTGTGAACAGACTAACTACCTCTTCTGTAAGTGTTGTCTCATAGGAGATTTTCTCATGAAGTCTTAGAATCTTCCTTGGTATGATCACTTTTCTAATACATGCCCAAGCACCTTTTCCTTTATTCATAATGACTATTCCTGTAATAAACTTCGTATGTGTGGAATGCACTTGTGAATCTGTACCAATCATTAATTGATAATTTCCCGAAGGACTTCTAGACATAAAAGCAAGGATACGCTGAAAAACGATATCAAAGGTCATATTTTTCTCTTGTAAGTTTTGAAAAGTCATTTCCATATGCCTGTCTAACTCCACAAAGAATCCCTCCGTATAAACGTTATTTCCACCACTTTTATAACATTGTATGATAATCAAATGGATTTATCCCTGTAACTAAATTTGTATTATCGTATACAAAGAATACTGAATTGGTGTAAAAAATGGTCTTTATTTAGATGAACATAATAATGAGTTTTATAATAAAAAATGGAATTAAACTGAAACTTAATTTCTTCTTATCCGTCTAATCATTAACAAAACGCAGGAGGAAAAAAATGAAAAAATTTCTAATTATATTTAATTGGTCGTTATTATTTCTATTATTATTAACTGGATGCTCACAAAATTCCGAAGATAAAGCAGCTGATAGCAGAGATTATGAAAAGGCTGATTCCAATGTCATCGATGCCCAGAATGAAATAGGAGAACTACCCGCAACAGATAGTAAAACGGTAAAAGAAAATAACGGTCAAGCAATTAGTAATAATGACCGATTAGTTATTTATAATGGGAATCTATCCTTAAAGGTGAAAGACTATCACAACGTAGAGAAGCATATCCAATCAAAAGCAGCAGAGCTAGGCGGGTATATAGTGGAATCATCCATTCATGATAGTGGTACTGATTATATAAACGGAACTATTATCGTAAAAATACCTCAAAAGCATTTCCAAACTTACCTAAACGATATCGAAAAGAAAAGTATAAAGGTTACAGAGAAGAGTATCACCGGCAACGATGTGACTGAAGAATATGTGGATTTGCAATCACGGCTAAAAGCTAAGGAAGCAGTGGAAAAAAGGCTACTAGCTTTAATGGAACAAGCAGAAAAAACAGAAGACCTTCTTAAAATTTCAAATGATCTTGCAACTGTGCAGGCAGAAAAAGAACAAATATTAGGTAGAATGAAATACTTAAAAAATAACGTAGACTATTCGACTGTCACGATCCAACTGGAAGAAGAGTTAGTAAAAGTGGGTTCTATTCAAGATAAAGAGTCTTTAAATACATGGGAAAAAGCAAAAAGTCAATTCGTGAGCACGATTAACGGGTTAATTTCCTTCCTTTCAAGTGTCATCGTGATGATTGTTGGATTATCACCAATTTTAATTCCTGTTGTAGTTATTGTAATAGCTTGGATTATATATAGAAAAAAGAAAAACAGGTCAGAGTAATTTTATCGTGGCTATGCTATAATGGAATTAAATTCCTCCAGTGGGAGTTTAATCTATTAATATCATCACATTCATATTTATTAAGGAGTGGCTAAAGAAATTGAAATCAGCTGATCAATATCTTATCCGCCATGCGAAACTAGAAGATGCAGAAGCAATTTTTGCTATTCAGCAATCTGTGATTGCCGAAGAAGATTATCTGATAACTACTATCGAAGAGTTTAATCAAACACTGGAAGATCAACAGGCATGGGTCGCTAAAATTTTGCATCATAATGAGAGAGAAACTATCCTAATTGCGGAAGAAACCAATAAAGTAATTGGCTTTATTGTCTTTCAAACAAAAAATAGACAAAGACTTAATCACACAGGATCACTTGGGATGATGATAAGTAAAAAGCATAGAAGTAAAGGAATAGGAAAATTACTTATAAAAGCACTACTAGCATGGGCCAAAGAAAACCCGCTGATTGAAAAAGTTAGCTTAGGTGTTTTCTCAACAAATACTAGGGCTATTTCTTTATATACTTGTATGGGATTTATAGAAGAAGGTCGTAAAATAAAAGAAATCAAACTGTCAGAAAATGAATATATAGATGATATTTTAATGTATAAAATGGTGATCTAAATAGAACCAACTAATTTTTAAAGAGAAAAGAGGGAAGCAATATTAATAAGAAATCAGCTTTTCAAAGAGAGCTAAAGTCGTGGATTATTGCACTTATTTGCGCATTACTATTTGTGTTTATTTGCCGTAACTTTATTTTTGCCCCTGTTAAGGTAATAGGACAATCCATGCAGCCAACATATGAAAATCAAGATAGAGTGATTGTCTCTAAAGTTGGCCAAATCAAGCATTTTGATACCATCGTCTTTCATTCACCAATAGAAAAAGAAGATTATATAAAAAGAGTAATCGGCTTACCTGATGATACGATTGAAATTTATGATGATACACTTTATATTAATGGCGAAAAATATGACGAACCATATCTTCAAGAGAAAAAGAAGCATTTACTTCCTAATCAGAGATTGACGGAAAATCTTAAAGTTACAGTACCTAAGGGGCATCTATTTGTATTAGGGGATAATAGGCAAAATAGTATGGATAGTAGACAGCTTGGTTGTATATCAGAGGATGCTGTTGTCGGGAAAGCTGTTTTTCGATTTTATCCTGTTATGGAAAATTATTAATTAATAAAAAAACAGTCTTGGATAGGAGCTCACGTCCAGAACTGTTTTTTTATTTAGAACGATTTACAAATTCACATACCATTGCTTATGTAACATTTTCTCTAATTGAATGACACCATGTCTTGCCAATTCGTTTATTCGCTCTGTAACTTCATTTATTTGTGTCTCTCCAGTTTTGCAAAGTATAATTGCCTCTTCAATAAGAGACTCGCGACTTTGGTCTAATTGTTTAAATTGATTCATGCGTGAATTTATTTTTTCCCCATTTAGTTCTTCCTGCATGTTTTGTATATTATTTTAGATACTAATGATAAAAATAGAAGAAACGGTTTGTTTACATAATATTATTATGATGAATTAAAAACTTGTCTAATTATGAGGGTTGACACAACTGTTATATCTGTATATACTGACTATATACAGATATAACAGTTGAAAGGTGTTTCTAATGAATATTTTTATCTCCAATTCCTCAGAGGAGCCTATTTATTTGCAAATAGTAAAGCAAATAAAAGAGCAAATAGTAGCAGGTGAACTAAAAGAAACACAATCTCTTCCTTCTATTAGAAGTCTTGCAAAAGAACTTAAAATTAGCGTTATTACAACTAAAAGAGCCTATGATGAACTTGAAAAAGACGGTTTTATTGTTACAGTCGCTGGAAAGGGCTCATATGTTGCAGCAATAAACAAAGAAATACTTCGTGAAAACAAATTGACAACAATCGAGGAACATTTAACAGAAGCCAGCAGTACAGCTAAGCTAATCGGGTTAACATTAGAAGAATTACAAGAAATATTAAAAATTATTTATAAAGGATGAGCACAGTGGAAAACACATTAGAACTTATCAATGTATCGAAGAGCCGACAAGGTTTTTCTTTAGACAAGATTAATATTACCTTAAAAAAAGGATTTATAATGGGCTTTATTGGTCCAAATGGAGCTGGAAAAAGCACAACAATCAAACTAATTATGAATTTAATCAAAAAAGATAGCGGCATGATTAAAGTCTTTGGATTAGATAATGAAAAGCATAGTATGAAAATTAAAGAGAGAATTGGCTTTGTTTATGATGATAATCACTTTTATGAAGAGTTAACAATAAAAGAAATGAAGAACATCATCCGCCCATTTTATTCACAATGGGAAGAAAGCACATTCCTTAAATATGTTAAGGATTTTTCTCTACCAATGGATAAAAAAATCAACGAGCTGTCAAAAGGGATGAAAATGAAATTCTCATTAGCTATCGCTCTTTCTCATCAAGCTGAACTCTTGATTATGGATGAACCAACTTCTGGTTTAGATCCACTGGTTCGGACTGAATTGCTAGATGTACTGCAAACATTAATACAAGACGAAAATAAGGCAATCTTTTTTTCGACTCATATAACCTCAGATTTAGATAAGATAGCCGATTATATTACTTTAATTAATAATGGACAAATCATTTTAAATAAAACGAAGGATGAGCTGTTAGAAGAATATACTATGGTTAAA
Organism: Niallia sp. FSL W8-0177; assembly: GCF_038006285.1. Classification (NCBI taxonomy): domain Bacteria; kingdom Bacillati; phylum Bacillota; class Bacilli; order Caryophanales; family Bacillaceae; genus Niallia; species Niallia sp. FSL W8-0177. The sequence continues at coordinate 1,738,593 of NZ_JBBOUX010000001.1, forward strand.
GGCAAAGATAGCACACAGATTATCAATGATAAAAATTTAATCGGTTTAAAGAGTAATGATTTTGGTTTTGAAGCATTATGTAAAAACAAAGAAGAGGTAAGAAAGCAATTTGGAAATTCTTATTTCTATGAAAAGCCAACTTTAGAAGATATTATGGTGTTTTACACAAGAAGGAGTGGTGGTCATGTATCATCTAATTAAAAAAGACATTCTTATCCAAAAAAGATCAATAGCCTTATCACTATTGTTAATTTGTTTCTTCTCTGTTTCTCTTTCCAGTCTTGGAGAAGTTGGACTAATGGTTGGAATACTAGCAATTACTTATCAACTCCTTCTGGGAGCAAGTGCATTAGAAGATAAAAATAACAGTGATAAAGTTCTTATTAGTCTTCCGATAAAACTATCTACAATAGTATTATCAAAATATGTGTCCATCTATGTTTATGCAGCTTTTGCAGCAATTGGCTTTTATCTGATCCATGTTCTTGTGAAACTATTTCACATTCCGTTGGATGTTCCTTTTAGTTATATCATTCTCATAGGGGGAGCAATAATGGTAACAATATGTTTTTCTATTTCTTTACCTATGATTTTTAAATTTGGCTATTTAAAAGCCAAAATGGCTAACTTTATTCTTCTTTTCGTAATAGTGTTTGGAACAACTGGTATAATGAAGTATTTTGCAAAACTAGATAATCAATTTATCCAAGAAACGATGATTCGTTTATCGACATTATCAAAAGCAGAACTGGGATTAATCCTGATAATTCCACTTCTTCTTCTTCTTCTTCTAGTATCCTATTTTATCTCACTGAGCTTTTATAGTAAGCGAGAATTTTAAATATAGTGAAAAGAAAGAACATGTACATTTAAAGGTACTGTTCTTTTTTTATTTGCCACTCCGCTATCTAAATGTATACCTGTCATTAAAGTTTTAAATCTCTTCTAATTAATTTCTCATCATTACCGCGCATAATATCTCTTATGTGCGGTTTTTTAAGAATTATTGTATACTAGAATTATTACTATATAGATTAGGTGGCAATACATATGATCACAAAAGAAACATTATTTTCTTGGTATGAAGAAGAGTTAACGCTCTTTCGAACAGAAATGGATAATAAGGACTACAGTATATTTACGATCGATAATTATTTACGGGACATCTATTTATTCCTCGAATTTATTACACGAAAAAAAGAAGTATATATGGACTTAAATTCAGTAAAAAAATTACAGGTTACCCTTTTTATGAACGAACTAAAAACTAAGCGCGCAAATTCTGCTAGTTCGAGAAATAGAAGATTGACAGCCATTCGATCCTTTTATAAATGTTTAGTGGATTATGAGCTTGTCCTAAAAAATCCCGCTATTGATTTGGAGAGCGCGAAAGAACAAAAAGGAAAACTACCAAGTTATTTGGAAAAAGACGAATTAAAATCTTTTTTTGAGATGATTGGCAAGGTATCCCAAAAGCAGCATCAAAGACGGAACAAAGTCATCCTTGGACTCATGGCATTTGCAGGATTACGGGTAATGGAAATACACTCTCTTAATCTGTCGTCCATTAATCAAAACAGGGGGATTCACGTACTGGGAAAGGGAAATAAAACTCGTTATATTCCGTTACCGAAAAAGTTGATGGAAGAATTACAATTATATATAGAAGAAAACAGGATTTTCCCCATGAAAGGACAGGAAGATGCACTCTTTATTTCAAGGAGAGGGAAGCGAATATCCAGAAGACGTATTCAAGAAATAACGGAGCGGATCATTGATCAAATGCGAAAAGAATATCCGGAGCTAAAATGGAAGGAAAAAGGGATTTCTAGTCATAAATTACGACATAGTTTTGCGACACATTTAGTTAGAGATGGACGAGATATCCGAACAGTACAAGAGCTACTCGGTCATACTAATTTAAATACAACACAGAAATATACGCATGTATCTGATTTACAAAAAGAACAAGCAATGGACTTGGAAATTTCAGAATACATATAAGTTTATCATAATTTTATTATGTAAACTAAATGACTTTCTTATTCATAATCGGACATTTGACAGCATATATATATCCATGATGTATGTTAAAAAGCAATCTCTTTTATTTGCTAGAACAGAAAAAGAATGACGATAAAAGTAAGATTAGTTTGTCAATGAAAGATAAGGGAAGTGTTTTGATGCCAAGTAAAAAGCATTCAATTATCGTCCATGCAAATGCAAAAAAGGTTTGGGATTTTGTTCGCTCTATGAACAACTGGGCACCATTAGTGCCAGGATATGTGAACCATGAAATCATCAACGACACAGTATCAACTTGGGAATTTAAAATTGATATGGGGCTTTTTAAGAAAAAAATAGAAATGAAGGTAACGATATTAGAGTGGAAAGAACCTACAAAGGTTACCTTTGACTTAGAAGGAATTAATGATCATTTTAAAGGAAATGGCTATTTTATGGTAGAGGTAAAGGATGCTAATTATACGAAAATGACAGGCTATTTAGAAATTAATTCAACTGGTACTTTTCCTACTATAACAAATAATCTTATGGAGCCCAAGCTAGAAGAAATCGCAGAGGAATTGACAATTGCAGTTAGTAAGGCTATTGAGGATTTGCAATAATATGATTATGTTAACTTAAAGCATTAAGTGATAAAGGAATATTCTTTTAATCATTTAATGCTTTTCTAAATTTTATGTAAATTTCCCTTTCCTATACTTGGTTAAATAGGCATTGTCCATTATGATAAAGATTACTAATTATTTTGGAGGTTTGTCATTGAAAAAAGGACAACAATTGAAGAATAGGACAAATTTTTTAGAAATTTTCCTTATTTCCACAAAGCTAGGATTGACATCATTTGGTGGCCCCGTTGCACATTTAGGCTATTTTTACGATGAGTACGTAAGTCGAAGGAAATGGCTGGATGAGAAAAGCTATGCTGATTTAGTTGCCCTTTGTCAATTCTTGCCTGGTCCAGCAAGCAGTCAGGTTGGGATAGGGATAGGAATTTTACGGGGAGGACTCCTCGGTGGGATTATTTCTTTTTTAGGATTTACATTTCCTTCTGTTATTGCTCTAATAATCTTTGCTAGGATGATAGATGTCTTAGACATAGGGAATGCGGGTTGGATACACGGTCTAAAAATAGTTGCGACAGCCATTGTTGCCCATGCGATATTTGGTATGGCAAAGAACTTAACACCAGACCTAAAAAGGAAGACCATTGCACTTTTTGCATTAATACTCACACTTTTATGGCAAAGTGTCTTTTCCCAGGTAGGAGTAATTATTTTATCAGCTATCATTGGTTATTTTCTTTATAAGCAGCAAGTGAGACAACAAAATCAGGTGGATATTTCTTTTCCAATTTCAAAACAAGTAGCAAGTGTTTCTTTAGTCTTATTTTTTTCCCTTCTGTTTCTTTTACCGATAATTCGCGAGGTATTTTCATACCAATGGATTGCTATGTTTGATAGTTTTTATCGTTCTGGGTCTTTAGTGTTTGGAGGAGGACATGTAGTATTGCCACTTTTAGAGCGCGAATTTGTCCCAGGTGGATGGTTGAGTGAAGCATCATTCCTAGCTGGATATGGTGCAACCCAGGCAGTTCCTGGTCCTTTGTTTACGTTTGCTGCCTATATTGGAACCGTCTTAAATGGATGGGGTGGGGGACTACTCGCGACATTCGCCATCTTTCTGCCAGCTTTTTTATTAATTGTGGGAACACTCCCATTCTGGAATTTTGTCAGAAAAAATCCAAAAATTCAAGGAGCTATAATGGGTGTAAATGCTGCGGTTGTTGGTATTCTAGTCTCATCTTTTTACCAGCCTATTTGGACAAGCAGTATCTCAGATGCGAGTGATTTTGCTTTTGCAGCCATTTTATTTTCGATGTTAGTCTATTGGAAACTGTCGCCATGGATTGTTGTTATAACGGGTGCATTGGGCGGGATGCTGCTTCCTTATTTGTAGTTATAACTTTTCTAAAAAAACCTATAAACGAGAGAGCCTCGTTTATAGGTTTTTTGGTGTTTTAAGCTTGTGTTAATTGGTTATATAAATTTCCCATTTCAATGGCATTAACGGCAGCTTCCCAGCCTTTATTTCCAGCTTTTGTACCTGCTCGTTCAATTGCTTGCTCGATGTTTTCTGTTGTAAGAACTCCAAAGATAACAGGTATTTCTGTACTTAACGAAACGTTTGCTACGCCTTTTGCTACTTCATTGCTTACGTAGTCAAAATGAGGTGTTGCACCCCGAATAACAGTACCTAATGTAATAATAGCATCATAATTACCAGACGCGGCCATTTTTTTGGCTGCTAAGGGAATTTCATATACACCAGGCACCCACATAACAGAAATATTATCCTCGTTTACTCCATGTCGGTTTAATGCATCTTCTGCTCCAGATAAAAGCCTTGTTGTAATAAATTCATTAAAACGGGATACAACAATCCCGATTTTTAAATCAGTCCCAATTAAATTTCCTTCAAATACTTGTTTCATTCTTTATTCCACCTTTTGTAATAAATTTTGTCGGTATTGAATTAAATCTTGAATCGTAATCATTTTCAAAGCAAATTCTTCAGCGATTTGCTTTAAATCATCCACTCTTGCCATTGTTCCATCTTCCTTTAATACTTCCACGATCACTCCAACTGGATTAGCACCAGCTAGTATCGCTAAGTCAACAGCAGCTTCAGTATGTCCATTGCGATTTAGCACACCGCCATCCTTTGCAATGAGAGGAAAGATGTGTCCAGGTCTTGTAAAGTCATCGGCTTTAGCGTCTGAATCAACCATTTTGCTTATAGTAAAAGCTCGTTCATATGCACTAATCCCTGTTGTTGTCTCTTTATGGTCGATACTAATTGTAAATGCAGTGCTTCTCGGATCTGTACTATTAGTAACCATTGCAGGAAGGTGTAGTTTTTCTGCTAAATTTTGTTGAATAGGGACACAGATTAGACCGCGACCCTCTTTTGCCATGAAATTGATCATTTCTGGTGTAACGTGATCTGCCAAGCCGATAAAATCTCCTTCATTTTCACGATCTTCGTCATCGCAAACAATTACCACTTTGCCATTTTTTAAATCGTTTAATGCATCTTCTATGGAATCAAACATCGTTTTCTTCCTTTCGTTTAATAAATTTATGATTAAAAACCATTTTCTCTTAAAAATGAAGCAGTTAATGTTGAATCTTTTTTTATAGCTGGATTTTTGTCTCTATTCATAAAGGAATAAAAGTACTTAGCTAAAAGATCAAATTCAATATTCACTAGTTCACCTTTTCGCTTATTCCCAATCATGCTTACCTTAGAAGTATGCGGGATGAGTGATACAAAAATAGAGGTTGGAGTCGTTTGGAAAACCGTTAAACTCGTTCCATCAATGGTAATAGAACCTTTATCCATTACTAAGTGTATTTGCTCCTCTGGCATCTGAATTTCAACTAATGTACTATTTTCTATTTTTTTTGTTGATATAATCATGCCCGTACAATCAACATGCCCAGACACAAAGTGCCCGCCAAACCTTCCATTGGCAGCCATTGCTCGTTCTAAATTAACAATTGTGCCGCTATTTAGAAGCCTTAAAGTCGTATCGTTAAACGTGTTTGGCATAACATCGACTGTAAACAAACAATCACGGAAGGCAGTAACTGTTAGACAAACCCCATTTACGGCAATGCTGTCACCAATTTTCATATCCTCGAGAATCTGTTCTGCTTGAATCGTTATAGAAATAGTGTGCCCCGTCTTTTTACTATGCTTTACAACACCTAATTCTTCGACTAATCCAGTAAACAATGGAAATTCCTCCTTTCTGCAGAGTGTATTTATAGCTCTTAAATAGCAGGGGGTCAAACATTATATGGATAGAAAAAAACACTCCTTAAAGTCCATAAAAATACAAAATAAAACCCCGTATAATAAATTTATACGGGGTCAAATACATACTTAAATAAACATGTGGACGATAGAATAGCTGTTTTTTATGGATTGTTGTTTGTACTTAACGCTGTCAATGGGCATTTCACCATTCTTTTCAAAAAAGACCACTCTAAGCTTAGTATATTTAGCAGTGATCACTTCAACTGTGAGCGCCCTTATTACTGCATCTCAAATACAACAAAACATCTCTATAGAAAAACAGAAACAGAAAAAGAAAGGAGACTCATTCTTTTCATTCTATCAATCATACCATTTTGTTTATTGTTATTTGCCTTCTCCCATCCAGACTTTACTGTCGGCTTTGGTTTCTCACCAAATCCACCGTTTTATAAATTTAAATCTTACAAAACGGGTCACGGGCTTAGAGTTTTACGTCCACTCATCACCGCCGGTTGGGAATTTCACCCGACCCCGAAGGCGATCACACATAGTGTGTAATCATAACTATTTAATTAACTGTATCGTACACCTTTTCCTTTTAATTATCAAATATTTTCTTTCAAGCACCATCTTTGCACTTCGAGTAAAGGGAAAATAATCTCAATAAGGTGTTTCTTTTATCGAATTGGTCACACTAAAAGAAAAAGGGGTGGCACAAGAATGAAAATTACAGAAAATGTTTTTGGCTATCGTACAGCAATTGCGAATATAGCATATATAGCAGGACTAGGAAATAGGAAAGAGGAATGGGTACTTATCGATACAGGCGTTCCTTATTCTGCTCCATTTATTTTGAAAAACACAGACCAACTTTTCAAGGGAAAGAAACCATTAGCAATCATTCTAACACACGCTCATTTTGATCATATCGGTGCATTACAAACACTTGTTAAGAAATGGAATGTACCTGTGTATATACATGAACAAGAAATTCCCTATTTGGAAAGTAAGAAGAAATATCCGCCACCTACGCCATTAAGGGAAAAAGGGATGATGTCCTTTCTTTCACCATTTTACCCGCGAGATGGCATTGATTTTCATTCCAGTATCAAGCCTATTCCATGGGATGGTTCTTTACCATATTTAGATGACTGGAAATGGATTCATACGCCAGGACACACGGAAGGACATATTTCCTTATTTAGAGAAAAGGATCGGTTGCTTCTAGCAGGGGATGCGCTGATTACAGTCAAACAAGAGTCATTATTTGCCGTTTTAACCCAGAAAAAAAAGATTCATGGTCCACCCGCATATTTTACACCAGATATAAACACCAGCTTCCAATCGATAGAAAAGCTATTAGCACTAGATCCGCAAATTTTATATACAGGACATGGTATGCCAATGTACGGAGCTGAAATAAGGGAGGGAATTAGGGAACTTCTTTATCAGTATAATACAGAGAATTTAGTAAAAGAAATTTAATTAATCATAATATAGTTATGTAAACTAAAAGTAGACAAATCATTATTTTGCCATCCCATATTTATAGGTGTTTGGAAAAAAACGATTTGTCTTTTTATTTTTCTCTATCATTTTGAGATGGCTATAGCGTCATTTTCTGCCAAGATATAATCCTTTAACGAATAGCTATTTCATGATACCCTTAATAATTAGAAGATTGATATAGTTAGGAGTATTTTTATGAAATTAGTAACTTGGAATGTTAATGGAATTAGAGCTTGTGTGAAAAAGGGCTTTCTCGATTTTTTCCAGCAAATAGATGCAGATATCTTTTGCCTTCAAGAGACAAAACTACAAGAAGGACAAATTAAACTAGAATTAGAAGGCTATCATCAGTTTTGGAATTATGCAGAAAGAAAGGGCTATTCAGGAACAGCCGTTTTTACAAAGGAGAAGCCACTTTCTGTTCAATATGGCATTGGAGAAGACTTTGAGGAATTGGAAGGGAGAGCCATTACCTTAGAATTTAAAGACTTTTTCCTACTGAATGTATATACCCCTAATTCAAAGCGAGATTTAAGCAGATTATCTTATCGAGTTGAATGGGAAAAACAACTAAAAAACTATATATTATCATTAGAAGCTATTAAACCTGTTATTTATTGTGGGGATTTAAATGTGGCTCACCAAGAGATAGATTTGAAAAATCCGAAGCCGAATATTGGAAACTCGGGATTCACAACTGAAGAAAGAAACGAAATGACAAGCTTACTTGAATTAGGATTTGTTGATAGCTTTCGATATCTATACCCAGAGCGAACCGATGTCTACACATGGTGGAGCTATATGGCGAAAGTAAGAGAGAGAAATATTGGCTGGCGTATTGACTATTTTATCGTTTCTAATCAATTAAAAGAGCGCATCCAAGATGCAACTATTCATTGTGATATAATGGGAAGCGATCATTGCCCTGTACAACTTGATATAGAAATATAATTTAATAAACAGGGCATTTTTATCATGCTATCATGTTAGAAAACAAATATGGTACAGATGCCCTGTTTTGTTGTGCAGATATCAATCCATTTAAAATAAATTTATATCGTTTCATTATACATATTTAGAAGGAGCGAACCGCAAATGAATTTAAAAGGAATTCATCACGTTTCTGCGATGACGGCAAAAGCAAAAGAAAATTACTCATTTTATACAAATATTTTAGGTCTACGGCTAATAAAGAAAACAGTCAATCAAGATAACCCCTCTGTCTATCATTTGTTTTATGGGGATGAGCAAGGCAGCCCAGGAACAGAACTAACATTTTTTGAAATTCCCCATATGGCTCTTAACAGAGAAGGAGTAAGCAGCATTTCTGCTACTTCTTTACGTGTTCCAAGTGATAAAGCATTAGAATTTTGGCTAAAACGTTTCGAAGAATATAATGTTAAACACGGAGAAATCTTAGAGAGAGCAGGCAGATTAACATTAGAATTTAGAGATTTTGAAACACAACGGTTCTTTTTAGTATCTGATGAAAACGATAATGGAGTGAAGGCTGGTATTCCTTGGGAAAAGAGTCCTATACCAGCAGAGTTTGCGATTACAGGTCTTGGACCAGTACAATTAACGGTAAGACGCCCAGAAGCGACTATTAGCGTTTTAACTGATTTACTTGGATTCCGCTTAAAAACTTCGTATCCATCCACTATGGAGAATCAACCCCCTATTCTGGTATTCGAAACAGGGGAGGGTGGCTCTGGGGCGGAGGTACATCTAGAGGAGCGAAACGATTTGAAAGTGCAGCGCCTTGGTAGAGGCGGTGTTCATCATGTAGCTTTACGAGCGGATAATGAGGAAGAACTTTATTATTGGATTGAAAAGGTGAATGAAGCTCGCTTCCAAAACTCAGGATATGTAGATCGTTTTTATTTTAAATCACTGTATTTTAGAGATCCGAATGGAATCTTGTTTGAAATTGCTACAGATGGCCCTGGTTTTGCAACAGACGAAGATCTAAAACATTTAGGGGAATCTCTTGCACTTCCACCATTTTTAGAGTCTAAGCGGTCAGATATTGAGGCAATCCTAGAACCATTAGACACAAATAGAAAAGAAAAGTAATAGCTAACCGAAACGATAAACGAAAAAACAAAGTAGTATGCAAATATGCTACAATATTGAAAGAAACAATTGTTGGAATTACTAGGGGGAAAATGAATAATGAAATGCGTATCAATAGATTTAGATGGTACCTTGCTAGATGACCATCATCAAATATCTGAAGCAAACCGAATGATTATTCAGAAATTAAAGGATCAACATATAGAAGTAATTTTAAATACAGGACGTCAATACGCAGATGTTATTAAAGTAGACGGCGTAAAAGAATTAGAACTTCCCATTTTTTGTTTAAATGGCAGCATGATGTACGACGAAAAAGGAAAGCTACTATATGAAACACAAATTTCCATTGATTTATATCAAACTTTACTTAAAGTATTACAAAACTTGGAAGTAGGAGTTCTAGTTTATACGAATCAAGGTGGATTTCCAGGAACATTGCCAATGCTTCGCGGCAAATCATGGGATGAGATTCAAACACTCTTTGATCAACAAGATTATGAGGCGATCCTGCATTTAAAGGATGTAAAAATTTATAAGTTAATCGCCGTTGTCGATGAAACACAGCTAGATAAAATCGACCACGTTAAAGAAATGCTTAGAAAATATGAGGCTATTTCGTTTTCCTCTTCTTTTCCTAACAACTGTGAAATCACATCAACTGATGCACAAAAAGGGAAAGCGATTAGACGGTATGAAAATCTTCGGAACCTTACTTTTAATGAGATTTACTCATTTGGTGACGGAGGTAATGATATTACACAATTTGAAGTATCAACAAGATCTTTTGCCATGGAAAATGCTCCTGAAGAAATCAAAAAAAGAGCAAGCGACGTTACGAAAAGTAATAATGAGGATGGGTTTGCATACGCCATTGAAAAGATTCTGAAATTAGTGTAACCATCATATATTAGACTAGTTAAAGCCGGGATCTCTATACTAACTTCTGGCTTTTTCGCTGTGAAAATCGATACGAAGAATAGGAGTCGAATCTACTTTGAAGAAAATTGTGTTTACAGGCGGGGGATCTGCCGGCCATGTTACCCCTAATATCGCTATCATAAATGAATTAAATAAACAGTACTGGGATATTTCGTATATTGGCAGTAAAGCGGGGATTGAAAAGGACTTAATCGCAAAGATTGACATTCCATATTATTCTATTTCGAGTGGTAAATTAAGAAGATATTTATCAAAAGAAAATATAAAAGATATATTCAAAGTAATGAAAGGCTGTTATGACGCAAGAAAAATTTTAAAGAAAATCAAACCAAATGTTGTTTTCTCAAAAGGTGGATTTGTATCTGTACCTGTTGTCATCGCAGCCCGCCAGTTGAAAATTCCTGTCATTCTGCATGAGAGTGATCTAACACCAGGTTTAGCCAATAAATTGTCTGTCCGTTTTGCTTCAAAAATTTTTACATCTTTTGAAGAAACCTTACATTATCTGCCAAAAGAAAAAAGTAAAGCAATCGGTTCTCCGATTCGAAAGGAAATACTAACTGGATCTGCCTCTAAAGGGAAGTTCTTCCTTGGTTTTACTAGTCAAAAGCCGATTCTTACAATTATGGGGGGGAGTTTAGGGGCCAAGAAAATAAATGAAATCGTTCGTGATAATTTAGATACATTATTACAATCCTATCAAATTGTGCATCTATGTGGGAAAGGAAATCTTTCAGAAGATCATGCAGGGATAAATGGATACAAACAATTTGAGTATGTCTATAATGAATTAGCTGATATCCTAGCAGCGACAGAATTCGTTATTACGAGAGGCGGATCTAATTCTATTTTTGAATTTCTTGCCTTAAAAATTCCTATGCTTATTATTCCATTAACCAAACAGCAAAGCAGAGGAGATCAAATATTAAATGGGAAGGTCTTTACGGAAAATGGTTACTCCTATATGATAGAAGAGGAAGCATTAACAAAAGAGCATTTTCTTCATACCTTAAAACAAATGCAAGAAAATAAGCAAGGTATGGCAGAAAAGATGGAAAAGAACAAAAGCAAAAATGCTTTAGAAGAAATTATAAAAGAATTAAATCGCTATTAATATACATGTATCAGGCTATAGGTAGAGTTTGCATCTTCCTCTCTACTTGTAGTCTTTTTCATTATGCAGAAGATGATTTCACTTGATAATTTTGATAGAAAAAGCCAAAATAAGAAAATGGAATTCGTATATTTGAACGGAAAGTAGGTAAAATCCATGCAATCATTTACAGACATTGGATTGTCTTCAACAATTATTGAAAAACTTCATAAACAAGGAATAAAACAGCCAACCCCTATTCAAGCAAAGGTTATTGCACCACTTCTTAAAGGAAGCGATGTAATTGCGCAAGCACAAACAGGTACAGGAAAGACTTTTGCTTTTATATTGCCGATTTTAGAAAAAATGATTATCGATGCAAATCATATACAAACACTAATTTTAACCCCAACTAGAGAACTTGCTATTCAGATAACGAATGAAATCATGAAAATGAAACAGGAAGCAGTAAATGTTCTTGCTGTATACGGGGGACAAGATGTCGACAAACAGTTGAAAGTCTTACAAAAAGACGTTTCCATTGTCGTAGCGACACCAGGAAGATTAATTGACCATATTAAACGAGGAACAATTGATTTAAGCAAAATCTCCTATTTTGTTTTAGATGAAGCAGATCAAATGCTTCATATTGGCTTTTTAGAAGAAATTAGCTATATTATGCGACGTATCCCTAAGTCAAGACAAACAATGCTATTTTCCGCGACTATTTCAAGGGAAGTCGAAAAACTTGCGAAGAAATATACGAAAAACGCCGACTATTTTACTGTTGAAGCAAAACAAGGACCAGCAAAAACCGTTAAGCAAGTAAGTATACATACAACTGATCGTGCCAAGCAAGGTACATTAATGACCTTAGTGAAGGAAGCAAATCCGTATATGGCAGTCATTTTCTGCAGGACGAAACGTCGAGTAACTAAATTATATGAAGTATTGCTCGCAAATAAATTTAGCTGTGGTCAATTACATGGGGATTTATCGCAGACAAAAAGAGAGCAAGTAATGAAAGCATTTCGTGATGGAAAATTCCAATTGTTAATTGCGACAGATGTAGCAGCAAGAGGCTTAGATATTGATGGAATTACACATGTATATAATTATGATATTCCGCAAGATGCGGAGTCTTATGTCCACCGAATCGGCAGAACAGGAAGAGCTGGTACAGAAGGATATGCAGTTACCTTTTATTCATCTGATGATAGACCATTGTTAGATTCAATAGAGAATCAATTAGATATAAAAATAGAAAAAATACAGCAACCCAAAAAGACAGATTCAACTAAACAAAGCGAAGAATCTAAACCAGCGAAAAAGCCATACAAAAAACAAAGCCATACAAAAAAGAAGGACGAAGTTATTCGTTCGTCTCAATCAGATAAAAAGGGAAGTGACAATAAGCGTAAGTCATTTTCAACAAACAATAAACATAGGGGTAATTCAAGTCAATCCCCAACAAAAAAATGGGCGAAACCTAAAAAACGAGATGGAAAAAGATAAAGAAGGTTCCCCTTTGCTTTAGGTTCCTTTTGAGGATTTAAAGGGAGAATTTTAGGCTTAGCTATCCTAATTTTCTACCAGAAAAAACGATTGTATAATGAAGGGAGTTCATTCCATTGTTAAAAAAAGAAATAAATAAGTATATAGAAGAGTGCAAATCACTAAATTCAGGAAAAGTAGTTCTTTTCGAAGAGGAAATGAATTATGTTAGAAAAGAAGGCCTTGCAGACGATCATATGGTGATGGAACAGACAGCTGAGCGTTTTTCTGATTTATATATGGAGCTTGCCAATAAAGAAACAGACGAAGTGGTGCAGGAAAATGCTCAAGAGAGGATTCTTGAGGATACTGTAGACTATTTAGAGAGAAATATAGACATTTATCTCTATGTAGAGACAAAAGCATTTGACATTGTCTCTATCGATTCTATGTCCATAGAAGTTGATTCTGTTTTTGGTACCTATGAAGTTTTATGTGGATTAAAGAGTCCTAAAAAAACAGAAAAAGAAATTCGAGCATTTATGGAGAATCAACTAATAGGTGATGACACGCCTTACCAATTAATGTTCAATGGTAACGATGGCGTTTGGGATGTCAATTTCCCGTTAGAAAAAATCAACGGCTTCGATAAAGAAATGCAAATCGGGGATGCGTTAAAATTAGCTTATTTATTTTTATTCTCTTTAAATGAAAAATTATCAGCATAGCACTTTTTTGTTTTAAAACCGGATAAAATTAGATACATTTCGAATGTTTGGAAGCGAGGGAGAGACTTGACAAAAGAATCAAATCAAAAAATACAGATCAAATCTAGCGAATTTTCATGGAATAGCGAAAACGGTGTATTCCACTTTGACGGCGCTCCAGCACTATTATTTTGGGATAATGCATTTGAGATTTTTTTAAGCACCATTATGGAAATTTCCGGTCCTGATGCATCTAATGCCGTTTTTGAGACAACTGGTTTCCGGATGGGACTGCTAGTAAATGATTATTATCAAAATCGCTTTTCCATTGAAGAAATTATCAAGAAATATAGTGAAATATATTCAAGTGCGGGCTGGGGAAATGTAACGATAACAGCGTTTAACAAAGACAAGCAAACGGTAACGGTACGTTTGAAAAATTCATGGGAGCACCGAATCTTCCAATCTTTAAATCCAAGCCAATCTGCTGTATTATTACCGAGTCATTGGGCAGGTGTTTTTAGCGGACTATTTAAAGAAAAGATGTGGTATGAGTTAACTAAAAGTCAAACGAGGGGAGATGAATATGATGAATTAAACATATTCGTTTCTAACCACACTCCCCATCAAAGTGTCCATGAACTAGTAAGAGGGAAAGAAACAAAATACATTACAGAATTAGAAACAATAGTTGAGGACCGCACGAAAGAGCTATCCACTTTGATCAGGCATTTATCTACACCAGTCATGCCTGTCATGAAAGGCATCCTCGCTATACCGCTAATTGGGAAATTTAATGAAGAGCGTTTTGAAGATTTACTGCAAAAAGGTTTGCAGGAATTTTCCGAGCGTCGAGCAAGTTATTTACTTCTTGATTTAACTGGAATAAGCGAATTCGATCAGTTTATTATTTTTCGACTGCAGGAATTGGTAAAAGCAATTGAATTAATTGGCGGGGAATGCATCCTCGTAGGGATTAATCCACATTTAAGTGTGCAAATTATTCAATCAGGCGTTGATTTAAAACATATCCATACCTTTGCGACATTAGAACAAGGCATTGAATATGCAATTGAAGCTCTTGGTTATCGGATTGAGAAACAACCCTGAGTTAACGAAATAAAATAGTATCCATCCCCATAGCTTAAGAGAATTAACCTTCCTGCTAAACTATGGGTTTTGGTTTATCCGATTAAGAGAGTGCCTGCAATTACATTCATACATCATTTAGAATTATTCTCCAAATGTCTTATCCCCACAGGCTATGGATTCTCTTAAACAGATTGAATCTGAGAGAATTTAACTTAAGAAGATTCTAAACTTCTTGTAGAATATGTTAAAGAAAAACACTAAACTCTCTTATCTAGTTTTGGCAGGAGTAATTAATATTTTAAGAACATAATGGGATCTGCCGACTAAATGAGGATATCATACGAAGTAAGTTACAATCTAGAAAGTCGAATTCCTATCAACATTAAGGAATTCGACTTTCTAGAGCAGATCATTCTTTTTGTATTAGTGCTCGGAATTCAGCGTCTTTTAAAAATTTCAGTTTAAAGCCATTCAAATTTCGAGATAGTTTTGTTTGTTCAAATGAAGTCAAATCATTTGCAAAAAAGGCCAACTCAGTCTGGTTACCGTCTTTATCTGTAGCATACATTGCCGTTGTAATAATAAATGCAGTAGATCCACCCTTTTGCCCTGCATGAACAAGCCATTTTCGATTGTTTGGATTTTCCATTAACTGTTCCATTACTGGATCAAGATATTTATAGGTGTTTTCATCAAAATATGTTTTGTTATTTAGTTTTTCCATAATATAGACATAATCCTCTGAAGTTGATCGCGGTAAACGATTAGACCATATTCTTTGAACATCCATGTCTAAAGTATTCACTATTTGTTTTTTTTCTTCAGCAGCTGGAGGGTGGTTCAGCCATTTATTGTGTATATCCATCGCTCTTTTACGATATTCAGAAATATCCATACTTTTCATTACTTCGAGCATTTCTTGTTTAGTTATATTTTGCTCCTTCATTAGCTGGGTAGGGATAAACAACGCACTTACTATCGGATACAAAGGTTCATGATTTGAAATCCCTAGGCTTTCTAGAGAAGTATTAATATTTTCAAGCCCTAGCACATGAATTAAGTATTCGGTATTTGCATTTGAGCTGTAAGCAATCATTCCCTTAGCTACTTCACTTAAATGAACTTTATCTGTCTCTTTACCATCGTTTAGGTTAGCAATCCAAGCTTCATGTGCTCCACCATCTGTTTTAGGAATATAAAAGCTGTTTAGTTCCTCTAAACTAACTTCCTGCAACGGATCAATTTTCCCCTCTGCTGCCTGTCGTGCATATTCCATGGCGATAATAATTTTAACGGTGCTTGCTAAAGGTAACTGTTTATTTTGATTAACTTTTACCCACTTTTGTTTATTATAGTTGATCGAAAGCGCAACTCTTTCACTTTTTGCATTTTCCTTAATAAATTGAAAAATATAATCAGGATCTTCCTTGTTAATTTCCTTCTTAAACATATAAATTCCCATTCCGATCATGAAACTTAGCAAAACGATAATACCTATTGTAATCCATAGTGTCATTTTCAAGACAATCTCCCTCATTTTCTATTTGTAATCTATCTACGAATAATAGGATAGATAAGTTTCAATTTTAAGGGTAATATTCCTCTCTCTTCTTCATAGTCTCTAATTTTCCTAGGTGGTATAAAACAATTGGTCCCGTTTCGCTTGTGGAGAATTATTTACTTTTAGGTTTTAGCAATCTTCTTTATGTTTATGAATACTTTGGAGATTTCTTGCAATTGTAAAGCAATCATTAATCATTAATTTAGCTGATTCACCACAAGAAATAATGAAAACAGTTAATTTATACTACCATAGGAAATAAACTTGCTTTATACTTACTACTCAAATTAGAATATTTTGTTATATTTAGTTAGAAATAGTTAAAGAGCTATAGCTTAGAAGATAGTTCTGCTTTGAGTTTAGATATATTTTTTGTACTACTGGTTAGTGAAGAAGCTTTTTCTTCTTACAGGTAAATATTAAAATAGGAAGGAAGATTTGAATGTCAATAATTGATATAAAGATATTGATTACAGGAGTAACAGGGACTTTAGGTGGTGAGGTTGCAAAAAGATATTTAAAGGAAGGTGCAATGGTCAAAGGGTTAGTAAGAGACGAAAAGAGTTATAAAGAAATGAAAGAAATCGGCATAGAACCAATTATAGGAGAACTTACTAATCGAGGTTCATTAGTAGAAGCAGCTAAAGATATTGATATTATTATTCATTGTGCGGCTTATTTAGGCGAGGATTTAGAGAAAGCGATGAATTCAAATGTAATTGGTGTGGAAAATTTAGCGAGCGTAGCAATAGAATTAGGTATAAAGAGATTTGTACATATATCAACTTTATCCGTTTATGGCGAGCCAACAGAGGGATATTTTGATGAAAATTCACCAATTACAGAAAGTCATCCGGAAGTATATATTAAGACTAAAGCTCATTCTGAAAGAATTCTTAATAAGTATAAAAATAATGGACTCGGCTTAATCATTTTAAGACCTGGAGCGATTTGTGCAGAGAAAAACTCCTATTGGGGTGATAGACAAGTTGAACGGATGATAAATACCGACATTGTTAACTGGGTAAATCCAGATGACCTTATACCATGGGTACATAGAGATAATTTGATTGAAATGATTTTTGTCGCTATATTAAAGGGTATTAGTGGTGAAATTTATAATGCAATTGATGGAAACTATCCTGATAAAGAATATAGATTAGAATTAATAAATGCTATAGGTAAAAAATATATACTACCAGAGCGCAGATTAGAACGTCCAATTTATTCTAATAAAAAAATCAAAGGATTAGGATATATGCCAGTTAAAACATTTGAAGAAACTATTTCTAACCTAAAAAAAGTTGCTTTGAAGCACAATAAATATATTAACTAATAAATAACTAAAGGAAAATGAAAGGACTGATGCAATTAATGGATATTAGAAAACCTAATGATCTTGAATTAAAAATGGTATTATCTCTTTCGCCACAAGCTATTTTTGATGGTACTTTAGGACAAGTTGAACCTACGAAGGAAAAAATTGACCAGCTTGTTAAACCACTTTTGGAAAAAGGAAGCTACTATTTAATAGCCACAAAAAACAACAAAATAATGGGCTGGATTTTTATAGGGACAAGCAAAGACCAATTTACTGATAGGATGATTGGATTTATTTACGAGCTATTTGTTATAGAAGAATTCAGAGGGATAGGAATCTCCAAACTGTTAATGAGAGCAGGTATTGACCATCTAAAACAAGATGGATATTCAGAAATCCGTCTAAGTGCATTTGCAGGGAATCACGCAATTAAACTGTATGAGAAATTGGGATTTAACATCAGGACAGTTACTATGAGTTTACAGTTATAAGAGACTAACTTATTTTATTAATGAGTGTTAATCAAAAAGGTAGCCAACCTACCTTTTTGTTCAGATATTAACGCGGAGATCAGGTTAACATAATTTGCATTCTTTGTGTGGCTGAGACAATAGAAGAAACCCCCTGGTTTAAACAACACTTAAACATACATTTTCCATTTCCTTTCGTAAAACAACCTCCGAAAATATACTTTCTACATTATAAACATTGGTATTTTCACCTAAAATAACTTCATATATTCAATTTATTAATACTCTAGTAAAAGGCACTGTTGTTTGCTTGTTATTAAACAATAGTGACAGCAGCTTGTAAATGATCAATTCTTTTTCATAATCCTGAGTATGTTTATTGTTTAAGACTATGCAAAATAAATCTACAGCTGCTGACCAGACAGCTTTATTTAGTTATTGTTCCCTTTCATCGTGACTTCCTTCCTTTTATCCAATTGTTCTTCCCCCCAATAGCAAATTGCATCTAATACAGGAATCAGTGACAAACCCTTATCTGATAAAGAATATTCTACTTTTGGAGGCACTTGAGGATATTCCTTCCGATTAATTAGTTGATCACTCTCTAGTTCCTTTAATGTATTGGTTAGTGTTTTAAAAGAAATATTGCCAAGCCTCCGTTTCAACTGGTTATAGCGAATAGGGTTATTGTTTAAATATAAAGCATATAAAACTGTCATTTTGTATTTCCCACCAATTAATGACAAAGTATATCCAAAACCAGTATCCTTCAAATTCTCTTCAAATAGATAAGAATCGTTTTCCATTCAGCACTCTCCTTTAGGTTAGTATCACACTTTAATTACCGTACTTGTAAAAATATATAGCATACAATAAGATGAATGTACATCAAAATATGATGCAAATAAGGGAGAAGGAGGAACTAGTAATGAAAACAATTGTCTATGCACATCCATGGGAAGGAAGCTATAATCATGCAATCTTAAATTCTATCACGAAAGACTTAGAAGCTAAGGAAGAAACATTTCAAGTGATCGATCTTTATAAAGACGGGTTTAATCCAGTATTTACAGCAGAAGAATTGGCGCAATTTAATAGTGGAGAAACACCATATGAATTAGTTAAGGACTATCAAAAAAAATTAAGTCAGGCAACTGAGTTGATTTTTATATTTCCTGTCTGGTGGTGGGACTTACCTGCTATTCTAAAAGGGTTTATTGATAAAGTGATGTTGAGCGGATTCGCTTTTCTAGAGGATAAAACAACAGGTGCTTTGAAAGGCTTATTGACAAATATAGAAAAAACAACTGTGATTTCAACTTCTACAACGGATAAAGATTATATTGAATCTGAAGGAGGCAATGCTATTCAAGGAGTTTTCATTAACCGAACTTTAGCTGACCTGGGAGTTAAAAACGAATACACTAAATGGATTCATTTTTCTAGAGTTAACTTAACAACAGATGAGAAGAGGAAGCAATTTTTAAGAGAAATAACCCAAGAAATTTAAAGTAGATGGAATGAAAGAACGATATTTATGAAGAAATATACTTAAACGAATAGTAGCGTTCGCATTATAAGCTTAACCAGTTTTCAATGGTTGACCTTTTTTAACAGAATCTATTATACTAGCAGCCAGACTAGGCCATATGTGGGTGGGCATTGAACCTGTCAACTAAACTGTCCGCCCCCTATTTGTAGAAACATGTTTGAGGCTGGTTGGGACGTAGATCTTGTATAACAGCGAAGCTATGATACTTCAAGAAGGAATAGGAGTTACGGGTAAGTAATTTATAAAAGGAAGATAAGCAATAAACTGTAGTTAGTAAGGGTGGTTAGTTAAAAGTTTATTAAGGGGTAGTTTTCTTACTATTATGCTTACTGTGGCATAGATAAGTTTTATTAATGATAATTTACAACGTTTTATAGAGGCCCATACAACCAGTCATCTTCATTTTTATGAGCAAGTTTCTCATCTAAATAAAGGATTTACAAACTTTACATATTGATCATAAAGTGTCATAAATAGTTTTTCATGGTTTTGGCAAAAATAAGGGAGGAAATAAAAAGGAGAGAATGAATAAATGCCGGAATTGCCAGAAATGGAAAACTATAAAATCTTATTAAATAAATTGATTACCACTCAACCCATTACCTCGATAGCCGTTAACCGAGAAAAGTCCATTAATATTACGAAACAATCATTTGAGAATCAATTAGTGAATACTACTATTCTTCGCGTGGAAAGGCGTGCGAAACATCTACTCTTTTACTTAAACAATCAAAAGGTTCTTCTATTGCATTTAATGTTAGGTGGATGGATGTTTTTTGGAACCGAAAAAGAAAAACCAAATAGAACCATTCAAATCCAACTAACATTTGGAGAAAATCACTTGTATTTTATTGGACTCCGATTAGGTTATCTACATTTACTAACTCTTGAAGAATGTAAAGAAAGGCTGAACGACTTAGGTCCAGATCCTATTGAACCTCATTTTACTGAAAACAGCTTTCAAAACATCATTAACTCTAGGAAGGGGACAATAAAGCTTAAATTAGTCGATCAACATTTTATCTCAGGTATTGGCAATTGTTACTCCGATGAAATCTGCTTTGATGCGCAAATCTTACCGACTCGGAAACTAGAGGATTTAAAAGAAATGGAGCTAAATAAGCTCTATAATTCCATACTGAAAATATTAAGAGCGGCAACTCATATGGGTGGTTATATGGAGCATCCCCTTTATATAGGGGATAAAAAAACCGGAGGATATGATAAGCTTTGCAAAGTATATGACAGAGAAGGAGAAATATGTCCAAGGTGTCAGCACAAAATAGTATTTATAAAAGTATCTTCTAAAAAGTGTTTTTATTGTCCAGGTTGTCAGTTTTAATTATTCATGCGGATAATTCTGCAATTCCTGGACATAATATACTTTTAACAACTCAACGCACTTTTATCAAGGAGAAGTATAAGGAGTGAGAAGATGACTTTATGGAAAAAGGGAATAATAGTAGTAATGTTATTCTCTATATTCTTGTCTGGAAGCACACCTAACACATTTTCACCGAAAGTATTCGCAGCAGAAGATCATAAAAAAGCTACATTGTCCACGGCACTTGAATCACTGTTAAATATAGAACCCGAATTAAAAGGAAGTTTAGCAGGAATTAGCATTCGCGAACAAGAAACAGGGAAAATTGTTTATGAACATATGGCCGATTTACGACTAACGCCAGCTTCTAATATGAAGTTACTAACTTCAGCAGCAGCATTGAACATTTTAGGAGAAGACTATCAATTTATTACAGAAATTTATGGAGATGGAAGAGTAGAAGATGCTCATTTAAAAGGAAACTTATACATAAAAGGAAATGGGGATACAAGCCTTTTAGCCTCTGATTTAGCAAAACTCTCGAAAGAAATTAAAAGGAAAGGGATTAGCTATATAGATGGAGATATAATAGGCGATGACTCCTGGTATGACAACATTCCTTTTTCAAGTGATTTGGCATGGAGTGATGAATCTACCTATTACGGGGCCCCAATTTCCGCTTTAACACTATCACCAGATAAAGAATATGACGCAGGTACTGTATTGCTTGAAATAAAACCTGGTAAGAAAAAAAATGAACCCGTCATAATCAATACTTTGCCAAGAACAAGCGAAATTAAAATTGTCAATAATGGTATAACAGCAGATAAAGAATCTGCTGCAAGTTTAAAAGTTAACAGAGAACATAACAGTAAAGTAGTAACAATAACAGGAAGCCTGCCAATTGACGATTCCTTAAAAAAAGAGTGGGTATCTGTTCATGATCCTACAAGCTATACATTAGATGTGTTTCAACAAGCTTTAAAGAAAGAAGGAATACAGTGGAAAGGGGTGGTCAAAAAAGGAAGAACACCACAAATTGCTTCTATCCTTACCACTCATTCTTCGATTCCTCTCCGTGAATTACTACTTCCATTGCTGAAATTAAGTAATAATACAATTGCTGAGACATTAATCAAGGAATTGGGAGTAGTCAAAAAAGGAGAAGGTAGCTTTGCAAAAGGACTCGAGGCCTTAGAAGAAGAATTAGTGGCTTTTCATCTTGATCCAACTAAGATGGTTATTCGAGATGGGTCCGGTATATCGCCTATAGATTTTATTTCAGCAAACGACTTAAGTTTGTTTTTATATGAAGTACAAGCACAACCATGGTTTCCCTCATTTAGTCAATCATTACCTGTATCAGGTCACGAGGAAAAAATGATTGGCGGAACACTGCGCCATCGATTGAATTCTGAGAATACTAAAGGAAAAATCCTCGCAAAAACGGGGACACTTACCTCTGTAAGTTCATTATCTGGCTACATGGAAAGCAAAACAGGCAAGAAATATATTTTTTCTATTTTATTGAACCATCTAACGGATGAAGATAAGGGAAAAAAGATTGAGGATAAGATAATGGAAACATTGGCAGAATATTGAGGTGGCTGCTTTGAAATGAGGCTGGGACAAAACCCACCTCTAAGACGAAAAAAACGGTGAAATTTTACGACAAGTAAAATTTCACCGTTTTGCTTATTTTTACAATAAAAAATAAGGACAACTTCTGATAAAATTAAGTTACCATACCAAATCTAATCAGAAAGAAGTGTCCTTATGTTTAAAGATTATACCATGAATCAAATCGTTTTGCCTCTAGATTTAGAAGTAAAGTTACAAAATAATGATATTGCCTTCCATGTCCATCATTTAGTGGAAAGTATTCCTCAAGAAGCGTTTGAACCATTTCTTCGAAACGAAGGTTGTCCTGCTTATCATCCACGCATGATGCTTAAAATTATTCTATGTGCCTACACTCAATCTGTCTTTTCGGGGCGTAAAATGGAGGCCCTATTAAAAGACAGTATCCGTATGATGTGGTTAGCTCAAGGGTATGAACCAAGCTATCGTACAATTAACCGATTTCGCGTTCAACCAGAAGTAAAAGATTTAATTCGTCAATGTTTCATCCAATTTCGCTGCCAATTGATCGAAGAAAAACTGATCGATCAAGAAGCGATATTTATCGATGGCACAAAGATTGAAGCGAATGCGAATAAATTTACGTTTGTCTGGAAGAAAGCGATTGAGAAATTTCATCAGAGTTTAATTGATAAGTCAAACCAGTTGTACAATGAGTTGCTTGAGAACGAAATCATACCCCAAATGGAACGGGAAAGTGATGAACAGCTATCATTTGGAGAGCTCACTCAAATGGTTCAAAAAGT
This sequence comes from Niallia sp. FSL W8-0177, assembly GCF_038006285.1. Lineage (NCBI taxonomy): Bacteria > Bacillati > Bacillota > Bacilli > Caryophanales > Bacillaceae > Niallia > Niallia sp. FSL W8-0177. The sequence goes on from NZ_JBBOUX010000001.1 coordinate 1,761,968, forward strand.
AGACGAAGTAGTGACCGAATATGATAAACAAATGGAAGAATCTTCAGACGTTACTGAACGAAAAGCCTTACGAAGTGAACGAAAATACCCGAAACAAGTGCGTAAACAGTTGATTGATTTTGTCTTGAGAAAACGGAAGTACCAACAGGATTTTAAAATCTTTGGACCACGTAATAGCTATTCTAAAACAGATCTAGATGCGACATTTATGCGAATGAAAGATGATTATATGAAAAACGGGCAATTGAAAGCTGGTTACAATGTACAAATCGCAACGGAAGGTCAATATGCGCTTGCTTATAGTTTATTTCCAAATCCCACAGATACACGTACGTTAATTCCATTTTTAGATGAGATAGAGCAACATTATTTCGAGTTACCGAAACATATTGTTGCAGATGCAGGTTATGGTAGTGAACAAAACTTTAGTGATATTCTCTCAAACAGAAACCGAGAAGCACTGATAACATATAACATGTTTTTGAAGGAACAAAAGAAAAAGTACAAACAAAATACATTTAATCCTGATAACTGGGAATATGATCAAGAAACCGATACATATATGTGCCCTAATCAGAAGCGTTTAGAATTTCAATATCATTCTGTCCGAACGGACGCTACAGGTTTCCAAAGGAGTTTCAAAATCTACGAGTGCGAAGACTGTTCAGGATGCCCATTCCGCTCATCATGTACCAAGGCAAAAGAAGGAAACAATCGAAAACTAATGGTGAACAAAAAATGGGAACAGCAAAAAGAATATGTGAGAGCGAAGCTTTCAGAAGAGAAAACGAGTGCCATCTATCGAAAACGCAAAACCGATGTGGAACCAGTTTTTGGATTCTTGAAGGCTAATTTGCGTTTCACTCGATTTTCTGTACGAGGAAAATCGAAGGTGGAAAACGAAATGGGCCTCGCGTTAATGGCAGTGAATTTAAGAAAATTCACTGCCATTAACTAAAATAATAGAAGAATTAACACGAAAAAATAGAGAAAGGTGAATTTGAGTGGACTCAAATTCACCTTTCTCTTTATTAGAGGCTAGTTATGTCCCAGCCTCATTTTTTATAAATTATTTTTCGCCATTTTTGCTAAGTCGGTAATGTATGCGAAAAAGTCATCTCTCTTTACATCATATACAACAGAAACAGCCCGTCCATTGTCACTTATTAAGGTTCTCCCTTGGGACGGCGCTTCTGTTAAAGCAATTGATTTAACTTCTTTCATTTTAACTAGTTCTTTTTTTCCAATCGTTGCTGTTGTTAGTACATCCCAAAGATAATAGGTAGAGTTCGTTTCTACATGAACAAGAGGAGGACATGCAGCATAGCATTGACCAACAAAATCAATCCCTGTAAATTTTCTTAATGATGCCCAATGATTGCGGACAGAGAGGGTTAGTGGAACTTGATTCGTACTTTCTAGCGCTACCATTTCAATCTGTAAATCACTAGCCCAAACAGCTGCAACTGCCCAAGGATCCCAAAAAGCATTCCATTCAGCAGTTCCATCATGTTCTGGTTCCTGTACATTACCAACCTCTAAAAATGTTCCACCCATCCAGACTAATTTTTCAATTTTTTCTTGAATATCTGGAGCGATTTCAAGTGCTCTTGCTAAATCTGTCAGCGGTCCAGTAAATAAGAGTGTTGTTTTATCGGGATTTCCCCTTACTGTTTTAATTAAATGTTCATGTGCTGGAAGTTCACTTTCAGGGGTATTTATTTCACCGCTTTCATTTAAAATCGGCAAGGCATCCACATAAAACGTGTGCATTCTCCATTCTTTCGGAAATGGATTAACCCCGCGAGAATTAGATCTAGCAACTTCTACTGGTCCTTGACCAAATCGATCAATAATCTTTCTACTTGCACTGATGCCTGGTTCTAAATAGCCATCTGCTGGGATAACTGATACACCAATTAAGTCTACTTCATCCATTTGTAAGAGAAGAAACAGAGAAACTAAATCATCAATTCCGGCATCATGATTAAAATATACTTTCTTTTTCAAAAAATTCACTCCTATGTAAATAAACTTATAAACTAGTTATTTTCTATACCTATTCTATAATACTATCAGATCAATGTGAATAATTAGTAAATTAAATAAAATATCTATTTATTAATAATATTCAATTTAAGCTTTAAGTGACAAGAATGTTTAATGAAGAAAAAGAACTTGGAAAACCTCCAAGTTCTCAAAACAATATAATTATTAACAACAGCCTTACTTACGACCGAAGTCTGCTTTGATTTCACCATACTTATTCGTATCCCATTTTAGAATTTTATTTGAATAGTTATTTTGCTTCAGCCATTTTTCGGCACGCTCAATTAATTGCCACAATTCTTCTGTACGCTTATCTCTTACTAATGTTGTATTAGCCTTTTTATTACGTACCCAAGCTAACGCCGTCATACTATCACTGTATATGGTGGTGTTCTTGCCTTGTTTTTGCAAAAGACTTAATGCATGTACAATTCCTAAAAATTCGCCAATATTATTCGTACCGAATACTGGACCATAATGGAAAAGAACTTCTCCTGTTTTCGTATCAACGCCTTGATATTCCATCATTCCAGGATTACCACTACATGCCGCATCAACAGAAATGCTATTTTCCTCAATCGCCGCCAATGTTTGATTAGATTGTTTTTGAGCGGAAGAACTTTTGGATGCTGATTTTGATATATTTCCATCTTGCTTAAAGGCTTTTTCTGCTTCCTCCAAAGTAGGAAATGACTTAAAAGAAGCCCCTTTAAAACCTTTTGTTTGCTTTTCACATTCCGCCCAAGTAGAGAAAATCCCTGTTTTTCTACCATTCCATACTACATAATATTTTTTTGCTGCCATATTTTCATCCAACCTTTCACAACTATTAAATAATCATATCACAGGAAGGGATCGAAACGAAAATGCTGACAGATCTCCACAATATGTTTGAAAAGGCTTTCTATAAATCTAGGAATTTACTATAATGATGTTGAGTAAAATAGGGAGGGGAAATAAATTGCTGCAATTACTTCCACTAATGATTGAACGAGTCGGTATTTTAGTTATTTTTGCCTTCTTATTATCGAGAATAAAGATTTTCCGATCGATTATTCATCATGAGTCACAATGGCACGATAAACTATCGTTAATTCTTATCTTTGGCGTCTTCGGAATAATTAGTAATTATACTGGAGTCGAAATATTAAAAGGAAGTATTAGCACCCATACATGGCAGCATAAATTAGATGTTTCAAGTGCTATTGCTAACACAAGAATTATGGGGGTAGCCATTGGTGGAATGATTGGTGGCCCATTAGTTGGCCTGGGAGTAGGATTAATAGCTGGCCTTCACCGATTAACTTTAGGTGGATTCACTGCACTAGCTTGTGGATTATCTACCATTGCTGCTGGATTATTGACTGGACTGCTTGGGAGGAAATACTCCATTAAACAGGATTCTGCATGCAAAGCAGTGATTATCGGCATCACCATGGAAATTATTCAAATGCTATTTATCCTTTTAATTGCTGCCCCTTTTGAGCTTGCATTCGAACTTGTCAAAATCATTGCTTTTCCAATGATTGTCATTAATGGGTTTGGAATGCTGATTTTCATCTATATCATTCAAAATATTCTGTTAGAGGAAGAAAAAACGAAAGCAGCACAAACGAATATTGCTTTAAATATTGCTCAATCTACGCTTGCTTACTTTCGTCAAGGACTAAATCCTGAATCTAGCAAGCAAGTTGCTAAAATTATGCTAAAAGCTACTAATGCTGATGCAGTATCCATAACGAATCGATCCATTGTTTTGGCACATGAGGGCCTCGGCGGAGATCATCATATCCCATTAGAGAAAACTTCTACTAAACTAACAGAAAAAGTGTTAAGGGAAGGAAATATTCTTATAGCGAAAAAGAAAGACGAGATTCAATGCAGCAATCAAGCATGTCCGTTGCACGCTGCCATTTTGTTACCATTGAAAGCAAATAATAAAACTGTCGGCACTCTTAAATTATATTTTGCCAATCCCAAAAATATTCAATTAGTAGAATATACTTTGGCAGAAGGGTTAAGCAAGTTATTTTCTTTACAGCTTGAATTAGCAGAAGCAGAATTACAACAAAAATTATGGAAGGATGCAGAAATTAAAGCATTGCAAGCACAAGTTCATCCTCATTTTCTTTTTAACAGTATGAACACCATATCTGCGCTAATTCGTACAGATGGAGAAAAAGCGCGGCAGATGATCCAAAGATTATCTACTTATTTCCGCAGCAACATACAAGGGGCTAAAAATATGCTGATCCCTTTAAGTCAAGAATTAGAGCATGTTCATGCCTTTTTAGCATTAGAAGAAGCGAGATTTCCCAATAAGTTTATTATAAAAGAGTCCATAGAGCCGGAATTAAAAAAAGTCCTTATTCCGCCGTTTACATTACAACCTCTAGTAGAAAACTCCATTCGTCACGGTTTTTCCAAGGGTACAGTTGGGACCATCACGATATGTGCATATAGAGAGAAAGATAGGATGGTATTAATTACAGAAGACGATGGGAAAGGCATGAGTGAGGACACTCTATACATGATTGGGCAAAAAAATATATCCTCCAGTACAGGAACAGGTACGGCACTTTGGAATATTCAGGAACGAGTGAAAAAGTTATATGCGGAGAAAGGCAAATTCACCATTGAAAGTGAATGGAATAGAGGAACAAAGGTGATGATTACATTGCCTTCTAAGGAACCAAGCATATGGAGGGAAGTAGATGATTAAAGCATTAATTGTCGAAGACGAACCATTAGCAAGAGATGAATTAAAATATCTCTTGAAAAGAAGCAGCAAAATAGAGATAGTGGCCGAATGTGATGATTTGGAAACAGCTCTGTACATAATTGATAATCAAAAAATAGACGTTATTTTCTTAGATATTCAACTTGGGGAAGATAATGGAATGAATTTAGCGGAACAGTTAAAGCATACCGCAAATCGCCCTGAAATTGTCTTTGCAACTGCATATGATGAATATGCACTTCAAGCTTTTGACGTAAATGCTGTCGATTATATATTAAAACCGTTTGAAGAAGAACGAATTAATCAAACGATTTTAAAGATCCAGAATCAGCGGAGCGAAACTAAAGAAGAAACACACGGAAAAGCGCCAAGCAAACCGTCTCTTCAAAGTAATAAGTTAGCCGTCACAGCCAATGACAAAATAAAGATTATTGATTTAGATAAAATCGTCTATATAAGTGCACAAAATGGCAAAACATTGCTAATTACAGAAGAAGAGGAATTGGTCATTACTTTTACATTAACGCAATTAGAGCAAAAGTTAGTAAATAGTCCCATTATGAAAGTACATCGGTCTTTTTTAGTTAATAAAGAAAAAATTTGTGAAATCGAACCATGGTTTAATTCTACGTATTTACTATGCATGAATAATGGCGAAAAAGTGCCTTTAAGTAGAAACTATACAAAAGAGATTAAACAATTATTCGGATTTTAAGTAATTTTAATTGTTATATATACAGACTGGATATTGTATTTTATCCAGTCATTTTTGCATTTCAGCTAGTTTTCTATGCATTTTACCTTGAAAACGCTTTTTTATCCTTTTCATTTTTTATAATAAAACCATTAAAGGAGGTAGATAAAATGAATGCGGTTACAATCGTTATTGCATCTGCTTGTATTTTAATGATTGCTTATCGGTTATATGGGACTTTTATGGCAGTAAAAGTATTAAAGCTTAACGATAAAGAAAAAACTCCAGCACATGAACTTAATGACGGAAAAGACTATGTACCGACCAATAAATGGGTGACCTTTGGACACCATTTCGCAGCAATAGCGGCAGCTGGTCCCCTTGTAGGACCTATTCTTGCTGCACAGTTTGGTTATTTGCCTGGATTGATTTGGCTGTTGATTGGGGCTGTTATCGGAGGGGCTGTACATGATGCGGTCGTATTATTTGCGAGTATGAGAAAAAAAGGAAAATCATTATCTGAAGTAGCAAAGGAAGAACTTGGCCCCGTTGCAGGTTTTTGCACAGGACTTGCTATGTTATTTATTATCACCATTACCATGGCTGGTTTATCGATGGTAGTTCTACATGCTTTAGAAAGAAATCCATGGGGGACATTCTCGGTAGGAATTACTATCCCAATTGCAATGGGTGTAGGCATATTTTATAAAAAAACAGGTAATCTCAAACTATGCACAACCATTGGATTTATTCTGTTAATGATAGGTGTATTTGTAGGACCGATGATCCAAGACACCGTAATGGGAGATTGGTTAACTCTTGATACAAAAACATTAGCTATTATTCTTCCTATTTATGCATTCTTTGCAGCTGCTCTACCTGTATGGCTGTTATTGGCACCGCGAGATTATTTAAGTAGCTTTATGAAAATCGGTGTATTTATCGCCCTTATTATTGGTGTATTTATTATTAACCCTGCTATTGAATTTCCTGCATTTACGGAATTTGTAAATGGAGGGGGACCAGTTATCGCAGGACCAGTATGGCCGTTTATTTCCATTACGATTGCATGTGGTGCTATTTCCGGATTTCATGCCTTTGTCGGCTCTGGCACAACACCAAAGATGCTTGATAAGTGGACTGATATTAAAGTAGTTGGTTTTGGTGCGATGCTCGTCGAATGTTTAGTAGGGATTATGGCACTTATTGCTGCAACTGCTCTTCATCCCGGAGATTATTTCGCGATCAATTCTAGCCCAGAAGTATTTCGAACACTTGGCATGAGTGTATCAAACTTACCAGAATTAAGTCGTGAAATCGGCATTGATTTAGAAGGAAGAACGGGAGGGGCAGTTACCTTATCAGTTGGAATGTCTTATATTTTCACAGAAATTTCTTGGTTCTCCCATCTAGCATCTTATTTCTTCCAATTTGTGATTATGTTTGAAGCGGTCTTTATATTAACAGCCATTGATGCAGGGACGAGAACTGCACGCTATTTAATTCAAGATTTTCTTGGTGAGTTCTACAAACCACTAAAAAGAGTGGATTGGCTGCCTGGTTCTATTTTCGCAAGTGCATTAGCATGTTTAATGTGGGGATATCTCTTATTTTCAGGAGATATTAGCTCGGTATGGGCACTATTCGGTGTCTCAAATCAGCTCATGGCAACGATCGGGCTGATTGTTGGAGCAACCGTTATTTTAAAAGTGGCTGATAAACGTAGATATATGCTGACTTGTCTTATACCGATGGCATATTTATTTGTAACAGTAAATTATGCTGGGGTGTGGATGGTTAAAAACGTTTATTTAAACCCAGAAGCGTCAGGTTATAATGTGCTTAATGCCGTACTATCAATCATCATGCTAATATTAGGGGTTATCATAATTATAGCTGCAACCAAAAAATGGTTTGACACCTGGAATACGCCCCGCGTTCATGTGGAAGCACCGAATCTAAATTAAGATAGAATGGTTTAAACTAATTTTCCTGTCAAAGCTATACCCAAATAATCTACGAATCTTGCTGTGTTATTTCGTATGATTGTTTGGGTTTTTTATTCATTTGAAAATTGATTTTCCATCTGACTTATATTTTAAAAATGGAAGTGACTATAAAAAGATTTAGATTTGTTCTTATTCCCATGTCCATTCCCATTTTGCATATATCCACACTATCTTTCCCCAATAAATAGATTTCTCAAATAAAAATTATAAACGAATCCTAATAAGTGTATTCTATGTATACGTATACTTAAAAACTTATTGTCAATAGTTTAACTTTATGGAATTATGGATAGTAAGGGAGAAGTATTTTTGTTATATTACCTAGTAATAATTTTAATAAAAATTTTCTTGACATAAATAAACGTAAGGAGTTCTTCTATGGATTATAAACACAGTGAAACAAAATGGATGGTAGCCATTTGTTTTTTTGTACTTTTATCTGTAATTTTAAATATCTTTGCTGCTTCTATAAATAAAGAGCTTTTTATTCTACTGCAATTAATTATTACTAGTGGCTTACTATATGTTTTTTATCAATTAATAAAAAAGTTCACCTATGTACTTGGCGAATTTGCTCAAAGCAATAAAAAATTACAGTCTATTTTTGACACACTGGACATTGCGATTTGGTTTCATGATTTGAAAACAAATAAATTAATGGTAACAGCTGGAATTGAAGCTATTTATGGTTATTCAGCAGAGGCATTTTATAAAAATTACAATTTGTGGAAAGATGTAATCCACCCAGCTGATCAAGAAGTTTTGACGGAACGAGCAGAGCTTTTAACCCATCAAGATGTCGTTGTCAGCACTTATCGTATTATTAAACCAGATGGAAAAATCCGCTGGATAAAAGATAGAGGAATCGCTGTATTTGATAAAACAACTGGGGAAATGACCGAGTTTACAAGCGTGTTAATTGATATAACGGATAGCAAAGAAAACGAAGATAAATTCAGTAAACTGGTCGATATTTCACCAGATATTATTGCAGTAGTAGTTGATTACAAGTTTCAATATATAAATAAGGCTGGCACCAAAATGTTAGGTAAAGACTATAGTTCTTTACAGGGACTAGCCATAAGCGATTTACTTTTTGCAGATACTTATCAAAATATTGTGCAACAATATAAGAAAAGCAAAAAGTTAAACCAAAATGTCGTTGAGATGGAAATTGAATTGACGAAAGAATTAACGAAAAACGTATTTTTGGAAATCAATTGCATGCCAATTCTTTTTGGCGGACAAGAAGCTGTTTTGGTTGTTGGAAGAGATATTACATCCCGGAAACAGGCGGAATTAAAAATTAAAGAACTAGCTTTCACAGATACGCTAACAAAATTACCAAATCGAAACAGTTGTATGCATCATTTAAATGATCGACTCTATAACCAAGAAGTGGAAAGAATGTCTATATTGTTTTTAGACTTGGATCAATTTAAACGAATAAATGATACGAAAGGACATGGGATAGGAGATATCATTTTACAAGAAGTATCTACTATTTTGCAATCAGCTATCGAAAAAAATGATTTTGTTGCTCGCCTGGGGGGAGATGAATTTTTAATCCTATTAGAGAATAAAACAAAATTAGAAACAGCTGAGACTGCCCAAAAAATAATAAACCACTTTTCTTATCCTATTGTAGTGAAAGATGACGAATTTTTCGTGACACCAAGTATCGGTATCAGTATGTATCCATTAGACGGAAAAGATCAAGAATCATTAATAAAAAATGCCGATACAGCGATGTATGTTGCCAAAGACCAGGGAAAAAATAATTTTCAATTTTACTCCGCTTCCATTGCAGAAAAAGGAGCGCGAAAAATGGAATTGGAGATGGCACTAAGAAGAGCTATTAGCAATAAAGAACTAGAGTTGTACTATCAGCCGCAAATCAATATCTATACTGGCAGCATATTTGGTGTCGAAGCTCTGCTACGTTGGAAACACCCGGTATACGGCTATTTGTCTCCAGATGAATTTATCCCAATTGCTGAGGAATCTAATCTAATACTATCGATTGGAGAATGGGTCATAACGGAGGCATTTGCGCAGAAAAAGAAATGGGAAAGAGAAGGAAAAAAAGATTTAAAACTTGCTATCAATATTTCGGCTCGTCAAATTCAATACACTGATTTCATACCTTTTCTACAAAAAGAAATAACAAGATTAGAAATAAATCCAGAAAAATTCGAGTTAGAGATAACGGAAAGCATTATGCAAAATATTGAATTAGCCCAAATCGAATTAGCTAATATTAAAAACCTTGGCTTTCAAATATCGATTGATGATTTTGGCAAAGGCTATTCTTCGTTAAGTTATTTAACATCACTGCCTATTGATACCATTAAAATTGATAAAACTTTTATTGATGATATAGGCCATCCTATCCACAAAGGCTCTTTAGCTAAAGTCATTATTGATATGGGACATAATATGAATTTTTTTGTCATTGCAGAAGGAGTAGAGACAGAAAATCAAATCGATTTTCTCATTAAACATCAATGCGATATCGTACAAGGTTATTACTTTAGCAAACCATTGACCTCATCTGAGTTAGAAATGTACTATTTATAAACGAGAAATCTTTTTCATTTTTTGTTTCTAAGGATATACTATTATCATAAAGAAATTCTTTTTTATATTTTATAAAAAGGGATGCAAAAATTTTTCGTAAAGTTGGTGAAAAAATGCCTTGTCAATCTAATGAAGAATTAGAAAGTATCTTGTTAGAAGCAAAACAATATACACATAATGGGAAAGTTGCTGATTATATCCCAGCACTTAGCAAAGCAAATCCAGATGATTTATCTGTAGCTATTTATCACTCTGATGGTACATGTTATTCAGCAGGCTGCATTCATGAGAAAATTACTTTACAAAGCATTTCAAAAGTCATTACTTTAGCATTAGCACTAATTGAATCAGGAGAAGAGTATGTTTTTAGTAAAGTTGGCTATGAGCCTACTGGCGATCCATTTAATTCTATTGTAAAACTAGAAATGAGTAACCCATCGAAGCCATTAAATCCGATGATAAACGCAGGCGCTCTTGCTGTTACTCATATGATTAAAGGGAACACAGTCGATGAACGATTCCAGAAGATCATTGAATTTGTTAAGCTCTTATCAGGAAATAGTGATATAGGTTATTCAGCAGAGGTGGCTAAATCAGAATTTGATACATCGCATTTGAATAGAGCACTTTGTTTCTTTATGAAACAACATGGCATCATTAATGAAGATGTGGAAGAATTATTGGATTTATATACAAAGCAATGTTCAATCGAAGTAAATTGTTTAGATTTAGCACGAATCGGGATCGTATTTGCTTTAGATGGTAAGGAACCTGTCACAAACAAACAGTTAATGCCAGCACATGTAGCTCGTATTTGCAAAACATTTATGGTTACATGCGGCATGTATAATGCATCTGGAGAATTCGCTGTTCGGGTCGGAATCCCTGCAAAAAGTGGTGTTTCCGGCGGAATTTTAGGCGCAGTACCTTCTCGCTTTGGAATTGGCATTTCTGGTCCCGCACTAGATGACAAAGGCAATAGTGTTGCGGGCTTAAAACTATTAGAAATTCTTGCAAAAAAATATGATTTAAGTATGTTCTAATAATAAAGCTTATCACTAATCTTTTCTATTAAAAATGAGGATTAGTGATTTTTTGGTTATTCCCCAATCTGTTCGGGTAACATAACTGTACCAATTGTTTAAAAGGGGGATAAACATGAGTTTAACACCTCAGCAGCGTATAGAATTACATGGTTTTAACAATTTAACTAAGTCATTGAGCTTTAATATGTATGATATCTGTTATACTCGAACAAAAAGCGAGAGAGAAGCTTATCTTCAATATATCGATGAGCAGTATAACGCTGAGCGGCTGACGAAAATCTTGAAAAATGTTTCCGATATTATTGGCGCACATGTTCTAAATATTGCAAAGCAAGACTATGAACCACAAGGAGCAAGTGTAACACTGCTCGTATCTGAGGGACCAGTTGCTGATACTTCAAAAGAAGTATTTGAGGAATCACCTGGACCACTTCCAGGCTCCGTTGTTATGCATCTCGACAAAAGCCATATAACGGTCCATACATATCCTGAATATCATCCAGATGAAGGAATCAGTACATTTCGTGCCGATATTGATGTTTCGACGTGTGGAGAAATTTCGCCATTAAAAGCACTAAACTATTTAATCCACACTTTTGATACAGATATAATGATTATAGATTATCGTGTAAGGGGATTTACCCGTGATATACATGGGCATAAACTATTTATCGATCATGATATCAATTCCATTCAAAATTATATTCCCGAAGAAGCAAAATCACAATTTGATATGATTGATGCTAATATCTATCAAGAAAATATATTTCATACAAAATGCAAGTTAAAACAATTCCATTTAAATAATTATTTATTTGCCTGCAAAGAAGAAGAACTGACTGAAGATGATCGTATGATGATAACAGCAAAACTCACACAGGAAATGAATGAAATTTTTTATGGGAAAAATATAAAGTGATCTATTACAAAACTGGCGACAACTTTTAAATAAAGCGAAGCCAGTTTCTTCATTTATCGTAAGATATTTATAAATCTAATGTATAAATATACTAACGATATTATTTTTAAACATATTTTTCTAGCTTTTTTATAAAAAATTGGTAAACTATTATTGTAGAAAGATAGAAAGGTGCGAAAATGATGAAACAAATCATCCTAGATACAATTAATGAAAACGAAGCAAAATTTAAAGATATAAGTATTTATATTGGAGAAAATCCTGAGTTAGGCCATGAAGAATTTAAAGCTTGTGAAATTTTAACTGATACCTTAAAACAGCATGGTTTTAACGTTGAAATAGGGATCTGTGATTTACCTACTGCCTTTAAAGCAACCTTTGACAGCGGCAATGATGGTCCCGTTATCGGCTATATGGCAGAATATGATGCACTTCCTGAGCTTGGTCATGCATGTGGACATAATTTAATCGGGACTATGGGAATTGCTGCTGGAATTGGTCTTAGTAAAGTTTTAAGCGAAACAGGAGGAAAAGTGATTGTTTACGGTACGCCTGCTGAGGAAACAAAAGGCGGGAAAGTAACAATGGCAGAAGCAGGAATTTTTGAGGAGCTAGATGTGGCAATGATGGTCCATCCATTAGATAATTATATGACGAGCGGCGATTCACTTGCAATGGACGCTATCCAATTTGAATTTTTCGGCAAAGCTGCTCATGCTGCAGCAAGCCCGCATTTAGGCATTAATGCACTAGATGCTGTATTACAGACCTTTAATAGTATCAATGCTCTAAGACAGCATATAAAGTCAGATGCGCGTATCCATGGAGTAATCACAGAAGGTGGAAAAGCGGCAAATATTGTCCCTGACTATGCTGTTGCACAGTTTTATGTCCGAGCAGGAAAAAGAGAAGAAGTTAATAAATTAGTAGAAAAAGTAAAACAATGTGCAGAGGGAGCTGCCCTGCAAACAGGTGCTACAGTTAAATCTAGTTTCTATGAATTCTCCTATGATGATATGATTACCAACCAAACTTTATCTGATTTATTTACAAAACAGCTTGTTGATTTAGGCGTAGATGCATCTGAAATACAGGAGCAGCGGGATGGTTCAGGATCCCTTGATATGGGCAATGTTAGCCAAGTAGTTCCATCTATTCATCCCTATGTAAAAATCTGTAATGAGGCATACGCTTGTCATACTCATGAATTTAGAGAAGCTGCTATGTCTGATCAAGGTAGAGATGCCATGATTTTAGGTGCAAAATCAATGGCTCTTACAGGTTTAGAAATTCTTACGAATAAAGAATTACTCGCAGAAATAAAAGCCGAATTTATAAAAAATAAAAACTAGTATTTTTCCCTTACATTCAAATGATAACCTAATTTGAATGTAAGGTTTTTTTGTTAAATTAAGGCATTTTTATGACATTTATCCTTCTTTCGATATAGAAGAAAAAGATTCATTTATAATAAATAGGTCCTATTCTCAATCGTAAAGGAGCTATTAATCAAAATGAGAAAAATACTAAAGCGATTTCATTACAGCATGACGATTAAAAAGAAACTTTATGCAAGCTTTTTTGTTCTATTATTTATTCCAACTATCTTTATTGGGAGCTTTTCCTACTTCAATTCCAAAAATCAGCTAGAGGAAGAAATAATGGACAATGCTTCCCAGCAAGTTAAACGGTTAGACGAAAATATCAACAGCGAATTATCCACTAAAATAAAGCAAGTGGATAAACTTCGAAAAGATTGGGGAGAAGAAAGTAAACCTGTATCAAACGAGCAAATACTTGCTACACTAGAAGACTATTATTATTTTTATGATGACATTGACAGCATATTTTATGCTACAAAGCAAGGACAATATATACAAAAGCCAGATAGGCAAATGGCAGATAATTACGATCCAACCGCAAGTGAATGGTTTATTAAAGCAGAAGAGAACCCTGAAGAAATTTATATTTCTGATCCATACATATCTGCAAGTACAAATGAAATGGTTGTTACGATTGCTGGAAGCACCAAAGATAGCGATAAAGTAATTGGTTTAAAGATTAAACTTAGTGCCATACAATCTATTGTGAGCAATGTCACAATAGGTAAAAAAGGATATGCTTTCCTTATTGATGAAAATAATGCTTATATGGCACATCCTAGTGAAAAAATTGGAGAAATCGGTACAGAAAACTATATCGAGCAGATGAATAGGAAAGAATACGGGACTTTTACATATAGTTTGGATAACAAAGAAAAAAAACTTACTTATCTCACCAATAAGCTTACAGGCTGGAAAATAGCAGGGTCCATGTATGCAAAAGAAGTATCAGAGGCTTCATCTCCAATCTTAAAAGCATCATTTTGGGCCATCATTCTTTTTGTTTTCATTGGTTCCATTCTTATTTATTTCAATACCCAATCTATCCTTAAGCCACTAAATCAATTAAAAGAAAAAGCAGGACTAGTTGGGAAAGGTGATTTAACACAAAAACTAATTGTTAAAAGGAAAGACGAAATTGGTCATTTAACTTCTTCCTTTCAGAAAATGCAAGATAGTTTAAGGCACATTATTATCTATATGGAAAAAAGTATCAGCCAAGTTGCTGCCTCTAGTGAGAATCTTACCATCAGCTCTACTTCATCAACGAAGGTTGTTGAAGATTTAGTGTCTGTTACCCAAGAAATAGCATCTAAAGCTGATTATCAAAAACAACAGATAGAAGCAAATTCTACTAAGCTGAAAGAGATCACCGAGAGAACGGGATTTATTAGAGAAAACTCGTTGTCCATGTCCAATTTAAGCACAATGACAGTTGAAAAAGCGAAAGAAGGAGAACGCGCCATCTATCAAGCAGAAGAACAAATGCAGCTAATTGTGGAATCAGTCAATAAGTCTGATAAACAAATTGATGATCTGAATAAGCGTTCAAAAGAAGTGGAATCAATTATTCAATTGATAAGTTCCATTGCAAACCAAACGAATTTATTGGCTCTTAA
Organism: Niallia sp. FSL W8-0177; assembly: GCF_038006285.1. Taxonomy (NCBI): domain Bacteria; kingdom Bacillati; phylum Bacillota; class Bacilli; order Caryophanales; family Bacillaceae; genus Niallia; species Niallia sp. FSL W8-0177. Next base: position 1,777,006 of record NZ_JBBOUX010000001.1, read on the forward strand.
TGCTGCAATAGAAGCAGCAAGAGCAGGGGAAAGCGGAAAAGGTTTTTCGGTAGTAGCAGAGGAGATTAGAACATTAGCGGAAACTACGCAACACTCTGCTACAGAAATTGAGCACCTAATAAAAGGGATTCAAACGGATACACATTCAACAGTAGATCGAATGAAAAGTGTTCATCAGCAAGTAGATGGGGGACTATCCATTATGTCTTCGGTCAAATCAGCATTTCACTCTATTTCCACTAGTATGAATGAAACGACGCCGATTATTAATCGAGTAACTATCTCTTCTGAAGAGGTGTATCAACACATTAAATTGCTTTCTGAAACCTTTGATACATTACTTTTATTTAGCAAACAAAATGCTGAATTATCAGAAGAAATTTCAGCAGCTTCTGAAGAGCAGCTCGCATCCTTTGAGGAAGTATCTGCTTCTGCCATTACACTTGCTGAAACAGCTGATCATTTAAAAAATCTAATCAGTCAATTTCATTATTAATAATAAGAAATGTCTTCCTATCCATTAAATAAAATTACTTTTCTTTAAATACTATATTTCAAGTAGGCTTGAAATATAGTATTTTTGGGTAGTATTACTTCATATGAAAGCTTCTCAATAATTTTCATTGTGAGAAAAGCTACAAATTATATGGAGTAGGAGAAATGATAGATGGAAAATCAGACATTGATGCAATTTTTCGAGTGGCATTTAGACGCCGATGGTCAACATTGGAACCGATTGAAAGAAAAAGCTGGAGAATTAAAGGAAGCTGGTATTGATTCCATTTGGATTCCACCTGTGACGAAAGCTGCCTCCAATGAAGACAATGGATATGGCGTTTACGATGTATATGATTTAGGGGAATTTGATCAAAAGGGCAGTATTCGTACAAAATATGGAACGAAAAAGGAATTACTGGAAGCTATTGAGGCATGTCATAATGTCGGAATTCAAGTCTATGTGGATGTGGTAATGAATCACAAAGCAGCAGCAGATGAGAAAGAAACATTTAAAGCAATTGAAGTAAATCCTGAAAATAGAGAAGAAGAGATATCAGAACCACATGATATCGAAGCATGGACAAAATTCACTTTTCCAGGAAGAGGAGATACTTATTCATCCTTTAAGTGGAACTTCCAGCATTTTAACGGAACCGATTATGATAATAAGACAAAAAAAGAAGGGGTATTCCGCATTGTAGGCGATAATAAAATGTGGAATTCAAACGTCGATGATGAATTTGGAAATTATGACTATTTAATGTTTGCAAACATTGACTATAATAATGAGCTAGTCCAAAATGAAATGATTTCATGGGGAAAATGGCTTTACGAAACACTAAATTGTGATGGCTATCGATTAGATGCCATTAAACATATAAACCACGATTTTATAAAAAAATTCGCCACTTCCTTGCTGAAAGAAAAAGACGATTTTTATTTCGTAGGTGAATTTTGGAAAGCTGATCTGCAAGAATGTCAGGAATTTTTAGAGCAAATGGATTACAAAATCGATTTATTTGATGTCCCACTACACTATAAATTGCATACTGCCTCCATGGAAGGAAGTAACTTTGATTTAACAACGATTTTCGAGGGAACGTTAGTAAAAGAAAATCCTCTTAATTGTGTAACATTTGTTGATAATCATGATACACAGCCAAATGAATCATTAGAATCATGGGTAGAAGATTGGTTTAAGCAAATTGCCTACAGCCTTATTTTACTTCGAAAAGACGGCTACCCAACCATATTTTATGGAGATTATTTTGGAATTAGCGGGGACGAGCCAATAGATGGAAAAAAGGCAGCCATCGACCCCTTATTATATGTTCGCAAGAAAAAGGCTTACGGCAAACAGGATGACTATTTTGATAATCCAAATATAATTGGTTGGGTTCGCCATGGAGAAGCTGAAATGGAAAAATCCGGATGTGCTGTTGTTATATCCAATAAGGATGATGGAAACAAAAAAATGTTTGTTGGTGAATCACGAAGTGGTGAAGAATGGATCGATTTTACAAATACAAGAAAAGATCGCGTGACAATTGATGAAGATGGATACGGCGAATTTCCTGTTAATGCGAAGAGTGTTTCCGTATGGGGATTAGCTGATTAAAAAAGTGTGGGGATATTGCGAAAAACAACATCCCCACACTTTTTATGAGGAAAAGAATAATTTCATCATTCCTTGATAACCAAAGTACACGCCAAATATAACTAAGGAAGCACCAGAAATAATGGAAATGCCTCTTAAAGTTCTAAGTGTAAGAAAACGTCTAAAGCCGTTTGTTAAAGCAGCTACAATCAAATCCCATAAAGTAAGACCAAGAAAAATCATACTGCTATATATCAATAAAGAACTAGTCCCATTTTCTTGGGCCGTTTTTGCTAATATCGAGCCATATATGCCTAACCAAAATAAAATGGATAATGGACTTGTTATAGACATGATAAAACCTGTTAAAAAACATTTAAACAAAGAATCTTTTCCTCGAAGGGAATCCAATTTAAGATGCTGGGCACCTACAATACTTTCCATCCCCGTATAAATCAAAATAAAGCCCCCAAATAGCCAAAGAAATATTTGAATGATTTCTATTTCAAGAAAATGAACCATTCCTATGTATACCATTATCATAAAAATACCATCTGCAAGCATGGATCCAAAACCAACAATCCAAGCATGCCAAAAGCCATTTTTAATTCCTTTATCAATTCTAGCGGAATTTACTGGACCAATCGGAGCAGCTAATGTTAATCCTAATAAGATATAGCTAAGTAAGATGGTCATACTGAACATTCGTTTCTCCCACATCCTTTCTTGTACATGCTATGTAAAAAAAATAGATGATATGTGATTTTAATTAGAAAAATGAAAACTTATTTATAACCAATGGATAACAACGCTTTATTAGCAAAATAACTTCACTAAATATTTAAACCAACATAATTGAGAACGTTAAAAAAGAATAAGCCATCTCTCTGTTCTTCTTTTTTATTTGGCGATAATAAAGGAATTTCTTTTACTTAGTGCTTTATTTAGCATATAATAGTATACGCGAAAAAGATTCGAGAACTGATATAAACAAGGAGAATTTACATGATAGTAAAAAGTGAACAAGACATTAACGGTTTAAAAGAAATCGGGAAAATCGTAAGCATTATCAGAGAGGAATTAATAAAAAATACAGTACCGGGAGTGACGACAAAAGAATTAGATAATCTGGCTGGAAAGTTATTTGCCGAACATGGTGCGGTTTCTGCCCCTCAAGAAATGTACGATTTCCCAGGATATACTTGTATATCTGTAAATGAAGAGGTCGCTCACGGAATCCCAGGAGATCGTGTCATTCAAGAAGGAGATTTAGTTAATATTGACGTTTCTGCAAGCAAAAATGGATATTTCGCTGATACTGGAAAATCGATTGTAGTAGGAAATGGCGATCCTAAGCTTATTAAACTCTGTGAAGTAGCACAAGAAGCTTTTGAGGAAGGGCTTAAATGCTTCAAACCAGGAGCGAAGAAGAATCGTATTGGAAAGTTTGTATACAACACAGCAAAAAAGAACGGATTTACGGTAATTAAAAACCTGACAGGACATGGAATTGGAACATCTCTTCACGAGAAACCAGATCATATTCTAAATTATTTTGATTCATGGGATACAGAACTGCTTCGAGATGGAATGGTAATCGCTTTTGAACCATTTATATCAACCGGTTCAGAGGAAGTAGATGAAGGAAATGATGGCTGGACATTTACTACTAAAGATAAAAGCTATGTTGCCCAGTATGAGCACACTGTAATTATTACAAAAGATAAACCAATTATAACAACTTTATAAATATAAAGATGCAAGCTCTGTACCAAAATAAAGTACCAGACCATAGACAAACACCTTACAATTCAAGGTCTTCGCCTATGGTCTTTTTTTATTCCTTTTTGCGACAACTGTTCACTATGACAAGGACAAGTATGACTACTTTGCTACAGGGAAGACACTGAAAAAGTTCAATTTGAGATTGTAAGATATCCCTATTCTATGTTCATTTATGAAAAACTGGTGATACAATGTATTTATGTGTTCACGCAGACAAATATTTGTAAATTAATAGTTCGAATTAGGAGTAGTGAGGTGCTAAATTCAAAGTAGAGAATTGCTTTACCGCTTGAAAAGGAGAGAATTTTTTTGAAGAAGAAGTTTCTAATCACCGGCTTAGTCTTATTTATAGTTATTTTTTCAAGTTTCTATGCATATGCTTCAACTCTGTCCATTTCTGGTAAGTCAGACAATGGCATGTGGAAGTATACCTATAAGAAAAATTTAGATCTAAGTGAGCCTACAGGCTGGCAGGGTAAATTAAAACAATTAGATAAACAAAAAGTGGAAGTAAAAGAATTAACATTTACAGACAACGATGAGATATTAGCACAAACTGATTCCTTTGTGGAAGGAACAGACATAGATGGGTCAGTCACTACTCTGCATCCTTTTGCTACAGAATTTTATTTAGGAAATAGTCCGAAAAGAGGGCATATTTATAAAATGGCTGTAAAATGGCAGAAAGAGGGAGAGACATATGAGGATACTTTCACGATTCATTAAACAATTGAACTCCATCGATTTCACAGTAAACTTAAGCTCTGTAAAGCAGAGCTTATTTGTTTAGAAAAATTTAAAATTGGGAAAAACATAATAAAGCAATTGACAGTGCTTTTTAGAAAGTTCTTAAAACGAATAAACGATAAAAGAATCTATAATTGTGAATTTAGCGACATTTCCCTCTATTTATATATCCATTGACATTGATGGTCAGATCCCGTAACCTAGTACATGTAATTTCATAACAAAATCCTTATCAGCTCGAGATGAGGTAGAGGTCGCGATTTTTATTAGTAAAAAGAGGGAAAGCCAGAGAGCTTATTGATTGCTTTTGAAAGGAAATATCGCCGAAGCACTATTATTCTCTGATAATAGTAGCTGGGTCTGCATACGAATAGGTGCAGAACTGTCATAGGATCTTACTATGATGAACTATCCTGTTTATCTGATGGTGTTTTAGCGTTTCACACCATTTAAAGGTGTGTTTTTTTTATGCCTTAGAAATAATAAAAATACAATTGATTGTATACAGATATAAGGCTTCAAGTAAATCTCCTATGTCCTAGCATGAGCAAAATACATCATAAAGGAGACAAATATGAACACAAAAGGAAAATTAGGATTGGGGATATTAATATCCTTAGTCGTTGGAAATATGGTTGGCTCGGGAATATTTATGCTGCCACGCTCATTAGCGGAAGTCGCAAGTCCAGCTGGGGTTATTCTTGCATGGTTATTAACCGGATTTGGTGTGTTAGTTACAGCCTTAGTATTTGGAAATTTAGCTATACGCAAACCAAAATTAACAGGTGGTCCACAAATTTATGCGAAAGAGTTATTTAAACGAGGGTCCAAAAAATCTACTTTATCTGGTTTTATGTCAACATGGGGATATTGGATTGGAAATTTAGCGGGTAATGTTGCCATTATCACTACTTTTGCAGGCTATTTATCCACTTTTTTCCCTATTCTAACAAGTGAAGCAGCATTAATAAATATTGGCTCTTTTACCCTTTACGTGGGAAATGCGTTAACCTTTCTTGTTTGTACCATTTTATTATGGGGAACCCATTGGATCATTTTAAACGGTCTAGAGAATGCAGGAAAATTAAATATACTCGCTACTTCAGCAAAAGTAATCGGTTTTATGCTATTTATTATTATTGCTTTATTTGCATTTGAAACAAGCAATATCCTTCCATTTGCTGAACCTAAAGTAAATGCATCAGGTCATTCGGTTGGTCTGTTCGGACAAATCAACAGTGCAGCTATCACCACATTATGGGCATTTATCGGGGTAGAGTCGGCCGTCGTTTTTGCCTCTCGCGCAAAAAAACAGTCAGATGTTAAAAAAGCAACCATTATTGGACTATTAATTGCATTAGCAATCTATATTGGTATAAGCACACTTGTTATGGGAATTCTTTCCCAAAATGAACTAATTGCTTCGCAGAAACCTTTAATCGATGCGATCGAAACTGTACTGGGACCAATTGCCGGTAAAGTACTAGCAGCTATCGGGTTAATCAGCTTATTTGGCTCTACGATCGGATGGATTATGTTAAGCGCAGAAGTACCTTATGCTGCTGCTAAACAAGGAATTTTTATTCCTGCTTTCTTAAAGGAAAATAAAAAGGGTATTCCAACCTTTTCTTTAGTCGTGACCAATATTTTAGGGCAATTGTTTATTTTCTCCACCGTTTCAAAGAGTATTTCGCAGGCATTTGACTTTATCATTTATATTGCGACATTAAGCTATCTTGTTCCTTATTTAATTTCGTCTATTTTCCAATTAAAATTAGTTATGTCAGGAGAAACGTATACTTCCATGAAATCGAGAAGAGTAGACTTTGTTATTGGTATCATTGCAACGATATATTCTATATGGGTAATTATTGCAGGAACTGCAGATATTAAAACATTTAGCTTCGGAGTACTTTTACTATTAAGTGGAATTTTTTTCTATAACCAATTGAATAAAGGAACTAAACCCGAATAACACAATTGTCCGAGAGGTAAAAACTTTGTTTTTACCTCTCGGATTTTTTCTTATAACGGATTAAAGTGATTCACTCACTGTATTATCATCCCATTCCACTTCATGCTCTTTCGCAAGTTTATCTAATTCATTCATATATTGTCGAATCAGTTTACGAGCTTCCTCCAGCATAGCATTTGCCTCTTCTATTAGCGCGATATCCTGTGTTTCTAGCGCTGTAAGTATTTTCACAAATGCATTGTATTGTGTGTCAGCACCTTCAATATATATTTCATGAATTTCTCTTAATTCCTCTGTTTCCACTTGTACTGAATTCAACTCTTTAATAAATTCATTATAATTGGGTATAACCGTAGTTTGGATTGTATCATACATGGTCCAATCATCCGTATAATTAATACCCGAAACAGAATCGTATGCAGAAACAGCCTTTACTTCTAATTCAAACGCTGTTTTCATATCTTCATTTACATATTCAAGTAAATCCTCTCGAACTGGATCCGTTGAACAAGCTGTAATTAAAAACAGAAAGGGTAAAAACAAGATTTTAATAACTTTTTTCACTACTCCACCTCCTTCTCCTTACTGTATGAGGGAGTGGAAGTCCACTATGAAAGCTAATTGGAAAAAGATGAGCCTAATTTTCTACAAGTATCTTGCAATGCAAAATACCATATGGTAAGATAAGTTTAAAGATAGAATGTTGCTATACAATATAGCGTCTATCTTGCTATACAATATAGTCTGAATAGAAAGGATATATGTCCATGTCAAAAAGTCAGATGTTAAAGGGAGTTTTGGAAGGATGTTTACTTGCAATTATATCCAAAGGAGAGATTTATGGTTATGAAATGATTGAAAAATTAGAAGCTTATGGATTTACCATGATTAGTGAAGGAAGTATTTATCCTGTACTTTTACGAATGAAAAAGGAAGAGCTTGTTACAGTAGAAACAAAAGCATCTCCATCTGGTCCAAAGCGCAAATATTATTCTCTTGCGGATAAAGGAACTAAAGTCCTAGATGAATTTGCTGATACGTGGACAGAACTGGCAACAAGTGTACATTGGTTATTAAAAGATATAAGGGAGGAGAAGTAAGTGAAATTATCGAAAGAAGCAGAAACTTTTGTGGAAAATTTATATCTATATTTATTAACAACAGGAAAAAAGGAAAAAGAAATCAAAGAGATTGTCGAAGAATTGACCGATCATTTACAAGAAGCAGAAGCAAATGGAAAGAATATATCAGAAATAACGGGAGATTCCCCAAAAGCATATATGGAAAGTTTAGCAAAAGAAATGCAGACAGATTTAATCGAATGGGGGAAACTATTACCACATGTATTTATTAGTTTAATTGCCTATACCTTAATTGGAAAAGTTATTTTAGGCGAAAATCAAATATCTTTATTAGTTGGATTAGGTTCTCTATTGATTAGTGTTGTCATGCTTGGTATGTACGTTGTCATATTCCGTTTCATTTCATCAAGAAATGTCTCTAATAAAAAAGCATTTGCCATAATATTCCCCTTACAATTATTAATTATAGGAATGTTTATTGTGTTAATGTTCTACGGGAATAATTATGGACCAGTATATATGATTGATACGGTAACTAAACAACTACTATTCTTTCTTATTCCTTTTGTTTATTTATGCTGGTTTGCTTGGTGGAGTAAATCATGGGTTGTCTTTTTCCCTGTTATTCTCTATCTTCCAAACCTTCTAGTAAAACCTTTACCTATGTCAGAAGAAATGAAGACTATAACATCATCCATTATTTTCTTTGTATTCTTGTTCGGGTATTTTATCTGGATAATTTGGCAAGGAAAAAAGGCGCAAAAATCTACTTAATAACCTCTTAAAGCATATCTGAAAAAGATATGCTTTTTTGTAAAAAATAATTGAATATTAATTCATAATAATGTATAAATATAATTATAAGAATTCGAAGATTAAAGGGGAAAAGAAGCATGGATTACATTATAACAGAAGAGCTCCCACCATTCATAAAGTTTGCCCGATTACATGAGGACAGCGGTTTATTAAAAAATAAAAAAGGAAACTATACCCGGGAACAATTGTATAAAGCAGCAAAAAACAGCTGGTACTCTGTTTCTATTTATAATGATCAAAAACTTATCGCCTTTGGTCGCATGATATCAGATGGAGTATATCAAGCATTAATTTGCGACGTAATGGTTCATCCTGATGAGCAGGGCAAAGGATTAGGAAAGCAAATAATTGAAAAGCTCGTATCTAAATGCCAGCAATCAGGTATTCAATCCATTCAATTATTTTCAGCCAAAGGAAAACATCCCTTTTATAAAAAATTAGGATTCATAGAAAGAGAACAAGATGCTCCTGGCATGTCTCTCCATCTTTAAAAACTGCATTTTGTATGTGGTTTTTTTATTTTTTTCTTGTGCATATCCATCCTTATTCTGGTAACACTATTTACGTACTTAAAGAGGAGGAGTGTAAAGAAGAAGGAAATGACTATTTAACATCTAGGAAAAGTCTGAACCAATAGATTAGGTCATCTACTCGATTAATAACCAGCAAATCGAAGAGCCTTTATTACTATTGATCTAATTTACTTTCATTGTTGCTTTTAATATGTTACATAGTTTTTTAACTTTTTTCTATTAACTGCTTTAAAAATCTGTTTCATTTTATACCAGAATTTGCATGTATAGAAATAGGTTAACCAAGAATTTAATGGGTAAAAGTAAATAAAGAAAAGGTATGTAATCCATTTACTATTTCATTCCTTTTATTAGTATTATGCAAGTTCTTTGAGAATGAGAGTAAAAAAAATACCGTAACCCCAATATTTAAATGGTTTTACTCCATCCTTTACTTCCAACAGCATGAATTAACATTTATTGGATACAACTAATAATGACTAATTACTAGGAGGTTATTTATTTGACAGAGAAAAAAGATATGAATAATAAAAAGGGACAAGATCAAGATCGCGAAACGTTAACAACGCGACAAGGACATCCTGTATTAGATAATCAAAACATCCGTACTATTGGGAACCGCGGTCCTGCCACACTCGAAAATTACCATTTTATTGAAAAGATCTCCCATTTTGATCGGGAAGAAGTACCAGAGCGTGTCGTACATGCACGTGGGTCTGGAGCATTTGGGTATTTTGAAACTTACGGAAAAGTAGGAAATGAACCGGTTGAAAAGTATACTCGTGCAAAAGTGTTTTCCGGAGCAGGGAAGAAGACACCATTGATGGTTCGTTTTTCTACTGTTGCTGGGGCGAAGGATTCACCTGAAACAGCACGCGATCCACGTGGATTTGCTGTAAAAATGTATACCGAAGACGGAAACTGGGATTTGGTTGGAAATAACCTTAAGATATTCTTTATTCGTGATGCCATGAAGTTTCCAGATATGATACATGCCTTTAAAGCAGATCCAGTTTCAAACGTACCAAACCCACAACGTATGTTTGATTTTGTTTCCCGCACTCCTGAGGCTACACATATGATAACCTTCCTTTTCTCACCATGGGGAATTCCAGCTACATATCGTCATATGCAGGGTTCTGGGGTGAACACTTATAAATGGGTAAATGAACAAGGTGAAGCAGTATTAGTAAAATACCATTGGGAACCAAAACAAGGCATTCGCAATTTGACGCAAGAGGAAGCAGAATCTATTCAAGCCAAGAACGTTGGCCACGCTACACAAGATTTATATGAAGCAATCGAGCGTGGGGATTATCCTGAATGGGAGCTTTACGTGCAAATCATGGAGGATGATTATCATCCAGAACTAGATTTTGATCCTCTTGATGATACGAAGCTTTGGCCAGAAGATAAATTCCCATGGTTGCCAGTTGGGCGTATGGTCCTCGATCGTAATCCGGTCGATTTTCATACCGAAATTGAGCAAGCCGCTTTCGGTACTGGTGTACTTGTAGATGGAATGGATTTTTCTGACGATAAGATGTTACAAGGGCGCACCTTCTCTTACTCTGATACTCAACGCTATCGTGTTGGTGCAAATTATCTGAAAGTACCAGTAAACGCTCCAAAAGCACCTGTGCGCACAAATCAACATCGTGGGCAAATGGATGTACGTGATCCGAAAGAATCTGGGGACAACCCACATATCAACTATGAACCATCTATGCTTGGTGGTTTTAAGGAGGCAGGGAAAGAAGAGCGGGTGCCTCATCAGCCGACCTATAATGCTGCGGCGATGAGTGCACCAATAGACCGACCTAATAACTATGGACAAGCTGGTCACACATACAGAAGCTTTGAAGATTGGGAGCGCGAAGAATTAATAAAAAACCTATCGGAAGCACTGGCAATCTGTGATGAAAAAATTCAAAATGCAATGATTGAACACTTTACACAAGCAGATGAAGATTATGGCCGCCGTGTAAAAGAGGGCATCGAAACGAAAATGAAAGAGATGAAAGAAATGGCCAAAGAAAATGTTCCAGGGCGTGAAGCAGGTCAATCAAAATATGGGCAAGGAACAATAGATGCCAATGAAGCTACAAAAGATGCCGTGAAGAAAAGCCATGAAGCTGATCCTTATTAATAAGTGGAATGGTAGATAGAAAAAACAGCTACTAAAAGTTCATAATCCTAAAAAGGAGACACATTTAAAGTTGTGTCTCCTTTTTAGGATTATTAGACCTATTAACCATCCATTCACCCTGACTTTAGCGGGGAATTTTTTTGTGCTAACGACCATTCCGTGCATTCCTTTCCTTTATATAACAATAATTGACATCCCTTATGAAATATGATATTTAATTAATAGATTAGCACTCATTACATTTAAGTGCTAATATTATTACATAAGACAATGAAGAAAGGGTGTATGAAAATTGATCGAAACGAAAGAATTTAAAGCCGAATCGAAACGTTTATTAGAAATGATGATCAACTCCATCTATTCGCAGCGGGAAGTATTCTTACGTGAGTTAATTTCAAATGCTAGTGATGCAATTGATAAAATTTATTATAAAGCTTTAACAGATGACTCTATTAATTTTGAAAAGGATAATTATTTTATTAAAATTACTGCTAATAAAGAAAACCGTACGTTAACCATTTCTGATACTGGTATTGGAATGACAAAGGAAGAATTAGAAGCAAATTTAGGTACAATTGCTAAAAGTGGTTCCCTTGCTTTCAAAATGGAAAATGCAGCGAAGGATGGCCATGATATTATTGGGCAATTCGGTGTAGGTTTCTATGCAGCGTTTATGGTGGCAGATGAAGTAACCGTTATTACTAAATCACTGAACAGTGATACAGCTTATAAATGGATGTCAAAAGGTGCTGATGGTTATACCATTGAAGAAACGGAGAAATCAACAATCGGTACTGATATCATCCTTACAATTAAAGAAAATGCAGAAGAAGAGCAGTATGATGAATTTTTAGAAGATTATCGTTTAAAATCGATTATTAAAAAATACTCTGACTTTATCCGTTACCCAATTAAAATGGATGTAACGACAAGTAAGCTAAAAGAAGGCACAGAAAATGAGTATGAAGAAGTTAGCGAAGAACAAGTCATTAACAGTATGGTTCCCATTTGGAAAAAGAATAAAAACGAGTTAACAGAAGAAGACTATCAAAATTTCTATGAAGAAAAACGTTATGGCTATGATAAGCCATTGAAGCATATTCATGTTAGCGTAGATGGAGCAATTCGTTATAATGCAATACTTTACATTCCTGAAAAAACACCGTTTGATTATTATTCTAAAGAGTATGAAAAAGGACTAGAGCTCTATTCAAATGGTGTCTTAATTATGGAAAAATGCGCAGACTTGCTGCCAGACTACTTTAGTTTTGTCAAAGGGATGGTTGATTCTGAAGACTTATCCCTTAACATTTCAAGAGAAATGCTGCAGCATGATCGTCAATTAAAACGGATTGAAAAGAACTTAACAAAGAAAATTAAGAGCCAGCTCCTCAGCCTTTTAAAGGATGAAAGAGAAAAGTATGAATCCTTCTATGAATCCTTTGGAAGACAAATCAAATTCGGTGTCTACAATGATTTCGGGATGAATAAAGAAATGTTACAGGATCTTCTCTTATTCTATTCATCTAAAGAGAAAAAACTAGTATCATTAGACGAATATGTAGAGAGAATGCCAGAGGATCAAAAATTCATTTATTATGCAGCTGGTGACTCGATTGATCGTATCGAAAAACTTCCACAAACAGAATTAGTAGCAGATAAGGGCTATGAAATTCTTTATTTAACAGATGATATTGATGAATTTGCAATAAAAATGATTGCAACATATAAAGAGAAGGAATTTAAATCCGTATCAAGCGGAGATTTAGGCCTTGATCAAGAGGAAGAAAAAGAGGAAAAAGAAGTAACAGAAGAGAACAAAGCGTTGTTTGATTACATGAAGGAGATTCTCTCTGGCAAAGTCAAAAACGTAAAAGTGTCTACCCGCTTAAAATCACATCCTGTATGTTTAACGGCAGAAGGGGAAGTTTCGATTGAAATGGAAAAAGTGTTAAGTATGATGCCAGACAATCAAAATATCAAAGCAGACAAAGTGTTAGAAATTAATAAAAATCATGAAATTTTCCAATCATTAAAAGAGGCTTATGAAAAAGACAAAGACAAAGTGGCTCTTTATACAAACCTTTTATATAATCAAGCCCTATTGATTGAAGGTTTGTCTATTGAAGATCCTGTCGAATTTACGAATAATATTTGTAAATTAATGAAATAAGAAAAGAAATTGGCTGGGACTAAGTTTTCCAACCAATATAAACTCGAACGATTATACGGAGATCCTAAGAGAATTTTCGGATAATTGTTCGAGTTATCTTTATTTTAAGAAGAAAATGGGGGAGAAAACATCTGCCCCTATTTCAAACTATACATCATCCCTATTCTTATAAATTTATGTTTTACTAATTAAAACGAAAACGCTATACTTATAAAAAAAACTATCAGAGATGGGGAACAATATTATGGCAGAATTAAAAGGAATAGAGATCTTGACGATTGAAAAAAATTCCTTTGTCATTCACCCAACCCTTATATGGGATGAAAAACAAACCTTATTAATAGATACAGGAATGCCGGGGTATATGGAAGATATAAATTTAGCGATGGCCAAAGCAAATAAATCCTTGGAGGACTTAACGGGAATTTTGTTAACACACCAAGACATTGATCATATAGGTAGCTTACCAGAAATATTAACCGCATGTACGCAGCATTTAACGATTTACGCACATGAAGGAGATATACCTTTTATAGAAGGGGATATACCTTTATTAAAAGCAAATCCTGATAATTTTAACGAAAAAGAATGGAAATCACTTCCTGATTCATTAAAATTTATTTATCTCCATCCACCTAAAGCAAAAGTTACTGCTTCTCTACAGAATAATCAACTATTAGACATAGATGGAGGTATAGAGATAATTCATACACCTGGTCATACACCAGGGCATATTAGCCTGTTTCATAAAAGATCTGGTACTTTAATTGCTGGAGATGCCTTAATAGCTGCCAATGGTCGCTTGCAGCACCCAAATCCAGTACATACACCAAATATGAAGCTAGCGATTCAATCCCTCAAAAAGTTTTTAGCTTATCCAATTAAACAAGTCGTTTGCTTTCATGGAGGAATGGTTACAGAAAATATCCAAGAGCAATTAGAAGGTTTGGTTCAAACGAAAACTCTTTAAAAATAGTGCACTATTAGAAATAATCCTAAAAATGCTTTACATACTTTTAGGAGATATTTCTAATAGTCACTTTCCCTTTCACTTAGTCTATTATTTAAACCACAAAGGTTTTGCTTCTCCATGTAGACAAGGAAAAGGGATTCTACTGGAGAATAAAAGAAACAGCCGACATTATAAAAAGAACTGAATTCCGCGAATCCCAAAATAACCTCCAAACAAAACAAGAATCAGGCCAGAAATTCTACTAACAAAAGTGATTAGCTGTTCAGATACGACATTTCGGAAAAAACTGGACAGCACCGATACGGTAATATCCCAGATTGCTACGCCAAATAACATGCATCCCGTATATAGAAGTACCGTGCTTGTACTAAAATTATGTATAGTAGAGGCTAAAATAGATCCATATATTCCTAACCAGAAGATAATCGATAACGGATTCATAATACTCATCAGCAATCCTGTAACAAATGACCGAAGCATAGAATTATTGTCTTTACCCCTACTTGATATAGTGCTAGTTTTAGTCATGACTCCTTCTATTCCTGTGTAGATGAGGACAAATGCACCGAACAACCAAAGAAAGGTTTGAACAATTGGGATATTAGCCAATTTTGCCACGCCAAAGTATACGAGAATGATAAAGAATACATCACCTAAGAGAGAACCTAGCGACAGAACCCAAGCATGGTGAAATCCATACCTAAGTCCTCTGTTTATAACCGCCGCATTTACTGGCCCTATCGGGGCTGCTAATGATAAACCCAAGGCAATATAATATAAAATACTGTCCATAAAGATCCTCCTAATATAAACGTCTATAATTAACGTATTCAATAAGGAGAGCATGTACCACATTTTTAGAAAACTTTTTCCATTCATAATTGGATTGTCTATATTTTGCAAAAGCAAAATCGAATAGTAAGTACTTCTATTGAAAGAGAGGACATCTTTTAATAATAGACTGACAATGATATAATATTAAAAAAGAAAATACCTATTTGCCTATAATTATTTTTTAGTAGGAGACATAACTATGAATGAAAATGATACGCCATCTCTTGATTTTTTTCGCATGCTTGTTGAACATGTAAGTGACTGGATATGGCAATTAAACGAACATTGGCAATTTACGTATTCCAATTCAATCGTTGAAGACATATTAGGTTATTCATCTGCTGAAATACTTGGGCAATCTCTGTTTTCTTATATTAAAGCAGATGAAATTCCAACATTAAAAACAATATTTTCAACCGCTAAGGAACATAGCAAAATTCTCCATAATATGGACTTCACCATGATACACCGAAATGGCTATGATGTATTGATCGAAACAAATGCGAAGCCTATAATAAATAGTCAAAACAAAGCAATCGGATATAGAGGAATCAATCGAGATATTACCTTATGGAAGAAAAATCAAGAGCGTCAGCAACAATTACTAGATATAATTGAGGCTTCTCCAGATTTTATAGCGACGGCAGACAGTAAAGGAAATACCACTTATTTAAATCCTTCTGCTCGATTCTTTCTTGGCATTTCTGAAAGTACGGAAGACTTGCAATCTGTGAATGCACAACTTTGGACAAATAAATTTGTTGAATTAAATGAAAACGGCATTTCAAACGAAAAAAGTATATGGCAAGGAGAAAATGTCCTATGCAACGCACTCGGGAAACAAGTTCCTGTATCGCAAACTATTGTCAGTCATAAAGCTACCTATCAAAATGTTCATTTTCTTTCCACCATTGCAAGAGATATATCAGAAAGAAAGGCATATGAAGCAATTATTAAACGCCAAGCACTATACGATACATTAACAGAACTGCCTAATAGACGCTATTTATATAAAACCATGACTGAATTAATAGAAGTCCAGAATGAAAGCCATTCATTTGCTTTACTGTTTATAGACATTGATGACTTTAAACAAATAAATGATTCATTAGGACACAAATACGGTGATCGAGCATTGAAGCTGATTGCAGCTAGGATGAAAGGATCAATCAGAGAAACAGATTTTTTATGTCGTTTGGGTGGAGATGAATTTATTCTTCTCATTAAGGATATGAATACAGAACATGAATTAGAAAATTACGCCAAGAGAATACTTGCTATCTTTAATCATCCTCTTCGAATGGACAATAAACTTTATTCTATATCTTGCAGTATCGGTATCAGTATCTATCCATATCATGGGAAAGATATCGAAACATTAATGCAAAATGCTGATAAAATTATGTATCATATGAAAAAATCAGGGAAAAACGGATATCAAATAACTAAACAATAAAAAATTTGATTCAAAGGCAAATGTCTTTGGGTCTTTTTGTTCATAGGTACAAGGACCCGCTATTAAAATCTATCTTTAAATACTTTCGATGATTCTTGGAAAATTCAATTGGCAGAAGGGCTGTTTGCAACTATTTTCATATAATAAAAGTTGCATAATTATCCCAACTTATCTAACTATTGAAGGATTTTGTAGAATATCATCGAAAAATAATGAAAAAGAATGTATAATAGGTACTTAGGAAAGTAGATTCTGAAAGAGGGAGGATCTTTAAAATGGAATGGACACTAGCCATATTGTTTATTGCAGCAGCCATTTTGCTCATTACTTCCGTAATTAAAGCAAAACAAACGTCAAAATCAGAGCAACGTGAAATAGATGTAATTCACCTTTCTGTGATGGAAGAAATAGCACAGTTGCAAAAACAAATACGCCATCTTGAGTTGGACATAGAAATATTAGAAAAACAAACAGGCGTTCAGCTAGCTTCTAAAGACCGAATGGTTTTACGAGAAGTGCTTGACTTGCATAGACGTAAGTATTCAGTTGAAACAATTGCAGCTCAAAAAAAGCTTACTCAAGCTGAAGTAGAAGAAATGTTAGCTCCTTACTTAACTGGAAAAGAGGAAAGGAGAAGTGTTTTACAATGAAGCCATCAATAATTACCAGCTTCGCAGCGGGGGTTCTTTTAGCGACTTCTGTTAGTGGCATTGTCTATTTTTCTACGAAGGATGATACAGCGAATGCTAAAACAAACAATAATGTCCAAAAAGTAGATAAAGTAGCAAGTGATGCAGCAAATACGCCAACTGTTGAAGAAATGAAAGATATCTTAACAAGCAGTGGCTATGTCGTTCAAACTTCTGATGAAGCAAAGAAAAAAGAAGATGATGTGAAGAAACAAGCATCTAAATCTAATACTTCTGAAGAAAAGAAAGATGACAAAGACAAAAAAGAAGAAGATAAGAAAAAAGAGGAAGTTAAAACAGTTACTGTTAAAGTTTCAAGTGGTATGACTAGTTATGATGTAGGAAGCATTTTACATGATGAAAAAATCATTAAAGAAAGTGCCTTAGAATTCTCGCAAAAAGTAGATAAAAAAGGCGTAGCAGAATACTTAAAACTAGGATCGTTTAAAATTAAAAGCGATATGTCAACCGACGAAATTATTTCCACTATCTTCAAAAAAAGAAGTTAACTTATAAAAGCTTGTCCGAAGTTTTCCTTTGGACAAGCTTTTATTTTTTATGAAACAATTTTTCATATGGAAGTTTTCCTTTTTAGATTGATTCCCCAAGCTATTTCATACAAGCATCATAATCTATACAGAAGGGAGAATCAGAAAATGCCAAAAAAAAGAAGGAAAAGAAATCCGATTAAACTATGCTTGCCTGGCGGATATCGATATTGCGGACCCGGCTGCAGTGGCCCTGGTGCACCGATCAATTATGTTGACTCCTGTTGTCGAAGGCATGATCAATGTGTAGAGACATATGGTTCTTGTCGCTATTGTGACGAAAAATTACTCCATTGTGTCCAATCAAAATCTAGAGAACGAACTCAAGAAGGGAAGACAGCCAGACTGATCTCTGACTTCATGCGATTTCGACTGGAAATCAATGGCGGATGGAGAGGCAGACGCTTATAAGTTCCTATAACGCGGCATCGGTGATTTTCATTTCTAGATTTAAAAAATGGACATCTTACTTTTCGAATTATTCGTTAGTAAGATGTCCATTTTTTATTGTTTCCATAATACATTTGTCAGTTTGCTGTCGAATAGATTAGTATCTATATTACATGTCTGATCATTAATACCATATTGCCAGCCATAGGCAAGCGACTCTTCCGGTGCATCCACTTTAAATTTGGGAGCATCTTCTTCTGTAGTTATCCCAATATTAGGAGAGGCAGACCATAGAAATGTATTATCTTTTATTTCCTCTTTGTTTTTTACAGCTTCATTAAAGGAAACAGTTAACGCTTCATCTTTATCAAAAATACCATAAATAGCAGGCTTATAGATAGATTTACTAACTTCGGCATACCAACCTTCTATAAAGGCGGCATCCACAGGATAATTGGGTTCTATATCCGCAAAAATAGCTACACCATCTGGGGCTCCAAGCTCCTTAGCCAACTCAATTGCCTTCTTCGCTTCACTTACACCATTATCATAGTAAGCCCGAAATAAAAAACAGCGTACCTTCATGGTACGCATGATAAATAGCCGTATTTTTATGATTTTTTATCAAAAATACGGCCTCATCTATCTTCTATTACATGTTGCTTGAATCATTTTAGACCAAGGCATGTATTGATCTAGAATTTCAGGATTTTGATGGATGCCGATATTCGGTAGATCCGTCAAAAGTTTCTTTATATATTCATAGAAATCAATGCCATTACTTTTTGCAGTTTCTGCGATACTCAAACAGATGGCATTCGCTTTTGCACCGGCTTCACTAACACTAAAGAGCCAATTTTTTCGACCAATGACATTGGGGCGGATGGCGTTTTCGGCTGGATTATTATCAATCTCAATGCGGCCATCGTTCAAGAATGCTCTAAGCCCATTTGCTCGATTCAACGTATATTCAGCTGCCTTTGCGAGGGCATTTTTTCCGTAGAATGGTGATGTTTCAATCCAGTTAAGAAATTTGTCAACGATTGGCTTCGAGTATTTTTGGCGTTTTTTTCTGCGCTTGCTCGGAGACAAATGTTTAAATTTCCTTTCTAGTCGATATAATTCATCACAATACTTCACACCAACTTGGCCATTCTTACTGTCGGCTTTCAACCAATAACGACGAACATGTGCCCAACAATTTGCGAAGGTAATTCCGCCAATCTTATCATAGGCAGAGTAACCATCACAAATAATTGTACCGGAATACCCCTCCGTGAAACTTTCAAGGACGGACCGAGCCCGTGATAAAGAGCTTTGAAATAGAATAATCAAGGGACCTTGGCTTGGCACACTTCGATATACCCAGTTATAGGCATTGGATTGACCAGATTTCCCATCAGAACGATGAATAATTTGGGAATACGTTTCGTCGACATGTAGAACAGACTTAAACATCATCAACTCTTTCATTCGTTCATAAATAGGTAGTAGCCAATCATGTGCTGCATGTATGACCCAATTAGAAAGATTTTTATCATTCGTATCTAGACCATAACGTGACCATTCCTTGACCTGGCGGTAAAGGGGTAAGTATTGCGCAAATTTATCATAGATGACTTTCGCAAGCACGCTAGGGCTTGCGATGCTACGTTGAATCGGTGGCTGTGGTGCTTTTCCACGCTTAATTTGTGCGGATTGTGATGCATCACTTTTGCAGTTCCTACATTCGTAGGCATGTTCAATATGCTGTACTTTCATCATTTTTGCGGGAATAAATGTAGCTTCTTCACGGACAACCGTTCCGCCGATTTCAACCATTTGATGTTGACAACAGTCACAGATGGTATTGTCTGGATGATGATGGATCGCTTCTATTTCTACATCATCTCGCAATGAATCATTTCTCTTTTTCTTCTGGATGTTTCGAACAACAGTATAAGAAATCGTCTGTTGGCTTTGTTCTTCTGTGTGCTCAGAATCAGTAAAAGACGGGTCATCCTCAAATAAGGACACTTGCCCGTCGGGCGTATTGTATTTGGATTTTTCTGTTTTAGAGCCATATAAGAGTTTTGTTAAATGTTGAAGTTGTTGCGTCAACGATTCAATCTGTTTCAATGATTGATCCAACTTTTTCGATAACTTTTTATTTTGTTGATTCGAATGAGCTAATTGTTCTTCAAGCAGTCGAATTAATTTCTCATCTTTACTTTTGTTATTAGAAGAAGCGTTCGACACAACATTCACTACTTTCCGTTCAGTTTCGTTCCTCCTATTATAATCAGTTTGAATAGTGAAATAAAGATAAAAGTACCAACTTGAACGATTTTAGAACGCGCCTTTTAGTGATGGTTGAATGGCTTTTGGTTGCTGAATGGATAACCCTTCAAGTAACCATCGGAGCTCCTGTTGTGAAAGATTACGTACTTCATTTTCATCTTTTGGCCATTGAAGTTTTCCACTATCTAAACGCTTATAAAGCATGGCGAAGCCATCGCCATCAAAATACAGACATTTGTAGCGATCTTTACTCCATCCTGAAAATAAGAAAATGGAATCGCCATATGGATCAAGTTCGAAAGAATCTTGAATCAGTGTGGCAAGCCCGTCTATGCCTTTTCGCATATCGGTCTTTCCGCAAATGATGTAGATATTTTTCACACTTGTATAATCGTATTTCACAGATGTTTCAACTCCCTCATAACGGTTTGGATAACGTGCTCACCTACGCCGCCATAGAAGGATATTTCCGCGTTTGCCGTTTTGATCGTGCAAATGCTTATTGAAGGATCTTTTGAAGAAGTGGATGATAAAGAATGTTTAGTATCTGGGTGTAGTGTGACGGGGACAATCGTTAATTTTTGTTGTGGCATAAGACATGCACCTCCTTTGATTCATACATGTATCGTACCAGAAGGTGCTGCGTGTTTATATGCGTTGTTTGAATGGGGGCTTACTTATCATACCCTGTTGCGTCTGTAAACCCATTATATATTAGTAAGATATCCGCTTCATTGGAATGAATTAAATCGACTTGATCTGCCGTCAAGCCATGAGAAACACCTTCATTTGTTCCTAGATAGCGTGCAATCACTCTAGGATTTCCAAAGTTATCTCTTACACAAGCAAGAAAATCCTGTGTTGTTTCACTTGCAGAATCAATTCCCCATAAATAGGATGTTTTTTCCTTGTTTTCCTCATTTCCGTTTGTTTCTTTCCCGTCGTTTTCCTCCTTACCATTATCTTCTTTATTATTTCCGTTGTCGTTTGTATCTCCATTATCATTATTGGAAGATTCTTTCTTCCCATTTGTATTAACTTCATTGGAGACATTAACGTCCACATTTAAATCTAAATCATTCAATATATTATTCGCTAGCTCTGCTTTATTACTAGAGAGAATATTATTCGTAATATTATTATTGGTCGTACCATTTACCTGTCCTTTTAACAAGTTTTCAATAGCATTATTAATAGTAACAGATGCTTCGTTTTCTGTCTTATTTTCAATACTATTATCAATTGTTGCTTCTTTATCTTCTAAATCATTTTTCACCTTATTTTCTATTGTTGCTTTAGATTCGCCACTCACTATATTTTGTATATTGTTTGTTACAGAAATATTAACATTGCCTTGACCGCTTTCCGTTGTGACATTACTTTCGGAATTAACTGAATTGCCTTTTTCTTTGTCCGCTTCCACTTTATTTGCTTGAAAAAGCAAAACAGTAACAATTCCAGAAAAAAGAATCAAGAAAGTAGCAGCTGCTATAAGAAGGTATTTCTTCCAATCCATTCTGTCACACCTTTCCTAATTTACTTACTTTATAAAGTATGTAAATTAGGGAATTTGGGTGTGGGCTATTTTTGGAGAGAATATCTTATCATTGCAGCTACAGCTAACAGAGGAATTAGATTATTAGCTAAAGTGCGGTTTGAGAATATCTTTTAAAACAGCAGCGCTTTGATGAAATTTTTCTTGTTCATCTGAAGCTAATTCCAACTCAACAACTTCTCGTATTCCCTCTCTATTTATAACAGCAGGAACACCTATATAGACATCCTTTTCCCCATATTGACCATCCAAATAGGCAGAAACCGTTAATACACTATTTTCATTACTTAAGATTGCTTTTGTTATCCGTACAAGTCCCATCGCAATTCCGTAATAGGTTGCCCCTTTTCCTTCAATGATTTTGTATGCCGCATCCCGTACATTCACAAAAATATTATCTAAATCTTCCATTTTATAATGAGCAGCTCTTTTCATTAACTTATAAACCGGGATACCAGCAACATCTGCCGAGCTGTAGGCAGGTAGTTCACTATCCCCATGTTCACCAATAATATAGGCATGTACACTAGTTGGGGCAACTTTAAAATAATCTCCTAGTAAATAGCGAAATCTTGCGGTATCTAATATCGTACCAGAGCCAATGACTTGATTTTTCGGTAAACCACTATAGCGCCAAGTAGCATAGGTTAAAATATCTACTGGGTTTGTGGCAACTAAAAATATTCCATTAAATCCACTTGCCATTACTTGTTCGACAATGGATTTAAAGATTTTTAAATTTTTTTCCACTAAATCAAGACGTGTTTCTCCTGGTTTTTGATTGGCTCCTGCACATATGACAACTAAATCCATTTCAGCACAGTCTTTATATTCCCCATATTTAATACTGATTGGATTAGGGGCAAATACCTTGCCATGATTCAAATCCATTACATCGCCAAATGCTTTGTTCTTATTTAGATCAATTAATAATAGTTCATCGACAATTCCTTGATTCATTAAAGCAAATGCATAGCTAGATCCAACAAACCCAGTGCCGATTAATGCTACACGACTAACTTTATTACTTAACATTTTCTACTCTCCTTTTAAACCATTTATTAAATAGCGTTTGTCTATCACTTGTGAATTATGTATTTTATACAAAGTGGACTGAAATCATAAAAAAGAAGACATCATGCATATGATATCTCCTTTACAATATCTAACGCTTTCTTTTTTTATTATCTGTTGCAAGTACGGCTTTTTTTACCACCTTTTCAAATTCCACATTTACTTGATATACTTCTTCTTTTAGTTGATTCACGGAAAGGATCTTGCCTTTTCGTCCCTTTATTTTTACTGGTTCATCAATATTCGGTATGTCTTGCCGTAATTGGGTTAATACATTGGTACTATTTTCAAAATAATGGACAGTAATCATTCATTATCGCTCCTTTAAAGGAAGTTTTTTCGGATATTAAAATTAATATGGATAAAGGAAATAATTTAGAACGATAAACATGCTAGGCATTGGAAAGACAAACTTCCATTCATTTAAAAATATTTTCAAACAAACTTACTTGATCTTCGCTTATAATAAGAAAAGAATAAACAAAGGTGAGGGAACCATATATGAACATTTCCTTTAAAAAAATAGATAATCCAACTGATCAATTAATTTCTTGTTTAAATAAGTGGGAAAATGATCCAAGACTTATCCCATTCATTCATCCTTGCAGAGATAAAGAGGATGCAGAAAACCGCGTACTTGTCACAATAGAGGATATAACAAAACGTTTAACCAATTACCATATGTATGCTATTTATTTAGATGATATACTTATTGGAGAAATGAATTATACGATTGATCCCGTCCATTTATATAAAAAAGAACAGGGGACCGCCTGGATCGCTATTACAATCGGCGAAGAAGTTGCAAGAGGAAAAGGGATCGGCTCAACATCATTAATCTA
The DNA here is from genome assembly GCF_038006285.1 of Niallia sp. FSL W8-0177. Classification (NCBI taxonomy): domain Bacteria; kingdom Bacillati; phylum Bacillota; class Bacilli; order Caryophanales; family Bacillaceae; genus Niallia; species Niallia sp. FSL W8-0177. The sequence continues at coordinate 1,801,002 of NZ_JBBOUX010000001.1, forward strand.
CTTAGAAGAGCAGATCAAAAAACAAGGATTTAACAGGATTGAATTAGGCGTATTTGAATTTAATAAAAACGCATATAAATTATATAAAAAGCTTGGATACCAAGAAATCGGCAAAAATAAATTCTTCACTTATTATCAAGATAGAATGTGGGATGATATTCGCATGGAAAAATATATATGAAAAAAAGGAGAGAAATGCTGCATATATGCAAACATTCTCTCCTTTTTTTAATACTGTCTATATACATAAGGATCATCTGGCTGATTAATGGACTTCCAATCTGTAACTTTAAGAATCGGAATGGTTTTCTTAAATGGTTGATAGTACACTGTTTCAAGCTTACCTGTTACTTGAAGCCATTGGTCATTCTCTCTTTTCAATTCATCCGGAATATCAAGAAGCATTCCAAAAACACCCGCATCTGCAATACAATGGATAATACCAAAACGCAGGAGGAACAGCTGATTATTGGTTAAATCCTCTTCCTTGTAAGTAAAGCCTGTCAATGTAATTTTTCTATCCATAAATTGTCCTGGGTAATTATAAATTGTTTCCAAATCATTTAAAAAATTATCTTCCCCTAGTTTAATTTCAGGGAGATTCTTTATTTTATCTAAGCCTTTATCCATCACTTCTACATAGCCTTCTTTGCCATAATAGCTACTCGTATTCGGCTGCAGGAATTGATGCTGACTATATTCATCTCCTTCATCATATGCAGGGAAGTAGAGTCCTTTTTTCTCCACAATATTCGAATCAAGAGTAGCCACTGGAAGGATTAAACCAGTAAGAATAGGAATAAGCAAGGTTATAATCGTTAATCCACGTTTCCACCAACTATTTTCTTCATGAGCATGATCATGTCCACAATGATTACACGATTCATCATGTGTATGTTTATCTTTTTTTACATAGTTATAGACACATATAATTGTAAAGAGAACAAATATATAGATAGCAGACTCTGAAATATAAGCATATTTCATATTAATATATTTTGAAATATCGCCTGTTGCATGTAAATGTAGAAATAAATAAGTAAAGCCTATTAATACAAATATTCGAAACATGTTTTTTTCACCTCTTTATAGAAAAATTGTTACGAGAAACACGCAAACTGTAATAAGGCCTGTTAATAGAATGACAAACTTGGCTTTAAAAGTGCTTAGCATCATCAATGTATTTTTGATATCCAACATAGGACCAAACACTAGGAAAGCAAGAATAGAACCTTCAGAGAAGCTGTTTCTAAAGCTCGCTGCAACAAAAGCATCTGCTTGGGAACAAAGACTTAGTATGTACGCAAGTCCCATCATCACAAGATGAGAGGAAGCCTGTCCGGTTCCTATTGAGACTAGGGTGGAAGTCTTGACTAAAGTTTGTACTGCTGCAGCAATAAACGAGCCGATAACTAAGTATTTTCCAACAGAGAAAAATTCATCGATCGAATGTTTGAACATTGCTTCGATTCGGTCTTTAAAAGAATGAAAGTGCACATGTTCAATCACATGACTTTTCAACGGAGATTGCTTTACTGATTTATGCAGAGCAAGTCCAACAAGAATGGAACAAACAAGCGCCAATACAGAACGAAGAATTACCATTCTCCAGCTATTCCCGAAAGCAACATATGTCGAGAACATAACTACTGGATTAATAATCGGTCCGGTAAGCATAAAGGCAATACTGGCAGGAACCGGTACTCCTTTTAAAATTAACCGCCTTGTAATAGGAATAATTCCACATTCGCATGCTGGGATAATGCTTCCAACTAAAGAAGCAAATAAAATGGCCAGTATTGGATTTTTCGGCATCATTTTTGCAATAAGTTCCTCTGAGACAAAAATTTCGATTATTCCCGAAATAAGAACCCCAATTAGAATAAAGGGCAATGCCTCAATGATAATACTGATAAAAATCGTATTTAATTGTAATAAGGTTTCCATATTCATTTTTTAAACACCTACTTTTTTGGTAAAAATCAGAAAGTCATCATTATAAAGAAGATTTATTAAAATCAGATGAAAATAAAAGAGAATCACAACAAATGATAATTATGTATTGCAAACGAATACACGAACCTTTACATTAAATAGTAGGAAAGCAGGAAGGAAGTGAAAAAAGCTGAAGAGAAAGCTTTTGCTCTATTTGGTCGCACTATCACAATCTGTTTTCATTGTGGCATGTAGTGCTCCGTTACCAGAAGACCCAGTAAATCTTAAACAGAGTCATATAAATCCAGAACAAAAGAATTGGCAGTTAACTTCTGACTTTATAACTGTTCTAGTAGAAGCTGCAAAAAAAGGCATGACGGATACAAGTTCCTTTAATGTCTTTACCAGTACCATCGAACAAGTAATTAGCCAATGGGGAGAACCGGATCAAACAGATCAAGTAGGAGATGGATACTATGCCATCTATAAGGAAAAGGATACCGTGTTTGGCTATACTGCCAAAGGCGATATTTATGATGTTCGTTCCAATAAAAAGCGATTAAATAGATTATCTCTATCAGATTTAAAAAAGAAAATAGGGGACCCAGCAGAAATTAGAATAGGGGACGGCGAACAAATAATTGTCTATAACCTTAGTGAAGATATTCAGCTTAAGTTTATTATATTAAATAAAACCAATAGGGTAGAACATTTATCTGTCTATCACAAACCTAGAAGTATACAAGAGGAATATACCTTAACTATCCAAGGCGAATCTAATCAACTTACCAATAAACAATGGGAAATGATGCAAAACTGGAGGAGGGAGATCGTGAAATTCCAAGAGAATAAAGCAAATGTATACCTCAATGGGCGGAATGAAAAGAAAATTTCTTTAACCTTTGATGATGGACCTGATGATAGCATTACACCAAGAATCATTGAAATATTACAGCAATATAAAGTGAAAGGGAATTTTTTCTTTATCGGCAGTGAAGCAGAAAAACATCCGCAAGTTGTAAAAAATGCTTATAAAAATGGGAATTTAGTTTTGAGTCATAGCTATCATCATGTTGACTTATCTGTTTTAGATAAGGAACAGCAATTAGAGGAAATAACACGAGCAGGTAGCGCTCTTCAATCGCTTATTGGAAAAGAACCTGCAATGATTCGCCCACCATATGGAGAAACAAATGAAACGCTAATGAAAAATGCTGAACTAAAAGGATATTCTATTATCATTTGGTCCATCGATACACTTGATTGGTCACAAATGGAGGCAGACAATATTATTAGAAATGTCACCAACCATTTGCGAAACGGCGATATTATTTTAATGCATTCAGATTCAGAAAAAACAGAAACAGCAAAGGCATTACCGAAAATAATTGAAGCTATTCAGGAAAGAGACTTTCAAATAGTCGGACTGGATGAATTACTAGGGATAGAGGCATACCAGTAAATAGGAAGGGAGTTCTCCTTAATAAAAGGAAATTCCCTCTAAAACTTGTTTTCTTCACTCTCTTTCTATATAATCAATTATAGACATTAAAGGTCTTTAATATATCCGTAAAGAGGTAGTATGATGAAATATTCAAGAGCAACGAATTATGCATTACACACAATGGTCTATTTAACCCTTGCAACAAAAGGGAAAACGGTAGGAGTAGATCAATTAGCCAAAATCCAAGATTTATCACCAACATATCTATCGAAAATATTAACCAAACTTGTTAAAGCAGGCTTAATTGAGTCAACACCAGGTGTTAATGGCGGTTATCGTATTATAAAACAGGCCGAGGAAATTTCTTTTTTAGATGTTATTACAGCTATTGAGGGAAAGACATCTTTGTTTACCTGTTCATTGGAACATGATGATAGAAAAAACGGCGAATGCTTAATTGAAAATGTCATGTTAGAGGCTGAAACAAAGATGCGTGAACATTTAAGCCAAAAATATATACGCGATATTGCTAATCAAATTGAACATAATGCTAAGTAAAACATAAAGGTGATAACTCATCTTTATTTTTAGTCTAATTACGGATATTAAGAGTCTTTAATATATGTTATTCTTATTGAGGAGGAAAAAGTATTGTTAGATTGTATTGTAATAGGTGGAGGCCCAGCCGGTTTAAATGCATCACTTGTTCTTGGAAGAGCACGAATGAAAACGATCTTATTCGACGACGATAAACCTAGAAATTCCGTTACCCAAGAATCCCATGGTTTCATAACAAGAGACGGTATTAAGCCTTCCCAATTTAAGCAACTTGGGAAAGAAGAATTAAAAAAATATCCCGATGTATTCTTTAAACACCAACAAGTTACAGAGATTAAAAAGGTAAATAAATACTTCATCATTTTCACTGATCAAAATGAATCATATCAGGCAAAGAAAATTATATTATCTACTGGACTGATTGATATTCTGCCCGATATTGCTGGCTTGCATCATTTTTATGGAAAAAGCATATATAGTTGTCCATTTTGTGATGGGTGGGAACTTAAAGATCGAGCTTTAGCAGTATTGGCAGAAAATGATCATGCTTTTCATTTAACTAAATTGCTTTTTAATTGGAGTAAAAACCTTATCGTTTGCACAAACGGCAAGAAGATACTTACAAAAGAGCAACTTGACATGCTAAATAACAAAAATATTAAAGTAATCGAACATGAAATAGACAGGCTGTACGGTGATAAGGGACAATTGCAAAAGATTATCTTTAAAAATGGGGAAGAGGTTGATAGAGAAGGAGGCTTTGTCACAGCCGAACTTCAACAAGCCGTTCCCTTTGCTGAAGCACTTGGATGTACATTAAATAAGATGGGTGGAGTGGAAACCGATGCTCTTGGGCGAACTAATATAGAAGGAGTATACGCAAGTGGAGATAATACTCTACTAACACCACCACAGTTAATAAACGCTGCAAGCCAAGGCAGCAGAGCTGCTTCAGGAGTAATAGCTGACTTAATTAATGAGGAATTTTAAGAAGTAAAAAACAAGAGAATGTAACTCAGCATTAGCTAGATTCTTGTCTTTCTCATTACCAATACCAAGTGGGCAATTTAGAGAATAAAGTTGCCAACTGTTTCAGAGAAAAGTCAGTAGAAAAGGAAGGGGATTTCTAGACTTGAAAAAATAAGCGGACAAACAAGGATAAAATCAACTTGTTTGTCCGCTTATTAGTTTTACGGGGATTTCATAGCGGTCTTCCTGATCATTTACTCCGTCTATTTTTTGAATAAGAAGTTCTACACAAAGCTTAGCCAATTCTCCAAGAGGCTGCTTCACTGTAGTTAGTTTAGGGAAGTAATCCTCTATAAAGGAAGTCCCATCATATCCAACTAGTTTAAAATCTTGCGGGGGTGTTAAACCAAGTTTTTCCGCTTCATTTATTACTAAAAGTGCTTTCATATCATCTGAACAAAAGATTCCCTCTGGCTGCTCTGTTTTAAGTATTTTAGCGATTTCAACTGATTTTCTCAAGGGAGTAAAGCTTCCATTTATAGAAAATACTCTTGGTTGTAAACCAGCATTGTTCATTTCATCTATATAGCCCTTTGTTCGTAAATAGGTTGGTGATTTAACATCATTGCTTCCAGTTAACATGATTATTTTTTGGATACCATGGTTGAGCAAGGAGCGTGTTGCTAAAACACCGCCCTGATAATTGTCACTGCTTACAATTGGAATATTAGGAGCAAGGAAACGGTCAAAGCTTATAATAGGTGCCTTGATATTCGTGTAATCATCATGGTTTAAGTTATGCGCACCTGCAATGATTCCTTCTACTTGATTTGCTTGGAGCATTTGAATGTACTCTCGTTCTTTATCTGAATTATGTTCACTATTACATTGGATTGTTTTATACCCTGCACGGAAAAGTTCTCGTTCTAAATGATCAATCAATTCCGCATAGAAGACATTATTTAAAGCAGGAAAAATTAATCCCACTAGCTTTGTGGACTTCCCCTGCAAACTGCGAGCAAGATTATTTGGTTGGTAATGAAGCTCTCTCATTGCATCATGAACCTTAGCAATTGTTTTTTCTGATAGATAGCCTTTTTTATTAATAACACGGCTGACCGTTGTAGGACTCACCCCAGCTAATTTGGCTACATCGGTTAATTTTGCAACCATTTTAATTTACCTCTTCTGATTATTTAGTCTCCATATTGTACCGCTGACATTACGTTTAGAATGCAGGTAAATTAATGTTTGTGAATCATCTGGAAAAACACGTCCTGTAATAACTCGTTCTCCTTCATTTACAAAGCACTCAAAAACGGAGGTATCAGCAAATATATTTACTTTTATATCTGTATTTTTCGAAACATATGCTTCCCGCTGGAAACCATATTCTTGTGCAAAGCGTTCGCCTGCATATTCTCTGTCTACAGAAACTTTACCATTTACCGAATCGAGTGTAAAGGCTAAATAACGCGTTTTATCCACATTTGAAAAGAGCAATATTTTCACAATTTCATTTTCAGGTATGATTACTTCAAGTTCAAATCGATTGGTCTTCGTGTCAAATGACTCATGAAAAGACGTCTCCATTTCCCGCAATTTTTTTGTTTCTATTACTGGATATTGTTTCAGTTTCCCATCTTGTAATGTAAGTTCCTTCACTAAACTTAATACACCTTGATAACCTTCTTGATCTGTCGGATAATTAACTTCCGGTAATCCAATCCAGCTAATCGCAAGGGCCCTGCCATCAGGAGCATTAAATGCTTGTGTTGCATAGACATCGAAGCCTTCATCAAGATTTTGCAAATTTGTAGTTTTAGTGATCGCCGCCTTAACAGGGTCAAACGTATCTCCAATGGTATACATATTTGGATAAATATTTTCATAGGATTGAATTTTCTTAGATAAGCCTTGTGGGCAGAATAAGAGAACAGGCACATCCTCAATAAAGATAAGATTCGGACATTCAATCATAAAGCCAAGTTCTTGATCAGAAAATGCTAATTCACTAACCAATGTCCAATTTTTAATATCATTTTCTAATGCTTTGTAGAGAAAGATAGCCCCTTTTTTATCTGACTGTTTTTGGGCACCAATAATCATATACAGTTGATCTTGATAACAAAAAATTTGCGGATCTCTAAAATGATCTGTTGTTTCATTTGGCTGGTTAATCAATGGTTTAGGAAATTTATGAATGGTTCCGTCTTTATACATAAAGGCCCCATTTTGGAAGCTATAACGATTCCAATCTTTATCCCTAACATTACCAGTGTAAAAGAGGAAGAGCTTGTCTTCATCAATGGGATATGCTGAACCTGAATAAACCCCATGTGAATCAAAATTATTGTCCGATTGTAGGGCAATCCCATTTTCTTGCCAATGTACTAAATCCTTGCTTTCTAAATGGTACCAGCTTTTTAAACCATGGACAGCGCCGAATGGATAGTACTGAAAAAAGAGCTGCCATTTTCCATTGAAGAATGAGAAGCCATTTGGATCATTTAACAAACCTGTTTTGGGCTCAATATGATATCCGGTACGCCACTTGGAGTTTTCCACTGATTTATTTAAAGCATTCTTATAGTCAATGTCCCATTCTGAATAGGGTTTATATCTAAGATCTCGTGTCCAATTGCTAACAATATCTGTCATGTAATTAAAACTCCTTCATTGTAGTTCATAAGTGTACTTAAGGGAATTTTAAAACGTTCTCAAAAATATGTCAAACGTTTTCTCACTTACTATCAGTTCAATTATTACATTTATCAAAATAAAATAAAATTTTATGATAAACGTTTGACATAAAATGAAAACGATGTTAAATTAATCGTGCAAAAGGATTTGAAAGCGATTTAATAGAAAGGGGAATTTACATGAAACACAGAGAAGTAGCTGAACGTGTAGCCAAAGCGTTGGGTGAAGATAACTTAATTGCTGCTACACACTGTGCAACTAGATTAAGACTTGTTTTAAAAGAAACAAAAAAAATTGACCAAGCAGCTTTAGATGATGATCCAGATTTAAAGGGAACATTTGAAGCGAATGGTCAATTTCAAATTATCGTTGGTCCTGGTGACGTAAATGAAGTGTATAAAGAATTAATTAGCATCACAGGTGTTGGGGAAGCAACAAAAGATGATTTAAAAGAAGTAACGGCACAAAAAGAAACGAATCCTGTCATGAAATTAGTAAAGCTCTTATCCGATATCTTCGTTCCGCTAATTCCAGCTTTAGTTGCCGGCGGGCTACTAATGGCTTTAAATAATGTCTTAACAGGAGAGGGTTTATTTGGGCCAAAATCTATTGTTGAAATGGTCCCAGGTATTAAAGGCTTCGCAGAAATTGTCAACTTAATGGCCTCTGCACCATTTGCCTTCTTACCAATTTTAATTGGTTTTTCTGCAACAAAACGTTTTGGCGGAAATCCTTATCTTGGAGCAGCGGCAGGGATGATGCTTGTTATGCCCGAACTGGTAAATGGCTATGGAGTAGCAGAAGCTGTTGCTTCAGGGCAGATGCCGCATTGGGATGTATTCGGCTTACATATCGCTCAAGCCGGCTATCAAGGACAAGTTTTACCTGTAATTGGAGTAGCTTGGATTTTGGCAACACTTGAAAAGTTCTTTCATAAGCATTTAAACAATGCAGTTGATTTTACTTTTACACCATTGTTTTCCGTAATTATTACTGGTTTTGTCACATTTGCATTTGTTGGTCCATTATTACGTGGTGTTTCCAATCAATTAACAGATGGATTACTGTGGTTAATTGATACACTTGGTGGAGTTGGTTATGGTTTATTTGGATTGGGCTACTCTGCAGTTGTATTAACAGGTTTGCATCAATCCTTCCCAGCGATAGAAACACAATTGTTAGCGGATATTGCAAAAACTGGAGGAAGCTTTCTATTTCCAATTGCATCAGCAGCTAACGTAGCACAAGGAGCGGCATGTTTAGCGATCTTCTTCTTATCAAAAAACCAAAAGCAAAAGGGATTAGCATCCTCAGCTTCTTTCTCAGCTATGTTAGGAATAACAGAGCCAGCATTATTTGGGGTTAATTTAAAACTTAAATTCCCATTTTTTATCGGCCTTGTTGCAGCAGGTGTAGGAGCAGCATTTATGGGATTCACTGGAGTGCGCAATGTATCTTTAGGTCCTGCCGGAATAATTGGCTTTATCGCTATAAGCCCTAAAGCAATTCCCATGTTTTTGATTGGAGTTGTTATTAGTTTTGTGCTCGCCTTTGCAGCTACAATGCTTTATGGACGAAAAAAATTGAATGTTCCATCTACTAATTCTCAAGGTACTGAAACAACAGAAAAAGATTCTACGATTAATAGACAAATAGCATTAAGTGAAGAGATTGCGGCACCAGTCGAGGGGAACGCTGTTGATTTAACGAGTGTAAATGATCCGGTTTTCGCTTCTGGTACAATGGGAAAAGGAATTGCCATTATTCCGCGTTTAGGGAAGATTTATGCTCCTATTGATGGAGTTGTGACAGTTACTAGTGATTCTAACCACGCATATGGAATTCAATCGGAAAAAGGTGCAGAAATTCTTCTGCATATCGGTATAGATACAGTAAAAATGGCAGGAGATGGGTTTAAAACCTATATTAAGCAAGGTCAAAAGTTGAAAAAAGGTGATTTGCTAGGAGAATTTGATATGGCGAAAATCAAAGAAGCAGGGTTTGATTCTACTGTGATGATGATTATCACCAATTCTAGTGAATACTTAGAGATTAGTAGCATTAAGGATACAGATATTAAGGTAGGAGAGAAAGCTTTAACCTTAATACAATCAGAAAGGAACTAATGTTCGTCCCTTAATTCTTAATTAGTGAAATAGACTGGTATAGAAAGAAAAACGTATGCAAGGAGGTACTTCATTGCCTATATTTCTTGAAAAAGATGGCAAGACACTTCATTTACAAAACAAGAAAATAAGTTATGTTCTCTCCATAGAAAAAGATAAATATGTCTGTCATCGATATTGGGGAAGAAGACTAGAAAGTTTTAATGGAAGCACTCAGATTCAAATGATAGATCGCGGCTTTGCCACTAATCCGTTTCCTGAGGAGAGAGTGTTTAGCTTAAATGCACTCCCTCTGGAAACAAGTACGCAACAAAGCGGTGATCATCGAATCTCGAATTATACAATACGTTCGCATACCAATCAAACACGCACTGATTTTATTTTTAAGAAATTTGATATCATAACTGGGAAACAGCCACTGGAAGGTTTACCTACATTAGAAGGAGAAGATACCAATGTTACGACATTAATTATAACCCTATATGATGATATTCAGCAGCTGGAAATGAAGCTTTACTATCATCTTTATGAACAACTACCGGTTATAACAAGACATGTTGCTTTTCTCAATCATGGGGAACAAGAGGTATTCCTTGATAATGCCGGAAGTCTTCAAGTAGATATCGCGGCAGCTACTTTTGATTTATTAACTCTTTACGGGTCTCACACAAATGAGGCTAATATAAGTAGAAGGAAATTGCATAACGGAATTCAAAAAATAGAAAGTACTCGTGGTGCAAGCAGTCCGCAGCATCAACCATTTTTAGCCCTTTTAAATCCGAATACAGATGAATTCAGCGGAGAAGTACGTGCATTCCATCTTATTTATAGTGGGAATTTCCAAGCACAAGTTGAAGTAGAACAATATGGTTCATCACGTGTACAACTTGGCATAAATGCGGAAGGATTTTCATGGAAGCTTTCACCTGGAGGCAGCTTTGATACCCCAGAAGCTGTGATGGTTTATTCTAATCTTGGGTTAAATGAGATGAGTCATACTTTCCATACACTTTATCAACAATATCTATGCCCTAAGTCATTTCGAAATCAAGAACGGCCAATCGTATTGAATACATGGGAAGCCAATTATTTTGATATATCAGAAGAAAAAAGTTGGAAATTAGCGGAGACAGCAGCACAAATAGGCATAGAAATGTTTGTATTAGATGATGGCTGGTTCGGAAACCGAAATGACGATACTTCCTCACTTGGTGATTGGATCGAGAACAAAGATAAACTGCCAAACGGAATAGCTGGTTTAGCTGAGATGGTGAAAAATAAAGGAATGAAGTTTGGTTTATGGTTCGAACCAGAAATGACTTCCCCCAATAGTGAGCTATTTAAAGCACACCCAGACTGGATTATCCATACCCATGGATATAAGCCCATAGAAGGAAGAAGACAGTTAGTCCTAGATTTATCTAATGCAGAAGTACAAGACTTTTTAATAAGCGTATTATCGGAATATTTAGTAACAGGCAAAATTGATTATATTAAATGGGATATGAACCGACATATAACCGATATTGGCAGTACCTCTTTTCCTATAGATCAGCAAGGAGAGATTTCCCATCGATATATACTAGGCTTATATCGAATCCTAGATACATTAGTGAATCAATTTCCAAATGTACTATTTGAAAATTGTTCAAGCGGAGGGGGGAGATTTGACCCTGGAATGATGCGTTATATGGCCCAGACTTGGACAAGCGATAATACAGATGCATTATGCAGGACAAAGATTCAATATGGCTACAGTTTGCTTTATCCTCCGATTATGATGGGAGCACATGTTTCTAGCGTACCTAACCATCAGGTGGGAAGAATCACTTCACTTGAAACAAGGGGAAGGGTTGCAATGAGTGGCAATCTTGGATACGAGTTAGATTTAACAGAAGCAGAGGAAGAGGAACTACTAGAAATAGAAAACCAAATATCTTTTTATAAACAACAGAGAAAGCTTTTTCAGTTCGGAAAATTTTACCGATTGAAAGCGCCAGGAGAATATTTCGAAAGTGCATGGATGTTTAAAAATGAAAAAGAAGCGATCGTTGTTTATTTTAACGGGATAGCACGGCCTGCTGTGCCAGTTAACTATCTCCCTGTTTATTATCTGGAAGATCTTGCAATCTATAAGGATGTAGCAACCGGAAGACTATATTCCGGCAGTGAACTTAACTATGCAGGAGTAACCATCCCACGGGTAAAAGAAGATTACAAAACATTGATTTATCACTTTGAGAAAGTAGAAACACAAATTAATTAGAGACCTGAATAGAGAGAGGGATATAAAAGATCAGGAGTAATATATCGAATAACCCCTAATTTTCTATTAATGATTTTGTCTTTTAGACTTCCTAAGGATTAGCGGGACTGGTGAGATTAAATAGACGAATTTCACCAGTCGTTCCTTTGAAAACAATAAGAATTAAAAAACGACAGCTAAAATCCTTAACTTCATTGAAAATCTAAAAACCCCCATTTTATTTCATATAATCCATATTTCTTATTGTATCCAGTAATTGATTAACGAGAGGAGAAAGCTCTACGTTTTCATTGCGTCTACAAAGGAATATCGGCCGTTTAATTTCAACTCCTTTCACTTTAACCACACCTACTTCCTTACGAAGCACATGTTCCTTAACTGCAAGTGAAGGAGCTAACATGACTCCATAACCAGCAATAACTGAATGAATAGATTCGTTTAAGCCATGAAATTGCAATCCAATAGGAGGGTGGTTCACACCATGAATTTTACACAAAGAAAATAACATGTCTCTTGTTGAGCTTCCATTTTCTCTTACTAAAAAAGGCTCTTGAACCAACTGTGAAAACGAAACTTCTTCACCAGCAAATTTATGCTTTCGCGGCACGATGAACCAAAAATCAACATCCATTATGTGTGTGACATGCAATTCCGGTTGCTCCCACCGTTCTTTTACAACAAGTGCTAAATCTACTTTATAGCGGAGTAATTTCTCAATCGCTTCGTTTGAATTACCACTATATAACTCTATATGGAGTAAAGGATTATCTATTTTCAATTTTGCTAATAGAGATGGTAATAAAAAATTAGCCGGTAAATGCGTGGATGCTATTTTGATATTATCTAGTATTCCAGCTTTCAGTTTGTTTATTTTCCCCTCAATATCTCTTTCTAAATCAAATAAACGTTCCCCTTGCTTATATAAAAAATCTCCTTCCTTTGTTAATTTAATTCCTCTTCCCGCTGACTCAATTAATGTCAATCCTGTTTCTTTTTCTAAATTTCGGATTTGCATAGTTACCGCAGGCTGACTAATAGAAAGAACTCTTGCTGCATCTGTAACACTTTTTGCAGAGGCAACGGTGATAAATATACGCAGAGCATGAAGGTTCACTAATCTTCACTCCTATAAATATTATTTATATATACACAAGAAATATATATTAGACTTATCTATTATAATTATATAACCTTTTTATTAGAAATGGTAAAAAGGAGCCTATAATCATGAACTTACCAATGATAAAAGAAGAAAGCGAACAACAAATACAAATAAAACGTCAAAAAATCTTTTTCTGTATTATTCTAATCATACTAGTATCAATCGGACTAACAACAGCATTTTTAGGAAGAAGGGAGGGGAATTATCAACTTTTTACATTAATGCTAATTGGCTTAGGAGCTTCTTTTATTGGAACATTAGCAGGAGGGGGTGGCTTAATTACCGTTCCTGGTATGATGTTAACAGGTATTCCTATTCAAACAAGTATCGCTACAAATAAGTTTTCCTCAGGAATTGCGGCACTTTCTAGTGTTTTCTATTTAATAAGAAATAAACAGCTAAGTGTCCACTTTCTATTAATTACTATCCTAATCGCTGTTTTAGGTGGAATAGGGGGAGCACTAGTAACTACTAATATACAGGAAGAAACGATGAATATCATTGCATTTGCATTACTTTGTTTTGCCTTAATAGTGACAATGAAAAATAAACAATGGACTGCTACTATACAACAAGATAAAAAGCAAAAACAACAAAAAACAATAAAGAAAAGATTATACATTCCTTTCTTTATTGCAGCATATGATGGGGGATTTGGACCAGGATCCGCCACATTTAGTATTTTATTTTATTTAAAAAGTAATTTCACCTATATGAAAGCTGTGCAAATGACAAGAGTTATTATTCTTGGCAGCTGTATGGGAGGATTTATTATTTATTACCAGAACGGTTTTATTAATTGGTATTATGCCATTTGCATGGCAGTTGGTTCCATTATTGGATCACAAATTGGATTGCTCGTATTGCCAAAAGTTTCTCAAAAAGCAGCAAAAACTCTTTTGTTAATTATCATAAGTGCATTGATGGTACAAATGATTGTTAAAATTATTTAATATTTAATAAAGATGATTCTTTATTAGGATCATCTTTATCGTAAAAAAAGGGGAATGATTACTAATTGGATTATAAGGACTTTAATTATTTTTTATTCTAGTTTACATAATATATATTATACACAGTAATTAAAATTTTAATAAATCACATCTCATTCCAAAGTATACTCTAGATAGTGAGACAAAATTAAAAAATTGTTATCTCTTACAATCTATTATTAACTAACTGCATCGTATCTATATGGACATTTGAATTTGATCTATAAAAAATCATAAATCCGCCACTCACGTATATTGATAAATATTCTATACTTTTAAAAGGATGAAATGTCTTTATACTGCAAGTTGAAATATATTATAGCTAAAATCATTCAAAAAACCAAAGACGTCTATACAAAGAACATCTTTGGTTTTTTGGTCAGTTAATTCTCCCCTAGTTATCTATCAATTTAGGAAAAATATATTATCTATCTCATTATTTTTTCGAATTCTTGCATCATTAATAGATCATTTGTAATTTCATCAGAATGATGTAAAGAGACTTTCGCACCAAGGCTGTTAAAAGCTGCAACTGCCTCATCATATCCTCGTTCAATATGTTCAATTCCAGTAATTGTTGTCGTCCCTTCTGCTATTACTCCAGCTAACATTAGACAAATACCTGCACGGACATCTGAAGCATGCACTAAGGCTCCGTGTAAAGCTGACTTTCCTTTTATATGGGCAATCCCATTTGATACTTCAATAGATGCACCCATTTTGTTTAATTGGTATACATGATTAAATCGGTTCGGATAAACAGTTTCGCGAAGTATACTTTTCCCTTGTGCTTGTGTTAACAAAACGGTTAATGGCTGTTGCAAATCCGTTGGAAATCCAGGGAACATAGCAGTTCTTACCCTCGATGCTTTTAAACTACCATCTAGAAAAGACGTAATATTATTCTCTTTTATTTCCAAACCGACACCGATCTCTTCCAGTTTCGTGAGACAAGATGTTAGGTGTTCTGGGATAATATCATTCACTGTAATCGTTCCACCTGTAATCCCTGATGAAATCAGGAAAGCTCCAGCAATTAGCCTGTCAGGAATTACGGTATAACTACAACCATTCAAGCTTTTTATACCTTTAATTTTGATTGTATCCGTACCAGCACCTTTAATTCTCGCACCCATTTTATTCAAAAATAATGCCGTATCTGTTACTTCTGGATCTCTTGCAGCATTTAATAAAATTGTTTCTCCCTCAGCTAATACAGCTGCTAGCATGCTATTAATAGTGGCACCTGATGTAATCGTATCAAAATAGATTGTTGCCCCTTTTAATTTTTTGGCCTCCACCACATAATAATCTTCATGAAAAGTAAAAGTTGCGCCCATTTTCTCAAACGCCTTTATATGCTGATCAATTGGTCTGCTTACAAAATCATCCCCGCCAGGATAGCCAAGTGATACTTTTCCGAATTTAGCAAGTAATGCTCCAATGAAATAATAAGCTGTTCTAAACTTCCTTGACTTTTCAGGTTCAATTATCGGATTATATATTTTAGTCGGGTCAATATAAACATCCCCGCGGCTATCTCGCTCCATGATACATCCTATTTCTTCTCCAATTTGACGAAGTACTTTGAAATCAGCAATGTTTGGGATGTTCTTTAATGTTACAGGCTCACTAGCTAAGCATGCAGCAGCTAGAATTGCCAAAGAACTATTTTTCGAACCTGGTACTGATAAGGATCCTTCTAGTTTAGAAGGTCCCTCTATATTCATCCATCTCATTTTAAATCTCCTATTCCAATCTATCTAATCAACGTAAATCAGCAAATTTTATTTTTAGTTGTTTCTTTTTCATTTCATCAATCGTTTTTTGCGGTGCACCAAGATCTGTTAGAAGGATATCAATTTCTTCGATTGGTACGGATTGCATAAACATTTCACGACCGATTTTTTCATGGGGTGCTAAACAGACCACTTTTTGAGCAACACTGGCAACTGTCTGAGCAAATGCAGCTGCTTCAGGAGTAGAGGTACTTATACCTTTGGCATTAATTCCTCCACCAGTTAAAAAACAAATGTCTAAGGAAAATTTGCGCATCATTTCCATTGCAATACAATCAATTATACTGCTTGATGAAGCTCCTCTTAATTTCCCTCCGATTAAATAAGAACTTATGTTTTCTTTCATTCTAATAAGGTCGGCAATTTTCAATGAATTTGTAACGATTGTATAAGGGAAATCAGTTGGCAAATATTTTACCATTCCATAATGGATACCTGCTCCTCCAATAAAAACCGTATCATTTTCTTTAATAAATGATACTGCTAATTTTGAAATAGCATTTTCGTGTTGGGCAGCCGTTCCATATCGAATAGATGACGGCGGCGGCATTGTTCTTACTTTAGGTATTGGTTCAGAGAGAATGGCACCACCATATGTTTTTTGCAGCAACCCTTGTTCTTCCATGATTGTTAAGTCTCTTCTAATGGAATCAAGAGACATCTCAAATTTACTTGCTAGATCTTTAGCAATAACTTTCCCATCTCTAGAAATTATTTCTAAAATTAATTTTCTTCTTTCCTCCGCTAGCATACTATTCCCTTTCCCATTAAAATCTAAATTCATCTTATTCCGTTTCATTAAGTTTTGTCAAATATTTTTTCGTTTTCCTTCTGTTTCATTCCGTATTATGCCTTTTTTACCACCACAGAACATCTGTTCTACAATTGTTTTTTCTTGTTAGTTTATTTCTCATCTTTCGTTTCATAAAAAAATTGCTATATAAGCAGTTTTTTAAGAAAGTTCCACATCATATTCCATTCTTTTTGCTGTTTCTTTCGCTATTTTCACACCCGCTAAACGTTTGACAAGATGAAAGGACATATTAATACCTGCCGAGATGCCACCTGAAGTAATAATGCGCCCTTCATCGACAAACTTCACCTTCTTTACCACATTCACTTGTGGGTATTCCTCCTTAAGCCTTGTGAGGCTCGCCCAATGTGTTGTCGCGTTCAATCCATCAAGCAGCCCTGCTTCAGCAAGCAATAACGCTCCCGTACATACAGAAGCCATCCATTGAACCTCTCCCATTTGTTCCTTAATCCAATTAATCACCGTTTTATTATGTACTTCTCGTTCTCTTGCACCTAGTCCCCCTGGGATGATTAAAAGATCGAACTTAGGCATTGTTTGGAAACTATAATCCGGATATACCTTTAATCCATTTCTCGTTCGAATCATTTGTCCCGTTTCCGAAATAGTCTGCACGATAAACGGTTTAGACCCATCCTCTCTTGCTGTAACAGAAAACACTTCAAACGGGCCAGCAAAATCTAATACCTCCACATCATTGAATAGAAATATCCCTATTTTCCATTGGTCGGTTTGCATTTTATCTCTCTCCTTCGTTAAAGCCATATTCTAGCTAGTTACTTATTATTATTATACTTAAGAATTTCATCATAGAGAGATAAATTATCTTAAACTTGATTAACTGACTGATTTTTGAAAAAATAAAAATAATAAAAAGGAGAGGCGGTTTTTTTAAGTGAATGGACAAAAGAGGCTTCGAGATTATGGAATAACAATTGGAAAATTAGAAACAGGTAAAAGAAACGCCATTACAGATGTAGAAGGTGTCACAGTTGGCCATGCTACTTTAAATAATAGGGACACTCAGACAGGTGTTACCGCAATAATGCCCCATCCAGGCAATATATTTAAAGAAAAGGTAATCGCTGCAAGCCATGTAATTAATGGGTTTGGTAAAACAATGGGTTTAATGCAAATAACAGAATTAGGAACAATTGAAACACCTATTCTTTTAACCAATACATTAAGTATCGGTGTGACAGCTGATGCATTAATTGAATATATGCTAGAGCATAACGAGGATATTGGTCGAACAACAGGTACTGTTAATCCCATTGTGTGTGAGTGTAACGATATGTTTCTTAATGATGTGAGAGCAAGAAAGATTAAGAAAGACCATGTTTTCGGGGCAATCGCTAATGCTTCTGCGGAATTTGATGAAGGATCAGTTGGTGCTGGCCGCGGCATGCTGTGCTATTCTTTAAAAGGTGGAATTGGAACCTCTTCCCGAATAATACATATGGAACATGGTAGCTATACAATAGGAGTACTGGCTCTGACCAACTTTGGTACGCTGAGTGATCTAGTAATAGCAGGGAATTCAATCGGACAACAGCTCAAAAAAAAGCTTACACAAGCAAATGAAGATAAAGATAAGGGCTCTGTCATCATCATCGTAGCTACTGATCTTCCCGTTTCGGAAAGACAATTAAATCGAATTATTAAGCGCGCAGTAACAGGATTATCACGAACAGGTTCGATTATTACAACTGGAAGCGGTGAAGTAGTCATTGGTTTTTCTACGGCAACAAAAATTCCACATGAAAATCCTTATTCCAGTGTCCCTATTTCAACCATTCATGAAGAGGATATCGATGTTGCATTTAGAGCCGTTGGAGAAGCTACAGAAGAAGCTGTGCTAAATTCCTTGATAACTGCAACCCATGTAATTGGACGAGACGGGAATGAACGACCTGCTCTTATAGATTTATTAAGCGAACATAATATTTGTTTACATTAGAAAAAACAGACGCCTGTATGATACAAAGCGTCTGTTTTCCTTATTTATTTTTTATATTTACCTTGCAAAATCGATTCCTCTAACGGACGGCGGCTAGACGGAATTTCTCTTGCTTGAAAATCTTCCGGCAACGCTTCTTTATCCCCTTGATAACCAATGGCAATAGTTACTTGAATATCAAATTCTTCTGGAATGTTTAATACTTCACGAGCTTTTGCTTTATCAAATCCACCAATAGCATGTGTTTTTAAACCTTCTTTTATAGCCTTCAAGGATAAGAATCCCCATGCAGTTCCGCTGTCAAAGGCATGCATCCCATTTTGTTTATCCGAAATAAGCACTGCTAATACCGGTGCATTTTTACACCACTCTAAATTTCTTTCAAAAATAAAAGAATGAAATAATGATCGTTCCTCTACCGTTCGAGCAATAATAAAACGCCATGGCTGCAAATTATTTGCAGAAGGCGCCCAGCGAGCAGCCTCAAACAGGCGCATTGAGACTTCTTCAGAAACTTCTTTATCTAAAAAAGAACGGGGTGACCAACGATTTAAAAAAATAGGATCAATCTCGTGGTCTGCTTGACGAAATGTATGTATTTCATTTTCCTTCATAAATATTCCACCCTCAAAATTTATTTCACTTCTATTCCATTTTAATTATAAAAAAATGGCAATTCAACTAATTGATTCTAAAGAATAGAAAGAATCAATCAAAATAAACAGGCTCCAACGGATTAGCCATATGTTTAAAAGCTAGTAATATTTGTGATTCTGTATTTCTTGGAATGGATAAAGGCGGGAGATCCTCTTTTGCAAAAAAACCGACAGAGCTAGTTTCTACTCCTTCCTGCGCCTCTCCTCCTACAATCTCACACTGGATGAACATTTTATATACATGGTAAGGAGATGGAGGATGCGGGTGGCATTTCTTATCCATAACCGCAATTAATTTTACTGCTTTCACCTTAAATCCTGATTCTTCTTGTACTTCTTTTACTGCGACTTCAGCTGGAGTTAAGCCAATATCGCCCCAACCTCCTGGCAAGGCCCAGGAATTATCTGTCTTCTCTTTCACCATTAGTATTTTATTATCTTGAAAAACTACTGCCCTAATATCTACTTTCGGCGTAGCATACCCTGTTTCATTTGCAAAAAGATCACGAATTCTTGTTTCATTCACCTTGGTATATTCCGACATAATTTCTAAGCTGATCTTCCTGATATCTTCAAACCTTTCCAAATCAAAAGTATCCTTTGAATAGGTTAATCCGGCTTGGGCGATTGCTTGCAGCTGTTTCGCCCATTGTAACCATTTCGGTTCCATCTAATGACCTCCTTTATTTAATAAACTGAAACACCTTTACAAATTGCTTTGACTTACCTTCCAATGATAAAACCAAAAACACAAGTTAAAAAAAGTACCAGCACTAACGCAAAGCTTAGCATACCTCTTACAGCTTTTTTCCTTGCTGAAAAATAAGCATCACTTTCCATATATTTTTTCATCAACGGATGGTAGTGGCACACTTTATTCCATAGGGTCGTAAGCCACCCATTCATGATAATAGAAAACCCTACAAAAATAAGAATCTTTAACCATAGGGGCGGTACTATAATCATGGCACCGGTTGTGCTATTAATTAACATCAAATACCCATATAAATAACTAGAATTACGTATAACTATCTTAATAAATAATTCGATAAAGCCGTTAACTGGTGTGCGATTTTGAAAGATCCGTTTAGAGTTTTTGAAAATACGCGGTTTCTTTCTTCTCATAATGACCGGCTTTTCTATTTCAGGAGCTGCTAAATAGATGGCCTGAACGATACTAGTTTTACGCACTTGCTCTAATTCAATATGGAGATCAATAGATGCGATCTTTTGTAAAGCTGTCAAACTAAAGAAGATCGACAACAAGAGGATAATTAGTGACAGAGCATATACTGGAATAGTCATTCCCATATCCACTATATGATAAATCCATTGACTAAACCAATTAAATACAAGAAACAAGAAAACCACCAGCAAGCTTTTTGCCCACATAGAACCTATTTTTCGGATATGGTACTTCCATAACATGAAGCAAGATTGTAAAGCAGTGAAATAGACAAATAAGCCAAGGATTACTGACCAATTTAACAAATAATAATGGAGTAAAAATGGTAGTAAGCATAAGAAGCCTGCTGAAAGCACCATTGTTTGAAAGAACAGAGAATAGAAATAGCTCAGTGCTTTTAACCTTCCAATCAAATGAAGCTGTTTGACTAAAAATACTTTATCAGCTTCCACAATAAGGGTTCTGATATTGCCAATCCATGCCAGAAAGTAAAGGCAGAAAAAAGGAACAATAAAAGGGATCTTATGTATCCAGACAGGTATCTCCAGCCACCAAGAACGATAGATAGCTACACAGAAAACACCTAGAGGGACTAAGATATATACAATTACCGTCCAATCAGCAATCGATCGAAGCACTTTCCATTGATAGTGCCAATTCCTAATTAAACGTGAAAAAAACAACTTTCTACTATTCATTACCATGATCCTCTGCTAACAAATGAAAACAATCATACAAAGATCCAGCGGGCAACTGACATTGCTCCCTTATCTCCTCTAATGTTCCTTTTGCCACTAGCTGGCCATTATGGATCATAAGAAATCGATCACAAATCTTTTCTGCTGTATCTAATACATGGGTAGACATTAATATGCCAGCACCATGTTTTTGCTCTATTTCCATCGATCCGAGAAAAAGCTTCATGGCATTTGGGTCAAGTCCCATAAACGGTTCATCAATAATATATAAGGATGGATTTGTAATCATCGCAAGTATAAGCATCGCTTTCTGCTGCATTCCCTTTGAATATTTAGTTGGGTTTTCATGCGCGTGTTCCGCTAACTTGTACACATTTAGCAATTCATTAGCCTTTTGCTTATATTCCTTTTCTTCTAACCCCTCTACTGCTGCAACAAAGTCTAGGTGTTCCCATAATGTTAATTCATCATAGAAAATAGGTCGTTCTGGTAAATAGGAATAAGTCATGCCATCTATGTAGGAAACCGTTCCTTCTAAATGTTCGATTAAACCTAATAAACTTTTGATTGTCGTACTTTTGCCAGCACCATTTGGCCCAATTAAACCAACCAATTCTCCTTTTTCAATAGTAAAATTAATATCTCTAATAATTTCTTTCTTTTGTTCGTATCCAGCTGATTGAATCTTTACTTCTAAAAGAGACATTTACACACCCTCCCTATCACGTTCTTCTTTCATACGGACAAATCTGTAAGAAAGTTTCTAAATTAGAAAAAATTTTTGGAGATAAAAAAAATCGGACCACTGGTGCAGGCCTAAAACAGTTGCTTTATTTCTGATTTAATTCGTTTTATAAATATAGGAGCATCATGAAGAAAGCAACAAAAAAATAGATGCAGTCAGATAATCTTACCTTCCTGCATCTATTCCATCGTTTAATCGATTAACTATCTTTTACACAGCTTGACTATCCATTTTCACACGCAACTTGCTTCCAACAAGCTTTACCAATTCAACCACTCGATTAGAATAGCCCCATTCATTATCATACCAAGCTAGTATTTTCACTTTATTTTGCCCGATGACCATTGTAGATAAAGCATCAATAGTTGCAGACTCGGTTGTTGTATTAAAATCAACAGATACTAAAGGTTCCTCTGTAATGCTTAGAATCCCTTTCAGTTTTCCGTCTGAGGCCTCTTCAAAAGCTTGATTAACAACTTCACTTGTCAC
This sequence comes from Niallia sp. FSL W8-0177, assembly GCF_038006285.1. Classification (NCBI taxonomy): domain Bacteria; kingdom Bacillati; phylum Bacillota; class Bacilli; order Caryophanales; family Bacillaceae; genus Niallia; species Niallia sp. FSL W8-0177. The sequence goes on from NZ_JBBOUX010000001.1 coordinate 1,823,504, forward strand.
ATTTTTTTCTAAATCGACGACTAAATCGACTAAAGAAACATTTTGTGTTGGCACTCTTAACGCCATTCCATGAAGTTTTCCTTCCAAATGTGGAAGGATCTGTTTTAAGGCCTTAGCTGCTCCAGTCGAAGTGGGAATAATATTTTGCCCACATGACCTTGCCCGCCGTAAATCATGATGGGGATTATCTATATTGTTTTGATCATTGGTATAGGAGTGAATTGTTGTCATTAATCCATTCTTTATCGTAAAATGTTCGTCTATAACCTTAGCAACCGGTCCTAAGCAATTGGTCGTACATGATGCATTCGAAATAACATGATGTTTATCAATATTTAATATACTATCATTCACACCCATGACGATGGTTGCATCAGCATTTACACCAGGAGCGGTAAGCACTACTTTATGCGCACCAGCTTTTAAATGCATTGCTGCTTTGTCTCTCGCGTTAAATTTCCCTGTAGCTTCTACTACGATATCTATTCCCAATTCACGCCACGGAAGTTTTTCTGGATTACGGTTATTCACTAATAGAATCTCTTGGTCATTTATAAGAATCGAATGTTCTTTAGCCACAACCTTACCTGGAAACTTCCCGTGAATTGTGTCATACTTTATTAAATGTGCTATCGTTTCAGAAGGATAACTGGCATTAATAGCAGTAATATGTATACTTTGATCATTAATAGCATTTCTAAGCACCATTCTTCCAATTCTCCCAAAGCCATTTATTGCAACTGATATTGTCATAGACTTCGCTCCTTTTTAAATATGTTATACTATTAAATTAATACTCTATAATAAGTATAACATATTTAAAATAAAATACATCTTATTTGATTAAAAATAAGATGTATTCTTATAGCGCCTTGAACTTTATCTCACTCCTTTTAAAAAATCACTTGGCATCGTAGCTTCTTTGTTATTATGAACAATCCAAGATATTATCGTTGTGCTGTCACGGACATTTTTCTTTTTTATTTCTTTTAATAAATAATAGACGCTCTCTTGATTAGAAAACGTATCAAATCCTTGAAAAATGGCTTCCATCCTATGATAATCCGTATTGGGACACTCAATCAGTCCATCTGTAGTGAGAAAGATATGTGTTTTACCCTTTCTTAATTCTTTCACTCCTTGATTATAGGAGGGTACTTCTTGATGGAAAGTACTATTTACCCCAATCCATTCATAGAAGCTTCGGTGATTTTGCTGGTATTCTCCTAATCTTGAAAGTTCTGGATGATGGAGTGCAAGTATACAGTCGCCAATTGATAACCACCATAAATAGTGTGCTTTTCTTACAACGATTAAGCATGCAGTTTCTCCTTGAATCATCTTGCATTGCTCCAGAAATTCCTTGCTTGCGAAATGGTTTAAGAAAAAGGAAGTAATTTCTTGGAACACTCTCTTTAACGGTAATTGTAGAATTGTTTTGATCTCCTCTTTCTTTGTCGCTATACTTTTTATTACTAATTCTGCACTTTGTGCTGAATCATGTGCATCCAAGAGGATGACAAGCTCCCATTCGCGTTCTATCCAAATGAAACAGCCGTCTTCATTTTTATATTGACCTGCAGAGGAGTTTCCTCCAAAGCGTCCAAGTACTAAATTATTTCTTAGATGGAGGATATTAATTTCATCTACATAATTCTTATCAGAACCTACCCATTTATATTCCATTACGCTTCCTCAAAAACTTCATTTGCTAAGTAATTTTTTATTCTTTTACATAAAGAGCTCATTTCCTCTGCGTTTGCAATCGGAGCCTCTGGCCAATCATATAACTCCGTTGGTCCCCAATATCTTTCAGGAGTATTCGGATATCTTGCAATTAGATGAAGGTGAAGATGAGGAACCGAATTTCCTGAGACGAGAGCATAAATATGTTCCGCGTTTTCTGTTTCCTTTAATGCCTTGCTGACTCTTGAAATAATAAGTCCAAACGCCTTTGCTTCATCATTTGTCATCTCAGCAAGTGTAGGAATATGTCTTTTTAAATCGATCATAAGATGTCCTAGGTAACTGCCCTTGCCTTTTCTGTCAATATGACCAACATAAACATATTCATTTTCATAGATTGGTATTCCTGCTGTTTTAATAATCCCTTTATGTTTATCGCATATGAAACAATTGGTTTCCATTTCCCTTTCCCCCTAAAATAGTATAAAAAAATCCTATTGTCTCTTAAAAGAGACGATAGGATTTATCGTGGTACCACTCTTCTTCATTCGTTAGAAAACGAACCTTCTTAAGCTCAATGACGAGAGCCAACCGTCTAGATATACATTTCTACCTAACCACTCCTAGGCGAGTTGGGAAGTGATATGCGCTATCTTTCACCAAACGACAGCTCTCTCTAGCATACTTACTTCTTAATACTCCTAATCATCGTGTTTATCTTATGGAACTAATTGAAACTTTCTGTCATTTTAGGAAAAACTTCAAAAAATGTCAATCGTTATTTTTAAATAGGTCCGATAATTCATTTTCATTTTTTATCACAAAAATTTTGTTCTGATACTGTTTGTATGTATGAAAGAAAGAAGGTTTACCTACTTGCTCGAAATGCTTATTCCATTTAAACATTTTAAAGAAAATCGTTAAGTTTGGCTGGTAATGGGCCTTTTCTTGACCAAGCTTCTGTTTAACGTATCGTTTTATTATACGATAGGTACGTTTAGGATAATTGGTGTCCAAAAAAACAATGACATCTGCTTGTTGGAAGCTGCCACGTACCCATTCCTCACTATGCACACCTTCTACAATCCATCTATCTGTTTGGGTTATGGATTGTAAATTTGCTTTTCTCTCTTCTTCCGATCTTCTAATATCTCCACGATCTGATCGCTTCCAAACAACATTATCTAATTCATAATAGGGAATTTGTAATTTCATTGATAAATCTTTTGCTAATGTCGTTTTTCCACTACCTACAGAACCAATGATATGAATCTTATTAGGAGTAGCTTTCACTATTCCCCCCTCCTTTATATAAGTTTTCACATAAGTGTTGGGGGAAATATCTAATCTATACTTAAAGATAAAGATAGCTTTCCATTATCACGAAACGAAGGATCTGCTACTTTTTCGACCATTAATACACCATCTTTTACATTAATTACAGAAACACAGCAATTATCATGGTGTGGGTAATCAGCCATATTTAGCAGAGATTTAATGAAAAGTCCAATCGTAACACCATGAGAGAAAACCAAAATATTGCCGCCTGTATCTTTATGCTTAGCAATAATATCGTCAACAGCCGTTCTTGTCCGCGCTAATAATTCAGTAAAGGATTCTCCATCTTGAACTTTGCTTTCCATATCTGTAAAGGAGAAGAGTCTTTCCACTATATCTCCATGCTGTGCGATAATGTCTGTCTGCAGCATTGCTTCTAACATTCCGAAATTCATTTCTTTTAATCTTGCATCTTTTGTTAATTGAATATTTCTATTACCAATAGCAAATTTTGCCGTATCTAACACTCTCTGACTATCACTGGCATAAGCAGCCTCAAAAGGTATATCTGTTAAACCAGCACCAACTGACCTTGCTTGTAATATCCCATTTTCTGTTAAAGGAGAATCACAAAACCCTTGCATTCTCTTTTCGATATTATATTGAGTCTCTCCATGTCTGATAAAATACAGTCTCAATTCCTTCTTCATTTGAAACTCCCTTCCTTTGCTTTATTTTTCGCAAGATACTATCAAGAAAAGCGGAATCCTCATTCGTCTTTCATATTCTTCTTTACGCAAAAAATTTTCTCGTTTCGGCATTCCTTCTCGTAAATCGGTTATTTTAAAGCCTGCTTCTTTTAACAGCCGAAAATACTCCTCAATCGTGCGATGATATTTTACTACTTCCTCATCTATCCATCGCTCTATTCTTTCTCCTATAGAAAAATAATCATCGACAATCCAATTCGTTCTTTTTTTCGAGGAAACGGAACTGTCAAATGTAGAAAGGCATAGAGGATGTTGCACACTAAAGATAAACTTACCATTATCATTTAACTGATCATATACACCCTGAAAAATTGGCTGTAAGTCTTTAATATAGTGAAATACTAGCCTTGAGACAACGATATCCATTTTGCTATTGCTAAATTTCCAATCCTCTAGTGTAGAATGATACACAGAAGCAGTTGTGCCATTTAAAATATGGGAAGCTTCGTCAAACATTCTCTTCGAACCTTCTATTCCTGTATAACTTGCTGCACCTTTTTCTAAAAGTTCTATACCAAAACTTGCATCTCCACAACCTAAATCAAGGATAGACTTACCGTCTATTTTCCCTAATAATTCAGATAAAATAGGGCTTTCTATACTATTATTGGGACTTGTTTTTCGATTTCTTCTAGCCCGATAATTTTCAAAGAACTGTTCCTGATCGTATACAGAAGAACCTGTATATTCCATATCTCCACCTACCAAATTTTATCTATTTTTTTCACAAGCAAATCTACTAAAATAGCATAACCTGCTTCCCCAAAATGAAGACCATCATTATGTATACCTTTTAGTTTCTTCTGATAATCTTTTAAAGAGAGCATTTCAGTATAAAAATCAATAAAGTATGCTCCTGTTTCATTAGCAACTTCCTTAACTGCATTTGCATACCTAGCTAAAACCTCATTTGTCCTTGCAAACTGCAACGTTTCATCGACTGGAGCTGGCGTAATCAGAATAGCCTTGTCTGGACCAATTAATTGGACGATTCTCTTCATATTTTTTCGATAGGTAGGTAAGTCAATCATCTTATGAAAGGCTGCATCATTTGCACCAAATAAAATCGTTACTAAATCAGGCTGCTTCTGGATAACATCTGCTTGTATTCTTTTTAATGCATCAACTGTGTTATTCCCATTTATTCCTGCATTGATTATTTCATAATGATCGATTTTATCTGCCAGCATGGCTGTCAAAACAGGTTCATTTCTAGTTTCTCTCCCTGCAATAATACTATCTCCAAAGCAAATTAAAAGCGGTATTTTTTCTCCCTCCTTCCTATAAGAATATTCAAACCACTTGCTTCTATCCTATTTTATACTAATTGGAATGATTCGTCTTTTTCTTTTCGGAAATAAAACTTACAAGTAGCAATTAGATTGTTGCACAAATTAATCCTATTGAAATTAACCTTTTCGCTCTGCTAATCTTTTTTCTACACGCTGAAAACCCCATTTCATAATAATTGGGACACAAAATAAGATAAACAACAATCGAAATAACTGGTACGTTGTGATAATCGGCAAGTTAGCATGAACGGATTGCCCCAGTACGGCCATTTCCGCCATTCCTCCTGGAGCTAATCCAATAAAAGCAGTCAATAATGAAATATCCTGATCTACTCTTACTAAAATATAGCCAAGTACTAAAGAAAAAAGGACTAGTAAGGCAGAAGTTACTGTTACAACACTTAAAAACCTTGCTTTGTTTTCGATATTACCAAATTTAATTTGTAAACCAAGATCAATTCCAATCAATGTTTGTGCCACACATGCAAGAGAAGTCGGAATTGCGGGTACATCCATCCCAGCAATCGATATGGTTGCAACAAAAATCATTGGACCAATCATAAACGGCGCTGGAAACTTCCACTTTTTCACTTTGCTTGCAATTAGAGAGCAAAAGAATAAGATTAGGAAAATCATCCAATGATAGCTCGGGCTTCCGCTAGTGGTTGTTACTGCTGCAACTACTTGATTGCCATACAAAATAGGACTATATACGAGGAGTGGAACAAGAATCATGACAGATAAAATTCTACTTATTTGAATAACTGTAACGACAGTGAGATCAATTCCTTTTATTTCTGAACTAATCGCCACCATTTGAGATAGTCCTCCTGGGATACTACCGGCAACAGTTGATTTTAAATTACTATGCGTTAATTTTGAAGTTGTAAAGGCAAGAAGTAAACTAAAGGCAAGCATAACAACCGTCATCAAAAGCATGGAGGGGAGGTGGGTTCCCATTTCAATAAGTGTCTGACTGGTAAATTGTCTTCCAATGAGGTAGCCAATAACAAGGAGTCCGATATCTCGAAAGGAAAAAGGTAAATACGGAGAATTTTTGGCAAGTCGAACATAAAGGATGGTACTGAACATGGGGCCAAGCAGCCAAGACAGAGGAAGCTGGCATACTTGAAACAACCATCCCCCAAGTACAGCACTTAAACATAAGAAAAGTAATGACATAAATTCGATCCTTTCATAAAAGAAATAAGTACTTTCATTATACTACTTATTTCTCCTTAAAATGAAGAATCTCTTTTTTTAATGGTGCTGCGATCCTTTATAACTAATTTCCTTCACTTTTACTTTTTCTAATATCCATTCTTCCTTTTTCCATATCCACCAAGTTTCCAAGTAACCAATCGTATCAACTGTCGCCAGTCCACTAATTCTTTGTTTCCCTTTCATCGCCGTTTGATTGTTGAATCTTGTTACTTTTAATTCGGAAAAGGGGGATAAAATTAATTCAGTTGGTTCATTTAATCTTGCTTTATGATAAAGACCAAGTTTCTCATAATGATTTCTCCGATCATATAAATCGAATATATATGTTTTTTCATTATTTATTTTTATTTCCGCTTTATAGGCATCTTTAAACTGACTTTCAACCGATGCCAGCTCTGGTTTTTGCAATTCTATTAAATGATTGCCTTGTAGTTGAAAGAAATAAAAGTTTTTTTCTGACCCTCTTTCATTCGCAGAAACAGTAAGTAATATTTCTTTTTGATGATCATCATTTATATCGATTATATGTAATACAGGATCAAATCCACCTTCCACTGTTAGAGTGACGCTCTTATCTTTTCCTTTCGTTACCTTTAAAACAAATTCCTTAAAGAAATTGCTATTTTCAGGCTGATCGGATGCATCTCCTTTTAATTGCACGGTTTCTTCCTGTTCATCATTTGTTATATCGATTTTTTCTTCCAAAATTAATTTGTTTGTTTTATCTTCTTTCTCCATTGCATATACACCAGTAATAGCAGTTAAAGTCATCAAAAAGAAAGCACATAAAGCCACAAGCATTTCCCTTCTCATGCTAAAACCTCCCTATGTCTTATTACTTTTAGGATGTCCTTTTTTGGTAAAATCATGTAAGAAAGGAAAAGAAATTTTAATTGGAGGTTTTGCATAAAGTAAACTGGCATTATTAGAAGGTAAATGAACTCCATTGTTTATGATTTTCGTATTTAAAAAAGCGGGGTTTGCTCGGATAAAGACTGCCTTTTTCAGTGGTATTATAAAAAGTAGTATTCATTTGTTTGATGAACGCTATTTTCTTCTGCGTTCTCCTGCAAAGTGGTTTTCATTTTCTTCATGAACACTATTTTTTCCTGCATTCTCTTCCAAAGTTGCTTTCATTCACTCGATGAACGCTATTTTCTCCTGCGTTCTCCTTCAAAGTGGTTTTCGTTTATTCGATGAACGCTATTTTCTCTTACGTTCTCCTTCAAAGTGGTTTTCATTTATTCGATGAACGCTATTTTCTCTTACGTTCTACTCCAATGTGGCTTTCATTTTCTTCATGAACGCTATTTTCTCCTGCGTTCTAGTCCAATGTGGCTTTCATTTTCTTCATGAACGCTATTTTCTCCTGCGTTCTCCTTCAAAGTGGTTTTCATTCATTCGATGAAAGCTATTTTCTCTTACGTTCTACTCCAATGTGGCTTTCATTTTCTTCATGAACGCTATTTTTTCCTGCGTTCTCCTTCAAAGTGGTTTTCATTTATTCGATGAACGCTATTTTCTCCTGCGTTCTCCTTCAAAGTGGTTTTCATTCACTCGATGAACACCTTTTTCTTCGACATTCTCTTCCAAAGTGGTTTTCATCGCTTTACCTTCCCTATATCCAAAACAATTTCATTCTAATTAAAAGAGGTTCCCAATTCGCAATTGACCTTACGAATCGGGAACCTCTTAAACTAATATTATTTATACTTGCTCATCGGTAATTTTTTCTTCCCATAATTCAACAATTTTACCTGCCTCTGTTTCATCGATAACAAAGGATCCATTGGAATAGCGATCATTAAAGCGAAGATCTGCCGTTTTCAGCGATTCAATATCGCCTTTCTCGGTTTGAAGATAAATGATATCTTGTGCCCCTGCTATTGTCATCCCAACAATACGGTGAGGATTTGCTTTTAATTCTCGAAGCATAATCAAGCCTCGTTTTGCTCTTCCAGAAAACTCAAATTCAGTGAGTTTCATTTTTTTTATGGAACCACGTTGCGTAACAATTACGACGCTTTCCTGCAGAGGATTTGTTATAACTTTACCAGCAACAACATAATCATTGTCTTTAAGATTAATACCTTTGACACCAGCTGCTCTTGCACCAACAATATTGATTTCTTCCTCATGGAATCGTAAGGCATAACCTATATGAGTTGCTATTAAAACTTCTTGTTTACCGTTTGTTAGGAAAACATCTACTACTTCGTCGTCTCCTTTTAGGTTAATAGCAACTAATGGTTTAGAGTAACGCTGTGCTTTATAGTTAATCAACTCTGTTTTCTTCGCCATACCATTTTTTGTAAAGAAAAGCAGATATTGATTTTGTTCAAAGTCCTTTATAGGCATTGCCTTAATAATCGATTCATCTCGGTCAATTGGTATGATATTGGAAATATGCTGACCTAGATCCTTCCAGCGTATATCTGGCAACTCGTGTACCGGTAAATAGAGATAATTGCCTTTGTCTGTAAACAATAACAAGACTTCGGTTGTGTTTACATCTATTTTGGCAAGTATTCGATCTGTATCTTTCATACCAAAATCTTGGCCATTGCTTGCTGCATATGAACGCTGGCTTGTGCGCTTAATATATCCATCTTTCGTTACAGTGACAATTACATCTTCACTCGCGATTAAGACTTCAAGATTGATTTTAATTTCTTCAATTTCATCTTGTATTAATGTACGTCTTTCACTAACAAAGCGTTTTTTTACATCTTTAAGTTCTTTTTTGATAACCGATAGCAATTTCTTTTCACTTGCTAGGATTGCCGTCCACTCTTCAATTTTTTGGGCCAACTCTGCCGCCTCTGCTTCTAATGCCGTTATATCTGTATTGGTTAAGCGGTATAACTGTAAAGACACAATTGCTTCTGCTTGAGGCTCAGTAAATTGAAAAGCAGCCATCAAGTTATTTTTCGCATCTCGTTTATCCTTTGATGCGCGGATCGTTGCTATAACCTCATCAAGAATAGATAATGCTTTTATTAATCCATCCACAATATGCTCGCGATCTTTAGCTTTTTGCAAGTCGAATTCAGTACGTCGTTTAATCGTTTCTTTTTGATGCTCGATATAAGCATCAAGTAAAGCGATAATTCCCATTAATTTTGGACGTTTATTATGAATGGCTACCATATTAAAGCTGTAAGTAATCTGTAGATCGGTATTTTTAAATAAGAAATTTAGAATTCCGTTTGCATCGACTTCTTTTTTCAACTCGATTACAATTCGCAATCCTGTACGATCCGTTTCATCTCTTACTTCTGCGATTCCCTCTACTTTACGATCCAAACGCAATTCATCAATCTTTTTCACCAGATTGCTTTTATTTAGCTCATAAGGAACCTCTGTAATGACAATTTGCTGCTTGCCGCCTCGTAATGTTTCAATTTCTGTTTTTCCACGAACAATGATTTTCCCTTTACCAGTCTCATATGCCTTTTTAATGCCTTCTACTCCTTGGATAATACCACCAGTCGGGAAATCTGGACCTTTAATATGTTTCATAATGTCTTCCACCGTACAATTTGGTGAATCCATACGCTCAATCACACCATCGATAACTTCTCCCAAGTGATGTGGTGGTATATCTGTTGCATATCCAGCCGAGATACCTGTAGAACCATTGACTAACAAATTCGGGAATTTCGCTGGTAACACCGTTGGTTCATTGGATGTATCATCAAAGTTTGGAATGAAATCCACAGTTCTTTTTTCAATATCACGAAGTAACTCTGCAGAAATAGCCGATAATCTAGCCTCTGTGTAACGCATAGCCGCCGGTGGATCCCCGTCAATACTCCCGTTATTTCCGTGCATTTCAATTAGGACATTACGAACCTTCCATTCTTGACTCATTCTTACCATCGCGTCATATACAGAAGAATCGCCGTGGGGATGGTAATTACCAATAACATTCCCGACTGTTTTTGCTGATTTGCGGAAATGTTTATCATGTGTATTTCCTTCTTCATGCATCGCATAAAGAATACGACGCTGAACAGGCTTTAATCCATCTCTCGCATCCGGTAATGCCCGTTCTTGAATAATGTATTTACTATACCGTCCAAAACGATCACCGAGAACATCCTCTAAAGGTAAATCACGGTATTGCTCTAATGAACTCATGATGGACTCTCCTCCTCAGTGACCATAATATTTTCATTTTCGAGAATATTGCCTTCTTCTTCTAATCCGAATGCAACATTTGATTCAATCCATTTTCTACGTGGTTCCACCTTATCACCCATTAATGTTGTGACACGACGTTCAGCACGAGCAAGATCATCTATCTTAACTCGTATTAACGTTCTTGTTTCAGGATTCATTGTTGTTTCCCAAAGTTGATCGGCATTCATCTCGCCAAGACCTTTATATCTCTGCAAAATATAGCCTTTCCCCACTTTTTTAATGGTATCTTGCAAGTCATCATCGCTCCAAGAGTATTCAATGACTTCTTTTTTTCCAGAACCTTTACTAACCTTATACAATGGCGGTAAAGCGATATATACCTTACCTGCTTCCACAAGAGGTTTCATATAACGATAAAAAAACGTTAATAGAAGTACTTGAATATGTGCTCCATCTGTATCAGCATCTGTCATGATAATGACTTTATCATAGTTAGAATCCTCTACTTTAAAGTCGGCTCCCACTCCAGCCCCAATTGCATGGATAATTGTGTTTATCTCTTCATTTTTAAAGATATCTGCAAGCTTTGCTTTTTCCGTATTGATTACTTTTCCGCGCAATGGAAGAACAGCTTGAAAGCGACGATCTCTCCCCTGTTTTGCGGAACCGCCAGCAGAATCTCCTTCCACTAAATATAATTCATTTCTTTGTGGGTTTTTCGATTGAGCAGGAGTTAGCTTACCAGAAAGAACTGCCTCTCCACGCTTACGTTTTTTCCCACTTCTTGCTTCTTCTCTTGCCTTTCGAGCAGCTTCTCTAGCTTGTGCCGCTTTAATCGATTTCTTAATTAAAAGAGAGCTGACTTCAGGATTTTCCTCAAAGAAATAGGCTAAGTGTTCAGAGACAACAGCATCCACCGCTGATCTTGCCTCACTGGTCCCTAATTTTCCTTTTGTTTGCCCTTCAAATTGTAATAAATCTTCTGGTACACGTACAGAAACGATAGCAGATAAGCCTTCACGGATATCCGAACCATCCAAGTTTTTATCCTTTTCTTTCAGAAGGTTAACTTTTCGCGCATATTCGTTAAACATACGTGTCATGGCTGTTTTGGCCCCAGCTTCATGTGTCCCGCCATCCTTTGTGCGGACATTATTAACAAAGGACAAAACATTCTCTGAATAGCCATCATTGAATTGAAAAGCATATTCCACTTCAATCCCGTTACTTTCGCCTTCAAGGCTTACGACTGGATGCAGGGTATCTTTCTCTTCATTTAAATATTCAACAAAAGCTTCTATTCCATTTTCATAATGGAAAACACCGTGCTCATTATTTCTTTCATCGATAATTTCAATTCTTAGCCCTTTTAATAAAAAGGCAGATTCTCTTAAACGTTCACAAAGCGTTTCATAATTATAAGTTGTTGTTGAAAATATCGCTGGATCTGGCTTAAAGTGAATCGTTGTTCCAGTTTGATTTGTTTTCCCGACTTTTTCTAGTGTGGTGACAGGTTTTCCGCCGTTTTCAAAACGTTGTTCATAAATAAAACCATCGCGTTTGATCTTTACAACAACCCATTCTGATAATGCGTTAACAACAGAAGCACCTACACCATGTAAGCCGCCACTAGTTTTGTAACCGCCTTGTCCAAATTTTCCTCCAGCATGAAGAATGGTAAAGATAACTTCAGGAGTTGGCTTTCCAATCTTATGCATTCCAGTCGGCATTCCACGTCCTCTATCTTTGACACTAATGGAATTGTCACGATGAATTTTTACAATAATCGCATCTCCATATCCAGCCAGTGCTTCATCGACTGCGTTATCTACAATTTCATATACAAGATGATGCAATCCTCTAGAATCTGTACTCCCGATATACATTCCCGGACGTTTTCTGACAGCTTCTAAACCTTCTAACACCTGAATGGCATCATCATTATATTCGAATGCTTGCTGATCTTTTGCCACTGACATACCCCTTTCACTTCTACAAATCCGACATAGTATCTTTCTATGTATCATGTCGAACAATTGTTTATGTATTCGTCTAAAAAACGAATTATCCTCTAAGTTCCAAAATATTTATCGGGTAATTGTTTTTTAGGCAGTTAAGAATTTTTGTCACTTTCTTATATAAAGCTGTAATTTCTATCGTTAACAAAAATTCTAAAACAGCCCTACTTTTATTAGACGAGTTTAAAAGAAGGCTTTTCTACTAACCTTCTTTTTTTCAAATTATCGAATTTTAATAAACAGTTGTTGATACCTGTCCAACAAAGAACATTTGTTCTTATATCGTATTGTAGCACATAATCTCATTTTTCACGTTCATTTTCCATTTTATCTTTCGATTTTTTCCTGACAAAACCAATATTATACCAATAATCGCAAAAGCAAAAGATTTTTTTAAGAGGATTTCCTCTTTTTATCTATATTATGTTAACACAGATTCTTTGGAAAAACGAATAAGTTTATAAATACCGCGTTCATTTTTTTTAAAATGATATCGTTTTATCCACTCAAACAAACAGTTTTTTTAGGATAAATGCTATTCTATTACAAAAGAAAAAACAGAATGATTAGTGACAACCATTCTGCTTTTTCTTTTTCTATTTTGTCATCGCGTGCTCTACTTTAATACAGCGATCCATGATTACCGTATAGCCTTTTTCTGTTAGATCATGAAATGTTTCTTCATGTACAAGTCCCAATTGAGCCCAAAATATATCTGCATCTATTTTTTCAAACTCAGCTGCAACCTCTGGTAAGAATTCCGATCTTCTAAACACATTAACAATATCAACATGTCCCTTGATATCTGTTAATTGCTTAACTGCTTTCACACCTAATACTTCATCTACCGTTGGATTTACGGGGATAATTTCATATCCTGCCTTTTGCATCGCCTCTGAAACCATATAGGATGTTCTAGAAGGATTATCGCTTAAACCAACTACCGCAATTTTTTTCGCTTTTTTTAAAATTTTGCCAATCTCTTCTCGACTTGGATTTTCAATTGTCATTAAAATCGCTCCTATTCCAATTCATTTCTAGTATATTTCCCCAAAGAGGGAAGAAAAAACGATGGAAAGCATAATAGAACACACTCTAACAATAGCAAATTTTGCCACACTTCAAAAGAAAATTGCATTATTTGCATAGATTTATGCCTACATAAAGTTTTTGGCAATAAAATTCTCTAACTAAACAATTTATAAATGTAAGGGGTTATTTTTCATAGAGACCCTTAAATTCCCCACTTTTTGCTCTAAGAATTGCTCGCCGTAAGCATAACTCTCCCAGAGAGACCCTTTCAATTGTTTTATATAAACACTTCAACAATATTATTAATGCTCCTTCCACTTATCCTTTTAAAAATAGTTGCTCTAAAAACAGCATGCTTCGATAAAACGAAATTTGATATATAGTACTATCCATTTTCTTTTGATTCTTTTAAAAAAAGGAAAAAATTCAGCTGCAAAAATATTTTTTAAAAATTACTTATGTACTGCCATATCCTTGCCGATATAGTAGTGTAAATATTATTTTAATTTAAAGGAGAAATCTGCTTGAAACTACTGAAAAATCTAAATATTACTCGGAAGCTTTTTATCATTATTTTAGTAAGTGCCCTTTCTCTGGGAACTATTGGCTACACGGGATTGCACTACATTAAGGATATGGCAAAAGATTCACAAGAAATGTATGAGAAAAGTTTAATACCAATATCCAATCTTATGCAGATGAGAATTAACACAAGAGCTAGTAACGGCTACACTTTAGAACTCTTGCTTACTACTGAATCAGCCAAAAACAAAGAATTAAATGATCAGTTAACAGCTACATCTCAAGAAACAGATCATCTATTGTCTGAATTTTTAAAAGACAACATAACAACCGAGGAAAAAGAGCTAGTTACCGTATATAACGAAGAAATGCAAAAATTAAATGATGCGCGAAAAGATGTAATTTCCCTTGCTTTACAGAATAAAAATGAAGATGCTTACCGTATTTTCACAACAGATGTCGAGGAATATAGAGTCAAAGTAAATGACACTCTGACATCGCTTCAAAACTTAAAGGCTTCCTCCGCAGAAGCTACTTATAAAAAAAACATAGAGAGTGTACAAACAGTTACTATTATTGTCTTTATCATTAGCGTTGCTGCTCTCATCCTTTTATTATTTATTAGTCTTATTATCAGTCGTATGATTGTAAGACCAGTAAAACAAATAAAAGATTTATTATTTAAAGCAGAACAAGGGGACTTTACGGTAAAGGGAACCTATCAATCAAAAGATGAAATCGGCGAACTTACTACCTCTTTCAACCGAATGACGGAGAAACTTCGCAATGTATTTAGTACTGTACAGGAATCCTCGCAGCATGTAGCGTCCGCATCGGAAGAACTTAGTGCAAGTGCAGAACAAAATAGCAGTGCAAGTGAGCATATAAGTCTAACCATTCAAGAATTAGCAACTGGATCTGAAACACAAGTAATGAAAGTAAAAGAAAGCAACCAAGTCATCACAACAATCTCGGAACATACAAATTCAATTGCTGCTCATACGGAAAAAATGTCTGAAAACGTAAAGCATGCATCTGATATGTCGACAGAAGGTAACAAAGCTATTCAACAAGTAAATAAGCAAATGAATTCGATTTATTCTAATGTTAATAGTCTTTCAGATGCAATAAGTATTTTAAATGAACGTTCAGCGGAAATTGGCCAGATAACGGATGTTATTACTGGAATTTCAGCCCAAACAAACCTTTTAGCTTTAAATGCCGCTATAGAAGCTGCTAGAGCTGGTGAGCACGGAAAAGGATTTGCCGTTGTTGCTGACGAAGTAAGAAAACTTGCAGAAGAATCAACGGCCTCTACCGAAAATATTGCGAAGTTAATCCATATGATCCAAAAGGATACTGAGCAAACCATTGAAACAATGAAAAAAGCTTCTAACGAAGTACAATCTGGACTAGATATTGTCCAGATTGCCGGAAGCTCTTTTCAAAAAATAGAGATAGCTGTAAAGAACGTTGTAGGTCAAATCGAAGAAATATCGAATGCCTTAGTTAAATTTACAGAAGGTACAGACATTATTAGTCATACGATTTATGAAGTAAGCGATGTTGCGATTGAATCTGCAAATAGAACCCAGAATATATCAGCAGCAACACAGCAACAACTAGCTTCCATGGAGGAAATTTCTTCTTCTTCCTTATCTCTTGCGAAATTAGCTGAAGAGTTACAAACGATAGTTAAATTATTTAAAATATAAAATGATAGCAAAAACCACTTTCCTTTGTATGGGAAAGTGGTTTTAAAGCATTACTTATTGTTCTTTTTTCTCTAAAGATAAAGCAGACCATGCTGCTTCATTAGCAAAAGTACGCGACCAACTTGCAAGTCCAGCTAAGTTATACTTTTCGACTAATTCTGCTCTCTTTGTTAAAGATAATTCATCTTCCAGCCAAATTTTAAAGGTTGATTTCGTTTTTTCATCATAATATTCCCCATAATTTTGACCGCTCGCTTCATCATAGGTAGGGGTAACTTTATGTTCTTTTAACCATTCCTCCACACTTTCCATCGAAAGTGATTTAGAGGATAATTCTCCATTTTCTTTTTCTTCCCATAGTCGAGCATATAATGGTACTCCGAGGACAAGCTTATCACTTGGAACAATATCAAGTAATGTTTCTAAATTCGCTTCAACCCATGGAAAACTTGCCACACTTCCAGGATTCGGGCTTGTTGCCCAATGCTCATCATATGCCATCACAACAAGATAATCGACAATCTCGGCTAAATGGTCTCGCTGTAAGAATGCAGAATAATTCCCGCCAGCTATAAACGTTATATCCATTGATACAGTCAGACCCGCATCATGTAAATAAGGTGTAGCTTCTCTCACAAATTGGGTGATATATTTGCCATCTTCTTCCCGAACATTTTCAATATCAATGTTGATTCCATCTAAATCGTACATTTCGCTATAAACTAAAAGTTGTCTAATCACTGTTTGCCTTTTTTGATAATCCTTGAATACTTCGTGTGTTTTATCCGGATCAAAAGCATTAGAAAATAATCCCCATACTTGATAGTCTTGTTTATGCGCCCACTCAACATAAGCTTTTGAGCCTAAATTACTGACATTACCGTCAGTTCCCTTCAGTTTAAACCAAGTTGGGGAAACAACATTTACACCGTGCATTTTTGATATCTTTGAAGTATCTGGATTTCTAGAATAAACAGCTTCCCATGTTAATTGGATTGGCCCATTGATCTTCTTCAATTTAGGTTCTTTCTGTTCTAATTCAACTTCAACAACCTCTGATTTCCCTTTATCTACATATTTCTTTTTTACAAACCCGGCAATTCCATTCGCTTTTCTTACAAAATAAAAACCATCTACTTCTTTTTCAATTGTTACATGCTCACCAGGTACTAATTCCCCTGTATAAGGAGATCGCAATGCAGCCTCCGAACGCAATCTGGTGAAATCGTTTTTAACTTTTTTCGTAGTAAATATTCCGCTTGCTCTTTCTTGTCCATTTTCCTCTAAAAGCACCACATGGTTATCCTCTACTATAGAGTATTGGATTGGATAAAAGCTCGCTAATGGATCTAAAGCCAAGTAAACTGTTCCATTCTCATCTCTTAATGGATGAAAGGAAAGTTTAGTGTTTTTATTATTTACATAATAGGAAACAGAATCAGACGGAAATTGGATCACCTTATCTTTAGTCGTGACAATAACGGAATTACTATTCTCATCATAAGTGATACTTTCATCTATTTTTTCCTGCCAAATATTTAGAGGCAAATAAACCGTGCCCTTGTCTATAATAGCATTGCCGACTTGTTCTCCATTTAATAATACAGGATTTTTTCCTTTGAAATACTCCACCTTATCCTTATTGGCAAATGGGTAGAACATTAGCATAATGAAAGATATAACGACTAATAATGCCGCTATGATAATGCCGCCAATTAATTTTCTCTTTGTTGGCTTTTTTTGAAATGAATACTTTATTTCTGTCATTTGTACCTCCTTGAAGTAGTCCTTGCAAAACAGATTCTCTCAAAATCTAGACGATTTTCGAATGATAATAGTTTCATATTATCACAGAATTCGACAAAAAAAAGAACCATCCAAACGAAAAGATGGCTCCCTTTCTTAAGGAATGGCTATACCTCTATTCTTTTTTCGATTTCTCAACTCGTATGTCTTTTCTATTATAAATCTTTTAAATTTATCTTTTTAAAAGTAAAAGAAAAGAAAACACTGCTAATCACATAGTAAATACCTAAAATAGCAAAGCAGTCTGTTGCAACTACCATTAACTCTTTCTGTTGCAAGATATATCTCCAACCGAAAGAACTAATCAAAAATATTAATGGGAAAAATAAAAATAAAAGGATGAATATAAAATTACTCTTATTGTTCATTACTAACTCTCCTCTCACTTCTGGAAGTGCGTCTTAATTCGCTCATAAATACCTTACTAATTATACTCAAGGAACGTTTTCCTAAATCCATAAAATGACCGGAAGCCTTTGCTTTCATAGTAAGTATTAGAAGTACTGCTAGCCAGCATTTCTACTCTTGTTGAGGGGTATTTACTATGTACATAGTATAAGAGTTTTTCCCCAAGACCAATCCCTCTATAGTCCGGAGCAATGAGTAACTCACAAATAAACAAAGTAATCGATCGATCGGTAATGCCTCTAATATAGCCTATTAATTGATCATTAAGAGTGGCAACATAGGCTGCATTCGAATGATTCCAGGCAGACTTAGTATCTTCTTTCTTCTCTACTAAGTTAGTCCATTGTTCTCGTTTATTTAATTCATGAATTGATTGGAAATCGTCCTCTTTATATGGACGAATTTGAATACCTAACCCATTTTTTAAATTAATCATTTTCGCACACCTACTTTTCTAATTTTTGAATATCTTAGTAGTTATTGGTGTATTGCAATCATTTCTTATAAAAAATATGATTTTCCCCTTTGGAATATTGTACCATATGATAAGAAAAGACGCTCCTCAAGGAACGCCTTCTTTTGTACTCTTTAATTTTTAGAAGCTCCATTTACCGGTCGATCAAGGACAATGCGCGGAGCAGAAACTAATAAAAGAACTAGAATAATCGAACATAAAATAGTTGCTCCTACGTAGGAACCGCCGTTTACAATCAAGGAGTTGATAAATGGTGACATTCCTTTTGGTGCATAGCTCGCCCAAATAGTTACACCTGCAATGAAATGCCAAATATAGCGAGTAAACCCACCAACTACCACTGCTAATATTATTAAGCCAGTCGCTATTCCTTTTTGTTCCGTTTTTAACGCTTTTTGAATAGAGGAAGCAAATAATCCAGCAAAGCCAATACAAGCAAATGCAACTAAATATTCTAAAATTACTTGCCAGAATGTTAAAGCTTGTAAATCAAAAACTATTTGCAGTAGTCCCCATAAAAATCCTGCACTTGCACTAGCTTTAAAGCCCCAGCGAAATGCGACGATAAAAATAGGTACCATGGCAAAAGAAATCGAAGTATTAAATATTGGAATAGAAGGTAATAAATCAAGGATAAGTGCAACGGCCGCCATGATTGCCACTTCTATCATGACAACTAATTTCATATTTCTCATAAAAAAATCTCCTTTTTTTGCAGACCAAAAGGAGAACTAACGCGCGAAATGAATAATATAGCTATACTATATAAACTCTTCCCACATTCCTACGTTAGAATTAACTAACAGGTTCGAAGGGTCAGATCGATTGATCACTCTCAGCATTACGCTCCCCTTGTGGTTTGCTTTTTATCAAATTACATTCATTATAACATAGATTCTTATTATAAATAGGCGTTTTCTTTAAATAAATAAAATTCAGACGTTAATGTTTATAGCATCAATAATGAGATTTTTAAACTGTTTGGGTTATGTTCATTTGTTTTTTAGAATTTGTTTCCTTTTTAACAACATAACCCATTAATAACAAACCTAATATCCCAAATGAGAATAATCCTAAAGACATGGTTAAGGCAGAAATTTGAGTGCTTATCGTAATTGCTAAGCCAGCTACTATCATCTGTCCTTGACCAATCAATCCATTCAGAGCTAAATAAGAGCTGCGGTAATTTTCATTCACTAAATCTGCAAGGATGCTTTGATTAATCGGAACATACATCAATTCGCCTATTGAAATAAACAGCATCATCATAATAAGCCATAATGGTGACGAGATATAGGTTAGGATACAATAACTAACCACAAATAAACACATTCCTATAAAATATTGCTTATTGTCCGATATTTTTTTCATCATCCATGTAACAATACCTACACAAAAAACTACCAGTATAGTATTTTCCGCATGAAGAATCCCCACCATATTGATACCATTTACAGGAAGGATTCCAAAAAGGTTAGTATCTTGCATTGTATCTCTTAAGTGAATGGCAATATAATTTGTTAAGTGGCTCTCAAGAGAGAAGATAAGGAAGCAGGAAAGTAAGTAAATCATAAAAGTCCGGTCTTTCCAGACATGAAGATAATTAGACCAAATAGTAAATTTAGATTTATTGTCGCTCCTTAAAAATTTATTTTTCATAAGAGATTCTTTAATAAATAAATAGGTAACTAAGCTTGATCCAAGTGACACAATACCAACTGATAGGAAGAAATAGAAATGATAGTCAATAAAGAAAAATGCTCCTGTGATAGTACCAAGTGCGGTTGCTAAATTTGCTAGCCAATACATCGCTGTAAAAACAAATTTCCGTTGCTCTGCCAATACTAAATCATGAATCATTGCTGTAGATGCAGGGAAAAACATGCCATTAAAAAATAAATTAATCATAAATAAACCTGCGCTTATATATGGTAGATTAATCCGTGGTGAATTAAAGACTGCAATAAAAAGATAGGTTATTCCTATGCCCGCTTCTGCTATTATCATCATTTTTCTTCTCCCGATTCTATCTGCCAAGTAGCCGCCGATTAATGCGCCAACTATACCAGAGAGAATGACTATGATGACAATTACTCCTGTTACCGTTGTTCCGATTAGTGAGCTAAAATAAACAGATATATAAGGGATGATTGCACTTGATGTTAAAGAAGTAACAAACTGTAAATACATGCGGATACGAAGGGAAATATGTAATTGGCTAAATGTTTTCATCTGCATATTCCCCTTCCATACCAAATAAACGGTAAGCTTGATTTGTAAATGTGCTTGTAAACATAGCATGCGCATGATCTGAATAGGTTAACCGAGCTCCCATTAGGAAAGCCAGATATCCATACCCCACCTCTTTGGAGTTACTTTTTGGCAAGAAGCCTTTTTCCATTCCTATATGAACAATTTCTTGAATATAAACTAAAAATAGTTCAACAAATTCATCTAATGCATGAATTTCAGCGAATCTATCTGGCTGCCCAATCACATATTGCACAATACGAAGTTCTTTTTCGGACTCCATGAATAAATTCAGATGTTTTCGAATGATATATTTAAGTTTTTCTTCAGTTAAATCAGTAAGTTCATTTTTGGTTTCATTTATTATCTCCTTAAATAATTGGAGAGGTCTATTTACACATTCTGTAAACAAAGTTTCTTTATTTTCATAATAAGTAAATACCGTTCCAAAACTAACACCTGCTTCTGCAGCAATATCCTTAATGGTTGTTTTACTAAAACCGTTATGTGAAAACAACTTTAAAGCAGCTTGGTAAATATCTTCTTTTTTTTGTTCAGATCTTGGTTTAGCCATTTGAATTCCTCATTTCTTAAATGATTGATTAATCAATCATATTATATAAAAGAAAATATTGGTAGTCAAACTCTTTTTGTGAAATTTTCAAACTATTTATCCCCTTACTAAAAACTCCCTTATTAAGGGAGTGAAGTAAATGTATGTCGTTCGTTGCTGTCACTTATATCGTAAACAAATCCTTCATCTGTAATTTATCTCTTCTTATTGAATGATATTCACAAGAGAACGGCTTTGTTACATAGTCCTTTTTCCATTCATCTTGATAATTTAGAATCTTTTTAATAGCATCCACTATATAATATACTTCTGCGTTACTCATAGTAGGATGTAAGGATATTCGCACCCACCCTGGTTTATGCGAGAAATTTCCTTCTTGTATTTCTTTGCTTATTTCTTTTGAATATGCCTTTGTAATTGGTAGTAAATAATGTCCGTATGGACCAGCACACGAACAGCCACCCCTTACTTGTATACCAAAGCGATCATTCAATAATAGTACAACTAAATCATAATGAATATCTTCACAAATAATCGAGATAATCCCTAACCTATCTTCATTTTCGCTTTCTAGTATTCGAACTCTATTGATTTTCTTCAGTTCTGTCATAGCTAATTGAATTAATTCCTTCTCTCTAGCTGCTATTCTTTCTATTCCCATTTCTTCTTTTAGTTGTATACATAATGCTATTTTAATCGCTTGTAAAAATCCTGGTGTTCCCCCATCTTCTCGTTCTTCCTCCTCTTTTTTGTAAAGGATATCTCCCCACTCATTCGTAAAATCAACGGTTCCCCCTCCTGGCTGATCCGGTATACTGGAAAAAATAAGCTTCTTTGACATCACTAGCACTCCGCTCGTTCCCGGTCCACCTAGAAATTTATGAGGTGAAAAATAAATAGCATCTAATCGTTCCTCTTTATCATCAGGATGCATATTCATTTCTACATAAGGAGCTGATGCAGCAAAGTCAACAAAGCAATAGCCTTTATACTTATGCATTATTTTTGCCAGCTCGTGGTAATTTGTTTTCCTTCCAGTAACATTGGAGCATGCTGTAAATGCCCCTATTTTTAATGGGATGTCCTTATATTGCTCTAGCAGAGATTTTAAATGTTCCATGCTGACATCCCCACTGTCATTTGGCTTAATCATTATGACATCTGCATTTGTTTCCAACCATGATAAATAATTAGAATGATGTTCCATATGAGTGACAAATATTACAGCGATTTTCTCTTTTTTCGCACAGGCACAGCCATTCTTTAAACCTATTATTCTTTGTAATTTATTAACAACCCCTGTCATACCAAATCCATCGAATAAAATAATGTCATTTTCGTCTGCATGAACATGTTTTTTGATGATTCGCTTTGCTTCCTTATATGCCTTAGTCATATAAGTACCCGTAATATTTGACTCTGTATGTGTATTAGCAACATACGGTCCTAATTTATGGATGATCTTCTCTTCAATAGTCTTATATAATCTGCCACTTGCCGTCCAATCCGCATATAGCAGCTGTTGCGTTCCATAAGGTGTAGAAAAGGTTAAATTATTGCCAATGATATTATGCTTAATTTTTGAAAAATATTGCTCTAATTTAGTATGATATTGGTAGACAGACTCACCAACTTTAATTCTAATCAATTTAAAATCCCCTTTCTCTCTCCTTCTTTAACCTATGTCAAAATAAGAAGAGAGGTTATTGCATTTCGGATAGTTTGAAAAAAATTCATAAGAAGGATGGAACATATATGATGATTACCTTGCCTGATTATGCACTTGATTATATGGAGAACTTAAATCAATCTGGACGAAGCAAACTTACATTAAAACAATATGAATCTGATTTAAAGAAATTTTTCAGCTGGCTCTCTACATACAAGGAAAATACTAAATTTGAAACAATAAAGGCATTAGGTGCTGATGATATTCGCGCTTACTTTCATTATTTAAAGGAAAAGCAACTGTCACAAGCAACTATACGCCGACTTGCATCTGTCCTTAGCCGACTATTGATGTACCACCAATGTGTTTGCGCCCATGAAATTCATAAACTAGCTGAAGCTGCCCCATTGCGTTCCCTAACTACAAAAGATTTTATTACAAGTGAAGAATCTAATAAATTATTGCAAAACCTGCTGACAAAGGATTTTGAAGGAACTAAAAAATCGGCTCGAAACTATCTGCTGGCAAGAAATTGGACAATTGTGACTTTATTAAAAACCTTTGGCCTGACACCTCTCGATATACACAGTATTAAAATGAAAGATGTGAACTTTGCACAAGGAGAACTAACTCTTCATAGAGAAGAATCTGGGTTCCTTCTCACCATTCCAAATGATATTCTGACAAAATTACGAGCATACTACTTTTCCATTCCGGAAGTCTTGCGGCCAAAATATTATTCTAATGATCCCGTCTTTGTTGCTTTTAACAATATTTCTTATTCTTTTCAATATGATTATGATCGACAAAAACCAAAAGCTCTGTCTGTCCGCGCTATTCAAGAAATGATTAAAGATGAAGTAAAAAGAGCAGGTTTGCGTAAAATTTCTGCAGTCAATTTTCGCAATGCTGCTATATTAAAAGAACTAGCATTAGGCGTAAGCGATGAGAAGGTAATGCATCAATTTCATTTAACAAGTGAAGCTGCCCTTAGAAGGTATAAACAATATTTGCAAAATAAAATCAATAGATAAATAGAAAAAAGCTGGACCTCCAATATAAAAGTTGGTCCAGCTTTTTCTTCGTTATTGCTGTGTCGCATCATTTTCTTCCCAATACACCTTTGAGAATACGTCAGCAAATGCTTCAATGCTGCGATTCAGTTCTCCTTGCGTATTGTCTATCCCACCTACTTCAAGTAGAATAGCACGATCAGAAAAGTTCTGATTGTATACTCCGTTTCCTTCTTCTTTTCCCTTCAAGAATACGCCTCTCGATATTCCAGGGTATTTTTTTTGCAGTTCTGCATGAAGCTTTTTGGCAAATTCTTGATTTTTTTCATAGCCTTTATTCGCATTGCCTATAATAAATAGTAATTTGGCATAGCTTTTACCATCAATCGTAGCACTAGTAGTTTTTTTCCTTGCTGAATCTCGGTGTATATCAATTAAATAGTTTAAATGTTTATTTTCGCTAACTGCTGTCTCCACCACCTCTTTAGAAACGGCATAAGATGAGAAGAAATTCCAGCCTCTATCAAGAAGCTTTTGGTTAATATTTGTTTTATCTAATTGCACGCCAATTCCTTCATCTTGCAATATACTACTTAATTTATTACTTAGCCCAACTACATTGGCCCGTTCATCTGAGCTGACTGCTTCATTTTCATTTGCATTCTTTAAAAGTGGTAGATATGCTTCTAGATTATGAGTATTGTAAACCAATACTGTTTTATTTTTAGGAGTAGTTACTGGAGCTTTATTCTCTGAAGGCTTATCTTCCTTCTCCACTTTTTCTTCATCTACTTCTTTAGGGTTCTTCATAAGCTCCTTAGAAGGAGTTGACTCAAATGGTAGATTAGCAAGACTTGTCCCTTCTTCTGCGACAACTATTTCAGTATGAAAAAAAGTCAGAGCAGGTAGTTCTCTTCCTAAAAGAGTGCGTGTGTCATCTAAACGAATATTAGTGGCAATTTGAAAAAGAATATTTCCGATTGAAAGTCCCTTTCCATCTGATTTTGGAAAAAGATGATTTTCACTATGAAATATTTCTGTATAAATTTCCGTTGTATTTACTGATTTTAAAATATTGGCAACATTATCAGAAGTTAATTTAAAGGAAAAAATAGAGGTCGTGATTCCCGCAATAAGGATAAACATTAGGATGATTCCTAATATTGTTGTATTCAAATATTGGATTAATGTACGTGTTTTGGAGGTTTGCATATAGGTACATCCCCTTTCTCCTTATAGATATATGTCTATTTACTAGAAAATAGTCTTGTAATCTATGAAATATTTGATAGGGAAATGTAATTATTTTAAAGATGATTGAGAAATTTTTTTATTATGTTGATTGCGTAAAATTTATTATAAAGACTATAGGAAGCTGCTATTTTTAGCTATCCAGTCTTCCATAAAAATAAAGATCACCTTCTAGAAAGATTGTCCTTTTCTAGAAAGTGACCAAGTAACTACTTTGCTTATTGAAAGGAAAAAAGAAACTCTGCTTCACAAATCAATTCACCAGCTACTGTTGCTTTCCCACTTGCTTTAGCAAAGCTATTTTTCACCTTTTCAACCATTACTTCCATACAAAGTTCATCTCCAGGAAAAACTGGCTTTCGAATTTTGGAATGATTAATGCCTGCTAATAAGGCGAATTTATTCCTATGTTTTTCTTCGCTATGAATAGCTACTGCTGTAACTTGCGCAATCGCTTCAATTATAAGGACGCCTGGCATAATCGGATTATTGGGGTTTTGCCCCGTCGCAAATGTGTCTTCCTTGTTAATCTGCTTTACTCCAACTGCCATTTTGCCTTCTTTTAACTCTAATATTTCATCTACTAGAGGCAGAGGATACCGACTTAGTATATCCTTCACTTTCTGTAGATTCATCATTGCTTACCGCCTCTTTTATCTAATTCATTTTGTAATTGTGCCATTACATCGCTTAATTCTCTTGTAATATCAGCTGGATCTTTTTTCGTACCATCTTCATTTTTCAAAAAAATTGGATCACCAAATATAACACGGATTTTCCTTCCCCTTAACAGCCCCTTTAAATCCGTAGGACCACTATAAGCTGCTGGAACGATAGGTACTCTCGCCAAGTTTGCAATCGTAGCAGCTCCCTTTTTTAATGGCACATCCTCAGAAGTTCTTGTTCCACTAGGAAAAATTCCTACTATCTTTTTTTCCTTTAAAAGTTTTACTGGCGTTTTAATACTGCTTGGGCCTGGATTTTCTCGATCCACTGGAAAAGCATTAATACTATGCAAAAATTTCGCTGCATTTGGTTTATTAAATAACTCTTTCTTAGCCATAAAGTGAATTTCATTTGGTAATAAAGAAGTACCAAGCGCAACCACATCCACCCATCCAATATGAGAACATGCAACCACATAACCAGTATCTTGCGGTAATTTATCTTTATTGATTACCTTTGTTCTGCCGAAAATTTTTAAGACAACATTTGCAAATCTGCTCGTAAATGCATACATTTTTTCTTTCTCCTTTATGTGAAAATTACTTATTATTTATGTGTAGCTATACTATATGTAAGATTTTTAAAATGGCCAAATACAAATATTCCGCTGTTAAAAACCGCTATCAAAAATAATATCATCTGCTATTAGTACTAGATACTATTTTTTTACTACCTACTTATTATATCTCATTCTCCTTAAAAAAAATAGTATCAAACAACTACAAAATAGGCGTCTTCCACATAATGGATCAACTGTAATTAAAGCAGTAATTTATCGAACTAATTTTCAAACAAGTTGGTGATCAAAGAATGGCCACAACCTTTATTTATCCAAATAATAAAAAAACCTAAACGATCATACGAAATTCTAATGGCCTATCCGTATAATTGTTTAGGTTTATATTTGATTCTAAGTCTTATATCCATGCAGGGTTCCTATATTATACGGTTATCGAAGACAATACTAATCGTTTAATCGTATTTGCGACTCCATCCTGGTCATTCGTTTCAGCAACCTCTAGTGAAGCTTCTATTACATCCTGCCTTGCATTTCCCATCGCCACAGGATATCCGACCTTTGTCAGCATCGAAAGATCATTCATACTGTCACCCATTGCTAACACATCCTTTAAGTGAATTCCTAAGTGATTTGCTAATTTTGCCAGTGCATTTCCTTTGGAGGCATCCTTATGTTCAAATTCAAAATTATAGGTACCAGATGTCACAATGGTGATGCTGGAATCATCTTCGAACGTTTTCCATCCAGTGTCTAGCTTCTCCTTATCAAAGGAAAATGCCAAAATATTATAGACATCAATTGCTGGATTTTCTATTTCTTTATAGCTATCAATATAAGAAAATCCTGTTTGTGCAAATTGAATAGTCGCATGTTTTTCAAGCTCTTCTCTGCTAATTTGAGGATTTGCCGTACATAAACGATCTAGTTCAATGGCAATTAATTGTCTACCACGCTGTGGCGAGTATAGATAATCGTTGCTAAAAACTTCATAATAGTAATCTCTCTCATCTAACCATTGCAATAGATTCATTGCTTTTGTCTTATCCATCGGAAGATGATCAAATAGTTTTCCTTCTGGATCATGGATAGTCGCACCATTTGCGCCAATAACCCATGTTTTTAGTCCGGTTTCTTTGAAAATCTCCATAACATCTGGATAGTTTCGCCCTGTTGCTACAATTACTTCTATTCCTTTTTCTTGTGCACTTTTCAAACTGGCTGCATTTTCTGGACTAATCTTACTTTCATGATTTAAAAGAGTTCCATCTAAATCGGTTACAATACATGTAATCATCCTTCTCCATCCTTCCTGTCTGCCACTAATAATTCCACACCATTTTCCTTTAATAATTGAATAAACCATTCTTCCGGTTCTTTATCAGTGATAAAGAGATCAATATCGGAAAGATTCGCGAATTGGTAAAAGTCAGTGATGCCAATCTTGCTATTATCGGCAACTACAATAACCTGCTTTGCTTGCTGCATCATCTTCTTTTTAACATCGCCGTCTTCTTCGTCAACAATTGTTAGTCCCTTTTCAGATATACCGACAATACCAATAAACACTTTATCTACATAATATTTATCCAATCGTTGAATAACAGAATTCCCATATAAATAGCGATGTTCTTTTTGCATTACTCCACCTAATAAGTGGATTTTCGGCAATTGTTTATCTGATAAAATATCTGCCAAATTAATAGAATTTGTTATCACTGTACATTCTTGATTAATAAAACTTCCGATTGCCTGTACAGTGGTAGAAGCATCTAAAATTATATGATCATTCTCACGAACAAAGGATGCAGCTAATTTTCCAATTGCTTTCTTTTCTTCTGAGACAGCTTTCAATCGATTATGATAATTATCTACTTTGCGATGAGTTTTTGGTAAAAGCGCACCACCCCTTGTTCGAATAATTGCTTGTTCCTCTTCTAGTTTTACTAAATCCCTTCTAGCTGTATCTCTGGAAACATGAAAGAGAGAACAAATTTCTTCCACCGTTATTTTTTCATGCTCATTTAAGTGCTGTATAATCTCCACTAATCTTTGCTCTTGTGCCATATTATCCCCTCAAATTCATTTCATCTATTTACATTTTAAGTTATTTACTTATAAATTTCCATTATAATAAGCAAAATAATTATTTTTACTTAAAAAAACGCAAACGGATATCTATTTCATCCATTTGCGTTTTTAATTATTTCCTTTCTAACCAGTCAACCGTTCCATTAATCAGCTTCAAAAATTGCCTTCCAGATGAGAATGTATGTACACCATCTTCAATAAGTATGGAATCAACTGTTCCTGTATTTCTAGTTAAATATTCATTTTTATATTTATTCAAATAGTGATAAGGAATATCCTCATCAGCTGTACCGTGCACTAGAAGCACATCTCCTGAAAATTTATGACAGCTAGTTAATGGTTGATAATCTGTTAAAGAATCAAAATAAGTTTGAAAAAAAGAATAACCATAAAAATCAACAACTTCCCTCTCTGCTAATTCAGATAATCTAGCTTTACCAAATATTCGTTTAATATCAACCGCTGGATCTCCGACAGCAGCCCACTGAATTAACCGGCTGACCCGTGAATCTTTGATAGCTGTCAATACCGCGACAGCTCCTCCCAGACTATGACCAAGTAAAATAAGTTCCGTTATCGAGAATCCATCATAAGCAAATTGAATAATTGCTTCTGTCTGTTCTATTAAATCAGACAATTGCGTGCTGCCATACTCACCACTTGATTCACCACATCCCCTATAATCAAAACGAATCACTAAATAACCCAATTCAGTCAGTACATTACTTGCCTTTACAAACAAGCGATCAACGCCAATTCTACTGCCAATTAACCCATGACACATTATCACTACTTTATATTCACTCTGTATTTTCTTTGGATAATCAACAGACAAAACAATAGTATCGTCTTTCCAGTTGATTGTTCTTACCTCGGTCATTATTTCTTCCTCCTAAATACTTCATATATCTATTATACATTATTCCTACCTGTTTAGTAAGTTTAAAAGAAGAATTTTCTGAAATCTTTTTCCTCATAAAATAATAGAACCTCTTTCCAACTTCAAGTTTGTTATTAAAATATGGTAGAATAAACAAGCAATATTTCATTAATTAAAGCGCGTCATTAAAGGAGATTCTTATGTATTATATTGATTATCATCATCATTCCAACCATTCATTTGATTCTAAGGCAATAATGATGGATATTTGTGAAAATGCCATAAGTAAAGGGGTAAACGAAATTTGTTTTACCGAACACTTTTCTGTCAATCCGAATGCTCCTACTTACGGTCATATGATTTGGCCAACATATCTAGAAGACATTAACAAATGTAGAATTCGTTATCAGGATCAATTAATAATTAAATTAGGAATTGAACTATGTGAACCCCATTTATTACGTGAACAATATAAAGCAGTGTTAGCACCGATTCCTTTTGATTATATCCTTGGTTCTGTTCACAATTTACATGGGCTTACACTTCGTAAATATATGAATACTCACCCTGATGAGGATATTTATCTTACTTATTTTAAAGAGGTTCTTGAATTAGTTACATACGCAGATATTGATGTCCTCGCTCATTTTGATTTAATGAAGCGCTATGCCCATCCCATACGAGGTATCTATCACTTCCCTGACTATCAGGAGATTATCACTACTATCTTAACAACAGCAATCAAAAGAAACATTGGTTTAGAAATTAATACTTCTGGCTGGCGAACAAGCTTAAATGAATCATTACCTTCTATAGAAGTTTTGGCATTATATAAAAAGTTAGGTGGCGAAATACTTACAATTGGTTCTGATTCCCATAGAAAAGACGATGTTGGCGCCGGTTTCATGCAAGCTCTTAATCTAGCAAAGAAAGCAGGTTTTACAGCATATTACAAATATGAAAAAAGAAAACCTATTCGAATAGATATGTAAAAATCTTAACAGCTTCTTATAAGCATTAGAGCTATACTAGCAGAGACTCTTCTATTGTAATGAGAAAGTAGAAGGATTTCCGACCATTCCGTTAGGATAGGATGAAAAAATTATCAATTAAAAGGATAATACAGCACTACTCAATAATCATCCCAAACTAAATAAAAAAAGAGTGCATAGGTAGTTACCGATAAAAGTTAGTATTGTTATTCTAACTTTTGGAGATCAGTATCCAAATGACACTCTTTTTTTATTTTTGCAAATTCGCTTTAGATATAGGAAACAATCAGCTCTGCTTTCCCAGCCAATTCAAATTCACCAAATTTATATGGCAGTATGAAATGATCCCCTTTTTGGAAAGTGAATTCTTTGCCATCCTTTTGCAGAGATCCATCTCCTTCAATTACGCTACATAGTAAAAAAGCTTGGTCTTGTTCTCTAGTAGACTGTCCGTCCAACACCCATTTTTCTACTGTAAAATAATCACATGTAACAAATTTAGTAATCTCCATGTTTCCTTGTTGTTTAACAAGTGGAGTAGTTGCCGCTAATTGATGTGGAACAGTTGTAACGTTAATTGACTGTTCAATATGCAGCTCTCGCTTATTGCCTTCGCTATCTGTACGATCATAGTCATATACGCGATATGTGGTATCCGAATTTTGTTGCGTTTCAAGGATGATAATCCCTTCACCAATAGCGTGAATCGTTCCGCTAGGTACAAAGAAGAAATCACCTTTTTTCACTGGTACCTTGTTTAGTAATTCATCCCATTTATTTTCCGCTATCATCGTTGTTAATTCATCTTTTGTGTTCGCGTGATGCCCAAAAATGATTTCTGCTCCATCCTGACAGTCAATAATATACCAACATTCCGTTTTACCAAGTTCTCCATTTTCATGAACTTTTGCATAGTCATCATTTGGATGCACTTGCACAGATAAATCTTGATTAGCATCTAATATTTTTGTTAATAAAGGAAAACGGTCACCTTCCATATTTCCAAAAAGCTCACGATGATTCTCCCATAACTCTTCTAAGTTTTTACCCGCTAATGATCCGTTCTTCACCATACTTTGACCATGAGGATGTGCTGAAAACGCCCAGCACTCTCCTGTTACTTCACTGGGAATATCATACCCAAAGCTACGTAGTGCTGTACCGCCCCAAATTCTTTCTTTAAATACTGGTTTAAAAAATAATGGCTCGTTCATGTGATTTGGAACTCCTTCTTTACAATATTTACTAGACTATTCTATCATATTCCAAAGTAAATTGGTTTTTATTTTCATAAAACGAAAATGTCGATCTGCTTTCTATATTATTAAATGAAATTGATAACATACATTTTTTTCTAAAAATACAAAAAATATGAGGACAAAGAGGTAGAAAGGTGTTTTAATAGATTTGTAATATATTACTAATAGGAGGAGAATTATGTATAAAAAGCGTAAATGGAAAACCTTATTTGCTTTGTTATTAACGGTGACATTAGTATTAAGCGCCATGCCATCGAAAGAGATTCTAGCATCAGAAGGAGAAATTTCAGCTGATACTCTTTCAATCGGAAAAGAGTTATCCTCGAGCTTTCAGCCAGATGAATATGTTAAATGGTTTAAGATTGATCCAAAATCTGTCGTGACTAAAGCAACTCACCTGGAGGTCGAATTGAATTCGACGGAAGAAATGAATATTAGCGTATATTCAAGTAAAGATAATGCTATGTCAGACAACACCTTCGATCGATATAACGCCGTTAGCTTTATGGATAATAAGGGCGTCATTTACTTCCCGATTGCTTGGGAAGGGCCATACTATATTAAGGTTGAGTATTATTCCAACACAGATGACGAGGAATACATAGAAGAAGAGGAAGTACCTGAACCGAATAGTCAATTTTCCTTAAAAGTAACGGATACAAAGCAAGCTCCTACTGTTGAAACAGAAGAAGCATGTCCAGTTGAATTAAGTACTAAGGAGACAAAGGACAATCAACCACTCCTTACACAATTACGTACCATTAGAGATACCATTTTGTCTTCAACCGAAAATGGGAAAAAACTATCTTCTTTATACTATCAAGTATCTCCATTTTTATCAGCGAAAATGATATTTAATAAGCAGCTAAGACAAGATGTATTAACAAATTTAAATACATTAAAACCGATTTTCGCTAATCTGCTTGATAATGGTACAAGTAGCACCTATAAGATAGGGAAAAACGAAGCAAAAGCAATAAATAATTTGTATGAAATCGCCTTAGAAGCTTCTCCTACCGCTTTACAAACTAAGATTTCAACCCTCGCTAACAAAGTAGAATTATCTAATATTGAAGGAAAAACGCTTGATGACATTTTTACTTTATTAGGAGCTTCCAGTTCAAGTATTACGAACAAAGAGATAAATAATAAATATATTGTAAAAATGAAAGCTGGTAAAACAGTTTCTTCTTTAAAAAACAGCTTGGGTAAGGCTTCTGCTCAAACGATTAAAGGTTTAGAAGGAAGCGAAAAAATTGCTGACGGCATGTTTACCCTTGAATTAAAGGAAGGAAAATACACAACGAAAAGTGCTAATACTCTTATTAACAAGATTCAAAAAGCAAAAGAAGTAGAATATATAGAGCCTGTACAGCAGTATACCTTACTATCCTTGCCAAGTGATGTTTCTGCACCTTACCAATGGTCATTAAAAAACACTGCCCAAACAAATGGGAAAAATGGTGCTGATATTCAATTTGAAAAGCTTTATCAGCTTCAACAATCTACTGATGTTAAACAAATGAAAATTGCTGTCTTAGATACTGGTGTGGATGCTTCATTAGCCGATTTAAAAAATAAAATCACAGCGGGTTATAATTTTATTAACGAATCAGACAATGTATATGATGACAATAATCATGGCACACATGTAAGTGGCATTATTGCAGCGGGCATAAATAATGGCTATTCAATGTCTGGCATCCATACAAACGCAAAAATTATGCCAGTCAAAATATTAGATGCATCTGGCTCTGGTGACACGGAACAAATTGCAAAAGGAATTAAATATGCAGTAGATCATGGTGCAAAAGTTATCAACATGAGTTTGGGTGGTGGTTATAGTAGAGTAATTGAGTCCATGCTGCAATATGCCAACAGCAAAAATGTCACTATTATTGCCGCAAGCGGAAATAATGGTTATGAAGGCCTTGATTATCCGGGCTCTTCCAAATATGTAACGGCTGTTGGGGCTTCCAACGATTTAGATATCGTTGCTGATTATTCAAGTTATGGAAAAGAGCTTAAGCTTGTTGCACCAGGTTCCAACATTCCAAGTCTGGTTCCCAATGGAAATCTCGTGTTATACAGTGGTACTTCAATGGCTACTCCACATGTATCTGCTGTAGCTGGATTATTGCTTTCTTTAAATGGAAAGCTGAAGCCTAAAGAAGTAGAAAAATATTTAATTGAAACAACAACATCTATTGTTTTTAAGGAAAATGACAATCCTGAAAATGAATTTTCGGAAGAATATCCAGAAGATTTACCTGCTAGTAGTAATCCCATCGGTTTTGATAAAGTATCTGGCTGGGGGCGATTAAACGCATTTTTTGCTTTTAGTGCTCTAAAATTAAACGCAAAAATTAATCCTGTTTATAATAGTACTCGATTACTTACCGGGACAGCTGAACAAGGAAGCAAAGTAAGTGTAAAACTTGGCAGTAAAACCTATTCTTCGTCAGCAGACAAAAATGGCAAGTTTACAGTAGAAATACCTTTACAAAAACCGGATAAGCTTATGTATATCCAACTTTCAAGCAAAAATGGAAATGCAAGTACTTCCCTCAGAACGACTGTTCAAAGAGACACGAAAGCTCCAAATTTACCAACGATTCAAAAACTTGGCGATAATGATAGTTTGATGAAAGGTACAAGTGAACCTTTTGCTTATATTAATGCAAAGGTTAAGGGGAAATTGATTGGTAAAGGAAATGCAGATAAAAATGGGAAATTCGCCATTAAAATCAAAAAACAGAAAGCTAATACAATTGTATCTGTAACAGCTGCAGATGGTGCAAAAAATACAAGTAAACCAGCAACCGTAAAAGTTGTGGATAACACTCCACCTCCCATCCCAACGATAACGGGAACAATCAGTAATAAATCAGATAAAATCACTGGTAAAGCGGAAGCTAATTCTACTGTTACTGCCAAAGCAGGCAAAAAGAAGCTCGGTTCTGCAGTTGCTGATAAAAAAGGAAAGTATACGATTAAAATTAAAAAGCAAAAAGAAAATACGAAAATCAGTGTTACAGCTACAGATAAGGCAAAAAATATAAGTAAAGCGAAGACTATTACAGTAGTAGATAAAATAGCTCCTGTTAAGCCAAAAGTAAATACGATCACGACGAAAACAACAAAAGTGACAGGAACTTCTGAAAAAAATGCGACCATTATCATTAAAAGAAACAACAAAGTATTAGCAGAAGGAAAAACAAATAAAAAAGGAGCTTTTTCTATCAAAATTAAAAAGCAAAAAGAAAAAACCTCTTTAACTATTACGGCAAAAGATACATCTGGTAATGTCAGCAAACCTGTTAAAAAAGTGGTCACAAAGGCAAAATAATAAAAAGGCTCTCCTTTTTAGAAAAATTCCATTTCTAAAAGGAGAGTCTTTTTTTAAGCATTTGTATTTAATTGTTCTTCCTTAGCTACTGTCGTTTCATTTCTAATCGTTTTACCATGCAAATAGTAATAAACAGCAATGCCGATTAAAATATAAATGCTGCTTAATGAATAGAATGAATTCAACCCAATAGCATCACCAATAATTCCTACAATATAGGAGCCGAACCCTATTCCTATATCAAATATGGATAAAAATGTAGCTGTTGCAAGCCCTCTTCGATGTGGCGCTGCTTTCTGAATCGCAATGGTTTGTAGACATGGAAACATTGATCCATATCCTAAGCCGATTAATGCAGCAGAAAGTAAGAACATCCATTCTGTTTGTGCAGTCCCCAGGATAATCATCCCAATGGAAAATAAGATGATACACGGATAAACAATTTTATTTGCACCATAGCGGTCAAACCACTTACCAGCAAAAGGTCTTGCTATTAACATAAAGATAGCGTAAACCACAAAGAAATATCCTGAAACACTTATAAATCCTTTGTTTTCAGCGTAAACCGAAACAAATGAAAGAATCGATGAATAAACAATCCCAAATATCGCTGCTACGATACTAATTTTTACTGCCGTACTCTCTATAATTCGATCAAATTGAAATCCTTTTTTCGCCTCTGCTTCTTTGTCTACTCTCTCTGTCTCTATATCTGACTCTAGTTTCATAAATCCACCTGTTAGAATCGCAAAGAAAGCAAAAATTAGCGCCAATGTAAACAAGGTAGAAGTTCCCCATGAGTTAATTGCTTGCAGTCCGATAAATGGACCGACTACCATTGCTAAATTCATACTCATCGAATAATACCCCATGCCCTCTCCTCTTCTAGAACTTGGCAAAATATCTGCAACAATCGTTCCTGTTGCAGTTGTAGCCATACCAAATCCAATGCCGTGTATTGCGCGAACGATGAGCAAACTAGTAATTGAATCAGTAAATAAATAAAAAACCGCTGCCACTAAGAAAATAAGTAATGAAGTAACAAATATAGCTTTTTTGCCAAACTTCTGCATCAAGTTACCAGCTACTGGGCGGATGAGAATAGCTGTTATAATAAATACCGTAACAATTAAGCCTGCTGTAGACTGCTTTCCATTCAATTCTCGAATCGCATAAATTGGTAATGAAACTAATAAAAAATAAAACGTCATAAATAAAAAAAAGTTACTTATCCATATTTGGATAAATCCCTTTGTCCATAATGGTTCTTTATTCAATTCTTTTCCTCCTTGATTGTTAATGAATGAGTCCATTCAAAAATTATGTGTTGTAAAGTCTTTCGAGATTCGATTGGCAATTGTTCAAGTAACTCCTGATTTGCTTGCAGAACAGCTGCTTCCCATTTCGCATACTGCTGTATAGCAAAATCTGTTAGAAAAACTCTATTTGTCCTCTTGTCTTCTCCCTTTATTTGCAGAACATATTTTTTCTCCACGAGCTTCTTTATGGTACGTGTTACTGGAGGGGGTTCTATGGATAGATAATCGGCGATTTCCTTTTGGGTAAGGGGACCATTCTTTTTTAATACATACAAAATTGCCCATTCAGAACTATAAATATCAAATGGCTCAAGTGCTGTATTTAATTGTTTGGTTAATTGTCGTGCGAGCTGCTGGATAGAATGGAATAAATCATGAGTCGTGTTCATTGCTTTCTCCGATCTAAAAATAATTACCTAGGTAACTATATCATATCTTTGTGGGAGATGGCAATATAATATTTCATTTAAACAAACGTTTGATTAAACATAATACAAACATACTAAGATTAATAGCACAAACCATGGCCTTGGTTTGTGCTATTAATCTTAGTATGTTTCTGCTGCTTTATTCGGTAGTGTATCGCAGACATCTTCCCCAAAACTTGAATGAAGCAATGTTTCTGGATGACAAGCTGCTATAGTCTTTTAATTTGTAACTAATTAAACTTAAACATCAACTAACTATTTACCCAATGCTACTAATTAAACGAAATACCATTCTTGGTATAAACAGTACAATATTCCAGACTACTTCCCCTACTACCTCAAATAATACTTCTTTAAAAAAACTGTTACGCTTTCTTGTTTTAATTTTCATCTTCTAACTTCCCGTTATAAAATTTAGGTACCTATTGTTAATAACTATAAATTGACTGCCTGAATAGATCTTTCGCTATCCTACCATTTTTCTATAAGCAGGCAGCTTAATAGCAGCAGTGTTTAAATATGGCCTCCAGCGTTATTCTATTCCCCACTTGCACACATATCTATTATTACAGCTTAAATCCGCAATGGTATTATTATTTACCGCGAGTAAAAATCTTTATTATCGCACTTATTATTCCGGGCACAAGAAAAAAGACGACAAAAAAGACAGTGAGTAAATTATACTGTGGTGTTTCATAGAAATTAAACCATTCAGTGATAATATAACTGTCAAGAAGCCTCCCAAATATTGTTCCATCCATATCTCTGTATTTAAGTATCCATCCTGTGGCTTCTGAAGTAAAAAAGAATATTTGTGACAATACAAATACGCTAATAGAAGATACCCAATATTTTTCCAGAAATGTTGAAGCTTTTTGTTTCCTAACCAATGTAAATCCCATCCTTTACGAATACTCTTGTCTATATATTCATAAATTCATACGGATAGTTAGGAATTAAGTTTCAAAATTTTTCTGTTTTATTGGAAAAAATTAAATTGAATATATACCATTTCTACTAACTTGTTATTTAAATCATCAATAGCCATTAAATCAGAAGGAAATGGCGGGTGGATACTCGTAATTATAGATTGTTCAACTTTAAATAATTTACTTTTATGTTTCTACCATCCGTATTTATCCATTTCTTTATAAAATAGCTATCTCATCACCAATATGAATAATTCCAGTATGAATCACACTTGCATATAAACCAAAATGGTTATTTCGCTCTTTAACTATCTGTTTTAATAGCTTCGGCTGTCGGATGCCTGTTTCTGGATCTACAGTTATGATCATACATCTTTCACAAAACTTATTAATCTTCAGAATTACGTCTGAGCCGATTTTTATTTTTTTCCCTAGTAGATCTTGTTCGTTTATACCACTTTCTTGGAGATCATAGACAATATTTCCTCTGAATCTTCTCTCATCAATTGATTCACCAAATGATGTAGATAATTCTGATAGGGCCTTTGTGGAAATTAATAAAA
Organism: Niallia sp. FSL W8-0177; assembly: GCF_038006285.1. Classification (NCBI taxonomy): domain Bacteria; kingdom Bacillati; phylum Bacillota; class Bacilli; order Caryophanales; family Bacillaceae; genus Niallia; species Niallia sp. FSL W8-0177. The sequence continues at coordinate 1,861,686 of NZ_JBBOUX010000001.1, forward strand.
GATTGTCTTCTTCAATTGCTGGAAAGGGAACAAAGGTCGGAGCATAGGTAATTGAATCTAGTGTCCGATTCGTTTCTTGTTCTAATCTTTCTAGTAATGCTGTTTCCCCCCAAATATATTCCGAGCCATCATTTGCAGTTATAGTTAAATCAGGAAATTTTTCTATTGACTCTTCTCCTGAAAAGCCTGCTCTATATGTAACCATTTTAGGGTATTGTGTTATTGTTAGATGTTTATTATTTGCTTTATCGATAAAAGCATGACTACGATCGCCGTATATTCCATAAGACATAATCCGTGCCTTTTCCAAGCTTTCTCCAGTAAATGATTTTATTGGATAGCGCATAATCTTTTGTATATTCCCTATCATAATTTCTCCCCTTTTACTTCTCTTTCTTCTATTAAAACAAAAAAACTCTCTAAAACCAATTCTTTTAGAGAGTTTTTCGAAAATTAAGGCTTTGTTTCCTGCATATCTACCGACAATAGTCGTTCTGTGCGGGTGTCAAAAGTTAAATGAACAAATACACCAATTTCCTTTTGATCTTTGTTTACAATTAGTTTAAACTTTTCCACAGATGTTCCTTTCTTATCTTCCTTGCCTACATGAAGATAATCAGTAACTTCACTATTAGGATATTTTTCTTGCGTTTTTGTTATGGCAATTCTCCCCCATTTTACATAGGAAGGCAGCTCTTCCGCACCTGTATGTAAAGGACCGTTAAGCTGCATAAGGAATAAGCTTACCAAAAAGATGCTTATGAATGGATATTTTAATTTTTTCATGCAAACATCTCCTTTCTTGTTATTTCTAGTATGAACAGAGAAACAAAATATATGTATTTTTATATGTTAACCAATTAAAATTATAAGTTGACACAAATTAATTAGAGAAGTATATTTATTACAGAAATTAAACAAAAGGGAGTGGCCATTTTGAAACAGTGGAAGCCAATAGATATAACAATGATTGCCTTATTTGTTGCTTTTATGGCGGTGGGAGCAAATGTTACAAGTTTTCTTATAATTGGAGGTGTTCCCGTAACTCTTCAGACTTTCTTTTCTATTCTTGCAGGGTTGATTCTTGGGAAAAGGTTAGGCGGTGTGGCGATGTTTGTATATATGCTTGTTGGCCTTATTGGAATACCTATCTTTGCGGGGATATCTGGCGGTCTTATGGTGATTACTAGGCCATCGTTTGGATTTATTTTAGCTTTTATTATGACAGCATTTCTTGTGGGTTCCTTAATCGAAAAAAAGCAAACCGTCCCATTCTATATTTTTAGCGCCTTCATTGGATTATTGATTAATTACATCATTGGGACTAGTTGGATGTATATGTCCTACAAACTTTGGTATGCTGCACCAGAAGGGTTTACCTACCAACTAATGTGGAGTTGGATGGCTCTACCTTTAATAAAAGACATTATCCTAACTTTTATCGCTGGTATTATAGGACATCGCTTATATTATTCCGTCATCAAAAAAAGTTCCTTTCGCGTGCATTAGCATGAAAATTTTTCTCGATAAGAAAGACTGGCACATTTTAAAGGACAATCTCTCATTTAGCTAATAAAAAAGACTATAGACAAACCCCATAATTATTTTAGGTATTTGCCTATAGTCTGAAAATCCTCGGTAATAGCGAACAAGTTTGTTACTAAAACCGATTGCTTTCTATGTTATTCGCTATTATACGACGTTCTCTTCTAAAAATCCTGTCTGATTATGCGCTTTCCCGAGAAATAATTATCCTCTTCTCTATTTCCCATTGCCCTCTATATGAAACTTTATCTTATGTCAATAGAATAAGAATAATCCAGTGATTCTAATTTATCGGTTAACACATGTATTTCTACATCCCATTTTCCCGGCTGATTTAATTGAAGATTCTCTGCAAAATAATGTCCTTCCTTTTCCTTCGTTAATGGAAACGCCATTTCTTTGTCTCCCTGTTTTAAACTAATTGTAATTTGTTCCACGGGATCAATTGGCTTACGATTATTATCAAATACAAATACTTCATACTGATTTTGCACACCCGTTTTCTTAGGTGTGATCGATAAACTGATATTTTCATTATACCCAAGTTCTGCTTCTTCATAAAATGGCAGGTCGATAGGCAAGGTCGGTGTCTGTATTTGAGTAAATGCTGTAGTTACTATCAGTATTAATATGCCAAGTGTAATTTCCACTTTTATTGATTTTTTATAAAAGTCTTTCTTTCTTAATAGAAGTCTGCTAACGAGGTGATATGCACCAAAAATCAACATTAATACAAGTAAACCAATTTTAATAAGCAAAACCTTTCCATATGCCGTACTTACTAATGACTGAAAATCAGGAATTAATAAGGAAGCATTTACTGCACCAGAAATGGCTAAAACCGCAACAGTAAAAAGGGCCCATAATGAATATTTCTCCATAGTTCCCCAATATAAATCATGCCCTTCCCCTTCTTTAGCAAATATGCCTTCTCGTAAAAAGAGAATAATAACAATCATTCCGCCAAGCCAAATAGATGCTGCTATTAAGTGAAAGAAATCAAGTACAATAGCTACAGTCTCATAAGGTGAACTGGAAGGATGGCCAAGAAATGCTTTTGAAAGCATGATGCCTATAAATGCTAATCCAGGAATTATCCAATGTTTTCTATCTAAATAAGCTTCTTTTGCCCAAATAAATCGTTGTCCAAGGAATAAAATAGCTAAAAGGATCATTTGTACAATCCAAATAATTCCTTCCTTTGTACTTGTCAATGTTTCCATTAAATTACTTGGCTTCAAACTAGCTAATAGACTTACACCAGCATAGCTTTGTGTTTGAATAACTAATGCACTAATAATACTAATAGCAAGTAATAAGACAGCAATAATAGAAATTCTTTTCGTTCTTTTTACTAGCTTAGCGGATAATTTATTATTTCTATACCAAAATGTATAGAATAACAATAATCCCATAAAGACAGAAAAACCTATATAAAGAAAGCCTTTATTGATCATCGTGCTTATAAAACTTACTAGATTACCACTGTCCTGTTGAGTTGGAAAATCTGCACCATCCGGTAATTCCCCAATGCTGAAAGGAATCATCCCAGACACAGAATGGCCATCAGCAGAAACAACTCTCCACTCTACCGTATATATATCATTCGGTAAATCTGACTTTAGATCAACTTCCATTGATTTTTCTGTATCAGGATTAATGACTACATTTTTCTTGTCTACTCTTTCTCCCGATGAATTTAAAACATTTAATATTTTAAAACCAGTTTGGATCTTTTCATTGAACTCTATGTATACTCTCTTTGGCGCTGACTCTAATATTTCATTCTCACTAGGGTTTGAATTTGTAATATAAGCATGTGCAGAAACATTATTAATCCCTAAAAGACTAAACATTAATACAACGAAAGGAAGAATCATAAGCAACTTTTTGCTATTCACTTTTAAAATCACGTCCTTCTATTTTCTCATTCCCCTCCCAATTATAGCGAAAGAATAGACATTCGTACAATGAAGTGCTGCCTTCCTAAAAGAGTTCGACATTAAACTAGGTAGAAAAGTCAACATTTGTCTTTATAGCGCATTTTTTGCGCTTTCCCAAGAAATATTTACGGAAAAAGCGAATAAAATATGTTGAACTGGTAAATAATATGAATAAATTTAAAAGGAGGTAGGTCCATGGATATTAGCATGAATGCTGATGAAGTATTGTTGGCCATTCAACAATTACGCTCAAATGGCATGAATATGAATAAAAAGAAGATAAAACAAAGCCATCCAGATTTAATGCGCCATGCGCTCCATTATTTTCCTGATTGGAACAGTGCGGTTGAAAAAAGCGAATCAGCTTAAAAATGCCGGATTTACTACTTCTTAGACATACATATTCAACGATTGTCTGATAACACCATAGACTTACGAAAAAAATTTAATGAACACGTTTTTTTTCAGTATCAATTAGAAGTTAATAGAGGCTTCCCTTACAATGTAACCACTTAAACTTTAATTGGTTACAAACGGGAAGTTCTCTTTTTATTTGTATACGACCTTTACTGAGGAAGAAGGGTATTAGATAGAATGAAGGAATTCTTATTATTATTAAAGAATGGAAACCGTTCAGCTCTGCTTGCTGCTTTAGTAAATACCGTTATCTCCTTATTAAAAGGAGTTGCTTACTTTCTCACCGGCAATGTGGCGATGTTTGCTGAAACAATGCACTCCCTTGGTGATGCAGCCAATCAATTTTTTGTGTTTATTGGATCTGCATTAAGTAAAAAAGCTCCAACAAAACGCTTTCCAGGAGGATTTGGCAGACTTGTCAATGTTGTTTTATTATTTGCGGTTTTAATTGTTGGAATTATGGCTTATGAAACAATTCGCGAAGGGCTTGATCATGTTTTTAAGCCACAAGAATCAACAGGCTTTTTACTCATTATCATTATCCTCTCCATATCTGTTTGCTTAGAATTTACCGTTTTAATTAAAGCAATGAAAGAAATTGTTGCAACAGCAGGTTTAAAAACAAGAGGTTTACAATTGTTTTCTGCCAGCATTGCCTATTTAAAATCTGCCAAGCCTGCAACAAAATTGGTATTTTTAGAAGATTCCGTAGCAACAGCAGGAGGAATCTTAGCAATTGCGGCAGTAATAGTAAGTGAATATACAAACTTTAAACAAGCTGAAGGCGTTGTATCCATTATCATCGGCATTTTTATGTTTATTGTTGTTGGGAGAGTTTTTTTAGATAACGCTGCAGGAGCTATAGGAGAAGCAGATTTAGAAATGCAAGATACAATTGGCAATATCGCGATAAAAGATCCTGATGTACGCGATATCCAAGATCTAGCAGTCTACAAAGAAGGGGAAGATTTTCATGTAGAACTCAGTATCGAAATCGATAGTAAATTAACCGTTGAGCAAGTAGATAAAATAAGACAACGAATTGAAAAGCAGATTTTATCAGAAAAAGGCGTATCCGATGTGATTATCGAATTTGATAAAGATGATGGTATTTTAAAATGGCCCCATTTTATTTCCGAATTGGATAAACATAAAAAGATGGCTGAAAAGCATACAAATTAAAATCAAAGATTATAAGGTTCATTCTTGAATAGGTGAATTAAAAATCAACTATCCTTCTATGCTAAAGGCCAGGAATACATAAAAAATCCCTGGCCTTTAAAATTAACAAAGAATCTATTTAATTACCGCGTCTTCAAACGGCGCATAAAATACTCCTTTAGGTGCCAGAACATTGGTTTCTGACTCCTCTTCTCTCCCATCGACTTTATATGTGCCTGCTGGAAAATAATCATAATAGCCAGACTTCACATGTAAATCCACATAGTATTCATCGAGTTCCCTCATTAATATGTGGTATGCTTCTCTATCCATAATTTCACCTAAATCATCAAGTTCAAAGTTTACTTTCACTGCCTCTATAAATGGTTCGCAAGATTCTGCCGCAACGTATAAATCTACGTCACAACATTCCATACAAAGTAAAACCTCTTCTCCTTTTATATTAGCATAAGCATCATCGACCATTTGTTTTAAAATCTGTTTGATTTTTTCTTGATTAACCAACTTCATAGTTGTTTTCACAACAGTTCCCTCCAAGTATTTACAGCTGACAAAATATCTATAGCTTTATCATACACAAAAACAAGTACAAAATGAAATAATATCATTTTGTACTTGCTACAGCCTTTTTATTTTAAAATATTTTTTACAATTTCATATGAACGAAGACGTTCAGATTGAGAATACACTTGTGTGTTGATTATTATTTCGTCCGCTTGGGTTTCCTCTAAAAATGTTTGTAATTTCTGAGTAACTGTATCTTTGGAGCCGATAATAGATGCTTTCAATTGCTTGTGAACAATAGCTTTCTCATAAGTACTCCACATCTCCTCCATATTGGAAACTGGGGGCTGCAGTTGTGTCGGCTTGTTCCGGATAAGACTTAAAAACTGCTGCTGAGAAGATGAAGCAAGATAGGCCGCTTTTTCATCCGTGTCTGCTGCAATAATATTCACTCCAACCATCACATATGGCTTCGTTAAAATTTCTGATGGACAGAATGATTGATAATAAGTATTAAGTGCAGGAATCGTATAGTCTGGCGAAAAATGACTAGCAAATGCAAAAGGCAGACCAAGTTGACCAGCCAATCTAGCACTAAAGTCACTAGAGCCTAACAGCCAAATCGGTATCGTTACCCCTTCCCCTGGTATAGCCCTTACTGGTAAATTCGTCTCTTCATATGGTTTAAAATATGTTCTTAATTCCTCTAGCAATTCAGGAAAATCACTTCCATCACTTTGATGGTAACGTCTTAATGCCCTTGCCGTCAGTTGATCACTGCCAGGCGCTCTTCCAAGACCTAAATCAATACGATTGGGGTACATAGATTCTAATGTACCAAATTGCTCAGCAATAACTAAAGGCGAATGATTCGGTAACATAATTCCGCCTGCTCCGACTCTAATCTTGCTTGTACCCCCAGCTAAATAGCCAACTAATACCGAAGTAGCACTACTAGCAATTCCAGGCATACTATGATGCTCAGCTACCCAATAGCGGTTATAACCCCACTGTTCAGCATGTTGAATAAGTTCTAAACTATTTTTAAAACTTTCAGCAGCATTGCTTCCTTCTCTAATCGGTGCTAAATCAAGAACGGAATATTTTATTTCCTGTAATGTTTTTCCCATATATCCAACCCCTTCTCTCTACTTACTATAAAGCTGTTCCGTTCTTCCCTTCAACTTTATTGCCTGTATATTGAAATTTCTGCGAATATATTAATCAAAATGATTTAGTAATTGCTTACTGTTTATATACTCTAATGTATCTTGATGATATCGCGAAAGAATATATTCCAATTGCGGCATTGGGGAAACAATCGGTATTTTTTTGTTTTTTATAATCCTAATAATTGGTTTTGCAGTTGATTTTGAATCGACAATTGCCCATTTTCCTTTTTTCTTCTTAAGCGTTAAATCAATTATTCCAAGGTGATTTCCCCAGTTTCCTGCCTGGACCGTCGGTTTTCCATTAATTAATCCTTTTTCATGGTTAACACCTTTTGGTCCTTTTTCTCCTTTAACTGGAAAGATACCATGCGAGTGACCATAAAGAATAACATCTATTCCTTTGACTTTGCTAATATCTCTGACATTATTCCCTTGTTTTGGCCAATATTGATCAGAATATAAACCGGCATGCACTAAAGCAACAATTATATCTGCGCCAGCTTTTTTCATTTGTGGGACAATTTCTTCTGCTGTTTTTTGCATATTTTTTATGATAAGTTTATCTTCCAAATGCTCCTTGTCCCATACCCCGGTTATTGGAGTAATTAATCCTATGACACCCACCTTAATATTTTCCGTTTTTCCTTGATCATTTACTAATATTTTATCTAATAGTAGAAAAGGTTGAAAAAAATGAATATCATCTTGTTCATAACCATTATGATCATCTACATAAATATTGGCATTCGTATAGGGAAAATCTGCCCCTATTAGTGTATTTAACAAAAAATCTAATCCGAAATTGAACTCATGATTCCCTACCGTTGCCGCGTCATATCCCATTAAATTCATGCTCTTATAGGCTGGATGAATATCACTAGAATAAAACATCGGCGAACTTGCTACATATTCAGCAAGTGGACTTCCTTTTATTACATCCCCTACATCAAACAACATTGTATTTCTTTGTTCTTTTTTTGCCTGCAATATTAAACTTGCAACACGATTGTATCCATATTCAATCGTTTTCTTTTTCTCTTCGTAATTATAATCTAAAAGATAGGAATGAATATCCGTTGTTTCTAAAATTCGAAGTGAAAAGATAGATTCCTTGTGATTTTCATCAGAAGCTTTTGTAAGTAGAGGGTTGGCATGTATAAAAAGGATAAAAGTAATACAAATACTAACAAAGAATTTCTTTTTCATATGTAAGTCTCCCCTTTTCTCCGAGCACACCTTTCGATTGTCTTAGTTTATACATTTATGAACATACCTACACATAAATGAAGAAAGGAATTAATAATATCGTTTCCTAAATTAGAAAAAGTGGGAAATTTGTCAACTAATCAGAAGTTTTGATAGCTTTTGTCTTGTTGCAGGAAATTAATTCCCGCTTCTCTAAATACATACAGTAAAGATGGTCAATTAAATTGATTATTCAAAAGGAGAGAGAAAAAATGAAAGCATATACGATAGGTGAAGCATCAAAAAAACTGACGACAACGCCAACAATGCTAAAACAATGGGAAAAGGAATTTCAAGGAATTATCGTGATACCTAGAACCAAAACAGGAGCACGTATTTATACCGAAAAAGAAATAACCCTCCTACATGAGGTGAAAAATTTATATAAAGAGAAACGAAAAACAGCTGAAGTAAAAGAAACATTAACAATGCTCCTTAACAGACCTAAGAAAGAAAAGATTGTGGAAATAAAAGAAAAAAGCGAAAACACAACCATCGAATTGCTTCCTAAAAAGGGAGCTTTAGAACCTGTTGAGACGGCGAAATCACAAATTACAGAACAAAACTTTCGCTTATTACTTTCTTCCTTGGAAAATTATAAACAAGATTTTCTTGAAGAAGTGAAAGATGAAATTAGAAATGGGATTAAAACAGAGGTATTAGAAACGATCTCAAAGGAAATAAAAGCTGGTCATGAAGAAACAATTTCCCATATTACTAATACAGTAAAGGAAACGCAGACACAAACATACGAACATTTAGATGAATTTTCCGAACTTTTACATAAAAACGCAGAAACTACGACAACAAAATATGAAGAAATTCAAACGAAAATCAAAAAACTTTCCCAAATTTCGAAAGCTGAAAGAAAAACCTACTCGAAACAATGGACATCTAATGTTTCTTCCGCAAAAGAAATTAAATCAATGATTGAGCATCTCTCGAAATCAAATGAAGAGCTAAACAAAACAGTCGAGCAATTAAATGAAAATGATCAATATTTTATGGAAACATTGCAGCTAGAAAGAGAACAACTGAATAAAGAAATTAAACAAAGAGAAAGAAGTTTTCAAGAACTTGTACAAACATTTCGTCATGCCGCAGCTGCTCAAGAAAAAAGGAGATCCTGGTGGAAAATTTTCAAATAATGGATAACATTTAAATTCTGCTGAAAGAGTAGCCAAATAATTTCCCTTTTTGGTTACTCTTTTTCATTTGTCCTTTTTATATGGTAGTATGGTATTGAAGAAATGTAAATTTAATGGAGGTAAAAATGTCAATTACTTATAAAGTTTTGTTCCTAGATATTGATGGAACTATCTTAACACCAGAAGATACGATCCAAGATTCCACAAAAAAAGCGGTGCAATTAATGAAAGAAAAAGGATTAGAGGTCTTTTTAGCAACTGGAAGACCACTGCATGAAATATCACATATTGGAGAGACACTCGCCATAGAATCGTTTATCGGTTATAATGGCGCATATGCAATACATAATGGAAAAGATGTTTTTAGACAACCGATGAGTCCTGACTTGGTCACGAAATACTTAGACATTGCCAATGAAAAAGGAAATGAACTAATTTTATATACAAATACTCATAATTTACTTTCCCACCCTGAAGGGAAAATGACAAAACAATTTAGTGCAAAATTCCACTTAAAGCAAAATAGAGCTTTTACTCTAGATGAAAAAGCGAATATTCTAGGAATTACTATAATCAATTTAAGAGAGGAAGATATTTCACTATACGAAGATTTCCCTGATATCCACTTATCACAAGTTAATATCGATGGATTTAGACATTCCTATGATGTTATTAGTGATAAAGTAAATAAAGGGTTTGCTGTCTCCCTTATTTTAAAAAGATTAGGAATCGAGAAAGAAGCTTCTATTGCTTTTGGAGATGGCCTAAATGACAAAGAAATGCTCCAAGTAGTTGGAGAAGGATTCGCGATGGGGAATGCACATGAGTTGTTGTTTTCCTATGCTAAGCATACAACCACATCTGTTACCGATTCAGGTATTTACAATGGCTTAAAATGGCTTGGATTAATCGAAGAATAAGTAATCATTCCTTAACAAAAAGGATCAGTCTCCTAAAACGGAAACTGATCCTTTTTTGTTAAACTTCTGTACTTTCCTCATTTGCTTCTTTGTTCAGATGCTGTAATATTTTCTTATCAAAATATTCTTCATTCATTTTGTAGGAGATTTCAAATGCTGGAGTGCTGGCAAATTCTTTTTTTATCCAGAAAAAATTCTCTTCTTTTATTGGCTCTGTTAAATCAAGCATAATAGTGATTTCAAGAGAGATAAGATGTTTATTTTTTGTAATATTTACAGTTGGATTCGTACTTCTTGCTACTTTGTTTATCAACTTTTTGTTAAAAAGCATGGAAAAGTGAAGTTCGTTACCGCTTTTATTTTTCTTATTGACTTTTAGTAAATAGGAATCACCTAGATCTACTAATTTCTCTTTATCCATATTCTCTATTGCTAATATTAAGCGTATGTACGTATTTTCCACTGGTGAGATGTTTATTTTTGTTGAACTCATTTGTTACCTCCTCTTACTTGAAACCGCAAAATGAACCCTCTTTATCATATGACAACATTTCATTTATTATAACGAAATAAGGGGTCAAAAAATAACTGCATAAATATAAATTATAATGGCAATATCATATTGTTTGCATCCTTCATCTCCTACCTTGTATATTCTTATCTTTCTAACGTTATAATGCAAATAAAATGCTTAGAGAAAAGAATGCATTTTGGAGGAAAGAAATACGTTTCATGTGTATAATAAAAATTGTAGTAACTTTTCATAGTTATTTGGAATTTATTTAATGAGGAGCTTAAAGATATGAATGAAATTAAAACAGTAGAAACATTTGAGGAAATTATTAACAATGGTGATACAAATATTGTGAAGTTTTTTACCACTTGGTGTCCTGATTGTACAAGAATGGATATGTTCATTGGGGAAATCATGGAAGCAAATAATGACAAAAAATGGTATAGTTTAAATAAAGATGAGCTTCCTGAAATAGCTGAAAAGTATGATGTCATGGGAATTCCAAGTCTGTTAGTTTTTAAAGACGGTGAAAAAATTGGCCACTTACACAGCGCCAATGCCAAAACACCTGAACAGGTAGAAGAATTTTTAGCATCATATAAATAATTTTGGGAAATAAAAAGAGGAGTAATATTAATTTGTCCTCTCAGTTTATCAACAAAAGGGGAATCAGAATGTTTTCATTCTGATCCCCTTTTGTCATATATGAAAGCAAAACCCCTGTAGCGGAAACACCACTCCATTAGAAGAGGTTATACAAAAAAACCATAGACAAAACCTCGAATTTCAAGGAGTTTGTCTACAGTCTGAGATTAGACTCATCTTTTTTTCAGGCTATCCTCAAATCAGCCTGTATTTCGTAAACCAGCAGCGATACCATTAATGGTCAATAGAACTTGATTCAGTAATTCCTTGTCAAGAACTTCTTGTTCACGAAGCTGTTTAATTAAATCAACTTGGAAGAAATTCAATGGATCTACATATGGATTTCTTCTATAAACAGACTCTTGAATAGAAGGTGTGTGATCAAGTAATTCTTCTATACCAGTGATTTCTAATAAAATAGCTCTTGTCTTATCATATTCTTCTTTAATATTTTGATAAATCCGATTGCCGATTGCTTCATTTTCCACAAGAGAAGAATATTCTCTAGCAGTTGTTAAATCTGCCTTCATCAAGGCCATTTGTAAATTATCAATTGTCGAGTGGAAAAATGGCCACTTTGCATACATTTGTTTTAAAATTTCAATATTAGCTGGCTTTTGCTGAGCAAACTCTGTTAATCCAGTACCAGCAGCATACCAAGCGGGCAGAAGCTGTCTACTTTGAGTCCATGCAAAAACCCATGGAATAGCACGAAGATTCTCAAAAGTTGTTGTATTTTTTCTGCTCATTGGCCGTGAACCAATTTTTAAATTTCCTATTTCATTTAAAGGAGTTGCCTCTTTAAAATAAGTCATAAAATCAGGGTCATTAAAAACTAATGATTGATATTTTGCAAGCGCGATAGCAGATATTTCTTCCATGCAATCTTCCCAAAGATTTCTCTCTTCTTTATGTTCGCTAATATCCTTTGAAATATGAGCAATTGCCATGAGCAATGTAGAAGTTGCTTGCTCCAAGCTTCTAAAAGCAATATCTTCTAATAAATAGCGCGAGGATAATACTTCCCCTTGTTCCGTAATTTTTACGCCATCCCCTAATGTTTCACCTGGTTGAGATAGGATACTCTTATTCAACGGACCGCCGCCGCGACCAAGTGAACCACCACGACCATGGAAAAACTTCAAGCCGATTTGATAGTTACTAGCCATTTCGTGAATTTCACGCTGAGCTTTAAATAATTTCCAGTTTGCTGTTAATGTGCCACCGTCTTTACTGCCATCAGAATATCCTAGCATGATTTCCTGCTGGTCATTATGTTGTCTTAAATGTTCTCGATAAACCGGCATGCGGAATAATGTTTCAATAATCTTAGGTCCCGCGATTAAATCATCAATTGTTTCTAATAATGGTGCTACATTTAAGTGACTTTCTACGGTTCCATCCGCATGCAGTCGATAAATTCCAGCTTCTTTTGCTAATACAAGTACTTCAAGAATATCGCTTGGCGACTGGGTCATACTGATTAAATAAACATTAATAGCTCGTTCTCCAAATTTCTTATGTGCTTCTCTAATCATGTTAAATGTGCTAATCATTTCCTGTGTTTCATTTGAATAATCTTCGTTTAATAAAAGAATAGGACGAGGGTCATTCAAAACAGATTCAAGAATTCTTATTTTTTCATTTTCTGGTAAATTTTTATAATTATCTGTTATGCCAACTTTACGCAGAATCTCATCTATAGCTGCCTCATGCTCTCCACTATGATTACGAATATCCAGAGTTGCTAAATGAAAACCGAACAATTGCACTTGTCGAATTAATTTTTGTAAATCTTTTTGCTGATGGGCTTTTGGTTGATGCAAGGCGAAGCTTTCTTGAATTAAATATAAATCTTCAAGTAGCTCTTCTGCCTTCACATAGCCTTTTTCAGATTTGCCATATTCTTTTAATCTTTCTAAAATAATTGAAAATTTCCGGCGATAAACTTCTTTTTCAACTGGCCATTTCTTTTCTGGTGTAAGATATAGTTGTTCTTCCTCCATAATTGTCTGAATAAGCTTTGAACTAACCTTAACACGATTAGTAGAATGACTGAATCTCTTCATCAATTCATCTACTGCATGAATGTATTTTTGGATGACTAATTCATTTTGTTTATGCAGTGTTTGCCATGTAACATCAGGTGTTACATTTGGGTTACCATCTCGGTCTCCACCAATCCAAGAACCAAACCATAAGAAATTAGGTACTTTCCATTCGAAATTAGGATAGTTTTCATCCAGTGCATCCTGAACCTCTTGATGGATTTCTGGCAATACATCAAATAATGTTTGCTCAAAATAATAAAGACCATTTCTAACTTCATCCATTACGGTAGGACGCTCTTGCCGTAATTCATCTGTCTGCCACATGATTGTTATCTCTTCAAAGAGATCATCGTTTAAATGCTGTCTCTCTTTCTTCGTCAACATTGGGTTATCAAGTTGTTTTAAGATATTAGCAATTCTCTTTTGCGATTCTAAAATCGTACGTTTTGTTGATTCTGTTGGATGTGCTGTAATAATAAGTTCAAGTGAAAGAGTATTTAAGACTTCTTGAATGGTCTCTTCAGATAAATTCTTTTGTTTAAATGCCATGATTGCACGATCAATGGAATATGGCTGTACACCTTTTTCTTGACTTAGCTGATATTCTCTTCTACGACGTATACGATGATTTAACTCAGCAACATTCACCAAATGAAAATATTTCGAAAATGCTCGAATAACTTGTCTGCGAACTGGCTTATCTAGTCTTTCCATTTCGAACTTTAATTGGTTATATGTATGTTCATTATTCGTTTCCCGCAGTTCTTTTGCTAATTTACGAATTATTTCTACCTTGTCTAATAATTCTTGGCCACCATGGTGGATAAGTACCTCACCAAGAATATTACCAAGGTGTTTCACATCTTTTCGTAAAGGTAAACTGCTCTCATTTCCTTTTATCGTTGTTGTCATTAGATTACCATCCCTTAATCTAAATTTTTTAACATAAATACTTTATTACCATTAATCCTATCATTATTCTTTTAAAAATTCATTAACAAAAATCGATAATTAATAGATAGATAAGATAGATCTTTAAGAAATCATCTATTTTTTATATTAATCATACAACAATTAACTTCCATTGGATTTTTTTGTAAATTTCCTGGTAGATTTATGGGAACATATGAGACCTAAATATTATTTTTTCTTGATTCTCATCATTTATGTCATTTAAAGTATATAGCCTAAAAAATGAAATATGTAAACCTAAATGCTCTGTTACACTTAAAAGTGACGGATTAAATACAGAACAACTTTCATTTAGGAGTTAATTATAACATATAACAATCAGTATGGAAATATCTCATTTAAAATGAGGACAAAAGCAAATATAAAAAAACAGGAAGTGTTTCCACTTCCTGTTTTTTTAATGATGATGTTGTTCTTTTGATGGATTATAAATAGTGAATCCTGGCTGTGGAACATGGAAATATTGAATCCAAACACCATCCAAGAAATCTGCATCTCTTGTATCTAATAAAATAGGAATATCTTTATCAGACTGCACCACTTCATCATGTTCTGTCTTCTTGTCCAATTTTAAATCGTAATGTGCATGGTTTCCATGATTCTCTGTTATGTATACACGAATCATTTCTCCTTCTTCAGCCTTTTCTAACATTTGATTAAGTACTTTAACAGCGTGTCTGTTTATTTTGACTTTCATCTAATAATCCTCCTAAGCGAACATTTGCCTTCTTCATAATACTATCCCATTGTAATCTTCTAGAAAGACGTTTGCAAATATTCAAGACTTTATGTTTGAATTAATTCATTTTTTCTGTTTCTTTTGTAAAAAATCTCCTTGGCTCTTTCATAGGATTTACTAGATTGTTTCGCTATCCGTTTATAAAAATAAAAAAGCAATCCAATTTATCTACATGGATTACTCTTGAAAATTTATATAATCAAATCAACGCAAGCTCATTTTGAATGGATTTTAAATCATTAAGCTCCTTGGCAAAAAGCTCAAATTGCTCTTTATTTAAGCCATCTAACGATTCATTTACTTTATATTCTAAATAATTCATTCTTAATTCCATATCCATTAAGGAAGTAATCTTTTTATTCGCAATAAACTCTTCTATTTCATCGATAAACATGAAGAAACTATAGTCATTTACCATAACAAGCAGTAGCCAGCCAAGCGAATCAACGTATTTTTTTTCTTCAGTAATGGTAATGATATCCCCTTTATGTAAATCAAGAATGAATGTATGTTCAGGTCTAGGACAGGTACATTCGATCATATATTGAAATGGAGCTAAAACAATGAAATCATTTTTCATTATATCTTACACCTTCCTATTCATTTCGTTATTTGTTTACATTTTAAATGAAAATGATTATCACTGTCAATTATTTTTCCTTATTATAATATTGAATATAAAGAATATCCTTTTTATTATAACAAAAAACAACCCTCTAACTCCCCTCTTTCATATGAAGGAGGGGAGTTAGGGGTTCCTATTGTTAAACAGATTGTGTTTCAACCACAGAGTTAACTTTTTCGATATTAGCATTACTCGTATTTCTTTTAGCTATTTTTTCCTTAAACGTACTCATCATAAACGAAATGATAAATACTGACACAATGCTGTAAAGACCTCTAATTAATCCTACACTGTACAAGCCAATTAAAATAACAATTGAATCAAAAATAAAATTTGTTTTTCCCATATTCCAATTTAATTGTTTTTGAAGCGTAATAGACAGAATTTGTGCTCCCCCTAAAGACGAACCATTCATAAACAAAATAATAGTTCCTATTCCAATAATAAAGCCACCGATGATAGACCCTAGTAGGGAATATAGAGCGAGCGGCGGTAGAATGATGGATAATAAATAGGAAAATAAAGTAACTAAGGATACAGCTAAGATGGTGGATAACGTAAATTTCTTCCCCATTTTAAAGTAGGATAAAATATAAAACGGTATGTTTATTAAAGTAAATAAGATGGAAAATGAAATAGGTAATAAGTAAGAGATACTTAATGCGAGTCCTGCTGTTCCACCAGTAACAATTGCTGACCCTTTTAATAAAAACAGACCGAATGATGTAATTAAACAACCAAACATCATTACAATTATTTTTCTCAATGCCACACACTCCTATAGTAATCATGATAAGCGGAAGATAAACGAGGATTTATCGGTGAAATCCTAAAAATTTGTGATTTTAGGGTGGAATTCTTACATATATAATGATAGAATATATCGAAGTGTTTTTACATACCAATATGAATGTAATTACCTTGTACTTCCTCTATTTCGCATAAATATATGCATCATTACATTCATTTTGCAAAAAGGAGTATTCATTAAAATGGATAAGGTTGACATACAACTACTAAAAATTTTACAAGAAGATGCCAGAATTACGGTTAGTGATTTATCCAAAAAATTAGCTTTGAGTCGCCCGAGTGTTTCGGAAAGATTATTAAGATTGCAAGAAAAGGGGATAATTTTAGAATTCAGCGCCCGAATTTCACCTGCAAAGTTGGGGAGAGAAACGCTTTTATACATTCAAATCAGTGAACTAAAAGAAGAACCACATGCATTTGAGGAATTTATTAAAACAGAAGCAGATATTATTGAATGCCATCGTGTAACCGGTACTGTCAGTTATATTATTAAAGCAGCTGTTTCTGGAATTGACGGAATGAGAAACTTGGTCGACCGCTTAATTCCTTATGGCACTATTAATACTTCCGTCATCTTAGCTTCACCTGTTCCTTTTAGACATATATTACCTAACGAACAATCACAATGAACAATCACAATAATGAATTAAAAAATGAAAAGACTAGTCGTCATAAGAGGCAAAATGTCTCCAATGATCACTAGTCTTTTCTTCTTTCTTAATCTAATAAAGCGAATAATTCTTCAAGGTGATGTATTTCATATGTGGGCAGTACATCCTGCTTTGCAGCCTTTTCGCGATTAATCCAAACGGACTTTATTCCCGCCCGATTAGCCCCTAAAATATCTGTCATTAAATTATCTCCCACCATTAAGCATTCAGTTTTATCTACACCTATTAAAGAAACAGCATGCTCAAAGATAGAAGGATCAGGCTTACCTTTGCCAAAATCGCCAGAAATTACAATATGATCAAAATAAGGAGAAATTTCTGGTGTAATAGATAGCTTAGTATTTTGCAAATGAGGCGATCCATTTGTTAATAATAACAATGAGTATTTACCCTTTAATTGATTAAGGACAGAAAATGTTTCTTCATATACGTAAGGAGATGTCTTTCTGTTTTCTGGAAAAGCTTCCGCTAATTCTTCGCCAAATTCGGGATCATCAATTCCGAGTGCTAGTAATCCTTTTGTCCATGCATCTTTCCTGTAAACCGGGATAATCTCTCTCATTATTGGGAAAGAAGCATGTTCTTCAAGAAATTCTCCCCAAAGTCCTTCAAAGGGATTAATCCCGATCATTTTCGTAAATTCATATGTATCATAACCTTCATATAAAGCTCTGGCTTCCTTCCGCACAGCTTCTTCTAAACGTACAGGAGAAATTTTATATTTTTCTTCTGCCAATTTACATGTTTTAAAAAAAGCTTCTTGTACACTTTTTTTATCCCATAGTAGTGTATCATCCAAATCAAAAATAATTGCTTTAATTGTCATTTTTCCGTTCTCCTTTTAAACAAAAAATATTTTATTCAAAGCATAGCCAAGCAAAAGGAATCTTTCTCTATAAGATTACAAGTGTTTTTAAACCACGTAAACCCTTCTTTTTCATAAAAAAGGACTTTGCTATTGAACAGCAAAATCCTTCTTTGATATTTCAAATCGAAAATAATATTCTAAGATATCACTTTAGTTTTTTTATAAAAACAACTTTTAAATAATTACTTTCTGTTACTTCTTTAATATTCGCAAAATCGGCAGGTAAACCAAATTGTTCAACTATTTGATATGTTTCTTTCTGATGATGAAAGGCAGCATCAATAAATCCCTTAAACTTCTTTATATCAAAGGTTGCACAATTAGTGGAAGCGACAATAATTCCGCCATTATTGGTTATGGCAATTGCTTCTTTAAGTAAATTAGTATAGTCTTTTGCTGCGCGAAAAGTATGCTTTTTTGAACGTGCGAAACTAGGAGGATCTAGAATGACCATATCAAAGCTTAGTTGTTTCTTCACTGCGTATTTAAAATAGTGAAAAACATCTTCTACGATAATTTTTTGACTCGATAAGTCAATATCATTTAACAGAAAATTATCTGCCGTTTTCTGCTTGCTTCTATTTGCCAAATCAACACTAGTAGTCGATAAACTACCACCAACAGCTGCCGCAACCGAAAAAGCCCCTGTATAAGAAAAAGTATTTAGAACATTTTTCCCTTTTGCATATTGATCTCGAATTGTTTTACGAACATCTTTTTGATCTAAAAAGATTCCTGTCATCGCACCTTCATTCAAGTTTACTGCGTATTTAATCCCATTTTCTAAAATAGTAAGGGGGAAATCAGCTTTTTTCCCAACCACAAAATCATCGTCTTCCATATATGTTCCATTATCATCGAATCTTTTTTTCTCATAGATTCCGTCTATTTCTAATAATCGCTGCAACGATTCAACAATCCAGCTTTTATATTTATAAATGCCAATACTGTACCATTGGATTAACAGATAATTTTGGTAAAGATCAACAGAAAAGCCTCCGATTCCATCGCCTTCCCCATTAAAGATCCGAAATGCTGTCGTTTCAGGATCCTTAAAATAGGCTACTCTTTTATCAATTGCTTTTTTTAATCGATTTTCAAAAAAAGAATCATCAATAGGAATGTTTCTTTCTCTTGTCAAAATCCAACCAATTCCTTTATTTTGAATGGCATAATATCCTCTGCCAATAAATTTGTTTTTCTTTGTTACAACATCTATTATTTGCCCTTCTTCAAGAGAAATATTAGCTTTTATAGCTTCTTTATAAATTAAGGGATTTCCATTTAATAAATTTTTCTCAAATGGTGTTTCAATTTGTACTGTTACGATTTCCATTTTGCCACCTTTAACTTTCCGACCTAATATTTTCATATGCCCTTTCTATTATACATGAAATGAAGCTAGACGCTAATCTTCTCTATCGTTATGTGACTTAATCGTAAATTACATTTTTTCCTGCTTCGCTTAATTTTTTTAAAGATTCAAGCATATGATTTATTTCTTCATCAGAATGTCTTTCCCACGCGCCTAACTCCGCTATTATTTTCAAAGGAGACTTAGAACGATAGGAACGAGTTGGGTTTCCCGGAAATCTCTTGTCCGTTACGTTCGGGTCGTTTTCAAACTCACCTAATGGTTCTACAATATAAATACGTTCTTTTGAAGTAGACCTTGCTAATTCAGCACCCCATTTAGCAGCATTAATCGTTGCAGTAAAATATATATGGTTCGATTTTTTATCTTGGTAATTTGATAGGTGATTAGGTTCTAATAAATCGCCAATTTTCAGTTCTGCTTTCGTACCATGAAAAAACGGGCCATTGTCTAAAGCGTTTGTTTTAATATTCATTCAATGCACTCCTAAATTATTATTTTCATTTTTGTAGAACAATATTAGTATAGTGGGAAATTATAAAAAAACTAGTCTATAAATAGTACTGTTAGTAATGGTATAATGTAAGTAGAGAGAGAAAGAAAGAAAGAATTTAACTAAAAGGGAGAAGTCTAGATACTCTCTTAAGAAAGCCGCGAGAATTCCTAGATCCTGCTTCGGAGATCACAATGGAATAGGCCGCTACTACAATACTTTTACCAAAAAACAAATAACCAAACGAAATATACGCTACCCTTTAACTATCGCCGTATATTCGTTCGGTTTTATATTCGGTTAGACTCCTTTTGCTCCGCCTCTTTTTATTTCACGCTAATTATTTCATCGACAATGCCATATTCTTTTGCTTCTTCAGCACTCATGAAATAATCCCTTTCTGTATCATTTGCTATTTTCTCAAAAGACTGGCCCGTTTTCTCTGCCATAATACGATTAATATGTTCTTTAAGTTTTAATATTCGTTTCGCAGATATTTCAATTTCTGTTGCCTGCCCTCTCGTTCCACCTAATGGTTGATGAATCATAATTTCGCTATTCGGTAAGGCATATCTTTTTCCTTTCGTACCAGCAAGAAGTAATAACGCACCAAAGGATCCTGCCATTCCTGTACAAATCGTCCGAACATCTGGCTTAATATAGTGCATCGTATCATAAATAGCAAAACCAGCAGAGGTGGAACCGCCAGGACTATTGATATATATAGAAATATCTTTCTCTGGATCTTCTGCTGCAAGAAATAGCAGCTGAGCCACGATATTATTAGCAACTTGATCATTGATCTCATCCCCAAGCATAATAATTCTATCCTTCAAAAGTCTTGAATATATGTCATAGGATCTTTCTCCATTTGCTGATTGTTCAATAACATAAGGAATAGTACTCATTGTTATTAACCTCCTGTATTCTATTATTATGCGGCCATAAGCATTGGCTGTTGAGACAAATATTTTTTATCTTCTTTAGCTAAAAGGATGTTTTTATAGATTGAATTAATTAGAATAGCGGGATCTTCTCTCTTAAGTACTTCATAGTACATCCTTTGCATGTTTTCCTTATCTTCATCATGCTGATTTTTAACGATCATCGCCTCTTTTTTCACTTGATTCCTAGCTCGGAACAATACTGATTTCACAGCAGTTTCTGTTATATTTAATAATTCTCCAACTTCTTTTAAGCGAAATTGAAACCCCTCTACGAGCAGATAGACAATCCCTTGCTTAAAGGTTAATTTTTCAGATAGAAATTCTGCCAGCATCATAGAGGTTAAATTTTTTTCTTCTGCTCTTGGTTCCTTTACTTGGATACCAATAATATCTTGTTTTTTTCTTATTTTATCAATCCATTGATTATCAGCTATTTTTTTAAGCAAAGCAGGTGTAATATCTTTATCTTGATAATTTTCCATCGCTTTTAAAAGGGCTTCTTGAATTAAATCCTCTCGTTCCCATTTATCTAAGGAAAGATACCGACAATAGGAATCGAGTTTTTGATACAGATTTTTTATATTTTGCATTTCCATCCTCATTGATAAATCCCTCCTTTTACTGTTTATATATAGAACGTTTCAGGTAGCGAAAAAGATACGGGGTCAAAAAAATTATTCTTCTAATCGATATTTATTCTCTTCATGATTTTCAGGCACTTTCTTAGGCAACTCCATTGCATTAAGTAACTTTCTTGCACGGTCTTCCACGATATTATAGCTCTGCCATTTTTGATCTGTCTGCTGAAGGCGTTCCTTTTTAGCAAGCAATAATTGTTTTACGCTCTCCATATCAGGATTTTTTTCGTAATAATCTACTAGAACCGGAATAGCTGAATAAGATAAAGAATCTATATAGAGAAAATCAATTAAGTTTGTTTCCTCAAACCGCTGCAAATTTTTGCTAACGATTATGCGATCGATATCCATGACATTCAGGCTGCAGTAATATAACAGGGAAAATAATAAGAAAAAACGCATAAGTTGAATTTTCTTCATCCAAATTTTTATCAATGTGAAGGAGAAAAATACCGCTAAGAGTAAAATAAAGGAATGAGAAAATAATCGTAAATATGTATATCCATACGCCTGTTCATATAAAGATAATCGTAAATGAGCAGACAAAAGAATGATAAAGCTAAAAGCAATTAAACAGGATAAAAATATTTTTAAAAAAAGAGTGCGTTTTTTAGCAAAGCTATTTACTAACAAAATAATTGATATGTTAATCACAGTCACGATAATAAGTTCAAAGAATCCTCTTCTCGCATAGGTAGCATATGTAAAACCATTCAATAATACATCATTGAAAAAGTATTGGAACTGTACGATGGTATAGAATATATACAGCCCATTAATGAAAAGTAAAATGGTTAATAAAGTTGTTTGCTCCCATCTTCCTTGTTTTCCTTTTCTTTCGCTTGGAATAATAATCGACCTTTTACTAATTGTCTTCATGAATAGTAATAGAAAAACAAATATTAAACCTATTCTTAGCAATGTACTTATTCCATCTATATGGAATGAAAAAAGCCGGGTGATTATGGTTACCATCATATTATTAAAATGCTGATCTGAGGAACTAAGCAGGAAAATTAATAACATTAAAATTGGCATTACAATTACCATTCCTAATACTATTCTTTTTATAGCGATATAATTCCTTTCATCAGAACGTACATTTACTGATTTCCATACTAGAAAGGTTAAATATTTTCCTAATTTAAAAAAGGAAGAGACTTTCTTTCTTAAATAAAAGAAAACATCGGTATTGCACCAACTAAGAAAAGAAGGACTTGTTAATAACGTGGTATGAAAACCAATTAAACTAAAAATAACAATAAAATTAAAGAAATAAAAAGAAGGATTAGCTATGAAAACAAAAGACAATGATAATAGCCATATGCACACAAATAGATATATACCAATTAAACGATGTGTGTGCGTTTGTTTCCTCGTTAGATAAAAATAAAAAACATAAAAAACAACAACAAAAATACTAAGGGAAATTCCAATTGTCTCTGTAAATAGCGTTATTTCTGCAATAATTGCCAGTAAAAAACAGCTTATAAAATAAATGAAATTTTTCTTGTTCAAGTTATTTTCCCTCCCTTTACATAGTTTAGCTATATAGTGAAATAAAAAGAAATTCGTTGCACAGTAATACTAGGTAGTATACAAAAGAACAACTTATACCGATCTTGTTGTTCCATAGCGAAAGGCAAGATAACATATTGGATATAACATTATCGTAAAAGAAATACAGATAAGGACAAATTCCGGTGTTAATAATGGATCAAAGAGTGTTAATGGAATAATCTTAAAGACAACGGAACACATAAGCAATAGATTAGGAACTAATGAAATACAAAATGTCTTCAGTAAAAGTTTTTTTCCGCCAAGGCCAAATTCCTTGCCTACTTCATATCCAAGTAAAAGCCAAAAGAATAAGTAAAGAACAATAAGAAAAAATGGAATACTGGTTAAGAGTGACCATAATTTACTGATTGTTGGATTAGATAGGCGATGATAAATGATCGTCAAACCAATTCCGCCGACAAAGAAAAACAAATTAGCGAAAAAGAAATTCCATTGCGTTTTTTTCGCAGTCATGTTTAACTCTTCTTGATACATGGCAACAACCTCTAGTGGTGTACCTAATCTTTGGATTGCCATAATTAACGCTTCTTCTTCTGAACATTGTTTTTCAAAAGCAATCTCTTCCAATATGTCTATTAGATGAAGTTCATACTCCATGCATATTTCTTCAGATTGCTCATGATCTTTGAGTAAATCCCGCAGCTGTTTCATGTAGGATTCTTTTGAAGAAATCATATTCCCTTTCTCCCAATCACTTTATCAATCGTTTGCACAAAGTTTTTCCATTCTGCTGTTTTTTGCTCCAATATTTGCTGACCAGAATCGGTAATTCGGTAATATTTTCTTGCTGGTCCTTTTTCTGATTCTTTCCAAAAAGATTCTACATATTCTTGTTTTTCTAATTTATGTAGAGCGGGATATAAGGTCCCTTCTTTTACTTGCAAAGAATAATCACTTCTTTTTTCCATTTCTTTGACTAGTTCATAACCATACATTTCTTTCTCTGCTAATAGCTGTAGAAGTATTAAAGATGTACTCCCTTTTACTAGCTCTCTATTGAACATATTTTCACCTACCTAGAAATAAAATGTACTTTGTTAGTATTGTATCGTTCCTATCGCTATAATGCAATATGAAATATGACTCTCCAATCTAATTTTTTGCTCAAATCTACGCCTTTAAAGACTAGCATTCTTCATTTAGCCATTGTATATAGTTTAACGTATGAATTGGTTCTTTCATTCCAGTTCTTTTTTCAAATGCTATTTTCTTCTAAAAAAACGAGTAAAAACCCGAATAATTATCCGAACATGTCTTAGCATACTCACATAATTTTCAGGTTTAAAATAAAATGGAATATTTCTCCCCCATCTCTGATCTTAAACAGAAAAACTGATATCCCCTGTCAATTTTACAATAATGATTAAATCAGAGACAAAATAACAGGCAATGTTATTAAACTAGCTAATGTGCTAAAAAAGGTTGCACTTGATACAAAATCAGGTTCTGTTCCATATTGGACAGCATAAAGGGTTGTGTTTGCTGCTGCTGGCATTCCAGCAAGCAGAATCATTATTTGTTTTAATATCTCATCTACTGGCAATACAAGCGTTAGCAGCCATGCAATCACTGGTGATACTATAAGTTTAAGTAACAATGAAACAGATAGAGGGCGATAAGAAATATTTTTTAGACGGACATTAGCAAGCTGTATTCCTAAAACAAGCATGACGGTTGGAATCGCCGCATTGCCAACTAGCTTAATAGCCTCAAGCATCGTTGCTCCAATCGGTAGATGAAGAGAATGCAAGACTGCTCCTAGAATTGCTCCATACATAACTGGTACTTTTAATACTTTTTTTAAAGTATCTTTCCCATTTCCATCATCAACAGAGCCTTTGGCTGCATAATAAACACCGATCGTAACCATAATTAATTGCTGAATAACCATTAAGATAACTGCATAGTGCAAGCCTGGCTCTCCGAAAACAAATAAAACAAGCGGAGTTCCATAATTACCGTTGTTCATAAATGCCGAGGATAGTATCATTCCGCATGTCTTTCTAACCGAATAACCTCTAAAAAATCCAATAATGTAAACGATCGCGACAATACTTAATACTAACGTTAATGCGTACAGTGTCATATACAAATAGTCTATTGTAAAAGTTGTTTCATAAAAAACGCTAAAAGACAACAACGGCGTCATCAAATAAACAGATACAGCTGAAACAGATTTTATATCAATATGAAGCATCTTTTGTCCAATGAAACCAACGGAAAAAATAAAGAAAATAGGTAATAAAATACTTAAATATTCCAATAACATCATCCAATCTTCGTGAACTATGACATACCCTGGTGTAAACTGCCAGCAATTAATTTCTAACTTGACCTTCTCCATAAATAAAATATTTAAAGGATGTTAAAGCATTTAATCCCATTGGACCTCTAGCATGCAGTTTTTGCGTACTGATTCCAATCTCCGCCCCATAACCAAATTCAAATCCATCTGTAAATCTTGTACTAGCATTATGATAGACTGCTGCTGCATCTACTCCTGATAAAAAAGTTTCGGCATTTTCAATATTTTCTGTAATAATCGCTTCTGAATGCTTAGTACCATAAGTATTAATATGGTTAATTGCTTCTGTCACTCCATCTACTGTTTTTATACTTACTTTCAAAGCAGAGTATTCTGTATACCAATCTTCTTCTGTCGCTTTTTTTGCAAAAGAAAAAGTAGTGCAGACAGTTTCATCTCCATAAATCTCCACACCATTATGATGTAGTGCTTCTAATAGTGCTAATCCATGTTGAGCAAACCATTTTGTTTCTATTAAAATAGTCTCTAAGGCATTGCATACTGATGGACGTTGCGTTTTGCCGTTCAAACTAATCGCAAGGGCCATAGTTAACTCTGCGGTTTCATCAATAAATAAATGGCAATTGCCAGCTCCTGTTTCAATGACCGGAACGGTTGCTTCATTTACTACCGTATCAATTAACCCTTTGCCGCCACGAGGGATCAATACATCTAAAAATTCTTTCAAATGAAATAGTTCTTTCGCTGTTTCTCTGCTTGTATCTTCAATTAGCTGGACTGCTTCTTTTGGAATTGCGGATTTCTCCAGCGCGCGATGGATTGTGTCAACAAGAGCCAGATTTGATTGCTTAGCAGATGAACTTCCTCTTAAGACAATACTGTTCCCTGTTTTCAGAGCAAGACTTGCTGCATCAATCGTTACATTTGGTCTCGCCTCATAAATCATTCCCATTACGCCAATTGGCACAGTTTTCTTGATAATTTTTAAGCCATTTTCTTTTTCGATTTCTTCCACCACTACACCAACTGGATCATTCAGTTTAATTAACTCTTTTAGTGCTAAGGCCATATTATTAATCCGCTTTTCATCCAGCATAATTCGATCTAAAACAGAAGAAGATAGACCATTTTCTTTCCCGTTTTCCAGATCTATTTTATTTGCTTTTATTATTAATTCTTGATCTTCTATTAATTGTTTACTAATAAAAGATAAAGCTGCATTTTTCTGTTCCGTTGTCTTATTTAATAATTGATAACTTGCATTCTTTGCTAATTTACCTTTTTGATATACTTCGCCCATTTTCCATCTCTCCTTTTTATAATTTCACCCATTTGTCACGGTGAATAACTTCGATTTTAGGATGTTTTATCATTGTTTTTTCTTCTGCTCTTTGTGTAATAATCGCTTTTAGCTCTTCAGAAGAATAGAGTACTTCCCCTTTACCGATAACTCCTTTTTCACCATAGACTTCGACAACATTTCCTTTTTCAAAGAGCCCTTCAACTTTATAAATACCGGCTGGAAGCAAGCTCCCACCTTTATTTAGCAACGCCATTTCTGCTCCTTCATCCACATACAGACTTCCTTCTACTGTAGAATGAAGGGATATCCATTGACGATTACTGTTTATAGATGATAAAGCATCAGAACCAATATAGGTTCCGTCTCCTTTCCCCTCTATAATATCGATGAGCTTCTTCTCCCCCTCGCCTTTTCCGATAAAAACCTTTACTCCTAAGGAATTTGCTGTTTCTGCTGCAATCAACTTTGATTTCATGCCACCAGTTCCAACCTTTGACCCAGATCCTTTCGCAGCATCCTTCCATTCCACCGTTATTTCAGGCAAATAATCAATCCGTTTTGCTGAGGCATCTTCCTTTGGATTTTTGTCATATAAGCCATTAATATCTGTGAGAATTATTAATTGATCGGCATGGACAAGTCCACTAACAAGGGCTGATAACATATCGTTGTCTCCAAACGTTAATTCTTCTACAGATACAGTGTCATTCTCATTTATAATTGGTAAGATATTTCTTTCTAATAATTCTGTTAATGTAGAATAAGCATTTCGGTAGCGATCACGTTTGGAAAAATCATTTCTTGTTAGTAATACTTGAGCGGGAACAATCCCAAACTTACTTAATTGTTCATTATAGCTTTGAATTAGCAAGCTTTGACCTACTGCTGCTGCTGCCTGTTTCCCTTTCAATGTAACTGGTCTTGAAGGATAGCCGAGTTTTCCAAAGCCCGCAGCCACTGCTCCAGATGATACTAAAAGTACTTCATGCCCATATTCTCTTAATTTTGCAATGCTTGCGATATGGTCACTTAGCTTTGATTGATCGATTGCTCCTTTTGTATTTGTAAGAGAGCTGCTCCCGATTTTTACAACAATTCTTTTCTTCTCCATTTGATTTCCTCCGTACTAAGTTACTCCGAATACACCCAATTAAAAAAGCTCATTTTCATCCTATTAAAAGGACGAAAATGAGCTTTCCGTGGTACCACCTTAATTGAACCAATATAAATATTGATTCCACTTTGTCTGATAACGCAAGAAATGCGCCTACTGTAGTAGGACTTGAGAGGCAGGTTCTGTGTTCTTTCATTATGAAGTCTTTCAGCTTATAAACTTCACTCTCTTTTATGAAAGGTTCTCACATACTAATCCTTTCGCTTCGTTCGATTTTCTTTTTTCTAATTATAAGCAGTTTTCACTATTGTTTCAATCGTTTTTTGAAATTTATAAGAATAGCAAAAAAATTTTTGTTCTATTTGTCAGTAAGTGATTATTCTTTTATCCCGGCCATTTCTTTTTTTAAGGCCCATTTTCTGATTGCATAAGCGACACCATTATCATTATTCGTCAAGGTAACAACATCTGCTGTCTGTTTCACTATATCTTGTGCATTTCCCATTGCCACGCCTATTCCTGCTTCTTTAATCATGCTAATATCATTTAAACTGTCTCCAGCAGCTAGTACTTGATCCATTGTAATATCTAAAAGTTCACATACTTTTTTAAGTCCTTTTGCTTTATTTATACCAAGCGCATTGACTTCAATATTTACTGGGGAAGAATTGCTGATTTCAAAGCATTTTTTCTCGTTTAAACTTGTTAAGACTTGTTCACGAACTTTATCATCTTCTATATGATAGCCAAATTTGAGCCATTCTGATTTATTTATGTCTTCTGGCATTTCATCTACCCAGACTTTCTCACAACTAGCAGCCCACATTTTAGCTTTATGCTGTTGTGCTAATTCCCACATCCATTGAATATTGCTTGCATCGACAAGATTTCTTTCGATTAAATTACCATTCATATCCCATATTTCACTACCATTTACCGTTATTAAATAAGAGTTTAATAACAGACTTTTTGCATGATCTCTACAAGTTGCAATAGTTCGACCAGTACTTAATACAACATGCAGTCCTTGGTCATGGGCCTCTTTAATCGCTTTTTTATTTTCTTCTGGAATTTCTCCTTTTTCATCTAATAAAGTACCATCCATATCTAGTGCGATTAATTTAATCTCTTTGTCTTCTAACCTCTTTGTCATTTTGCTGTTCCTCCTAATGATTATTTTTAGAAGTGATAGCCAAAAAACACGACTGTCAGAATTTCCGTATTCTTAAGCTGTATATTTATCTTTTTTTACCATAACTAGATTTTTGAAACAGAGCATGTTCATGCTATGCTAAATAAACTGTTTGCAATAATCCTCTAAAATTTTTTGCCAATCCACGTAGTAACAAAATTCAAATCATTTCTTCTGACTAACATATTCAACTTCTAAATTTGCCTTTCCTACTCATTACCATAGTATAACGAATAGGGATAAAAAAGTAAAAAATTCCGATAAGTCTAACAAAACTTCATAAAATCATTAGGGTTTTAACAAAATTTTTACCTTATCTTCAACATATGATCGTAACATTTATGAAGATGCTTCCATGCTTCTATTTATGTGTAATTTTTTACTTGAATATACACTATGTAAAACCATTCCAAACATAACTAAACAGATACCAAAAAAACTTAAATGGCTAGGTAATGGGGCAGAAAGAAATAGAACTTCTCCTATTAAGGCAAATAAAACTTCTAATGATTGTGTTGCCTCTACCGCTCCTAATTTAATCAAATTGTCTTTTACTAAATCTGTTGCGGCAAAAAATAAGATGGTAGCAATTATACCGGAAAATATGGCCACAATAGCAGATTGAAACACTTGTTGCTTTCCAGGTAATCCTAATGTGAATGCACCAACACCTGATAATAGAACCCAAAAAGGAATACTTGCTACAGTCATACCTAGTACCCTTTGAAATACATCTAATCTCCCATCACATACCTCCATCATTTTCCGGTTACCTAGTGGGTAGGCAAAGGATGCAATAAGAATTGGAATAAGGCAAAATAATGCATTCTTTAAGGAAATAGATACGGCAAATTCAAGCTGCATAATGATAATACCCAATACAATTAACATGGAAAAGGTTAAGCTTTTAAAAGGAATTTTCCTTCTGATTTTTTGAATACGGCCATTTCCGTCCATTTTTTGCTCATAAAAAAAGGGAGCAAGCAATGTTCCAGATATAATAGTAAGCTGCCATGTTCCTGCAACCAGCCAACCAGGTCCATATGCTCCAGCAAAACAAATACCACCGTAAAACAATCCAAATCCTACTGAACTCCAAAAGATCCAAGTAACTGGATTGTCTCTTAATTCTTTCCATACTGCTGTTAAATTCCTTCTCCACCCAACTATTAGGAGCAATAACGGGACCATAAAAAAATAACGCAGGGAAGCACTCCAAATCCAGCTTCCTCCTCCTATTTCCATGGACTGATTTAATACAAAAGTAAACGCAAAAAACAAAGCTGAAAATATCCCTAAAATGATTGGTCTCAATTGTTACCCCCCTATTTTTTTTGTTAATCACGAAAACTTATATCCAATATATCGCATATTGGATATTAATAACAATATTTTTTTATTTCCTTCTAACCTATGTTTTTTTGTTTAATTTAATTGTGGATTCTTCATTGTTGTGACCAACCCATAAAAAAAGGTCTGCACCTTTAAAAGTACAGACCATATGTTTATCGTTGATATTGAACACGATGAAGGTTAGCAAAAATACCATTACGCTCTAATAATTCATCATGCTTTCCTTCTTCTTCTATCCCATTTTCAGTAACTACTACAATGCGATCAGCATTACGAATAGTTGCAAGTCGATGAGCAATAATTAAAGTAGTTCGATTTTTAGCTAGTTCATTTAAAGAATTTTGAATAATTAATTCTGTTTCTGTATCTAGGGCAGAAGTGGCTTCATCCAATATTAAAATTGGCGGGTTTTTTAGGAACATCCGAGCGATGGCAATCCTTTGTTTTTGACCACCAGAAAGCTTTAATCCTCTTTCCCCAATTTGTGTTTCATATCCTTCTGGTAATTTAAGCACTAACTCTTCCAAATGTGCTCTTCTTACTGCCTCGTGAATTTCTTCATCTGTAGCATGTAAATTTCCATATGCAATATTTTCTTTCAGTGTACCTGTAAATAAAAAGACATCTTGCTGTACGATTCCAATTTGTGATCTTAATGAACTCATTGTCATATCACGAATATCGATACCATCAACTTTAATACTACCACTATTTACATCATAAAAACGTGGTATTAATGAACAAATCGTAGTCTTTCCAGCTCCGGATGGACCTACAAAAGCAATTGTTTCCCCAGCCGAAATGGAAAGATTAATATTTTTCAAGACAGGATTTTTATCATACCCAAAGCTTACATCGTTTAAATGGATATTTCCTTTTAAGGATTCTACTTCAATTGCATCATCGCGATCTTGGATTTTCGGTTCCGTATCTAACAACTCCAAGAACCGTTTAAATCCTGCCATTCCTTTCGGATAAAGTTCCAAAATTGCACTAATTTTATCAATCGGTTTTTGTAATATATTTACAAAAAGGATAAAAGATACTAGTTCGCCAATTTTCATCTGATTATTAAAAGTTAACCAGGCACCAAATACTAGAACGACTAATGTGAAAAATCGCATTAACATATAAACAGAAGAAGAAGTAATCGACATTACTTTATATGCTCCGATTTTTGCTTTGCGGAATCTTCGGTTATTCACTGTAAATCTAGAAATTTCAAACTCTTCATTTGTAAATGATTGAACAACACGAACCCCAGATACACTATCTTCCACTCTTGCATTAACATCTGCAATATCTCCATACATTTGTCCCCAAGCTTTGTTCATGCTTCGGTTACAGTATGTAATTAACCAAACTAGAATTGGAACAATAAAGATAACGATAAGTGCTAGTTTAATATTAATCGTAAGCATAATCCAAAATGCACCGACAAATGTCATAATAGCAATAAATAAATCCTCTGGTCCATGATGGGCCAGTTCCCCGATATCAAATAAATCATTGGTAATCCGACTCATAATATGTCCCGTTTTGGTATTATCAAAAAACGAAAAGGATTGTCTTTGTACATGAGTAAATAATTGACCTCTCATATCTGTTTCAATATTAATCCCTAATTTATGTCCCCAAAAGTTAACAATGTATTGAAGAAAAGTACTGATACCATATAATAGCAACAGACCTACTCCTACAGATAAAATACTACTCCAATTACCTTCGGGAAGTAGTTCATCAATATACCAAGAGACTGCAAGTGGAAATGCCAGCTCTAATAAAGCAACCACTATTGCACTGGAAAAGTCGAGTGTAAATAATTTTTTATGTGGCTTATAATATGAAAAAAAGCGTTTTATCATGATTTTTCTCCTTCACTCCTATCGTTTTATTTACCATTTTACCAATCAAACTAGTTTTCTCTTTATTTATTATTGCGAAATCCTAACCTTCTCTTGCTTCGATTCTTCTAAAGCGCACAATGTAATCTTTTACCAAATACCATCATAATGAGAATCATTATTGATTATATTAGCAATTCACTTTTTCTACAAGAAAAATATTTATCATTCCGAAATAATTACAGAAGAAAACATTTATGAAAATAGGAGTAAGGACTGATTGCTTGTTTATAATTAAAAAAAAGAAATAATAATTTAGTTAATATTCTTTATTTTTAGATTATTCTATTAATTAATCTTTTTTCTTTACTAGTTTTTAGTATAATAGATAGAAAGAATGTATTGTCTCTTATTTTAGGTAATCTCGATATTGCTTTCTTCATGTATCATGTATTCTATGTCTTATAAAGGAGCGTGTTTTTTTTGGATTATCATCTCTTAACCTTTGTAACAGTTGCTGAAAAACTGAATTTTACGAGAGCCGCAGAAAGCTTACATATTACGCAATCAGCAGTAACTCTTTCTATTAAAGCCTTGGAAAAAAAGTATAATATTACCTTTTTAGACAGAACGAATAAGTATGTAAAGCTAACAAAAGCAGGCGAACTATTTTATTTTCATGCTAAGAAAATTTTATCGGAATACAAGGAAGTAAATAATTTAATTGAACACCTTTCCGAAAAAGAAAGCCGTCCTCTCACCGTCGGTTCAAGCTTTACATTTGGAGAGTATTTACTGCCAAAAATAATGGCTAACAATGTTAGAATCAATAATAACCAAGAGAAACCAATGATAAGTATTAGAAATTCGAACCGTATTGTTGATCAACTTTTACGTGGAGAAATTGATTTAGGTATCATTGATAGTCCTTTAAAAACACACCCTCACCTATCCATTACACCTTTTAAAGAAGATGAATTAGTAATCATCGTCAGTAAAAATCATCGATTTGCCCATCAAACATTCGTGGAATTAAGCGATTTATATGAGGAAACTTGGATCCTAAGGGAAGAGGGGTCCGGTACGAGGCAGATTATTAATCAGTTTTTTCAAAACCAGGCATTCTCCCCGCCAATGATTCGGTCATTTGGGAGCATACAGATTATTAAAGAATCAATCGAAGCTGATTTAGGCATTTCTATTCTCTCTAAATACGCTATCCAAAAAGAATTTTCCATGGGAAGTCTAAAAATATTACGGATCAAAAATAGGCCAATTACCAGATATTTTTCCTATATCACTCCAGAATTTTCTTTTAAACATCATGCAGTATCTCCGCTAATCAAGGAGCTGACGAAAGAAAATAAACGATTATATCGAAACATAAATTTAGGAGAGTAATATGTAGGAGAGTTTCCAGTACTGCTAGGAGACAAGAAGGACAGAATGCTATTGAGCTAATGATCCGTGATTTGGAAATAATTTGCGCATTTTTTTTAGCCAATATACGACGTTAGAAGCATTCGAACAAAACTAAATAACAAAGAAAAACATTCTCATGTTAGCTTGCTAGCTGATGAATATTAGTATAAACCATTTCTTTCTATTCAGGTTGGGACATAAGTATTTCAATCAAATATAACCCCAAACAATTATACACATACACTAAAATTCGTATGTTTGGGGTTTTTGATTAATTTTAAGTAAGAAGGTTTGTGGTAACACTCGCAGGCTGAATGCAGTAACCCCCACGGCAAGCGAAGTGTATTCAGCCTGCGGGTAAATAACAAGTGACTTTACTGAAACCTTCTTTTTTAATTATAATAAAATACAGAAATTTGCGATTTTTCAATCCTATTCACTATTATCACTAAATGGAACTCATGCTCCAAACTTAAATAGCGGGTAATGTATTCCCTTTTTTGCTAGCTGCTATTAATGCTTTTATTTCCTCCAGTTTATTTTCAGAAAATAGTTGTACAATTTTACTTCCTACAATGACACCATCACAATACTCAGTCATGCTGACAACATGTTCAGGAGAAGATATTCCGAATCCAGCAAGAACAGGGATAGGACTAACTTCCTTGACCTTTAATAAATGGGTACCTAAATGAGCTTGGAAGCTTGTTCGAGACCCTGTTATACCGGTAACAGTTACAGCATATAAAAAGCCATTCCCTTTTTTGGCAATATTTTCGATGCGATCTAATGGGCTTGTTAAGGTTACTAATCGAATAATTTCAACACAATGTTTTGCTGCTACTTCCTCTAGTAATGCTTCTTCTTCAACAGGCAAGTCAGGTACGATTAATCCATTAATCGCAGCTTTTTCACAATCCTGAAAAAAATTCTCCACGCCATAGGCTAAAATAGGGTTTAAATAAGTCATGATAACAAGCGGGATATTCGTTAGCTCTCTAAACGACTGTATAGTTTCTAATACCCCTTTAAGAGTAGTGCCCGCTTGAAGAGAACGAATCCCTGCTACTTGAATAATCGGTCCATCCGCAACTGGATCAGAAAAAGGAATGCCAAGCTCAATTGCTGTTGCGCCTGCTTCTTCAAGAAAAAGTACTTTCTCCTTTAATGTTTCCAGTCCTCCATCTCCAGCCATAATATATGGAACAAAAGCTTTATCCCCTTTATCAAGTGTCGCTTTAAAGGCTGCTTCAATTGTAATCATCCGCTTACTCCCCCATTCTTTCCATAACTGTATTTACATCCTTATCTCCTCTACCAGATAAACAAACAATAATGCCTTCCTCTTTATCCATCTTCGCTGCAAGTTTTACTGCATAACTAATGGCATGCGCACTTTCTAAAGCAGGGATAATTCCTTCGATCTTACATAGTAATTGTAGTGCTTCAAAGGCTTCGTCATCTGTAACAGATTCATAGTTAGCACGTCCGATATCATGTAGAAAGCTATGTTCAGGACCGATACCAGGATAATCTAAACCAGCTGAAATAGAGTGTGCCTCTTGGATTTGACCGTCTTCATTTTGTAATAAGTACATATATGAACCATGTAAAACACCTGGTTTTCCTTTCGACAATGATGCAGCATGTTTATCTGTATCAAGGCCATGTCCTGAAGCCTCTACTCCATGTAAAGCGACACTTTCCTCTTCAATAAATGGATAAAATATTCCCATTGCGTTACTGCCGCCGCCAATACATGCCACAATCGCCTCAGGTAGCCTGCCAATTTTTTCGATGTATTGTTTTTTCGCTTCTTTACCAATAACACTTTGAAAGTCACGTACCATCATCGGAAATGGGTGTGGTCCCATAACTGACCCAAGGATATAATGAGTATCTATCACATTTGTTACCCAATAACGTAAGGCTTCATTACACGCATCTTTTAAGGTAGCACTTCCGGATGTAACACTAACAACCTTTGCGCCTAATAACTCCATTCGAAAGACATTTAATTTCTGTCTTCGAATGTCCTCTTCTCCCATGAAAATCGTACATTCTAAATTTAATAAGGCACATGCTGTCGCCGTTGCTACTCCATGTTGGCCTGCTCCTGTTTCTGCAACAACTTTCTTTTTGCCCATTCTTTTTGCAAGAAGTGCTTGCCCAAGAGAGTTGTTAATTTTATGAGCACCAGTATGATTTAGATCCTCTCTTTTCAAATAGATTTTTGCACCGCCAGCATATTTTGTAAGATTTTCTGCATAATATAGCGGTGTTTCTCTGCCTACATAATCCTTTAAGAGATTATTTAATTCTTCATGAAAAGCAGGGTCTTCTTGTGCCTTTTTATATTCCGCTTCAAGCTCTGTCACTGCCAGCATCAGAGTTTCCGGAACATATCTACCTCCATACCTTCCAAAATGGCCTCTATTATCTGGATAAACATAAGTTTCTGTCATAATAAGCTCCCTCTTTTCTTAAATTTGAACAGTTTTTGCTAATTCTAAAAAAACTCTTATTTTTTCTAAATCTTTCTCGCCATCTGTCTCCACGCCGCTGCTTACATCGACCATAAATGGATGGGTGGTTTCTATTGCTTCCGTAAGATTATTTTCGTTTAGACCGCCGGCAAGAATAACTTTTTTATTGCCAAAGTCATAATCCTTTATCAAATTCCAATCAAACGCTATTCCATTTCCGCCATGATACTTTCCTCTCGGGCTATCAAGTAGTGCATAGTCACAAGGATATGCTGCCACTTGTTTTAAATCCTCTGGCGTGGAAATACTAAATGCTTTAATGATTGGCAAGGAAAAACTTGCTGCGAATTCTGCCGTTTCATCACCATGAAGCTGAATTACATTGATGCCTGTAACATTCACAATTTTCATTATATTTTCTTTGGACTCATTGACAAAAACGCCTACCTTCATTAAATCTTTAGGAAGAGTAGCGATAATATCCTTAGCCTCTTCTTCGCTTATTTTTCTTTTACTATTTGCAAATACAAAACCGATTGCACTTGCACCATAGCTAACAGCACATGCTGCTGCTTCTATTGTTGTAATTCCGCAAATTTTTACATTCATTCTATCTCCGCCCTTATAGACACTTTCATTTCTTTCATTTTTGTTTCAAGATCCGCTGCTTTCATAAAACTTTCCCCTACTAAAATAGCATTTGCTCCGCTTGCACTAACTTTTTGGATATCTGTATATGTGGAGATGCCACTTTCACTAATCATATACCTGCCACTTTCTTTAATTTTCCCTGCCAGTTTCTCGGTAGTATCTAATGTTACTTCAAATGTTTTTAAATTCCGATTATTGACCCCAATTAATTGCGCCTTTGTCTTCAAAGCTCTTTCTAGCTCTTCTTCATTGTGAACCTCTAATAACACTTCCAGACCAATTTCTGTTGCATACGTATATAACTCATGAAGTTCATTATCTTTTAAAGCTGCAGCAATTAATAGGATAATGTCCGCTCCATAATATTTCGCAAAATCAATTTGAATTTTATCGACGATAAAATCCTTGCAGAGAATCGGCAGATTTACTGTTTCTCTTACTTCCGCCAAATCCTCATATGTGCCTTTAAAAAATGGGGTATCCGTTAAAACAGAAATGGCATCTGCACCATATATTTCATACATTTTCGTCTGTTCCTTCGGATCTTTATCGATATTTATATCCCCTTTTGATGGGGATGCCCGTTTAAACTCAGCTATAATTGCTAACTTTTCCGCATCCTTCAGTTTCTCTATAAAGGATCTTTTTTTAAAAGAATGCTTTTTCGTATGCAGTACTTCTTTTCTCTCATAAAGGTCAGCAATTGTTTCTCTTTTTTTTGTAATAATTTTATCTAATATGGTTGTCACTTAAATCCCTGCCCCTTCCAATTCTTTACTAACCTCTACTAATTGGTTTAACTTATAAAGTGCGGCTCCAGAGTCAATGCTTTCCTTTGCTATATGGACTCCCTCTCCAATACTTTCCGCTCTTCCAGCTGTATAGATACCAATGCCAGCGTTTAATAGGATTGTATCTCGATATGCACCTTTTTCTCCTTTCAACACTTTTAATAAAATAGCTGCGTTTTCCTTAGCATCGCCTCCACGTATTTGTTCATTTGTATAATATGGCAGATTAACATCATCTGGAGTAAGGACGATTTTCTCTATTCTTCCATTTTGTAAAATGACAAGCTGATTATCGCCTTGCAGGGAAGCTTCATCCATTCCACCTGCTCCATTTAATACAACTGCTCGTTTTCTACCAAGTTTCCGTAAGCTTTCCGCAAAGGTAAGCAATAAATCACTTCTGTATATCCCTAACACCTGGCTTTCCAAAGAAATTGGGTTGGTTAATGGACCAATTAGATTGAATATAGTTGGAAGTCTTAATTCTCGGCGAACCTTCATAATTCTCCCCATTTTCGGCTGCACATGTTGCGCGAACAAGAAAGTGATCCCAACTTCTTCTAATTGCTGCATGTTTTGTTCTGGAGTGATATTTAGC
This sequence comes from Niallia sp. FSL W8-0177, assembly GCF_038006285.1. Lineage (NCBI taxonomy): Bacteria > Bacillati > Bacillota > Bacilli > Caryophanales > Bacillaceae > Niallia > Niallia sp. FSL W8-0177. The sequence continues at coordinate 1,899,711 of NZ_JBBOUX010000001.1, forward strand.
TTAATGCCAAGCTCTTCTAATACATCTGCACTTCCCGTCTTACTAGAAATACTGCGATTTCCGTGTTTAGCGACAGGAATTCCAGCTCCAGCTAACACAAATGCCGACGTGCTGCTAATATTGAAGCTTTGTGATTTGTCTCCACCTGTTCCACAATTATCGATACATCCACTGACAGGCTCAGCAAAAGACAATGTTTGTTTACGAACGGCTTTTACAATACCCACGATCTCTTCCACTGTTTCTCCCTTCATTTTTAAACTTGTCATAAAAGCAGCAATTTCTGTATCGGTAATGTCATCAGAAAAAAGAAGATCAGCGGCCCCTTCCATTTCTGTTTCAGTTAATGATTCATTAGCCATGATTTTCTCCACATATTGTTTCATCTCTGCACTTCCTCTCGAGTTTCATTGATAAAATTTTGCAAAAATTGCTTGCCGCTCTCGGTCCCAATCGATTCTGGATGGAATTGATAGCCATACAACGGATAATCTTTATGTTTGATCGCCATAATTTCATGGTCATCTGTTGAACTAGCCAAAACCTCAAATTCCTTCGTTAATGTACCTTTTTTAATAACAAGAGAGTGATAACGCATCACTTCAATCGGTTCCTCCATAGCATGAAAAAAGGAATGACCAGTAACTCGTAATGTCGATGTCTTTCCATGCATGACATTTACTGCCTTTACTATCTCAGAACCGAAGGCATATCCAATTGCCTGATGCCCTAAGCAAATCCCTAAAATTGGATATTCTCGATAAAGGGATTGGATAAGTTCGATTAAGATGCCTGCATTTTCTGGCCTGCCTGGTCCAGGAGACAAAACAATTCCATGAGGATTTAATGTCCGAATTTCCTCTACAGTTATTTCATCATTTCGAACAACCTTTATCTCTTCTCCCAGCTCCCCTAAATATTGAAATAAGTTATACGTAAAAGAATCATAATTATCGACTAATAAAATCATGTTGTCCCTCCAAAAATAATTTTAATTTATGGATTGTTTCTTCATATTCCTTTTCTGGAATAGAGTCATGAACAATTCCTGCTCCAGCTTGAATGAATGCCTTTTTGCCTTTAATAACCATCGTGCGAATTGCTAAAGCAAAGTCCATATTCCCATTTTGGGAAAAATAGCCAACAGCTCCAGAATAAATACCTCGTTTTGTTCCTTCTAATTCATTTATAATTTGCATTGCCCTAATTTTAGGTGCACCTGAGACTGTTCCCGCAGGCAAGCAAGAAATTAAAGCATCTACACACGAGTAATCCTTCTTTAATTCTCCACTTACTTCCGATACGAGGTGCATAACATGCTTAAACTTTTCTACTTTTATATATTTATCTATCGAAATACTGCCAAAATTACTCACTTTCCCAACATCATTCCTTGCTAAGTCAACAAGCATTTTATGTTCCGCCAATTCTTTTTCATCCAATAGTAAATCTTGTTCTAACTGGCTATCTTCTTCCTTCGTCTTACCTCTTGGTCTTGTACCTGCAATAGGATTGGTAATGACTTTGCCATTTACGGCTTTAATTAAGCTCTCAGGAGAACTTCCGAGCACTGCATAATCTTCAAAATCAAAGAAATACATATAAGGAGACTGATTTTTGATACGCAATTTACGATAATAAGAAAATGGTGATCCTTCTATCTCAGCTGTCATTCTCTGCGATGGAACTACTTGAAAGATGTCTCCTTCTAAAATATATTGTTTTGCTTTCTTCACTTTCTCCATAAATTGTTCTTTTGATATACTTGCTTGAAAGGGAGTTACCTTTACTTCAGGTGAATCTTCTTTAAATGGTGCAGTAATCTCTAACTTTCTTATCTGAAGGCGGAACTTTAACTCTTTTTCCGTTGTTGTGTGCTTTAATGGGCTAGCAATTAAATAAACTTTAAGTTCTGAATGATCAAAAATTACCAAATCTTCAAAAAACATTAGATGCACATCTGGAATCCCGATTTCATCCTTTGCTTCTGGGCCAATGTTTTCATATAGTCTGATATTGTCATACCCAACATATCCAAATGCTCCCGCATTAACTGGTAGTTGAAAGGGAAGCGTCGCTTTGTTTTCAGGTAAAAATTCGTTAATTAAATCGAGTGCTCTTCCTTTTCTTTGTTCTCGCTTTTCCCCTTCCACAATAGTTGTTTCCAATCCTTTCCCTATAACTTCAAAGGTTGGATCGCAGCCAATGATAGAAAATCTTCCAGAATCTTCATGTTTTAATGAGCTTTCGAGCAAAAATTTCTTTTTTCCAGACAATCTTTGATAAATACTAATGGGCGTCAGTGTATCTCCTTGGATTTCATCGATTAACAAAATGCTATTTTCCATCATAAATCCTCCTAGTCAGATGCTTTTGAAAAGTGCTCATCTATAAAATTCTATAAAAAAAGTCCCCTATTTGCATTGTTATTTGCAAATAGAGGACGATTCATAAACCGCGGTACCACCTCTGGTTAGAGCGAAGCTTCACTCTCTCTTTACGAGTACAATATTATACTCTATCCCAGTAACGGGGGATACCGTCAGGCCCTACTTCTTTTTCAAGCCCCCACTCAGAAGTCCATTCAGTATAATCAATGTATCGGTTCACACCAGCCACCGACTCTCTTTAACATCTTTCTTATACTTACTACTCTTCCTCATTGTTTTGCCATATTTTTTTGAAAATAAAAAAGGGTCTCTCTCCTATAAAAAGGACGAGAAACCCGTGGTGCCACCTTCATTAGCTTAATAAAATTAAGCTCACTTTAAGAAATCAGTCTTTATTAGACAAATTTCTGTCTCTTGTAACGATGAGACGTTCGCTAAAGCCTACTACAAAGGTTGGTTCGGTTTAGAAGCTCAGAAGTCCATTCTCTTTATCGTCCACACTGGTTCACACCAACCACCAGCTCTCTGACGTTTTCAATAAAGATACTACTCTTCATCATTGCCGTTCGATATGTTAATTACATAATAGTGAACTCTCACATAAAAGTCAACCATTTTCCCCAAAAATTTATTTTACTTTTTGAAGTGCCTTTCTATAGCGATTCTTCCAATCTTCTGCTAATTCGTCAATTTGCAGGATGGAAATCATTGCTTCTTTATTTGTACGATCAAGAAGCATTACTTTTGTTGCGTCCCAAACTGATATCTTGTTCTGCGGACGTTCTATTAGCTCCATCGTAGAATGTTCGCTGACTACGCCTTCTTCTAATACCTTTAAAAAATAGCCGGTATAACAAGTTTCCACAATTCTACTTAAAAATGGATCAATCTGATTATATTTTGAAATGGTTGAACATGGTACTCTTCCTTGTGTTACCTGAACAATAGCATTTCCTAAAGAAAAAATGTCCCCAATATATGTATTTTTTTCTGTAAATTCCGTTCCGCATATATTTTCCCCCAACGCCGGAGGATTTATTTTTGTTTTAAATTCGTCTTCCCATTTTTTATAATGTTCAAAAGGATAATAACAGACAGCCCTTTCCTTGCCACCATGAAATGCTGGATTAGCAACACCATCGCCTACAAAACCATCAAATGTTAGACTGACTTCACTCACTTTTTCTTTGCCAATCGCGGAAGAAATACTTTTATTTTTCCATATAAATGTTTTTTCCTTCCCAATACTAAGTGTGATAATTTTCCCCACTAATTAAACACCACCACTATTTTTATTTCATCATACCATATTATTGTACGAAAAGTGCTTATAAACCAAATAATGAAATCCAGTTTTTGGATGAAAGAAAATGCTTTATTTTTTGCCATGACTGTACATATTAACTATAGTTAACTATTTGAAAGCAGGGAGAATGAAAATGGATCATGTAAATGATGATAAAAACATAGTAAACCTTACAAACAAAGCACAAAAGACAGAGAAGAAGCAAAATGTCAAGGTTTCAAAAATGGCTATATTCTCACTTTCTTCCATCCCATTAGTAATGACCCTTGGAAACAGTATGCTGATTCCAGTATTGCCTTCGATTGAAAAAAAGCTGGATATATCCTCTTTTCAAGTTAGTATGATTATTACAGTCTATTCCGTTTTAGCGATCATATTAATTCCAGTGGCAGGATATCTATCTGATCGTATCGGTCGTAAACGAGTGATTATCCCCAGCCTAATAATCGCAGGTATTGGCGGTGTAATTTCTGGTTTTGCTGCATGGCTGATGGATAACAGTTACTGGATTATCCTTATTGGACGGGCTCTTCAAGGTGTTGGAGCAGCTGGGGCCTTCCCAATAGTATTGCCACTAGTAGGTGATTTGTTTAAGGATGAAGAACAAGTTAGTAGTACTTTAGGAGTTATTGAAACAGCTAACACTTTTGGGAAAGTACTTAGTCCCATTCTTGGAGCTTTTTTGGCAGGATTTATTTGGTTCATCCCATTTATGTCTATTCCTGTCTTCTGTTTGGTTTCCATCGTTTTAATTTTGATCTTTGTAAAATCACCAAAAAGTAAAGAAAAACCTGCACCATTTAAGGAATTTATTCAGCATACAAAAGAAACAATGCATAAAGATAAAAAATGGCTCTATGCCATTTTCTTTATTGGGGTAATCGTTATGTTTGTATTATTTGCCGAAATGTTTTACCTATCAGATATATTAGAAAAAAAATATCATATAAAAAATGTTAAAAAAGGGCTCTATCTTGCTATACCGCTTGGTGCTTTATGTCTTACTTCCTATATTACCGGGAAAAAAATTAAAAAAGACAAAAACTTAATGCGCTGGATTACTTTTATTGGATTGCTTGCAATCATTATTGGTACGATTGCACTCAACTTCTCGGACAATATGTGGTTTATCATTCTCTTTCTTACAGTGGCTGGCATAGGCATTGGTGCTAGTTTACCACCTCTTGATGCCCTTATTACGGAGGGAATTGAAAAAAAAGAAAGAGGAACCATCACAAGTATATATAGCAGTATGCGGTTTATCGGAGTCGCTGCAGGACCACCTATTATGGCAATTTTAATGAAGCATATCGACCATTTACAATTTTATTTACTAAGTGCAATCACATTAATCGCTGCGATCGCTGCCTTCTTTCGTTTAAAGTACGTGGATGGACAAGAAGAAAATAAAGAAAATAAAATAAACCAATAGAAAAACTTCCATCAGTTCTTTGATCATATTAAAAAAGCTGTAAATTAACGAGTAAAGTCAATTTACAGCTTTTTCTATACTTATTTTTGTTGAACAGGCTTCTTTACTAATCCTAACAATAAAGCTGATATGATCGCCCCTATTACAATAGCCAATAGGTATAGCCATGGATTTCCATCAACCAATCCAACTACGAACACACCGCCGTGTGGTGCTCTTAAACCGATATGGAAGAACATTGATAGTCCACCCGTAACTGCCGCACCAACTGCAACAGATGGTATAACGCGTAACGGATCACCTGCTGCAAAAGGAATAGCACCTTCTGTAATAAAGGAAAGACCCATAATAAAGTTTGTTAAACCTGCATCCTTTTCTTGCTTTGTAAATTTCTTTTTAAATAAAACTGTTGCTAAAGCAATTGCTAATGGCGGTACCATTCCACCAGCCATAATAGCAGCCATTGGCTCAAATACACCGTTTGCAATTAGCCCTGTTCCAAAAACATATGCCGATTTATTGATTGGTCCACCCATATCAATCGCCATCATTGCACCTAAGATAATTCCTAAGAAGACGGCATTACCCGTACCAATATTTGACAGCCAATTTGTCATACCAGTATTAATAGCTGCAACAGGTTCCATAATCACATAATTCATAATAAGGCCAGTAAAGAAAATTCCTAGTAATGGGTAAAGTAGAATCGTTTTAATACCTTCTAATGATCTAGGAAGTACTTCTAACACTTTCTTTAGACCGATAACTAAATAACCAGCTAAGAATCCGCCAATTAATCCACCAAGAAAACCAGCACCACCTTGAGCAGCCATAAATCCTGCAACCATACCAGGAGCAAAACCTGGGCGATCTGCGATACTCATCGCGATAAAACCAGCAAGAACTGGCACTAATAATGCAAAGGCATTATCGCCACCAATATATTTAATAACAGCAGCAAAAGCATTATAACTCGGATCATTCGGATCAGCTGAGTTATAACCAAACATAAAGGAAATAGCAATTAATATTCCGCCACCAACAACAAATGGCAGCATGTTCGAAACACCGTTCATTAAGTGTTTGTAAATTTGGCTACCAATGCCTTTTTTTCCTGTGTTAACTTCGCCGGAATTAGAGCCTGATCCACCGTTATATACCGGTGCTTGCTGGTTAATAGCGCGATTGATTAATTCCTCAGGTTTTCGAATACCATCTGCAACAGGTGTTTCAACCACATGTTTCCCGTTGAAGCGTTCCATTTGCACTTTTGTATCAGCAGCAACAATTACAGCTGTTGCTTTGTCAATTTCCTCTGCTGTCAGAACATTCTTTGCTCCACCGGAACCATTTGTTTCAACTTTAATATCAACACCCATTTCAGCTGCTTTTGCCTTTAATGAATCTGCTGCCATGTAAGTATGAGCAATACCGGTTGGACAAGCAGTTACTGCCACAATAAAATTCTTCTTATCGGCAATATTTTCGTCAACCGTTTCTTCCTCTACATCATAGCTGTCAATTATTGATATTACATCTTGTTTTGTAGCTGCAGTTAATAACTTACTGCGCACTTCTTCTTTAAGCAATAATGTAGATAGTCTTGAAAGTGCTTCGAGATGAGTATTGTTAGCTCCATCTGGTGCAGCAATCATAAAAAATAAATTCGCCGGCTGTCCATCTAATGATTCATAATCGACACCACTGCTTGATCGCCCAAACGCAATAGCAGCAGTTTTTACAGCACTCGTTTTTGCATGGGGAATTGCTATTCCTTCGCCAATTCCCGTTGTACTTTGCTCTTCTCTTTTTAAAATCGCTTGCTTATACGTTTCTCTATCTGTTAATTTCCCCGCTGAATGAAGAATATCCACTAACTGATTAATGGCATCAAGCTTACCATTTCCTTCAATATTCAAAAGGATAGTCTCTTGCGTTAATAATTCAGTAATTTTCATTCCATAACGCTCCCTTTTTAATTATATTTTTATCCACTTTCATCTATCTTTCTTATGAAATGGTGTGTATCGATTATGATTGTACTTGGACTTGCGGAAGAAGCTCTTCTACCTTTTCCTTTGTACATAATCCAATTGAAAAAGCAGTCGCACTTCCTGAGGCAATACTATAGCGGAAGGATTCTTTTATATCCTGTGTCTCCTCATATTTAGATAAGAAGCCTGCTACCATGCTATCTCCTGCGCCAACTGAGCTTTTCACTTGCCCTTTCGGAACCGTACTAATAATTTCTTCGTGTTGAGTAATCAAGACTGCGCCATCACCTGCTAAAGAGACGATCACATTTTGCGCTCCCATTTCCAATAGTTTTTTTCCATACGGGATCGCTTCTTCTGGAGTCGAAATAGTTACCCCAAACAATTCACCCAGTTCATGATGATTAGGCTTGATTAAAAACGGTTGATAAGGCAAGACTGCTTTTAATAATTCACCTTCTGCATCTACGACGAAAGAAACATTATTTGCGTGACAGATTTTGACTAGCTCTTCATAGGTGGTTTTAGGAAGAGTAGACGGAACACTTCCAGCTAAAACTAGTAGATCTTCTGACGTTAGAGCAGCAATCTTCTCTTTCAATTCCTGAAACTTTACTTCAGAAATAGCGGGACCATTTGCGTTTAATTCTGTTTCTGTATCACTCTTTAACTTCACATTGATACGTGTATCTTCTTCTACTTTCACAAAATCTGTTTCAATCATTTCTGATAATAGTTGTGTTTCAATAAAGCTTCCAGTAAATCCGCCGACAAATCCTAACGCTTTACTTTGCACGCCCATTTTTTTTAACACTCTTGAAACATTTATTCCTTTTCCACCTGCAAATTTACTTGTTTTTTCCAAGCGATTTAGTTCTCCTAAATGCACTTCTGCCACTTCGATTATATAATCGACAGAAGGATTTAAAGTTAGGGTATAAATCATTCTTTCACAACCTTTATGCTAGTTTTCCTTGAATATAAATCGTTTACCTCTTCATCCAGATAGTTAGTAATAATAGAAGCATTGTGCAAATCAGCTATCTTTGCAAAGTAAACTTCGGAAAATTTACTATCATCTGCGACAAAAAAAGCTTCTCTTGATAATGATAATGCTTTGCTTTTCACCATTGCTTCTTCTTGATCAGCAGTAGTATACCCATATTCAGGATGAATACCATTGACACCCATAAAGCATTTATCGAATCGATAGTTATCAAGACTTAATAATGCGCCACGACCGACTAACGCGTTTGTTTTTTCTTTGACATAACCACCTGTTATATAGGTTTGAATACGAGCTTCAAGTAAGCTTGTCATATGCGTAAGTCCGTTCGTTACCACAACAATGTCTCGATTCTTTAAGAATGGAATCATTTCTTTAATGGTTGAACCAGCATCCAAATATATACTATCTCCATCTTCTACTAGCTTTGCTGCGTATGCCGCAATCATTTTTTTCTCTTGGAGGTTTTTGAACGCTTTTTCACTCATACTCTGCTCCGTTATTTTCCTTTGGAGCCTAGCTGCTCCACCATGCACCCGTTTCAAGAACCCTTCTTGCTCTAATTGAGTTAAATCGCGTCTGATGGTGGATTCTGAAGTATTCAAAACATCTATCAAATCTTGAATTTTCACAACACTATGTTGTTTCAGTAATTGTAAAATAAGTTCATGCCTTTCAGGTGTTAACAAGATTATCACGCTCCCTTTTAGGGTATGTCTTGGGATTATGTCATTTTCTTTGAGGTGATTAACCTTAACTAAACAGGATTACGATAAATATGATTTTTACCCTCATTAAAAAACAACTTAATTTAAGAACATCATACTGTAAACGATTTCACATTTCAAGCATTTTCTTTCAAAAACAATCAAATATTATCATATTTTTGACGTTTTGTGAACGTTTTTAGTATAATATGAATTTTTTTATTGTTCTCCCTTTTAAAACTATCATTATTTTTCCCTAAATTATCTCTTTTAATTTACCGATTTTACGAAAATCGCAGCACTAAATGTTCAACACAGATAGAATTTCCTTTATCATTTCCTCGTTGTTTATGGTATTCTGTGTTCTGGTGAGAAAAATATTTACAAAAGAAAAGGAAGGAATATATGAAGAGAATTTCTTATTATTATTTAGACTTTGTTAAAATACTATTTTCTGCGGTCCTTTTATTTGCCATTTTCGGAACAGTTAACGATACGATTATAAAACTTATTACTGGTTACTCATTTCCTAATGTGGAATTTTTAAAGGGAAAGCAGTCTTTAACAGGATTGTTTATTTTACAATATATAGGATTTGCCTTGATTTATTTTGTGTTATACAAAAACACTCTATCTTTTATTGGCTTTACTAAAAATCGAGAGCGAAAAAAGCTTTCCTCGATGTGGACGAAATACCTAATACTATTCGGGATAGGATTTATCCTCTTGTTTTATATTGTATTACTCATTGTTTCCTAGATTAATTTAATAGAAAATAATTGCGTAAAAATAAATTGTATGATACTATCAAATCAATATATAGTTGTTTTTTTTATAAAATCACACTATATATAGTTATCGATTCAATCTTTAATCCAATGTCTCTTTTCGCTTCTATGAAGCGACTTTTTTTTGGATTAATTTCCTCTATCCGTCTTTAATATCCCCCTATTAATTAAATGTTTTGATCGAAGTGCTTTTTAATTACCAAAATTCATACAAAAAAGCTGCCCGATAAGTTCGAGGCAGCCTATTCATTATTCACTTCCACCTTTAGGGAAGCGGTCTCTATTATGTGCTTCTTACTTGATTTGTATGGGATACACCTACTGAAGCTTCTCGTATTTTTTTAAAATACTCCTCTTTCGTCATACAATAATAAACGCTTGTAATTAACTGGTTATCAAAAAGTTTATAGTGATTGGTTTTTTGGAATTTATAACGAAACCCACATTTTTCATTTACTCGTCTTGACTTCGTATTAAAATCAAAATGACCACACCATATTAAATCCAAACACAATTTTTCAAATCCATATTCTAATAGATGGTTGACTGCTTCTGGCACAACCCCTCTTCCCCAATACCGGGGGTTAAGGGCAAAACCTACTTCGCGCTGTGCTAAATGAGAGAGTTTAACATCAGGCATTCGTTCATGAAAACCAATACTTCCAATCACCTTATTCTCTTCTTTCCAAACAATCGCATATGAATTTTCATTCTGTAAAAAATAGCGGATTACGTCTTTGCTTTCTTGTTCACTTTTATGTGGTGACCAGCCCGCAAACGGACCTACTTCTTCCTTTTGCGCATATTCATATAAATCTTTATAATCCGCTTCCTTCCATCCTCTTAATAACAGTCTTTTTGTCTCAAACACATCCATTTACATTCACCACCAGTAAATTGTTAAAACTTTGTCCTCTATTTTATCGACATGCTAGCCTTTCATATATATCCTGTAACGTGCGACAGCCCAATTGTTCAGCCCTTTGTAAATACTGACACCATAGAACAGCAGTTAATTTAGCATCTCCTAAGGCATGGTGACGATTAATGACTGGAATATCACTAAATTCGCACCATTCCTCTAATGTCAATATTCTTTGTTGTGGTTCAACGATTTTAAACAAGAAAGAAGTATCAACGATTCGATGCTTAAATGGTGTTTTAAAACTTCTCCAGCATGCAGACTGCATAAAGCTTTTCTCATGGGAAGAGTGGTGAGCAATGAGCGTATCATCTTTTACAAAACCAAAAAATCGCACAAGAACATCAGATAAAGACGGCGCATCAAGTAAATCTTCGGTTTTAATTCCTGTTAAGCTGCTTATTTCTTCTGGTATCTCTACTCTAGCGTTTACTAATGTATAAAATTGCTCATCTAAAATATCGCTCCCCTCTACTTTTATAGCACCTATTGAAATAATTTGATCGCCTTTATCAGGTAAAAATCCCGTTGTTTCAATATCAAAAACAACTGCTTTTAAATTATTTAATGGTAACCTAGAGGCAGCCTCAACCTTTAAATCCTTTTGAAGCTGTCTCATAAAAGCAATTTGCTGAGAATTACTCCCACTTGAAGTAGCGTGCAATACACTCGAATTTACTTTTCCATATAAATCTCTCATATATTGAAGAAACGATTCGACTCCCATTTTAACACCCTTTTTCAATTATCCTTTGTACTTGATGATATAATTTGATGCCATGGCGCATTAATCCTTTTATTTCTTGTCTTTGCTCTTTCGTTAACTCTTTTATATTCAAATAGTGAACATCTTCATAAGTTTTTGCCTCTTTAAATGAATTAATGCGATAATCTAATATTCTCCGAAAAGAGCTTTCATATGGTTTTAACCAGTTATCATATGTCTCCATCGTTCTCAATGTTTGAATGCGTTCTAACGTCGATGTTTGCTGGGTTTTTTCCTTAATAGAGAGAAGTCTAATCGAATTGACATACGGTAAATACATCGTATGCTTCAAATGAATCGATCCTCTGTGACTTCCTGTTCTTTCAACAAAAAATTGGCCAAATATTCCGACCCCTTTTTTTATACGCATTACATTATTCATAAATCTTTTTAGAAGCATTGGATGAAGAACGCAGTACTGATGAATATAACTTCTCAACTCTTGAACATAATTTTCCTCTCCAAATAGTTGTCTACTATCATAAAAGATTTGCAAAAATCTAATTGATTCCCAGTTTTCTTTTTCCATCCATTGCTGTAATTGGTGTTTCCATTCTTCTACGGATTTGCACCAGATTGGATTACTACTCATGACTTTCCCTTCACAATATGGATAACCTATTTCATTTAGCGCATCACTTAGCCATTCTCCAAAATGGATAAAATATTGATTGCTGTTTTCGTCATTGCTTTCATAGATAATGCCATGATCTTGATCGCTAAAGATGCCTTGCTCTTTTCTGCCAGCGCTTCCTGTAACAAACCAGACAAATGAGCATGGAGGTTCTCCATAATTTTTTTTATATTCAAAAAGGATGAATTGAAATAACTCCATAAATAGTTCATCGTAAAAATCATTTAATTGAGTGTTTTGATAAGTGGTTGTTTGTAAAAAAAGTTCCTTTTCTCTTTTCCATTCATTTAATCTATGATTTTTAGAGCACATCCATGCACTTCCTTCTTTAGTCGATATTTATATTAATCTGTATGTCTATCATAACATGTTCTTATTTGCAATTGATTTATGAAAAAAGATAAAAGTCTCACTTTTCAGCGAGACTTCTATCCTCATTTAATTTACAGGCTGTTTTCTTAATCGCGACTATTAAACGTCTGATTTTATAAGCTTTTTGTTTCGTCTTTTGACAAGAATGCTTCCGGGTAACCATATGAACCATGTTCACTAATATCTAAGCCCATAATTTCTTCTTCTTCTGTTACTCGTAGTCCGCTAACCTTCTTGATAACAAATAGAATGACATAGCTTATTGCAAAAGCGAATAACCCACAAGTTATAACACCAAGCGCCTGCACGCCTAATTGCCCAAAGCCTCCGTTATAAAATAGACCAGCTTTCCCTACTCCCGTATATTCCGCTAACTCTGCTGTTGCAAATAATCCATTAGATAGTGTTCCCCAAATTCCCGCAGTACCATGAACAGATAGTGCAAAAATTGGATCATCGATTTTTCTATTCTCGAAGAAGCGAACACTATAAAATACCAGTACTCCAGCAATTAAACCAATTACTACTGCTGCCCAAGGCTCAACGAATGCACAAGATGCTGTGATGGCAACGAGACCTGCTAAGGCACCATTTAGCATGGTTGTAATATCTGACTTTCCTAAAACAATCCAGGAAATTAGTAGTGCTGCTACTGCGCCAGCTGCTGCTGCTAAGTTTGTATTTAAAGCAACATATCCAAAGAAACCGTCTGCTACAGAAACTGTACTACCTGCATTGAATCCGAACCAACCGACCCAAAGAATTAATACGCTTAACGCTGTATAAACTTGGTTATGACCAAATATCGGGTTAGCCGAACCATCAGCATTGTATTTTCCAATACGCGGCTTTAAAAGGATCGTAGCTGCTAGAGCCGCTGCTGCACCAGTTAAGTGAACAACAGTTGAGCCCGCAAAGTCTTGCTTTCCATGCTCAGCTAACCAGCCGCCTCCCCAAATCCAATGGGCAATGATAGGATAAACCAATATACCGAATAATACGGAGAAAATTAGATATACAGATAATTTCGCACGCTCCGCAAAACCACCAAGTGCAATTGTTAAAGAAATCCCTGCAAACGCTAGTTGAAAGACGAAGAAAACAGTAGTTTGTAATCCATCTCCATCTATTTGGCCAACGCTACCGCCATTGTAGAAAAACTCACTCATTCCGACAAAGAAATTAGCATTGTCTCCAAAAATAAATCCATAACCAACAGCCCAGAAAACTAACGAAGCTATCCCAAATGTAAAAATTGTTTTACCAGCAATATGGCCTGCATTTTTCATTCTTGTGGAACCTGCTTCTAATAAGATAAATCCACCAAGCATAAAAATAACTAAAATTGCAGCAATCATCGTCCACAAGCTGTTCATTAAAAACTCTAAATTTTCCATTAAGTTACCTTCCCCCTTTATGTACGTTATTTTGCCATCGAGTGTCATATAATCTAACACTCTAATAACTTTATTTTACCCATATTAAATTTTCTGTCAATAAGTATTTTAAATTTAATTTTCTTAAAACTTAAAATATTATATTTATTTTATTATACCTGTTGTTTTATTACGATAATTGTATGTATTTTTCGATATTTTTCCGAAACCGTTACCATTTATATTTTAAAAATACCCATTAATGAACAAAACGTAAATTCTTTTATATGTAAAAAAAGCTGACACAAGGTCAGCTTTTTATCTTTTATTAACAAATAAATGTCGCACCGACGATAATTAATAAGATAAACAATACTACGATTAATGCAAATCCGCCACCGTAGCCAACACCACCAACAGCTCCAGTACCATATCCGCATCCATATCCACCATAACCGTACATATATACATCTCCCTTTCTCTTTTGTAGTAGATTAACCATTTCTTTTTTGGTTAACGAATAAGGAACCTTTATATTTTCTTTATTCTAGCTCCTCTACAAAACCATTGTATGCAGGCAGCTATATTTGGGTTGGGTGAATGTCTATTTTCCGCAAAAAATATAAACTCTTGCCATTTTACTTAAAAAAAATATAACTTATGCTTGGTCAAAAACTGCTTTTCTTAAGTTTATCGTTTGTTTATAAGGATTTTCTGCCAAACTTATTTCCGAAATAACAGCAACTCCATCTGCTCCTGCTTGTATAACAGGAGGAGCATTTTCAGTAGTAATTCCCCCTATCCCAACAATCGGTATCGAAATGTTCTCTTGTCTTACTTTTTCAATAAGAGAGGTGCCTTGTACTGCTTTGGCATCCTTTTTCGTACTTGTTGGGTAAATAGGACCTATGCCAATATAATCCGCTCCTGCCTCTATCGCTGCTTTAATCTCCTCTATGGAGTGAGCAGAAACCCCCAACAGTTTATTACCTAACATGTTTCTAACTTTTATGGCATTTTCATCATCTTGACCGATATGTACCCCATCAGCATCAATGGCCAAGGCTAATTCAATATCATCATTCACAATGAATGGAACATGATATTGCTTGCAAAGTTCTTGCAACCTTTTTGCCAGTTGAATTTTGTCTTCTCCTCTTAATGCCCCATTTCCCTTTTCGCGAAATTGGAAAATCGATATCCCGCCTTTAAGTGCTTCTTCCAAAATAACTTTTGGATCAGATGTACTATTGTTGCTTCCCGTTATAAAATAAATTTTCAACAATTGTTTTATTCGTTCTTTTGTATAAGTTGTCATATATCCCCCATATTATCTTTTGCTTTCTTGGTAAGCCCAATGGTTGGTTGGACCATGTCCACTGCCTATATGAAGATCATTTTTTATAGCTTGATGAATAAAATCCTTCCCTAATCGGAAAGCTTCATTAATAGAATAACCATTGGCAAGGGCCGCTGTAATCGCAGCCGAAAAAGTACATCCTGTTCCATGCGTATTTTTCGTTGGAATTCTTTCCGCCACCAAGCTTGAAAAATCGCTGCCATCAAATAATAGATCAATCGCTTCCTTCTCGGCCCCATGTCCACCTTTTATAACGACATAAGCAACCCCCATCGCATTTAATCTTTTGGCAGCTTCTTTCCTTTCCTCTATATTTCGAATATCCATCCCTGTTAATACCTCTGCCTCTGGTATATTCGGTGTTAAAACAGTAGCTAGAGGGAGGAGCTTTCTTTTCATGGACTCTGCTGCTTCCTTCTGCAATAAATTAGCACCACCTTTAGCGATCATCACAGGGTCAATCACCAAATTTTTCCAATGATACTCTTTTATCTTTTCCGCTACCAATTCAATTATTTCACTATTAAATAGCATACCTGTTTTTAACGCATCTGGTCGTAAATCCACTGCGATAGATTCTAGTTGTTTCTCAATTGCCTCAAGCGTCATTGGGTATACCCCATCTACACCTCGGGTATTTTGCGCGGTAATAGCGGTGATGGCACTCATTCCATATACTTTAAGTTCTTGGAAGGTTTTTAGATCTGCTTGGATTCCAGCTCCTCCGCCACTATCTGACCCTGCTATTGTTAATGCTTTTGCTGTAGCCATAAAATTACCCCCTCTTAATCTCCACTCTCATCGCTTCTTTTACATTCTCTTCCTTTATTTTCGATAATTGATTTAATAATTCGATTTGAAAACTTCCTGGACCTTCTTCACTCGTCTTTTCAAAAGCATGTTCTGATGCAACTCCATATGCTACTAAACCAGCTATAGAAGCAAGAAAGATATCCTTTTCTACTGCAATAAATGCACCAAGAATGGAGGAAAGTAAACAACCTGTTCCTGTAACCTTTGTTAACATGGAATGCCCATTATGGATAATAGCCAGTTTCCCGTCAACTGCGACTATATCTTGTTCACCTGTTATAATCACTGGTACTTGTAAAAGCTTTGCAGCTTCCAGCGCGATTCCTTGATTATTATGTTCGCCGACAGAGTCTACTCCTCTCATTTTTGCTTTAATTCCAGCTACATTCGCTACTTCTGCTGCATTTCCGCGAAGCAAGCTGATTTTTACTTCCTTCATAATACGGTGCACAGATTCCGTACGGTAACTAGTAGCTCCTGCACCAACAGGGTCTAAAATTACGGGTGTATTCGCCTGATTCGCAGCCTTCCCAGCAATAATCATACTCTCTACATTTTCAGCTGTTAGTGTTCCAATATTTAGGACAAGAGCATCCGCTACTGCTGCCATTTCTGCAACTTCTTCCTTTGCATATGCCATTACCGGTGAAGCTCCTAATGCTAGTAATCCATTTGCCGTAAAGTTAGTAACAACAACATTAGTAATATTATGAACCAACGGAACATGTTTTCGAAGTTTTGTTAAAATAGCCGGAATTACCATGTCAACTTTTTCATTCATCTCTTAATCTCATTTCCTTTCTAAAGTTCCCTATTAATCTTAAGACTATTAACGTTTTGATGGCAAAGTGATCTCCCTCTCACGGGAATTCCCTTTCATAGTACCTTTGCAGATAGTATTTTCTGAGGCCGATTTATTCTCCTCAAATATAGATATGCTTACAATGGCATCTTCCGTTTCAAACGTGAAATAAATTACGTACAAACAAAAAAAGCCATAACTAACTGAATTCCTAACACGGATACGAAGGAAGCGCCGTGCGATTTTTCAGCAATTATGGCAAAATAAAAACACTACGCCTAAGCAAAGTGTTTTGATCCCATTACACCTCCCTACGCTGGCATTATCCAACAGGTTCATTCGGTCAATGGCAGATTAGCCATACTCTCAGCCTGTTTCCACAAGCCCCCGCTTATATTTAATTGAATTCTCTTAAATTTTAACGAAAAAATAGGAATAATGCAAGAATGGTAGCCTATTAGTCTAATGAATATATGTAATCTTCATCAGGTGCTATTGTTTCTTCGGCCTTTTCTAGTTTAATGATAGGCATTATTTGACCCTCATATTCCTTCTTATCCAATTTTCCTGTTATCACATACCATTGATCACTTTGTAATCCACCAACTTCGCCCTCCAGCATGTAACCAAACAAGCCTAAATCTGCAATACAATGGGTCATGACATATCTTGCAATAACTGCTTGATTATCGGAAAAGGATTCTTCCCGATGAATAAAACCCGTAATCATCACTTCTTTACCCGCCATATCATCCAAATTTGTATGAATCATATCCATTGTCTGCAAATAATTGTCATCTTCAATTGTAATCATATCTTCTTTTTCAGAGGTTTTGAGCTGACCTTCACTAACAGAAAAGGTTTGTCCTTGCTCAAATTGAATATTTGGGAGCATGCTTTTATCAATCGACATGTCTTGTAAGGTAAAAAACAACATCAACGGGCTAAAGAATAGCAGATAAGAAAAAGTAAGGTTCAGGAAAGAGGCATTCTCGTCGCATACATCACAATCACAATCTGCTCCCTTTAAGTTGCTATTTAACAACCGGAAAAAACCAAGAAGAAACATTAATGTCATCGTTATACCTAATAATGGCACCATTTTAGGGGCAACAAGCTGTCCGACATCTCCTGTCACCAATAACTTGAAAATAAGGAGACTGAAGCCAATCAGCACAATTCCTTGCAGTTCGTTTGCTAATTGCCAGGTTGGACTCCATTTAATTTTCACCATTTTTCCTCCTTATATGTGTCATGAAAACAAAATGAATCGTGAAGCTAGCGAAAGCAAGAATACAATCATTGTAACAATCGTAATAAACACGAATACGAATTTCACCCGAAAAGAGGCCATCATGACAAATGTATTCTTAAAATCAAGGATTGGTCCAAAAACTAAAAAACCAATAATCGCTTCAGGGGTAAACATCTTGGAGAAGGAAGCTGCTACGAAAGCATCTGCCTCTGAACAAAGTGATAGCACATATGCTAGCCCCATCATTACTGCTGTTCCTTCAATTGGTGATTCCCCCGCCTGCATGATAAAACTATCCTTTAAATATACTTGGGCAACACTTGCAAATACTGCTCCAACAATGAAATATTTCCCGATCGTAAAGAATTCATGACACGTATGATGCAAAATTCCTTTCCATTTAGAATCACCTTTGTTTTCATTAATAGGAACGGCTGCCATTAAATCTTCCCTTTGTGTTTTTAATACCTTTTGTTTCGAAAAAAAGAAATAAATAATGAGACTCACTATAATGGCTGCCAATACGCAAATGATAAAACGTCCGTATGCAATCGATAAATTATGTTGGAAGGCATAGTACGTACTGCCAAAAACGATAAAATTAAGAATTGGAGCTCCCATTAACAAGACAACACCAATATGGACAGGAATTCCTTTTTGAATTAATCTGCGAACAACTGGAATAATGGCACATTCACAGACTGGTGTAATCACTGCAGCAATTAAAGCAGCACCAATGGCCGCTATTGGGTTTTTCGGCATAATTCTAGCAATATACTCTTCTGAAATATAAATATTAATTATAGAGGAGGCGATAGCACCTAATAATAAAAACGGAAGTGCCTCAAGCAAAATCCCAAGAAATAACACAAAAATAGTTTTTATTTGATCTGGCAATGCGAAGCTCCATTGCTTTGCCACATAAAGATCCCCGAAAAAAAATAGATACATTAAAGCGATAAATAAGCAAAAGATAAAAATATCCTTCATACGAGTTGGGATAGACATAGCATACTCCTTTTCTTCGATCATGTATCCTTATATAGTTTATATCTATGCTTGTCCTATCCTATCTATGCAAAAAATAGTGTATCTTATGCTAGATTCGATTAAGATACACAAAGAAAGTATTATAGAATTACTTTTTCAGGTAATTTTTCACCTATTAAAATGATCTCTCCTTTTCGATCAGGAAGATATTCCTTTACTTTTTGCCATTCTAGCAAACCAGAAGCATATTGAAAATGATACCAAGAATGATCATCACTATTTTTGATTGTTCCTTTAGCTCGCAGTAACTTATCTTGATTATTTTTTAAGTAATCTCGTAATTCGCTTTTCGTCATAGGGGTTGTTTGAACTATTTTCATTGCTTTAATATGATGATGGTGATGATGATGGGAAATAGATTGGTCTTTGATTTTAGTACCTTCCTGTTTTTCCAAATATGCTGTTACTCCATGGCCATAGTTACTATGTAATAACGGAGCATCAGGATTTATCTTTCTAATTCGCTTTTCCACCTTTTCAACAGCAAGCTTGCTTGAAAGCTGATCGATTTTATTTAGGACTAATACTGTTCCGTTCTCAATTTGCTCTTTCTGCAGCTGCCTCACTTCTTTGCTGCTCGAAAAAATACTTGTATATTCTGTAAAATGCAAGCTGTCAATTAAACAAATTCTTTCAACGACCTCAAAATTATCTCTATATCTCTGTTCACTAAATGTCTCCATTATTTCGCAAGGATTTGCTACTCCTGTCCCTTCTAACAACACAATTTCTATGTTCTCTTTATGCAATGTCACGGTTAGGTCATTAAGTGTTGATCTTAAATCTTCTTTGATGGAACAACAGACACATCCATTTAACAATTCATAGAGTGACTCCTCTTTAAAAAGGTGTTTTTCGATATTTGTTTCCCCAAGTTCATTCAAGATAATAGCATATTTTTTATTTTTCCCTTTAAAATATTCCATACATTTTAATAGAGTTGTTGTTTTTCCGCTCCCAAGAAACCCATTTATTAAATAAACTTTTATTTTTTCCACGAAAATACCTCCTGCATATAAAGCCTAACGCTACTTTATGCAAGAGGTACTTTTCATATGACGATTAATAGGTAAATTGATGAAGATTTCGTTTGAGTTGTTCCGCCATATTCAACAAATTCTTTGCGGAACCTGAAATTTCTTCAATAGCAGCCAGCTGTTCTTCTGTTAGGGATACAACTTCTTCAGAAGAAGCCGAATTATCAGAGGCAATCTGCGCTAATTCGCCTGCTGTGATGCTTACCTCCTTTAGAGTGGTTGCCATCTCATTTGAAGTGTCCGTAACTTTTTGAATATGTGGGGTCATTTCCTTCATACTATGTACAATTTCTTGAAATCTTATATGAGATTCATCCGTTACTTCTAGTCCTGTTTGAACAGCTCGTGATACCTCTGCCATTCTTTGAACTGTATTCTCGGTCGTTTTCTGTACATCCGTAATTAATTGCGAAATATTACTGGCAAATTGTCCAGACTGTTCCGCAAGTTTACGTACTTCATTTGCTACAACAGCAAAACCTTTGCCTGTCTCCCCCGCCCTTGCTGCTTCTATCGCTGCGTTTAATGCAAGAAGATTCGTTTGTTCGGAGATAGTAGTAATGCTTTCTGTTATTTTTTCGATATGCTTGGATTGTTCTACGAGTTCTTTAATCATTTTATTTGATTCAGCAACTGTCCCATTGATTACATGCATTTGTTCCAGTGTTGCTTGTATGGAGTTCCCTCCCGCATATGCTTTTTCTATCGTGCCTGTTGAAAGATCTGAAACCTCTTTACTAAAAATAACGATTTGATTTGTTCCATTTAAGACAGACTTAAGACTATCGACATTATTATCCAAACCTTTTGTCTGAATTTCCGCACCGCTAGCTACTTGCTGGATAGTATTGGTTACATGCTCTGATGCAATAGTCACCTCATTCGCACTTGCTGTTAACTGACCGGCACTTGCAGCGACATTCTCGGAACTTTGCTCGATATTGCTAATAAGCTGTCGTAAATTATTTTGCATCGTATGAAATGCTGCTGCAACATCGCCAATTTCATCTTTAGCAGTTATGTTAATGTCCGTAGTTAAATTCCCTTTACTCACTGTAATGGCTTGTTCTTTCAATTTTTTAATTGGTTTGATAATAGAGGAAACAATCACCATCATCATGATCCCTCCAATAATAATAGAGACAGCTAATATCCCTGTTACCGCATACAATAGATCTTTGGAATGATTGACAATTTCTGATTTTTCCATCGTTCCTGCTAACTTCCATCCAGTCAGCTTATTTGTCTGAAAAACCATTTTCCGACTAATCTTATCTGCTGAATAATCCAATGTGCCAGCTTGTCGGTTATAAAGTGTTTCATAATAGGAGGCTTTCACCACACCCCCTTGTTTTTCATCTGGATGAACAATAAACCGTTTCTTTTGATCAAGTAAGATGACATAGCCTTCTTTTCCAAATGTTATTTCACCTGCGAGTTCTGCTAAGTAATCTAAATTCATGGTTACTGCCATAACGCCAGCATTATCTGCAATCGTTTTTCCAATGGTAATAACCATCTTTTTAGAAACTGGGGAAAGATAAGGATCCATGATAACTGCTTCTCCTGGTTTATTAACAGCCGCTTTATACCAATCTCTCAACCTTGGATCCATATGATCATTATTTTCCTCCATAGACTTCTGAAAAAGCTTTCCATCATTTGTTCCAATATAGATACTAGAAACTTCAGGATGGACTTGGCTATACTGCTCAATGGTTTTCTGCAGAGTTTCCGGATCTTTTTCCAATAGTTCTTTCGTCATTGTTTCTGTTAATGCTGACACATCATAAATTTTTTCAGACATTAAATTGGTTATACTCTTATCCAGCATGTTTAAATTAGTACTCGCATTGCTTATAAAATCTTTTTCCATCTGCTTGTTTGCATATAAAAAAGAAAATTCACCAATTAAGATACTCGGAATTAATAGCATTGCTAAAAAGGAAATAATAAGCTTCTTTTTTAACGGAATTCCTTTTCTTTTTTTTATAAGAAATTTTTTCATTGTCATCTCCCCTCTCTTTGAATACGCATACATTCTTACAAGAAAAAAGGTAATCCTTTCTGTACTATTATTTTACAATAGATAGGCGATGATTCCTATGTCATTTGGCCTGTTTTTTATTTGTTACTCGTTAACATTTTTATCTTGTCGAAAAAGTCATTTATATTCTATATTGTATGCTAATGGTAATTTCTAAAATGGAGGGATTCATATGAAGGATGAAACGATAAAGATTGTTATTGGTGCTGGGGAATACAGGAATAATCCTGGCTGGATTCATACACAGGAAGATGAGCTTAACTTATTGGACGATTCAACTTGGCTAAAGTTTGTAAAATGTTCCATAGACGCTATTTTAGCGGAACATGTATGGGAGCATCTCACCTTTGAGGAAGGCGTTCAAGCAGCCTCACTTTGCTATCAATATTTGAAGCCAGGAGGTTATATTCGCTGTGCTGTACCAGACGGTTTCTTTCCGGATGAATCGTATCAACGAATAGTGCAAATCGGAGGGCCCGGGCCTAAACACCATCCTGCCTTCACTCATAAGATTGTTCATAATTATCAATCATTGTCAAAAATGTTTAAATTAGCAGGATTCGAAGTACATTTATTGGAGTATTGTGATGAAGAAGGTGTTTTTCATGAAAATGAATGGCACGGAAAAGATGGCGTGATTTTTAGGTCCAAAAAATATGATCCAAGAAATAACGGGGAAAAGCTTTTATTTCCTTCTCTTATAATCGATGCATGGAAAAGAAAAAGATAATGAAAAATTAACCAGTGCATTCCCTTATAAATATCAAGCTGGGATAAAAAGCAAATTCATCGAGAAAATATCCTCTGAAT
This sequence comes from Niallia sp. FSL W8-0177, assembly GCF_038006285.1. Taxonomy (NCBI): domain Bacteria; kingdom Bacillati; phylum Bacillota; class Bacilli; order Caryophanales; family Bacillaceae; genus Niallia; species Niallia sp. FSL W8-0177. Next base: position 1,922,578 of record NZ_JBBOUX010000001.1, read on the forward strand.
TTGCTTTTCACCTTATAATCTTGCATCAATCGGATCTTCTTCCAAAGCCAATGTCGCAAGGACACATTCATGAATTCTTTCCATTGACTCCAACTGGATAAAACGATTGATCCCTTCTATTCCTAAAGCCAATTCCTTTAAGGCATTGCGCTGCTTCTTAGCTGTTTTACGGTCTTTTAATCGTCTTAATTGATCCTTTTCTAAATAATCCATGCCATATATAATTTGAAGATATTTCCGTCCTCTTACTTTAATGGCTGGTTGCAGTAATTTTCCCTTTGGATTTTTCGCAAGGAATTGATAAGGTTTAAAGATAACCCCTTCATGGCCATCTGTCGTAATTTCTTCCCACCAGCTGACAGCTTTCTTTAATGATTCATCATCATTTACAATCAGATAATCTGTTTTCATAAAAAGACTGCTAATTGTGCTGAAATATTCGTTTTGTTCCATATGCCACTGATGTGTTTGATGAAAATAACTTTCGTTGCTATGTGCAAGGATATGAAATGGAGCGATTTTTATATCCTCTAATTGTTGAATTTCCCAACAATATTGATTGTACACTTCACTAAAACTTTGCGCATTTTGTCGCTTTTGTGCAAATTCTTCTACCCAGCCATTAACAGCCATGCCATTTTGCTGCGCACAAAGAAGCTGCTCGTAAATCTTGTCTCTATCCATCACGCTCATTTCAGCCACATGTGCGTATTGCTGAATAATTAAATCCTTTGCCTTTAAATTCCATGGAAGGATTTCAGCATCAAGCAATACCCAGTCTGTCTGATTCTTATCAAAATAATTTACAGTTGTCAGATCATAATGGAGCTTTGTCAGAATTTTTTCTTCGAGCTCTATAGAAAAAAAGGCTCTCCCTGTTCTTGTATAGATAGTGCCTAAACTTCTTTTCCCAACATACTTTTCTGCTGCCTCTGGATTCTTAAATAACAAAAGTATCCCTCTGCTGCCCATATGCTTTTTCTCGACAACCATTTGGTCTATCCCATTATCTTTGTAGTAATGATAGGCATCGATTGGATGTTCCAAATATCCTTCGATTGTTGAAGTTTGCGGCGGAGGACTCATCGTTGGCGGTATATAGATTAACTCTTCCATGGGAATTGTAAAATGGGACACCTTGTCCATCGCTGCTTTCACATTATTTTGCGGACAACTAATTTCTCCAAACGTATCTGTCCAAACACTATAACCATTAATAAATCGCTGAACATTCGGCAGAGAAAGCCTTGTTTCCTGCCATTTTTTTAATGGATTATCTTCAATTTGAGCATAATCCTTTTGAGCCTTAACCGAAATAAATTCTCTTTCTGGATAACGAAAAGCCGTTAACTTTCCGCCAAAAACAACCCCTTGGTCAATATTGATTGTATTATTCACAAAGAGCGGCTCCGGTTTCGGATCATGTCCCCAAATAATTAATTCTTTTGATAGATGATTTCTGTACCAGTCTCCACGGATCGGCTTCCCATCTGTGTCCATTCCTAATGTTTCTCCATATCTTGTAAAATCGGAAATCGTGTTTGATTGTTTGCCAATATAATGATCTTTTATCCCTGCATGAGCAACAACTGCTGTTTTCACACCATTTCTTGTCAGAACATAATGGGAAGGTGACTGAAGAAGCATAGTTTTCCAATCTTCTCTTATTTTTTCTATCTGCTCATCTGTATATGTAAGGGAAAAGGAAGTAAACGTTTCTTTAATCCATTCATCTCCGTGATTTAGTGTCACTTTTTTCCCATCAAGCCATCTTGCTATTTTCCATCCATGGTTACTATCAATCATATACGCAAGATTATGGTTAAGGTGAGCAGAGAAAAAGAAAAGTGCTTCTGTAGATTTTGGGCCGCGGCTCATAATATCCCCTACCGAAACAAATTTCCGACCTTCTGGATGGCGATATAACCCATCATCATGTTTTATATAACCTAAACGTTCTAGCAATTCGTAACATTCATCCATACATCCATGAATATCTCCGATAATATCTAAGCCATTATCAGCATTTAAATAGTACGAAGCTTCTTCTGTTTCGATACTTACTGACTCGTCCCGATCTCTAATATAATATATTGCGTGATAGCTTTCCCTTTGGATTTTGCGGATTTCCTGACGCATTATTTCAAATTGTCTTTTTACCTTCCCTTTTCCTCTCGGATGGGTGCGCTTTTCGTCTCTTTCCAGAAGGACAGATAAAGAGAGATCAAAAACAATCACTACTACAGGAACATGATATTTTTTTCCCAGAAGTCGATACTTTTCCCGTTCTGCCTCTTTTAAATGGGTTGCGTCGATATAGCTTCGCTTATTCAATGTCGCTCTTGCGCTAATCATTTGTTTCATCATTTCAAAGGCCGCTGTTGAGATTTGGCTATATTCTTCCATCAAGTTGGCAGCTACTTCTTTAGGTTGATTTGTCCAGTCTACAAAGTCAATATTACTGACTAATTTCCGAAAATGATCGGAACTAATTACTTCTTCCGCTTGCAGAAAACCTTTGTTTATCCAATTTTCCAATGTTGTTGATTTGCCACTATTTGATGGTCCTATTAATAAAACAATACTGTTATAGGGTATTCGAATCGTTTTCATTTATCCACCTCTTTTCTGCGAAAATATGGCCATCTGTGTAGGATAGCCGTAACCTTCTATATATTCACCTATCCCATCGATTTGTACCTTATAGTTAGCATGACTTTCCCAATACTTGGTCCATTCTTCAAACTGTTGCTGCGTCCATTCAAATCGATGGTCGCTGTGCCTTTTTGCCTCATTCATATCATAGACAGCATTGTAATCTTGATTAGGCGTTGTCACAATTACATGATAAGGCTTGTATTTTGTAAAAATGGTGTCAAATACCTTCCCTAATCGATTTTCGTCAATATGCTCAATGACTTCACAGAGAATAAAGATATCTTTCTTTTCCAATTCACTATCATAATAAAATAAAGAGCCCCATTTAAAAGTTGGAAGAAGAAAGTCAGGCTTATCCACTAATGCCTCGATTCTTTTTTTAGCTTTTAACTGTTCTCGTTCAGAAGGATCTACTGCGATAAGTTCTTCTATTCCGCTTATAAAGCCTAATTGGGCCGTTAGCTTTCCTTCTCCAGCACCCATATCTACAATTCGGCTATTATGCGGAAGCTTCTTTACAGTTTCTATAATTTTCTCATAGCGCCATTGATTTAAGCTTTTCTTCTTTGTCAAAGGTGCTTGTTTTTCCTCTGAAGGCTTTGATTCTATTAACCTTGATTTTTCTATTAAATCTGAAAAAACAAGCGACTCCTTTATAATTTCATTTCTTTTCGGATGGGAGGAAAGCCATCCTTCTCCGTAACGCTTCAGCTTATCCACTTCTTTTTCATCAATATAATAATGTTTATATTGGTCCATTACTGGAATCAGCACAAACAAATGACGGAAACAGTCTTGTATCGTCTGTTTTGCCTTTAACGTAATAAATTTTGCTGAACTTTTTTTCGCGAATGACTTTGGTAAAAGTACCTTGCCATTTTCGATCGTAAGCTCATATCCTAAAGGTTCAAAGAGTTCTGCTAATTCATGATTGGTTAACTTGGTAGATAGCGGTCCAAATGTAATTTCTAGGGGAAAAGAATAGTTCACCCACTCTTTGAATTCATCTTTTGGCTTTCCATTTAATGCAGTTCCAACTGCCTTTCGTAAAACTGAGCAGAAAATACTGCTGACAGCACTTTCTCTATCATTAATATAATGTGTAATAGACGAAAAGTTAGTTTGATTTTTCGTTAATTCCATATTATCTACTGTAACGAAAAATAATATCTGGACTTCATGCTCCTCGTTTTTGGTAAAAACAATGCGCACTAACCCGCCTTTCTCTTTTCTTTCATATAAGTTATGGGGATTTTTAGCAATAAGATGGGAGACCATCCTTGCATGCTCGCCATATACTTTAAGACTTATTTGCATAAACTCACCTCTTTTTCTCTCAAAACCATTTGAATACTATTTTACCATATTTTTCATAAAAAAGAACCACTATTACGAGTGGTTGCAGAATGAGGACAAACTCCTTGAATTAGGAGTTTTGCCTATACTCTTTTTTTGTAATCCCTTCTAATAGAGATGTTGTTTTCCGCTACAAGTGTTAAAAAGGGAATCAGAATGAAAACATTCTGATCCTCTCCTTTTGTCTACCAACTGGAACCTCTATCCTCGTGGTTGTCTTGCGAGAGATTTTAAGCTTCTTCTAGGCTTGCAATGTCAACTTCTGTTTGTTCTTGACTTCCGCCTACCAGATGAACGATTGCGGTTGCATCTTTTTCTTTAATATCTTCCAGCCAAACTGAGGCACCGTTATACTTTACTTCTATTTCTGCTGATGAGGAAAGTATTTGTTTTGCTCTGTTAATATCCATCATTCCACCTACTTTCTATATAAAGAAATGTTAAGTTCCCCATAGGGTTCCTTTATTAAAATAGATCCTTTTTCATTATGTGAAAGTAGGCGGAAATCTATTCTCTCCATTTTTTTGCCTTGCTTGAAAACTATTTAAAGCTCTATCTAAGATGTTTTTCAATCACAATAAAACAGGTGCTGTCAGGAAGTTTAACCACGTTTTGAGAGGAATCCATCAATTTTACTTTCGGTAATAGATGCTCTGCATAGCCATCTTGTAAATAATGGTCAAACAATAGCACTTTCCCCTTATTGCCAATCACCCTTTTAATAACATCTTTATATTCTGCAGGGGTAAAGTACCCGAACTGCTCTTGTACTTCATGCGGATAGGCCTCTTCTCCCCATGTATAAGTATATAGAAATTCCATCGCATCATTTATCGGCAATTGAACAGTGCTTTCATTAATTTGCTCAAACTCGATCTGTCTGCCTTTAAAATCATTTACATAGCGTTTAAAAAAATCCAAACCATTTGGCTGCTTAAATTCAATTTGTCTCCATTCTTCTTTCGGTTCGGTCATAATACCATCTCTAATTATGATTCTGCCGCCCGGTTTAAGGACTTCAAATGCACTTGTTAGGCTATCCAAAATAACCTCTGGATTAAATTTCATCCCTTTATATGGAATATAAGAATACATCTCATGAAGTATCGAAGAAAATACAATGGTATCCATACTATTCACCGCAAAAGTTTCTTTTAATTGCAGTGCATCTGCCTGTTTAACAAGCCATGTTTTCTTTTCTCTTATTTTCCTTTTTTCTAATGCCTCGATAACATTGGTAGAAATATCAATGCCGATAACAGTTGCTTGGGGATGACGATCCGATAGAATATCTAACATAATTCCACCGCCTGCCCCTATATCCAGCAGCTTATTTCCTATTGCGTAGTCAGCAATCATCTTTTTATGGTCTTCAGCATTATTCATATCAGCAAGATAGTTTTGTTCATTTTGCATTCGATCAAAGCCATCCTTTCGAAAACCAAAAAAATCATATAAAAGAATGATTGCCCGTTCATAAAGGGGGGATTTTTCTGCTTCCTGACAAAACTCAATTAATTTCTCCCCAGCCTTTGAATAAACAAATGTTACGCTAATATTTTCATTTAAAGAGTCAAGCGGAATAATCACTAATTCGACATGTTCATTTGCGCACTTTGTGCCGGCAATTAAATCATCAATCGTTTGTTCTTTCAAAAATGCCTCAATGATTCTCTTTTTGTATAAGTTAATTGTCTTTTTACCTTTATAGTCATAATAGATGTCTTTCATAAACGGTTCAAAGCTGATTTGCCTTATTGTTAATGGATCGACTTTTTGATAGATTAATAGGAAGATTTTCAAAAATTCTTCCAAGGAGAAATCATGCAGAGCAGACTCCACATACCACATATCCGTTTTATGAAAAAATAATTGAAGCATTTCATTTCTTTTCGATTCTTTTAAAAAACGACTATACTCTTCATCAAAATTTTCACCGTTTTGGATAGCAGCTTTTCTCAGCCTCTTTATTCTTTCCTTTAATGGCAACTCTTGCTCCCTTTTCCCTTCCAAAATAGAGCTGATAACTTCTTTAACTTCCTTTTGAACTTCCTTCCATATTTGCGGTGAAACAGCTTCGATGATACATTGATTCAAGACATATAATAAACGGTACCTATCATTTTGATCTACTACGATGTTTTTATTCATAGATAAAATTAATGGTTCTAACTGACAATAGCGAACTTCTCCTCTTATAAATTGACCTATTAATCCATGTGTATAAATAAGTGTAAAAATAAGCTCTTCTAAAACCAAGTTACGTTCGCCATTTGTTGTCTTTCTTATTTCCTCTGCATAAATTTGCGCAGAACCAATATTATGAATGCCTAATTGAAATCCCCTTTCTCTCCAATATTTGCGCTGAGAAGGCGATCCACATTTTGCTACATCACTCCAAATTAAAACCTGTTCTATTATTTGTTTTTCAGGATCATTTAAACTCGTACAATTATCTAAGATTAATAGAGTCTTTTCCACATAGGATAAAACCGGATTGCTTTCTAACCCTTCTAACGAAGGAACTTGTTCTAAATTCACATTCTTTTCTTTTGTTATATAAAGATATTGCAGCCATTTCTGTTGTCGCAATACCTCTTTATTTCCTTGTCTCACTTCTTGAATTGCCTGTAGAGAGGCTAGCATTTCCTTTCACTCCTGACAAAATGATGAATACAATATTATCATCGGATTTAATTTAATTCTAAACAGTCTTTTTATCATTTACAAAACTTAATACTGCCTCTTTAAACGCATCTTGATTCTCTATGTATGGATGATGTCCGCCATTAATATAGTGAATGACTGCATTTTCACACGGAAAAGTTAAATGATGGTTTGGTCCAACAGCATGATCAGATTTACCAGCTATAATCAGAGTCGGTTTTTGTATTTCTCTCAGAAGTTCTGTAAAATCGTCAAAATATTCTTTTAAGGAGAAAATCTTCTTTTGGAAATAGGCATCCGTTCTTAATTCCTTATCTATCATATCTACTTCTTTTTTCTTGTCTATATCTGTATATTGAAAATGATCGTAACGTCCGTTCTCGATTAATTTAAAAAGAGTCGAATAGAATAATTCTATGTAATCCTCCAGTGGATCAGAAGGGAAGATATTTCGTTGTTCTTGTAAAATTTCAAGTCCTCTATTTATTTGATACTCAAACGATTCGTACATATTCAGTGTTACATTGGCTAATATTAGCCCAATGGTATGTTCCGGAAATCGAGCAGCATAGTTAACTGCAAGAATGCCGCCAAAGGAATGTCCCATAATATACCATTTATTAATTCCTAGCGATATTCTTAATTCTTCTAAATCCATAATTAATCTATTTAATGAATAATCATGGGATAGGGAATGTTCAGATCGGCCGCATCCTCGCTGATCTAAATATATCATTTGCAAATCTTTTTCTAAAAGACCATGGGCAAATAGCTGGAAAGGTTTGCTCCAATATCCTGGACCTCCATGCAGATAAAGGCATGGATTTCCGTTTCCACTCATTTCGTAATATACTAGTAATCCATCCCTTGTTTTTACATACATGATTGTCTTCTCCTTTTACAGCAATCTATCTTATGAAGTCTTTCAAAAAAAGGGGAAAAGGTACTAATAATGAAAACATAGCACCTTTTACTTCACACCATTTAGTTTCATGATTTTTGCTTCAATGATTTTCCCATAATATAAACTCCGTTACCATTTTACTAAACCATTCTGGACTTTCATTATGAGGCGTATGCCCACACTGCTCTATTATTTGAATTTCTCCTTGTCGAACATTCTTATCAAAAAAATCTATTTGCTTTTCACAGGTTACTGGATCATATTCACCTACTATTAAAAGACTCGGTACTTGTATCTTCTTTAATAGTGGTAAAACCGATTCGAAGATCTTGCCTTCATTCCTTAATCTTACAAAATGGATTTCAGACTTATCATAAAAACGATCCCATTGTTCGTCTGTATAAATACTTGTTTCTAGATTAATAGAATGCAAACTATATATTTCCATTCGTTTTTCTTGCAAATAAGAGCTTAGCTGCAAATAGCCTTCTACCAATTCTTTTGGTGACACAGCTTTAGCAATTAAACGATTGACTTGCTTCTGTAATGGAATCATATTATATCTTGCAAATAAGCTAGCCGTTCTTTTTAATAAGGATTTTGCTGTTAATTCGAAATCAAATGTAGGACACTCAAAAATTAACTTTTCGATAGCATATGGATAGCGATTTGCATATAGGACGGCTAAATATCCACCGAAAGAATGCCCTATAATCGACCATTTAGAAATACCTAGTTGGATACGTAGTTCTTCGCAATCTTCTATTAAATGGTTTATTCCAAAAGACTCCTCCTTAAAAATTTCTTCAGAGCGACATACTCCTCTCTGATCTATAACAACTAAACGAAAAAAATTGTTTAGACGATGTGTTTGATTCATGGAAAAGTCAAAACACCCTTCACCTGGGCCGCCATGTAAATATAGAATAGCTTTTCCTGTCATTTTCCCATGCGTTTCCACATATAATTCTTTATTATTAATGTTCAAGTAGTGAATTGCCATCGATTTTCATCCTCCCTTTTTCCATTCTTCTTATGCCTATAGAAAATGGGGGAGCTCGTGAAAATGGCAGTAACCTTGAACGTTAATGGAAGCCTTCTATTGAATACATGAAACATTCCTCCTGCCCCTTATATTTTGTTTGTATAGGAAAAAGGATTTATTACTTCCCAGCCAATTCCTTCAAAAAACTTTCTTAATAGCCACAAATGGTCACTGCCAATAAGAAGCAAAATACAATCTTGATCATTATCCTTTGTAATCTCTAGCACATTATTAAATATATACAATTCTCTTTTCATCCATTTATCTAGAAAGGGAATACCAATTTTTACACCCTGTTTATTTTCAACTAAGACAAAAGATAAATAAAGATCCTCAAGTCTATGTATATATGCGTTCTCATTCAATCGGCGAAATGCCTCTATTAATGAACTTGTTGCAGACAACACGGGACTAGCTTTATTTAAACTTTCCATTTTTTCAGATAGTTCTTGATAATTTTCCTTTATTTCATTAAATAGGTTTTGAACATCTTCTTGCCCTAATTCCCCTTCCCAATTTACACCATATACCTTATCATGGTGTAATTTATTCGCTAATCTAAAACCAATTTGTTCAATCTCATCTGAAAAATATTGATTACTTTCTTGATGAAATTTTTCAATAAGAAGCTGCTCATCTTTTTTATCCCATTCTAAGGCAATTTTGGAAGGTCTCCATTCTGCTAATAATTGAACTAATTCTTCGATCTCTTCGTCTTTCCTTTTTATCATATCAGCATTTTCCGCAAAATGAAAAGTGCCTACTAATATTATCTTCTTCACATCTCCACCGCCATCGTTAAAATAACTTATCGTTAATTATTGTTTTTTCCTCTTTTTGAAATTCTATTTTCTAATTCTATTAAAAATAATTCAGCGTTCTGCGGCGATATTTTTACACTGCCAAGGCTCGCTGTCATGTAAAATATTTCGATTGCTGATTTGGAAGTTAACAGTCGAAAACCAGTAAATATATCAGTCGTCTTAGCAACTTTAGTAATATTTTCATAGCGGATTTTACTGTGAAAAGGTCCCCCTTTTACTAGTAAATACTCATCGGTAAACACATACTTAATACCAAATGTAATCCATGCAAAAAAAGAAGTACATAAGATAAAAATGGTACTCATAATAATACTGGGCAATATTGTTCGTTCCTTCTCTATAAACAATGGACCTAACGTAACAAGCCCCATACTAAAAATAACGACTAACAACATGATAATAAAGAAGCGATCTACTTTCGAACGGAAAATCATGTTTTTACCCCCTCCTCTTATCATACGTATAAGGATAACAGTAAGTTTCAGTCAATTGTCTTTTCTTTTATGTAAGCATCTTGAAATAAAATTTCATTTTATTATTTGTTATGAATTATTGAAATTTCATTTTAGTTTTATTATAATCATCTCAAGGAAATCGTTTTCAAATCTAAACAAACTTGGAGAAGGAGTATTTACCATGGAAGAAAAGCTTGAGCTATTAACAACAGAATCTCGAAATGAGCAAACAATGCAAATCGATACGGCTGAACCAATGGAAATATTGCGTTTGATGAATGAACAAGATCAACTAGTGGCTCTTGCAGTCAAGGAAGTCTTATCTGATATAGAGGTAGCCGTCCAATACGTTTTTGAATCCTTCCAAAAAGGCGGTCGCCTTATTTATGTGGGCGCAGGAACGAGTGGAAGATTAGGCGTTCTCGATGCTGTAGAATGTCCACCAACATTTGGTACAGATCCCGAAATGGTGCAAGGACTGATCGCTGGTGGAGAAACAGCCTTTTTTAAAGCGGTCGAAGGAGCAGAAGATCAGCCAGATCTTGGTATCAAAGATTTAAAAGCTATAAGTCTTTCAAAAAATGATACGGTGATTGGTATTGCCGCCAGTGGAAGGACTCCTTATGTTATCGGAGCATTGCAGTATGCAAGAGCAGTTGGAGCAAAAACAATTGCCTTATCCTGTAATAAAAATGCAGCCATCAGTAAAGAAGCAGAGCAAGCAATCGAAGTGATTGTCGGTCCTGAGGTGCTTACCGGTTCAACCCGGTTAAAATCAGGCACTGCACACAAAATGATTTTAAATATGATCTCCACTTCCTCCATGATATTGCTAGGAAAAGCATACGAAAACTTAATGGTAGATGTTCATGTAAGCAATGAAAAGCTTAAGGAACGAGCAATCGCTATTATTTGCAAAATTGCAGATGTCTCCTATGAACAAGCATTAGAAACATTGGAAGAGGCAAACTTACAAGTCAAAACAGCAATCGTCATGTTAAAAACAAATTCAAGCAAGCAAGAAGCAGAGCAGCTTTTAGCAAATGCTAATGGTTATGTAAAAAAAGCAATTCAGAAGTAATCTGAAAAGGTGGTTAAGATTGTGGTAGCAGGTGGTTTAAAAATTATTCAAAGCATGTTGGAGCAGCTCCCCGCTTCCGAGCGAAAGATTGCTGCATTTATACTAGAAAATCCAAATATGCTCTTAAACAGTACCGTTCATGAAATCGGCGCGCATGCAGGTACAAGCGGAGCCGCGGTTATTCGACTCTGTAAATCCTTAGGCTTAAATGGCTTTCAAGATTTAAAAGTTAGAATTGCTGGCGATTTAGTGAAGCCCCTTGAACAAGGATATCGCGATATTGAACCAGATGAATCCTTCTACTCTATTGTTCAAAAAACAACTAGTAACAGCATTCAGTGTATCCGTGATTCTGAAGAAATAATTAATTATGAAGAATTGGAGCGCGCTGTCCACACTATATCTGCTGCAAAAAATGTTCATTTTTTTGGGATTGGTGCTTCCAATATTATCGCTAAAGATGCTCAGCAAAAGCTTCTGCGAATTCATAAAAACGCTACTGCCTTTACTGATATACATCTTGTCGCTACATTAATCGGAAATGCAGGCAAGGATGATATTGTCTTTGGAATCTCCCATTCAGGCGAAACTCCCGAAGTAATTAAAGTCATGTCACTTGCCAAGAAACATGGTGTAAAAACAATCAGTCTAACAAAATACGGTCAATCTTCTGTTGCATCATTATCAGATATAAAGCTGTTTACTTCCTATTCAGCTGAAGCTCCCTTTCGAAGTGCAGCCACATCGTCACGTCTAGCTCAGCTATATATCATGGATATTTTGTTTCTCTCAATGGCAACAGTTCAATATGAGGACACTATTACCTCTATTGATAAAACAAGAGAAGCTATTCAATTTATTAAAGAAGGAAAGTAGCATTCGCTTAAATGTGTCTTCCCTATCTAGAAACAACATGGTGCCTGGACACATTTGATAGGAGTGCAAAAATAAATAATAGTGGAGAGAAGGGAATTTAAGATGGCTGGTGAAAACAATAAAATTTTAGCAGAAAAGATTCTCGAACAATTAGGTGGTCCTGAAAATATTGTTAGCTACACACATTGTATGACAAGACTTCGTGTCACACCGAAAAATTCTTCCTTAATCAATAAAGAAGAATTAAAAAAAGTGGATGGAGTATTAGGAGTTGTAGTTGAAGAAACACTGCAAATTATTCTTGGTCCTGGAAAAGTAAATAAAGTTACAGAAGCCTTTAGTAGATTAATCGAAGATGCTGGCGGGATTAATCTAAAAGAAAAGGCAGCAAGCACAAAAGCTGAAATTAACAAAAAAAATGCAACACCTTTTAAATTATTTTTGCGCAAAATTGCTAGTATCTTCATTCCTTTAATTCCTGCTCTAGTAGCGTCTGGATTGATAACAGGAATTACAAAAGCCATTGTCCAGGCCGGTGTGCTGGCAGAAGAATCACAACTTGCCATCATTTTATCTGTGATTGGCAGTGGATTATTCGGATACCTCGGCATATTAGTTGGTACAAATGCAGCAAAAGAATTTGGCGGTTCGCCAGCGCTTGGAGCTATTGCCGGTATTTTGATAATAAACCCCGCTGTTGCTGGCATTCATTTATTTGGCACAGATTTACTGCCTGGTCGAGGCGGACTAATTGGCGTGCTATTCGCAGCAATCTTTATCGCATTAGTTGAAAAACAGGTTCGTAAATATGTGCCAACCTCGCTAGATCTTTTTATTACGCCGACTGTCGCTTTATTGCTTACTGGTATCTTGACTTATCTCATATTTATGCCGCTTGGCGGTCTTATTTCTGATGTCATTACAAAAGGATTAACCTCCTTACTGGAAATGGGGGGTGTAGTTGCAGGATTTGTTCTTGGGGCAACCTTCCTTCCCCTTGTTGTCACTGGGTTACACCAAGGGTTAACACCAATACATCTTGAGTTAATTAATACAATTGATAATGATCCTCTTCTGCCAATCCTTGCAATGGGTGGTGCTGCCCAAGTAGGTGCAGCGTTTGCGATTTACTTTAAAACAAAGAAAACACGATTAAAGAGAGCTATTGCTGGTGGTCTTCCTGCAGGGATTCTTGGGATTGGCGAGCCATTGATATTTGGTGTTACCCTTCCGCTAGGGCGTCCCTTCTTAACGGCATGTTTGGGAGCTGGAATCGGCGGAGCGTTTCAGGCTGCATTCGGAGTTGCTACTGTAGCTATCGGCGTATCTGGTATCCCACTTGCATTCCTTGTTGTTACCGGTCAAGTGTTTCTATATTTAGCAGGGGTATTAATTGCTTATGCTGCTGGATTTGTTTTTACGTATTTATTTGGCTTCAAAGATGAAATGGCTGGTGAGTTTGAATGATTGGCATTTCCTTTTATTTAAAGGATCCTTTAGCGGAAGAACGAATTACCCGCGCTGGAAAATTAGGAGTAAAGCGGGCATTCACCTCCCTTCATATTCCGGAGGAGTCTGGTGAATTAGCGACTAGAGCTAAAGCACTTATGACTCTAGCTGCTGAATCAGGAATAGAGGTTTTTGCCGATGTTTCCTTAAGAACTCCTAGTCATTTAGGATTAAACAGTTTAATGGAGTTAAAGAAGCTAGGGGTTATTGGTCTTCGATTAGATGATGGTTTTGATAATGAAATGATTTTAACCCTTTCCCAAGATTTTAAATTGGCTCTTAATGCTAGTGCTTTCCAAGAGGAGGACTTGTCTGCACTTATAAAAGCTGGTCTGAATGCCAACCAATTGATAGCATGGCATAATTTCTATCCAAGACAAGAAACGGGATTATCCTTTTCTTTTTTTCAATCGCAAAATAAAATCTTCCAGCGCTTCGGAATACCTATTAGTGCATATATTCCAGGTGATGAAGAAAAACGTGGTCCTCTATTTGACGGGCTGCCTACATTGGAAAATCATCGGCACTTAGAGCCATATCATGGTGCATTAGAGTTATTTCTAGCAGGGGTTGAGGATGTTTACATTGGTGATCCTGGAGTAAGTGAAGCACTACTTCATAAATTAATCGATTTTGATCAGCATCATTATGTCTCCATCCGTATCCAGGATTATCAAGAAGGCGAGTTCCAACTTCGTCCTGATCTTTCCCGTGATGTTCTCCGCTTCCTAGGTACGAGAAGTCTAGAGAATATCTACCCAGAGAACACAGAAGCACGTCCAGCCGGCACAATCACAAGAGATAATGACCTCTATGGACGCTATCGTGGAGAAATACAAATCACCCTGTGCGATCTTCCAGCAGATGAGCGAGTCAACGTTATCGGAAAGGTAATTGATGCAGATATACCGCTTCTATCCTTACTAAAACCTAGTCAAAAAATAAAACTTGTTCCTTTTTCCTTCTAATTAGAGCAAAATCGTAAAGAGGCAAGATACAAAATATAAAAACATCCCAAATGCTTGCTTGGGGTGACAGTTTGTCGACAAAAGGGAATCAGAATGTTTTTATTCTGAACCCCTTTTGTAATTTAGGGTCTTTTTCGTTATTTTATTGTATTTTGATTTATTCTTTATGCTCTTCTTAAGCAGTTACCAGACTCATCCAAGTCCAGTTGGCCTTTATGGATTAAGCATCGCTTGCATAGACAATTTTTTAAGTCCCCATAAAGTTGTCCATCGCATACCACGCTTTTCTTTTTGCATAAATTTTTTGATAACTTGTTTAGGTCGAGGATGATCTAAAGCAAGTTTTCTTTGAATAGAAGAATGTTTGGAAAGCATGACTTCACCTCTAAAATTATCTACCTATATTTTTAAACCAGAACAGTTAAATTTTTAGACTAACTTGATGAAAACATGTTGATTGGAGCGGAAGGGGTGAGACTCCTATGGGAGATGCGAGAAAGTCCGAGACCCTGCAGGAGCGTATGCGACGAAGCGGCTCGGCGCTCGCCCCATGGAAAGCGAACCCCTGTAGCGGAAATCAATACCCTATTAGAAGAGGTCACAAAAAAGACCATAGGCAAAACCTCAAATTTCCAGGCGTTTGTCTACAGTCTGACATCCCAAAATGCTTGTTTGGGATGTTTTTAATTTGCAGCTAAAGAACAACTTGTTTATACAGTGGTTCTTTCAATAAAACGAAAAAACATTTCTTCTTTCGATATTTCTTTGCTAATAGCTTGTTGAAATAAGTTCTTTCCCATCTCTAAAAGCGGAATTTCCATTGTAGATATTTCCATCAGCCTTGCAATGGATTCGTTATGATAACCTATTATCGCAAGCTCTTCTGGAATTTTGATTCCTTGTTTTTGACAATAGATAACAATTCCTGCTGCAACTTGATCACTTGTCACAATTAAAGCAGACGGAGGATTATCCATTTGCAGTAAATGATCCATCACCTTTTTGGCATCTTCAAAGTAATTACAGTGATCGATAATATATTCTTCACAATAAGGAAGTTGATGTTCCAAAAGAAACTCTTGATAGGCATTTGCACGTAATTGGCTGCTTGGACCCGTTTTTCTTCCAATACAGTAGCCGATTTTTTGATGACCCTTTTTATGTAAAAATGCTAAAGCTTCTTTGAAAATTTTATATTGGTTAACAAATGTCGAAGAAACTTCCTTCCCCTTTGTGTCTTCACATAAAACAATTGTTCCATAGGAAAGATATTCTTGAATTACAGACCATTCGCAAGTTCGCGAACAAATGATGAGGGAGTCAATTTGCTTTTGCTTCAACATTTGTAATGCCTCTAATTCCCTGCTTACCATATAATCCGTCTGAAACAATACAAGTTTATAATTATTCTCCAGCGCTTGTTTTGCTATCCCTTTTAACAGCAGCGCAAAATAAGGATGGTCAGAAAAAGGAAGGACAACACCAATCATTTGTGTTTTTCCTTTACTTAAATGAACTGCATTAATATTTTGTTCATAATTACTTTCTTTAATTGCCGCTAATACAGCATTTCTCTTTTCTTTGCTTACATATGGATGATTATTAAGGACACGGGAAACAGTTGTTACAGAAACACCAGCCATCTTTGCTAGATCTTTAATGTTTGTCATACTTTTCACCTTTTCAAAACCCAATATCTTTTTTACCTTATATATTAAGAATACAGTTTCTGGTCTTTTCTGTATACCCCAATGAAATAACCTGCAAAAGATGAAATTTATGTTGCATCCATTGATTGTCCAGACGACTTTAAGCAAACATAAGCTAAGCTATAAAATAGAAGCAAAATAAATTTCTGCCCCGCTTATCTTATTTGCTTAAAGTGTAAAGGATGAAACACATACCAGGTTAATGTGAAAAAACAGATAAGCATGGTAGCTATGTATGTTATTCCAACGTATCTATTTAAATAAGAGTGCCATTATGGCAAAATTAAGAGACAAATACAAATGTCCATTTTTTATTTTTTCGCGCTTTTCTATCAGTCTTGGAGTAATTAATCCATCTCATTTGATTAATTCTGGTCATAATCATTAAATCGATTTCCGCTTGTGCCTCACCCATAATCTCTTTAATTGTTGACATACTGAGGGAAAAATAGTTAGACGCCTCTTTAAATGGGGAATGATTAACCATCAGCTCCATAAACTGTTTCTCGCTTACAGCTATCTTCTCTAATTCTTCTTCTTTACTCGTTATGTATCGATAAATCTCCCGTTTTTTTTCTGGCAAGTTAGCAATCGCGCTTCGATAAAAAATTTGCACTAATACAGGATTAACGGAATTCATTTCTTATTCCTCCATTTTTTTGTGTAGATAAAAGTCGTCAAACCAATATGCTGACGACTTTTCTTTCTATTCATTACCAGCTTGATTTTTTCACTCCTGGAATTTGTCCTTTATGGGCATATTCTCTAAAAGCAATACGGGACATTTTAAATTTTCTTAAGTACCCTCTTGGTCTACCAGTCACTTCACATCTATTTTTCAAACGGGTCGGTGAGGAATCTCTTGGTAGCTTTCTAAGTGCTTCCAAGTCTCCTTTTTCTTTTAACTCCATTCGAAGCGCTGCATATTTTTCAACCATGGCTTGGCGTTTTTTTTCTTTTACTACTTTCGACTTTTTTGCCATTTCTACTTCCTCCAATACATTCGAATTATATAAAACGAAATGATTACGATTTAATGACTATAAAAAAATTATTTTGTTTCTCTGTGCAAAGTGCGCTTTTTTAAACGCGGACAATACTTCATCAACTCAATACGGTCTGGATTATTTCGTTTGTTTTTTGTTGTAATATAATTTCTATCTCCTGTTTCTGTACATGCTAAAGTAATTTTCACTCTCATTTTTTCTTCCTCCTAATCAAATTGACTTTTTTTCTTACTCTACAAAAAATGCAGGCAGTGGATCAATAAATTTAGTCCAATCCTTTTTCATTTCCATATCAGTCAATAAACAAGCATCTAGCTCTTCTTCCATTTGCTGTTGATTCATGCCAATCCCAATAAACACTAACTCTGTCATGCGATCTCCGTAAAGAGGATCCCAACGTTTTTGTAAATCTGGATCTTCCTCTAAAACTTCTTTCTGCTCGCTTTCCGAATAAGCTGCTATCCACATGCCCGCTTCTTGTATGGTTAAGGACGGTCCAGCTTGGGAAAGTAATCCGGCAATATCATTTCTCGTAGCCAACCAAATAAATCCTTTCGCCCGAACTACTTCAACTGGCCATTCTTGCAACCACTGCATTAATCTCACAGGGTGAAAAGGTTTATTGCTACGATACACAAAGGAAGAAATTCCATATTCGTCTGTCTCTGGAATATGCTCTTCATTTAATTCTTTTATCCAGCCTGCACCTTGACTAGCAGCGTCAAAATCAAATAACTGAGTATTTAAAACTTGATTTAAAGGAATTCTGGAATATTCACTTTCTATAATTTTGGCTTCTGGGTTAAATTTTTGGATAACTGCTTTCAGTTCCTGTAGTTTGCTTTCCGAAACTAAATCCGTTTTATTTAACAAAATGACATTCGCAAATTCAATTTGATCAATTAACAAATCTGCTATTTCTCTTTCATCCATTTCACCCACTGCTTGCTTTCGGTCTAAAAGACTTTCACCAGATGCATAATCATGCCAAAAACGATGAGCATCTAAGACTGTAACCATCGTATCTAACTGACAAAATCGCGATAAATCAATCCCTACACTCTCATCTACATATGTAAATGTTTGCGCAACCGGAATCGGTTCGCTAATTCCGCTTGATTCAATTACGATATAATCAATATCACCTAATTGCACAAGCTTTTCCACTTCAAATATTAAATCCTCCCTAAGTGTACAGCAGATGCAACCATTTTGCATTTCCACCAATTTTTCATCCGTTCTTGAAAAACCGCCCTGTTTCACCAATGAAGCGTCAATATTTACCTCGCTCATATCATTGACAATCACAGCCACCTTTAGGCTTTCCCTATTGGATAGAATATGATTTAGCAAAGTAGTTTTGCCCGACCCGAGATAACCGCTTAAAACAGTAACAGGGATTTTCTTATTATTCAATACTCTCACTCCCAATAAACAAATCGTCATCATTCCGATTTAAACTTTCCACTTTAGTTATTTCTGATGAAGTAATAACTATTCTATAATAAAACGAAATGATAACAATTTGCAAGTGTTTATTATATACTTTTTTATTATGTAATGAAATTTAGTTACGGAAGGGAACTTGGAATTTATGTTAATTTCCCCTTCTTCTTCCATCTTTATCTTAATTACTCTGCTATCTTTATACTATTAGTCTCTGTATCAAAAATTCTAGTGCGAATATCATCTTTAGAAAGCAATAAATCATTTCCCTCTTGATCAAAACAGTAAGCAATTGGGATAGAAAAACCGCCATTTCTATAGGAACCATCAGCATGACTTGTTCCGACTACGATAGCATTTTCTTTCATTGCTATTTTTCTTGCTTCACATGTCCATTCTTCGTATTGTTTCTCGCCCGTGCCTTTATATTTCCTTCTTTTGACTTCTGATATAGTAAGTGTAAAACATAAGGCTACTAAGAAGAGATAAGTAATTTCTGAGTTGACCATTAACTAATTCCATTCTCCATATCTTTAAAATTTATCTTACTCATAATTTGTTGCAGCAATAAAATCAAAATCATCTGTTGAGCTAATTTCATTTTGATATTGAAAATTATATATTAAAATCACAGCATTATATGATTTCTTTAGATTTATACTTTTCTGGATTTTTGGGATGACAATTTCTTCATACGAACACCCTTCTAATAATGCTGCAATATCACTACTACTATTCTTATACACTTCCTTTTCTATCGTATCCGCATCTGTTTCATCCACATCAATCTTAAAATCGATAAAGAATTGGGATGGGACAGACTCGCCATCCTCATCATAAGTTAAATCAACATACTCTCCTATTGAGTCCTCATCGTTTATATTCCCTAACCAAACTGAAACGCACCCTTGTTTTTCCATAATAGTAGCCTCCTATTTTAGTCTTAAAGCATGAGGCAAAGACATAACTCCACCCTCTAATCTATTACTGCTAACAATTATCATGTGCTTTAACGGGGCTTCCTCCTACATAAACACGTTTGGATTGACATCTGATATAGTTGTTCTTAAATCTTTAATCTCTTCAGTACTAAATATATCCACACTTAAATTGAGGAACCTTTGAAACTAAGTTCTACTCATGTAAATCTCTTGATTTTCTAAGTTGACGTGCATTTTTCTTTCTGATTTTTTATTTTTAATCCAATGTATAAGCAATAATTTTTCCTTCTGGATAAGCACCATTCCAACCGCAAGGAAAGGCACCAAGTTGATATATCTCAAACAAATCTTCAAAAAAAGTGTTATTCTTTCCGTTTACCGCTCGATTAATGGCACAATTAGTAAGGTCTGCTACAACATCATTATAAAACATACTATATTTACATGAGCTTTTGCTCACATTACCAGCAATAACTTCTAATAATTCTTCCAATCCTTTAGGCTTTTCCTTTTCTGACATTGCGTAATAAGTCTCCCAAACTTCACTCATTTCCAATTCTCTGATATCTTTCCAATTATACTCATCCTCACCAAAAATCTCATCATAAGCTAAATATTCTGCTTTTTTTATATCATTAATAATAACAATTTTATTGGTAATATTATTAGTAAGTTCGCTCTGGAAATTTTTCGAGAACCGAATTACCTCTTCAACTAAATTATTAAATACACCATCGTTCATTACTTTTATACCACCTTTCTCAAAGTCAACTCTTACCCCTTCCACCTGCATGTACCATGTTATCTCACCTAATTATCGTCTTATTTTCACAAACCACTTAAAATATAATGCCTTGATGGTACTAGGATCCTAAGCTCTCCGTTCTCAAACAAATTATTTTCATTTTGTTTCACTAAATATCAGTTTAATTTATTATAAATAAAAAAAACTTGAAAAGGCACTTTGCCAATCAAGATTTGTAATTTTTTTATTTTAAGGCACATACATAATAATTTCACCAATCGGGTATGTCCCCTTCCACCCACACGGCCACCCTCCTTGCTTATAAATCTCAAAGATTTTTTCATAAAAATTGTCTGTTTTCCCATTAACTAATCGATTTAATGCACACATCATGAGGTCACCCTCAACTTCCTCATTAATATCAATATAATCAAAAGGAAGAAAGTCGTTCGAGTAATTGTTATAGTCATTAAAAAAATCATATAAATCATCTTGTTCAGTTACTAAATCCAAATCATATACCTGTTGAACAATACTTCCTGCTTCCTGTGATTTAACATTTTCCCATACAGTATCAACTTCACTTGAGTCCTGAGACCAAGCAAGGTTTTGTGCTTCCTTGAAATTATTTATTACCTCTAAATTATTTACATGAAAGTTATTCATATTAAACATCTTATTATGACGTATAAAATCCATTACTTCTTCTACTAATTGGTGTTTTCACCCAATTTCATTTAGATAACCACCTTTCCCTTAATTCTTCTATTTTTCTTACAATATTGTTATAAACGTTTTGAAAGCCTCTATATTTAGATAGGCTACTAACATCGCCAAAAGGTATAGGTAAAAATACACCATTTGCAGAGTCATTCATTTCCATTTTTAATAACTGGATTTGTATTTTATGGAGTAGGAATTTTATACTTTGCTTAATAACCTAGCCAACTTATAGAGCCGGGGAATCCCATTAACTCTAGTAAATTTTTTCCTAAGAACGCGTAAGGGAGGATTTCCAGAAGTACATGGAATAAGACTACTTGCATTATCTACAACTTTAGGAGTATCTAAAAATAATGGCCGATATCCTATCGCTTTTGATTGCCTTGTTTCGTCTTCTTCACCGTTTCATATGCAATGCTATATCCGCCTCTTGCTTGACCTTGTGTAGATACTCGAATATTTCTGATAACTTCATAACATGTTATGCTTTAGGATTACCGTAACGCTAGCCTCTATATTAATCAAATCATTGTATGGGGCTTTGCGATGCAATCACCCCCTTTACCGATTAGTTCTCTTCTTTATATGCTAAGGCAATCTCTACTACTTCCTCTGGAGATAAATCCTCATCATTCCAAAAAATTAAGTCACTCGGAGCAGGATGAGGAACATTTTCTTCCAAAATTTCTATATATTCACTTACCTTTTCATCAGACTGCTTAGGATTACCTATTTTTTTTACTAGTTCAACTAACTTATCTTTAGATAACTTTTCACTCATTTTTCTACCATTCCTAAATTACTGCCCTTTCTTTCCAAATTGATAAACAGGTTTTCACATATTTTAGTGTATTTTTGATAGTTTGAACACTTCTCTCCCCTCGTCTATAGGCTTTTATGTAAGTATATATGATTTATGTTTACCACCATGTTCTACAATAGAAGTACTTCCCTCTAACACCCTTGAAATATTTTGGTTTTTAAACTCCTTTGTAAGGTTATCATCTCCTATATTATCCCATTTCTCTTTCTCTAAAATTATCAAAGAATTAAATTGCTTACCTAACAGTTTATCTCCTTGGCATTACACTAATTGACTCTTTTTATATAAGTTTGGTGTGGGTTTGAAGACTTCTGTCTAATTTAAAGCTCTTATATTTTAAGGATCTTCCCATACGCGAGAGGTTATTCAAATAGATTTTCAAACTCAGTAGACCAAAAGAATCCTGCTTCCATACACTTACTATCAATTTTCTCTAGTTCCCCTTTTAGCCACTCCATTACTACTTTAGGTATATCGTTATCAATATAGGCATCCTCTCCGTTAATCTCTATTGCTTTATCAATCATGGATACATAAGCTAATATACATTCTGCAAACTGATTCAGAGATGAATTAACAAATATCACTTTATAATTATCCCCATTAGTAAGTGACACTATGTTTTCATCCTCCTCCGTTATACAGATTGGATTCCCCGAACCAGTTGACCCTAAAAACCAATATTTTTGAAACTCTTCTGGCATATCAAATACATCGGTAATAGGTCTAAATTGGGACGTAGTAAATTCCAAATACGGCGGTGGAGTCTCCGGTAGACCTCCTATAGACAAAAACCTCTTAACTTCCTCCGAAAAATATGTATTCATTAAATCTGCTTCTTTAAATTTGTTCAGTGGGCCATTCTTAATATAATCCCATTTATTAATAAATTCTTCTGGTGTCATCACCATTCTTCTCTCACCTTCTTGAATCTTTTATAAAGGTATCCAGCCTTCTTGCAGTTTCATCATCTACCCCAGTACCCCCATTCCTTTTCCTCATTATGGATACCGACAGTAGAAGAACCACCACGTTTTTCTAGATTTGTGATTTTTAATATCATTTTGACCTTTTTGACTTTCCCAGAAATAGGTTTCATCTA
Organism: Niallia sp. FSL W8-0177; assembly: GCF_038006285.1. Lineage (NCBI taxonomy): Bacteria > Bacillati > Bacillota > Bacilli > Caryophanales > Bacillaceae > Niallia > Niallia sp. FSL W8-0177. The sequence goes on from NZ_JBBOUX010000001.1 coordinate 1,945,417, forward strand.
TTTCTACTATTCCTTTAAATAAATCTATACTTTTCTTTAGCGCGTGCAGAAAACACTTTATGTCCCCAATAAAAAGTAGTAACGTGAGTATACCAACTGTCTTGGTTATCTCGGGCAGCTACCTACATTCCATTGAATCTGTCACCATTATGAATAGTTGTTCACTGTATTCCAATAGGTATTAGGTTCATTTCATCTGGTGCCAAATCACACCTTCTAGTCTTCTTCCAATTACGGTATCTTAGCCATTCAAATTGTGCCTCGACATTACTTTAACCAGAGACTTTCTGGTACATCTTTAGTTTCTACCACGAAATCCAGCACCCTTGAAAACTACAAAACCAAATTCCATTCCATCTGCAATTGCTTTTTACTTTATCAATTTTCGCTTGTGGATAGTTAAATACTCTCCACCAATAAATGACTTATTCTGTGACCAAATTTGTTTGCTGAATTTTCCCACTATAATGTCTTAAATACCAGTTAATTTATTATAAATTAACGAAGGCGTAAAAACATTCAAGATATGTCTTATTACCGTTCTTTAATCAGGTAGTAATTCCAAGTAATAATTATCATTTTCTTCCATCTTTCTTAAAAATTCTTCAAGAGAAGTGGCAATTTGAACGTCATAATAATAAACTGGATTTCTATTATTATCATTCAATTCGATGGACATTAATGCTGATTCACTGCCTTCAAAAAATATTAGTTTATTATTCTCAAATTCTTCATAGATTTCTATGTCGGGATAAAACTCAAAATCATTAACTCTTAATCGAAAATCTCTTACAGAATAGGGACCCATAATTCGATTAATATTAAATTCTGAACCTTTAATAAAACCGTAGCCCACCTCTCTATAAAAATGAACTAACTCCTTAGGGAATTTTAAATTAAGTGCCTTCTCAGCCTCTTTTATTTTGTTTTCAGCCACAGGATAAAAACTATTTTCTTGGTTTGTCTTAATAAATTCATAGCTCATTATTTTTTACCTCCTATACATAGGGTATTTGCTTTTGGGCTTTTCATGTATATCAGCTTGATGCGCATTTAGGAATATTAATTGTGTTAGTACAATCATTTAGCTAACTCTTCTTTTGTATTTCATCTGCAAATTCAATGCCTAGCTTTTGTTTACAATCTTCTTTATAACTATATCTAAATCATACTTTAGAATAGAATCTTCTGTGTTTTTTAAAAGTATCTTGAAAATTGTTAGTAAGTATTTATTTGGCCTCCCTATCACTGTCAATGTCCAGAAGTGATAAATTCCATCTATTACCTATCATCTTCTGAGGTTTATTTTTCCTTTACTCTCTTTCTTTCTCATTAAATAGTTTGTCTATGTAATTAATATTATCAAAAATCCAGTATCTATCCTCTTCAGGAATATCACTAGTAAAATCCTCACGAATCCCTGACCAATTATTAGGAACATAATTTTCAAAAGGTAATAGCTCAGGATAAAGGGAGAGAAGCTTTTTTTGATTAAAGTCTATAAATAATGATGGCCTCAATTCTAGAATAGTACTTCCATAATCTTGATGTTCAACTAACTTTTTTAATTCTGAAGTCGGTACGGTATAATCAGTATATTCTTGTAAATAGAGACGATAATTCTTTTCATTTACAACTGAAATGTTATTTCTTAGAGAAAGAGCAAAGTCCATATCAAGACTAAATCCATTTCTTTCATATAATTTTTTATATTTTACTATATCTAGTATCCAAACATCTCTTTCTGTTAGATACCATGAGAATTGAGAAGAAGTTTTTACCCCGACTATTATATTTTGGGCATACTCCGGTTTTAATAACAACGAAAACACCACTTTTTCATTCTATTTTTGCATAATGTTTATATTCTAAATTGAAACAAATCTATTATTCAATGATTTCTTACCTACCTATGTTACGATTTATTTCTCTTCTTGTTAATAAAATAGCATATTGCGCATTTTCTTTATCTTGTTCTAATTCCTTTTCCATTATAAGTTTTCCATTGGCGTCCCATTCTTTATAGTTCAATTCAATCGATAACTCGACTTCACTTGTCGATTTAACATTTCCATTTTCATGCCAACAAATACTTTTTCCATTAACTAGTCCATATTTAAAGTACTCTTCACATTTTATTTTTCCACTTTCATAAAATTCGCGATTTAAACCATGAGCTAATCCATCTTTATAGAAACAAAAATAAATTAGATTCCCATTTTCGTACAGTTCGAATGCTAATCCGGTAAATGGCTTTCCACCTTCATCTTCAGGGTTATCAAGAATCTCGTCACTATATGAAGTAAACCATAAATCATCAAAGTTTACACCGTTTTTCAAGACAAAATCCTTTGTATATTTACTATCATTTTCCATAATTAAGCACCTCTAGTATATATTAAGATCAGGCTATGATGTATGCATAGTGTGGATATCTTATCTTTTGCTTTTTGTACCCTTTTGGCATGAAATTATTGAGCTTCCTTGCATGGATTAATATACCACAAATTCTTCCAGCTTCGCATCAGACATCGCCAATAATGCCTCATTAAAAGTAGAAACTTCAGTTTGAGGTCCATCACCCAGATTTGTTCTTAATCTAATTAATCATGTTCCTCCTATTTAATAAAAATGCTGCCAACTGTTAGTCTACTGAGGTTGTACTGTTACAAAAGGGAGCGACTTACGTTGAAACAAGTATATACCCAACAACGTTCAACCTCTTCACCCTACCGCTGCAGAAATTGTACATTATGTGACCTTTTTAGGTTATCCATTGTTTAGCGCACATGCATTATTATTCATTTTAGTTTAAATGCTTTACACTAATCAAAAGGAGCCCGTATCTTTAGTTAGTATTACAACCGTACTCCATAATGGTATTGCCATCATGGGGTCTCTATTTCAAGCAGTATTATTCATTTGCTTAACTAAGCATATTACATACAAACAAGCACTTGATACCTTAAATGCGATCAAGTGCTTATCTTGAGATTGGTTCTATTCAATCGGTCCCATAAATTCTGTAATAATAAGAATATGTTCTCTTATTTTTACCTTTTTTAGATTTTCTACTTTTTCAGATCCACCTAGACCTAGTAAAGGAGTGTATCCAAAACATTCTTCATAATCAGGTCTACCATACTTACTATAAGCTTTAGGGTATGGTTCCCACATTAATTCATCATTTATAAAGTCATTATCCTTTAAATCATCCAAAAAGAAGTTAAAGCCAGATGAAACAATGTGTACGAGTCCTTTCCTAAAGTTCAACAAATTAACATATTTATCTTTTTCCCACACGATAATATCACCCATCGAGGTCGTAAAAATTGGAATTGCTTGCTCGTACCTTCTATAACATCTTTCTAAAATATCCAAATACTCATCTGGATTAATTAATTTTAAAAAACCGTTTAATAATGTTCCAAAACCATATTTATACCATACTTCTATCAGTTCTACCGGAAGTTTATCTTTATATTTTAAGATAATCCTTTCATCAACAGTATTATGTTTTAAAAAATTCTCAAAGGTATCCAATTAAAATGCTCCCTTAATTTAATGTGTCAACTTTACATTCAAATAAGTATTCTTTGGTGACTTCTTGACATATTATTTTCCACTATTTTTTATGTCGTTACGCCATAGGATGTTCTCTTACTTGATTCCATCGATTCAAGAAACGATTACTGGATCGTGTATAATCGCATCGACCGTTTCTGTAGCATTTTTCAAGAAAGTTCATATAATAATAGAGTCATAGTTAATTGTATAGTTGTAATTCCTTTAAAATTTCTGTCCGCCAATCATTCGCAATATTCCCATTCTTATAATTATCCAATAAAAAATTTATTCTTTGAATATAACTATCTGCATTCTCTACACATTTTCCAAAACAATCCATAAAATGGTCTACTAATGTATCATCAACTAAAGCAATTGGTTCTGGATAATATTTGACACCTTCTCTTTCAAATGCTTTTCTACTAGTATAAGCAACTGCATCAATAACACAGTTCCAAGCTATGAAGTCTGTTTCATTATCTGACATCTCTTGAATTATTGTTATACCATTTTCCTCATTATCTAACAATTCATAAAGAATAACCCCTATATTTTCTTTCCCTTTTAGCCATTCCCAACATTTATATATAACTTCTTGGGCTAACATTTGATCTTCTTTGCGAGAAAATACCGACAAAACTTTTTCTGAGAGTCCAAGGAAAAATATTACTTTACCATCTTCTGTTAAACTACTAAAGTTAGCATTTTCCATAATTAACCTCCCACTAATCATTATTCTCCATTTTTAATCATTAAATTAAGCCTACTAGTTATTTTTATGTTTTCACCCATTTCTGATGTTACTTCGATTTTATCTTAGCGTATTTTAACCTCTCATTACATAAATGTTAATTTTCGTAACACTTTTTAAATGAATAGCAAGTACTATACGACCGCTTCTAGTAAGAATACAACTTATAATTAATAAGCTAAGCTAAATTAATAACAGAACACACTTTCACGTTACCCTATTGTTTATTGCCACGAGCTTTGTCATTGTCTTTAGTTTACGTGTTTTGCAGTATCAGAAGTCCCCCACACCATGTAAATGTCAAATCATCCAATTTTCGTATTTTTTTATCAATCCTATATAAAATAAAACTCCATGATGTGCAGTACCTTCATGGAGTCTCTATTTTTCAAACATATCATTGCTCTTTTTGTCCAACTCAAATATCTTAATTGTATTTTAATTCACTTGCTTTATGTACACGTAAACCCCTTTCGTATAACTAATTTAGGTATTAGAGTACTCTAAACACGTTATCTTTTCTTTTTCACAAATAATTGTAATGACCAAATTCAGGAAATACATCCCAGTTTCTTTCAAGGATATCGCTAGTTTCGCGCTCCTCGACTGAACCGGTCTTTAAATCTGTCTTTTCCATTGCTATAAAGCCATCTTCTCGGAAGCCCAAAATCAAGGTGCTTACTTCCATGTCAGTTTCATCATCATATTCCCAATACATGGCTGTTCTTAAAAAAATCTTACCATCACTCATAACTTCAAAATCATAATTTAAATATTTACGAATCAGGTCATCATAAAACCCCAACGAAACCCATTCATTTGTAACATTTACAATATACTTAGGTTTCTCATCCTCTAATAATACCGCCGTATATGGTTCTTGTTTTTGATGGTATGTGTATGCAGTACGGACATCAAGTATGTTCCAAGGCTTCTTTTTGATGTCCGACCATTCGTCACAATAATAAATTTTCATAGTCAATTATACACCTTCCCCTTAATATCCCTAATAATAATCCTGCTTTTTGTTGCCTCATCAAGAATTGTTTGGTGAATTGGTTTATTTTGTACAGGTATTTCTAATATTAATTCACTTTAAGTCGCCCTTCTTTGAAAGCGTTAGAATTAAAAGTCCCATTTGTTATTTTAAAACCCCAAGAATGTTTTTTTGTGATTTCATTTAAGTAACTCTTAGCTGTTTTTTTCTTGCACTTCACTAAGTAGAGTAAATTTTCTCGATACTATTTCCTTGTTGGGTACATTTGAGTCAACTACTTACTTTTTGCCCCCTACTTCTTTTGCTTCCAACTCTACCTCATCATTATAAGGGAAACGAGGACGATTTTCCTTATTAAAATTATTACCTGCTTCCCAACGCTCTTTAAGCAAATCTAGTACAGATTTCTTTTTAGGAGTAACATCACCCGTACCCTTAGGAATATCTAAATTAGTACTTAATAAAAGGATGGCAGTCTATTTAACCACCACCCAAACTAATTAACTTGCCTTCGTTTCAGGCATTCTTGGCAGAATATAAGCCGTTTTATTTTTCATCATACCATAGACAATTCTGACTAATCTCCTCATAATACAGAGAAGGGCTTGTGACTTGGATTTCCCTTCACTTTGCTTTTGATTATAGTAAGCATAAAACACAGGATTACGAGGAATTTTATTCCCCTTACTTACTTGGACTTGTTGAACAGCTAGGTTGTAAAAAACATCATATAGCTTTCGGTTGCCTTGTTTCGTTTTCTTCATCGTTTCCTTGCCACCCGAACCCATCTTGATAGGGGCTATCCCTGCATATCTTGCTAATTTGTCAGAGTTTGCGAACCGGTGAATGTCTCCGATTTCAGCAATTAAAGCGGATGAAGTAACCGTATCAATCCCTGGCATGGTTTCAAGCTGCATACCTAACTTCTGAATAGTTACTTTTAATTCTCTATCTACCTTCTTGATTTCCCTTTTCTTAAAGCTAATATCTCGAACTATGCTTTGAATGATAAAGTCTCTTGATGTTTGGTATTCTCGTTTTACTTCTCCATCTGCTTGAACAAGTGTTAATATTTGCTCTGCCTTTCTAGTGGAACAAGCATTGTTACTCACTTCTAATAGGAACTTCCGTAAGTCCTCTACTGTTTCCCCCTCCAAATGAGATGGTGAAGGGTAGCTTTCCCAAAAAGCTAAAGCTGTTTTTCCATCTACTTCTGAAAAGAAATCCTTGTAACTTGGATAATGATAGTTTAATTGCATATGCAGTTGGTTTTTCAAGGATGTTTGTGTTTTCACTAAAGCATTTCTTCTACCAACAAGTTGAGCGATTATCCAATGAATATCAAATGGTGTAGCTTCAGGTAAATACGGTAGGTCACGTATTAAAACCCTTGCCACACATTGAGCGTCCCAACTATCATTCTTTTGTGTCATCGCATAGCTGTTCCGTTCTGCATTGGATAAAGAGGAGTTAACAAATTTCACAATGTAACCTTGTTCAAGCAGATACAACGCTAAATCTCGTCCGTAACCACCTACATCTTCTAATCCAAATATAGGGGTCAAATCTTCTGTTAAATACCTATTCACATACTCTAGTAAACTTGGAAAGATGGCTGGTTTATTTTGAAACGTCATTTCCCCTAGCTTTTCATTCCAACAATCCAATATCACCGCTGTATGTTGAAACTTGTGTAAATCTAGTCCTATATAAATATACTTATCTCTTCTCATCAGAAAACCTCACCCCTATATTCGATTGAACGGATAAAGTAAGACAGAGAATGTCAGCAACCTTAGGTCGAGCGTTAGTCTCTAGGGACTCGCAAGGGTACGAAAGCCTATCCATTCTCTATCTGTTAACCGTTATAAAATGGCTTGATGTTTGCCATCTGCTGTTATGTCACCATAGTGGTATAACCCACTATAAAAGGCTTTTCTATCTAAAATCCTTTTGACTTGGACTTTAGTAAACAACTTTTCTTGTTTTGTTCGATGACCTTCCTCATTCAGTTGTTCCGCTAGTTGAGTTAATGACCATGAAGGATACTGTTCCTTTAAGTCAAACACTCGTTGTACGGTTTTGGCTTGTCTATCATCTATGACAAGGATTTTCTTACCTTTTTCCACTTTGTAGCCTAATGCGACATTTCCACCTGAATAGCCGCCCTGTTGGGCTTTCTTATTCCGCCCTCTCCCTAGCTTTAAAGAGATTTCTAATCGTTGATATTGATCTAATAACTCCATTAAACCATTGATTAAAAAATCGCTAGGGTCTTTCTTATGGATACTGTATTGCGGTTGTTCAATGCTCCGAATGTCTACTCCATACTTTTTCAATTCCCGATGTACTAACACTTTCACAATGTCTGACCGCCATAAACGGCTTGTATTAAGTGTTACAACATAATCCCACCTCATTGTGGGAGAGATACTCCAACATCTCCTAAAAGCATCCTATCCACTTCTAACGCTTCTTCATCTACTTTAGCACCACTGATACCCTCGTCCTTAAACAAGCGTAAAAGCGTGTACCCTTGAGCCTGACAATATGCCTTGATTTCCTCTTCCTGGTAAGCAAGGCTGTAACCATCTCTTGCTTGTCCTTGTGTAGATACTCGAATATATCCGATAACTTTCATGGTAGTTTCCCCCTCCGTTACGCTAATCTCAATTAACGTAACGCTTAGCCGCTATAATTAATATAAATTCATTGTATGCGGCTTTAGCGATACAATCAACCCCTTTACCGATACAAGTTTGTGATGTATCGTAAAAGGTAACATGAATAAGAGGAAGGGAAGTACCATGCCTATTACAAACAAGCTAAAGGAAATCCTTAAAGAACGAGACCTTTCACAGCGTGAATTGGCACGAATGACAGGTTTGCGACCAAATACAATCAGCCATCTTTGTTCAGACAATGTGGACAGAGTGTATCTATCAACATTAGAAACGGTTTGCAAAGTGTTAGACATCGACATTCAGGAGTTAATCGAGGTGGAGTAGTCCTCTTGCTATAGTCATCGTTCTATGTACGTAAAAGTTGCGAAAAATTTAAAAGGCAAGGAGAAATCAAAGGTAAAGTATTGAGGTTAGGAATGGTGGTATCTGATTATTTATAGGTTATTTATAGGATATAAAATACTTTAGATAAGGTACACATTTTAAAGCAATTGTACGTCAATGTAAATCAATAAAATATAATATACGGCTTACAAGAGTTATTTCAATCCTCTGAATAAAAAGCAGTTAATTCGGCACTCCGTCACTAAAAAAACCCTCAAATGAGTAACATTAATTCTCTTTTGAGGGTTAAATCCATTCTACTTTAATCCTACTTTTACTTCACCATCATGAAATATTTCAATAACATATCCTGCAGATGGTGAAAATATCCATGTATCAAAACTTACAGCAGTAACATCATCTATAACTTTAAATACTTTATCTAAAGTAGATTGGATAATTGGTAACGTCCCTTCATCCCAAATTATATAAACAACATTACTGTATTCATCTATGTTTTGGTGTAAAAAGGAGATTATCTCATCGACTGTATCCACTGCAGCATGATTAGACACTTTCTCCCATTCAATACGCCCCCACTCAGCAAATGGAAAAGAACTTTCAAAATTGCTTAATATTTGCTCTCTATTATTATCAGATAAGACATGTACATCCTCATCCAGTGCTTCAATACACTCATCAAATAAACTCATCTAAAATCCCCTTATCTATTTAATTGTTTTAATAAAGATTTAAAGGTGCTTTCGTTACCCTCAAATGGGATAGCGATTTTTCGGGCATTAGCCCCTTTACCATTACGAAAATCCTCAATATTTATATGTGTCCCCTTATTAGGGTCATAATCTAATCTCCATCTTACTTTTCCGTCAGCAGACTGCCTACCAACAACTTGACCATATCCAACACTTGACTTAAGCGTACCTGTGTATGGCTGTGAGTTTGGTCCTAAATCTCCAACTAGGTCAAGTGCCTTGTTTCTAGCTTGTTCATATGTTTTGACCTTATCTAATACTTGTTCTCCTTTTCCTATACCCTTAGTAGTCCCCTTCCCTTCCACTTTCCTCAAAGAAGCCGGAACGATTGAATCCATCCGATTTTCTATTGTGGCTCTGCTCCACACATTGACAGGAGCCTGATTCGCTGTGCTTAGTTGGAAGGACGGATGGGGCATGAAGTTTTGTCTAAAGAAGTGGGTGACTTCTTGGACATATTGTTTTCCACTATTTTTTATGCCATTAGGCCATAGGCTGTTCTCTTTCTTGCTTCCATCGATCCGTTGGAGCGATTCTGTTGTTTTTCGTGAAACGACTGAGCGGGTTCCGCTGGCTTTATTGATACTTTTTTCTCCTTTTAACAGCTTAAGGTATTTGGCTTGGCCGGCGTATGGGATAAAGGAAGTGGCTGCACTTCCCGATACATACATGATCCCTTCTTTTTCAGCGGTGTCTGTTATAGACTGCGCCATCGATTCAAGGACGATTGCGGGATCGTGTATAATCGCATCGAGCGTTTCTGTAGCACTCTCTATCCTTTTCGTAGAAGCTTTTTTTAGAAAATCCGGCTCTATAGAATCTGGAATGATTCCTGATGCGGCTACGATTCCAGCATCGATCACAAGCGTAATAAGGCCTTTGGCTATCTCATAAATCGCTACCGCGAGCCCCTTTACAAAATCCCAAGCTCCCTCTGCTGTTACAGAAATCACATCGCTTACCTTTTCAGAGAAAGTTGTATAGCGATCCTTGACCTGAGAGGCCTTGTTTGCATATTCATCATCTGTATTTTCATACTTTTTTACTTTTGATTCATAGAGATCCCACAGCTCTTCCATTTTATTTTTTAGCTTGGATTGAACAGATTCCATGTCATTTCGAATTCTTTCCAGCTGTTGTTTATTATATCTGCTTCGCTCTCTTTCTTCCATATCTGTATCGTCAAACAGACTAAATAGAAGGCTGGGGGACCGATACGTTTCCTGAATGGCGCGGCTAAGTCTATAGGTTACTCCCCATTCAATCTGGGTGAGATTCCCCCAAATATCGTTTCGATCGACTCTCATCATGCTGTTTCTGGAAATAGGGGTAATATAGGCAGTGGTATCAGCCACATAGTTTTCAAACAATGTTAATAAATCCTCTATTTGCGTCTGGTAGCTTTGGATATTTTTCTTGGATTCCTGCATAAGATCTTCCCAGGCTTCCAGACTCTTTCCCGCGTTCCTCTCTGTATAGCCTGCTATCGTATGGAGAGAAGTCTGCATCTGATGAAGAGCCCGCTTATATGTATGAAGCTGTTCAATGATCTGATCCAGAATCCCATAGTTAATTTTTAAGTCCCTTTTCATGACTGGCCGCTCCGAATGTCCTTGCCGATTTCTTCGTCTGCCTTTGTCATTTCTTCCAATATGCTTTTACCGGCTGTATAGACAGCATGCATATTTTTTACTAACTCTTTATTTACATCATTATTCATATGATCCAGAATAGCATCTACTTTATCGATGAAATCAGAATGAAAGTTTTTCAACTGATTTCTTGTGCCTGTACGAAAGGTGTCTGTGTAACTACTAAACTCATCGATACTGGATTGCAGGGTTTGTAAAGTTGCCTGTAACTCACGGATATCCATCTTTATCTGTGCGGTTCCCAATGGTAAACTCCTCTCTCCTATTTTCTCATCTAAAAGGAACGGATTCAATAGCGACAATCAGTCGATTCAGTTCTCTAATCATTTCTTCTATTTTTTCCCGCATCTCTTCTTCGACAGAGGCATTTTCTAAATCCATTTGCTCAAAATTTTTCTGTATGCCCTCTTTGGCATCTTCCAAAAAAGAGATCATATTTGATACTAAGCTAGAGGAAAAGCTTGACGTATAGTTTGCCATTATCTTTCACCAGCTCTTTCCATTTCCACTTGTAACGATTGCATGTCCTGTGCGGAAAACTCAATTGATGTCATCTTTTTTTCTACAACTAGCTCTTCTTTCATAAGCAGTTCAAATGCTTCTTCCATCTCATCTTTAAAACCCATATGTAGGACATTTGTAATCAAAGGCTCTGTGAAATAAAGGATGGCATCTTTCTTCATTTCTCCTACAGGATAAACCACACCGCCGTACGGAAAAAACGTTTGATAACCTGTTGGAACGGTATAACGTTTGGTGATGACAATTTTGGCTGCTGAAGAAGTTTGCTGTTCTGGCAGAAAGTAAAGGGGATTCAGTTCCACAACTGACCCTAATGGCAGCACTTCTCTCATTATTTCTATGCAGGAAGTAACGAAGGGGAAGAAAAGATGGTCCTGTAAACGATAATGGGACTGTCTAAACTGAATCACATGCTCCTTATCCTCTTTTCTATAATAAATGGCCTCCTGGTTGGTGCTCTTTATATCATAGGAACGGAGCCCTTGCTTATAAGCAAAATAGAGTTCCCGAAAGACGAGCTCGTCCTCCAGATATAAGTCAGCAAACGCATGGATTGCCGTACGATATTTATCCTTTGATTCATCGGATAAAGAATCCATGAGCTGAGCTATTTTTTTCATTGCCAACGCCTTTAACTGTTTTCTATCATTCAAATGGCTCCCTCCCTGCCATGTAAATATTTTACATACATATATTATAAATGAGGGAATGGAAAATGATAAGGTGAAAAATAGCTAAATACCAAAGACCTACTTATATTCCTTTATTTTCCTAAATAACTCTTCATTCAAATGCTGTCTCTGATAATTTTAAATCCCGAAAGACTTGACTCCCTCAAACGCTAGTTTTGCTTTTTCCTACTAAATTTTCTAAAATTAGATTCTATCCTCCTTAGTATATTTTTTGAAATCCTGCAATCCTTGACCCTTATAAGGATGAGATGGATTTATTATTTTATTGCTTTTAAAACATATTAGCTCTGTTCTTTGGTAAAATATCGAATAGTTCAAAAATAAATTAGAGGATTTTTTTATGATAAATGTGATAAAAGGTTTTTTCGCGAGCTTTTTTGTTATCTATTTCTTTATGCTATCTTATTTTTAATAGAAAATAAGATAGATGAACTTTTTGAAGCTCTTATTTTTCAGTCTATTAGTGGACTTTTCATTATTTTAATCCAGACCATGATAATGGAGCTTTGTTTTAAAATAGAAGGACATAATCAATTGTTTGCCATAATGATAGGTTTTATTGGTAGTATTTGTAGTTTTATCTATGCGATTACTCGAAATGATTTAAATGTGAAAGTTTAAAATAAAGAAAAAAGGAGTTTCTAAATGAGGGCTGCCTACAGCGTTCTAAGAGAGATACATAAGGGCATTGCTTTACCAACAGCAAAAGATTATGATATGCAACAGCGGCAATTTGAAAATTTCATCCTTTTTTTAGAAAATGAAGGATTTATTGAAAGAGTACTTAGAATCGATACCTTTTTCTCCCTAAATCCAGCTAGATTAACGAAAAAGGGACAAGCCTTTTTAGAAAATACAATTACTTAGAGGAAACTTATCCAGATAAACAAAATATGATGAAATGGATCCGAGTAGGAAAAGAAGTGTACTCGAATGAAGCTGATGAGGAAGACTAAAATAAATTTAATAATAGCTCCAAGACTTCATTCACATCAAGGAGCTATCTGTTTACGCTTTTTATTTCCCATCATTATTTAAGCTGGTTTTTTTCCCCTTAACCAGCTTCAAAGTTGCCACAATAAGAAAGCTAACTATCACCAATAATAGCCATGAACTCACTTTCCCAACATGAACAAGGCTCCAAGCATCTTTTTGATTGGGATATTCCCATGCACTAAAATAAGTTGCAATGTTTTCCGCTATCCAAATAAAAAATCCAATCAGTACAAAAGAGAGTGCTAGCGGCATTCGATATTTAATGCCATTTACCTTGTAAAATACCCAGGATTTCCAAAATACGATTATGACTAATCCAGATAAATACCAACGAATATCTATCCAAAAATGGTGGGTGAAAAAGTTCAAATATATAGCAGCAGCAAGTGGCACAACAACTAAAAAAGATGGCCAATTTACTAGCTCTACCTTTAACCTCCGCCATGCCTGACATAAAAAACTCGCAACACTTGCGTACATAAAGCCACTATAGAGAGGGACGCCAAAAATTTTTGTAAAGCCCGCTTCTGGATAAGACCATGAACCCATATGAACCTTGAAAAGCTCAAGGGCAAGTCCAATCAAATGGAAAACGGTTATAACCTTTAACTCATCAATCGTTTCCAAACCAGTACGGACCATCACCCACTGCATAAAAAGACAGATAAGAAGCAGCCAATCGTATCTTGGTAACAAGGGAAGTTCTATCATTTTTGTCATTGCCAGTGATGCAAAAATAGCTATAGGAAAAACACAAGCTAAAGCTTGTTGCCACCCGAAACAAATAAGCTGCTTTAATGCTCTTATCACTAGATTTCCTCTTCATTTCTATATTCCAGTATATCGCCTGGCTGGCAATCCAATGCTTTGCAAATTGCTTCCAATGTTGAAATACGGATTGCTTTTGCCTTTCCATTTTTCAAAATAGAAAGATTAGCCATTGTTATTCCAACCTTTTCCGATAATTCTGTTACACTCATTTTTCTTTTTGCTAACATTACATCAATATTTATTATAATTGCCATTTGTATCACCTCAGACGATTAAGTCGTTTTCTGATTTTATATCAATTGCCTCTTTTAATAGCTTTTGAAGCACTGCTGCAAAAACGGCAATGACCATCGAAGCAAAAATCAGAACAAGTCCAATTAAAATAATTCCTGGCGCATCATCCCTTTCTGCTAAAAGGTAGAATAGCGGCAATCCCAACACAAAAATCGCGCTTATAGAAAGAGCACAGTTTTTTATTTTCTTTAGTGCATTAACGGATAACTCCGAGAATGCTTCATTCTTATCAATATAGTTTAACAGTTTAAATGCTTGATATAATGCATAGTAGAAAGGAATTGCTGCTGCATAAAAATCAAACATTATCAGATATTTTAAATAAGCATTATTTGGATACAACTCAGCAGCAAAATTTCCGATTTCTGGTACTAAGAAGATACATAAGGCCAGAATAGGTACGCCAATAAGAATAACAGCAATCTTTAAAAAGAGCGTTGATACTTGTTTCATCAAAAACACCTCACTAATTTATTTCTATTTTAAATTACCATATAATTTATCGTTTTACAATAAATTTTTATTAATAATTATTTGTTTTTTATTGTTTATAAAAAAACAGAGTAAAATAAAAAGTATCTCTTATGGAAAGAAATACTTTAACAATAGACTTATTTATCAATAAACTATCCTGTTACAAACATAAAGTCTTGTACAAATACGGAAACCGCCTTTAAATCAACTCGATGGCTTTTATACAATGCTTCTGCCTTCTTCAGCTCTTTCTTCACTTTAGGAGAAATTTTTTCTGCTTCTTTTAACGAAATGTCTCCAATTAATAGATCAATTGCTATTTTTTGTATGTTTTCTTCGCGAGACTGATGCAATATGTAGGAAATACAACTAATTTGGTCCATTCTTACACCTCTCTAAACATATTTTTATGAATAATTCTATGTTTAGACAGAAAATTCCTTCTTTTTCAAATAAAACAAAAAAGACAGTTCTCAGCTTCCTTTCAGAAACATTAATACAGTCCCTTTGCGACTATTTTTTGCCGGCAAATTTATGTGAGCCATCACAATTAGGCATTTTTTGGGAAAGGCCACAAATGCAGTCATTTAATCCCTTGCCATTTAGGATTCTCTCCATTGCCTTTTCAATCCTTGTTACTTTTGTTTTTGCTTGCTTTGGCTGGGAAAAATGAAGAATGTAAGCTCTTTGGCGCCCTGGTGTCAATCCTTCAAAAGCAGTTTTTAATGCAGGTATTTCTTCAAATTTCCTTTCAAGTTCTTCAGGAATACTGTATTCTTTGTGCTCTTTTACCATCACTTCCAAACCTGATTTTTCCACTGCAATTGCTTCAAGAATATATTCTTTTATGGCAGATTCCCTTTTCATTATTTCTTGTAAGTTCTTAAAGCGAATTTGCCGCGCTGCCTGGACATTTTCTGTTTGTTGGACTAGAATTCCTTGAGGATCCTTTAAGAGAGCACCTTTATGAAATAAAAGAGCACAATATTCTTTAAATCCATGAATGAGCACAATGTTTTTATTTTTATAAGTGTAGCATGGATGCATCCATTTAAATTCTTCGGTCAGCTCTTCGCACTCAAGAGCAAGCTGTCGTAGCTTCACATATTCTTCCTGCCACTGGCTATCTTTGCTTAAAAATTCCTCCACCTGTGGATTTAATTTTCTATTTGCCATACAAGTACACCCTTCTATTATTACTCTTTTCTCCAAAATGTCTTACAATCTGCTTTATCAGTAATATTAAAGTCAATCATTTTTTCTAATAAAGAAAAATTAACGGAATTGCTCCATTTTATTCGTACGAGCTGCTTCGTATGATCATAGCCTGCTTGTACAATTTCATCTGAAAATTGGATGATTCCCGCTCTTTCAGGTGCGACTGCCAAATGCTGCTTTGAAATACTAAAGCCAATTATGAATGTTTCATGATCCGTAAACATCGGCTGATTCCAAGCAATTTTCGGCACTAAACTGGGGAATTTTTTCATTACCCAATGCAAGACCTCTTCTGTTCGATCCCGATGCTCGGGATTATCAATCCCTGCTAAAAACTCTGCAAAAACTTCCATATTCATCCTCCAACATACACTCTATTGCCAATAATCTCATTTTGATTCCTGAGTCTATCATATCGCATATTCATTTGTTATTCTAGCTACAAACAAGGTTAAGATGCATCACTTTTGCTATAGTTATTTGTTCTTTAATCTCATTTTTTAACGAATATCCTTAAAAATATACTGCACTTAATCCAACATAAATTAATATAGAAATGATAATAAACACTGAAAAGAATAGCCCCTTGCCAAAGCTAGACCAGTTTTTCATCCATCCCCATCTGCTTTTATTTCTATCAAGCCAAAAATAATCTATAAGAACAGCCAATCCTATTATTATCATAACAACAATCGGATTCATTCTTCTCCCTTCTTTATGATCATTATATGAAAATGTAAAAAAGTTATTTACCGATCAGCTAAAATTCTCTTTTTCTCTATAAATTTTGTTATATTAAAAGAACAGGAAAATTCATTAAGTAATTTACGAACACAAGGAGACACTTTGATGAAGGAAATTATATTTGTAACAACCAACAAAGGAAAAGTTGCATCTGCTGAAAAGGAATTAAAAAATATAAAAGTGACTCCTATACAGGAAGAGTTAAGCGAGCCACGTACTGACGATATTAAAGAGATTGCTAAACAAAAAGTCTTGCAAGCATATGAAATCGTTAAGAGACCATGCATTGCTTTAGATTCCGGCTTTTTCATCGAAGAATTAAACGGGTTTCCTAGAGCATATGTAAACCATATGTTAGATACTATCGGTATTACTGGTATATTAAAATTACTAAAAGAGGAAAATAACCGTGCTTGCGAATTTAGATCGTGTTTGGCCTATTATGATGGTGAACAAATAACATACTTTGCGAGCAAATCACAAGGAACGATAGCTGAAGAAATAAGAGGTTTAGATAATAATAATAAATGGTCTGATCTCTGGTATATTTTCATTCCCAACCATTTTAATAAAACACTTGCTGAATTTACGGAAGATGATTTCCATATATATGAAGAAAAGAAAGAAGAGTCCTGTATTCGTAAATTTGGAAAATGGTTTGAAGCGCTGTGATAGCGACAATATAATAAAAGCGGTGCAAAAACATTGTGTTCTTGCACCGAAAAAGCAAACAAGGAATGCTTGGATTCTATTATCTTCATAATCTTTGTTTATTTTATTATTTAACAAATGAACATATAAATTGTTTATAGCAAATCCTTATTTTTGTTATAAGAACGTTTTAAAGAAATGTAGTTAACGAAAAACCATAGCAAACCTGCGAACACTATTAACACAATTGTTTCCATCCATTCATTTATGTTGGCTGGCAAACCTAAAAAAATAACATAAAACAAGAAAAATAAAATAACAAAACTACTTGTTTTCATCACAATACTTCTTAATTCTTTCTTATAGGAATCTTCTGTTGCAATATCTGCATACTCAATACCAGATAGTATATACCGCCCTAACACATAAAGGAGAAATATCGCAATAGGTAGTAATAGAGATGTTTTAGCATCTAAATTAACATAGTTATTCAAAATAAGCATTCCTGCAAGGATAAGCAAAAGGATTATTGCTCCTTCTGAAAAAAAGTACAAAATCCTTTTTTCCTTATATTCATCATTAGGTAATAAAAAAGATATCCAAGATCTCATGACAACTCGACCTCCCAAAATAAATCATCTAATGTTGTATTTAATTCTTTAGCAATAGCAATACATAAATTCAGACTAGGATTGTATTCTCCTTTTTCAATCAACCCGATAGTCTGCCTAGTGGCATTCACTCGTTTTGCAAGCTGCTCTTGTGTTAAACCTTTTTCTATTCTTGCTAGTTTCATTTTACTTGCCATATACTCACCTACACAATGAAATATATATTTAACAATTTGTTAGATTTATCTTACATTATACAACGATAGAATGCAATATAAATCTTACATTAAAAATATCTCTTTTTATTCGCAAACTCATCTACAATAGGAATCAGAAAAGACCAAATCCTATGCAATTTGGTCTAGTTTATTAGTATTCCATTTTTTTCATTCTAAGATTATTTTAACGGAACTTCAATTTCTAAATCTGTTAATATTCGAGGAGCTTCTTCTTGCATATATTCAATCGTTAGCCCTTGTCTGGGAATATTCATAAATTCTTCTTCGATAATATAATGATCCTTTTCTTTAAAAGTTTTGGATGTATTAGCACCATAATATACTTTTCCCAAATGATCCTTTAATGTAAAATAATTCGAATGTAGAAAAGGAAATTGGCTATTTAATTCATACGTTATTTTCATTACATTTCCCGTATACTTAACGCCAATAATATTGATTTTTCCCAAATCGTCTAAATCTAATTTAGTCCCCTTTCCTCTAAATGGTTTTTCAGTTGGACTATTAGTCTGATTATTATTGGCGATTATTGGTTGAATAGTCACCGAATCTGTATTTTTTTTCTCTAACCCTTCAAATGATTCTTGAATAGAATCCATTACTTCTAAATTACCCTTTATTGTGATTCCACCATAGCCATTGGTATTGGAAATCCAAGGAATTACTTCTCCTTCATTTGTGATTAGTCGAAACATCATCATATTATCTTTGAATTTCGTCACCGGACCTTTAAAGCTCAAATTAACAACAGTAGTGATTGGCGTTCTTTTGATCTCCTTCACAGTAAACTCACTCTCATTGCTTTGTCTCGTAATCATCGGAGCAATCGTTTTTACGTTTTCCGTTTTGCTAAGTTTAAATTCAAATTGAAAAATCTCATACTTTCCGTTTATTACTAATGCATAATAGGGATGAACTTCAATTTCCTTTGGTAATTCCTCATTTTGTAAAAAAATAACTGTTCCAATCCCAGCTACTTTATTGGCAGTCACCATTTCATAATTCCCATCTGTTAACTTACCTGTAGCTGCGCTTGCCTCTTCCTTAAAGGAAACATTAAAATTATCAATCTGATACTCTCTTATTGGCTCCTTTGATTCCACTACATAACTAAAGGAGATTCTTTCCCCGTCATAAATTGCTTCCTCTATCGTCATTTCTACCTCATCACTTTTCGATGTGGCAACAATATTTGATACTAATTTGCTTTCCTTCCCTTTCTTTAACCCTCCATCCCCATATGCTTTGAAAATTGAATCGATAAAAGGGAGAGAGGAAAGTGTGTTTGCAAGAGTTGGAGACAATTTTGGAAAAGTCAGCAGCATCGAGATAAATAAACAAAACGTGATAGTTGCTACGATATGCTTTTTATATAAAAGGAGTATATTAGGATGCGAGGCATTCTCTTTCTCCAACTTTTTCACTTCGAATATAACTTTCTGTCGATCACTTTCAGAAAAGTTTACATCTTCCATAACATCACCTAGTGTCTCTTTTATAACTTTGGAATCATTCTTCATCTGAATTCCTCCTTATGTAGAAATGGCAATAGATTTTTTCTACCTCTTCTCAGTCTCGTTTTCGCAGTATTCTTAGAAATTTGGAGAATATCTGCAATTTCATTTATATCTAGCTCTTCATAGTAGTATAAAAGGATTACTTCAGCATATTTTGGCGGAAGACTTAAAATTATATTTTTTAGCTCTGCTTGCATCGTTTGAATCATTACTTCTTCTTCTGGTGACGGCATAGTGGCGCTCTTATGATTTATATCTTTCTTAAATAAGCTAAACCGCCTCGCATAGGCACTTTTTATATGATCTTTACACTTATTGATTGTAATTCGGTAAAGCCATGTTTTTAATTTTGCTTCTCCTTTAAACGTCTTTAAATGGGTATAACACTTAATAAAAACAGTTTGCACAATATCTTTTGCCGTTTCTATATCTTTTACATATGTATAAGCCAACCTTGTCAGTTCATCACCATACAAAATCATAATTTCTTCTAACAGCTCTTCTAATTCATTCTCTTCTAGCTCTCTTAATAATGAATGTTCTAGTCTTTTCGAAATCACTTCTTCCCCCCCTTATAGATTCGCAAGTTAGACGATATAGATATACCATAGGATTCACTTTTTAAGCGTAAATAGTTTTCTTCCGTTATCATAGTACTCTTTATATCGTGATTACTTAATAAAAAAAAGCTAAATTCAGTTTAGAATTCAGCAAATAATTTTGCATTTGAATATTTTGTATTCAGTAACAAGATTTTCTTTAAACATAGAAAATTGCTCCTGTTAAGTATGATTCGTCGATAAAATAAATATTAGGTAAAATAAAAACTTCACTAGCAATGGGAACGCTTCGAATATCATATACATGCTCCTATCCTATTCGATTATCTAATATATAATATGAAGCATCTCTTCTTTTGTAAGCGTTATCTTTGCAATAATAAAAAAAACTCTCAAACAGAGAGTCTCCTTAACTAACTTTATAAAACTTATCAATTTTACCAGCTAAAATTCTTAAAAAGTCATTAATAGTCATATTTTCAATTTTTTTAGAATACCATGACAATTTATTCCCCATGTCTTCTCCATCATAATTAACATTTAATGGAACATACCCTTTTGTTTTGGAAGCTAAAGTATGATCGAAGGCAATGATTAATACTTTCCCCTCAGGTGTTTCTAACTTCACTTTATACCTTGGAAATTTGTAATCTGTGCTATACTTTACACCTTTAATCTTAGCCTTTGTTTTCATACATTCTCCTTTTCGAGTGTGTCTATTACTATTATAGCTTAAATGAAGATAATTAGACATCTTTAATAGGGATAATGGAAACTATGGGTATTTGGTCTTAAGAAACAACAAATATTTCTACCTATCTCACAGCTTTTTTCTGTAAGTTATTATTCAGTGTCCGCTATTACCTCTAAAGAGCCCTCCTCGCTGTAATGGATGATATTCACAATTTTGTAATAAGCTTTTTCAATGACAATTGTTTCTCCAATGGAGGGAGGAATTTGATAAATAACTTGCTTTGATTGCCAGCCCTTTACTTTATGCTGATATAAAGTATTTAGTCTCACCATGTAATATCGCCTCTTTCTATGGATGATCTAACAATTAGTAGCTATATGAATATGTATGCATTTCTAAATTTGTCCTTTCCTTTTAAACGAAAAAATATGAAGCCGGTTTAGGACTTCAGTTAAGAAAGAGCACATTCCATAAAAAAGCTCCATAAATATTCACAAAATCTCTCTCTCTATCCAATGTTTGGGTCTTTCTAAATAGTTTGGTATTTTAGTATGAACATCGCCAATAGCGGAATTAATTTGCGATTGTGTAAGGAAGAGCGCAGTTTCCAGGTTTGCTGCCCTTAAGTCAGCGTCTCGAAGATCCGCACCAATAAAATCAGCTCCTCGCAAATCACTATTACTTAGATTTGCAGCAATCATCAGCTTGCCTCGAAAATTTTCCCCTTGTAAATCTAATCCTTTTAAATCGGCCCCTATAAGGTCCGATTTATTTTTCAACCTCTTTTTCCCTTTATTCGTCCTACTCCCTCTATACTTTATACTTGCAGCAATTAAGAGCTCGTTAACTTTCCTTCGATGGGAATTAAGATCAATTGTTAAAATCTCTTGCGGTGTTCTTTCCGTTAGTTCAACGGTTTCATCATAAATAAGTTGAAGTTTGTCACGAAAAGAAGCAGTTTCCTTTAACGTAAGTGCTTGATTTAGATACCAGAGCATTTCATGTAGTTGTTGAACAAGCGGAAAGATAAGGAACATTTCTTCTGCATGCTTACCACTCCGCCAATCTTTCCCTTTATAAATGGTTTGGGATACATGCTGCCCTGCACCGAAGCATTCATATGATACACAGCCGCGGAATCCTGTTTTTCTCAATTTATCATGGATGGAACAAGCATTGTCTGAACATAAATTTCTGCATGGTATCCCGCTCTCTTTATTAAAGGGAAAATCTGCTGATTCTCCATATGGCAATGCTACACAACATAATCCAAAGCAATTTTGACAATCCGACTTTAATGCATTAATCATTTCTAAATCTCCTAGTAATTTATTTACAAGCTTCTCGGGGAATCAGACATACTATTTACTAAAATAATATAAATTAGAATGGATACTGGCATAGTGATTATAAAGATTAAGCGAATACCTAGTGGCGTAATTCCAAAAAACTCAGCAATCCCCCCACAAACACCATAAATAGCTTTATTATTTTGGGATTTCCTCATTTTGCGATTCATCCTATCGTTCCCTTTCCATCAAATAAGCATGTGAAATTTCATTATCATTTTCTCAATTCATTTCCTGGCAATAATCGTAAATTCCCATGGAATATTCTCCTTTTTCCATCCAGGATGTTCCTCAAATCGATCTAATGTAAACCTAGCCGTAATAACTGCATTAAGAATTTCGCTAAGTGTATAAAAGCGGAGAGAAACATCGTGAAAACCATCTTGCTCTTCTTCAGGGAAAAAATGTTTATATGCGATATCGCCTGAATGTATTTCCGTATCAAAATAAGTGTGCTTCGCCGAGAAATCTTTATTCAAGCATTTCAGCAAAGGATGATAATCGCTTAGAATCATTGTGCCATCCTTTTTTAAAATTGAAAATAAAAGGGACATAAGTTGATCTAAATCATGAAAATAATGGAGTACTCCCCCTTCCAAATAGAGAATGTCAAACGTTTCTCCATATGTTTGTAAATCGATGTCATAAACATCTCCTACCACATAATTTATGGAAGTATTAGCATAATAAGCTAGCTCGTTCGCGTATTGTTCATTTTCCTTTGATATATCGAAGACTGTCACATCAGCTCCTAACAGTGCTAATGGCACTGCCTTCCTGCCATTTGATCCACATAGATTTGCTATCTTTTTCCCCTCAACATTCTCTAATAATGCTTGATGCTTTTTTAAACTTGCTCGAGGGTCTTTCCTTATTTCTTTCGCTTTTTCCTTTGGGCGGCCATCTCGCTTTATCCAAAATTCATAGGCACGATATTCCCATGCCGCTTTATTAGTCGCACTTTGCTCATTCATAAGAAAGTCCTCCCCTTAAAATCACTCCCACAATCTTTCCACGTCTACTAATTCATTTTTCATAAATTTCATTCGGTAAATATCTGGCTTTGTCGTATGAAGTAAAAATTCTAAATCAAACCGCCTATCGTAGTAGCTCATCATTAACGTCATTACTACACCGTGGGTTCCGATTGCGATCTTTTTTCCTGCATATGTAGTTAGTAACTGTTTTAAAACCTTTATTGCCCGTTTTTGACATACTCTATTAGACTCAGCTCCAGCTAACGCATAATCTGGATTCGAAAACGATTTACTAAGAAATGGATACAATTCATTATTAGTTAATGGAACAGTATCTAGACTAAACACTTTTTCTTTTAAATCTTCCATAATGAACACCTCTTTGCCCAAGGCTGCAGCTAAATCATTAATGGTTAAGATAGCACGTTGATAAGGACTGGAAACAAAAAGATCAATTTCTTCCTTTTGTAGCATTTTGCTTATACGTTCAGAATCCTCTTTTCCTTTTTCTGTTAACCCTCTTGTTCGTTCTGTTCCTTGGGCTTTTGGCGATTCACCGTGTCTTACCATGTAAATATATGTTATCATTTTACTCTCCCACATTTTCCCCTCTAATACGTAACCATTCCGTAGTTTTTTTCTTAATAAAGTTCTTTTCGATAAAGGTAAGAACCTCTATTTCCTGGCAGTGTTACGAATTCCTTTGCTTCTTCAAAAGACAACCATTTATAGTCACTATGCTCATTATTTAAACGTACATCTTGATTTTCCTCTATAAAGCTAACAAATACTGGGGTAATATATAGGGAGTTTTCTCCAGGCGAATATATTTGGTCAAATGTATTCGAACTATAAAGGGCTAGCTTGGTAATACCTGTTTCTTCCTTTACCTCTCTTAAACTGCTTCCTAAGCTTTTTCCCCCTGTTCTAGGCTTCCCCCTATGCAACACCACATATCTTAAATACTGGAGTTGCTCGTTTCAATAATAGAACTTTATCTAAAGACAACCGCTATCCTAGCACTGCAAATCGGTGTTTGTATCCCTTTCATTTTTTCACTCCAAACATGTTTTGTAAAATTAAGTCTTTTTTTATTATAGTTCTTTTTCTCAAAAACTGGTAATATTTCTTGTATTTTAATTTTATAAAAGAGGGATAAACATACTAGTAAATTTCTTAAACAAATAGGAGGTTAAAAGATGTGTGTATTACAGAAATTTGCCTTAATGCTAATCGTGATTGGTGCTGTTAATGGGGGACTTATCGGTTTATTTCAGTACGTTCTTGATGTAGCGATTTTTGGAGGACAGCATACAGGATTATCTCGTATTATCTATATGTATAGGTGGAATTACTGGTTTATTGAGTCTTAGCTTATTTTTCTCATCTGAAAGCTTCTCAAAACCAAACTTTCAAAAGCGTCCCCCCTATTAAATTGGAATATAATCGTTATTAAACAAATTAAAACGGCAAACAAAACTATGCATTGGTTTTGTTTGCCGTTTTCAATTATTATCTTCTTATAAAATATTCGCCACTAACTGAATTCCACTTAGAAACAGACCGATAATAAATCCGCATACGGCTCCGTTTACCCGAATCCATTGCAAATCTTTGCCTACATTATTCTCAATCATATCGACAAGTGTTTCGTTATCCAGCTTATCCAGATTTTCTTTTACTAAATTGCCAATTTGATCATGGTTTTTCTCAATAAAATGAGAAATTTGGTGAATAATCCATGGATCAATCTTTTCGCCATTTTCTTCAATTTTTCCCACTAGCTGAAGAATAAATGGAAGAGCTTTTGTTTCCATAAACTCCTCATTTTCAAGAAGTTCGATTGCTTTCTCTTGTGCTTGCTTGAGGCTTGTTAAGATTGTATGATTGGACTCAAGCGAATCAAGGACTTTATCTTTCCATGTATAGATTCCTGCTAATACTTTCTCGTTTTCTGGAAGGCTTTCAATTTCCTTACGAATGTAGTGAACCAATGCTTCACGGTTTTGCTCCCCATCTTTTTGAAGACTACGCATTCCACTTAAGCAAAGATTTTGGACAATTTGCCCTAACTTTTCTTCTGTTAAAATATTCTGCAATGTCTTTAACGCAAATTGCAGCATGCCGCTTGCCTCAACATTATTTAACACATTCATCGAAACAGAACCAAGTTTTAGAGCTGTTTCTTCTTTTCGCAGCCAAGCTTCCGCTTTTACTAGAACATGATCCAATGCTTTTTTATCCACTTCTTCTGAAATTAATTGCTTTGTAAGCAGCTGTAGAATATTACTTATTTGTACATCTGATAAAGCTGCTGACATTTGCTTACGCACAAATGGAGTTATTTTTTCAACGTCTATATTTCTAATTGCTTGCTGTGTAGCCTTTATCATTGCTTTCTTTACTGGCTCTGTTTCTATTCTTGTTTTGATGGCAGCAGTGATTTTTTCGGTAAAAGGAATATTCTTCACTTTATCCTGGATACTTTCCTTTGATAACCAATCCTTTTTCAAAACAGTCACTAGCCCATTTACCATCCTATCCCTATTTTTAGGTAATAAACCAGTATGTGGGATTGGCAAACCTAAAGGATGTCTAAATAGTGCTGTAACGGCAAACCAGTCTGCTAGACCACCGACAAGTCCAGCCTCAAAACCGCCATGAATTAAATGTATCCAACTATTATCTTGAAATGGAAATGTCAGGATAAACCCCAATCCCATAATAAGAAGTGAATACCTTGCAAGCTTTCTTGATGATTTTTTTTCCACGCATTGTCCCTCATTTTACTTTTAAAATCGTTTTTACATCTTTTTAGATGTAGAACCTCTATTCAGTAGTATACCAATAATCACCTAAAAACAGAAAGAGAAAGTAGATTTTTAGCTTTTTTTCTTATGGTATAACAAAAGCCAAAAGATCTGTTCGACCTTTCAGCTTCCTAGCACCGCTTTATAACTTGTCTAATGGCGCTAAAAATTCATTCATTACCTGTCTATACTGCTCAGGTTCTTCTATATAGGCCATATGGGCACTTTCTTCAAATACATGAAAAGATGCATGTGGAGTTCTGCTACTATAATATTCTGTTGATGCTGGTGTTGCTTCATCATAGCGCCCACATGTGTACAATGTTGGTATAGAAATTTCTGATAACTGTTCCGTACAATCAAATGTTTTTAAGTTCCCTTGTACAGTAAATTCTGAAGGTCCCCACATTATTTGATACACATGTGGATTTCTAAAGTGCTTTCCTTGTTCTAAATGCTCTGGATAGGGCTTTAATCTACATACAAAATGATCATTAAACACTTCAATCGCTTGTTGAAAAGCAGGTGTATCTGTCGTTCCGTTTTCTTCACAGCTTCTGATCGTTTCTTGCACCTCTAGTGGTAATAAAGCTAAATTTTTCTTTTGATCTTTTTCCCACAATGGTGCACTTAAACACGGACTGGAGAAAATAATGCTGCTAATTCCTTCTCGATTATTAAAATAAGAAGCAGCGGCAAGAGTTGTGCCCCATGAATGGCCAAGAATATGGACTTTTTTCAATTCTAATCCTTTACGAACTTGCACGACTTCTTCGACAAACCTGTCTAATGTCCATAGGGAATCATCATCTGGTCGATCTGACTTTCCACAGCCTAACTGATCATATAATATGACTGGTCGATCGGTTGCCA
This sequence comes from Niallia sp. FSL W8-0177, assembly GCF_038006285.1. Classification (NCBI taxonomy): domain Bacteria; kingdom Bacillati; phylum Bacillota; class Bacilli; order Caryophanales; family Bacillaceae; genus Niallia; species Niallia sp. FSL W8-0177. Next base: position 1,972,157 of record NZ_JBBOUX010000001.1, read on the forward strand.
AGTCCTTTAACCCTTGTAAAGAGTATGAGCTAGAACCTGGTCCTCCATGTAAAATAAGCAGTGGAGTCCCTTCTGCTGTCTCATTATGTATGATATACCATACTTTTCCTCCTGTAACCTCTATATATCCTTCTTTCATCCGCTTACTCCTTTTCGCATTTTACTACTAGTTTAGCCTATTAATTATTCCGATATCTTTTTTTCGATAATCTCCACGCGATTTCCAAATGGGTCACGAAACTCAAACCGTTCATAGCCTTCAATAGGAATAGAATCAGTTATTTCTACTCCTAGATCACTCAGTTTATTTTTCCAATCCAACATACTATCTACTTGGTAAGCAAGGTGGGACTTAGTTGAATAACGATCAAATCCTTCTTCTGTTCCAACATGTACATCCATATTTCCTAGAGATAGCCAAAAACCCCCTCTTCCTTGTAAGGATGCAGGCTTCGCTATTTCTTTTATACCTAGCTCGCCACAATAAAAATCCTTAGCCTTTTGTTCCATTCCTTTAGGAATGGTTATTTGCACATGATGCACACCAATTATAGTCATCTTCCTTTTCCCTCCCAGATCTTCGTCCTATTAATTTTATAATAGTCTAGCCAAATAAAACATATCGTAAATCTAATCATTTATGATTAGAAAAAATAATGGTAAATAATGGTCAATAAGTCATTTATCTCCTTAGATACTATGAAAATACGGCAAAGAATAAATCATATATAAAAACCAGGAGACTAGCGAAGGTACAAATTAGGTTTTATGTTTCCTTACCAAGTGAAAATCCCGCAAACAGCTTGCCTCCATATGGCTTTAATACTTTTTCCGTAATTTCTATAATTTTATCTTTTTCTCTGGTTCTATAAAAGCAATCAAATGCTTCAATAAACTCATCTGCAAATAGAGAATCATATTGTCGTAAAGCCCTGAGCATCCATTTCGATGTGCCAATCCATTGCTTATTTACTCTTAAAACAAATTCATGGAGAAGAAAGCTTAATGTACTTGCAATGAAAATTTCCTCTTGTTTATTGTCCGCTCCTATCAAATCGTCTAGCACGTCTGTTATAAAGTAACGCTTCGTACGAATTGTTTCCTCTGACCATTCTTTCGGTCCCTCTGCCAGCATTTGTTTTGCTTCTTGTTTGATTGCTTGCAAAGCTCCGTCGTCTCTTAATATGATTCCTTCTGTAACCATTCGCTGCATAGAAGGTTTGGCTATATTATAGTCCATTAAGAAGAAATCTTTATAGGAAGATAAATTATGTACAAATACTTCAATTGGCCAACCAAATTCCATCATAGACTCTCTATAAGAGGAGACGATCTTTTCATCAAAAATGACAATATCAAGATCGGAAGTAGCTGTTGCTTGTCCCCTTACTACACTTCCGGCTAAAACAGCAGCATTACAGTTTGCATAATATGTATCTATAAAAAGGCGGGCTGCTTCTACTGGCTCTAATCTTTCCATGTAATTAACTCCTTTTCCTAATCATTATATTCAATCAATAGTTATTATTAATTCCTTGACAAATACTGCTGTTCCACTAATCTCCACATCTAATTGACCATTCCTCTCAGAAACAATAACAGATACTCTCCCATCATGACCTATCTCCTGACCTTGTTCAATAACAATAGACTTATTTTTCCATGCCTCATCTACATACTTAATATAATATGCCCCCATCACTCCTGACGCTGTGCCCGTAACTGGATCCTCGGTTGTCCCAGAGTAAGGAGAAGAAAAATGCCTTCCATGCATAATTGCATTTATATCATAGGTTTCTAGGCAAAATGGATGAATGGATGCATGAGGAATTTCCGCTAAAATAGCTGGAAACAAGTCATTTTTAACAGCCATTTTTGAAAATACACGCAGTTCTTTAATAGGAATGAGGAGTGTCCACAGCCCCGTATTGCCATAAAGAATCGGAAAATTTGTATCTAAATCAGATTCTTTAAGACCGATTGCTTCTGCTAATGCTAAACGTGAACCTTTGAATTCTTTAAATTGCGGTGTAACTTGCTTCATCGTAATGGCAGGCTTAGACTGATCACGATGATTAATTTTAATCGGAAGCACTCCCGCTTTTGTCTCGATGGAATAAAGTTCTTTGTCTGAGAGCAGCCCCATCGTTTTTAGTGCAAAAACAGTAGCGATAGTAGCGTGACCACAAAGATTCACTTCATGTCCAGGAGTAAAATAACGAATATTTAGATCAGCACATTCTGATGGTAAAACAAACGCCGTTTCATTAAAACCTACCTTTTTGGCTATTTTCTGCATTTCCATCTCGGTATATTGCTCTCCCGCTAACACGATTCCAGCAGGATTTCCCTTATTCGGCTGATCAGTAAATGCATCATAATGTAAAACAGTAATTTTCTTCATTTCCATTTTCCTCCTACTAATCTATTTATCTCTTCCTTTATTATCTATCATATTCCATCCGCTTTGCTGTTTCCCTTCCTACTTCCTCGCCGTATAACTTCTCCACTATATGAAAGGACATATTGATTCCGGCAGATATCCCACCAGAAGTTAGTATCTTTCCTTCATCTACAAATTTCACTTCCCTAACTATCTGAACCTTTGGGAATTCCTGCTCCAAGCGATCAATATCCATCCAGTGCGTGGTAGCCTTTAAATTATCCAACAACTCAGCCTTCGCTAATAAAAATGCTCCTGTACAGACAGAAGTCATAAATTCCACTTTCCTTGATTGCTTTTTAATCCACTTAATGGAAACCGGATTATAAATTTCGATTTCTTCTGCTCCATAGCCGCCTGGAACAATGAGAATATCTAGAACAGGATGGTTTTCAAAAGAAAAATCTGCTTCTATTCTAAGACCATTTCTTGCTAAAATAGTTCCACCTTTTTCTGAAATAGTATAGACATGGAATAATTTATTCTCCCCACCAGCTAAAGAAAAAACTTCAAATGGACCAGCAACATCCAATACTTCTACTTCATTGTAAATGAATATTCCGACAATTAGTTCCTTCATGTTCCCCCCTAAAATAGATATATATGTAAAATAAAGAAAAATCAATTAACAACTCTAGTCTTTACATCCTAACACGTTTTGCGAATTTTAAAATAATATTTTTACTAAATTTCTTATAAATAGGCTCTGTTAAAGTTTAAAGATGATATTTCTTATAAAATAAAGTTCCATTTTATAATATTTGCTTATTAAACTAAGGCATCCGTTAGTGACATACCCTATTAATTTTTTGGATTGAGTTAATGGTTAAAGAATAAATCGTATATGTGTCTTCTGTATTTATAATGGTTTCTGACTTTTCAACAACCCAAATTTCAATTATTTCTATATCCCCTATAACTAATGATTCATAACTGTTCTCTATTGGATAAATAGTTTTCTATACTTTCATGATAATTTGTCGATTATCAACTTTTACTTCACTATTTTGCTTGCAAACAAATAAAACCAACTGATAGAAGATATAGGATAAGATTAAACTTATTTTTTTTCATAAATGAAAGTTCCCTTAACAATCTTTGTAATTTAGGCGAACAAATCCCTTTCTCCGATTCAAATATATTAGTAACCGATTTATCTCACCTCTTGTTAAACTAACCTCCTATAGTAATAAAGAAAAAAAGAGCTGACCCAAGCAGCTCTTTGATCTAAAAAATAAAATTATTTTTTTAAAACTGGAATCCAAATTTCGCTTTTCACAAATGGTGAAGTTAAATCTTTGGTTTTAATCGACAAGATTTCGGGTCCTTCTGTTACTTGATAATTAGAAGATGGAAACCACTCAGAAAAAATCCTCCCCCAAGTTTCCTGTAAAGTACTAGGAAAAGCTCCCGTTGATTCAAATATCGCCCAGGTTAAAGCAGGAACTTCAAGTTTTGAAAAGTTTTCAGGACATTCTTCTGTTGTTGCCACTCCTATATACTGATCAAGCTCTCCTTTTTCTTCCATACGTCCATCAGAAAAGTTTATAGATGCTTGAATCATTCCTTTAGGTTCAACATTAGAGAGTTTTTTTAATTGATCTATTTTTTTCCATAGTCAAAGATTTCCACATTGCTGTAATTTCCGGGTTTTCCCCTTCAAAAATAATTGGAACTCTTTTCATCATACCAACTATGTTAAATGCTTTTTTTTGTTCAATTCGGTAATTCATTTCATTTCCTCCTCTAATTGATAATTGGAAGGTCATTGGTGGAAAGGCTTTTAATTGCTGTCCGTTGTTTCTTGCTTCTGATGGTGTTACACCATGGAAATTTTGAAAAGCTCTAGTAAAAGAGTCTGGAGAATTGTATCCATATTTAACCGCAATATCAATTATCTTTAAAATACTATTTGTAAGCTCAAATGCAGCCAAACTCAGTCGTCTACGGCGAATGTATTCTGATAATGTTATACCTGCAAGAAAAGAAAACATTCTTTTAAAATGATATTCGGAGCAATGAGCGATTCTTGCCACTATTTTAAAGTCTATTTCGTTCGTGAGGTTCTCCTCAATATATCCCATTGCATCATTCATGTTCTTAAGCAAATCCATTAAATGCCCCCCTTTCATCAATAGAATAACAGGAGTTGTATGTATCCGTCCGACATTATGTGCACCATTTTGTCGGTTTAATCCTATCTTTTACTAAACTGACCATTTCTACCATAAGAAAGATCTTACATATTACAGTTTACTTCCACTTTAGCACCACATGAAAAAGGCCTCCCTTTACATTAGGAAAGTCTCCTATAGTTTGAGAGAAATGATTCACCATGTTCTTTTTAAAAATTTTTCTTCTAGTAGGATTAAAAAGGAGAAGAATCTAAAAAGACCTTACTAAATTATCTGTAGATCATTGGACTTTTAGATTCATCTATTAATATAAAAAATAATAAAAGCTTCTTACTGTGGATAATAGGGCAATAAATTTTATTGTATTATAGTTTCTAATAAATTATAATTAAATTCTGAATATTAAAACACACCACTTAAAGGAGTATGAATATGGAAGAAATCGTGACTTTTATTAACGGGATACTATGGAGTACCCCAGTCATTTATATTGTATTAGTAATCGGTCTTATATTTACGTTTGTATCTAAATTTCTTCAAATTAGACATATAAAGGAAATGATTGTCCTCATGTTCCATGGAAAGAGTTCAGAGGCTGGAGTCTCTTCCTTTCAAGCACTTTCCATCGCATTATCCGGTAGAGTTGGGACAGGTAACATTGCTGGGGTAGCTACTGCCATTGCCTTTGGAGGACCTGGTGCCGTGTTCTGGATGTGGTTTATGGCTTTTATAGGAGCTTCTACAGCTTTTATTGAATCAACACTCGCACAGATCTATAAAGTAAAGCAAGATGGCCAGTATAGAGGAGGGCCTGCATATTATATCGAAAAGGGAATCGGATCAAAGTGGTTTGCATTTCTATTTGCAGGAGCAGCAATCATTTCCATGTCGATATTAATGCCAGGTGTCCAGTCGAATTCAATAGCAGTTGGCATGAAAAACGCCTTTAACATGCCTACATATATAACAGGACTATTGGTAGTTTTACTGTTGGGGTTCATCATCTTTGGTGGTGTCAAACGGATAGCAAATGTAGCTCAGGTAATTGTTCCGATTATGGCTCTAGGTTATATCCTTTTATCCATCGTTATCGTTTTAATGAATATTAAAGAACTACCGGGAGTTTTTACTTTGATCTTTAAAAGTGCCTTTAACCTTGAAGCTACATTCGGTGGCATGATGGGTATGGCCATTGCATGGGGTGTAAAACGGGGAATCTACTCAAATGAAGCAGGACAAGGAACCGGACCACACCCATCAGCTGCTGCAGAAGTATCCCATCCTGTAAAACAAGGACTTGTTCAGGCATTTTCTGTGTATATCGACACCTTGCTTGTTTGCTCAGCTACTGCCTTTATGATCTTGTTCACAGGAATGTACAATACAAAAGCCCCAAATGGAACAATGATTATTAATAATGTAGAAGGTGTAGAGGCTGGACCAGGGTTTACTCAGGCAGCAATCGATAGTCAAATCCCTGGATTTGGTTCTGGTTTTGTAGCTATTTCTTTGTTTTTATTCGCATTCACGACTATCATGGCCTATTATTATATTGCAGAAACAAACTTGACCTATCTGCTCCGTAATAGAAATAACCGATTTTTTTCTGACTTACTGAAACTAGTTTTACTTTTTGCCACTTTTTATGGGTCCACTAAAACAGCCAGCCTAGCTTGGGCACTTGGTGATATTGGTTTAGGCTTAATGGTTTGGCTTAACATGATTGCTATCGTGATATTGGCTAAACCCGCTTTCATTGCATTAAAAGACTATGAAAAACAGAAAAAGCAAGGTTTAGATCCTGTTTTTAATCCAGAAACATTGGGAATCAAAAATGCAGACTTTTGGGTAAAGGAAGAAAAAGATAAAGATAAAGCCGTTTAACAACAGAAAGACTTTCTCCTAAATAGGGAGAAGGTCTTTCTGCTGTTGGAGTTTTTGGGTAATTAAACTGCCTCTTCTAACTCCCCAAGAATAGAGGATTTTGTTTAATACCTTTTATTCTTTATGTCTAAAATCTCCAATAAAGGGGATTATTTTTATTTTATGAAGGAATGTACTTAAACTAATCTTCCCATAGCAATATAAGAAAAACGCTTATTTGAAAGCTCCTAACTGTTTAAGTGCATTGATTCACAAGCTCCATCATCAAAAATACAAAAAAGTCTATGAATTTATAGCATTGCCTTATGTAAATTCAGTTTTTTACCCTTGCCTAGTATTAATTTTTGAATGATGAACTAATTCGTGATTTATAAAAGAAGAAAATCATTGTTCTATAGATTTGTTCAATAATATCAGGATTTGAATTGTATTCATCAGGGATAATCCTTACTTTTTGAATTACAGCCTCAACTCTCTTTAGTGCTTTAACATCTTCAGTATCTTTATGTTTAATTATTATTTATTATTAAACATATATAAGACATCATTTTCTAAAATTAATCTATTTTTTCCTTTAAGTGTTTATATCTCTGATTCACCAATATAAGTTCTTGTACAAACTTCATTACTGTTAGAATCTATATTTAATATGCTTTCATTTTCACTGTTTTCTATACTATCCATTTGTACGTTATGGTTTGTAAAGTTAATTTGGGCTAAAAATTCAAGTTTTTATCTTTTTGCTAGTATTTCTTTTGCAACCGGAAATTCACCTAAATGCATATGTTTTTGAAGCAGTTGATTTGAAATTTGAATTGGATAATTTGTTTTCTCGTTTTGATTAACTCCCAAAACTTGTAGTAATTCATCATGGAATTCTTCTAAGGTAGGTATTTTACCTTCACGCATATGTTCTTTTTGGATTTTAAGAAGCAAAAATGGAATTTGGGCTTTTTCTTCTCCACTTAACTCTTTTTTCAAAACAATATAATTAATATCAGATAGTAAATCTGAAGATATAGTTTGGTCCTCAATAATTTTCATCAAAAGATTTTCTAAAAGTTCAATCTTAGAATTCAAGTTATAAACTTCTTTATCCAAACGTTCTACTTGGTTTTCTAAATTTCCAATCACTTCTGATGTCTTTTCAAAATCCATATTAGAAATGCTATTTTAAATATGTACAATAATGCTTGGATAAATATGTACAAATTTGCTTTCATTTTACATACTAGTCTTGAGGTGACTAGTCATGTATATATCATTAAATGTCGATGTTAATTTTGAGATTAATAGTCTTTCAGACTTACCAAAATTCAAACAAATAATGGAGCATATGAAAATGAAAATTAATAAGAGTAAATTGGCTGAAGAACTTGGAGTAGATCGACGAACAGTTGAGAAATATCTAAATGGTTTTGTCCCCAAGAGGACAAGAAAAAAGTCCTCAAAAATTGATGAATATTATGAAGTGATCGCTGCTCTTTTATCTGAGGATTCTAAACAGGTGTTTTATTATCGGCGGGTGCTTTGGCAGTACTTAAAGGATAATCACGGTTTAGACTGTGGTGCTTCGACCTTTCGAGCCTATATCGCTCGAATACCTGAATTTAATGCTTACTTTGTGGAGGACAAACGTATTGCTTCTCCGAAGGGGACGGTTCGCTATGAAACTCCGCCAGGTAAACAAGCTCAATTAGATTGGAAGGAAAATATTCAATATGAAACAAAAGATGGCGAGCAGGTCGAGATCAATGTAGCTGCGCTTATTCTATCTACTTCAAGATTGCGAGTATTCCACTTGAGTATTTCCAAGTCACAAAGTACGCTGTTTTCCTTTCTAACAGAAGCTTTTGAAACGTTTGGCGGTGTTCCTGAGGAACTCCTTACGGATAATATGAAAACAGTGATGGATGAAGCAAGAACGGAACATTATCCGGGTAAAGTGAATGCAAAGTTTGAGCAATTCGCAAAAGACTTTGGCTTTAAAGTGAAAGCCTGTATCGCTGGCAGACCAAGGACAAAGGGAAAAGTCGAAACGACAATGAAATTGTTAGACGAAATTCATGCCTATCAAGGACAATTCTCTTTAGAGGAACTGCATCAATTTATACAAGAGTTAGCCAACAGAGTGAATCACCAGATTCACCAAGGGACAGGAAGAATACCAATGATTGAATATAAAAAAGAAAGGAACCACTTACTCCAGCTACCAACTGATAAAGTAAGAGATTCCTATCGCATTAAGCACACACAAGTAAAAGTCAATGCATCCAACATGATCTCCTACAAATCAAACCAGTATTCCGTACCACCAGAATATCAAGGAAAGAAAGTAGGTTTACAAGTGTATGATAACAACTTATGGATTTATTATAACATGAAACTTATTGCACAGCATCCAATCAGCAAAGCGAAGCTAAATTATCAGGAAGCACATTATAAAGCAGGTTTGGCTGTTTCAGCCCCTTACTATAACTATCCGGAAATCGATGATTTGGCAAAGAAAAATCTAGCAACGATTGGAGAAGTGTATAAATAATGAATCTATCCACTAATTATCAACAATTATTAAGAAACCTAGAGTATCTAAAGCTGAAGCAAATGACTCTACATTTAAATGAAGTAATTGATTTCGGAGTCCAGAACCAGCTGTCATTTATTGATACGTTAATCAAGTTAACCAACTATGAAATTGATGTGCGAGAACAAAATATGACGCAGTCGATGGTAAAGGTGGCTGCATTTCCACATATGAAAGAAATAAAAGATTTTGATTTCACTTTCCAAACCTCAGTCAATCAGCAACAGATTCAAGATTTTCTAACCTTTCGCTTTATTGAAGAGAACGAGAATATTGTTTTCTTAGGACCAAGTGGTGTTGGCAAAACACACTTGGCCACCGCCATAGGGATTGCGGCAGCAAAGAAAAGAACAAGTACCTATTTCATTAAATGCCATGATTTAATTCAGAATTTAAGACGAGCACGATTGGAGAACCGCTTAGAAACTCGTCTAAAACATTATACAAAATATAAACTATTAATCATTGATGAGATTGGTTATTTGCCAATTGATCAAGAAGATGCGAAATTATTTTTCCAACTGATTGACATGCGATATGAAAAGCGCAGTACGATCTTAACAACGAACGTAAACTTTAAGGCATGGGATGAAGTATTTCAGGAGCCTAAGCTGGCAAATGCCATCTTAGATCGCATCTTACACCATGCGAAGGTTGTGACAATGGTGGGAAATTCCTATCGTTTAAAGGATCATTTAGTGCAAGAAAACGAGTGATTTTGTACATCCTTAAACGAGCGAAAATGTACATATTTGTGTTGACATTTATATCCATATTAACACCTTCTCTTACCTCTTCAATATTTTTACACTCTCTCATATTTTTTCTCCTCTCTACTCAGGAAACTAACCTCTTATTAGTACTTAATTTTATTTTATCATTTCATTTGGAAACTTACCCTTTTTATTACCTTATTCAATGAACCTCCCTCTTTACTTCCATAGGCAAAATTTCATTTACTACAGGAATACTGCACCCGTTCGTAAAGAAGATTATGAAACTTACATTCAAATTACCATTTCAAATTTTTTCCAATTATAATAATATTAAAGTGTAATTATTTTACAAAGGAGAGTTCTTATGACAACTACTACAAATGATAAAACTATTATTAAAGATGTAACAATTAATGCACCATTAAATTTAGTGTAGTTTGCCTGGACAATTTCTGAAAGAGTTTCTGAATGGTTTGCACCTGAAACTGTTGTAGAAGCTAAAGAAGGTGGTGCATATGAACTTTACTTTATACCTGGAAATAAGGAGGGTATGAATACGAAGGATTGTAAAATCACAAAACTTATTAATGAAAAAGAGCTACTTTTTACTTGGAAAGGACCAGACCAATTTGAGACATTAATGAACAATAAAAATGAATTAACAAATGTAAACGTAAGTTTTAAATCAATCAATGAGGATTCTACCAAGGTTATTGTTAAACATATTGGATTTAAAGATAATGAGGACTGGACCGAAGCAATTAATTGGCACCAAATGGCTTGGTCAGGAGTTCTTGATAGTCTAAAATCTGCTCTCGAAAATGGCGAAGGAAATTTATGTTGCCAACCTTAAAAAAGAATATTCTACATACACCATCTATATTTTTAAGTATGTAGATGGTTTATATTTGCTAAAAAGCACTAAGTACCTATCTCGTGATGTAGGAATTGTTGTTCAACTAAATCCCTCGTTAGTTAAACAAGCAGTAATGCTTATATCGTCAATTTTGATAACCTAAGTGTATCATACGTTTCCATATTTTATATTAAATTCCCTTTAATCAACAAGTCATCCATAGTAATAGGATTCCTTTGATATTGAATAGATTCTAACACCTAAAACCAAGCAAGATAATTATTCAGGTATTTAGTTGCAACTCCATTAGAACGTTGTATCCCTCCTTTAAGCCTTCGGTGATAATTGTTAACGTTCTGGATATGGTATAGTCTCTTTGTGCGAACCTTACCATCTGACTTGAATTGAAAAATATCCATCCCTTTTTCAGCAGCATATGTTTTAAAGGCATGCCAAGAATCGGTGCGTAAAACACTTGCATTTGAAAGTTTATGACCGATAGCTTTGTCTAACTGCTCATTTGTTAATCGACCCATTCCCAATACCTGCAAAAAAAGTCATCTCTTCACGGTTCTTGCGACTAAGACATAAACTTGTTCGTTACTTCATCTCCATCAACAATCATTGAGTATGTGCCAGTTCCTGTCGAAGAAGATACAGTAAGTGCCTCAATTAAATACTCTCATAGTCGGTGCTTTTCTGCTGGATTTAGTTTTTGTATGGCTTTAAGAATATCAGTTGCTCACACGTTCATCACCATTTTTATATAGTTATATCCATTACAGAATGTAAGTTCTTATAAATCGAAATATCAACAACAGACTTTAACAGAGCCTATAAATAAATGGTATAATATTTGTTCGAATGATTTAATTGGGAGGAAAATATGATTCAAGCAATTGGCGTCGTTGATTTTCATTACAAGCCAATGAGAACAACGAAATATAAAGAGAATGTAACAAAGCGGATTAACGCAAAAACAAATAAATTCGATGATTCTTTTGAAGTTCTGACGATTTCAGAACCATATGATATGGATGGAGATATTTATGTCCGTGTTTCCTGCTCATTTACCATTTATATGTACGAAAAAGCCTATATTCGAAATCCCGAAGAGTATGTGGGTTCTGTATTTCCTACATTAAAAGAACGGATTACACCACATATCATTGCTACAAAGGTTTATAGTTTAACGAAAAGAAGATGATGTTTAAGGGAAGAATGATAAATTATAATAAACGCACCTAAAAAATAATATAATTCTTTGAAAATTCATCTTTAACTAACGTGGTATTTAGTAAAATTAGTATGGTGGAACTAATAACCTTAAGAATACACAAAATGTAAGAATCACGAGAAGAGACTACAAAAATTAGATCAACAAACAAAGTAGGTAGGATGCATGGAAGAAAAAAACAAAAAAATGGAAACATATTTTAATACAAAGGATATTGCCAAACGTAATACCTTATTAAAGCAATTAGTATTTGACTTGCCAGATGACGGAAAGGATTTTTTTTAAAAGCATATAAAAAAGAGCGATATTTAGATATGCGACTTACTGCGATTCGAGGATATGCTGGCTTTGCAAGTGAAGAAGAGGTGGCCATTTTAATGAATAGGATGTTGGAAATCTTAACAAAGCGCCCCGAAAGTACTCCATATAATTATCAGGAATATGAAATCTTGCGGTCTGCTTTTTTGCTACCCTACCTGCTAGAAATATATCCTTATGACTGTTTCAAAAAATTTAATGAACAGTTAGAAAAACAGTACGATGCCATGCCCGATGTTTTCAAAGGAATGTTCACCTGCAATGATAAAGGTGAACATATCCAACTAGTTCCTCCAGCAGTAGTACAGAAACGGATTGCAGCTTTCCAGCGTGGGTAAAAGACGTCTCTAAGTGGTCCTTGAATCCACGAGCCGCTTTTGTCATTATCTCTAAGTAATATACAAAAGAAAATGATTTCGCCCCGCTATCACTTAGTATCCATGTTACTTTTAAAGACGTTCCTTTGAGCACAAACATATATAAATCTACGAAAATCAAAATTAAATAATCTTAATATCATTTCACATTAGCAAGTCTTGCTGTTGATTTACATATTACGCAAATGGTTAATCGAGCATGGTGCCATACGTTAATGAAAAATGGGAGGTTATAGCTTGAACGGAAAAAAACGAAAAAAGACTCCTTTTTTGGGAGCCTGTTAGACATATTAATAGACTTTTTTGAAATTTTTTATGGATTTTTCCGATTTTTATTTCGCTCACTTTTGAAATTCTTCTGAATGTACATATAAGGAGAGCGACAGAAGAAAAATGCTTTCTCTCTCCTTATATTTATTTCATCCTTTCTATTTCCTTCTTAATTTGCCTTAAAGTTATACAACGGCTTAATAATTTCTGCAATATCAATAGTCTCTGCTGTATGTTTAATTATCTCTTCCATTGGTTTATACGCAAATGGACTTTCATCTAACGTACTATTCTTCACGGAAGTACTCCAAACGTCTTTCATGGATGTCTCAAAATCTTTTAAGCTAACGGTCTTTCTCGCCTTGGTCCTCGACATCAATCTTCCTGCTCCATGTGGAGCGGATTGGTTCCAATCATCGTTTCCTTTTCCAAAGGCAATAATGCTGCCATCTCTCATATTCAAGGGAATAATCACTCTTTCTCCTTTTCTAGCAGAAATAGCTCCTTTTCTTAATATCATATTTTCCATATCAATATAATTGTGAATAGTAGTAAATTGATCTAAAACTGCCCAATTCATCTTTGTAACAATAACATCAATCATGGCAAGTCGATTTAAATAAGCATATTTTTGCGCAATCTTCATATCATGCATATAGTCTTTAAATCCTTGCGACTCTAAATAAGCAAGTTCTTTGTTTATTTTTGGCAGCTTCATATTTTTTAAGCTTTCCTGAATTTCAGCATGCCTGCCCTCTTTCTTTAATTTAACAATCATTTCTTTTTTTATCCCGTCGATATTAACTAAGTTATCGTAAGCAAGTGTTTGGTAATAATCCGCTACTTGTGCACCTAAGTTACGGCTTCCACTATGTATAACGATATATACACTGCCATCAGCTGCTTCATTTAACTCGATAAAATGATTGCCCCCACCTAAGGTTCCAATACTGTGTTCTGCTCTTTTTTTATTTATTGGAGCTTTCACCTCATCTAAATCAATTTGTTCCTTATATGAATGAGCTTTATCTCTGATTGAGAATCCACTTGGGATGAACTTGCGAATCGTTTCATCTAATTCATCAAAATTCAAATTTGCTCTGTCTACAGTTAATTTTGCTACCGCCATGCCACAACCAATATCTACCCCTACTAGATTAGGGACAATTTTATCTTGAATAGTCATTGTTGTACCTATCGTACAGCCAACTCCTGCATGTGTATCTGGCATAATTCTAATCTTACTGTTCTTAGCAAATTCCTGATCACATAATTCCTTAATCTGTGCCTCAGCCACTTCTTCTAATTGATCCGTAAATACTTTAGCTCTATTATATTTACCAGTTAATTCAATCATTTGGTCACTTCCTTTTTAATTTTTTCACATAATTAGCTTGGTTAATCATTGACGTATAGCTTCAATCTGTTATACACTTAATATAACAGATTGAACTAGAATAGGAGGAATAAAAAGAATGAACTCTATTTATATTGGGATATCTCTGCAACTATTTCTTTCAGTAATAGTTCCAATTATATTAATGGTATATTTACAAAGAAAAAAAATGATGTCTTGGAAATCCTTACTTGTTGGTATTGTAATCTTCATTGTATTTTCACAAATTCTTGAAAAAATCGTTCATTTCATCGTGCTTAGCCCGACTGGCACTGAATTAAAATGGAGCAGTAATCCTTATCTTTTTGCATTATACGGTGGCCTTGCTGCTGGTATATTTGAAGAATTCGGTCGCTATTTTGCTTTTACAGTATGGTTGAAGAACAATCATCAATTTAATGATGGACTATCATATGGATTAGGACATGGAGGAATAGAAGCTATATTTATTGGTGGCATGTCAGCACTGAATTCTCTGCTCATTTCATCTATGATAAAAACGGGGAACTTGGAAACATTATTAGGTCCAGCAGCTAAACCTGAAGACATTAACAATATTAAAGAGCAATTTGAACAGGCTAATGTAATGCTTTTTGCATCTGGCGGCTTAGAAAGAGTTTTTGCCCTTGCGCTACATCTTGCATTATCCATATTAGTCCTATATGCAATTAGACAGCAAAAATTTATATATGTTATTTATGCGATTCTTATACACGCAGCTGTCAATTTCTTCCCAGCATTATATCAGGCGGGTACTATCACCAACCTACTTATAATTGAAGTTTTTCTAGGGATAATTGCTGTACTATCCATCCTGTTTATTGTAAAAATGAAACCAAAATTTGAAAAATAAATATTAGATACTCAGCTCTCCTTTTTATGGAGAGCCTTTTACCATTGTTCACCTTCCCATTCATCCATAATTGTTATATTTTCTATTGTTGCATCTGAAATAGTATTTCCACCATTTTCATAGCTATTAAGTGGCACTATATAATTATTTTTCTTATCAAATCCTTTAATTCCATAATATAGTCCTTCCCCATTAGAAGAAATAAAATCTTCCTCCTGATTCTCTATCTTTATTTGTGCTACATTCCATATGGCTCCCCATTTATCTGGCACTTTGTATATACCATATGGTTTTCCACTGATTGATACGTCTTCCTCAATTTGAATTGCTGGTTCATACCATTCACCGCTCCAGCCACTGGTAAAATGTCGGTCTCTTATTAAATAGAAAGTAAGAGTTTCTATCTTATTTTTTGAATCAAGATTCCATAGAAAATAGGATTCTGACTGATTTCCCGCCTTTATCCTCCATAAAAGCGGTTCTCCAGTGGTTGTTACATAGGTTACTTCCCAATTATTATCTATCCATTCTAATAAACTATAGCCATATTGTTTATCACTAGAAAGATGGGGAATGAAAACATGCTTTTCATCTAATGCTCTTTGGTCAAAAACTCTATTTATGCTAATTTCACCAGTATCTTCAATCATTTTTCTTATACTAGTTTCATTTGGAAGATCGGATGGAGAGCTTTCAGCTTCCTTTAAGAAAAGAAAAATAAATAAGCTTATAGCAATCATGACTACAACTAATAAATACCATACTCTGTTAAATTTCATCTATTCTGTTCCCCCTTTTAATACAGATTCAGAGGAGCGAAAATAGTACTGACCCTTTTCTGTTGAAATAAGCATCCCTTTTCCATCTCTTTCCATACAAATGGTAGATTCATAGCCAATCCCCCACTTTGGAGTCGCTCCTATAAGAATATAGGGAAAGCGTTCCATTGTCTGATGTGGCATCTGTCCTTCCTCTTCCAATTCTTCCTCCTTAATTTCTGGAAATGATTCATAATACCATTGCTGTGTATCCATTTTCCCAATCCCCCAAGAGGACAGACTTTCTATAAACAGCTCTTTATTAAGATCTGCTTGTTTGCCTGAAGGATGAATTAATAGAATGCCAGGATTATTTAGTTCAGCTAAAAAAGTCTCTACTTTATCAGTTGGATACAACAAACTTTGTACCAGAGAACTAAGCAAGGTTGTAATAAGAAAAATATAATTTCCAAAGAATCCAAGCCAAGCAAATGGTCGATACACCTTCCAACGTTCTTTCCGCTTTCCAAAAACCAATATAAGTATCCATACACCAAGTGGTAAAATAGCTATCTTTACTGGTGTTTCACTAACGATAAATGAAAAGTTAAAGCAAAATAAACCAATGTATATAATAATGACCATTTTCCATATAACAGGTTTTTCTGTTTGTTTTCTATACAAATAACATACTTCACCGATAAGTATGCCCCAACCAATTATAGTCATTATACTTGTACTTAACGCATTGGGAATCCAATAATCAACCATATACATTCTCCTATAAATCTATTGAATTAATCCTTATTTTAGCACAATTACCAAATAACAACATCTCATTTTGTAAAAATGTGAATGATATCATAATTGGAGAAATAGGATTATATTAGATGGTTTTAAAAGCATATGTTAAGATATTTTTATATATGTGAATGGAAAATATAAGGAGTGCACGGAATGGAAAATTGGATTATAGAAACAATGGAAAATTTTGGTTACTTTGGTATTTTACTATTAATTATGCTTGAAAATATCTTTCCACCAATCCCTTCGGAAGTTATTTTGACCTTTGGAGGCGCAATGACTGTTAAGACTAGTATGACCATAACAGGCGTTGTCACCGTATCTACAATTGGTTCTGTACTTGGAGCTATTATTCTTTATTTTATTGGTTCTTTATTGGATATAAGAAGATTGGAAAAAATCATTGAAAAATGGGGCCATATCCTTCGCTTAAAAAAAGCTGATTTATATAAAGCTGATCGCTGGTTTGATAAATTTGGCTATTGGACAGTCTTCTTCTGCCGCTTTATTCCACTTATTCGAAGTTTAATCTCGCTGCCAGCAGGCATGGCAAAAATGAACTTTGGTATTTTTCTATTTTTAACAACTATAGGTACATTCACATGGAATTTCGTTCTTATTCGTATTGGCGCTACAGTTGGTGATTCTTGGGAAGACATCGTTCATTATATGGACATGTACTCCAATGTAGCATACGTTATACTTGCTGTGATTGGTCTTGCAGTAATTGGTCTATACATATATAAACGCGTTATAAAACAAAAATAAAAGTTATCTCATGGCATTTGCCATGAGATTTTTTGTTCCTTTTCATTTCGACAATCAGATTTCCTGTTTTCTTTCCAATCCATTTTTTAATCCAAAGCGCTATCTTTAGAAAGTGTTATTTTGCCACCAATTTTAAACAAAAAAGGAATAAGCGCCACTAAAGTAATTCCTACAGTAAATGTGGAAATGACTAGCTCATGCCATCTAATTAAATTTATGGATAACATTTGATAAATTACGAATGAATTGATTGGAAAGTTAAGTAATAAACCAGTAAGAAGTCCGGGTGCATACTTTTTCAACCAAACAGTTGCAATAAGATGCGGAAAAATAGCATTTAATATCATAGAACCTAAAAATCCAACAAAAATCCATTTCGATAAAACTGATTCTGGTCTGTATAAAAAACTGATTGCAGACAGATAAGCTAATATAGTTACAAAAATAACAGCAAAATTGAATTCCCTTGAAGTAACAGGCTTTTGAAACTTGGAAGATTGCTGAGACCATTTAGGCAGCCAAATTGCTTCTTCTATATTATGAAGTGTAATCGCAAAACAAAATAGTAGTATAAGTGAATAATCCATATACCTTTTCTCCACTCTTAAAGTAATTTCCCATCTTCATTATCCGGGCTTAATTTTTATATTTCCAAATCCGTTTTATAGAACAATTCGTTTACTGGATGGGTGATGATTCTTACATATAAAAAACATACGAGGAATGACAATCATACCAAGAACGAATATCATTACTAGTAATCTTTTATCCATTATTCTCCACTGTCCATATGATATAGAAAGCACCTTGCCTTTCACATTTATGATAATAATAGATAGCTAGGTAGCTTTAAAAAGGCTCTTTTAAGTTTGAAGCTTGAATTACGAATGCTGTCAAACCAGTATCAGATCCTGTTTCATGCCATTCTCCTTGCTCCCAAAAAACTGCCTCCCCTTTCTTTATAAGAAGCTTCCTATCATCGATATCTCTAACCCAGCCTTCACCCTCGACTACATGGAACAGCTGTGGAACCGGTGCTTGATGATTACCTAATATGCCTTTTGGACCAAGCGTGATAATGCCAATATTCGTAGCTTCATCTGTTTTCATGATTTTACAATAGCTAGCAGACACAGAATTGTATTGTTCTATGCTTTTTCCTTTGCCAATTGTAATTAATTTCATTTACCTAATCCTTTCTTTTTATTGTCACAGGATAAACAGTTATTTATACGTTTTTATTTTCGTCATAAAATCCTCTATATCCTCACTAATAATCTGTTTAAATTTCACTGTATCCTTTTTATATTTTATCGTTATATATTGATTCATTAAATTTCGCTTTAACTGAATGGCTTCTAAATTGGCATAATCAAAACTTTCGATTAGTTCATTTCCAGGAATGGAGTCTGCACAGAAAATTAATCGTTTTTCTGTTGCTGCCAGCATACCCGGACGCACTATTTTTTTATAAATAAACACTTCCAATGAACATCTAAGAGATCCTTGTATCGTTTCATTTTTCTTTAGTTGTTGTTGCAATATTTGAACGTCTGCTATCATCCATTTCCTCCTCCTTCTCCTTTTATTACTTTACGGCTGAAGTCGGCAAAAGATTCCTAATCCATTAACCTTAATCATTAGGATTAATGATAGCCAGAATTTGATGGTCTTTCCACTCTCCATTTATTTTCACATTGCTTTTGGCTATCCCTTCTTTGTGAAACCCAGCCTTTTCTAATACGCGAATCGAGCCAACATTATGGGGCATCACTCCTGCTTCTAATCGATGTAGACTAAGTGTATGGAAGGCATAATCAACTAATTTTTTCACAGCAAGAGTCATATAGCCTTTGCCGTTACTGTCTTTATCAAGAACATAACTAATAATCTTATGTAAATGGGATCTGTTGTTTGAACCATTTTTATCCACCCTTCTAGATCTATATTGTAATCAATCTGCATAAACGAAAAACAACGAAATTTTCCGAAAATAAAAAATACAATCATTTAATCTTTTTCATTTTAGACTAGGTTATAATAAATAGCTTCCTAGTAAAAAAGGTTAATCATAAAAATACTATACTAAAGGTCTTCTTTCCTTATGGTTAATAAAATTGATTGCGTAAAATTTATAATCCTATAAAAAATTGATTTTTTCCATTTTTTCGAGACGATTGTTGTTAATCTGATAAACATTATTTCCTTCCACAGCCATTAACCGATTGTTATAAAAATACATGCCCGTACCTTCATCTATTCCAAAATGTACATGTGGCTGAAACTTTATAACAGCTTTCCTTAAATGATTTTCATCCATCCATTCACTAAAATGAACTGCAATAACTGTATTTTTCAACAGCCCTAATCCTGTTTGCCACTTAAAAACTTGATCTTCATTGTCATTTGCTGAAATGATACAATGCTCCATACTAATAAGAGCTCCCGCAGAAAATCCAGCAATTGGTACTCCTGCTGAAAATTGTTCTTGGAGAATCCTTGATAAAGATGTCTCGACAATATACTTTGCATATTGTTCCGTATTACCTCCACCAATGATAATCCCGGCACTATTCTTTAGCAGCTCAACGGCGTCTTTCTCTGAAATAGTTAGCAAAGGGATAAATTGGAATTCTGTTATTCCATTTTCTATCAATTTTTTTGTATACTTAGCCATATACTCCTTCCAGTTTGGTCTATCGATAATTAGAAAAGAAATTTTTCCTGTCCGTACAGAAACCAGTTCGGAAAATTTTCTTGCCATTTTATAGGTAAATGGCGGGCCGCCGCCAAATAAGAATAAATGTCTATTCATTATTATCCTCCCATATTCTCTCAACCGTTAATATTTGCTTCCCTTCAAATATTAATTTATAAATATCAGGCATCTCTAAATTCTTCCAAAATGTATAATCATACTCCTTTGAAAAGTAATTCATCATTAAAACCATGATATTTCCATGTGTTCCGATAACAATTCTTTTATTTTCATATTGCTTTAGTATGTGAAATAAAGCTTGGACTCCTCTTTTTTGGGCTATTAAATTAGACTCTCCACCATCCCAGAAAAAGGTTTCCTCTCTCCAAACTTTTTCGATGGCAGTATTAAAATCAGGAATAGATCCTTTTGCCAATTTACGTTCTCTAAAATCGTGTATAAGCTTGATATCTGTTTGAAAATATTCTGCAACCCCTTCTATGGTCTGAATCGCTCTCTTATATGGGCTCGATAAAACAATATCGATAGCTTCCTTTTCCATTCGTTTAGCGACTTGTTTAGCAGCAGAAAGGCCTTTCTCCGACAAAGGCCTTTCTAATTCATCTGCCGAATATACGGAATGTGCATGCCTGACAAAATAAATCGTTGTTCTAGATTTCAAATTGTTCATCCCACCCAGCATTTTTTATTCATCTTTCAGAATAGAGTATACATTTATATCAAAGGCCTTCGCATTCTGTTCATAGTACTTTCTCAAAATACCTTCATGCTGAAAGCCAAGCTTTTGAATCAGTTTATTTGATGCTTCGTTTTCTAAATAAATCATAGCTCCCACCCGATTTAAATGAAGCTCTTCTAATGCATAGGAGACAACTTTTTGGACTGCTTCAGATGTATAACCAGAGCGACCATATTCAGGATTGATTTCATATCCGATTTCTGCTCTCTTATGAGAAAGAACTAAATTGTTTAAACCAAGTGTACCAATAAGTCGAGTAGTTCCTTTGATCTGCATGCCCCATCTAATTCCTCGTTGATTTTCAAAGTTATTAGCAAAATGTCCAATTAATGCTTCTACTTGTTCCATACTTGTAAATGCTTCTTGCCCATAGTACTGCATAACTTCTTCATTAGAAAAATAAGCAAATAAATCTCCAGCATCCTCTTTCTTAATCTCTCTTAATAGCAATCTCTCTGTCTCTAATATTGGAAACATCCTTATTCCCCTTTTCTCTGTACGTCTATTGTTTACCATTATTTTCTTATTATAAGGGATAACTTTAGATTATCCTAGAGGGACTATTTTATATGCTTTCACTTCCCTTTACTTTTTTATTCTCATCCAGACTTTCAATTAAAATAGGAAAAATTCAGAGTGTAAATCCATTCTCTTTTATAGAAAATGTCGAACTATCTATACGTTTATATGTAAAGAAGGATTTCTTTTTTCTTTTATTTTCCATTACAATTATTAATGCGTGGTATAATAGTTTGGTAAGCGATTAAAGGGAGGATAAACATTGGCGGCAATCTATTTTGTTTTTATTACGGCAATGATTTTATTGATTGTTCTTTCACTCATCTATTTTTGGTGGCGAACAGATAAATATGTGGAAAATCTTCAAGCAATTCGAAAATCATATTATGTTTTATTTTTTCTCCTTGTTTGTCTTGGAATTTTGACAAAGCAGCTGCAAATGTCTGACTGGACAATGATTTTGTCGTTAGCAAGTGCTGCCGTTTTCATTGATATTGCGGTTTTCCAAACACCTGATATTCTTAAAATTTGGAATACTGAATTTCAACATAGTAATTATATTCGAAAAACGATTCGCAAAAATGAAGAAGTATTAGGCTACAATGCTAAAAAGGTTCAGAATTTTACTGAAGTTATTTCCAAAACAGCTGATCATTTTATCGAACGTAATCTTCCCCAGCATTGGCGTCAATATAAAGATGAATTACGTACTTATTTAAACCTGTATGCAGACACATTTCAATTTCATATTGCGATTTTCCCTTTTGCAATTAGTGCAAGCGGGGATGATTTAAAGCAAAATTTAGAATCTGCTTTTAATAGTGTAGAAATTTGCTATAATATTAGCTTTTTAGACAGAGAAGTGAAAGAAAATATTATTCAAGATCTTCTAGCAGGGAAAAGTATCCCCTTAAAAGACCAAGAAAATAATATAAATAATGAGGATTTAGTCAAAAATGTTTTTATCGTTGCATATTATGGGGAAAGTTATAATATGTTGATAGGTATCAGCTCCCAGTTCGTCGAAGTGGATGGAATTGATGCTTCCCACATCCTTAACTTAGCACAAATTTTCGATTGGTACATGGTTTAAGGCTCCTTTTTACCTGCTTTGTAGTATAATAATATGTAGAAAAAAAGCATGAGCAAAATTTCACGATCTAAAGTTTTATAGTTTTGGAGATTAATAGCTTGTGCCGGATTTTATAAAATTTTCTATAAAGGAGGAATTGATATGGCAGAAAAAAAGAAAACTGCAATTGCTTCTACTCCTGCACCATTCAATAAACCAAAGAACCAGACAAAAAAATCAATGAATCCGAATAGGAGAAAGATGACTGTAGCAGTATCAGAAACATTTGAAGATATTCATGACATGAATAAGAAAGCACTGAACTTACTAGCTAAACGTGCCTAATGAAAAGAGTCTATAGAAAAGGAGGGGAGATTTCTACTCTAAAAAACCCCTCTCCTTTTCTAAGACTCTTCTTTTTTAGGCTATATATTAAAATCTTTTTAATGTCACGGCTTAATATTTCGCAATAAATGGTAAACGTATTAATAAATGGAGGTTCGGAAATTTGCCACTGATTTTTCCGATAGCAGGCGGTATCTTAATGACATTATTTTATTGGACGAATAACTAACACCATTTTTCTTTATTTTAGGAGTACTCTTATTTATTAAGCATAATCCTTAATGTTAAAGCTTTCACCAGTTTGAAGAAGGAGCTGGAAAATTAATATCATATATCGTTTACTTTCACTTTCTTGCTGTTATATTATATCCTGTCTTTCATTTTCTAAATTACTTGTATAAAAACACCAATTATACGGACAACCTATAAATAAAAAGTAACGAGGCAATTTTTGTATGACTTTAAAAAGAAAACAAATCCATAATCCCAATAGACGGCATATGTCTGTACCAGCCATGCATTTTTCTGTTTCCATATACAATAAACAGGCTTTAGCTATTTTAGAAGCGATTGAAAAAAGTAAAAGATGATCCTTTTCTTTTCATGGCCACTATTTTATTTTAGGTTCTTTCTTACTGTAGTGCATATCTGCTTGTAAATGCTTATCTACATAGGAATAAAACTTTTCCATTGTATCTTTTTCTTTTAAAATAGTTTGAAGCTTTTGAGGATCTTTCCTGACTACCTTATGTTTTTTTAATAGCTGAAATACTTCTGGCAAAATACTGATGTCTTCACTTTCTAAATGTAAAATCGATTGATCCTTTAATTGGATAATCATATTGACATGTAATGAGGAGCCTAAAAGATATAGATAAACAGTAGGAACTCGTTGCACATTAAATTCCACAGAAACAATGTCTTTATACCGAATGGTTCGTAAATTCCGTTTCTTTTTCCGTCTAAATAACCCGCATGGTGTAAACAGAATACCTAAATCATTAAAGCTTGTATAACATATTGGATAAAGTTTACTTGCATAAGGGGGATATTTCTTTCCATATACCTCGACAATAACTGGCAAGACTCTGTTTGTTCCAGGTGATACAAACTCACTCCACTTCATTTCCGCTCCCTCCTATTTATTAAATGCCTCCTTCAGCCCTTTTACCATTCGCTCTTTCGTTATCATCTAATTTATTCTGTTACAATCGATATATTGCCAAGCAAACACTTCTTTTCAAAATCCTATATTTAACCTAGTATATTCTATATCTCACGAAAAAGTTATAAAGAATCATGCAATAGATAATTTATTCGCTAAGTACAAGCTATTTTCCTCTGAAAATACAGCAATTTTCTACAGCATATTTTTCAGCTCTCCCCTTTTTCAATCACCTTAAAAGAGGAGAGAAATGACAAAAATCAGGAATGTTTTTGTCCCATTATCAGTTGATTTAGTTCTTCTTCTATTAATCCTAAATCTAAGCGCTCAAAAAGGGGAGCGACATATATTATTTCCTTAGGAAGTGTATATTGTATATGCCACTCTATATTTGTAATTCCAAGCATCGCTCTAATTTTACGCGCGGAAAATGGGAGAAATGGTTCAAGAAGGTGGGCGAGATTGACAATCATAAATGTACAATTTGCTAATGTCATTTCACCAGCCTCCTTATTTATTTTTACTTGTTCCCACGGTTTTTGTTGATCAAAATAGCGATTTGCAGACCGAATATAAGAAAAAATTTCTTCTAATGCTTTTTTGCTTTTTCCTCTTTTTATCCAATTACCAGCGCTTTGATAAACATCTTCTGTGCTAGCAATGATTTTTTGGGAAACTTGTTTATCAGGAACCTTGCTATTATAAGCTTTTTGAATAAACTTTAACGTTCGATTCACAAAGTTCCCATAGGCACCTAATAATTCACTATTATGGCTATAAATAAATTCTCGCCAAGAAAAGTCGGTATCCCTTGCTTCTGGAGCGTTTATCGTTAGAAAATACCGAATCGAATCAGGATCATATTTCTGTAAAATATAAGGAACCCAAACAGCCCAATTTTGACTGGTAGATAATTTCCTTTTTTCTAATGTTAGATATTCACTGGAGACAATATGGGTTGGTAGCGATTTTCTTCCCAATCCAAGTAAAATACTCGGCCAAATAACTGTATGAAACGGAATATTGTCCTTGCCATGAACATAGTAAGATATTGTTTCAGAGCCCCAATAATCATCCATATGAAGACCTTTTTCTTTACAAGCCTCCATACTTGCTGTTAAGTAGCCAGCTACCGCTTCGATCCATACGTAAATTTTCTTTCCTTCAAATCCTTCTAATGGTACGTCAATCCCATTAGGTAAATCTCTAGTTACCGCCCTGTCTGGCAGTCCTTCTCGCAAGTACCTTTTCGTTAAGGAAATTGCATTTTCATTCCAAAGCTGATTATCTTCTGCTTGTTTCACATAGTTTTCAAGCTCTTTCTGAAAATCGCTAAAAGTGAAATAGAAATGTTCTGTTTTCTTAATGACAGGCTCCTCCCCACAAATTTTACAGCGTTTATCTTTTAATTCTAGTGGATCTAAAATCGTAGAACAGTGATCACATTGGTCTCCTCTGGCCTTTTGCTTGCAATGGGGACAAATTCCTTCTACAAATCGATCTGGCAAAAATTGATTGTCCTTTTGGCAGTATGCCTGCTCTACTGTTTTTCTGGATAAATAGCCCTTTTTCAATAAAGTTAGAAAAATCTCCTGAACTGATGCATGATGATGTTTAGCGTCTGTTCTTGTGTAAAGATCGTACGAAAAGCCTAGCTTAGCAAAACACTGCGAAAATTCTTTATGATAGCGATCTGCTATTTCTTGAACGGATGAATTCTCTTGATGGGCGCGAATAGAAATAGGTGTCCCATTACAATCACTACCTGATACATAGAGAACTTCTTCTCCCTTTTGCCGAAAATAACGAGCTAAAATGTCTCCTGGCAATAATGCTGCCACATGACCTAAATGCAAAGAGCCATTCGCATATGGCCATGCTCCTCCTATAAATATACTCATATTTACTTCCTCCTTTTATAAAATTGCTTCTTCTTTTCATTCATTTGAAAATTATTCTTCAAATAAAAAAGCATAAAAAAAACGCCCTAATCTAAAAAGATTAGGACGAGTTAACCCGTGGTACCACCTAGCTTTACAAATAGTTCACAACTATTTGCCTCTAATCAGTACGTCTAAAAAAACAAGAGATACTGCTGCTGTTATAACGAGTGCCTATCTCGTCGTAGTCTACTCACGAATCGCTTTCGGTACGAAGCTCCAAGGTCATTTTCAATAAGGTTCATTTGCCTCTTTTCCACCATCAGAAGCTCTCTTTAAAATCTCCCCTTATTTACTTTTCCTTATCAACGCTAAACAAATTTATTAAGACTTATTGTAAATAGATCCCTACTTAATGTCAACATCTTTTGGTTTAATTTGTCCTTCATCTAAATGACAGCGCCTACATAAACATGCAGATCATTAGGAACGAGAATGTTTCCATCTTTACTGTACTTATCGAAAAGAAACCCTAGTTCTTCTACAAACTCATCATAAAAAGGATCGTCTTTTTGCGGAGAATAAGAAGCGGAAAGATTTCGACCAATAAAATGTTCTTTATTCATTTTTAATGGATTGGATACCGCATAATGTTCATATCCATTTGTGAAAAAATGCTGCAGACCCAAACGCTCAATATTTATTCCGCCACTGAACCCTTGGAAATTCGGACAGTATCTTTTCGATATTTTAGCAGTTTCCGAATTTAATTGACTCGTATGATCACGACTATTCCAAATGAGCATGACCTGACCATTTTCCTTCAGAATTCGTTTACATTCCTTTTTAAAAACATTGGCATCAAACCAATGAAACGCCTGTGCAACTGTAATTAGATCTACACTATTATCTGCGATTCCCGTGTTTTCGGCTGATGCATCTAGACAGGTCACCTGTTTGAAGTCTTCCATTCTAGCTTTCAGAATAGATCTCATATCATCATTCGGCTCTATGGCGAAAATATTTGTGCCGATATTCGCAACTAACTCGGTAAAAATCCCTGTGCCTGCTCCGACATCTGCGATGACAAAATGATCATTCGAGCCACTATACTCGGAAATAAGCTCCTTAAAAAAACGTTTAGGATAACCTGGACGATAACGATCATACAATGTGGACTTCCCTGAGAATTTAGCCTTTGAATTCATTGTATTCCCCCTCTTTAACCATTCTCATTCCTTCTTCCCTGATTTATCCTATTCCCACCATACTAAATAAATATTCCACAAAGAATATTACATTCCTGCTATTAATTGATAGGAACAGCCCAGCTTTCATTCTCGCTTTTATGCTGGACTGCAATCTTCAAATTTAGGCTTTAGCAACATAACTTGCCAATGCTTTTTGCACGTCATAAATGCTATTATCTTTTTTGAATTGTTTAGAAATGGCTGGCAATTCTGCACCAGAGATCCAAATTTTCAATTCAGCATCCAAATCAAAATGACCTGCAGTTTCTATACTGAAACGCGAAATACTTTTATATGGTACAGACAAGTACTCGACTTTTTTACCTGTCAATCCTTGCTTATCGACAAAAATTAGTCGTAAGTCTGTGAACACAATTAAATCTCTGATTATTTATAAGCAAGCTCGATTGTTTCATTAGAACCGATTACGTTGCTTAATTCCTTTTCTAGTTCCTTCACATCTGTTTCACTTGCATTTCCCATCAGCCCATTTAAAAAGCCCATTTTATCAACTCCATAAAAATTTATGATTTGTAGCTTAATCTAATTATCCACTTTCTGTCTATTGTTTGCAAAATATACGCAAATATCTACTTGCCTTTCTTTTATACCTGTAATATTATTATTACATATGAAACATATAAAAAACGGAGACAAATTACTACTTATTCTTGAATCATTATCAAACCCATATCGTTTGAAAATTATCGCTATCTTGAAAAATGAAAAGAAATATGTCAGCCAACTAGCTAGAGAACTTGGAATAAGTAGACCTTTATTATATTTGCATCTTCAAAAATTAGAAAATGCCGAGTTAATTAAAGGGCATTATGAAATTTCTGAAGATGGAAAAGCAATGAAGTATTATGCGTTAATTCCCTTTTCTCTTCCTTTATCAGAGGAATTAATTGCAGACCTGGCTGACAGTGTCACGATTAAGAAAAGAAAGGAGTAAACAAAAAATTATTTCAGGAGGGAACGAAATGCAAGTATTCAGTGTGATCAATCTCTTTATCGTCAGTATTCCTATTCTAATTGTGCTTGGTTTCATATTTTATATAGCAAGATATATGAAAAGAGCGGAAACGCGCGCAGATGAAAAGTTGAACTTAGAAAAAGAAAATATAGCCTATCAAAAGGAACAAATAGAAGCACTAAACAAAGTGAAAGAAAGAATTGTAAACATCGAAAAATTGTTAAATGAGACAAATTAAAGGAGATAAATGATGAGCGTTCTTTTATTACTTTTACCAACTC
Source organism: Niallia sp. FSL W8-0177 (assembly GCF_038006285.1). Taxonomy (NCBI): domain Bacteria; kingdom Bacillati; phylum Bacillota; class Bacilli; order Caryophanales; family Bacillaceae; genus Niallia; species Niallia sp. FSL W8-0177. The sequence continues at coordinate 2,000,502 of NZ_JBBOUX010000001.1, forward strand.
TACTCCTTTACATCTTCATTCCAGCTTTGCTGATTTTTATCTTAGTACAATTTCTAAAACGAAAAGAAGCGAGAGCAATAGAAAGATTAAAGGTAGAAAAAGATAGCCTTTCCATACATAAACAGCAAATGACCATTATTAATGACTTAAATAAACAACTTTATTCGATTGAAAAAATGCTAAAAGATGTAGAATAATCTACACCTTTTAGCATTTTTTTTATATCCATACATTATACACTCAAAAAAGGGAAAAATAGCATGAAGACTAGAAAGGAATGAAGTGATGTATGAAAAGACAAACATATATATTGGTACCATTTATTATCATGTTAATCCTGATAACCTTTGTTCAACCTATATCTACAGTTGCCATTAAATCACCAAATGTTGTTATGACAAAACAATATAAAAATATTGAAAAACTAAAATATCCATTTCTAGTTAGTGCCCCTAACAACAAAGCGCAGAATAGTGTAAACAAAATCTTATTACAACATATAAAAGCATCGTATAATCAATACATAAAGTTAATGAAAGAAATGGAAAAACTCAAAAAAGAATCGATCTGTAAAGAATCAGCATCTGCCTGTCAGTTCGAATACATAACCAACTATCAAGTGAAATACAACCAAAATAATAAATTAAGCATTTTATTTTCTGACTATCAATTTACTGGGGGAGCACATGGAAATACGGTGATAACAACCTATAATTTCGACCTCAAATCAGGAAAGCTATTAACATTGGATGACTTTCTACCTTCCAAGGAACATTATGGCAAAGTAACAACTTATGCAATAGCATATATGAAAAAACACCCAGAAATATTTTTCGCAGATCCAGAAGAATTCACGGATTTTAAAGTGACAAACGAAACGAATTTCTATTTAGCAGACAACGGAATTGTACTCATTTTCCAGCAATACGAAGTTGCCCCGTACGCTTCTGGCAATCCATCGATATTCATTCCGGCAATCTGTACTCTCTAAATAAGTTAATTTAAAAAGTAAAAAGGTGCATTATTAAGTATTGCTCGAAGGGAAAAGCAACATCATCCGAAAAGACTTATTATGAAAAAGCTATTACAGAAACGTTATTTTTATAGCTAATTAAAAACACGGATAATTATAGAAGCTCGTTTGCAGGCTTTTATTAATTATTCGTGTTCGTCTTTTTATTGAATATTCAACTGCTATTTGTCTTTATTTTTTCTTTGTCTTTCTATTTCTGCTTGTAGGCGCCCTTCAGGAGCGAAATCTTTTTCCCAATTTGGCGGCTTAATAATTTTGCCATCTTCTTCTCTAAATCTTGGTTTACCATCTTCAAACAGCTTGCCCATATTTGCTTCTTGAACAATTTGGAAGAGGGAAAATGGTTCTACACCGGCAATGACAAAACTTCCTTGATTAAAATATTCTACATCCGTTAAAGCATCCATTTGTGCTACTAATTTATCGTCAACGGGTTTCTTTTCTGTAAGTATTTTATCAGCAGCTTTATTTAATCCCTTTAAAAACTGCTCATATAACGCTTTAAATTTACTTTCGTCCCCTTCTGCTGTTGCATATAAAAATTCTACTAACTCTTCTCCAGTCCAAACGGCTCGATTAACAGCTGTTTTTTCTGCGATTGCAGTAGGTTCTGTAGCTACTTCGTGTCCAAATGCTTCATGAAATTTTTTTACCATATGATACATTGTATTATTATCCATTATTACTCCTTCTCACAACTTCTGCCATTTCTTTCAATTAGATTAAGAAATGCTGATTTAATTAATCATAAATATTGTACCATTAGATTCCCTGTTTTGCAGGGGATTCGATTAATTTTAAAAAATTCCACAGCAAAAATCGTCTATTTCTTTTATATAACACCTTTAAAATACTATTATAATAATCTTTTTCAAATAGTGAAAAAACACTAATTTACTACAGTTTAATAGCCTGTTATAATACTAGAGGGAAAGAGGTGTTTAATCAATGGAGATATTTAGTATTCAAGAATTAGAAAAAGTAATACGTCATGTCGAAATTGAAGGACAAGGGGGAATTTTTCAAGAAGAAACAGGGAAACAACCTAAAGATTATCCGAAGGAATTCCTTGGTCGTATTGTTAATTACATTACCGATAATCAGTTAATTAAAAAAATCCAGAAATTAACCGATGATGAAGCACTTCACTTATTTGTAAAATCAGTATACGTTGTCTGTATTAAGGATTTACATAGCGCTGATGATATCCAAGAACAAGATCTTGTACAAAAAGTTTTTTCAGATTATTTAAAAGAAACATCGATGGCCTAATAATATATAAGTATATTTTGCAACATAACAAAGACTAGGATGGATTTCACCCTAGTCTATTTTTTCTCTATTTGTTCTCTTGATTGAATACGGTAAATATTACTGTATATAAGCTCTGTCGGATTTTTTTTGTATAATTTTTCATATTTTTTGTGGGCAATTAAGTTATCTTTCCAATTACGAGGAAAGACGATTTTCTCTTTTAATTCGTGAAAAATACTCATGATGTTCCCACCTTTTCAAAATGATAATCTATGTATACCCACCTATATTCCTTCTTTAAACCTAATATTCTTATCCATTTTTATATTTTTAGTGTAAAAGTATTTTTTGCTAAAAAGAATCACACAATAGTTGTACTTCCCTTCTTCTTTGCGTAAAATAAATAAATAGTTATCTATTTTTTAAAGGACAGGAAGTTAATTATGACAAAATTCGGTTGGGTTTTAACGTTGGTTGGGTTTCTTGCAATCTTAAGTAGTATTCTTTATCCACTTGATGTTATTAGTAAGCAAACGGTCTTGATTCTTCTTTTCGGAGGAGCTGGAACTATGTTTGTTGGTTCAATGATTAGAAACTTATCCCTTCTAAAAAAAATCCCTAAATAACTGGATGGAAAAGGGGTTAAAGCTAATGTCCATTTCCATCCAGTCACAAGGCTGTCTCTATGATAGGGACAGCCCTTTTCAATCATAAAAGGAGGAAAAATAATGGAAATTAGACAGCTACATTACTTCGTGGAAGTGGTGAAACAAAAGAATATGACAAAAGCCTCAGACAAGCTTCATATTTCACAGCCTGCGCTAAGTAAAGCAATCAAAAGCTTAGAAGCCGAGATTGGTTTAACCCTAATTCACCGCTCCAATAAAACCCATGAGCTTACAGATGCAGGGTCAGTCGTATATGAATATGGGCAAAAAATTATTGCACAAGTGGAAGAAATGTCATCTACCCTGCACGATATGACCAATTTAACTAGAGGAAATATTAATATTGGCCTTCCGCCAATCATCGGAAGCTTATTCTTCCCAAAAATAATCGCCGCATTTCATAAAGCATATCCAAATATCCAAATAAATATAAAAGAATATGGTGCGGCAAAAGTTGTTAAAAGTGTCGAAGAGGGTGAATTTGAAATGGGTGTCGCTGTACTTCCCTTAGCAGATGAAGCTTTTAACATCTTCCCACTTGTAAAGGAAGAAATGAAATTAATTGTACCTGTATCTCATCGGTTTGCAAATAGACAAAAGGTGCAAATGAAAGAATTAAAAGAAGAAGAATTTATTTTTTACAGTGAAGAATTTGCCTTATATGAAATTATGCGCAAAAAATTTATCCAAGAAGGATTTGAGCCAAATATTATCTTCAAAAGCTCCCAGTGGGACTTTATGGTTGAGATTGTGGCAGCAAATCTAGGAATTTCAATCCTCCCCGAATCAATATGTAATCGAGCAAATAATAATCAAGTTCGCTTTGTTGACTTAGAGCCTATTACCAATTGGGAACTAGTCATCATTACGAAAAAGGATCGCTATTTATCCGTTGCTAGCAGAAGATTCATTGACTTTGTTCTTAACAATGAATAAAGTCCATATATCTTCTAATATCATTATAACTATTAGTTATATTAACTATAATTACTATGTATTTTACGAATAACTAAGTTAAGCGTATGATATTCATATACGAAAGAGATGGAAGATTTCATTCCATCAAATGAATATCAGAAGGTGATCTCATTGAAGAATATAGTGATAATTGCTGGGCAAATCATATTCCTTCATGTTTTTCTTTTTATCGGGATGGGAATTAAAATGATTGTTACAATACCAATTCCTGCTTCAATGATTGGATTAATAATTCTTTTTATTGGTTTAAAGCTTAAATTAGTGAAAGTGGAATGGGTAGAAAAAGGGGCAGCTTGGCTGCTTGCAGAATTGTTATTATTTTTTATTCCATCAGCTGTTGGAATTGTTAATTACAACGAAATTTTAAATATAAAAGGAATTGAAACAGTCTTACTAATTGCAATAAGCACATTTTTTGTTATGGGGGCTACAGGTTTTACTGCTGAAAAAATATATAACAGAAAGAGACGTTTTAGCAAATGATCAAAATTATAATTCTTACCATTATTACTTATGTGCTTTATCGAATAGCAAAAGCATGTTATAAAAAATATAATATGCCGCTATTTCACCCATTGTTAGTTACCCCTATCTTGCTGATCTTATTTATTACTGTTTTTCATATTCCAGCAACGACTTATATGGAATCAGCCCAGCCATTAACCCATTTATTGGGTCCGGCGACTATCGCTTTTGCTGTTCCTATTTATAAAAATTTACATTTATTAAAAAAGCATTTTTCCATTATTATTGTCAGTGTAACAACAGGCACATTAGTTGCCATCTTTTCATCCTATTTATTATCTATTTTGATTCGCTTAAACAATGATTTTATTATGAGTATTTTACCACGTTCCATAACTACCCCTATTGCTATTGTTGTTTCAGAAGAAATCGGTGGTTTGCCAACATTAACAACGATATTCGTCATTATAACAGGGGTTCTTGGAGGAATTATAGGTCCATATGCAATAAAATGGCTATCCCTTCGTTCTCCCATTGCAAAGGGCCTAGCGCTTGGAATGGGAGCGCATGGAGTTGGAACATCAAAAGCAATGGAATTTGGTGAACAAGAAGCGACCTTCTCGACATTAGCCATGATATTAGCAGCGTGGATTACTGTCCTATGGGGTACATCCTTAATTCCATTAATGCTTAATTTGACTGTATAATTAAGCAAGTTTTTGGTACAAGAAATAAATTTTAGCTTCGCTATTACTATCGCAGCCTTCATACACTTCACATGATAAGCGAAGTGTATGAAGGCTGCACTCTTTTTCCAACTAAAAAAGTTTTATCGATTTAGTATTAAAAATGAAAAAATGGTGCTAGAGACACTCTCCTGGCTTTAGGAGTCTAGGTGTCTCTAGCACCATAGTGTATATGATAAAAATGATCCAAAGAGCTCAAACAAAAATGTTTGCATTTATATATTTATTTGCGTTTATTTTAAGCTGGAATATATTTAAGCCCCAGCTTAAAATAAACGCAAATAAAAAAATCTCCATCGGTGGATAAGACCTCACAAGATTATCCACCTGGAAAATCTTGTGAGGTCCATCCTATTTTGGAAAATTCCTTTTTTATTTTGAATATATACTATTATTATTAACCACTTGAAGCTCTCTAGTTGTTTTTACCATGTCACTTCCGCAGATTGGGCACTTTGGTGTCTCACTGCTTTTAAAATTATCACGGATCCAACATTTACACGTATCTGATGTACAATCCCAAACCACCACTTCTTCTTTAACAATTTCTTCATTATTTCTTCTACCAAATCCCATTGCCAAATGAAGCACCTCCAGGAAGCTAATTATTTGTTAAAACTTTAGTTTTCCATCTCTGTTCATAAAAAGTAAAACATTACTTCTACAAACTCATTCAAGAACTACAAAACGAAAGTCTTAACAGGATAAAATAAAAAACACTTGTAAACCAGAGAAAAACATAAAAAAATCCCTAAACAAGTGTAAACAAAAAATATAATCTAAAAACTAAAATCTAATATCTAATATTAAATATACCATATACTAATAAAAATGTCAAACAGTTTATTATGCCATACTTTCTACCTCCAATGCAAATATTATTTTAAAAACTACTTTATTTTTTTTAAATCGATTCGCCCCCTAAAAGGAATACAATTAGCTATTCTGACTTTAATATGATATTATTTTCAAAGTGAAAGTACTATAATATTGTTTTGAATTTATTGGAGGTTTATGTAGTGAACATTAAAGAATATACAGTTGAGGAAATTAAAGATCCTACCGGCATCCTTGCTGGCCAGCGTTTTGAATTTTTCCTTACTGTTGAGTTTGATGAGGAAGATGAATTAGCAAATGAAGATCATTTACAAATAAAAATCTTATTTTCTGTGGACGACAATGGTTCCCATATATTGAATTATCATTTTTATGATAGCTTAGAAAATAAATATTTGGATTATGGTTTAGAGGAAGATGAATTAGCAGAAATACAAGCATTTTGCAAGCAACATTATTTAGAGGATTAATATTAAACCAATTCCGTTCAAATGGAATTAAGCTAATAAAGCTGGAGAAAATAATCTCCAGCTTTTCTCTTTATACTTCTACCAATTTTCCATCCTCTACAATATGGTGCATTAAATGAGCCAGATAGTGAATAGGACCAAAGTCTTCTTCTTCCTCTTCTTCACCTTCTTCATACTGGAGATCATTTAGGTGCAGGGCAACAAATTGATAAAAATCTTTTAATTGAAAACTAAAGCATGCTGTTGGTTCTTCCTTTTCTTCTTCATATTGCAGGACTAAGTATGATTCTTTACCTTGTTCGTCTTCAGCGTCAAAATATATAAAGAATCCGATATTTGTATCTAATTCAAATAATTGACGTGTACCGCCACTGGTAACACGATTAAAATCATCTTCACTTAGTTTTTGCACAATCATTTGGTCTACTCCATCTTCTACATGAAAATTCACCGTAAATTCTTTCATGTTATGCACCTCTTTCTTTCTCTATATCATTTAACAGATCAAAACAAACTGAACTTTAAACCCAATATGAATCACAACTGCATGATCCGCTAAGAAACAAACATCAAGCAAATTCATTTAGGCTTGATGAAAGTATTCTTTCTTATTTTATCCAAATAGCATTCATTTAGCAAAAAAAGAGCCCCGTAGGACTCTTCCTTACATTTTATAGTTTTGTTACATTAACAGCCTGTGGTCCGCGGCTGCCTTCTTCTATATCAAAATTAACTTCTTGACCTTCGTCTAAAGTTTTGAATCCTTCTGTTTGGATCGCAGAATAATGAACAAATACATCTTCTCCGCCATCTACTTCGATAAATCCAAAGCCTTTTTCTGAATTAAACCATTTTACTTTACCTGTTGCCATTTTTTTATTGCCTCCTAGATTTAAATAACAAGGATATATCCTATCCTTCATTTACCTAGTTTCCCCAATTTATTTCATTTAAAACGTTGAAACATCAAATACCAATATTTTCTTCCAAATAAAAGGGAAACCACGGTATAAAGTAAGCTATAAACGATTACTTACTTCTGTTACGACTTCTAGGTCTTCTATCACCAGAAGAGTTCGGGCGTTTTCTATCATAGCTGCCGCGTTCTCCCCCACGATCAGAACGACGTCTGCGATTACCGCCGCCAGATCGGTTATCTTTTTTCTTTGAACGCAATGGCTCAACAGCCGTTAATTTAACTGGTGTAGCATCTGGCTCTTTTGTAAGAAGCTTTAATGCTGCTGCAAGAAGTGTTACAGAATCTGTTTCTTCTAATAAGCCTTCTGCAACTCGCTTATACTCTGCATAGTCATTTTCTTCAATAGTTTTTGCAATTTTACTAATTGTTGCTTGTTGGTTTCCAGCTAACACATCTGTTAGAGAAGGAATTGGCTTTTTCGTCATTGATTTCTTCGTAACATTTTCAATAATACGTAAATGATCAAGTTCTCTAGGAGATACAAATGTTACAGCTAGTCCTTTTTTACCAGCACGTCCTGTTCTACCAATTCGGTGAACATAGCTTTCTGGATCTTGTGGAATATCAAAGTTATAAACATGAGACACACCGCTAATATCAAGTCCTCTAGCTGCTACATCTGTTGCTACCATGATATCAATGCTTTGTTCCTTGAAACGGCGAATAACTTGGTCACGTTTACCTTGTGGAATATCACCGTGAATTCCTTCTGCAGAGTATCCACGTTTAATAAGGCCTTCTACCACTTCATCGACACGTCTCTTCGTACGACCAAAAACAATAGCTAGTTCAGGTGATTGAATGTCCAGCAAGCTGCATAACACATCGAATTTTTGACGCTCTTGCACTTCGATATAATGTTGCTCAATGTTTGTAACAGTCATTTCTTTTGCCTTCACTCTTACTACTTGAGGTTCAACCATAAATCTTTCTGCAAGGCTTTGAATTCTTTTCGGCATTGTTGCTGAAAACAATAATGTTTGACGAGAATCTGGCGTTTCACTTAAAATCCTTTCAATATCATCAATGAATCCCATGTTAAGCATTTCATCCGCTTCATCAAGAACAATCATTTTTAAATCTTGTAAGCGAATTGTTTTACGTTCAATATGGTCAATTAATCGACCAGGTGTAGCCGCAATAATTTCCGGCTTCTTTTTTAGCCCACGAATTTGGCGGTTAATGTCTTGCCCACCATATATTGGCAATGTACGGATTCCTTTTACAGAGCCGATACGATTTAATTCTTCTGCTACTTGGACTGCTAATTCTCTTGTTGGAGCAATTACTAGTCCTTGAACTGCTTTGCCAACCTCAATTTTCTCTAGTAAAGGCACACCAAAGGCAGTTGTTTTACCAGTACCTGTTTGAGCTTGTCCAATCATGTCCTTACCTGATAATGCAATCGGAATCGCCTGCGCCTGAATTGGTGTTGGCTCTTCAAATCCCATATTTGATAATGCTTTTTCTAAACTGCTGCTTAATTTAAAATCTGAAAAAGTTGTCAATACTTTTTCCTCCTTGTTATTGTACTCCGTTGATTGATATTCCTTAGAATATAGGGCCAGAAATGTCGTAGGATAGGATCTTTATCATTTTTAAATGAATGGATTCCACTAATTTTAGCGCATGATTACTCTTATATAGACCTTAAAACACCGCCCTATTATTAGGGACATTATTTGTTTAGAAAATACCAACCTAGAGTGTATTGTTTTATTTTGTTATAAATATATACTCTCCATTTTATTTCACTTTTTTTCATTTTCCAAAACATTAAGGTAAATAGGATCAATTAAAAGCCTGCATACCATACTTTAGTGGGAAATTATGTGGTTTTTTAACGGATGAATATAATGAAGTTGATGGAGAATTTTTATCTAAATGCCAATCTAAGCCATTTATTTTCGTTATTCTTCCTTTCACTGAAAAACAAAGCTTTATGTGAAACATCATTAAAAAAGGTGATGCATTTTGAAAGGCATCACCTTTTTTGTTTTTTTTATTAAGCTTTAGTTACGTTAGAAGCTTGTGGTCCACGGTTACCTTCAACGATTTCAAAAGTTACGTCTTGGCCTTCTTCTAAAGTTTTGAAACCTTCTGTTTGAATTGCAGAGAAGTGAACAAATACGTCTTGACCTTCAGAAGACTCGATGAATCCAAAACCTTTTTCTGCGTTAAACCATTTTACTTTACCTGTGTTCATTGTAAAACCTCCAAAAATGTGTTACACACTAAGCACCTAATATAACTTTTAGGAATCGATACGTCATTTAACATGAAAAAGCCGTAGCTGAAATGATGTAGAAGAAAATCGCCTACATACGTTGCAGCTACGACCACCTTATCCTTAAAACATATACCGAACTTAATTGCGTTACATTTATAATATAATTTTTTTGCGTTTTTGTCAATAACGTTTTCAAAACTTAAGAAATTTCATATTCTATTGTTTGATTTCATTATTACTCGATTGCTGCTTCTGCAGAATCAACCGTATGCTTTAACAGCATACTAATCGTAACTGGTCCAACTCCTCCAGGAACTGGGGTGATGGCAGAAGCTTTTTCTAAACAAGCTTCATAATCAACATCTCCAATATTGCCTTTATTATAGCCAGCATCCAAAATAACAGCACCTGGTTTAATCCATTCACCTTGAATAAAATTAGGTTTTCCAACAGCAGCAATCACAATGTCTGCCTGTCTGACATGATCTTCTAAATGAACCGTTCTCGAGTGGCAGGTTGTCACCGTTGCATCTTTATTTAAAAGCAATGCAGAAACAGGCTTCCCTAAAATCGGACTACGCCCTACTACTACAGCGTGTTTCCCATTAACTTCTATATTATAATGCTCCATAATTTTCATTATAGCTGCTGGAGTACAGGATGGATATTTACCAAATCCTAAAGCTGTTTGCCCATATCCGAAACTAGTAACACCGTCTACGTCTTTCTCAATCGCAATTGCTTCAAATGCTTTCCGTTCGTCTATATGGCTTGGAACGGGATGTTGTAAAAGAATGCCATGCACCTTTTCATCGTTATTTAATGAATGAATCGTTGCTAACAATTCTTCTGTCGTTGTTTGTTTATCTAAATGAATTTTTCTTGAATCTATGCCGAGCTTTGCACACGCATTTCCTTTCATTCGTACATACGTTGCGGATGAAGGATCATCGCCAACTAATATCGTTGCCAAGCATGGAGTAATCCCTTTTTCCTTTAAAGCACTTATTCTTCCTTTTAATTCGTCCTTTACTGCATTTGCTACTACATTTCCGTCTAAAATTAATTTTTCCGACATGTATATACCTCCTGGTAAATTATAAAAAGAAGTGCTTTTATGCCCTTCTGCCCAGACGACCGGCTATACATATACACAGCTCCCATATGGTTATTTCCATTTATGTCGTCAGTCACTATGTATTGATAAGTTCATTTGTATCATATCATAGCTCCCTTTTAAAGAAAATAATCTTCCCATTATTTTCTTATAATAATAGAGGAAAGTACCAGATCAGCTTTATCAAATAAAAAAGGACCTTTAAATCTGATGATCAACTCAGATTTAAAGGTCCCATTCGTGTATTCATCGATTGAATACAATTAAGCAATGCATATATTTAAGGAAATACACATCTATTAAAATGGTGTAATGCCTAAAACAACGAAAGCCCTACCTCTCTTTCATCCTTACGGTTCCTAGACCGTGCCAGTGTGAATTTAGGGTGAATTGTGCAGAACACAAAAATACATTTTCGAAAAAATAATGGAAGGATTAATCCGCATTAGGAAGGATTTAAATGTGTTTTTGAAGATAAATGGAGTGTAATTGTTTTGAATGCTATTATATAGTTGTTCCGTTTACTTATAAATTTCTTGTTACTTTACACAATAATTCTACAAAATTCTGTTAAACCTCAAATACATACAAGGAACATCTTATCGCAAAATTTGCTTATAGTCAACCATTAGTTTCCCTATTTTTGTAAAAACATTATTTTGTGGATGGAAAAATCGTTATTCTTACTATTATCAATCTCCATTTCATACACTTAATTACCACAATTTGATCAGTGCGATTCCTGGCGTGTTGTTAGCTAGAGGCGACTGCATGAATCACATAAGCGCGGCACCTCCAGCTAACCAACCTATCATATACGTTTTAATGAGGATAGCCTTATTCCCTATTAACTTTCAATTATCCTGCGAACGGTACAGTTGCTTTGTGTATTTCCTTTTCTAGTTCGGCTGTTAAAGTATTAGTCCTTTCGACGCTCCAATCATAATATTCTGCCATGTATTCAATTACCGCATCTTTTACTTCCTTTACTTTTGCAATATCAAATAGCAGCATTCCTGTCCGTCTGAGGAGTACATCTGTCGGAGTCATTGCAAATTCATATTCCATTGCATAGTGAATTCGTGCAAGTAGGACCGGAGAAAGTTCTTCATGTTTCCCGCTTAAATCCTTCGCAAGTTCATAAAGAATAGGAGCATTACTGCCATATAGTCTTGCAATTTTTTCTGCTTCCTCTTTTAAGAGTCCTCCATTCATTCCTTTTGTTAAAATATCCTGGATATACGCAGAAAACCCTTTTGAACCACCGACATCTCCACCGGAAATTGGCATTGTCTTTGTCATACATTGTTTAAATGATTTCCCCGTCTTCTCTTGCAATCTAGCGGAAACAAGATTAACAACTGTTTCAGCCATTTTACGATAACCAGTTAATTTCCCTCCAGCAATAGTAATAAGTTTACTGTCAGACTCCCAGATTTCATCCTTTCGAGAAATTTCGGATGGATCTTTTCCATCTTCCAAAATCAACGGTCTCACTCCCGCCCAGCTTGACTCCACATCTTCTGCGGAAACAGAGATCGAAGGAAACATAAATTTAATTGCTTCTAAAAGATAATCTCTATCTTCTTTCGACATCGATGGATGAATGGGATCTTCACTATAAAAAGTATCTGTTGTCCCAACATATGTTTTGCCATCCCGCGGAATGGCAAAAACCATCCTCTTATCTGGTGTATCAAAATAAATTGCTTGTTTTAAAGGAAATACAGATTGATCAATAACTAAATGAACCCCTTTTGTCAGCTGAAGCGTTTTTCCTTTTCGGCTTCCATCAATCGTTCTTAATGTATCAACCCATGGTCCAGTTGCATTTACCACGACATTGGCATAAATGGGGTAAACCGCATTAGAGATAAGATTTCTAACTTCTACACCTTCTATTTTACCGTTTTTATCATATAGGAAGTTCTCTACTTTCGTATAATTTATCGCCGTTGCACCACAATCAACTGCCTTTTTCATTACTTCCACAGTCAGGCGACTGTCATCTGTGCGATATTCCACATAATATCCTCCACCTTTAAGCCCATCTTTCTTAATTAATGGTTCTTTCGCAAGGGTTTCTTCTTTCGATAGCATTTTTCTACGTTCCGACTTTTTCACTCCAGCAAGAAAATCATATACTCTTAAACCGATATTGGTGGAAAATTTACCAAACGTTCCTCCTTGGTGCAAGGGAAGTAACATCCATTCTGGTGTAGTTACATGTGGTCCATTTTCATACACCACTTCTCTCTCTTTCCCTACTTCTGCCACCATCTTCACTTCGAATTGCTTTAAATAGCGGAGACCTCCATGAACGAGCTTTGTTGATCTGCTTGAAGTTCCTGCTGAAAAGTCCTGCATTTCTACAAGAGCAACTTCCATTCCTCTTGCTGCGGCATCTAAAGCGATACCCGCTCCTGTAATGCCTCCCCCGATAACTAACACATCAAATTTATTATTCATTAACTGTTGTTGCATTTTTTCTCTACTACTTGGCTTCTTTTGCAAAGTAAAACCCTCCCTATATCTTAAAAAACTTGTTAGTTAAATAATTTCCTTACGTTATTCATTCAAAACAATTTGGTTCGTACATGATCTAAACACAAACAAAAAGAGACCACAAAGCTACATTACCAATTAAACGATAATGCTTTGTGGTCTCTCCATTTCTCCAGACAAAAAATATTAACTTGTTTTTATTATATCATATTAATCTATATATTCATAGTATTTATACTATTTTATTAAACTTTTAAACAGAAAGCTATTCCTTTTATTTAAAAGCCATCGTGGCTTTAACAGCTTTCTTCCAGCCAGTATATAATGCTTCTCTTGTCTCTTCCTCCATTTTTGGTTCGTAGGAACGATCAAGGCTCCATTGCTCCGCAATTTCCTTTTGATCTTTCCAAAAACCGACAGCTAAACCAGCAAGATAAGCTGCTCCTAATGCAGTTGTCTCATTTATAACAGGTCTTTCTACAGGAACATTTAAAATATCTCCCTGGAACTGCATAAGGAAATTATTTCGAACGGCTCCTCCGTCTGCTCGTAATGTTTTGACTTGAATATTCGAATCAGTCTCCATTGCACCCAAAACATCTTTTGTTTGATAGGCAAGTGATTCTAGTGTCGCCCGAATAAAATGCTCTTTTGTTGTCCCTCTCGTTACCCCAAACATTGCCCCGCGAACATCACTGTCCCAGTAAGGAGTCCCAAGTCCAACAAATGCTGGTACAATATAAACTCCATCTGTAGAATCTACTCTGCTTGCATAGTCTTCGCTATCTTTGGCATCTTTTATCATTCTCAATCCATCTCTTAGCCACTGGATAGCAGATCCGGCCACAAAGATGCTTCCCTCAAGCGCATAATTCACTTTTCCATCTATTCCCCATGCGATTGTTGTTAACAAGCCATGATCTGATTTTACTGCTTTTTCACCTGTGTTCATTAGCATAAAGCAGCCAGTGCCATAAGTATTTTTCGCCATTCCCGCTTCAAAACATGCCTGACCAAATAAAGCAGCCTGTTGATCTCCTGCCACTCCTGCAATTGGTATTCTATTTCCGAAGAAATGCCCTTCCACTGTATGAGCATATATTTCAGAAGATCCTTTTACTTCTGGCAGCATAGACTTTGGAACTGTTAATATTTCAAGTAATTCGTCATCCCATTTTAAATCATAGATATTAAACATTAGCGTACGTGAAGCATTTGTATAGTCTGTTACATGCGCTTTCCCACCAGATAATTTCCAGATTAGCCATGTATCAATTGTACCAAATAATAAATCCCCATTTTCCGCTTTTTGTCTTGCTCCATCCACGTGATCTAAAATCCACTTTACTTTTGTACCTGCAAAATAAGCATCAATTAAAAGTCCTGTTTTATCACGGAAAAGCTGATTATACCCTTGTGCTTTTAGTTCTTCGCAAATTTCATTTGTTTGTCTTGATTGCCACACAATAGCATTGTAGACTGGCGCCCCAGTATTTTTATCCCATACAACTGCCGTCTCCCGTTGGTTGGTGATCCCGATACCTTCTATTTGTTCCGGCTTAATATCCGATTCTGATAAAACTGTCGCAATAACTGCCAAAATAGAACCCCATATTTCATTTGCATTATGTTCAACCCAGCCTGGCTTCGGAAATATTTGTGTAAACTCTTTTTGTGCTACATGGACAATATCCCCTTTTTTATTGAAAATAATTGCTCTAGAACTTGTTGTCCCTTGGTCTAATGATAAAATAAATTTTTCCATAAAATAAAACCTCCCATTAGTAAATGATTATGCTACTTTTTTACCAATACTCTTACTTTCCCCTTTTGTCTTAAAAAATGCAAGTAATAATACAATGACAGTAATCGCTATCACAATCCAAAAGCTTGATAAGACAACCCCTTTAAAGATATACGTATAAAAAACGGCTGCTAGGGATCCACCTAGTATGGGACCAACAACTGGTATCCATGCATAGCGGAAATTCGATGATCCTTTGCCGGCAATTGGTAAAACAAAATGGGCAATTCTTGGACCAAGGTCACGTGCTGGGTTAATGGCATAGCCAGTTGTTCCCCCTAATGACATCCCAATTACAACAATAAGCAAACCTACAGCAAGCGGGTTAAGTCCCTCAGCGAAGCTATTTGCTCCAATAAACAATAACCCAAGCACTAACATAAAGGTTCCTATCAATTCACTTAATATATTTCCAAAGGTATGTGGAATAGCAGGACCTGTTGAAAAGACTGCTAATTTTGCTTCCGCATCCTTTGTTGCACCCCAATGCGGGAGATAGTGTAAATATACAATACATGCACCTAAAAAAGCGCCGATCATTTGTGCCAAGATATATGGCAATACTTGATTCCAAGCAAAATCACCTGTTATTGCCAGCGCGATGGTAACTGCTGGATTTAAGTGGGCCCCACTGATACTTCCGACAGCAAATGCTCCCATCGTAACCGCCAGCCCCCAGGCAAGAGTAATCACAATCCATCCTCCCCCATTAGAGAACGCTTTCTTTAAATTCGCACCAGCTACGACTCCTCCCCCGAATATAATCAAAATCATGGTTCCAACAACTTCTCCCATAAACGCAGACATCAAAATCCCCCTTTTCCTTGTTTCACTCTGTTTTATTCTGATAATTATCTTAAAATGAATTACCCCTAAACTACCATCATACTAATATTTATTTTTAGCATAATTACAGAGTGATTGTCATTAAAACATGCAAAAAAGGAGAGCACGACAGATTAAGCCACTAAAATTATGGTGACTACTGCGTGTATCTCCTTTTCTCCAACACATTAAATTAACTTGTAAGGTAATTGTAAACGCTTCCTGACAGTCTGTCAATTATTTTTATCGTTTTCACTATAAAAAAATTATTTACTTTATTTTTTGCCATAATTCTTTTTTTGAAGTAGTTATACTAGTAGCCCCTGCTTCAATTGCATTACTTATATCCTTATCCGAGCGAATCAAACCACCTGCAAGAATAGGTACATTTAAACTCTCTTTTATTTCTTTAATCATCCAAGGCATTGTTCCTGGAAGCACTTCGATATAATCAGGATGTGTTCGTTGAACTAGCTTAACGCTTTTCGCTATTGCATGACTATCAAGGAGAAATACCCTTTGGATTGCTATCACGTTTTTCTGCTTTGCTTTTAAGATAACCGATGATTTTGTAGATATAAGTCCATATGGTTTAAATTCTTGACAGATAAACTCTGTTCCAAAATCATCACTTTTTAATCCTTGGATTAAGTCAACATGATAAATCATTTTCTTATTTGCTTTTTTTGCAAGCAAACTTATATGTTTTAACTGTGAAACATGTACTTCTAAAAATACGCCAATTTCATAATCACTTTTTAAAAATGCTTCAAATTCCTTCATATTGGATGATGCTGGAATAATATGCTGATTCATTTCATTTCCCCCAAAAATATTTCATTCTTCTCCGCTTAATTATTATTCATTCTGCATTCACACTAGCGTTTCGATTTAAATTCATATAGTCGAAATGCTAATATGCAAACAGCAGAAT
Source organism: Niallia sp. FSL W8-0177 (assembly GCF_038006285.1). Classification (NCBI taxonomy): domain Bacteria; kingdom Bacillati; phylum Bacillota; class Bacilli; order Caryophanales; family Bacillaceae; genus Niallia; species Niallia sp. FSL W8-0177. Next base: position 2,017,347 of record NZ_JBBOUX010000001.1, read on the forward strand.
AGGCGATACCTATTGAGTAGCCACCAACAACATCTGTTGGATAATGGACACCTAAATATACTCTGCTTGTCCCTATTAAAAGAATAAAAAAACAGGCAATTATGTAAGCCAGCACTTTCTTCCCAGTAGATTTAAGCAAATGTATACATAAGTATGCACATGAGCTGAAGAAAATTAGCGAACCCATAGAATGTCCACTTGGAAAACTATAGCCTTTTTCTATTATAACAGGCAATATATCCGGACGCTCTCTTTTAAAGAACCATTTAAGAAGTGTATTTAATAATGCACCAAAACTATTAGTTGAAATGAAAAAAATAACCAAAGCATACTTTTTCTTCCATAGTAAAAGTACTGTAATAACTAGTATCGCGGCTGCAATAAACAGACTAGATCCTAAAAAGGTAATTCTTTCAACCCATATTGTTAAATCTTCTGAAATGAATGATTGCGTAAAGTGGATGATTGTCTCGTCAAATGAAATAATATCAGAGCTCTTTACATGTCTTGCAATAATATAAAATAGCCCACTAAAAATCAGGATAATTGCTAACATTATACCGATATATTTTGATGTTATTCTTTTCTCCATGTAAATCCCTCGCTGTTATATTTTAGTGCTAGCTATTCCTAAAATAGTAAAAGCTAGCACCTTGTCTTTTTCTTTTTTAAGCTTCTTTTACAACTTTCTTTCTTGTTGTTTTTTTCTTTTTTTCCTCAGTTTTCTTAGGCTTTGTATTATCAATAGATGCTTGTAGTGCAGCCATTAAATCCATGACATTAGATTCCCTTGGCTTATCTGTGCCTGTCACTACCTCTTTGCCAGCTTTCTTCGCTTCAATCAATTCAAGAAGAGCTGTTCTGTATTCATCAGTATATTTCTCCGGAGTAAATTCTGTTGTTAATTGGTCAATTAATAAAATCGCTGTTTCCAATTCTTTTTTCTCGAGTTGATTTACTTCCGGAACATTTGGTACATCGTCCACTTTACGAACTTCATCAGGAAAATGTATGGTTTCCATTACGAGGGTATTTTCATACACCCTAATAATTGCCAGCTGCTCTTTGGAACGAATAATAATTTTCGCAATTCCAACTTTCCCTGTCTCAAGTAAAGCTTGTCTTAATAAGGCATAAGCCTTGTTCCCCCCTTCACCGGAAGACATATAATAGCATTTTTCAAAGTAAATGGGATCAATCTCTTCCATCTTCACAAAATCAATAATTTCCACTGCTTTATCTTCATTCTCTTTACGCAAATTTTCCAAGTCTTCTTCATCAAGGACAACATATTTTCCCTTTGCATATTCATATGCCTTCACGATTTCTTCTGGAGCAACTTCATTTCCACAAGCAGAACATTTTTTTTCATATTTAATCGGGGCATGACAAGCCTTATGAAGTGTTCTAAGCTTAATATCTTTATCTTCTATTGCCGAATGCAGCTTAATCGGTATGCTAACTAGTCCAAAACTTATATTTCCTTTCCACATTGTATGCATATTTATTCTCCCATCTCATTAGTTGAATGCAAAAGCAAAATTCATCATCGCTTTACTTCTATCTATTTATACATTGTGTCACCGGTTTTTTTTCATACTATTTAATTATTGGTAACAGACACTGTTCATACTTATGTACTTAAATAGTTATACTAGTAAGAGATAGTCAAATCAGGAGGATAGACAAATGCATAAAGCTGCATTTTTTATTAGTAATTATCATAAAAAAACAGACTCATTTGGTGTCAGCGTCATTGGAAATGAGAACATAATCCCTGTAGGTTCTTTTCAAAATGGCTTAAAAAGAGCAGAAAAAACAGCATTATTACAGATTATAAAAGAACATGCTATAAAGGAAGATGACAACTTTTATTTTCTAGATCCCGGAATTTGCGTAGAATTACAGTTTTCCTCTTTTCAACAGCATAGACTAAACAATCCTGTTTTTATCCAATTTTTATATAATAAAGATTGGAAAGACTGTACATTAGAGAATGTTATCGCAACAGAGTCTACGCCTATTACTCATGCTGATAAACCTCTTTTTCCCAATACCACGATTACGAAACTTGATTATATTTTATATTTAAAAGAAGTCAGTCCATATTTACTTCCTTTTTTAGAAAATCGCTTATTGACTACGATTCGATTTCCCCATGGTTTATTTGGCGAATCTTTCTATCAAAAACAATGTCCAGACTACGCTCCTTCTTATGTGGAAACATATAAAAACGAAGACATAGAATATATTGTTTGTAATAATGTAGAAACGCTTATGTGGCTCGGAAATCAATTAGCGTTTGAATTTCACATTCCTTTTGAAACAATTTATTCTAATAGCATGCCTTCTGAAATTGTCTTTGATCTAGACCCGCCTTCTGTGGAACATTTTTATATGGCTATTAAAGCTGCAAAAGTTCTGCAACAGATTTTGGAACGATTACAGCTTTTATCTTTTGTGAAAATATCAGGAAATAAAGGAATTCAGGTGTATTTACCACTTCCAGAAAGAACATTTACTTATGAAAAAGTACGTTTATTCACAGAATTTATTGCTAATTATATGATTGAGGAAAATCCAGAGCTTTTCACCATAGAACGATTAAAGAAAAACCGCAGAAACAGATTATACATTGATTACATCCAACATAGTGAAGGAAAAACAATTATCGCTCCCTATTCCATTCGCGGTAATAAAGGCGGATATGTTGCATGCCCAATTGCATGGGATGAATTAACAGAAGATCTTCATCCTAGTCAATTTTCAATGGATGTTGTATTACAAAGACTTCAAAATGGGATTCATTCTTTCGCTGGTTATTTTGAGGCAAAAGAAAAACAACCTTTCCAGCAAGTACTAGATGTGTTAACAAATATACAAAACGAGGAAGGGACAGGAAAACATCTAAATAGATAATTGCGAAAACAAATTATCAAATCCTTGTATTTAAACATAAAGACAATAAACGCCCAAACAATGGTACGGAATTTTTTCTGTCTAATGTTTGGGCTTATTTCTAAAATACTATTAGATATGCGTGTTGTTATTCTAATGTGCATTCTTCAATGGGAATAGTGACAAATGACTCGATGACTGGATGCCTTAATGTTTTGCCTTCTGTCCATTCTAAAAAGGAGATTTTGACAGTGAGTGCTGGTCGCAGCCAGACTCCATCTTTCGCTTCCTTAAGATTAACAAAAGAACTTTCTTTTATAATGATTGGCTCAATCGCCTTGGAGACAGCAGCCCAGTCGTTTGCGGTCAATTTACTCGAACCGGCACTTCCAATATAAACTAACTGTCCTGACTCATCAAATAACCCGAGGTGGAGAGAATGAACCGTTTTATGTTTAATTGTTACTCCTCCCACTATAGCAATTAAATCCTGCTCTTTTTTTCTCTTAAGCCATCTTGCATCTTTTCCGCCCAGAACATAGGAACTGCCAAGATCCTTGCAGACGATTCCTTCCAACTGATGTTGTTGACAAACAGTGAATAAACCTTGCATATCAGCAAAATTTTCAACAAGTCGAACAACTTTCGTCTCAGCTATTTTTTCATGCAATATTTTTTGTCTTTCCAGTAACGGCTTATCTACTAACCACTGTCCATCGAGGAACAGGATATCAAAAACCATATAGGTAATGGGAATCTCTTCTTGCAGACCACTTAATCGCTCAAGATTTCTCACTCTGTCCCGTTTCATTACTTCATAAAAGGATGGTTTCCCATCCTGCAAAGCAATAACTTCCCCGTCGAGAATACAATTTTTTGCCTGTACGAAGGAACTAGTCTTTAGTAATTCAGGATATTGCTGCGTTCTTTCGTTTTTCTTTCGATTAAATAATTTTGTGTTCTCTCCATCATAGTAGGAGAGAATTCTTGTTCCATCCCACTTAACTTGAGCTATCCATTGATCCCCTTTTGGAATTGCTTCTGTTAGTAGTGGTTCAAACGGCTTTATTGGTTTCATGTCCTTTATTCCTTTTATCCTTACCATTTGCAAATGGAAAAAAATTATACAAGATTTTGTCTAGTTTTCCTCTTTTTGGCGCTCTTATCCTTGCTATTTTCCTGCTAAAAATGCAGGTTATTGTCCATTTTCTAATCAGTTTAAAATCTTCTCAAGACGGTAACAAAAAGGTCAGTTCCTATTCCACATAACATAATGTTGAATAGACCTAACCTTTTCCTCCCATACTAACCAACTACTGTTCTCTGCAAATTTATTTTAAATGGTTTTCGACATATTGTTTTGCTTCTTGTTGCAGTTTTTTATATTGAACAGCTTCTTCCTCGAAATAGGACTTATTCGATACGGAAAAACTTTCCATCGCATCCCATTTAAACGATACATCAGCACGATAAACATAAGTGGCATTGCCAATTAAATCAATACGATATTGATCATTACGATGATGAACATAACAGCGGACTTTGCCTCCATTATTATACACATCTACATAGGTATTTTCTTCATTAAACCCATTTAGTATGGAAACAAGGGTTGAAGCAGACATAGCAGTTCCGCAAGCATTTGTAAAACCTACCCCTCTCTCGTATGTACGTACATAAATGTTACCTTTTTCTAATATCGATACAAAGCTAACATTTACACCGTCTGGAAAATACTCATTCGGACCATTCACATATTTACTTAATGTTTCTTGAATATCAGAATCAAGTACTGCTTTATCTACAAGTGTAATTAAATGTGGATTAGGCACAGCTAAAGCAGTAAATAATAAATCATTATTTAATCCCGGAATTTTCCCATTTATTAGTGTAGTCGATTCTACCTGTAATGGCAGGTCCTTTGTTTGAAAAGATACAGGAGATATTTCTACCAAATACGTTGGAATATTAGGATAAATATCTGCTTCGTTTTTCACCTCTAAATTAGCTTTCATTGTTTCAATCACTGCTTCCTCTACCTGAAGAAGTTCACAAACATATCGAGCGACACAACGAATCCCATTTCCACACATGGAAGCTTCGGAACCATCGGCATTAAAAACTCTCATTCTTGCATCCGCAACTTGACTAGGCATTACAAAAAGAATACCATCCGCCCCTAAAGAAGAACCTCTATTACATAACGTTTTAGCTATCTCCGTTCTTTCTTCTTCGGAAAACTGATAGGCGTCTGAAATTTCATCTATTATTAAAAAATCATTGCCACTTCCATGACATTTTGTAATTTTTATATTCATTTCATAATTCCTCCAAGCTGAATTTGTTTCTTATTTATTTTACTGTTCCTTTGTCTAACCTGCAATCAATTCTTCCTGACTAAAAAAGAGAAAACCTTAACAGCTTATAATCAAGTCGTTAAGGTCATTTCCATTCATCCATATAAATAATCATCATCTAATAGCTTCTTTGCCCATGAAATAGATTCTGCATATACTTTAAATAATTCTTTTTCTTGAATATTTAATTCTTTACAACCAAGTGCAATTCCGGGCCAGTCAGCTGTTTCTGCTGCAATGACCAATTGAAGCACGTCTTGTTGAACATTTTTCTGTCCTGATAAAGCTTGTACAATTGTTTCATCCAATGGTAGATCGGAAAGAATGCTATCCATATCCCTGTTCATAATGGTATCCATAAGAGAGAACATGCCCGTCAAAAAAAAACTTCCATATTCTATCCTTCCCGGTACAAGCTTTGCTACTGATTCGCACATTTTAGAACGTATTAAGCAATTATGCATCACTTCTAAAGAAATTCCATTCTTCCAGTCCTTTTCCCTAACTGTAAGAATATAAATCCATTTTCGAAGTTCTCTAAGCCCAATATATATAATGGCATGCTTAATACTAGTTACTTTTTGTTTTACTCCATATTCTAGTGTGTTAATTAATTTTAAAAGCTTATAGGATAAAGAAATATCCTGTTCGATCAATTTAGAAATACGGTTTATGTCTGGATTTTCATCATGTAGTAGCTCAAGAATCTTATAATACGTCGGCATATAGGTTGGCACATCATGGGAAGACATAATGAATGGTCTTGAGAAATAATAACCTTGAAAATAATGATAGCCTCTATTTCTTGCTTGTTTATACTCCGAACTTGTTTCAAGTTTTTCAGCAATTAATTCAAGATGATGCTTTTTAGCAACATCTTCTATTTCTGCTCGCACTTCTTTTGTCGTATTTTGAAAATCGACTTTAATCATATCTGCTAATCTTAGCAAAGAATAAGAGTATGGGTTACTTTTCTCAAAAATAAAATCATCTAAAGCTAGTTTGTAGCCTAATTGTTTGAGTTCTAAACAAATATCTATTATTTTTTGGCTCGGAACAACTGTTTCTAGAATTTCTATTACAATATCCCTTGGGTGAAAATATGTAGGAAGCTTAAGTTCTAATAAATTCTCAGTAAAATTAATAAAGCAAGGTTTACCATCTGATAATTTATCTATTCCAATATTAAGAAAACTATTAATAATAACATCTGTCGTTGCCTGATCACCATTCACATTGGGGAAGGAATTAATATTGTTATGTCTATAAAGTAGTTCATATCCATAAACTTCTTCGATTCGATTAAATAGTGGCTGTCTCGCCACAAAAACTTCCATTTATTTACCTCCGTCAATCTTTTTACGCTTAGTTATTGTCATTTTAATAAATTTATAAGTAGAAGGTTGTCGAACCTTGCTTGTAAGAAAATAATTTTTTCACAAAAAAATGTCATCATGAAAGTTTAAGGATTATCTAAGTTGTATTTAAAGGGAATGAAGAATAGATGCTTTGATTCTAGGACCTTGATAATAAAAATGATAGTTTATCTAGAAAAAAGAACTTTTTTGCATACTATTTTTCTAAAAGGTTTTTTGAAAAAAACGGGGAATTCTAAAAATATATAGAGCAGTCTGACATATCGTTAAATAGAGTAAAGCTGCTGAGACAAAAAGCATATACTCATACACAAACGAGTGATGTCAGACTGCTAGTGACAACTTCTGAAATAAGAAAATAACTTCAAATTTCAGAATGGACGTGTCTTAGATTAATGTGTATATTGAAGTACAAAATTAATCAAAAATAATGAGGATATGAAATACAAAGGCAGTGAAACTTCTTTCGCTTTCCCTAATGCAATCTTTAAAATCGGGTAAAGAATAAACCCAATAGCCATGCCATCTGCGATACTGTACGTAAACGGAATCATCGCAATAATAAAAAAGCTAGGAAAACTTTCACTTAAATCCTTTAAATCCAGATTTCGGATATTCTGCAGCATTAACCCTCCAATAATGATTAAAATTGGTGCAATGGCACTGTCTGGGATTAATTTAATGACAGGAATAAAAAATGCTGAACAAATAAACAGAAAACCTGTCGTTACAGCGGTTAAGCCTGTTTTCCCACCAGCAGTCATACTTGCAGAGCTTTCCACAGTAGCTACCGTTGGACTTGTGCCAAATAAACTAGATAGAAAAACAGAAATAGAAGTAGCTCGAAAAGCTTTTTGAAATCGCTTAGGTTTGTTTATAAATTGAACATGATTATTGACCAATCCAATATTTTCAAACACAAGTACCATTGTAAGAGAAAATACGGCAATCCAAAAAGGAATCGTTACAAGTTTATCAAAAGACAGATGGCCGAACACACTCCTGTATTCTTGAAGGTGAATCGATTGGCTACTTCCTGCGTTTACATTGATCAGTCCAAACAGCCAAGCAATGAAAGTACCAACAATAATCGTAATAAGAAAGTTTCCCTTCACATTTCTTAAAAACAGAATAATACTTATTAAAAATGTGAGTACTGTTGCCAATACATGTAAATCATTAAAAGATCCTAAGGCAATAATTGAATTTGTTCCTCTTTCTACTATCCCGCCTTTTTCCAAACCAATTAGCATTAAAAATAGACCTAATCCAACGCTAATCGATTCTTTTAACGAAACAGGAATAGAATCACTTACAATTCTAGCTAGTTTGGTAAAAGACACAATCATAAAGAGAATTCCAGAAACAAACACTACTGCCAACGCTTCTTGCCAGGTTAGAGCCATTGAATTTACAATGGTATAAGAAAACAAAGCATTGATACCCATACCAGGTACAAGCAAAACGGGCACATTTCCATATAAGCCCATTAAAAAACAGCCAACAACGGATGTTAAAATGGTTGCAATGATTGCTGCTTCCAACGGAATACCTGCTTCTGCTAAGATTAAGGAGTTTACTACCACGATGTATACAACAGTAAAAAACCCAATAATCCCTGCAAGTACCTCTTGTTTAATGGATGTTTGACTTTCCTTTAGCTGAAAAAATGAAAAAATATAATCTTTCATCAGATATACCTATTTAGTTGTATCCCTCTCCCTACCCGCTTCCCTATAAATACAATATAAGCATGCCAATGATTGACATGACTTTTAGCATTCAATAAGGTAGCCACAAGAAATTATGATAGCAGATTACCAATGTTTTGCCAATGTTTTTCAGGAGAAAATACTCATTTTTTCCTACTTTCCTTTTAGTGGTTTATTATTATTTAGTCAGTTTTCATTAAATCAGCTTATCAAAGGAAAACTTTCTATGCTCAACTCCACCCATATTAATGATTCGTATAGGCGAATAACTTTGTTAATATCGCATAGAGGTGAATAACCTCTTTATCAGACGCGTGGTGATCAATTGTCAACAGCGGCAGATTAGGATCTTGAAAACGTTTTGCCCATTCTTTCGGCATCCAGCCCTTTCTTAACTGAGCTAATTTATGACCATCTTCTTGCTCAAACTGGTACTCCATGTGACCAAAGGTTTTTTTCATTATGATTGTGTCTTCCCCATAAAGAAATTGGTTCACTAATCGTTTTTCGGTCTTTATTTCTAAAATTCTGCTGATTATTTTTTTATCCTTATTCTGTATATCTATTCTGTCTCTTTTTAAGGTAAAAACATATTGGAGATCTCCTTGCGTATTATAAAAGCCGTACGATTTTGTATAAAATCGATCGAATAAGAATGGTAGATACCAACGAATGACTGAGAATTTTTCATCTTTTATTTCCCCTATCTCTTGTCCTTCTCTATCAAAAACAATCATTCTTAAGGATGGGGCAGGTAAAAAAGATAAAACTACCGTATTGGATTTTAAAATGGATCTTGCCTGTCCTACGGAGAAAAAATTATCCATTTTCTCTAAACGCTGTTTATGTAAATAAAATTGACAAAAGCAAATTACACTGTACATTGCAAATGGGACTAAAAGGTAAAGAAAAGTAATACTTGAATGATTCAATAAAAATATGCCTATAAAAAGGAATAGAGGAATACAACTAATTAAACTAGCGTTCAAGGAAGATATGGCTGTATATTTATAGTATTTTTCAATATTCATCATGAAGACTCCTTTATATCCATTCTTGTAATGAAAGGTTAGCGCGGCTGTGCACTTATCTTTCTCTTTCTTCTTATTCTATTAATTCCTATTGAAATCTATGATTAATTAGAAGAAAAATTTTAAAAGAGTCTAATCTATTAGTAAGTATTGATTGTGGAAATATAAAAACCGAAAAATGACAGCCTATTCGTTAAAAAGCGGGTCACCGAAATTGGTCGCTGATTTAAACGAATAGGCTGTCATTTTATAAACAGTTAATGATCTAACAATGATTATTTGATAAAACGAATCGTTAAAGGAATATGATAATCCTGGCCTTCATAAGCCTTAATGGCAGCGATAATTGTAAATACAAATGCCATGATTCCGATTATTGGTAAAATAATAAATCCTATTAAAAGAAACACAAGAATCCATGCTATAAAGGAATAAATGGCATAAGAAATTAAAAAGTTAAAATATTCTTTACCATGATAATCCACAAAAGGCGAATCCTTTTTCACGAGCCAGATAACTAATGGCCCGATAAAAGTAGTAAAAAAACTAGACACATAAATCAACATCGCAAAAACTCTATCATCATTTGATGATCTGTCTTTATTTAAATCCATGAAAGAAACCTCCAACTAAAATAATAATTGCTATGTTATTATATACGATTATTTCATATAAATGTTTCATTTTGAAATAATTTATGTCCAATTAATTGGCGGAAGTTTTCATCCCTCTTTGTTATAGTGAAATAATTTACCTTTCTTTACATCATTTCATTAAAATTTTACAATTTGTTTGTATTTTCCTATTTTCAATTTCACCGAAATTTTGTATGATATAGAAAAGTAATTTGTTATCATGAGATAATAATTAAAGATGGGAAGGCAAATGGTGCGCCACCGCTTTGGTTCTAGTGGGTTCGATTCCCACCCCGAAATTTTTTTTCAAATGGATTAAAAATTTCGAGGGTGGGCTTTTTCTTTTTCATGAATAAGTTCTGCCCTCAACTGGAGGGATTATTGTGTTAAAAAAAAGAGATCTTGAGGAATGTCAAGCGTTATATCCTTTAATGACGCACCCTGATGTCTTCCCTTTCGTGCGTCAAAAAGCTTATTCATATGAAGAATACCTTTTTCTTACCAAGCAGACAATAGAAGCGGAAGAAAGAGGAGAACTTATCTCTAGAACGATATTAGATGAATGGCAAAATCCGATTGGTACCATTAATCTATATGATATAAACGAAAATATCGGTTTCCTCGGTACTTGGTTGGGAAAACCTTATCATGGCATGGGATACAATCAAATAGCAAAAGAATTATTCTTTGCTGAAGCATTTTTTGAGCTGAATATTGAAAGTATATTAATGCGAATTAGAAGTAATAATATCCGCTCACTAAAAGCGGCTGAAAAGCTTCCCTATGCGGTTTCAGCAAATGAAACAAGAAGTAATCTGTTACAAATTTTAAATACTTCTGGAATCCCTTATCAACTATTCGAAATTCCTAAAGATTTATTTACTCTATACACTTTACGTCAAAATACGGAAGAGACGACAAATGATTGTAGAGAGGCGTAATTTAGCTCCGATACTAAAATAAGATCAGTCGATAGAAAAATAACTATCACTGATCTTATTTTTATTCTTCTATAATAATCTCAACGAAAATTGGATGGAGAAATCCTCCATGTATTCATTCTCGCCTATGAATGAATACCATAGTAAATTATCGCTTCTTTTTATAACTTTGATAATTCTTATTTCCACCAGAAAGATTATAGATATTCATAAATCCTAAATTACGTAGTACATTTTGGGCAGCATTTCCGGTTACACCACTATTACAATAGGTAACAGTGAGTAGATTTGGATCTAGTTCCTTGCATTTCTCTCGCAAATCACCCAAAGGGATATTAATAGCTGTATCCACACATGAAGCATTAAATTGTTTTGCAGAGCGTGTATCAATAACTTGAATAGCCTCTCTCTTTTCTATCCTTTCACTTAAATCTTTTGGCGTGATTAATTGATTTTTCTTTTCAATAGCATTCTGCAAAGCCATTCCAGTATACATAACAGGGTCTTTTGCCGTACTAAAAGGCGGGGCATATGCAAGATCAAGATGAAATAAATCTTCCGCTTTTGCTTTAAATGTAATGGCTGTAACAAAAACATCTATTCTTTTATCGACACCTTCTTCCCCTACTATTTGTACACCTAAAATTCTACCTGTTTTGCGATCTGCAATTGCCTTAATGACTAATTGTTTACCACCCAAATACTCAGCTCTTGCAGGCTTGATATTATGGAGAACTTCTATATCATAGCCTTCCTCCAATGCTTCCGTTTCGTTCATACCAGTTTGTCCAACAGCTAAGTCAAAAACACGAAGAATAGCAGTTCCTAAAATGCCTCTATGTTCTAATGACCCCCCTGTTATAACATCACCGGCTATTCTTCCCATTTTATTTGCTGTGCTTCCTAATGGCCGATATAATGATTTACCGGTAATGAGAGAATAGCTCTCTGCAACATCCCCTACCGCATATACATTAGGTAAGTTAGTTTGCATCCTATTATTTACGGCAATAGCACCAGAATGTCCTATATTTACACCGATTGACTCTGCTAAGTGAACATTAGGCCTAACCCCTGTTGCTAAAATAACCAAATCTGTTTCTATAACATTTCCTGATTTTGTTCTTATTTCGTTAGTTGTTATTTCACTAACTTCCTCATTCAAAAGAAGGTTAATCCCTTTTTTTACTAGATGTTCTTCTACATATGTAACAATATCTTGATCCATATGTGATAATATGTGATTACTGCGTTGTACTAATGTAACCTCTAACCCTCTGTTTGTTAGCTGTTCAGCCATCTCTAAACCAATATACCCTGCACCTATAATTGCAGCTCTTCTTGGCTCCTTCTTTTTTATAAACCTGTCAATAGCACTTGTATCTTGAATGGTTCGAAGGTGGAAAACATGGTCTTTTTCTACCCCCTCTATTGGTGGCGTTAAAGGTGATGCTCCTGTTGCAAATACTAATACATCATAAATATCCTCTATCACTTCATCTGTATCCAAGTTTTTCACTTGGATCTTTCTACGGTTTACATCGATAGCGATAACCTCATGCCTGACAAAAATATCTACATTATATCTTTTCTTAAACCAAGCTGGATTTCTCGGTGTTAAACTTTCTATTTCATCAACTTCTCCGCCTAAGAAATAAGGAATCCCACAACCGGAGTAAGAAATGTCATAATCGGCATTATAAAGTGTGATTTCTGCCTGCTCGTCATTTCTCCGTGCTTTTGCCGCTACTGATGTACCTGCCGCTACTGATCCTATGATAACAATTTTCATGATCACCCTCCTAAAAATAATAGTGTATTTTATGATTTATCTTTGCCAGTACTGTTCCCATAAACGATTTTTCTTATGTCTATTAAGAAATGATCGATAGCCATAAGTATAAACCAATTAATGTAATCAAAAGGGTTGGAATGGTTAAAATAATTCCCGTCTTAAAGTAAGTTCCCCATGAAATCTTGACCCCTTTTTGCGACAATACATGAAGCCATAATAAAGTTGCTAATGAACCTATAGGCGTGATTTTTGGTCCTAAATCAGAGCCGATAATATTAGCATAAATTAAGCCTTCTTTTATTACTCCTGTTGCATTTGTATCCGCTATAGCTAAAGCATCAATCAAAACAGTAGGCATATTATTCATAATAGAAGAAATAACAGCTGCAATAAATCCCATACCGATTGTCGCAATCAACAAGCCTTGGTCGGCAGCTACTTGAATAAGACTTGATAACAAGCCTGTTAACCCTACATTACGAAGTCCGTAAATGACTACATACATTCCGATCGAAAAGAAAACAATTGACCATGGAGCTCCCTTTATTACATTTCTGATAGATACTGCTTTGCTTCGTCTTGCAAAAATAAGAAATACAAGAGCAATGCCGCCAACAACAGCGGATACCGGAATCGCCAGAACTTCACTGCCTAAATATCCAATTAGAAGAAAGGCTAAGATTATCCAGGAAATCCGGAACATTTGTCGATCCTTAATAGCTTCTGCTGGCAACCTTAGATGGTTTAAATCATATATTTTAGGAATTCTCTTATGGAAGTAGAGATATAGAACAAGCATACTTGCCAATAAAGAAAATAGATTTGGTATAATCATTCTAGAAGCATATTCAACAAATCCGATTCCAAAAAAATCAGCAGAAACAATATTTACTAAATTACTGACGACTAGGGGTAAGGACGTGGTATCCGCAATAAAACCACTTGCCATAATAAATGGAAAAACCATTCTTTCTTCTAACTTTAATGCTCGAACCATTGACAGCACAATCGGTGTTAAAATAAGCGCTGCACCATCGTTTGCGAATAATGCTGCCACAAGAGCACCTAAAAGGGAAACATAGAAAAACATTTTTAGCCCGCTTCCATTGGCCATTCGAGTCATATGTAGTGCTGCCCATTCAAAAAAACCTATTTCGTCTAAAATAAGGGAGATGATGATAATGGCGATGAATGCAAGTGTTGCATTCCAAACAATTCCAGTCACATCTGCAACATCATGAAAATCTACTACCCCGACTAATAAAGCTAATATCGCTCCCCCGCAAGCAGACCAACCAATAGAAAGGTTTTTGGGCTGCCAAATCACAAAAGTTAATGTTAATAAAAAAATAATAATTGCTAAAAATGTGTGTAGCAAATCAAGACTACCTCCATTAGTTACATAATATTTTAATGCCTTTTTCTTTTAACCTTGTCATTTTTCCATGCTGACTTGGTATATGCTGTAAAAGTTCATTTATCAATCCATCATATTGACTTGCTTTATTTAATGAATAGAAGACCCATTGACCTTTCTTCTGTTCTTTAACAATCCCTAAGTCCCTCATTTTACGTAGATGCTGGCTGATAGCTGGCTGCGACATATTATATATTTCTACCAATTCGCATACACAGCATGCTTGTTCAGACAACAAACTAACAATTGATAACCTTGTCTTATCTCCAAGCAGTTTTAACACATCTGCTGTCTCTTTTAAAGATAATACATTTAAAGATTGGTCTTTGTTACTCATTTTATCCACCCTCATTTTATGTATTATAAATAAGCATATGCTTATTTATTTATGAATCAGGTAACAAAAAACATATAGGTACTTAAAAGTATTTGCTATCCCATTATCTACACCAATTGAATAGAAAAAAGCGGTGCTACCCTTTCATATTTTTAACTTTCATGATAAGGGGAATACTAATACTTTGCAAGTAAAAAAAGAATGCGATTCCTCTTCCTATTTGCGAACAATTTAGAAGTTTTCGTTTTTTTCTCTCCTTCAATCTCCTTATATATGATATAATACGAAACGTTATTGTTAAGAAAGAGGACAAGCAGATGAAACAAACATATTCTATAAAACAAAAGCTTTCTCAAATGATTATTATTTTATTTCCTGTATTGGTTACGCAGGTTGGTATTTTTGCATTAAGTTTTTTTGATACGACGATGTCTGGACATTATAGTCCTGTTGATTTAGCCGGAGTAGCAGTCGGCAGCTCCTTGTGGACGCCAATATATACAGGACTTAGTGGTATATTGCTGGCTTTACCTCCAATTGTCTCCCAATTAATGGGGAAAAATGAGCAAAAAGGCGTATCTTTTTCTGTTATCCAAGCAGCATACTTATCTTTTACTATGGCTATCGCCTTATTAATTATTGGTTATTTCTGTTTAGATTCAATTCTTGCAAATCTCGGCTTAGAACAGGATGTCTATAGAGTCGCATATCATTACTTAATCGCATTGAGTACCGGAATTATACCTATTTTTCTATACTTTGTACTGCGTTCTTTTATTGATTCTCTTGGCCAGACGCAAATTTCCATGTTTATAACGTTAATTGCAATACCGATTAATATTCTCTTAAATTATGCACTGATCAATGGTATTTGGATTTTTCCTGAATTAGGTGGAGTGGGAACTGGGTATGCAACAAGTATTACTTATTGGGTTATGCTCTTTATTGCGGTTTATATCGTTCATAAAAAACACCCTTTTGTAGCTTTTCAGTTATTTAGCCACTTTCCGACTATATCATGGAGTAAATGGAAAGAGATATTGACAATTGGCGTCCCGATTGGTTTTTCTGTATTCTTTGAAACAAGTATTTTTAGTGCAGTAACGATTTTAATGAGCAATTATGATACAAATACAATTGCTGCCCACCAATCAGCAATTAATTTTGCATCTCTTTTGTATATGGTTCCCCTCAGCATTTCTACCGCATTAACCATTCTAGTTGGTTATGAAGTGGGAGCTAGACGTATGAAAGATGCCAAAACATATAGTTGGTTAGGTGTTGGGCTTGCTATAAGCATCGCATTTATAAGTGGAATGATTCTTTTGACGTTTCGAACTAACATTGCTGGTATTTATACAAATGACTGGGAGGTTCTCCAATTAACAGCCCACTTTCTTATTTACGCGATATTCTTTCAACTATCTGATGCAATTCAAGCACCAATCCAAGGAGCTTTGCGAGGGTATAAAGATGTAAATGTTACCCTTCTCATGAGTTTTCTATCATATTGGGTGATAGGTCTACCTAGCGGATATCTTCTTGCTGCCTACACTAACTTAGGCCCCTTCGGCTATTGGATTGGTCTCATTATCGGCCTTGCAACCGGTGCAATTTTCTTAACAAGCCGACTATTTAAAATTCAAAAACACAAATTTAGTGATAAACAATATAAAAATAAAAAAGCTGAGACATAAGAATTTTAAACCAAATACCCCCGAACAATTATACGTACACACTAAAAAATTCGTTTAATTGTTTGGGGATTTTTTTAGAAAGCAGGTTTTTGGAAAATTACATACAAACTGAATATACTTTGCTTTCCATGAGCGAGCGCCAAGCCTCGCTGTTTAAAACGAAACCTTATCCTAATCTTCCTCTAGGCAAATACACACTTTTAGCATGTATGAATACAATAAAAAATAAGCATATATTTGTAAGTGAGAAAGGATGAATTTCCAATGTTCCCGTGGAATTTATTCCCTTTTAATAAAGACGCCAAAAGTAGAATGGACCAAATGAATCCGCAAGATATCCAAAAGTATGTGCAAGAAATGATGGATAAACTCATGCCTGAATCTCTGCAAAAAATGGAACCAGAGAAAATGTTCCAAAGCTTTTCAAAAGAAGCAAATTTTCGTAAAGATAACATTAACCATGCCGAAAAATTTAATTATATTGTTTTTGAGACGCATCATCATGTCTATGTCCGAATCCCTATCCTCGATAGCAGTTGGTTAGAGCATATTAAAATTTTCTATACTTCCAATCAACTAATTATACAACATATTCCCTTATTTGAAGATAAGCATACAATTACCCTTCCAGCAATTGTTCGTAAAAAAGGATCTGTCGCACTTTATAAGGATGATATTTTGGAAATAAGAATTCTAAAGAATATTGATATTCACTATTCAGAGATTGATGTTACAGAAATGAATTAATAGAAAGAGGAGAATTTATGAGTTTTGATAACTTAAAAAAAATCTATCAATTTTCAGAGAATAGTCATAAGAAAGACTACTGGAAAGATATGTTTGAACCAAGTGAAAAAGAGTGGTTCTCCCATCCAGCTGCATCCATAAAAAATAGTGATGCTTTTCCTGCTTGCGATTTTTATCTATTTCATTCTCGATATTATATTGACATAGAATTACCAGGGATAGATTTGAATCAGCTTTCGATTCATTTAAATAACAATCAGCTGCGTATAGAAGGTTATTATCAAACCATCATTCCTGATTGTGCCTATCTATCAAAAGAACGGCAGAATAAACATTTCATTAAGAATATAAAAATACCCGCATATGTAAAGGAAAAAGAGATCAACAAGAAATATGAGAATGGAATATTGCAGCTTTCCTTCCCCTGTAAAGAAATGAGAAAGGAGGGAATGTAGACTTCCCTCCTTTCCTTTATCCTCTTTAAAATGACTGATTATAATTATAGAAATAATTTATCATAGCAATAAAACGGTTTGTCTTTCCCTTCAAAAAATGTCGAACCAACCTTATTATATCCATTCTTCACAAATAAGTTTTGGGCCTTATCATTTAATGAATATGTATCCGTTTTTAAGTAAAAAATATCTTGTTCAATCGCATACACTTCAGCAAATGCTAATAAATTACTTGCAATGCCGCCTCCACGGATATCAGAATCAACGACTAATCGGTGTATAACCATGTATTCCTTATTATCATAGCTCCAATTAATTTTCTCATAACTTTTACCGCCAATTTGATCTATTGTAATGGATCCAACGACTTTATCATCCATAATAGCTAAAAAAAGATTATTGTTTTCGATATCAGCCAGGAAGCTGGCTTCGTTTGGATATTTATGAGACCATTGATCATTACCTTCCTCTTGCATAATAACTAAAGCCTTTTTTACTATCTCCATAATTGCAGCTAAATCATCTATATGTCCTTGTCTAATTTCCACAAATAATTTCTCCTATACAATAAATTTATCACCTGATGCCCTATTCTTTAGTTTGCTTTATATAAAAGTAGATATTCAGGAAAAATCATTATATAAATTTCTACTCAAAAATACCACTATTTTGTTTAAAAATAGCTCTCCTTTCTTGAATTTCCATTTTTCAGATAAAAAGATGTTTGAAATACAAAAAAATACAGCCACGTCATCAATTAAAACGAAGCTGTATTTATAAACTTGCAGAAAAGATATGCTTATTTACCAATAAATTGTTGAGTCCAGTAATTACCATTTTCTACATAGCCAACACCAATATGGGTAAATTTATTGCTTAAAATATTCGCACGATGCCCTTCACTATTCATCCATGCATTTACTACTTCTTCTGGGGTTCTTTGACCTTTGGCAATATTTTCTCCTGCTGCTTTATACGTTACACCAAATTGTTTCATCATATCAAATGGGCTTCCGTATGTTGGGCTTGTATGATCAAAATAATTATTTGCACTCATATCTTGTGACTTTGCTTTTGCAACTTTACTTAATTCATTATCTAAAGTAAGTGCTGGCAAGCCATTCTTCGCTCTTTCTTTATTCGTTAAATCTACTACTTGCTTTTCAAATGCGCTGACGGAAGAACTTGCATTAGCTGAATTATTTTTTGTAGATTCAGAAGTAGTATTTTGTTGTGTTGTTGTATTAGGTTTTGAATTTGATTGCTGTTGTACATTATTAGTTTCTTTTGGTTTTGCTGTTTCTTTCTGTGTTTCTTTTGGTTTTGCTGTTTCTTTTGGTTTCACTGTTTCTTTTTGTACTTCTTTTTGCGTATCCTTTTGTTTAGTAATAGGATAATATGCTTGTTGTTTATCCATTGATCCTATTAATTCATTCAAAACTTTATCTATATCTATATGATAATTAGAAGCTATATTATGAAAAATTTTATTTAGCTGTTCTTCTGAAAGATTGTGTGCTTGATAGATTGTTTTGGCTTCCTGTGGTTGAACAGTTGAAGCTTCCGCTTTATTTGCGAGTGGAGTAGCCATCAATAACGTTGAAGCTGCTGCCACTGAAAAAATTAAATTCTTCTTTTTCATTGTTTATTTCCTCCTTGGTTGTCCAAATCGAAATAGTCATAGATTTTGTTGTTTCGACTTACAACAACATCTTACCATACGTTTTTTTGTCATATTTCTGGATATTAAAACCAATAGAAGGAAATAGGAAGCATTTCTCATGGGTAAAAAAGGAATATATAATAGGTTAATAGCTATATCAACTAATTTTTTCTCTTTATTTCTCGAAAGAGGATATGGATAAAAAAACCTTTTTTTCTATTTTTTTAAAGTATAACTATATTTTAGAGTAAATTACATACTTGACAGACTTTTTGGGACTGCCTTTAAATAACATTAAAGACAAACAGTTTACAAAAATTTAGTGTTTGTTACAAACACTCATAATTCATTCTCATTTCTTCTATATGCATAAAAAACGGTAAATTTGGAAACCTAATATGGATTAATATACCTTATAAAGAATGGAGTAATGATATGAACAAACCGTATTGCTGCCCCAATTGCAAAACAAATCGCAGTCGCTTTAATATTATTCAGCAAGTTCCTCAATCCGTTAAGGTCGATCCGCAAACTGGTCAGGTTTTAGAGGAATATTCATCTGAGAATTTATCCCCTTTCCATATGGGATATTCTGGTCCAGATTATCGAGTTCAATGCGCTGCTTGTGGTTTGGTTGAAGATGAAAAAACCTTTATTAAATTTGGAGAAATGAAAGGATAAGAAATAAATTTACTCAGTTTATTATTTAAACTAGTAAAAAAACCCCAGCACTACAAGATTTAAAAGTGCTGGGATTTTCTTTTATAGGAACTATTCAAATGGATGAATCTTCAACCTTCACCTTCCATCCTTCTAATGGTGAAGTCCGAACTAATACTAGGTCTTTTTTCATATTTCTTGTTCTGGCATTTTTCATATATACATTACACTCAATGGCAAGAGTAACTTGTAGTGCTTGCTCATAAACCTTTGGCTTAACTTCATTTAAACGATTTATCTTAATATTCTCTATCAAAGCAAGTTCTGAAGACCAATCTTGCTTCGTTGTAATGTATGATAAAATGGTTGCATCCTTTTCTTTTATCCCTGCGATAAAGGCTTTGACTGCATCGTTTGGATTCATTTGTTCTAAGTACTGTCTTAATTGACCTGCTGCTTTATAGACCATTAATTTATGAGAAAAATCCATCTTCTCTGTTTTATGTGTTGTGCTTCCTAAAAAATGCACACAAAAATGTCCAGGAAAGTTGTTTGCTAAGGCACCTGCTCCATGGGGCATGCCATGCATAGATGCTGCGAACCATTGATCATTTACCATAATGAGAATCGCTCTTCTTCTCCAACTCCATTTCCCTTCATAAATTTCTTTCATTATCTTTGTATCTTTTACAGTTAATGGCTGTACATCTGCATGTTGGCTGCCTGCTCTCCGTTGTACCTTAAACTGATTACCTGTTTCAATATCTAAAATCGTAAACTTGCTATATTTTGGAATCCTCTCATTAATCACGTTCCATGATAATAATTGAATATCAAAACTAATCGGAGAATAAATATTTTCTTCGGCTCCCTTCACTAGGGGTACAGGAATTATAAGAATATAACAAAGAAAAAGTAACAGGAAATTTTTTTTGTTCACAATAAACCACCTTCAATAGGATTTTTACTATTGAAAGTTTGCCCTATTTTCTTCTCTATACTCTAATTTACCTTCATTTGTTAAAATGTCATACCATTTATAATTGATCCAACGCTGCCTCTATCTTCTTCCAATCAACATTTTCTCCAATGAATACCATATTCAATGGCATTTTCATGTCTTCTCTCATAAATAAAGGCATGCCGTATGAATACTGAAATAAGTCTGGATGTTTTGCTTGGTGAAATTGAACATATCCCTTTATGCGATAAATCGTATCAGGCAACGCTCTTAAGAAATCTTCAAATTGGTCTGCTCCAATGCTCTTTTGAAATGTATACACAAATGTACTTAAATGCAAGCTATGGATGGAGGTTTTTTCGATATCCTTATAGACATGACTTGCCATTTGGAGTAATTTTTCAAAAGGAAATTTAGAAAAATTAGTCAGCACACTAAAAGCATGTGGATTAATCGATTGAAGCTCAAAACTAATTTTGGCTTTTTCAGCTTCAGTTAACTGATCTTCTTTATTAATAATTAATATACTTGCGTGCCTTGCTTGCTCAAGAATAAGTTGTTGAATTGGTGCATTTAACGCTGATCGCTCAAGCCACTGTCTTCCATCTATAACTGTTATGATTCCTTTAAACCGTAGACGATTGGCAAAAAGAGGAGAAAGAATCCCATCTATCGTTTCAACAGGATGTGCAGCCCCTGTTGTTTCAAAATAAATAACATCTGGTTTTTCTTCCACTAATAAAGTTTGTATTTGCGCTTCCACTTCATCTTGGATTGTGCAGCATACACACCCACCAAGTAACTCTTTTAATGGAATATCACCATCTATTTCGTTGGAGTCTATGGAAATCCTGCCTAATTCATTCATTAAGACAGCCACTTTTCTACCAAGCTCTTGTTCCTTTTTTAATATTTCTTTTAATAATGTTGTTTTTCCACTGCCTAAAAATCCAGAAAGGACGTATATATCTGTTTGTTTCATCTTATATCTTCCTTTATTTATATTAATTTTTGCGAAAAGGATCATGCATACTTTCACTACTTGTCATACAATGGCTTACTTTTAAAAGCAACCTAAGAAAAAGAGGATGACAATTGTCTGTCACCCTTTTTCATGAAAGTCTTATTTTTTCATTTCATCTTTTAATACTTCTATTGCTTTTTTCATTTGTGTATCTGATTTTTGAAGTTTTTCCCGGAGTTTATTCATTAATTCTGTTGTTGTTTTTCCAGTAATAATTCCATCTTCTTTTAATTTTTCTTTCTTTTGAAATTCTTTTACAGTCTTTTCCGTACTATCATCAAAATAGCCATTTGTATTGTCTACATCATATCCTAATGCTTTCAACATTTCTTGCGCCGTTTTAACTTCTTCTGAATTACTGCCTTTTTTCAATTTGCTTTCTGGATTAATCATTGTTAGGCTTGCATAACTTGGAAGTTCTACTTTATAGGTTGGCTCAATCCCTTTTTCATGAATCCAGCTACCGTTTGGTGTCAACCACTTATCGACCGTAAATTTAATATTACTTCCATCTGTGAAACTTTTTGCTTGTTGAACAGTTCCTTTTCCAAACGACTTAACGCCAACAAGCGGAACATTGGCAGATTGATTAACAGCACCAGCTAATATTTCTGAGGCACTTGCACTTCCACCATCAATTAACACAACAAGTGGAATGTCCATATTGCTGCTATTTTGCGAAGTAACTTTTTCTACGGTTCCATCTTTATGTTCGATTTGATAAATAATTTCCCCATCTGGAACAAATAGACCAGCAATTTTCTTGACTTCTTCTAGTAACCCACCTGGATTATGACGTAAATCAAGAACTATGCCTTTCATACCATCTTCTTGATATTTATTTAAGATATCAACTAATTCCGTTGCTGTATGCTCCGAGAAGCTAGTTATTTGGATTTTGGCAATTTTGTCTTTACCCATTTCTCCATAAACAGTCTCAATCGGGATCGTATCTCTTGTAATCGTCATTTTTAACGGTTCACTTGCACCAGAACGTTCTATTTCTAATTCAACATTTGTTCCCTTTTCACCGCGAATTAAAAGAACAGCTTCTGAAGAACTCATTCCTTGTAATGACTTACCGTCTACTGTCAGAATTTTATCATTCGGTTTTATGCCTGCCTTTTCAGCTGGTGATCCTTTTATTGGCGATACTACTACAATGCTATCATTTAACTGCTGAATTTCTGCTCCAATGCCTTCAAAGGAGGAGGAAATACTTTGTTGAAAGTTTCCAGCCTCTTCTTCATTCATATAATCAGAATAAGGGTCATCAAGTGCTGTAAACATACCGTCAATAGCACCATTCACTAAATCCACTGAATTTAAATCTTTGTAATAGTTATCCATTAATGTATCATACGCTGTATAAAGTTTATTGAATTCTTCCCTCTGATTATTTACCTTAACTGCAGGTTCATCACCAAAAGAAAAGGCAATTGTTGTAATCCCAGCAGCGGCAATAACTACTACAAATAAAAGCATGACAAAATAAAACTTCTTAATTTTTATATACCCTTGCTCACTTTCTTGCTCTATTTCTTTTTCTGTATTATTGTTACCATTATCCAAATGCTTCACCACTTTCGTTTCCAAGAGAGTTTTACACTATGTATGGAAATAGAATACCATGTTTATTTTTACTTAATCAAATGTAAGGAAACTTATTCTATTAATAGGGAATAGAAAAGGAATGATTAATGAGATATTCCTTTTCTGCACCCTAGCTTATATTTTTCGTACAACCTTAAAATATTCTTCTAAAGTCCAGTCATTTTCATAAATATCTTTTGCAGATTTTTTACCTACATATCGGAAATGCCACGGTTCAAATTTATATTGCGTGATTTTCTCCTTCCCTTTTGGATAACGAAGAATAAATCCATATAAATGAGCATTTTCCTTTAACCATTTTCCCTCTTTTGTTTCACCGAATCCCTCTGTTAATAAGAAGTCGGCACTCTCACTTGATATATCCATAGCAAGCCCTGTTTGATGCTCGCTATTTCCAGGGTATGCAACGGCTTGTACTGCTTTCTCTTCTCCTACCCGGCTAACCTCTGCATCATAAACCTCGGTTTGACGATTATAAGAACGATATCCAGAAACTGCATAAAGTGTAATGCCACTTTTCTTCGCACCGTTAAACATGTCCTCCAATGCCTTTGCCGCTTCTTTTCTCATATAACTTTTTTCAATATCTTGATTACCGAATGAAAATTCAACTTTAGGTCTCACTAAATCCTCTGGAGCATATCCATCTGGTAAGCCAAATTCTTTATTGACGAGCGAAACAATATTTGTCGGGTTTTGAATGACCTTTCTACCATCTACTTCTTTTATGTCATTAAAAAAAACAGACTCTAGTGTCCAAGGGTTTTTTTCTTCTTCTGATACTTTCTCTGGAGCTTGTTGTTCCTCATCCTTGACCTGATCTTCTTTGTTAACTGGTTGTTCCACTTCTTGCTCCTTTTCATTTTTATCCCAAAAAGAAACTTTATCTTGTATTGATTTTAAATCTACTTTTTCACACCCCGTTAACATTGCAATCGCTAATGCTAAAGAAGAGATGGCTACTGATTTCTTCATTTATGTCACCTTACATATCATTAAATTTTCTAACTACTGGATTTTATAAAGGTATGCAAAAAGCATACCTTTTTCTATTATTAATTATTTTATTGCTGCTTCTAATGCCACTTCAATCATTTCATTAAATGTGGTTTGTCTTTCATGTGCTGTTGTTTCTTCACCAGTTAAGATATGATCACTTACCGTTAAAACAGAAAGTGCTTTGCGATTAAATTTAGCAGCTATCGTGTAAAGTGCAGCTGTCTCCATTTCTATTGCTAAGATTTGATATTTCGCCCATTTTTCCAGCTCGGAATTGTCGTTATAAAACATATCTGCGGTAAAGACATTTCCTACCTTTAAAGAGAGTCCTTTGTCCAATCCACTATCATACGCTTTCTTAAGCAAATCAAAGTCTGCAGTTGGCGCGTAATCTACTCCCCCAAATGTTAAGCGATTCATTTGAGAATCGGTTGAAGCACTCATTGCAAGAATGACGTCTCTTACTTTTACATCTTTTTGGATAGCGCCACATGTACCAACACGAATTAGGTTTTGGACATTGTAGCTGCTAATTAATTCATTAATATAGATAGAAATAGATGGAACACCCATCCCTGTACCTTGTACGCTAATTCTTTTTCCTTTATATGTCCCTGTATAGCCAAACATATTACGAACTTCATTATAGCACACTGCATCTTCTAAGAAATTTTCAGCAATATATTTTGCTCTTAAAGGATCCCCTGGAAGTAAGACTGTTTCTGCAATTTCCTGTTCTTTTGCACCAATATGTACACTCATTTTTATTTCCTCCAATTGACACTCATTTCATTGTTTCTATCCAAATATTACATGCTTATGAAAACTTCACTATTTGTACTATATCATATTCTAATATGCTGTAAAACATATTTAATTTTAGCATAACAATTTTTCATAAGGTTATACTAAAATTAGTTTTCCTACACTAAGTGAGGCAAAACTATTTTCATCCTATTTTATAGGAAAATAAAGTATTCTTTCAGGAGGGGGATTATAATGGGCAAAAAACATCGAAATAGGATTAATTCTCCAAAGAAAAATAATCATATACCAAAAGAGGCTATTATTGCTGAACAGGAAGCGCATGGAAAAGAATACTCTGCAACCGGTCGCAAACGATAATATGACATTTCAAGCTTTCAGAGTATTATAAAATTATGTATAAAAAAATGGTGAGATTTCCTCACCATTTTTATTATCTTTATTCATCAATTTCTTCGTCAATAATGCATTTGTCTAATAAATATTCGAATGTAATGTCAGCCAATTCTTCAATTTCACCTTCACTAGGAACGAATCCCCTTTTTAATAGCTCACGAAAGAAAAACTCTGCTATTTCCTCAGTATCAATAATTACGTCGATTTCTTTCATGCTTATCGCCCCCTTTTTTAAAGAATATATGTGACATTAAGAAAAAAATGCTTTCACAATAAAATTATCTGACAAAACAGTCTTTTTTTCAAGAAATATTATCTTTAGTCTATAGAAAATTAATTGGAAAAGTAGACATGTTCAGCAGCAGGTCCACATATAGTTTAAATAAAAAAGGGAGGCATCGAAAAATGAATAAAATCCAATACCTATTCGAAGAAATAAAAATAGATTTAAATGAAGAAAACAGTGAAATCCTCACTATCTTTCATTCCCTTTTACAAAAGCTTTTTGCCCTTCTAGTCATTAGCAGCATACCGATGTTTATCTATCTATTATTCTAGATTTTCGTTTCATTGTCTTTATCAGATCTACTGCTGACCAACTTGAGTTTTCGAAGAGTTAACTTCATAACCTGTTCATATTCGATATCTTTGAATAAAGAATATAAAATACTGTAATCATTATAGATATCTAGCAATCCGTCAATGAGCTCTTTCTTCTCCTTACTTCTTTCTAATAATTCTTTTTCTGTCTGCTGGAAAGAGCTATTTGACTTTTTTAACTCAATGGATTTTTGTTTTTTATCCAATATATAGAGTAGTCCTAATTTTTGTATAAATGAATCCGCGCTATCTGCATCTGCTACCAAGGTTAATTCATCTTCCCCTGCTTCTAGCCATTCTCCATCACTTACTCTAGAAAGCTCATAAATTACATCTTCCCATGCATCGTTTTTATATCTCCAAATTTCTGTTCGAAAACCCATTATTTTAAAAAGATTGGATCCATATCCTTTCACTTTTACTAAATCACCAATAAAGAAACGATACTCAATATCAATTTTCTCTGAATCCATAATTTCACCATCATACTCAGAAAGCATTTGCAAACTGGATTCCAAATATAAACCTTCACTTTTATTTACTTCATATACATGCATATGATCCAAATATTTTACGTCCGTGATTTTTCCTACTGTTCCGTATATCGTGATCACAACAGTATCACCAATTTTGAATTTAGGTTTTTTTCGATTCGCCATAATAACAAATCCTCTCTAAACAAGATTGTGTGGCATTGCCTATTTATGCGGTTTTCCCCCACACTCTTGAGTAGAATATTTGATCTATGAAGATGGGGGATATTAAAGGAATATAATCCTATCTTCAGTTACCATGTAATTTCCATCCTTTTTCGTCTATACTTTCACTTATTTGGTACTACTATCATATGCAATAAATCACTATTCGCGCATAAAAATTCTTTGTCTTCTGAATTGTGTTATTTATCCAACATTTCTTAAACGGTTTATTCATTATATGTATATATGTTAATAGGAAGAATACTTTCCAATGTTTAAGTACGGGCTGCAGCTCTTCCTTTTTTCTTAATATTTTAAGGAATAATTAACCTTTTAGGTTGGCCACAATATGAGAATAAAAAAACATCCAAACAAATTATCGTTGGATGTTATCAATAGCTATAATTCTTCTTTTCTTCTTGAAATAAATATTTCTCCCATGCCTCATCAAATATACGCATGCTTGGAAGATAATGACCATTTAATTCTAGATAATCGCTTATTTCATCATAATCAAAACTATTTTTGGGGAAATCATGATCAAGATAAGCTTCATTCGCAAATTCGCTAATTTGATCATTTGGTTCGGGATGTCTAAACTTCATAAGAAAATGATAAAAGGATTTAGTCATGATCTCACCTTCCTTGATCGATAGATATAACGTATACTATACATAATTGAAAATAATGGTGCAAGTGATTTAGCTGAATTTAAACTCATTCTATAGCAATTAGCAGGAGCGCCTAAATTACTAATCTTTCTAAATACAATAAAATTACTGGTTACCTTGTACTTCTGGAGGGTAATTTAATGAACAGAGTTGATATTCGTTAATTAATAAGGAGGGTAATAAAAAAGCAAAATGAAAAAGGGTTTGAAATATTTTATTTACTCTCTCATTTTTATTGTCATAATCAGCATGACATATGTATTGGTTCATTCTGAACAACCGAAAAGAAATGTCTACGATAAAATTATTGATGGAAAACAAGTGAACTATTTAATTGTTGGCGATAGTATTGGCAGGAGTTCAGGCGCAAGCAACAACCATCGAAAATGGTTTCACCTTGTGGAAAGGAGCTTAACAAAAAAATATGGAGGCTCATTTAAGAAACAGTTAGTAGTTCAAAGCGGAGCCACTGCATTTGAGGGATTATATAAATTGAAAAATAGTTTATCTAATAATATTGATTTAGTATTTATTGTATTTGGAGAAAATGATCGAAAATATATGGATGATAAGCAATTTTATTTTTTTTATCAATCTTTATTAGAAGAGGTTGTGTACCGTTATCCGGATGCAGAATTAATAACAATCACAGAAAGCAGTCTGGATAATGAGGATTTTGTGAACGTTATAAAAAAATTATCTAAAAATTTTTATGCAACAAATATTGATATGAGACTTCCTTTTCGAGAATCTAGATTATCGCCTGAGCGATTAACAAATGATCTTGTACATCCAAATGACTATGGGTATTATCTATATGCTCAAGAAATCGTTGATACGCTGCAAAAAGCAATTCACGACAAAAAAACAGTACTAACTTCTACTATACCTGTTAATGAGGTATCTAGTTTGGAGATGAAAACCAGTTATCCTATTGAATCAATCGATCCTTCTTTTCGAAAGAAAGATGGTTATTATACATCCAGTAAGATTGGCGCTAATATTGAATATCATTTTACTGGTCCTTTTTTAGGGGTAAACGTAATCAGAAGCGAAAAAGGCGGAATGATGGATGTTTTTATAGACAATAACTATGTAACTACTATTTCCACATGGTGGCCATTTAAAAAAGAAAGATCACTTTATGTCACGAGCGGCCTAAAAGATACGGACCATAAAGTTACTTTTCAAATTTCTGCACATAAATCAAGATATAATATAACCGATCAACATTTGATCCAAGTATCTTCTATTATCACTAATTAGCAAAAAATTACTTCCTTGAAGAAAAGGGGATGCCTTGATAGGTATCCCCTTTTCTTTTATTGAGGGTGAGACATAAGTATTTCAACCCGATATAACCCCGAACAATTATGCGTACATATTAGAAAATATTCGTATAATTGTTTGGGGGTTTTTATTTATTTTAAGAAAAAAGGTTTGTGGTAATCACCCGCAGACTGAATACACTTCGCTTTCCATGGGGCGAGCGCCAAGCCTCCTCGTTCCTGCGGGGTCTTGGACTTTCTCGCAGCTCCCATAGGAGTCTACGTGTATTCAGTCTGCTCTGTTTTTTCCTACTAATTTTAGTTTGCTTAAAAACTAAATAAGCTTTAAAAAAGGAGTGAAATGGAACGAAGGATACTCGACTCCTGCGGGAAGCAGAGCAAAGCCTAAGACCCAACAGGCTTTAGCCGAGGAGACTTAGGTTGCTCCCCGGCGCATCGTGTGTCTGTAGTGTGATGGAACGAATTGGTTTCACCATTGAATTAGAGATTGTTCGTCTTTATCCAATATATATTTTGTTTTGTCCCATCCCCTTTTCTTTTATTATCTAAATAAACTTAAATATTTACCATATCCTTTTTCTTCCAATTCCTCTTTTGGAATAAATTTCATTGCTGCTGAATTCATGCAGTAGCGTAAGCCTGTAGGTTGCGGACCATCATTAAATACATGGCCTAGATGAGAATCAGCTTCTTTACTTCTCACTTCGGTACGTATCATTCCATGACTTGTGTCTTTCTTTTCTGTTAATTCTTCTTCATCAATTGGTTTTGTAAAACTTGGCCACCCACAGCCAGCATCATATTTATCAAGTGAACTGAATAATGGTTTTCCTGAAACAATATCTACATAAATCCCATCACCGAATTCATCCCAATATTCATTACGGAATGGTGGTTCGGTTCCATTGTTTTGAGTAACTTCATATTGTATGGGCGTTAATTTTTCTTTTAGTTTGTCTTTTTCCATTACTGATCGCTCCAATTCTCGTCAATATATGCTGCACGTCCTGAACCAATATGATAACGATTATAATGTTCAGGATTCTTTCTGTAATAATCCTGATGATAATCCTCAGCAGGATAAAAAGTTGATGCTGGAAGAATTTTAGTCACAATCGGTTTACTAAATCTCCCACTTGCTTCTAATTGTTGTTTAGATTTTTCAGCTGCTTGCTTTTGATCCTCACTATGGTAAAAGATTGCTGTTTGATAGGATTGCCCGCGATCATAGAATTGACCGCCTGCATCAGTTGGATCAATTTGCTGCCAATAAATACTAAGCAATTTTTCATACGAAAAAACATGTGGATCATATGTAATTTGGACTGCTTCATAATGTCCCGTCGTTTCTGAACAAACTTCTTTGTAGGTTGGATTCTCTTTATGTCCCCCTGTATACCCAGAAACTACTTTGATAATACCTGGCTCCTGATCAAAAGGCTTAACCATACACCAGAAACATCCTCCTGCAAATGTTGCTACTTTTACATTTTCATCCACTTATATACCCCCTTGAATAACTTTCTCTCACTTATATTCCCACATCATCATGATTTCACACTATTAGCTTAATGTTTATAAGAGAAATATGCAAAAATTAAGTCTCTAAAAGGAACGTAAATCCCCTGATTCATAAGACCAAGGGATTTACAATAAAAAAGTAATCAAGTAATAATTACTTTATCTTAAATTGGTTATTCCTTTTTTTCCATATTTTCTTTTGATCTGATTGCGCTTTTTTATCTTGTCGTCTTTCAAGAAAAGCTAGTTCCCTTAACAGCTTTTTGTAGCTGCGTAATCGTTCTTCTTCGATTTTCCCATTTTCAATAGCAAGCTTTACTGCGCAGCCTATTTCCTTTTCATGCTGGCAATCTCGAAATTTACAATACGCTGCAAACGCTTCTATTTCAGAAAAACTATTAGCAATACCTTCCTCACTATTCCATAATTGCAATTCCCTCATTCCAGGAGTATCAATTAATACTGCCCTATTCGGCAACAAGACCATCTCTCGGTTTGTTGTCGTATGCCGACCCTTTGCATCTGTCTCTCTAATTCCTTGGACTTCCTGTTTTTTGAATCCACATAGATAATTTGTCAAAGTAGATTTCCCGACACCGGATGAACCTAATAAAGCGACTGTCTTTCCAGGAGAAAGGAATGTTTTCAACGTTTCTAATCCAATATTATTCACAATACTCACTGCTATAATAGGAACGCCAAAAGCTACTGATTCTACTAAAGTAACTTTTTCATTAATATCATCTGCTAAATCTGCTTTCGTTAAAACAACGACCGGACTTGCTCCACTTTCCCATGTTAAAGTTAAATAGCGCTCTATTCTTCTTATATTTAAATCTTCATTCAATGAATTAACTAAGAAAATAGTATCAACATTGGCTGCTACTATTTGTTCTTCGGTACTATTACCTGCTATTTTTCTAGAAAATTTGCTTACTCGAGGCAATATGTTTGTAATGGTTCCTTTTTCTTCAGGAATTCTCGGCGAAACAATTACCCAATCGCCTACTGCAGGTAATTCTTCTCTTGATTTTGCTACGTATGCTAATTTTCCGGAAACTTCACATAACAGCTCACCATATTCGGTCCATACTCGATACATTCTTTTGTGTTCTAAAGAAATTCTGCCGATTATTTGATTTTCCTTTGCAACCATCTCAAATGCTTCTTTAATATTTTCGTTCAAACCAATCTGGGTTAATTCCATGTATTGACCTCCAAATATTTGTAAAATAAAAAAACATGGTGCATACAGCCCATGTTTTCCCTACAAACATTTAGAAGTCCCTACATAAGAATGTATCATCTATCTATTCATGACAAATCTCATCTATTGAGGTAACCGTTTGGGCTGTATGCTATATGAATAATTGATTTAAAAAATGTAATTTTGCTCATAAAACATCAGCCCCTTTCATTTATTAATTTTATTATATAAATATTCAAATAAATTGTAAAGCCTATTTTATTAGGCACTCTCCCTAATCTTTAGCATATTCTATTTTCAAAAGACTCTTTTCTATATCTGTCAGACTGCGTTTACTTTTAAATCATAATGAAAAATAGGATAAATATGAACACGAGGAGGAAGTTCGATGACAAGAGATCATTTTCACTCCATACAGGAAGCCGGAATGTATAACGTATTAAGTGATTACTATAAATATACGAATCCTGAATTACATGTATATTATTATCATAAGCATCTTCAAAGCTTAAACCATGCTTTAAAGAAGGAAAGTAAGTCTGCTATTGTTTCGGATATCCAGAGGCAAAATGAGTATGGAAAAGTCAGATTCTTACAAGCTACTAATAACTTGCCAACTGTTGATATTTACATGAATGGTAAATGTCTGTTAAAAGAAGTATCGTTTAAAACGATGAGTAATGAATTAACATTACCTACTGGAAAATATCAACTGGATATATATGAAACTGGGAAGCAGATTGATCCATTATCTAGTCAAATATTGAAGATAGATAGTAATGTATATCATACTTTTGCTTTTGCCGGCAATGAAAGAAACCTAACAATACAGTTATTTCCTGAATTTCCAATTGTACCAGCAAACGAAACAAAACTACGGATCATTCAACTGGCAGAAAACCTGCCAACCATTGATATCGCCGTTCAAAAAGGAGATATCGTATTTCCATCTATACCTTATAAAGGTGCAAGTTCCTATTTAGGGTTGTTTCCAATGACTGTCTATTTAGAGGCAAGAAATGCAGAAACAAAGGAAGTACTAAAGAAATTTCCTGCTCTCCAATTAGAAGCCGATAAAACATATAGTGGATTTCTTGTCGAAGGAACCGATGAAAAAACTTGTGAATTATTAATTTTCTCCTGTTAACATAAAAAGGCTATTCTTAAATCTCCCACCAATAATCATTTATCATCTTGGACAGGAGATTTTTTAGAAATAGCCTTACAAATATTACTTATTCAGTTGGCAGCAATAAATTAAATTGAATGATATTTTTCTCTAAATCAAATGTTTTCGCCTCTACTAACATTCCGTTTTTCAAGTCCATCTTAGTTAAATGAACATATATTTCTTCTTCATTTGGCTGAATATCAACCCAATCTGGAAAATTATATTGATTTTCAATAAAATTCATTACATAAGATACGGGTAACGGCAGATGACCAATACTTATTTCTTTCTGTTTTAATAATAAATCCCCATTTTCTAATGCTATTGGTTCAAATGTTAATTTCATTTGAATATCTGTATGAAAAATTGGCATCGTTCCATATAGCTCTACTTGATCCGCTATATTTATTTCATAATGAATCGGACCATTAAGCCCTTCTTTTTCTAGAAAATGATTAATTAACTTCGTCAAATCCTCTCGATTTGTCGTAACAGCAAATGGAACTTCTTCTCCTTGCTGCTTTATTATCGGTGTCTTCTCCACTGGTTTAAATATCATTATCGCTATATATATGATTCCCAGTACAAGAGCACCTGCTAATGTTAAAAATGCTAGTTTCCACTTATTCTTAAACAACCTTTTCTCCTCAATTCTCCGTCTGCAAATTCTCTAGTATATCAGCTAGTGGTGCTGTTAACATCTTTTCGTAGATGGCTTCAGCAATAAGCTGATACCCCTTGTCATTAGGATGAAAATAATCTTCATACAGTAAATCTGACGTTGGATTTTCAAAAATATTCTCGATACTAACGAAATATGTATGCTTATATTTTGCTAATACCCCTTCACTCGTGCTATTCCAATCGGCCACAATTTGATTCATTTCTTTGATATCAGAAAACATCTTGATAAATGGGTTATAGACCCCAACTAATATTACGACAGCTTTAGGATTGTATTCTCGTATACTAGCCAAAACATTATTGAGATTTTCTTCATACTCGCTTAATTGTGCCAAAAATGAATCCATTTGCAAATTGGTAATATTATTCCGGACGACTTTCATAATATCATTTCCGCCAATCGTAATAATAACACCGTCTGCTTTTTTAATTGACTCACTAACTTCCTCTGTTTTAATTCTTTTTAATAACTGATCAGACCTGTTGCCTCTTACCCCATAATTCAAAAAATCCGCCTTATTTACTCCTTTGGTTTCTTCAAGTAAAGTTTGCAGATATGGAACATATCCCCCTTTTCCAGTGCTGTCACCAACACCTTGTGTAAGAGAATCTCCAACAGATACTATTGATAAATCTTTTGGTAAAAAGCTGACTGGTATATCCTTTTTATTCATAACTACCATATCTTTTTCTGTATTATAGAGTGTCTGATTGGAGCAGGAAACAAGCATTAAAAGAGAAAATAATAAAACAAGAAAGGTAAATGGTTTTTTCATCTTTTCACCTACCTTCATTTTTTATAGTATAGCATATTGAAGAGAATTCGAAATGAATTTATGCACTTATTTTTTTCCAATAAGCTCCCAATATGCATCCTAATCACTGCGAAAAAAATTCTCCCATTAAAAACTTTTTTCTTTTATGAAACTCTATATTCCATCTATATATAAGAAGAATTACTTTTTTACTCACTAAGATAGAGAGGGATGAAAATTCTAAATAACGTGCCCCTACCTTTTTCACTTTGTACTTCAATATACCCTTTCATCTGCTCAACCATCTGATAACAAACCATTAAACCCATCCCAGTACCCTTTTCTTTTAACGAATAAAACGCAGTACCTAATCGGTTTATCTCTTCTTCTGTCATTCCAATTCCAGTATCCTCTATTTCAAATACCCCATATTCCTTTGCTGGATAAAGGTTAATGGTTATGGTTCCTCCATTTTTCATTGCCTCAATTGCATTTTTTAAAATATTTATAAGTACTTGCTTTAATTCATTATTATTAGCTTCTATGTATACTTGTTGAATATTCTTTTTAAAGTGGATACCTTTACTCATCATTGCATAAGAGTGCATTAAGTCAATAACTTTGTTTGCCAAGTCTCTTCCATTAACCTTTTGTGATTGTTCCACATCAGGCTTTGCTAAAGACAAATAATCATTAATAATTGTTTCTGCGCGATTCATTTCCTCAATCATTAATTTAATATATGTTCTTTCTTCTTCACTCATATGTTCTTTTGCATAAAAAATTTGCAAAAAGCCTTTGACGACAGTCATCGGATTTCTTATTTCATGAGCAACGGATGCAGCAAGCTGACCAACTGCATTCATTTTCTCCGCTTTTTGTAATTCTTTATTAATTTTCAAAAAATCTACAATATTATCCATTTGCCTAAGTGCTTCTTCCATTGTAGTGAGTTGAAAATCCTTTGATATTGTTCCAAGCTCTTTAGCAGTATTGGTTAAACGATAAAAAAGAGACGCAAGATTATCAACAACTTCATTATAATTTTTCATCAGCCCTTGTAATTCTTTGTTATCATTTATATCCATCTTAACATCAAAATTCCCACCACTTATTTCATTCAAACCTACCATCATTTTGTTAATAGGGTGAAGGATTTTATTTAACCATTTTCTTATATAAATAAAAAGGAAGATAAAACTAATTAAAAGGAAGAATATCGTTTGAAGTGCGAGTTCTTTCAGAAAATAAAACTGGTCATTGAGCTTCCTTTCCATCCCGACAACGCCCATCAATTGTCCTTTTTTATCATTAATAGGAATGAAAGAGCTCATATAATGGTCTTTATTAAGTTTGTATATGTTACTGTGCTGAATTTCATGCATGGTAATTGTTCTCTTATATGTTGGCATTATTTTATCTGCTATAGTATCAACATAATGAATTCCTATTTTTTGATTTTGTTGAGAGATGACAGCTATATGATTTTGCTTCTCATTTTCTGCTAACACCGATATATACATGAGTTTCTTTATTTCGGAATTATTTTTATTAAAATCTGAAGAGTTGATCATATTTTGTAGTAGCTGCTTTGAATCAGTCCTTTTCGCTTCCCGCATTTGCAAGGAAGCATTATTACTTAATAGAGTTAGGATTTCTTCCCCATCCTTTTCAAAATTTGTCTTCCACTCTTTATACTGGCAATAAAAAACGAATGTTACAAAAAGCATGAGAAGAAAAAAAGGCAGAAAAAAAGAAATAACTTGATATTTATTCACAAACGGAATAGTATAAAATTTTTTTATCATACTGGCCACCTATTTCTTATATTCCTTAGTCTACAAGAGACATACGATATTTGAATTACTTCTTCTAATTACAATTGAATTATATATCGTTATTTATTTATGTACGTAATCTTAATTTATATGTTGATTCGACAATTTCGCTTAAAATCCCTTTAATTACCCCATTTTTTATTTAATTCACTAATTTTAAAAATGAAGGGTCATGATAGGTCTTTCTCCTAACGAATAAAAGAAGTCTACTTTTACCCTCAAAAAATATAAGCAGATCAGATACAAGTAATTGGACAGAAAAAAGCCAAACAATCACAGGAAATTTCGTATGACCGCTTGGCTTTTATTCTTTTTAAATTGTTGTTAAAAAAGGTGTAATAAACACTACATTCTATTTTATGGAGCAGCAATCTGCCTTTTACTGAATCCTACAAACAATAAAAGAAGGATTATTCCATATAATAACTAAACCCGATTGCTCCTGGTCCGGTATGTGTGGAAATGATAGGAGTTGTATAGTCAATATCAACTCTATTAAAACCAGTAGCCTTTTCTATTGCCTCTTTTAATTTAAGCGCAACATCTAGGCTTCCTGCGTGTGTAATCCCTACCCCTTTGATTTTTTTTCCGATGCTGTCTTCCGTAAAGGCACTAGCTAAAAACTTCACTGCTTGTGAACGACTTCGTACTTTTGCCACAGGTGTATATACACCTTCCTCTAGAGTTGCAATGGGTTTTATATTTAATAAAGAGCCGAGAAAAGCTTTCCCTTTTCCAATTCTTCCGCCCTTCATTAAATTCTCTAATGTATCTACTACAACAAAAAGTTTCGTATGTTTTTTTACATGATTTAATCTTTGCAAAATTTCAGCTGCATTATGCCCATTTTTCACCATTTCTGCTGCTTCTAATACTTGAAAAGATAAACCTTTAGAAATAAATTCCGAGTCTACAACAAAGACCGTTCCCTTTGTTAATTGGCTGGCACTTTTAGCTGATTCTACTGTCCCACTCATTCCACCCGTCATATGAATAGATATAATATCATATCCTTCGTCTGCAAGTTCATCATATTTTTCCACAAAAGTGCCAACAGATGGCTGAGAGGTTTTAGGTAACTCATCTGCTTCTATCATCTTATCAATAAATTCCGCAGGTGATATATCTACTCGATCCAAGTATGATTTATTATCAATATAAATAGATAAAGATACTACCTCAATTTCATATTTTTCTAAAATTTCTTGCGATAAATCTACCGTTGAATCTGTTACAATTTTGATTTTTCTCATTTCACACTTCCTATTAATCATTTCATTTTTCAATTAAGCGCTTACTTTATTATACATTTATTTTTATTATTTTCCTATGCTACTGTGTATTTTATTTTATTGAGCATATATTACCCACTATACCACAAATTAAGCATTTCGTAACCTGTGAATTGAATCACAATCCATGGCGAATTAACTGACTACAAAGACTTTATAAACAATAATAATGATACATGATCAAAAAACCATGCGCATAATAACCACGCATGGTCCTATTAAATAGATATTATACTAGTAAATGGAATAAGTTAGAATCTCTATTCACTTCCGTATACGGAAATCCCTTTTTATCCATTCTTTCAATTAATTCTCTGTAATCATCCCTATTTTTCAGTTCTAAACCGACAAGTGCAGGTCCACTTTCCTTATTATTCTTTTTAACATATTCAAATCGGACAATATCGTCATCAGGTCCCAAAACATCATCTAAAAACTCTCTTAGAGCACCAGCCCTTTGCGGAAAATTAACAATAAAGTGATATAATAATCCTTCATATAATAAAGAGCGTTCTTTAATATCCTGCATGCGATCAATGTCATTATTACCACCGCTAATGACAACCACAACATTTTTGCCTTTTATTTTTTCCTTATACAAGTCTAGAGCAGCAACTGGGAGAGCTCCAGCCGGTTCGGCGACAATGGCATGCTCATTATATAAAGACAAAATAGAGGTACATACTTTGCCTTCAGGTACTAATACGATATCATCTACATAATCTCTGCAAATTTCAAAATTCTTTTGTCCAACACTTTTGACTGCTGCTCCATCTACGAATTTATCAATTTTGTTCAATGTTACTACTTTATTTCTAATCAAGGCTTCCTTCATCGAAGGGGCACCAGCTGGTTCTACACCAATCATTTTCGTTGCTGGAGAAACGCTTTTCATGTATGTACTTAACCCTGCCATTAAACCACCGCCTCCGATACTTGCAAACACAAAATCAATCGGGACGTCAATATCATTCATCATTTCTATTGCCATTGTGCCTTGTCCGGCAATAACATTTTCATCATTAAATGGATGGATAAATGCTCTTTCTTCCGCTTCTGCACAGGCAACTGCTTCTACATATGAATCATCGAACGTATCACCTGTTAAAACAATTTCTACATTTTCTTTGCCAAACATTTTAACTTGTGTAACCTTTTGCTTTGGTGTTGTTGCAGGCATGAATATTTTCCCATGCACATTTAAATAACGACAAGAGTAGGCTACACCTTGCGCATGATTTCCTGCACTTGCACAAACTACTCCATTTTTCATTTTCTCTTTTTCCAGCATCTTCATGGAATAAAAAGCACCCCTTAGTTTAAAGGAACGCACATGCTGTAAATCTTCCCTTTTTAAATAAATGTTGCAATCATATTTTTCGGATAACCGATAATTTTTTTGTAAGGGAGTATGGGCTACTATGTCTTTAATACCTTGGTATGCAATAATAATATCCTCTAATTGCACCCATTTTTTCATTACATTTTGTTCCATTTCCACACCCTCATTTCTAACAATTTTAATTTGTACATTATACCATGAATTATTCTTTTATCACTAACAAAATTTTAAATTTTCTTTTTTTTTAAACATTTTTGATTGCGTAAAATTATTGACTACGGCATATTCGGCAATTGTTTGTTTTTATGAAAGAAATCCATTACAATTAAGGGATAAGGAGTGAATAAAGTTATGAATTTTTCGATTAAAGATTTCTCATTAAAAGAAGAGATTGCAAATAGTATTACCCATGGGATTGGCTTTCTGTTAAGTATACCGGCGCTAGTGATGCTGATCATTAATGCAGTTGAAACAGATAATCCCTGGAGAATCGTCAGTTTTTCTATTTTTGGAGCAACTATGATTATCCTATATTTATGCTCCACCCTTTTGCATAGCATTACCCATGAAAAAGTGAAAGATTTTTTCGAGATCCTCGATCATTCTTCAATCTATCTTTTAATCGCAGGTACCTATACTCCTTTTGTTTTAGTTGCTATCCGTGGCGGGTTAGGCTGGACACTATTTGGAATCGTATGGGCATTAGCCATTATTGGTATTGTCTTTAAATGTTATTATGTAAAAAAATATATTGTTACTTCAACCATCTTGTATGTTATTATGGGCTGGCTGATTGTGATGGCAATCGTCCCGTTATATCATGCCATCGGCACCACTGGCTTTATGCTTCTCGTAGGGGGCGGCCTTTTATATACTATTGGAAGCATCTTCTACGTTATGCAAAAGATTCCCTATTTCCATGCTATTTGGCACCTATTCGTATTAGCAGGGAGTGCCTTAATGTATTTTTGTGTGTATCTTTATGTATAGCCGCAAGTTTTAACAATCCTTGATGTTCCGTTATAAAAAAGATGAAGAAGTAATCAAATCTCTGTTTGTCTACAGTCTGACCTATCATATCAATATGATAGGTTTTTTATTTTCTTCAAAAAATGCTATAGAAAAAATGGCAGGTCTAATCACCTGCCATTTTTAATTTGAAGATAAAAACTGTTTATGGAGCAAGGATGCCTAACCATGCAAAGATAATTGAAACAATGATAATTCCCATTAACAGCCAAGTTGTCTTTATTTTTTTACCAAGCAACCAGTAAATTAAGAAGGTAACACCAATGGGTAAGAGACTAGGCATGATTCCATCTAAGATATCTTGTACTTTCGTCACTGCATCACCAGTACCAAATTTCAGGGGTACTTTTACAACAACCATTGTCGCAATCATTGACCCTATTGTCATTAAACCTAATATCGCTGTGGAATTTGTAATTCTCTCCATTAAACCGGACTTTTGAATTTTATCTAATAAACCTGCTCCTAGTTCATAACCTTTCATCATTCCAAAATATCTCATTCCAAGTGCTGGGATATTGTATATCAGTAAAAAAAGAATGGCACCTAAAAGACTTCCATTTAAGGCTAGTGATGCTCCAATTCCAGCTGCAATAATGCGAAGTGTTCCTAAGAAAATTGAATCTCCTATTCCTGACAATGGACCCATCAAACTTACTTTGACATTATTGATCGAATCGATATCAAAGTTTTTGGGATCCCTTGCTCTTTTTTCTTCCATTGCTGTTATAATACCTAATACTAACGTTGAAAAATAAACTGTAATATTAAAAAATTCCATATGCCTTTGTAATGCCTTTGCTTTCTCTTCTTTGTTATTTTTATATAATTTTTCAATTATAGGTATCATGGAGGAGGCAAATCCCATATGGCCTTGTCTTACATAGTTCCAGGAAATTTCAAAAGGCAAAGATCTCCAAAAGACTTTCCTTAAGTCACTTTTAGTAATTGTCGTAGTTTCCAGCCCTGTCTTTTCACCAAGTCCTTTATTAGAAACTTTGCTCCTATTAGAAGTCATCATCCTCTACCTCCATTTCATTATTTCCGACAGCCATCTGTTTTTCACTCGTTTGAGACATAATGAAAACAATACAAACAGCTAATATAGCTACAGCAAGAACAGGCAAATTGAGATAAGCTGTTAGGATAAGACCTATGAATAAAAACGGAACAATTTTTTTATTCAAAATCATCCGAAGCAGAATGGCGAAACCAAGCGCAGGCAGAATTCCCGCCGAAATAGATAGTCCATCTTGAATAAAGGTTGGAATCATATTTAAAACATTTTCCATTACATTCGATCCTAAATAGAATGAAAGCGTGGTCAAAATTGCTAAAGGAAGATACATTCCAAATATACCACCATACCAGTGCATTCTGCTTACCCCTTTAAGATCTCCTGCAGCCGCATACTTATCTGCCTTATTTGCAAATAATGGAACAATAGCGATAAAAAGAAAGTTGCGGAGCATCATAACAAGCATAGCGATCGGCAAACCTAATGCGACTGCCATCCCGGCATCTTTATCCCCAATAATGGCAAAAGCAGTACCGAGAACACTCCCCGAAACGACTTCAGGAGGAAGTGCTGCTCCAACACCAACGGCCCCCATAAACGCTAGCTCCAGAGTGGCACCAATTATACATCCAGCTTCTAAATTCCCTAAAGCCAATCCTACAAGAGGTCCTAAAACGATCGGTCGTGTTTGTAATGTTTTTCCTGTAAAATAATCACTATATCCAAAACATGCAATGAGAAATATTAATATAACCTCTAACACCATTTATCCCTCCTTATTAATTCTTATAAAAAACACTCAGGAAACAAAATGCTTGCATATAAAAAAGGGTAGGAACACCCTTTTTTATATGCATTACAGTACATTTTTGGCCAAAATTTTCTTATCATTAGGAATTTGTCTTATCTCAATTTCCACATTTCGCATCAACATTTCTTTCAGTAATTGTTCTTCCTCTGGTAGAACATTAATTGCTTTCGAAACATTTCTTGATCCTTCTTTTGCCTTTATTCCACCTAAATTAATTTGCTTTATTTCTGGAATGGCTTCCGATAACTTAGCAGCATCTGCAATAGATTCAACAACAATAAATAATTTATATTTATCGGTTGCTCCGCTTTGAATTGCTTTAATCGAATCCTCGATATTTTTTATGACTAATTTAACATTAGCCGGTTTAGCTAACTTCATTGTTGTTTTTTTTAGGTCATTTTTCATTAGTTCATCATTGGCAATTAAAATGCAATCTGCACCGAGCATTGATGTCCAAGAAACAGCAACTTGTCCATGTAATAAACGATGATCCACTCTCGTTAATAAAATCATA
The DNA here is from genome assembly GCF_038006285.1 of Niallia sp. FSL W8-0177. Taxonomy (NCBI): domain Bacteria; kingdom Bacillati; phylum Bacillota; class Bacilli; order Caryophanales; family Bacillaceae; genus Niallia; species Niallia sp. FSL W8-0177. Next base: position 2,059,270 of record NZ_JBBOUX010000001.1, read on the forward strand.
ACCTTCCCTCATTTCTAAAACTCATCATCTATATTTTGAGAATCTTCTAGGATTTTATTGCATAAACAAATAGATTCCTTGGATTCATCTATTGATTCAACAATAATTTGTCCTGTATCCTTTTCTTCAAATTGTCTTGATAATAGGGTAATTAATAATCCTAAATTAAGTCCTGATACTACGAAGACTTTCTTATCCATTCTATTAACATAATTCATAAATTCATTGTTAACACTCCCCCCTAAGAGATCGGTTACAACAATTAATTCATCTTCTGGTTTTAAGTTTTCTAGAATGAAAGATATTTCTTTGTTCAAGTCAAAATCTTCTGTCATATATGCACAAAGAAACTCTACATTGGGCTGATCACCCATGATTAACCTCAATGAACCGTAAATTCCTTCTGCAAAATTGGCGTGCGAGGCTAATAAAAATCTCCTCAAATAGATTACCTCCTTCTCAAGCTGACATACTGATTTATTCAATAATAGTTTTCTAGAAAACTATCTTAATATTCAACTTTCCACATATATCTACGGGTCATATAATCATTTTTAGTAGCATAAGATAGTTGTCTTAGATATACATTATTTAAAATAGGGGAAAATAAAATATGGTTGAAATATTCAGAAACCGAGTCCTTTATTCTATTAATTCCTAATTCTTTAGCATCAAGGACATATACTTTTTCTCCACCATATCTCTTTAAAAACTTAATTACTCTTTCATCTGCAGAACGCACTCTGCCCTCAGAGGCTAATAAAAATACCGAAGTGTTTTTATCAATAGTTTCAAACGGCCCATGAAAAAATTCACAGCTATTTACAGTAGGGGAATCCTTTTGCACCATTTCCATTAGATTGCATATAGAGAATATATATGCAGATCCCATTGCTGGACCGCTCGCCATAACGTGAATACTTTGTTCGTTTTTGTTTTGTTCCGCCCAAGCTTTTGCCAGTGGAGTTGTATATTCCACAGCATCTCTATAAATAGTATCTACTATTTCAAAGCCTTCCATCGCATCATCGTATCCTTCATAATTTTCCAATAAATGCAATAATGTGATAGCAATCTGTAAACCGAAACTGGAATTGACCCTCTCTGTTTTACTTGAATCAATCGCAATACTCTCATATTGGATGTTATATTCACATGTTTCTGTCAATCCAGATGGTTCAACATATAATCCAATTGTTGTAGCACCAAGTTCTTTTGCCACTCTAGCAGCCTCTATTGTTTCAGGAGTTCCTCTCATTGAACATAGTACTGCTAATGTATCCTGACCACAAAACTTTGGCGGAGCATAAACAAATTCATTACTGGAAAACATTTGTGATCGAATGGTTGTTGATTCTCTATCCATAAAATATTGTGCTGGATAAAACCCACCATTAGATCCACCCGCTGCAATCCATACAACATTTTTAATTCCACCATTTTCTTTTTTCTTCTCTAAAATCTCTACTAAAATTTCGTTAACATTCATTTTAACAATCTCCTTTTTATTTTGTGATGTCCTATGATGTCTGCCTAAGGACAAGATCATAATAGCATATACTTTCCTCCATGTAAACATATTTTAGATATATCTACATACAAGTTTTATCAAAGTAACTGTTTTCATTTTGTTTCACCCTGATATACTCTTCTATAATTAGATACAACAGCATACAACTTTAGAAATATCTCATTTGCACTTGTATGCATTTTTAGGTATTATATAACTAAAATTGTTAGTGAGGCATTCATATGGAAAATTTAAATATAACTAGTAGTAAACCACTTTACCACCAATTAGCGGAAACAATTAGAAAAGATATTTATGAGGGGAAATTTAAACAAGATGAGCGTATTCCTTCAGAATTCGAATTAAGTGAAATGTACGAAATAAGTAGAAGCACTGTAAGAAAAGCCATTTCAATTTTAGTAGAAGAAGATTTACTTGTTAAAATACATGGGAAAGGTACATTTGTAGCTGCCCCCATGCTCGAACAAAATAATCGAGTTTTTATGAGTTTTACTAGCAACGTGGAGACACTTGGAAAAACTTTAACAACTAAAACACAAAAAGTTTATTATCGTAAAGCTACGGAACAAGAAATAGAATTCTTTAATCTAACAGAACCAGAAGATATTTTAATTATCGAAAGACTCCGGATTGTGGATAATTTACCGATTGGAATTGAAACAGTGTTTTTCACCAAAAAGTTTGATTCATTAAAAGATGAAAATTTGAATGGATCCCTTTATGCCGTTTTAGAAGATAAGTACAGTATCACCCCTTATACAGGCAGCAAGACAATTGAAATTTGTTATGCAACATTAGAAGAATCTAACTTATTAGATATACCTCGGGGCTCTGCTCTCATGTTGGTAAAAGATAAGGTTTATGACACACACAACAATCCCTTGCATATTTCCAAACAAGTTTTGCGTGGAGATAAATTTAAGTATGCAATAAAAAAAGACAATTGATTTTCTAATGGTTGCAGGATAAGGTTTTTAATGTTTAACCTCCCAAAATATAATCAAGTCCATTTCTATCATTAAAAATCTGGATTTGAAAATCGTTTATTCAGTCTGCGGGTGATCACCACAAACCTTTTTTACTTAAAATTAATAAAACCTCGAACAATCACACGAACTTATCTTGTACGTATAATTGTTCGGGGTTAATTAGTTAAAAAACACTTAAGTTCATTCTTCTCAACTTTATCGCTAGTTAGGATACTTATGTCCTTGTCTTTCTATCCCTTATCACACTCTCTCATAAACTAAAAAAGTATGCGGATAAATATTTTGCTCATCAACTTCCCCTTTTTTTTCACTTACCAGCTTCCATTCCTGCCAATTTAATGCCGGAAAAAAGGTATCTCCTGCAAAATTATGATCAATTTGTGTTATATACAATCTGTCTGTTTTCTTAATTGTTTCTGCAAAAAGCTCTGCACCGCCAATGATAAAGATCTCCTCAGCCTGTTTCTCTTTGCTCCACTCATAAAATTCTTGAACAGAATGGAGGATTGTGCAGTCTTCACACTGATACGCAGGATTTCTCGTAATAATTACATTTTCACGATTAGGCAAATTTCTGCCGATTGAATCCCTTGTCTTTCTACCCATTACGATTGGATGCCCAGTTGTTACTCTTTTGAAATACTTCAAATCATTCGGTAAATGCCAAGGTAATTGATTATTTACTCCTATTACATTATTACGATCCATAGCAACAATTAAAGAAATCATACACTTACTGCTCCTTTAATATGAGGATGTGCTTCATAATTGATAATTTCAAAATCATCAAACTCAAAAGAGAAGATATCTTTTACATTTCGGTTAATTTTTAACTGTGGTAACGGCTTAGGATCTCTCGTAAGCTGCAGCTTTACTTGCTCAATATGGTTCGTATAAATATGCACGTCACCAAAAGAATGTACAAAGTCTCCTACCTCTAAATCACAAACTTGTGCAATCATATGTGTTAGTAATGCGTAGGAAGCTATATTAAAAGGCACTCCTAGAAATACATCTGCTGATCGCTGATACAATTGACAAGATAATTTGCCATCTGCTACATAAAATTGAAATAAACAATGGCAAGGTGGCAATGCCATTTTCTCAATATCACCTACATTCCATGCACTTACAATTAATCTTCTGGAATCAGGATTTGTTTTGATGGCATGAATCAATTCTGAAATTTGGTCAATTGTGTTTCCTTCTCTAGTCGTCCATGAACGCCACTGATGACCATAAACAGGACCTAAATTCCCTTTTTCATCTGCCCATTCATTCCAAATTCGAACATTATTATCTTGTAAGTATTTCACGTTAGTATCACCCTTTAAAAACCAAAGTAATTCATGGATAATCGAACGTAAATGGAGTTTTTTTGTCGTAATTAAAGGAAAACCTTCGGAAAGATTGAAGCGCATTTGATATCCGAACGTACTAATAGTTCCGGTTCCTGTACGATCTTCTTTTTTTACACCATTTGTTAAAATATGTTCACAAAGATCTAAATATTGTCTCATTATTAAAACACCCTTTTTTTGTTAATCAAGCTATTTAATAGAAGCGATATAATGATATGTTTTTGGAGCAGATTCAAAAAGTTTTTCCTTGTCTGTTCCGCCAACATAAAACATAGCAAATGTTTCGGCGAAATATTCTTCCGCATACTGAAGAAAATATTGTCTAGTTGGAAATAGACTCCTTTTTTCTTCATTCCATATTGCCTTATAACGTTCTGATTTACTTGCATTTTTTAAAATTTTATAGTCAATAGAATGAGCTAATTCATGATACTCTAAATTAACTGAACTATGACCTTTTCCTTTTTCGCTTGCACCAATCTTCACTAGCACAACCTTGCCTCCACCAATACCAGGTACATCATCCCATGTTTTTTGGGAGTTGTAACCTCTAGGAATAATACCGGCAAATTTCTGCGCCGTTTTATTATCTGTTAATTTACCTGTAAACAATTTCACCTTTATTCCACTAGATTGTATCTTATTTAATAGAGTAGGTGGTAACTTATTTAATCTTTCAATAATAGTAGCTGCTTCTGCTTGGTCAAAATGTGCATCAGGCAGTAAAATAATATTCCCTAAATTTTCTTTTGCCTCGGTGGAAAGATGTGCTTTAATAACTGTTAGATCAGACAGGTTTTTTAAGCATATTTCATTATTAGGAAGCTGTGAGTTTCCCATAAGAATACTGGTTGCTGCTATCATTCCTACTGGTGCCAATCTTTTGAGCCATCTCATCCTTCTTCCTCCCCAATAAACTGATTGCGCTTCCTGCCCATTACTTATTTAACGGATAAGAATAATACTAGTCTATTAAAATTATAGCATGGTGAGTCAACGCAAAATACTAGTTAATATTGGGTGATAACTCCTAAAAAAATCCAAAAGAATGAAACATAGAGAAATCAATGCATACTTCTATGTTCATTCTTTTGGACATATGTCAGCGAGATGTAAAATCAAGAAAAAGTTTTACTAATTTCCCTCATTAAACCTCTAAACCATAATTCCGACATAGAGCAGCAAGTCCTCCAGAAAAGCCGCTGCCAACAGCGTTAAATTTCCATTCTCCGCCGTGTTTATAAAGTTCGCATACTATCACAGCTGTTTCAACTGAAAAATCTTCCCCTAGATCAAAGCGTAATATTTCCATGTTGTTATCTTCATTTACAACACGAACAAAGGCATTGGACACTTGTCCGAAATTTTGCCTTCTTGCTTCAGCATCATGGATGGTTACCGCAATCCCAATTTTGCTTACATGTGCAGGGATTTTTGTGAAATCAATAATAATTTGCTCGTCATCCCCATCGCCTTCTCCTGTGCGGTTATCACCTGTATGTTCCACACCGCCGCTAGGATGAACAAGATTATTATAGAAGATAAAATCTACATCATTTATTACTTTCCCATTGTCATCGGCCATAAAAGCCGATGCATCTAAGTCAAAGCCAGCCCCACCATCATATTGGTTGATATCCCAGCCTAATCCAATAATTGCTCTAGTTAATCCTGGATTTGTTTTAGTTAAATCAATACGTTGGCCTTTAGAAAGATTAATACTCAATTTCTATTCCTCCCTCGTTGAATAATAGATGGATTGTAAAAATTCGATTGCTATAGTCCGATCATGAAAATGATTTAACCACATCTCCTAAACTACCTGCATTTGTACCTGTGCCAACAGCTGCAAACTTCCAATCCTGTCCATGTCTATATAACTCCCCAGCGATTAAACTCGTTTTCCCAGCATAATCATCTGATAAATTGTAGTGAATAAGTGATTGGTTCGTCAATGGATTAATAATTCGAATAAAGGCATTTTGAATCATCCCAAAATCTTGTCTTCTCTTTACTGCATCATAAATATTCACAACAAAAATGAGTTTTTGTATATGTGCAGGAACTTTACTTAAATCAACGCGGATTTGTTCATCATCTCCATCCCCATCACCTGTTAGATTGTCACCTGAATGGATTACACTGCCATCGCGACTTTTTAAATTCCCAAAATAAATAACATCACTATTCGCTTGAACTTTACCTTGTTCATTTACCATGATTACAGATGCATCACAGTCAATACTTGCTGCCTGTCCTCCACCAAAAAGAGAACCGAATAAGCCCCCACCCTTGTTTTGTTGAACAGGATCCCAACCAAGTCCAATTAAAATTTTACTTAATCCAGGATTCCCTTTTGTTAAATCAACTCTCTGACCTTTTTGTAAATTAATCGCCATTATTCCCAACTCCTATGTATGATATAATTTCATTTTTTATAAAGTCCTCTTTTTAAAATAGAGCTATTACTCATTTTCATAGAATATTAACTTTAGAAGGCCCTCGATTAATATTTATCTATTATCTTATGATAAGGGTAATAAATTAGGATGATACTTATTTAAGAGTAGCTAACGGATTTATTTTCCCGGACGATCAGTCGTATCGGAAAATAAATCCATTTGAACTCTTTCATGCTGTTAACACTAACCACAATTCATAAAAAGTGATTAAAAATATCTATCCCTTATACCATTTAACCTTGAAGTTTCATTTGCTTAAAGTTATTTTGTAATTCTTCTAATTTCTTTGTGCCTTCTTCTCTTAATCGCTTATTTTCTTCTTCAATTGTTTTTGTTTCTTGCATTCCTTTTATAATAATATTCCAAGATTCTTCAATCGTCTCAATCTTAATGCTAGGACTTCCTGCAAGCCTTGCAATATCAACACTCTGCTGGGATATATTTTGAGCGTTCTTGACAAGCATTTCGTTTGTTCTTCTATCCAGCTCACTCATGCTATCTGCAACTAATTTTTGTCTTTTTGCAGCAACAGCTTGGATTAGCCCATTTTTGAAAATTGGAATTGTAGTAACAAATGCCGAATTAATCTTTCCTATTAATTTTGTATTCCCTCTTTGAAGCAACCGTATTTGCGGTGCTGTTTGCAAGGCAACCATTTTAGCCATTTCTAAATCATAAACCCGCTGATCAAGGAGTTCTATTGCATTTCTAAGGGAGTCAAGCTGCATTCCCGCTAATTGATCTCCAGCAGTTGCTTTTGCTTCAATTTGCGGAAGTACTTGCGTCTTTAATTCTTCTGACTTCATTGCTCCCGCAACAGCATATTTTTCGAGCGTCAAATAATATTGATAATTTTGCTCATACATTTCATCAAGCATCGATGTCGAATCAACCATTTCATTTTGATATTTGGAAATTTCAACATATACTTTATCAATCTCTTGTCCCATAGACTGATATTTACCAAAAAGTTTTTCCATAATCTTTTCGCTTTTTTTAAACAGTTTGCCAAAGAAACCTTTTGACGTATCCTCAAAATCTTTTTTATCAAATTTATCCATGATTCTGCCGAGCTGTTTTAATAATTCTCCAGAATCTTCTACTTTAGTTGTTCTCATATTGTTAAGGATTTTATCGGAGAATTTTGAAATTTGCGTTGCCGGCTCTTTACCGAATTCAAGTATCTGTATTTGATCTTTTTCATCAATAGACTGGGCCAACTTTTGCACCTCTGGCTCATTTCTAAGCGCCAATTTAATTTCCGATACTTTTTCTTCTGTTAATAATTCTGCGACTTGGTTATCCGCATTGTTTATATTTGATGGTTGCATATTCATCCATTATCTCCCTTTCTACTCTTTAAAAATCCGCCAAATAATCCCCTTTTTAAAAAGGATGGTTCTTTGTATTCCATGTCGAATACAACGTCCTCCAGCCAATGGGTATCGAATAAATTGTCTTGCATAAAGTTCTCCATATCAACATGACCAGCTGGATTATAAATAATAATATCAAGACCCAATGCATTCATTAAAACTAACATTGCTGCATCTTCTCGCGTAAATACGCCATTTTTTTCGGTTTTAAATAATACAATACTTGGTACTTCTTGTGAGTAATCAAATTTCTGCAGCATTTTTAATAGTTCATCTGGTATAAGTAAACATTGAGAAAATAGAAAAATTGCTACATCTTCATTTGATTCATTCGACTGTTTTATAAGTACTGGGTTAGAACACACCCTTGAAATTGCAGCTGCTATCCCTTTTTGTAAGCCTAGTGGCAGCTGTTTATAATTCCAATAATGGGCACTCATCAACTTCTCCGGATCGAGTAAGCCGTTTCTTCCAAGTGCTCCCCGATAATGGTATCGGTAATCGCTAATAATGGCCCTTGTAAACGGAAACTCTTTAATTAATAGCGTCTCATCTCGATTGACTATTTCGTGAATGCGATCCCAGTATTCTTTTCGATTTTTACTTACACCAAATATTTTAGCAAAAATAGCCGGGATATGCACTTCTCCATTTTTCACTTCGAAATTTGGTCGAATCATAGCCAGCTCTTTTTCCAGAAGAAAAATTTCATCATATGTAGTTTTTAGGGTAACAGAAAACGGGATATAATCCCTAAATTGCCATGGTTTATATAGGTTGGATCCTTCATGATGGAGTATACTCTCTATTTCCTTTGATGCCCGATATGCTACTGTCGCTGTTCTTTTTCTTTCTTCTGTAGGAAAACTTTCAGGCTCTTTTCTTTGTGGATATTGATGCTGAAAAAAAAGCTCCTTATCCAGTTTTACTTTTTCCAAAATATCTTCCCCATTAGGATGAACCATGACAATATCACATCCAATAGTAAGGAGATAATAGATAAAATAGGACTGACTTTTATTCGCATCCCCATACCAGAGAAACTTAGGCATATTTTCACTTAGTACCGTTTCTTGTAAGGCAGGCTGTAAATGATTAATCGACCATTTTACAATATCCACTACTAATCTTCGTAAATCCTTATTTTTTATGCCGTTTTCTTCTATTTCTACAAAATGCTGAATTACTTTAATAAAGCTTTCGCGCAATTTCCGATGAATAGCCGGAACTGAAGATTTTATCAGTACATTTTCCCCATCAAGAAACGCAACAAATCGATTAATGGACAAATTCTGCTCATTCATTCGATTAAATACTTTTTGAATAGATTGAAAATGCTGATTGTCGATTGTCCTATCAAGTGTTTCATCTGTTAATAAGTGTAAGCCAGTATTATCTTTATATATCCAATTAAATAGCTGATTATAATATTCATCCTCGTCTAATGATATTCCTAGTAATTTAACGACTGCCTGCCCAAAAGTAAATATACGATTAGTGGTATCATATAATGGTCTTTCTTTAATAGGCTTTAGCAAAAGATTAAACCAATTTTCTTCAGACAATGGAAGTATTATATTATTAACGGTATAAAAGTCTTTGTTCATTTTCTCCACTTCCTAATTTTAACCCAAAGATAACTTTCTATCTTTATCATAGCATAGCTCCATGTGAACACTAAACATTCTACTTTATATTTATTTACGAATTTTTAATAAAAAAGTTTCATTTTTTGTAGTCAGAAAGGAAACCTTTCGTAAGATTTTTCTTTATATTCTCCAATTCTGTGTTTTTAGCACCTAACCTTCTGGGTGTGCATATAATACAGTACATTAGGCGAGTAGGTGCTAACTATGAGATCATTTTTTCGAAAATACACGTATCATGAAATTGAAACAGATTTAAATTATGTACAAAATGTTCTATCTTCCAACATGTATGTTTTTGTTGATTTAATCTTTATTTCTCTAATAATTAGTTTTTTTATGGCCATCTTTTTCGAATCTATCTTATTTGGGATTATTATATTTGTTTGCAGCTATTTATTCTTTGTCGCCATTTATTGTTTATTGCTCAAATTGATAAAAGATTCACCTGATGATCTATAAAATATATTTACCTTCCAACAAAATCCATCTTTTTAACGACTCTAAGGCGACCAATTATGGTCGCCTTAGAGTCGTTAAATAATAAATTCCTTATGAACCTTTCTTATGATTTCTTCTCCAGCAAACGCACCTTTTTGACTTGTTGCTTTATGAGAAAATCTACTTGCTCCACCACCTATTAGCTCTCCATGCCTAGGAATAAACGCAGTTTGGCATATATTTAGAAAAGGTAGATCTAATAAAGAATCTCCAGCTCCAATTGATTGCTCGATTCCTTCTCGTTCCTTAATATATTTTATTGCCTCTCCCTTGCAAACAGGACTTGGCATAAAGTAAAGTTTTCTTCCTTGTAAAGAGATATTCCAGCCGTTTTTTGCTGCAATCTTTGATAGTTCTATTTTTAAATCAGCGGCTATTGTTGTATTTAACACATAATAAAAGAAAAGATTATCAGCAATTTTCAAATCTCCCGGGAGAGAATACGCTTGGAGCATTGCCAATATTTCCTCTTTTTCACTACATTCCACACCAAGCTTCCCCTTTAGCCTCTCTTCCCACTCTGTCATGATTTCTCCATTATAGTGTATTCTTGCTCCGTTACTGGTTACACAGTAAGATACTGGTACCTCTCTTTCAAAAATAAAAATCCGCTTATATTGCTCATATGTTCTTGTTGTTACTGGAATAAATAAATAGCGGGAAGCAATCTCTTTCAATAAATTATAGCTCACCTTTGTCATATAGGAGACATACTTCCCATTCTTCTCTTCGACCCCAATCATTGATTGATTCCAAGGAGTTTCCATTTCTTCTAAAGCACGTTTTGAATAAATTAATGTTCGATCTAGGTCAGATGCAAATAATTTCATCCCTTTTGCACAACCTTTTTAATCAAACCGCAGCATGTATAGCTCATATGGGGATATGGAATTATTTCTACGCCTCTTTCTTTGGCAAGCATAACGATATGCTGCACATAAGGACTGTCAGGATCTTTCATTAATATCTTCCATGGTATTCTTCTTAATAGGACTCTTGTAGTTTCTCCAACTCCGGGTTTTACATAATGCGTGCTCTCAATTTGAAATTCATCCTTAATGGCTAGAACTTCTTTCATCCCCCGAAAATCAACCGATTGATCAAGAAGATTCTCATTCATTCTTTCTACTACTTGCTTTGGATTAATTTTTTGTAGAGCTTCTGTAATTTCATCTAAATAAATATTCGATACATCATACGGCTCTAATTCCTGATAATATTTCGCACCATGAAAATCATCCATTTGAATATATCTTTCATTTAATACGGTGCGGCTAACAAGCCCAGAAACAGTAGAATTTAAGCAAGCGCTCGGTATCAAGAAATCTTCTCTCGTTCCATAAAGCGTGGTACAGTATCCTGGATCTGCCAGTACAGCTAATGTATCATCTAATTGAACATGATATTTATTTAAATAACTTTCACACGCTTTTGTTAATTCAATTGAAATGGCGCCTTTACCTGTCCAGCCATCAATAAATTGGATAGCAGATTCTTTATGTGATTTTAATATATACTTAATAGCATTTTCATCTATCCCTCTGTCTCTAATGATGGAAATACTATAGTGCGGTAAAGAAACATGATATTTTTCTTTTATATATCGTTTGATTAATATCCCAATAGGAGTACCTGCTCTTGCTAATGAAACTAAAACCGTTTGTTTTCCATGTTTACGATATATCTGCTCTGCAACAACGGCAGTACTAAGTGCAACCTTATCTTTATAAACATGCAGTGTCTTCCAAAAAAGCTGTAAATAATGTTCTGGTGGATTATATTCGATTGGTAATGTTTCGCTATAATGTGCCCCACTTTGAATCTTTTTTTCTCGTTCCTCGGTGGAACCTTCTAAGAGTATTCCATTTAAATTTTTCAAAAGAAAAATGACATCTTCACTATTATAAGATCCGAATTTCGCTTGCTGATTTATGTTTAAATGCATCTTTACCTCCCACTAAAATAAACAACATTAATCTTTTTTACTTGTACTGCTTTTAAAGCTGTTAGCAGTTCTTTTAAACTATCTTCTTTCACGTTTCTCTCGAAAAACAGAAAAATGTCATCATATTGATTAGGCTTTATATTATACAAGTAATTTACAATCTCTAAATCTTCTGGATTCGCAAAGCAATATGCTGTTTGAGCTCCATAATACTCTTCATCATTTGGATAAATTGGACTTCTTGTTGTCGATTGATAAGATATGTCTTCCCCCATGAAACTAGCTAACTTCATGGGTATATACATAAATTCCCCTGTTCCTACACAAAGACTAGTTCCCACCCTCTTCTTCTTAAGCACCTTTGCAGCTTGTTTTATCCACTCATCTGTTCCTTCTTCTGTATATATACCAAATCTTCCAGTATCCTTTAAATATTGGAAGTCATTGCGCTCACCTGCAAGATTTGTGGAAATCAATGGTATAATGCGAGCTTTCACATAATTTTCTAGACTAATATATTCTACAGATGGAGTTCCATCATTTGTTACCAAACTCTCCATTATGGGTGGAAGATTTATTTGCTCTCCAACTAATTCAAAGCATCCTTTCAATAAGCAGACAGAATGAACCGTTATTTGCAGTTCTTCTTCAAGAGCTTTCATTTCTAATTGCCATTTATTAGAGCGCCAGTCAAGAATGGATGCCACCGTATATTTATCTCTTGGATATTTTCTATGAAGATCTCGGATGATATTGATCGCTGTTTTTCCAGTTGTGAGTTCATCATCAACGAGGATTATTTCCCTATTATTATCAAGAATGTCTTTTTTCACGTAACATCGATGGGAAGTAGCATGTGAATGTTCTTCTTCAAATGAGATGATAGGATCCAGCCCGTTTATCTTTTCTCTTGTGGTATGAAAAAAGGATGCTTGCTTAAAAGCCTGGAAAAAAGAGTGACCTAGTGCAGTTGCTGTTTCGGCAAACCCTATAATAATAGGATTGGATACTTCTTTTTGGATAAAGGGCTTGTCCACAAAAGGCAAAGAGGTATCATGATAAATTTCCAATAATCTCTCCCTTTGCGGTGAATGCTTTCCGGTCATAATTTCTTCATATCTCGCAGCAAGAATAAAACCTGTTAGCAGACCTTTTTTTGGCTCAATTGGCAAATGCTTTCCCAGTAGTTTACTGACAAATAAAAATGCCCGTCTTTTATTGATTCTTGCAGCCATTTTAAAAAAGTCCTCAATAGGAAGCTGAAATGGATTTTCTTCGACATTAATGTTCATCTGTAAATGATCAATGATTGGTAATGAAATTTTCTTGTTTAAGTAAGTCAATGTATGTAACTCCTTCATGGAACACCCCGTAAACCTTTGATTTTAAAATAATTTTCTGCGCCCAATATAAATGAGGCTTAATTTCATTCATTTTATTGGAAAAGCTACTCTTTACAACACCAATTTCTCCATTATTGCTATCCATAATATTTAATGCGTCCAAATATTCTTCATAGGGAACTACGTTTAATGCTTGAACTGGCTTTATATGGGTCGGATGAATAATGGTTTTCCCTGTTAATCCATTTGTTATATCCATCATAACTTCCCTTATTAATCCGTCCATATGTTTATCAATTAGCTGTGTTCGCATGTTCATTCCAGCTTTTCCATAACGTTTTCGAAAAGGTGTCTCTCTTAATTGTGGGATTAAAATTCTTTCTTTCGTCGTAAAATACTCCCAGACTGGTCCCGAAACGACATAGGCACTATCTGCACGTGTAAAGATATTAATAATATCTGAAATACAGTCGCGAATAATGGCAATATCATATATGGTTGTTTCTGGGCTTCTACGTATCCCATATAATCCACAAAAATCAGTTGCTCCTATTCTAACATTTAAAATTAAGTGCTTATAATGATCAAGCACATTTTTGATAGAGAGGAGTTCATTCATTCGCGTTTCTTTTTCAATTATTTTCTTCGTCTCCAGTATCGGCATTGCATATAAACAGTATCCGAGCTTGTTATATTTTTGTAATTCTTTTAAGATAATTTCTCCTGCTTCTGCTTCAAATTTTGGGATTACTATACCTGTTAATAAAGCGATCTTATCACCAAGTATATCCATTAAACTTAAAAACTGTGCAATAGAACGTATTCTGATAAAAATCAATGGCAATTCACTTTTTAGCAGAAGTCCATTTTGTATGGCTTGATTAATATCAGTTAACTCTTCTACTAATTTTCTTTCTGCTAAATCCACCTCATGATCGCCAATTGAATCCTCAAGACAAATAACCATAGAGGTTAAAGCAGGATGTTTCTTTCTCAATAAATCCTGATAAATATTAGGTCTAGTTGCAGGCATATACAATGTTGAAGCAAGTGCATAGGATAATACTTCTTTCTCCGAAGTGCTAAACACCTCTTCTGGTAACTGGAAGAAAAGACGTTCCAATTGTTTTTCATTTAAGTCAGAGAATAATTTCATTTCCTTTACTCCATTCCAGTATTTTCATTCTATTTATATACTATTCTGAAATTTTGTTAATAAATAATTTATTTAAAGCAGGATAATTATTACTATTTTACTATAAAATTCAATATTTGAGTATTACTTCTTATTGAATGACTTTAGGATGAAGTCGTCTGATATACAAAAGATATATATAAAGGAGGATTTTCGAGAAGTGGTTTCAGTATTGAAGTATTCTAATTAACAAAATAGAGGATATCCCTAGTACTACTACTTTAAAGAAACTAGAAATATCCTCAGAAATTATTAAGCCTCGCCTTGTTGTTCTGCTTTCTTTTTATTTCTAAAGTGAACAATGAAAGTGGCTCCAAATGCTATTACTAGCAATCCGAAGAAATAAATATGTTCGATGTGAATATCAAAAACGCCTAATAGCATCTTCGCTGCGATAATCAAGATTAGAATATAAGCAGTTGCTTCCAGCTCTGGAATTTTATCAATTAATTTAAGGAAAACACCCGCTACACCACGCATCATAAGGACACCTAGAATACCGCCAAGTAATAATACCCACACTTGGTTACTGACACCAAATGCTGCTAATACACTATCCACTGAAAAGGCAATATCCATTAATTCAACAGAAATTACCGTTCCCCAAAATAAGCCAAATGTGCGAATAAGAATTCCATTTTTATTGATGCCTTTATTTTCTTCTTCTCCGTCTTCTGCCTGATTCGCAGCTTTTTTACGATCTACGAAGTACTTGATAGAAAGATACGCCAAATAGGCCGCTCCCAGTATTTTCACCCATGAGAATTCGATTAAATAAACACCAATACCGATAGCTATAAAGCGGAATATGTATGCACCTAGTAACCCATAAAACAATGCTTTTCTTCTTTGTTCTGGTGGTAAATGCTTAACCATAACGGCAAGAACTAATGCATTATCCGCTGATAATAAGCCTTCCAATATTACAAGTGTTCCAATATAGCCCCAGCTGACTGGATCTGTTAGTACCTCTCCCCACATTTGCCAGTTAAAAAACTGTGCATATGTATCCATAATCGTTTCAAATATTCCCATGAAAAAAGGTTCCTCCTAAAATATGCTTATAAAGTCTTAGCCAATTTGCAGACCAAAGTCTGTTGCTAATGCAGCTAAACCACCTTGGTATCCACTGCCAATAGCACTAAATTTCCATTCATTATTATGACGATATAGTTCCCCAACAACTAACGCTGTTTCTATAGAGAAATCCTCCCCTAAATCGTAACGAATCAATTCCTCATTAGATTCTTCGTTAACAATACGTACAAACGAATTAGAAACTTGTCCAAAATTTTGATTTCTTGCTTCTCCATCATGAATAGTAATGGTAAAAGTAACACGTTGGATATTAGCTGGAATACTTTTTAAATCTACGATAATTTGTTCATCGTCTCCGTCGCCTGCTCCTGTACGATTATCTCCGGAATGAACAATCGAACCATTTCCACCTGTTGGATTATTGTAAAATACAAAGTCAGCATCATTTGTTACTTTTCCATTCTCGCCAAGTAAGAATACAGAAGCATCTAAATCAAAATCAGTTCCGCCATCATACTTATTTAAATCCCAGCCTAAACCAATAATTACTTTTGATAAACCAGGATTGCCTTTTGTTAAATCTACTTTTTGTCCTTTGGATAAACTAATTGCCATAATCTTTCTACCTCCAAGTTTTTTCAGTATAGTTCCTTTACGTAATCATAGATAAAAAAGTTTCAATTTTCCTTTTTAGCTCATCCACTTTGGCGGAGTATTTTTATCCCAGTAAATTTCTCCAAGTGCATAATGAGTTTGGAATTGATCATGATACGTGTGGTAATGGAAGTTAAAATAATAACCTTCCTGTGGGGGACGATCCCTTCTTACATGAAATCGGATAATATCCTCGTTATCTCTCGTAATATGAAATATCCGTTCACTTGTACCTGCAGCAGGAAATTCAGTTACTGTTAAATAACTTAACTCTTCTTCTGGAAAAATATGCGTTACTTCATTAATTGCTTTTTCCATATTTGGAAGAACAACTAAACGAAATTCATCTTCAATTACTGGTTTAATTTTTGGCCCGAATTTTAAATAGCTTTGTGCTTCTGCTTCCTTCATCATTTTGCTGATAAAATCTTCTCTTGAGAAATTCCCCTCAGTACTATCAACAAATATCGCTTCATCTTCGATACTTTCTCTAGCAAATGGTACTTCTCGCTCATCAATTGGTTTCTTATCATTATTATTATTATTTAAAAAGGTTGCTGGTGATGGTGAAACAAGACCAAACGTTAAAATAGAAACAAATACGACCAGGCTTTTACGAAGCCAATTAGGCATTTATTACACCTCGCTTTCCGCATCCTGATGTTATTATAAATCGAAAAAATATTTATAGATTAAGTATATATTATTTACTATCTAATCTTCTACTATTATCCTTATCATTGAGGCTATTTTTTTATCATTCTTTTTTCAACCAGATTCCGTAATGAAATTTTGCTGTTTTTCGCTTTACCTGTTCAAATTGAAATCGGTTAAATCTGCTGCTCCTAAAATGATCTTTCCAAACGACTCTTTCTTTCGCCACTCGCTTTGCTTGATTGATTAATTCTACAGACACTTCTTCATAATGTGCTAGTTGTTTTAACGGGTTGATTCCAGCAGATGAAATAGTTTCCTCAAACATAGGATCAAAATATACGCAATCAATACTATTGTCTTCTTTTCGAGCAAGTGCTTCTAATGCGTTAATATGCTTGACTGTAACTCTTCGCATTGCTTCATCGATAGCAGGATTACTTGTCTCCCATTCTTTCAAACCTGTCTTAACAAGAAATGCTATCACTTGATTCGCTTCTAATCCTTCTACGTTTCCACTACTGCCCACCACATAACTTGCAACAATGCTATCAGAAGCAAGACCTAAAGTACAATCTAAAAAACTTTTTCCCTTTGCTAAATTTGTCGCAACAATAAAAGGATCATTTTCCTTATTCATCAGCCTTTTTATTCGAAAGACTGCTGAATTCGGATGAAAAAAGAAAGGCTCCTCTGTATTTAATGAACAGAATTCAAATCTATTTTTTCCAATTATCAGAATATCTGATTGATATTGCTCTTTTAAGTGTTGAATAGATACTTTTTCTCTCCTGACATATCTGCAGTTGAAGTCTTTGGCAATTCTATCTGCGAGAATTTGCATATCCTTATTTGTCCTACCGGCAGTTGTTACAATCATATTTTTTCTCCTACTTCTATGTAATACTATATTCAATGCGAATCATGTTAAAATTAGGTCTTCATTATAAAATAGATAATTTTAAATTATCTATCGACGAATATAAATCCTATACAAAAAGAAAGTCCATGAGAAAAAGGTAACCCTTTATTCTCATGAACCAAATTTTTTAGCAATATTGTTCAAAAGCTGATACAAGATTTTCCATAATTGCTTCCATTGAATTTCCTTCAATATCGTAGCGATGAATAAAATGAACAACTTTATTATCTTTAATTAATGCCATGGACGGAGAAGAAGGCTCAATATCCCCGAAGAATTCGCGCATTTTTGCTGTTGCCTCTTTATCTTGGCCAGCGAATACTGTTACTAGTTGATCTGGCTTTTTTTCAGATGCAAGCACTGCCTGCGTTGCCGCTGGTCTTGCTAAACCTGCAGCACATCCACAAACAGAATTAACAACTACTAACGATGTACCTTTGTTTGTTTCAATAAATTGCTCCACTGCGTCTTCTGTCAGTAATTCTTCAAAGCCTGCTTGGGTTAATTCTGCTCTCATCGGTTTTACTACTTGTTTCATATACTCATCATATGCCATTGACATAAGTAATCCCTCCATTATATACGTATATTCTATTCCTAAATATACATTAGAAATGTTTTTCGTACAATCTTTAGCATTAGGAAAATATAGTTACAGCTTATTTTCGCGCTTCGGTCATTTGTTTCCAAACAGAACCTTTTGCTTCTTCCCCTAGTTCAATTCGTTCAATAGCTAGTTTTATTTGTAAGCTCACTTCAAATTCTGGATCGTCCTCATGAGCCTTAAGCGCAGCCAATGCTCGCTCATCTCCAACTTCATACAAGAACATAGCGGCTCTCCATCGAACAATCTTGCTTTTATCATCTAATGCATGGATCATTTCTTCCATTGCTTCGGGAAACCCTAAATCGGATAAGCAATCTCCTGCAGTGCGCCGCACCGTTACCGTTTTATCCTTTAGTGCCTTATATAAGGAAGGAAGAACAGCTGTATCTTCAATCATTCCAAGATAGACAGTCGCAAGTCTGCGAATAGATGGTTTTTCATCATCTAGTGCTTTCGTTAGCACAGGGATATCATCTACTGTAGGATCTTCGCTTTGTTCTAGCTTTTGATATCTAACTTTCCAATCTTGATTCTCTAAATCTGCAAATGACAGCTTTGTTCGCACTCGTACCTGTTTATCATTTGCTTCTGTTTGCGGATTTTTTGCATGCTCAATAATCGCATTAATTCGCTCTTGTGGGTATGCAGCAACAAGTTCTTCCACCATTACATGCCCAATTTCCTCAAATTCACCGTAGCGCACACCGAAATCTTTCCATTTACGTGTCATTACTACATTATCTTCAGGTGTACGAACTTCCGATACAGCTTGAATAAAGGTGTCAGGTAAACCGAATCTTCTTTCTTCATTGCCATCCGATAATTTAATTTGCATAGGAATACCTTTATACATTTGAACTTGAACATTTATCTCCCCATAATGCTCATTTATCTCTTTTGACACCTCTGTAGCCTCGTCCTCCCCAAAGACATTCCGCACTTTTGAAAGTAATTCTTTCCAATCATAGCGGGCATTTCTTTCAACCGCTAGGAAATCAGCTACATGGTAAACCCCTTTAATCCCTTCAATGGAAAGGATATTTTGAATTAATTCAGGTGCTTCCGCTGAATTATCAAGCTTATAATTATTACTTTTTCCCATTGGCAGCTCTTGATCTAAATTAATTTTCATCGTATTAGGACTTGGTGTTGGTTCTATAGAAATAATTCTCATATTCCATCCCCCTCTTTTTCAACATTTATCTTATCATGCTTGATGCTATATCGAAAATAAACAGCTTTTATGACTTATCAGCGATTTCAGATAAATAGCTCCAGCGTTCAATTAGGTGTTCTAATTGGTTATTTAATTGTTCTTGCTCGCTCATTAAGTCAGCTGCTTTTTCGAAGTCACTGCCTGTCTCGGCTAATTCTGTTTCTATAGTAGCTAATCTTACTTCGACTTTTTCGATATCCTCATCAATGGTTGCCCATTCCCTTTGTTCATTATAGCTTAGTCTTACTTTTTTCTCCTTTGGTTCCTTTTTAGGAAGTGGTATTTCTGTTTTCTCTTTTATTTGTTGTTCTTCTTTTCTCTCCACCTCTAAATATTCACTGTAATTGCCATAATAGGTGTCGATAATACCATTTCCTTTTAAAATCAACAGCTGTTCAGCAACCTTATCAAGAAAATAGCGATCATGGGATACGGTAATAACCACGCCGTTAAAATCTTCTAAATAATCTTCCAGAACCATTAATGTTTGTGTATCTAAATCATTTGTCGGCTCATCTAATAAGAGTACATTTGGTTCTCCCATTAGTATTTTCAACAAATAAAGTCTTCTTCTTTCCCCACCAGATAGCTTTCCAATAATCGTTCCATGGGTATGAAGAGGGAATAAGAATCTTTCCAGCATTTGGGCAGCTGTAATGACTTTTCCATCAGAGGCTTCTATTACTTCAGCCGTTTCTTTTAGATATTCAATCATTCTTTTAGATGTATCCATATCTTCATTTTCTTGCGTATAGTAAGCCACTTTTACTGTTTGCCCAATGATTCTTTCGCCAGAATCGAGGGATGCCTTGCCTGCTAAAATATTTAAGAAGGTCGATTTACCAGTCCCATTTTTTCCTATTATTCCAATTCTATCCCCTGGTTTTACAAGCAAATTATAATTATTTAAGATTATTTTATCATGGAAACACTTGTTTGCCTCCACCAATTCAAAGACTTGCTTGCCTAATCGACTTCCTTTCAAGGAGATATCTAATTTATCTTTAGCTTTAACATTAGCTAATTTATCGTCTAATGCGTCAAAGCGCTGAATTCTGGCTTTTTGTTTAGTAGAACGCGCTTTTGCCCCTCTTCTAATCCATTCTAATTCTCTTCTAAATAAATTCTTTTGCTTATCAAGAGTAGCTGCTTCATTTTCTTCCCTGATAGCTTTCGCCTGTAAAAAGTCACCGTAATTGCCTTTATAGCTATACAAATTGCCCCCATCTAATTCAAACATTCTGTTTGTGACACGGTCTAAGAAATAGCGGTCATGTGTTACTAATAAAAGTGCTCCTGTGTATCTGCTTAAATAATCTTCCAGCCATTTAACTGCCTCAAAATCAAGATGATTTGTCGGTTCATCTAAAATAAGCAAATCTGGTTCTTGAATCAGAACTTGTGCTAAAGCAACCCGTTTTTTTTGCCCACCTGACAATTCGCCAATCTTCTTATTAAAATTAGTAATTCCTAACTTCATTAACACCGTCTTTGCATTTGTATGAACTTCCCAGCCATTTAAAGCATCCATTCTTTTTTGTAAATCAAATAATTTTTCATGAAGCTTATTGTCCTCTGGATCATGGTTGATTTCCATTAACATTGCTTCATAATCTTTAACTAATGCTAATACCGGTGCATCACCAGCATATACTTGGTTTAATACGGTAAGATTTGGATTTAATTCTGGGCTTTGGGCAGAATAGGCGATACGAAAATCCTTCGGTGCTATGATATCTCCTTCGTCTGGAATATCTATTCCAGCAACTATTTTTAATAAGGATGATTTCCCAGTTCCATTGATGCCGATTAAACCTACCCGTTCTTTTTCACTTATTGAAAAAGAGATGTTTTCAAATAACTTTTTCTCTCCATATGTCTTTGTTACATTTTCAATTGAAATACTCTTCATTTTGTACATTCCATTCTTTATAAAATTCTTTTAGAAAGCTTTCCATAAATTGATGCCTTTCCACTGCCATTTTTTTAGCACTTTCTGTATGTAAAAGGTCTTTAATTTTCAATAGTTTTTCATAGAAATGGTGAATAGAAGAGGAGTTGTTTTTTCGATATTCTTCTTCTGTCATCTTTTCCCTTACTGCAATATGTGGATCATAAATAGGACTTCCTATACTTCCTCCATAAGCAAATGTACGAGCAATGCCAAGTGCTCCAATCGCATCTAATCGATCAGCATCTTGGACTATTTTTGCCTCCAGACTTTTGGGAGTTATCCCATTTCCTCCTTTAAAGCCAACTGTTTCGATGATAGCTTTAATCTGTTCCTTCTCTTGATTCTCAATTGGAATCTGCATTAGTATATTTGCTAATCTTCGTTGCCCTTCGCTTTTGGATTTATTTAATTTTTCATCTGAAATGTCATGCAATAACGCAGACAGTTCTATGTTATGAGAATACTCAATTCCTTCTTTTTCTGATAGTAATAAGGCTATTTTACGTACTCTATCTACATGATACCAATCGTGACCACTAGCATCATTCTCCATCTCTTGCTTTATTATATTTTCTACTTTCGTAATAAGCTTCATTTATTCTCACATCCAGCAATCTATTATGTCCATATTGTATCATGAAAAGTAGTTTTTCGAATATGAAAGAACAATCAATATAAATATGAAAGCCGGAGTAGAAAATAAAACTATTCTACACCGGCTTTCGTTTCATTATTCATTTCCTATTTCTTACTTAAAAAGGGCTTTATTTTTGGAAATACCTTCAATGCTGTTCGATAAAATACGTCTTCATGGTAAGTTTCTGGAATGAGCTTTTTTATAAACTCTATATATGGTTCAAATGGGGCTAGCGGCCAATCTGTCCCAAAAAGCAATTTATCATATGATTGGGCAAAAACTAATGCATGGCGTAAATGATCGAGAAAAATCCCTTCATGTGCTTCTTCCAGTTCTTTTTTTGTTCCAACGATTAAACCAGATAAATCGGCATATACATTCGAATTTTTATAAATAATTTCCGCACCAGTCAATGTCCAAGGATCACCGAAATGTGCCATCATAAAATTCACATTACGATGTTTCACAGCCACTTCATCAATTGCTAGAGGATGACTATATTTTAAGTATCCTCTTTCAGAGTATGTATCTCCAGTATGGAACACAACTGGTAATTGATACTTTTCTGCTAGTCGATAAACAGGTTCATATACCTCATCATAGGCATAAAAAGGGTAGTAGCCTAAATAAATTTTTATTCCCACAACATGTGGCTTTTGAATCTCCTGCTCTAATCGTTCTTGTGCCGATAAATCCATATCATATGGATTTATCCCAGCACAGCAGACGACATTGTCTGGAACCAATAAGTCCAAATCTAATCCCATTGGGGTC
Organism: Niallia sp. FSL W8-0177; assembly: GCF_038006285.1. Classification (NCBI taxonomy): domain Bacteria; kingdom Bacillati; phylum Bacillota; class Bacilli; order Caryophanales; family Bacillaceae; genus Niallia; species Niallia sp. FSL W8-0177. The sequence continues at coordinate 2,082,075 of NZ_JBBOUX010000001.1, forward strand.
TGGGCCTTATAATCAGGAAAGCCCATCTCTGGCGTTTCTGTAACCCCCATCCCAATCGCAAGGACAATATCAGCCTTCCTCATCTCTTCTTTCAAACCTTTATAACTATAATCTACAAAGGAAAGATCTCGAGCTGTCTCTTTAAACGATCCAATATTTGAGTAGTGTATATGGGCATCAATTATTTTCATCTACGTATTCCCTTTCTGAAAATGCTATTTGCCTTACCTTATTAACTAAAGAAGACTGTAATTCCCCCTCGGTAAACAGAAGATAGGTTGGTTCTGTAAATAAGCGGTTCTCTGTTCTTCTGCACTTAGCATAGGAAATCAACTGTATCACATCTTTATTACTATAGAAATCTATACCTTTTGATTTACCACTTGCAATATAATAACACTTTTCTTGCTCTAGCGATAAATAGGAATGACCCTTTATATTAACTTCTTGCTCTTCTGAAGCAACCATATATTGTTTTGTACTAACCTTGTTATCCTGAATATGGAGTACAGCTTTTTCCTCCTCATTGCAAGTGATAAATAGGTTTGTATGCCATTCTTCTTCTGCCATACGTCTGCCTGCATCATCAATTATTTCTACAAATGTAATGAGCAAAGGAATGCCTGGCATTGTAAGGAAATATTGTTCATACTTTAACCCATTCCATTTCTCATGATGCCTTATCGTTGTTACCAGCTTCACACCAGTCCATTCGTTATGATGGATATCTTTTAAACTAGTAAATGCACAAGCTGTCTCTTCCTTTAAGACAGAAAATACATTTAAATCTGGCGGACCATTTTTAATGCCCCCACACCACGGATTCCACCAACTTTTTGCGATAGGTTTAGGAAATGCATGATCCAACCATTCTTTCCCATTTACTACTAAAGAATAGACGCCTGGATAGTAATCAGGAGAAGCTTTAAAAGATATTATTCCATTCGAAACATGGTATATGGTAACTCCTTCTTCTATTATCACTTCTGTTGTCATGTTCTTACTACTTGGTACAAAAAGTAAATCTTCGGTATCTATTATTTTTGTCGGCAAAGAAATGGTTGTTTTCACTGTGTTTAGCCCTAATTGAAGATCCCTTTGAGGCTGAATTTGGTAGATTTCTGATGCTTCCGTATCAATTCTCTGTGAATCTCCTTGTCTTTCATTCATTGTTATGGTCATTTCACCTTGTATTGCTTGATTACTATAATTCTTTATTCGTACTTTTAAGTCATTATCTCTATCTATAATAAGATTTTCCTCATTAAATTCAACTTTAAATCCTGAGATAACAGTACTTGCGTGCTCTTTCTGTAGCCCTTCTGCTGCTAACTCCCATTGCTGCCAATTACGATAGGCACCGATATTCACTCTAATAGGCGAAAAAGCAACGGATTCATTTTTTCCGAGCATGCGTGTGGATTCTATATGCACCTTCCAATTATCCATTTTAACGCGGGCTTCTTTAGCCCATGCAACACCGAATGGGCTAGAATTTGGAGAAGAAAAATACCAATTCCCCGTTATATCCTTAGAATTTAATTCAAAAGGTTGTACGAGGTTCCATTCATTAAAGGAAACAACTTCCCCATTTAAAGGGAAATAGAGATTCTGCCATATGTCAAAAAAAGTTTCCTGTACACTTATTTCTTTTTCTTCCAAACTATTATTAGCAATGGTTATCCAACGTTTAATCAACCCTTCGGCAAAGAGCTGATTTGTTAACATAATATCTAGATATGGAAAAGCATTAGACTTAAAGAATAGTTCCAGTTTAATACTGTTTCCAGTTTTTTCTATACGAACTTCATATGGCTTTTGTTTAGACAGCTCATTAGAATAAGGCTTTCCAATAGACGGTGCAAACAGAGCAAAGTCTGTATGAGCAATTTCTGTCGTAAGATCCATTTTGCTTACGGTAAGTTGATGTGGACCGTTATAAACCTGCCAACTCTTTTCTTGTTCTACTACAAACTGTTCGCCAATCCCTTTTAAGGCAAGCGCAATTTCCTTTTCAAACGTTAAAATCCCCTGCTCATTCTCCACAATTTCTCCGATGATTTTTTCTTTAAAACTACCACAACTCTTCACTTGAACCGGAATGCGAATCCACTTTTTCGCTTTTTTAGCCAGATCGAAAGAATACTTATCCCCTTCAAAATGTAAGCGGTCATTTTTAGGAATGGTGAAATATCCATAAATATCTTTTTCTAAATTATTTCTAATCTCTAAATCTAAGTATGTGTTCATTCCTTTCGCTAAAATGTCCTCTATTTCCTTTCCCTCAATCGAAATAGGTGCTTGTGGGAAAACCCCCAGTTGTAAGCCTGTTTCTAGTCCATTGATTCTAACTGCAACCTTTAATGCCGGAAAGGTTTTTCCATTTACAGGTTCTTCTCCTTTTTCAATCACAAAAGAAGAAGAAATCGTTATTTCTTGATTACCCTTTATCTCTTGTGATCTTTGAAAACTGCATTGAATTCTGTCCTGATTATCTGCCAATACTTCTAAAGAAATTGGGCTTGCTGTTTTATTTTTTATCTTTAAATAGACCTTATGCTCTATTTCTTCTATGCATTTATGATTATCCATTGTTAATTCAATCTGAAAATCCTTAGTTTCCAAAGAGCAGATTCCTCTACTTGTTTTTTCAAATTTTACAACAATCGTCTCTGTTTCTTTTTGCCACACATATTCATAATGTGTAAAGCCTCTTTCAAACACCCCATCTGGCTTTATTTCAAGATTTCTTTTTAAATCTGCATACCAATCCATGTTTTTTAAATAACTATTTATTACTGCGTCATTTCGAACTGTTGGGATAAAATTCATTAGATGTGTATATTGGTCGTTATCCTCCCAAAAGAAACCGCAGCGTTTATATAATGGAACTGCCTTAAGATTACCTGCCCAAGTATATAAATCCAGTCTTGGCCATTTTAATTCTGTCGCTGCATTGAGTGCATGGAGCAAAAGCAGCTTACCAATTTTCTTGCCATGATAATCTGGACGAACATTTAATAAAGGAACATACAAGGCTCCTGTATCTTCTTTATAAACAGAAAAACCACAGTACCCTACTACTTCTTCTCCTATAACAGCTAAGAAGGTATCGATATTATCTGAGCTTTGCTGTTGATCGCGTACTTGTTCTTCTGTTTTTCCTGTTCCTCCCCATGAATCTCTACTTTTTGTCCACATGTCGGCCACTTTACCAGCAAGATCATCATGATAGCTTACTATTTTAATTTCCTCTAAACCCTTGATTGTCTTTTCCACTAAGAACCCTCTTTCCTCTTATTTTTCATTTTTGTTTGTATTGATATATTTTTATTTGTATTCATCCTAGCTCCTCCTTTCTTCATTGCAGGAATGTTTTTCCAGCATTCCTATTCTATCGTATTATTATTAAGAATTTTTGTAAAGATACCATAATAATAATTTTTCTAATAATTATGTATATCCAACAAAACTAGACAAAGCTCGTCAAAGGATTTTTTTTTCTTTTCACGAAAATTATAAAGACAAGGGTTTTAAACGTCCTTCTTGCCATTGGTCTGTTTCGATTATTTTATAATGAGGGGTGTATAGAATGTTAAGCGTACAAAAAAAAGAACTTACGATTAAGGAAGAAAACAGCAAATTATTAAGTGTGAAGGAAGCTGCGGAATATATTAATGAAGGTCCTGGTGTTGTTCGAAATTGGTTAAGAGAATTGAAAACACTCATACCAGTCATTATTGGCGAAAATGGCTACCGATATTTCGATCAAAAAAGCTTAGATATTTTAGTAAAAGTTAAACAAATGCGTAATGAAAAACAAATGTCTTTAAGACAAATTGAAGATGAGCTGACAAGGCCTTTACCTGCCTCTATCCCCATTGCCACTGAAGCTACGGAAAAAATTCTTCAGGATTTACAAACAATCAAAGAAGAATTAGAACTCCAAAAAAATTTCAATCAAGTATTAGTACAGCAACTAAAAAAGCAGCAAGAGCATATCGAATTTCAGCAAGAACATATTGCCAGTCAAGAAAGAAAAATAACTTTATTAGAAAATCCAATTGTTCTAAAAGAAAAAGAGGAACAATACTATGCTAAATCTAGAAAGAAGAAGCTGGCCGATCTAAATGAGCGGGAAACGAAGGAGAAAAAAAGTGGATTTATCCGCCTCTTTTCTTATCGTTAATCGTTCCTTATCATAAAAAATAAGGATCTTCAGCCTTTAGTGACAGGGTGTTCGTTCACTAAAAGCAGAAGATCCCTATTTTTTTCTGTTATCGGATAAGCTTTTCAATATCTGCTTTTATCTCGCTAGGACTTGTACTTGGTGCATAGCGGTCCACGACATTTCCATTGCGATCAATAAGAAACTTCGTAAAATTCCACTTGATTGCTTTCACACCTAATGCACCTGGTGCTTCTTTTGTTAAATATTGATAAAGAGGATCTGCTTCTTTACCATTCACATCAATTTTAGCAAACATCGGAAAAGTCACACCGTAATTCACTTCACAAAATGATTTTATTTCTTCATTTGTTCCCGGGTCTTGACTCATAAATTGATTACTTGGAAAACCCAGAACCACAAACCCCTCCTCTTTATACATTTGATACAATTCTTGCAGCTCTTTAAATTGAGGAGTAAAACCACATTTACTTGCAGTATTCACAATTAATAGGATATTCCCTTTAAAAGTGCTTAATGCCTGCATTTTTCCATCCATCGTTTTTACTTTAAAATCGTAAATGCTCATTTTACACTCTCCTTATACAGTTAATAATGAATCAATCGATTGAAGTGCAGTTAAAGTTTTTTCCATAAATTCCATCATCGTAATCATATCATCTATCTGTTCTTCTGTGATTAAACGATTAAAATCAATCGTAATATGATTCAGAATCGTTTGCTCCGCCTCAAGTGGCTGATAGCTGATTTCTTGCCTAATCTTCAAATCTTTTCCCCATATCTCTTCCACTAATTGCTGTATCAAGGGATAAAGAGTTTTGTCTTGTTTATGTCGTAAAAAAAGATGAATATATACGGTTGCACCAATCCACTTTTCTTTTTTTACACTCGCTAAAAGTTCAGCCGATAAATTTTGTAAATCAGCGGATAATTCAAACATTAGCTTAGCATTTTGTTGATTTTTCAATCGAAAAGTAATGGTATAATTTCTTGATAGCTTACTACTATTAAATACATCATTTCGATCTAAGACAATAATATCCCCATCTAAATCTTTATCATATATCAAGCCTTCCATTACTGTTCTCATATTTTCAAACGCTGTGGGATCAAACATCCTTTGTTCTCCTTTTTCCTTAATACATCCGGATATTAAAACAATCCAACTGCTTTACCGTCTTCATCAACATCCATGTTTAAAGCAGCAGGAGTTTTCGGTAAACCTGGCATTGTCATGACTTCACCAGTGAGTGCTACAAGGAAGCCCGCCCCAATAGATGGCTTAAATTCACGGATTGTAATTGAAAATCCTTCTGGTCTGCCAATCAATGATGGATCATCGGATAAAGAATATTGTGTCTTCGCCATACAAATAGGAAGATGCCCCCAACCAAATTTTTCAAAGTCGGCAATCTGTTTCTTTGCTTTTGAAGAATATTCTACCCTATTCGCTCCATAAATTTTTGTGGCAATCGCAAGCACTTTCTCTTCTATTGTAGTATTAAGCGAATATAAATGTCGAAAACTTTGTTCTTTCTTTTCGAGAATCGCTAAAATCTTTTGAGCAAGTTCTATACCGCCATCTCCACCTTTTTCCCAAACCTCTGTTAAAGCAACAGGAATTTGTGCTTGTTCACAAAGCTCTTTCAACAAACTAATTTCTAATTCAGTATCTGTTACGAATTTATTAATAGCAACAACAAATGGTAAACCGAATTCTTTAATACTTTCTACATGCTTTTGTAAATTAGCAAAACCCGCTCGCAGCGCTTCTATATTTTCAACACCTAGCTCTTTCTTCTCGACTCCTCCATGCATTTTTAAGGCACGAATTGTCGCAACTATCACGACGATTTCAGGATCTATCTCTTTATTCCTAGCCTTAATATTTAAAAATTTCTCTGCTCCTAAATCCGCACCAAACCCAGCTTCAGTGACAACATAGTCTCCTAATTTGACAGCAGCAGTAGTTGCAATGACACTATTGCAGCCATGGGCAATATTGGCAAACGGACCGCCATGAATAATCGCTGGAGAATGCTCGATTGTTTGAACCAAGTTTGGTTTAATTGCGTCTTTTAAAAGTAATGTAAGCGCACCTTCTACCTTCAAATCTCCCACAGTTACAGGTTCTCTGTCTAAATTATACGCAACGACCATTCGAGCCAGTCGAACTTTTAAATCATTAATATCTGCGGCCAGACATAAAACAGCCATAATTTCAGAAGCAACCGTAATGTCAAAGCCATCTTCTCTCGGAACTCCTTGTAATGGCCCTCCTAAACCAATCACTACTTTTCTCAGCGCACGATCGTTTAGATCAACTGCTCTTTTCCAAACTATACGGCGCTGATCAATACGACATTCATTGCCTTGATGTATATGATTATCTACTAAAGCTGCCAACGCATTATTGGCTGTTGTAATAGCATGAAGATCTCCAGTAAAATGCAGATTAATATCCTCCATAGGCAATACTTGCGCTTTTCCTCCGCCTGCAGCCCCTCCTTTGATCCCCATTGTAGGACCTAAAGAAGGTTCTCTCATTGCTATGACGGTTTTTCTCTGTAATTTATTCAACGCATCTCCTAATCCGACTGTAACAGTTGATTTGCCTTCTCCAGCAGGAGTTGGATTAATAGCCGTCACAAGGATAAGTTTACCTGATTTATTATTTTTCAACTTATTTAAGGTTGATGCTGTTATTTTCGCTTTATATTTTCCATATAATTCAAGATCATCATCTGATAAACCTAGCTTTTCGGCAATATGTATTATTGGTTTCATTACAGCTTGTTGAGCAATTTCGATGTCAGATTTCATTTTCGTCTATACCTCCATGATTATCCTCTGGTAATTTCAGTCTTCCTTTAACATTGTACATTAAAAGAGACGTGATACATACACGTTTCGACAAAATCATTATCTTACAAACATACTTAAAAATAATCCATAAATCCCTTTTAACATTCCTTCCTTTCACAAGATTATATAATATCTTTCAAAAATTCAAAACATTATGATTGCGACATATTCCAATCAAATTTATAATAAGCTATGATATTGATGGGAGAAAGTAATAACTAATTTATCGTTTAAATGCGATTGATATGAAAAAACGGCAGTGACACCACAGACAATACAGAAAAGACGATTATAACTATAGGAGGAGACATACCTTTATGCCTATAAGAATTCCTCAGCTCTTGCCAGCACGAGAAATACTTGAAGATGAAAATATATTTGTAATGGAAGAAGGGCGTGCAAGAACCCAGGATATTCGACCATTAAACATATTAATATTAAACTTAATGCCTCAAAAAGAAAAAACGGAGGTACAAATATTGCGTTTGCTTGGGAATACTCCTTTGCAGGTCAATATCTCCTTTTTGAGAACAGCATCGTATGAGTCAAAGAATACAAGTTCCTATCATTTAGAACAGTTTTATCGCGATTTTGAAGCAATAAAAACAAATAAATACGATGGAATGATTATTACAGGAGCGCCTGTGGAATTAATGAGTTTTGAAGAAGTTGATTATTGGGATGAATTAACCAAGATAATGGAATGGTCGAAAACAAATGTAACGTCTACTCTGCATATTTGCTGGGGAGCTCAGGCAGCTTTATTTCACCATTTTGGCATTAATAAGTATGAGTTGGAACAAAAGTGTTATGGAATTTACTCCCACCATGTCTTAAATCCGTCAGATAAATTAATGCGTGGTTTTGATGACAGCTATTTAGCTCCCCATTCAAGACATACTAATGTATCAATTGAAGAAATCAAAGCACATCCAAAACTTGAGCTGTTGTCTGCTTCTGATGAAGCTGGCGCCTTTATTATTAGTGGAAATAAAGGCAAACAAATCATGGTTACTGGTCACTTAGAGTATGATTCTAGCACACTTGCTGAAGAATATAAACGAGACAAAGAAAAAGGTTTAAATATTCACCTACCCCTCGGTTATTTTCCCGAGAATGATCCTAGTAAAAAGCCATTAAATAGTTGGCGGTCCCACGCTCATTTACTATTTTCCAACTGGCTGAATTATTATGTGTATCAAGAAACACCTTATGAGTGGAAATGACACACACCAAGTAAAAATAGCTGGCACATAAGATTCCAACTTAAAATAAGAGGTTGGGATAAAAGTATTTCAATTTAATATAACCCGAACAATTATACATTCATACTAAAAAGGATTCGTATAATTGTTTGGGATTTTTATTTATTGAAGAAAAAAGGTTTGTGGTAATCACCCGCAGCCTGAATACACTTCGCTTTCCATGGGGCGAGCGCCAAGCCTCCTCGTTCAGGCTTGCCGAGGAGGCTTAGGTTGCTCCCCGCGGAAAGGGAGTGTCTGTAACGCAATGGAACGAATTGGATTCACCACTAAATTAGAGATTGTTCGTCTTTATCCATTATTTATTTTGCTTTGTCCCACCCTTTTTAATGAGAGTTTATTTAACTGTTATTGCTTCCACTATTCGAAAAATATACTTCTTCGTATGGCTGAATAACGACGAAGCCCTCTCCCGAAAATTTCATTTGAATGGATTCTCCGCTGCCTCTTCCAAAAAATGATTTAAGAGTAATGTCTGTTACAAATTCTGGTTGTAGACTTCCCGACCAAGCAACTGTCGCATTAGGATCTGTGAATACAGGGTTATTTGGAGTAACTCTTAATGTTAATGGTTCGTAATGTGACGTAATCGCAACGATGCCACTTCCTGACAGGTTGATATTAAATAAGCCGCCAGAAAGCATCCCGGCAATTCTTTTCATTAACTTAATATCCCATTTGATAGACGGCTCAAATGCTAGTAAATCATTGCCATTTACAAAGATAGAATCACCATTTAAACGGAGAATGGAAATTTTCTTTCCTTGGTCAGCTAAGTAAAGTTTACCCGTTCCTTCTGCTTTCATTAAAGAAGCACCTTCACCAGTTAACGCTTTTTTAAACATTTTACCTATTCCGTGTTCCAAAATACCTTCGCGAGTAAACCGAATATTTCCTCGATAAGAAACCATACTTCCTGCTTTCGCCCAAATTTTATTTGTTAAATTAATTTCAAGCATCCTTTCTGTTTCTAGTTCGAAAATTCCTTCATTTTTATCTTGCTGCTCTGTCTTAGCTAAAAACTCCTCTAAGTCATATCTCCCCATTTTCTCACCTCTTCTAAAATTGTTAATTTAAGGATATCATTTAGCTAGTTGCATGAAAATAAAAATATAGGGTAATGTTAAATATATTTTCTTCTATAATCTATCACTGCATCCGGCAATTCATGATAATTTCAAATGGGTTTGTATATACTATTTTATATACATTAATTGGCAAGAAAAAATCGTATGTGATTACAAAGAAAGGAGCTAATTATGGAAAAAATTGTTGCAGTAGAACGAAATTATATGGGAGACATTATTAGTTTTAAAACATCTAATGGTAGAGTAATTTCCTATCGAAAAGCTTTGCTTGATATCGAAACTGGGATAATTGACGGAGTAGAAATTATGGAAAATGAAAGAGAGCAAGAAGATTTACCCTACTCGATAATAGATAACTTTGACAATTATCCACCTATTTTTTAACCGTTTTCCAATAGACAATAAGGGCAATTCTCTGTAGGCGTTTATTCTGCTTTATTAAAGCACACACCTAGAGAAAATTGCCCTTTCTTTATTCGATTGAATCGTTTTTTTGCTGAATTATTTTTAACTCTTCTACATGTTTTGGATTCTCTTCAAAAAATTGCACTAAATCACCAATACGATCAATAGAGTCCCAGCTTAGATGATGTTCTATTCCTTCTACATCATCATATATATTTTCTTCTTTCACCCCAATAATTCTTAATAATTGCTCTAAAAGTTCATGTCTATACACTAATCGCTTGCCGATTTTCTTTCCTTTTGGGGTCAAAACCAAGCCTCTATATTTTTCATAAACCAGATACTCATCCTTATCCAATTTCTGAACCATTTTTGTTACAGAGGAGGGATGGACAGATAGGCCTTCGGCAATATCTGATACTCGTGCATATCCTTTATCTTCTATTAGGTTGTAAATGCGCTCAATGTAGTCTTCCATACTAGGTGTCGGCAATTCAACCCCTCCTTTACCAGGATTACTCCTTTTTTCTATTCTATTCCATCATGCTTGTCTACGTTATATGTATGTAAATACTTGTTTAAACAAAAAATTCACCTCTTTACAGAGGGAATAAACGTTTTAGAATAAGCTAGTTAAAATAGTGTGGCATAAAAGTATTTCTTAAGCATTTTACTATAAAAAAAATAAGGAAACAAGATTCTTTCTAACATAAGCTTCTTAAAAAACTCGTTCCCTCAAGTAAATTCCATGTGCTTTTATCTTTCTATTTTAGCACTGATACAAATTTGTAGCAAAATCTATTCGGGAAATTCCATTTTCCAACTAAAATACTCGTTATCCTGATTCTTCTCATATTTCATGATAGCATCAAATTTATTTCCTTTTTTGCTAATTAATCCTTTAACTGGCGCTTTCCCATTCTTGAGTAGTGCTTTAACCATCGTTTTCGTCGGCTTCTTCTTCATGGTCCCAAGAAATTTATCATTTTTCCAAATGACATATTTACAGCCATTTTTCCAGTTACTGCAGCCAAACCCCTTTTTTCCTTCTATAACAGCATGACCACAAAGGGGGCATTTCCCCAATACTTCTGTTTTGCCCTTGGTATATGTAACTTCTTGGATAATGATATCTTCTTCCTTCTTTATTGTTTCCACCGCGTTTGTTGTGAAGCTGCTAATTATTTGCAAAAATTGTTGTTTACTAAATTGTCCTTTTTCAATATCATAAAGTGTTTTTTCAAGTCTTCCTGTGAAATCTAAGTTAAACAAATCTTTAATTGGAAAGATTTCGACCATTCTTCTTCCTAACTCCGTACAAACTAAGCTTTTATTTTTTGCTTCTATATAACCAATATCTTTTAGTTTTTTTATTGTTTCAGCACGAGTAGCTGGCGTCCCAATGCTAAATCCGCTTAAAATGGATAATACATCTTCCTCTGTATCCGCATCAAAATTTTTCCCGCAAGTTTCCATCAGCCGAAGCAGTGTCTTTTCCGTATGTTCCTTTGGCGGCTGTGTAGTATGGATGCTAGTGGATGCTTTTTGTGTTAAAACCTCTTCTTGCAAATTTACTAACGGAAGCATAACATCTTTCGATTGTATATTTTCAATTTTTTTCCAGCCCTCTACTAATTGAACTTTTCCTTTTGTTACGAATCTTCCTTTTAATTCCACTTGATTCACGCTTGTGATGATTCTCGTCTCTTCTACCTCAGCAACAGGCATAAATTGCATTAATAACCGATTTTTTATTGCTACATATACTTGTTCTTCCTCTTGGCTTAATTTTTTGGGGAGAACATAAGTAGGAATAATTGCGCTATGACTTTCCACCTTTTTATTATCAAAAATTCGTTTGGATGGCACAAATTTCACTTCATTTTTAAACGGTAAATCTGCGGCGAGGAGATTTACCACTTTTTCTGTTTTCGCAATAAGACTTTCTTCTAGGGCAATACTCGCAGTTCTTGGGTACGTGATATATTTCTTTTCATAGAGACTTTGCGCAACTTTTAATACTTTATCAGCTGTCCATCCCTTATATTTGCTAGTTATATAGCCTTGAAGATTAGAAAGATTAAACAAAAAAGGCGGATATTCCTTTTTCTTTTGTACCTTCTTATCTATTACAACTGCTGTTTTGCCTTTAATCTGTTCTTCTATTTCTTTCAAATATAGTTCTTCTTTAAACTTTTCTTCTTTGTTTTCTAGATAAGTACCTGTATAACTACTTCCATTTTCCGTTAAAAACGTTGCTTGCAGTTTATAATAATTTTCTGGAACGAAATTTTCGATTTCTTTATCACGATCATAAATGATTTTAAGCGTTGGCAATAAAACTCTTCCAATATTCAATGCCTTCCCTTTGCCTTTTTGATATTTCAAGGTTGCCACAGAGGTTAAATTAATACCAATTAACCAATCGGCCCATTGTCTGCTAACTCCGGCAGCTTGAAGAGGTCTCAGCTCTTTATTAGAACGAAGATTATTTAATCCATTCAATACTTCATTCGGTGTCCATTCATTCAGCAATAGTCGGTAAACTTCTTTTTCCGTTTTTAAATTATAAATAATACTATCTCCAATTAGCTGTCCTTCTCGATCATAGTCACAGGCAGATATGATTGAATCTACATCTTGTCTTTTCATTAACCTATGAATAATTTTCAGTTGTTTTTCTGCTCCACGGTCGGGCTTGTCTCTATCTTTCGGATCAGACTTTACTTTATATTGAAATTTCGGAGGAATAAATGGAAAATTTTCTAACTTCCATGTAGACATTTTTTCATCATAGTCTTTCGCATCATTTAACTGCAATAAATGGCCAAAAGCCCATGTAACAATATAGCCATTTCCTTCAAAATAGCCATCTTGTCTGTTTTTTATTTTTAAAGCATCTGCAATGTTTTTCGATACAGATGGTTTTTCTGCCAATATTAATTTCATCTATATCACCTTTTTTCATAACTTACGTTCCTTGTTATTTTATACAAAATAATATTATAATCGCAAAAAAGATAATTGTATAGAAAGGGGAAAAGCAGTAGAAATGCAACTAGAGGATAATAGAACCTACATTATTCATACGAAAGAACAAAAAAGCGAGAAACTCTTATCACTCTAAGAAACTCTCCCTTTTTTATTTTCACTTTTCAAGTGAAATGAACCCTCATTTTTGATATGCTTTAATCACGATAAAAAAGCAAAAAATGGAGGGGTTCTATATGAAAAGTGTACTAGAAACGAACTTAAGTTTCAATAAAAGAGTAAAGGTTAATTTTGAAGGCGGTGACCTTACGTCCGATTCAGGGTTACTTTTATACAAAGAGTTTGATGAAAAGCTCGGTATTACGGAAATGATTAACATTAGGGAATATCCAAAACCTGCGGGTCAAAATAGAGTAGTTTCATGAAGATGTAGTCAAATTTGAAAAAGACGTAATCATCCAAGGGAGAAGTCAGTCGATTTCCCGGGCACGAAGACAATTGATATGAACTTTTACTGAATTTCCTGAAGAAACAAAAATAAAAAAATTTCTTAATATGGTAGTATTTCCCTATATACAACTTGCATCTAATGTCGATATTAAATTTATACAAAAAAAATTTAGGAGGAATAGTATGAAAAAGATTCTCGGAATTATTGCAGTTGCAGTATTATCATTTTCGTTTGTATTTTCAGTAACTCCTACTAAAACCTTAGCAGGACCGGCAACTCCCCTAACAAACTTGCAAATAATTGGTATTACATCAGATGGCAATGACTTCCTGTGGGAAGATATTGAATTTAATCAAACTTAGTGCAAGTATTCCTTTAAAAGGAGAATATGTTTATCTAGCAATTTATGTTGAGGGTACTGAACGTCAAGGTTGGTTGAGAATTAACAGTGGTGGAACAGATATTACTGCTCAGACAATTAAAGCCTTGCCAGATGAACCACTAGTAGGATCAGATAATATTGTGTATGGATGGATTAAGTATTATGAAATACCAAAGAACTTGTTAAGCTCAGGTGCAATAAATATTTCTGCCCTAAATTACTATGATAACACTACATTCTATGATAATATCAGCTTTTTAATCGAATAAGGTAAGGTGATTATATGAAAATTAATGACAAAGCATCCTTTCATGCATATACACAGTTATCTTTAGTTTCAAGGTTCAAAAAACACATGGAAACAGTAAACAAGTATGGTAATAATACTGTAGAAGAAATGAAGAATAGAATGGGTTTTTCTACTTTTAATGAAGCTATTAAAGATAATAAAATAATAAATAAAGATTTAGCTCGTGACACTTCAAGCTTTCATAAGGGTATTCTTGAAGATAGGCTCAAACATTCTGGAAATACATTTTATTCAGGACAGGTGTCAGAAATAGTAAATAAAGCATTTAAACTTGGATTAGTCGGAAACAATGAATATTTAATTTCTAAATATAAAGAGAGTATATAAATACAACCTACATTATTCATACAAAAAAGCGAGAAACTCTTATCACTCTAAGAGACTCTCGCTTTTTTATTTTCACTTTTTTAGTGAAAAGAACCCTCAATTTTGATATGTTTTAATCACCACAAAAAAAACGAAAAATGAGGGGTTCCATATGAAAAGTGTACAAGAAACGAGCTTACATTTCAATAAAAGAGTAAAGATTAATTTTGATGGCGGCGATCTCTCGTCCGATTCAGGATTGCTTTTATACAAAGAATTTGATGAGAAACTGGACATTACGAAAATGATTAAAGAAAAAATCAACATTTCAGATTCTTCCTCTCATCACACTCATTCTAATCATGATGTCATCATGCAAAAAGTGTATCAACATCTCGCAGGCTATCATACAGACAATGCAGCCGATGACCTTCAAGTCGAACCAACGATGCTTCGCGTTTTTTCTAAAGAACGATTGGCCTCCCAACCTACCATCTCACGATTAAACTCAAAAGTAGACGAAGAAACCGTTAATCAATTTCAACAGACTATCCAATGCTTATTTGATCGTGTACAGCTGGTGAAGCCAAGTGACGGCTATATCTTCGATATAGATTCTGCTAATTTCGAGACAACAGGAAATCAAGAAAATACCGCTTATAATGCACATTATCGGACGATGGGCTTTCATCCTTTGTTCTTATTTGATGGGCTTACGGGTGACTGTATCAAGGCTGTCCTCCGAAGTGGAAATGTGTATACGTCAAATGGCGTGGTTGAATTTTTGGAACCTGTTCTGATTCACTTTAAGGAACTGTATCCCCACTGTCCCATCATCATTCGCGGAGATAGTGGGTTTGCATCTCCAGGGTTATATGAATTGTGTGAAAAATATGACGTGCATTTTGTGATTCGCCTAAAAGCGAATGCCAAATTAAATGGGTTTGCCCAAGAACTAGAAGCACAGATTACAAAAAACCTTGAAATCACATCGAAACCTTGTGTCTTTTATCAAGAAATGAACTATAAAGCTGCATCATGGCATACTGAACGAAGAGTCATCATTAAGCTAGAAAAGCCAACTGATGAACTCTTATTTACCTATACATTTATTGTGACAAGTCTTTCTGCCAACGCCAAAAACATAGTAAAGACCTATCAAAATCGAGGAACGATGGAGAACTTTATCAAGGAAGGTAAAAATGGTTTTGCGTTTGATTGGTTGAGTAGCCATTCTCAAAAAACAAATGCCATGCGTCTCCAAATGTCCGTGTTAGCTTATAATTTCCATAATTGGTTCCGAAGAATTTGTTTGCCAAACAAAGTGCGAAATCAAACGATGGAAACGTTACGCAGTCAACTCATTAAAATCGCGGGTAAAGTTATACGATCTTCTCGTTATATCACGTTCAAATTATGTAGTAGTTGCTTATACAAAGATGCATTCTGGCAAACGTTACGAAATATCCAACGATTACAAGTCAAAATAGAATAAGTCCTGCAGATATAAACAATTTTTGTGAAACGCGTTCTAACAAGGGAGAAGTCTGTCCAATTCCAGCTCATGAGGTTTCTGATTTTATGAATTTATCCATTTCCGAAGGAAATTGTGGTAAAAACAAAAAGCGAAACCACAAAGTGAACTTGGTTTTCAGGATCCTAGTCAGTTTGTGGTTTATTATTAGCAGCCAATCTATTCCATGAATAATTTGGGATAGAAGTGTTTCAATAATTTATAGAGATTACTATATTTATGCTATTAATTTACCAATACAAAAGGGAAGTTTGCCTATCCATAATAAATAGACGGAGAACATAGCAAATGAAATTCTCCGTCTTTCCTTAAGATAACTAATATGCCACCTTCAAGGATTTTTTAATTTGTAAATACTGTTCTAATTCTTTTAAAACAAAAAAAACATGCGCCTGTTCTTCAAATGAATCCCAGTCAGCAGGCAGTTTATCATGCTTGATCAGCTCTTCTACTCTTTGGAGTTTACTTAAAAATAATACGGCCGTATTTCCTGAATGGACACATAAACTAAGTTCTTCCAGAAAGTCTGCCACCAGCTCTCGTTGATTATCTAATGTCTCTACAGATAAAATTCGATCAAAAAGCCTTGATATAATCTCTAATTGCTTTTCTCGGATTGTGAAGTAATGATAATAATAATTCTCTTTTCGAGTAAAATGATTTTCTACATCACGATAGGCGACTGATTTTGCACATTGTACAATATCTGATGCACGCTTTAATTTTGAAGCATACTCTTCTGTGATTTCATTTGTCCGCAAGTAAACAACCATATCCATCAATAATGCTTTAAAATAGGACTCAATATCCTTTTGATGTACTTTCATTTCCTTATCTAGACTAGGCATATAGCTATTAACAAGTAATGCTGCTCCAATTCCAATTACGATCAATGCCCATTCATTAAGAACAACGTCCCAAGTCATATGGTTGGTGGAATATATATGGAGGATAATAACAGTACTTGTTACAACCCCTTCATTTACCTTAAGTAAGACAGTGGTTGGGATAAATAATAGCAATAATAAACCAATGATATACGGTTCATACGCCATCCCCTCAAAGAAAATATAGGAAAATGGAATGGCAAGCATACATGCGATAAAACGTGAAAATGCACTATGCAAAGACTTTTTCTTCGAGTTTTGAACACAAAGTATGGTTATAATCGCTGAAGATACATAGAAATCTAAGTAAAAAAACTGGGCGATAGTTATTCCTATACTTACCGCAACTGCTGTTTTAAAGGTTCGATAACCAATTTTATATTTTTTCAGATTTCGCAAAGCTCTATGCATTTGCATCATCAATCACAACCAGTAACTAATAAATCATCCTGTAAAGAAGCTAACCTCGTATTTATTGCAATTTTATCACCAGGTTTTACTAAAAGTTCCACCACAGATCCACTAAAAGGAACACTGACATCTTTTATTTCTCCTGCTAATGTTCTAATAGTCAAAATTGGTTCCCACTCATAGAAATAAGCTTTTTCCTTCATTAGAATCTCACTAACAGTGCCTTCAAACGGACTAAGGATCATCTGGTCTTCTCTGGAAATTTCATAATACGGACTTTGACTGCTCTTTACAATCGTTTCAATCATTTTAATAAATCTTCCCTTTTATTTATTTTTTTACTTTACTTGTTTTGGGTTTATTTCATTGATAAATAAACTTAGTAATATAATAGTAATCATGTTAATAAAAACACATTTCCCCCTATAATTCAATGATTTCATGGATAATTTCTGCTTTTTTTCATAGGAAATTTTTGCATAAAAAACTTCTTTCAAATGTCTGTCAGGATTGAATCCCGCAGATATAACAATGAAAGCGCGAACAGGTTGTTTTTAAAATTATTTCTATTTGTTTTATGAAAAAAAACTAGCTGTTAGCTAGTTTACATAAAATACTTCTTTATTTTGCTGTCTGTTTGGATATACCAATTTTCTTTTTCAATAATGTTTGATACCGTTAAAATAAGAGATGGGATTTTTTCTACATTGAATACGATTAAGCCAATTTTTTTTACCATAATGACAAAGGACTCGCCATGTGAAAAACTAGGCAGCACACTCCCTAATTGAAGAATACTTTTTACTATCGCTTCCTTACTGTCTTCCTCTAGAACAATATTTGGGGTAAATCGCAAAATCCAATTTTCCTTTTCCATTGAAAATCGATACATTAAGCCACCCTCTTATTCTATTTCCTAAAAAAAACAAAACTGCTATTTCATCATATGTGGAAAATCATTATTTATGTAACCTAATAGTATGGGTAAAAACCTCTTTCAGATCCCTCCTTTTTTCCCATCCAAGTATTTATATTTTCATCCATTTATTTTGAATCACACCAAATTTAATCATCCTATGTATTCGTTTTCTTTTTATTCAGCTAATAAGAAAACCCTTCCAAAAATTTAATTAAGTTTTCCGAAAAAACGCTTAGAAACCTTGACTACATATGGGTAATCGTGTATATTATAGACATCATTTAACAAAATTCAGAATAATTATTTTCTATTATTATTTTGTTCTATGAAAATATTTATTTTATAGGCACAATTCATGTGTCTTGAAAGGCTTAGGAGGAAATTTATTATGCAAAACGGTAAAGTAAAATGGTTCAATAACGAAAAAGGTTTTGGCTTCATCGAAGTTGAAGGCGGAGATGACGTATTCGTACATTTCACTGCTATTCAAGGCGAAGGTTTTAAATCATTAGAAGAAGGACAAGAAGTTTCTTTCGAAATCGTTGAAGGAAACCGTGGACCTCAAGCTGCTAATGTTGTTAAACTATAATTAATAATAGTATTCAGGGGATTTTGCAAGGAATTTTCTTCTTGCAAAATTCCCTTTTATTTTTCGCTTATGGAAAATGATCCCATCATTTTGAACTCGATAGTTTTTCCCCATATTCCTTTAGCTTATTTCCCACCGTACATTGCGAAATACAAAAGCGGTGAGCTCCCCTTTTACCATACTCTACTTTGTTTTGTCGGTATAGAAAACAATCTTTACAATAATCTTGCATTAATTCATCTGCTTCTTTCATCCATTTTTTTCTTTGCAAGCTTCACCCCTCCTTTCTTCTTACTGGCCGATTAGAGCAATTGCATTTTACTATAGATACGTTTCCCTTCTAACGCTTGAGTTGCCAGTTTATCTGCTTCCTTATTGTCGTTTCTGCTAATTGAAGTATAAACCATGCTCAAACGTAAAGTTTTGATTTTCGCCTCTATCCGATCGAGCCAATTATTTAAATCTTCTTCATAGCATGGCCACTCGCCTTCTAATTGTTTCAATACTACTTGGGAATCCCCTTTCACTTCACAAGTAACACCCTTGACTTCCAATTCTTCTAAGAGATTTAATGCATGACAAAGAGCAGCATATTCAGCTTCATTATTGGAGAGGATATCATGAAATAATTCATTTGCCCTAACTCTAAATTTCTTCTTTCCTTGATGAAAGAAAAGTACGACACCGATTCCCGCCGTTTTTGTTTCCTTATGGTAACCTCCATCAAAATATATCGTAAAGTCATGAGGCTCTTCTTCTATTTCTTCATTTAGTTTCCGTAATTCTTTTAATGTCCAGCTTGTGCCTTTTTCATCATAAAAAAGAATATCTGCTACATCATTACGTTTTTCCAACTCATCCCCTGCTTCGAGAGCCAGACTTGATTGGATCCAATCTGATGTAAAATAGATAAAATCTTTCTTTTTCTTCATTTGAAATTTATATTCTAATTTGTATTTCACAACGGAACAACCTTTCTACATATAGAATGACGTCAATAAGAGCGGGATTATTCTTACTGTCCGTTAAGGAAAAAACTAATTCTCTCCACTAAAAGATATAAAAATCCACTAATCCTTATGTTTTATAAAGATTGAAGATGGAGCCCAAAATCCTTTGGGCTCCTTCCTTCAGCTGTAGGATCTCTCACTTTCTCCCATCTACCGTAATTAATCGGACTTCTCAGTATTTCACTTTTTACTGTAACTATTGCAAAAGCAACGGACTTTTAGAAACCAATCTTTTCATTTATAATATTATACATCTTATTTCTTATTTTGTTTTTCTTTTCCACCTTGATGGAAACTTCCCACTCATCATAAGTCGATAGAAGTTTAATGATATATATACAATTTATACAATTAGTATGAAAATAAAATAGTCACAGATCGTACATAATCATTGCTTAATCATATCAAAATTTTTGGAGGTAGCAAAATGATTGAAGTTTATATAGATGGTGCTAGCGCTGGAAATCCTGGTCCAAGTGGTGCTGGTATCTTCATAAAAGGTCATGGTTCTGCAGAAAAATATTCATTTCCTCTTGGTTCAATGAGTAATCATGAAGCGGAATATCATGCATTGATAAAAGCCTTAGAAATCTGTATCCATAATAAATATCTTTCCGTAAGTTTTCGTACTGACTCAGACCTCGTAAGTCGCGCAGTGGAAAAGGAATTTGCGAAAAACAAAAAATTCGCTCCGCTGTTGGAGCAAGCATTAAAGCTTATCAGTCAATTAGAGTTATTCTTTATTAAATGGATTCCAAGTAATGAGAATAAAACAGCAGACGAATTAGCAAGAATTGCCATTAGAAAAAATAAATGAGGAAGTTTTCACCCATTCTGTTTAAGCCTTCCCATCAAAAGTAATAAAATATACATAGCATTCAAACTGGATTTTTTTAGAAAATAGTGATTTCAATCAATGGGAAAGTGGCTGGAGCAAGTCGCAGCTTGGTAAAAACCATTAATAATACTAGTAAGTAGTGCTGCTATCATACAACTGGTTATTTATGATTTCCCTGAAGTTAGTCAAGTAATAATCTAGATGACTGCAAATGATTAATGAAACAGCATTTAGACTATTAAGGTGCAAAATAACAGCTGTATAGCACGAAGGATACTTCTAAAATACTTAAAAAGAGCAAAAACCCTTGCGATTATAGGGATTTTCTAATAGCGTACCCATATAATCGCCCGGGTTTATCTGATGACGTCAAATATCAACTCTTCTGGATGAGAAAATAATATCCCCTTTTTCTAGAGGGGAAATAAGTGATTTCTTTTTATAAAGCCGATTACTTCTTTTTTTGTTTTCAATTCGTTGTCGTTAAACATCTCGAGTAAGGAAACGAAAAAACTGCCATCAAATTTTTTTTGTATTTTTAAAGTACATTCAATTGCAGTTATGACAAGTTCATCTGTAGCATTTGTATATGCTTTACCAAAATAAATAAAACCTATCACATCTTCACCAAAGGAAAAGCCTTTACTTTCTAAAAAGAGCAAAAATTCCTCTACCGTTTTCAAACTTAACGTACATTCCCCTCTATCCTTTTACCTATATGTTACTTTATATCACGACAATTTTCTAGCTTTTTCAACATTTTTCCGTCTCTTACCAAGCTTTTGTCACCTATTTTTCATATTCAATTTATACAATGAAAAAGGCTAGAGATCATAAGAACTTTATTTCTCTAGCCTTTTGTTTATCACCGCAGTAATGAACGTTTCTTTTTTGTAAATACATGGCCAAGAAAACCAACTAGTACACCTAATAAAGCTCCTCCTAACACCTCTTGAGGCTGGTGGCCAAGCATTTCTTTCAGTTTTTTTGGTGACTGCTCCTTAAAGGCGATATTTTTGTCTTTATTAATTTTACCGACTAACTCTCCTAAATCATTCACTTTTAAGGTTAATTCACCAGTCTGTCTTCTAATCCCTTGTGCATCATACATAACAATTAAACCAAAAATTAAAGACATAGCAAAGTCAATGGTTGGTAAACCACGCTTTAATGCTATAAATGTTGTAAGGGAAGATACGCCTGCCGAATGAGAGCTTGGCATTCCGCCTGTTTGAAAAAACAAGCCTTTATCCCACTTCTTTGTTTTAAAAAATTGTATAGGTATCTTTAAAAACTGTGCCAATCCAATACTAATTAAAGCAACATAAATGCCCTTGTTCATCTTCATCACCTCTTTCAAATAGTCTCTTTCTTTATGGATGATATTATTCTTGGTTGTTCATACTATGAATGATTTTTATTTCCACAACTAGTTGATGAGGTGAATACAATGAGTAAAAACCATGGAAACAGAGGAAAAACAGCTGGAGGAGTAAATCCACAAGGGTACGGTCAAGACGCCGATATAACTCCATCTCCAAAAAGTAAATTGGAAAATGCAGCGAAAAAGAAAAATACAAAATAATGATAGTCCAGTAATTCTCTATGAGGATGAGGCTGTATTAAAGCCTCATCCAGCTTCTCTTATTCTTTTCCCCCTTCTTACAAATAGACATAGAATAAAGGAACAGAAAAAGAGAATCTGTAAAAATGTAAATGTCTAGTTTCCCTTTAAAAAACCAAACGAATAAAAAAAGATTATACGAAACATTCCATTAACATTCCGCCTAATCTTTTGGGTTAATCTCTTATTAAAATAAAGTAAGTGCTTCTTTCTTTTCTACATAATGATGAAATCTTTTAAACTCTAGCTCTTCGAATTTTTTTACTGCAGTTACTGGATTGATATTTAAGTAACTTTCTTCTAGCAAACAGCTTACTGGTACGTCACATTTAATTTCTGCTAATTGCCTGCTTAAATGAAGCATTTCAAGATCCGCTTCAATCTTTGTTCGTTGTCCCTTTGTAAGAAGTGATAAATTAGCTAGAATTCCTTCGATATTTTCATGAACTTGCAGCAGCTTCAATGCTGTTTTTTCGCCAATTCCTTTAACTCCGGGGTAATTGTCGCTTGTATCGCCCATTAAGCCTTTTAAATCAATCATTTGTTTTGGTGTTATTCCTTTTTCTTCTTGAAAACTAGAAGGTGTATAAAGCATATAATTACCATAGCCTTTCTTTAATAGAGCTACGGAGATATGGTCATCTAATAATTGCAGGATATCCTGATCACCTGTAAGAATGGTGACATTAGCTTCCCCTTTCATTTGCTTTGCGATCGTTCCTATACAATCATCTGCTTCAAATCCTGCTACGCCTATATTCGGTACATTAAAACTTTCGACAACTTCCTTAACTAAATCAAATTGTGGAATTAGTTCAACTGGGGCTTCTGAACGATTCGCTTTATACGACGGATACATTTCTGTGCGAAATGTTGTACTTCCCATATCCCAGCAAACCGCCACATGAGAGGGATTAAAATGTTCAATCGCTGTGAAAAAGTGTTTTACAAAACCATGAACCGCATTGGTTGGAATTCCTTTTGTATTGACCATAAATTGACCTGTCACTGCTGTGGCAAAAAAGGCACGAAATAATAGCGCCATTCCATCTACTAACATTAGGTTTGCCTGTTTCTCCTTGTTCAAAATGCATCTCTCCTTTATCCATTAGTTCATTATAACAGAATCTCCAAAACTTGTGGCTGGTAGCTTTTTCTTTTTCTATTACTCACTAAAAAAAAATAAATATCCGCATATGTATATTGACAATGTTTATTTATTGTTTTATAGTTGATTACACAACTAACCAACCAATCAACAATACAAGGAAGGGGCCGATCGTGAAAGCTGTTTTTGATGACTCAAAACCTATTTTTCAGCAAATTTCAGATATGATTGCAAATGAAATCGTCGAAGGTGAGTTGTTAGAAGGTGACCAAATTCCTTCCACCACCGAAATTTCCAAATTTTATCAAGTAAATCGTGCAACGGTGCAAAAAGGACTCGCTGCATTAGTGGAAGCTGGATATGTATATAAGCAACGTGGAGTTGGAATGTTTGTTTCTAAAGATGCTAAGCAAAAGTTGCTTGAAAAGCGCAAAGAAGAATTCTACAACGATTATTTAAAACCAATGTTTGAGGAAGCAAAGCGTCTTGAATTAAAAAAAGAAGAATTACTAAAAATAATTAAGGAGGATTATAAGCATGATTAAACTCGAAAATGTCTCTTTTTCATATGGAAATACGCCTGCTCTGCGGAATGTAAGTATTGAGGAAATAGAACCAATCATTATGGGGCTCTGGGGTCGAAATGGTTCTGGTAAAACAACGTTTATGAAACTTTTAGCAGGTATGGAGAATATTGATGCTGGTACAATCAATGTAAGTGGGATTATACCATATAATAATACAGAAACAATGAACAATATCACTTATATACAAGAAAATCATCCATTCTCGATTCTTTGGAATGTCGAAGATGCCTTACATTACGGTGCATTATTTAACAAAAACTGGGATGCTGATTTAGCCGAACATCTGGTTTCCCTATTTGAACTACCACGAAAAAAGAAAATCAAGAATTTTTCTAAAGGAATGCAAACGATGTTACAAATCATCCTTGGTTTAGCTAGTAAATCACCTGTAACGATTATGGACGAACCAACAAATGGACTGGATGCTCATATGAGAAAACAGTTCTATAACGCACTTTTAAGCACGTATGAAGAAGATCCACGTTTAATCATTTTATCGACACATCATATTGATGAAATAGAAGCATTGTGTGAAAAAATTGCTATTATTAACGAGCAGACAATCGTACGATATGAGGAAACAGAAGAATTAAAAAGTCGCGGGGTTCATTTATCTGGATTAGCTTCAGCAATTGAGCCTTTAATAGAAGGATATCCCATTTTAGAGAAAAGAAAACTCGGAAAACAAATGACTGTGATGATGGACGACATCTATTCGGATAACTGGATATCTAAAGCAAAAGATGCAGGTGTTACTGCAGAAAAAGCTAAATTACAGGATTATCTTGTTAACTATACAACCAGAAAAGAGGGACAAAAAATATGAATACTTTTAGAGGACCATTCCGATTAATAATGCGAGAAATGAGCATGACATTCTATATCAACGTTTGTATTACTTTTGTTCTGTTTGTTTTTTATAATATTTTAGGATATATAGGTGTAGCAGAATCTGGTTCCTTTATTTTGTTCGGTCCCTTATTTGTCGTTTTCCTTTTATACCCATTTATTAATTTTACTAGTTATCAATATATCCTTTCATTAGGCGGGACAAGAAAACAGTTTGTATTAGCTTTCTATCTTTCCGCAGCCATTTATAGTGTTTTGAGTGGAGTAATCCTTAATTTATTCTATCTTTTCACTACACTATTAACAAGCGGCAATTATCTTTTTCACTTTGCAAAATTCATCCACACCACAAACTGGCTTATTTATTTTTGGATAGATTTTTCTTGGATTTTCTTTCTATTTAGTTTGGGAATGCTAGCAAAAACGGTTTGGTTTAATTATGGAACGGCGTTTTTACTCGCTGCATCCACGTTACTGCTAATACTCGGAACGATTGCTGTTATATTTGGTGATATGAGCATCTTCATAACCACATTTTTTGAACATCATTTAAAATTTGTTGCCATTTTATTTGGATTATCAATTGTTTTTCTTTTATTGTCTTATTCCTTAATGAAAAATGCGCCTTTAGAAAAAGGAGGACGGTTGAATTTCAAACAATATAAACGAAATAATGTAGTCATTCATAGGTAAACAAACACTAGATAAATAATAGAATATGAATATTGAGGGCAGCATCTATGAGTCTAACGAGGCATTCGGATCCGCCACAAGGAAATAAAGCCAAACAATCACTTAAAAGTTTGATTGTTTGGCCCTATTTTTGTTCATTTCCCATAATAAAAGTTAGTCTCATTCTTTATATTTTTTCAAAGAGAATTCTCCTCTTTTTCATCTTTCAAGTCAATTGGCAAACAGGTTTCAACTTCATTTTCTTCATAAGAAATCCAATCACTAAAACTGCCTGGATAAAGCTTGACCTTATCAAGTCCAGCCATTTTTAAGGAAATAAAATTAGGAGTAGCAGTTATGCCAGAACCACAATAGACAATATATTCTTTATTTGCATCTAGAGAAGAGAATCTACTCTTTTGCTCCCTTTCTGCTAAAAAGAAGCCGTTTTCTATCCCTTCTGTCCATACAAAGTTTATTGCTCCTGGAATATGTCCCTTTTTCTTATCAATTGGCTCTATTTCTCCTGTATACCTTTTATGCTCCCTAGAATCAATCAATATCTTATCTTGGTCTTTTGTTTTTACTAATTCTGAAACCTCCTCATAAGTGGCAATCATATGCGACTGAATCAGAGGAGAGAAATTACTCTTTGAAAAAGCAGGGACTTCTTGTGAAGTAGGATAATCCTTCTTTAGCCATTCCTTATAGCCGCCATCTAAAATGTATGTTTTCGAATGACCTATATAGTTCATTAACCACCATAGTCTCCCGGAAGATGCCCCATCCCCATTATCATAGGCAATGACTATTGTATCCTTTGCAACACCTATGTTTTCTAACTTATGAACAAATTCTTCTATATTTGGCAATGGATGCCGTCCCCCATGGTTGCTTATTGGAGCGGAAAGATCTTTTTCCAGGTGAAAATAAACACTATTTGGGATATGACCTTTTTTATACCACTCGATACCGGCATCAGGATTCTTTAAATCACAGCGACAATCAATTACCCTAATCGTATCTTGATCTATGTTTTTATTTAACCAATCAACACTTTTTACAATTTCCATCGTTATCCCTCCACGACTGTTCTCTTTTCTAATTCGTTTGTTGCGCAAACTCTGTTTGTACTGATTCTTTAATAATCCACTCTAGTTTTTCAATATTTTCATGTTCAGTTAATAATGCCGTTTTGCCATCATAATATTCGGCTACTTGTTCTTTCAGATTAACAAGAAGTATATCGATATGTTGTGCAAACAATTCTTTATAAAAAGCAAAAAAGGAGTTAGTTTGTTCCTTTATATATTTGTTACCATGCTCATCCACCAATTGTTCCATTTCTACTCCCATATTCTTTCGTTCATTCTTTTCAAAAAAACTCTTCGGATTTTTGTAATATTTGATGCCAATTTTATTAAGAATAGTATCTAATTCTTTAAAAGGGGCATGAAATATTA
Source organism: Niallia sp. FSL W8-0177 (assembly GCF_038006285.1). Taxonomy (NCBI): domain Bacteria; kingdom Bacillati; phylum Bacillota; class Bacilli; order Caryophanales; family Bacillaceae; genus Niallia; species Niallia sp. FSL W8-0177. The sequence goes on from NZ_JBBOUX010000001.1 coordinate 2,108,815, forward strand.
TATTAGAATCTAACTCTCTTTCTATTTCTTCTTGTAAACGAATTTCTTTATTGATAGACTGAATCAAATGCCGAACTTCCTCATAACCCTCTATTTTTTGTTTATAAAAGAGTTGATCTAGTCTCACGTTTACTGCTCGTAACTCTTGTTCAAATTCAAAATTCAACTGAATGAGAAACGAAGTAGTCGCAAGTGATATTTCCCTTTTCTTATTGTCTCCTCGTAAGATTGATGGATGATAAGCTTCCTTCATTATCTCATGCAGTCGAAACATCACTCTTTGCTTTATATAAAACAATTGCTCCTCTACTTCCATTTTGAATTTTTCCAGAGCATGCTGGAAATCTTTACTTTCTATTTGAGATAGAATGGTCCATTTTTCCTCCTTCAATCTCGATAACTCTTGTTCTGCTACTTCTTTTTTTGCAAAAGTTGATTCCACCAATTTCTTTAATAAATCTATTGTTTCCACGTAATCTTTTTGAGCAGATTGAAGCATCATAGACAGCCACTCATGTTCGATAAAGTCATACATTTGTTCTTCTGCTTTTTGCATCCACTTCCCGTAAACATCATGCTTATAATAAAGACTAGAAACAGGAAGAATTCTTGGCGAACGTATCCCATATAACTGCAATTGCTCTTGCAGATATTCCTCTACTGCTGCTTGCTCTTCTTGATCCTTTGCTAAATCAATTGCATTAATGACAAAGAATATTTTATCCTTTTCAAAGGCATCCTTTAATCGTCCAAGCTGCATTAAAAACGCACGGTCTGCTTTGGAAAATGCGTGATTATAGTAGCTGACATAAAAAATACAATCTGCCTTTTTCATAAATTCAAAGCTTAATTCCGTATGTCTGCTGTTAATGGAGTCTCCTCCTGGAGTATCAACAAGTGTTATTCCTTTTCTCGTAATCTGACAATCAAAATAAACATCAATGGATGCCACGAAACAAGAGGTCTCTTCTATTGCCACATAATTTGAAAGCTCTTCTAATTCAATATTGGTCTCACTGCCTAAATAATGGCGATGGTCAGAATACCCTTTCAGGAAAGCTTGAAGATAGCGAAATTCATTAGCATATCTCTCCATTGGATTTGCCGCGAGCGTGTTTATTATCTTTTGTGCAGCTTCTAAAGAATTGGCCTCTTCCTTCACTAGCTGTAAATAGTCATTTATTTCTCTAAGCATTTCTGACTCTGACTTCCATTTTACAATAACTGTTTTATGTGGATGCTCTTCATCAATTGGTAATATTCTGTTTATGGTAGCAGTTGTTGGGTTTGGTGATACCGGCAAAATGGGATAATCAAGTAATGCATTGGCAAATGAAGATTTTCCAGCACTAAAAGCTCCAAATAAGCATATAGTATATGTTCGATTTTCAATAATGGCAGCTTTATGGAATAAATTCTTCGCTATATGCGCAAATCCCTTTACTTGTTGAAGCCTGCTGCTTAAAAAGCGCAACTGTTTTAATAATAAATCTGTATCCATTTCCTTCCTTTCGTTTTGTTTTTGAACTTCAGCAGGTTTTAGATTCTTTTGTACGTTTTTTGTTTTGGAAGAGGATAGTGACCGATAAGTTATCTCTTCCTCGCTTGTATCAAGTAAACTTCGCAAAATGCTCTCGTCTACGTTTTGTGCTTCACAAAGATGTTCCAGCTCTTCTTTCCACACTTGCCATTTAGTCTCTACTTCTTCTTTTTTCACCTTACAGTTTACAAATGCTTGCCATTTCTTTTGTTCTTTTAGAAGGTTTTCTTTTTCAATCTGTAATTGTTGCTTTCGTTCTTCTTTCCACCTATTAAATAGTTGGGTGATTTCCTTCCTGAAAGACTGCTTCAAATCATTTTCAACTGTTTCACAATAGACTAGAACATAATTTTCGGAAAGCTGTGCGTTTTTATTTACTAACGCTTTTAATGTCTGGATACTTAAAATAGATGTCAGTCCTTTAATTAGCGAAAAAAACTCTGCCTTCCCCTGTTTCTCAAAAAACTGAGATAATGGTGTTATTAATTGAATTTGAACAAGCTTTTCCAATTCTGTGTAAAAAGTTAAAAGTCTATCTTCTCTTTCCTTTTGCGTTTTGCTTTTACTACCAAATAGGCCAATTTTAAAATTTTTCTGTTCTGATTCTAGATATGATTTAGCCAGTTCCCGAAGATTATATGGCATGATATAGGCATTCTTAATAATTGAATGCCACTCATTTTCTAATGACATTACTGTTTTATTTTCAGTTTCATCCATTGTTTGAATGGCTTTTTTGGTTGACTCTAAGCTTGCTTCTAAAGAATGATACTCTTCTTCTGTTAATTCTGATAACTGATCTTCGAAAGGAGCGATTATTTCAGCATTCTTTGTTTCTATAAAGGAAATATGATCTTTATATAGCTTTTGAAAAGATTCTTCCAAGGAGTAGGGCAGTATTAACTCTTGTTCTTCCATTTTTCTTATAATATAGGTCTTTAATTCTGCCAATCCTTGATAGAAATAATTGGTTTCGATTAAGGTTGTAAAGAATATTTTCTCTGGCTTTATCCCATAGGATAAAAAAGAATCATATACACTTTGCTTAAAATCTGCAAACGAAATTTCTACTTCTCGATGTTTATCCATCTGATTAACAATTAACACAAATTTCTTACCTGAATCCACAAGCTCTTTTGTAAAGTCAAAGTTGATTTCCGACTGAACATGATTATAATCAACTACATAAAAAATAATATCTGCAAGATGGATACTAGATTCTGTTGCTAATTGATGAGCTTGATCTGTACTATCTATTCCTGGGGTATCCATTAAAATAGCATTCTTTATTAGCAGCTCCGTATCTAATCGAACCTCTAATTCCTTTATATCCTCCACTCTTTCTGTTGCCTGTAGAACTGTTTTGATATCAAGCACTTCTTTATAGACATCTGCTTGATTAGAATGATATAAAACTTTCAGCTGGTTGCCACCCTTTTTTACTCGGATAATATTAGCTGTTGTTGGAATAGGACTTGTTGGTAAAACTGTTGTACCAACTAGGTTGTTAATCATGCTTGATTTCCCGGCAGAATAATGACCACAAAAAGTTGCAATAAATTCTTGTCTTGTCGCTTTTTTAATAAGCTCTTGCAATCTTTGCGCAGTTTGTTGATCATCATATGCCAAAAAATATTGGTAATATGCTGCCCATTTATGTAATGTGTCTATATTCGTTGAAAGCATGATATACTCCTTTTCATCTATGTATTTCTTTTATTTTAACTATTTTCCACATAACAATAAAGTAAAATAAACTGAAAATTGAAAGCGAAGACAAAATAACTTGGTTCATTTTCCTTGTAATTTAAGTACTGACTAATGTGTGTGACGGTAAGATAAGAAATACCCTTATAACTTTTTCCCTCACTATAATTTACATAATAAAATAAAAAACTGTTTTTCCTTTACAGCACTATGTACCTACCTGTAGGAGTGCTGTAAAGGAAAAACAGTATAATCCTTTTTATATGTTATTTCCTTTATTTCGTTGCATTTGTAGTATTATGTAAAACATATTTCATAATAAATAAATAACTGATAATCGTTACACCAATAGGAAAAGCTATCATTCGTTACACCCCTATCATTTTACCTGAGAATAATTCTCTATCTCAATTAAATAATATCATTATTGAAAATCATTTTCAATAAGAAAAAAGTTATCCAATTTTTAGTATTTTTTCTTATAAAGTCTGTTAAACCAACAAAAATAGGAAATATGTACCACGAAAAATAACCTATTTTCATAAAAAAATATAAACAAAATAGGTCTAATTTATGATAAGATATTTTTATCAGACGGATGGGGGAATAGTTAGTGACATTAACAAAAAGTACTACTGAAATTTTAAACGCAACTATAGAAGCTGTAAAAGGTGTTATTCCCTGCGAACTACAAATTGAGAAGCCAAGTTTAACTGTATCACCATTTATTTTACAATCTTTAGGGGTTTTAATAGGATTAACAGGTGATTTCCGTGGTCGAATTATTATTGACGGAAACGAACAGGTTTTTGGTAAGATTGGCGAATCCATGTATGGGATGTTCTTGGAAGGGCCAATGCTAGAATCATTCTCTGGGGAATTAGGTAATATGCTTGCTGGAAATTTATCTACCTTTGTATCTCAAAGTGGAATTGAAATAGATATTACACCACCTACTGTTTTAGCAGGTCAAACGAAGCTTTCTGGGTTTGATAAGGCTCTAACCCTGCCGATTTCGCTTCAAAATATTGGGCAATTAAACATTGTGCTAATTTTAGAGATTTAAAGTATTGTTTTGACAATCTTTTAGCTTGCCACATTTTTTTGTCTCATAACTTGTTTGTTATTTTCCACATGATGATAGATAACTCTTATTGCATATTATCATAGAACAAACACGAAAAAAGCAGAAGTAAATATTTCTTCTGCTTTTTTCACAATTTACTTACTATCTGTATGGCTTTGTACTTCTATTTTTATTAGATTCTCCGCTTTATGCCCACAGCATTTGCATATTGTCTTTTCTTTATAGATGGTCAGGCAGTAGCTACAATAATAATTCACCATATATATCACACTCACTTCTTCATAAACATATATTAGTATATTTATCAATTGTGGAATATGTGCCGAAACGAGAGAAGTTTACCCGCTTAGCTTATATTCTGGTTTATTGAGAGCTACCTTATAAAAATCCCTCCATATCGCGATCGGAGGATAGATCTATTAAAGTTCAAGCTGATAAACATCACTATATTTTTTGTATAAATAATCAATTAAATATTGGGCGTTTAATCCTTCCCCTGTTACATCCTTTAATATTTCGAGCGGTTTTTTCATTTTCCCAAAACGATGAATTTTTTCATTCAGCCACTCTTTAATAGGAAGCAAGTTACCCTGCTCTAATAACGCATCGAAATCAGGTATATCTTTCACCATTACCTGCTTTAGTTGGGCAGCATACATATAGCCTAGAGCATAGGATGGGAAATATCCAAAGCTTCCCCCTGCCCAATGTACATCTTGGAGAACACCCTCTCCATCATTTTCAGGAACTACCCCCAAATAAGTTTTGTACTTTTCATTCCATATAGCCGGCAAATCCTTCACTTCGAAATCACCATCAAATAAGCCCTTCTCCATTTCATAACGGATCATAATATGTAGTGGATATGTTAGTTCATCTGCTTCGATTCTAATCAATGAAGGCTTTGATTCATTAATTGCTCGATAAAAGTCTTCCACAGTCACTTCATCAAATTGACCATTAGCAAATGATTTCAAAGCTTCATAATTATGCTTCCAGAAAGCAAGATTTCTTCCCACAAAATTTTCATAAAATAGTGATTGGGATTCATGAATACCCATTGAGGTACCAGTGCATAATGGTGTTCCGATTAGCTCTTTCGAAATATTTTGTTCATACAGTGCATGACCTGCTTCATGGATCGTTCCAAAAACTGCCACTCTAAAGTCAGATTCATCGTATTTAGTTGTAATTCGAACATCTCCAGGATTGATTCCAGTCGCAAATGGATGCACCGTTTTATCTAGACGTCCAGCATCAAAATCGTAACCTACTTGTTTTAATATATCAAGACTAAACGCCTCTTGATTTTCTGCTGGAAATGGCTGATATAAAAAGTCAGTAGTCGGGCTATTCTTTGAAGCAGCAATTTTATGTACTAACGGGATAATTTTATCTTTTACATTTGAAAATACTTCATCTAAAATCGCAACCGTCATGCCTGGCTCATACATATCTAATAAAACATCATATTTATTTTCTTTATGTCCCCAATATTCAATGAATCGTTTATTCATCTCTACTAATTTTTCAAGATAAGGCTGAAACAAGGAAAAATCCGCTTTTTCTTTCGCTTCTTCCCATACACTTTCCGCTTTTGATTGGAGCATCACATATTCTTTATGTTCGTCTGCAGGAATTTTTTTATTGCGATCAAATTCCTTTTTCATTTGTTCCACTGTCTTTCTTGTAATTGGTGATAATTGATCTTGGATACTTTCCTCAGACAGGACAGTAAGATAGGCCTCTAGCTCTTCAGAAGTTGATAATTCAAATAATTCAGAAGATAGGACACCAATTACTTCTGTTCGTTGGTCTACTCCCTTTTTTGGAGCACCTGTACGTAAATCCCAGTAAATTAGAGCAAGTGCTTCATTGTATGCCCCTATCTTTTTCACATAATTTAAAAATTGTTCTTCCATTTCTTTTTGATTAATAGACAATATACTCTCCTCTTTTCTTATCTATATAATTTTATCTTAACATATTGTTTTGCGTTGAGATATAGGTATTCCAAGCAAATATACAACCAAACAATTAGAGGAATGTACTTAGAAACTTTGTATAACCTAAAAAAGGGTTGTGGGTATCACGCACAGAATCGGACAACCCTATAAGAGAATAACCATACAAAAAAACTCATAAGATAATTCATGCATTGTTCGATAACAACTTAGAATTTCTTATGAGTCATTTTATTATTTAACCAATTACATTGCTGTTACTGGTAATGCTTCGATTACAGCATTCTTTACTAGGTCTGCTACATTGGTATCCATACATAAATGAATGGTACCTTTATCTTCATGTGTACGGATTAAACGACCAACACCTTGACGCAGTCTTAATACCATATATGGTAAATCGACTTCTAGAAAAGGATTTTCCACATTTTCCCGTTTGCTTTTATAAACCGGATCATTTGGAGGGAATGGCAAAGAATAGATAAATACGTTTTCTAATGATCGCCCTGGTACATCTAGTCCTTCCCATAGGTTTACTGCACAAAGGATTGATTGTTCCTCATTTTGAAATTTTGAAACAAGGGTACTAATTTCTCTTTCCCCTTCAAAATATATCGGCAAAGAAAATTCCTGTGGCAGATTGTCCTTAAATCTAGCTAAATCTTCTTTACTATTGAAAAGAACAAGCGATCGACCATCTGCTTTTATTAACTCTTCATAACAATATGCTTGTTTTTCTTTGTCTTCATTCTGATTGAATGACTTAATATATACAGCCATATTCTCTTCATAATCAAACGGAGAATCAACAGAAAACGATAAATAATCAGCTGCGCCAATACTTTTGGCCATATATTCAAAGGATTTATTCTCAGATAATGTTGCCGAAGAGAAGACAATCGGTTTTTGTTGACTAAATACTTCTTCTTGCATAATATCTTGTACAAGTCTTGGCATAATAACAAGTGTTCTTTCCCCGTTATTTTCCTCAAACCAGGTTATTCCGTTCATTTCCTTTAAAAATAACCCTAACGAATGAGAAATCTGCTCTAAATATTCTTCTACAACTTTTAAATCGTACTCATTGATAACATACATTTCACTTTCAAAGACAAGCTCTTCCTCTAGCTCAGAAATATAGCCTGCTAATTTTTTACCGGCTTGGATTACTCGATCCGTTTTTTTGATTTCCTGTTTATCTGAACCCTCTGTTTTATAGGAAGCATCTGTTAGTTCTCTAAAAAACTGTTCATTTTGATAAATAGTTTCTTCAATAATATTTAAGGTTTTCTCACGTACATCGTTTGCCATTAAACGCGTTAAGAGATTTTCTAAGTTTTGCTCTGTCAATCGGTATGTTAATGCACTTTGGGCAGCATATTCTAATAAATGTCCTTCATCAAAAACAACACAAGCACTATCAGGTAATAAAGGAAGCTGTCCTTCCCTTTTTCTAGCTTCTTTTGTCCAAATATGCTCCATATAAAAGTCATGAGAACAAATGATTAAATCCTTAGCATTACGATAGTAATCTCGATGTAATGTCTGCCCACAGCGATGTCTTTTATCACAAGTAAAACAATCTTGCATGGAATCCCATGCTACCCCTTCCCATTCCTTATCATTCAAATCTGGATAGTCTTTTCTGTCTCCATAGGGTGAAAAAGATTGTAATGAACCTGTTCCGTGCACAAAATCTGGAAGGCTGTCATAAATCGTATTATACGTATCTTCGAATGTAATTTTTTGATCCAGTTTAGTTAAGCATAAATATTGATTTCGTGATTTAGCTAAACGAACATCAATATTTAATCCAAGCGCCTCCTCTAACTTTGCAATATCGCCTTCTTTTTTAACTAGCTGTTCAATTAACGTCTCATCTGAACAAGCAATAATGGCAGGCTTGTTTACATAACGGGCATAACAAATGCTATATAATAAATAGACAAAGGTCTTTCCAGTTCCTACTCCAGCCTCTGCAAAAATTGTTTTCCTTTCCTTAAACGCTTTTTCTAATTGATAAGCCATATATACTTGCTCATCACGTAGTTCATAACCTGCTTCTGGAAGAATGTCATAAAAGACATCGCCAATCCATTCTCCCAGCTTCTCGTAAAATGATTCAGTTTTTGATACTTCAAATGGCATGCTATTTTGCATGTAAACCCCTCCGACCTACGAATTATGCTGCTTGTCTTTAATCTTTATCTATTTAATAAGCAAAGAATAATTTGCTTAATTTTTTCATGACGAACCTTAATCATAGTCAATTTGACTGCAATATTCAAGTGAAAAGAGGGTTGCCTTCAAAAGAATCAGGCACCCTCTCTTACATCATTTCATTATTATTTGTTTTGGATTATAACAGTTTGCTTTCTCTTACCCTCTATCCCTTGATAAGGAATAAGTCATGGCCTGCTGAACCATTTGTTGTGCTGTAGATAATTGCTGTAAAACAGCTTGATCGGCAATACCTTCTTCTTCTATTAAATTCACTGATGAATTTAAAGCACCGATTATTTTTGTATAATCTATATTACTATCTTTCATAAAACTTCCCTCCAGAAAATTACGTATAGAATAAATATATACTGTTACTCAAAAAATATACTTATTTATCAGATGTAACTTCCTAAAAAGCAGACTTTATGTATTAGTCTCTTTTTCGCTTGCCCCAGTATTGATAATAATCTGTTCGAATGAATCCATTGAATAGTTTGCGTTTTTTCGTCGCTTTCCTGCCATAATGTGTTTCAAACTCTTCATCACTTGTAAGCATATAAATAGACCATGTTTCAAGTGGTGCAAATGCTTGGCCCATTTCCTGATACATTTTTTGAACAGACGGTTTATCGCCTAACCGTTCTCCATATGGCGGATTACCCACAATAACACCATTCTCTTTCATTGTGGTAAAATCTCTTACTTGCATTTGCTTAAATGTAATAAGGTCTCCCAATCCTGCTTCAAAAGCATTTTCTTGCGCTATTTGAATCATCCGATGATCGATATCTGTGCCAATGATTTCCAGTGGTTGATCATAGTTTGCAATTTCTTCTGCTTCTTGACGTACCTCTTCCCAGACTTCACTTGGCATCCAATCCCATGTTTCCGAGATAAAATCACGATTAAAGCCAGGTGCAATATTTTGCCCAATTAAAGCTGCTTCAATTGGAATGGTACCAGATCCACAAAAAGGATCTACAAAAGGTCGATCCGCAGTCCAATTGGTTAATAAAATTAAGGCAGCAGCAAGTGTCTCTTTTAAAGGTGCTTCCCCTTGCCCTGCACGATATCCCCTTTTATGGAGTCCTTGTCCTGAAGTATCAATCGTTAATGTAACGATATCCTTTAAAATAGCAACTTCAATCTTAAATAACGCGCCGTTTTCCTCTAGCCAACCTGTTTTCTTATAATGAGTGCTTATCCGATTAACAATCGCCTTTTTAACAATTGCTTGACAGTCCGATACACTAAAAAGCTTTGATTTCACAGATTTACCTGAAACAGGGAATTGTGCATTTACCGGAAGATATTCTTCCCATCTTATTGCTTTCGTTTTTTCAAAAAGCTCATCAAAGGTTGTGGCTTTAAATTCAGCAACTTTAATCTTTACACGATCAGCAGTACGAAGCCACATATTACTTTTTGCAATTGCCTTTTCGTCGCCTTTAAATAAAACTTTACCATTATCAACCGTACATTCATAGCCTAGCTCTCTTACCTCTTTTGCAACTATTGCTTCAAGTCCCATTGCTGCAGTAGCAATTAAGTCAAAATTTCTCATAACGACTCCTTTATCATCCTTTTAGCTGTATTTTCTTATGTATCATTATTACTCTTTCTATAGCTTCAAATTAGTATGTATATTCCATATAAAAAGGATGACCAGATTATATGAATGACATACTGATTAGAAAAAATTCTCCCAGCATATCAGACACAAATCTACGTGTCACCCTTTGTCATGTTATTATCATCATAATCAATATCACGCTCTATAAGCCATGTTCTGTTCCTTTGTACTCATGCGACTTTTTATCTCGTACTAAGGCGGTAATCATCTATCTACAGAAATTAATTTCTGTCCTTCTCTTCCGTTCATTTCCTCAGAGAAAGTTCCCCTACCATAATTTGGGTTTCTCGCTCGTGGGGTTTACCTCGTTCCACCCTTGTCATTTCTGACAAAGCTACGTCACTGTGGCACTTTAAAAGTATTCATACCATATCCGAAGACTTAGGTATTTTCCCTGCCGTCAGCATTAATATGCTGCCCTAGCTTATTTTTTGACTAGGCACGAACACTACAAGCATCTCAGCTTGTGCGAGCATGGACTTTCCTCTACAAACAATGTTTGCAGCGATTACCAAAGCGTTTTATTGATACAATAGCTATTATAGTTGTTTTACCTATTTAATGCAATGGTTATTATAGGAATTTATAATCTTTCCAACTACAATAATGCACAGTCTATTAAATAACATTAATCATATAGCTTACTTCCAAATACATGCTTTTCTAAATTAGATAATCTTTTTAAGATATCGAAGTTTGTAGTTCCAGCTGTCGTTGGAGCAGGCTGTCTACGACTAGCTTCCTCTGCTAGCTTCTTCAAACGTAAATTCTCTTGTTGCAGTTCTTCAATTTCTTGGTGAAGGGTTTCATAATCTTTAATAATTAAATCCAAAAACTTATCAACTTCTTCTGGTTTATAGCCTCTTACACCTGTTTTAAATTCTTTTTCTAAAATATCTTTTGCTGTTAGTTTCATTTTATCTGATAGCATTTATCGCTCACCTCAGTCGATTACCATTTATCTCAATTATTTTTTCAAAGAAACGCCATTTTGTCAATAAATCTATTAATACTCGTCCTGAAACCTTATTTCTTCAACAATATCTTGGAGATCTGAAAATTGAATTTTACGAATTTCATACGTGTTTTGCTCTTGATACTTTAGTGCTAGCTCATATAAGTACTTAGGACTGCCAGGTTTCTCTTCATCATAAAAAAGCAGTAATGCATCACTTTTTTTTAGTAAAAAAATATTCTTATCTTTTAATTGCTGGGGACTCTCATAGGGCTTCTTCGAAACAGAATCAACAAAATCAGCTTGCATGATTATTTCTTCATACCATTCTTGATTAGCCTCTTTCCAATTCTGTTCCTGTTCAAGGAAAGGCGTAATCACCCCTAGTTTTAAGTCTGGGTATTCTTCCATCTGCAAATCATATACTACTTCTGCAGCCCATAGCTCTGTTCCAAGCTGGCCACTAATTAATACCCACTCAAGTCCTTCTTCCAGCATTGCTAGCAAGTTCTTTCTAATTGCTATCTTTATGTATTCGGCTGCTAATTCGTCTCGCTTAAATATTCCAATTTCGAAAGGCTTATAGCCAGAAATGACGGCTATTTTCATAATAATATAAGGAACTCCTTCACAATTACCGTAGTTACTTTAAAATATATCATAAATATATTAACCCATAAAGAATTTATACTTTTTTAGCCAAAGATTGCTTTTCCCAGCCAGTCTAACATTACAGATTCATTATATGATAAGTATTTGATAAAATGAATGAAAATAATCCACCTAATATATTTCCACTCATTTCCAGATGAAAAAAAGAAATGCTACACTACTTCTTCCTCGTATTCTCATTAATCTATAGCTTAAGGCTAATTTGTTCTGTTTTATAGCAAAAAACTCCGTATAATAATGAAAAAAACAGACCCGAAATGACAAAAGAGGACCAGAATGAAAACATTCCGATCCCTTTTTGTCTACAATCATCTACAAGGAACTGAAAAAGCCTCTTGCGTTTTTTCCTTATCGTTTTCTGAATGGAAATCCACCAGGCATTCCAGACATACCAGCTTGACCTGGGAAGAATTGACCAGTAGCTGTAAATGGAGTTCCTCCCATTTGAGGAAAAGCAGGTGCTGTAGGCGCAGTTGGGAATGGAGCTGGAGCAGGACCCATATTAGCTTGAGTATTAGTTACTACTGTCTCACTAGATTGAGTGTGCGGGAAGAAATGTTGGTGCTCGTAGTTCACATGATTTACAGTAGTAGTATGGGTTGGGTGAATATGTGGCACAATATTATTTGTAAAAGTGTTATTCACACAACACTTTGTCGGATGAACTACTGCAGGTAAAATATTATTAGGTTTACAATGCATAAGAAAATCTCCTCTCAAATAAATTAGTTATCTTACAGTAACAACTTATGTTGAAAGGGATAATCTTGTACTAATACAAACACCTATTTTGTTATGTTTTTTAAAGCTTTGTTTATCAATGCAAAAAATTGTATAAAAGGAAGGTATAAAAGCTGTCTTTTAGAGTTGAAAATAAAATCATGGTTAAACAAACTAGCACAAAAAATAAACACATAACTACTTTATACAATTCGTTCACTCCATTGTGTTTCAATTAGACTATTTATCATTCTATGAAATTACTTCTTTTTCCCTATCTTCATTCAGGAAAATAGTATTTTCCAATACTAATTTTAATAGGGAAAGAGAGTACATCCAACTAGGTTATTAATGGAATTATTGAATTCATTAAATCGTATGCAGTTTTCTAATTAGACGTTCGTACCTTTTTTGGAGTTCCTGCTCCATCTTCGGTAAAGTTTCTTGTTCATAAAGTAGATTTTGCGCTTTTTTTGTGAGTTGCAATGCTTTTTGCGGATTTTTCTCTTTATGTTCAGCGAATTTTGCTAGTTCGATAAGTGATTGAATTACAATAATTTGATTCGTCTCCCATGTATATGTTTCCGTAATTTTTTGCCACAAGCTAAGAGCATCTTCAAACTTCTTCTCTCTTTTATATTCCTTAGCCAATAAAAAAGCTGCTTCTAAAAGCACTTCTTTATCCTGGTCCTTGATACTCTCTAGGTTTTGCTTGGCAACGTCCGTTTGCCCGATAATTGCGTACCATTTCCCTACCTCTAAAGTCTCTCTTGCACTGATTTCTTGATCTTTTCTTAGCAATTGACTGCTTAGATGGGTGTACAAGGTGATTAAAGAAAGAATATCTATTTCATTATGCTTTAAGATGCCAAGCATGCCTTCAGGATTTTTTCGTTCTACAAAATCAAAATAAATCATCGGAGCAAAAAACCCAGGAATGTCATCCTTCCGTTTTACTCCAAGAATTTCTTCTTCCACGATAGATAATTTTGTTCTTTCTAAACGATGCTTCCACATACGGCGGGAAGCGTGGTACAAATCAAAGTGACCAAATTCAGGAAGCTTTGGTACATGCTCCTTAATTAGCGTATGCCTTGTTTTTACTTGCGGCCAATCAAAGGCCTTGCCATTATAGGTTACGAGCGTTGTATAGTCTACATTTTCTAAAAAACTATTAAATAAAGGCACTTCTGCTCCAGGATGTGGCAATACATGCTGTTTTAAAACGATCTCCTCTTGTTGTAGCTGAGCGTAACCAAGGATAAAAATAGTATTGCCTGCACCGCCTCCAAGTCCTGTTGTTTCTGTATCAAAAAAGAATAAATCCTTAGGCTGATGTCCTTTTGCAGAAAGGGGATGATCATAGCTTGCCTTATTCCATTCATCGACCACCCCACAAAAATCTCGAAACGTATAATTCCCGTGTTTATAATCAAGAGGATAGCGCACTTCCCGAATTAAGCAATATTCACTATCTAACCAATAAGGCGAGACATTTTCCTGTTCCCACACCTTCATGAATGGGATTGTCCCTTTTTTTGCTTCGGGATTTTTCACAGGAAGGGTTTGCTCTTCTTTTTTTAGATGCGTCTTCATTCTGTTCAATTTATTTTTAATAGACATTTTAATCCCCTTATATGGAAATCTCACTATTCTCTAAAAGCGAGAGAATTTTCATTACATCTCTTTTACTGTTATGTGCATGGCTCTCTGTCCCTATGCAGGAAGGACAGCCGTATTCACAGGAACAATTTCCCACCATTTTTTTTGCTTCTTTTAATACTGCAGGCATTTCTTCATATATCTTCTTACTTAAACCAATCCCGCCAGGATATTGGTCATAGAAGAATATTGTTGCTTTTTCATTATGTTCTGCTTTAACTTGTGGGACTACATGCAAATCTTGTGGATCTGCCATGACAAGTAATGGGGCAATATGCTTTAACGCATGAGCAGCCCCTAATAGCCCCTGTTCTGTTTGCTCTTGTTCCCATTCTAGATCACTTGGTTGGAAAGAGATCCATGCTGCATTTGTATGGAGCTCCTCTTCTGGCAGAGTAATCGGGCCAGATCCAATATTTTCGTGGGTTTCAAATTTTATTTTTTTAAAAATGGTGCTCATTGCAACAATGCTGACATCACCAAATCCAGTTTCTGCTTTTTGATAGTTACTTTTATTGTCTTCTTCTAACACTTTTAAAGATACCGCTAAATTTGCATCTGTATAATAATCGACACTTACCTCGCGGACATAGGCTTTCTTTTCTTCCCAATCAAGCTTTTCTACTTGATATTGAATTCCTTGATGCATATAAATTGCTTCTTCATGCAATAACGTCATCGCTGAAAAGCGATCGCTTTCTCCAATTACTCTGCTTTTACTTACATCCGAGATATCAATAATAACAATATTTTCTTGAGAAGCGGAACGGAGACTAATATTATGAGCTGGAAAAGAATCATTCATCCAATACCATTTATCCCCATTTTGAAAGAGAATGCGCTCATCTGTTAAAAATTCAAGAATTTCGGTAATTTCACAATTACCAAAGGTATCCCCTTCTTTAAAGGGTAGTTCATATGCTGCACATTTCATATGATCTATGAGAATAATAAGATTATCAGGATTTATTCTCGCCGTTTCTGGATTTCTGCTAAAAAAATAATCTGGATTTGCCACCATATACTGATCAAGAGGACTTGAGCTAGCGACCATAATGACAAGAGATTCGTCATGTCTGCGACCTGCTCTTCCTGCTTGCTGCCACGAACTTGCAATTGTACCCGGGTATCCAGTCATGACACAAGCTTGAAGTTGTCCAATGTCTACTCCTAGCTCTAACGCATTTGTACTGACCACTCCATAAATATTGCCTTGACGTAATCCCTGTTCAATTTCTCTTCTTTCTGTTGGCAAATAGCCACCTCGATAGCCGCGAATAGACTTAGGTCCAAGTTGAAATTTGACAAGTTCCTGTAAATACGTAAGTAATATCTCTACTCGTACACGGCTTTTGGCAAAAATAATTGTTTGAATTTTATTTTTTAGCAACTCACCTGCTAATTGGCGTACTTCTAAAGTAGCACTTCTCCTTATATTCAAAGGGATATTCACAATAGGAGGATTATAAAAAACAAAATGTTTCTTTCCACTTGGAGCACCATTATTATTTATTAATTGAACCCGCTGTTCTGTTAAATTTTCCGCTAATTCTTTTGGATTTGCAATCGTAGCAGATGTACATATAAAGATAGGATTGCTGCCATAAAATGCACAAATCCGTTTTAACCTACGGATAACATTGGCTACATGACTCCCAAATACACCTCTGTATATATGCAGCTCATCGATAATGACGTACTTAAGATTTTCAAATAGAGATACCCATTTTGTATGATGGGGCAAAATGGCAGAATGAAGCATATCTGGATTGGTAATAACAATATGGCCAGCTTTTCGAACTTTTTGCCGAATAGAAGCTGGTGTATCTCCATCATATGTATAACTGTTTATTTGTAGTTCTGCACTTTCAATTAATTCATTCAATTCACTTTTCTGATCCTGTGCAAGTGCCTTTGTAGGAAACATATATAATGCTCGGGCGTTTTTGTCCTCTGCAATCGACTGGATGACCGGCAGATTGTAGCAAAGCGTTTTACCTGATGCTGTTGGGGTAACAGCAACGATACTTTTTCCTTCCCGAATTGCTTGATACGATGAATGTTGATGTGTATATAACCGGGTGACCCCGCGCTTTTGCAAAGCATCTTTTAAATTAGGAATTAAATCATCTGGAAGAGGAACGGTAACCGCCTCTTTCGCTTCTATTGTATGCCAAAAAGAAATTCTCTCTTTATATTCATCTTTTGTTTTTAAATCCCTTATAATTTCTTGAAGATTTTTACGTACTTTCATTTTGTTTCACCTCTACTATATCTATTTTACCGAATAGACGTTCGATTTAAAAGAGATTTTAACAAGAAAAAAGCAACCATTATTTACTATTTGACGAAATAAAGGAATAAATGGCGTTTGCCAACTTCTGTGGGGCTTCCTGCATACTCATATGCCCTGTTTCTAATTGAACTTCTGACACTTTCGGATTTGAAGCAGAAGTAACGCGATCTAAGGAAACCACTTTATCTTTCGTCCCCTTTATAAGTAAAACAGGAACATTTGCCTGTTCAATTACACCATTTCTATCTGGTCTTTTTCTCATTGCTGCTTGTGTCTCCATCGCCGCAATTCCATCGGTTTGATAGCCAATTTTTTTCGCTTTTTCTATTTCATTAGGTAAATCCCTTAGTGATTCATCTGCGAATAAATTAGGAATTAGCCCATTGACAAACTCTTTTATTCCAAGATCTTGGATTTTACGAATAGCCTTTAATCGTCCTTCTTTCCCTTCTTCTGTATCAGGATAAGCAGTGGAGTGTACTAAGCCAAATCCTTTTAAATGCTCGGCAAAAAGTTCAGCAAATGCCAATGTTACATAGCCGCCGAGCGAATGGCCAAACATATATACTTTGTCTATCTCTAATTTTTCCAATAGTTTATTTATATCCTTGGCTAAATCTTCTATCTCAAATGATTCGCCCCTATAGGTAGAGCTGCCATGTCCTCTTAGATCTACTGCTATCACATGGAAATTTTCTGAAAGGAGTGGAATAATATACTCCCAATAATCAACACTGCCGCAAAAACCATGAATTAATATAACGGTTTCTCCTTTTCCTTCTTCTATATAGGATAGTTGTTCATTGTCAACTACAATATGATTCATCTATAAAAACTTCCTTTCTTTCTTTTTCCTTTAATATATCACTTTTTTCAATATGGATGAACGAAAAACCCACCTGAGCATATTGTATTTCAAAATATGAGAATCCAAACACCAATTTAAGCTATTGGGCATAGGATAGGAAAAAAAGGTATATCCCTTTCAGTTATCTTAAAAGTAATTAAAAAATGTTTGAATCTTTCATTCATGTTTTAAGTGTAAGGAGTGAATTTAATTATGTCATCCAATTTCCCAATCGACCCAAACAAAAAAGAAAAAACACCGCAACCATTTAATGGATTCATGCGTTCCATGAATCAGTTTTTTCAGGAAAAGCCAGTGAAAAACTTCCTGCAGCAAATGGATGAATTTTTTAGTAACCCATTTCCAAATATGGCTTTTCCATTAAGTGTAAATGAAACAGAAGGTGCCACGATTATTAAAGCAGAACTGCCCGGAGTTAATAAAGAGCAAATTCAATTGGACATCTATGATCATTATTTAACTATCAGCATTAATCATCAGGAAATTCTAACAGAGGAAAATTCGCAGACTAAAACATTTCATACAAGTAAAACGTATAAACGAAACAGCAGAAGCATTGCGTTTCCTCATCCAATTGATGAAAGAAAAGTAACAGCATCGTATCAAAATGGATTGCTTACAATTAAAGTCCCTAAACAAAAAGGGAAAAAAATTATGATTGAGGATA
The DNA here is from genome assembly GCF_038006285.1 of Niallia sp. FSL W8-0177. Lineage (NCBI taxonomy): Bacteria > Bacillati > Bacillota > Bacilli > Caryophanales > Bacillaceae > Niallia > Niallia sp. FSL W8-0177. The sequence goes on from NZ_JBBOUX010000001.1 coordinate 2,126,809, forward strand.
GAAACTAATTCAGAAAGAGTAAATTCTCCTTTCTCTGCACATATTAATAGTGGGTGTTAAAAGAAAATCCTCTCCTTCTATACGCTAGAAGGAGAGATATCTTTTCTATCCCTTCTACTTCTTTCTAATCTTACTTCCTGAGGTGATATGATGAGTTATAGAGATCAGTTAGATTCTCATTCTGCGCTTTTTCATCACAATTGGACGAGACCTAAACGTTCTAAATCCCAAGTAAATGGGCATACGCAAATGTCTCAGAATAATATCATTCTAAGAAGTAATGCAAAAGCACACCGCTGGTAAGTAGAGAAAAAGAAATGGAGGCTGTCACATGACAGCCTCCGCTTATTACTTCGTATTAGTATGGTATGTTACACCTTAAAGATTCCACCGACTCCTTTTACCAAGCCTGTTACTTGGTTCATTGCATTCATCATCATTCCTGCAGTATCCATCATTTTATTAAAATCTAAAGAACCATCTTGTGATTTAAAAGAATTCATGATGCTTTTCATATTTCCTTGTTTTTTTGGAATAAAGGACTGCTTTGGATATGGATTCATAAAGCCTTGATTTTGATTCATATAATTGGTTGTATATTGATTCTGTTCGCTGTTCTCCATATAATGAAGTGGATTTTGGAATATATCTTGTGTATTGTTTTTATAAGCATTTTGCGGGTGGTAATAACTTGATTGGTTATTTTGATAATTCGGCTGCATCGGTGGTATGTTATAGAAATTTTGCCCGTTCATGCCTGCTCCATTCCATTGACCTTGATTTAAATATGGATGATACTGTCTGTTATCAAAAGACACAGGATGCGTATAAGCGGTATGATAAGATGGTATGTTCCAGCTTTGTTGATTAGATGCTTTATGCATGAAATTCTATCCTCCCACGTTAAAGATATCCTTATCTACTATATGATAATACCGCCTATACTGTGCATTGATGTACAACTAATTTGACCTCTTTTGTTATCCCAAAAGGAACTGAACTTTATATTTATCAAAAAAGCAAAAAAAAAGAGAAATTTCATCTCCCTTTTACTAATCCTTATTTCGATTCACTTTTTAACGCATCCAGTAATGTTTGCAATATATATTTTACCGATTTAGCTGAATCAAGAAAGCGTTTTTTACTTGTTTGCGTAAAAAATGCTTGGATGGAAATAATTTCGATATGATCAGCCGCTGTATTTATTTGTATTGTATTCAAATAATCAGGCTTGGATTTCCGCACCCACTCTGTCGCCATTTCTTTCCATTTATCATTAAGCACTTTAATCTGATTGGCAAATGGTCGGACAACCTCATAAAAATCCTCATTTACCCCTGATTCCTTCACTTTGTAAAACGTATCTACTGCATACTCTACTGCTTCTAGAAGCTTAGCTGTATGTTCCATCAACTGATGATTTTCCGTCAATTTTGCCACTCCATTTTTTTGCTATTATCGTTAATGGTTTTATTTTAACGATTTACTTTGCTAAGTTCAAGTAAAGAGGCATTCGTTGTCGTTGGCTATCTGTTCGAATATTTAATTTACTGCCTGCTATTTTTTTCTCCATTGCAGCGATTCCTCTTTCTATATCAGTTAAAGAAGTAATATGCTCTTTCACAAGTTGCATGTTTTGCTTACCGGAATTTAAAAGCACTTCATCCAATGTATCTAGCTCCTCTTGAATTTCCTCTAACATATTCAATAACTTTTCTTTTGTATAAGCATTTTCCACGCAAATCCCCCCAAGCTATTTTGATATATACTCATTTCTTTTTTTTTAGCAACTATCCTGCATCGTTGACAAAACTAGAAGAGATTCGGCAAAGAAAGTACATATTCTTATTACTCGTTTATATTTCGACAAGATTAAGCAAAAATTAGTTAAACCATTTGTTTTCCTGACGAATAAGTGCATGTAACTGCCGCTGTTTTCTCAGATACCAATCTGTTATATGAAAAGGTTCTTTCTGTTCACTAAGGTTTCGCCACTTTTTCTTAATATGCTTTTTGAACCAATCCCCCCTTAGTATATGTTGATGCCTTACCACTGGATAAGCAGCTCGCAAAATGGGTGTTGTATTGGCTAAATTAGGATATATATATTTTTCATAATCTCTCCTCGAACCTGTATGTTCATTTTTCCTTGCAAAATCATAGAACTCTTGATATAAATTAGGTTTAAATAAAAGACTTGCTAATGTATTGCCAAGCTTAATCCGTGCGCTTAGTGATGTGAAGTTAGAAACGCTTGCCCCATAAAGTGTTCCTTGTGTAGTTGGAAAGAGGACTGCATTAAAATGAAACAAATCTTGAAAAAGATATGGAAGATAATGAAAAACATGATGTTTTATTCTTTTGTTTTCCATGACAGGCTGATGAATAACATTTTGTTCATTGATGATTAAGCTATTCATTAATCTTTTCTTGTCTTTTTTCTTCCAATAATGATTCCATTCTTCTACCATAAAAGAGGACACTTGAAAAAATTTTAATAAATGAAACATTGGCAAGTTATTTTTCGTCGAATATTCATAGAGTAATAATTGGGGGTATGCATCTTGAAAAATCAGCCAATTTGCTTTCTCGTAAGTTAAGTATATTTGCTGTCTTTTTTCTTGACTAACTACTTGTGGGAGCCAAGTTCCATTCAAATCGCACATATTCCAGCCTGCATTTCGGGAAACCTGACTCGCGAGAAACGCCCATTGTATTTCTTTATGTTTGTTATAATAGTGGAGATATGCTTTCGTTCTTGAAATATTGTCAAAGTTGCGCATATCGGTAATTAGTCTTATTCTATTAATAAGTTTTTCTTCTTCCAAGGAAGAAAAATATGATTTTTTACCTATCAAATTGTTCACCTCTTATGAACGCTTTATGGTATTATTGTTTGTTGATTGCACTAAGTTATACTTTGAAAGAATCTTTGTGAGGTGGAAATATGAAGATTCATTATCCAAATGGGAAAAGGTACACTCCCTTGAAAAATGTACATACCAAGTCGCAAAAAAAGGTAAGTTATAGTAATCGGGGAATGACACTAGAGGATGATTTGAACGAAACCAACAAATACTATTTAGAATTTGGTAAGGCTGTCATACATAAAAAGCCAACGCCTGTTCAAATTGTTCAAGTCGATTACCCTAAAAGAAGTGCTGCAGTAATAAAAGAAGCCTATTTTAAACAAGCTTCCACTACAGACTATAACGGTGTTTATCGAGGTAAATATATTGACTTTGAAGCGAAAGAAACGAAGCATACCACTTCCTTCCCGCTGAATAACTTCCATGAACACCAAATCAGGCATATGCGCTTGGTATGTGAGCAACAAGGAATTTGCTTTGTCATTATCTCTTTTTCTGAAACGAATGAAATATTCTATTTAGATGCAGAAAAACTATTTATATTTTGGGAAAGAATGATAAATGGCGGAAGAAAATCGATTACAAAACAAGAATTAGCAAGCAATGGTCATTCCATCAGCCTAGGTTATCGACCTCGAATTGACTATATAAAAGTAATCGATACTATTTATGGATTCAACTAATTCCTTTTGTTTTTAGAAAGAAAGGTAGGAATAATTATGACAGATAAATATCAAACGCGAGAGGAGCGCCGTAAACAACTTGAAGCCTCTAAGAAAAAAGCTCCTAAAAAAGGAAAGAAAAAAAGCGGTATGAATTTGTTTAAGCGCGTTCTGCTTATTTTATTAACAATCGGTATTATCGGCATTATTGCCGGTGGAGTGGCCTTTGCTATTATGGTAAAAGACGCACCTGAATTAAATCCAGAGACATTAAAAGATCCTATTTCTTCTACTATCTATGATAAAAATAATGAAGAAATAGCCAAAGTAGGTGCCGTTAACCGGGACTATGTAAACTATGAAGATATACCTGATTTAGTAAAAGATGCGTTTATCGCAACCGAAGATTCGCGATTTTTTAAGCATCATGGAATTGACCCTATTCGCTTAGGCGGAGCAGTTATTGCGAACTTCCGAGACGGGTTTGGTTCTGAAGGTGCAAGTACGATCACACAGCAAGTAGTGAAAAACTTCTTCTTTAACCAGCCACAAAAAACATTGAGCCGAAAAGCGCAAGAAGCATGGCTAGCTCTTGAATTAGAGCGCAAGTACTCCAAAGAAGAAATATTTGAGATGTATGTCAATAAAATCTTTATGTCTGAAAATATGAGCGGGGTGAAAACCGCAGCAAAGGTATATTTTGACAAACCTTTAGACGAATTAACGTTGCCTGAAGCAGCTCTTCTCGCAGGAATGCCACAGGCGCCAAATGCGTATAATCCGTTTAATAATCCCGAAAGAGCAGAGAAAAGACGGAATATCGTCTTATCTTTAATGCACCAGCATGGTTATATTTCTAAAGCAGAAATGGAAAAAGCACAAAAGACTTCTGTTGAAGATACATTAGTGAAAAAAGAAAAACGTAAATCAAATGACCTGCCATTTGATCCATTTATAAAACAAGTTATTGCCGAAATTGAGAAAAAATATCCAGATGTTAATGTATTTACAGATGGGTTAGAAATTTATACAACAATGGATAAGAAAGCTCAGGAATATGTAGATAAATTAATGTATGAGGGAGAAATCGTTCCTTTCCCTGACAAAGATTTCCAAGCTGGAATTACATTGTTAGATACAAAAACAGGCGGTATTTTAGCACTTGGCGGAGATCGTGATCCTGAAGTAAAGCTAGGCACAAACTATGCAACAGATATGAAGCGCCAGCCAGGATCAACAGCTAAGCCAATCCTAGATTATGGTCCAGCAATTGAACATTTAAAATGGGGTACTTATCAAACAATCGTAGATGAACGCAGTACCTATTCAGACGGAACACCGATTAACAACTGGGATAATAAGTATAAAGGCTCTATGACTATGCGAAAAGCGTTAGAAATGTCAAGAAACATCCCTGCTCTTAAAGCATTCCAAGCTGTTGGTGCTGAAAATGCTAAAGAATTTGCCGTGAATCTTGGTATCCCGCTTGAGGAAGCATATGAATCATATGCAATTGGATCATTTGAAGCTAGCACATTAGAAATTGCTGGAGCTTATAGCGCCTTTGGAAATGAAGGAGTATATAATGCCCCTCATGCTGTACGATCCTTTAAATTAAAAGATGGTACAAAAATAAATATGGAACCTAAATCAAAAGTAGTAATGCAGGATTATACTGCCTTCTTAATATCTGATATGTTAAAAGGGGTCCTTACAAGCAGCGATGGAACGGGAACACTTGCAAATATCCCTGGATTGCCTGTTGCTGGTAAAACCGGAACAACTAACTATACAGAAGAAGAACGAAATAAATGGGGAATAACGAATCAAAACAGTGTACCAGACGCCTGGTTCGCTGGTTATACAACGAATTTCACCATGGCTGTATGGACCGGATACACTGAGCGAAAAAATCCACTCACGCCTGGTGCTAATCAGAAAGTTGCCCAACAAATTTTCAAAGCTGTCATGGGGCATATTTCCGAAGATGTAGAAACACCAGATTTCAAGAAACCAGATAGTGTGGAAACCGTTAAAATTGAGAAAGGCACCTATCCAGCCCGGTTAGCAAGTTCCTATACGCCAAGTAGTCAAATACAGACCGAGTATGCGGTAAAAGGAAATATTCTTAATGAAGTTTCACAGAAATATAATAAGCCAGACGCACCAAATGGAGTAAAAGCTAGTTATAATGAAAACAGTGATGAAATTGACTTATCTTGGAATTACGGCAAGAAAGATGGCATCAAATTTGATGTCAGCGTCAGTGTAGATGGTGGAGCTAGTGAGCAATTGACTGTTACTTCTGACACAAGTTTAAAAATTGCTAAACCTACTCCTGGCAGCACCTATAATTTCGCCGTAAAAGTAATTAAAGGTGATCAAGAAAGTGATCCTGCGTCTGCAAGTATTACTGTCCCGGAAAAGATTGAGGAACAGCCGCCACAGGACCCAAATGAAACGATAGATGACGAAGAAAAGCCAGACGATTCAAATGGCGAAGATTCTGATGACAATCAAGATGATGGCGACAATGGCGATTCAGACAATGGAGATGAAAATCAAAACAATCAAGATAATAACAATGGGAACAACGGTGGGAATGGAAATAATGGTGAAAACAACAATGGCAACAACAATAATGGGAACAATAATGGACCAAATAATCATCCTAACCCTAATGATACTAACCCAAACCCAAACCAGAACCAAAACCGTAATAGAGAACAAAATCAAAATGATTCTCAATAAAACGAACTTCCAACAGTGGGGGCTTTCCTCCCCCTGTTGAATGGTTAGTTAAATTAACCTAACCTCTTTATTAATGAATAAATAAACCCAAGCAATTATACGAAGTTATCATCTCTGTATAATTGGTTGGGTTTATTTTTGTTGGAACATTTATGTTCTGGCTTCTTTTATTATTTAATTGCTTCTTTTTAATTTAACTAATTTAATCGCAAACTGTTTTTCTAATTCTTTATATAACTCATCCAGTTGTTTAAAGGAATGATAGCCATTTAATCTTTTTAAAATAAACTGAAGTCGATCTTCTAAATTGAAAGGTTTTACTTCTAAACTAGGATCTACCAAACCATTTTTAAATGTGACTGGCTTTTCATTAACCCAATATAAACATTCTAAGAAGTATTCTGCTCCAATCGTTAGTCCTTGTTGAAGTCTATTAGAATCTCTTTCTTTCACAAATAATTGTATTTCCTGTTTAAGCTGTCTCCACTTATCAAACACCAATTTTACACACTCAGGAAAGTTTTCTTTATTCCAAGGCTGATAAACTACCTTATTATGATAGTAATTAGCCTCATGTAAAAAAGCTGGCATTAGTTCAAAACTATCCGAAGCAATAAAAGGAAATTGTTTTATAACGGGGAACGGTCCATATATAAGCTCAAGTGGTGCATCTAATTGATTGTTAGCCATCAGACAACACCCTTTGTCTTCATTCTCTTTTTCCCTTCTCTACACAATGCTAGTAGTGGACAAACCTCGCATTGCGGGTTTTGAGCTTTACAATGATATCTTCCAAAAAAGATCATACGATGATGCGTTACAGACCATTCCTCTTTGGGAACTTTTTTCATAAGTGTTTTCTCTACTTCTAAAACGGAGTCTTTCCAACGACAGATACCTAATCGCTTACTAACTCTTTCCACGTGGGTATCAACAGCTATAGCGGGAATATTATAAGCGACAGAAACAACAACATTAGCCGTTTTCCTTCCCACACCTGGTAAGTTAATCAGTTCATCCCGGTCCATTGGTATCTCACCATTATATTTTTCTAAAACCATTTGGCATAGCTTTTGAATATTTTTGGCTTTATTTCGATATAAACCGATTGAACGAATATCATTCTGTAATTCTTCCAAGGGAACACTCAAATAGTCTTCTGGTGTTTTATATTTTTGAAATAAATTTTTTGTTACCTTATTAACAAGGGCATCGGTACACTGGGCAGATAATGATACGGCAATCACTAATTCAAACGGATTAGAATGAACTAATTCACAATGCGCTTCAGGAAACATTTCTCCCATCGTATCAAGACAATATCTAATTTCATCTTTTTTTAACATGTGATCCTCCGAAATGAATATACTATACTTACTCGCAATAAAAAAAAGTCATTCTACGAATAGCTAGACTAACATCTACATAAGAAGTCTTTCTTTCTATTTGTAGATGTTTTTATGAAAGTCTAAACGTTATTCTCTTGACAATCCTAGCTTTCTATGTCACCTTTTACTGCGAGGTTTGCTGCTTTTTATCCTATATTAGGAAGAACCATTAGTTCTCAGAAGGAAAGTTAAAAGGATCGGTCCCATTTACTTTCTCCTATACATTCTTCCTCTCCATCAAAAGATTATTGATCCAACCAATTATAAAAAGGCACTGTCTTTTTGTTAGAAGATTCTTCCGATTGTTCTGCTTTATAGCCAACAGATTGATGCTGTCTAAACTTTTTCCCATGGCTCTTTGCTTGCTCGATTGTCTTAATTCCATTCTTTTTCCATTCAAACAAGATTCGGTCAATATAACGAAAATTTAATTTACCTGAAATCACAGCTTCCCTAAGCGCTGCTTTTATAATTACTATTTCATGCTGATCGTCGTCTACCCACATATTTAATGTTTCAATTTCAAAAGGAGACAATGGTCTTCCAAATTCTCTTTCAAAACAAGTATATAAATCTGATTCTTCTTTTTCTATTAAAGCTTCTTCTTCTTTTTTATTATTAAGGAGAAATTGCTCAATTAATTTATTCCAAAGAGGCTCCAAGGAATATCTCTCAAATCGGATTCCGGTATCACTATTTCCATCTAATATGTCGATAAAGCCTTTGCGGATAAGTTGACTTAATAATTCATGACATTCATTAATATCTATTGTCATTTGTGCAGCTATTTCTGCAGGGGTCGGAAAATCCTTCCCTCGTTCTAAGTAATAATGTACTTGCAGTAAAAGAACTAATTCTTTTTCATTTATTTTTAAATGTTTGTAATGTGTTAGAAGTGTGGAAGGAATATTTACATTCCCTTCTTGCAGCCATTTTAAAAAAATTGTTTTATTCATAAGGACACCTCTAATTAAGTATATCATGTTGGCAATAAGCATGTAATAATGAAAATCACCCAAACCTAGCAATAGTTAACAAAAAGAAGAAGGGAGAAAACGAGGAATGTTATCAAAGATGAAAACCTCACATTATCTATTCTCTGTGAGGTCCTCCACCTAAACTTTCCGTATTTTCTACCCTACTATTGTTAATTAAGGATATAGACGATTTAATAATCTTGGGAATGGGATGGTTTCACGAACATGTTCCACTCCTGTAATCCAAGCAACTGTTCTTTCTAATCCGAGACCAAAACCAGAATGAGGTACTGAACCGTATTCTCTTAGTTCTAGATACCATTTGTATGTTTCCGGATCTAATTGATGCTCTTTTACTCGTTTATTTAATAGTTCCATATCATGGATACGCTCTGAACCACCAATAATTTCACCATAGCCTTCTGGAGCAATTAAATCTGCGCAAAGGACGACATCTTCTCTTTCATGGTCTGGCTGCATATAGAAAGGTTTAATTTTAGTTGGATAATGGGTGATAAACACAGGCTTATCAAAACTTTCCGCAATAGCTGTTTCATGTGGAGATCCAAAGTCATCTCCCCATTCAATATCATCAAAGCCTTTTTCATGTAAGAATGTGATTGCATCGTCATAGCTTATTCTTGGGAAAGGAGCAGTGATTTTTTCTAATTTAGAAACATCTCTTCCTAGCGTATTAAGCTCAAGCTGACAATTTTTCAACACAGATTGAACAACATATGATACGTATTGTTCTTGAACTTCTAAATTCTCATCAAACTCTACAAATGCCATTTCAGGCTCAATCATCCAAAACTCGATTAAATGACGGCGTGTTTTAGATTTTTCGGCACGGAATGTAGGGCCAAATGAAAATACCTTTCCTAACGCCATTGCTGCTGCTTCCATATAAAGTTGTCCACTTTGTGAAAGATAAGCATCTTCTTCAAAATACTTAGTTGCAAATAATTCTGTTGTACCCTCAGGAGCACTTCCTGTTAGAATGGGTGGATCTACTTTTACAAATCCATTTTCATTAAAAAATTCATACGTTGCACGAATTATTTCATTTCTAACTTTCATTACGGCATGCTGACGCTTGGAACGTAACCATAAATGACGATTATCCATCAAGAATTCTGTTCCATGTTCTTTTGGCGTTATCGGATAATCTGTTGAAGTATGAATCAATTCAATATTTGTTACTAATAACTCATACCCAAACGGGGAACGTTCATCCTTTTGAACAGTACCAGTAACATATACAGATGATTCTTGTGTAATTGATTTAGCTGTTTGGAAAACTTCTTCCGCTACGTCACTTTTAACAATAACTCCTTGTACAAATCCTGATCCGTCGCGAAGCTGTAAAAAGGCAATTTTTCCGCTAGATCGCTTGTTGGCAATCCACGCGCCTACTTTAACCTCTTTATCAACATATTTTGGTAACTCGGCAATAGTTGCTTTAATCACGATTAACTCCTCCAAAAACAAAAAAATATATGTACTTAAATAGATACTACGGCTTGCCCTATATAAAGTTGGGTATTAAAAACCGATTGTCTACTATTAGTAGCAGATTTAATAGAAATTATTCTACTCGATAAAAAATATTCTACCAAAACATTATACCTTTACATCTGTAGACAATCAACACTATCGATCACCTTCTAGTATAATATTGGCGTGTACAAAGACTTTTCTTTTATTCAATCCTACTCCGATCAATTTCTCTTCCAAAATAAATAATAGAAAAAGAGAAAATGCCCTAAAAGATATAGTATCTTTGTGGGCATACTCTACTAATAAAACTTTACTGGTTAACGACCATCTTTTTTTCGACAAATTGCTCCATTCGCGTTACGGCAGCTTCTAATTTTTCAAGTGACGTTGCATATGATAGTCGGATGTAACTATCTGCTCCAAATCCTGAACCTGGAACAACTGCTACTAATGCCTCTTCTAATAAAGCTGTTGAAAACTCATCTACAGACTTAAATCCAGTTAATTCTACTGCCTTTTGCACATTAGGGAAAAGATAAAATGCCCCTTTTGGTTTTAAACATGAAAATCCAGGAATATTATTTAATTTTTCATGAATAATATCTAAGCGCTTATTAAATGCTTGACGCATTTCTTCGGCTGATTCTTGCGGGCCTGCATAAGCTTCTATCGTTGCATACTGAGATGGTGTCGTCGGGTTAGAAGTACTGTGGCTTGCTAGATTTGTCATCGCTGTAATAATTTCTTTAGAACCCGCTGCATAGCCAATTCTCCAGCCTGTCATAGAGTGAGATTTGGAAACCCCATTGATAATAATAGTGGCTTCCTTCAGTTCAGGGGATAGAGAAGCAATTGATACATGCTTGCTATCTCCATAAACTAATTTTTCATAAATTTCATCAGAGATAATTAAAATTTTATGTTCTAAACAAATCTCCCCAATTGCTTTTAACTCTTCTTCTGTATAGATCATTCCAGTTGGATTACTTGGCGAATTGATAATGATTGCTTTCGTTTTTGAAGTTATAGCCTCTTTTAATTGTTCTGGGGTAATCTTAAATTCATTCGATTCGTAACCTTCAATAAAAACAGGCTCTCCTTCTGCCAGTTTCACTTGTTCTGGATAACTAACCCAATAAGGAGTAGGAATAATAACTTCGTCCCCTTTGTCCAAAATTACTTGGAACAAAGTGTATAATCCATGTTTTGCTCCATTTGTGACGATAATCTGATTTGTTTCATAATCTAGTTTTTGGTCTCGCTTTAACTTTGCCGCAATTTCCTTTTTTAGTACTTGTAAGCCTGATGCAGGAGTGTATTTAGTATGTCCTTCATTCATGCTTCTAACCGCAGCGTCAATAATATTTTGAGGAGTGTTAAAATCAGGCTCTCCAGCGCCTAAACCGATCACATCATGACCATCTGCTTTTAAACTAGCTGCTTTTGCAGTAATGGCCAAAGTTGTTGATGGAGTTAATGCATTCACTCTTTGTGCTAATTGAATTTTCATTGTTATTTACCACTCCTATTGGTTAATAATTTTCAATTGTTAAAAGAATTTCTCCTGTTTCAAAATCAATCCAATGATAGTTTATGGAATCTTTATCTGTATGAGAATAGATCTCCCATACAGGTATACCATCATACATTCCCAAACACACATGATTGACTTTTTCTGGTGTCTGCTTCGATAATAATATATTAAGCGCTTCTTGTTTGGTCAGCCCATCTTTTTTCAATTTTTCGGTAACTTTATGGGATTTTTCATTAATCCAAACAATAATATCCTTATTATCATCGTTTTTACCTTCTAAAATATAATAGGCTTCCTTGCCATTATATAATTGAAAGCTGTCGACCTCTTTCAAATCGGCTTCTTTCTTAGCAATATTTTCTGCAACTTCTCTTGCAGATTTAACAGGCTTCATCGCTTGAACATATGTATTAATACTTACAGCTAGTCCAATAAGAACAACAACAACAATTATCCAAATCCATTTCTTCATTTTACATCACTCTTTAATACATTATTTTATACATAGGTTATTATAACAGGATTTATAAACAGAAAGAAATAATAATAATAATAATCGGTAGTTTTTTGCTAGAAATGACCAGCCAGCATCCACTTCCTCTTCTATTTTTCTAGAAGATGATGTGCATGCAAGCTGCATTGATTAGAGAACAAAATAGTTATCTACTTCTACTTCAGCCACTTTTCAATAAATTTGACCATTTCGGTATTATTTAGCTGCTTAATTGGCACAGCAGGAATAGATTTTAAAAAGGTTTCTCCATAAGAAGTGGAAACAATTCGGCGATCAAATACAATAATAAATCCTTTATCTTCTTCTGTACGAATTAATCTTCCGAATCCTTGTTTAAATCGCAAAACTGCTTCTGGAAGACTATTTTCTAAAAAGGGATTTCCGCCCTCATTCTTAATACGTTCATTTTTCGCTTCTGTTAATGGATCTTCCGGTGAAGAAAACGGAAGTCTAACAATAATTAAGCAGGTCAAGTCTTCTCCTGGAATATCAATTCCTTCCCAAAAACTATTCGTTCCCAATAATATCGCCTTATCGTATCGTTGAAAATTACGTGTTAATCTCATTCGACTTCCATTGGTAATTCCTTGGGCCAAAATAGCATATTCTTCTAGACAGCCACTTTCTTTCATATAATCATATGTCTTTTTCAGCATCTCATTTGCTGTGAAAAGAATAAGCATTCTCCCTTTCGTAGCTTGCGCGATGTTAATGATTTGTTTGCCAATAGTAGATACATACTCATTTAATGAGACTGTATTTACTTCGGGTACATCTGTTGGGATAAGCAGTTGTACTTGTTTCTCATAGTTAAATGGTGAATCTATTTGAACTTCTAATTGGTTTTTCCCTAGCCCTAAAACTTTCACATAATAATCAAATGAATTATTTACAGTTATAGTTGCGGAGGTAAAAACAATGCTTTGTTTCTGATTAAAAAAACGATTCTGTAAAGGTTCTGCAACAGAAGATGGCTGTGTATACAAAACAGCATTATTAAGAAAATTTTTCTTATCTGTTTCCAACCAGGCTATATTGTCTCCTTCGCGCAAAAACATTTCTCGCAAATGATTAATATATATTTGCCAATCATTTAATGTCGATTCAATTCGTTCAACTACAAGCATTTGCGAAGAGCTAAATTTCCTATTTTGCTCTTTTAATCGAAGCACTTTTTCTCTAAGCGCGTTTCTTCCATCCTTCCAGAGAAAAACCATTCTCTCTGCAACACTTTTGACTGCATTCCAATCTCCTGTATCTGTTTTCTTTATACGATAGCTACCTTTTCCTTCTTTACTTGATTGATTTGTTTTTTTCACATAACGTAGAACAGCACGAAACAGTTCATCTAATTCTTCATGTAGCGATAAAATAAATTGATTGAATTCTATTTTATCCGTTAGAGATAAATCACCTAGCATATGTTCTAAATGATACATTAGCTGCTTTTGATCTGTCGTCCCAATCGCATTGATACTTAATCGTACGGCTACATATGAAAAGCGGAAACCAAAATGCTTAGTAGCTGTTTTTTCAAAATGGTGGCCCTCATCGATAATGGCATAATGATAAGATGGTAGCAAATGTTGATCGGTTGTTAAATCTTTTACAAGCAAAGCATGATTCGTAATAATCATATTAGCCTTTTGCGCAGCATTCCGGGTTCTCCGATAAAAATCCTTCTGGGCCCATTCTTTTGAAATTGGTAATGAAAAATTCCCATCATTTTTAATTTTTTCCCAATAATTTATTCCACCGCTTGTTAAATTTAATTCATCTTTATCACCCGTTTCCGTTTCGGTTAACCATATTAAAATCTGCATTTTTGTTAAAATAATATCATAGTTATCCTCTTGCTCCTTTAAGGATACTTCAAATTTATCTAAACTAATATAGTGATTTCTGCCTTTTAAAAGCGTATAAGTAATTGGAAACGGAAGAATTCTTTTAAGCAAAGGCAAGTCTTTATGAAATAGTTGTTCCTGTAACTGAGTGGTAAATGTACTAATAATAACTTGCTCTTTGTTCTCTATCGAAAAATAAGCAGCTGGCACTAAATAACCAAGAGACTTTCCAACACCGGTACCCGCTTCAATAAGTCCATGCTGATTACTTGTTAGTGCTTGATGAACGGCATTCATCATTTCGATCTGCCCTTCTCTTTTTTGATAAAAAGATAGAGTATCTTTCATCCGTTTTTCTACAGTATGAACATCAAAAGAATCGGTATAATCTTTACTTTGGTTACTAATCAAATTACTAGGTAATTTTTTTAGCGTTAATCCACGATATACCTCCCAGCTTTCAGGAATATACTCAACTTTTGATTGTTTCTCTTGCAGCAATGATTGTAAATAAATATCTAAATCGCTTTTTAGCGATGAGCTTAAAAATTCTAATTGCTTTGTCGTAACTTGAGGCAGTTCGTTCAGTTTTGCTAGTAATAAAAGCAATAATTCTGCTGTCACATAAGCATCACTATCTGCCTGATGCGGTCTAGTATGGACAATTCCTTCCTGTGCGGCAAGGTCTGTTAATTTATAACTATCTGCTGTAGGGTATAAAATCCTTGCCAGTTCAACTGTATCAAGGATAGGGCCATAAAATTGTCTACACCCTGCCTGCTCTAACTCCTCATTTAAAAAAGATAAATCAAATAAAACATTATGTGCAACAAAATAAGCATCTTCTAATAAATGAACAATTTTGTCTGCTATTTCTTCGAAAATTGGCGCTGATTCCACCATTTCATCTGTGATCCCAGTTAATTCTTCAATAAACGGTGTTATTGGCTGAAGAGGATTAAGTAAGGAAGAGTACTCCTCTACAATGTTCCCATTCTCTATAACTACCGCTGCAAACTGTATGATTCGATCCCCTTTTCTCGGAGAATTACCGTTTGTCTCCAAATCAACTACTACAAATTTGTTACTCATTACGTCCACCTCAAACTTTCAGTCAATCAAACGGTATCATAAAAATGAAAAAAGGGAAAGATGTTCCTACTTTATGTAATGATTCTTTTATTGTGCTTTTTTCGTTTATTTTACACTTTAGAGAAAAATAAACGAAAAAAGGTTGGAACACAAATATTCCAACCAAATAGAAACCTGAACAATATACATACATGTTAAGAAATATTTATATAATTATTTTGGCTTTTAAGAATTTTCAGTTGTTATAATACTGTTTTCTCTGGTTCTTGCTGAAGAATAGTTGTAATGCGATTATTTTCATCCATAATCGCTACTTTAGGCTGGTGCTGGGTGAGCTCTTCATTTGAAACATAACAATAAGATATAATAATAACAATATCTCCTACTTGAACTAATCTTGCGGCTGCGCCGTTTAAACAAATCGTCCCAGTTCCTCTTTCTCCAGGAATAATATATGTTTCTAATCTTGCGCCATTATTGTTATTTACAATTTGAACTTTTTCATTCGCTACCATTCCAACCGCATCTAAAATATCCTCATCAATTGTAATACTGCCAACATAATTTAAGTTTGCTTCTGTTACAGTAGCTCGATGGATTTTTCCGTTCATCATTATCCGAAACATAAGGATAACCCTCCATTTTTGTCAATGTTTACCTAGATGCATGGTCTAATTCAAAGATTATATTATCTATTAACCTTGCTTTACTAAAGTGGACAGCAATCGCTATAACCATCTTCCCATTTAGCTCCTTTAATGTCTCTAATTGGGGATAGGATAATATCTCAAAGTAGTCAACCTTGCCGCTTGACTCTTTTTCAACGAAAGTGATAATAGATTTTTTTAATGCTTCTATATCTGCCGTTCCTTTTATTAACTCACTTCTAGCTATACTAAGAGATTTATATAAAATGCCTGCCTCTCGTCTTTCTATTGGCGTAAGGCGAACATTTCTAGAACTCTTTGCTAAGCCATCTTCTTCTCTGACCGTATTCACTGCAACTAGATTAATAGGAAAATGAAAATCTTCTATTAATCCATCTACCACTGCGACTTGCTGTGCATCCTTTTTACCAAAATAAACATTCGTCGGCTGAACTAAATGAAATAATTTCGTTAATACAGTTGCGACTCCATCAAAATGACCAGGTCTTGACTTACCACATAAACAGTTCGTACGTCTTTCCACTTTTACAGTCACAGACATTTGCCCTGGATACATTTCTTCCACCGAGGGATGAAATAAATAATCTACTCCTTCTTCCATTGCCACTTGTTTATCATGTTCAAAATCTTTTGGATAGGAAGCAAGATCTTCATTTGGTCCAAATTGCAGTGGATTAACAAATACACTCATAATCACAATTTCATTTTGTTCTCTTGCAGCTTTAATCAGTGCTCGATGACCTTCATGTAGATACCCCATTGTCGGCACAAAGCCAATGGTTACTTTATTTTTTTGTAACGAAGTAGTTATATCCTGTAATTGTTTTGGATTTGTGACGATATTCATTGGGTGTTTCCTCCATATAAGCTTTTTATTTCTTCCGCTTTCATCTGAAAGCTATGCTTCATTTCTGGAAAAGCCCCCATTTTCACTTCAGAAATATATTGATCGATTGCAAGAGAAATAGCTTCATTGACATTTGCATATTGTTTTACAAATTTTGCAACTCGATCCACACCATATGTGATCAAATCGTGATAAACAAGAACTTGCCCATCTGTTTCACTTCCAGCTCCGATACCGATTGTAGGAATATCCAATCTCTTACTCACCTCTTTAGCAACTTGCATCGGCACACACTCCAATACTATCGCAAAAGCTCCTGCAGCTTGGCATTTTAATGCACTATCCATAAGCCGTTTCGCTTCATCCGAACTTTTTCCTTGTACTTTATAGCCACCTAATACACCTACTGACTGAGGGGTTAAACCTAAGTGCGCCATCACTGGAATACCAGCATTTGTTAAACAGTTGATTTGTTCAATTACATCGTCTGCACCTTCTATTTTCACTGCATTTGCGCCTGTTTCTTGGATCAAGCGTGCCGCATTTAATAAAGTATCGCGACGAGATAAATGATAGCTCATAAACGGCATATCAATGACGATAAACGTATTTTCAGCACCGCGTTTAACCGCTTTTCCATGATGAATCATGTCATCCATTGTTACTGGTACAGTTGAATCATATCCAAGTACAACCATTCCCAAGGAATCCCCTACCAATATTAAATCTGTTCCTGCTTGTTCAACTAATTTAGCAGAAGGGTAATCATAGGCGGTGATCATCGTAATCTTTTCACACTTCTGCTTCATTTTGATAAAATCAGTTGTTGCTTTCACTAAGTTTTCCTCCTTTTAAATAGGAAGAGGGAATGGCTTTACACGAAAAAAAAACCTTCTACAAAGCATAGAAGGATTGTTTTATATGTCTATTTTCATCCCTCTGTCCTTGTCCAATTGTGGATCTAGGCAGATTAAATTATGGTTTATGCACATTCAAACATACTGGTGCAGTTCATTAAGATACTGCCCGACAAAAGCATTATAACAATATTTCTCTATCCTGACTATGGGCAAATTACGTTTCCAACAAAATATCCGCAGAGTAAATCGAATGCATAGCCCCTTGCTCATCTTCAAGTAGCAAAACACCATCTTCTGTAATACCCTTTGCAAGTCCCGCTATGCTTCCATTCAGCGTATTAGCTGTCACTTTTTGTCCTAGGCTCACCGAATAGCTTTCCCACAGAAGCTTGATTGGATAAAAACCTTTCTCTAAATAAAGCTGATATAATTTTTCTAGCTGCAACATGATTCCTTGGATAAGTTCTGCCCGATCCCAGCTCTTTTGTGTTTCCAGATAAATAGAAGTGGCACTTGATTGGAGATCTTTCTCAAAGTCTTCAAGCTGCTGATTCACATTAATTCCTATTCCGATGATCAACGAATGAACTCTATCACTATCTGCTTGCATTTCTGTTAAGATGCCTGTTAGTTTTTTCCCATGCAATAAAAGATCATTTGGCCATTTAATATCTGCTTGTACCCCAGTTACTTCTTGAATTCCTTGGACGACTGCAACAGCTGTCAGCAATGTCAGCTGCGGCGCTCTCATTATCGGTATGTTCGGTTTTAAAATAAGACTCATCCATATTCCCTTATATTTAGGTGATTGCCATTTTCTTTCTAACCGTCCTCTGCCACCTAATTGCTCTTCTGCTATCACTAAGGTTCCCTCTTCTGCTCCTTCTAGCGCAAGTTTCTGAGCGATAGTTTGAGTAGAATCAACCGAATCTTCAAAATGGATATTTCTACCCATGTACATCGTATTTAAACCAAAGAATATTTTATCTGGTACAATTTTTTCTGGTGAACTGATAATTCGATAGCCCTTTTTTCGGACAGCTTCTAATATAAAGCCATCTTTTCGCAATGACTCAATATGTTTCCAAATGGCTGTTCGCGAACACCCTAAAAGTTCTGCTAGTGATTCACCAGATAAGTATTGATCAGGATTATTAGTAAAGGCTTCAATTAAACCTTTTCTTATATCTGATGACATCGTTTCAGCCACTCCTTTATTAATTGCTTGTCATTAGAAAGTTTTTCTTCCACGACATTCCTTTCCACTAAGGAGAGAACATCTTTTATCCATGGACCGGGTCTTTTTTCTGTCCAACTTAATAGATCGTTTCCGCCGATTTTTAGTTCTTCCATTGATTTAATCGGCAACTTCTCATACTTTTCTTCTAAATGAACAATATCTATGTTTACCTCGCAATTTTTTAACAATTGATACATTTTTTCCGCACTAACCGCAACAGATAATGTTGCAAAATACAGCGCCTGATTAGACCAATTAGTCATCTGCTCTCTTTGCAGCATCCAATATATTATCTTTTGAATAGTCTTTATTTGCTTGACTGATAATTTCCACGCACGTAAAAACAATTCTATTTGCTGCTTTTCCTTCATTCCAAGACATAAAATTAAAACAGCCCATTTTTCTAGCAATCCAAGCTTGGTCAGTGGTAATTTCGCGAACATAGAAACCCCTTTTTCTTCTGATGATAGCATCGGTAAGAATTGATATATTTTAGTTTCTACCATAATTTTTAAAGCTTCTAAACACCATGAACCTTGTAAAAGTTTTTCAAATTCAGCTGTTATTCTCTCTACCGCTATTTTTGAAAGAAGCTGTTGATTGTTTCTAATGCCATTTAGCGTGTCTTTCTCTAAGTGGAAGCCTAAAGTACTCACAAACCGAATTCCTCTCATTATTCTTAACGCGTCTTCTTGAAAACGTTCGTTCGGATTGCCAACTGTTTTAATTTCTTTTTTTTCTAAGGATTCTTTTCCATTAAAATAATCGATGACACGACCGTTTTTATCCATCGCCATTGCATTAATAGTGAAATCACGGCGTTTAAGATCTTCTTTTAACTCCCGTACAAAATGTACTTGCTCTGGTCTGCGGTAATCTCTATATGCGGATTCTGTTCGAAATGTTGTTATTTCATATGTATGTTGATCCCATATTACCATCACAGTCCCATGGGCAATCCCTACATCAATAGTGTGAGGAAAGATCGATTTAATTTCTTCCGGTGTTGCGGAAGTAGCAATATCGATATCATGAATTTGCTTATTTAATAAATGGTCTCGAACTGCTCCTCCTACAAAATATGCTTCATAACCTGCTTTCTCGATTTTATTAATAATCGGGAGAGCTTCTTCAAACGGATTTATCATTCATTTCACCAGTTTCTAAAATAGATTTATAAATCTCTATATATTGGTCAACGATGATATCGGCCCGGAAATAATCTCGTACTCTCGAAATAGAATGCTGCGAAAATTGGGCATGCTTCTTTTCATCCGTTAACAGCTTTATCGAATGTTTAGCAATATCTTCTATATCCCCAAGTTCACAAATATACCCTGTCTCATTTGGAACAATTACCTCAGGAATACCGCCGACATTTGTTCCTATGACGGGAACCCCGCATGCCATAGCTTCTAATGCCACCAAACCGAAGCTTTCTTTTTCCGAAAGAAGCAGCATGAGATCACTTAAAGAATAGAGCTCCTCCAAATTCTCTTGTTTGCCAAGAAATAATACCTTTTGTCTTAATTGAAGCTCATCCACTAATTTGGTCACCTTCGACATTTCAGGTCCATCACCAACAAGCAATAGTTTTGCGGGAATCTGATTTGCGATTTGATGGAATGCTTGTACAACATCTGTAACTCTTTTTACTCCTCTAAAATTAGAGACATGAATAACAACTTTTTCTGTATCGGAAATCGCCAGTTCTTTTTTCAAATGACTTGCATCGACTTTCCGATAAATTCGCTCATCAATAAAATTATAAACAGGGAGTATTTCTTTGTTTGGCTCAATTACTTCATAAGTTTGGGCGATTAATGAATTAGAAACTGCTGTTACGAGATCTGATTTTTCAATTCCAAAACGTATTCCCGCTGCAAGTGATGGATCATATCCTAGTACTGTTATATCGGTGCCATGAAGTGTTGTAACTATTTTGACATCCCTGTTGCTCATCTGTTTTGCTAATATAGCACAAACAGCGTGTGGGATTGCATAGTGAACATGCAACAAGTCTAACTCTTCTCGATTAATGACTTCCGCCATTTTGCTGCTTAATGCTAAATCATATGGCGGGTATTGAAAAACAGCATATTGATTTACTTCCACTTGATGGTAATAAATATTCGGATACATTTTATTTAAACGAAAAGGAATACTGGAAGAAATAAAGTGAATTTCATGTCCTCTCTCAGCCAGCATCTTTCCTAATTCTGTTGCAATAACCCCTGATCCGCCAACTGTCGGATAACAGGTAATGCCGATTTTTAATTTTTTCATTTGTCTCCACCTAATAAATCTTGATTTAATAATATTGGCTTAGATTTAATAAATCCTTCTGCGTAAATCACACCAACTTCTTTGCCAAAAAGTTTTTCTCTTGCTTCTATTGTGTCAATATAGCCATTTGTTAACGGAGTTTCCACACTGTTTTCACCTTTAACAAATTGACTTTGATAACAATTAAGACTAGCTTGCTTTTGCTCCATATAATCACTAATATCAATAACAAAATCAGGTTTATGAAAACCGTTTATCATGTAATAGTATTGATTCTGTACTTTATGGGCTGATGTATTTCCAACCTGATAGTTTTTTATCCCTGCTGAAAAGACTGCTTCATTCACAATTTTGGTGCAATTGCCATGATCCGGATGTCTATCTTCCCAATAAGGAGAAAACACAATCTTTGGTTTGTATGTACGAATCACTTCCACTACTTTTTTTATAGCTTTTTCTTCTAGATATAAACCTCGATCAGGAATCTGCAATGTCATTCTTTCAGCAATTCCCAGCACTTCTCCTGCTTTTTCCGCTTCTTGTTTACGTCTTTTTACTGTGCCATTTGAAGAAAGATTACTTTCTGTTAAATCACAGATAATAATCTTTTTCCCCTGTGCAGCATATTTTGCGATGGTTGCACCCATGCCGATTTCTACGTCATCGGCATGAGCACCAAAAGCGAGTATATCAACTTCATCAGTTTTCATTGAGTTTTTCTGTGAATTTTTTTGCCACTGGTTCTGTCTTTCCATGAACTATCTTTCTCCAATCTATGTCACCTTGCTCGAGTCCTCGAATTAATACTTCTCCAGTTCCCATATTTGTTGCCAGCGGAACAGAATAAACATCACATAAACGGATTAATGCTGTAACATCAGGTTCATGAGGCTGTGCAGTTAGAGGATCTCTAAAGAAAAAAACCATATCCATATCATTATTAGCAATATACGAGCCTATTTCTTGATCACCGCCGAGTGGTCCTGAATGAAAACGATGTACATCTAATCCTGTTGCTTCTTGAATTCTACCACCTGTTGTTCCAGTTGCGTATAAAGTATGCTTTGCAAATATATTTTTATAAGCAACAACAAAAGCAACCATGTCATTTTTCTTTTTATCATGAGCAATTAAAGCAATGTTCATCCTAATTCCACTCCTACTCCATAATATTTTCTAAACCGTATATCAATACATTTAGCTTTAATACCTCTTCTACTGCAAATTTAACACCTGACATAAAGGAAGCCCGATTATAAGAATCATGTCTAATGGTTAATGATTCTCCATCTGATCCGAACATAACCTGTTGATGGGCAATTAAGCCTGGTAGACGTGTAGAGTGTATTCTCATTCCATCGAAATCTGCGCCTCTTGCGCCTGGTATGGTCTCTTTTTCGTCTGGGTGTCCTTGTTTTTTGCTTTCTCTTACTTCTGCAATAAGCTCAGCTGTTTTCACAGCAGTTCCAGATGGTGCATCCAGTTTTTGATCATGATGCATTTCCATAATTTCCACATCGGCAAAATAGCGTGCAGCCATTTTAGAGAATTTCATCATTAACACAGCACCCAAAGCAAAATTTGGCGCAATGATACAGCCGCGATCCATTTCTTCACATAATTTTTCTAATTCGGCTAAGTTTTCTTTCGTAAACCCGGTTGTTCCTACTACTGGTCTAACACCATAGCTTAAAGCTGTTTTAGCATGATGCATGCCGAACTCAGGCGTTGTTAAATCAATAAGCACATCCGGTTTTTCTGTTTGTAGACATTTTTCTATATCCGTATATATTGGTACATCATAAGAAGCAAAGCCTTCTATCTCTTTTAAGCTTTTCCCCTCATTCTTATGATCTAAAACTGCAACAAGTTCAAAATTCTCTGTTCTTCCCATTAAATAAACTGCTTCTGTTCCCATTCTGCCTCTAGGTCCTGCGATTACGATTTTTACTTTATTCAATGTCCTAACTCCTTAATATGTATTTTGTCTTTATTGATCTTTCCTTGTCCAACGATCTTTATCCCGTGTGTTAAATTTATGCATAACACGATTATGTGCTTCTTCTAAATCGATATTAAGTGAATTGGCTAAACAAGTTAACACAAACAACATATCCCCAATTTCATCCGTAATTTCTTTCTCTGTTTCCGTTTCTTTTTTTGGTTTCTCCCCATAGTAATGGTTTACTTCTCTAGCCAGCTCTCCTAACTCTTCTGTCAGTCGGGCAAGCATGGCCAGCGGACTGAAATACCCTTCTTTAAATTGTCCGATGTATTCATCTACTTCTCTTTGTATATCTTTTACCGTTTTATCCTGATTCAATATAAGCACCTCAAGTCAATAAGTAATCTTATCCAATTCCATGTTAGCTAATCTAAACCATTTTTACAAACATTTTTGACGATATTAATATAAGTGTCTAAAAATGCATGCTCTTCTTTTCCTAACATTAACTAATTGCTTGCTTATCTGCTAGATTGCCCATCTGCATGTGATTCGATATAATGGATACGCTAATAATAGTGCATTTTGTACTAAGAAAGAAGGCGAGTCGATGTTTAAAAGTATTAAAGTTAAAAATATCTTGTTCATCCTTTTAGGATCTGCGATATTTTCCTTCGGTATTGTTCATTTCAATATGCAGAACAATTTAGCAGAAGGTGGTTTTACCGGTATTACGCTTTTATTATATGCTGAATGGAATTTGGATCCTTCCATCACAAATTTACTACTTAATATCCCTTTGTTTTTCATCGGGTGGAAGTTATTAGGGAAAAACGTCTTTATTTACACGATTATTGGAACGGTTGCAGTCTCTATTTTCCTCTGGTTTTTCCAGCTTCCAGAGATCGAGTTACATATTCCCCTCACTGAAGATTTGACTCTAGCTGCTTTATTCGCAGGAACATTTATTGGTGTCGGCTTAGGTATTATTTTCCGCTATGGAGGGACAACTGGCGGAGTAGATATTATAGCTAGATTAGGGTTTAAGTATTTCGGATGGAGTATGGGAAAAACCATGTTCTTCTTTGACTTTTGTGTCATTACGCTTTCGTTAATCACGTATCTATCATATAGAGAAGCGATGTATACATTGGTTGCTGTTTTTGTCGGGGCAAGAGTAATCGACTTTATTCAAGAAGGGGCATATGCAGCTAGAGGAGCAATGATCATTTCTGACGACAATGAAAAAATCGCCAATAAGATAATGAGTGAAATGGATCGTGGTGTTACTGTCTTAAAAGGACATGGTTCCTTTACTAAACAAGATCGGGAAGTACTTTATTGTGTTGTCGCAAAAACAGAAATTGTTCGTTTAAAAAGCATCATTACAAGTATAGATCCCCATGCGTTTGTATCGGTTAGTATCGTTCATGATGTAATGGGCGAAGGTTTCACTTTAGATGAATATAAACAACCTCTCGATAAATAAACTAAAAAATTGTATTCACTTTGCAATTAATATTAAATTACTTGCAACGATGAATACAATTTTTTTGCTCTTACTATTGACTTAATAATCATTGCCAAAAATAGAATGATAGATCTCTCCTATTATCCCTTTCATTTGATGTACACCTAAATCAGTATTTGTCATAATTATCGCCCCTTTTTTTAATAATGGGTAAGCTACAAGCATGCTCTGAAATCCAATCCCCCATCCTAATGCAGAAATTTCCACTTCTTTATTAGAGCTATCTAAAAACACGCTCAGTCCGATCCAATTTATGTTCCCTTGCGGACTGATTATCTCCTTAGCATTTTGCCTCGATAATCCTAATTGACTTCTACCTTCCAAAGCATTCATTAATTCCAATACTAAAATCGCTAAATCAGCAGGAGTAGTCCAAATATCACAGGCTGCTGGATAAGGATAAAAGGGGTAGTTTCCGTAGATAATTTGTCCTTTATTATCATGACCAGAAGAAATATTTTCAACACCTCTTATATCAATACAGCTCTGATTCATATGTAAAGGCTGAAGGAGAAATTCTTTTAATACTATGTGAAAAGATTTCTGCAAAGTATCTTCAATCAGTTGTTGAATAATGCAAAAGCCAGCGTCCGAGTAATGAAATGCACTCATTGGTTCACAACTGATCTGTATTTTCTGCCGATTGAATACGGAAGTTCCTTCTAATATGTCTATCATAGGAGGAACTTCCTCGTTTTCTTTCCATTCCCTAAAACTACCTTCTGGGTCAATAATCCCTGATTGATGACTCAAAAGATCTCTTAAAGTTACTTTTTTGCCTTTTATCCATTTATTTGCTGTTAAACGCCAAGAGCTAAGTTTAACATTAACATCTTCATCTAAATCAAGCAGTCCAGTTTCTACTAGCTTTAAAACCAACATAGCTGTCACAAATTTACTTATAGAAGCAGAATGGAAGCGTGTCTGTTCATTAACAATATCCGTTTTACCTGCTTCCTTCACACCATACTGTTTGATACAATTAAGATTTGCATCTTGTATTACCGCTATGCTTAAACCAGCTATTTTATAATTTTTCATTCGCTCTTCTACATTTAGATTTGTTAGTGCCATCCTAACTCCTCCTGTTTTCTTTTAGAGCAATCATAGCACAAAACGAACGTATGGTCTATTTTAATTATAATTAGCTCAAGAACGAAGCTTATTACGGCGCCTATAAGTGATGTCATACTAACTATTATCTATTTTAAAGTAGAATGTATTTCACTAACTCGCTTATCCGTCGGCAGTATATATGTCAATATTCCTAAAAGCGGCAGCAGGCTACAAATAATCATAATTGCTTGCAAACTAAATGTGTCTCCAATAACACCAAAGATTACTCCACCTAGTGCCCCCATTCCAAATGCTAACCCTACAATTAAGCCTGACACAAGGCCAATCATACCTGGAAGCAGTTCTTGTGCATAAACAACGGTCACACTGAAACTAGACTGCAAAATAAAGCCAATAATAAATAATAAAGGCCCTATTAGCCAAAACGGCATATGTGGGAGCAGTAAAGCAAACGGTGCAGATCCGATTAAAGAAAAGAGAAGAATCGTTCTTTTCCCAAAGCGGTCTGCCAATGGTCCTCCAAGAAAAGTCCCAATTACACCAGCAAGTAAAAACACAAAAACAAATATTTGCGCATTTTCAATACTTAAGCTAAACTTCTCAATTAAATAAAAGTGAAGGAAATTACTAATTCCCGCTCCATACCAAGAACGTGCAAATACAAGGAAAATTAATAAACATATTGCCAGAATAATTTCTTTATTAACAACAAATTCCCGCTTTCCTTGTTGTTTCTTTTGTGGATTTCTAATATACAATTCTCTCTTATACCAAGTTGATACTTGAAATAATACAATCATGCCAATTGTAGCTAGAAGAGTAAACCAAATGGTTCCGAATTGACCTGTTCGTACAAAAATAAAAGCAGTAAATACAGGTGCTAATGATTGACCTGCATTTCCGCCCACTTGATAAATTGATTGGGCAAGCCCGCGTTTCGCTCCAGCTGCCATATAAGAAACACGAGATCCTTCTGGATGGAAGATAGCGGAACCAAATCCAATAAATAAAACGGATAATAAGACCAAGTAAAAATTTGGAGCGAGAGAAAGGCCTAGCATTCCGATTAAGCTTGAGAACATTGCAATCGGCAATAAATATGGTGCTGGCCTTTTATCTGCCAAAACACCAAACACAGGTTGTAGAATAGAGGATGTAATGTTTAAAGCAAAGGCAATCCAACCAATTTGGGTATAATTTAATTCCATTGACTTTTGGATAACAGGAAATAAGGCAGGCACAACCGATTGCATACAATCATTCAAAAAATGTCCAAGACTTATCGCAAATAAAATCCGATAAATGGTCATCTCCTGCCGCTTTTTCCCTTGTACATATTCAGCAGTTTGCAAAAAAACCCTTCTTTCTTTTTGTTTTCTTTTATGTAAATGGCATTGTTTATTATACACCTAGCATTTTTTAAAATCTATAATTTTCTAAAAAATCAAAATTCAAATAAGTTGATTCATCAATATATTTCGTTCCCATAAGAAGTTCCGTGTAATACCACAAATCTTCTTTTTTGATGAAAAAAACCCAATCAATGATACAAAAGACTTTCGTATCATTGATTGGGTTTAGTTTCGACTGAATAAATTAAAGCCCAGCTTATTTTTAATTTCTATTCATCTCTTAACATTCCTGTATAAATCAACAGCAAACGAACTAGTTCGAGAACAGCAACTGCTGCCGCTGCCACATATGTTAATGCTGCTGCATTCAACACTTTTTTCGTTTCTCTTTCCTCATCGTTTCTTATAATCCCTAATGACACAACTTGATCCATCGCACGGTTCGATGCGTTAAATTCCACTGGAAGTGTAACAAATTGGAACAGTACGCCGGCAGCCATTAAGATGATTCCTAATAACATCATTCCAGGAAGTTGTGCGAACATCCCTATTAAGATAAAGATCCATGATGCATTGCTTCCAAAGTTAGCAACTGGAACTAATGTAGAACGAAAACGTAAGAAAGAGTATTCTTGCTGATCTTGGATAGCGTGACCAACTTCATGTGCTGCAATAGCTGCTGCTGCTACTGAATGACCATGATAGTTATCAGTCGATAAACGGACAACTTTAGAACGGGGATCATAATGGTCAGATAATACCCCTCTTGTTTCCTCGACAGATACATCATAAAGCCCATTAGAATCTAATATTCTTCTCGCTACCTCTCTACCGGACATATGGGAGGAAGAAGCTACTTTGGAATATTTTTTGTATGCACTCTTCACCTTCATTTGTGCCCAAATAGGGATGAGAATAATTAGAATAAAATATATAAAAATCATGTTTTTCCCCCTATTATTTCTAGTAGTATATTTTTATTGTAAGCAGGAAAAACACCAAAGTCAAATATTATCCCTTTTTTGTTTTGTTTTTCTTTTTTCCGCTTTATCTCCGAGATATTTCCGCCAGCCAACGTAGGATAAAGTAAGAATAATAATACTTCCCGTCGAAATAATTACCCACCATAAAGAGGGATCTGCCTCATCCTCATAGAGTTGATTAAAAACATCCTGCAATTCACTTTCTAATTGGGTTACTTCCTCTAAATCTCCTTGTTGATTAAAAACTTGTAACCGATACGTATTCATAAACTCTACAAGGGAGTTTAATTCTTGAAATTGTGCAGCGGAAACATCCAGCTTAAGACTCGGATAAATAATTTGATATAACGATAGAAAAGAATCTAACTTTTCATCAAATTTTTCTTTATCATCTAAAAGGATAGCATCCTTCATCTCTCGATAGGTTGACATAACAGGTTCTTCCATCTGAGTCCATAAAGGTTGTTCACCTGATGAAACAGCATCAACCGCCAATCGAAATTTTGTTACCGAATTTATCCGTTCGTCATTTTTAATCGATTGATTAGTGATTGCCTCTACCGCTTCATCATGTGTACCAGTTAAAATCCTCCGTTCATCTACTGTAAACGGACTTCCATTTACACTAACTGAGCTAAACTGGTTTGAAAAATAATCAAGAATTTTTTTGGCATCCTCATAACGTTCTGATCGTACAAGCTGTAATACCTCATCTGAAAGCGTATCTAGTTCATCCAATTCCTTTGCAGGCGTTTTTTGGTCTGCATATACAGAAAAAGAAATAGGCAAAAGTAAAATCAATATCATTAACAACATAACCAATTTAGCCTTCATTCTTGTCCCTCCTCTATCTACTATTAAAAATGTATGATGAGTTGGACAAGGTTAGACTAAAAAAAATGCAATTCTATTGAATCCTCCATTGTAATTCCTCGCTCTTTTTATAGGCATAATAGGCAATCAATAGACTTAAAACACTGAGCCAGAAAGTAAAGTAGCCGATATTTGCCATATATTGATCTAATACGCTATATTTAGGCATCATTTTAAACACATAATCTATCACATCATTATGTAATGTCCAAATCGCTACGAGAATAATATGCCCCCATTTAAAACGATAAAAAGGAATATATAATAATCCTTGAATGGCCATAGCCCCATGTGAAATTATGAGCATCCATGAATCAATGCCGATTGTTCCTGTTTCAAAATAAACAAGGAAGTTCATAACTACTGCCCATATACCGTATTTAAATAATGTTACTAATGCCAGCGCTTCAATTAGTGGCCAGTTTTTTCTCCATAAAAACGCAATTAATACTAACACAAAAAAAAGGCTTGCCGTCGGACTATCAGGTACAAACAATAAAAATTTCGCAGGTGTTTCTGCTAACTGATATCTATACCAATAATAGCCATACACAGTTCCGAAGAGGTTAATAGCGAGTAATAGTCCAATAAAAGATCGATTACTTAATATCATGTAAATGCTTCTCACACTTTTTCTCCTTTTACTATCTTTATCCTCCTATTTTACCATAGTTTATAAAGCATCGGAAAATCTATCGATATTAAAATAATCCCGCAAAGTCTATTATCGGCTTTACGGGACTACATGCTTTTTCATTTATTTTGAAAGAACTTCAATTGATTTGTTAAGGTAATGAACATCTCTTTATCACCATTATCTAGCGCCTCATCAATTAACTGGAGAAGTTTTTCTTTTTGGAATTTTTCTATACTCTTCACTAAAAATTGTTCTGCAATCATTTTATCTTTTTCGGTAATTTGCAGTTTTTTCGGCATAAATGGATTTTCTACTAACACAGCTGCATATTGATGAACTTGATTCGATGCATAAAAATTAAGCTGAATATAAATATCTTCATCACGATTAAGGCGAATATCATGAAAAGACTTTTCTGCATCTGTAGTCATCACATTTTCTTTATAAAATCTAAAAGGTACTTCATCAACACAATGCGTGGACATAATTAAACCTCTTGGACATTTCTCTGCATTTTCAACAAAATGGACTTTTTCCATCAATTGATCATGACTCATTAAATAATTTAAAATCCATACACATTCCCGTCTCTTCAATTGATAGTGATTCAAAAACCAACGAATGAAGTCTTTTTTCTCGTTGACAGATACAGGGGTTTTCATTTTGTAATTCCCTCCTCTGCTTGCAACAAATTTTTTACTATCCAACCTGTTTTACCTGCGTCTAAGGAAATGACAATTCTCTTTGCACTCGATAAGCCTTTTACAACGTCAATTAAAACTTGTTCATCCAAAAACCTTATTCGTTATCCATAAGGCGTTGTAATATTTCAATATACTCTTCATTACTTGGATCTGTTTGTAAAAGCATATTAAAAATTTCGGCAGCATCCTTTCTTTTTCCTTCTTCTAAAAGAAAATATCCATAATCATATAGAAAATCTGGAAGTTCTTTAAAGAAAGTATATGCTAATTGATATTTGTTTAATGCCTCTGAATATTTTTCTATTCCATGAAATGCTTTAGCAGCATCCCAATGTAATTGAGGTTCTTCTATTTCTTGGTTATCCATCATCTCAATTAGCTCAAGAACATCATCAAATCGATCTTGTGTTAAAAATAATTTATTCAATAAAAGAACTGCTTCTGTAAATTCAGGATCTATTGCAAGCGCTTCTCTAAAATGTTCCTCGGCTTTTTGTTCGTCACCACGTTTTAAAGCTAATTTACCACCATATAAGTATAAATCTTTATTAAACTCATCTTGCTTTATTCCCTCGATAACTGTATTATACGCTTCATTCAGCATTTCCTCCTGCTCATAGCTGCGAGCTAAATAAAGATATAAGGAATGATAAGAGGGATCCAATCCTTTTACCTCTTCAAACCGATTTATAGCAATTGTATATAATCCCGCTTGCGATGCAGTCAAAGCGAGATTAAAGAGCGTATTGATCTCGACTTTTTCCTCGAGTGCTTTTTCATAATAAGGAATAGCATCCTCAAATGCACCCCCAGCACTTAGATTATCTGCAATTCTCCCATTTATATTTACGCCAGCGATATTTTCCTCTTTGGGTAATACCTTTTGGTAGGACTTAATAGCCTCGGTAATTTTTCCTTGTTCTGCATATAATTCACCTAACGCAAAATCGATAATTACCTCATCTGGTAAGATTTTTTGCGCTTCTTTTAGTTTTTGTTCGCTAACCTCATATAACCCATCCATTTGATAGAGATCAGCAAGCAAAAGCAATGCTTGAGGAAATGAAGGATCATTTGGGTTTAATTGTTCTAAATAAGAAATCGCGGCTTCTTCATTGCCTAATTCCATTTCTACTTCCGCGACAAGAACAAGTAATTCTCCTTCTTCTGGGTAACCTTCCAGTAAAACTAAGAATAAATCTTTTGCTTCCTCCAAAAAGCCTAACTGAAATAATTCTTCCCCCAGCACAAATCTTTCTTCATTATTCCCTGATTTTAATACATCCTGATAATATTTTAACGCTTTGTCTTGTTGACCGTCCTCTAATAAAGATATAATTTCATTAACTCTTTCCATATAATAATCCTCTCTAATCCCCTTCTATACTGTCAGGAAGGAAGGTACTTTTACTTCCAGTAATTCACCAAAACCAGGGCGGTAAAACACTTTATCCCCTGCTCGAATACATTTACCTTTGTGTATGGTCATTTGTATTCTATCATAATGATAATGAAACAAATCATTTTCTTCAATATTTATAATTGCATCATCCATAGCAAATAAATTATATGTTACTTCTCCACCTTGATATATATTACCTTTAAATGGATATATCCCCATTTTCACTAAATCCGGATAAGCTATCGCTATTCCTTCTTTTATCTCATGGGGAATAGAGGGTATTTTAACATCTCTCATTAAGCTTGACCACATATTTTGTGCTATTTTCTTTTCTTGTTGATCTTTTGTTAAAAAAATGGGAACCAATGGAGCGTTATAGGGGAATAGGGCTTCTTTTATCCATCCCCAAGGTACTCGGTATAACGCTTTTACATCTTCTACCTCAATAAATATAACAGGGATTTTTTCTCTTTTGCATCCTCGTATAAAACTTGGTGTTAGCAGTTTTAAAGGAATTTTCACGCCAGCAACAAAATCAATCGCACAGTTTAACAAAGGAGTCTTCATTTTTTTCACTTGTAACGGCAATTCCCTTTCTCTGTTAACCTCTAAATAAAACAGCAAGGTTGTACACCCTTTTTTAATTAAATTTTCTTCAATGTATTGTTTTTGTTGAGTATAGGAAAGAATTCTCGTGACATGATTATCAAGCATAACTGTGGTGGGAGCCATCATATAAGGAGAACCATCCATTCGCATATATTGATAGGAGTTAAAGGTATCTCTCATCAATTCCACCCTGTTATCCTCAATTAGAATGGAGGTCTTTTTTACTCTTTGCCTCTTTAATAAATGTATATTTTCGATGATATATCGCATCTTAAATCACCGCCTAGTCTTTTTAAGACAAGCTATGATTTAAGATTTGCAAATATTCCTCCAGCAAGAATTTAATCTTATTTACCGCCAGAAAAAAATCGCCGATAAACATACTATGTTCATCGACGGGCTCTGTTATTTTCTATTCGATAATTCATTGAGATGCTCGAAAAACGAAGGATAAGATACTGAAATTGCCTTAGCATTTTCAAGGGTAAGTTCGCCTTCACAAATCTGCGCAGCAATCGCCAGCATCATTCCGATACGGTGATCTCCATGGGAATCCACTTTCGTTCCGATAAGCTTCTTCCCTCCCCGGATAATCATACCATCCTCTGTCGCTTGTATATCCGCACCTAATTTCTTTAACTCGGTTACTACTGTATCAATTCTATTCGTTTCCTTCACCTTAAGCTCATGCGCATCCTTTATAACCGTTACCCCTTCAGCCTGGGTAGCTAATAAAGCAATAATCGGAATTTCATCAATTAACTTCGGAATAATTTCTCCCTCAATCGTTGTTCCCTTTAAATCACTTGTAGACACAGTAATCGTTCCTGTAGGTTCAAATACATCGGTATCATTTTTATGAATCTCCATGCATGCTCCCATGTTATGAAGAACCTCTAAAATACCAGTCCTAGTAGGATTAAGACCGACATTATTTAATGAAATTTTGCTGTTAGGAACGATGCAACCAGCTACAAGGAAGAAGGCTGCAGAAGAAATATCTCCTGGCACATGAATGTTGGTTCCAGAAAGCTTTTGAGCACCTTCTACAAAGATCTCCTTGTCTTTTCTGCTAATTTCGCCTCCAAATCGCTGAATCATTCTTTCGGTATGATCTCTAGTAGGTACAGGCTCTATTATTTTTGTAACTCCATCTGCATTCAGACCTGCAAATAAAATCGCTGATTTAACTTGAGCACTTGCTACTGGTAATCGATAGGTAATACTCTGTAAATTACCGCCTCGAACGGATAAAGGAGTATATTTTCCGTCTTCCCTGCCATCAATTTTCGCCCCCATTTCTCTTAGAGGAGCAACAACTCTTGTCATTGGCCGTTTCCCAATGGATGAATCACCAATTAGCGTACTATGAAATGGTAAACCGGATAATATTCCTGTTAGCAAGCGGATAGTCGTCCCTGAGTTCCCAACATCCAATATATCTTTTGGCTCTTGTAATGCTTCCATTCCTTTTCCGTGTATTACCACTTCTTTTTCATTTTGTTCTATTAGAACACCTAGCTTCCGGAAACAAGCGATCGTACTTAAGCAGTCATCGCCTAATAAAAAATTTGTAACCGTTGTTGTCCCATTTGCTATCGATCCAAACATAATCGAGCGGTGAGAAATCGATTTGTCACCTGGGACTGCAATTTCTCCTTTTAAACCTCGATTTTTTGTTTTAAGTGTGATTAAGTCCAATAGCTTCACATCCTTTTATCCAATCGTAGTATCATAATTAGAATAGGTAGCAATACACTTCTGTGCTCTTATTCTATCTTCTTCGGTTTGAAAACTAATTGCCAGAATTCCGAATATCTCTTCTCTGGTTTCCATTATTCTAATATTCGTTATACTTATTTTTTCTTGAGCTAAATAACCTGTAATCTCAGATATAACCCCTGGATAATCCGGTACATCTACAAATAAATCATAAAAAGCTGGGATTGCCCCTTTTTGATCTTGGGGCAAACCATCTCTTACTTTTTTTGCTCGGGAAAAATAGTCATATAATTCTTCGGCCCGTTCATTTTCAATGAGAGTAAGGACTCTGTCCATTTCTTTTTTCCATTCATTCATTAACTCAATTAACACGTTTTTATTATGTATTAATATATCGCGCCACATTGAGGGGCTGCTAGAGGCGATTCTCGTAATGTCTCTAAATCCTCCGGCTGCTAACCTAGTTACTAGCTTATGCTTTTCACTAATCTGATCTGCTTGATGCACCAGTGATGCAGCAACTATATGCGGCATATGACTGATAGCCCCAGCTAACAAATCATGCTCTTCAGGAGAAATAACAAGAAATTTCGCATTTGTGCCTTGTAACCATTTTAATAAACACTGAACATGCTGATCCTTGATTTTTTCATGGGGAGTTAATAAATAAAAAGCATTTTCAAAAAGAAGTACTTTTGATGCGGAAACACCACTTTTATGGGAGCCAGCCATTGGATGTCCCCCAATAAAAGTAACGTTTTTATCTAATAGTACTTGTGACTTTTCTGTAATAACAGACTTAGTGCTTCCAACATCTGTGATGATAACATTTTCTTTCAATTCTATTTTAGAAAGTATTTCGATGATTTTTTCTGTTTCTTTAACTGGTGTAGAAAGAATAATCAAATCAGCAGTTTTTGCACCTTCTTCTATCGTTGTTGAAAGATTATCAATAACCCCCATCATACTGGCTAATTTCAAATTATCCTCGGAAATATCAAAACCTGTAATGATGCTTTCTGGGTGTTCTTTTTTTATACATAAAGCTAACGATCCACCTATAAGTCCTAAACCTATTATGAAGACGCGACCGTTCATTCTATCACCGCCTTCTATTCCCAATTGTTATTGCGCCACTTTCTTTTCAGCAAGAAACTGTTTCATTGCTTCAATCAAACCATCGTTTTCTTCTTTTGAGCCTATTGTAATTCGAACAGAGGTTGGATAATTCAATGGAACACCTGAACGGACGATATACCCTTTACTCATTAAGTATTGAAATACTTCATCCCCATCTATTTTGAAATCAACTAGCACAAAATTTGTTTGTGATGGGAAGTAGGATAAATTATTTTCCTCACAGAAACGATATAACTGTTCAAGACCTTCTCTATTTTTCTCTCGACAAGACTCCACAAATTCTTGATCCTTTAAGGCCTCTTCTGTTGCGATTTGCCCTAATGTATTAACATTAAATGGTTCTCTAACCGGGTCTAATGTGTTTAATAAGCTAGCATTGGCAACACCATATCCTACACGGAAGCTCGCAAGACCGTATATCTTTGAAAATGTTCGTAAAACGATTAAATTATTAAACTGTCGTGTGAGCGAAATAGCTTCATAATAGTCTTCTGCCACTACATACTCGTAATACGCTTCATCAAGTACTACAAGCACATCCTCTGGAACTTTTTCTAGAAAAGCAAGTAAGTCCTGCTCAGGGATATATGTACCGGTTGGATTATTTGGGCTGCATAGCCAGACAACACTAGTATTATCATCAATAGCTTTAAGCATTGCAGGCAGGTCATGTTCTGCTTTTTCTGTTAGAGGAACTTCTCGAACCTCTGCTCCATCAACGACTGCATTGTGCTTATATTGTCCAAATGTATGACTAGCCATTACCGTATTTAACCCTGGTCTTAATAAGGCTCTAGATATCATTAAGATAATTTCATCAGAACCATTTCCTAATACTAACTCTTCTGGTTTAACCTTTAAAAAATCAGCTAACGCATAGCGAAGGTTTGTTGCATATCCATCGGGATACAATGCATAAGAGCCATCGACTTTTTTTAAAGCCTCTAATACTTTTGGAGAACTTCCAAATGGGTTCTCATTAGACGCAAGCTTAACAATATGTTCAAGTTTAAATTGTTTTTTCACTTCATCTATCGTTCTACCAGGCTGGTAAGCTTTCAACCCTAAAAGCTGCTGTTTCCATTTCATATTTTTCACCTCAAGTTTATTGTTTTGTTAAATCAGGTCTTAATTGAATTGCTTTTTCTAAATAAGTATGCTGTATTTCCTCTTGCGGCAGCTCCGTGTTCCAATGCATCATAATCCGAATACACTTTTCTAATGAATGAGGAACTGCTATTTCTTTCATACACATAACTGGTACATATGTCCAATCTTCTTGCATACGAATAATTTTAGCTGGGAAAGCAGCATTTATATCATCTGTTACTGACAAAAATACGGATGCCACATCACATGCTTTTATATTATTTGCGTTTATCATCTCTTTAAAAAGTCTTTCTGTTGCAGATAAAATTTCTGCTTCGATATTGTGTTCAACCGTTATTGCTCCTCTAACGCCTCTAATCATCTACTTCCCACCTTTAAATAAACCTAATTCTTCTCTAATTACCGCTTCGTTCACTTCTACTAGCACAGGAGATCCTATTTCTTGTAAAAGGACAAAACGAATCGTCCCATTTATAGATTTCTTATCCTGTCTCATTCGATCAATTAAACGTTCTATTTCTAAATCATTGTGAATATCACAAGTATAACCTAACTGTTTAAGCCACTTTATATACTCCTCTAGTGAAAATGCTATGTCATATTTTCGCTTACTTAATCTTATCGCAAATATCATTCCAATCACGACAGCTTCTCCATGAGTAAATTTTCCATACCCCATCTCTGCCTCAATTGCATGACCTAATGTATGCCCAAAATTCAAAAAGGCACGTACACTTGTTTCCTTTTCATCTTCTTCAACAATCGCTTGTTTAACAAGAATACCTTTCTCAAGAATTTCAGACCAATAAGCAATTTTTACTTGTGATAAATCACTTATCTTGCTACGTAGTTCATGATAAAAGCTTATATCGCTAATTAATGCATGTTTGATTACCTCACCAAATCCTGAGCGAAGTTCTTGAAGCGGCAGTGTAGATAGAAACGTTGTATCATAAAAGACAGCTTCTGGCTGATTAAAAACACCAATCATGTTTTTACCTAAAGGATGGTTAATAGCTACTTTTCCGCCAACTGCACTATCATGAGCTAAAATAGTGGTTGGTATTTGAATAAAAGGAATTCCTCTCATAAAGGAAGCAGCTACATAGCCTGCTAAATCCCCAACGGCTCCGCCCCCTAATGCTAACACTAGCGATTTACGGTCAAGGTGCTGTTCTAGCATATAGGTCAAACAAGCATAAAAAACATCAAATGTTTTTGCCTTTTCTCCTGCTGGCACTGTATAGCTAACGACAGGAAAGGAGGAAAGTTTCTTTTCAACCGTTTTCAGGTGCAACTTTTCAACTGACTCATCGGTAATAATTAAAACTTTTGTTACATCAACAAATTCCTTTTGCAGAAATGCTGAAAGCTCATCAATAACACGTTCTCCGATCCATACATCATATTGTTTCGACGTTGTTTGAATGGAAACAGTCTGCATTAGAATTCCCTCGCGTGTCTATTGTGCTCAGCAATATTAGCTACAAGTCCTTCAAATCGATCAGCATAAAATTGATCAACAATAGCTGCAGCAAGCTCCCAAGCAACTGCATGCTCTGCTACTACAGATGCCGCTGGAACTGCGCAGCTATCACTGCGTTCAATGCTAGCTGTAAATTCTTCTTTTGTATCGATATCCACGCTTTTTAATGGTTTATATAGGGTCGGAATTGGCTTCATTACCCCTCTTACAACAATTGGCATACCGTTTGTCATTCCACCCTCTAAGCCACCTAGACGGTTTGTTCTGCGAGAATAGCCATTTTCTTGATCCCATATAATCTCATCATGAACTTCACTCCCTGGCTTTCTAGCAGCTTCAAAGCCTATTCCAATCTCTACTCCTTTAAATGCATTTATACTCATGATTGCGGCAGCAAGCTTTGCATCTAATTTACGGTCATAGTGCACATAGCTTCCCACACCAATCGGCATACCTTCCACTATTACTTCTACTACACCGCCAATGGAATCACCATTTGCTTTCGCTTCATCGATGGCATTCATCATTTTTAAGCCTGCTTCTTCATCTAAACAGCGAACAGGAGAATTTTCCGTAATTTCCCTAAGTTTTTCAATCGACTCATAATTAGTTATATTTGATTTTATACCACCAATTTCAACGACATGTGAGGCAACTTTAATCCCTAGTAAATCAAGGAGCTTTTTCGCCACTGCCCCTGCCGCTACACGAACTGTCGTTTCACGGGCAGAAGATCTCTCTAACACATTTCTCATATCGCGGTGACCATATTTAATAGCGCCATTTAAATCTGCATGCCCTGGGCGTGGACGACTTATTTTTCGTTTTATTTCGTTTGCTTCCGCTTCATCAATTGGGTCCTGTCCCATAACTTTAGTCCAATGCTTCCAATCGTTGTTTTCTACAATCAATGAAACCGGTGAACCTAGCGTATAACCATGTCTAATACCGCCGCCAATTTCAACGGTATCTGTTTCTATTTGCATTCTTCTTCCTCTGCCATGCCCTTTTTGTCTTCTAGCTAACTCCTTATTTATATCTTCAGCTAATAAAGGCATTCCAGCAGGAAGTCCTTCGATAATTGTGATTAATTTGGGACCATGTGACTCCCCAGATGTTAAATATCTCATAATGAATCCTTTCTCCCTTCAACGCTTTAAAGTGATTATGTTCCAATATAACATACCAATCCTGTTATGAATAGTGAAAATCTAAAAATCTTCGCAAAATATTACAACGCGATAATCCTTTTCATAAGAAAAATAGCAATCATGTAAACAATGGCAAAACAACGATAAATTTGCAGTGTTGTTTTGCCATTAACTTATATTTTCCGATAAAAAAAAGTATCTGCTGTCTCAAATCCATATTTAGCAGGTGTAAAAATTTGCTCTGTACTCCCTACAAAGAAAATTCCACCAGGTTTTAAAGCTTGAGAAAATTTATGGTAAAGTAAATCTTTTGCATCCTCTGTAAAATAGATAAGAACATTTCTACACACAATTAAATCAAATGGTCCGCCAAACGAATCCGATAATAAGTTTTGCTTCTTAAATGTTACATTTCTTTTAACTTCCTCTTTTATTTTGAACATTGCACCATCTTTTTCAAAATATTTATCTTTTTGAGCGGATGGTACTTCGTTTAATGCTCGCTCTAAATAAATGCCCTTTTTTGCCCTGTCTAAGGCGTTAATATCAATATCCGTCGCAAGAATTTGAAAGTCTCTCAACTTCATTTCATTGGAAAGAAGCATAGATAAAGTATAAGGCTCCTCTCCTGTTGAGCAGGCGGCACTCCAAACCTTTAATTGTGCTTTTGATTGTAGAAGAGAGGGTAAGATTTTTTTCTCCAGTACTTCCCAGCGTTTATAATTCCGGTAAAACTCAGAAACATTAATTGTCATTCGATCTAAAAGCTCGTCCAATAAATGTTTATCCTTATGTATCGCTTTAAAATAATCTTCAAAAGAAGTAAAACCCCTTTTTTCATAAAGAGATGTCAACCTTCTTTTCATTTGTGCCTCTTTGTACAAAGACAAATCTATTCCTGATAATTTGTAAAAATTCTTTATAAAATCTTGAAAATCCTTCTCCATTTAAAATTCCTCACAAGTATAATAAAATCAACTACTTTTTAAGTATATACGATTTTCCCACAAAACGGCCAAATTTTATTCCGATAATTCATATAATTACTAGAAAAGCAGAAGCGACTGGTTATGGGCGTACAAACTGGAGGGCGCTGACTGAGATAAAGGAAACACGGGGAAGCAGTGAAACGATGTTGACTTATCGTAGGGAAGCGACCGAAGTTTGCTAGAAGATAGGCGCTGAAGCTTGACATTGAAAAGCGGAGGGCACTCGGTAGGGGCGTGTGGGATGGAGCGACCGTTCCTGAGATATAGGATACACGATGAACGTTAGTGAATCGATGTTGCCTTATCCTAGGGAACGGTCGAGAAGCCCATCAGCCCCTAGTGCCCGGAGCTAGACATCAAAAGCGGAAGCGGCTGGATATCATCGCCCATACTCCAAGGTAGCCGGTCTCTTAGTTTAATCATTCAAAAAAATAGCTGCCCTGCATAGGACAGCTAAGTAAGCTATATTAGTAAATCCAACTATCTAATAGTTTCTTATACTCTACTATTTCTTCTTCTTTAAAGAAAAGAGCAATTTCTCTTTGAGCACTTTCTATCCCGTCAGACCCATGGATAATATTTTTATGTTTTACTACTCCAAAATCACCACGAACCGTACCAGGCAAAGCTTCCAAAGGATCCGTTTTTCCCATCATCAGTCTTGCCTTGGCAATAACTTCCTCTCCTTGCCAAACCATTGCAAAAACAGGACCTGAAGTAATAAAATCTACTAATTGTGTAAAAAACGGCTTGCCTTTGTGTTCTGCATAATGTTGTTCCGCTAAATTTTCCGTAATATGAATAAGCTTTGCTCCAACAAGTTGAAAACCTTTTTCTTCAAAACGGGTTACTATTTTCCCTATTAAATTTCTTTGTACCCCATCTGGCTTTACCATTAGAAATGTTCTTTCCATAAGCTCACTCCTACCATATGTATTAGACTAGTAAACATGGTCATTCATGAAAAACTTACCACAAAAACCCAATTTATGCAAAAGAAATTTAAAAACGCTTTCATCAAAAACATGTACAAAAGGTATGCTTATTCCTTAAAATTTGCGCTTCCCTAAATATTTAGCGATATTATTAAGTGCAGATTTTGCTTTTCCATTTGGCAAATCATGGATAGTTTGCAAAGCCTTTTTTAAATACAAATCACTAACCTGCAAGGAACGATCGATAGCATCTGTATTTTTGATCATGGAGATAATTTCCATTAACTCTTTCTTAGGCATTGCCTCATGAACAGTTATTACTTTATCGCGCACTTTTTCTTGTTCCATCGCGAATAAAACAGGCAAAGTAATATTTCCTTGAAGTAAATCTCCACCAGCAGGCTTTCCTAATTCTTCTTCCGTACCTACAAAATCGAGAACATCATCTATGATTTGATAAGACATTCCAACATAATAACCAAATCGATATAACTTTTGTTGATAATCTTCCTCAACATCAGAAACAATAGCCCCTACTAACGAGCTTGCCGATATTAATAATGCCGTTTTCCGTTTAATTCGTCGAAAATAATCCCTTATATTTTGATCAAATCGGTATTTATCTTTTATTTGCTGAATTTCACCGATACATACTTCCACTATCGTATTAGCAAGGACTTTGTGAGCAGCTGGCTTATCTATCTCACTCATAATTTCTATTGACCTAGCAAAAATATAATCCCCTGTATACATGGCTACTTTATTATCCCATTTTGCTTTAATCGTCGGTTGGCCTCTCCTTAAATCGGAGTCGTCTATAACATCATCATGAACTAAGGATGCCATATGAATTAATTCTAATGAAATAGCTGCCTTTTTTATAACCTGAATATCATAGTTACCAAACTGTCCAGCAAGCAATACGAATATCGGACGTATTCTTTTGCCACCTGCTTGCAATAAATGTAACGATGATTCTCTTAAAATGGAAGAGTTCGCCTGTACCGTTTCTTCCAAAGCTTTCTCAATCTTATCTATATCCGAATTCAAAAATGAGTACATCATTTTTAATTTCACTAACTACTCACCCAACTTGTATCGATATTTTAAAATAATTATCCAGCATAAAAATGCTTATATATAAATTTAATCCTATTTATGAAAAAAAGAGGTCTAAATACAAGGACAAGAATACAGGATTAAAATGTAGTCCTCCCATCTTGATCCAAATATTGCTTATTGGATTTTGATTTAGACTCTCCTCTATGATTGCACGATTATTTATATCCTATATGAACCGCAGCAACACCACCAAAATAAGGCTTATATGTCACTTTCTTTAGTCCAGCTTCTTGAAACATCAGAGCAAGTTCTTTCATACCCGGAAAGTCACGTGCCGATTCTTGAAGCCATGAATATTCCTTATAGCTTTTCGCAAACAATTTCCCGAAAACCGGCATGATATATCGAAAATAAAAGTAGTATCCCTGTCTAAAGATCGGCATTGTCGGCTGGGATGTTTCTAAACAAACTACCAATCCACCTGGCTTTACCACTCTTCGCATCTCTTTTAAAACAGTTAAATAATCTGGAACATTTCGTAAACCAAAGCCGATTGTCACAAAATCAAACTGATTATCATCAAATGGCAATTCCATAGCATTCCCGTGAATAAGCTCAATATTCTCATATCCCATTGTCTTTTGTTTACCGATACTCAACATATTTTCACTAAAATCAAGTCCAACTACTTTGCCGTTTGGTCCAACTTGCTCTGCTAGGCTAATTGTCCAATCAGCTGTTCCGCAGCATACATCTAAACATGCTGCTCCTTTAGGCACATTCATTCTCTTCATCGTGTCTTTTCGCCATAGTTTATGTTGCTGAAAGCTGATGACTGAATTCATTTTATCGTAATTACTATAAATTTTTTCAAATACATTATGTACCTTTTCTTCTTTAGATTGCTGCTCTTGCATTTTTAATTACCCTTCCTCTACGTACAATTGTTGTTTGTTTATTGCATTTAATAACTGATAGGTATTTTCTCTAAACACTGCTTGTAATTCAGGAAGATTTTCTAGCATCTCTTCTAGTCGTGAACTTGTCTCTTTTAGATATTTATCTAATACGGTAGCTTTATCACTTATAGATAATAAATGGTTTTTATTCTCATACTTATAAAATGTTTCGACGACAATTGATCTTTGTGTGCTGTCATATAATTCTTTTTCTTTGCGTATTCGATAAAGAAACAAGTATTCCTCTATAAGTGAGTTCCATCGATCTAATTGATAAAAGTCCACAAGCTTTTTAATTAATGCTCCCTCAATATTTTTCAGACTTTCTATTACCTGCTCTATTGTTTTATCATTCTGTTGATAAAAGAATATTTTATTCTCATTTACCTCTTTAATTCCTTCTGCTAGGATTTTAAGCATTTTAAAGTCTTCGATTTCCGCTAATATTTTATAATATTGCCCACTATATAAATCCCCTGCTAATACTGTTAACTGTCGATTTCTTTCGTTCCCTTTATGCATCTTTTCATTTGTAACAAGCTCATGGGTATCAAGGGCAATTTGTATAAGTGTAATAGTTGCTGCATATGTAATTATTTCTTGCTTTTTTATATTTGCCTCTAAAAGGACAGATATAATTAGTAATATCTTATGTTCATCTATAACTGGATTTGGTATATGTTTTTGCAAATAATGATTCGAAGTTCGCTCAATCACTCTTTTTTTTACACTTTCTATTAATTCCTGCATAACCATAACATCACCCTTGTTCCCCATTTATTCCTGGTTTTCTATAATTTTGTTTCTCGCATCTACTTTTAATTAAGACAAGTGAAACCATCTCTCGAAAGATTGTCTATCTATCTTAGAACTACAAATTAACAAAGTAAACTTTTTTAAAAAGCCACTTTCCATTTCTATCACATATTCTAATTATTATATCACAAGAAAAAGTAAAGGGATACAATTGGCACTTAGGAAAGGGTCTGCTTTATCTTTTCCGAATTAAATGAACATAATTCAGCTTTGTTTCTTTGCACCATTAAAAAAATAACAGAAAAAAACCGCGATAATTTTCGCGGTTTTAGTGAAATACTATCATTGTATGTAATTATTTCACTGCGTCTTTAAGTGCTTTACCTGGTTTAAAAGCAGGAACTTTACTTGCTGCGATTTCAATTTCTTCACCAGTTTGTGGGTTACGACCTTTACGAGCCGCACGCTCACGTACTTCAAAGTTACCGAAACCGATAAGTTGTACTTTATCACCATCTTTTAAAGCATTCAAAATTGTATCGAAAACAGCGTCAACTGCTTTAGTAGCGTCCTTTTTTGATAGTTCACTTGCTTCAGCAACTGCATTGATTAATTCTGTCTTGTTCATGCCTTTCACCTCCTCCCGAGTGTTTCAAATAAAAGCTAAAAATTAGTTTCATATCTTTATTTGTAAACAAATTAACGGAATTATATACGTCCTACTGAATTTTTTCTTAATTGAGACCAATTGGTTTCTACTAAAAAGAAATTCCAGTATGAAAAGCCTTAAGCTTTTAATAAAGATTAAGAAACCTTTTATAACGCTAATTCCTTTAAAAGATTATCATAATCATTTCTGCATATCAAGAAATTTTATATATTGATAGCAATATTTTCTTATTTTGAAATAAAAGCGTAACATTAAAACCATATTTTTACCAATTTCATCCATAATTTGAGCAGAAATGGAACTATTCTCCCGTTGTTTCAACAAAGTTATAAACGGGTATATATCTAATAAAAGAAATGCCTTTTTATTTATTCATCAAAAAAAGAACTCTAAAATAGAGTCCTTACAAAATAATTGCTATGAGTCCACCAGAGCCTTCGTTAATAATTCTTTCTAATGTCTCTTTCAGTTTATAACGTGCATTTTCTGGCATTAATGACAATTTTGCTTGTATGCCTTCTCGGACGATGGAACTTAAACTTCTTCCAAAAATATCCGAATTCCAGATAGATAATGGATCATCCTCAAAATCTTGCATTAAGTATCTTACTAATTCCTCACTTTGCTTTTCAGATCCAATGATTGGGGCAAATTCACTTTCCACATCCACTTTAATCATATGGATGGATGGTGCAACGGC
This sequence comes from Niallia sp. FSL W8-0177, assembly GCF_038006285.1. NCBI lineage: Bacteria > Bacillati > Bacillota > Bacilli > Caryophanales > Bacillaceae > Niallia > Niallia sp. FSL W8-0177. Next base: position 2,171,635 of record NZ_JBBOUX010000001.1, read on the forward strand.
TTTTAATCTAACCCCAAATCTCGAGCCTTGACGAATGATTTCCGGTTCATCTAAACTCATATCCACTAATGAGGGGGCAGCAATGCCATACCCAGTTTGTTTCACCATTTTTAAAGCATCTGAGATTTGATCATATTCCGTTTTAGCATGTGCAAAATCTTGCATTAATTCTAGTAGGTGGTCTTTTCCTCTAATTTCCACACCTACAATTTCTTTAAGGATATCATCATATAATTCATCTGGTGCAAACAAATCAATTTCTGCGATACCTTGCCCCATTTCTATACCTGCAAGACCAGCATTTTCAATGAATTCATATTCACTAAATTGCGAAACGACTCTATCCACATCTCTTAATCTCTTAATGTCTTTAACTGTTTCTTTTACTGCTTCTTGATAATTATCTCTTAACCAATGATTTTCTCTTAATACCATTACCCAGCTTGGTAAGTTTACATTTACCTCTAAAACTGGAAACTCGAATAATGCTTCTCGCATAACATTTAATACATCTGTTTCACGCATACTTTCTACACTCATGGCAATAACTGGAATATCATATTTTTCGGAAAGCTCTTGTTTTAGAGCATCAGTATTAGGATGATAAGGCTGAGCACTATTAATAATCATAATAAATGGTTTACCAACCTCTTTTAACTCTTCAATTACTCTATTCTCAGCTTCTAGATAGTTACTTCTTGGAATATCACCAATCGTACCATCTGTTGTAATAACAACTCCAATTGTACTGTGTTCTTGAATAACCTTTCTTGTTCCTATTTCAGCAGCTTCATGAAATGGAATAGGCTCTTCATACCATGGTGTATTGATCATTCTAGGACCGTTTTCATCCTCATAACCTTGTGCACCCGGCACAGTATACCCGACACAATCTACAAGCCTAATATTCACTTCTAATCCTTCATCTACTTTAATAGAGGCCGCTTGATTTGGAACGAACTTTGGCTCTGTTGTCATAATTGTTTTTCCTGCTGCACTTTGTGGAAGCTCATCTTTAGTCCGAGCTCTATCACCTTCATTGTCCATGTTTGGGATAACAACCAATTCCATGAATTTTTTTATAAAAGTTGATTTTCCGGTACGCACTGCTCCTACTACACCTAAGTAAATATCACCGCCCGTTCTTTCGGCAATATCTTTAAAAATATTTACCTTTTCCAAGTGATCCCCTCCTGAACTTTTCCTAGTACATGGGATAGAATTATCCATTTAATACTATTAGACAATATATATTTATGATGTTGTCCTATCTCTTTATGCCTTATTTTTTATTTTCCTCCCCTTTTTTTTGCTAGTTTTTATTTTAAAGTAATAAGACCTTTGTTTATGAACGTAAAAATGATGCCCATCTATACGTTTTCTTTTTATGAAACTAGCATGAATTCATTTATAAGCTATATTAATCCCATTTGTTCTGTGTATGAATAAATAAAACCTTCTCTTCAATATATACAAGAAGAGAAGGGATATGACACTTTTTGTTTGGAATCACCTATAAAAGACTAGAAAAACTAATCTGATTATCAGCCAGTCTATTAAACTTGCCAAACTGTTACAAAGACATATATCGTTCAAACAATATAGGATAATGTAAAGCGTCGAAAAACAAAAAAAATCAAAGTAAGAAGTAGGGGAAACTTCTCACTTTGATTTCCATTGACTATTTGACCCAAACCCTGTTCATTCCACTAGGTTGCTTCAAGGCATTTTATGTTATTACATCCATTTTCGAACCATTAAAACGCCTAAATTTCCATAAAAAGATTTCGTTCATTCTCCTTTCATAAGAAAGGATTTACAAAGTACACATCTTTTCCTTATTCTATGTACTGAGAAGCAAGAATGTTTATTAAATCTTCCATTTCGTTCGTTTTTCCTCTGGCCATTAAGCTTTCGACTGCTGCTTTTGCATCTTGGCCATTGAATAAAATTTCGAATAATGCATTTGTGATAGGCATCGTAACATCGTATTTTTCGGAAAGCTGATGGGCTGCTTTCGTTGTTCGGATTCCTTCTACAACCATTCCCATTTGCTCCAGTACTTCTTCTAGTGCATGACCTTTTCCAAGCATATTACCTGCTCGCCAGTTTCTTGAATGAACACTTGTACAAGTAACAATTAAATCTCCAATCCCAGTCAAACCAGCAAAAGTAAGTGGATTTGCGCCCATTCTTGTTCCAAGTCTTGCCATTTCAGCAAGTCCTCTTGTAATTAATGCGGCCTTTGCATTATCACCAAAACCTAATCCATCTGCAATCCCTGCACACACTGCAATAATATTTTTCAACGCCCCGCCAATTTCTACTCCGATAAGGTCCGGATTTGTGTATACTCGAAAATTATGATTGATAAATAAATCTTGTACCAGTTCAGCTTCCTTCATATTTTTAGAAGATACTGTAACAGTCGTCGGATGACGCAAGCTTACTTCTTCCGCATGACTAGGTCCAGAGAGCACAACAATACTCTTTCGGATGCTTTCAGGTATCTCTTCCTCCATTATTTCAGAAATTCTAAGTAATGTACCAGGTTCAATTCCTTTGCTTACATGAACGAACGTTTTCGGTTCTTTAATATACGGGAGTAATTGAGGAATTACCTCACGCATCGCTTTTGTTGGTACAGCTAAAACAATGATATCCACATCATGAACACTCTCTTCTAACGAAGTAGTGCCTTTTACTTCATTGGGTAAGGTAATTCCAGGCAAATATTTACTATTTTGATGTAAATTATTTATCTCTGCAATATTTTTCTCATCTTTTCCCCAAATATGAATAGTATGACCATTGTCGCCAAGTACTAATGATAGTGCTGTCCCCCAGCTTCCAGCACCAATCATCGCTACGGATTTTTTATCTTTCATCCTTTACACCTCTTTTATTTTCTTTCTCTTGCAAATATTTTAATCGGTGTTCCTTCAAAACCAAAGGCATCTCTAATCCGATTTTCTAAAAATCGCTCATAAGAAAAGTGAAGCAATTCTGGATCATTTACAAAAACAACAAAAGTAGGCGGTCCAACTGCAACTTGGGTAGTATAGTATATTTTTAATCTTTTTCCTTTATCTGTTGGAGTTGGATTCATCGCAACCGCATCCATTATAACATCATTTAACACACTTGTTTCCACTCGGCGTGTATGATTTTCACTGGCAACTTTAATCATCGGAATTAAAGTATGAATACGTTTCTTTGTTTTCGCAGATAAGAATAAAATTGGTGCATAGTCTAAGAATAAGAAATGCTCCCTTATATTTTGTTCAAAGGTTTTCATTGTTTTTTCATCTTTTTCTACTGCATCCCATTTATTTACAACAATAATAACTGCTCTTCCTGCCTCATGAGCATAACCAGCAATTTTTTTATCTTGTTCAATAATGCCTTCTTCCCCATCAATAACTACTAAGACAACATCTGATCTTTCGATTGCTCGTAATGCTCTAAGGACACTATATTTTTCTGTAGACTCATATACTTTTCCTTTTTTTCTCATTCCAGCTGTATCGATAATCACGAATTCTTCACCATTAACCGTTACTTGGGAATCAATTGCATCACGCGTTGTTCCTGCAACATTACTTACGATTACGCGGTCTTCGCCTAACATTGCATTCACTAATGAAGATTTCCCAACATTAGGTCTTCCTATAAGCGAAAATTTAATAACATCATCATCGTAATCCTTTGTATCACGCTTAGGAAAATGCTTTGCAGCTTCATCCAATAAATCTCCAAGTCCTAGACCATGTGAACCAGAGATCGGAAACGGTTCTCCAAATCCTAATGAATAAAAATCATAAATTTGTTCTCTCATATCTGGGTTATCTACTTTGTTTACAGCTAGCACAACAGGCTTTTTCGCTTTATACAAAATCTTCGCCACTTCTTCATCTGCGGAAGTAACACCTTCACGACCATTTGTTATAAAAATAATAACATCTGCTTCCTCAATTGCAATTTCTGCCTGCATACGTATTTGGTCTAAAAATGGTTCATCCCCAATATCAATACCTCCTGTATCAATAAGGTTAAAATCATGATTTAACCATTCTGCCGAGCTATAGATACGATCTCTCGTTACTCCTGGTATATCTTCTACAATAGAAATCCGTTCTCCTACTATCCGATTAAAGATAGTAGATTTCCCAACATTCGGTCGTCCAACTATTGCAATAACTGGTTTCGCCATCGCTATCATCCCTTCATATACATAATCATTCTATCCATGCAGCATGATTCCTTAGCAGTATAAACCTAAGGTAATCACGATGTTAAAGAACATTTCTTAGATTATTTATTTCTTTTATGAACGTAAGCACTAAAGCTTTTTTGTACTTTCCGTTTTTATAGCTTCGTTTTGAGTATGTCATAAACACTAATTCAAAAAATTCTCCTTCAAAACAAAACCAATAATCGATTTGCTCAAGTAATACCCTTTAACAAAAAATAGTAAAATAGGGGTTAACCCTTAAACTGAGAGGTAGACCCCTAACTAAAATAGTTTATCAAAGAGATGATAACCTAGCAACATAAAACTATATTTCTTTTGCATAACCTTACTTTTTTCTAGCTCTCTTATGATAATTAATGTTTTACAATAATAAAAACTTCCTCGCTGATTTTATGGGCAATCCCATCTAATATCGCTTCTAAATTAGTCGCAACTGTTTCTAATTCCTTTGTATCTTGGCAATAAAATACACCGGTTCCTGGAGCAACTTTATTTGGATTAGTTGTTATGGAGGCTAAAATGTATTTCTCTAAAGTCATTCTAACTCATCCTCCCTTTCTTCACGCTTACTTGGCATGCGAATCGCATTTTCTAGAGTTGGAACTGCACCAATGATACGAATGGCTTTTTTTTCATTATGTATTTGAGGTAACACAAATACAGCAACTCTTCCATCTTCTAGGTCTCTCTTAGCTAGAGGTACTAACGCAGGTGTTCCGGAGTCACGGTATACACCCAGAGCCGTTGTAACATCATATAAAATTGCTTGTCTTTGTCCTAAATTTGCAATGGTAGTTCTCGCATTAAAATTCTTTGGTGTGAGAATAAATCCCATTCCATATTTCAACACTTCTTTCTGTCGCTCCGGTAACCCAATATTCATTATATAAATGGTATCAATATGTAAACCAGCCCCTTTAAATGTCGGTTGAACATATTCTATATCTACTATATCCTTTAATTGACCACCAGACATTAGTTTCTTCGCTATGACAACCGAGATGATTGCTGCAAGTATTCCTGTCCATATGTTGAAAACAATATAACCAAACGTGCTGACTAAGCCAGCAAACATTACTAAATAATTTCTACTTTCAAAAGCAATCGCGATTCCTTCGATATATGTTTTTCCTCTTGGTACCATTTCAAAACTATCTAGTTCTGTTAACGTATTTCTCTCCATATTTCTAACTTCACGAAATTGAGAGGCGGCAACAGTAAGGAAAGTTACTGCTGTAAAATCTTTGTTTAATATGGATGGTATTGCTACGGATCCTAAACCTGCTGCAATAAAACCTAACGCTATATGAATGATTTTCCCATGTAAATAAGTCGGATATTGTCTATAATCAGTGCGCAGCATAAACATCCTTAACAAGGTTCCAACAATTACTCCAAATAGAATTGGATAAACGAAATTACTCATAAGTTTTTTTGTCTCTCCTTTTCAAGCAAAAATACATAATTTTCCCATCTAACAAGTGTTATTTTTAGGTAATAAAGAGAAATCAATCCTAGCAAACCAAGTGTTAAAAAATCGAAAAAGGCCATTGAACCAATGGAATAATCCATCTGATAGCTTCTTAAAAGGAAGCTTAAAACTATCTCCCCATTAATACTTCCAATCAGCAAAACAAGTATTTGGCAAGATATATTTTTGTGCACCAAGATAAGGAATGTAAATAATATACTTGTTTTCAGCCATACACCCGGAATGAATACCCAAAAAGGATCAATGATGGCCATTAACTCATATGTAACATAAGCTAACATCATAAAAAAAGACGAAACAATCGTATAAATGCAGTTCTTCCATCGCAAAGTACCTGTATAAAAAAACGACATTATTAACACAACTAGGAGCAAAATGGAGCAACTTTTTCCTTGCCATTCCCACTGGTAAGGACTTAAAATAATTGCTGTTAATATATAAATAGAATATTTTGTTCGCTTTGGATTATTTTTGTCCATAAAAAACGTTGTTATTATCCAGATACACCATGTACAGAATAAAAAGATTGATCCTTCCATATCCTCACTCTCCTCTATTTTTCCATTATGTCTCGGAACTATGTAATTTAAACGAAAAAGATAGAAGAGTGCATAGGGACTATTCGGTAATTTTTTTAGGAATTTTTTTCATTAAGTATTTTCTGCATACGGAAGAATAATAAAAAGAACTTCTACGAAAGAAAGAAGGAGACATCCATTTTATAATGGAAATGAAAAACAGGAGGCATTGTAAATGGGTAAAGATAGACAGGAAAAAAAATTAAAAAATAGTAACAGAGTAGAATCTGATCGCGATCAAGCACTTCATTATAATGGTTCCACTCGCTTACAAAGTCCAGAAGAAGGAAGATTACTAAACGATAATAAGTAAAAAGACAAAGAGGTAGCCAAAATGGCCACCTCTTGATTATATAACATTAATTTTTTAACTTTTTCAATTGCTCACCAATCATATCTCCTAATTGGAAACCTTTTGATTCTTCAGGAAGTTCATATACTTCTTCTTCGTCTATTTCTTTTTCTGTTAATTCTTTAATACTTAAAGAAAGGCGTTGTTCTTCTTCATTCACATCTAAAACTTTTACTTGGACTTCTTGTCCTTCTTTTAATACTTCGTGAGGTGTTCCAATATGCTTATGGGCAATTTGAGATATATGAACAAGACCTTCAACCCCTGGGAATACTTCAACAAAAGCCCCATAGGAAACAATACGTTTTACAGTTCCATCTAGAACACTACCTTTTTCAGCACGCGCTGCAATGTCTGCCCACGGTCCTGGTTGTGTTTCTTTAATAGATAAAGAGATACGATCATTATTACGATCAACACTTAATACTTTCACCTTTACTTCTTGCCCTTCTTGAACTACATCTGTCGGACTAGAAATATGATCATGAGATAATTGAGAAATATGAACTAATCCATCAATTCCGCCTAAATCAACAAAAGCACCAAAATCTGTAATTCTTTGCACGGTACCTGTAAGTGTTTCGCCAACTTCAATTGAGTCAAGGAGGTTTTGTTTTTGTTTATTTTTCTCTTCCTCAACAACTGCACGGTGGGATAATATAAGGCGACTCTTGTCTTTTTCCAATTCTACAATTTTAAAAGAAATGATCTTCCCTTTGTAATCAGAAAAATCTTCTACATAATGAGCTTCTACTAAGGAAGCAGGAACAAAGCCTCTGACACCAAGATCAACCACAAGTCCGCCTTTTACGACGTCTTTTACTTCTGCTTCGAACACTTCGCCAGAATTAAACTTCTCTTCAAGCTGATCCCATGCTTTTTCCGCATCCACTTTTCTTTTTGACAAAACCAGAGCATCTTCTTCCACTTTAATTACTTCTAACTCAAGTTTGTCTCCTTCAGCTACTACATCACTCGCTTTTTCAATGTGAAGGCTAGATAATTCACTTATTGGTATAATCCCATCGAGTTTACTGTCGCTGATTGCAACAATCACCTGTTTCTCTTCCACTTTCGTAATCTGACCACTTACTACGTCTCCGACAGTATAATTATTTACAACTACATCATTTAATTCCTCAGACATATGTACTCCTCCTTCGACTCTATAGCGCCTAAACATTCTCGAAAGAATGTTTAGGCAACCGAAAATAAATTAATCATGCATACGATTTATAAGAAACCTTCTCTTTAAAGTTCTTACAAACTTCTTTTTTTGTCAAGTAAGAAACACTAGACTAGTTTGAAAGATTAAGTGATTTTTGCTTTCGTTTTCATTAATTACTTATTTTTTCTCTAGTTAGCTCCATAATTTTTTCGACTACCTCATTTATGGATAAAGAAGTTGTGTCCAATTCAATCGCATCGTCCGCCTTCTTCAATGGAGCAATTTCACGTTCTGAGTCTAATTTATCTCTTGCAGCAATTTCTCGTTTTAACTGTTCTAAGTCTGAATGATAACCTTTTGATACATTCTCTTTATGTCTTCTAATTGCTCTTTCATCAACAGAAGCTAAAAGGAAGACCTTTACTTCAGCGGTCGGAATCACATGGGTACCAATATCTCTACCATCCATTACCACCCCGCCGTTTACAGCAAACATTTGTTGTCTTCTTACCATTTCTTCCCTTACGAGCTTATGTTTAGAAACAATGGAAACAGAGTTTGTTACTTCACTTGAACGAATTTCCTTTGTGACATCATTGTTATCTAAAAAAATTAGTTGACCATGTTCACCTGGGAAAAGCTCAATAACTGTTTCATTTAACATATTTATTAAACTTTTTTCATCTTCTAAATTTAAATGATGATTAATTGCTTTAAAGGTCAATGCTCTATACATAGCACCTGTGTCAATATAAATGTATCCTAATTGTTCCGCAACAATCTTTGCAACAGTACTTTTTCCTGCTGCTGCAGGTCCATCAATTGCAATGCTAATTTTCTTTTCCATAAATCCTCCTGAACTACTGGCTCAAATATACCAATTAACTTATTAAAAAATTCTCCTATTCTATTTCTCCTCTAAAAGGAATGGGAAATCATAGCTAGTCCCATTAACAAAAGAGAAACAACATTAATAATACGGAGAGAAAGCTTTGCTTTTACGGCTTCACTTTCTTTTATTTTAACATATTCTTTCGATTTTTTATCATTAAATCCTCTCTTTTATCTATCTCTTTGGATAGGACAATTTATGAATAATCATCCTTATCTACCGAAGGTCTCAAGAAAGGAGACAAAATTCGAATCCATGACACCTTCATATTGAGTGATTGTTCTTATTTCCGGTATAAAATCCCAAGTATGAAGCATTTGCCCAATAATAAAAAAGACAATTTGAAGGGCGATAATCTTTAATAAAATTCTTTCAACCGTTTTCACTCCATGCAACTCCTTTTTCTACTGCTCTTATAAACAAAGCTAGACTCATGTAATATTTAGATTATAGGAATAGTATCGGAGTAAATGCATGCCTTTATTCAAATTTCAAGCCCTTTCTTTTTCAGTGATAGTTGACGGTCAAAGCTGAATCTTAGCATGGATTGTCGATCAACGGGATCGACGTCCAAAAATTCGATAGCCATTTTATAGTTCTGTTCGTTGTATTCGAAGATTTTTTTTATTTTCGCAGATAAATGTAGATAATTATACTCACCATTTTGTAAAGGTAAGACTACTGAAACTTTAATTTTACTATTTTGCTGAAGTTTTATATGTTTCGGAACTATTACCGCAGCTCCGCCTGCACTAAAATCCAGAGAAACAGTTGTAAATGGTTCTAAATTGTTCTCTTTCTCGAAAGGATGGATAGCCATATCAACACTTGTTTCAATCCTTACAAATTGTCTTCGCTGAATCTTAATCATTTGATCATCAGGAGGTAGCGAAAGGATTAGCAGGGGAACATTATTCTCTTTTTTCCTACCGATAACTTCTGAATGAAATAAATAAGCATTACCTTCGTTTGTTACAAAGTTAATCCTTAACTGAGCTCCATTCATGAGAAAAACAAGCTTGTTTGTTTCAAGGTGAATTGGATATTCAATACTGATTGATTTCTCCTCGACTCCTAAAATACGACTTTTATACTGTTCTACTTTTGTTTCGCCATGAATCGGTTCAATGACTAATGTGTCTCCTATTGAAATCACTTTATCTCACACTTTCCTTCCTATTTATATAAACGTTTTAATGCTACTGATCTTATTTTTTCTATATAAATTATGTAGTTCGTTTAGAAAATCTTAAGTAGACCTAAAGACCTAACGTTCAAATCCGGTTATTTATACCAAAATACCTACTTTTATGTATCATTATTGCATGAATGTTTTATATTTGGCAATACCGTCCATTCCATCATTAACAACACAGTAATTCTAATTCTATGTACCTATAATTAAAAAACTGTCAACAGACTTTTATTAAAGTTTGTTGACAGCTCTTTTCTAATTACACAACTTCTTCATATACAGGTTCAGCATTTTTTAACTTCTCTACCTTCTCTTCCACTCCATTATCAGCATTTATATAAATTCGATAAGTGTCTTCACCTAATGTCCCGATAAATTCATAACATAATACTTCTTCATTCATGTCATTTAAGATGATTGCCAATCCATCATCCATTATTTTTACTTGTTTATTAATTTTTTTTCGTGCATCTTGTTTGGAAATAACCGGATCTTTTATTTCTCTTTCTTTATTTGCCTTTAAATAATCCTCTGCTGCAAAACCAATGATATTTCCATTATCCAATGCAACCTTCATTTTGACACTATCTGGATAAATCTTCACTCCATCTATTTCAGTGACAAAATTAAACACACCAATATTTTCATACTGCATACTTTCAAATAACGCTAGATTTTTAAATTTATGTTCTTTTAAAAATTCAACTGCTTGATTACTTGCTTCATTTAGACTTATTTTATCTTTCTTAACTTCTCGAGAAACAATTGACCATATTGGATATCCGCCTTTTTTCGTGATATCCATGCTAGCTTCTACATTTGTTCCCTTTTCTTTAAGAGAAACACTATAAAAACCATAGTTTGATCCTTTACCATTTCCTGTAACTTTTACATCAACAGGATTTTTAAAATCTGCAAATTCTTTTGCGATTTCTTTTGCTTCTTTTTCTGTTATTGTCTTGCCTTTTAAATTTTTAAAGTTTTCATCTTTCTTTTCCATATTTACATTTGTCACACCAAAGCTTGTTTCCTGATAACCTTCTACTTTATCTTCTACCGTTTTTAACCCATCTATAATGGTGTTATCCAATTGTTTATCGGTAGCTAATGCCATTTCAACATCCATCCAGCGAAGATTATTTTCTAGTACCAAATGCTGCACGTTTCGTAATTCATCTTGAATGTCTGCTGCATCTTTATACAGCTTTGTTAACGTTTTGGATTCCTCATCCGATAACGGTTCTTTATTTAAATCTCTGACTGCTGTCCGATAACTAAAATCTCCGATATTCGCTAAAAACTCTTCTGTTTTATTAAATGGTAATAATGTCAATGGTAATTGACCTACATCTGAATGGGCTTCTGAAGTAATTCGCCATACTTCTGCCAATGCAGGAGACAGAGATTCTTGTGAATTCATTGCTAAAGTTGTCCCGATTTGATCATGAAGTAGGTCTACTTGATAAGTTAAATCATGAAAAGCTCTCTGGTAGTTATTCTCTGCGTTTAATAATACAGCATTTTTCTCTTTATGTTCTTGATAGCCCCAAAAGGCCACCCCTGCGACACCGAGTGTTAATACTCCTATTAATATTCCTCTTAACATTGTCTCACCCCACTATTTACAGAATATATGCTTACCTATTTGTTTAATTTGTGGTCGACCCCAGATCCATCCACTTGTTGCTGTATCTGGATTAAAGTAATACAGAGCATTTCCAGTAGGATCCCACCCATTTATTGCATCTAGAACTGCCTCTTTTGCTTGTTCATTTGGCGTTAACCAAATCTGTCCGTCTGCAACTGCTGTAAAGGCACGCGGCTCAAAGATTACGCCTGATACGGTATTTGGAAATGTTGAACTATTAACTCTGTTTAAAATTACTGATGCTACAGCTACCTGTCCTACATATGGCTCTCCTCTTGCTTCACCATATACAGCATTTGCCATTAATTGAATATCATTTTGTGAAAAACCATTTGGAACATTAGCTGCAGTTGGTTTTTTCCCCGTTGTATTTTCTCCGCCATTTGTATTAGTAGTATTTTGGGGAGCATTGTCGTTATTAGTTGCCCCTTGATTACTGCTTTTATTAGTCGTATTGTTGTTTCCAGCTGCATTTTTTTGTTTTGATGCTTGATCGTTATTATTTGTTTTCTTTTGTGCTGTATCATTTTGCTTTTTTGCTTTGCTTTTGTTCGAAGAAGGCATTTTTTGCTTTTCTAAATCTACTCCTCCATAATGAGAGAACTTTTTCCCGCGATTTATCTGTTCCTTGACAAATTGCTCATTGTATTTTGTTGCACTTGCTAACTTATTTTTCGTTTTCGTACCGGCTAATCCATCAATCGGCAAACCGTATTCATATTGAAAGTTCCTTAGTGCCCAATAAGTTTGCCAACCAAATACTCCATCAATCTTCCCATTATAATATCCTACATATTGAAGTCTTGATTGCAATTCAATAACATCATCTCCTACCGCTCCATGCTGAATAACCTGATTGGAAAAAGCATGTACTTTTTGTTCAGCGAAAGGAAATACTAGTAGTCCTGACATAACAAAAAGGCTGATTGATATTTTTGTGAGTAAAAACTTTTTATTCATGCTTATTACCCCCATAACTAATTACTATTAACATTAACTGTATTTTTTGTAACAATTGGTTTTTTATACAAAAAAAAAGAAGAGTGAATGACATCACTCTTCTTTCTTACATGCTAGATGTTATAAATGCTTATTCCAAAGAGGATTTTAACCATTCCTCTTTCTTCATGGTAAATATATCCTTTACGTTATTCTTATTTATGTTCCCGTCATTTTTCGAATAGGTTCGCTACTTAGTTCTCTAGCACTTTTCACCTTTCTAAGGCCTAACCACCATAAATAAAACATAAAAGGGGTGATGAAGATAAGCCAATTTTTCTCTAAAGAGACAATATAATCATATATAGCGTGAAGCAGAAAAGGAACAAGCAAGGAATAGACAAGCCATTTCCCTCTAGGAACAATAAATTTACCTTTTCCAAAATAATAACCCATAATAACCCCGAAAAGGGCATGACTAGATACAGGAAGCAAGGCTCTTCCGATTGCATACTCTAGTCCATTTGCCACTAAATACAAAATATTCTCCATCGTAGCAAATCCTAAGGACACGGCAACCCCATAGACTATACCATCGTAAGGCTCATCGAAATCAGCATGCTTCACCGCTGTATAAAAAACAATAAACCATTTAAAAAATTCTTCCAATAAGCTTGTGGTAAGCAAGGAACTCCAAATTCCCTCTGGAATGACATTCTCAGCTTGAATAACATATTGGATAAACATTATAGGAAACACAAGAAGTGCCCCTGTAATAAAAGACCGCATAACAAGTGATATTGGCTCAGAACCGTATTGGTCTTTTAAATAAAAATAGCTTAATAACGCTAAACCTGGTGCAAGTCCGGCTGAAAAAATCGCCAACATTTTATTTCCCCTTTTCCCCTATAGAAGAGTTGCACGGTCTCATTTATTTTTTTCTTGGATAGCCTTTGCGATTTGCGTACCATGAAATCTACCATTTTCAATAAAGATTTCATTCGCATTATTTCCAGCAGCAATTACCCCAGCAATAAATATTCCTTCCACATTTGTTTCCATAGTTTCCGAATCAAATACAGGTCTTCCTGTTTCTTTCTCAATTTCAATGCCCATTTTTTTCAAAAATGCATGATCAGGATGATAGCCGGTCATTGCAAAAACAAAGTCATTTTTTATTTCATGAAGCTTTCCATTTACTTCATACAGAAGAGATCCCTCTTTTATTTCGACAACATTTGCATGGAATTCCATTTTAATAATTCCTTTGCGGACTAAAGACTCGAATTCTGGTAAAATCCACGGTTTGATACTAGTGGAATATTCGCTCCCTCTATATAAAACTGTTACTCTTGCACCAGCTTTTACTAGCTCGATCGCAGCATCCACACTTGAATTTTTCCCGCCAATTACTGCGACATCATGATTAAAATAAGGGTGTGCCTCTTTAAAATAATGCATTACTTTATCCATGTCTTCGCCTGGAACATTCATATAATTGGGATGATCATAATAACCAGTAGCAACAATAACATAAGGAGCGATATACTCCTCTTTTTTCGTTTTTACAATAAACTCCTGTCCGTCTGTTCCGTCTGTTCTCTGAACGTCTAATACTTCTTCATATGCATGGATACGAAGATCTTTTCTTTTAACCACTTCGCGATAATAGACTAATGCTTGATTCCGATTTGGTTTATATTGTTCTGTTAAAAAGGCGACATCCCCAATCTCCAGCTTTTCACTTGTACTGAAAAAAGTTTGATGAGTAGGATAACCATGTATGGCATTTACAACATTTCCTTTTTCAATGATTAACGGATTTATATTTATTTCCTTTAAAGCGATCCCTGCTGCTAAACCACAGGGACCAGCACCAATGATAATTGCTTCTTCTCGTTTCAACATAGTCACTCCTAACATTTTACAAAAAGGTTAGCCCCTTCTAAAAAAATCCTTGCTTTACTATCATGCATTCTTTTTTAGCTATTAGATGATTCATAATCGAAAAGGCGTCCCTCAAAAAAGGTCCAATATAAAAAATCCCCTACCTATAAGGATAGGAGATTTTTGTAAAATCAGCAATAGATTTAATCAAATTTATATCCAACCACGGAATCTAGATGCTTCCGCCATTTTTCTAACCCCCACCATATATGCTGCCAGCCTCATATCAACTCGACGTATTTTGGCAGTATCATAAATGTTTTTAAAGGACTTACTCATTACTTTTTCCAGTCTTTCTTCCACTTCTTCCTCTGTCCAATAATACCCTTGATTATTTTGGACCCATTCAAAATAAGAAACAGTTACTCCGCCAGCTGAAGCTAATACATCTGGAACTAATAAAATTCCTCTTTCTGTTAAAATACGAGTAGCTTCTAATGTAGTTGGTCCGTTCGCCGCTTCTACAACAATACTTGCTTTAATATTATCTGCATTATGTTCTGTGATTTGATTTTCTATCGCAGCAGGTACTAAAATATCGCAATCCAACTCCAATAATTCTTTATTTGAGATGGTATTATTAAATAAGTTTGTAACAGTGCCAAAACTATCTCGTCTATCTAGTAAATAGTCAATATCTAATCCTTCAGGATCATGTAAAGCACCGTATGCATCCGAAATACCAATTACCTTCGCTCCAGCATCATGCATAAATTTAGCCAAAAAGCTACCCGCATTCCCAAATCCCTGTACGACGACACGCGCTCCTTCTATCTCTATCCCTCTTCTTTTTGCAGCTTCTCGTATACAGATAGTAACACCTTTAGCCGTTGCAGTTTCTCTTCCTTGTGAACCACCTAATACAAGTGGTTTTCCTGTGATAAATCCAGGGGAGTTAAATTCATCAATTCGGCTATACTCGTCCATCATCCATGCCATAATCTGTGAATTAGTAAAAACATCTGGAGCTGGAATATCTTTAGTTGGTCCAACAATTTGGCTGATTGCTCGTACATAGCCCCTGCTTAATCTTTCTAATTCACGAAAAGACATATCACGTGGATCACAGATAATGCCTCCTTTTCCGCCACCATATGGAAGATCAACGATTCCACATTTTAGACTCATCCAAATAGAAAGTGCTTTCACTTCTGTTTCCGTAACATTAGGATGAAAACGAATTCCTCCTTTTGTTGGTCCCACGGCATCATTGTGTTGAGCGCGGTAGCCTGTGAAGATTTTTACAGTCCCATCATCCATCCGCACTGGAATTTTGACTGTCATCATTCGAATCGGCTCTTTTAATAATTCATAAACTTCATCTGAATATCCAAGTTTATTTAAAGCTTTATGAATTACTGTTTGTGTTGATTTCAAAACATCGTGTTGCTCTTCTACATGATTCTTCTCATTAGATTTGTTGGCTACCATTAATAAATCCTCCTAAAAAACTACTTGTAGTTATCCACTGCAGTTCTTCTTTATAAGAATAATTATTTAGCTTCAATAGAATGCAAAACATAAATACAATTTTATTTGCTAATTCTAAGCACAGTATACACTTTTACTTACATTATGCAAGATCATTTATTTACTTATTTAGATTTATACGAATCCCTTCCTTTCAGAAGGCTTTCATTCCATAATATATTCTTTTTTTACTGTGATAAACTGTTTTTTCCCCATTGCTAGTATCAGTATATTCAATTAAACGATTCTTTGTCCTACCTCACCCTCATTTAATTATCATTAATTCCTTTTTCTTCTACACTTTCCCATACAGCTTTTCCTGAGGCTAAACAAAAATCTAGTGGTGAAATACTATTATGTATCTTCCCCATTCCATTTTAACACTTTCAACAAGTTTTACCAATCATCAACTAAGAAATTTTTATGTACAAAATCCCCTTTAAACACACAAAAAAAGATAGATAATTCCAAACTCCGTCGAAGTTCCTATATCCCCGTTATCTGAGATTAACTTCAAAAATTGGAATTGTTCTACCTTGAAAATGGCTGATTAAAAAAAATGTACTAATGTTTCAATGGCATTATCCTTTTTGATGACATTCCCATATTCTTCAATAACATATATACTTTTTAAACTCGCTTCTCCAAATTCACTTAGAATAGCGATAATTTGTTCTTCCTTAAATGAAGAAATATCGACAAAACATAAATAATACCTTTCATTTAAATTATATAAAGAACCACCCTTAAAATTATTTTGCTCTAACTGTTTTACCGCATCAATTACATATTCTATATCAGTAAACTCATATAATATATCCACTGTTTCTTCTACCGTCACTTGCATCTCTAAAAAGCCCTCTGATAATAATTCTTCCGTATCCAATTCATTTTCACTTATTGTTAAGATCATTACCATTCCTTGTGCTTTCATGGAAAATATCTCAACTGCTACCGATCCGTGTATCTCCATATCAAATATGTCATTTGCTTCTTCTAACATTTCATGAAAAAAATACTGCCACTTTATCGAGTCTTTCCATATATCTTCCTTGGTCAATCCACGTTCATACAAATCATCTGTGGTCAGATGGATTTTAATTCTGTTGCTATTTAATCTCTCCAAACGCATGACTACGCCTCCTGCCTGCTCCTTGAAAAAACTCTTAGTTCAGTTTATGAAAGAAAGCAGGAATCGGTGAGTAATATTACAAAGTGGAGGATGATATATAAAAGCCAAGCATTCAAAAAGAAATGTTGGCCAAATCATCATCCATGTTGGAAATTTATTTATCCATTTGTTTATGTTGAATTTTGATAATATGTGTTTCTGGATGTGCGCCGAGCCTTAATGGAATGCTTGTCGTGCCATATCCATTACTGACAAATATAGTTGTATTTCCAATTACTTTCGTTCCTCCTAATTCGTATGGACCAAATCCCAAAATTCGAATTTGGCCACCATGGGTATCGCCACTTAACACTAAGGAAATCTGCTCATTCTCTTCCATCTTTTCCACTATTTTCGGATTGTGACTGACTAATATTTTAAAATCACTATCCTCCACTTCCTCTAACGCTTTTTCTAAATCATCATATTCTAATGAATAATCTTCGATACCGACTAAGGACCAGCTTTCCCCATCTGCAGATTGAAAAGTTATTGCTTTATTATTCAATAAAATAATACCTTCATCTATTAATAAAGTCTCCAAAACATCTCGGTCTATCTCATAGTCATTATTTCCCCAGACAAAATAAACAGGCCCGATTTTTTTTAACTTCCGCAAATTGTCACGTGTCTTCTCCAACTGTACTCCCTTCTCTAAAAGATCTCCACCTATTATCACTATCTCAGCTACATTCACCGCCTCGTTAATAACAGAATCATCAATTGATCTTCTATGAATATCTGAAATAAAGAAAAGAGTGATTTCGCGGAAGGAAGCAGGGAAATTAGGAAAATAAAACATTTCATATTTAACATGGTTCTCATTTGCCATTTTTCTCATATGTAAAATTAAAGCAATCCCTACCAAAACAAGCAAAACAAATCCAACAAGTACATATATCATAAAGTCCCCCTAACTTTCTCCATCTGAATAAGGATAATGTTTATATTTTAATACATCTCTTACATGAAATACCATTTTCAAGAAAATTTTTCTATATTCACTTCCCATCTATACAGCTCCGAATGATAAGTTATTTACTCAAGAATTACAGCTTCTCTTTTTCCTTCCCTTCATCTATTCATACTTAAACCAAAACCAATTTACTGCTTTATTAAAAGCAAGCATGTAACTAAATCTTTCAACATAAGATGTAAAGTAAATTAAAAAAAAGGAGGGAATTCTATGTCTTCATTTTATAGAGAATATCACCCTTATATCAGTCCATTTGATCCTTGCCCCCCCATAAAAACAAAGGTTTTTTCCACACCGCCTAATTTATTTTTAGGTTTTCAGCCACCACATCTGCCCCAATTTAGTCCTATGGAAGCATTAAAAGCAGGAACCTTATGGAAGGCATTTTATGACCCATACTTCAGCCCATATGAAAAAACGAAAAGGGAGTGAAAAGTCAATGAAGCAGTTGCCACCAGAATATTATCAATTATTAGAACAGCTTCAAGCTGTAGACTTTGTATTAGTTGAACTTACTTTATATTTAGATACTCATCATTATGATCAAGATGCCATAAATCAATTTAACCATTATGTAAAAGAAAGAGAAAAATTCAAAAAAATATATGAAAATAATTTTGGCCCTTTATTACAATTTGGAAATAGCCCATCTGGTTCCCCATGGGATTGGGATGCTGCTCCTTGGCCTTGGCAAGTATAAAAAATATGTTTCTAAATAATTTTGCGATAAAGGAGAATGAAACCATATGTGGATATACGAAAAAAAATTACAATATCCTGTTAAAGTAAGTACTTGTAATCCTATGCTTGCTAGATTTTTGATTGAGCAATATGGCGGGGCAGACGGAGAACTAGCAGCAGCATTAAGATACTTAAATCAGCGGTACTCCATACCTGATCGGGTTATTGGGTTATTAACAGATATAGGAACAGAAGAATTTGCTCATTTAGAAATGATTGCGACTATGATCTATAAACTGACAAAAGATGCCACTCCAGATCAGCTAAAAGCTGCTGGACTTGGTGACCATTATGTCAATCATGACCACGCCTTATTCTACCATGATGCTGCTGGAAATCCTTGGACAGCAACGTACATACAAGCTAAAGGAGATCCCATCGCAGATCTGTATGAAGATATAGCAGCTGAAGAAAAGGCGAGAGCTACTTATCAATGGATTATTAATATGAGTGATGACACAGATTTAAATGATAGCCTTCGTTTTCTAAGACAAAGAGAAATCGTCCACTCGCAACGATTTAGAGAAGCAGTAGAAATTATTAAAGAAGATCGTGCCCAACGGAAGATATTTTAGTGTTTTCTTTATATAAATACAGTGCAGGGTCACAAGTTTTCCATTCAGAGAGAAATGCTTAGATATACCAACAATATTTCGTATGACTGTTTCAACTTTTTATTCATATAGTCATTATAAGCAGACTGAATACACTTCGCTTTCCAAGAGACGAGCGCCAATTTTCCTCTGCGTTCCTGCGGGGACTTTCTCGCAAGCTCCCATAAGAGTCTACGTGTATTTTAGTCTGCTCCGTTTTTCCTAATAATTATTTTTTGTGCTGGAACTGAGTATTATCTATTTAATTATATTTCCGCTTTTTTCAACTTAACTACTTATAGATATAAGATATAAAGCAGATATTTAAACAAGTAAGAGGATATGTAATCTTCCCACCTAACTAATTGTCACTTCGCTTGATGGAATAAATTAATGTCATATGATTCTTTGATTGTATTATAAATTTCATGCCGAACATTCCAAGTCTCACTATTTCCGAATAAATCTTTGCTTTTATCAATAAATTCACAGCGTAAGTCATGGTATTCTTTTTCTGCTTTGTCTCTTTTTTGTCTCATGACATTCATATACCCAAATGCTCCAATCAACAGAAATAAGAGATATAAATTTGCACTCTCTTCTACATATACAGAAAACATGACTGCAAATGAATGAGAATATGGGATAGCTATATGTTTATACAACCAAATAAAATAACAAAATGACGCAAAAATAGTAAACCACATAATAAACAAATGCCGATTTTTTAATTTATCATATTTTTTCTTTTTCTCAATGATTTTTAGGAGAACCTTTTTCGTCGTTCCATCCAAATCATATCTTTCAGGGAAGATTGATCGTTCCAAAGTCACTTCCTCCTTTAAATAGCACATCAAGTCTGATTTACCAAGCGTTGTATGTATAAACAATAATTCCAACACCTTTACTTAACTATATGTGGAGGAAGGACAAGTTAGAATAAGTTATTATGGTTCCATGATAATTTTTAGCGTTTGCCCTAATTGCACTTGATCTGTTGTCATATTATTGGCTGCTTTGATTTTCCCCATACCATCTCCATTGGGATAATATTTTAAAGCTATTCGATATAAATTTTCACCCTTTGCAACCGTATGGTACACAATTTTTTCATTAGGATTTGTTTGACTTGATTCCTCTTCTTTTTGCTTCGGCTCATTTTCTACCTTTTTCTCTGAACGTTGCTTTTCTTCTTTTTGTTCTTTTTGTTCTTTTTGTTCTTTTTGCTCTTTTTGTTTCTCTGCTTCTTTTTTCTTTTCTTTTTCTTTTACATTTTCATCAGCTTTTTCTTTGAATTTATCTGCAGGAATTTCTTCTTTTTTCACTGTTGAATTACTTTCAATTACAAGTTCGTCTTGATTATTGTCACTATCGTCAGGTGTTGTTTTATTATTAGGTGAGTACCCTTTTTGAATATTTACATTTTCAAATACTCCTGAAGTATTCTCTGTTGATAAAAGATTGGAAATATCTTTACCATTTAATATTAATAATAAAGCTACTGGTAGTAAAATAAATAAAAATGCTAACAAGCTAATAATTGGTATCTTTATTTTTTTCTTCTTATTTTTGTGAACAGTACTTCTTGATGGGAGGGAAGATTCTTCTCTTTCCTCTGTAACTGGTACTTCTTCATCACTTGTCACTTTCTTTAATCTTTGTTTCTGTAATTCTGCCTGAACTCTATATGGATCCTCTTTTTTCATAAACATCCCATCCTTACAATTCCCCATAAAATCCCCAACTAAAAGGAGCGGTTATTCCATAGACATTTCCCTTGATATACTCAACTCTTTTGAAATAATTTAAATCGAATAATACAACCGAGTAGGAAATCAATAAGAAAATGCATAATCACTGTCACCCAGAGATTTTCTGTTACTTCAAATAAGATACCGATAACAAAACTTACCAATATGACATTCATAAATAAAAAAGGATTAAATAAATAGCGGTAATGCATCATAGCAAAAAGGAGACAACTTAGCAGCAGTCCTAAATTCGTCTGGATTACTCCTCTAAATAGTATTTCTTCACTAAATGCTACCATTAATGCTATGAATGCAATATGAAAAGGATTCCTATTTTGAAAGACTCGCTTATTCACGCCACCATCATCGTGGTAATGTTTAGAAAATCGTATCATCAAGAATATATCTATTCCTGTTATTGCTAATCCTGCTATTAAACCAATGATAAAATCTGTCTGTTCATACTTAAATACTGTTGTTAACGGAGGTTTCGATTGAAAAATAAAAGTATACAGTATGAAAGCGACAATAAGGAGAATAAATTGTGTTATAAACACATTTTTTATTAAGTCTCGGTCTGACAATTGATTAATTAGGGCCGTATATTTTGCTTTATTCATTTATATATCCTACTTTTTTATATTTAAAATAAATGCCAGCTGACTCTTCCAATCCACTAGTACCTCGTCATCCTCCATGCTTTTTTTATGATAGAAATTGGATAACTCTATTCCACATCTATCACAGCAATTTTCATTTTCTTTGCTTTCGTACTTTTCTCCGAAATACTCTAATATATACCTTCTCCGGCAAGATATAGAGTGTAGCCATTCCATTAGGTCTTGCACTTTACGTCTTTTTTCATTTACCCGATTTTCTCTAAAATCATTATATAATTTTAGAGAATGCAATAGCTCGGAGACCGTTTTATTATTCGGTTCAATATAAGACTCCAACACGCGCCATTGGGTCTCGGTAAATAGCATTTCTAATTGATATCCCTCTTTTTTCTGCCATGCTTCAAATGAAGGGAAATTTTTTAAGCGTGCTTTCCACTGATTGATTTGTAATTCATCTGCCAATTCCGATTCAATTAACTGATAAGCAATCCACTCATCGCCTGGAGTATACAGGATGATGGAAACACTCGGATTGCCATCTCTACCAGCTCTGCCTATTTCCTGAAGGTAGGATTCTAATTGTGTTGGCAGATGATAGTGAATAATAAAACGAATATCTTCCTTATTAATCCCCATCCCAAAGGCGCTTGTTGCACAAATAACATCTAATTGTCCTGCTAGGAATTGCTGTTGAACAAGAATACGATCTTCTTGTGTCATCCCGCCATGGTATGCCATTATTCGTTTGGAAGATTTCTCTTTTAAAAAAGCTACTGTTTGTTCAGCTAGCTTTTTGCTAGAGAAATACACAATTCCTTGCCCATCAAGCCTTTTAATATATTCTAAAAGCTTGTCCACTTTTTCTTGAACGTGTGAGACTTCTTCTATATTTATAGCAATATTTGCTCGATCGACAGAATAAATGATTTCTTCTACCATTTCTAGATGTAAGGACTTTATAATATCCTCACGAACTGCTTCCGTTGCTGTTGCGGTTAGAGCTAAAGTTAAGGGATTATTTAATTTTTGTCGAATCTCCCCTAATTTTTGATAATCTGGTCGAAAATCGTATCCCCACTGGGAAATACAATGGGCTTCATCAATAACGAATAGACTAATTTCCATTTTTTGCAGCTGGTCAATGATATGTGGAAATGAAATCATTTCTGGGGATATAAAGATATACTTATATTGCTTAATTTGGCGTAATACTTTATTCTTTTCTGTCGGGTTCAAAAAGGAATTTAAAGCAACGACTCTTTTTTCCCCTTTCATTTTCATTTGCTCCACTTGATCCTGCATGAGTGACAAGAGAGGAGAAATAATAATTACCGTTCCCTCCAAAAGCTTGCCAGCTAATTGATAACACAAAGACTTTCCTGTCCCTGTTGGCAGCATCGCTAATGTGTGCCTCTTGTTAAGAATGGATTCTATCGTTTCTTTTTGCCCACCTCGAAAAGCACTTAACTGATAGTACTTTTTTAAGATTGCTTCTAAATTCATGAAAAATCACCGTATCCTGCCATCACTGCACGTATTTCAAAGTAGGAAACATCTGCTAATTGCTGCTTAATTACCTTTAAAGATTTAGAAGGCGATTGTTCCATACATGCTTTGATTTTTGTTATATTCTCACTGCTCACTAAATTAGCCATAGGAAAGTTAGGCACATTCAACAGTATTTCAATAATATGATCTTCAATTGTACTTTGTTTTAAATTTCTCACGCGAACAATTTGCTCGATACTTAACCCCTTTTGAATTAAATTAAATGTTTTAGCCGTTGACTCCGTAAGTGTAAATGGTTTCTTACCTTCCTTAATCATTTGACTTAACAGTGGAAACTCCCCCTTATCAGATAGAATTTTTTCTATCATGTAATGAAGAATAGCAAGGAAAGATAACTGATAATAGTAAGGATCTAGTTCCAATTCTATTGCTGCTTGCTCTGAAGTTAGACCTATTCTATCACTTCCGGTTAGTCGGATAATAAGAAGTAAAGGATCTAATTCACTCTCTTCCAGACAGTTAACTATTTCTTGGTAGAGATAGTGATTCATTTTACTTCTATCTATAGACGACATAGTATATAAAGTATCCTTCAACCATAGTTGTGTTGCAGGATTTCTTTGTATCGGCATATAGTGATTACTTTTTTTCGATAAGTGAGAAGTAACTTGTACAAATAAAGAAAGTCTTTGCCAATATGGCCCAGTTACTGAATGATATCTCCAGCCTTTCAAATATCTAGGAAATGGATTTTCCTTCAGTAATACTTCTAATTCTAGCTTTCTATCATTTTTAACAAAATAATGATTTTCTCCTGTTTTTTCCAGCCATTCTTCCTTATGTAAAGTATAGATTATTTGATCCAGTTGCTCTCTTGTTAATAAAGGGAATGACTGAAATAGGGAGGTCAGCTGAAAAATATGGATATCTTGGATGGTTTGGGATGACTTTTTTCCATTTAATATATGAAGAATAGAGTAAATAGTTCTTTCTCCATTCATTTTATATAGACACTTTAAAATGAGCATTTTAAAAAAGGACATATTTTCATCTTCCTTCAGTTTGACAAATTTTGTTGAAATTTGTTTGTAACATTTCTTATATTTTACCATGAATTTTATTTTATAGTGTAATTTGATAACACATCCTTCACATATTTTTCAATGAAAAGGACTTTAAATACATTGGGAAGCGTTTGAATTTTTGACTATTTTAAGAAAGGTAGTTCTTATTTTCTACTTTTTATCTTTCTTTTATATTGAAAAGTTAAAGATTCAGTCTTACAATAAGATAATAGTAAGGAGTATGCTAGTCATGTATATACTCCGTATGAATAACACTGGAGGTTTTTTTACTCATGGCAAAATATACAATTGTTGATAAAGACACATGTATTGCATGTGGAGCTTGCGGAGCAGCGGCACCTGATATTTATGACTACGATGACGAAGGGATTGCTTTCGTTATGTTAGATGATAATCAAGGAACAGTGGAAGTACCTGAAGTATTATTAGATGATATGTTAGATGCTTTTGAAGGTTGTCCGACAGATTCGATTAAAGTGAGCGACGAATCCTTTGATGGAGATCCTCTTAAATTCGAATAGTGCTCTTTATCATACACAGAACAGAAAGGGATAATAATTCCTTTCTGTTCTTTTATATTTAACGGTTCGAGCCATAAAAAAAAACAGTTCAGATAGACACTGAACTGTTTTTCTTGATTAAACATTTCTGGAAGGGATTTGTTTATTAATCCATACACCCATTTTTGAAAATACTAATGCAAAAATGATAGAAATGATTACTCCTTTTAACAAATTGAATGGAATAATCGCTGAAAGAACCGTTTGTTTTAATAAAGTTGTATCAGTCGGTATTTTCATTAATGTATTATAGAATGGCAACATAATAAAGTAATTAAACAAACTTAATAATCCTGTCATTATGATAATACTAAGGGCTAAGCCGATAGCCATTCCTTTTTTGGATTTAATTGCATTATACATAAAATAAGTCGGTAAGATGAAAGAAATTCCAGCGATAAAATTCGCGAAATGACCAACAGGAATTCCAGTATCACTTCCGGTTATTAAATAATCTAATATATTTTTAATCAACTCAACTAATATTCCAGCCCCTGGACCTAAAATAAGTGCAGCAACTAAAGCTGGAATATCGCTAAAATCAACTTTTAAATAACTTGGAAAAGGTGGGATCGGAAATTTGAGCATCATTAGCACATATGCTAAACTACTCATCATCCCAATTAAAACATACTTTCTTACATTCATTTTTTTCTTCATTTTCTTCTCTCCTTCTAATTAGGATCCATCTACCTAAGAAGAAAGATTCAGCAATTTATTAGGAATGCACCAAATAAAAAACCCTCAAGCTCTAGAGACTTGAGGGAGTAATTAAAGGTACGCAAACTTAATAAACGTTCTTAATAGATAATTTGAACGATTGCAGAACCTCCATCTTCTCCCATCCAGACTTTACTGTCGGTTTTGGAATTTCACCAAATCAACCTACCGTAGTAGGGTCACGGACTTTGAGTACAAACTCATCACCGTCGGTCGGGAATTTCACCCTGCCCCGAAGATAGACCAATATTAATTTGTTTTATTACATAAGTTATTATACCCTAAAGAATAAATATTTGTGAAGAAGTTTGCTTATAAATTCAAACTTTGTTCATAAATTCACAAATATTGTCATTTAAACTCAAAAAGAATTCACAAAATACTATTATATTTATTCATTACTAGAACATAGTATCTTGTGAACTCTTTTCGTGGTTCATCACTCAGAAAAGCTCACTTTTTTACCTTTCTTTATATAGTTTTTATGTATAATCCTCACTTGTGTCTTCTAAAATAAAAGATACTTACTACTTTTCAAATAAATACTTGCTTTTTTGTAGGGTATCGTCGATAATTCCGAGTTATCTTCTTCTATATTAATTTCCATTTCCTTTATACTTCTCCTTATGTATTCTTTTTCTAACTTCTTTTCTTCCTCGTGAACTAAGTTCGCATGTGGTCTGTGGGGAAGGTTTTCGGATCGCTCTGTTATGGCTGCCTCACTCTCTTCTTCCACAGCTATTTTCACTGTCTGTCCTACCTCTACTTCTCCTAAAACTAAAAATGGATTAATAGCGTTTTCCTTTGCAATAGTCCACTCTTTATTATGTATTTCAAAATGCAAATGAACGCCAGAAGACTGTCCTGTATTGCCCATTTCACCGATTACTTCTCCTTTTTTTACCAATTGCTTTTCCTTTGCGAATCGTTTATTCAAATGAGCATAGACCGTTTCAAGGTCATTTTTATGTTTAACAAAAATAACATTTCCATAAGATTGGGAATAATAAGATCTGGTTACAATTCCTTCATCAACTGCATAAACGTCTTCTCCCAAATTTCCTGCAATATCTATTCCTTTATGTGCACCATTTCTAGTATTAAAGGTATCCGTAATAATTCCTTCACTGGGCCAAGTCCACGTTTTTGTTCGTTCCGCTAAGGAGAAAGACTGTGCTTGAGAATGCTTCCCTCCTAAAAATAATAAACTGATGAACAAAAGCATAATAGCAGCTATAAGAATCCTCCTAATATAGTCTCCCATTTGGTATCCTCCTATTCTGTCCGTGCCCGACATTCTATTTATGATCGTGTTCTGTTGAATACTATCTATTCGCTTTTGGTTGATAAAATATCATACCAATCGTTATAAAGAATTCCACAAGAAGAGAAGATTTCTTTACAAGAGCGCTTAACTCACTATCCTATTCGCTTATCAGCATTCTATGTATGTTTTAATCGCCTGCAAAGATATATAGAATACTCTCCACACAAGTTTCCTATCTGTCCCTCTCCAATCTTCTCTTTCAACTTATGAGTACATGTTAAAGGTTAGAACTATAGAATACATAGAGAAAAATGCATATCTTTCTTATGTATGTGCCAATAGCTGATTTTAATTGGAAAGAGACAAGATATATTGTCTACATTCTTTCTGATTTTATTCTAGGGTAATTAAAACATCCTAAAAAATGGATAGCGAGTCTAAGGCGAAACGTAAAAAAACATAACCATTAGCAGACCTCATATTGGATTTTTTATATTTTCTTTCTTATGTATGGCTGATTATGGATATTCATACTAAGTACACTAAAGTTCACTTCTTATATAATTCTTATTTTCAAACAAGTTTTTTGTAAATTTATGTTAAAATAAAATAGAATGTTAAAGAATTGTTCTTAATCTTTTGGAGATTTAGGTTATACAAATATTCTCTTAATACTAATAGGAAAAAGCTATTAAAGGAGTGTACAGTTTGAAAAAAAATATTAAAAGGAGAAGTGGAAACTTAACATTTGTGAGTGTAATCGCTGGAGGAGTAGCGGGATGGGTAGTCCATACTGGATTAAGTATTATTAGCACTACTGATATGACCCATTTATATGGAATATCTATTTTTTTAGGAGTTATTGTTGGTCTATTGTGGGATATAACTGATAAGTTAAATAATGATTAAGCATCTCTATTTATATATCATTTATCTGAAAATTTATTCATTATATAGGTTTTTAGTAGTTCGAAATAACGAAGTGGATCGGCGCTCGTCCTATGGAAAGCGAAATGTATTCAGTCTGCAGATGATGACCACACACTTTCTTTCTTAAATGAAATAAAACTCCAGAACAATTATTCGAATTTTTAGGATATACATATAATTGTTCGGAGTTTTATTTTGTTGAAATACTTATGTCAAACCCTATCTTAATATGTTTTTTCTCTATATAAAGTGCTAAAGCACGTAAATGAACGATTGTAATATTATCTTTTATATAACTTTACTAGTACTAATAAAAAAGATTCTCTTTTATTATTGCTCAATATCAACTTTATTGGCGGCAACCGGAACATCTAATTCTTTCGTTAGCTCAAATCCACCTACTTCTTTAACATTGGTATTCTCAAACTTTACTGTAGAATATTTAAAATCTTTCGCTGTTAATAAAATGGACTCAATAGCATGTAATGTTTTTTGGTCTTCTTCCATTTTACTTTCATTAGATAAATGAACAACTAGTTCTCCCTTATTCTCGTCTTTTGAAACCTTATCAATATCAATAGTATCAGGGATAGAAGCTGCCAAACCATGTGTCTCCATATTATCTTCCATGGCATCAAAAGCATTTTCAATCGTATCATATGGCTTTTCCCAAGGCACATATAATGGTTGATCATCTGATTCATCATTCTCTAAAAGAAAATATGCTCTATTCTCTAATGGTTTATAATCAATACTTGTTTCTTCGCGATTTCCTAGTACTGCTCCTAGTTTACCGTCTGTATAAAACTCCATTTTCTTGGCGCCAATGGTTTGTAACTGCTGCTGAACCATTGTATTAAAAAAGTCTTCAGAATGTGAACCAAAATTTGCAAAATCCTGTTTCACATTTACTTCGATGTAATCATCTCTTAAATCATATGCAAACAGCTCTGGACTAATCGGAAAATTGCTGCTTAACTGTTTGTTAACGCCTATTACTTTCTTCACGTTTTCAACATACAAATCAAATCTAGACAGCTGATTTGGATTTTCTACTAAAATGCTGACAGGAACAATAACTTGGACATTTTTATCTGGTATTGGATACGTTAATAATTCTTGCTTTCCTACCTCATTCTCGTAAATAGCCGATGGGATGAGTGAAGTAGTTCGTCTTTCTTCTTGTTCGTCTGCCATGTCATAATTTTCACTTTCAGCGGTCTCAGCTGTATCATAGCTTTTATTTTTCATTTCAGCAGAATTATCAGCCATCTTGCTTTCACCCTTAAAGGAGTCCTCTCTATTACTATCAAAGAAGCTTTGACTAATAATGAACAGGAGCATAACCGTACATACAGTGGCCAGAACAGGCATTAATCTGCGCGATTTTCGTTCTCTCTTCCTTTTCATTTGAATCGTATGATAGATGAATTCTGGACTTCTTTCATCTTTTATATACGGCATTTGTTTAAGCACCAGTTTAATTTTGTCATCATTCCACTTTTGTTTCGGCATAAGAATCCTCCTCTCCATCGTACTCTTCTAAAATGCTCCGCAGTGCTTTGAGGGCACGGTGCTGGGTTGTTTTGACTTTGCTTTCTGTCCATCCTAGTGCTTTGGCTGTTTCAGCAATAGATAATTCTTGAATATACCGAAACACAATAACCATCCGTTGGTCTACTGTACAATATTGCAAGGCATGATAAACACCTTTTACTTCTTCTGATTGCAAGGTGATTTCTTCTGGTAAAAATCCATCTGCTTTTACTTGCTGTTTCGACCAGTCGAACTTATCCATGATACGGTCTTTCCAATTTTTTTGTTTGCGAAAGTGGTCTATTGCGACATTCCTTGCAATACTAAATAACCAGGTTTTTTCAGAGCTTTTCCCCTCAAAGCGATGATAAGATTTAAGTACACGAATATAGACCTCTTGCATTAAATCTTCGGCCGTTTCTTTATGGTTCACCATATAAAATAAAAATTGAAAAACGTCATGATGATACTTATTATAGATTTCATCAAAAACGGAGTTCATCTCATTCCCTCCCCCGTTCACTATATTAGTCGTAAATATAACTTATTTAGTTTCACTCGTTATATGTAATTATTCTAATTTCTATTATTCCATTAGTCTGTAAACACAAGAAAAGATGCCCAGAAAAATTTGACCTCACAAGTTATATCTGTATGTAACAATTTCATACATACAAAATGGAAAATACCTTGCAGGGCCAAATACTTTTTTAGACACCCCATACGTTCTATTATGTTAAATTGTTTCTTGTGAATCAAGAAGAATCGGCACATTCTCTAATTTTCTTCTTTATTTCGAGGTAAAAAGATAAAAAATGTCGTTCCTCGCCCATATTTGCTATAAACAGATATATCTCCGCCATGGGAATCAATAATATTTTTGACAATAGCTAATCCCAAGCCTGTCCCAGCATTACCTCTCGTTCTAGCTTTATCTGCTTTATAAAAGCGCTCAAAGACATATGGTAAATCTTCCTCTGGAATTCCAGAACCGGTATCCTCTACTTCTAGATACACTCCATAATCATCCGATCTGCCTCTTAAAAAGACTGTTCCACCACTTGGGGTATGACGCATACTGTTATCCATAATATTGGTTAGAACTTGTTCGATACGATCTGGATCAAGTTCGTATTCCCCCATATCCTCCGATATAGAGACAGTAAAGGTAATTTCTTTTTCTTTAGCGATAGCATTAAACTTTCTCGCTACGCGATTAATAAAAGGATATAAATCAATTGCTTCCTTCCTTAATTCAAGATAACCTGTTTCCATTCTGGCTAAATCTAAAAATTCATTGACTAAACGACCCATTCGTAATGATTCATCATAAATAATACGAGCCATCTCTCTCTTTTCTTCTTCTGACTCAGCAATATTATCCACAATCGCTTCACTGTATCCTTGTAACATACTTATTGGCGTTCTTAATTCGTGAGAAATATTAGCAATAAAATCAATCCGAAGCTTGTCTAATTTACGTTCCTCTGTCATGTCGCGAATGACGACAATTGCTCCTCTAATATCCTTCTTATCATATAAAGGGCTGACAATCATTACCCAGTTTCTTCCTTGTAAAGTGATTTCATCTATTTGTTCATTACCCGTATGAACAGCAAGCTGGAACAACTTACGTAGTTCTTCTGGGATTTGCGCATGCATATCACTTAATTCGCCTTTTTCATAATACCAATGCTGCAAAAATTTCTCAGCTGGAGGATTCGTAAGTAATAAACTACCATTTCGATTAAGGGTTAGCACTCCATCTGCCATTCCACTTAGAATATTATCTAACTGCTCTTTTTCTTGACTTAAGGCATTCATATTAAAGTTTAATCTTTTCGCCATTTCATTAAATGCGATGGAAAGTTCGCCAATTTCATCCTGTGCCATGATGGGAACCTTTGTTGCAAAATTACCTTGGGCAACTTCAAATGCAGCCTCTCTCATCTTTCTTAACGGAGCAGTAATTCTTGTTAGAAGGAAAAAAGCAAAAATCGTTGTTAAAATAATCGCAATAACAGCTGCTAACACAATAAATTTGGCGGTGGATTGTTTAGATTCATTCATCGATTGTAAGGACTGATAAATAAAAACAGCTCCATCCTCTCCATTTACATGGAGAGGGGATCCGACAATCGCTACTTGTTCAGGTTTATTGTCTTTATTTGTTAATTCTGTCCTTACAACAGCTGTCTTATTGCTTGTCATCACCTTATTTAAGTCTTCATTTCCCTGAATGAAAGAATAAGAAAGTTCTTGCAAGCCATTCTCTGGGTAATAATAAACTTGATCTGGAGAGGAAACGATGATGGCCCCTGTCGAATGATCAAGGAGTTCTCCAACAATTTCTAATCCTATTTGATTATTATGCTCTTTCATTATTTCCGATATTTTTGTCGCAGTATTTGTTAATTCTGTTTCCGTCTGCTCTGTATAATACTGCTCAAAATACTCAAGAAGCATGATTGTTAGAATCGTTAATACAACGGAAACCAATAATAAAAAAGTAATCCAAAGCTTAAATACTACGCTCCGCCAAAACTTCATCCATTGTTAACCTCAAACTTATATCCTACTCCCCAAACTGTCACAATCATGCTTGCTGCTTCTTCTGATACACGGTTTAACTTTTCTCTTAATCGTTTAACATGTGTATCGACTGTTCTTAAATCACCAAAGAATTCGTAATGCCATACTTCTTTTAAGAGTAATTCTCTATCGAATACTTTATCTGGTGACTTAGCTAAGAAATATAGCAGTTCATATTCTTTTGGAGTTAAACTTACTTCTTTTCCACTAGCCAATACGCGATGTGCATCATGATCAATAGTTAATGCCGGAAAGATGATGACATCTTTTGAAGAACTATCACTTTGCTCAAAAGTCGTTTTAGTAGAGCGACGTAATATAGCTTTTACTCGAAGAACAACTTCTCTTGGACTAAATGGCTTTACGATATAATCGTCTGTTCCAACTTCAAATCCTTGAACTCTATTTACTTCTTCTCCCTTGGCTGTAAGCATAATTACTGGAGTAGTCTTCTTTTCTCTTAGCTCCTTGCATACCTCCATACCATCTTTACCAGGCATCATTAGATCGAGTAAGATAACATCATAATCTGTGTTTAATGCCTTAGAAAGAGCACTCATTCCGTCTTCCGCTTCTTCTACAATAAACTCTTCTCTTTCTAAGTACATCTTTAGAAGACGTCTAATTCTTTCTTCGTCATCTACCACTAGGATTTTTATTTCTTTCTCCATCGTTCATACCCTCCTAACAAAAATACACGAAACGATTGTTTTTTTTGCTGTTTCGTTAGCTGCATGTATAAATAAGTGCCATGTTTATTTGTAATAGCAATTTATATTGTCGTCTATTATTTATACTGCATTTTTCCAGTTACATAGTAATTTATATAAATGATTTATCTAATCTTCCACAATTATTATAGCATTATTATCATGTAGATATTGTTATCATCCATTGCAATATGTGAAACTTTTATGAACATTTTTGGGTTATTTCTGCCGTATTAAGTAGGTAAGCATTTTTATGCAATGCAAGGACATAGACGCTGAAGAGTACAAAAATTTATTGGTTATCCTTTTTTCTTTTGCGCTTCTGCTCTTAGTAATTTCACTTCATGTGCAGTTAATTCACGAGCATCTCCAGGCTGTAAGCCATTTAAATTTAAGAATGAATATCTTTCTCTTTTTAATTTCATTACAGGTGTTCCTATCGCCTCAAACATTCTTCTCACTTGGCGGTTTCTTCCTTCATGAATCTTCAGTTCGACAATACTTGTTCCTTTTTTCTTATCGACAGAGAGAATTTTTGCCTTGGCAGGGGCTGTTTTTCCATCCTCAAGCATAATCCCTCTTTCCAGTTGCTTTACTTTCTCCCGAGCAGGGATGCCTTTGACTTTTGCAACATATACCTTCTCAATTTCTCCTTTTGGATGCATCATAAGGTTTGCAAATTCCCCGTCATTTGTTAAAAGAATGATACCTGAAGTATCATAATCTAAGCGTCCTATAGGATAAATTCTTGCTTCAATTTCAGAAAAATAATCCGTTACTACTTTTCTTCCTTTATCATCATTGACACTAGAAATTACCCCTCTTGGTTTATAGAGGATAAAATAAACTGGTTCTTCCCTCTCAACAGGAATTCCACTTACCTCAATTTTATCGTTAGAGCCTACTTTCACACCTAGTTCTTTAACTGTTTTTCCATTAACTTTTACTTTTCCTTCAAGAATTAATTCCTCTGCTTTTCTTCTTGATGCAATTCCAGCGTGTGCAATTACTTTTTGTAGTCTTTCCATCTAAATCACCTCATCCAATTTCTCAACAGTAAAAAATGATTGATCGTTTTTACAAAACATCTTCTAAGCGTTTATTTTTAATCCTATTATTAAAATAGACTAATTTCAAAACCTTGATCGTTCTTTTTTTGCCATTCCTATGAATTATGACATAAATTGACGAAATTTCAAAGAAATCTTTAAATGAGGGATTTGTTCATTAAATTAAATTTTTTATCGTGTGATGTTTTTTCTCATTAACCTTAACAATCTTTTAGAAAGAATCTGCCAAACAAAAAACAAAAATGCCTTAGGAATAGTTCCAAAACAACAAACTTTCCCTAAGACATTTTATAATTATTTACCAAACATTAAAGTTACAACTACAATAGCAGCGATAAATCCAATGAGATCCGCTAGTAATCCAACTTTCAAGGCATCCCCCATTTTCTTTATCCCTACTGCCCCAAAGTAAACGGTCAATACATAAAGAGTGGTATCGGTGCTTCCTTGTATAACAGAGGCAAGCCTGCCGATAAAGGAATCTGGACCATATGTTGCGATTAAATCACTTGTCATTCCCAACGCTGCATTTCCTGATATTGGTCTAATAATTGCTAATGGTGCTACTTCAGAGGGAACACCGATAAAGTCTAATACAGGCTTAAGAAAACTCATAAAAAACTCTAATGCTCCAGATGCTCGAAAAATGGATATAGAAACAAGCATTCCGACTAAATAGGGAATGATGGAGAACGCAATCTGAATTCCTTCTTTTCCACCTTCAACAAAGCTTTCGTATGTTGGAACCTTTTTAAATGTTCCATACAGTAAAATAAACCCGATGAGGGAAGGAATCATCCACAATGAAATTAAAGATACTATCTCCATCATACATCACCCTTTTCTCATTCTCTTATGGTAAAAATAGCGATCAATCAAAATCCCACCTATACAGGAGAAAATGGTTGCGATAATGGTTGGTCCTACTATATCGGTTGGAGAATCAGAATGGTAATTCATTCTGATTGCAATAACCGTTGTCGGAATTAAAGTAATACATGATGTATTTAAGGCAAGAAAAGTAATCATACTGTTACTTGCTGAATTCTTGCCCCCATTCAATCTTTTCAATTCTTCCATTGCTTTAATTCCTAGCGGTGTTGCAGCATTACCTAGCCCAAATATATTAGCAATCATATTCGATAATATATACCCCATCGCTGGGTGGTTTTTTGGAACCTCAGGAAAAAGCTTTGCTACTATTGGTCTAAATAGATTTGTAAGTTTTTGAAGTAACCCAGCCTGTTCTGCTATTTTCATCATCCCCAGCCAGAAAACTAAAACACTTATAAGACCAATACATATTGTTACCGCTTCTTTTGCTCCAGAAAAAATCGCTTTATTTACTTCATCCATCGTTCCATTAACTGCTGCAAAAACAATTCCTATAATAGCTAGTGCTGCCCAAATATAATTAACCATCCTGGCCAACCCCAGTCATTGCTGTAAACATATTCTTAAAATAATCTAGAAAGCTTTTTGATTCTTTTGCCTTAATATGTTTAAAATGAATAGGAACGCTATCTACAAGCTTACTATCTAAATATATTTTTGCTTCTCCTACTATTTCAGGTACTTCTTCCTGATTTTTTTTCCAATTTTTCTTGACCTTTGATAAGCTATACTCAACCTTAAATAAATCTTCTTCTTTCTCTGTCACTGGGTATTCTAAATCAGACTTTATATAAACTTTATTTTTATAAAATTTATCTTTAACTGTTTTTATTTTCCCTTCCTCAAGAACTTGCACTTTTTTATATGTTTTAAACGCGGTTTCAAACATATTAATATGATCATCCCAGTCATCCGGATCATTTAACGTTACTGCTATATATTCTACTCCATCCTTTTCCGCTGTACTGACCAATGTTCTTTTTGCTCTCTTTGTATACCCTGTTTTTCCTCCTGTTGAATGTTCATATAGACTTGTTAAAAGTTTGTTTTTGTTCCTCCAGATCCGATCCCACTCATTATTTGTACTTTCCGAACGATAGCTTTTTGTCCCAGCAATTTTTTTATATGTATCATTATTCATTGCATAACGGGTAAGCAGTGCCATATCGTAAGCTGTAGAATAATGGTCTTCATGATCATCAAGTCCATGAGGATTAGCAAAATGAGTGTTCTTCATGCCGATTTCTTCTGCTTTTTGATTCATTAAATAGACGAAGCCATCTAGACTTCCACCAACAGTTTCAGCAATAGCAACTGCGGCATCGTTTCCTGAGCGAAGCATCAATCCATATACAAGATCTTCGAGCTTAATTTTTTCCCCTTCCTGTAAGTAAATAGATGATCCTTCCGTTCTAATTGCATTACTACTAACAGTCACTGTCTCCTCTAATTTTCCAGACTCCACCGCGAGCAGCGCGGTCATTATTTTTGTAATACTAGCAATCCTTCTTTTTGTATGTGCGTCCTTTTCAAAAATAACTCGTCCAGAGTCTTGTTCCATTAATATCGCACTTTGTGCACTTACATACATTTGTGCACTGCTTTTTTGGGGAATGGCGAGAAACAGAATGGAGGTAATGATTGTAAGAATAATAAGTTTACGTAATTTCATTTAACACAACCTCGTCTCCTTTAATGGTTTGTACAAGTTTATGAAAAAAAAGACAAGCATATGACTAATAAATAGAGCTTCCTCACAAATAAAATATGCAATCCTATAACGGACTGCATATTTTATAGCATATATTTCTGATATTATTAAATTATGCTTATAACTTCCCTTTAATAGGGGCGCCATTTCAATTCACTTGCTTTTAAAAATCGATTTTCAACATCTTTCCAATTAACAATGTTCCACCAATTATCTACATAATCGCCTCTATTATTTTTATACTGCAAATAGTATGCATGTTCCCAAACATCAAGTACTAATAATGGAATGGTGTCCCACTGGGTTAACAGCATATGTCGTTCAGATTGAAGAACTTCTAGGCGCCTTGCTCGTGGAGACCATACTAAAAGCGCCCATCCAACACCTTCCACCGCTTTTGCTGCTTCCGAAAAGTGATTTTTAAAAGCCTTAAAACTACCAAAATAACTCCTAATTTCCTCCAGTAACGCTCCTTTAGGCTTGCCTCCACCTTTTGGACTCATATTATTCCAAAAAATTGTATGGAGATAATGTCCTGAACCATGAAATGCTAGCTCCCTAGACCAATGTTTCACAAGAGCAAAATCATTGTTTTTTCTTGCCTCTTTTAGTTTCTCTTCTGCCTTATTCAGTCCTGTCACATAGGATTGATGATGCTTTTGATGATGAAGTTCCATAATCTCCTTTGAAATATAAGGTTCAAGGGCATCATAAGCATATGCTAACTGCGGCAACTGATGCTCTCCAGCTGCAATAGTCGGCTCCTTTATAAATATTGTTCCAAGCTGCTGTCTTTGGGCAAAATAGCTTTCCATTTGTTCATGAAGCTCTTCTGCTTCATGCTGAATCCTAATTAATTCCTCTGTTTCGATTGGTTTTCTTTGCACACCTTCCATTAACTGCGTAAATTTATCGAGCCTTTTCCAAATGCTCTCTTCCTTTTGAACTTCTTCCGATTCTAATAACTGCTTTAATTCCTGATTCCAAATCAACACATTTCTAACATATTCATTATAACTACTCATCTATGTGCCAACTCCATTTCCTCCATTATCGTTCTTATAAAAGGTATGATAAAAGGATGAGCATCATGTCTTTAAAATTGCGTCCTCACTGATCTTGATGAATGAGTTCTTATTAAATACGTGAAGATTTGGACATAGATATTCCAGCTAAAGATTAACCTTATTTTAAAAATAATAAAAAAAGTATCTAAGCCATTGCCTAGATACTCCTTTTTTATTCTTCTATTTGCTGAAACGATTCAAAAAACAAATCAGCCTCTTCTTGATTAAACTCTTCTTCCTTTTCTGTCAATGGAGGTAATTCCCCAATATTCTTTAATCCGAAGTGGTCTAGGAATTCTTTTGTTGTTCCATATAGGATTGCTCTTCCCGCTCCCTCTGCTCTACCCACTTCTTTAATGAGCGCTTTTGCTGAAAGCGTATGAAGTGGGCGTTCTGTTTTTACCCCTCTAATTTCCTCAATTTCTGCTCGTGTAATTGGCTGCTTGTATGCAATGATTGCCAATGTCTCAAGGGCAGCCTGTGATAAGGTAGATGCATGTGGAGATTCCACTAACTTTTTTAGATAATCCGAATGCTGTTTCTTGGTAGCAAATTGATACGTACCAGCGATTTCTATAATAGAAATTCCTCTTGTTTTATCCTTGCGATAATTTTTGATTAGCTCATCTATTAATTGTTCTACTTCTAATTGCTCCATATCTAGAACATGCATTAATTGCTTGACCGTTAATCCTTCATCTCCCGCGGCAAATAGGAGACTCTCAACGATTGCTTTCCAATCATTCACTTTCAATCTGTTATTCAACTTCCTTTCCCATTACAAAAATATCTGCAAAGTTTCCTTCTTGTTCTACAAATATTTGTCGACGCTTTAAAAGTTCTAAAATTGCCAAAAAAGTCACGACAATATGTGATTTTGTTGCGACTGGAAAAAGTTCTGCAAAAGATGTTCTCTCTCTCCGAGTTCTTAAGAATCCAACAATTTCTTCCATTCGACTCTCTATTGGAATTTCTTGCCGCGTGATTTTTGTTGCTAACGGTGACTGTAACTTTTTACGTTTTAGCAATTTTTGAAAGGCAGCAAGCATATCATATAAAGAAACATCTAACTCTTGTTTGATGCTTTCTTCATTACTTACGTTAAAATCTGATAAATCACTTGGAGGTCTTGTAAAAATAAGCCCTCTTTCTAATTCCATCTCTTTAAGATCATCTGCCGCCTCTTTAAATTTACGATATTCTACTAACCTCTCAATTAGCTCTTCTCGCGAATCTTCTTCTGGCTCATACATTAAATCATCATCTAGTAACTCTTCTTCATGCTTTGGTAAAAGCATTTTACTCTTAATCGCTAAAAGAGTTGCTGCCATCACCAAAAATTCACTCGCTACGTCTAATTGTAACACTTGCATGGCATGAACATAATCTAAATACTGTTCGGTAATTTCTGCGACGTTAATATCATAAATATCAATTTCCAATTTATTGATTAGATGAAGAAGCAAATCTAATGGTCCTTCAAAACTATCAATTTTCACATTATATTGCATTATTCTCACCAAAATCCTAATAGAATCCCTTTAACTTAATAATGATAGTATTAATATAAACGAAACACAATAGTTATCCAACAGAAAAATCACCATTTCCCTAATTTTAAGTCTTATCGTTACATTTTTTATCATTTATCGATATAATAACAGACATATAATGGATCCGTTAACCCCATTTTAATTTCAGTAAAAAATAAGGAGATAATAATGTATCCGAATGAATATATAGAGTTTCTCGTACATTTTCATTGTGATCAAGATTATTTTGAGTGTCATGAAATTTTAGAGGAATATTGGAAAAAAGTCGATCCTGGCAATAAAGATTCTATTTGGGTAGGATTTATTCTCCTGGCAGTATCTGCCTATCATCATCGACGAAAAAATTTTAAAGGAGCAGAAAAAACGCTCATAAAAAGCAAACAGCTATTAGAAAAAAAGCAGGATATAATTAAGAAATTAGGTCTTGATAACTCAAAATTACTTCTGTTATTAAAGATACAAGAAGAGCATATTAAACAGCATCATGCCTTCTGTACCTATCATTTGCCAATTAAAGACCACAACTTAGAAATGAACTGTATCGATTCAGCACATATTAAGGGACTGAAATGGAAAACTAGAGAGCCGGTTCCTTTTGAAATCATTCATCGTCATATAAGCCGAGATAGAAGTATGGTTATAAAGGAACGAGAAAACGCACTGCTTCAAAGAAAACAAAAGGATAAGCACTTTTAATAGTGCCGCCCTTATCACAAAAGAGGTGTTTTCTTAAAGAACCAATTCAATGGATTCTTCTTAGAAAACACCTCTTTTTTATTTATCTACTTGAACACCATCGTTACACTTAGATAAAAAATTGACAATTAATTCATTTGATTTTAATGTACGGTTCGGATAAAGACCTTTAACAGCTTGAACCATAGCTTTTCCAACACCTTGATGTCGATGAGATGGATTCACAGTTATATGCTGGATGGTAATGGAAGATTCATCTTCAAAGATAACGCCTATTAAGCCAATAATATCTTCCTCATCCTTCCATAAAAATAATTGCCAATTTTCTTCCGACTCATATTGTTTAATTGTTTGTTGTAATACTTTTAAATCTTTTTCTGCAGGCATAAATGAAAGCAATCCCATTGCAATCTTTTCAAATGCCTTTTTATATCGAATAATCATTAATATCCCTCATTATTTTTAAAACATATTCACTAACAGTTTTCCCATCAAAAATAAGATTCAATCAATCTCCTGATGTTAAATTAAAAATTTTTCATCTTTATGAAACTGAAACGAATTTTTATCATCCTCTTCCTTTTGTAAGAATCATTTAGGACCGCCCCAAAAATATGATAAATGTTATTGGTTCTATCATACATAAATTAGCGATATTCTTCAATGAAAATCTTTTAAGCATAAGGATTCATTCCTACCTATGCCAAATTACCCTTATAGAGATAATACTATTTATCCAGGCCTTTCATCCGTATACATCCGTTGAAGAGAATTTTTAAGGACTTCTAAAATTTCTGGTTGTCCCTCCTCGTCTTCGTTGCTAATAATTTATCCGCTAAACTTTTTTAAATTTATTTCCAATATCATTCCCTTTACTTCCTTCACTTCTTATTATTCTTGCCCGTTGATCGCTTTGTTGTTTACCCCCGAACAAGTCAACTCTGAATTCTACACATAAAGATTTTGAGAAAATAGCTATCTAGCTTCTTAAAAGAAAATCATTTTACTTTCCAAACTAAATCAAAATATTTACCACTTTAAATTTATTTAATACTATATAAAATATGCATCCTATGCAAAAAAGCTACAGAAAAACTTTATTTTTTCAGGAGTTATAGTGAATAATAAAGGGAAAGAAGACAATATAACTAGAAGAGGAAACTTATTATGATTGAGTTACGTCTATTAGTTGTAGTTATTTTATCTCACGCAAATTTATGCTATTTTAACCAAATATGGATAGCACAACTTTTCACCTAGTTCAGCAGAAGGAAAACAGGAGGTTAACGAATGAAAAAAAATAAATGGTTATGGATGGTTCTAGCTTTCTTACTATTAATACCGATTCCAGCTTATGCTGATGTAGCAGTTGGTGACATGATTGTTACCCTTGGCGAAAACTTAACACCGGAACAAAAACAGCTTTTATTAACAGAAATGAAAGCACCTGAAGATGCAGAAATTATTACTGTTTCTAATAAAGAAGAGCACCAATATTTAGGGAAGTACATTTCAAAATCGTTAATTGGTACTAGAGCGATTTCTTCTTCGGCCATTACAATCGGGGACAAAGGTACTGGAATTCAGGTTACTACCAAAAATATCAATTGGGTTACGGACGAAATGTACATTAATGCCTTGATTACTGCTGGCGTAAAGGATGCAAAAATTTATATTACTGCCCCTATTGAAGTTTCTGGTACAGCTGCATTAACAGGAATTATTAAAGCATACGAAGTTTCAACAGATACTGTTATCCCAGAAGACGTAAAGCAAGCTGCCAATGAAGAGATGGTGGAGACAGCTAATTTAGGGGAAGATATCGGACAAGAGGAAGCTACTGCTTTAATGGCTAAAGTGAAGGAGCAAATAGCAGAGCAAAAACCTAAAACAGTTGAAGAAGTACAAACAATTATTCAAGATTCTGCTAAAGAATTAAATATCAGTTTAACGGATGAACAGCTTCAAAGTCTTATTTCTTTCTTTAATAAATTAAAAGAACTTAATATTGACTGGAATCAAGTTGGAAATCAACTGAGTGAAGCAAAGGATAAATTAACTGGCTATTTAGAAAGCGAAGAAGGAAAAGGGTTTTTAGCAAAGATTAAAGAAGTCTTTACAAGTATTGTTGAAGCAATCAAATCTTTCTTCTCTTAACTATTATTTACTCAAGTAAAAAAGGGAGTCTTAGCGACTCCCTTTCAGATTGAAGACAAAAGGCATTTGGGAAAGAAAGCTTTCCCAA
The DNA here is from genome assembly GCF_038006285.1 of Niallia sp. FSL W8-0177. Lineage (NCBI taxonomy): Bacteria > Bacillati > Bacillota > Bacilli > Caryophanales > Bacillaceae > Niallia > Niallia sp. FSL W8-0177. The sequence continues at coordinate 2,213,568 of NZ_JBBOUX010000001.1, forward strand.
ATGCCTTTTTGATTTTTGAATTTCTTATTAGAATCTATCTTAAAAATATGTGTAAATTACCTATTATTCATATTTTTCATGCCATTTTTGGACTTCCCCAAGTCCAATTGGCTAATTTCTTAAGATTTATTGCAGCAAAAGTTAGCATCGCCTGCATGGACAATTTTTTAAGCCCCCGTAGGGTTGTCCATCGCATACCATGCTTTTCTTTTGCATCTGCAAAGACCCGTTCAATGGATTCTTTTCGACGTGCATATATTTCTTTTACTTCTTGCTTATGACGAAGGTGTTCGGCCTCTTCTAAATAGCCTTCCCAGATATGGCGTTGGATTAACTTTTGATGATTTTGACTCTGAGTACACTGTTCTAGTAAAGGACACTTTGAACATTTCAAGGGATTGGATTTGTACTGCCGATATCCTTCCTTCGTGGTTGTTGTGTATGATAATATCTCTCCTTGCGGACAGATATAGCAATTATAGTGCTCATCATAAACGTATTCATGTTTACGGATGAATCCTTCCTTTGTTTTTGGTCGAGTATAAGGAAGAGCAGGAGTGATGCCATTCTCTAAAAGAAAATTACAAATCGCAGGAGTCTTATAGGCCGCATCAGCAGCAACAGCTAAAGGTTTCTTTACTTTATCCATTAGTTTCTCTACTAATGGTTGAAGTATATGACTATCATGAATGTTTCCAGGCGTTACAAGGGATCCTAACACAAACCCATTTCGGTCAGTAGCAGCATGAAAAGAATAAGCAAACTGTTTTGTTCTTTCATCTTTTACGTAGTACCCACTTTCAGGGTCAGTAGTACTTTCCTTAATTTCCTTTATCTCTTCCTTTTCAAACTTTTCAGGTGGAAAAGGTTTCTTTCCGTTATCCATACGGTCTTGATTTAATTCAGCCTGAAGTTTCGCTTCATAAGCTCGAGTTTCTTTTCTCACTGTTTTCTTTTCAAATTTACGTTTATTAGCACTAGCTTTAACATGAGTTGAATCAATAAATACATGATCTGCGCTCAATAAACCTTTATCTGTAATCTCTTTTAGAATCCGATAAAAGATTTGTTCAAATAAATCCGTTTCTTTAAAACGACGCTCATAATTCTTACCAAAGGTAGAGAAATGAGGAACTTCTGTATAAAAACCGAATCCCAAGAACCAGCGATATGCCACGTTTGTTTCAATTTCTTTAATGGTTTGCCTCATAGAACGAATACCAAATACATATTGAATAAATGTCATTTTAATCAATACAACAGGATCAATACTCGGACGACCTAGTGTTGAATAGAGTTTTTCAACCAATGGATAAATGAAGGAGAAATCAATAGCAGATTCAATTTTACGCACCAAATGATCTTGTGGTACTAATTGGTCAATTGCGATTACTTCTAACTGATCTCTTTCAGAATTATTGTTTCTTGTCATCATTATCCATCACCTCTTAAAATCTCTTATTAAATATTTTAAATTAAAAAAGCTTTATTTTTTTAATGAAGCTGTTTCTTTTAATGGCAAGTCTAAGCGTAATAAATCTTCAAATGATTCTCTCTTCACTACCAATCTTGCTTCTCCATTTTCCACGAACACAACAGGTGGTCTTGGGATTCGATTATAATTGTTTGCCATCGAATATCCGTAAGCTCCTGTACAGAATACAGCAAGTACATCATGATCGCCTGCTTTAGGTAAAGGAAGGTCCCAAATAAGCATATCTCCTGATTCACAGCATTTCCCTGCAATAGAAACTGTTTCATCTGGGGCTTGCAGAGGTTTATTTGCCAGCACTGCTTCATATTTGGCCTGATATAAAGCAGGACGAATATTATCGCTCATTCCTCCATCAATTGCTAAATATTTTCTAACATTCGGTACTTCTTTTCGTGAACCGATTTTATATAAAGTCGTTCCTGCATCCCCTACAAGAGATCTGCCTGGCTCAATCCAAATTTCCGGCATTTGCATTTCTAAGTTGTTAACTTGTTCCTTTACTTCCTTGATAATTACATCTACATACTCAGCTGGCTGAATAGGCTGGTCTTCCTCGGTATAACGAATACCAAATCCACCACCTAAATTTAATACTCTTGATTCAAAATGATGATTGGCCTTCCATTCTGATAACTGTGCCATTATTTTTTGGGCAGCGAGAACAAAACCTGTTGTATCAAAAATCTGAGACCCAATATGACAATGAAGGCCTAGTACCTCTATATACGGCGATTTAATCGCTTCTAACAATGCTTTTTCTGCTTGTCCATTTTGTAAATCAAACCCAAATTTAGAATCTTCCTGACCAGTTAAAATATAATCATGAGTATGCGCCTCAATTCCAGGAGTCACTCTGAGTAAGATCGACATTTTCCTATTTTTTTCTTCACATAGTTGAGTAAGCATCTCAAGCTCATAAAAATTATCGACAACGATGCAGCCAATCTGTTTGTCAATTGCCATTATAAGTTCTTCTTTACTTTTATTATTCCCATGAAAATGGATTCTTTCTACAGGGAAATCTGCAGCGATTGCTGTGTATAACTCACCACCGGAAACCACATCTAATGATAAGCCTTCTTCGTTTGCTAGTTGAACCATTGCTATAGTAGAAAAAGCTTTACTTGCATAAGCTACTTGAGCTTTTACTCCAAGTTGATCAAAAGTCTGCTTAAAGCCTTTCGCCCTTTCTCTAATTAATTCAACATCATATACATAAACAGGTGTTCCAAATTTTTCGACTAATTCCAGCGTATCGACTCCACCTATTTCAAGATGACCTGCATCGTTCACTTTCGAAGTTCCGTAATAGTGCATAGATTCCCCTCTATTCTTCTATAAAATTATATCCCCTATTAAAAACAGACAGTCTACTTAAAGAAGAACTTGTCTGTTTGTGAAACATATAAATATCATCATTATTAACATTAGTCTCACCGTGATAAACTTGAGAAAGAAGCGCTAATGAAAGTTTCACTTTATTAATAATTCTGTTTAATTATCCAAATGTACCATAAATTCAGCCAATTCTCAAGTAGCTGTTTAGCTAATTTAACAAAGGAGCGGACAGATTATTTCCTGTATTAAAAAGAAGTAATCGGTCCGCATAAATATACTTTCACTATCTCTTAACTCGATCCCGTGGATGCAAATGACTTGGTCTAATTTTATTTCCTGGAACTGCACGGCGAATGAGAATTTGGGACAAAGCTATTGGATGAAAAGGAATAAATGGCCATAAATATGGAACATTTAATGTGGTTGTTCGAATTAAAAATAGAAGGTACAGGGTCATTCCAATAACAAAGCCAGGTGTATGAAAAATGGCTACAACGATTAACAAGGCGAGTCGAACAATTTTGTTAGCAATCCCAAGTTCATAACTAGGTGTAGCAAAGTTACCTATTGCAGCAACTGATACATACAGAATAACTTCTGGAACAAATAGTCCAACATCAATCGCAATTTGCCCAATAAGAACAGCTGCTATCAATCCCATCGCGGTTGACAATGGTGTTGGAGTATGAATGGCAGCAATCCTTAAAAATTCAAGCCCGAGGTCTGCAATGAAAATTTGTACAACAATTGGAATGTTTGTTGTTTCATTTGGCCCGATAAAAGCAAGCCTTTCTGGCAGCAGGGATGGCTCCAGCACAGCTAAAAACCAAAATGGCAGGAAAAAGATAGAGGCAATAATCCCTAAGAAGCGAATCCATCTCACAAAGGTTCCAACCATTGGCGATTGTCTATATTCCTCTGCATGCTGCAAATGATGAAAAAAAGTTGCTGGTGTTATAATGACACTTGGAGATGTATCGACATAAATAATGACATGACCTTCTAATAAATGGGTCGCAGCTACATCTGCTCGTTCCGTATATCTTACGAGAGGGTAGGGATTATAGCCTTGCTTTAATAAAAACTCTTCAATCGTTTTATCAGCCATTGTTAGTCCATCTGTTTTTAAGCTTTTCATTTCCTTTTTTACAATTTCAATTAAATCAGGATCTGCCACTCCATCAATATACCCTACGGCAATATCGGTTTTAGAACGCTCTCCCACTCTCATAATCTCAAAGCGCAATCGTTCATCTCTAATCCTTCTTCTAGTGATAGCAGTGTTAACGATAATATTCTCAACAAATCCATCGCGTGAACCTCTGACTACCTTTTCTGTATCTGGTTCTTCTGGCATCCTTCCTGGATAGCTTCGCACATCAATAATAAGACCATGATCGTATCCTTCTATAACAACTGCTACTAATCCAGACAGAACTTGGTCTACTAATTCATCCATTTTTTCAATAACTTGTACACTTTGGTGGACCAATTGATTCTGTATGATTTCAAATGTATCTCTTGCTTGCGATTTACGATCCGTATCATTTAAAAATAGTAGCTGCTCCAATAATTCGGCAATCAACGCACTATCACATAGTCCATTTACATAATATAAATTGACTTTTTTTCGCATTACTTTAAATTTTCGAACACCCAGATCGAAGCTAGTTCCAAGCCCAACCCGATCCTTCATATACTTTTCGATTTTATCTAGTTCCTCGTATATCTGGATCTTCTTTTCTGTCTTGCTGCTCATAAAGACCACTTCTTTCTAAAATATATTCTACTGCTTTCCGTGTTATCGGGGCACCTTTTTCATAAGAGTCTTTTTTCCCCATCTTCCCAATGTCTCCAATGCCAACAACAAGCGGAAGATTTAATTCATCTAGAATATACACAGTATCTCCATTCACTCTTCCTAACTCCATTTCTGGAATTCCATATTTGTCAACTCCATATGGCGTCAATTCACCATCTTGGTCGATGGCAACATCAATTTTTGTCCATTCCTCTCGTCTTGTTCTGCTTGCCACGGCAAGTACTCCCAAGACTTCTAAATCAGGATGAGTAGCTATGTATTTTAGTGCACTCTCGCCATTTCCTTCTCCCACAAAGCCACTATCATCAAACATAACTAGTACTGGATCATTTTTCGCTTGCTTAATAAAAGTTAATATTTCTTCTCCACTATGATTGCTTGGATTTCCAAAGGAGGTAGAGATACATCTTCCCCCAACGTCCTTCGCAACCATTTCAACAGCTCTTCTGGCATATTCATCTCCATCTGTTATTAAGATTACTTTTCTCCTATTTTCCATTTCCCATACTTCCTTTCTTTCTCCATTACATTCAGCCTCAAGGAATAAAATATATCCAATGAAATAAGGAGCCAAAGATCTTACCAAATACAAGAGCCATCATTAATACTAATAATTTGTCAGCAATTCCAATTCGCTTTGCTAAAAGGGGGAATACATCCAGCACTTCTGTTAATGCTGCTGCTATCATTCCAATATAAATTCCTCCTGCAATGCCTATTATGATAAGTAGAAATGATGGTAAGGAAAAACTAGGTTCTCTCAAGAAAGCAAGTGTCCCAGAAACAGCTCCTAAAACAGCAGCCCATTCATATGCATAAATCTTATTAAAGGTTTTGGTTAGCTGTGTCAGCCTTGGGATAATACCAAATACGGTTAAAAAGGCTACGTAACCAGCCCCAACGGTTATTCCCCACGCTAACCCGACAAAAATCACAAATAAGATATTAATGATCATCTGACTTTTTTATGCTTTCTTTATTTTCATGCATAATCATGTACTGATCTAAGGACTGCTGATAATTGAATACTTCCACTTCTAATGGACTAGGCTCTTCATTAAGGCGTTTCTTAAACACATGGTTGAAAAAAATAACCATTCCTAAACCTAATCCTACGGAATAAGGAATCTGAAAAATTAATGGTTTTTCGACTTCCTTCCCTGTAATCATTTTATAAACTCTCTGATGGACAGATTGCATGCTTACATCTTCATGAAAGTTCATAATCGTTAATCCAGAACCAATAAAAAGTAATAGCCAAACTAGGATAAATAACGGAAGTGTTACTTTCCTCTTCTTAAAAACAACCTCAATGATCGTTTGAGCTGGTCCTATTAATTGGATTTCTACTTCTTTATCGATTTTTTTAATTTCGCGAATAACTAACGTACTATCAATAATGATAATATTCTTATCTTGTTCTGTAATATGGTATAGACATACATCCTTTAGTGTAGACAGCAATTCATCTGTTGCAATGATTTGTGCAAGATCTTTCAGAAATATCCGTTCATTTGACTTTTTTTGAATGCGATGTCTCATTCTGATATATATTGTCTCTGCCATTTTTTCACGTCCTAACACGTTGTTTTCACCATGACTGTAGTATTCGATTATCATGATAAAAATATGAAAGACTGTTAAATGGTAATTTTTTCACTTTATATATAAAAATAAAATAGCCGCCAATCCACGATGCGGACTGACGGCTATTATCTTTAAAGATCCATTTGCTCTTTCATTTGTATTAATATTTTTTTCTCCAACCTAGAAACTTGAACTTGAGAAATCCCAAGCCTCGTCGCTACTTCGGATTGAGTCTGATCTTTATAATATCGTAAATAAACAATCAGACGCTCTCGTTCATCAAGCTCCCTAATAGCTTCCTGTAAAGCAATCTTATCAAACCATTTCCCTTCATTTCCATCATCAATTTGATCCAGTAATGTAATGGGATCCCCATCATTTTCATAAACAGTCTCATGAATCGAGGATGGCGTTCGTGCAGCTTCTTGTGCGAGAACGATATCTTCTGGAGGTATCTCTAAAAACTCGGAAAGTTCCCCGACTGTTGGTGTTCTGCCATATTGCTTCGATAACTCGTCCTTCGCCTTTCGAATTTTATTACTTAATTCTTTTAACGATCTACTAACCTTTACCGTCCCATCATCACGGATAAATCGTTGAATTTCTCCAATAATCATTGGTACTGCATAGGTAGAAAATTTTACATCATAGCTTAAATCAAATTTATCAACTGATTTTAATAGCCCGATACATCCTATTTGAAATAAATCATCAGGATCATATCCCCTATTTAAAAATCTTTGTACGACTGACCAAACAAGACGCATATTTTTCTGAACGATAGTATCTCTTGCTGATTGATCTCCATCTTGGCTTCGCTTTATTAAGTCCTTGACTTCATGGTCTTTTAGATACGTTTCCTTCTTGTCTTTCTTTACCTCCACATCCATAGACGATTCTCCTTAATTGCTTAGCATTTTGCTTTTCATTAAATGCTTACGCAGACGAATCTCTGTTCCGCTATCTGGACTTGACTGAATTTCGATTTCATCCATAAAATTTTCCATGATGGTAAATCCCATACCAGATCGTTCAAGTTCTGGTTTTGTCGTAAATAATGGCTGTCTTGCTTCCTCTACATCGAAAATTCCTTTCCCTTCATCTCTGATGGTTAAATCAATGTATGAATCTTCTAATATAACAGAAATATAAACAATTCCATTCGGATCATTTTCATAACCGTGGATAATGCAGTTAGTCACAGCTTCTGAAACAACTGTTTTAATTTCCGTTAATTCATCCATTGTTGGATCTAACTGTGTAATAAATGCAGCAACCGTTACACGTGCAAATGACTCATTCTGGCTAAGTGCGCTAAATTGAATATGCATTTCGTTTCTCATTTTAAGCTACCCCCAATCGTTGTAGGGCAAATTCTTCATTTGTTTCCAGCTTCATAATTTTAAACATACCAGACATATCAAATAAACGCTGAACACTTGGAGAGATAGCACAAATGACCATTTCTCCTCCAAGCTGTTTAATTTGCTTATATCTTCCCAATATAACCCCTAAGCCAGAACTATCCATAAATGTTAAATGTTCAAGATTTAACACGATATGACGAATACTATAGCTCTCTATTGCAGTTGTTGCTTTTGTCCGTAATTCTTCTGCATAGTGATGATCCAATTCCCCAGATAGGCGTATACAAAGTACATTGTTTTTTATTTCCAACTCAATATTAAGACTCACTAGAATAGCCTCCTTATTTGGTTTAAAGAAACTATTCTAGGTTTTCATGCAATTTCCTTCTCCACAGACAAAACTAGTGTTCTTTCGCTAAAAACAGAAGGAAAATAAATGAATTCGACAAAAGAAATAAAACTATTCTGTTTTTGTAAACATTCCGGCAGATCGTTTAAATAATGTCCACCATTTTGCCGATTTCACTTCTTTTTGTGCTACCAATGGACTTGTCACAAGGGTTTTCCCGTCTTGTTTATAGGTGATTTTTCCAATCTCCTGTCCTTTTTCAATTGGAGCCTTTAATTTTTTATGCATCGTAATTTCTTTCTGTAATTTATCGATTTGCTCCCCTTTTTTCGTTAAGATAGAAATTGGTTCGCTCGTAACGGCTGTTACTTCTTTCTCTGATCCTTTGCTTACTTTTACTTTGCCAATCGCTTCTTCTCGTTTATGCAAAGGATGTGTTTCATATTGACTAAATGCATAATCCAGCATTTTTGTTACTTGAGCGTTTCTTTCTTTCGAGGTTGGCGCACCGAAAACAACTGCAATTACACGCATTCCATTTTTCATAGCAGTTGCGGTCAAACAATATTTTGCTTCAGCCGTAAACCCTGTTTTTAATCCGTCCACGCCTGGATAAAACTTAACAAGACGGTTTGTATTAACTAGCCAAAACTTCTTCTCGGTATCTTCTCTTAAATAATCTTCATATGTGCCAGTAAATTTCGTAATATCCTCATATTTCAGCAACTCTTTTGCCATTAATGCCATATCTTTTGCAGAACTGTAATGATCTGTTACTGGAAGTCCTGTAACATTTTGAAACTTAGTGCTTTCTAAGCCTAATTCTTTTGCTTTTTCATTCATTAATTGAACAAACTCTTCTTCAGATCCTGCTAATCTTTCCGCAACTGCTACAGCTGCATCATTTCCAGATCCAATGGCAATTCCTTTTAACATTTGCTCGGTTGTCATCTCTTCCCCAGGTTCAAGGAAAATTTGTGAGCCTCCCATAGATGCCGCATGCTCACTTGTACGTATTTTCTCATCTAACTTTAATTTTCCTTGATCAATTGCTTCCATGATCAGAAGCATCGTCATTATTTTTGTCATACTGGCAGGAGGAAGTTTTTCCTCGCTGTTTTTTTCATACATAATAGTTCCTGTATCTCGATCAATTAAAATGGCTGATTTTACATTTTCAACTAATTCTTGCTTTTTCTCAGCAGCTAAAGTGCCCGGTGCCAAAATTGATGTCATAAAACAGGTAATGATTAACAATGATATGATGCGTTTCATCTATTGACCCTCCATTCTATATAGCATCCATTTTTTCCAAAAAAAACAAGTTTATACAGTCAATGAAGAATATTCATGAAATAATTTGAATTGCACTAAAGGAAGGATAGAATGTTTCATGCATTTTATAGGTATCGTTAGGCTAGTTTACTGATCTAGGTTATAATGAATGGAGTTCAAAGGAGGTTAACAATTGATTCATTTAAAGACACCTGAGCAAATTGAAAAAATGAGAAAAGCAGGAGAAATTCTTGCTGATTGTCATAAAGAAATTAAAAAGTTAATCAAACCGGGTATTACTACGGAAGAAATCGATGTATTTGCGGAAAACTTTATTTTACAAAGAGGAGCCACTCCAGAACAAAAGGGCTATCAAGGTTATCCATTTGCAACTTGTGCATCTATTAATGACGTAATCTGTCATGGTTTTCCTTCCAAAAATCCCTTGAAAGACGGAGATATTGTTACGGTAGATATGGTAGTAAACTTAGATGGATGGCTTGCTGATTCCGCCTGGTCATATCCGGTTGGGAATATCTCCGAAGAGGCAAAAAACTTATTAAAAACAACTGAAGAGGCATTATACATAGGAATAGAACAAGCAGTCGTCGGAAACAAAGTAGGCGATATCTCCCATGCCATTCAAATGTTCGCAGAAGCAAAAGGTTATGGGGTAGTGCGAGATTTTGTAGGACATGCAATTGGCAGAGAAATGCATGAACTCCCACAAATCCCTCACTATGGCCCTCCACATGTTGGCACACCTCTTAAAGAGGGAATGGTTATTACAATTGAACCAATGTTAAATATCGGTATGTATCATGCCAAGGTTGATTTGGATGGATGGACAGCACGAACTGTTGATGGCAGCCTTTCTGCGCAATATGAACATACCTTAGCCATTACAGCTAATGGACCAGTAATCTTAACAAAACAATAAGACAAACACCCAATGGCAGATTGCAAGCCATTGGGTGTCTTTTTGTTATCCTGAAAATATTCATATATTAAATCCAAAAAAAATGAACTTTTTAAACGCTACAATACTCTTATAAGCGAGAGGTGAAGACATGAATGATGAACAACTTGTACAGAAGGCAAAAAAGCGGAATAAAAAAGCCTTGCTTCAATTAGTGATGCAGCAAAAAGACGATTATTATCGTCTAGCGTATTCCTATATGGGGAATTCTCATGATGCGATGGATGCAATGGAAGAAATGATCGTCATCTTATATGAGAAAATTGCTCAGCTCGAAAAAATTGAATCTTTCTATAGCTGGAGTAAAACTATCTTAGTGAATATTTGTAAGGGGAAATTAAAAAAGGAACGTAGAGAAATAGTTATGGATGACTTAGAGCAGCACAATCTTTTACATACAACCGATCCATATAAATATTCAGTAGAAACACTAGACATTATACAATTATTAACAAAATTAACCCCAGTCCAAGCGGAAGCAATCAAGCTAAAGTACTTTCACGATTTCGATAATGAGACGATTGCCAGCATCATGAAAGTATCTACCGGCACCGTAAAATCTAGAATACACAATGGCTTAAAACGATTAAAGAAGATGTATGGAGGGGAAGACAAGTGAAATCTTTAGAGGATAAACTACTAGAGGAAAAAAAGAAAATCGCAGAAATAACAGCTCCGCCAGAATTAGAACAGCGACTAAGCAAAGCACTTTTTGATAAAAAAACAAACTCTCCTAACCTAAAGAGATGGTACCCCTTATCTGCTGCTGCAATTATTCTCTTAATTTTTATGACGTATCAATCAAGTGCATTGGCTTATTACGGCAAAAAACTGTTAGGATTTGATACCATTATGAATCAATCCTTAAAAGATTTAAATGAAAATGGATTCGGACAAAATATTGAGAAGTCTTATCTATTAGAAAATGGTACTGTATTAACAATCAATGGACTTATGTCCGATGAAAATAGATTGGTTGTTTATATTACATTAGAAAATGATAAAGGCTTGCCAGATGATCTAGATCATATTTTTTCTCCAAGGAACATTACTGGTTTTTTTACAAATGCAAAAATGAATAGCTCTGTTTTTGAAAAAAATGATGACAAAACAAAAATCACGGGAATATTAAATTTTGATCCCATTAATGCTTTTTCGAAAAAGCTCCAGCTGCACTATGTTTACTGGAAAGATGATGAAACAATGGAAGGTACAACTGATATCTCCTTTCCCTATAATCATAAGGAAGCATTACAAACAAAAATGAAGCAATCTATTAATAAAAAATGGAATGTAGATAAAGGTACTATTCATTTTAAAAGAATCACAGCTACTCCTACTCAAACGGTTATAGAAGGCTCGTTTCATGTCGATAATTATGACCGACTCAATTATGGTTTTAATGGAGTAGAGCTAGTCGCAAATGGTAAGCCTCTCTCCCAAGAAGGCTATACTACTTCTTCATCCATTAACAAAAACAATACATTTTCGATTGAATATGATGGCCTTCCAGAAGATATCCATTCACTCGAAATTCACATGAAAGACTTTATCGGTTATAAATCGATAAATAAATCCATTGCGCTTACAGAGAAAGAAGAAAATAGAGTAATACCATTAGAGAATGATGAATTAACCATAAAGAACATCCAGTTAAATGATATGCTATCAATAAGTATCTCCACGAGTGATTCTGTTTTATTCGATAAAGTAAGTATTATTAACGAAGAGCAAAAAAGAATTCCTTTAAAAACAACAACCAATCACCAGTTGATCACTAACAAGGATGGAACAATTAATAATGAGCGATCATTGCTATTTGACACAAAATCTCGGCCGCTGGAACTGCATATTGGCGGATTGCATTATGTGAAAAAGTACAATAAAACTTTAGCTATTCCTCTTCAATAAAGAAAGCAAAAGACTCACAAATGATCAGCAATTACGCTAGCTTCAAACGTGAGTCTTTTCTTCTTATTCTGTAATTATTTCATAAATTAGTGTAGGGGCTTTTACTTCATTGGGTGAAAGCTTTATATTTTCAACCAATTTTTTTATTACATCGTCTACTTCTTCAGTATTGCTATAAATTGTAACGAGTGATTCGCCAGCCTCCACTTTATCTCCTATTTTCTTGCGTAAAACTAAGCCTACCGCCAGATCAATTTCTGACTCTTTTGTTGCTCGGCCAGCTCCTAATAACATAGCAGCAGTCCCAATGCTGTCCGCTGTTATTTCTGCGACATAGCCTGATTCTCTTGCTGGAAGCTCCGTTATAAATTTAGCTTTAGGTAATAAATCTGTTTGATCCACAACAGAAGCATCACCACCTTGGGAACTTAAGAAAATTTTAAACGTTTCGAGCGCTTTGCCATTATCTATTACCTCTTGCAGCATTTCTCTCGCTCTATCCGTTGATTCTGCCTTTCCAGCTAAATAGACCATATGACTTCCTAAGGTTAAACATAGTTCCGTCAAATCTTCTGGTCCATGCCCCTTTAATGTATCAATTGCCTCTTTTACTTCTAGTGCATTTCCGATTGCATATCCTAAAGGCTGACTCATATCAGAAATAACCGCCATTGTTTTCCTGCCCACATTATTCCCTATTTGCACCATTGCTTCAGCAAGCTCTCTGGATGCATCCAATGTTTTCATAAATGCTCCAGCACCTGTTTTCACATCTAAGCAAATAGCATCCGCACCTGCTGCAATTTTCTTACTCATGATACTGCTGGCAATCAATGGAATACTGTTAACAGTCGCGGTTACATCTCGTAAAGCATATAATTTCTTATCAGCAGGAGTGAGGTTCCCACTTTGTCCAATAACCGCTAATTTATTCTTATTTACTAGATCAATAAACGCTTCTTTTTCTATTTCCACATGGAAACCTTTTACTGATTCTAATTTATCGATGGTTCCACCAGTATGACCGAGTCCTCTTCCACTCATTTTCGCCACTGGAACACCTACTGATGCCACTAATGGTCCCAATACTAATGTGGTAGTATCGCCAACTCCCCCAGTTGAATGTTTATCCACTTTAATTCCTTCAATGGCAGATAAATCAATGACATCTCCTGAATGAACCATTGCCATTGTTAATTCAGCACGTTCAGCTGCTGTCATATCTTGAAAAAACACAGCCATACTAAATGCACTCATTTGATAATCAGGAATCGTTCCATCTGTATAGCCTTTAATAATAAAAGAGATTTCTTCTTTGGATAATTCTAAACCGTTCCTTTTCTTCTCAATTAAATCGACCATTCTGAATGCCATAATTTGAATTCTCCTTCATATGTATGGAATTATTTTCTTTAAATTTGCAAAAATTCAAGTCAAATTACTGCTTTTTTTAATTTTTTGATTTATGTAAACGGTGTAAAAATATAGCTGTCTAAAGAGTTACCGGTAAATCAGTAACTCTTTAGGATGAAAACTTCATTATGCACCTATATGTTTAATTAGCTCTTTCACATATTGCAGGAAGTTTGCTTTTACCTTTTCTGTTGTTTCAATTACTTCTTCATGATTCAGTGGTTGATCTAGAATACCTGCAGCCATATTAGAAATACAAGAAATCCCTAATACTTTCAGACCTGCATGACGAGCGACTATTACTTCTGGAACAGTCGACATCCCCACTGCATCGCCGCCTAATACGCGAAGCATTCTTACTTCTGCTGGCGTTTCATATGATGGACCTGTGTTTCCCACATAGACACCCTCCTGAATACTCAGTCCAATACTGCTTGCGACCTTGCGTGCTGTTTCACGCAGACTTTTGCAATATGCTTCTGACATATCAGGGAATCTCACCCCTAACTTACTGTCATTTGGTCCGATTAATGGATTGGTGCCCATATTATTAATATGATCAGAGATTAGCATTAAATCACCAGGTGCAAAGTTTTCATTCACCCCGCCTGCAGCATTAGTTACAATTAATTTTTCTACTCCTAATTCCTTCATAACGCGAACAGGGAAAGTTACTTTATCAAATGTATACCCTTCATAAAAGTGGAAACGACCTTGCATTGCTACCACTTCGATCCCCTTAATTGTACCGAATACAAGTTGTCCAGCGTGACCTTCTACTGTTGATACCGGAAATTCTGGGATTTCTTCATAAGGTATTTTTACTGGATTTTCGATTTCTTCTGCAAGAACTCCTAAGCCAGAGCCAAGAATTAAACCAATTTTAGGTGTTTTTGCATACTTTTGTTTTAAAAAATCAGCTGATTGCTTAATCATCGTATAATTCATTTTTTATTCCCCTTATATTAAGTCATTTAAGAAGCTTGTGCCATGCTTTGGCATCTTCACGCTGAAATTATCTGCTACCGTTGCTCCAATATCAGCAAACGTTTTACGTAGAGGCAGTTCTTTCGGTTCCTTTAAAGATTTGCTATATACTAATAACGGCACATACTCTCTTGTATGATCTGTCCCATGATGGATAGGATCATTTCCATGATCTGCGGTAATGATTAACAAATCATCTTCCTTCAGTAATTCCAATACTTCTGGCAGTCTAGCATCATACTCCTCTAATGCCTTTCCATAGCCAATTGGGTCTCTTCTATGTCCAAATAAAGCATCAAAATCTACTAAATTTAAGAAGCTTAGACCTGTAAAATCCATTTTTAATGTATCTACTAGTTTGTCCATCCCATCCATGTTAGAGACCGTTCTCAATGATTTGGTCACACCTTCTCCATCATAAATATCAGAGATTTTCCCAATAGCAATACTCTCAATTTGATTGTCTTTCAATTCATTCATTACTGTCCGATCAAATGGCTTTAGGGCATAGTCATGACGATTTGCAGTACGTTTAAAGTTGCCTGGTTCGCCAATAAATGGTCTAGCAATAATGCGACCAACCATATATTTCTCATCGAGTGTCAATTCTCTTGCTAATTCACAAATACGATACAATTCATCTAAAGGAACAATGTCTTCATGTGCAGCAATTTGCAGTACAGAATCTGCTGAGGTGTAGACGATTAAAGCACCGGTCTTCATATGTTCTTCACCTAGCTCATCTAGAATTTCCGTTCCACTAGCTGGTTTATTTCCAATAATCTTGCGTCCAGATTTTTTTTCGATTTCATTTAATAGTTCATCTGGGAATCCTTCCGGGAATACGCGGAATGGTGTTGCAATGTTTAGACCCATTATCTCCCAGTGTCCAGTCATGGTATCTTTTCCGTTTGATGCTTCTTGCATTTTTGTATAATAAGCAAGTGGATTATCAGCACGCTCAACACCAGCAATTTCCTCAATATTACTAAGACCTAATTTCGCCATGTTCGGCATATGAAGACCATTCATTCTTTGAGCAATATGCCCTAATGTATGTGCTCCTTCATCATTAAATTTTTTCGCATCAGGTGCCTCGCCAATTCCTACAGAATCCATTACAATTAAGAAAACGCGATTATATTTATATGTTGACATCTTTTTCCTCCTTTTACCATATGATTTAACCTATTTTGTCCTACTATATGTATCTTTATTAACCATAAAAATTATAGCATAATCGTCAGAAGTCTGACATCTTTTTCAAGATTGTTATCTTCATTTTAGAAAAATAAAAATTGTTTTCCATTTTCTTATTCATTATACCTTTTTTCAGATGAAAAGAAAAAAGAACACTGTTCGAAGTTGACTAACCTAAATAAATGAGCCCCATAAAACACCTTTGAACGGTACACTTAAACAAAGTTCTAACTCAAAGATGTTTTATCACTGCACCATATTGCTAGGTCAGTCTAATTGTTTATATCTCTATGGTTTTATATAATTTATTCCTGTGTTAGAGGTGGAAGAGTTACAACTAACTCGCCTTTAGGGGGTAAACAGAAAGGAGGTCCTCACCAAATTTTTAAAATTCTCTTCTTCTACTTCCATTTTACCAAGCAGAATACGTCTGCTAAATGTGGAATTTCTTTATCTGGATATATTTCTATAAACTCATCTGACTTTGTAATCGATAAAATCACTATTCTCTAATTCTGTTCCAAGTTTACTTGGCACGATGAAGGCAGGAGTTGACTCTAAAAGGTTAGCTCCTATCCATCCTTCAAATTCATAATGTAAATATTTTATCTGTTCTGATATCCCCTCTCTTCTGTTGCAATTTCTTCTTCTATTCCCTAAATGGTATATTCCCCCTGGCCACCTGATACTTTTGGTTCTAAAAAATATAAATCATTCATTCCTTCCTACCACAATCTTACCTTTTCACTGGCAGATTAAATATTTACCATTTTAAAACCAATAGCGAATATTTTACGATCGTCTATAGTAAAAATACAACTATAAGTTAATTTTCTTAACCAATGAAGTAGTACCATCATGGAGTATTGATTTTATATTTGGATTTTGTGAGAAGTACGATAAATAGGCGACATGACATTTTATATGGCAGGGGTAGTTGTCGAGAACGACAAAGCTCGTGGCGATAAACAATGCGTAACGTAAAGTGTGTTGTTTTAAGCTATGAATTTCAGTAAAAAGTAATATCCAATAACGTCCAAAGTTAATATTTCTAAAAAAACAAAAACACCTGATTCCTAATAAGAATCAAGTGCTTATAGTTAATTCTGTAACATACTTCTGAATATTACTGAACTGGTCCCATAAATTCAGTAATAATAAGAATATGTTCCTTTAGTTTGACTATATCCGACCTCCATAATCGGCTTGTGTTCAGTACTACCACATAATCAACTTGGACAGACGAAAGGTGAGCCAACATTTCCTGTAAGCCCACCCTGTCAATTTCTAATGCTTCTTCATTCAGTTTTGCACCACTAATTCCTTCCTCTCTAAAAATATGGATCAAGTTCCAGCCTTGTTCTTTACAATACCCTTTAATTTCATCTTCTTGATATTTCAAGCTGTATCCATCTTTTGCTTGCCCTTGTGTCGAGACACGTATTATACCCAACAACGTTCAACTTCTCACCCTCCCGTTACATAAATTTTAATTTTCGTAACGCTTTTTAGCGAATAGCGAGTATTATACGACCGTCTCTTTTAAAAATACAACCCAATTTTTGTCTGCCCTGTTGCTAAACTAGTAACCTTCTTACGTAACCTACCTTTTATCGCCACGAGCTTTGTCAATCTCGTTAGTTTGTCAACCATTCCATATCATAACTATTCCTGCCATGTAAAATGTCATCTCGCCTATTTATCGTACTACTCTCGCAAAGCAAGTATTAAAACAGAATGCCTTGATGGTACTACCTTCATGAGTTATGAATTTCATGTAGACATTTTAATTTGTCCAAAGTTACATTTCTAACAAAAAGCACTTGTTGCCATAAGTAGACAATCAAATGCTCTATTCAATGTTTTACTTCCTATATAATTTAGTTGTGCAACGTAAGATTTCCATAAAAAAATCTATAAAGAGTCTTAAAAACATCTACATCATTTTCGTTTAATACTGCTTTTATTTCATTACCTTTAAAACAACTTTTCAAGCGTAACAGTCCATACGTGAGTAGTATGTGTGGACTATTTTACGCTTACTTTTATATTTTATTGCTGAGAACCCGAAGTATTAATCAACCATATCCCTAAAGTACTCTGCATCCTCATCAACCTTTCTTATAAATTCCTCCAATGAACCAGCAATTTGGGTTTCAAAAAAATATACAGGAGTTTGTTGTGGAGTATTTAAATCAAGAGTTAAATATACACCCTCGTTTACTTCATAAAACACTAATTTATCATCGTCCTCATATATTCCTTCTAAATCTGGATCAAACTCGTAAATACCTTCTCTCAAAGTAATATCAGCTATAGTATCTGGATCCATAATTCTATTTATTGCGTTCCCATCGCTTCCTTTTATAAAGCCATACCCAACTTCTAAGTAAAAATCTCTAAGTTCATTAGGTAACTCAAACCCAAGTCTTTCTTCCGCATCTAACAGTTCGTTTTCTTGTAGTCTAATAAATTTATGCTTATCATTTTTCACAAAATCAAATGTAGCCATTAAAACTACCTCCTTGGAAATAACTTATTTGATGGCGAACCCTTACCATGAATCCCTGCCTGGTGTTCATCAGGAAATTTAGCGGGATGTATATTCCACCATTCGTGAGGACCGCCAATATTATTTTCTATAATATGATGAGCATCATATGGTTGACCTATATCCCTTGCTAATCTACCTTTTTTATCATAAATTTCCTCAGTATATCTTGGCCAAGTTTGTCCCGTGTTTTCTTCCCATTCTTTAATCAATTTATTTTTCACACTATTGAATTTATTCCTGTGTTTTAAAGTTTCCAATGGTGTCATTTTTTCATATTTATTTTCTCTTAAAGTACCCTTTAATCTTTCTATTTGTGATTTATGAAGTTTCAATCCAGTTTTTGACTCAACATCTCTAATATAATCTTTAGCTAAATCGTAATCAATTTTTACCGTACCCTTAGTAGTCCCCTTCCCTTCCACTTTCCTCAAAGAAGCCGGAACGATTGAATCCATCCGATTTTCTATCGTGGCTCTGCTCCACACATTGACAGGAGCCTGATTCGCTGTGCTTAGTTGGAAGGACGGATTGGGCATGAAGTTTTGTCTAAAGAAGTGGGTGACTTCTTGGACATATTGTTTTCCACTATTTTTTATGCCATTAGGCCATAGGCTGTTCTCTTTCTTCCTTCCATCGATCCGTTGGAGCGATTCTGTTGTTTTTTGTGAAATGGCTGAACGGATTCCGTTGGTTTTATTTTTACTTTTTTCTCCTTTTAACAGCTTAAGGTATTTTGCTTGGCCGACATATGGGAGGAAGGAAGTGGCTGCACTTCCCGATACATACATGATCCCTTCTTTTTCAGCGGTGTCTGTTATAGACTGCGCCATCGATTCAAGGACGATTGCGGGATCGTGTATAATCGCATCGAGCGTTTCTGTAGCACTCTCTATCCTTTTCGTAGAAGCTTTTTTTAGAAAATCCGGCTCTATAGAATCTGGAATGATTCCTGATGCGGCTACGATTCCAGCATCGATCACAAGCGTAATAAGGCCTTTGGCTATCTCATAAATCGCTACCGCGAGCCCCTTTACAAAATCCCAAGCTCCCTCTGCTGTTACAGAAATCACATCGCTTACCTTTTCAGAGAAAGTTGTATAGCGATCCTTGACCTGAGAGGCCTTGTTTGCATATTCATCATCTGTATTTTCATACTTTTTTACTTTTGATTCATAGAGATCCCACAGCTCTTCCATTTTATTTTTTAACCTGGATTGAACAGATTCCATATCATTTCGAATGCTTTCCAGCTGCTGTTTATTATATCTGCTTCGCTCTCTTTCTTCCAGATCTGTATCGTCAAACAGACTAAATAGAAGGCTGGGGGACCGATACGTTTCCTGAATGGCACGGCTAAGTCTATAGGTTACTCCCCATTCAATTTGGGTGAGATTCCCCCAAATATCGTTCCGATCGACTCTCATCATGCTGTTTCTGGAAATAGGGGTAATATAGGCCGTTGTATCAGCCACATAGTTTTCAAACAATGTTAATAAATCCTCTATTTGCGTCTGGTAGCTTTGGATATTTTTCTTGGATTCCTGCATAAGATCTTCCCAGGCTTCCAGACTCTTTCCCGCGTTCCTCTCTGTATAGCCTGCTATCGTATGGAGAGAAGTCTGCATCTGAAGAAGGGCCCGCTTATATGTATGAAGCTGTTCAATGATCTGATCCAGAATCCCATAGTTAATTTTTAAGTCCCTTTTCATGACTGGCCGCTCCGAATGTCCTTGCCGATTTCTTCGTCTGCCTTTGTCATTTCTTCCAATATGCTTTTACCGGCTGTATAGACAGCATGCATATTTTTTACTAACTCTTTATTTACATCATTATTCATATGATCCAGAATAGCATCTACTTTATCGATGAAATCAGAATGAAAGTTTTTCAGCTGATTTCTTGTGCCTGTACGAAAGGTGTCTGTGTAACTACTAAACTCATCGATACTGGATTGCAGGGTTTGTAAAGTTGCCTGTAACTCACGGATATCCATCTTTATCTGTGCGGTTCCCAATGGTAAACTCCTCTCTCCTATTTTCTCATCTAAAAGGAACGGATTCAATAGCGACAATCAGTCGATTCAGTTCTCTAATCATTTCTTCTATTTTTTCCCGCATCTCTTCTTCCACTGAGGCATTTTCTAAGTCCATTTGCTCAAAATTTTTCTGTATGCCCTCTTTGGCATCTTCCAAAAAAGAGATCATATTTGATACTAAGCTAGAGGAAAAGCTTGACGTATAGTTTGCCATTATCTTTCACCAGCTCTTTCCATTTCCACTTGTAACGATTGCATGTCCTGTGCGGAAAACTCAATTGATGTCATCTTTTTTTCTACAACTAGCTCTTCTTTCATAAGCAGTTCAAATGCTTCTTCCATCTCATCTTTAAAACCCATATGTAGGACATTTGTAATCAAAGGCTCTGTGAAATAAAGGATAGCATCTTTCTTCATTTCTCCTACAGGATAAACCACACCGCCGTACGGAAAAAACGTTTGATAGCCTGTTGGGACGGTATAACGTTTAGTGATGACAATTTTGGCTGCTGAAGAAGTTTGCTGTTCTGGCAGAAAGTAAAGTGGATTCAGTTCCACAACTGACCCTAATGGCAGCACTTCTCTCATTATTTCTATGCAGGAAGTAACGAAGGGGAAGAAAAGATGGTCCTGTAAACGATAATGGGACTGTCTAAACTGAATCACATGCTCCTTATCCTCTTTTCTATAATAAATGGCCTCCTGGTTGGTGCTCTTTATATCATAGGAACGGAGCCCTTGCTTATAAGCAAAATAGAGTTCCCGAAAGACGAGCTCGTCCTCCAGATATAAGTCAGCAAACGCATGGATTGCCGTACGATATTTATCCTTTGATTCATCGGATAAAGAATCCATGAGCTGAGCTATTTTTTTCATTGCCAACGCCTTTAACTGTTTTCTATCATTCAAATGGCTCCCTCCCTGCCATGTAAATATTTTACATACATATATTATAAATGAGGGAATGGAAAATGATAAGGTGAAAAATAGCTAAATACCAAAGACCTACTTATATTCCTTTATTTTCCTAAATAACTCTTCATTCAAATGCTATCTACTAATAATTTTACTGACAAACGCTAGTTTTGCTTTTTCCTACTAAATTTTCTAAAATTAGATTCTATCCTCCTTAGTATATTTTTTGAAATCCTGCAATCCTTGAGCCTTATAAGGATGAAATGGATTTAATATTTTATTGCTTTTATAAATGTGAAAGTTAAATAACGAAAAAAGGAGTTTTCTTAATGAGGATTTATTGAAAGAATACTTAGAATTGAGGACTTTTAGAAAGATACAAATACTTAGAGAATTCTTATCCGAATAAACAAAATATATGGAAATGGAGCCGAGTAAAAAAAACTATATTTGAATGAAGCTGATGAAGAAGAGTACATTTAAATACAACAAAAATAGCCCCAAGACTTCAATTTATCCAAGGAGCTATCCGTAAACTATACTTTTCCTGCTACTGTTTTATAAGTTGCTGACAGTGTCTTTTTCTCCTTACTATTTACCCTTTTAAATAAAAACTCTCTCCCGCCCACTAGGCACGAGGATGAAATTGACTATATACATCTTTCAATCTAGTTTTTGTTACATGGGTGTATATTTGAGTTGTCGAGATATCAGCATGACCGAGCATTTCCTGCACCGCTCTTAAATCAGCACCATTTTCTAATAAATGAGTTGCAAACGAATGTCTTAATGTGTGCGGTGTTATTTCTTTTTCAATATGGGCTTCCTTCCCTAAACGCTTTAAAATTTTCCAAAAGCCTTGTCTTGTTAATCGATTGCCATGGTGATTTAAGAACAAGGAATGCTCCGTGGATTTCTTTTGGTTTAAAAATGTTGGTCTCCCTTGATGCAAATAATCCTCCAATGCCCTCGTAGCTGCTCCGCCAATAGGGATGATTCTTTCTTTGTTCCCTTTTCCTATACAGCGGATAAACCCCATTGTAAGATGAACATCATCCATATTTAAATTGATCAACTCACTCACACGGATTCCTGTTGCATAGAGAAGCTCAAGCATCGCTTTATCTCTGAGTCCATAATGGTCATTTTTATGAGGAAAATCAAGCAGTGCTTCTACTTCCTCCATAGAAAGAACTTTTGGCAATGTTCTTTCTGCCTGCGGTGTTTCAATATGTACAGTTGGATCCTCTTCAAGCACACGATCGCGGAATAAAAATTGATGAAATGCACGAATAGATGCTATATGTCGTGCGATTGTTTTAGAGGACTTTCCTTGGTCCTTTAAAAAACCTAAAAAGCGAATAATGTGGGAACGCTGTATTTCTTTGAGATTACATTGTTCTACATTTTTCATATATTTTATATAGCTTTTCAAGTCTCTTTCATATGATACAAGTGTATTACTCGCTAAACCCTTTTCCACTAATAAATAATGTATAAAATCTTTTAATTGATCTTCCATAGGACTATTCCCCATTTAAGTAAAACAGGAATATTCGATCCCTCCATGAATATTTTTCTGTTTCCAGACTATTATCTGCATTCACCTTGATGGCAGAACCTGATGGCTCATCATAGCGATGTAGTTGTTGATATTCTTGATTAAACCAAACGATTGCATAATAAAAAAGAATCGTACATCCTGTAAATAGGAGAAATACTTTTAGTGTATTTATAATTGCTTTTGTCCATCTCATCCAAAATCCCTCCATAACTTCTATAATACAAGCTATGCCAGATTGGACATTTAATATACCTAATGGACCTATTATTCTTATTATAATAGAAATAAATATTATTTAAAGCGTTATGCGTTGAATAATTTACTTCCACTTTTTCATTTGGTATCTTATGTAAATGCGATAAAGGTAACATTCCTATTTTCGATTAGTAATTAACAAAAATAAAAAACCTTCTCTACTGAAAAGGTTTATTCTGCGGATGAAACATCCTCGCTTTTTTCCGTGCAACGATGACAAATACCATGAAATGTTAGACGATGATCTTTAATTTTAAAATTCCAGTCACGCTCTACTAATTTCTCTACATCTCCTAGTAAATCTTCTTGAATTTCATCCACTGCTCCACATTCAATACATACTAAATGGTGATGAAAGTGGGCTGCACCTTCTTGTCTCAAATCATACCTAGAAACACCGTCACCAAAATTTATTTTATCAACAATCTTCAATTCCGTTAGTAGTTCAAGTGTGCGATATACGGTTGCCAATCCAATTTCAGGAGATTTCTCTTTAACGAGTAAGTATACATCTTCTGCACTGAGATGGTCTTCTTCATTTTCTAATAATACTCGAACTGTTGCTTCCCTTTGGGGAGTTAATTTATAGCTCGAAGAATGCAACAGCTTTTTTATTCTATCTATTCTACTTTCCATTCCGAAAGTCCCTCCCTAGCCACTGTCCATCTCATTATAACAGAAGTAGGAAAAGAATCCTAATAAAAATTATTATAAATAACAATTAATAATAATTATTAATTTATAATGACTATCATTGATAATAAATCAACAAGCTTCCCACTATCCAAAAGGGATAGTAATAATAATAGATTGTACCATATTAATGACAGCTTTCATTAATAATGGCGAAATATATGCCTCTACTGCAGCAGCAATGCCGATTACTATAAAGGCCATTATTAGAAGAATAGTATATCTAGCAAACAGCGGCAGCATTGGTTCTCCCTTTTTCTTCATAAATTGCTGGCGAATCATTTTAAAAGAGAATGCTACTGATAGTGTAGCAGAAATTATAAAAATTGGAATAACAATTAGATTTTGTGGCAGAACCGACACAAATGATAGTAAAAATCCATGCCATCCCATTTGATTTACTAAAAAGCCAACCGTGAAACCAACTACCATCCCTTTAATAAATAGTAGAATTAAAATAATAGGCAATCCAATGATCGAAATACCTAACAGCCAAATAAAACCTATATACTTACTATTATGCGAAAAGCTTTGAAAAAACAAATCTTTACTGTCCGCTACCTGTCCATTTGAAACCTGTCCAAAAAACTGTGTTAAATAATAATAGAGATCTTCCTTTTGGGAGAGAGACAAACTATTCACTACAATTGCACCAAAAATAACCCCCATTAAAAACAATACAATGATAAATAAATAAATTGAGGAATGTTCGCGTATATGATTCACTAGGATATTCTGATATTTTTTCTTTTTCATTGCCTTTCCTCCCGCCAATTCTGTTAGTTAATGTTTATGCAAAAAAAAAGGGCATATGACTATAAATCTATTATTAATAGAAATGAAAAAATAATAAGATTATTATATTATTGATTATAGAGATAGATAGATTAACAAATGGAGGTGAGTGTTTTGAAACCAATATTAATCGATTTACCAGAAACGATCGAAACAGACAGGCTAGTCATACGCCCCTGTATGCCAGGAGATGGCAAAGATGTATATGAAAGCATTCAGCGGTCTAAAGAAGACTTTAAACCTTGGATGAGTTTTGCCAATCAGGAGCAAACACTAGAGGAAGTGGAAGCAGGCGTACGAGAATCATATGCCAAATATATTTTAAGAGAAGCTATTCGATTACATATTTATTTAAAAGCAACAAATGAATTTATTGGATCAACCGGTCTACATTCGATCGATTGGAAAGTCCGCGTGTTTGAAATAGGCTATTGGTGTGATTCAGCTCATACAGGAAAAGGCTATATTACCGAGAGTACAAAAGCATTAATACAGTTCGCACAAAGTACACTTGAGGCTAATCGTATTGAGATACGAGTAGATTCCACCAACATGAAAAGCCGTGCTATCCCAGAAAAACTTGGCTTCTCATTAGATGGGATTTTGAAAAATGAAACACTAAGTGCCGATACAGCAGAATTAAGAGATATTTGTCTTTATTCTTTGGCATAATGCAGAAAATCCCACAATTGTGATGTGGGATTTTTGCTATAACTTATCTACTCTAACCTTGCCGTATTTGCCGCCCCCGCCAACTTGCAAGTCTACCATTCCCGTTCTCGCTGCAACAATATAATCTGCCACTTTCTTTGGCACAACCTCCACTAGCTTTTCATAGGGGGCTTCATGAATGATTTGCATTTCAGTTGAAAAATAATCTAGCAATTTTTGCAGCGTTTTTTTTCCTAATCCAGGTATATATTCTAACGGAATTTGATGAATATACGGAGGTCTACTAGGTGCACTGGCTGCATCTTTTAAATCGCTAATTCTTGCTGCCACCCCTTTTACCCATTTATGACTTCCGCATTCTGTGCAGATCCCTGTCGCTTCCGAAAATGGAGCATAGCATTTCATGCAAACTGTTTCGTGATATTTACCTAATTTCGGATCTAATCCATAATTGGCAATAATTTTTCTACCTTCTTCTTGATGAAGAACTTTTGCAAATTCAGCAAAAGAAGCGTCCTCCATTTCCATGACCTGATATTCCCGAGCCATTTTTTCTAAAGAATGGGCATCAGAATTGGTTATAAATGAAAAAGAATGTAATTCTCTGATTTGGTCTGCCATCTCGGTATCAGAACTCAAACCAAGCTCAATCCCATCAATCATTTTCTCGTCTAAAACTTCTTTAAAGGAACGATTAACTCCGCTGCCATATAAACTTTTAAACGGTGTGAAGACATGGGCAGGAACGAATAATCCATTTAATTCCTTTACTTTATACTGTAATTCCTTTCCACTGATATAAAGGCGCTGCGAGCTTAATGTTACATTTTTCATATGGTGAGAAATCCAATTAGAAAATTCCTTCATTTTAGCCAATGTCGGTAGATAGCATAGCACATGAATAGGACCCTTACAGAAAGAATCATATATTTCGAGCTCTGAGCCAAGAATAATCGTAATCCCTTCCATTCTTACCCCACCATCGGCTAATTCCAGCATCTTCCCTTGTGCTATTAACTCCTCCATTTCCGATATTACTTCAGGAGAATGGCAATCAATGATCCCAATCATATCAAGACCTTTTTGCTTACTGGCATATTCTATGATTGCCGTTAAAGTTAAGTTTCTTGATGCTGTTATTTTTACCGGTTTCCGGCTCTTTGTTCTACCAATATGGATATGTAAATCAGTGTAATACGAATTCATTTTTACTCCTTTAAATTTGCAATTTGTAAATATTGTACCCCAAAAATCGTTTTAGCATCAAAAATACGCTTTTCTTTGATAAATTCCAATGCCTCATCTAGTGTAATTTCTAATACATTCACAAACTCATCTTCATCAAGTCCGGCTGCATTTTCTTTTTGCTTTAATCCTTTTGCCACATATACATGAATAATTTCATCAGCAAATCCTGGGGAAGTATAGAATGAGCTTACCAATTCCAGAGATTCACATTCATATCCCGTCTCTTCTTCTAACTCTCTTCTAGCACAAAGAGCTGGTTCTTCGTCTTTTTCTAATTTCCCAGCAGGAATCTCCACAATTACTTTTTCAAGCGGCTTTCGATATTGTTCTACCATAACTAGTTTATTATCATCCGTTATCGCTATTACAGCAACCGCGCCTGGATGCTTTACAAGTTCGCGCGTGGACGTTTTCCCATTCGGCAATTCGACCTCATCCACTTGAACTTGAATGATTCTCCCGCTATAAATATGCTCTGTTTTTAATGTTTTTTCTTCCAATGTACTCATTTGACACACTCCTGTTCTATTAAGCCAAAGCTCTGACATATAGATTATTATACTTCATTTCTGTTCAATGGAAAGGATTGGGGGAAGCTTTTGAAAGTATATATCCAGGAAAAAGGAATTATTTTATCAGGAAAGGCTTGGGAAATCCGCTATATTCTTAAAAAATACCAAACGGAATTTACTTATGTAAAAGATTGGATAAACGCAAATGCTGACAGCTCTCAAAAATAAGCCATATTCTTTGTGAATAAACAGCATCTTTCGTACAATAAGAGATATCTTTAGTGGAGAGGTGTTCAATTTTGCAAAAGTCTCAATTAGGCAATTCTAACTTATTTGTTTCCAAATTAGGTCTAGGCTGTATGAGTCTCGGTACCGAAGAAAAAACTGCTTTCCCAATTTTAGAAGCAGCACTTGAAGAAGGAATTAATTATTTTGACACAGCGGATCTATATGATCAAGGGAAAAATGAGCAATTGCTCGGTCAGTTTTTCAAGAATAATCGCGAAGATGTCATTCTTGCTACAAAGGTAGGCAATAAGTGGGAAGAAGGAAAAGAAGGCTGGGTTTGGGATGCAAGTAAAGCCTATATTAAAGAACAAGTAAAACAAAGCCTAAAGCGCCTTGGCACAGATTATATTGATTTATATCAGCTGCATGGAGGCACGATGGCAGATCCGATAGAGGAAACGATTGAGGCATTTGAAGAATTAAAAGAAGAAGGATTTATTCATTATTATGGCATTTCCTCCATTCGTCCTAATGTCATTCGCGAATATGTGAAACGTTCTTCGATTGTTTCTGTGATGATGCAATACAGCATTTTGGACAGACGTCCTGAGGAAGAAGCACTGCCATTACTTGCCGAAAACAATATTAGTGTTGTCACTCGCGGACCGGTTGCAAAAGGTCTATTAAGCCCTAAATATCGTGAAAAACTATCGGAGAAAGGCTATTTAGATTATTCTGGTGAAGAACTAACAGAAGTGTTACATACACTGGAACAAAAATTCTTAGATAATCGTACACTTACAGAGGCTGCCGTGCAATATAATTTAGCTCAGCCCGCTGTTGCTAGCATCATTGCTGGAGCAAGCTCAGCAGAACAGCTTCGCGCTAACGCAAAAGCAGTTAACAGTGCCCCTCTATCTGCGGATGAAATAGCATTCATTAAAAAGATTTCCAAAGCATCTGTTTATGAAGCACATCGTTAATAGGATAAGTGTTTTTTACGGAGCTTGTTCCCCGAATGGTTCATAGAATTTTTCTATGAACCATTTTTTATGATGGATGAATGCCAATTTTACTTATTGTTTTTGTAGGCGGGCGGAGCTCATCTTGGTTTTGAACGCTAGTTTTGAGCACTGTCTTTTGAAAAGTGGTTTTCATCTTGCTTATGAACACTTTTTTTTGGGCTCTATCTATTGAAAAGTGGTTTTCATCTTGGTTTTGAACGCTAGTTTTGGGCTCTGTCTCTTGAATAATGGTTTTCATCTTGCTTATGAACACCTTTTTCGAGCTCTGTCTCTTGAATAATGGTTTTCATCTTGCTTATGAACACCCTTTTCGAGCTCTGTCTCTTGAATAATGGTTTTCATCTTGCTTATGAACACCTTTTTCGAGCTCTGTCTTTTGAAAAGTGGTTTTCATCTCGAATATGAACACCTTTTTCGAGCTCTGTCTTTTGAATAGTGGTTTTCATCTCGAATATGAACACCTTTTTCGAGCTCTGTCTCTTGAATAGTGGTTTTCATCTTGCTTATGAACACCTTTTCGAGCTCTGTCTCTTGAATAATGGTTTTCATCTTGCTTATGACACCCTTTTTTGGGCTCTGTCTCTTGAAAAGCGGTTTTCATCTTGGTTTTGAACGATTATTTTAACACCAATATATTATTCTTATCGAAATAACACCTTAACTAAATAGGAGAAACGGGGATTCAGTTTGAAATACATAGAATTTGGTATAGGCAACAAATGGCTTATACGAACAGAAACAGAATTAGAAGATGGAACAGAGTTTGAGGAAAAAGGAATAAAGAGACCTATTAAATTTCAATCACTATATACTAGAATTTGGATTGGAAAAACAGTGCTTATTATCGACTCAAAAGAAGGATTTAAGCAAGCTACTAAAAATGGAAAATCCTTCAAATTAATACTTGGAATAAAAAGCCTCTAAAAGTTTATTTAATCTCCAAAAGGAAAACCTCTCCACAATCGCGAATATAATATCGTAGTTAAAAAGCTACTACTATTCTTTACTTAAAGGGGTTTTTCGATTGAATCAAGCATTATTAATTATTGATGTTCAATAAGAGCTGGTTGAAGGAAATGCAGAAGCAAAAGGAGTCTATAACAAACAAGGTTTATTAGAAACAATCAATTTAGTAATAAAGAAAGCTATTGAATCAGGGATAGAGATCATTTTTGTAAGAGATAAAGATGTTGCAGGAGGAAAAGGACCTGGATTTGACATTCACTCCGATATAAATGTCCCTCGCGAAGTTAAAATCTTTGATAAATATGCAACCAACGCGTTCTATGGAACAGGTTTATTAGAGTATCTACAGGAAAAAGAAATGCGCCATCTTGTTATTATGGGGTGCGAAACTCCTTATTGTATTGATACAGCGGTCCGAACAGCAACGGTTAATCATATGGATGTCACCCTAGTTGGGGATGGACATTCCACAACCGATTCTTCTATCCTTTCTGCCGAGACCATTATAAAGCATCACAATACAATATTACATGGCCATTATAATGTCGATCATTTTTCCATAGTTCGCAATGCTGCCGAGGATTTATTTACGCCTACTCATGATACATATCGATAATTTTCTCGCAAGAATAATCTAAAATTCCTAAACAAAAGTCATCTTAAAAATGGCTTTTGTTTAGCTAATTTCATTAATCACTCTAGATCTCCCAAGCACTTCTCAGTAAACCAATACCCTCATCCATTTCTGCGTCTGTTAATCCGCCATACCCTAAAATTACTTTTGGATTACCTGTATAGCGTTTCTCAAAGTAATACATGGAAAGCGGATATACCTTAACTCCACAGGCCAATGCCTTTTCTATTAATTGTGTTTCTGTCCACTCAGTATAAACTTCTAAAACAATATGAAGACCAGCATTTTCTCCAATCACTTTTACAAATCCACCTAAATAATGTTGAATCGTTTGCAGTAATACTTGGCGCTTCTTTCGATATAATGTTCTCATTTTATTTAAATGACTATTCCAATGGCCCTCTTTAATAAAACGATACAAAGTGTCTTGATGCATGCGAGAAACAGTCTGTTTATACACGGTAAAATGCTTCCTATATGTAGAATATAAAGATTTTGGGAGGACAGCAAAGCTTATGCGCAGGGATGGAATTAAGGATTTTGAGAAGGTTCCTAGATAAATAATCCGATTGTTCTTATCTAGTCCTTGAAGTGCCGGAATCGGCTTTCCCTTATAGCGATACTCCCCATCATAATCATCTTCTATAATATAACCGCCTTTTTTTTCTGCCCATTTAAGCAATTCTAATCGACGTGTAATAGGCATAATCATTCCATATGGAAATTGATGAGAAGGAGTTACATAAGCAATATTTGCTTTACTCTTATTCAACTGTGAAACATTCATGCCATTGTCATCAACCGAAATTGGTAAAACGTTAATCCCCATATCTTGTAAAACAACTCTAATTCGATGATAGCCTGGATTTTCAAGAGCGTATGTTTTATCCCTTCCGATCAATAAACCAATTAACCCAATTAGCATTTGCGTACCTGCACCTAGAATAATGTGGTCAGGATGACAGTTTACGCCTCTTGTCGCATATAAGTGTTTAGCAATCTCCTCTCTTAAATTAAATTCCCCTTGTGGATCTCCGTTCGAAAACCAGAAGTTTTGGTCTTCATATATCGATTGCATAGAAAGCTTTCTCCAAGTATTATAAGGAAAATAGCTACTATCGACATTTCCTGAATTAAAGTCTATTTTCACAGGATTTGCCTGTTCTACCTTTTGCTTTTCCTTATTCTCTTCAGTATCGAGCCGGCTACGAAATTCTTCATCAATAGTTAATACAAACAATCCGCTTCGTGGAATACTTTCCACATATCCTTCTGCACAAAGTTGGTCATAGGCCGATTGGACTGTGTTTAAACTAATTTGCAAATGTTCCGCCAGCTTTCTTTTCGATGGCAATTTTTCATTCGGTGAAATATGGTTATTCATAATTTCTTGTTTAATAAAATCCGCTAACTGCATATAAAGGGGCTTACCACTATCCTTCTGTAAAATTGGTGTTAATTCTAGCATTAGTATCCACTCCTTCCCTTCAGCTGATACCTTTAAAAAGGACAATTCTGGTACTTTAGATTATACCAGATTGCCATTACATTAGAGATAGAAAGGGAGGAATGGATATGTTAAATGACCAATTACTTATTAAAGAATTAACTTCTGAAGCAGAATGGGAAAAAGCTTTTCCTGTTATGAAACAATTGAGAAAGCAATTAAATTTGGATACTTATCTTACATTAGTGTCAGAGTCTGTTCAAAAAGAAGACTACCGTTTGATTGCACTTTATAATCAGAATGAAATTGTCGCCCTTTGTGGGTTTATGCCTATGATAACCTTGTATAACGGCAAATTCATCTGGGTATGCGAATTAATTACAGACAGCAAGCATCGGTCGAAAGGATATGGAAAGGTATTATTAAACTATGTTCATGAGTGGGCTGTCGCTAATGACTATCCTATCGTGTCTTTATCCTCTGGTTTACAGCGAATCGATGCCCATCGCTTTTATGAAGAAAAAATGGAATATGATAAAGTAAGCTATGTTTATCTGAAAAAAATCTAATGGAAAGTAAAAGAGACATTTGCTACTTAAGGAAATGTCTCTTTTATCATTAAATAACTAGTATCCTTTTAATATACTGTATTACTATTAAAAAAGGAGTTACCTTAACTCTAAAGAATGATAATAACAGGAGGGATTACAATGATAAAAGGACTTAATCACTTTTTATTTTCTGTTTCCAATTTAGAAAAATCTATTCTTTTTTACCAACAGGTATTTGATGCAAAATTGTTAGTAAAAGGTCGTTCTACCGCTTATTTTGATTTAGGTGGAATATGGTTAGCCTTAAATGAAGAGAAAGATATTCCAAGAAACGAGATTCACCATTCTTATACACATATTGCCTTTTCGATAGAGGAAGCTGACTATGATAAAACATTAAAAAAATTAGAGCATCTTAATGTTCGCCTTCTCGATGGCAGAGAAAGAGATGAAAAAGATAAAAAATCCATTTATTTTACTGATCCAGATGGCCATAAATTCGAATTTCATACTGGAACATTAAGTGACCGCATCCATTACTATAAAACCGAAAAACAACATATGACTTTTTTTGAAAGGGATTAACCATTAAATTTAAGAATCATGCAGTAAGTCAGAGGCAATAGTTATCTATTAATCTATTAGAACGATATATGGATTTACTTTGCATGCTTAAAAGTTAGTACAGAAGGGATTGAAACGAGTAACCAATAAAACAACTCCCTTACGCTTCTATCACTTTTACATAAGCACCTTTCCTCGCTTTTTGCAAAGCTGCATGATTCATCCCTTGAATTTTTTGCGAAAGGCTTGAAGCACTTAGTAGTTTATTTCGGCAGAAAATTAATGGGTCAATAAGTCGAACCTTATTCTTTAAATGGATATCAAAATCCTCTTCATCTTCGACTACTTTCACACTGGGATGGAGCTTATTCCATAGCATTTGGAGCTCCACATTCTTTGCTGTACTTATTTTATGGATTAACTCCTTATCCTCGCCTAGAAAATCAGAAAATTGTAGGATGCTATGAGCTAATGCTGCTTTTAAAACTTTTGTTAACTGGTCATATCCATAAATATTTAACGGATGCATGAAAAAATCGATGACCTCTTTGTAATAGGTTTCAACAAACCATTCTGCCGAATCGACATGTTGTAAACACATTTTCCCTTCAACTATTACAATATTTTCTAAAAACCCTTCTACTTCCTTTAACGATATTTTTCCATATGTATACATATCTCGTAATGTATAGTCCACACGATCGGCACATAATTTTGGTGCAGGTTGCTCCAAAATGGTCCATTTAGAATCGTCTCCGATTATTTTCTCATAGTCATAATGAAATTTTTCTAAGATTATCGGTATTTCAGAATCCTTTATCACAGAAAGAAATATTTCCTCATGATAATTCTCATTCTGTTTATCTAAGACAAAGTCAATAATATGGGAAAAGGCAGTATGAGACACATCATGCAATAAACCAGCAATTTGTTCCTCTATCGAACCTCCAAGCTTTCGGATTAAAAGCATAACCCCAATTGAATGCTCATAGCGCGTGACATTCCAGTTTTCATTTACTAAATAACTTGCTCCGCCTTGATGAATTCCTTTTAATCGCTGGATTGGCTTACTTTCTATTAATTCTATTAAAACTTTTTCTATCTCAAAATTCCCGTACAGTTTATCAGATATTAGCAAAATTATTCTCCCTCTTATTAAATGTAAAAATACAACTTTTTTTAAAAAATTACATACACTTCCAATAATTGTATAGTAAAGTATACATATAAAGTTTTATCCTGTCATGTTTTCAAAAAATGAATTTATGAAAAGCAATTTGAAAGGAGTATGAATGTGCATCAGAATATCAGAGAAAAACAAAGCAATAAAAGCAGCTTTTTAGGTGTACTATCGATTCTTTTTCCAATTGTCCTTGGACTATTGATTGTTAATTTTTTTACAGACATCATTCCGTTGGAGAAGATTCAAGGATTACCTGTGCTTATGCCGCTTTTTGTGTGTCCTATTGGAGCAGTCATCGGCTTTTTAGGGTATAAACGGAGTAGAGATACCCTATCATTAGTAGGTATAATTGCCAATGTAGTATTGTTTTTGTTCCCTGTTTTTTACCACATACTAGGCACGCTTATAATGGGAAATTAATATAAATTTACGAAAACCACTTGAAGTTTAGTGGTTTTTATTTGCTTTTTTGTTCAGCCTCACCCACTAACCTTTCTTTTCATATTGAAATTAGATAACGGAGAGAAATATTAGTAAACTTATAAAAAGACAAAACACTTTCAAATTAAAAAAGTATAAATTGGAACTATCTTGTTTAATAAATTAATTGGTATAAGGATGCTTTCTAATTATTTTAACAGCCTCTCCATTTGTTTTTTCTGTACTTTAGCTAATGCTAATAAGGTGAATTGATCAAGCTTTAATTGTTCTATAATGCCGTTCGCTTCTTCCCATGCTAGGTTATACTGTTGTTTCGTGATTGAATTTTCTTTATATGCATTTTCCAGCTCCTCTTCATCCAGTAAATAAATTTCGTTAGATGGAAGCATTACAATATCTAAAAACAAATCATCCATCCAAGGAACATTTTTCTCTATTCCAATTTCCAGACAAATATCAATATACCACTGCACAATATCACCATTTGCATTAAACATAGTAGTGACAGAATGATGTTTATATAAGGGAAACTGATGAAGCCACATATAGCCATCATCAAGGATACACACAGCTTTCTGATCATACCTTTTTGTTACTGATTCCACTACCTTTATTGAATGAAAGAGCGCCAAATATCCTGTAAACTCTTCTGTCTTCATAAACGTTTGAGCATATTGCTTTTCTACTATCCGTTTCCAGTTTTTATGGTTACCAAATTTTCTTTTTACCTGCATATACACCCATCCTATTCAACATGATATCTGAAACCAATCTGTCTCTTTCGGAAAATCATCTCTACTTAACGTAGTCTAGGCTTTTTTTGTCCTTTACATAGGGTACATTTTAGACTATGGAAGATTGTACTTATGTACATTGCCATAGAATTCTTGTGGACTTCCCGTTGTTTTTTCACTTGTAACCTTACATAATTAAAACAAGAAATATGGTCAAGGCATTTTAGCCAAAAAATATACTGATACGAAACCTAACTGTAATTTATTATCTCTATAAACATCATAAAGTAAAACTATTAGAAGAAATACTAGATAATGCGGCTCTTGATATATTTATTAATATGATTTTAGAATTTTAATTTCTCGTGATTAATTCTTAAGAAAATTAAATCATTCAACCAGAATATTACACTACTAGAGATGATCATATAGTAAAAATTTTGGTCTAAGTAAAATTTGGGATTTAGATCGGTAGCAATCGGAAAGAAAATCAAATTAACTATAAAACCTACTATAAAAAATAATACAAAATTTTTAATATAGGAATTATTTAGGGACTTTCTAAAGAAAAACTGAATTGGCGCTCCTATTACTAGATAGATTAAACTAAAAATAGTAAAAAATAACATGAATGAAGCTAAATCAAAAGAGTCGAAAAAGGAAAATGGAACCGAGTTAATAAAGTAAAACAAAAAAAAAGCAAGAAAAAAAGCTGAAGAAACAGAACAAATTAATAGCCTGATAAAAAAGTTGTTTGTTAATTTCATGATAAACATAGCACCCTCCTAATTCCAATATTAGTAAACTTTACCAATATATAGTATATATATATATATATATGTGTGTATATTATTATAATTAATTATAATATTACTACTATATATAAATAGGTTTGTGATGAAAATTTTTAAAAATAACGGGAGGAAAAAAATGTATAAAAAAAGATTATTTTCACTTCAATTATAGCCTTAGGATTTACTATGTCTCTCTTGATTATTAGCGCAGACGCAGATATAACTGTTAGAAATCGAGTAGGAGGGAGTGATTAACTCCCGACCTCTCACACCACCGTACGTACGGTTCCGTATACGGCGGTTCAATTAAGATAAATGACGCAAGAATTTATAACGAGTTTGTAGACTTTTAAACCCTTGATTATTCCAATAGGAAATATCGAGGGTTTTATCTAATATAGGACTGTTCGAGACGCGCCAATAGCCCTTTCGGCTATTTCCCCATTCATAAGCCTTCCCTTTTGGGACACCTAAATGTATAAGGTTGCGAATCCTTGTCTTTGGTTTCTTCCAGTCTTTCCATTGGCACATGCGAAGTCTTCTTCGTATCCAACCATCTAATTTTATAAACTGTGATTTAGTATCCGCTAATGCAAAATATCCACACCAACCCATTAGATATTGGTTTAATTTCTCCATCCGATATCTCATAGAATAGGGCATCTTTCTCGAAGTGATTTCTCGTATTTTCTTCTTCATTCGTTTTAAGCTTTCTTTTGCGATACGAATCTTTGGTTCTTTAGAAGACGTGAAGCTAAAACCTAGAAACTTCCGTTTCCATGGTCGGTCTACTGCTGACTTCTTCTCATTCACTTTTAATCGAAGTTTCTTTTCGATAAATCGTTGAATGCTTGCCCTTGTTCGTTCTCCTGCCCGCTTCGATTTTACGTAAACATTACAGTCATCTGCGTAACGAACGAATTTATGCCCTCGACTTTCTAGCTCTTTATCTAGTTCATCCAGAACTATGTTAGAGAGTAATGGACTTAATGGTCCGCCTTGTGGCGTTCCTTCTTCTGTACTTGAAATAACTCCATCCATCATAACGCCCGCCTGTAAATATTTGCGGATTAGCTTTAATAGTGGTTTGTCCTTGATTCTTTTCGCAAGTGTACTCATGAGTCTATCATGGTTGACCTTATCAAAGAACTTCTCTAAATCCATATCTACAACCCATCTATATCCTTCTTTGATATATCCCTTTGCTTCCCTTACCGCATCATGGGCGCTTCGGTTTGGTCGAAAGCCATAGCTATGTTCGGAGAACATCGGGTCATATATCTTCGATAATACTTGGGCAATGGCTTGTTGAATCAAACGATCTCTCACGGTTGGAATACCTAGTAGCCGAAAACCTCCACCAGTTTTCGGGATTTCGACTCTTCGGACAGGCATTGGCTCATAAGTACCCTTGAAAATAGCCTCTCTGATAGAATGCCAGTTTTCGACTAGGTGCTGTCGTAGGATTTGTACGGGCATCCTATCTACTCCATGACTTCCTTTATTCTGTTCTACTCGTTTTAATGCTTGAAGCATATTTTCCCGTGACAGGATTTGATTTAAAAGCATCGTTATTCTTCCTTCCGTGAATAGCTTATCTTCTTATGCCAGTGGTCACTCCACCCTCCAAGAGATCCCCCACGGAATTCACCGTTTCCTTCCTCAAGTGAGGTACTATGTTTTCTGTGTTCCTCATGACCTACTGAAAGCCAAGGGCTATTCTCTCCTAATTGTTCCGTCCTTCCAAATCGTTCTAGACCGATTTGTACTATGACATCGGCTGACTTCTGATGGTTCAGCTACTTATCGCTAAGTAGGTTAGGAAGTGTACTTCCCGTATCCATCAGACCTCCCCGGGTAAGAGTGCAATCTTTCCTTCCATCTATCTGCTTCATTTACTTTGTATCACCTTCGGCAGAAAGGACTTTGTTTTGTTTGGCAAACTCATCCAATGATACCTAGCCTTCTATGAAGTTCGTGTCCCTCAGACCGGAAGTTTGCCGCCCGCTTCCTTCAGATTCCGCGTCACCACGGACACCCTTGCGTTAGGCTAACTACTACTTCTGCCTTCGCAGTTCGGGACTTTCACCCTAAAGATTGCACCCATGCCGGGCACACCAAATAGGTGAACTTAGAGTTAAGCCCTAAAGAGAACGAATACTATAAAATATAAAATGACAATCGCGCCCGTTAGTAGAACAGTGATACTAACAAATTATATAAAGAGTGAACAATAATTACTGACCAAAGTGAGTTACTCTTTTTATATATAAATCCCAATATAATACCTAAAACAAAGGTCGTTGTTATGCCATTTAAAAGATATGAAAACTCGAATAGGTCTTTATAAAACCAAATCGGGAAATGAATTGATACAAAGAGCAAAGCTGTAATTGTGTTTGCTATCCAGAATTTATAAGAATCCATTAATTTTCTTAGTAAAAAACCTCTAAACACAATTTCTTCAGTAATTCCCACCAACAGAACTATATTAAGCCACTCATGCAACCCCATTTGAAAATCAATATTACTTTTTAAAACGATAAAATTTAAAATTACAAAATAAGATATGAAAACTAAAGACACCCAACATACCCATTTTAACCCCTTTTTAAAATTGTAACGTAAGCCTAAATAGGATAACGGATTATGTTTCTCCATAACTTTAACCAAAAATATAACAGGAGTGACCCAAATGGCTATTTTGATAACTGCTGATGTTATAGCCCTTGGTATGGACTCCATCATGTCTAAGTATTGGACTAACCATAATTCTCTCACACACCAAAGAACAAAAAAGATAATGAAAAATACCCAAATATAATTTTTATTTGTTTTTACTAAAATTTGTGACTCCCCCTTTTTTTATACAACAATCTGGCCCGATTGCGGAACAAAGAACTACTATACAAAATAGATATTTTTATCAAACTTTATTTTAAATAATCGAACTTTGTTTTAAATGATCAATCTTTTTATAAACCTACAAAAAGAAACATTCTTTATTAATTAATAATAATACCAGTACATACGATAAAAAGAATCTATTTAATTATCAATTTAGGAAGGATAGGTACACTTCTTTCCTCCTTTTTTTTATTTAGATTGCGACATAGTATATTTTTATTCTTATATCATAATAAGTTAAATTTAATATCAAATGAACATAATCAAAATTTTCTGTATACTCAGAAAAATAGGTGTGTTATCCTTAAAATGGAATCAAAATACCAAAAATCATGTGGGAGGTAATATAGTGAAAATAATAAAATCCGGAATATTAGCAGTTTTGTTACTTCTATTCACTAATACTGGTATAGGAAATGCAGAAGAGTACCAGGGTGGTGGTTTTTCTGAGAATGAGATAATTAAAGAAGGATCAAATGAAATTATTAGTGATTTAGAAGTTGAAGATAGACCTAACAATCTGAGTAGCCCTGATGCTGCAATTTCTTTAGGACCACCTAGTTGTAATAGAACTCATTCACATAATGTTGCGACTGTAACAATGCAAGTTAAAAATCTCACAGGTAGTTATAGATCTTTAATGTGGGGGTTTCATTTAACTTCTTCAGCTAGATCATTTTTGGGTCCAATTGTAGTAGTTAAAATGCCCTCTGCAGCAGTAAACGGTAAAGCTATAAACACACCATATGAACCTCATTCCGAAGGAGCATCATATAATTTTCATGGAAGCATGAAAAATTATCAAATTAAGGGTCAAAGTTATCCACTCAAAAAAGGTGATATAGTTAATCTTTCTTGGCATATAACGGGTACAAATCCGGAAAGATATGGTTATCGATATTTAACTTGCAAAATGCCCTAAAGAATAAACCGAAACATAAGAAATAAAGAAATGAGGTTGTAAATGATGGAGATAGAATGGAAAAAAGAAAGTATTATTTTTGAAACTTTAAGAGAATCAGAGGTATGGGCTGATTCTATAGCAAACGAAATACATGGTAGAACAATAAATGGGTATATTACACCAGATTATAAAATAGCATATGCTCTTTCATTTTTCCTAGCTTCTAATCCTGATTATGTTGTTCATACAGAAAAAAGTTTCAATATTCGTCCAGGATTAAAGGTAGAGGATTCATTTATTTATAAAGTTTGGGTAACATTTAATAGTAAATAAATCATATATGAGTATGATTTACACATACTGAAAACTTCCACATGTCAGCAAAAAATTTAGATTTTCTTTCACTCATTTATTTTTGACGCTATATTTTTCAATGTTGTTTACTTCATTGAAAATACATTTTCAAAAACTTCTTAGATAATTAAATAGTACATTACTACTTATATCCTACATAATGACATGGATTTGTATTATCTTATGTTGAGAAGAAACTCACAAATGGATTTATTTTCTCTGTTTTCGAGTTTCTTCTCTTTAAAGCATCTAAATTTCCTCGTTCGTAATATCTTTTGGTTTCTATTTTAGTTTTTCTGCTAATAGTTAGTGTTCTTCTTTGCAAACGATATTTAGTTATACAAAACTTAGAAAAAACAATGAAAAGTTAAGTAATAAATTTTTGCAAATTTTGTTGCTCCGCAAGTACTTCTCACTGTGATATAAATCTATGGGTGGAGGGTAGAAATATAATGAGATTTATCAACCTCATTGTATTAAAAAAATTATAGAATTCATGCTA
Source organism: Niallia sp. FSL W8-0177 (assembly GCF_038006285.1). Lineage (NCBI taxonomy): Bacteria > Bacillati > Bacillota > Bacilli > Caryophanales > Bacillaceae > Niallia > Niallia sp. FSL W8-0177. The sequence goes on from NZ_JBBOUX010000001.1 coordinate 2,253,768, forward strand.
TCTTCTATGTTTGCATTTCATATGTGTCTTCGTTACAAGTTAAGCAGATTCCATTATCAGCAGGTTTCATCCCTTTAAAGGTCATCCTTGCAGAGAGTTCAATAGCCGAGATTTTAGATTGGCAAGGAATGTAATTAACTATACATCCTCCAATTTGACAATAGGAAGTTTGAACAATCCATCCTAATTCCTCATCGTATAAAACATCAAAGACATATTGTTTTGATTCAATTATCAACTGAATTTGATTCTCTATTCTTACTATTATGAACAACATCCCCTTCTTGAAACATCCCATTTTGAGCCTCAATAACTAACTGTGCTTTCTTCATCATTCTCTCCCCTAAAAAACTCTTTCTGTAAATTTATCAATATTATAATTATTTTCTCCCACTAGTTAATATAAAAAGAACCTCTCTTTCATAGAGAAGGCCCTTATAAATTATGAGTAATTCAATTCGGACAACACTTTCATATTGTATCTAACTTTTATATTCTATAAGAGTTTTGTAAATTCCTTCTCCCATAACATACCTCATTTGTTTTATAAGACACGCTTATTTTTTAGTGTAAAGGAGAAATAACTTCTTAGAATTTTTTGTTCAGTGAAATTTGCATTGACAACTGTTACTATCCCTGATATTTTTTCATTCCTTACTTATTTGTTATTAATTAGAAAAACTATCCCAATATATATAATAATCGAATAGAATCCAATAAGTTTTAATTATTCTAATCCCACTATATTGATAACCCTTTCAAAAATAGGGTTATTTTGCATTAAGTTCCTATTTAGCAGAATTGCTTAATTCAACACGTTTTATTTCTCCAACAATAAATAAGTAACTAATCATAGCAACTATTGCATTAATTCCAACAAAAACCAACGCACCATTATAGGAACCTGTTGCAGCAATGATGTAACCTATAATGATAGGTGTTGTGATCCCTGAAATATTTCCAAAAGTATTAAATAAGCCTCCACTTATCCCTCCAATTTCTTTTGGAGAACAGTCAGCCATTACAGCCCAGCCTAATTGTCCAAATCCTTTACCAAAGAAAGCTAAGGCCATAATCCCTACAACTAGCCATTCTGCATCAGTATAATTACAAATAATCATACTTGCTGAAAGAATCATACCAATAATTATAGGAGTTTTACGGGCAAAAGTAAGAGATTTACCTTTTCTTAATAAATAATCAGAGTAGACCCCTCCTAAAATTCCACCTAAAAAGCCACTAAGTCCAGGTAATGTCGCAACAAATCCTGCTTCAAGGATAGACATCCCACGTTCTTGAATCAAATAAACAGGAAACCAAGTCATGAAGAAGTAAGTAAGTGTTGAAATACAATACTGTCCAATATATACTCCTACTAACATACGACTTTTCAGTAACTGTTTAATATGTGACCAATTGATGCCACTGGCTTCTTTATTGGCTCCCTTCTCCATCATCTCTAGTATCCCGCCGCCCTGCTCTATATAGTTCAGTTCTGACTGATTAACATGCGGGTGATTTTTCGGATTATGGATTACTTTTAACCAAACTAAAGCAATCATTATACCTAATGCGCCCATAATAATAAAAACGTATTCCCAACCAAACGATTGTGTTATCCAGGACATAAATGGGTTAAAAATAATTATAGCAAGAAACGCTGAGGCACTAAAAATAGCTGATGCAGTTGCACGTTCATTATCAGGGAACCAAGATGCAGCTACTTGACTATTTCCAGGAAAAGAAGGTGCTTCAGTTAGCCCCACAATAAATCTTAGAATAAATAGCATTACTATGGCAGTACTAGCATTAAAAAATCCAACAAACCCTTGTAATAAAGTAAAGGTTGACCAAAGAAATAGACTCCAAAAAAGAACTTTTTTTGTTCCAAACTTATCTAAAATCCAACCTCCTGGAATTTGACCAAGAGCATAAGCCCAACTAAATGCAGAGAAAATATACCCCATTGTTATAGCACTAATCCCTAAATCACTTTGTAAAGGTGAGGCAGCTATTGAAATTGTTGCCCGATCTGCATAGTTAATAGTGGTGACTAAAAAACACATAGATACAATCATCCAGCGAATATTCGTTTTTTTCATTGCTGGTGCTGGAATAAAATCTTTTATAGAATTATTTCTTTCTAAACTCATACTAGTCTCCCCCTTTTTCCCCTTTATGGTAATCATTCTTTATGACAATAAAGTCATAACCACTTTAGACTAGTTAAACAAGACATGATGAAATTTTAAAGCTATTTTAATTAACGGCCCAACCATCCGCCATCAACTGCAAGCAGATGACCATGCACATAATCGGCTGCATCAGATGCTAGAAATACAGCGGGACCTTTGAAGTCTTCTGGGTTCCCCCATCGACCAGCAGGTATTCTTTCTGTGATTTGTCTACTGCGTACAGGATCATTGATTAAAGCAGTATTCATTTCTGTAGCAATATAACCTGGAACAATGGCATTCACATTTACACCTTGTGATGACCACTCATTTGCAAGAGCCTTTGTAAGTTGACCCACTGCCCCTTTAGCAGAAGCATAGGCTGGAACAAACAGACCACCTTGAAACGAAGCAAGAGAAGCGATATTAATAATTTTCCCACTGTTTTTTTCAACCATATGTCTTCCTGCTTGTTGGCAAAGAATCCAAACTGCCTTTAAATTCACATTTAATACGTCGTCCCAATCCTGTTCAGAGAAATCTACTGCAGGTGAACGTCTTTGAATCCCAGCATTATTTACAAGGATATCAACTGAGCCCATAGTCTCAATGGCTCTTGGAATTGCTTGCTTTACTTCATTCAGATTCATGAGATCACATTGTATAATTTTACAACGAACACCTAATGCTTTTATTTTCTCTTCAGTGGATGTATCATCACTTCGTTGTAAAAGCACAATATCTGCACCAGCTTCTGCCAGTCCAATAGCAATCCCTTGACCAATTCCCCGAGTAGCTCCTGAAACAACTGCTACTTTTCCCGATAAATCAAACGCTTGCGTCATCTTCACCAACTCCTTATGGTTTAAATAAAATTTTTAATGATTCATCTGGTTTTTCCATTAAATCAAAACCTAGTTTTATGTCCTCTAATGGAAGGACATGAGAAACTAATGGATTAAGATCTATATTACGCTGGCCAAGTAACTCAATAGCTTTTGTAAAGTCATCTGAACTATAGCACCTTGTTGTCTTAAGTGAGATTTCTCTAAAATGCATACTTGCAAGATTAATAGTAGGGGGTTTTTTATAAACACTAACAACTGTGATTTCCCCTTGATACTTGATACAATCAATCATTTGATTAGCTGTAATTTGATTTCCAGCTACTTCAAATACCACATCTGCTCCTACACCATTTGTTGAATCTTTAACTATTTGAACAATATCCATGGTTTTTGCATCTATGCCCTCATAGCCCATATCTCTGGCAATCTTTAGACGCATCGTACTTACATCAGAAATGAATATCTTTCCTGCTCCTGCCCGTTCCGCAATAAGAGCAATAAGCAAACCAATGGGTCCGGCACCCAGAATTGCTATCGTGTCTCCGACTTTCATATTTGAACGTCTAACAGTATGTATCGCAACAGCCAAAGGCTCGAGCATAGCTGCTTCTTTCTCTGTAACTCCATCTGGTAGTACTCTTAGTCTGTTAATCGGAATAGTAGTATACTCAGCAAAGCCACCATCTTGATCAATCCCTATATATCGCAATTTTTCGCAAACATGCATTTGGCCATTAGTACAAGCTGCACATTTTCCGCAGCTTAAAAGTGGCTCAACGGTTACTTTATCCCCTTTTTTTATCTGTTCATTTTCCACAACTTCCTTCACTACACCGCTAAACTCATGTCCTAATATTAGTGGTGCTTTTGCTCTTGGATGTAATCCATGATAAATCATCATATCCGTTCCACATATTCCCGCATAAGATACCCTGATTAAGGCCTCTCCCTCCTTAGGAGTCGGTATCTCTCTTTCTATCATTTCTACTTGCATAGAGTTTACATAAGCTCCTACTTTCATTAGAAATCACTCCTTTTCATCTATAAATATCCATTATTAAACCGATACTATTTCTATGATACCAAGAGCCTCATACTTACCAACCCTCCTAAAATAGTTTCATTACGACAATAAGATATCCACCTTTGCCCCGTCTTATGTCATATAACCATTTTCTCATTTTTATCGTGACTACAAATCTAGCAAAGCTTTACACTGTTGAATCATACTTAAATAAAGAAAATCATATTATGGTCTTACAGCAGTTCCATCTGGTATACGTGCTAAAGTCCAAGACGGTATTCCACCTGCAACGGGAAATTTCTTTGCTTTTTCTTCGTCAATGTCTATTCCTAATCCAGGTTTTTCATTTACATAAGCAAAGCCATTTTCTTCTTGTGGGCACCCCGGAAAAACTTCTTCCAGCGCATTATTGAATGGAGTCCATTCTTGAATGCCCAAGTTAGGTGTACTTAAATCTAAATGTAGATTAGCTGCTACTCCTACAGGTGAAATATCACCTGGTCCATGCCAAGCAGTACGTACCCCGTATAGTTCACTAAAAGTGGCTAGTTTCTTAGCTGGTGTAATACCGCCAATCGAACTAACATGGCATCTAATAAAATCGATTTGCTGATTAGCAATTAAACTTTTCCACTCATTCACATTCGTGAATAATTCTCCCATTGCTATTGGGGTAGACGTCTGTTGTCTAATCATTTTCAACCATTCAATATTCTCAGGTGCAACGGGATCCTCTAGGAAAAAGAGATGATAAGGTTCCAATTTTTTTGCTAATCTTACAGCTTCAATTGCTGGAAGTCTTTCGTGAATATCATGGATAAATTCCATATTGTATCCAATCTTAGAGCGCAGATGATCAAATAGTTTTTCTATACTTTTCGAGTATGCTTCTGGATCAAAATAACATCCTGCTAATGATGTTTTAGGTGATCGTTTTGGAACTATTTTGTTAGATTTCTCATAAACAGTGGCTATTAACCTTGTATCAGTGGTTCCACTTCCACCATACATGCCCATCTGACAACGAGCATACTGATAACCCTCTTCCATAAGGGCTATGATGTTTTCCTCCACTGCCACTTCATCTGGACCGTCCGCATGCCGATAGAGAGGAATTCCATCCCGGCACTTACCTCCTAATAATTGATAGACTGGTAAGTTTGCCAGTTTGCCTTTAATATCCCAAAGAGCCATATCGACCCCAGAAAGTGCATTATTCATAATTGGGCCGTTCCTCCAGTATCCGCTTACATTTGCAGACTGCCAAATATCCTCAATTCTTCTTGGATCTTTCCCGATTAGAAATGGTTTAAGATAATCCTCAACAGCTGATTTTACGGCAAATATTCGTTGAGTAAAGGTTGCACATCCTAGTCCATATAATTCTGGTTCGTTTGTTTCAACCTTTACAACAACTAGATCGATTCCTCCAGGTGCAGTTAGTATTACTTTTACATCACGAATTTCTAAGTGGTTCATTTCATTACTCCTTCCTAATTTTTGAATTAAAATATCATCAACTCGTTAGTTGTCCTACAAGTTAGGCATGAAAAATAATTACCTCTATCAAAAGAGGTGAATTATTTTCTTGAACTCTTTATTTTTTTTATAATTTCAATATTACTTTCCATGGATTTACTAAGACTAGTTTTAGCAGATTCTGCATCTCTATTTTGAATAGCTCGAAAGATTTGCAAATGTGCTTCAATACTATCTAAAGTAATCCCAATCACTCTATTTAACTCTTCTAAATAATAATAATAGAAATCTCTAATTGAATGCATCACTCTATAAAAAACGATATTGTTTGACGCTTTAGCTATAGCTAAATGAAAATTAAAGTCTATTTCCGAATATTTCTTATAGTCATCTCTATATCGAAACATATCATTTAGAATCTCTTCAATATTATCAATATCTTCTTTTGTTGCATTCTGTACAGCTAATTCTAAACATTTGAATTCAATGGTTTGGCGAAATACCATCATGTCAAAAAATTCTTCTTCGCTAAGATGCATTACCGGAACAAAATCATTGATGCTTTTTCCATTAATATCATCTGATACGAAAGTTCCCTTTCCTTGATATGTAACAACAATTCCTAAATCCCTCAAACGCTGTATGGCGCTTCTAATACTCACTCTGCTTACATTAAACAATTTCTGTAATTGCGTTTCGGAAGGAATTTTACTTCCTGGTTGCCAAGTACCGTTAATAATATGTTCTTTTAATTGTTCATAAACTGAATTAACAATATTTTTTTTATCAATGGAATTAAGTCCCATTCTTTTTCCCTCTCTTGTCTCATGTCCTACAAGTTATGAAATTATATTATCATAGACCTTTAAAAATGTAAATGCTTTCATACGATATTACCTAATATTATATTCTTCATTAATTACTCCCTAAGTTTTTCCTAATATTTGAATATTAGTACTGTTTCGAATCCTGCTATAAAAAAGTTAACTAAAAGCGATGCTATCAATAAATACAAAAGCCATTTTTCATAATAAATATATGTAAAACCAACTTTGATATCAGTGAAAACACTACTCGATACACCGTCACGTTCTCTTTTCTGATATTCATAGACAATAAACCATACTTGCATTTTTAAAAGTTAACACTAAATTATTATTATTAAAAGATATTTGCTTTAAGTCTGTTAAAAAAATTTCAATTGATACTCTAAGGTTGAATACATCATCTTATTCACTTCAACTTGCAAATCAAAATAATTTAACTTTATATCAGCTAAGCTTTCAATCTTCATAATTAACTGAATAAATTTAAAGGATCCACCTCTATTTGCATTTAATGGTAGGTCTGCATATTCTTGATATCTTTCTTTTATTATATGGATATCCTCGTCTATGACTGTATTAAATCCTTTCTCCCATAATGACGCAGGAGGATTGTCGTCTAGTTCAAAGACAGGAAAAATATCTAGTATTTTCTCCTTTTCCATCATTAGATCACAAGGCAAGGTTTGTTTATTCGTTAAGAGAGGGAACATTCTTGGAGAAACATAAGGAGTTACTATTTTTTGACAATCGACTTCATCAGTCCATAGCATAGCTGTTTCCAATGTCCTTACTAAGGGGCTAATAAACACAATATCCTGAGTGGCTAAAGGCAAACGTTCCTTTAGCTTATTAGCTTGACCCCTCCCCTTTTTTGTGAGAGAAGGATTTCTTTTTTGTAAACTAGCAGGAAGTTAAGTGTATGTTCTCCCTCTTAATGTCGTATAAATATTAAGTCCATCCTATCCCCTCAGCCTTTTTTAAATTTCCTTTAACCAAGCAATAAGTTTCTCTACCATTTCCGGTGTAAATGCATGATTCACTTTTTTAAAAATTTCCCACTCCACATTGGTTCGTCCCTTCTCCTGGCTAAGATACTTATAGTAATTTTCTTGACCCTCGATTGGAATTATCGTATCACTATCTCCATGCATAAGAAGAACTGGTGATAGACTCCTCGTTGTGCTTATTGGATCGTATTTCTTTATTAGCTCCTCTTCTTCTTGAGACATCTCTTCTCTATCATCTCGTATTCGAAATAATTTTTCTGTAAGGAGGAAGGAACCCGATCCATTGATATTTGCTAAGCCTCTTATGTCAGGCTCTCTCGCAAAAATACCATTGGCTATAAATCCCCCCATTGAATTGCCTATTAATAGGATACTGTTTTTCTTTACACCTACTACGCTTAAAAACTCATTAAATTCATCAATAGTATGGAAAATAGTATCCCAAAAGTACTGCTGAGTAATGTTGTAACCAAAGTGATCTTCTATAGGAAATCTTTCATCGTGATATAGGATGTCAGGAATTAATACGCCATATCCTTCTTGAGCCACTTTTTCGGCCAACTCTATGTATCCCTTCGCTGTTCCACCCCAACCATGATATAAGATTACAATTTTGTCTTTATTATGAATATTTTTTGAATGATAAAACTTCCATTCACCGATTATTTTTCTTTTCACTGTTGTCCCTTCCTTTTTCTACTGATACTTAAATGAATCTCTTTTCTTTCCCATATTCAATCAGCGCCTGATAAGGATCACCTTTTAACCCTAGAACCTGACAAAAAGCTGGCTCTGTTTTATAACCTTGTTTCTTTCGTATAAGTACTTCTTCTTTTATGGATGGATTTATCCTTAAAACGGCGTGTTCAATTATCATATGGAGATACGCATATTGCTGCTTAACCGGGATAGGCTGACCAAACAATTCAAATTCAAAACCATCAAAATAGAAATTTACTTTGATTATTTCCACTTCTCTAATCATTAATCTTTTTAGACGAAAATGATTCATTTTTCCAAAATAATCGATGACAATCTGGCTAAAAATTTCAAATTCGTAGACTTCCATTATAATATCTAAGTCGGAAGACTCTATATCCACTCCAATTGGAATGGTTCCGCAAAGAATTGGCTTATAAGAATGTAAAATTTCATTTATTTTTAATTTCTTCAATGCTAAATATGCTTGCTGCTGTTTAGCACTACCTCCCTGTAAATAATCTGGCGTATCAAATAGTGTCCAGTCCATCGTTAATAAATCTCCTTTATAGCATGGAGTACGACTGACTGTAGAGAAGATAAGGAAGGTTTATCTATTATTGTCAGCGATAAACTTTTTAAGAAATTTTTGTAATTTGCTACCAAAAACCAATAATTTACTTCCTCTAATTCATTCTTATCTTTCTCTAACTCCTTCCTCCTATTTTTTATCCAAGATTCCAACACTGACTTCTCTAACCCGTTATCTGCCATTTGTACAATGGGAATAATCATGCGCCCTTCTTCATCATGAATATAAACACTTTCCGCCTGATAGATTTTACCCAAAATCGCCCTCACTATTTCCGGATAATTACTTTGCTTCATTTTTGTATTTTTGACAAGTTCATCGAAAGCATCAGCTACATGTGCCATACTATGGGCCCATCCTTTTTCTCTAACATATCCCCTTACATCTTTTTCAAGATTTACATAGCTAATCAACTTATCTTTCACTTCAAGAACCTTTGCCCTTGATAAGAAATTATCGCGATTATCTTGATAAAGTATAAGTGCTATTAATAAAGAGGTGAAAGAACGAGTGAAAACAGAATCTGTATTCTTTTCGCCAATTCCTTTAAATAAAAATTGATCCCTTATACAAATATCTAATATTTCAGTTAACAGATCGTTATCTAGTTTGGATTCCAATATAAACTGACAAAATGTTTGATAAATCAAGTTATCTCTTAACTCGCTATCAGGGGAGCCAATATGTTTAAGCATGGACAGGATGACTTTCTGTTTTGTTTTTTCATCCGATGCTATCTCTTTCATTTTTTTATTTGCTAAGAAGTACTTTAACTCTTGTTCCTTCATTGGAAATATATTTTCTATTAAATTCAAATTCTCCCTCCTATCAAAACTAGGGAAATATATGTCCCTTTTTCATCTGTTTACTTTATGCATGACAAACTGTGAGTTGCTTTTTTTGAACTCATTCTTGTTGTAAAAGGGAATTAAATCTTCCTCACAAAATAAACTGATAACATCAATATTGGATAATTCATCTACCATTTTAGCAATTAGCTTTGTGCCGATTCCTTTCCGATTAAAGGAGCTGGAAATAACGACATCCTCTATATACGCTCTAAAAATCCCATCCGTTATTGCTCTTGCAAACCCAATGAGCTTGTTCTTTTCCCATGCACCTACAGCAAATGTTTGGGATAACATTTTTTCTATATCCTTTTCCGTTCTTTCCTTCCACCATCCTGCATTTTTATATAGTTCTATCACCTCGCAAGCCTTTATTGGTTTCTCTCGCGATGTTCGTATTTCTATTTTCATGTCGTCTGCCTACTTATTTTTTATTTTATTTGTCAATTTTGTCAGCCAAGAACAATTTCCAAAATTCAAATTCATTCCATTCAACCTGTTATGATGCTTTTTTAGCATAAGCGTTTAAGATTAAAACTCGATTCGCTCCCCTTCAAAATTATACCATTAAACCTCAAAATATGATTAAATTTCCAAAACCAAAAAAGCAAAGTGACCTTCGATAAAAAGGTCACTTTTTCTAAGATGAATGCTTTCTAGCAAAATATTCTTGCACTTTTTTAGCTACGATATTAGGTTTTACATCCATAACGGTTAAATCATCTATGTCTACCCACATAGGCAAATAAGTGCCACGATCTCGATTAGAATTAGTAAACTCTTCACCTTGCCCTGATCCAATCGTTCCATGAATGATATCAGCTAGAAAAAAATACTGAGTTCCTTGCTTCTCTAATTCTACAAGGCATTCTTTTAGTTCGACAGTTACCCCTAACTCCTCGAATGCTTCCCGTTTAGCTGCTTGCTCAGGCGTTTCATCTGCTTCAATTCCTCCGCCAGGAAAAACAAAATAAACGGAATTATCTCTTACTCTTTTAATTAAGCAAACTTTGTTCCCTTGGCTAATAACAACAGAACCCCTATTTCTCAACGTATTAACTCTCCCTTATTTTTACCATTCGGATTTTCCTCGCTAGCAATAACAATTAATTTTCCAATCACAAATTTATCATTCTGTTCTTCAATAAAATTCTATCATTTCGGCAATTTTGATTAAATCTCTTACATCTTTTACACCCGAGATAGTATATTGGTATCTATCTGTTTTTAGTATTAATTTTGGCTTTTTCTCCATATCTACTAAAACAGCCTCTTGATTATTAATCGTGATCTCGTATTCTTTTTTCACCACACTATTTATTCCGTTTCCTCGCATATTATTAGGTTTTTTTTCTGTTCGGATAGAAAAATTTTGGCCATTCTTTAACGGATAATCAACATTAACTAGAATGGAACTCTTTTCTTTTCTCACGCTTAATTTTGGTTCACCGACAACTACAATGGAAGATAAATTATTAGTATTTAGGTTATATGGTAATGTCGCTTCCTCTGATAGATAAACAGTTGTTTTATTTTCGATTTTATTCTGCTCTTCAACTGTAAAAACTACTCTTTCGTCTTGATCCGCTTCCATATCGAAAGCTGCATTATTTGCTCCCCCTTTTTCAAATGGGAGTGATTCCATTTCCATATGAGTGAAAAGAAAGAGGATCACTGCTGCTCCTATAATTGCCACAAAAGGGAATGGTTGAAGTGCATTTTTCGTTTTCCGATTATTCTTCATCTGCTCTTTCAGCTTTAAATGCAAAGCATTCTTTCGTTCTTTATCCCAATATATATCAGCTTCTAAGTCCCTCAATTCCTCATCTAGTTGTTCCTTATATAATTTTTCCATTTAATTCTCCCTCCTTTTTTAATTCTTTCTCCAAAGCTTTCATTGCTCGAAATAAAGTTGACTTCACTTTAGCCTCTGACCATCCTAAAATCCCTGCTGTTTCTTCAATAGAGAACTCTTTTAGTTTTCTTAGAATAATGATTTCTCGATAAGTTGATTTCAAGGTACTTAACGCCTTGTAAATTTCTAATGATTGTTCTCTAATTTGCAACATCTCTTCTGGCAATGGATTCTTATCTTTATTGAATAGAAAAGCTTCTTTTAGCAGTATTACCGGCTTCTTTTTTCTAATCATATCGACGGTGAGGTTATGAGCAATCCGATACAGCCACGTTTTTTCACTTGCATCCCTTTTAAATGTATCCAAGTGGATAAAAGCTTTCAAAAAAGTATCGTTTGTTAAATCTTCTGCTTGCTGATAATCTTGAATCATGATGAAAATATATTTAAAAATAGCTTCTCCAAACTTTTCATACCATTCTAGGATGATTTTATCTTTCTCATTTTCCACCATTTCCCCTCCTTTATTAAAAATTCTATGTATAGACGGATAGAGTTCTAAAAAGTTTTACTTTTTTTAAATATTTTCAAAAATAAAAAGTGGATTCCTGCAAAGAGGTCCACTTTCGGTAATTCTCTGTTTATATAAATTCCTTTATTCTTTTCATCGCAGAATGAACTGTAAGCCGGTGATAAGCGACTAATTGATTCTTAAAAATCACTCCATAAACACCATATGGAGTTGGCGATAGCTTTAATAAATCTTCACGTGTTTGGAGATGGTGAATTTCTGCCTTTATTTGTAATTTACTAGCTGCTTCTATTACATTATCGATGGCTATATCGATATATGGGCATTGCGCTGTACGGAGAATGGTTAATTGATTGTTATGACGAGTCAGTCGTTCTTCCCAATCATTCGGAAAATATGGATTTGCTGCTTCATTTATTTTGTAGACTAATAACTCGAATCCATAGGGAGCATATTCTAGTTCAGTGAAATCATTTTTTAAGAAAACTTCCTTACTTGGCGTCCAAGAGGTTGTTGGATTTGTTACCACGATAACGCCATTCTTTTTATGATCTTTTGCATCTTGAATTACCTTTTCAATTAGCTGAGTTGCATAGCCTTTACCCGTTATATTTACCCATAGACAGTGGATGATGTAGTAATTTTCCCCATATACTACTCTGGAGGAATGTTCAATGGGTGTATATTCAATAAAACCGGCGAGCTTGTCATTCTCCATTAGTTGAATATATTTCAATCCTTGTCCAAATTGATCCATTAACCATGCTTTTTTTGCTTGATAGCCTGTTGACTTCTGTTTGCTTCTTAAACAATAGCAGCCATTTGCTTGTATATTTTCTGAGGTTAATTCAATCAGCTCTATTTTATTCAAAATGTTTCTCCACTCCCCATCTCAAAATGTTCACTCATTTCTGCCAAAACTTCGAATTTTAGAAACGATGGAAAAAACTATAATAATAGGATATCGTCTTTCCTTACACAAACGATATCCTATTATTTTATTTCACTTTTATTTTTGTTGCTTGACTCTTATTCTTTGCCTTATCTTGTGCATATATCAATAAGCTTGTATTTTTCTTTTGTTTTTTGATTGTCATTTTAAAGGAACCTTTTGCATCAGCTGTTGTTTTTTGCACGAATTTCTTTCCATTATAAATAGTAATAGTTGCATTCGCTTCTGCTTTTCCAGCAATAAGTGTCGTCTTCGATGTTACATTTGTCGTAATCTTTGGCATTGCTGGAGGAGTCTTGTCGATAACTTTTATTGCTTTGGATGTACTATTCCCAGCTGCGTCTATTATCTTAATTACTAATTTGGTTCCTGCCTTTTGTTTTGAAATCTTTATTTGGAAACGACCATCTTTTTGTACGGTACTTTTTCCTAGTTCCTTTTTACCTGCCAGTACAACAACTTTTGCATTTACTTCTCCTTTTCCTGATACAGTTGTCGACTTATCTGTAACTTCCTTAATTTGAGGTTCGTTTGGAGGTGTTTTATCGATATTTTTTATGGTTATAGACTTAACCTGTTTATTTCCTCCCAAATCTACAACAGTAAAGGTATATGTTCCATTCTTTTTCACCATATACTTTACGTTTTCATTATTCACTTTCTTCCCATCAGGTAGCTGGATATACCGAATTCTAAAATTATCCTTTGCGGTTATTTCGAGTTCTATATCTCGGTTTGTTGGTTTCTTAGTTTTTTGTGTAATAGTAATACTTGGCTTTATTGTATCTGTAACTTTTTGGCTAAATTCGCGTACAGAATCATAAAGATTCCTACTACCAGAACTTTTCGCGTATACTTTAAATTGAAAAGTTCCAGTACTTGCTGGATGCCATTCTAGCTTATTATTCCTACTATAACTTTGTACTTTTTTCCAACTATTTCCCTCTTTTATATAAAACTCATAAAGAGGATTGCTTCCTCCCGTAGTTCCTCCAATAAATGTATACATCTTGGGCGATTGTGAACTATCTTTTTCCAGAAACACCTCTGACACTGGTTCAACAATCGTCCCAAATGTTATGACAATATCACGATCCAAGCTTTTGCCTGCATAACCAGTAATAGCATTTTTATTTATCGTTAATTTATATTTTTTTCCCTTTGTTAATAATTCTGGGAGTATATGCAAATAATTATCATCAGACTCTATTTGAATAGGAATCTTCTTATCCCCCTCCATAAGAGTTATTCCATTTCTATCCTTCCATCTAATCCCCTGATTAAAAAAGAATAAAAGTTCAGAATCGATTTCCAGATTACTATTATCTTGTCTTAAACTTGCCCACTCGTCATTTTTAACATCATAAAACAATGAATCCGTTAATTCAAAGGAAGACGGCTCAGTGTTTTTCATATACTCTACATAATTATTTCCGTTCTCATCTTCATAGATAGCAATTAATCCATTTTGATAAAAGAGAGAATGAACAAAATAATCTTCTTTTAATGAATAGTAATAATCGGCAGATCCATAGCCATAAACATCTATTCCCCCAAAACTACTAGCTATATAAGTTCTGCTTCCAGAATCATCAAAGGCAATGTCATTAAAAGTTTCATATTCATTATTTTCCTCATCATAGGCCATTCTATATTCAAAATCGAAAGTCATATCCTCTTCTTGTACAGTTGATAAACGAAATACAACCCCATTCATATTGTACATATATTGTCCGTCTGGGCTTAAAACCATTTCCGAGCTTAAATGATAGTCTCCGTGATATGGGGAGTCATAATGGTTTATAATCTTGCCATTATCAATTAGATAGGCATAGGCATCTATTGGACTTGTTTCTGAGTCCAATGTATAAAGACGGTGTAACTTTTCATTGTAGGAAATACTAGATTCCATGTAAATGGATGTATTATCATCGCCAGCATTTTCTGCTACTTCTTTTTTCGTATTTAAGGAATAAACCTTAATAGTTTCCCATTGATTAGAACCAGGAGTTATATAAAGGTAGCCATTCTGATCTATCGCAATATCCCATGGATCTGTGGATATTGGAAAGGTATCTAATAAAGTAAAATTTCCGGCATCCACTTCTGCAATGGCTCCTTTTAAGCCCTTTTCCGTATAATACGAATGTTTCATTAAATGCTGAGTCACATAGACTTTATCTTTGTATACTTCCACTTTTTCTGCTGGGTATTTAAGATTTATCTTTTTTATTTCTCCCGTTAGATAATTTACTCTCTGCAAAAGAGGCTTACCTATTTCTACCATATAAATATATGGGCGATTTGGATCAATCACTGCATCATCTGCTTGGAAATTAATCGATATCGCATTTGATGCTGCCTTTATTTTGCTGTTAGAACCATAAGGAACAAATAATGATACCAGCAGTATAATAGCTATAAATAAACGCACTTTTTTTCGCAAAAAACTCTCCCCCTGTAAGTCTCTCTATAATCGTTGTTTAGTTTCATTAATTTTATACTTAATATAAAAGACAATTGACCTTCAAGCTTTCATTTATTTTTAAATCCTTTTTTGCTGATTTTAAACGACAATAATTCTCCTTTCTTCTTTTTTATCGGTAATCTTCTTCCGTATTTTTATCTTTTTCCCGTCCACAACATTTTATATAAATAGTCATCTAAAAAGGGAATGCCTTCAGCATCCGTTTCAGAAATATTCAGTATTTAAAATGAATAATGATATTTTACTATTTTTTTAGATTCGACCATTTACCTTAGCGGTTTGCCGTGAACAATATGCCAATGAAGATGTTTGGAGTCTTGATACTTGCCAAGATTGGTGATAACTCTGCATGCACCATATTCCTTGGTTACACTAGCAGCTACTTGCTTTACAACGCCCAAAAGCTCCAATAGTAAATGATTATCTCCCTCTTCTAATGTAATAAGAGAAGCGATGTGTTTTTTCGGAATTGCTACTATATGAACTGGATAAAAAGGTTTTGTATGATAATACGCTAACACATTTTCTGTTTCCATCACTTTTCTAACCTTTGTTTTTCCACTAAGAACTTCATCACAATAAAAATCTTCTGTCATCTTTTTTTCCTCCATTTCCTTTTTAAACATTGTCTATGGTCTCTTCTCCCATGGTTCCACTACGCCTACTATTTTTCTCTGCCAATTATTTTGTATCGCATCGATCACCCCAGCAGAAATCTTTATGTGTAAGCCATCTGGAAGCGCTATTCTCCACAATAAATCCTAATTGAATCTGATGATAGCTGCAATTAGGGGGAATCGTTAGTTCCTTCTTTATTTTGGACAAATCCGAACTGCTCCCAGTAATGTGAAACAAACGCCATTTCTGTCCGCTTTCGGAAAGTTCGTCCTTCACTATATTCAAAGCATTTTTTCCTATCGAATGAACCCATGCTACAACCAAATCAATTGGTCCATTCTGTTGTATAGTCCATTCTAATTTCTCCCTAAACGCAGTGTGATTTGTATAATCAACCAGTAAGGGGGTTATTTTCGTTTTATCGTCCAGGATATCTATTAAACTATTTATTGGGGCAGCTTTTCTGCCAACAATAGATAATCTGCAATCCTCTTGCTCAGCCAGCCATGCAGACACATCAAAAAGCATTCCTGTGCCTCCAATAATTAAGGCATGCTTCATATTTTGCTCCTCCTTATAAATAAGCCTTTAACCAATCAGTTTTCATGTCTTGCTTACTACCCAAAACGCTCCTAAAATTTCCTAATAATTCCTCTTATCTTATTACTTTAACAAACTTAACCCGTTTATTTAAAGTAAAATCAGTGATATTCTATAAATAAGTTAAAAACTATGGGGGGAAAGACTTGAAGATTTTGAATTTTGGTTCTTTAAATATTGATAAAGTATATTCGGTTCCTCACTTTGTTTCTGCTGGCGAAACTTTATCTTCTACGAATTATGATGAATTTCCAGGCGGAAAAGGATTAAATCAATCAATTGCACTTGCTAAAGCTGGAGCACAAGTATACCACGGAGGAAATATTGGAAAAGACGGCTTATTTTTAAAAGAAGTATTAGCGGAAGCAAATGTAAATGTTGATTGGATTGATGAGAATGGGAACACAACTGGCCACGCCATTATTCAAGTCTCTGCTAGTGGAGAAAACTGTATTCTTTTATTAGGCGGAGCAAATAAAGAAATAACGATCGATCATATTAACCAAGTTTTAGCGAATTTTTCCCAGAACGATTTACTGTTATTGCAAAATGAAATAAACGATTTAGCATACATAGTGGAAACTGCGCACAAAAGAGGATTAAAAATTGCCCTTAATCCATCACCTATCGATGAGACAATTACCACCCTAGATTTTTCAAAAATTGATTACTTAATATTAAATGAAATAGAAGCAAAAGCCATTACGAACGAACATACAAATGACAAGATTTTCCAAAAACTTTTATCCTTAAACAAGCAGCTAAAAATCGTCTTAACATTGGGCAAAGAAGGCGTAATTTATAAAGATAGTGTCGAAGAACATAGACAAGCCGCTTTTAAAGTAGATGCAGTTGATACAACCGCTGCTGGCGATACCTTTTTAGGATACTTTTTAAGTCAAATTTCCCAGCAGGAGGAAATAAAAAGTGCCTTGCAAATGGCTGCAAAAGCTGCTGCCATTGCTGTAACACGGAAAGGGGCCTCCTCTTCTATTCCAAGTTCGCAAGAAGTAATGGCGTTCACTAAAAAATAGATGATTAAAAAGAGAGAATTTAAGTAGTGATTCTCTCTTTTTTATGGATCAATAACCACCAAATGGAATATATATGTTGCATTAAGTAATATATATTGGTTATAATGTAATATATACATTCCATCAATAAGGAGGATTGCCTTGAAGAACCATATTAAAATTGCAAGAATTCAAGCAGATTTAACCCAGCAGCAATTAGCGGATAAGATTGGCGTTACTCGTCAAACAATCAGTCTTATTGAAAAAGGAAAATACAATCCTACTTTAAAACTTTGTCTTGAGCTCTGTTATTCCCTCAACAGAACATTAGATGAATTATTTTGGGTAGACAAGGAGGAAGAAAAATGAAAAAAATAAAAGATGAACGTCTAATTATGAAAAACTTACAAAATATTAAAGTAGCCTATATCATTCAAACGCTTGGAATTATTGGCATATTAGCTTATGACCTTATTACAAAGGGCTTAGCTGGAATGAGAGACAATCCGTTATGGTATGTATTTATTATTACTAGCATCATTTCAGCTTATCTATCAATGAATATAAGCGTCGATCATGAAAACAGCAAAAAGGACCCTAAAAAGGGGCTATCTCTTTCTATTACTATTGTCACTCTGCTTTCCGTGCTTATTGGAATTCTGATAATCCTCTCTGATAGAGAGCGTATCGTAAATGGTGTTCTTATTGGCGGAATAGTATTTATATGCGGGATCATACCTGTACTTTATACTTATTATTTACGGAATAAAAAAGGAAGAGATTTGGATGATGAGGATGAAGTTTAACTCTCTTACTGACATTTATTTTAGCCTGCTGGATTAATCTACCACTTTCGCTTATAATAATTGTAGTGTAATGCTAGAATCATAGTATTAATAAAAGTTAGAAAAAGGTGTAATATGAATAATTTTTTTAGCAGGCTAACCCTTTTTTTATATATTATTTTTTTCCTCCTAACTGGAATAGCTTTTTATTTTATCTATAAAGATTTTAATACCACTTTTCCCTTTTATTTTATCATTGGATATATCATATTCCTATTTTGTTTTATATTTTACTTACTATGGATGGCAGTATTCACGTGGAAGAAAAACTTTAGCTGGTCTTTATTGGCGAAGAAGGTATCGCAATGTATTTGCTTTTTTCTCTTATTCAGCTTAGTTAATTATCTATTTTCTTATTTTTTTCATCCGGATCAGAAGACTTTTGCATTTTCTTTTACCTGTCTAGGCTTAGCAATAGGTCTTACGTTTCTGGATATTCCTTATTTTCAAAGTAAAAGTAAAAAATAAAGCGACAAAAATACATGATTTACTATGGCTTAAATCCCATAGTGAATCATGTATTTTTCTGCTTCCTGCGCTGCTGTTATTTTTCGAGCTAGATCGATAAGCTCCCCTGATTTTTTATCCGCAACAATATCTAAAAATATTGGTAATGATTCAGGAGGTATAAGTGTTATTCCGTAATAGGCCAAACCATTAGCCGGTCGTTCATATGTATGGAAATATGTTTTCATCATTGCTAATGGTTTTATCAACTCTTGTATAAAATGATCATTTACAGGTATACAATCATAAAGATCAGGGGTGTAATGATTATATACATGCCGTTTATTGAAATTTTGAATGATCCCAAATTCGTGGGTAATAGCCAAGCTTTTCACCCTTTCAAATAAATTCCGCCAATTTAAGCTAAATAAGTACATAGCTCCATTTTATGAGCGAAAAAAATCTGCTGTTTCTCTAGAAACCTCTGTAAGAATACCATCTTTCCGCTTTAACAATTGTTGTAATGCTTTTTGAACAAACCCTTTTTCAAACGTTTCAATGGGCTGAGGTAATTCTTCTTGATCCAAAATATAATACATTTGATTAGGTTTAATGACAATATCAATAATTAAATCTTCATAGATAACCATATCATTTTGAAACCAATTTTTTCTCACAATATTGAAATACGCTCCTAAATATTTTCCAGTTGTATCTCGCCAAAAATATAAATTATATGGCTGATCCAACCAATAATAAGCAAACGTATAGGTCCCTTTCGGAATAACTAGTTTTTGTTTGCCTTTCCTCATTTCAAATGACTTTTCCACTTGATGCAAGAGGGTGATTTTCCTTTTATCCGATTGAAGAAGTTTGCATTGATATTCTTCTATAGTAGAATCATAGCGAATTTTCCGTTCGACTATGTTTTCTCTACCCTTTAATTGCAAGTTTACCACTCTACCATCTCCAAATTCGATTCAACTTAACTCTTTTTCCCCTATATTATAGGCAAAACAAACATTTATCCAGATCAAATCCACAGAATATTCAGCACAAAATATTCTTATCTTGATACATTCTCACTAAATGGCTTTGTAAACATGCTAAAATAAGAATCACAAATTAATTAAAAACGAAGGAGGAGAGAAAATGTATGTAAAAGTATATGAATATCATATACCAACCGATAAAATCAAAGAATATTTCTATATTCAAGAGAAAGCAAGCAACATCTATCGCAAGTATATCAATTCAACAACAACCTATTTACAAAGTAATGATGATCCGACAAAATGGCTGGAAATCACGACCTATCAGACTGAACAAGACTATGATGCCAATATTGCTTTAATCAATGAACAAACGGAAATTGTTGTGTTATTTCAAGAATTCCAAGCTTTGCTTCCCCTAGAAAATAGTCAAATAAAAGAAGAAAATTTCACCAAAACAACAGAAATAAAGTAATTATTAAAAAAAGGATACCTTTATCGATATCCTTTTCTTCTTACTTAAAATCCTTCCAATTCATTGCATTTTCATTTAACAGTTCTTCAAAACTTTTATTTTTTTCTCTTTGTCGACGTTCTTCTCTTTTTCTTTCTTCTTCTGCTTTTTGCTTGGCCTCTTCTTGTTGTTTTAGTTCTTGCTTTTTATTTTTCAGTTGATCTGCTAACTGTTCATTTAGAAGATCCCCTAATGTAACAGGCTTATCCTCCTGTTTTGTTTTTGGTACATGTCTCCGCTGCTTTGCCATCTGAATCCCCCTCCTTCTTTGGATTTTACAGTGCAAGTTCTATTGTTTCTTCTAATTCGACTTCTACATTCCCTTTAATTGCTCTTGTAATCATGCAGCTTGCTTCCGCCTTGTGCGCAAGTTTTGCCGCAAGCTTTATGTCTTTTTCAGCAGCGTCTTTTTTGAGCACAATCTTCGGGCGATGAATAATTTTCTGGTAAGTAAATACACCGTTTGTGACATCAACTACTGCTTCTGATTCTAATGTTAAACTTTCCTTCTCAAGTCTACTTCTTTCCATCATTGCAGCAAGGGTAATAATAAAGCAAGTTGCTGCTGCTCCGAGAAGCATTTCATCTGGATTAGTACCGACACCAGGTCCTTCCATTTCTTTTGGAATCGATATTTTTGTTTTTAAATTGCCACTTTCGATTGTCCCAATATCATTTCGATATCCTGGCCAATCAGCTTTTAAATAAAAATGATGTTCTGCCATAATTCACCCTTCTTTTTACTATGCTGTATGTATAATAACATATTTTTTTACTCAAGTTATATTAGAGAATTGGATACTAAGACGATTGCTAGTATCATCACTTCTACACAAGGAGGAAAGAATGATGACTCAGAAACGTGACAAAGGCTACAGTCAAGCTGGTAAGCCTAATGCAGATACTGTCAAACAAACAATTGCCGCAGAAGAATTAGAAAAGGCCATTCATCCAACAAACAGACAAAATTCTAAACAATAATCTATTCTTCACCACACCTTCTATGAAGGTGTGGCTTCTTCTCTCTCATCTGCCTTTATTTGTAACCATTTATTTCATTTCGCATAAAATTTTTTATCATACCATGCATCTGTATACGTCTAATTTTTAATAATTAAAGAAGTTGTCCATTTTGTTTCTTTCTAAAGAAATGATACACTCAAATTAGTTTCTGCTAAATTTTTCAACTTACTGGAGGAATCGGTTTGAGAAAGCTGTTTCGTTATTTATTTTCTGTGTTATTATTTATTACTTCCATTGGTTTATACTGTTCCAATCGATTAATGTATATGAAGAAAAAAGACAATGATTTTATTGTAAATAGAGAAAAAGAAGCTGGTAGATTAGACCCTGTTTCTTATGAAAATTTAACTAAACAAGAAATTACCATTCCATCTCCTTATGGTTATGATTTAAAAGCAATCCTAGTAGAGCCTTTTGATACGAAGAAATATATCATTATTTCCCATGGAGTCACGGAAAATAAAACGAGTTCGATTAAGTATATGAACCTATTTTTAGAAAGAGGCTTCAACGGTATTATTTATGATCATCGCAGACATGGAGAATCGGGCGGGAAAAATACAAGCTTTGGCTATTACGAAAAATTCGACTTAAAGCAAATTGTCGATTGGCTTAAACGAGAAAAAGGAAAAGATATACTCTTGGGGATACATGGGGAATCGATGGGTGCAGCAACAATGATTCTTTATGCTGGAGGAATCGAGGATGGAGCCGATTTCTATATTGCAGATTGTCCTTTTTCCGATTTCAAGGAGCTGTTAAATTATGTCATCAAACAGGAAATAAAACTGCCTGGAAAAGTCTTTATTCCTATCGCTAATTTATTCTTACGTGCCAGAGCTCGCTATTCGATTAAAGATATTTCCCCTATCTCTGTCATTGATAAAATAAAAAGTCCGATGTTATTTATCCATAGCAAGAAAGATGATTTTATCTTGCCAGAAATGACACAAAAACTTTTCGATAAAAAAAAGGGGCCGAAAAAATTATTTTTCGCTGTTAATGGTACACATGCTCAAAGCTATAATGAAAACAAAGAGGCTTATGAAAAAGCCGTCGATGACTTTTTAAAGGAATATGTGCAAAGTTAAAATTTAAGGCTTAACAACATTAATTCTACTAAATAATAATGTATTCAGATTAAGCCATCGAAACGATGGCTTTTCTTATAATTAATTCTTTATTTGTTATAAGATCGCCTTCTTGGAAAGCTCATCTTGCCTGTTTTTAAATAATCCACTGCTTTTATATAAGAGAATAGAGGTTAAATACATGATTACCGTAAAAAATGTTATTGCTGTAAAACCAAAAATTCGGCTAAAAAGAATCCCTCCAATAACTCCGCCAATGGTTGTCCCCGCATACATAGCAGCATTCGCTAAAGAGGAAACAGTCCCACGAGCTGAGTGTGTTAAGCTTTGCAAAATACTCATAAATACTGGAAAAAGAGTTCCGTTAATTAAGAATATGAAAAAGAAAAACAACTCCCCTATAAACAAATTGGGTACAAATGGAAGTGCTGAGTAAAACAAAATTAACATTACTAAGGCTGCGAGTAAAGATTTTGGTTCTCCTAACTTTTTCACCAATCCACTCCCAAAAAAAGAGCCAATAATATTGCCAAGTCCTAATACCATCATTGCTAAGCCAATTTCAGATACATTTAACGAAAAACAATTGGAAAACCAAGTACCAATATAAGAGAATACAGCAAAATTACCTACTTGGAATATAAAATAAGCTGTGAAATATTTTATGGAATTTTCCGTTTTAAATATACCTCGATATCGCTTGAAAACTGATTGTTTTTCACTATCCTTTATGGCTTTAATGGTAGGCATAAAATAGAAAACAACTACAATCAAAAAAATGGAGAAAAAAGAAATTATGTAAAAAGGGGTATGCCAGCTAAAGGTTGCCAATAAACTTCCAATCGGAATTCCTATTAATTGAGAAAAAGCCAAACCGCCAGTTGCATAGCCCATTATTTTTATAATGTCTTGCTGCCTAGACAAAATTGGGATCGAAGCCCAGACTTGCGGTGTTACAAAAGCAGCACTTATTCCTGCCAACAATCTAAATGAAATCATAGTCCAAAAGTTTGCTGCCAGTCCACACATAAAAGTGGATATAGAAAATCCAGCCAAACCAACAATCATTATTTTCTTGCGATTTGCTCCATCAGAGATTGGTCCTGCTATTAAAGCAAAAATGGCATATCCCAAAGCATAACTGCTTACCAACCATCCTGACCAACTTATCGGTATGTGATAAGCACTTTGTAAAGTTGGGATTAGTGGCGATATTAAAAAAGTATCAGTACCAATAACAAACATTATTAAGAAAAAAGTAATAGATATTTTCTTATTCAAAACTGTCACTCCATTGTTCTATAGTTTAATGATTATCGAACTATATTGCAAAAAAACACCCTAGATTACAATGAATCTAGGAAACCAGGTAAATACTTCTCAAACGTGTCCAAATTTAATTTAACATACTTATTTCGAGTTTCTTTACGAGTTGATGTTAGTCCCGCCTCTCTTAGAGTTTTAAAATGGTATGAAGCTGTTGATTTTGTAATATTAATTTTTTCACCTACCTCTCCACAACTTAATTCTGTTTTTTGATCTCTAAGAATCCGGATAATTTCTAGTCGGGATTCATCAGCCAAAGCCTTAAATATTTGTACTTTAATTTGATCTTTATTTTTTTGTTCGATAATCATAAAACTATCATACATTTTATTGAAAAATATAGCAAGTTTGGTAAACTTACTAGTATACTATTATCACAAAATATAGCCTTTATTTCATTAAGATTTCAATACATCATTGATACGCAGGAGTTATTAGAAGAACTCAATAGTCATATGGCTTTTTAACCACTTGCATAGCTTGCAGAAATTGAAGTACCCCCTGTTATCGTAAATACAATAGAGCTACCTTGCCCCTTCAAAAAAAGTAAATATACACATTCATATTAAAATTTCTTTACATCCCCGCGAAGGTTTGATATGGTAAATACCATTAAAATGCCACAAACAAATACATGCGATGAAGAGAAGAGTACAATCATGCAATTCTTCAAAGAGAGCTCCTGTTGGTGGAAAGGAGTAAGAATAATGGTTGGAAGCAAGCCTCTGAGCTGCACATCGGATCCATATGGGTGATGGTGTGACAGATGCTCCTGTTATCGAGCTAGGGTATATGTATGTTCTTCATACCGTACCTACAAAGGACAATATGGTAACATATTGTCAAACTGGGGTGGCACCACGGCGCGCAGCAACTCGTCCTCAAGACTAAATCTTGGGGGTGAGTTTTTTTATTATCCAATTTTGCATTTTAAGGAGGAAATAAATTGCGTATAAACAAGTTAGTGAAGTCGTGGAAATACCCTTCTATCTTATTATCAAGCATTGGTATTTCCAGTATTGGAGAATGGGTCTATTTTATAGCGCTAAATTTAATCGTTCTTGATAGGATGGGGGTACTTGCTGTTTCGGGGTTATATATACTTAGGGCTCTATCTGCATTTTTTACAAACTTTTGGTCCGGTAGTTTAATAGACCGATTGAATAAAAAACATTTGATGGTTTTGCTGAACATATTCCAAGCAGTGTTCATTGCCTTATTGCCTTCCCTATCATCTCTTTCTGCCATTTATACAATCGTTTTTTTTATTAATGTAGCTAGTTCCATGTATGAACAAACGTCAGTACCGTACATTACCAAGTTAATTCCTCCAGATCAAAGAAAAAGGTTTAATTCACTTCGAAGCTTAATTGATTCTGGAGCATTTGTGATAGGACCTGCCATTGCGGGAATGCTATTTATGATTGGTACACCTAATTTTGCCATCTATAGTAATGCAATAGCTCTTTTCATTTCAGCTCTTATCACACTTATTCTGCCAAATATTGAAAGAAATGATTTTATTGAAACAGAAGATAAAAAAATATCTTTAAAGATTTTAAGACAAGATTGGAGTTTAGTTGTAGATTTTAGCCGGAACCATCTCTATATTATCATTATTTATTTACTCTTTAGTACAATAATGGTTTTAGCAACTGCAGTAGATTCACTGGAAGCAGCGTTTTCAAGAGAAGTACTTCTATTGTCAGAGAGAGATTATGGATTTCTCGTGAGTATTGCTGGTGCGGGGATAATTGTTGGCGCACTAGTTAATATCATAATTGTTAAAAAGGTTGCTACCTCTTGGCTGATTGGACTTGGATCCTTGATGGTATCAGTCGGGTATATGATTTATGCATTTTCCGCTAATTTTTTGATAGCGGCAATTGGTTTTTTTGTTCTTTCCTTTTCGATGGCTTTTCTCAACACAGGATTTAACACATTTTATCAAAAGAATATTCCCGTACATGTAATGGGAAGGGTTGGCAGTGTGTACAGATGCATTGAAGCCTTTTTTATCATTATTTCGACCATACTTTTTGGGATAATGGCTGAAATGATTTCCATTAAGTCTGTTATCATATTAGGAAGCATCATAATGTTTGCAGTAACGATTATATTATTTATCTTTAATACACGGCCTTCGAAAGCTGCGTTTTATATGGAGGAATAATATTGAATACATATACTGGTTAGTGCTTTTCTTTATAATTAGATCTTGAATATAGCAAAAATACAAAAGTCCTTGAGAATGGGATTACTCTCAAGGACTTTTGCCAGCAAACTAAACTAATTTTTTATTAGGAATACGAGTAATTCTTTTTGTCTGCATTTCCAGCATTATTGTATTCAACATTAGTTAAGGACAGCCAAATGAAAGAAACATGAGATAATACAGCTAAAATAATAAATACAATCTTTTTCCATGTTTCTATGTCTCTCAATAATTAGTATTATCTTCGTTTTATTATACCCTTTTGGATCATAAGCTCCCTTTATAAGCAAGTATCTATGTTCAAGATCTTAAAGCCGAACTATATCAAAAGTGTTTCTGCAGCTTTGATTTAGAGAACAAATACATTGTCATACCAAATAACATTCCACCTAAAAGCCAGATTAATACGTTCCACCACTCAAGGTTTAATTCACCTGTTGACAAATACGGAAATACATATTCCATCAAAATTAACATACTTAAGCCCCATTGAATGCCAGCTAGGAATGACGATTTTTTCAATTGCTTTTTCTTTTCTTCGTACTCTTCTATAGAAGCACAATCCGTTTCATCAAGCTGCTTTTTTCTTATTTTTATAAGTGTCAAAATTGCATAAATCATATTAACAATGAAAAGCGAAGGAGTTGCAAATGAAAGTGTATGATGAATTGTGTCGATAATGAGACTAATAATCATTAATAGTGTAGTCAAATACCACAGCATAATTCCAGAAAAGGCTAATTCTTTATGGATTTCATAGAGCTGGTATTCATCTCGATCATCATAAACCCCTATAAAACGATTAAGTATCTTATTCCTCATTAGTATTATCCTCCCAAAATAGTGTATTAAGGTCTGTGTTAAGCTCCTTGGCTAAGGAAATACATAAAGACAAAGAGGGATTATATTTATCATTCTCAATTAAATTAATGGTCTGTCTTGCTACACCTACTTTCTTAGCGAGTTCAATTTGGGTTAAACTGCAATGTTTCCTATACTCTTTGACCCTGTTCAAGTTAGACATCCTTTCACGAAGACCTATAAGTACATTATATATGACATTTTGATAAAATGTCAATTATACATGACATTTTTTCATAGACTAGTTATCCCAACTAAAAAGAGAGTGGGACATAACAAAATAATTAATGGATAAAGACGAACAATCTCTAAATTAGTAGGGAAACCAATTCGTTCCATTACGCTACAGACACTCCCTTTCCGCGGGGAGCAACCTAAGCCTCCTCGGCTTCAAGCCTGTGGGGTCTTAGGCTTTGCTCTACTTCCCGCAGGAGTTGAGTGTCCTCCGCTCCATTTCACTCCGTTTTTAAAGATTATTTAGTTCCAGCATTTTTTTCAAAAGAAAATAAAACGGAGCAGACTGAATACACGGAGACTCCTATGGGAGCTGCGAGAAAGTCCAAGACCCCGCAGGAACGTAGTGACGAGGAGGCTTGGCGCTCGCCCCATGGAAAGCGCAGTGTATTCAGTCTGCGTGCGATTACCACAAAACTTCTTTCTTAAAATAAATAAAAAAACCAAACAATTATACGAATTTTTTTTAGTGTGTACGTATAATTGTTCGGAATCAAATTTAATTGAAATACTTATGTCCCAGTCTCTTTATTTCTTTTTATTTTACAAACTTGCTCCATTTTCTACACAATAAACAGCTTAAGAACCACATTAATAACTGGAACTTTTGAAAAAAGCAAGCCGCAATCAATTAATTTGTTATCAAGAGATTTAAAACTATAACTTTATCAAATTTAATCAAGTTATTCTCTCATTCCTTTCATTAGGTCTAATCTTGTTGCCCATAGTGCGGGAATTAAGACGGCTCCTAAACCAATCAAAGTTGATAATAAAAATAATCCCAACAGAAGTTTTGGTAATACTGCAAATGTATTGGCATCCAAGCCTTGAATGAAGCAATATGCCGATAAAGTAGATAATCCAATCGCTAATACACCAGCTGTTGTTGTTAGTAATGCGCCTTCCATTAGTAATAATGAAAGTAACCTCTTCTTAGTACTCCCCAATACTCGCAACATACTAAGTTCTTTCAGTCTTTCCTTAATACTGCTGGCAGTACTGTTCATTAACCCAATAACAGTAAATATAATCATCATGGCTACTGCCAAGTAAAGAAGGAATACTCGTTGAAGGAACTGCTGCTCCAACTCTGCCAACTCTTCAGCACGGCTATAGAGAATTGTATTGGAATATGCAGGATCCTGTAATAAGGATTGAATCAACTTAACTTTTTCTTTCTTATCTCCATGCAGAATGTTCATTTCTACCTGATAAAGTGTGTCAATCCCAAACATTGCTTTCATATTTTCTCTAGTTGTAAAAAAATGATAGTCAGCATCCCCAATATGCTCGGTATCAGTAATAATTCCTTCTACTACAAACTCTTTTTCATCTAACTCATTAAAATCCTCTGAATTTATCAACAAGGAAAAATTTTTATATTGATTCTAGCTAACTTCTAAATTCCCTTCTACATCAACCACAATTGTGTGATGTTGCGAGGTGATAATTTCCAGAGGGAATACAGCTGAAATTTTATTAGAGAAAAACCATTCTCTTCCTGGTTTATTAAGGATTAAGAAGATGCCTTTTGATTTATTTCCCATAAAGTTGATGGATGTTAGATCTAAAGGTTGATTATCCCGTTCATTAATTCCCACTTCCATCAATCTTTTCCCTGCGGCTGCTACATCACTGACCGTTACCCCTATCTCGCTGATGTTTATGACACTTTCACTAGAAAAAGGAGCCTCATCTTGTTCGGAAATAGAGTTCCTTGAAATAAACTCTACTATATTTCCAGAAGGATCATAAAAATAGAGAGAATGAGCCTGGAAATTGGAAAAATACACTTCATCTTCTCCCTCATCATTAACATTTAATGCAACCCTTTCTTTTACCCATGACTTTGCTTCTGCAAATTTATTAGCAAAAATGTTAAAAGCAAAGTGGTAATATGGATTACCCAATACATTTTCTGATGTAAATTTCAATTTGCTTGAACCCGCTTTAATGCAAAAGCTATGACTATCTTCCTTAATCAATGGAAATCCAAGAGTCTCTACATAAAAACTCTTCATTTCTTTGATATTATTCGTTTGCAGAGTTAGCAGTTTTACTTCCATTATCTATATCCCCACTTTCGTTAATATTTCTAATACTCCGTTAATTCTAATATATATCATCCTTAGTAGTCTAAAGTATTGCTTACACTTCAATAAAAATTAGAGAGTCTCCTCTAATTTCTTAATATTTGAGTGGGAAATTAAATACACCTCACCTAAAATGTCCACTTTATCTTCCTTTACTCGTACAGCACAATCTTTATTCGATGCATAAATGTCAATTTCCTCTGATAAAGGAGATAGTTCTTTTTGAACCAATGCAAGGTTATTTTCTAGGTCAAAATGAGACAGAATCGAAAAATTGCCAAGACTAATTCCATCATATACAGTGCTTATTTCCACTTCATAGCCAAAATGTTTTGAGCATAACCATTTTGCGGACATATTGATTGCACCAGCGCTTGCCCCCATTACAACAGCCTTGCTTTTTCGAATCAAATCAAACAGTTCATATTCCTGCAAAAAACTATTTAGGTTAAGTGTATCTCCACCCAACAAGAATATAACGGAAGCATTTTCGATTAGAGCATGTGCATCTTTTTTCGGAATACTATAATTAATTTTACATTATATTTTGAGGACATAGCCAAAAGGATAAAGATTTTTAAATACGCTATTACTATACGATATTCCTTTGAACACATAAGAAAGGGTTGTGCTACAACCTCTAGATCAAGTTCTAAATCTATCATTCTTTCATTTCTTTTGAATAAAAAAACCGAACTATTATACGAAATTCCCACTAACATTTCCGTATAATAGTTCGGGTTTATATTTGCTTACATACCTATTCGAATACTAAATGAAAAGAACTGCTATACATTTTTAAGCAATTCTCTATGAAATTTTATATTTTAAATTGCTTTATCTTATCTTGTAAATCGGAAGCTAATTGTGCTAATGATGTAGAAGAAGCTGCTATTTCTTGCATGGATGCAACCTGTTCTTCGGTTGCAGCAGATACATTTTCTGTACTTGCTGCTGCTTCACTTGCCATCGAATTCACTTCCAAAATCGAACCATTGATTGTATTCGTATGTTCTTTTAATTGATCAAGCGATTGACTTACTTCCTCTACTAATATAACTAGTTCTTGTACAGAATGTTCGATTCTATGGAATGATTCTCCTGCATCTTGGACAATTGTTATTCCTGCATCTACATCATTTGCAGCAGTTGTCATCGATAAGGAAGTATTCTTAGAATCAATTTGAATTTGGCTGATGAGACCAGTAATTTGCTCAGCCGATCCAGCAGTTTGTTCCGCTAATTTCCTTACCTCATCCGCTACTACGGCAAAACCTTTTCCTTGTTCTCCAGCTCTTGCCGCTTCAATGGCTGCATTTAATGCTAATAGATTGGTTTGGGAAGAAATGTCCGATATTACCATGGTAATATCTCCTATTTGATTTATTCTATTTTCTAATGTAGCTATTGATTCAGCAAGCGTCACCACATTATTATTAATGGATTTCATTTGTGTCGTAACTTCTGAAATACGTTTTGCACCCTCAAGCGATACATCCGCTGTTTGCTCTGCTGTTTCTGCCACTTTTTTTGCACGCACTGTTATATGTCCAGTCGCTTCATTTACATTACGGATACCAACTGAGCTTGATTCCATCAATCCCATTTGTGTTTCAGACCCTTCTGCAAGCTGCTGGATTGTTTCAGAAATATGTTCACTTGCTTTGCTGCTTTCTTCTGAACTGGAACTCAATTGCTCCGATGATGAAGCGAGATGATGGGACGTTTCCGATAACATTTCAATAAGCCCCCTCATACCATCCGCCATCCTATTATAGCTATCGGATAGAGAACCTACTTCATCCTTTGCCTTATAACTTGATCTTGCAGAGAAATCTCCTTGTCCTCCTCTTTCCATTAAAATCTGTAGACGTTTAATTGGGCTAACAATCATTGCGGAAATATAGAGACCTAATAATACAGCAAGTACAACAGCAACAAATATAACTCCCCAAGAAATATATATCATTTTCATATAATACTTGTTATTTTCATTTGATATCTGTTCTGCATTTTCCTCATTTGCTGTTTGGAGTTCATCCAATTGGCTATTAATAATATTTCTCTTCGATTCAAGATTTTTCGTATAAAGATTATAGGCTGAGTCATTTAAATTATTGTTTGCTAATGATATCACTTCATCTTGAAGACTTCTAAAGCCTGTATAGGCATCTTTAAAAATTTTATATTCATCCGCTTCTTTTTTGGAAAGCGAAATAGCATCTAACTTTTTGACATATTTATCCGATTCTTCCGAATTCTTTTTAATAGTCTCTAATAACTCTTCATTTCTCTTTTTATCCTTTGTTATCATTAGCTCTATAACTAAGCTATCGGTAGTGCGGCGATAGTTTTGGATCTTTGCTATGTAAGTATTAGGTAATAGATTTTCTTCATACATTTCTTTGGAACTTTTCGCCATCTCTTTTATTCCATACATTCCAAATAATCCGATCAGCACCAGTCCAATAGTACTAAACATAATGATAATCAATATTTTTTTAGAAATATTGATATTTTGTAAAAATTTCATTAAAACTACCTCTTTTCATTGATCTAATCCTTATATCATATCGACAAGTATCGACAATACTTTAGCCTAAAAAATAAAAATATTTATTGCTGTTTAAGAAAATCAGATAAAATATAGGAAGATAGACTCAAAGAAAACACAAAAAGCGAATTTTGCTACAATCTATCATTACAGACAGTTTGTTTAGCAAAATTCGCTTCTTTTTTTACCAGTGTTCTTTAATAAACACATCTCTTCCTGACTTTTCTCTATCCTCTTTATAATGCTGCTTATTCTTCTTATGATAATCTTGATGATAGTCCTCTGCTGGATAGAAGATAGCTGCTGGTTCAATTAATGTAACAATGGGCTTGCTAAATTTCCCGCTTGCCGCCATAGCTTGTTTTGATTTCTCTGCAAGTTCTTTTTGCTTATCATTATGATAAAAAATAGCTGTTCGATACTGTGGCCCACGATCATGAAATTGGCCATCTGGATCTGTCGGATCAATTTGCTGCCAATATAACTCTAATAAACGTTCATATGGAAAGACTTCAGGATCATATGTGATTTCCACTACTTCAAAATGTCCTGTCGTTCCAGTTTTCACCTGTTCATAAGTTGGATTTGCCACATGTCCCCCGCTATAACCTGAAACAATACCACCAATACCTGGCTGTTCTTCAAACGGGGATACCATGCACCAAAAACATCCACCTGCAAAAGTTGCTTTTTCCATTTTATCTCATCTCCCTATAGGTTCGACCTTATCATTTATTTTATCAAAAATTAGTGATAATCCTTTTATTAGATAAAAATTAGTATATAATACTTTGAACAAAGATACTATTTTTTAAACTTAAGAAAGAGATACTACTATCGTCATACTACATCTAACAATGCTTCATTTAACCTCTTCCTTTATTATTTAAAGACCCATTCACTTCAGAAAAAACGCTAATCAAACTTAAAATGGACTGTTTATAGTGTTTAGGCTATCTTTGTTTCCAAGTCTTTTTTAAACTTGAATATTGAAATAAAGAAAAAAGAAGTAGTAACACACCTAAAAAGATAAAGATGTAAGAGCTTGGTAGTATGAGACTTAATCCAATAAACATGCCTCCGACTGCCATACCAGAATAACGAATGAAATTAAACAAACCTAAAGCAGCACCACGGTTTTCATTATATTCATTACTGATAACTGTTGAAAATAAGGGAGAAGCAAACCCTACTGTTATCCCATACATAAATAATAGAATACTTAACCCTATGATTGATTTCGTATGAAGTAAACCAAAAATTATAATGAGCAGAGGCATCAAAAAAAGAACAATCGTAAACAGTTTTCTCCACGATATTCTTATCTGCACTTTTTTGAAGAGCATACTCCCTAAAATCATACTTACTGTTAAAGGTAAATATAATAACCCGATATTTTGCAAGGATATATGATAATGGTCGTTGAGTAGTATCGGTAAAAATACGATAATAGCGAAGTAAATGAAAAAGATAAAAAAACTTACTGTTATCGTTATAAAACCTACTTGGTTGGAAAAGATAGCCCGATAGGTTTGAATAAAGTTTGGTGATATTCTCTGACTATATACTTTTTCACCACTATCA
The DNA here is from genome assembly GCF_038006285.1 of Niallia sp. FSL W8-0177. Lineage (NCBI taxonomy): Bacteria > Bacillati > Bacillota > Bacilli > Caryophanales > Bacillaceae > Niallia > Niallia sp. FSL W8-0177. The sequence continues at coordinate 2,287,103 of NZ_JBBOUX010000001.1, forward strand.
GGAAGTGTATATATAATAAACAGCAGCAAGACGATCGCAACAATAAAAAGAAATAGGAAAATCCCTGGATAACCAAAATGTTCTCCTAATATTCCTCCTAATATTGGGGCAACAGCGGGAGCAAGGGTGAGCAATATTTGATACGTACCCATGGCACTCCCTCTTTTCTCCCCTTCAAATAAGTGTGAAATCATATTTATTGCCACTAAAGGGACAATCCCTGCACCGATTGCTTGAACAATCCGAAAAATCATAAAGAGTATAAAATTGGTTACAAACGAACAGGCAATCGTTGAAATAGCAATGAAAATAAAACTAAGCATTAATAAACGTTTTTGATTTTTCGTATCTATCATAGTCCCTAAAATAATTTGAATCAGTGCTATGATAAAAATAAAACTACTAACAGTAAAATTCACCCAGCTGATAGAAACATTAAAGGAATCTCGAATAAGCGGAATCACCGGTGTATAAATATTTTGATTTAAAGAAACGAAAAAACTACTAATACTCAACAAATATAAAGATAACATTTTCGTTTGAGACATTTTTCGAGACATACATATTCTCCTTTTTAGACTTATTGAGACTTTATACTTTCCGTTATAGCATTTAAAAAGCGAATAATGATCTCTAATTCAGCTGGTTTAAATTCATTCAAAATACGCAAATAACGTTCCCTTGCCTGTTTATGTAGTTGTGCATGGATAAGAGCAAGCATTTCTCCTGATTTTGTTAGTAAGTAGTAAATTTCTTTTTTGTTATCTTCATCTTGTACCTTTTCTAAGATATGATGCTCTAATAATTTCCTGACAGCTTTTGTAATCGCTGGTTTAGATACATTTAAACTTTCAGATAATGTAGTATTATTTGCTCTTCCACTTTCTTTAATAGTTGCCACGATGTGTAATTGAGTCAGTGTCCAATCCGATATAATTGATTCTTCTTGGCTTATTTTCATCTGTTTTCTTATTTTATCAACAGCTTCTCTTTCCTTGATGAATTGTTCTAAAGCCTCTAGTGCTTCTGTGTTTTTGTCCATTTAAATCACCTCATCTTTTTTTGTTAACCAGTTAATTATTTGTAGTTTATATTAAGATTTTATCATAGTCAATATAAAATACATATTTCACAAAAAATAATTAACTGGTTAATATTTTTCTAGATTTACTGAAAACTCCATCGTGAACTGCTAGCTTATTTTGTGATACACCAGATTCTAATCGTTTTTCTTCTAATACTTATCCCAAAGAGTTGATTCATTTGTATTTTCCTTAAATCACACGCCAATCTTCTAAAACATAAAAATAGACACTTTGTTTTAAAGTGCCTCAGTTTGTAGACAAAAAGATATTTGTGAAGTAGAATTGCATTTTTATGCGTTGCTTGGAGTGGAGGGGGTGAGACTCCTGTGGGATTAGCGAGACAGTCTGAGACCCTGCAGGCTGAAAGCCGAAGCGGCTCAGCGCGAGCCCCACGGAAAGCGAACCCCCGGAGTGGAAAGTAACCCCCTGATTCAAAGAGGTTAATAAATATTCTTTAGTTAAACTTCTATTTCCAAAAATACAGGAGTTTGTCTACAGTCTGAGACACTTTGTTTTAAAGTGCCTATCTATTCCGTATTTAATTTTCACAATGGAAGGATTTTTCCTTTTCTAGATTATTTCAACATATCAAGATTCGTCCATAAGTAGTAAAATAGTAGTTATATTACTTTTTCCTTGAAAGGTATTAGTACATTCAGTGTTTATACGGATAATCTGATTTTTTCACTTTTTATTATTAAAAGAAAAACTACTCATTAATAAGGAAAGATAAGATGAATACATTACTCATAAAAAAAATGATTCAAAAATCACTTAATCAATATCATTTGGAACCCGATTCACTCTCTCTTCATGATTATGAACGCTTAGCAGTCCATATTATCGCTTTAAAAAAACAACATCCTGTCCATGACCTTTATGATCTAGTTCAAGATGTTGTTTATAGTTATATTACGAATTCACTTTAGCTCATTCTATTTTTTATTTAAAATCCCGCCAACAAGCTTGTCTGCAATTCCCGGAAATAGATTATAAAGAACACTTCCCCAGTTCATCCACACAGGTAAATTTAACTCACGTTTTGGATGTAGCATTAATTTTATTATTTTATCAGCCACTGTATCAGCTGAAAGCATAAATTTCTGCACATTTTTTACATAATTCCCCGTTTTGTCGGCTATATGAAAAAAATTTGTCTCGATTGGTCCTGGATTTACAGCAGAGATTTTTATATTTGAATTAGCCACTTCCATTCGAAGACTATTTGTAAATCCTAGAACAGCGTGTTTTGTCGCTGCATAGGCACTTGATTTAGCAGTAGCTAGTTTTCCTGCTTGGGAGGCGACATTAATGATATGGCCTTCATTATTTTTTAGCATCGAAGGTAATACCTCTTTGGTACAAGCAATAAGCCCCATTACATTTACTTGAAACAATCGATTAATGTCTTCCATTTTTGCTTCATGAACCATATCGAAGATACCAAATCCAGCATTATTAATTAATATATCAATAAATTCAACTTCTTGATATATCTTTGCAAAGACTTTCTTTACTTGCTCCAAATTGCTTACATCTAAAGTAAAATAAAGAGCTTGTCCGGGAAACTGATTATTTATTTTCTTGCAAATAGCAGCGAGCTTATCTTCTGAACGAGCCAGAAGGATAGGACGAGCCCCCAAATGAGCAGCTTTTATAGCAATTTTCTCTCCTATGCCAGACGAAGCACCTGTAATTACTATGTTCTTTCCGTTTAATTCCTTCATTATCCACCTCAAAAAGCACATGCATCATGTAAAAATGCCTTATTCTTATTTCCTAAATAATCATCAATAGATTGATATATTATATCGATTAAATCCAACTTTTCTCTTTCTTGGCCTTGATGTTTCCCTTCTCATTTTCACATAGAAAATTTAAAATAACAACTGAGCGCTTCACTCATCTTTTTTAAACAAACAAAATAACGTCTCCTATTTTTAGGAATTCCTTTCATCTCCAATGCACCTGAATAAACAAGGTAGCGAATCCAATATTCAAGAAAATCGGGATCCGTATAAAGATACTTTTCCTCTATCTCTCCATATAAGCTGACTAGTCCTGATATAATCTGTTTTTTCCTTATTCCCTTGAAGATTAACAGCTAATCTACCTGCAATATATTGGGATGCGACAAGATGAATAGCTTTTTTATGTTTCACGGTCTTTTCTTCTGTTGTTTGTTATCGCTTTGTTGATGCACGTAACTATTTCGTTTAAACTTTCTTCATCCAAAAATAATCCAAGACCTTGCACTGCTTCACTATTTTCATGTTCAAAGCTTTGAAACTCTTGTCTATTTTTAATATTATAAAGAGGAGAATGCTTAGTTTTTTTTAGTCATCTAATGTAATGTATGTGTGTGACTCTAATTTGTAACAATAGATGAGATTATCATCTATCAAGAAATATAGATAAGAACCATTTATTCTATTCTCCATTGCGAATCCTTTTTTTGTAAAATTCTAAATTTAATTATACAATCAACGGACTAATTTTCCCACTATTCTATTTTTCTATTGACAGACAAGCCTTTTTTCTTGCATAATCAAATAAATTTATCATAGGAATGCGATGATTAAGATTAGTAAATGACAATGGCTTGCTAGAGAGTGAAGTTCTATGGCTGCAAAACTTCATCAAGATTCATTTCATTGAACCTACTTAGGAGTTGTTAGGCAAACCTAAACGTAAACCGTCGTTACCGGAAAAGAGTTGTATAATCACACACGTGTGCTGATTATAGTTAAACTAAGGTGGTACCGCGGAAAAAACCTTTCGTCCTTTCATTATGACGAGAGGTTTTCTTATTTCCATACAACGTTTTTATAGGAGGAATAAAAATGAAAAAAATTGCTATCATTGGTGCTGGTTCTATGAGCGAAGCGTTAATTTCGGGGATTGTTTCTAGTAAGTTGCAGGAGAGTACAGAAATTACCGTCACAAACCGCGGTAATACAGAAAGACTCATTGAATTACAGAATCGCTATGGTGTTAAATACTCTTTCGATTTAGAAAGATTAGTTGGAGAAGCTGATGCCATTATTCTCGCGATGAAACCGAAAGATGTAAAAGAAGCTACTGTACAATGGAAAAATTATATCACAAAAGAAACGCTGCTCATTTCCGTGCTTGCTGGCGTAAATATGGACAGTCTGCAACGGCTAATCGGACTGGAAGTTCCCATTGCACGTGCTATGCCCAATACTTCTGCAACAGTTGGAAAATCAGCAACAGGTATTGCCTTCAACTCCTTTGTAGAAGAAGCACAAAAAACATTCGTCCTGGACATGTTTGAAACAGTTGGATTAGTTACATTTGTTCAAGAAGAACAATTAGATGCCATAACCGGTCTTTCTGGAAGCGGTCCAGCTTATATCTATTATTTAGTGGAAGCGATGGAAAAAGGAGCTGTAAAAATCGGACTAAATCGGGAAGTAGCTAATGAGTTGATTGTACAAACAATCCTTGGTGCAGCGGAAATGATCGCATCGTCCTCCAAGAGTGCACTTGAGCTTCGCAAGAATGTAACTAGTCCTGGTGGCACAACAGAAGCAGGCATTAACATTCTTGAGCAATATGATGTACAGAAGGCCTTCATTTCGTGTATGGAAGAGGCAACAGCCCAATCCAAAAGGATGGGAAAAGCACTTACAGAAGAACTAAAACTGTCCAAATAACATTATTTAAATATAGAAAGGATGTTGCCGCTTTTTTGACAACATCCTTTTACTTATATCTCGTATTCTGAAAAATCTTCTGCTATATATGTATTGGGAAAGATAGTTCTTGCTTCCTGCAATAATTGTTCTGTTAATGCATAATCATATCTGGCACTAATATGTGTAAGAATGAGACAGTCTACATTTGCCTTTTTAGCTGTTTTGGCAGCTTGTGCCGTTGTAGAATGATAATATTCCGTTGCGATGGAACTTTCTTTTTCGGAGAAGGTTGCTTCATGAACCAATATTTTAGCCTCTTTCGCCAAAATCTCAGCAGAAGCACAGGTTCTTGTATCTCCTAAAATAGTGATAATTCTCCCTTTAATATTCGGGCCAAGAAAGGTTTGGCTACCTACAACCGTACCGTCATCAAGGACGAGGTCTTCCCCCTCTTTAATTTTTTTATAAATAGGGCCAGGCATTATTCCATATTGCTTTAATTTATCTGTATCTAATTTTCCAGGTCGGTCCTTTTCTATAATCCGATAGCCATAACTTGTAACACCATGCTCAAGTATTTTTGCTTCCACGATAAAATCTTGTTCTTCCAAAATAATGCCTTCATCGATTTCTACAATATTTAGCGCATACTTTAAAAAAGTTTTGCTGACAGCAAGGCTAACTTGTACATACTCCTTAATTCCTTTCGGCCCATATATCGTTAGTGGTGTCTCTCCCCCTTGGAAAGACCGACTGGCGAGAAAACCTGGTAAACCATATAGATGGTCTCCATGCAAATGGGTAATAAAAATTTTATCAATTCTTCTTGGTTTAATATTGGTATGTAAAATTTGATGCTGCGTTGCTTCGCCACAATCAAACAGCCAAATACTTCCCTTCTCTTCTAAAAGCTTTAAAGCAATCGCTGTAACATTTCTTGCTTTTGCTGGAATACCTGCCCCAGTTCCTAAAAATTGCAACTTCATAATAAGCTTACTAATCCCCTTTCGTTTTCTTTCTTGTCATGAATCCTTTGTATAAATAAAAGCGTATCATTAAATACTAAAATAGAATAGATGTATTAAGTATACTTTACAGCTGCCTGTTTATCCAAATACGTAAATCTTTTAACTAGTAACTTTTGCTAATATATTGTAATATCATGTTGGATGAATGAAAAATTTCTGCTGTAAATACAAATAGTAAAAATATTTGCAAAAATTACAAACAAATTTGTTGCTATCTCCTTAAGAAAAAGATAAAATTTTATAACTGTATAGGTACATGTATTATTTAAGTGAAAATGCACCTATGTAAAACAGCAATTTAATAATTTTCATACATATATAAATGAAATGAGGTACTAGAAAGTGAATGAAAAACAAACATCAAATGCACTTATTATGATCTTCGGGGCAACAGGAGATTTAGCGAATAGAAAACTTTTCCCCTCTCTTTATCGATTGTATAAAAAAGGTAAATTAGCAAATTTTGCGGTTGTAGGTGTCGGGAGAAGAACATTAACACAAGAACAGTTTAAACAAAATGTTGTTAATTCTGTTTCTGAAGCAATTGCAAGTTCTAAAAATGATGATCTTGAGACATTCGCTTCTTATTTCTGCTATCATTCACATGATGTTACAGATTCAAGTTCTTATGTTGAGCTTAAAAACATAGCTGATGAATTAGATGTAAAACATAGCTTAAATGGTAATCGTGTATTCTACTTAGCAATGGCACCTGAATTCTTTGGTCCTATCGCCATTCATTTAAAGCAGGATGGACTAACAGAAGTAAAAGGGTACAAACGTCTAATTATCGAAAAACCATTTGGTCATGATTTAGAATCGGCCAAAGAACTGAATGAACAAATTCGTACTGCTTTTTCTGAAGATGAAGTTTACCGAATTGACCACTATTTAGGAAAAGCGATGGTTCAAAATATCGAAACAATCCGTTTTTCCAATGCAATTTTTGAAAATCTATGGAATAACCGCTATATCAGTAACATTCAGATTACTTCAAGTGAAGTATTAGGCGTGGAAGAACGTGGAAGATATTATGAAACAAGCGGGGCACTTCGCGATATGGTTCAAAACCATATGCTGCAAATGGTTGCACTACTTGCAATGGAACCGCCAATTAAACTTACACCAGATGAGATTCGCTCAGAAAAAGTGAAAGTTTTCCGTGCCATGCGTTCTGTTGAAGTAGATGAAGTTGATAAATACTTTGTAAGAGGACAATATGGAAAAGGACTTGTGGAAGATGTTGAGGTACCGAGCTACCGCGAAGAACAAATGGTAGACCCTAACTCCAACACAGAAACTTTTGTCGCTGGAAAAGTAATGATTGATAACTTCCGTTGGGCTGGTGTACCATTCTATATCCGTACTGGTAAAAGATTAGAAAGTAAATCAACAAAAATAGTGGTACAATTTAAAGATATTCCAATGAATTTATATAATCGTCCAAATCAAGAAATCACTCCAAATCTTCTTGTTATTCACATTCAGCCAGAAGAAGGAATTACTTTACATTTAAACGCCAAAAAAGCAGGACAAAATATGGAAGCAACACCAATCAAGCTAAGCTATGCTAATACTGGTATTGCAGGAATCAATACGCCAGAAGCATATGAAAAGCTAATTGACGATAGCTTGCATGGAGACGCTACTAACTTTACTCATTGGGATGAAGTGGCATTATCTTGGAGCTATGTCGATAAAATTTCCCAAGCTTGGGAACAAACACCTGCTACTCAATTCCCTAATTATGCTTCTGGTACAATGGGACCAAAAGAAGCTGATGAATTATTAGAAAAAGATGGTTTCTTCTGGTGGCCAGTTAATCAATTTGAAGTAGATGTTTGCTAACTCACACTTCAAGTGACTCTCTAAAAAAACGTGAATCTTATTGTATTCACGTTTTTTCTTTCCCTAAATTATGATTTCAGTCTAAGGAGTTTCTCATGAAAAAAATCAAATTAATCCTATCTGTCATTCTCGTATTCCTTTTATATAATCTACTCGTCTTCTACTTAGGATGGAATGGTTATGTATGGCTTGATTCCTTAAATCTATTAACCTATCCATCCATTTATATTGGAGCAGTTATTCTTTTCTCTTATTCATATATTGTCAGCCATTTCCTTAAGTCCATTACCATATTTAAAGTACTTGGTGCGTACTGGCTTGCTATTTTTGAATATGGTATCATACTGTTTCCATTAGCTAATTTAGGATGGCTTTTATTAAACCTATCTATTCCGTCAGAAGATGCAACAAAAATAGTAGGAAGTGCTGCCGCGGTAATTCTTCTGTTTTTACTTATTTACGGAACATTTAACGCTTATTCTCCTGTTATTAGAACCTATAAACTCACAGTAGACAAAAAACAAGCGAAAAGAGACTCTCTGAGGATCGCTATGGCTTCTGATATGCACTTTGGTACTTTATCTGGGAAAAGTCATCTAAACCGCCTTGTAACGAAAATAAACGGTTTAGAGCCAGATTTAATCTTGCTGCCCGGGGATATCATTGATGACGATCCCATTCCTTTTTTGAAAAAGGATATGGGAGAACAATTAAAACAATTACAAGCTCCTTTAGGTATTTTTGGGGTATTAGGTAATCATGAATATTACGGCAAAATGATTCCAACTTTTCTAGAAGAAATGAACCGAATTGGTATTCGCATCTTAATGGACGAAAAAGTAACTATCGATGAAACCATTCGATTAATTGGTCGTAAAGATAAAACGGACCAAGAAAGACTTTCCATTCCTAGCCTTCTTGAAAGTGAAAGTAACCATTTACCAATTCTGATGATGGATCACCAGCCAGATGAACTGGAAGCAGCAATGAATGATGGAATTGATATCATTCTATCTGGACATACCCATCGCGGGCAAATGGCACCAAACCATCTAATTACCAAACGAGTTTTTGAGTTGGACTGGGGCTATAAGAAAAAGAAGCAGCTTCATGCAATAGTTTCCTCTGGATTTGGATTTTGGGGACCGCCCATTAGAATTGGCAGCAGATCGGAAATTGTTTATATTGATATAACTTTTAAAGAGTAGGTTGTTTTTAATACATTTATTTTTGTGAAAAAGTAATTTGCTAGATTAATGTGCTGCTTGTTATAGCAGCATATTTTTTTGTCTTCTCGTTGTAATTTGTTTGTAGATTTTTGTAGTTGTTTAAACTCTTTGGATACGTAAAATTTATGTATGAAGGTCACTTTACTGCCTTTTTCTTTTTTGGTTGGTTCTAAAATGGCTGATGAACGCCTTTTTTCTACTTTTCTCTCTTCATTGTGGTTTTCATTCATCTTATGAACACCTCTTTTCCTCTGCTCTCTCTTCATTGTGGTTTTCATTCACCTTATGAACACCTCTTTTCCTCTGCTCTCTCTTCATTGTGGTTTTCATTCACCTTATGAACACCTCTTTTCTTCCTCCTTTTCTTATTTTTGGCTTTCATTCACCTTGTGAACACCTCTTTTCCTCTGCTCTCTCTTCATTGTGGTTTTCATTCACCTTATGAACACCTCTTTTCTTCCTCCTTCTCTTATTTTTGGCTTTCATCCATCTTGTGAACACCTCTTTTCCTCTGCTCTCTCTTATTTTTGGTGTTCATCCATCTCATGAACACCACCTTCTCCTTCAAAAAAAAGCACACTACATATAAAATCGTAGTGTGCTTTTTATCGCCATTCTTATTTTTCCATCCAGTTTGTATGGAAGATTCCTTCTTTGTCAAGACGCTCATATGTGTGAGCACCGAAGTAGTCACGTTGCGCTTGTAGTAAATTTGCTGGTAAAGTTGCTGTACGGTAGCTATCAAAGTATGATAATGCTGCTGCAAAGCTTGGTACAGGAATACCGTTTAAGACAGCTCCAGAAATTACTTCACGTAATGCTGATTGGTAGTTTTCAGTAATTTCACTGAAGTATGGATCCAATAGAAGGTTCTTCAATTCTGGATCACGATCATATGCATCTTTAATTTTTTGTAAGAATTGAGCGCGAATAATACAACCACCGCGGAAAATCATTGCGATTTCGCCATAGTTTAAGTTCCAATCGTATTCTTCTGACGCTTCTCTCATTTGCGCAAAACCTTGGGCATAAGAAACAATTTTGCTTAAGTATAGAGCTTTACGAACTGATTCGATAAATGCTGCTTTATCACCTGTGAAAGGTTTAATTTCTGGGCCAGAAAGTACTTTGCTTGCTTTTACACGTTCGTCCTTCATTGCAGAAATGAAACGAGCAAATACGGATTCTGTAATCATTGGAAGTGGTACACCTAAGTCTAGAGCACTTTGGCTTGTCCATTTACCAGTTCCTTTTTGACCAGCAGTATCTAAGATTAGATCTACTAAAGGTTTACCAGTCTCTTCGTCAACTTTAGTAAAGATATCTGCAGTGATTTCAATTAGGTAGCTGTCTAGCTCCCCTTTATTCCACTCTGCAAATACTTCATGAAGTTCTTGCGCTTCTAAGCCTAAAACATGCTTCATGATGAAGTATGCTTCACAGATTAATTGCATATCTCCATATTCGATTCCGTTATGCACCATTTTTACATAGTGGCCGGCACCGTCTGGACCGATATAAGTTGTACAAGGCTCATCGTTAACTTTTGCAGAAATATCTCGGAAAATCGGAGCAACTAATTCATATGCTTCTTTTTGGCCACCAGGCATAATAGAAGGTCCTTTTAATGCTCCTTCTTCACCGCCAGAAACACCTGTACCGATGAAGTGAATACCAAGTTCACTAAGCTCTTTATTACGTCTTTGTGTATCTTTAAAGAATGTGTTACCGCCATCGATGACAATATCGCCTTTATCTAATAAAGGTTTTAATTGCTCGATTGTTGCGTCTGTAGCTGGACCAGCTTTAACCATTAACATGATTTTACGTGGAACTTCTAAAGATTGTACAAATTCTTCTAATGTATATGTTCCAACAATATTCTTGCCTTCTGATTCTTTAAGCATTTCTTCTGTTTTTTCTTTTGAACGGTTGAAAACGGAAACAGTATAGCCTCTGCTTTCGATATTCATAGCAAGGTTTTTACCCATAACCGCTAAACCGATTACACCAAATTGCTGTTTTGTCATTTTTCCTAACGTCCCTTCTAAACTATGTATCCTTATAGTAGAATTCACTTAACTTTAGCAAGATTTTTTAAGTTATGCAACTAAAATGCAACTACTTTTCTTGATTATTTAAAAAAATTTTTTTTGTCACAAATAACTTAACTAAAATTTCTTTCCTTGCAAAAAATCTTTATTAAAACTAGTTTTGGTACCAATGTCTTCTTCTTTTTTCGAAATATTATTTCTTTCTGATGCTGGTTCAATAATAGAAGCGCCATATTTTTCTTTCAGCCTATCTATTGCTGTCCATAATGGTTCTTTCGCTGCTTCTTTTTCAAAGGAAAAGAGATCAAGTTGTTTTACTACAATATTATTGTCGATTAAATCTCCTGCTGTTATACCTAATAAACGAACAGGATTTCCATCCCATGCTGTCGTAAAAATCTCTTTGCTCTGCTGAAATATCTCTTCCTCTGATTTAATTGGATTTGCTAATTTTTTGCTCTTGGAATAGTTTTTTCTGTTCCCATAGCGAATGGTTACAGATAGATGATTAGCATGTACATGTTTTCTTTTCATTCTTGTAGCCACTTTATTCGCTAAAGATGCCAATACTTGGAATAAATCCTGCTGATTCTTTATATCGCGCGGCAATGTTGTTGAATTGCCAATACTTTTAAATTCATTGGCAGCTTCTGGATCAACTGGTCGATTATCTTCTCCATTGGCTTTCTCCTTTAAACGAATTCCATTGATGCCAAGTGTTGCTTTTAAAAGAATAGACTGCGCCATTGCTAAATCTTTTATAGTTTCTATGCCAATTGCTCTTAGTTTTTCCCCTGTTTTTTTTCCTATACCATGCATTTCTTCTACTTGCATCGGCCAAAGTATTTTAGGAATATCGCGTTTTCTTAAAATCGTGATTCCCATTGGTTTTTTTAAATCAGAAGCTGTTTTGGCAAGAAATTTATTAGGGGCAATCCCGATACTGCATGGTAAGTCTAACCGTTCAAAAATTCGTTTCTGAATCGTTCTTGCAATATATATCGGTGTTCCTAACTCATGGCAATGCGTAATATCTACATATCCCTCATCAATGGAAACAGGCTCAACAATATCGGAAAATTCGTGAAGAATTTGAAACATCGCAAGAGATGCCGTTCGATAACGATCAAAATTTGGAGGCAAAACAATTAAATCCGGACATTTTTTCTTCGCTTCCCATAAAGGCATGGTTGTTTTTACACCAAATTTTCTTGCTTCATAGCTGCAAGTGACAATAATACCTCTGCGCTCTTTTTCATTTCCTGCAATTGCCAATGGCTTCCCCTTTAACTGTGGATCATAAGCCATTTCAACAGATGCATAAAAACTATTCATATCTACGTGTAAAATAACTCGTCCTTTTTTTGGATAAAATTCTTTCATTTTGCTTTCACCAATTCTTTAAGATCATTTATAGTCACTTCTATTCCTCTGCTTTTAGCGCAAACCTTACTGCTTACGCAGGCTGATTTTTCATATAGTCTTTAATTTCTTTTACACCTTCAAGTGTTTCTAGTAAAATAGTTGGATCAAGCATTAATACCAAACGATTTTCTAAATTAAGAACACCTGTTATATATTCTGTTTTCTGATAAGCGGAAATGCCCACTTCTTTTATTACTTCGTCTTTTATATCAAGAATTTCTTTTGCATCATTTACAATCATTGCAAACGAAATATCTTCTGTTCGTGCAACAATTAATTTATTATTTTCATTTTCCTCTGTTTTTTGATTATATAAAACCATCTGTAAATCAATAACAGGGATAAGCTCGTCTCTTACTTTTCTTATTCCTCTGACAAAGGATGGCAATTGAGGAACAGGGGTAATCTGCTCTTCCTTTTCAATTGATATGACATAAGAAACATCTACGGAATATTCTCCGTTTGCCACTTTAAATATAACAACCTTCTTTTCTTCCATTTATATTCCCCCCAAAGATTCTATTTTACAGTAGTATTTACCTATACAATATTTTCCTCTGTTTTCTAGATAAATGCAAGTAAAAATAGAAACATTTGTTTGATTTATACTAAAAAGAGTGCTTCCCTAAAAAGGAAACACCCACAACTCCATCATATAATTATTGACCTGTTACTTCATCTATTATAGCAAGTACCATTTCAGCTAATTTATTTAATTCTTCGATTGGCATTTTTTCATTAGTTGTATGAATCTCTTCATAACCTACCGCTAAGTTAACCGTTGGGATACCAAAACCACAGATAACGTTGGCATCACTTCCGCCACCGCTTTGTTGTAGTTCGCAGCTTCTGCCGATTTTCGCTGCCGCTTTTTTCGCTACTTCTACAACATGGTCACCTTCTCCAAATTTAAAGCCTGGATACATAACATCCACTTCGACAATTGCCTGTCCACCCATTTCACTAGCTGCCGATTCAAATGCTTCCTTCATTTTCGCTACTTGTGCAAGCATTTTATCTTCTACTAATGAACGTGCTTCTGCAAGGATATCTACATGGTCGCAAACGATATTTGTTTGTTTACCACCAGCAAAACTGCCAATATTAGCTGTTGTTTCTTTATCGATACGACCTAAAGGCATTTTTGCGATCGCTTTTGACGCAATAGTAATAGCAGAAACTCCTTTTTCGGGTGCTACGCCAGCATGAGCCGTTTTTCCTAGAATCGTTGCTTTAACTTTTGCTTGTGTCGGTGCTGCCACAACGATATTTCCTACTTTCCCATCACTATCTAGTGCATACCCATATTTTGCTTGGATTAATTTTGGATCAAGTGCTTTTGCACCTAATAATCCAGATTCTTCTCCAACTGTAATGATAAATTGGATCGTTCCATGAGGAATATTATTTTCTTTGATTACTGTAAGTATTTCAAGCATAACAGATAGACCAGTTTTATCATCTGCGCCGAGTATTGTTGTGCCATCTGTTACTATGTATCCATCTTTAATGGATGGTTTTACGCCAACGCCTGGTACTACTGTATCCATATGTGAGGTAAAGTAAATAGGATCCACGTTCTCTTTCGTTGCAGGAAGCGTACAAATTAAATTTCCTGCACCATGACCAGTAATAGCTGTAGTATCATCTTCTATCACTTCTAAGCCTAATTCTTCAAATTTCTTTTTTAGTACGATACTGATTTCTTTTTCATATTTTGTTTCCGAATCAATTTGTACCAGTTCTAAAAACTGATTTAATAAACGTTCTTGATTGATCATTTTTCGTTCCTCCAAAAATTAGTGACATTATTAGTATACGCCTATAAAAAAAGAACATCAAATAAAAATAACAAGAGAGGAATCTCATTTTTTCTTATAAATACCGAAAAATTCCCACAAGCAAATATTCCATCTATTTATAGTTGTACCATTCTGTTATTCTTAGTAAAATAGACAATAAGAATGGTTAAGACATGGAGGATACTATGAAGAAAAAGAAAAATAGATTACAAAAGATTGTTGTATATTTAATGATCTTTGTTATGCTTGCATCTACCCTGTTGATTGGAATTGGAATGTTATTTTAATTTAAAATTAAGAAAGCGAAGAAGGATAAAACTTCTTCGCTTTTATTCAATCGCCCCATATTCCTTCGCTAGCTCTGGAAAACTTTTATCTGAATTGGTAATCAACACTTTTGTTCCTAAAGGAATGAAATCATAAATGGATTCCACTGCCTCATTTTGCATGCGTACACAGCCTTGTGACACGTATTTCCCGATACTTCCTGGATTATTTGTGCCATGAATCCCATACATTCTTCCATCTGTATTATTTGCATCAAAACCAATCCATCGTGTCCCTAATGGATTTTCCTCATCTCCTCCCATAATATCTTTTTTTCGATAATAGGGATTTGTGGCTTTAACTGTTATCGTAAATAAACCCTCTGGCGTTAAATCTTCTTTTTTTCCGGTCGAAACACTTATTGTTGTCTGCACTCGATTTTCGTCTATCAAGGTTAATTGATTCGTTTTTTTATTAATAATTAGAAAAGGATCTCCTGGTAATGGATTTATCCCCAACGGCCATACGGGGGAGATTGTTAAGAGAATAGACAAAACTAGTTTCAACATCCAATCACACTCTCTTTTTTTCCTTAGTTTGTGTGATTGTTGTATCTTTATGCGGAATAGAAAGTCCATTTTATCAAAAAGAAACAGGTTTCTTCATCTAATTGACAAAGAAACCTGTTTAACATTCTTATAGCATTTTCTCCAAAAACTCTTTGGCGCGGTCTGTTTTAGGGTTTGTAAAGAACTCAGCTGGAGGAGCATCTTCCACTACCACTCCACCATCTAAGAATAGAACTCTATTTGCCGCTTCTCTGGCAAAGCCCATTTCATGTGTCACAATAAGCATGGTAATTCCAGTGTTTGCGAGTGACTTCATTACCTCAAGCACTTCTTTAACCATTTCAGGATCCAAAGCTGACGTTGGTTCATCAAATAGGATTACATCTGGATTCATGGCAAGGGCACGTGCAATTGCCACTCTTTGCTTTTGTCCGCCTGATAAACGGCTAGGGTATACATGCGCTTTATCGGCAAGCCCCACTTTAGCAAGAAGCTCTTGACCCATTTTTTCCGCTTCACTCTTGCTTAGTCCCTTTACTTTGATTGGTGCATATGTCACATTTTGTAAAACCGTTTTATGCGGGAAAAGATGAAAATGTTGAAATACCATCCCAACGTTTTCTCTTATTCTTTTTATATTTGTATTTTTATCAGTAATATCCGTACCATCAATTATTACTTTTCCTTTTGTAGGTACTTCCAGTAAGTTAATACAGCGCAGAAAGGTAGACTTTCCTGAGCCAGAAGGACCAATAATCGTTACTACTTCGCCTTTTTCTACTTGCGTATTTATCCCTTTTAAAACTTGAAGAGAGCCATAAGATTTATGCAAATTTTCAACATTAATCACTTCTTCTCATTCTCCTTTCAACTGCTTTTGCCAATGTTGTCAGTATCATTACTAGAACGTAATAAATAAGGCCGGCAAGAATCATTGGCTCCAAGTATGCATATTTTTCGCCGCCCATTATATAAGCTCTACGCATAATATCTGTAACACCAATAACAGTAACAACAGCTGACTCTTTTGTTAAGGAAACAGCTTCATTGATTAATGCTGGAAAAATGTTCTTTAAAGCCTGAGGCAAAATTAAATCGAACATTGCTTGCCTAGGGGAAACACCTAACGCCATAGCAGCTTCTTTTTGGCCGCGATCTACTGCTAAAATTCCAGCTCGAATAATTTCTGAAATATAAGCAGCTGAATTTAAACCAAAGGAAAGAATTGCTGCAATAGCTGGCTCAATTTGGATACCAGTTAATTGTGGTACACCAAAATAGATAATCATTAATTGAAGAACAAGGGGCGTTCCTCTAAAAACTGATGTATAAATAGCAGCAATCCAGCTAAGCACTGGCAGCTTACTAAGTTTAAATATCGAAAGTATAATACCTAAAACAAAACCAATTATTCCTGCCACCACAACAATTTGCAATGTCACAGTGATTCCCTTTAACAAATATGGGAGAGAAGGAATAAATTGTTGGAAATCTAAGCCCATAACTATCTCAATCCTTTCTAAAAAAACGGGGGGATGTTTTTATCTATTATATAGCTTAAAAAACAAGAAAATGTTTAGGGCATATTCAGCCCTAAACTATCCCCCACATATACCTTTTCTTAGTTACCAAACCATTTTACAACTAACTTATCAATTTCGCCGCTATCTTTCATTTTCTTTAATTCAGCATTGAACTTTTCTGTTAGGTCACTGCCTTTAGGAAATGCAATAGCCGAACCAGCGTCTTCATTCGCTTCTTTCGCCGGGAAAGATGTTAATGTATCTTCTTTATTTAAATAACCTTTTGCAACAACATCCTCAATAATTGCTGCATCAAAACGACCTGCTTTAATTTCTTGAATTAATTGAGGAATACGGTCACGGTTCTCTACTGTAACTTTTACTGTTTTAGCGATTTCTTTTGCTGCATCTTCTTGAATCGATCCTAGTTGTACTCCAACCTTTTTCCCATCAAGATCTTGAACAGTTTTAATATTGCTATCTTTTGTTGTTACAACTAAGTCTTTTGCCGTGAAATAGACATCGCTGAAGTCAACATTTTCTGCTCTTTCCGGTGTTGGAGACATACCAGATAATACCAAATCCACTTTGCCAGATTGTAAGGCAGAAATTAACCCGCTAAAATCCATATCTTTCACTTGAATTTGGTAACCTAGCTTTTCGCTTAGTGCTTTGGCTAAATCAATATCAAAACCGATAATCTCATCACTTTTTGCAGTATCGATGTATTCAAATGGTGCATAATCTGCTGATGTTCCCATCACAAGTACTTTTTTATCAGCCGATCCATTTCCACTGTTTGAACCTTTTTCATCAGTAGAAGCGCCACATGCACTTAAAATGACTACTATAGACAACAGCATTAATGCTAATAATTTTTTCATCTTAAAATCCCCCTATACATACTTATGCTTTTATTCTCTATTAATATTAGTAGTTTGTTGCAAATTATTAGATAGTCTTTCAATTTATATTCATGCAACAATATGAATTTTAACACATGCTAATAATTATTCAATACAATTTATACAAATTCATCAAATGAAATACTATTCTGAAAAAATGTAATTTTCAAATAAATAATAAAGTTGGATAATTTCATGTCGCTAATTTTATCTAGTACACGTTTTTAATCTTTTTTCTTGCTGCAAAAAGCATTGCCAACTTCTATTTCCATAAAAAAACACCCTGAAAGCCAAATTTACTTTAACTTTCAAGGTGCAATATTATCATCAATAAAGCAAGCTTACTTTACTTCTGTGCAATATTCTTCGAATGCATTTTGTAGTTTTTCTACCACTTGCATAGGATCATGACCTTCAATTTCATGGCGTTCTACCATTTTAACAAGCTCACCATCTTTCATTAATGCAAAAGACGGAGAGGAAGGAGGAAAACCTGTAAAATATGAACGGGCTTGTTCTGTTGCTTCCTTATCTTGTCCTGCAAATACAGTTACTAATTGATCTGGCCTTTTTTTATAATGTAAAGAGTAACCTGCAGCTGGTCTTGCAATTCCACCTGCACATCCACATACAGAATTAACCATCACTAAAGTGGTACCTTTTTGGGATAATGCTTCATCTACAGCTTCTTTTGTTGTAAGTTCTTCGTAACCAGCCTCTACTATTTCTTGGCGTGCTTGACGGACAACATCATTCATGAATAAATTAAAATCAATATTCATCGTTTCGCTCCTTTTATGAAATATCTTCTTTTTACATTATTATAAAAAAAGTATTCATTTTCAATTTATTTGATTGCAAAACTTCTTTATTCATTACAGTCTTTAATATATTGGTGTTGTTTCCTCTGACGTTGTCTCTAATATTTCCTTGATTCTCTGAAGGAATCTTCCGCATATAAGACCATCTAATACACGGTGATCAAGAGACATGCATAAATTCACCATATCAGAGATCGCAATCATATTATCTTTAATAACTGGTCTCTTCACGATTGATTCCACTTGAAGAATCGCTGCTTGAGGATGATTGATAATTCCCATTGACTGAATGGAGCCAAATGATCCGGTATTATTAACAGTAAATGTGCCGCCTTGCATTTCATCAACTGTAAGCTTGCCTGATCTCGCTTTGTTTGCAAGTTCTGTAATCTCTCTGGCAATTCCTTTTATCGACTTTTCATCCGCATTTTTGATGACTGGGACAAACAGTGCATCTTCTGTCGCAACAGCAATGGAGATATTAATCTCTTTTTTCTGGATAATTTTATCGCCTGCCCAAGTCGAATTAATTTGCGGAAATTCTTTTAATGCACGCGCAACGGCTTTAACAAAGAAAGCAAAGAATGTTAAGTTATAGCCTTCTTCTTTTTTAAAGGAGTCTTTCACTTCATTTCTGTATTGAACCAGTTTGGTAACGTCCACTTCGATCATTGTCCAGGCATGAGGAATCTCGTGTTTACTCTTTACCATATTGTTAGCAATGGCTTTTCTTAATCCCGTAATTGGAAACTCCTTATCCCCTGCACTTGTTGGCACATTATGTACGATTGTTTCTCGTTGAGGAGCATGTTCAACTGTTCCATTAACAGAGCCTTTTTCTTCTGTTTTAACTTGGGGAATTCCTTCTTGGATTGCTTTTTGAACATCTTTTCTAGTAATTCTTCCCCCTGCACCTGTTCCAGTTAAAAGCGTTAAGTCAATTCCCGCTTCTTGAGAAAGGCGTAAAACAGCTGGTGAATATCTTGCCTTTTGACTTGTAGCAGCATCAGCTAGAGGTGCTTCAGTTTTTTCTTTCGATTCTGCTTTTACTTCTTTCTCTACCTGCGTATCGTCCCATTCTACTTCAATGGTACAAATTACTTCCCCTACTTCAAGTGTTTGCCCCTCTTCTGCAAGAAGTTCTTTAATGGTTCCCGAAAAAGAAGATGGAATTTCTGCATTTACTTTATCTGTCATTACTTCTGCAAGAGGATCGTATTTATTTACGACATCCCCTACAGCAACAATCCAATTACTAATTGTTCCTTCTGTTACACTTTCTCCTAGTTTAGGCATTGTTATCTTTTCAATCGGCATTCTTTTTCCCTCCTTGTTGTACGACTTAAAATTCTGCGAGCTTGCGCATTTCTGTTTCGACTTTTTCTGGTGTTACCAAGAAGAATTTTTCCATTGTTGGTGCATATGGCATTGCCGGAACATCTTCAGCCGCTAGACGCATAATTGGTGCATCTAAATCAAATAAGCAGTTTTCTGCAATAATTGCTGCAACTTCACTAATAACACTACCTTCTTTGTTATCCTCTGTTACTAGCAGAACCTTTCCTGTCTTAGAAGCGGCTTCAATAATAGCCTCTTTATCAAGTGGATAAACTGTTCGCAAATCTAAAATATGTGCAGAAATGCCATCCTCTGCTAACTTTTCAGCAGCCTGCAAGGCAAAATGGACACATAAACCATATGTGATGACTGTTATATCTTCGCCCTCACGCTTTACATCTGCTTTACCAATTGGTAACACATAATCTTCTTCTGGAACAAAACCTTTAATTAATCGATAAGCACGCTTATGTTCAAAGAATAATACCGGATCAGGGTCTTGAATTGCCGCTTTTAACAAGCCTTTGACATCATATGGTGTAGAAGGCATAACAATTTTTAGTCCTGGTGTATTAGCAAACATAGCTTCTACAGATTGAGAATGATAAAGCGCACCATGAATACCTCCGCCATATGGAGCACGAATAACAATTGGACAAGTCCAGTCATTGTTAGATCGATATCTTATTTTTGCTGCTTCTGAAACAATTTGATTGACAGCAGGCATTATAAAATCAGCAAATTGCATTTCGGCAATTGGTTTTAAGCCATACATTGCAGCTCCTATTCCTACCCCAGCTATTGCCGACTCCGCTAAAGGTGCATCTATTACTCGCTCTGCTCCAAATTGATCATACAGACCTGTTGTCGCTTTAAAAACTCCACCTTTTACTCCTACATCTTCTCCAAGAATAAATACTTTGTCATCCTTCTCCATTTCTTCCCGAATGGCTTGAGTTACTGCATCTATATAGGATATTACTGGCATCTTTCTGTTTCCCCCTTAATTCCCGTATACATATTTCAATGTATCTTCTGGTTGTGCATATGGTGCTTTTTCTGCATAATCCGTTGCTTCATTGATCACATCTGCCAATTTCTTATTTAACTCTTGATCCATTTCTTCAGTTAGTATTCCTGTAGAAAGCAAATACGCTTTAAAAGTGAATAATGGATCTTTTGCTTTAGCTTCTGTGATTTCTTCGCGCGCACGATAGCTGCTGTCGTCATCGTCAGAAGAATGAGGTGTTAAACGATAAGAAATCGTTTCAATTAAAGTCGGCCCTTCGCCTCTTCTTGCTCTATCAACCGCCTCTTTCGTCACTCGATACACTTCAATTGGATCATTTCCATCTACAGTGTATCCCGGCATGCCATAACCAATTGCACGGTCAGAAACATTTGCACATCCTAATTGCTTTTCAATTGGAACGGAAATCGCATATTTATTATTTTCACAAAGAAAAATAACAGGCAGCTTATGCACACCGGCGAAGTTGGCCCCTTCATGGAAGTCTCCCTGATTAGAAGAACCCTCTCCAAAGCTGACAAAGGTTACGAAATCCTTCTTTTCTATCTTCCCAGCTAAAGCAACTCCCACTGCATGAGGTACTTGAGTCGTTACTGGTGATGAACCTGTAACAATTCTATTTTTCTTCTGCCCAAAATGTCCTGGCATTTGTCTTCCGCCTGAGTTTGGGTCTTCTGCTTTCGCAAAGCCCGATAACATTATTTCCTTCGGTGTCATGCCAAAGGTTAATACAACACCCAGATCACGATAATATGGAAGCATGTAATCCTTTTCCCGATCGAAGGCAAATGCTGCTCCTACCTGGGCTGCTTCTTGCCCTTGACAAGAGATAACAAAAGGAATTTTTCCTGCTCTATTTAGTAACCACATTCTTTCATCAATTCTTCTGGCGAGGAGCATCTGCTCATACATTTCTAATACTTGATCATCCGTTAATCCCGCCTCTAAATGGCGATTATGAACCATTGTCATACTATTACCTCCTAATTGATTCATGTTTGTTCCCCCTATTTAGCTAGACATTATTTTTTGATTTCTTTATTAACCATGAATGGCTTTTCCTTCAACAGCAAGGGCTGCTTCTCCAATTGCCTCTGTCAGTGTTGGATGGGGATGAATTGTATTCCCAATTTCCCAAGCTGTTGCGTCTAGCACTTTGGCAAGAGCAGCTTCTCCAATAAGATCTGTTGCATGGGCCCCTATAATATGCACACCTAATAAATCATCGGTTTCTTGATCTGTAATTATTTTGACAAATCCATCTTGTTCTCCAAAAATAAGCGCTTTTCCAATCGCTTTAAAGGAAAATTTGCCTTTTTTAATCGTAAATCCAAGCTCAATTGCTTCTTCTTCTGTATATCCTACACTGGAAATCTCAGGACTTGTATAAATGCATTTGGAAACTGTTTTATAATCCAGTGGATGTGGTTTTTCACCGGCTATATGCTCCACAGCGATTATCCCTTCATGGGAGGCAACATGCGCAAGCTGTAATCCTCCTATACAATCACCAATTGCGTAAATATGTGATTCTTTCGTTTGATAGTATTCATTTGTTTGAATTTGATTTTGAACAACCGCAATGTCGGTATTTTCAAGACCAATTCCTTCTACATTTCCTATGCGGCCTACAGATACTAGCAGCTTTTCCCCTTCAAAGGACTTGGTCTCACCATTTTTTTCTGCTTGAATGATTACTTTATCCACATTCTTCTGTAAGGTTTCGGGAAGTACTTTAGCACCCGTTACGATCTGAATTCCTTTTTTCTTGAGAATTCTTTGTAATTCTTTACTGATTTCCTTATCCTCTGTTGGCACCAATCGGTCACTATATTCTAAAATAGTTACTTTCACATCAAAATCAGCAAGCATGGAGGCCCATTCAGCCCCTATTACTCCCCCGCCAACGATTATAATGGACGAAGGAAGTTTTTCCATTTGCAGCGCTTCTTCTGAACTAATGACAGTCGAACCATCAATCTCTAGGCCAGGTAAGCTTTTTGGCCGGGACCCTGTTGCAATGATTACATGTTTCGGAATCAGCATTTCGTTTTCTTCTCCATTATTCATTTCAACCGAAATAGTGCCTGGCATCGGGGAAAAAATGGATGGTCCCATTATTCTTCCATTTCCTTCATAAACATCAATTTTTCCTTTTTTCATTAAATACTGAACACCGCTGTGAAGCTGGCTTATAATGGTGGATTTTCTTTCTTGCACCCGATTGAAATCTAATCTTATATCTGAGGAAATAATTCCAAACTCCTCGCTTTTTTTCGCTGTTGCATAAACCTCAGCACTTCTTAATAACGCTTTACTTGGAATACAGCCATTATGTAAACACGTTCCACCTAATTTTCCTTTTTCAACCACTGCTGTCTTTAAACCTAATTGAGAAGCACGGATCGCTGCAACATAACCACCCGTTCCTCCTCCTAGAATGACAAGATCATATTCTTTAGCCATCTATCTTCACTCCTCTCTTTCCCCATATTCTTTTGGTCTCTCTTCCTTACGTAATACTCTTAAAACACCTTCTGCTAAAGATTGACGTTCGTTTTCACCTGGATATACCATTATATCTGCAATCCAATTAACACGTTCCATAATTAATTTTACAAAACGGTTACTATAGGCCAGTTCACCTGTCAGGATAATGGCATCTACTTTGCCAAAAAGCACGGTGCTCGCACTGCCAATTTCTTTAGCAATTTGATAAGCTAACGCCTCGTAAATAAGAATATTGGGATTATCTCGTTTACCAAGCTCTTCCTCTATGTCAAAAGAACCTTCAGGCACTTTATTAAGATAGGATTTCACTCCAGAATGATACAATAATTGATGCTTCATTTCTTCATATGTAAATTTACCTGAATAGCATAAATCAACTAAATCACCATGAGGCAAAGTACCAGACCGTTCCAAACTAAATGGCCCTTCCCCATTTAAACCATTATTGACGTCTATTACTTTTCCTTTTGCATGTGCACCAATTGTAATTCCATCCCCAAGATGGGCAATAATCAAATGTGCTTCTTCATATTTTTTGCCTAACTCCATCGCTGCTCGTCTTCCCGTTGATTTATGATTAAGTGCATGAAAAACACTTTTTCTTGTAATGCTCGGATATCCAGAAACCTTCGCAATATCGTCCATTTCATCGACAACAACTGGATCAACTATATAGGAAGGAATCTCTAAATGTTCAGCAATGTCATAAGCGATGAGGGCTCCTAAATTGGAAGGATGCTCTCCTCTTGTTTGAGCGAACAGCTCCTCCCGCATAGCAGCATTTATCGAATAAGTTCCACCATCGATCGGTTTAAGCAGCCCGCCTCTTCCACAGACAGCTGCCAATTTGGAAAGGTTGATTCCTTTATTTACTAAATAAGATAAAACCTCATCTGATCGATATTTATATTGAGCAACAATCGAAGGGAATTCTAGCAATTTATTGGAATCATGGTGTAAATCATCTACAATAATCGGAACTTCATTTTCATATAAGGCGATTTCGGTTTCTGCTGCCCGTGGGTTTATGACCAATATGCGATATTTCCTCATTTTTATAAGCCCCTAAAAAATTTAATTTAAATGATACTTATCCAATTTATAGTATAAATTACGGACTGACAGACCCAATGTTTTAGCAGTTAATGTTTTATTTCCATCTAGCTTTCTCAATGTCTGTTCGATAATAACTTTCTCGTATTTCTCTACCAGGTCAGATAATGTTTGATTGTCAGCATTGGCTTCCTCTTGAAATTCCGCTTGTTGCTTTTTTATTACCTGCGGTGGCGCGAGATGCTCTAATTTGAGCACGGTATCTTCTTCCTTAGCTTGTATCATCGAAAGCTGGAGGATTGCCTTTAATTCAAGGATATTCCTTGTATAACCATAATTTTTTAATGCCGTCTGTGCTTCTGGGTCAATATCAGTTATCCATCTTCCACTGTCTTCGTTCAACTCGATAAGAAAATGTTTTGCTAGCAGATAAATATCCTCTTTACGTTCCCTTAAAGGTGGTAAGTATATATTTGATTTCATTAATTCATCATAAAGCTCCTCTAAAAAATCCCCTGCCATTAGTGCTTTTTCTAGCTTAATAGGGGAGGAAACAATGAGGCGAAAAGATGATAGCTGCTTCTCTTCCAGTTCTAATTCCTTCAATCTTTTTAAAAGCAAGGTTTGTTCAGCCATCGATAAACAGGTAATATTTTCAAGATATACAGTTCCTTTTGATAAAGGGTTCTTTTTATTTAAAAATGCTCGTAACTGTTCTCGATGCTTCTGTGGACGAATCCGTCTAAATAGATGAAACTTATTTCCACCCCAATTATGAATGGCATTTGCAAGCATAAACTTACCAGTTCCCTCTTCTCCGCGGATAAATATAACCTGTTTACTCCCTGCTGCTAACTTTGCCTGTTCAATAGCAAAGTTCATGGATGGAGACTGATATATAAAATCATCAAACTGAAAGCTTTGTTCTAATCCTCGGATAATGGCTTTTGTCTGTTGAAGTTCCTTTTTTAACTGAGCCGTTTCTGTTTCATTATGAAGAATTTGCAAACAGCCCTTTAATTTTCCATCCACTATAATAGGTGTACTTTTTACCGTTAAACATAAGGTGCCTGTCTGAATGATTATTTCTGCATCTCTTCTTGTTTGAATAACTTCTTCTCTATTTTTTTTCATTAATTGATGATTATTTTGCTGATCAAGAAGCACAGCCAATTCTTTATATGACGAATTTTGCATAACAATATGACCAAATTCATCTACTACAACATAGGCTTCTGCACTTTTTTGCAAAAGCAATGTTAGCAGCATTTGAAGGTTATCTTTATCTATCCAATGTCTTTTTTGAGTCTCTTCTTGTAATACCGCTACAGCACCGATTATACTATTATCTTTTCCTATCAATGGATAACGGGAAATAAGAAGATAATCCGTTTCAGAAACAGCAAACTTTTTCTGCTCCTCTATTCTTTTCGTATGTAATACTCTCATCATCCCACTGTTAGGGATAACGGATAAAATATGCTGGTCTTTTTGAAGTGAATATTGGTTCTGCATCAAACTTTGCGCACTTTTATTGAAATAAGAGATAAGTCCGCAATTATCTACTATAATTACGCCTTCCTTTATTTCATCAAAAAGCGTATAAGAGGTTGACTGTATCATTCGATCAATCATTCGCACACTTCCCATCTGTCTATCCGTGCAATTTATTTCATATCTATACTATACCTACTCCCTAAAAATTATGCAATTTTTTTCCCGTTTTCTTTTATTTCTGAAAAGTAGAAAGGTTATGTCTGTTTAAATATTTTGAGACGCTGACTCATTGAGGGGGAATATTCAAATAGTTGTTTAAGAATTCTTTTCTTGCAAAAAAAGGTTTTCCGCCTCTTCTCTATATTAGAGATTACAGCAGAAAACCCATTTTTTATGATTGTGTCAGGACAGTTCGTGCAATAATTGGCTCATCTGTAATAATGGCAGATATTCCAGCATCCATTAATGCTTGCATCGTTTTCGGATTATTTACCGTATATGCCCTAACTTTAATATTATTTTTTTCTGAGGTTTTTATTATCTCTGGATTTATCCGTTTATAATTAGGGTGAAATCCTTTAGCATTTATAGCATTGGCATAAATCCAAGGCTGATAAATTCCATCAGACAACAAAGGAGCTGTTTCAATTTCTGGGGCGATGCGATAAGTATGTACAAGACTATAATGATTAAAGGAGGAGAAAATAATTCTTTTTTCAAAACCATATTTGCGGATGAGCGCAATCGTTTTCTCTTCCATTCCTTCATATGCAACCTTGTTATTCTTCATTTCAATATTGCAGATTATGTCATTATCTTGCATCCAATCAAATAACTCGATTAATGTGGGAATAGGCTCATTTTCGGCCTGCTTAAATCGATGTCCTGCATTAAATGATCTTAAATCCTTATAACTGAATGCTTGCACATAGCCTGAAGCATCCGTTGTTCGATCAACCTTTTCATCATGGATGATGACTATTTCTCCATCCTTAGACATTTGAATATCAATTTCAATCCCATCAGCCTCTGCCTTTTCTGCCTCGATAAAAGCCTTCATTGTATTCTCCGGATAATGTGCCGAAAAACCTCTGTGTGCAAATATTTTCGTCATAACAAAATCACTTCCTTATGTAGAACTTCATTATATAAAGCCATTTACATAATGTTTTGGTTAGATGAAAAAAACAGGCCCTAACCTAAGTCAGAGCCTGTATTACTTTTGTTAAATTAGTTTTTTACTACGTTAGCAGCTTGAGGTCCGCGTTGACCTTCTTCTATGTCAAAACTTACTTCTTGACCTTCGTCTAAAGTTTTGAAACCTTCAGTTTGAATAGCGCTGAAATGTACGAATACATCTTGTCCTTCTTCTGTTTCGATGAATCCAAAACCTTTTTCTGCGTTAAACCATTTTACTTTACCTGTAGCCATTTCTTGTTTCCTCCTATGTGCTTTATGCACAAATGTATTACTATCCTTGCTCGTAGTAAAAAATAAAGAAATATGTATTTCTCAACTATTTTCTAAAGAACAAAAATAAGTCTCCTTAATAGTAACAGGTTAATCTGCAGAAAGCAAATCTTTGAACGATTATTTTTCAATTTTTTAAAATAAATTCCTTATTTTGGATTAATCAGTTAAATAATCGCGGGAATATAACTATATGGGCGTGTTTTTTATTCTAGCTATTTAAAGCGCTTCATTTTCTTGCTTTTTAGTATTTTGTTGTCCCCATTGCTTTTTGTTCCTATTTGCTTCCCTTCTTGAAAAAATTTTATAGGAAATCCCTAATCCCTCTCGAATACATGGTAACATTAATCTAAAGCAAGAATGGCTAAAATAGACTAGGCTGTTATATTAAAACATAATCCAATTAAGTAACAGAGAGGTACCATTATGTCTAGGATTGACGAAATAGAGGATGCTGAAATTTTATATTATGTATATAATTTAAACTGGCTATTACCTAAAGAAAATCAAGAGATAGCAATTGACTTTCTAATTAATTTGCCTCCAGATAAAGCCGATATGATTATCCCTAAATACGGGAAAGAGTGCTGGGAAAATAGTGTTAGGGTTATTAAAAAAATAGGATATCCAAACAATAAAAAAGCTTTACCTAAATTAGCAAGATTATTACAAGATAGAAATTGGCCAGGTTCTCTTGAAGCAATTGAGCTTTTTCGTGAACTCGGAAAAGCAATAGCTACCCCTTATATAGAACAAGAGTGTATTTCAGCATGCAAACAAAAGGATTTAGACTTGCTAGAGAATTTATTTTTTGCTTGTAATAGCTTAAATTATAGCGAGAATGATTTCAAACATAAAGATAGTTATAGATCCATGAAAAAAAGTGCTGAATCACTTTAATAGAGTAATAAATCTGTTTAAAGAGCCACTCCCCCCTAGGACACAAAAAGGTTGTTTTTCAACTTTTTAGGTCCTTTTATTTTCTTACTTATACTCAACAAAAACAAACCCAATAAATCGTTTGATTTATTGGGTTTGTTGGTAAAAATTTATTGGTTTAAATCCAAAGAGAAAGTTTATTTTTTACATATTGGTGGGTTTTACCGTTTCTCTAAAACCCACTCATAACCAGCAGCCCCTAACCCTCTCAAGAAGCCTTATGCTCCAGCCTTAATTTATCTGCCACAATCGCAATAAATTCTGAGTTAGTTGGTTTTGCTTTGGACATGCTGACAGTGTAGCCGAACAAGGATGAGATGGAGTCGATGTTGCCTCTGCTCCACGCCACTTCAATAGCATGACGGATTGCCCGCTCGACACGGCTTGCTGTTGTATTAAATTTCTTCGCGATATCTGGATACAATACTTTTGTAATGGATCCTAATAATTCGATATCATTATAAACCATGGAAATGGCTTCGCGTAAATAGAGGTATCCTTTAATATGGGCAGGAACACCAATCTCGTGAATAATACTTGTAATGCTTGCGTCCAAATTCTTCGTTTTTGGTTCTTGTGTTTTGAAAGAAGAAGAAGATTTTCTGACAAATCCGGTTGTTTTGCCACTTACTTGACGAATATGGCTTGCTAAATACTCCATATCAAACGGTTTTAAAATAAAATAAGAGGCACCTAATTCAACCGCTTTTTTTGTAACATCTTCTTGACCAAAGGCAGTTAACATAATCACGTTAGGCATAGGTTTATTCATTTGGCGCATTCTTTCTAATACGGCTAAACCATCTAAATGAGGCATGATAATGTCTAGCACCATCACGTCTGGTTCTAGCTGCTCTACTAGCTCTAGACACTCCTGGCCGTTATGGGCAACACCAATTACTTCCATGTCGTCCTGAGCATCTATATACTCTTCCAATAATCCTACCAGTTCACGATTGTCATCCACAATGCATACTTTTATTTTCTTCAACGATTGTTTCCTCCCTCAATCCAAATGTCTCTAATTTTATCTATATTTTTATTCTAAATGACATTTTCGACAAAGCAACCAAAAATCCTTTGATTTTATAAAAAAAACTTAAAAAATAGGAAAAACCCCATTATTTCTCTCATTTTCTCACGTTTTCGACTGATTTCGATATCCTTCATATTTTTGTCGAAAAATCTTTACGACTTTATTATACACAACACATGGCTATAGAAAAAGCAATCAAGTGACTTATCTTCCATATACCCAAACAATTTTATTTGGAAGAAAAAATTATGGCTTTTTTATGAATATTTTCTTGTTGGGATACAACTTTATGCGGTATTATTAAAGTTGGACACAAAAACGTCTAGTTTTTTTGTTTTTACATTTATCTGCATAAAACAGATAAAGCTTGCACAAATTTATTAAGTATTTGTGTTTTCATTTTCCCAAAGTATAGAAAGGATTTTTTTATGGAGAACGTCACTAAGGAAAACAACACTTATAAAATACTATGGAAGCTAACGAGACCGCATACGTTAACAGCTTCTTTTGTACCAGTTTCCATTGGTACGGTATTATCTTTCCCTCATGCCTCAACAAAATGGGGTTTATTTTTTGCCATGATGTTTGCTTGTTTGATTATTCAAATCGCAACCAACTTATTTAATGAGTACTATGATTATGTAAGAGGAATTGATACTGCAGATTCAGTAGGAATAGGCGGAGCAATTGTTCATCATGGGATGAAGCCAAAATTAGTTTTAAATATGGCAATCAGCCTATATATAATTGCACTACTTTTAGGTATTTATATTTGTTCTAATACTTCTTGGTGGATTGCATTAGTCGGCATTCTCGGCATGGCGATTGGCTATTTATATACAGGAGGTCCGCTTCCAATAGCTTATACACCTTTTGGAGAAGTTTTTTCTGGCATATGTATGGGATGTATCTTCATCCTTATCTCTTTCTTTATCCAAGCAGGTCACATTAGCGAGGAGAGCATCCTTATTTCTGTTCCAATCGCTATTCTAATTGGTGCGATTAATTTATCGAATAATATTAGGGATATTGAAGAGGATACATTAGGTGGCAGAAAGACGATTGCTATTCTTATCGGCTTTAACAAAGCGGTTAATCTACTTGCGGCATTATTTATCTTATCATACCTCTGGATTATTATTTTCGTTGCTCTCGGCTTCTTTAGTCCTTGGCTATTAATCGTACTGCTTAGTTTCAAAAAGCCATTAGATGCCATTAGGGGTTTTAAAGGAGATCGAAGCCAAACACCGATTGCCATGAAAAACACTGGTTTAACAAACACCATGTTTGGATTATTTATCACGGTTGGTTATTTGTTAGATTTCATTATGCAAAATGCGTAGTAGTAGTAATGTCTCATGTAAAAGGATTGTCGATTCATCCTTTTACATGAGACATTTTATTTTTTATGATGCTTTTTGCTCTTTTTCATAAATATCGATTCCTGCCTCATTTAACATCCATTCAATGTGAACCCCATATCCGCTTGTCGGATCATTTACAAATACATGGGTTACAGCTCCGATGACCTTGCCATCTTGAATAATTGGACTTCCGCTCATTCCTTGTACAATACCGCCTGTTTTGCTTAATAATTCTTTATCTGTCACTTTGATGACTAATCCTTTTGTCGCAGGATACTTTTGAGGGACAGAGCTTACTACTTCTATATCAAATAGCTTCACCTGATCATTATCTACAACCGTTAAGATTTGCGCTGGCCCTTCTTTTACTTGGTCTGATAACGTTATGGGCATTGGCTTATCCATTATGCCATTTTTAATTTGTTTATTTAATACACCAAATATTCCAAAAGGACTATTTGTTTTAATATCCCCGATTATTTCTTTATCTTCTGAAAATCTTGCTAATTTTTCACCAGGATTTCCATTACTTCCTTTTTCAATACTTGTTACAGTTGATCTTAGTACTTCTCCATCATCCACAACGATTGGTTTTTTTGTATCCATATCTGAGATTACATGTCCTAACGCTCCATATTTCATGGAGTCTGGGTGATAGAAAGTCATTGTTCCAATCCCAGCTGCTGAATCCCTTATATAAAGCCCTAATTTATATGTGTTATCCCCTTTTTCTTTTAGGGGCATCAACTTGGTTTTAAACTCCTCTTTCTCTCTTTTTACAACTAAATCTAAAGGTTTGTTTCCTTCGCCTGCTTCTTGAACAAAAGGTGCTACATCTGCCATTTTTTCTATTTTCATGCCATTTATTTCGACTATCATATCGCCAACTTTTATCCCAGCCTTTTCACCAGGTGATTGCTTTCCTTCTTCTGTATTAACCTGATGGTGCCCTACCACCAGTACGCCAACAGTATTTAGTTTCACCCCAATGGACTGACCACCGGGAATTACTTTAAAGTCTTTAAGAACATTCACATCCACTTTTTTTATTGGAATACCTGCAAGTTCAAGCATCATCTCATCTTTCCCACTAACTTTTCCTTGCAAAGAAAATTTCCCTTTTTCTTGACTTAATGCAACAACCGAATCTTCGTCTGCTACATTTGCTGTCACAGAAATCGCCTCACTATTGTTGATCTCCATTGATTGTCCTTCAAACAATGTAATGCTTTTTGGGATATGAAGATATTCTTGAAATGATTGATTACATACTAAAGATATTAATGAAACAAGGAGAATCCCACCAATTATTTTTCTAAGGATATCACTTTTCAATTCACTTCACTCTCCTCGCTTCTTTTCACCACTACTTCTCCGGCTACATTTATAAGTTTGCCTGTAACAGCATCATTTATAACTGTTAAAAATTTTAAATACCTACCCATAATGGATAATCTTTGCAATTAGTTTCCCATGCACCATTAAATAGACAACTCTTCATAAGAATAAAATAAACCTCTGCACATATACAGAGGTTTTACGTGTCTATATTTTATTCTTAGCTTTTTGCGCTAATTTTAACAGTTCTTTTGCATGTTTTTTTGTTAATTCCGTAATTTCCGCTCCTGAAATCATTCGTCCTATCTCTTTTACCTTATCTTGCTGCACTAATGGTGTTACAGACGTAGATGTGCGGCCATCTTCAATTTTTTTAGCGATAAATAGATGGGTATCTGCCATTGCTGCCACCTGCGGCAGATGGGAAATACAGAGCACTTGAGAATCAACCGACACATGGTGGATTTTCTCAGCGATTGCTTGTGCTACTCTTCCACTCACACCGGTATCAACCTCATCAAATATGATGGATGTCACTCCTTGATGCTTAGAGAAAATGCTTTTTAAAGCTAGCATCATTCTGGAAAGCTCTCCACCGGAAACAATTTTGGATAGTGGTTTTAATGGTTCTCCAGGATTTGTAGAAATGTAAAATTCCACTTCGTCTATCCCTTTTTTCGTAACATTATTCTCATCTGCATGAATTCTTACTTCAAAAACAGTCTTTTCCATGTAGAGTTCTTTTAATTCTTGATGAATACTATCTGTGAGACGAAGAGCCGCTCTCTTTCTTAAGGCAGTCAATTCCTTTGCTTCCACTAAAAGATCTTTCTTAAGAGAGGCTAACTCCCTTTCCAACAAATCGATATGCGTTTCTTTGTTTTGTAATGTTTCTAATTCTTCCTCGATTTTCGCAGCATACTCTAAAATCTCTGCTACTGTTTTTCCATATTTACGTTTTAAGGTATTGATTTCATTCAGTCTTGTTTCAATCTCATTAAGCCTTTCGGGATCATATTCCAGGTAATCTAAAGCGCTTCTCATCTGTCTTGCAATATCCTCTAAAATATAATAGCTATTGGAGACAGATTCAGCCATTTCCTTATATTCGGTGTCTAAGCTTGCAGCTTCCTCCATATTTCCCATAACCTCGCCAAGCCAGTCCAGCCCCTTTTGTTCTCCTCTTAGGGCAGTATAACCTGTTTGTATGCTATCATAAATTTTCTCGAAATTGCTTAATTTCTTTCTTTCTTCTAACAGTTCATCATCTTCGTTGATTTTCAAATGAGCACCTTCAATTTCATTGAACTGAAACTGTAGTAAATCAAGTCGTTGGGCCATTTGCTGTTCATTTTCTGTTAAATTCATAAGTTTCTTTTGAGTTTGTGTATAAGATCGATAAATTTCTTCATATTCTTCTAAAACAGGAGCTAATTCTCCCATTGCAAAAGTATCCAGCAACTGTAAATGCTTTGTTTCATCCATTAATTCTTGATGTTCATGCTGACCGTGAATATCAATTAAAGTGGAACCTATTTCTCTTAATACGGCGATTGTGATAAGCTTGCCATTTATCCGGCAGACACTCTTACCAGATAAAGCAATATCTCTTCTTAATACAATAGCACCCTCATCTATATCGATACCAAACTCATTCATTTTTTGAAAACAGGGATGACCGTCTTCTATATAAAATAGCCCTTCTATTTCTGCTTTTTCTTCTCCATGCCGAACAAATTCCGCCGAACCGCGGCCGCCAACTAATAAATTGATTGCATCAATAATGATAGACTTTCCTGCGCCCGTTTCACCAGTTAATACAGTCAGCCCCTTTTTAAAGGATATGGATAGACTTTCAATGATTGCAAAATTTTTAATCGATAATTCACTTAGCAATTAATGTCCCCCCAAATTAAAGCATATCAAGAAAACGATCACTAATTTTCTTGCCATCATCTGCAGTGCGACAAATAATTAGACAGGTATCATCTCCACAAATCGTCCCCAATATTTCATCCCAATCAAGATTATCAATTAATGCTCCAATCGCTTGTGCATTACCTGGCAACGATTTTAGAACAAGCAAATTTTCAGCTGAATCGATTTTCACAAAGGAATCCATTAACATTCTTTTTAATTTTTGTAATGGATTAAAGCGCTGATCAGCTGGTAAGCTATATTTATATCTGCCATCCTGAAGTGGCACTTTCACTAAATGCAGCTCTTTAATATCTCTTGATACAGTAGCTTGTGTTACATTATATCCAGCACTTTTCAGTTCATCTACTAATTCATCTTGTGTTTCAATATCATTATTTGTAATGATTTCTCTTATTTTTATATGCCTCTGGCCCTTATTCATATATTCCATCCTTTATCATTGGTTATCATTTTTATTTCCTTATGTATCACTTTTTATTAAAAGTATTTGTTCCTTATCATACGTTCATTCGATTTTTTTAGACAAGCTTCCTTTTATCTATTTTACCGTGTTTGTTCGTCTTTTTACAAGAACAAAGAAAACAAAATACATTTCCGCTCTATCTTTATTCATGCTAGACAAGCCAAAAAAGGGTCAGCCTGCATGGAGAACCTTTCTATTAGCATCCCACGCACTAATAGTTCTCTTGCTGCAGTCAAACCCTTTTACATAGCTTATTCTTCCGTTTCTTTTTTTGCTTTCAATTCGGAATGTGCCGCTTCTACCGTCTCTTTTATTTGATAATAATGCGTTTTTTCCTCTGCACATTCATCCCAATAGAGGTGAAGTAAAAATTCAATATTACCATCTCCGCCGGTAATTGGTGAAAATGAGAGGTTTTTAACGATATATCCTTCTTTTATAGAGAAATCAATAATTTTTTCTAAAACAGATTCATGAACTTTACGGTCTCTGACAATTCCTTTTTTCCCAACTTGTTCTCTTCCAGCTTCAAATTGTGGCTTCACTAAAGCAATAACATCACTGCCGGAAACTAATAATGTCTTTAGGACTGGTAAAATTAGCTTCAGAGAAATAAAAGAAACATCAATCGAAGCAATATTCGGCATCTCGCCTTTTAAATCGACAGGAGTTACATAACGAAAGTTGGTTCTTTCCATGACAATCACACGTTCATCTTGTCTAAGCTTCCATGCTAATTGATTATAGCCTACATCCAATGCATAAGATTGTTTCGCACCATTTTGCAGGGCACAATCCGTAAATCCTCCAGTCGAGGAGCCAATATCAAGTAAGACTTTATCTTTCATATCAACATCAAATATTTTAAGTGCCTTTTCAAGCTTTAAGCCACCTCTTGACACATATTGAAGCGTCTTTCCTTTAACAGATAACTTAGAATCTGCATTTATTTTTTCACCGGGTTTATGTAGTCTATTCTCTTCACAGTAGACTATTCCAGCCATTACAGCTCTTTTTGCCTTTTCCCTTGTTTCGAATAAACCTTGCTCAACTAATAATACATCAATTCTTTCTTTCTTCATGAATGCTCTAAGCCCTCTTTTGTTTTTTTCTAGCAATGGCTGAAATTCTTTTTACAACTTCCTCTTTTGTTAAATTTATTTCTTCTAATAATGAATTTACGTCTCCATGCTCAATAAATTCATCTGGAATTCCCATGCGATCTATTACATTTGCTCCAAAACCATGGTCATGGGCATATTCGATACAATAACTTCCAAATCCGCCTTGCAGTATAGCTTCTTCAATCGTTAAAATTGGTATTTGCTTTTTCAATAAGTCAGAAAGCAATTTTTCGTCTAAAGGCTTAATGAATCTCGCATTTACCACTTTAACATGAATCCCTTGTAATTCAAGCTGGTTGGCTGCTTCCATTGCCATTTCAATCGTTGTGCCAAATGTAAGAATTGCTGCATCAGATCCTTCTCTTAATACTTCCCATGTACCAATTGGAATCGTCTTTAATGTAGAATCGAGCTCCACACCTATGCCATTTCCCCTTGGAAATCTCATTGCAATTGGGCCATCATTGTACTGTATTGCCGTATTTACCATGTGCTGCCCTTCATTTTCATCTTTAGGCATCATTAAAACTAAGTTTGGCATATGACGTAAAAACGCAATATCATAAATACCTTGATGGGTTTCCCCATCTGCTCCTACTAAGCCAGCACGATCGATGCCAATAAAGACATTTAATTTCTGACGGCAAACATCATGAAGCATCTGATCATAAGCTCTTTGTAAAAACGTCGAATAAATAGCTAAAAACGGCTTCATTTTTTGTGTGGCAAGTCCAGCTGCTAATGTTACAGCATGCTGTTCCGCTATCCCAACATCAAGCATTCGACTAGGAAATTCTTTTGCAAATGATTCCAATTTTGAGCCAACGGGCATGGCAGGAGTAACAGCAACGATTCGATCGTCTTGTCTTGCCAATTTTAACACCGTATCACTCACTAGTTTACTCCATGCCGGTGCAGTGATAGCAGGTTTTACAAAATCTCCTGTTTCTATCTTATAAGGACCTGTTCCATGCCATGTACCGATTTTATCTTTTTCGGCCGGAGAAAACCCTTTACCTTTTTTCGTAATGACATGCAGTAAAACAGGACCAGATGTTTTCTTTGCATAGTTTAGCTGTTCAAATAAGTCGTCATAATCATGACCATCAACTGGGCCTAAATACGTAAAACCTAACTCTTCAAAAAACACACCAGAAACTAACAAATATTTAAGACTATCTTTAATTCTTTCAGCAGTTGCGGCCATCTTGCCACCTACGGCAGGAATTTTCTTTAAGAGCATTTCTAGTTCATCTTTTACCCATTGATACTTCCCAGCAGTTCTTAATCTTCCTAATACTTGGTGAAGAGCGCCAACATTTGGAGCAATCGACATTTCATTATCATTTAAGATAACAATAATGTTTTTCTTTTCGTCGCCAATATGATTTAGTGCTTCAAGAGCCATCCCGCCTGTTAAAGCTCCATCCCCAATAATAGGAATGATATAGGAATCTTCCTTTTTTAAATCTCTTGCAACAGCCATTCCCATTGCAGCAGATAAGGAAGTAGAGCTATGACCTGTTTCCCATACGTCATGCTCACTTTCATTCATTTTTGGAAAACCACTTAAGCCTTTATATTGTCTAAGCGTATCAAAATCCTTTGCGCGGCCAGTTAATATTTTGTGAACATAAGATTGATGACCTACATCCCAAAGAAATTTATCTTTTGGACTATCAAAACATTTATGAAGAGCAATGGTTAATTCCACCACTCCTAAGTTCGGACCAATATGGCCGCCAGTTTGAGAAAGTCTATTAATTAAAAAGTGACGGATATCTTCACTAAGGCTATTCAGTTCCTCGTTCGATAATCCTTTTAAAAAAGCTGGATTTTCTATAGACATTAAATCCATTTGTAACAACTCACTTTCATTCAGTATATAACCAATAAAGCGATGAAAAATACTGACTAATTGGTATATCTTCCTTCCGTTTAACCATTTCATTTATCAAGATCGTATTATATATTAGAATACCTTATTTTTATCAAAAAACCTAATTTATTCGTATTATTAAATATGTATTATACCATTTCTTCACTGATAATAGTAGTAATTCTACATAGTTAGCAAACAGAGTACTTTCGCGCTTAAAAGAAGGATGCCTCAAAGCGGAACATCACTAGTGCTTTTTACAAATTATCTTTTGAAAAAGCATTAGCAATGTCAAATATTGAGACACCCTAATATGTGTTATTCGTTATTCTAAATAATATTTCCTAATATATATTTCGCTTAGTTTTATTATATACCATCTATAAAAAGCTTTTAAACCGTTTAGTAAAGATATTTTAATTATTTCTATAGCCAATTAAATCTGTAATTTCTTCTAATAGGAAACGATCAAAATTTAAACCGGAAAGAAGGTCTTTAGCCTGTTTAATATGCAGCTCTAATTCTTTTTTTGCTCCATCCATTGTTAATATTTTCGGATAGGTGCTTTTATGGTTATCCGTATCGCTGCCAATTGGCTTTCCAATCACTTCTTCATCCCCTTCTAAATCGAGAATATCGTCTCTAATTTGGAAGGCTAAGCCTAGATGATAAGCAAAACGTTTTAATGTTTCCAATTCCGTGCTAGTAGCATCTGCTAATAACGCGCCAATTATGATACTTACTTCTAACATCTTTCCTGTTTTATGTAGATGTATATGTTCAAGATCACTTTGATTTAACGTCTTGCTTTCCCCTTCAATATCAGCAACTTGTCCACCTACCATCCCTTCTGCTCCAGCTGCTTTTGCTAAAAAGCCAATACTAGCAAGAATCTTATCGGATGGGATATTCTGGTTTGTCATATATGTCATGATTTGAAAACTATATGTAAGAAGTGCATCACCTGCTAAAATAGCAGTCGCTTCTCCGTAAACTTTATGATTCGTCGGTAAGCCTCTCCGCAAGTCATCATCATCCATACTTGGTAAATCATCATGAATCAAAGAATAAGTATGAATCATTTCAATGGCAGTCGCTGGCAGCAAACCTTCAAGTGGATCTCTTCCAAATGCTTTGAGGGTAGCAAATAAAAGCAGTGGTCGGATTCTCTTCCCCCCTGCATTTAAGGAATAGAGCATGGAATCTTTTAAACTGGAAGGAGCATTAAGCTTCTCGACATTTTTCTTTAATTCTTTTTCTAGTACTTCTTTATAGTCTTTTGTAAATGCTGACAAAGAAATTTTATTCAAGTGTTATTCCTCCTCAGCGATAGAAAAAGGTTGTTTTTTGCCGTTTTCTAGCACTACTTCCGCTAATTGTTCTTCGACATTTTTTAATTTTTCATGACAGTATTTAGAAAGCTCCATTCCTTTTTTATACGTGTTGATAGCCTCTTCTAAAGGAACGTCTCCTTCTTCTAGTTTTTCAACGATTCGTTCTAATTCTTCCATCGCTTCTTCAAAGGTTGGCTTATTTTCTCGATTAGTTGCCATGTTTATCTCTCCTTTATCTCCATAATTTCTGCCTGTACCGTACCATCGGCCAAGTTTAATTCAATATGCTCCTTAGGCTTAACTTGCTTTATACTGGCTATTAATTTCCCATTTTGATCATATGCTACATTGTAGCCTCTTTCCATTATCTTCAACGGACTTAATGCATCCATCTTTCCTATTGTCGAAAGAAAAGACTGCTTTTTAGTTTGAAGAATTAGCTCCGTATTACGAATCATATTTTTTTGTAAATTAGCCAAATCTTGTTGTGCCTTCATCACATATTGATGTGGGTGATTTCTTACTAGCTGCTTTTGTATTAATTGATGCTGATTATTCTTTTGCTCAAAAACTCTTTGTACATTTCGTATTAATAATTCTGTCTGTTTGTCTAATTGCTCCATTTTTTGATCGTATAAAACCTTAGGATAACGAAAAGCATAGGAACGTTGAATTCTATTTAAACGTAACTTTTGCAATTCTACTTTTTCTTTTATCCCTCTTATTAAACGGCTTTGTCTAGAATAAATTCGTTCAACTAGCTCATCGATATGAGGAACAGCAAGCTCTGCTGCACCAGTTGGTGTCGGTGCACGCATATCTGCAACGAAATCTGCAATGGTAAAGTCTGTTTCGTGACCGACAGCAGAAATAATGGGAATTCTGGAAGTAAAAATGGCTCTGGCAACGATTTCTTCATTAAAAGCCCATAATTCTTCAATGGAACCGCCGCCCCTGCCTACTATGAGGACATCAATTGCAGGAGACTCCTGTTCATTCGCCCGTTGAATTGCCTTTACAATAGAAGGA
The DNA here is from genome assembly GCF_038006285.1 of Niallia sp. FSL W8-0177. Lineage (NCBI taxonomy): Bacteria > Bacillati > Bacillota > Bacilli > Caryophanales > Bacillaceae > Niallia > Niallia sp. FSL W8-0177. The sequence goes on from NZ_JBBOUX010000001.1 coordinate 2,326,667, forward strand.
GCCGCTGCTTCACCTTGTACTAACGCAGGATAGATTTGGATGTTTGCAATAGGGTAGCGTCTTTTAATGGTTGTAATAATGTCTCTAATCGCAGCTCCGGTCGGTGAGGTAATAACACCAATGGTTTTCGGATATTTAGGGATTGCCTGTTTATGGTCTGCAAGAAACAATCCTTCTTGTTCCAATTTAGCTTTCAACTGTTCATAAGCAAGATAGAGCTGACCAATGCCATCTGGCTGCATATCCACCACATACATTTGATATTGCCCGCTTGATTCATAAACGGTAACACTTGCTTTAATCAGCACTTTCATCCCATTTTCAGGCGTAAACTTCATTTGCTGATTATTCCGGGCAAACATAACTGCTAAAATTCTGGCTTTCTCGTCTTTTAAGGTGAAATACATATGCCCACTTGAATGTTGCTTAAAATTGGATATTTCGCCTTTTACCATGACTTGCTGTAAATGAGGATCTGCATCAAATTTTCTTTTTATGTATTTCGTCAAAGCATGTACCGTTAAATACCGTGATTCCATTTATAAAAACTCCTTATACAGGATGGAAAAAGGGGTGTAGTATCGTACACCACATCCCTTAATCATTCATGTTTATAGGTTATAGAAGGAAACAATTTAGGATGATAACAAATCATATTTGCTGATATTCCAAAATAGATTTACATTGTCCACTAATCAGTCTTTTTCATCAAACCAACGTTTCTCTTAATATTACTGATTTTCTTTTATCTTTGATAATAATCCATTAACAAATCTACCAGATTGATCATCACCATAAAGTTTGGCAATCTCAACAGCTTCATCAATCGCAACATTTACAGGTACATCATCTGCTTGTCCATAAATCATTTCATATGTGGCAAGACGTAGAATGTTTCGGTCTACATTTGCAATTCTTTCTAACGTCCAATTTTCTAAATATTGCTTTATGGTTTCATCAATAGAAACTTGATTATTTAATACCCCATCCACTAATTTTGTAAGGTAGGGATCAGATTTTTCTCCTTCTAATACATGCTCTATTGCTGTTTCTTTGTCTATATCACTAATATCAATTTGAAATAGTGCCTGTAAGGCCTTTTCTCTGGCAGTTCTTCTCTTCATTATTTAAGCTCCTTTAAAATCCTTCCATAGGTTTAAGACAACCTATTTATCTATGCTACATGAATAATAGCATAAATAAAAACAAAACTCTATCTTACAAGAAAAAAACCTATAATTAGTTTACTATTCTGGTCATTCTCACAAAAACAAAGACTGTCCATAGAAAAAACTTATAGCAACTAAGAGGAATACCTATTAGTTGCTATTTTGTTCTTTCCAGTTCAGCCTTTGTTATTTAAAGTCACTCTATGCTAATTTTAGGGCGTATTATTCCTTACATTTCTTGCTGTAATTCAGGTTCTTGTTTTGCTGTTTCGAACTGAACACCAACAATATGAATATTTACTTCCTCTGTTTCCAAGCCAGTCATATTGATTAACGTTTGACGAATGTTATCTTGAATTTGCTGAGCAACATGCGGAATAGATACACCAAAATTCATTACACAAAATACTTCCACTTTTATTCCTTCTTCACTGAGGTCGACTTTTATACCTTTGTTATGGAGCTTTTTCCCGAACTTTTCCACAACACCAGATGCAAAATTGCTTCTCATTTGTGCAACACCTTCTACTTCAGAAGCAGCAATACTTGCGATAACCTCAATTACTTCAGGAGCAATTTCTACTTTTCCTAGACCAGTATACTCTTGGTTCATTTCTAAACTTGTTGTTTCGCTCATTACCTATTCCTCCTTTTAATCTTCTGATTTCATTAAATCATACATTTCTAAAAACTTTGTGTTGAAGTTGCCTGCCACAAACTTTTCATGATTAAGGAGATTTAAGTGAAACGGAATCGTCGTATCGACACCTTCGATTACAAATTCACTCAGTGCTCGTTTCATGCGGGAAATAGCTTCTTGTCTAGTAGATCCATAGGCAATCACTTTCGCAATCATACTATCATAGTACGGAGGGATCGTGTAACCAGGATAAGCAGCTGAATCAATACGTACTCCTAAACCACCTGGCGGTAAATACATCTTAATTTTCCCTGGTGAAGGCATGAAATTTTTCGCAGGATTTTCTGCATTGATACGGCATTCAATTGCCCAGCCAGTAAATGTAACATCCTTTTGATTATGTTCAAGAGGTTTACCTGATGCAACTAGTATTTGTTCTTTAATTAAATCAATACCTGTTACCATTTCTGTTACTGGGTGTTCTACTTGAATACGAGTATTCATTTCCATGAAGTAAAATGCTTGATTCTGATAATCAAAGATAAATTCAACAGTTCCTGCACCTGTATAATTTACTGCAGCTGCAGCTTTTACAGCAGCATCTCCCATTTTCGCCCGCATTTCTTCAGTTAATACTGGAGATGGTGTTTCTTCCAACAGCTTCTGTAATCTTCGCTGAATCGAGCAATCTCTTTCGCCCAAGTGAATGACATTCCCATAATTATCAGCAAGCACTTGTACCTCAACATGGCGGAAGTCCTCGATATATTTTTCTAAATATACACCTGCATTTCCAAACGCCGTTAATGCTTCTTGCTGGGTAATGTTAATCCCCTTAATCAACTCTTCTTCTGTTTTGGCTACACGGATACCTTTACCACCGCCACCTGCTGTAGCTTTAATAATTACTGGATATCCTATTTCTTTTGCTAATTCCATTCCCTCTTCTACATCTTTAATAATGCCTTGGGAACCAGGTACAATTGGCACACCTGCCTGACGCATTGTTTCTCTTGCAACATCTTTTGTCCCCATTTTATTAATAGCCTCTGGACTAGGTCCTACAAACGTGATTTTGCAATCTCTGCAAAGTTCTGCAAAGTCAGCGTTCTCTGCTAAAAAACCATATCCAGGATGGATAGCATCACATCCTGTTAAAGTTGCTACACTAATTATGTTTGTAAAGTTTAAATAACTGTCTTTTGAAGCTTTTGGTCCAACACAATATGCTTCATCTGCGATTTGGACATGTAAAGCCTCACGATCTGCTTCTGAGTATATAGCTACCGTTTGAATATCCAGCTCCCGACAAGCTCTGATAATACGAACAGCTATTTCTCCTCTATTTGCGATTAATAGTTTTTTTATCATGGATTAACCCCTCTTTGTTACGCCTTTACTAGGAATAATGGTTCCCCGTACTCAACAAGTTCTCCATCTTTTACAAGGATTTCTACAATTTCGCCATCTACTTCTGCTGTAATTTCGTTAAATAGCTTCATCGCTTCTACGATACAAACAACAGAATCCTTTGTAACCTTATCCCCCACTTTTACAAATGAAGGAGAGTCTGGAGAGGCTGATTGATAAAAAGTTCCTACCATTGGAGAAGTAATTTTATGTAAGTTATCATCACTTGATTTAACAGGTGTGTCTGCAACTACACTTTCTACTGCTACCTCTTTTGTTGCTTTGGCTTCTTGTTGTTGAATGGTTTTTGTCACAACTGGAGCTTGTGCTACTATTTCCCCAACGTTCTTTTGAATTTCAACTTTCACACCATCTTGTTCATATAAAAAATTGCTAATAGTCGATTCATCTATTAATTTTATTAGTTCTTTTATTTCTGAAATCTTTAACATATAATTGCACCCCTTAAATCATTCTATTAGGACTAGATACTAATATCATACGATAAGACCTTATGATAATTCAATATGCATCTTTAAAACATGACTTTTTTGCTACTAAATCTTTTTTCAAATTTTTCTCAGAAAGCTAAATCTGTAGGAAATCATCTCTCTTTCTACCTACTTATCATACCACTATCTTTTTAAAATAACTAATTAAAGCTGACCAATTATCCGAAATCGCTTACTATTATATTTACTTTAAAAAAAGAGCAAAAATTAATTATCGTGAGGAGGAAAGCTTCTGAAAGAATATCGGAAGTTTTCCCCTCATAACCGTCGTTTTAAAATTCCATGCTATTTTCTTAAATGAGACTGCTGCTCTTCGAATTATCTAATTTCACTTTCAAATACGCTTAACTGAACTTCTCCAAAGAGATAAGATATGTTGAGGAGAAAGCTTCATTATCTTCCTGCTACTCGTGCTGATCTATTTAAAAAACTGTAGTCACTTACTAGCAGTGATCTACAGTTTTAAACGTACTATTCGCTTTTCCCCTCTTCTTGTCCTTGCTGCTTCAATCTCTATTTATTTCGGATCAATTTTTACCGCAACATTTGCATTTGGTGCATCCATATTTTTGCGGACAAGCTGAACGATTTCATTGGCAGCATCTGCGGAAAGTTCTTCTGCTTTCACTGTTACTTTTACTGTGCCATCATCAGCAGTCTGAACAAGTACATCATCATAGTTTTCTGCTTTAATAAGGCTTTCCATTATCTTTTCATTATCTGTCATTTCTTGAAGTTCATTGATTTTTTCAGTAGCTTCATTTTTTTCTTCTGCTGTTTTATCTTTAGATCCTTGAATGCTTACTAACTCTTCTTTCATTTTGTCACGTTGTTCCATTAAATCTAGGCGCATTTGTTCAAATACTGCTTCAGAATCTGTAGTAGTAACTGTGCTTTCTCCTTTGCTATCTTTGGCTGCTTCTTTTGCTTCTTCTGCATCATTGCCCTTTGCTTTATTATTATCTTCCTCTGTTGCTGCAAATTCATTTAATCGGGATTCCGGTGAAGTAATATAGTATACCGACAACACAACTACCAAGCTTAACATTGTTAACAACCATACCGTTTGCTTTTTTAATAACATCTATTCTTCCCCCTTAGTTTTGTTTAGGTTGTACAGAAACTCTATGACTAGGAACATCCAGCGCCCGAGTAACTGCTTCAACAATCATTGTTTTTACTTTTATATCTCCAGCTCCTTTTGCAACAACGAGAACTCCGGCTATTTTAGGTTTCATCGTCTCCACTACAATCGGAACTTGTTTATCTCCATTTGGTACTAATACAACTGTTTCTTCATTCGATGTTTCTTCCACATTTCGATTACCTCCCTGTGTATCCTTTTCTTCTGTTTTCTGGATCGTTTGGGATTGGTTTTTTTCATATACTTTCTTTTCTGATCCCTCTATATTTACATAGACAATTGCATCCTTAACCCCTGCTATCGCTGATATTGCTTCTTTAATTTCTTTTTTATATTGTTCTTCATAATCAGCAATAGTTAAATTACTACTATTGGCTTTTTGCCCAAATGTCTCCTCCGCCTCTTCAGAAGAAGCTTCATTATTATAAGCAGCGACTTCTTGAGCTTTATTATTGTCTTTAAAGAACATATTGCTTAACAGCATAATGGCGACTCCAAATAATACAACGATGACAATATAAGTGGTTTTCCCCTGTTTTTTTTCGTTTCCGTCATTTGACAGAATATTTTTCAACCAGCTTAATGGCCCTTTGTCCTTTTTATCCATTTTTCCCCTCCTCCCCTCCTTCGTACATAATTACAATTGCATCATTTCGCACTTCCCACTTTTCAGAAAGAAAGGAAATAATACTTTCTGTGTCCATTTGTTTTGTTTCCTTTTTATCAAGAAGAGGTTGCTGTGTATCAATTCGAACAGGGCTTACAGCTTCCACAACATTATTGGGATCCTGGCTTTCCTTCATATGAATAACCATTTCAGTTAGATTTGCAGGAAAGCCACCCTCCTTTTCTTTGTCAATTGATAATTGAATTGAATTAATCTCCATTCCGTAATTTGCTATCAACTCCTCATTTGCATCCTCTTTTAATTGGACAGCCATTTTATTTAATGTATATTCATCAAGTGAGGCTTGTATTTCTCTTTTTTTTAATTCAATGGAATTATTCATATTTTTTTGTTCAGGTTCACCCATTGCACTAGCTGAAAACACGGCTTCAAAGTCACTGGATATCAGCTTAAATACAGGTGTTAAAATGACGGTTATTAGGAGCAGGCCTGCGACCATCTTTGCATATTTCTGAAAAGTAGAGTTAGGCAATAGCATATCCACAACCGTTGCTAACAGTATAAAGAGAATAATATTTGTTACCCATTCTGTAATAAAATTCATTCTTTCGCCCCCTTTTTACCTAACCATCATCGTCAGATTACTGGCAACAATGATCACTGTAATGCTTAGAAAAAACATTAGGGATACAATTGCAAGTGCCGCAAAGACATAAATGACACTTTTACTAATAACATCTAAACATTTAATAACTGGCCCGCCGCCAATTGGCTGGAGAATGGCTGCTGCAAATTTATAGATAAAGGAAATCATTAAAATTTTTATGGCAGGAAATGCTACGAGAAGAAGGAGAATAACAACTCCTGCGATTCCAACCGTGTTTTTTAATAATAATGAAGCATTAATGACCGTATCTGTTGCATCGGTAAACATCCGTCCAATCACCGGGATGAAATTACCAGTTACAAACTTAGCTGTTTTAATTGTAATTCCATCTGTGATTGCAGATGATGCTCCTTGCACAGAAATTACTCCTAAGAAGATTGTTAAGAAAATACCCAAAATCCCAATGCTAATATTACGCAGCAAATTGGCGAGCTGAGTAACTTTATATTGCTCGGACAAACTGCTGACAACATGAAGCAGGGTTGATAAGAATAATAGGGGCAGCACAATATATTCAATTAACATACCGCTTGTATTCATCAAAAATAAGATAACCGGATGAAAGAAGGCAGCAGATATGGCGCCGCCAGAGGCTGCCATAAGGGCAAGCAATAACGGGACAAAGGCTAATATAAAATGGGTCATTTTCGAAATAGCATCACTTGCATAAGTGATAGCAACATGGAAGCTATTTAATGCAAGAATTATTAAAACCATAAAGACAATCGCGTATGCTACCTTACTGATGGAGCTTTTCTCAAATGAATTCTGAAGCATTTGAAGCATGACACTAAAAATAGTCAGTAGAATTAACGAACCTAATAATTTGCCATTTACAATAATCTCGTGGAAAGCAAATTGAAGTATCCCATGGAAGAAGCCTTGTAAATCAAAGCTTTTATCCCCTGTCATAAAATCATAGAGACTGCCTTTTTGACTTTCTGGCAAAAATCCACCATACTCTGTTTTGATGGAATCCCAAAAAGTTGTTAATTCATTAAGATCCAGAGATTCTAGTTGAGATTCAACTATTTTTGTGGGGTCCATTCCTTCTTCCTTTATTTCTTCTGCTGCTTCTGCTTCTTGTGAGTCTTGTGATTCATGAGGTGAGGCTTGTACAATCGGTTGATATAGAAAAAAGAGAGCTGCCATAACGAGTAGGACGACTTTCAACTTTGTTTTCAATTTTTTCACCTCGAAATAAGCGGTTTCCTAAGTTAATTGGGAATCATATTTAAAATAGTTTCTACTAAGACGGTTAAAATCGGAACAGCCATTGCCAATATCAATATCTTCCCTGCTAGTTCAATCTTAGATGCTATCGATCCTTGTCCAGCATCTTTTGTAATTTGCACAGCAAATTCTGCAATATAGGCAATACCAATTATTTTTAGAATCGTTTCGACATAAACGGTATTTACTTTTGCATTCAATGCTATCCTTTCCACCATTTGAATGATTGCAGCTATTTGGTCTACAAGAAAAAGAAAGATGGCACACCCGACAAAAACAACTAATAAAAAGGCGATATTTGGCTTTTGTTCTTTTACAACAAGTGCTAAAAATGTGGAAACAAGTGCAATTCCAACTATTTGAAGAATTTCAATGATGATATCCTCCCTTACCCTTGGAATAAAAATACTGCTTTGATTTTCTGGAATAAGTCATTTACAATATTCGCTACCATAAATAGAATGTAAATAAATCCAAATAATGTGACCCACTGTGCATATTCTTTTTTGCCGACTTGGTCGAGGATTGTGTGTAAAAAAGCAACAACGATTCCAACACCAGCGATTTTGAATATAATATCGACCTCTAAACCCATAAAAGTCTCCTCCTAAACTACATCAATAAAATGACAATCAGCAGACCCGAAAGAAATCCTAAGCTCCTTATCATTTTTTCATATTTCCCTTGTATTTCCCTTGCTTCCTCTTCTTCTCTTTCCAGATGGGTAAGTGTTAACATGATCTGCTTCTGCTGAGAAAAACGATCATGCCTTCCTAATGTTTCTCCAAATTGTTTCATAATTTCTAATTCTGAATCCTTCATCGCTGTTTTTTTCCAAATCTCATGCAAAGAGGCTGTCCATGCCTCTTTCACCGTTGTATCCTCTTTAAGCAAGCGTTCTGCAAAACCGGCAAAAAAGGAACGTAATGGTTCATTTAATTGTTCAGCTAAGCGTCTGCTTGCTTCATGCAAGGGGGTATGTCCATACATAATCTCCGCTTCCAAAGATTGCAGGGCAGATTTTAATGCGCGTATTTGCTTCGGTCTTTGACTTAATAGCTTGGAAAATTCCATTCCACCCCAGCTTGTAGAAGCAAGGATCAAGATTGCCCCAATTATTTTAATCATTTATTTCACCTTCATTTCATCCATCAATAACTGGCCTTGTCCATTTTTTATCGCTGTTACAGTCCCAGGACCTTTCCTTCTATTTAATTCAATATATCGTTCGAATATGCCCATTTTTATCATGCTAGAAAGCATTGGTCGTTTTTTTACTTCTTCCAAGCTTGAACCATGTGTAGTCATTATTAATTGAATACCTGCATTGACTGCTTCTAGTATTGCTTCTTCATCCTCTTTCCGACCAACCTCATCCACTATGAGGACGTCTGGACTCATGGAGCGAATCATCATCATCATTCCTTCTGCTTTTGGACAAGCATCCAGTACATCTACACGAGGACCAAATGTCATTTGTGGAATACCATCCAAGCATCCGGCAATTTCAGACCGCTCATCCACAATTCCTACTTTTGCTGGTTTTATTAAAGAATTATCCGCATCCGAAGAAATCAATCTAGCAATATCTCTCAATAAAGTCGTTTTCCCGGTCTGTGGAGGACCAATAATCATCGTATGACGCCATTTCCCTTTATCATATAAATAAGGAATAAATGGATTTGCTATGCCAATTTGCTCCTTTGCAATTCGAATATTAAAAGATGCTACGTCCCTTATTGCCTTAACTTTGCTATCTTGTAAAATGACCTTGCCTGCTAGGCCAATCCGATGTCCACCTTGAACCGTGATATATCCTCTTTTCAATTCTTCTTCCATTGTATAAACGGAATACTGACTGATTTTATTCAATAATTGGTTTCCATCCTCTTTCGAAACAATAAACGGAAAAAAGATAGACCGTCCATTTATAAATACTTCTAAAGGTCTACCTATGCGTACTCGAATCTCTTCCATCCCTAATCTTTCTGATGGAGGGATTGTGAGGATAAGATTTTCGATTGCTTTAGGCAAAAAAGAATAGATAGTATTCACAATAGTTCCTCCTTAATGAAATTTCCTAGTTTAGATTGGCTGCTTTGTAATGACATATATAGGATGACTTATTAAAATGTATGCTTGTCTTCATTTTTTATGCCATCTCCCCATTAATTCAGCTATTTTTTCTGATTGTTTTTAGGAGAATGGTTGAGGTACAAGTATTCGAAGGTTGTTTTTTCAGGCAAAAAAATATGGGAGTGGGACATAAGTATTTCAACCAAATCTAACCCCGAACAATTATACGTACACACTAAAAAAAATTCGTATAATTGTTTGTGTTTTTTTATTATTTTAAGAAAGAAGGTATGTGGTAATCACCCGCAGCCTGAATACACTTCGCTTTCCATGGGGCGAGCGCCAAGCCTCCTCATTCCTGCGGGGTCTTGGACTTTCTCGCAGCTCCCATAGGAGTCTCCGTGTATTCAGGCTGCTCCATTTATTTTCTTTTGAAAAAAATGTTGGAACGAAAATACTCTTTAAAAACGGAGTGAAATGGAGTGGAAGACACTCAACTCCTGCGGGAAATAGAGCAAAGCCTAAGACCCCACAGGCTTGCCGAGGAGGCTTAGGTTGCTCCCCGCGGAAAGGGAGTGTCTGTAACGCAATGGAACGAATTGGATTCACCACTAAATTAGATTGTTCGTCTTTATCCATTATTTATTTTGTTTTGTCCCACCCTCATCTTATTTCATTAAGGAAAAGATAATTTAATTTATGTTCATCTTACCAGTGGACTTGAAGCTTATTACCATTTGGGTCATAAAAATGGAAAAAGAAGTGACCATTGTCTTCCTTTATATCCTCTACCTTAACTTGATTGTCCATTAAGTGTTGATGAAACTCAGATAACTGTGGACTTGTAAAGCCAATGCTAAATTCTTCTTCATTATCAATTGTAAAATGTGCAAATGTTTCATCGTTGGTAGGAACTAAGATAAGTAAGAAAGGTCCTTCATTTACTTTTAAAATAGCAAGTTCCCCCGTATTGTTTAGTAACTGGAGCCCTAATACATCTCTATACCATCTTGCAGACAGTTCTAAATCTTTTACAGGAATTCTAATATAATGTACTTGTTCAATAAATGATTTACTCATAATCTTCTCTCCCTTTTTTTACTCCGATAAACTAAATAATTCCCTTTCTACCTACGTTTCTCCTTCTGATTATTGCAGTTTATCCCTACCTTGCAAGGAATTTCAGCTGATTTCCCAAGAGTAGACTCTCTTTATCATACATTCTGCCATTTATGCATTCTTTGGGAAAGAACGTCTATCCTAACCTCCACTACATACAAAAATCTGCTGACTTCAAACAATTGAGTTATACATGGTTAAAAAACCACTTTTTTTCAAAAGCTATACCTAATAAAAAAACCAAAAGTAGGGAGGGAAAAAGACATGAAAAAACTGCTTCTCGTCTTTATTTCCATCAGTCTAAGTTTTGTTCTTGTTCTTTCCATGCAACCAAGAACAGAAAAGCCTGCTTTCAGTAAGGAACAAAAGAGGAAACCAAAGAATGTTATCTTGCTCATCGGCGATGGTATGGGAGTTGGACAAATGGAGATTGCTCGATTATTTGAACATGGAGCAAATGGGAGACTTTTTATAGAAACGCTTCCCCATACCGCCATTGTTCATACTTCATCTAGCAATAATCGGGTAACAGACTCTGCTGCCGGAGGGACAGCTCTTGCCATTGGAAGGAAAACAAATAATGGAATGATTGGTATTACAGCAGAAGGAAAAAATGTAGATAGTATTTTAGACAAATTTAAAAGAGATGGAAAAAAAACGGCCATCATCACAACAAATTCTGTTACAGATGCCACACCTGCCAGCTTTACCGCAAGCGTCAATAATAGATGGGCTGATCAGGAGGAAATTGCTAAACAACAATTGAGTAATAAGGTGGATATTATCATGGGAGGAGGCAAAAAATATTTTACTCATAAGGATAAACGGGGAACAGATCTTATAGATGCTTATAAAAAAGCTGGATATGATTTTCTAACAACTGCTGAGGAATTAGAAAAAACGAAGTCCCAAAAATGGCTTGGATTATTCGGTGATGCTCATTTGAATTTTCAACTTGATAGAAGTCATATCAAAACAACCGAACCAACATTGGAGGAAATGACGAAAAAGGCATTAGACGTGCTATCAAGTGAACAAAAAGGATTTTTTGCAATGATTGAAGGAGGTCGAATAGATCACGCCTCACATGCTTCTGATATAACTGGTATATGGAAAGAAACAGTTGCATTTGATGAAGTGGTTAAGTACTGTGTGGAATGGGCGAAGAAAAGAAACGATACATTGGTTGTTGTTGCAGCAGATCACGAAACAATGGGCATATCTGCTACAGAAGCGTTAGATATTAGTGGTTTAAAAAAGGTTTCAGCGTCCCCTCATTATATGGCTCAGCAATTAATAAAGAAAAAAACAAATAATGGCTATACGGCAAAAAGCATAAAGAAAGTTTTTAAAGACTATGCTGGAATAGACCTCAGGAAAGATGAGCTGCTTCAGCTGCAAATAAATCCGAAAGTAAATAACGGACAAGTATATCGAGAACAACAAATGGACTGGAAAATTGGCACTATTATCGCGAACCATTATCATGCAGGAATTGTAGATCCACTCACCCAGCAGCTTAGTTCAACAGGCGGCCATACAAGCAATATGATTGTTGTATTTGCAGTTGGGACAGGAGCAGAAGAATTTCATGGTGTTTTAGATAACACCGATATCCCTAGAAAAATTGCTGCGATTATGGGATATGCCTTCTAAGAAATAAAAAGGGAAAGTCCAACCAATTATAAGCACTTCATCATATGCTATCATGAGGTGATATGATATGTTTTCTAAACCAACTTCCGTGACATATATATCAAACGAATTTCGTGCAACTGGTAAAAACATGCACTTTGGGATAGATTTTGCCCACAATGGCGTCAATGCAATTAAAGCTTGTGCTGACGGGATTGTCAGCAGATCCTATTACTCGGCGAGTTACGGAGAATGCATTATGATTCTTCATAAAATATCTGGACAAGAATATGAAACAGTGTATGCGCATTTGAAAAGAGGATCTCGAAAAGTGAAGGTTGGCGATTATGTAAAAAAAGGACAAGTTATTGGCATTATGGGGAGTACAGGAGAATCAACAGGTCAGCATTTGCACTTTGAATTACACATTGGTCGTTGGAATATCAATAAATCTAACGCAGTCAATCCATTACCATATTTCGAATCAGATTCTAATACAACCCCCTCACGTAATACAGAATATATTGTAAAAAAAGGAGATACCCTGTATCAAATTAGCAGAAAGTATGAGACAACAATTAAAGTTCTACGTGCTTTTAACCAGATAGAAAACCAAGATATCATCAATGTCGGACAAAAAATTAAAATACCATCCCAAAAGGCTGTCTATTATGTGGTGAAAAAAGGAGATACAGTCAGCCGAATAGCAAAAAATTTTCATACAAGTGCGGGAAAAATAAAGGAATGGAATCAATTGAAAAATGTAGACAAAATTTACCCTGGCCAAAAACTAAGAGTAGGATAATTTATATTTATCCTACTCTTAGACTGTAGACAAACTCTTATTTTTTGGAAATAGAAGTTTGAGTTAAGTATATTTATTAATTTCTTTAAAACAGGGGGTTGTTTTCCGCTATTTAATCGACACACCATTTTCTAAAATAAGCTGCTTATACCAATAATAGCTTTCTTTCGGTATCCTTCTTAAATCCTTTTCTTCATGCTCCGTTCTATTTACAAAAACAAAACCGTAACGTTTTTTATATCCATTCAACCAACTTAATAAATCAGTAAAGGACCATGCGCAATACCCGATAATGTCCACTCCATCTGTTATTGCTTTTTTCATTTCTATTATATGCTTTTTTAAATAATCAATACGGTAATGATCCTTTATGCGGCCATCCTCAGCGATTGTGTCAATAGCACCTAAGCCATTTTCAGTAATAAAAATTGGTAAATCATATCTTGCCTGTACTCTTCTTAATGCGATTCGAAAACCAATTGGATCTATTTCCCATCCCCAATCTGTCTTTTGCAAATATGGATTGTCGACTGCATTAAACATCGGAATCTCTGGAGATACTGCTTGGCCGCTTTTAGGCTGCATTAAATATGGATCAGTTCCTGAAAATTCTTTTTCGCCATTCTTGTCAGCAAGCTCCAGTCGATTTTGCTGTGCTGTACCACCATGGTAATAATTAATACCTAAAAAGTCTGGTTTAGCGGATTTTAATAAAATTTCATCTTCTTTCAAAACGGTGGGAGCAATTCCAAGTCTCTCTAGTTGTTTCTTGACAAACTTTGGATAAGTTCCTTTACAATATACATCTAGCCACCAATCATTGTTAAATGCCTCGCCATTTTCTGCAGCTAATACATTAGCTGGATCTGCATTTAAAGGGTACATCGGTCCATACCCAAAACTTGGTCCGATCTTTCCATTCGGTACTATTTCATGAAATAACTTAATTGCTTCCGCATTTGCAAGATTAATAATATGATTGGCTTCATACATTCTTTTTAAATCGGTAACCGCAGGTGGATGTATGGCCCATCGGTAACCAAGTGTGGTGAAAACATTTTGTTCATTCATGGATACCCAGTAAGTAACCTTTTTTCCCAATCTACGATATAACACTTCACAATATTTTTTAAAGGCTTTAATTGTTTCTCGAGACTCCCAGCCATTAAAGCGCTCCTGTAATGATAGTGGTAAATCCCAGTGATAAAGAGTGATAACCGGTTCAATCTTATTAACCAATAACTCATCTACTAATCTTTCATAAAATAATAAACCTGCTTCATTCACCTGACCGTCTCCATCTGGGATTACTCTGCTCCAAGAAATGCTAAAGCGATATGCCTTTAAACCCATTTCTACCATCAATCTCACATCATCCTTGTATAGATGATAATGATCGACGGCTACATCTCCAGTTGTTCCTTCATATGTTTTTCCTTTTATTTTAGAGAAAGTATCCCAAATAGACGGTCCTTTTCCATCAACATTCCAAGCTCCTTCAATTTGGTACGCAGCAGATGCAGCTCCCCATAGAAAATCGGCTGGAAAGTCATCCAATTGTTTATGGTACATAACTTCTGTCCCTTCCTTTTCCTTAACCCTTCTACTCGTTTAGCCAAGTGTCCATTTTTGTTTTGATGAAATAATCCGGGTGGAATTATTTTCTACCTTCACTTCTGGGGCTGGAGGAATATCCGTTACTCCATGTAAAATAATTTCATATTTATTTATGCCAGTAACCTCTATTTCATACCGCCCGTGCTTTTTCGATACCATGACATTCGCTTGTTTTTCCCCATCTTTGCTATATATTGCAGCTGAAAGGAGTTGGTTTTCATGTAAATCAAATACGTGAATCTTCGGCTTTTCCGTATAATCATATACTGCTTGTTCCTTGCAGCTTCCTTCGATAATAATGCTATTTGGGCGGACCAATAACGGCAGTGTAAAATAATCATACGATTGCTCATACCAATGACCACCTTCATATAATTCTCCTGTTAAATAATTGGTCCAAACACCTTTTATCTCTGGGACATAAAAATTAACTTTGCCGTCTTCTCTAAAAATTGGTGCTACTAATAGATTATCTCCGAGCATGTATTGACGATCTAAAGTATGAGTGGATATATCATCTGGGAACTCTAAAACCATTGGTCTCATCATAGGTATCCCTTTTTCTGCAGTATATACAGATTGAGCAATTAAATATGGCATTAAACTCAGTTTCAATTTTGTAAAGGTGCGTGTAACCTCCACTGCCTCTTCTCCATACATCCAAGGCACTTTATACTCCCAGCTTCCGTGATAGCGGCTGTGGGAAGATAATAAACCAAACTGCGTCCATCTTTTATAAATATCTGGCGTTGCTCCTGCCTCAAATCCTGAGATATCATGACTCCAATAACCAAAACCGCCAAGACCAAAAGATAACCCTGCCCGAAGCGTCTCAGCCATTGATGGATAATCAGAAGTATTATCCCCACCCCAATGTACCGGAAACTTTTGCGAACCAACGGATGCAGACCTGGCAAATACTACTGCTTCTTCTTTTCCGCGCACCTCTACTAAAAGGTTATAAACTACTTCGTTATACAAATAGGCATAGTAATTATGCATTCTTTCCGGATCAGACCCGTCATAATAAACGCAATCTATTGGTATTCGTTCGCCAAAGTCTGTCTTAAAAGAGTCGACTCCCATATCAAGCAAAGAGGTTAACTGGGACTGATACCACTTCACAGCCGCAGGATTGGTAAAATCCACAATTGCCATTCCTGCTTGCCACTTATCCCATTGCCAAATATCACCATTAGCTTTTGTTAAGAAGTAGCCTTTTGCCATCCCTTCATCAAATAAAGGTGACTTTTGGCCAATATACGGATTAATCCACACACAGATTTTTAATCCTTTCGCTTTTAACCTCGCTAACATCTTTTCAGGTTCTGGAAAGATATCTTGATCCCAAGTAAAATTACACCATTCATATTCTTTCATCCATAAACAATCAAAATGAAAAACTTCTAAAGGAATATCATGCTCTGCCATTCCATCAACAAAAGAAGTAACTGTTTTCTCATCATAATCAGTTAAAAAGGAAGTGCTTAACCAAAGACCAAAGGACCATGCGGGTGGCATTGATGGTTTCCCTGTCAAGTCAGTATAATTTTCTAACACTTGCTTTAGATCTCCGCCACCAATAACATAATATTCCATCATTTCACCAGGTACGCTAAATTGCACCTTCGAAACCTTTTCACTTCCAATTTCAAAACTAGCTTTGCCTGGAGTATTCACAAATACACCATACCCATTGTTGCTTACGTAGAATGGAATATTTTTATATGCCTGTTCCGTACCAGTCCCACCATCCGCATTCCAAATTTCGACTGTTTGCCCGTTTTTCACAAAATGGGTAAACCGTTCCCCTAAACCATAAATGTTCTCTCCTACACCAATAGACAATTGTTCGCTGATATGGTAATCTCCCTGTGGATCTTTAATATATCCTTTACTTCTCGGATTGCTTTCTGTAAGAATTCGTCCCTTATATTTAAAAGTAATCGTAAAGGTTTCTCCCTTTGTCACAATGGCACTTAAATCCCCGGCAACAAAAGAATAGGTAGATTCCGATTCTGAAATATCTGGAACAATTTCTTTTTTATTGATAACAAAATGCGGCTCAAGCTTTTTTGTTCCTTTATAATGGTACATTCTGACACCAATTATATCTGGATGTGGAGTGAATAGTTCAACAGTCATCATCCCTCCATCTAATGTTGCCCCTTTATGATTTATATAGGAAAAAGGAGCATATAAAGTTAAGATATTTTTTGATTGTCTTGTCGAATACACATGTGTAGCATAGTTCACTTCAAAACCGTCTTTAACTAACCATCCGCCATTAAGAAATTTCATTCCTTTCACACTCCCCTTGCTTTAAATGGTTTTCAACTAAAATATATGCCCCCCATAAGCCCGAATCATTATAATGCTTACATATTTGTACAGGTACCATGAAATCTTGCCAGTATGGTATTGTGTTTAATGCCTCCTTTATATAAGAATATAGTGCAGGATTTTGACTTATGCCGCCACCAATTAGGACCTTTTCGGGATTGAAAATAACGACAGAATTAAATATCGCTACTGCAACGTACTTGCACCACTCTCTAATTATCTCTTTTACTTTATGATCTGTTGCTAAAGAAAATATTTCTTCGCCAGCTATTTCCGCTTCAGGTGGGAGTCCATATTTTCCCTTATAAAGGCTAATAAGTGCGCTTGTGGATGCTAACTCATGAAGTGTTTTATTTGGGAATCTCCCATAATCTGTAAGCATCATGCCTAATTCACCAGCTCGATAAGAGTGGCCCTTTATTGTTTGGTTCTGATAGTAAATCGCGCCGCCAACTCCAGTCCCCAGTGTTAAGAGAATAAAGTCATTAATATCGATTGCTGCACCGTTATACTTTTCTGCTAGCGCGGCGCAATTCGCATCATTTTCTATATAGATTGGACAATCTATTGTTAATCTTTTCTTTAATTCGTTTACTATATCTACTCCATTAATAGAAGTAATTGCACCTGCTAGAATAGGAACTCCATTTACTGAATCTATAAATCCAGGAAAGCTTATACCTATCCCTTTAATAGATGCTAATAGGCTCAAATCTACTATTTTTGCAGTCAAACTAGATAGAAAACTTTCTTTGTCATGTCTATCTGTTTTGAATTTGCCCTTTTGGACAATGTTAGAGCGTTCAATTAGTCCATATTTCACAAATGTTCCACCTACATCAAAACTTATCACAGCCATAACCAATCTCCCCTTAAAGGGATGAAACATTAGAAAGATAGGAAAAACTATTCTGCTTTGTTCCAACAGAGTCGTTTTAAGAAGAAATAGTTTTTATTTCCTCAGATGTTTCACCCAAAAAAGTAAATCTTTAATTCGCCCATAACTTCATTCGATCTTTTACTAATCCAGTCATATCCGAACTAGCTTTGTCAATCCCCATCTCCTTTAATTTTGTTTGCATTTCTGACCATTTCTGTTCAAACTCACTTGGAGGGGAAATGATAATATCAGTAATTGCTTGTGTTGTGTAGTCGTCTGCCTTTTGTTGAATCACTGTCAAATCACTGCTTGCTGGAATAGCTATTTCATAAGCACGACCATGCTTTGTCTGACCTAGTTCAACTGGAGATGGGAAGAAATCTGCCCACACTTCATGACCATAACTACTTATAACCTCTTTTTCTTCCTCCGTATAATTCGACATGGCTAATTCTTTCGTATCAGACCTTGATATTGGTTGCCCAGTGGAGTCAACTGCTCCTGTTCCCCATTGTGGAAACGGGTAAATATAGTTCCCGACTCCGGTTTTAAGGGAATAATTAGGATCGGTTTGCGATTCTTTAATATCGGTCGCAACACGTTTTCCATCCTTGATTTCATAGTTTTCTCCTTCTATCCCCCAGTTAACTAAGATTTGTGCTTCTTCTGACGCCATCCAGTCTAAAAATCCAAAAGCCTTTTCTTGTTGTTTACTTGTAGAGGAAATGGAAACACCAACCGTGCCTGTATATCCATAGTCTTTTGTATCTGGCTGTAAAATACCTTCTTCTAATGTCACAGGAAGTGGTGCATAAGTTCTCCACGACTGTCCATCTGCTTTAAGAGCCGCAATTCCATCATTTATATCCCAATTTTGATCCGCTAAACCTATGACACGGCCCGAAGATATTTTTGCAATGTATGTGTCATATTTTTGAGTAAAACTCTCTGGATCTACTAATCCTTCATCATACATATGGTTGAGCCATTTAAAGTACTCTTTTACTTTCTCATCTTGGAATTTATATCTTGTCTCGCCTGTACTTTCATCCACCAGCCATTGCCCATCATCCTGATATCCAGATGCATATCCTGCTGGGTTTCCTACTGTAATGAGCCATCTCCAGTCACTACCTAATAAAGATAAGCCAATCGTATCTTGTCCATTGATTTGCGGATACTTTTCTTTATAAGCTTTTAAAGCATTCTCGTAATCTTCTAAAGTTTTAATCTCTGGATAGCCTAATTCTTTTAATACTTCTAATTGTATTTTAAATGTTCCGCTAGGATTTAATACTGTATTCGTCATGCCGCCTGTACCCACATGGTAAATCTGCGGATCTTCTGTATTGTTCTTTAGGCGGACTAGTTGATCACCATACAGAGCTTTCAAATTATCCCCTTTGTCTTCAATCAGTTCATCTAATGGGATAACAGCTCCAGCATCAATTAATTTATTAAGATCGCCTTTGCCAAAAATTAAGTCAGGATAATCGCCGCTAGCAATCATTAAAGGAACTGCTTGTGTATCGCCACCAACCGGATGAGAAATTTCTAACTTTACCCCTGTTTTTTTGGTAATTTCTTTAGCAACCGGATTATCAAATTTGTCATCCTTCGTTAAATCCGCACTAAAAAACGTTAAGGTTGTTATGTCTCCATCTTTCTCTTTTTCTGAATCAACAGCTTTATTACAAGCTGCAAGTAACAGACTTGCCGATAACACCGAACCTGCCATTATCATTTTCTTCCATTTCATAAAAAAATCCCTCCTAATAATAAGCAAAATAGGCTAACCTAGCTGATTAATTTTTCACTGCTCCTAATGTTAATCCTGAAACAAAATATTTTTGCAGAAATGGATATACTAGCAATATTGGTACAGTAGCAATAATAGTGATTGCCATCTTAATAGATTCTGGAGTAGTTTTTCCTGCATTTAATTGCTCCATAGCTGAATTACTGACATTTCCCGTTGATTGTGCACTAGCATTGTCTAAAATCTTCATTAATTCATATTGTAGTGTTGTTAGATTAACATTCCCCCTCGCATATAAATAGGTATCGAACCAGCTATTCCATTGACCAACAGCGATAAAAAGAGCTATTGTGGCAATCGCTGGAATGCATAACGGCATAATAATCTTGTAAAATATAACAAAGTCATTTGCTCCGTCTATTTTTGCTGATTCTTCCAGTGCATCTGGTAAACTATCAATAAAGGATCTTATAACGATTACATTAAAAGCACTTAGTAATGCTGGAATAATATAGACAGCAAAACTGTTAATCAATCCTAAATTGCGAATTAAAATATATCCAGGGATTAGTCCGCCGCTGACATACATCGTAACGATCAATAATGTTGTAAGATGTTTTCGAAAGATGAAGTCTTTTCGGCTAATGACATAAGCCATCACACATGTACATAAAACTCCTGCTATAGTACCAATGACTGTTCTTAAAACAGAATTGGTAAAGGCTAACAGCAGTTGATCATTATTGCTGAAGATTTCTATATAGTTTGCAAAAGTAAATTCCCTTGGCAAAATGCGCAATCCACCTTTAGCTGTATCCACTGAATCATTTAATGAAATAGCTAGAACATTTAAAAATGGATAGAGTGTGGCGATAATGATGATAATCATTATTGCTCCAATGACTAAATCAAAGCCAGTAGGTCGATTTATGCTCTTTTTCTTCCTGAATAAATTTGTCATTTTAGCCTCCTTACATAAGTCCGCCATTTCCTGATTTTTTGGCAATATTATTAAATATAAAGATAAGAATAATACTAACGACTGATTTAAAAATTCCTATTGCTGTACCATAGGAATATCTAAACATACCAATACCGTAATCAAGAGCATACTTGTCCAGTACAAGCGCTTTATCTGCTACGATATTATTTCCAAGCAGCATTTGTTTTTCAAATCCAATATTAATAAGATTGCCAATACTCAAAATTAGTAATATAAGGATAATAGGTTTGATAGATGGAAGTGTAATGTGGATCATTTGTTTAAAGCGACTTGCTCCATCTACCCAAGCTGCTTCATACATTTCTTTATCGATACTCACCATTGCGGCGAGATAAATAATGGCATTCCACCCCATCTCTTTCCAAACATCAGAGAATGTGACAATATACCAAAACTTATTGGGATCACTCATAAATTGTATTGGGGTATCAATGATATGGAGGGACAATAATAATTCATTCAATGCTCCATTTGTTGAAAGCATGGTAGTTACAATGTTTGCTACAATTACCCACGATACAAAATGCGGAAGATATGATACGGTCTGTGTAAATT
The DNA here is from genome assembly GCF_038006285.1 of Niallia sp. FSL W8-0177. NCBI lineage: Bacteria > Bacillati > Bacillota > Bacilli > Caryophanales > Bacillaceae > Niallia > Niallia sp. FSL W8-0177. The sequence goes on from NZ_JBBOUX010000001.1 coordinate 2,347,862, forward strand.
TCTTAAATCTTGTGAATCGCAGCTCATTTAATAAGAGAGCCAAAGCAATTGAGCTTGCGGTTCCAAAAACAATTCCTAATCCACCCATACCCAATGTATTAATTAATGCCCGATAAAATAATTCATCCTCAAACAGCGCTTTAAAATGCTTGAGACCAACCCATGGAGATTCTAGTACTCCTAATGCTGGCTTATAATCTTGAAAAGCCATAATCCATCCAAAAAGAGGTAGATAACAAAAAATGATAAGCCAAATTACCAAGGGTAGTGCCATGATGATAAGTACTTTTTGATCTTTCAGCTTTTTCCAGGTTATTTTTTTCTCCTTTTGGGGCTTTTTTTCTTGCTTAACAAGAGGTGCTATCTCCATCTCTCCCCACTCCCTATCTAAAGTAACTTCTTTATAAATAAAGTATAATTGGATACGCTTTCATTTTTAATAGTAATTCTTAGTGTAGTAAGTAGTAAAAAATAGTGTTTTGAAAGCGTTTAATTTATTGATATATTCTTTAAAATAAACCAAAAGTGCTCATGGCTGAATGAGCACTTTGATAAGATGCAAATTTATCTTCTAGAAGTACTGCTACCAATTTGTCTATTGGATATATTTCTAAACTACCTTATATGAAAGAATTTCAGCCATCTAATTGCTCGATTAATCAAATTCATTAACTTGCTTAAGCATCGTTACTAATTGGTCTTTTTTGATAACAAAATCAATATTGCCATTCTCTTTAATAGCAAACATGTTATTATTTGTTTTCAAAGGATAAAATTCTAGTTTTCGACTATGTTCTCTTCCGTCAGACGCAAACTCATACGCCATTTTCAAATAAGGTTTCTTTTCTAATGCTTCTCCTTTATATTCCTTATTTGCAGATAGTACAGCAATATATTGATATAAATTTCGAAAGTCTGCTTCATCTATATTGCTATTATTCAATTGAAAGGTAGAAATAATCTTATCTGATGTACTATTAAGTCGATGGATAGCAGTTATCTGCTCTGATTGTTTGCCTTCAATTGTCCACTTGTTCAAAGCATCTGCCATAATAAGGCACAGAAACTTATCGATAATAGAAAAAGGGCGATTTACTAAATTTTCGATTTGCCCTTTTGGAACGACAAACAAATTTCTTTCTTTATTAACGGTAGCATAGTATTGATTATTTTCATCCTTTAACAATTTTAAAGTATATTCCTTGCCCTCTTCTTGAATAATAATCTCCTTCCAATTGATCAGCTTACTTTGATCGATTTCATTTGATGGATCTGATACTTTTAAATGTGTAAGTGTAGATAAGATTTCATCCATTTTTTTGTATTCCACTGAATAGTCGTGTGAATAATAGTCATGAAGAAACCATCCACTTATAAAGGGGGCCTTTTCTACAGATGAATAATCAGTTTGTTTACTCAAGGAATAATGATCTCGCTCTCCCCGAAATTCAATTTTTTTTATCTGATCTGCTTCTAGCGGAAATGCCTTCTTTTCCGAAAAAATGACCGGCGAATAGTATTTCACAAGATTTGGAACATTATAAAGCTGATAGGTTTGGTTTTGTCTCACTAAATAATATTGATTTTTCTTTTTATATAACTTCATTTGTGATTGATCTGCTGCCACCTCGAATAATAAATCCATTTCATTCTGCTCTTTCACTTTATCTCCTCTCATATTTGAAAAAGCTAGCACAAATTGATTTGCCATATCATCTTGGAAAGTCTGTTCCTTTACAGTCCAATCACTTCCTTCTTTGCTGAGTTTTATCGAACTGTCCTGTTGTTTAATATGCAACTCACTTGCCTGCTCGATGTTTTTTAAGTTTATGCTGCTTTGTTTGGGAGAAGCATGTTCACTTTCCTGATTGCAACTTACCAACAGACACATTACGAAAGGGATAAAAATATATAGATAGTTTTTTGGACTGGTTTTCATTTTTTTAACTCCTTCTCTAGCTGATACAGCACCGGATTTGTATAATACATTAAAATAAAGCCGAACAGGCTAAAAGCAAATAAAAAGGATACAGCGGGGACATAGTAAAAAAAAACAATAAGAATAACAGAAGTGGACAAGTGTAAAAATGCTTTTCCTGGAAATCGCAACAATATAAATGGTCCTGTTTTTAATAGTGTTTTCATATTACTTTCAAATCGGCTTAATACACTAAGACCAATACTTGTGGTGATAAAGACGATTGCTAAAAGAATAGCAACTACACAAGCCAGTATTAAATTATTTTTTTGTAGCATATAAAAAAAATCAATAAATAAGATAAAAAGGATGGTTAACTGTATAAACCAATAAATAAAACTGAGTTTAAAATTTGTTTTATAATCCATGAAAAAATCTCTTACTGGAGTAATACCACCTTCTCTTAACAATCGTCCGTTAGTTGAGAAAAGGGCAGTGAGACTTGCTCCCATAGGGAGAAGTGATATATAAAACAGCATAATATTTTCTAGGGAAAATGGAAAAATTAGTAAAGCAGTAAAGAATAATATATTACTGAATACAAAACATAGATTCAAAAGAAAGAAAGTGGATATGTAATTTAGAATATGATAAAGCTGCCTACTGTTCATCGCTTCACCCATTGCCTTGTAATTTTCGGTATTCATTTGGTGACATGCCACAGTGTCGCTTAAACTTTTTATAAAAATAGTCCAAATTAGCATAACCTGTTCTTTCTGCAATCTCATAAATCATCAAATTAGAATCTTTTAGTAGTTGTTTTGCTTTGCCCATTCGTATTTCATCTAAATATTGAGAATAGCTTTTTCCTGTTTCTTTTTTGAATTTCTTGCCGATGTAAGCGTTGTTATAATTAAAGTGCTCTGATATAATTTTTAGATTTAAATCTTCCTTATAGTGTTTTTGTGTATATCTTTCTATTTCTTGGATCGTATTAATTCTATTAAAGCTTTCATTCACAATTTGCTGTAACACACGATAACTATTTTCCATTTCCTTCATTAACTGTTCCATCGTCCTACTTCTTGCAATACTCCTTTCAGCAGTATTCGCCACTTCCTGCAAGCGCTCTCTATCTGTTGGGTTAATAGTATCTATCACGTTATTTACAACACTTTGTAACTCCTTACTGACATTCCATTTGATTTCATTTTCATGGAGGGGATGATAACGGAAGTTTTCCTTATATTTAAATAAAGAATTTGCAAGATCTCCATCATACAAAATATCCTTTAACAGCTGCTCTGGTATATTTCCTGTAAAATGAGTTTTAGCTTGTAAACTTTTTATCCTTTCATTTGAAATAACCCCTAAGTTGGCATAAGAAAAGGTAATATCCTTTAACTTTCTTATCTCTTTATATAGCTGCTTCAAATGACTGCTTTTATTTTGCCATGAAGACTGAAGTATAACTTCACCTTCTTGACTGGCTATAGACAGTAGTTCCTTTTCCACGGTATCTAAATCAAAATCATCTAAAATTAGCGTCAAAGCATACGTATAATCATCGTGTGTGAATAAATAGCAAAGAACGTTTTTATTCTCCCTTATTCTTGTCTGAAATTCCCTTGCTATTGATTGGTTTGGAAAACGAATTAAACAAGCTAAACGATATTCAAGCGTACAGGGCTTAAAATCTCCTTCAAAAATATTTTTCCTTAGAAGATTGTAGATATCATTATTCGTCCCTTTCTGTTTATCTACTTCTTTGCGTATCCCTAACAATATATCTGTTAATTCATCTTCATCTATTGGTTTTAACAAATATGATACTGTTCCTAAGCGAATGGCTTTTTGAGCATAAGTAAATTCTGAATATCCTGATAGAATAATAGAATAAAAAGTTTCTCCTCTCTTTTGGGCAGTCTGTATCATTTCTAACCCGTCCATCTCAGGCATTCGTATATCTGTTATTACTAAATCAGGCTGGTATTCATTAATTAGTTTTATTCCTTCTTTCCCATTTTGAGCAGCACCAACAATTTCAAATCCATATTCCTGCCAATCAATAATATAAGGTAGTCCCTCTCTAATTACCGGCTCGTCATCAACAATTAGTACTTTTTTCATTTTATACGCCCCCTATGCTTTTATTGGGATGGTAACTTTAACAATCGTTCCCTTCCCTTCTGTACTAGTTATTGTTAGTCCGTATTTTTTTCCATACATTCTTTTTATTCTTTCGTTCACATTATTCAAGCCAATGCGGTTTCCTATTTTCTCTTTATGTAATATTTGTTGAATTTCGATTAATTTTTCTTTCGATATGCCTTTGCCATCATCTTGAATAAAAATATGAATAGCTTCTTCCATTTGCACAATATTTATTAGAATAAGCCCACTTTCTACTTTTTCTTCAATCCCATGCACAAATGCATTTTCAACAATAGGCTGTAAGATAAGGGGAAGAATATTATATTGTGCTGTATTTACATCTGATGTAATTTCATATCTAATTCTATTTCCAAAGCGAAGCTGCTGAATTCGCAGATAAAGCAGTAAAAAATCAATTTCCTCACTTAATTTCACATATTTCTGCTGATTATTTTCAAGGGATCTTCTTAATAGTTTGCTTAAAATTTTTACACTTTCCGATACTTCTTTATCCTTATTCTTTAATGCTCTCATCCGTATCATTTCTAATGTATTATAAAGAAAGTGTGGATTAATTTGACTCGCCAATAATTTAAATTCCGACTCCTTCTGCTGCAGCTGCCAGCTTTTTTCTTGTAATTGATGCTGATAATTTTTATGCAATAGATCTCTTAGGCTTTCCATTGTTGTATAAAGCTGAATATAGATATCTCTTATTTCATCATTGCCATCAATCGTTATCGGGATATCAAAATCACCGTTTGCCACTTTATGCATAGAATCTTTTAATTGTAATATCCTTCTATCCATAGAACTTGTATATCTTTTAATAACAAATAATACTAGTAACATAACAAGACCAATAATTGTATAGCTCTTTATCATTATTTTATTTACTTCGTTCAATATTTCTTGATTATTCATTACTGTCACTACTTGAAAATGATTCGTAATGGACTTGGGCAAATCTAACATTTGCCCATAAAATATAAATGGTTTTGTTTCTTTCATTTCAATGGAATATGTCTCCCCAACATTTATTGGGTGATTTTTCATTTTGTTTTGCAATTGTTTTGTTAAGTAGTTTTTCGGTGTATGGTTTGTATATTGAAAATTCGTTAGCTCTTTGTCTAATAGTAAAGCGTTATCAATTGTTGCCGAATTTAATATATCCATTAACGATAACTCATCTACATAAATGGCAAGAATACCTAGAAACTGATTTTCCAAGTTATACACACTTCTGACTAATGCCAAAAAAGGTTTCTCTGTTACTGGGTCTACTAGATTACACCAATAAATCTTTCCTTTTCCCTCTAGAGCCATTTCATACCAATTCATCTCTTTTATTTGTTCATCAGCAAAAACGAAGTTCGAATTGGTCATAAATGATTTATTATTTACAAAAAATCGAATATTAGCTAAATTACTATGATACCTAAGAAAATAATCAAATAAAGTGAATTCATTATACCCTTCAATCATTTCCTTTGGATTGGCATACCTTTTTGTTACAAGCTCTTCCAAGCCTTCATCCTGATATATCCAATCTGATATTTGGATAATGGAAGTGAAATTATCTTCTAACCCCTTCCTTACTCTTTCGGTTTCAACTAGTATATCTCTTTCTCGAGACTTAATCATATCCTGCCTTATATTTATTGTTAAATAAATCCCTACAATAAATATTGGGATAACTACACTTAAGAACATAAGCATCAATCTTCTTTTTATAGGTATAAATTTACTACGCATCTTTCATCGCCTCTTTACTTAGACAGCACTATTTTTTAGATGAAGACGATATCCGTGTCTAATTCGTTATTGCATTGTTAATAACATCTTCTAGCAAGTACTATTCAAAGACTTATCTTTTTTCCCATGTATCAAAAGTACAAGTCCAAGTATATTGCCACATATTTTTATTTAACTGTTTTAGATGCGTGGTCTCCTTTTTCACATGATATTGATTACCTAAATTCAGATTTGGAAAGCGATTTTCCTTTTGTTCTAAAGTGATAGAAACATCACCCTTTTCTATATCCCATTCTAAAGCTTGGACATAAAAATTATCGGGTAAACAAATACCAGTAGCCTTTCCTCTGCTTAAAAAGTAAGGGACCGTCTTTAAGATCGTGACACTACTATCCTCATGTTCCGAATAAATTAGGCAATCATGAATTACTTTCGGCAAAGAACCATTCGCATCTACATTAAATATATTTTTATCTCGATAATGGGCAGTTGCCAATGAATCCATAAATGCGTTTTCCAACACCAGTGCTTCTAAAGATTCTGTTACTTCTTTTGTTTGCTCTAAACTAATCGCACACATTGCTGCGTGCATTCTCCCATGGGAAGATGTTGTATCGCCTTCTATATTATTTAACCAAGAATCCATTCGTTTTCTAAAAGCTATTTTTGCAGATTCCCATAATTCCGGTGTATCTTGATTTATCTCTTTTGTTTGGAAAAGCGGATACAAATTGGAAAAATGACGATGATTATCATTTTCTACTGTTCTTGGATCTAGCCATTCCGCTATACCACCATCCTCTAACAAACGATAAGGTGGGATTTGTTTATAAAATTGCTTATAAATCTTTGCCACTTCTTCACCCAAGCAGGTTTTCGCCTCAATATAGTACTTTAACACACTCTTAACAATCGCAATATCCATTGTTGTATTGTCTCCCATTCCATTTTCAGCTGAATAGCTTGGGGACAAACGAAGTTTTCCTTCTTTACACTGTGCAAAGTCTAAATAAAATGCCAGCACTTCTTCATAAAAAGGGATGCATTCATGTTTCAAAAAAGCTGCATCTTTTGTATAATGCCAATATTCATGATAAAAATAAGCGAGCCAACCGGCTCCTGATATCCAAAAAATGAGCGGCCATTCTTCATTCCAATGTACATGTTTTGCTGTAGTACTGGCATGTGCAGGTACCAAAAATCCATGACATCCATAGTAGGATTGCGCATTTTCTCTAAAATCTGGATAATACTTTTTTAATCGTTCAAAAAAGCTGCGATATTCTGCAAAATAGCCACTGCTTGCTAATGATGAAATAGCCAGCTGGACATTTGTATCAAATGTATAATCACCACTCCAAGCAGGATGTAAGGTTCCCGACCAGATTCCCTGCAATGTCGGAATTCCATTTGCCATTGATTGAATGATATATCGTGATGCTTGATAAAAAAGCTGCATAAATACTGGTGTTATTTGTTTTCTAGTTCTCATTTCTGAAAGAACTTCTTCAAGATAAATAGTTCCTTGTTCATCCGTTAATAAAAGTTTGACAGCATTAAATTTTTTTGAAAAACTTTTTTTGTGTTCAATAACTGCCTTTTCATAACAACGGACTTGTCTTTCCTCTCTGTTTTTTTCAACGCATTGGATTGTAAAATAAATGGTGGTAGAATCATGAAACATCAGGCTATCTCTTTTAGAGATGATTCTCCCATCAGTGGAATCGATAGACCAGATTACATCATAGCCAGTTTGATCTTGATATCTATGTTCCCATTTTAACTTGCCATTCGCTGCGACAGTTATCTTCTCTTCCATTTTTATTTCTTTCCAATTAACCGGAATAATGCTTCCAGTTAACGGTTTTTCACTTTTAATTTTACCAAAAATACAATTTTCCTTTTTGGAGGCAAATAAGGTTTCTTCTACCTTGCCTCCTATTGAAGAATCATAAGTTACTTGAATCATTCCATTTTGAAAATCAGTGATCCTCTGATAATTTTCTATTGATGCTTGTTTTATCTCTATAAGGAACCTAGCAGCTGGTATAAAAGGATCACTCATCGTTAAACCCTTATAGCCTTGTTCTTGGGCTCTCTCATAAAAATATCTAATTCCTTCCCTATAGCCTTGCATATCTATAATGGAGCGAAGTTCTTCCAGATAGGGAGCTAAATATGGTAGCTTTTGCATTTGATTACCTTTTAGAAATAGGTCTTGAACTGTAAAATCCAAATAAGTTATATGTGGATTTCCATATAGTGCCAGCCCAATCTTTCCATTTCCAATTAATAGGCCATCTTCCCAACGATCAGCTATGGTACGATTAATTAATTTTGTCATCATTAACTATCCCCTATCTTTAAAGTAAGCTATTTCGATGATCTATAATGAACCAGATATTTTTTTACACAGCTTTGGTTCTGTCTCCCAGTAGGTCGCCAATACTTCTGCACCTACGGGATGAATAGTATCACTAAGCATTCTGCAGCCGCTTGATTGATCATTTGCAATATGCACCTTATAGTTTTTTTGATAAAGAATCAATCCTTTCACACTTATGATTGCGCTTACATATTTTAATAATAACAATTATGCTATTAAAAATAGCTGTAAATATTAGTTATAAAAATAGAAAAATTAGTGGTTTCTACGATCGATTAAAATAAAAAAAGAAGGAAACCAATGGTTTCCTTCTTTTTGCCGCATTTGCCGCTTTGATGTATGGAGTTTCAAAACCTGCTCCACCAGGTGGGTGTTCGCAAAAGCTCTCATCATATGTCCTAATGACAAATGGCATTAGGCCTGCTGATCCTGCTTTAATATAGAACTCCCTAATTATCGATAAAGGTTGAAACTTCATACGATAACGTACAACGCAGCTTCTATGTTTTTATCATACATGATTATGGAAAGAAAAGCAAATGGAAAATAAAGTATATCCTCTGATTTCCCTGCCTGTTTACGCGCGTGAAACGTAACTTGCTTCAGATGTATTAATGATTAAACGATCACCTTGGTTAACGAAGAAAGGAACTTGAACAGTTAGCCCTGTCTCCATTACAGCGGGTTTAGTACCCCCAGAAGCAGTATCCCCTTTAATACCTGGTTCTGTTTCGGTAACTTCTAATTCAACTGTATTTGGTAATTCTACCCCTAATGTTTCTGATTGGTACATCATAATATGGACTTCCATATTTTCTTTTAAGAATTTTAATTCATATTCAATAACAGCCTCAGGAAGTTCAATTTGGTCATAAGATTCAACATCCATGAATACATGCTGGTCACCATTTGCATATAAATATTGCATTTTACGGTTATCAATTTGTGCTTTCGCCACTTTTTCCCCAGCTCTAAAAGTTTTTTCTTGAACAGCACCTGTACGTAAATTCTTTAATTTGGAACGAACAAAAGCTGCACCCTTACCAGGTTTAACGTGTTGGAAATCCAGTACGCGCCAAATTCCTCCGTCTACCTCAATTGTTAAACCTGTTTTAAAATCGTTTACTGATATCATGCAGTAATCCTCCTATAAAATAATCAATTCTTTCGTTGAATGGGTTAAAGCTTCATTATGATCTTCGGTTATAATTGTATCATCTTCAATACGCACTCCACCTAGACCTGGAATATAAATTCCTGGTTCTACTGTTACTACCATACCTGGTTCTAATGGAGCACTATTTCGGAAGGACAGGTTCGGTCCTTCATGTACTTCTAACCCTATTCCATGTCCGGTTGTATGTCCAAAATACTCTCCATATCCTTTTTCAGTTATGTAATCACGCGTAAGTGCATCTGCTTCGACACCAGTCATACCTGGTTTAATGCCTTCCATACCCTTAAGTTGAGCTTTTAAAACAATATCATAGATTTCTTTTAATTTCTCATCTGGGTTACCGACAGCGATCGTTCTCGTAATATCAGATACATATCCATTATAATACGCACCATAATCTAATGTAATGAAATCACCAGCTTCAATCACTTTATCGGATGCTACACCATGCGGCAATGCAGATCTTTTTCCTGATGCAACAATAGTATCAAAGGAAGATGAAGTGGCGCCTAATTTTCTCATAAAAAACTCTAATTCATTCGAAACTTCCAATTCTGTTTTCCCGACCTTGATGAAATCAAGAATATGGGTGAAAGCAGCGTCAGCAATCTTAGCAGCTTCCTTTAATATCTTAATCTCTTCATTTGTCTTAATCAAGCGTAACTTTTCAATAATTCCTGAAACAGGCACTAATTCACCTTTTACTACTGTTTCTAACTCCTTATACTGAGTAAAAGTCGTATAATCTTGTTCGAATGCCAATTTCTTGATTCCTAATTTCTCTGCTTGAGTAGCAACCTCTTGCAAAATTGCTCCTTTATGCTGGACGATTTCAAAACCAATACATTGATTCCCAGCTTGCTCTACATAACGAAAATCTGTAATGAATAACGCTTTTTCGCCACTGATTAAGACTGCTCCAGCAGAACCTGTAAAATTGCTTACATAGCGTCTATTATAGGTACTTGTTATTAAAATACCTTCTGCCCCAACTTCTGTCAGCGCTTCTCTTATTCTTTTCAGTTTCTCCATTTATAATCCTCTCCCTTAGTTTATACACTTTCTAGAGGCTCACAGTTCAGCCTTCCCTATTCTAGACAAGGTAAAAATCTGAATGATGAAAAAAGTACACTCATGTTAATTAGTTTAACATAAATACAGGTAGAATACAGGCAAAATTGCATGTAAACAGAGATTTTAGTTACCCTAACTAGCTGATCCAAAAAACATCTTAAAAAACTGAAAAAATCAGAGTTCGTTTGCCCTTTTCAATATTCTATAGGTTTAATCCCCTTCGTTCCCTGTCATATTCGTAACTGCTTTTTTGTCTTTATATTTTTTCAACTGAATTTCACTTTCTTCATAAGAGATTGAAGTTCCCACAAATACCCCATATAAAACGTATAAACAAACTGACGAAATGATTGTATCTCTTTTTAATTCCAAAAAAGGTGCCATACTTGGAAAAAGGGGATTTAAAATAACAAAAACACAAACAAACAAAGCAATACCGTACCCCATGCCAATGTAAATGGTTTTAAATTTTCTTAATATTAAATAATAGGCAAAGGCTGCTCCAGTGGAGAAAAAACCTATGGCAATGAAGCTTATGATCGTTCCAAGCCATCCATATTTCCAGCTCCCAATCGCCCAAGGTTCTAAAATAAAATTAGGGCGTAATTCGGTAAAATTAAAAATATATCCTATGTAACCGATAAACGTCCAGAATATTCCGCCAAACATTCCTGTCCAAATTACTAATGAAATAAAAGACATTGGTCTTTCTTTTTCATGTGAATCTTGTTGATTACCCATCCTGTCCACCTCCGAATATTAGTATGTCCCATTCCTTTTCTTTCCTTGCAAAATATCTCTTTAACATCTTTTTGAACAAAGTAATATGAAAGAAAGGAATGTCCTGCTAGTGGTTTTTTGAATTTTTTAGTAATATAGTAATAGGGGAATTTACAACCTTCATATTCTTCCCTTTTATAGGAAGCTTGTTGTTTTCACCTAATTTATCCTGAGGTTGGTGTAATTATACATGTCAAGTGAACAAAAACCATTATACGGAGGCCAAGCTGTTGTAGAAGGTGTAATGTTTGGTGGTAAACATCATTATGTCACCGCGATTAGACGAAAAGATCAGTCTGTAGATTACTTTCATCTTCCAAGAACGTATAATGAAAAGCTTACAAGATTAAAAAAAATTCCATTTTTAAGAGGGCTTATTGCCATTATTGAATCGAGTGGAAATGGAACAAAACATTTAAATTTCTCAACAGACAGATTTGATTTAGATCCTTCTGAAGATTATAAATTAGAAGAACAAGAACCTTCTAAATTATCGATGATTTTAGGGGTAGCTGTTCTCGGAGTCCTATCCTTTCTATTCGGAAAATTCATTTTCACGCTTATTCCAACCTTTTTAGCAGCTTTATTTATGCCTATCATTTCTGGTCATGTTGCCCAAATATTGTTAGAAAGCTTGTTTAAACTAATTCTTTTACTTGGATATATTTACTTTGTTTCCCTCACTCCCATTATAAAAAGGGTATTTCAGTATCATGGAGCTGAACATAAAGTAATTAACGCATATGAAAATGGGAAAGACTTGACTGTGCAAAATGTGCAAGCAGCTTCTAGATTACATTATCGCTGTGGATCAAGCTTTATCCTTTTTACCGTAATAGTTGGTTTATTTCTTTATCTATTCTTCTATCCAGAAAATCTATTAGAAAGAGTATTAATCCGAATTGCTTTAATTCCAGTAGTTATCGGGATTTCATTTGAAGTACTTCAAATCACGAATAAATTAAGAGACGTTCCTGTGTTAAAATATCTTGGTTTACCTGGACTATGGCTGCAATTATTAACGACAAAAGAACCAAGTGATGATCAAGTAGAAGTAGCGATACTTTCCTTCAATGAATTAAAAAGACGCGAGGAAGAAACTGAAGCACAATTATCAACAACAAATGATTGAATAAATAGAAGTAATGGGTATTATCTTTAAAAAGGGATTATCCCTTTTTTAATGGGTATTATCCCTACCAATACGAAAAATCTTTTTTCTGAAAACTTTTTCAAGTGAACAATTTAACCTTTTTTGAATAAACTTTTCTTATTAATAGTTTAAAAGTTAGAAAAAATGCTCATCATGCTTTTAGGGAGGTGGCTTTTTTGAAGAACCGATTTTCACTTATTTTATTTGGAAGTATCATTTTCCTTGCTTTCATTGGTCTAACTGTAAATTTAATTAAGAATCCTAGTGGATTTTTTCTAAACATTGTTGTGATGGTTGCTGTCGGTGGCATTATATGGTTCATTTATCGCCATTTAAGTACATCTAGTCCCCAAAAAAGAGAGCAAAAAGCTTTTCTAAAAGCTGCAAAGCAATCAAAGAAAAGGCTACAGACAAAAGACAGATCATCTTCTGGACAACAACAATCAACAAAAACCTCTTCCATAAAAGCAAATAAGCATAAAAGAAGTAAAAGCACTGCTCATTTGACTGTTATTGAAGGCAAGAAGAGCAAAAAGAAGAATCGAGCTTCCTTATAAAGGCTCGATTCTTCTTTTTAACATTCTTATCAATAGCGATACACCTCTTTAAAGAACTATTTAATAAGCCCATGATTTAAAAAATTTCATGGCACAATCTCTCCCTAGTTGTATTAACTTCGCTTGATCCTCTTTCGTAAGCGCAAATTCTGTTGCTAAAACCCCTTCAGTTGGAACAAAGATGATATTTTTCTCATGTTTACGCGAAATATATCTCGAATCATGAGCGTCTTTCATTGTTTCAAACATTGCTGCAAATAAATCTATGGCATTTGTGATTTTATGCTTTGGATGCTCCGTGATATTATGACTTAACTTAATCCCTAATACCGGTCGTGTTTTCAATACATTTTCTTGATCAAATAACCACATTGGAAAATTACTTAATACACCGCCATCGACAACGACATTTTTATTTGCCTTATTGCCGATTATCACTGGTTCAAAAAAATAAGGAAGACTGCAACTCATTCGAATAGCCTTTGCAATGGAAAATGTCTGAGGATTGATACCATATTTCGGTAAATCATCTGGCAGGATCATTAATACGCCATTTGTAATATCTGAAGCGACAAAACGTAATGTTTGATGAGGAATATCCGCAAAAGTTCTTAATCCTTTTGCTGCTAATTTTTCTTCTATCCATTTTTCTAATTCCTCCCCTTTATATAGTCCTAATTTCCAATAGAGAAAGAACCATTTTGCAAGGGGAAAGGGTATGAATAACTTTCTTTCATCTAAAAACGAATTTAAATCCAATTCTTCAAGTAGCTTTGCTATCTCTCTGCTTGTATAGCCTGCAGCAATTAGGGCTGCAATAATGGAACCAGCACTTGTTCCTGCTAGTCTAGCAAACTGAAAGCCACGCTGTTCCACTACCTCATAGGCGCCTACTAATGCCAGCCCCTTAATTCCCCCGCCAGAAAATACCCCGTCTATATACATATAATCACTCCTTTTAAAAGCGGTTAAGACGAAAGATATAGATGGAATCCCTACACCTCCCTACCTCAAATTTAGTATTACAAAGTGAAAAATAGTACAGAAGACAAGTTAAAAGTTAGTGGTTTTATAAGCATCTTTTTAGCTAAATTATAAAATTGCCGTATGCTTGTTAGGCATTTGTATCAAGCAAAATAGCGCTGAGAAACATACACTATTTCGAAAGCAGAAAAATCTAGGCACTTTCCCTTGCAAAAAAGCTAATAAAAAGATGAAGTTTGTTTTAAGGATATGTGTTAAAACAAAAATACAAAGAGGAGGAAATGTTATGCAAAATCAATACATTTATACAAATGACCTACGAAGAATTCGACCTGGCTTTGGAAGACCAGGATTCGGAAGACCAGGGTTTGGTTTTGGAAGACCAGGATTTGGATTTGGACTAGGATTATTAGGCGGATTTGCAACTGGTGCATTGCTTAGTCCAGCATTTGTTGGAGGATGGGGTTATCCACCATTTGGTTTCGGCTTTGGCGTTCCGCCATTTGGTTTTTATTAAAAACCGGTTGTTCCCTATAGTGTATGTATGGTGAAAACAGTATAAATCATAACTTAATCTAGCAATCATTTGCGAATTTGTTAAAAAGAAGAATTCACTATCGCAATAGAAATAAACCTAAACAATAATATGTAAGTTCCATTACATTATTGTTTAGGTATTTATTCGTGACCAATATACATAGTTCAGAAGTACCTTTACTAAGCTTTCGCTATTTCATATCATGAGATTTCATTTTATCTAATTCTTTTCTTCTTTTTTCGTGAAGATATTTTCTTCCGCCACTCCATTCTGCAAGAAGAAATAAACTTCCTAATAACAGAATAAGGATGTATGCAATAAAACTTTCGATTCGATCTGTTGCCAGCATCCATGTAACAAATCCAATATAAAGTAAAGGTAAAACTGCTCCCCAGTAAATGCTGTTTCTAGTTGAAAAGAAGAACTGAACAGCTAAAATACCAGCAGTAATAAAAACACCATAAAAATCTATATCCATTATTTCTCATTCCTTTCTTTTTTATATTTTTCAATAATTAATTTTGCATCTTCCACACTTATACGATCATCAATTGAGAGGCCCTTGATAAATTTAATAAACTCTTCGTTTTCCAAGACATCATTCATTTTAATTTTATCTATTAAACGATCAAGTTTAAGTCTCACTGTTGGATAGGAAACCTCATAGATTTTGGCAATTTCTTTTAACGATCCTGAAGTTAGAATAAACTTCTTGATAAATTCAAGATCTTCAATTTCTAATGTTAAAATCCAGTTTGGCACATCTTTTATATCCACACAACCTCACTCCTTTCTATTTATCACAAAATTAGTTTAACATATTTTTTAATAAAATAAAACAAAATATTAATTTTATTAAAAACATTTTATATCTACACTTTAATTTTTATGATAATTTAGTTAAGTTTTTTAGAGTTTTATTTAAGAATGAAAGAAGTTATTACTTTAAATCATTACTTTCTCTACCAATAATTGGAGCGGAAGGGGTGAGACTCCTATGGGCTGATAGAAAGTCTGAGACCCTGCAGGAGCGTATGAGACGAAGCGGCTCGGCGCTCGACCCAAGGAAAGCGAACCCCTGTAGCGGAAATAAATACCTTATTAGAAGAGGTCATAAAAAAAGACCATAGGCAAAACCTCAAATTTCAAAGAGTTTGTCTATAATCTGAGAGACTGTGCATTTCACAGCCTTCTTTTACATGTAATTCAGTTTTGGGATTAATCACATTTTGCATCCCCCTCATCTATCCATCTGAGAAGGATTTGTTTCCCCATTAAATACTGTCACTATAACACCATCTATATTGTTGCCTGATAGCTCATAGTGAAGATTGTCTGGTACATGAATATCCGTAGTTTTTGCGAGTGGATAATAAGAGACATCATATTTTTTCTCATTTAGCGTAATAGAAATGTTTCTTTCTTCTTTTAAATAAGCTAAGTATTCTTCTAAAACTAAATCCTTTTCCGCCATAATTGCACTATGCGGCAATCCAACATAGCGAATGTGCCAAGGTTCATATTGAATTCCAGTAACTTCTGTTTTATCCTTGGGATAACGTAATATAAAGCCATATCTCCAAGCGTTATTCTCTAACCATTTACCTTCAGGTGCTGCCTCCATCTTCATTTGTGTAGATCCTACATCAAGTGATAAACCTAAATTATGTTCGCTATAGCCTGCCGGCAAAGCATAGTCTGCCCCCATATCATGATACAGAACATTTTGCTCCTCAAAGTCTCGAAAGCCACTACTGATTAGAAAATGATTAACCCCTTCCTTTTTAGCGGCAGCTATCATCTCTGAGAATTTATGGAGTACCTCCTTAGACAATTTAATTTTATTATCGAACAGCACAAATCCCTGTGTCCATTCTTTATGTCTGAATAACTCGACAACATCTGACTTTATACTCTCTTGATGAACCGGAAATTCTTTATTAATCAGAAGCAAATTTCCTTGAAAGACCATTTCTCTTGAAATCTTTATTTTTCGTAAACCCTCATCGTTAGCACGATTGTCTAAATATCCACTGTTTTTTTGAATCACTATTTTATCTGAAAGAGGAGATTCTTTATAGACAAAGAAAAAAAACACACCTATTAATAATAACAATAAACATCCCCACTTCTTCATTTTAAAATCCTCCTTATTCTTATAAATAATAGAATAGGGGCAACTTTTTAAAAAAAGAGTAGGGTAAAGTTTAAATTTTTCTTAAATTCTTTATAAAATTTCAATTGGAGCATTTTCCTGCGGTAAACGTACTTCAAACACAGTACGTATCAAATTACTTTCAGCTTTTATCGTACCATTATGCTGCTCCACAATATTCTTTGCAATGAATAAACCAAGGCCTGTGCTATTTTCTTGCTGAGTTCGTGCTTTATCACCTGTATAAAACATATCAAAAAGAAAAGGGTGTTCTTCAGCCGGAATACTATCTCCATAATTCACAATCTGAACAACTACTACATTTTCTTCAACAAAACCATTAATGTCCACATACCGGCCATCATATCCATATCGAATAGCATTAGTTAAAAGATTTTCAAATACACGAGCTAATAACTCTCCATCTCCCCAAATAAGTAAACGGGGGAGAATATTTATTCGGGCAATCAAATCATTTTTTTCGAAAACAGGATATAATTCTTCTTTTAATTGAAGAAGTAAATCACTTATATTAATTTCCTTCTTATCAATTGGCAGCATCCCATAGTTCATTCTAGTAATTTCGAATAATTCATCAATCAATCTTTCCAAACGCTGGGATTTAGTATAAGCAATCGTTAAAAAATGCCTCCGTTGTTCTTTAGTCAACTTCTCATCCTTCAGGATTAAGTCTAAATAACCTAAAATAGAAGTTAAGGGAGTACGCAAATCATGAGCCAAATTTACAACTAACTGTTCCTTACTACTTTCTGAAAAGTCGCCTCTTTGTATGGCATCTTCTAATTTCTCGCTAGCCAGATTAATTGCTTGTCCAATATCTCCAAATTCATCATTTGAGTTGATTATTACTTTATGTTTAAAATTCCCATGAGAAAGATAATGAATTCCATTGGATATATCCTTGAAATAATTTGAATAAGGCTTTGTGAGTATATAAAAAAACAATAAGGACAGGCAGAAAAATAATATAAAGAAGAAGGCAAAATCTCCAATACTTTTGATGAATTGACGAAGTAGTACTAGTGAATCACCATATTGAACCATCGTATGATAGTAAAGTTGTAACACTTTATAAATGAAATAAGTGATGATACCTGTCAGAAACATACTGGCAGCAAATAATGCAGTTATTCTAGCACGAAAACTGCGCATAAATTTAGCCATTGAAAGCATACCCCACTCCCCATACAGTTTTGATAATCTTATTTTTCCGCTTATCTTCTCCAAGCTTCTTCCTCAATGTACGTATATGCACCATTACCGTATTAGCTCCTTCAAAATATGCATCCCCCCATACTTTTTGAAAGATATTTTCAACACTATAAACTTTTTTCGGATGACTGGCTAACAAATGTAATATATCAAACTCTTTCGGTGTCAGTTCAATCGTTTCTCCTTGAAGCAATACAGTACGTTGCTCAAGTGAAATGACTATTTCACCAAATTCCAAGATTGTTTTATTAGTGCTTGCGATTGGATTATTCAGCTTCATAAATCGTCGTAACTGAGCATTTACACGTGCCACTAATTCAATGGGAGTAAATGGCTTTGTCATATAATCATCTGCTCCAATCACTAATCCATGGACTTTATCAAAATCAGAAGTTTTTGCACTCAAAAAAATGATAGGCATATTATATTTTTCCCGAATCAGGCGAGTTACGTCATATCCATCCATTATCGGCATCATTATGTCTAAAATCACTAAATCAATGGACCGTGTCTGGATAGCTAATATTGCATCTTGGCCATTAAGCACTTTCACGCAATTGTAACCTTCTTTTTCTAGATGGATTGCAACCAGATCAGCAATCTCTTCCTCATCATCTGCAATTAAAATCGAAATAGTTTTCATCTGTTTCACTCCTTTAAGAAGTTTCATAGCTTTAATAGCACAACTCCAAGCTTCAATGGTTAGGAGGAATACCGTTTTTCAATATATCCTCTCCGAGTTCTATTCATTACTATAAGCTGTTATACTACTTTTACGCAACTTCTCCTGTCCCTATTTAGTATCACATAAATTCATTCTCAACTTTCAGCTATAAAAAAACCTCTTCATTAATATTAAGAAGAGGTTTTTTGGGAGAATGTTTTCAATTCAGCCATTTTTCTATATCTAAAATTTATTAAAGTCCACATTTTAATTGTGTGTTGCAATTCGTACAAGTATTACAGCCGCCAATTTCTTCGACGACGCCTTGTCTGCATACAGGACAAGTATCGCCTATCTCTGACCCAATCGTTACGTTTGTTGATTGCAATTCATTTATTGTATCAACAAGAACAACATATGTTTTTTCCTGTTTTTGTAGTAGTATATCTTCGAATGTATTCTCTTCTGCCTTTAATGTTAGCACTTGACTGTCACGTGAACCATCAACATATACCGTACCACCCTTAGCGCCGCCACGGTATAATCTCTCATATACTTTCTGAACCTGCTCTACACTATATCCTTTTGGCGCATTTACCGTTTTACTAATAGAGCTGTCAATCCATCGCTGAATGATACATTGTACATCAGCATGAGCCTCAGGTGCCAGATCCATTGCAGCAACGAACCAATTGGGAAGATTATCTGAGTCTGCCTCTGGATGTGCATCTAAATATTCTTGAACAATATCTGCTTTTACTTCGATAAATTTTCCAAGTCTCCCGCTTCGGAAGTAAGAGAAGGAGAAGTATGGCTCTAGACCAGTTGATACCCCAACCATTGTACCTGTGCTTCCGGTTGGTGCAACAGTTAGTAAATGGGAATTACGGATACCATATTGAAGAATATTGTCTCTAATATCCTCAGGCATTTTTTTCATGTAGCCAGTATGAATAAAAGCATTGCGTAATCCCGCTTCTTCCTCTTCTGTTTCTGCTTGTAAGAATGGGAAGCTGCCTTTTTCTTTTGCCAAGTCAATCGATGTTCTGTATGCAGTTGTTGCAATCGTTTCAAATACTCTATCTACTAAGACATTTCCTTCTTCACTGCCATATTCTGTTTCACAGTATATGAGTAAATCATGAAGGCCCATTACTCCAAGTCCAACACGGCGCTCTCCTAGAGCCTGGTTTTTATTTTCTTCCAAGAAGTAAGGTGTGGCATCAATAACATTATCCTGCAATCTTACGCCTACTTCTACTGTTTTCTTAAGCTTCTCAAAATTAACGGTCTTGTTTTCTTTATCTGCCATTTCTGCAAGATTAACAGCAGCAAGGTTACATACACTATATGGTGCCAGCGGCTGCTCACCACATGGGTTTGTCGCGACAACTTTTTGACCGTAGCTAGTTGCGTTTGTCATTTCATTCGCATTATCAATATAGAAGATACCGGGCTCTGCAGAATAAGTTGCACAGATATTAATTAGATTCCATAATTCCTTTGCCTTCATTTTACGATAAATACGAACTCTATTTCCCTTTGCCTCCCACTCTCTTACATCACCAACTTTATGCCATTCTTCATTATAATGTTGCATTTGCTCCTCATCGTAACTTTCTACATCTGGGAAACGAAGTGCATATTCTTCATCCTTTTCCACCGCTTCCATAAATTCATTTGTTAAGCAGACAGAAATATTTGCGCCAGTTAAAAATTCTGTCTGATGAACGGAATATGTCCCGCCGATTGAAAGCTTTTCTTCTGCATCCCTGAAAATTTCCTCGTTAAAACCACCTTGGCCAGGGATATTCTTATAATTTAGAATGCCTCGATACATGGCACGCTCTTTTTCCGTTAATGGCGTAAATTTTAATTTATCTTGTGCATATTTTTTAATGGTTTGATCTTGTGTATTATCGATCAAGAACCGTAAAATGCGGGGATTTTGCATTTTCGAAATAATGAATTCAATAATATCTGGATGCCAGTCAGCTAGCATAATCATTTGAGCGCCACGACGAGATCCACCTTGCTCTACTAAATGGGTTAATTTTGCAATATCATCCAACCAAGAAACAGAACCTGAAGATTTTCCATTAACTCCTTTGGCTAATGTATTCCGCGGTCTTAATGTAGATCCATTTGTTCCTACACCGCCTCCACGACTCATGATTTCCATAACCTGCTTACGATGCTCAGAAATACCTTCTCTTGAATCTGGAACAAAAGGCATTACATAGCAATTAAAATATGTAACATCTGTTCCTGCACCTGCTCCATATAACACACGACCAGCCGGGATGAAGTTCAAATTAACAAGCTCATGGTAAAACTTTTCGAACCATTCTTTTCTTTTCTCTTCCGTCTTTTCTACTGACGCTAGACCAGTTGCATTACGCTTAGCGATTTGCTCATAATATAGCTCCAGTGGTTTTTCAATAACCTCTAAAGAACGAATGACAACACCTGTTTCTGCTTCTTTTCCTTCCAGCACACCACGATAATCTTTTTCTACTAACACTGTTGCCGTGTTTAAGACATGATCAATTTCTTGAATAAATCCTAGTCCTCTTGCGGGAAACTTAGGATCCTCTTTAATAGTTAAAACCACAAAATCACCAGCAGTTAATGTAATTTTCTCTGTATCTTTATACGTATAACGATCAAGCATTACCAGTCGAGAAACGCCTTTATATGTTAGCTTCATATCTGGGGTAATTGGATGGACCTCCGGAAATAAAGCAATATCCTTATTCAGCTTCTCAACATTTAACTTAATACCCTGGCTTAACAATACTGACATGCAGACAACTCCTTCACTCATAAAAAAATGCTAACTAATTGATGAAAAATTTCTATTAAACTTAAATTAAGAAACTTCTATCCATAATCATGGTTAATTGATCCATACATACCTTTCCAAACAGTTGATATCTACCCTTCTCCTTATAGAAGTTTGAGAGTGGGATAAATCCATCAATAGGTGTCTAGTAATGTGATAACCTAAATCTATCACACAAAAACAGCGAAATCAATATATAGTATATAAACAAGTGCAAAACATCTATATATTGTATATAGATAGAGTGTTAACCTATTTGTCAAATGATAAAATAAATAGATTCTAAAGAAAAGGAAAGAGAAATTAAGATAACGGGTTATTTAAAAGGATTTTCAACTCTTTTTGCACTTGCAACATACAAAAAAGCATAAGCCATTGGAATAGAGCGATTTATCGATTGATAAAATAGCTCAAATTTTTTTGCATTTATAAGCGAATACTCGTTTTTCACATTAACAATTGTCCACAAAAAAACACGAAATTCCATTAATAAAAGAATTTCGTGTTTAAGGATGTTATCGTCTAAGGTTCCATTCATCGTTTTCATATTTTTCTTTGGCAATTTTTTCAACATATTCTACTTCTTCATCTGTTAGTTGATAGTTTTCTAATTGAATTTGCAGCCCTTCTTCAAACCCTTTTTTAAAGGCCTCTTTCGCCATTTCAATGGTAATATTTCTTGTGGTTAACTCATTAATTGCCACTGCTTTGCTCTTAAATGCTTTTTGCATTCTCTCTTTAACACGCTCATTTGGATACTTAAATAAACGGAATAATTTATCCTCATCTAAATCAAGTAAAATGGAACCATGCTGCAAAATTACACCTTGCTGTCTTGTCTGTGCACTTCCAGCAACTTTTCTGCCTTCCACAACTAATTCATACCAGCTAGGAGCATCAAAGCATACTGCGGACCTTGGGCTTTTTAAATTATTTCGCTGCTCTTCTGTTTTCGGCACTGCAAAATAGGCATCCAAATCTAAAAAATGAAAACCTTTTAAAATGCCTTCCGAAATTACACGATATGCTTCTGTAACTGTTTTAGGCATATTAGGATGCTCTTCTGAAACAATAACACTATATGTTAATTCGTGTTCATGCAGTACACCTCTTCCGCCTGTCGGTCTTCTAACAAATCCAAGTCCCAATTCTTTCACTGCGTCTAAATCAATTTCTTTCTCTACCTTCTGAAAATATCCAATAGATAAAGTAGCAGGATTCCAGCCATAAAAACGGATAACCGGCGGAAAAACTCCTTTAGAATGCCATTCTAATAAAGCTTCGTCTAATGCCATATTAAAAGAAGGAGAATGATTGCCTGAATCAATAAATCTCCATGTTTCTTTTACCATGATGAACCCTCTTTTTCTATGTATGATGTATTCCTAAATCCTTACTAAGGATATCAAAATATCAGATTATTTAAAAGTAACTTGCATGAAAAACATGCTATTCTTCAAACTTTAGAAGGTTCATGTAAGTATTTACTTTACTACTATACCAGTTGATAGATATAATAGAGATAGTGCAAGTAATTGAAAGGAGAAATGAGAATTGACAATGATTTATACTCTTCTCATCATTTTAGTCGCATTCCTTGTATATTCATTAGTGATGTGGCTGTATCAACGCCGAATTGTTAAAACTGTTAACCAAGATGAATTTCGTCAAGGCTACAGAAAAGCACAATTAATTGATGTACGTGAACCGAACGAATATGAGGCAGGACATGTACTTGGCGCAAGAAATATTCCACTATCACAGCTAAAGATGAGAAAAAGTGAAATCCGTCCTGATAAACCAGTATATCTATACTGTCAAAATGGGATGAGAAGCGGCAGAGCTGCTCAATTTCTATATCGTAAAGGGTACAAGGATTTAACCCAATTAGAAGGCGGATTTAAAAAGTGGACAGGGAAAATTAAAGCAAAAAAATAATAATGCTCTTATTGAAATTATTATATAGAAGAAAGCTGATGCCAATTTACTTGGACATCAGCTTTTTTATTACTTAAATCATAGCACCCAGACGAATTACTTTGTATAGCGTAAAACAGGTTTTCTCGCTGCTAATGTTTCGTCCAAGCGACCGATCACCGTTGTATGTGGAGCCTCCTGAACGATTTCCGGTGTTTCTTCTGCCTCTTTTGCAATTTGGATCATTGCATCGATAAAGCTGTCTAATGTCTCTTTTGACTCGGTCTCAGTCGGCTCAATCATTATACACTCCTCTACATTAAGCGGAAAATAGATAGTAGGTGGATGATAGCCAAAATCCAGAAGCCTTTTGGCTATATCAAGTGTTCTGACACCTAGCTTCTTTTGTCGTCTTCCGCTTAATACAAATTCATGTTTACAATGACGATCAAATGGTAAATCGTAATATTCAGCCAAACGACGCATCATGTAGTTTGCATTTAATACAGCATTTTCTGTGACCGCTTTTAAGCCATCTGGTCCCATAGAACGGATATAAGTGTAAGCACGGACATTAATCCCAAAATTACCATAGAATGGCTTAACTCTGCCGATCGATTGAGGTCTATTGTAATCTAATACAAATTCTTCCCCTACTTTAGTCAATACTGGCTTTGGCAAGAATGGAATTAAATCAGCTTTCACTCCTACCGGTCCTGAACCCGGTCCACCGCCGCCATGTGGTCCTGTAAATGTCTTATGCAAATTTAAATGAACAACATCAAAGCCCATATCTCCAGGTCTGGCTTTAGAAAGAACAGCGTTTAAATTAGCGCCATCATAATATAATTTCCCACCGGCATTATGGACTATTTCCGCCATTTCTAGAATATTTTCTTCAAATAGACCTAAAGTATTAGGATTTGTTAACATTAATGCTGCAGTATCTTCTCCTACTACTCGTTTTAAATCCTCTAGATCAACAAGTCCATGTTCGTTAGATTTAACCGTTATTGTTTCTAAGCCAGCAACAGTTGCCGAAGCAGGATTGGTTCCATGCGCAGAATCGGGAACAATTACCTTTGTACGATGCATATCTCCATTGGCTTCATGGTATGCTCTAATCAGCATTAAACCCGTCCATTCGCCATGTGCACCTGCAGCCGGCTGCAAGGTTACTTCATCCATCCCTGTGATTTCGACGAGATGCTGTTGTAAATCATACATTAACTCAAGAGCCCCTTGTACAGCTGACACTTCTTGGAGCGGATGAATATGGGCAAACCCATTAAATCTTGCCACATTTTCATTTATTTTTGGATTATATTTCATCGTACAAGAACCTAATGGGTAAAAACCAGAATCCAAGCCATGATTTCGTTTGGATAATGCAGTATAATGACGCATAATATCTAATTCAGAGACCTCTGGTAGTTCTGGATTTTCTTCTCTTATATAATCATTCGGCAGCAATTCCGTAAGATCTGCTGCTGGAATATCCATTTCTGGCAAACTATAGCCAATTCTGCCTGGTGTACTGCTTTCAAAGATAAGAGGTTGATTTTTATTAGACATGATAATCCTCCATTTCTGCAACGAATTCATCTATTTCTTCTTTTGTACGCAATTCGGTTACGGCAATGAGCATATGATTTTCTAATTGTTTGAAGTCTCTTCCTAAATCATAGCCACCAATCATACCTTTTTCTAATAACGCTCGGTTTACTGCCGAAATAGAGGAATTACATTTAATAATAAACTCATTAAAGGATGGTCCCTCATACACTATTTCAAATCCTGCTTCTTTTAATTTGGTTTTAGCATAATGGGCTTTCTGGATATTAGCAATCGCCATTTCCTTCACGCCATGTTTTCCAAGTGCGGTCATAGCAACGGAAGCAGCTAATGCATTAAGTGCTTGGTTCGAGCATATATTAGAAGTTGCCTTGTCACGGCGAATATGTTGTTCTCGCGCCTGCAGAGTTAACACAAAACCTCTTTGACCATTGTCATCTACAGTTTGCCCCACTAAACGCCCAGGCACTTTACGCATTAATTTTGACGTTACCGCAAAATAACCACAGTGCGGACCTCCAAAGCCCATTGGAATTCCAAAAGGTTGCGCATCCCCCACGACAATATCTGCCTGAAAATTTCCTGGTGGTGTCAACGCCCCTAAAGCTAATGGATTACTAGATACAACAAATAATGATTTATGGGCATGAATAATTGCCTCTAAGTCCTTAAGCGGCTCAACTCTTCCAAAAAAGTTCGGATATTGAATCATAACAGCTGCAACTGTATCATCTACCATATCCTCTAATGCCTCTATATCTGTTATCCCGTCTTTATGAGGAATTTCTTGAACTTCAATATACTGTCCCTTTGCATAGGTT
This sequence comes from Niallia sp. FSL W8-0177, assembly GCF_038006285.1. Lineage (NCBI taxonomy): Bacteria > Bacillati > Bacillota > Bacilli > Caryophanales > Bacillaceae > Niallia > Niallia sp. FSL W8-0177. The sequence goes on from NZ_JBBOUX010000001.1 coordinate 2,373,548, forward strand.
TTCACTACTTCTTTTGCTTCAGGGTGGACAGCACTTGAGAGAAGAATTTTCTTCCGTTTCGTCGTACCGGCACTTAACATTCCTGCTTCTGCTAATGCCGTTGCTCCATCGTACATAGAAGAGTTTGCTACGTCCATTCCCGTCAGTTCACATATCATTGTCTGAAATTCGAAAATAGCCTGTAATTCCCCTTGAGAAATTTCTGGTTGATATGGAGTATAGGCTGTATAAAATTCAGATCGTGATAAAACATGATCGACAATAACAGGCGAATAGTGATCATAAACTCCTGCACCTAAAAAAGAAACATTCGCTTTTGCATCAGCATTCTTTTGGGCAAGTTTTGTTAATTCTTTCAATAAAGCTGATTCACTTTTTGCGCGTTTAATCGAATAGTTTCCTTGAAAACGCACTTTTTCTGGTATATCTGAAAATAAATCTTCTACTGAACTTACTCCTATTGCCGCTAGCATTTCCTTTTGATCCTGTTCCGTCATCGGTAAATAACGATGCTTCATTCGTTTTTCCCCCAGTCATTAGCCCATTTGATTTATTTGTAGAAAAAAGCCTAAAAATTACTTTCGTTTATAAAAAGGAATTTTGGTTACTTTTGCCTTTAAATACTTTCCTCTAATTTCTACTTCTACTTCTGTATCTATTGCTGTATAATCACTTTGAATTAATGCAAGACCAATGTTTTTCTTTAAGGTTGGTGATTGTGTACCAGTAGTTACTTCCCCAATACATAATCCATTTGCATATACTTTATAGCCATGTCTCGGTATTCCTCTATCTACCATTTCGATACCGGCTAATTTTCTAATCAGTCCTTCTTCTTTTTGCTTCGTTAAAGCTGCTTTTCCAATAAAATCTGCTTCTTTATTTACTTTAACAGCAAAGCCAATTCCAACTTCTAAAGGAGAGATATCTGCTGATAATTCTTGCCCATATAAGGCGAGTGTTGCTTCAAAGCGCAACGTATCCCTTGCACCTAACCCACAAGGAAGTACACCTAGCGGCTCTCCTGTTGTCAAAATTTCTCTCCATAAGTCAATAGCATCTTCACTTTGGCAATATATTTCAAATCCATCTTCACCTGTGTAGCCAGTACGGGATAAAAGAACTTCTTTACCTGCTATATTCACCTTGTTCTGAAAGTGAAAATATTTAATAGAAGCATAATCAATAGAAGGGGTTATTTTCCTTAGAACCTCTTCTGCTAATGGACCTTGCAGTGCTAATTGAGCAAAATCTTCTGATAAATTACTTAAGATTACATCCCCACTTGCATGCTTTTGTAACCATTCGAAATCCTTTTCAATATTGGATGCATTTACAACTAATAAATAGTGGTTATCCGCTAGCTTATATGTTAATAAATCATCCACAGTGCCACCATTTTCATAGCACATTGCTGAATATTGAGCAGCACCATTTTTGATTTTTTCAATATCATTCGTAAGCATTTTTTGCAGAAAAGCTAAACTATCGTTCCCTTTAACCTCGATTTCCCCCATATGAGAAACATCAAATAAGCCTGCTTTTGTACGAACAGCCTCATGCTCCTGTTTTATGCCAGAAAATTGTACAGGTAAATCCCAGCCTCCGAAATCGATTGTCTTTCCGCCATACTGTTTATACACCTCGTATAACGGTGTTTGCTTTAATAAAGTCAATGAACAACACTCCATTCCCCTATGTATTAGACATTCTCATTTATTGCATATCATAAAATGGCAACAAAAAAAGACAGAAACCCCCCTTTTAAAAAAAGTAAGGGCTCTGTCCTTGCACCTGAAAGTTTACCGATATAATGTCGGCTGTCCCCTTTGGTGGCTTACACATGTACTTGTAAGCACTCTCCAGAGCTGCGTCCAAATAGAGTTCTTTTGCCTGAGAGATTCACAAATAGTATTGCTTGCTCCTTCGGCGCTACGAACGTAGTCTCTCCCCTATTTCTCATCCGCGATTCATAAAATTTTCTCCATTGGTCATACTAAATACTACCAGAAATAATGTTTGTTTATGTACTTAGCAAAATACGATTAATATTTGATCATTTTTCATTTAATGTTCATGTTTTGTCCCAATATAAATAAATTGTGACAAAATTAAAAACTTTTTTACCCTTTTATCCTAACATCCGAATGAAAAGGTGGCAATAAGTTTTTATGTTTACTAGCTCTCTTTTTTTAATTCTTATATACATAATATTTTAGCTTTACCAAAGGAAACATTAGAAAGGATGAATAAAGATGACGCTCCAAATCAATTTTGATGATTCGTGGAATAATCAGCTATTAAAGCGAATTTCAGATGATGGCCCATGGGCCAATTGGGAACTATATAAGCTAGCAGTAGAAGTGGAACAACATAATATCATACCAGAATTCGAAGGTCTCCAAGCCCCTAAATACCTATCAGACCTTTCTCCATTACCTCACCAGCTGGAGGTTGCGAAAAAAGTAATAGAAGATATGAATGGAAAAGCTATTTTGGCAGATGAAGTAGGTCTTGGAAAAACGATTGAAGCAGGATTGATACTAAAAGAATACATGATTCGTGGTTTAGTAAAAAAAGTGCTTATTTTAGTTCCTGCCTCTCTAGTCACACAATGGGCGTATGAGTTAAATAGCAAATTTTATATTCCTGCAATGGTTCAGCGCAAAAGCTATGTTTGGGAGCAATGCGACATTGTCGTGTCTTCTATTGATACAGCAAAAAGACAGCCTCATCGTGATATTATAAACAATCTGGACTATGATTTGGTGATTATTGACGAGGCCCATAAACTCAAAAACAATAAAACAAAAAACTATGAGTTTGTCCAAAATTTAAAAAAGAAATTTTGTTTGCTATTAACAGCTACCCCTATCCAAAATAGAATTAGCGAAATTTTTAATTTAGTATCTTTATTAAAACCAGGTCATCTAGGAAGTGAATCATCTTTCTATGAAAAATATAAAAAAGATGCTCGCTCCATTGATGACGATGAAAATCTAAAAGCATTGGTCAATAAAGTCATGATCAGAAACAGACGCCATGATACAGGGATTGAATGGACCAAAAGAATTGTTGAAGCCGTTCCTATTGAATTTACGAAAGAAGAAAGAGCATTGTATGAAGGACTGGTAGATTTAAAAACAGAAACCAATCTTTCTAGCAACATCGAAAATTCCCGCAGTCCTTTTTCGATGATTACATTACAAAGAGAGGCATGCTCCAGCAGGGAAGCAGTATATTATACACTGCAAAACATGGTGAGAAAAGTGGAAAATCCAACACCACAATTCCAACAAAGAATACAAGAACTAATAAAAAAAGTCGAAGCAGTTCAGCAAAACTCAAAGGCAAACAAGGCACTAGAGCTTATTAAGAAGATAAATGATAAAGTAATCATCTTTACCGAATATAGGGCTACGCAACTTTATTTACAATGGTTTTTGAAGCAGCACGGTATTACATCTGTTCCATTTCGCGGCGGCTTTAAACGAGGCAAAAAGGATTGGATGCGAGATCTCTTCCAGAATCATGCACAAGTATTAATTGCCACAGAGGCCGGCGGTGAAGGTATCAACCTCCAATTTTGTCATCATATTATAAACTTTGATTTACCATGGAATCCAATGAGATTGGAGCAAAGAATTGGCCGGATTCATCGACTTGGTCAAAAAGAAGATGTGAAGATTTATAATTTTGCCGTAAAAGACACAGTGGAAGATCATATTTTAAAATTACTTTATGAAAAAATCCATCTTTTTGAAAAAGTTATTGGCGAGCTAGATGATATTTTGACGAAATTGGATTTTGGCAATATGGATGATTATATGATTGATATTTTCTCCCACTCTAAATCTGAAGGAGAAATGAAAATCAAAATGGATAATTTAACAAGCATGATTGAATTCGCACAAAGTATGAAGGAGGATCAGCCGTATGAAGCAGCAGGAAATTCATCAATTTCTTGAACGATTTTTTGTCGCAAATGATTGTGAGATAGTGGAGAATAAACCTGGTTATCTCATTGTCCAATTAACAATTGAAATGGACAAGGAGTTAATGAATCGACCGTTTTATTGGCATTATCTTGAAAAGACTGGTGGTGTTCCGAATCCTGCCAGTCTTACCCTCATTACTGATCCAAAGCTGGCACCAGAGGATTTGAAGGGTGAACTGATTCACTTTGGGTCTCCCCGTCTTCATCAACTTTTTGCTTCTGCAAAAAACTTATCGAAGTATATTCGTTTATATGAAAATAAGATAACACACGGAAAGCAGCAAACCGCTTTACAACCATGGCTTGCACTTAATGTGAAAATTTCGTATCAATGTGACAGAAAACGAGATGTATTTCAATCGATTGGACTGCAGCTTATCAATGGTCAAATCGCAACAGATTTCCAAGCAAAAGTAGAGAAAATGAACCTTTCTGCCAAAATTCCTGATTATGCGTTCACACTTTCTCCCTTAATCATGCCAATAAGTGGGATAACAAGAATTGAGAATATGATAAAGCAATCTTTATTAGCAGAAGATCATACATGGGCAGATGAAGCAAAAAAAAGGTGGAAAAAGGATTTAGACTTGCTAGAGCATTTTTATGAAGATATGGAAGGCATGGAGGAAGGACAAGAAACCTTGGAGACGGAAAGATTAGCTCTACAGGAGCAGTACGAACCAAAGATTAATATTTCGATTATTAATGGCGGACTTTTTTATTTAGCTTCAGAAGCTGTTTCGTAAAGATCATCTTTAGTTAAAAAAGGAGTAAATTACTGTCAAAGGCAGTATCTACTCCTTTCCCAAACTATTTTTTTAGTTTTCTACGCTTAAAACTGAATAAAATTAAATAAGGTAAAATCCCAAACCACCTCAACATGAAAGGTTCTTTCAGTCCTTTTCTTTCCGCTTTTAACTTTTTTCTTTCTTCTTTGGGCTGATCCATGTACTGGACAAATGTTTGGGTTAAATACTTCACATAATCATTGGTATTCATCTAATCACCTACTCTAGCATTTGTACTAGGATAGCCCTATCATTTGTTTTTTATTCATTCAACCCATTTCGTCATTTTATTCTGCTCTATATCAAAGTAACTTATCGCATAAATCGGCTTTATCGCCCCTTGCATCTTTAATTGATAATCGATTTTAACAGTCGTACGTGAATTTTTTTCCATTGTATAAAAGACATTACCATGTGAAAAATTCTTTGTACCTGAAAGGTCAGGATGTTCATTTGTAGAGAGTTCGTGCTCAATTTCTTTTAAGGAAGATAGAAAATAATATTCTTGAATATTGCTATTTTTCACTCCTGCATCTATCCCCTTCTTATTCACATAAATTCCATACAGTATAAATAAAAAATGGATAAAAAGAATATATACACATAAAGATAATGGGTAAATAAATCCTTTATTGTTCTTGATCAATTCCGATCACTCCAAAAATGTAAGATAAGATCTTATACTAGACTCTTTTTCCCTACCAAATCGGTCTACTACCTTAACTCGAAATCCGTTCTTCTGCATAATAAACTCTACTTTGTTAATAGCTTGTAATGCTACCTCATGCCCTGTTGAATCTACTCGCCTTCTAATGCTGCTGCCATATTTTTCATAAGTAACAACCCTTCCATCCACATAGAGCACCAATTTATTGTTTGAAACAGAAATCCCTTGTGACATTTTTGTTTCTTTTTTTAATTCAAGAATGAACACTTCCCACTCCATTTCTTGTAATTCTTTTTCCGAAAAGTGCTTGTCAAGCATAAGTCGCAAAGGAGTTAACAGGAGAGTAAGTATAATCGTGAAAATAAAAAAAGAAAGAAGCATTTCTGCCAAAACATAGCCCTTATTATTAAGAAGTATTCGTTTAATCATTCTTTCCACACTTCACAGATTTTTTTGTTTTTTTGAAATACATTTTTATATTGCAAACAGACAATACTATCTTTTTCCCAGACAATCGAGTAGCTCGTACCTTCGTTTTCAATAGTCGTATTTCCTCTTTCCACTTCCCCTAATTTAAGCTCTATTAAATGGTTATAAAATAATTCATTTACTAGCTTACTATGCTCGGAATCTTCTAGCTGTTTTAGCACATGGACATAAACCGGCATCCATGTTAGCGCTATCAACAACCATATCGTAAAGGACAATAAATAATCCGGCAGCATAAAGCCTTTACAATTTAGTCGCATAAAATCTTCCTTTCCCTATTAAAACGGTTAATTTATAGGGTTGTTTACCAATTCTAAATTCATAAGTGCCAAATTTCGAAAAATTACCATTTGAATTAATGTTAAAGGAAAGTGTCGCGTTAGTAGAAAAAATAATATCATCTGCATAATAACGTTCCACAATATTCCCAGTATTAGCATCAGCACGCATGTAGTAATAATGTAAAGTTGGATATATCCTCACTTGAATGGGCATTTGATTTTCTAGCGCATACGCTTGAGCATAATAAAGATCACCTTCCAATTGGGTTAAGAAGTGAGTTTCATTAAGAGAAGTTTGTTGGGAAGTAACAAGGAATATGGATAGAGAGGAAAGAACAACTAGTAAAGACATGGCAACAAACATTTCCATTAACGTAAAACCTCTTTGATTATTTATCATGGACTGTCTGATCCCGAGGTAGTAATTACTCCATTTTTAATAATTAACGCCTTGCCATTGGGACATTTTTTTTGGTCTGCTGTTATATAATTTTCTTCTTCCAGTTTAGCAAGATTCTCTGGATACGCTTTATGCTCTATATAGTAAGATTGAACCTCTGCTTGTACCATCTTTGTTAATGCTTCACACCCAGTATTATTGATTTTGGAATTATGCTTGGTTATATTGGGAATGGTGATAATCAATAATATGGAAATAACTACCAAAACAATCATCATTTCAATTAGGGTAAATCCTTGCTCATTCTTCATTTTTTTCTCCTTTCAAAAGCCGTCCAGTAATTGAAACATTGGCATTAACACAGATAAATAAATAGAAATTATTAGAATTCCAACAGCTGTATACAATGTAGGTTGAAGGACTTTTAATGTTTTTTGTAAATTTTCTTCTATTTGTGTTAAGCAATAGTTTCCGAAATAATAGAATTCCTGATCAAGCTTTCCATTTTCCTGGCCGTGCTGAATAATTTGTAATAGCTCTTTTTCCAAAAAATCAAAGGAAGCAAAAGCTTGTTCAAGTCGCACTCCTTTTTTTAACTGTGAAATAGTGATTTCGCCTATTTGGGAATATAGTTTTTGCTCCTTGTTTTCAAGAAAAAATTGCATACACTCATAAATCGAAAAACCACTTGATAATAAATAACTTAACTGCACGGATAGTAGATAGGAAAAATAACGTCTAACAAATATTCCAATCATCGGAATACTCGCTAGTGCATTTATTTGCTTGATAACATCTAATTTTCGAAAAGAAAAATAATAGTAGAGAAGCGCGGAAATAAAACATAGGGATAAGAAAACAAGAAGAAATGGAATAATGTGACCAATAAATTGGAGAAATAGGAGAAAGAAATTCTTGTTAATATTCATCGTTAAAAAGATAGAATTAAACTTCGGGATGAGGATACTTTGAACAAAGAAAAATAAAACGAAGGTAAAACACAAAAGAAAAAGAGGATAGGTAAGGATTTTTCTTAATTTTCTTATCGTATCTTGCTTATTCTGAATCATTCTACTTGCATCTTGAAAAGCACTAGCAAATCCGCCATGCTTTTCAGCAAAGTAAACAAAACTTATCACTTGATAATCAAAATTGAATCTTACTAGGTTCTCAAAAAACGACTCTCCTCCTTTTAAAGAACCGTAACATGCATTAATATCTTCCATTCGACGATCGGGCATATAGTAACGAGAAGACTGGACTGCCTCTGCCATCGAATAGCCTCTATCCAGCAGCTCACCAATACACTTTAAAAATTTCGCTTGTTCTATATTAGACCATGCATGATTATTTTTCATCATAAATCCACCGTTCATATTCTCCTTTCTTTATATAGCCTAGGGCAATCCCTTTACAAATAATATCTCCTAGTGATTTATAGTTAGCTCTCTTAGTTTCTGTTCGGTTATAGAGAATATCAGAAATCATCCTGCCTGTAATCATTTCAAACACTGTTGATCTTTTTAAGCGGTTATCTAAACGGTAACAGTTAGGGGAACAATCTTTATCACAAAAAGGACATACCATTTCAACTAGTCTTTGAGCAGTAATAGCGATTAAGGTTTGTTCAATCTCAGTCTCTTTAATACCAAACTCTAACAGTCGATGAATCGCACCTTTCGCATCTCTCGTATGCATTGTGCTCAATACTAAATGACCTGTTAAGCTCGCCCTTATCGCAATATGAGCAGTTTCTTTGTCGCGGATTTCTCCAACCATAATAATATCTGGATCATGGCGAAGAATTGCTTTTAAGCCAGTGGAATACGTAATACCAGCTTTCTCATTGACTTGAATTTGCAAAACGTTTTCCTGCGTTTTTTCAATGGGATCTTCTAAGCTAATCACATTTCGCTGATAAAGATGTGCATTTTCATTTAGGAGAGAGTAGAGTGTTGTTGTCTTGCCAGACCCAGTTGGACCGGTCAGAATTATTAATCCGTGTGCATGCTTTAACAAGGAGATTAATTTACGAGAAATATTCGGAAATAAAGAGATGTGATAGATTGGAAGCATATTTTGGTCGGAAAGTATACGAATTACTAAACTCTCATGAGGGTGAGATGGTAAGGTTGAAAGTCGTAAGCCAATATACTGACCTTTGACTGTTGTGGAAATAGATCCATTTTGCGGTTTTCTTCTTTCGCCAATATCCATAGATGCTGTAAATTTGAAATGAGAGATCAACTTGTCGCATTCATTTGCTGAAATTACTAAGTGATTAATTAAATGATTGGCAATTCGGAATTGGAGGACAGATTCCTTTTGTTTTGGGGTTATGTGAATATCAGTAACATTCTGTTCTACTGCCTCACAAATAATACGATTTGCTAGAGCTTCAATTGATAACACTTATATTTAACACCACCTTTATATTTATTCAAATATATCTTTCGACAAAAAAGGGTAAATTCCTTCTTTCTTTTTAATTTTTTTACGAATTTAATATTAGAGCTACTTATACAATTGAATTGTATTTTTCCATTGATACATTGATTAACAATCTTTCCAAGAAAGTTCCAATAGTCTGTATAAAAAAACAGCTCCTATCCATACTATATATATCAACTATTTTGGGCTATAGCCAAGTGGTAAGGCAACGGACTTTGACTCCGTCATTCGTTGGTTCGAATCCAGCTAGCCCAGTAGCGACCCGTGTTTCGGGTCTTTTTTTTGTCAAAAAAGAAGGGCGGACAAAACAAAATATATATTGGATAAAGACGAACAATCTCTAACTTAGTGGTGAAACCAATTTGTTCCATTACGCTCCAGTCACTCGCTTTCCGCGGGAGGAAGCTAAGCCTCCACACTGCGGGGTCTCAGCCTTTCCTCTATTTCCCGCAGGAGTCGAGTGTCTTCCTCTCCATTTCACTAATCTTATAAAATGGGGTGAAAACAAAAATAGATTCTATTTATCATTTGTTTAATTCAACAAATTTATTATTCAGCTTTAAGCATAGCCTTTTTAGTTTTGTTCCAGTCCCTTATTTTTTATTATACATTCATATCCTCATGCTGAATCTGTGACTTTTCGATTTGGATTGTTGTATGTTCCATTTTAAATTTAGTCTTCAGACGATCAATCGCATTCTGTAGAATCACTTGACTATCACTCTTATCATCAATTAATAGATGGCAGCTTAGTGAATCTAATCCTGAGGTGATTGTCCATATATGCAAGTCATGTACATCGATTACTCCAGCGATTCCTTCCAACTCCTTTTTTACCTCTTCTTGATTAATAGTGGTTGGTGTTCCTTCCATTAAAATATGGATCGACGTTTTAATTACTCCCCAGCCGCTTTTCAAAATTAATAGCGCCACTACAACAGATATGATTGGATCAGCAATATACCACTTAAAGAAGAGCATGAGGCAGCCTGCAATAATTGCGCCAACAGAACCTAACGCATCCCCTAAGATATGTAAATAAGCACTTCGTAAATTAACATTGCCCTCTACATCGCCTTTTCTCATTAAAGCTAAAGCACTAATCATATTCGCTAATAGTCCAATTACAGCTATTATCATCATCGTTCCACTTGAGACAGTCGGTGGTTGGGAAAAACGTTCGATTGCTTCCAATATGATAAAAAAGGCAATAACAAATAAAGTAACACCATTAAATAAAGCCGCTAAAATTTCAAAACGATAATAGCCGTAGGTTTTATTCGAAGAGGCAGGCCGTGTGGCGAACCAGATTGCTAGAAAGCTTAAAAAAAGAGAACTTGCATCACTTAGCATATGTCCAGAATCTGACAATAAAGCAAGACTATTTGTAAGTAAGCCGCCAAAAAACTCTAACATCATAATACCAGCTGTTATGATTAACGCTATAAGTAAGCCCTTTTTATTTCCTTCTCTTATTTCTGAGAATCCATGATGATGTCCATGATGACTATGGTCGTGCCCATGAGAATGTCCCATCTTATCTTCCTCCTGTTTCTAATAATATGATATTTACTTCTTTATTCCATGTTTCTCCGTACATGTTGATAAATATATGCTGCATCATCCTCAACTCCTTGAAGCAGACTGGAAGCTCTATTTCTTTGCCATGGTAATCCTAAAAAATACAATCCAGCAATATTCGTTATTCCCTTTTTATGAATAGGATCGCCTTTTACATTCACTACTTGTGGAATGGTAATCCAACTATAATCATGATAAAAACCGGTTGCCCAGATAACAGTGTTAACTTTTAGTGTCCGTTTATCTAGAAACTCAAAAGTATCATCAACAATTCTTTCTGTACGCGGAAATACTGTTATTGCTCCACTTTTTATTTTTGCTCTTAAGTCAAATCCAAAAAGTGGGTCTGGTTTCTTCCTTAGCCATTGACCTATTTTAGAATTGGTACTTGCTTTATATATTCTCATTTTCTCAAACCACCAGAAAATACTCTTATTCCCTATATTTTGTGGTAAAAAACGAATTTTATGACCTACTGATAGGTATACCAAATATTTGTCTGAAAGCTCCGCTGCAACTTGCGCCCCTGAATTCCCAGCTCCTACAATTAAAACCGGTCCTTCTTTAATTTGTTTCGGATTATGATATTGCGATGTATGAAGCTGGACCACATTTTTAGATAAGGTAGAAGCGAATGAAGGTATCAATGGTTTTTGAAAGGATCCAGTAGCAATAATCACTTTTTTAGCTGCTAATAAACTGGCATTCGTGACTACCTTAAAACCTTCCTTGGTCTTTGATAGTTCTTTTACCTCTGTATTTAATTGAACTGGCAACGAAAACGTTGTTGCATAATCAAATAAATAGTCTGCTATTTCTTCTTTTGTGGGATAGCCATCTAAATCCCCATTCAGCGGCAACCCAGGTAGAGAACTGTAAAAACGTGGAGTAAATAAAGTTAATGTATCATATCTTTTTCTCCAGCTTTCACCTATGGAAGTTTCTTTTTCTACTATGAGAAAAGATAAGCCGCTTTTCTTTAAAAAGTAGCCCATCGCAAGTCCAGCTTGCCCGCCGCCAATTATTATTACATCGTAATCCATCACAATCGCCCCTATATTATATGAATATATGTTCATATATACATTATAAAATTTAAATAATAAATCTGTCAATAAAAATTAACAATAAGTTCCACTTCTCTTTTAATAATCCATTTAAAACGTTGCTCATGCTTCAAATAGTGAATATGTACAATTTATGAACAAAATATTTGTGAAGTTGTGAACATTTTATAAACTTATCGTTTTAACCATGTTTATGGTAGATTGCTATATTATAATAAAGAAAATTAGTCCTTAGGAGGAACATTTAATATGGAAAATACACTAAAAGTTACAAATGTATTATCTGATCCAACTCGTTTCTATATTTATCAGTACATTACGAAACGTCATCAAGATGTCACGGTTCAAGAAATAGCGGATGAATTTTCCATCCATCCAAACGTAGCTCGCTTGCATTTATCTAAGTTAGAAGATGTAAGAATGCTACGCTCAGAAACAAAAAAGACAGGCAAAGGTGGTCGCCCCAGCAGACTATATCGTTTATCAGATGAAGTTATTCAATTTAGCTTTCCTTTTCGAGATTATCAATTATTAAGCAGCATTTTATTGAAAACGTTTGAAAGTCTTGGAGCAGATGGGAGCAAGGCACTTTATGAAACAGGAAAAACATTTGGTAAAGAGATGATGGAGCAGGAAATTGCTCGTATTACAAACAACACAGCTCTATTATCGAATGAGGATAAGCTACGTTTATTACAAAATGCTAGTTTAATGACTGGACAGTTACCTGCATTGGAATGGAATGACGATCAAACATCTTTATATTTTGAAATTTATAACTGTCCATTTAAAGAAGTTGCTATAGAACATAAAAATAAAGTGTGTACTATGCACCAATCCTTCTTTACGGGCATGTTTGAAGCTTTGTTTAAAGATGTCCAGTTAATTGAGAAACAAAATATTATTTCTGGTTGTGATCAATGCGCATATAAAACAATGGTGCAATAAGAAAGAGGGTGGGACAAAAGAATTTTACATAAAGAAAAAGCCAAACTATAATACAATAAAACATCGTAATAGTTCGGTTTTTTCTTTTCGCTGATTTATCTTTTTTATAGCTAAAAAACAAGTTCGTTCCATTGCGCTCCAGTCACTCGCTTTCCGCGGGGAGGAAGCTGAGCCTCCTCACTGCGCTGCGGGGTCTCAGCCTTCCTCTATTTCCCGCAGGAGTCGAGTGTCTTCCACTCCATTTCACTAACCTTATAAAATGGGGCGAGAAACAAAAATAGATATTATTTATCATTCGTCTAATTGAACAAATGATTATTCAGCTTTAAGCATATCCTTTTTAGTTTTGTCTCAGCCCCTTTTTCTTTATTTAAAAGCCATTAATATATGGATTATGATCCATTTCATGCTCAATCGTCGTTTTTCTACCGTGACCGGAAAGCACTAATGTGTCTTCAGGCAAATTCAATAACTTTTCATGGATACTTGTTAGTAATGTTCTTTGATTACCGCCAACTAAATCTGTTCTGCCAATACTTTCATAGAAAAGCGCATCGCCTACAAATGCCCAATTCTCTTTTTTAAAATAGAACGTAACACTGCCTGGAGAATGCCCTGGTGTCTCCATCACTTGAAAAGTAAAATCACCGATTGTCATGCTTGGATTTTCATCTAAGAAATGCTCGGCCGGTCTTGTTACAATCGGATTTGGCAGTCTAAATGCTTCGCTACCGTTTAATTTCGGATTAATTAGCCATTCTTCCTCTTTGATATGTACATAAACGGGAACACTATACTCTGTTCGAACATCTTCCACAGCACCAATATGGTCAAAGTGAGCATGTGTTAACAGAATAGCTATCGGAGATAATCCTAACTCCTGAATTATCTTGATTAACTTTTCTCCATTTGCCCCAGGATCTATCACCAAACAATCCTTATTTTCATTCCATATTAAGTAACAATTGGTCTGGATTGGCCCTAAAGGAATTTGTTTATACTCCATCCCATACCCCCTCCTATTTACTCTCTAATTGACTTACAACACGTTCTACTTTATCTTCCATTTTTCTACTTATATCCCGTCTATCATCAATTCGGATATTCGTACAAACACGAACAAGACCTTTTTCAAAAGGAACTTCATGCATAGCTTGGATTACTTCAAATAAAACAGGAAGCTCTCCCTCAATAATTGTATTCATCGGTGTTAATTGGAACCGAATTTGCCCTTTTTCTTCATAATGCATAAGCACTTTTTGTATATCTGCTACATATGCACTTACACTTGGTGTTTGTGTTCCTACTGGTATAACTGTTACATCTACAATTGCCATTAACTATGTTCTCCTTTCAACCGGCTATTTAATCTTATTTAAGACAAAGATACTTGATTTAAGTTCCATGATTATGATGGCATATTTTTATGCCATCATCAACTATTGTGAATAGTGGTAGAAAATAAGGAGCTAATTTCACCCGTTTTCATATCCAGCATATTTTCATAGTAATAACCAAATAGAATATACTTTCCATCACTCGAAATTTGGATGGGCTGATCTTCTAATTCCATTTCCGTATCTACCTTTTGGCTTTCACCTGTTTCCATATTTATTTCAACAAGATCAAAGCCATCTTGATAAGTTTCCGCATTACCACTATTTTTGGGAACAAAAGTAAGAAATTTATTCTCATAAAAAGTATAGTTTGGTATCAACCAATTGGAAAATTTAGATAATCTTGGTAGGCGGACACTTCCTTGCTCCTTTAATTCAGAATCATAAAAAGTATAAATGGCTTCCTCCTCTTTAGATGAACCGGCCAGAGTAAGGAGATAACCATTTTTCTCTTCTATAAAATAAATATCAGGTACGTCCCATTCTTTTTCTTCTTTTGTTTCCAAATTGAATAGTTTAAGAGGAGCGTAAAAGGAAGGGGAGCTTTGGTCCCAATCTAAATACATTACTTGTTCCTTTGATTGCCATTGAGGAAAGGGCGTAGACACAGGAAAATCACTTAATTCATTTTCTTGAATATCCAATACAGATACTTTACTTTCCCAATCCTTGGTGAAGGTCGTAATTAACAGTTCATTTTCATTATAAGGATTCCACACAAAATCTGTTTCATAGCTCTGCAGTTTTCTAGTAAGCACTTCATTTCCTTTCATATCAATTATATGAATTTCCCCTTCTTCATCAGAAAGAGCATTGTATATTAAAAGTTGATTTTTATTTATTATCACATTTGACAATTCTGTTACCGATTTATATAAAGGGCTATGCTTTCCAGTATAGATGTTATATGTATAAATTTTATTAACACCCTCTACTTTCGCCGAATAACAAATTGTATCATTTTTTATCCAGCCATATACTTGCTCAAAATCTCCTTCAATTGGACTAATAGGAGGAAGCATCGTGTTGTTATGGATATTTTTGTTCTTCGCTTCATTTTCACTGGCTGAATTAGTCTGTCTTGGGACACAACCAGACAGAATAAGTGTGAAAAAAGTGAAGAGAAGAACTATTCCTAGTGTGTTTCTCTTACCTAATGGAAACATTTTTCACACTCCTATACTACTTTTCATGTTTTATTTACTCTATAGAATAGTAACATAAAAAAGCCGATTTTTTCGGCTTTTTTTCAAATATGCTGTGATATTTTAATAAAATAAGAAATATCCCTCAATATTAGGCACTTATTGACAATCCATGCTTACATTTACTGTAAAACTACAAATATAAAGACGCTAAGAAGATTGTAGATGTGTCATGATAGATTTCAGTAAATTGGGATAAAGGAAGAGGATTTATCCCTTTACCCAGCTCTAAAGTAAATCCAGGCTTTCTAAATTCTTGAATAAACCAATCTTTATAGCCTGCATGACTATCTACATTTTGAATGGCCTTATATCCACTCACTCTAAAAAATTCATTCGCTATCGTTTGCGATTCTGCTGGTTCTAATCCTTCATAGCCCCAATAAAATTCTTTTCCTTGCGTATGCAATGCTAATAAGCAGTCAAAGTTCTCTTTATATGCGAGCTTCGCCATCACTTGAGCCTCTGGTTCAGACAAAGGAGCGTCTCCTGGATAATCTCTTGGTGCTGGCGCTTTTGGTTCTTTCCGTTCCTTTTCAATTTCCCAATTTGCCGGAAATTGATTATTCAAATCGACTCCTCGTATATTCGCCTTCCAGCTAGTGAAATCAGTGCTTCCTTCATTTATCGAGATAAGTTTCTCTTTCTCTTCTTCTGGGGGACCATTCAAGACTAAATTAACTCCATCTGGATTGACCATCGGTACAATGGAAAGATCAATAGACTGATATAATGGCATTGTATGAACACAATGGATATTTGTCCCATTCGTTAAAGATAGTAAAAAATCATTTAAAAATACCATTAAAATCGGCGTAGTAATCCATTCATTGGCATGGAAGGATGCATTTATATGAACCTTTTTTGTACCTTTTCCTATTCTAATTTCCTCAATATTATGTCCTAATACACTTTTACCAATTGTCTTCACTTGAATGAATGGAAAAAGCTTCTTTAATCTCGTTAAATCGACTTGCAAGGATTGATAATCATACTTTTTCTTCCCCTGCACTATTCTTCCAATAATGCGATTTGGAATATAAATTTCATCGCCTACTTGAAGATTATTTGGATTTAAATGTTGATTTAATAACAAAATACTATCCACCGAAATATTTCTTACTCCTGCCAATTTCCACAGAGTTTCTCCTGACTTTATCTGATGAACCTGTAATTCAAATCCAGGTA
Organism: Niallia sp. FSL W8-0177; assembly: GCF_038006285.1. NCBI lineage: Bacteria > Bacillati > Bacillota > Bacilli > Caryophanales > Bacillaceae > Niallia > Niallia sp. FSL W8-0177. The sequence goes on from NZ_JBBOUX010000001.1 coordinate 2,390,007, forward strand.
TTTGGATGGTTTCAGAAGCTGCTAATTTATTCGGGTTAACATGTGGATTACTGTCTAAAATAAGATTCAAGGGAACCATAAAAAGCTGACTATAGTACCAAAGTGTATCTCCTGGTCTTAATTTGATCTCCATATGCCCACTCCTCTCCCTATATATATATGAACCTCCCTAAAAAACATTCATTATGGTACATTTCCTTATTCATAAAAAAAAGCTTTATGACAAAGTAGATATTTCTACATTTATCACAAAGCTCTATTACTCTACTCTTTTTTATTCGCTTCTTCTACTATATCAAGCATCCCTTTTTCTTTATCATAAAACCGCAATAAGTCTCCATAAATAATACTATCAGAATACTGCAATTCTAAATTCGCCTGCTCTATATAAGGCTCACATCTGTCTCCATCGACTGCTTCTCCAGTTGCTCGATCATAACAAACTTCTTTCGTATACACATAATCATCTGTGATAAAGCTGCCATCTCGTAAGACAACAAATGGATCATTGTTATCAGAGAAAAGATCAGATCCAAATTGAATATCATTTTTTGTCTCAATCCCAAGCAAATGAAGAAGAGTTGGCTTAATATCCACTTGACCGGACACTGTTGACAATGTTTTCCCTTCCATTCCGGGAATATGGATAACAAAAGGTACTCTTTGTAATTGAGTGCTTACAAAAGGAGTCACTTCTTCTCCTAATAACTCACTCATTGCTTTATTATGATTTTCGGAAATGCCATTATGATCTCCATACAGGACAATAATGCTATTATCATAGAGACCTTCTTCTTTTAGTTTCTCAATAAAAATTTTCAATGCTTCATCCTGATAACGGACAGTAGGAATATAATTATTCAGTGTTCTGCTGCCAGTTGTTAATGGCTCGATAAATTTGTCTTCTTCATCTAACTCGAAAGGAAAATGATTTGTCAGCGTAATAAATTTACTATAAAAAGGCTGCGGCATTTCTTTTAAATGAGCAATTGATTGCTCGAAGAAGTCAATATCCTTCAAACCCCAGCCAACAGAGTTTTCCTCCTTCACATCATAATCATTTATCTCATAAAATCGTTGGTATCCTATACTTTGGTACATAATATCACGATTCCAGAAACTCTTATTATTTGCATGAAGGGAAGCTGTGTAATAACCATTTTCATTTAAAATCTCAGGAGCCGCTTGATATTCATTCCCAGAATGAGTAAAGAAAACAGCCCCTCTACTTAATGGATACATTGAATTTTCTACAATAAATTCCGAATCTGAAGTTTTACCTTGTCCAGTTTGGTGGTAGAAATTTTCAAAATAAAAGCTCTCTTTAATAAAGTCATTTAAAAATGGTGAAATTTCTTCGCCATTAACTTCTCGATTGATTGTAAACGACTGAGTAGATTCTAGACTAATCATAATTACATTTTTCCCCTTAGCAATACCAAACATGTCCTTATTTGGTTCTATATAATTAGCCTGATTATAATTAACCATATCTGTTAATTCACTACCATCTGCAAAAGCTCTTTGTGCAGAAGTCTTTGTTTGCAGGAAAATATCATAAAGTTGATAATTATACGTTCCTATATTTTTCACTAAAAGCTCTCTATCAAATGTTCTAGTTAGCAATTGCGTTCTTTGCGTTTCTGCTAAACTTAAATTAAAAAAAGCTAAACTTATTGTAAGTAAATAGAAAATACTCTTGTGAACCCTTGTGTATTGCGGAATTTTTACAAAGGCTGGTTTCTTTTTCATAATGACAACTAGCAAAATAATATCAACAAAGAAAAGAATATCCGTAACATGAATTAACTCCCTAATACTACTCCCTAAATCACTCATATTACTTGTTTGAAATAAAAGCGGCAGGGTTAAAAAATCTGTATAAACTCGATAAAAAACCACATTTGCGTACAAAACAAAAGAAAGAATCAAACTTGAAATAAATATATATCGCTTTTGATTTTTTTCTGAGAAAAACATGGATATTCCTAGTATAAATAATATCGAACTTAAAGGATTAATGATTAATATGAATTGTTGAATCCAATTTTCAATTTTAATATCAAAGCTAGTAATATAGGCAATATTTGTTTTAATCCATAGTAAAACTGTTGCAATCGTTATAAGTGATAGCTTTGACCACTCCAATTTATTCTTAAACAATGGTGAATCCTCCTAACTATTGATCAAACAAAATCTCGAAAATTATTACTTTACACATTTTACAATAATTTTATTATATAAAGCTAATCTTTATGAAATTTTAATCAAATTTTCATCTTTGTGTATTATTATAATAGCTTACTCTTTTTTAAACGTCCAATCTGACGAAAAGTTTCATGAATTTTAACGACAAGTTTCTTTTTTGTTTAAAGGCAGCAAAAAAAATCTCCTTCGCAGCGGAAGAAGATTTATTATCATGCTTAATATCCTATCTATTTACACTTAGCTCGATTAATTTTTAGCCAACCACGCAGCACCAATTACCCCTGCTGTATTTCCAAGTGTCGCAACATCAATGACCGTTGACTCTGCTACACTTTTAAAGGAAAATTTCATAAAATTCTCTTTTACAGGATCTAACAGGACATCTCCGGCTTTTGATACTCCTCCACCTATGACAATTTTCTCAGGATTTAACGTATTAGCAATATTTGCTAATACTAGCCCTAAATGAAATGCAACAAATTGAACGATTTCATTAGCTAATTCGTCCCCTTTCTTCGCTGCATCGAATACATCTTTTGCTGTAATCGCCCCTTCTTGATCTAGTAACGAATGAAGCTCGCTTAATGTATGTCTTTCCGCTAATCTTTCTTTCGTTAAACGAACAATTCCCGTTGCAGATGCAATCGTTTCTAAACAGCCAGTTTTCCCACAGTTACAAGGAGCTCCATTTTCCACAATTGCAGTTAGATGACCTATTTCACCAGCAGCTCCTTTAACGCCTTGCACAATATCTCCATTAATAATAACGCCACCGCCAACACCAGTACCCAGTGTTACGCAAACTAAATCCTTTGCTCCCTCTCCTGCTCCCTTCCACATTTCACCTAAAGCAGCACAGTTAGCATCATTATCAATCGTTACTGGCAATCCTAAATCTGCTTCAAGGCGAGCCTTTAAAGGAAAATTATCGGGCCAGCCTAAATTTACCGTATTAAAAATAATTCCTGTTTCATAATCAAAAGGACCTGGCGCACCCATTCCTGCACCTAAAACATCGTCTTTCGAATGACCTAATTCCTTCAATTTAGCATCTATGGATTTTGCAATATCAGATGTTATATTTTTCCCTTCCTCAGAATTATCTGTTGGGATTTCCCAATGATCAATTAAATCGCCATTTAAAGATAAAAAAGCAATTTTCACCGTTGTTCCGCCTAAATCTATTCCAGCTACCCATTTTTCTTGCATCACACATTCCCCCGATTTCTCTTATCCTCTAAGTATTGTATTTCTTGATTAAGCAGTCGCATAGCAGAATCGAATTCTTGTTCTTTTATTAATTGAGATTGATATAATTCTTTAATTTCGGATTTCATTAATTGTAAATCGCCTACTCGATCTCCAACATAAATGATTGTCCCGTACTTTTTTAAAAACTGCTGTACGTCATAAATTGTTTGCATGGTACCCCTCGATTTCATTCTTTTTCTATCCACTGCAAAGGTTTGCATAAAGTGATAAATTAATCGTTTTCAAATTAAGTATAAAGGATACGGACTGTTTCCTCAACAGCAGATTCTTTTCCCTTATTAGGAAAGTAAATATATGGTTAAAGCCAGAAAACAAAAGATATTCCCTCCTCTTTCTTCTTTTATCATAATTTTCTTTTCCATACATATATTGAAAGAAGTATAGATGAGACAGGCTCATATTTTGAGCATACTTAACATGGAGCGGTGAAAATAATGAAAAAAGATTTTATTCGTTTAAGTCTTTCTCTTATTATCCTTATTTCTATTTTCTATATTTTTCAGCAAAAGCAGATTGCTAAGGAAAGTATCACCTATTTTCCGATTGATCCTACAGTCACCTTTCCGAAAGCAAACACGACCCTTACTTTTAGCAAAAAAAGGTTCGATGAATACAGCATACATTGGGAGAGCCATTCATCCATTAATAAAGTAGCATATTTACGACAGGATATGAGCTTTCTGTATGCAAATGGAAAACTAATAAATAAAATGGGAGAATGGAAACAAAACACATTAGAGCTTTCAGAAAAAAAAACAATTGTGGAAAGAGAAAGTAACTTTTTACAAACAATAACTTTTCATTATGCGGAAATACATGATAATAGTGAAAGAATTTTCAGTTCACAAAAAACTTCCGCAGACAGCTTATATATTATTAACTCCAAATTTGAAAATGCTCCCCTAAACTTTCATACTCCCAGTAACTTAACAGAGAAAGATTGGGCAAAAGCTTTGGAGAAAGAAACATTAAATTATGTAGAGTATGCTTATCTTCAAGCATTAAAAAAATTCCATATTTCACCCGAGCAATATCAGACCAAACTATTACTTACAGACTTAATCAACTATAACGATGCACCTCTTCCGAACTTTTCAAAAGAACAAAGCGCAAAAATAATCGGCCAATTAACAGAGGGTCTCTATAAAAATTATTTTCTTGGCGTTATTAAAGAAGATGGAACCATTGCTGATCCCATCGGTAGTTCTATCCCTGTATTATTAATTAATGATAACCATCTTCTTATCTTATTTACAACAGCAGATGGTGAAGCAATTGTTTTAAGACAGCAAATATCTACTCTTTAATTTTATCCCATAATAGAAGATATTCAGGATTGTTTTTGTCCAAAGCTAAAGCTGCTTGTATATATTCTCTTGCTTCTTCCAATTTCTTATTATATAGACTAACAACCGCTAAATTATAATATGCTTCATGAAACTCTGGATTTATCGCGATTGTTTTTTGTAGGTTCTTCTCTGCATCATGTAGATTACGCTTCTTAAGTTGAATATAAGAAAGTAAAAAGTAGTAATCTTCATTATCCTTTGGTTCAAGTTTCTCTAAAGCCAACTCAGCCTGTTGAAGTTTTTCATCTTGAATATAATCATGGACCAGCATATAGGCTGATTGATCTTGTCTTTGCAGTACATCTTGATGGAATGTATAAAGAACACCAATTCCCAAAAGCAGTATAGTAACAAAGGCGGCACCAAGCTGAATTTTCCAGTTTTTCTTCTTTGGAAAATGAACAATCGCTGTGGCTAAGAAGCCGCCTAGCAAGCCACCAATATGTCCTGCATTATCAATTCCTTGTATAGTAAAACCAAATATAAGATTGATAATAATGACAATAATGACGTTCCAACCCATAACACGAAAAAAAAGCTGTGGAAAGCGCCAGGCAAAATAAAGAAGAGCTCCAAAGCAACCAAAAATTGCGCCGCTTGCACCAGCCGATAAAGATGGACTTAATAAATAACTAGCAAATACCCCACTAAACCCAGCAAATAAATAAATAAACAAAAATCGGCATGATCCAAAAATCCGCTCAATTAGTGGCCCAACATAATATAGGGCAATGGAATTCATAAGTAAATGCAATATACCAATATGTAAAAAAACAGGTGTTATAAATCGCCACCATTCCCCATTGGCAATTAAATAATTTACTTTTGCTCCCCATTTAATTAGCGTTTCACTGTTTGTACTTCCGCCGCTTAATTCCATTAAGAAAAATACAATCACTTGTATAGCAATGAAAAGATACGTGATAAATGGTTTTCCAAAATTAAATAACTGTCTTTCTTCTTTTTCTTTTTGTCTTAAGCTCGTAAAGATTGCTTCTTTATATTCTTGTATATGGGTTTCTCGCTCTGCTTCCGTTTCTGGCATACGTTGTAATTCAGCTATTTTATGCTCTCCTATTTTCCAGTCTTGAACGGATCGATCGAGAAGTATTGATTCAATTTGTACTTTTTTATTTGGACTTAAAAATAATGGATTGATAATATGTTCATATGAGTCTACAGGCGGATAAGCGGATATATAAATGCTCACCACTTTAAGGGAACGACTATGCAGCGAACTTCTTATCCTTTCAGCATTTAACGCTGTCCTTTCTATGTCCCTGCTTAACCAATTACTCCAGTTAATATCAAATTGAAATAGACGAATAACGGGGGATTTTGATTTATTCTCTTGAGCCTCGAGCCATATTTCTTGTTGATCTTCTGTTAAGTAGATAATTTTATACTGATATTCATTTACTAGTATATGGATGATTCTCCAATACTTATAATGTTCTAGCTCCATCTGTTCTCTCCCTACTCTCCGAACATCTTGAAAGGTAATGACACTATATTCTTCAAGTTCTTAAATAGTTCCTTTTTAAGGAAATACGCTTTCTATGTAACAATACTATATATGTTTCTTTTTTTCCTTCATTTCTTTTAAATGTCACAAAATCCATCTTTCATTTTAGCTTATTTTATGTATTTTATAAATGAGAGTGACATTCGATAAACATACCGCTTGAAGACGTAAAGGTTATTATTTGTTATTACCTTTTTAAGAAGATTAAAAACACATTGGCAAAATGAAAAAAAGGATAGAACAAAAGTAACCCATTGATGCCCTTATGTTATGAACACTTTGCGCATCCCCTTTCCTTTTCGATGTCTATTTATCAAATTTTCACCACTCAAACAAATGATATTTGATATATGTCGATATTCTTGATATTATTCATATAAGAACAATTGTTCGATTCGATATTAAGATAGCAAGTATTTAGCACTATGTCAAAGGATATCAAGCAATTATCGTATATAAAAAGCGGAAATTTTTCCTGTATGAAATTAAAAAACTTTGACATTTGACTATGGAGGTATTTTTATGTATGTAACGATTACAGACTTTATTAGAGAGTGGAAGTGGGAGGCAGAGCTGACTCAAAAGGTTTTAGAAGGTTTAACCGATGAATCTTTACAGCAAAAAGTCTACCCTGAAGGTCGAACATTAGGAAGAATTGTTTGGCATTTCACAACCAATATCCCTGAATATTTAGCTCATTTCGGCCTAAAAATAAATGAACTAGATAACGCAAAAATAATTCCAGCTACAGCTAAAGAAATAGCCGCAACATTTAAACTTCTCAGTTCTACTGCAATCAAAGTGATAGAAGAACAATGGACAGACGAATCCTTAAAGGACGTGCAAACCGCATTTGGCAGAGAAGAAACAAATGCTCAAATTTTAATGGGTCTCATTAAGCATATCGTTCATCACCGTGGACAAGTTACAATTCTGATGCGTCAAGCTGGAATCAAGCCTTTTGGAGTTTATGGACCATCAAAAGAAGATTGGATTCGCATAGGGGTAGACAATCCACCACTTTAAAAGTAAAAAAGATATCGTTTGTAATACTAATAGGAAAACTAAATACACTTAGCTTAGATTAGCGGGACAACTGAGTTTTTACAGTTTAAAAGCAGAGCTTAGATTCACAAGACTTTGCGCATTCAGGCATACACTGGCTGTCCGTAAATTTTTAAAAGCCAATAAGAGCAAACAATTACGTTACTTCTCTGTAATTGTTTGCTCTTATTTTTGTGAGGTTACTTATTCCCAGCTCATTTAAACGCTATTTTCCGTCTCATCAGTTCATTTTTATTCATTGATAAATCGTATTTTGCGAACGTCCAAAAACAGAATTCATTGTCATTCTTTTTACACTTGGAATATTCATTAATATTCTAACTGCATATTTACGAATAAATGGACTTCTTAATACCGTATTAATGACACGATATCGTTTTTGAAATAAATAATATCCACCTAAAACAATTAGTAAAACGGAGAATACTTTTGACATTTTTGAAATCCCTCCTATTAACTAGTTTGGTAATAATATTATTTTTTATCCATATTAACGAATGAAAATGTTCTTGTATGGACCCGGTTAAAATATTACTAAAAGAAAAAAACATATACCAACGCAGCTAAAAAACCGGAAAGAACATTTACCATATCATTATTAAAAAGTGCAAAACCCTTTGTTTTCACTAAGGTAGTGTGACATTCTACTTTTGATTCAACTATTCGACCACAAACAGGACATTTATATTCCACTTGGACAAAGGCACCTAAAAGTGTATCCACGATATTACCTAAAAATCCAAAAACAAGGATGACCACAAAACTACCAGGCTCCAGAGCAAATAAGAAATTCGCTGTTAAAGCTATTAATAGTGATCCAGCAAATGCTGCAATTGTTCCTAGGACACTGACCGCTCCCGACGTTCCAGTGGCCGCTTGTTTAAACGTTCGAACAGAGATTGGCTTTTTCTTGCTTAACGATCCAATCTCTGATGCCCATGTGTCCGAGTTGGCAGCCGCTAGAAGTATGGCGAATACAATAATCCAGACTGATTCTTTTGTAAAAAAATAGATGATACCAACTATTGCTGCAAAGCCTCCATTCGCCATAACTTGCCATGCATCACGTCTCGACCCTTTTTTGGTTTTGTCCTCCATCGTCTGTTTCGTTTTGCTTTTGTATTTTGAAAACATACTAGAAGAAACAAAAAATACTCCTAGAACTACTAATCCTTTAGAGCCAAATCCTAGCGCAATTCCGCTCCCAACAAAAAAAGCCGCGATCGCACCACTCTTCGTTAATGACCTGCGTTTATATGCCAAATAAGAGACAAACAAAATGACTACTGCATACATCATACTACTCATTTGCGCAAATAATTCCTTCATTTGTAATGATTTTCTGAACAGCTAGATCATGGTTCTCAATGGGAATTTGCTGCTGTATTTGCATGGAAAATGCCAGTGATATTGTTTGTCCATCATAATTTTGCAAAAATCGGTCATAATAACCGCCCCCAAATCCTAATCTATATCCTTTAGGCGAAAAGGCTAATCCAGGAACTAGCAGTAAATCAATTTGTTTGGAATCCGTTTGTTTCGTTTTTTCTATAACTGGTTCAAACAGGTTACTATAGACCGATTCAAGTTGATTAAATTGCTCTAATTCGCGAAAACTCATTTGTCTAGTTGCAGGTATGCACTTTGGAACACTTACTTTTTTGCCTAATTTCCAAGCTGTACGAATAATTTGGTATGTATCCACCTCAGGAAATTTGGAAATGGTTATCCCAATATGACTAGCAGAGATAAAGGCAGCATCATTATATAATCGGGAAGCTATTTGGTAGGACATATGCTCATATAGTGGTTTATTAATTGACTGGAGTTGTTTTATCATTTCTGATCGGAAATGTTTTTTTTCCTGCATTTTATGTACACCTTCTTTACAATTTTCGTTATAAATATGAAAAAAAAACAGAAGGGATATCCCCCTTCTGCTTATTTTGTTTCACGATGAACTGTAGTACGTTTTTCTCTTGAGCAATATTTTTTTAGCTCAAGACGATCTGGATTATTTCGTTTATTTTTTTTAGAAATGTAGTTACGATCACCACATTCAGTGCAAGCTAACGTAATGTTTACACGCATGTTTATTTCCCTCCAAACTATAGGTTGCTAGTTCGTGCATACGACTTTTATATGATAACATCTTTTGTTAGGAAATGCTAGTACTTGTTTGCATTAGAATATGATTCATATCTAAAATATCCTTTTTTTCTGTCCCCATAATGGACCAAGCGCGACTAATACCAGTTGATTGAGGCATTACCTCCATATTTAAAGAAAAAATACTTACACTGGAGCCTTTTGCCATAGGCTGATATTTTAGGACTCCATTTTGATTATTGCTCCATATATGATCAGTATGCACATTCCAGAGAGGTTGTACGGTTCTCTGTTCCATGCTGTTTGAGTTATGTTCTCCATTTACTAAATATAGCTGGTCATCAATGGAATGATAGATAACGTTTTCCGTAGGTGATACAAAAGAAAGATGATTATGAAAAGCTTTTGAAAAATAATTCAACACTAGGATTTTCATTTTTTGGGGTTCTTGAGAGTGATTTCTGACGAAAATCTCATTATATTGAATTTTCGAGTGCTTGTGTATTTGTTTTACATGAACGGAAATAGAATGTTCTGGTATTAATTTTTCATAACCATTTTGAATCCAATACGTTTTTCCATCAACCCAGATTCCAGGAGTTGTCGTTATTTTTTTTACTAATAACTTTCTTTGAACACTTTGATAGTCTTTTTGTAAATTGGCCTCAATTTTCATTCTTCCTTCACCTACTCTAATATTTTTAATTAGATATGGATTCCTTCACCTTTGCCTGTACAATCAATTCATCAAAAACTCTTTTTGTCTCTTCGCCAATTCGATTCCAGCTAAAAAGCTGGCTAACTAATATTTGCCCCTTCTTACCAATTTCTTTACCTACGACTGGATTTTCTAACAAATACTCGATATTCTTTACTAAGTTCTCTGCATTATTTGTTTCCATATATAGTCCTGTTTCTCCATCCTTAATAATTCCTTTTAAGCCGCCTGTCTGGGATACAATCGTTGGAATGGCGAAAACAAGGGATTCTAATGCTACGATTCCAAATGGTTCATAGGAACTTGGTATAACAACTATATCTGCTTGTGCATAGAGTGCATTCTTCTGTTCTTCCTGCAAATAGCCTATTAAATGAACACTTTCTGCTAATTGATGTCTCTCAATAAATTGTTGATATTCGTCATACATTGGACCGATTCCAGCAATAACAAAACATAGATCATTTCGCTTTTTATGCAATTTTCTTGCTGCTTCTAATAATGTTCCAAAGCCTTTTTCTTTTACCATTCTCCCCATGGCAAAAACAACTTTTTTGTTGTCTCTTGAGAAATTATCAACCGGAGCTGCTGAAACGGCTTCCTTTTTCAGCATTTCGACTCCATTGGGAATGATATTAATTTTCGTTTGTTCTACATCAAAAATAGTCATTATCTCATTCTGCATATATTCACTGCACACAATTAAAGAATCAGCTGTGTCTATTAACTGTCTTTCTTGCCTATGGATAAATTTCTGCATTTCCGTATAGATACCACCGTTTCTTCCATGCTCAGTTGCATGGATGGTAGCTATTAAAGGAATATTTAATTGATTCTTTAAAGAAATAGCAGCTGCACCTACTAGCCAATCATGTGCTTGCACTAATTCAAATGTTGTGTTCTTTCCTATCTCTATTGCTTTTTCCCACATTGCTAAATTTAAGCCGCCAATCCAGTGAATAAAGTTTTGCTCTTTACTATAAATCGGCTTAACTCGATAAACAAATAAGCCAGCCTTTTCTTCTACATCTTCTGGATTTTTGTTCATCGCTTGTGCTGTAACAAGATGAACTTCATAGCCATTTTTTATTAAACTATTTGTTAACCCAACTACATGAGCACCAAGACCACCAACTAGATTGGGCGGGTACTCCCAAGATAAGATTAAAATGCTCTTCTTGTTTGTTGGTTCCTTTTGAGACCGAACCGTTTTATGGTTCTGGATTGTTGTATTTAAAATTGGTTGTTCTCTTTCTCTTAAGGAAAGCCAGTCTTTATCGATTGGTCCTATCCAAAATCCGCTTAACTTCTTTGCCGCTTCTAGATGGTTTGTTACTTCTTCACTTGTCCAATTATCTTGATAAAGGAGAGCGCTTAATAACAACCATTCCTTTTCCAATTGCTTTTGCACTCTATTAGTTGCTGGTGGTAAAGAAATTTGTCTCCATTCATGAAGCTCTCTTTCCAAAAATGCTAAAGCAGCATAGAAAGAACTATGTGTAACAACCGCCTCTCCCCCTCTACGTTCTAGGAAGGAAGCACAGAGATGGACACGATCCATTCCTTGACTGAATTGCTTTATATATGTTTCAGGCATGATATGAACCACATAGCCTTCATCATTTAAATAACGAATACTTTTATTCAGCTCGTCTGTTATCTTCACATAGTCAGCTAAATCAATTGATAAGGATAAAATGGACTCATTTATGTATGGAGGATAGGATTCTAGCAAATCTAATAACCATTTATCCCATATTTGTTTCGTTACATTCTCCCCTTTAAAAAGTTGATACAGCTTTTCTTCAACAGGAAAAAACACAATATTATGTGGTGATTCAACTGCAATACCTGTACCGCTTGGTAAGGGATCACTATGATTGATTGTCTTACTGTTAAGATAGCTATAAGAAAAGTTCTCTTTATTCAAATATAAATCTAAACCAGGTGAAAAATTTCCTTCTGGAAACCAGAATCCTGTCGGTCGGTAGTCTAAATAATCATCAATAATAGATAAGCCTATCTCTATTTGTAATTGAATACCTGTACTTGTCGATACATTTGATAAAGGCGAAAAGGAAGCGGGACTTGCCAGCAATTCGATCCGCTTTTCTTGAAGAAGCGACTTAAGGACCTTTAATAGATTTTTTTCTTTTTCTATCCAGAAAGAATACAATTCATCATCGCAACAGTATTTTTCTAAAAATTCTGTTATTTCTTCTCGAAATGACTGCACATCAAGCAGTTCGAGAAAAATTGGCGGCACAACAATTTGAATGGTATATGGAAGTTGATTCTTTTCTGTTTCGAAAAGAAACTTGATAAAGTTAATAGTTTGTGTATATAATTCCTTTTTCTTCTGTTTATCTTTTGAAAAATAGTTCATAAAAGGAATCTTATTAATTACAATCAGCTGAAAATAAGAACCATTCATTTCTTTTTCACATCCTCTTGCTCTTCTAATTCATAATAACTATAAGTGCTTACATGTTCAATCCAATTCGGGACAGAAACATCCCCATTCTCCCACTCCTGTAAATCCTTTGCTAGTTGGCCTGTTTGGTTATGGGCAGTTCTCGGTGTATGCAAGGGATTTGACTGTAATATCGGTAAAAAGGATTGATACACATCAAGAACCCCTATTTCAAAACAAAAACTTCTATTTGGTGATAAGTCCTGTAACACAACTGATTCTTGCCTATTTTCAACAGGCAGAATACGAGAATTATGCGCATTTCTTCCATTATAGATAATGCTAGTTATATCATTAATCTTTACTGCAAGCGAACAAGTTTCCGGATCAATATCATAATAAGTTGAAATTAACTGCCATTTTCCTTCGGGAATTCTCCAAAATATTAATGCAGTGTCTTCTGACGTTAACCAAGCCTCCATCCCATTTTTCTTTGCTAATAAATCAACGCTTGTCCAAAAGCTTTCCGTTATATATGATTCCTGCTTTTGCATTTGGATTGCCTTCTTTTGCTCCTCTGCTTGTCCAACATTCCCATCTTGTTCTTGTTCCTTCACATATTTTTTCCATTGGTACTGAACTTTTCCTACAGTTGAATTTAGTTCGATGGCAATTTTCCGGAAAGACAGTCCTTTACGTCTTAAATTTACAATTTGTTCAATCAATAGAAATTGCACCTCTTTCTAAATTTTATTTATCAAATGTCATTTCATTTCATAGGTGTATGTACCGCAATTTACTAGTATATGCATACAAGATTCCTTTTAGTTCGCTAATTATATCTATTATGTTACCACTGAATGAGTATTGCCACAACGAACAGATTTTGTCGGATTATGCTTAAACATACATACGTTTATTGTAATGGAGCAAAAAATTTTTTTTTGCCTTTTTCCATTAGCTATTACAACATCGATTCGACATATGGTTTTAAAAATTCCAGATGAATTACGACATATTCTTAACTGTTTCGCACATCTATTCGAATATTGTCACCCACGATCTTGATTTAATAGGAATTACCGATAGTTAATGATAAAATATCTTTAGCTTGCATTGTTCTTCTTTAGGTCTCTTATTATTTATATCATTTGAAATGAAGATTTTATTCTGAGGTGAATTATGTTAATTGTAATGTTAGTAATTATAGGAATTTCTTTATTCCTTCTTATTCTGTCTCTTTTCCTTCGTGATCCCATTAAAGATTTACGAGAGGAAATAGATCAGCTTTCCATTCAACAAGTACAAGAGCTATACAAAATAAAAAAGAAATTAAAACTATTAGAAGAAGAGTTAATGATCGGTGAGGAAGATTTTTCTTTAAAGCCATCTTCTACCCTAAAAAAACCATCCGCAATGGAAAGGGATAAACCACAGCCCATTCACGCTATTATTAAAAACCAAGTCTGGACCCTTGCAGCAAGTGGTGTACCAATTGAGCAGATTGCCAGTCAATCTTCCTTATCTATCACTCAAGTTCAGCAAATTATAAAGGAAAGGGTCGAAAAGTAACTAAATGAAAAAACATAGTTTACGTTCATTTGCCATCGGAATGCTCCTTTCAGCAAGCATTATTGGAAGTTTTTATTACTATTTAGAAAATAAAAGTCAAGAACAAGCAACGATAAGTGTATCTGAAGCAACATCCTATCTTCAAACAAAGGGGTTTACTGTGTTAGCAGAGGACGAATATAATAATTTACAAAAGCAAATAGCAGAGAAGAAACAAGAGCAAGCAAAATCAGCAGCAAATGAAAAAGAGAAAACACAAGAAGAGCCAACAGAAGAACAACAAGATAACATTGCCTATACGTTAAAAGTTAAAAGCGGTATGAGCATTTCTGAAATTGCTGAGTTATTATATAAAGAAAAAATCGTCAAAGATCAAGAAGAGTTTGAAACATACTTAATTGATAATGGCTACCATACCAAAATTCAAGTTGGCAGCTTTCCTTTAACTAGTGACATGAGTCATAAAAAAATTGCCGAAACTCTTACAAAATAAACGAACTGGAACATAATTAAATAAGTAATCTAAAAGGTCGAACAATCCATATTTAGCTATTAAGTATAAATGAAGCACACTAATTAGTTAAAAGCTATGAAATAATGAAACCCCAAATATTATAGAGATGTTGTTAGTATCTCCGTATAATATTTGGGGTGAAATCCTTTGTTCCGGTCTTTTTTTATTTACCAATCATATTGTCGGCCTTTAACTAAATAGAAAATATTTTCAGCTATATTAGTAGTATGATCTGCTGCTCTTTCTAAATAACGACAGACAAATGTCAATTGCGAAATTTGCTGTAAATACTCAGGTTTATTTTTACTAATTTCTAAAAGCTCCACAAACGCTTGTTTATTTAAAGCATCTACCTCATCATCCATTTCCGCGATTTTTCGAGCTAGTTTTGTGTCTTCTTTATTATAAGCATTTAAGGATAAGCGCAGCATTTCGTTAGTAATCCCTAACATTTTTTTAACATGTATCATCGGTTTCACTAATTCTTGATTCCCAATTCGAATAGTAGCTTTTGCAATATTAACAGCAAAATCTGCGATTCTTTCAATATCAGTCGCAATCTTAATTCCAACAATAATCCTTCTTAAATCAATTGCTACAGGTGCCTGCTTCGCAATTAATAGAATCGCAAAGTCATTTATTTCTTCATACAAATGATCAGCCTTTTGATCATCATCAATAATTTCTAAAGCCATTTCTATATTTTGTGTTTCAAGTGCTTCTAATGATCTTTCAAGAGCTTGAATCGAAAATTCACCAAGCTCTGTCAGTTTCTCTTGCAGTTCCTTAAGCCCTGCTTCAAATTTCTCTCTAACTGGCATAGTAAGATCTCCTTTTTCGGAATTCAGCTTAATTAATTATCCAAATCTACCTGTAATATAATCTTCTGTTCTTTTATCCTTTGGATTAGAGAATATTTTATCGGTTACATCAAACTCTATTACTTCTCCATTTAAAAAGAATGCTGTTTTATCAGAGATACGGGCTGCTTGCTGCATATTATGTGTAACAATAATAATGCTGTAGTTTTCTTTTAGTTCTTGAACTAACTCTTCCACTTTTAATGTCGAAATTGGATCAAGTGCAGAGGTTGGCTCATCCATAAGAATAACATCTGGTTCAATTGCAAGACATCTTGCAATACAAAGACGCTGTTGTTGTCCACCAGAAAGTCCATATGCATTTTGGTTTAATCTATCTTTTACTTCGTCCCAAATTGCCGCTCCCCTTAAACTTTTCTCGACAATTTCATTTAAAATTTTCTTATCTCGTATCCCATGAATTTTTGGTCCATATGCAACATTTTCATAAATAGATTTGGGAAATGGATTTGGTTTTTGAAAGACCATTCCAACTTTTGTTCTTAGTTCTTCCACTCCGTAATCTTTATCAAAAATATTTCTGCCACGATAATTAATTTCCCCTGAAGTTTTTACACTTGGCACTAATTCAATCATCCGATTTAAAGTTTTGATATATGTTGATTTACCACAGCCTGATGGTCCAATAATAGAAGTTACTTCATTTTCGATAATGTCTAAATCTATATTTTTCAGCGCATGGTTATCCCCATACCACAAATTAAGCTGATTTGTTTTATAAACAGAGTTTTTCACTCTACTGTCTGTAGCATTTATTTCTACTGCTTTTTTAATTTTATCTGCAAAAACTGTACTCATTTGAAGTTCCCCCTACACGTTTAATAACGTTTTTGAAATTTATTTCGAATTAATACTGCAATAGAATTCATTAAAATCAATAAAACTAAAAGAACAATTATTCCTGCTGCTGCAAGACTCTGAAACTCTTCTTGCGGTCTTCCTGTCCAGTTATAGATTTGCATTGGCAGCACTGTAAACATATCAAAAACAGTTCTCGGCAAGAATGCTAGGAATAAAGGTAAACCTAATACTACTAGTGGAGCAGTTTCGCCAATTGCCCGAGAAAGTGCCAATATTCCTCCAGTTAAAATACCTGGTATAGCTGCAGGCATGACTACTCTGACAATTGTCTGCCATTTCGTTGCTCCCATTCCAAGAGAGGCTTCTCTTAATTCACTAGGAACGGATCGAATAGCTTCCTGAGCTGCAACAATAATGATTGGCAATACTAATAAGCTCATTGTTAAGCCTGCTGCAAGGACACTTGTTCCAAGTGTCAAAGCACGAACAAATAGTGTCAATCCTAATAGACCAAAAACAATGGATGGTACACCCGCAAGATTCGATATATTAATCTGAATAAAATTCGTAAATCTATTTTTACTTGCGTATTCTTCTAAATATATCGCCGTGCCCACTCCAATCAAAAGTGATACAGGTGCAACTACCGCCATAAGCCACACTGTTCCTATCAATGCAGTATAGACGCCAGCATTTTCAGGTTTACGGGAAGGTAAGCTTGTTAAAAACTGAAAATCTAAATAGCCAATTCCTTGAGTCAATACTCGATAAAAAAGGACACCAAGAACAATTAAACCAAATAAAGTTGCGCTAAAAAATAATCCTTTCATTATGATGTTTTTCATTAATCTTGGTTTCATTCGCTTAATAACTTCTGCATGGTTTACTAACTTCATCTTAATATTCCTCCCTAAAACGACGAGAAATGTACTGAGCAAGCAGATTCATCAAGAAAGTGAACAGGAATAATGTAAATCCAACCGCATAAATGCTGTAATAAATCGTTGTTCCATATCCTGCATCTCCTTGACTTACTTGAACAATATAGGCTGTCATAGTTTGTATAGATTCTGTTACATTGAAGCTTAGATTAGGTGTACTGCCTCCTGCAACTGCGACAATCATTGTTTCCCCAATTGCTCTTGATAAAGCTAATACAATGGAAGAAACAATTCCAGAAACTGCAGCAGGTAAGACTACCTTTAAAGCAACTTCTAATTTAGTAGAACCCATTGCTAATGCTCCTTCCCGCATTGCTCTGGGAACAGCACTCATTGCATCTTCTGATAAAGAAGCAATCATTGGCGTAATCATAATCCCAATAACAATTCCTGGACTTAAAGCATTAAACATTTCTAAAGAAGGAATAACGGATCTAAGTAATGGTGTTATAAATGTTAAAGCGAAAAAACCGTAGACAATTGTAGGAATACCAGCAAGTACTTCTAAAATTGGCTTAATTATTCTTCTTGTTCTATCACTCGCGTATTCACTTAAAAAAATGGCAGATGCCAACCCTATTGGCACAGCAACAATCCCAGCAATCAGCGTTACTTTTAACGTTCCAGACACAAGTGGCATGATTCCAAAAGAACCTGGATCAGAAAATGGATACCATGATTTACTTGTTAAGAACTCTTTTATATTCACTCTTTCGAAAAAAGTAAATGTTTCCATTACTAATGTAAATAGAATACCGAGCGTCGTTAATACCGAAAAGATTGCAGTAATCAATAATACTTTAGGCATAATTTTTTCTAACAGCTTACTTAAATTATTTTTTTGTTTTTTTTCAGCAATTAATTCTTGTACAGATCTTGCATGCACATTTGTCGTTTGTTTAATCATGCTTTTAAGTCCCCCTTAATCCAACAGCAAGATGGAAAGCTAAGTACAAAGCTTTCCATCAAAACTTATTACTTAAGTCCTTCGATTAATTCTAAATCTTTTTTGTATTCCTCATCTGGCAATTTTACATAGCCTACATCTTCTGATAAGTCAGCCGCATTTTCAATCATGAATTCTACAAAATCAGCTACTTCATCTTTTTTCACCGATTCATTTTTTACATAAGTGAATAATGGTCTTGATAATGGGGAATATTCGCCACTTTCAACCGTTTCATTTGTTGGTTCAACCGGGCCGTTCCCTCCGTCGATTGGTACTACTTTCAACTTATCTTTGTTTTCAGCATAATAAGCATAGCCAAAGTATCCAATTGCGTTTTTATCGCCTGTTACCCCTTGTACTAAAATATTATCGTCTTCTGATAATGTCGCTGCTTTAGCAATTGGCTGCTCTTCTAAAATCACTTCATCAAAATAATCGAATGTTCCAGAATCAGTTCCTGGAGAATAATATTTAATTTCTTCTTCTGGCCATCCTTCACGGATATCAGACCATTTTTTTGTTGTACCATCTTCAAGCCAGATTTTCTTTAATTCATCTAATGTTAAGTGGTCAACCCATGTGTTATCTTTATTCACTACAACAGATAAACCGTCATATGCTAATCTTAATTCTGTATAGTCAATTCCTTTTGATTCTAACTCTGATTTTTCTTCATCCTTAATTGGACGGGATGCATTACTGAAATCTGTTTCCCCTGCAATAAATGCTTTGAAGCCACCACCTGTACCAGATGATGCTACAGAAACTTTCACGTTTGGCTGCTCTGCTTGGTATTCTTCAACGATTGCTTCCATAATTGGATATACAGTTGATGAACCGTCTAATTTTATTTGGCCAGATAATTGTTCAGTTCCATTATCTTTTGATGAATCAGATGACTTAGATGAACTGGCATCGTTATTTCCACCACACGCTGATAATGCTAACATTGTTCCAATCATTGCTGTCAATCCTACTGTTTTAAGGCTCTTCATTTTTCTCTTTACCCCCTAAGGATGCTTGTTTTGTTTACAAGATAACTATAAGACTTTAGTATTAACTTGGTTTTAACTATTTGTAAATCAATGTAAACACATTGTAAATTTAGAGGGTTTTCGCCCTATTTTTGTTAATTGGGGTATTCCTTGTTTTTTTTATAAAAAAAGGACAAAACTAGTAAATGGTAGTTTTGTCCTTTTTGATCCTATTATTTGTCTTTTTTCTCTTCTTTTTGTCTTTCTTTTTTCAAATCAAAGTACGCATCCAATACACGTTCCCCGATTTTCTTATTGGAACCATTATCTACACTTCCTTGGTATGCCCATGGAACCATTACAGCCATTGCTACTTCTGGGTTATCGGAAGGTGCGTAGCTGATTAAGCTTAGATTCATAACTTGCGGCGGTTCTTTTCCATACTCACTGCGAGAAGGTCCATCGTAAAATGCCTCTGCTGTCCCTGTTTTTGCCGCAGGTGAATAATCCTTCCCACCTAGATTAGAATAAGCAGTACCTTTTGGAGTTTGTGCCACCATTTTAAATCCTTGCTGCACTCGTTTGATCCATTCAGGTTTAACATCAACCTTATTTAATACTTTGGGTTTAACTGTTTCTACTACTGGTCCAAGTGTACTGTCATCTGCCACTGGTTCGCGAATCTCTTTTACAATATGCGGTTCCATTCTGTTCCCGCCATTAGCAATGGTTGAAACATATTGTGCAAGCTGCATATTCGAATACGTATCATATTGTCCAATGGATAAATCCAGTAAGAAACCTGGTAATGTATCTTGTCCTTTAAAGCCAACTTGCTCATTCGGCAAATCAATACCAGTACGGATTCCAAGTCCATATTGGGCAAATTCATTTCTCACTAACGAAAAGTCAGCTAATGAAACAGATAGTGGTTTACCGTAAACATAGTTAGCACCAGCCATCTTCATCACCGTTCTAAACATATAAACATTGGATGAGCGTTGTAAAGCGGTAAGATCGCTGATTGGCCCCATAGTTGTCCACGATTTTTTGGTAGTATTTCCAATTTTCACAGGAGTATCATTCCATACGGTGCCAGGAGAAATGGCTCCTGTTTTATAACCAGTTAAGACAGTTGCACCTTTGACAACAGAACCTACGTTGTAAGTGGTTGTAATATTACCAAGCGCGTCATCTTGAACTTCCATTTTACCTGTTTTATCATTTCTCACTAGTCGTTTCCCTGCCATTGACAGGACATCCCCTGTATTTGGATTCATTAACACAACATAGGCTCGATCAAGTAATTTAGTTCCCGCAAATGTTTTTGCTTTTTTTAATTCTTCCTCAATGATTTTTTCTATTTTTAATTGAAGTTCCATGTCGATTGATAGAATCAGATCATTACCGCGTTTTCCTTCTGTAATGACGTCGGTACTGACTATATTACCTTTTTTGTCTGTTTTATTGCGAATTTTCTCTTTTTGCCCTTTTAGAACATCCTCATATTGAAGTTCTAAGTAACTGGTACCGACCCGATCATTTCTGCTATATCCTCTAGAAACATAATAATCTAATTTCTCTGCCGGCAGTCCTCTTTCGGCGGAGCTTACATTCCCTAAAACAGATTTTAGCGTATCTCCAAACGAATAGGATCTCTCCCAGTCTGTTGTGGTACCTACACCAGGTAAGGCTTCTAAATTTTCACTAACTACAGCAAATTCTTTGTCGCTTACCTCTTTATTTTTGACCATTTGCGGTGTTAGTTTGTATCCACTTATAAACTCACGATAGATAGCTAACACTTCTAAATCATGATTAGTAAGTGTTTTTATATCCTCTTCGGTAATCCGATCAAGCTGCAATTGATACACTTGCTTATTATATTCCTCTTGATCTGGATACTTCTCAGCTAAAGCTTTTTTTTCCTTTTCAGTGACTTTCTTTTCCGCTTCTTTTTTATTTTTTATAATCCAATAGTCTTTTTTCTCGCGCTCCGTCACCTTTTTCGTATCTTTCATAATATATTTTGATAGTAATTCAGCGGTTTTGAGCATATCTTCTTGTTTCGCACCAGAATTCGTATAAGTAATTGCTTTTTCTGCTACATTATCTACTATCACTTTTCCTGTTGCATCATACATTTTGCCACGTGGCACAGAGGTATTTACTGTAACATCTTCTGTTTTCTCTAATTCTCTTTTATAATCCTCACCATAAACAATCTGCACAAAGCCTAGACGCAGAATCAATGCGGAGAATAATAAAAAGACAAAAAAGAAAATAATATTAAGACGTACAGGTATCGTTTTTTTCTTTTTCTTTTTTCCCAACGTTTAATCACACTTTCCTTCGATATTCTTTTTCTATTGTAATAGAAAATCGTAGATTATTCTATTAATAACTAATTGGAATAATATGCTAGGATTATTGACTGTATCAAACCATGCTATAACTTACTCTGTTATTCATTAATATGAGAGTAAATACCTCTATATATCCACGTTTCTTTTATCCAAAAAAAACCAAAAACACTATCTAAAAGGTAGAATTGTTTATACCCTTAGATAGTGTTTTTATTTATAAATCTCTTAATCTATTCTTTTTCTTTCTTTAATTCAAAATATTTATCCATAACACGCTTTCCGATAGTTAAGTTTGGTGATGGTCCATTGTTGGTTGTGTACACCCAAGGAACCATGACAGCCATGGCAACCTCCGGGTTTTCGGAAGGCGCATAAGTAATTAAGCTGACATTCATTACTTGTGGTGGTTCTCCATCTTTATTTTTTCTTAAAGGTCCGTCATAAAAGGCTTCAGCTGTCCCCGTTTTTCCCGCTGGACTATAAGAAGAACCCGCGAAAGCTTTGGCTCCTGTACCACTTGTCATAACAAGACGAAATCCTCTATGAATTTGCTCCATCCATCCAGGCTTCAATTCCAACTTATTTAATACTTTTGGTTGAATTTCTTGAACAATTGGTCCTAACTTCCCTTCTTCCTTAGAAGTTTCACGTATTTCTTTCACTAAGTGTGGCTGAATACGATACCCTCCATTAGCAATTGTTGAAACATATTGGGCTAACTGCATGTTTGTATAAGTATCATATTGTCCAATCGACAAGAACATTAGGTTTGCTGGCTGGTTTGGATCCACTACTCCTCTCAACCCAGCCGTTTCATTTGGTAAATCAATTCCAGTCCGAATTCCTAAACCAAATTCCGAAAAAGAATTCCTTATTTTAGGATATGCTTCCAAATCAATGTTTAATGGCTGCATATAACCATAATGCCCTTTTCCAATCATGATAGCTGTTTGAGCCATATAGACGTTAGATGAGTCCTGTAATGCTTTCAAATCACTAATCCTGCCCATTGGTTTCCATGATTTAAAAGGAGGTGATCCTTTAATTTGCATGGTTGCATCATATATTTGAGTTCCCGGAGAAATAACCCCTTCTTTATACCCGGTTAATACCATTGCACCTTTGACAACGGAGCCAACATTATAAGAGGTTGTAATATTTCCTAATGCAAAATCCTGCACAACTTGCTTGCCTGTTTTCTCATCTTTGCCTAACTGCTTTCCGGCCATCGTTAATACTTCGCCCGTATGGGGATCTATTAATACAACAAATGCTCTATCTAAATATTGGGTGCCAGCATAGCCATATTTCGTCTTTTTCAGCTCTTCTTCAATAATTTTCTCTACTTCTAGCTGTAATTTCATATTAATTGTCAATACTAAGTCATTTCCGGCAGCTCCGTTGGCAATCACTTCTGAATTAACAATTTCATCCTTTTTATCTTTGATAAATTTAACCTTTTTCTTTTGCCCTTTTAAAATATCCTCATATTGCTTTTCTAAATAGCTTAGTCCGACTCTGTCGTTCATGCTATAACCTTTAGCGATATAACTATCTTTTTCTTCTGCAGGAACCCCTCTTTGTGAAGTACTGACATTCCCTAATACGGTTTTTAATGTCGAACCAAAATCATATTTTCTGTCCCAGTCTCGAACTGTATCGACACCTGGCAGTTTGTCCAAATTTTCACTGATTATAGCGATTTCCTTATCAGTAACACCTTCATTTTTAACAATATGTGGTGTATAGTAATATCCGCTTTGAAATTCGCGATAAATAGCTAATGTTTCCATATCTAGATCTGTAAGTGTGTTTAAATCCGCTTCTGTTATTCGCTCACGTAAAAGCTCATCATATGCTTTTTGGTATTCTTTATTGTCATCCTTATGTTGTTGTTGTAGTTTCTCATTTTCTTTTTTGGATATTTTCTTCTTTGCTTCTTTCGGATGAATGAGAATCCAGTAATCCTTTTTATCTCTTTCTGATATTTTTTTTAGATCTTTTTCACTGTCCATCTTAATAATTTTTGCTAATTCTTCAGCGGTATCCCGCATTTCATTCGGTTTATATTTTTTCCAATTCGTATAGGTAATCGCATTTTTTCCGACATTACTTACAATGCTTTTTCCCGTTCGATCATAAATTTCTCCTCTTGGAACAGATGTGCTGATAGTAATGTCCTCTTTTTTCTCGACTTGCTTTTTATATTCATCTCCATAAACAATTTGGACAAATCCTAATCTTAAAATAAGTGCTGAAAACAATAAAAATACCGCAAAGAAGATAATATTTACCCTTAAAGGTATTGGATTTCTCTTTTTTTTCTTTTTTTCCCCCACGATCGATCCCACCTTTTCCTCCAAAACTTTCCTATTTTCTATTTTAAAGGAAATTTACAAAGATTACTATATGATTATTTTATATTTAACTGAATACTCTTTTCTCAACTTATTGATAAAGCAAAAAAAGGATCTGTAAAAATGACAAATCCTTTTTTTGCTTTATGCCGTTTTCCATCTAATCTTTCGAGCAAAGAAATAGATCAGAGAATGTCCGCTCCCAAGTATAAATAACAGTATTGGGATTACTTTATTTGGATTGAATACACTGACGCCAATGATAAAAAGAATAACCGATAAAAGTCTTCCCAAATTGAGAAATAATTCTCTCACTACTATATATTCTATTCTCATTTCTCCTGCTTTCCAGCCTTTTCCGATAACATCAAAAGTCAAGCTGGTGTAAGGTACTAAAATCAGTGGGTAAGCAATAGCTATTATACCTGCATAAATCAATAATTTCGTATAAGAAAAGTCAAAAACAATAATAAACATCGATAAGAATAACATTATTCCGCCAATTAAAATGGACTTATTACGATTCTTATTTTTGACTGTCCTTGAAACAACATAATAGGCAATAAAGGAAATTCCTGAATTGATCAACCCAAATTTTCCTAAAGCCAATTCACTATCTGTTGCTATATAAACAAAGACAGTTATTATAAATGCAAAGACACCTTCTCGTAAACCTTGGAAAAAATGGGCATTCGTAATCAATTTCCAGTTATAATTATGTTTTCTCTCTTTGACAATTCTTTTAAAAAAATATTTACCTTCTGCTGGCCGTCTTTTTAGAAAGAAACTTGAAACAACTGCGAGAAGAAAAAGCCCAAGAGACATTCCAAAAACAATCATATACCCTGTTGACTTCGTGAGCTGGGAGATAATATATCCTGCAATCATTGGTCCAATCATTCCAGCAACAGAATTTAACAATCCTAAAAAACCATTAAAGAAATCTCTCGTATCTGGTTCTGTCACTTCAAAAGTTAAGACATTATAAGCTAACCAATAAAATCCGTTGCCAATTCCAAGAATGGCTCCCAGTACTAACAGAAACGTTGATGCTTTATCTCCTATTAATAATACTGTTAAATAGAAGATGGTAAGGAAAGCTACTCCAATTCGAAATACAATAACTCGATCAATTTTCTTCGCCCATCTGCCAGCAAGTGTAAAGGTAAATAGCTGCAACAAGATTATCGCAAGATTATACAAGCCTAAATCTCTAAATTCACCTGATTGTTTCCATAAAAACACGTTAACGAAAGTATTAGAAAGTGCTACACTAAGTGAGTACAGCCCCCCTGTAAGCAACAAAATTTTCAAGTCTTTTGTTAGCTCTACATCACCTATTAATTTTCCTATTTTCATCATAGAAACTCCCCTTTGTTCTAGAGTAGTTTCTAACAAAACAAATTTCGTTATGCATTATATATAAAAACTAACAATTATGAAAATAAGACCAAATTATGATAAATAAAATGGGACAAAAAAACCTGTAAGCAATATATGCTTACAGGTTTTTACATTTCTATTTCTTATTTTGCAGCAGCAAAACGTTTAGCTACTTCATCCCAGTTAATAACATTGAAAAATGCATTAATGTATTCAGGACGACGGTTTTGATAATTTAAGTAGTATGCATGCTCCCAAACATCTAATCCTAAAACAGGTGTTTTACCTTCCATTAATGGATTATCTTGATTTGGTGTGCTAGTAACTTCTAATTCACCGTTGTTCACAACTAGCCAAGCCCAACCAGAGCCAAAACGAGTTGTAGCAGCTTTTGAAAATTCTTCTTTAAAGTTTTCAAAGCTTCCAAACTTGCTGTCAATAGCAGCAGCTAAATCACCAGTTGGTTGACCGCCACCATTTGGAGAAATTACTTCCCAGAATAATGAATGGTTTGCATGACCGCCACCATTGTTACGAACTGCAGTGCGAGCAGATTCTGGAACTGCATCAAGATTAGATACAAGCTCTTCCACTGTTTTAGAAAGTAATTCATCATTTCCTTCTAATGCATTGTTTAAATTTGTCACATAAGTATTGTGATGTTTCGTATGGTGAATGTTCATCGTTTCTTTATCAATGTGTGGTTCTAATGCATCATAAGCGTAAGGTAATTGTGGTAATGAATAAGCCATGTCTAATTCCTCCTAATATTTTATGTATTATGTTCTTCCCTCTAATAGTTTGCCCTATTCCGACAATTATTATATGAGAAGGCCTTTAACAATACATTATCAAATAAAGTGCTTACTTTCAATCAATTTGCTTGAAAAGATTCCCTCTTTAAAGTACCCATTTGTTATTATTTTAAAACATCTGAATAAATGAGCTTAAACACCTAATGCCAATTGCCTTTTTCCTTTCGCGTTCAGCAAGTAGAAAATCATTTTATTGCTTTAAATTTTTAACTTTCTCTCTTGGAATTCTTAAGTAACAATGCTTATATTCTCTTGTGATTAACATCACCCCAAAGAATTACCTATTTATAAATATACTAATTATATCTAAAACTTCTCCTTGAATAAGTTCGTTAAATTGTCATTTTTCCATTTTCGCCCTATGCATCAACATTCCTGATATTCCTAAATATTATTACACTTTCTCCTATTCCAATATATCCCATTTTCAGATTGACAAATATTTCACAATGTTTTTTAATCAAGGAAAGAGGCTTTTTAGAGGAGTGCTTTCCTATGAATGAAGTGCAGCTATCATTATATAGTTTACTTATACAACATTTTTTTGAGATTGAAAAAATAGAGCATATAAAAAAAGGGACTTTACTTTTCCAAGAAAAAGACCCTGTCCAAAAGATATATATATTATTAAATGGAACCATTTCGCTTGGAAGAGTACACGAAAAAGGAAAAGAATTCGTCATTAAAATCCTTCATGATGAGGAGTTGTTAGTAGAATATCAATTATTTAAACATTCTCCTAAATACTATTTTTTTGCGAAAAGTATGACTGATTGTGATGTCCTTGCTATAGATCGAACAGAATTTGAACAATTAGCATTAAAAGATCCAGTCTTATTAACTTCTATTACAAGTTGGTTAAGTACAGGCTATCTAAAAGCACATATGAAATGCCAAGATCTTATTATGAATGGAAAAAAAGGGGGACTTTACAGTATTTTAATCCGATTATGTCATTCCTTTGGAATAAAAAATAATGAAGGAATTTTGATTGATATCCCTATCACTCATCAAGAATTAGCAAACTTAACTTTTGGAACACGAGAAGTGATTCAACGAATATTAAAAGATTTAAGAGAAAGGGAAGTAATAGACTATAGCAACCAAAAAATCACCGTGAAAAACCTTGCCTATTTAAAAAGAGCAGTTGATTGTCAAAACTGTCCGGTCGATATTTGTGGACTTAATTAAAAGAAGCTGATATACCATTACTTCAAACAAATAGTTACCCGAACAAGTATCTGAAGATGCCAATGCTTTCGAATAATCGTTCGGGTTTTTTATTCATTTTTTTAGAAAGAGGTTTGTAAGTTTCATCTTATAAGCTTTTTTTATATTTTAAAGAGGAAATAAATAATCATGATTGCTTGGATAATTCCTTTTGTTACTACACTGCTTAGGAAGCCTATTAATGAACCTACTCCTATTTTCAGGGCATTCTTCCAATTTGTCTTACTAACCACGAGTTCAGCTAGGACCGCCCCAATAAATGGGCCAAGAAGAATTCCTACCACAGGAATAACAAAAGGACCTATAAGTAACCCTATTGTACTTCCCCAGATACCAGCCTTTGACCCTCCAAATTTCTTTACTCCAATCCAATTGGATACGGAATCGGCAAAGAATAATAAGATTACAAACATACCTTGGATAATCCAAAAAAGGATACTAAGTTCTTCGAATGAAAAGAACAGACCATATAAAAGATAACCGGCTAATATAAAGATCACGCTTGGAATGATTGGATAAATCAGTCCAATAAACGCAATAATGAATAATATACTGATAATTGTCCAATAAATAATATCCATAACGATCCTCTTTTCTTCTTATTTATCTATTATGTTACCCATTCATCTTGTTTACCACACTTTTTTCTGCAAATCAAATGCTCGGACTTGTATCTATCGGTTGTAAAAAGATACAATAGGGATGAAACTTTTGAAGGATGTGTAAGAATGAATATTTTTAAGCAGTTTTATCGAAGCCTCTATTCTCCAAAAGATATAGCAAGCTTCCGTTTTCAAGGTATCGGAAAAACCATTATTTATTTGTTGCTTTTGACGATTATTGCCTCACTACCTAATCTATATTATTTAAATAAGGGAATAAATGAAGCAATACATACGTTTAGTGTAACCATGGAGGACGAAGTACCTTCTTTTACAATAAGTGATAATATCCTACATACAGATAATGATGAAGAACCTACTATTATTGAAAAACCGGATTTAACAATCATTGTTGATTCCTCAGGAACTTATGATCACGCGAAGGTTAGTTCCTACGGCAATACAGTAGCCCTTTTAAAGAATGAATTCGTAATAGTAACTTCTGGACAAGCTCAAACATTTGCCTATTCCTCATTCGGTAACTTTACCATGACAAGTGAGGAGCTCATTGACTTTATCCAAGGAATGGATTCATTATCCTATGTGTTTATCATTATATTAGTTGTTATTTACATTCTGTTCATGCTTCTCTATAAAGTCTTACAAACTCTTGTGCTTGCTATGTTTGGAAGCTTTTTCGCGAGAATATTCGGCAAAGGATTGACTTATGCACAGTGCTGGAAAATCACTGTCTACAGTATCACTATTCCAGTAATTTTCTTTGCTATTATGGATTGTTTACAGACAGTTGTCCCTAATGGATACTTATTAAATTGGTTTATTAGTTTATTCCTTGTCTGCTTAGCTATTAAAGAAATACAAACAGAAAAGCCACTACAACCTTAAAAAAATAGGCTAGGTATTTTAGAAAAAAAGCCAAACAATCACGAACGCTTTGTGCAATTGTTTGGCTTTTTTATTTATAAAGGATATTGTCTCCCTTAAGCTACGAACGGGATTAGTCGTCTGATCATTTAATTTATTCGCTCCCATCCTTAGGAGCTGTTTGTTCTTCCATCTTAATATTCTCTTCTAAGGCTGCTACTAACGTTGTTAATCTAGCACTTATCTCTGCATTTACCTGAATACTCTCTTGCTGTATGTCTCCTATTCTTTTCATTTCATCAGAACTAGCAAGTGTTTGTTGACTAATCGATGTAACATGGAGTGTACTATGTTCCATTTTAGGAAAAAAGGCTTGAAGTTCATTTAATAAATAATGATTTTCCTTTAGTCCCGTATTGACAAGAGAAATTCCTTGCAATAACTGATTAATGGAAACTGTTGCTTTTTGAACTAAACCCTCACTTTTCGTAAAGTTCATTTGAATATCTTCTAAATCAGATGATGACTTTTGAATAATTAGATCCATATCGAGTGTGAAGGATTTAATATCTTCAGCGGATTTAGATGATAAAACAGCTAGTTTTTTCACTTCATTTGCTACTACAGCAAATCCCTTTCCTTGGCTGCCTGCTCGAGCCGCTTCTAATGTGGCATTCAAAGCTAAAAGCTTAGTTTGTTCAGCCAAACCTTTAATATCTTCTACCACCTTTTTAATCGATAATGCATGGTTATTTAAAAGATCATTATTGCTATATATCACTTTCACTTTGTCTTGTAGCATATGTTGGCTGGCAAACAAATTATTCATATTTTCTTCACCATGAATAGCAGCGAGATTCATTGCTTCCGTATGATCCTTTATTTTCTGGCTGCTTTTTTCAATTTGCTCGCTTAATGCCTTCATTTCTTGAAAAACACTAATATTATGTTCGGAACTAATAGCTGTTTGCTCAGCTCCATTTTTCACCGTATTTATCATTTCCGTGAGGCTTTTTCCACTTCCAATCATCTGCACAGCTTCAGTATGTAATATATCATTTGTTTTGGATAAATGAGCGCTTGTTGCTTGCATCTCAGATAGGACAAGCTTTAACCGCTTAATCAATAAATTGTAACTGTTTATAAGCGAATTTATTTCTGGTATTGAGGTTTTAATGGATGTTACCTCATTTAAATGACCATTTCTGGCAATCCTCATGATTTCCCGTAATTTCAATAAGGGACTTACCATCGTTTTGACAAAAAAACGAATAACCATTGCTATAATAATAATACTCAATGCCGAAAACAGTAGTAGACTATTTTTTAATTGCTTTACATTATGCAAATATTCTTCTTGCGGTACAACTAATAAATATATCCCCTTCAATTCTTGGATTTGCTGAAAAGCAACGGTATATGTTTTTCCATTCCATTTCGTTTCCAATACTCCTGACTCTAAATCATGTATCTTCTGAATGAAGGAATTCTCCCACGTAAAATCAGACGTTTGACTTACTTTAAAAGGCTTAACCTCCTTTTCTGTGAGTACAAAAAAAGAGGCATTTAAACCTTCTTGAGCAAAACTAGCATCTTGATCTCTAATTATTTGTTCCATTTTTGTTTGGAACTTTTCTTCCTGGCCAACATACATTAACATTGTATTTTGCGCCATTACGTAAATAGTATTTGCCTCTTTTTCTAATCTTTCATGCATCATCTTAATCATCATTTTAGTAGAACTGTTAATAGAAATAAATGTCAAGATTAAAATTGTAATAATAAATAACGGTAAAATAAACAGAAATAACCGATTTTGAATAGAAAGCTTTTCCTTTTCTTTTTTCCTGTCCTTGGTTTTATTCATCTACTTGTCCCCCCTACTCAAACATTTTCACAAATATTTGTTAAGAACATGTAAAAGCAAAGTAATTTAATGTTAATTTTTATGACTTTTTACCTATATCCACCTTCCTAGCATTTTCATTGGTCTAATCGATAGTGGACAAGCATATAATTTCCTATAATCAGTTTAGGGGGATTTACGATGAAAAGGTTTTTTATTACCTTTGTTGTTCTAGTTACCATATATGTCATTTATATTGATTTAAACGAAGGCACACTCTCCTCCCGAAAAGAACAAGAACCGACAATAGAAACACAGGGCACACCTCAAGATTCGGCCTCATCCTTTGAGCAAAAAGTAAAATCTGGTGACACCGTTCTCTCAATTGTTGAACAATATTCGACTGGCGGTTTATCCGTAAGTCTTGAGACAGTAGTGAACGACTTTCAAAAATTAAATAATGGACTAAAACCGGAAGATATTCAAATTGGCAAAACCTATCTCTTTCCGATTTATAAATAGCATAAAAGAGAACTTCCAAAAATAATCTAATTTGAGGAAGTTTTTTGTTTTAATCAACAAGTTAGTTATCCCCATCCTTGAGGTGCTCCCAGTAAAAAGCTAAGCATTTTTTAGCAAGTTTCTTGTCAATTTCAATGTTTCATTGATACAATAGGTAAGGATATCAAGATTTAAATAAAAAGCTAATTATTTTGGCTTGTCCAATATAAAAGGAGCGAATCACCATTGAGTGAAATTATACATCGTACAAAAACCCGACCAATAAAAGTAGGTAATATCACTATTGGGGGAAGTAATGAATTATTTATCCAAAGTATGACCACAACTAAAACACATGATGTGGAAGCTACTGTAGCCCAAATTAAACGCTTAGAAGAAGCTGGCTGTCAAGTCGTGCGCGTAGCATGTCCAGATGAACGTGCGGCAAATGCTATCAGTGAAATTAAAAAGCAAATAAATATACCACTAGTAGTGGATATCCATTTCGATTATCGTTTAGCTTTAAAAGCAATTGAAGGCGGAGCAGATAAAATCCGAATTAATCCGGGCAACATTGGGAAAAGAGAAAAAGTGGAAGCTGTTGTAAAAGCGGCAAAAGCGAAAGGAATTCCTATTCGAATTGGGGTTAATGCCGGATCGTTAGAAAAGAAAATCTTGGAGAAGTACGGATATCCAACAGCAGATGGCATGGTTGAAAGTGCCCTGCATCATATCAAAATATTAGAAGACCTTGATTTTCATGATATCATTGTTTCCATGAAAGCTTCTGATGTTAATTTAGCAATAGAAGCATATGAAAAGGCTGCAAAGGCTTTTGACTATCCACTACATTTAGGAATAACAGAATCTGGTACGTTATTTGCTGGTACTGTAAAGAGTGCGGCTGGGTTAGGAGCTATTTTAAGCAAAGGCATCGGTAACACTTTACGTATTTCCTTAAGTGCTGATCCAGTTGAGGAAGTAAAAGTCGCTAGAGAACTGTTAAAGTCATTTGGACTTTCCTCTAATGCTGCAACATTAATTTCATGCCCAACATGCGGCCGTATTGAAATTGATCTTATCAGTATTGCAAACGAAGTAGAGGATTATATCTCTACTATAAAGGCACCTATTAAAGTAGCTGTGCTAGGCTGTGCAGTAAATGGACCAGGAGAAGCAAGAGAAGCCGATATCGGCATTGCTGGAGCTCGTGGAGAAGGCCTACTTTTCCGTAAAGGCAAAATAGTCCGCAAGGTTCCAGAAGATACGATGGTCGAAGAATTAAAGAAAGAAATCGATGCAATTGCAGCGGAATACTTTGCAAAAAAAGCTGCAGAAGAAAAAGAGATGGATACTATCAGTGTCCAGCCATAAATTTAAGAAAATCTAACCTCAAATAAGAGGTTAGATTTTTTAATTGCCTTTTCTTGTTAAAAGAATGGAGCAATAAAAATTCCAATGATAATGGAGATAGCACCTAATGCAATAGCCCATGTTCCTAGTGAACTTGCTCCTTTGCTTCTTGCGACGAATCCTAATACTATCCCAACAATCCCTAAAATGATAGGCATTACAAATAAAGAGAGGATAGAAATAACTATCGCCGTAATACCAATCCCTTTACCGCCTACTACTCCCCTGTCTCCCTCCGCATCAGAAGTGACTGGGCGTGTACCAGTAGAAGTCATCGGAGGTGTAGCATTATAAGTCATTGGAGGTGTTATTTCTGCTGATGTTTCTTCCAAATAATCAACAGGTGATTCAGTTCGCTCTCTATCCTGAAAATCGTGACCATATCCTTCATTGCTATTTTGATCTGCCATGATAATCCCTCGCTTTCTTTCATAGGAGCATTTATTATCATCACCAAGTTTTTGATTCGTATGTCTGTTAAAGTTTTACATGATTTCTTCCTTCCTTCTTTCCCTTATCCCTATAATTTGGTAAGCTAGAAAAGAACAACGTGGAAAAGGAGCACAAAATGAAGAAATTGCGTTTTGGAATCGATATTGATGGAACAGTAACCAGCCCAGCTGCATTTATTCCTTTTTTAAATGAGAGCTTTCAATTAAATATTACGCTAGAGGATGTTGTACAGTACGAATTTTACCCTCTTGTAAATGTATCTAATGAGGAATTCGACAAATGGTTTATCGAGAACGAGGCAAGAATTTATACAGCCTCTCCTCTTGCAGAGGGTGCAAATGTTGTTCTCCAAGAATGGGCTGAACAACATGAACTTATCTTTATTAGTGCTAGAGACGAAGGAATGCTTGAATTGACAAAAGAATGGTTTCTTAATCAAGGTATCAGTTTTAACCATATCGAGTTAATTGGTTCCCATCATAAAATAGCGGCCGCCAAAAAAAATAAGGTCGATATTTTCTTTGAAGATAAGCATGATAATGCAGTGATGCTTCATGAAGAATTAGGGATACCGGTTATTCTTTTTGACACACCTTACAATAGAAAACCAATTCCTAACGGCGTTAAACGCGTAACCTCCTGGAGTGAAGCAAAAAAATGGGTAGATGAATGGGCTAATTCTTCTGTGAAATAACCCCTTCATTTCGTTGCAAAGATACTAAAAACCTATAAAAAACGAAGCGATATCTATGATATGCTTCGTTTTTTAGTTTCTACACTCTGGGCATTTCCCGTAAATTTCAAATTTATGACCAGATACATCGTATCCTTTCAAGCTTTCTGATAACTCTTCCATTGGACAAGTAATAATTTCTTTTGTTTTTCCACAATCTAAACAAATAAAATGATGATGGTGGTGTTGGTGCGAACAAGTAAACCGAAAATGCTTCTCTCCGTTTAATTCCGTCATTTCAAAAATTTCCAACTCTTCAAATAACGATAAATTTCGATATATAGTATCAAAACTAAGACCCGGATAATCATCCTTTAGCGATTCCAGAACATCCTTAGCTGTTAAATATTTATTCTCATTAGAAAATAGTGCTAATATATCTTCTCTTTTATCGGTATGTTTATATCCTTTTTCCTTCAGAATATCAAGTGCAGTTTGTACATTCATTTCTCCACCTCATTTCTTACACTTTTTATAAAATACTTACATGGAATAATGAGGAAAGAAAACATAATATTGATAAATATTTAATTCCCCAATATATAAATATAAATCTATAGTAATCATTACGATTTATTCACAATAAATGATTCAAAATCAGTATACAAGAACGATTGATTGTTGTAAAGATATCTCATTCAGATAGGTTTGCCAAAGAAATCAAAAAAGTTAGCACATTTTTGTTATTCCCCTCATATGTTAGAATGGGGAGTGATGACATGAAAATTTTTGAAAACATAATCAATCATAAAATTAACAACATAACCTCTACTGAATTATTGAAATACAGCAAGCAATTCAAAATTAAAATTACAAATGAAGAAGCAGTAAAGCTTGCTAATCACCTTAACGGCCGAAAAGTGAATATTTTTAAGCCTAATGAACGTGCGCAATTAATTAGAGAGGTAGCTAAATTAACAAGTCCTGCGACAGCAAAAGAACTAAATGATTTATTTAATTTATTTGCCGAACAGTAATCTACTTAACGGAAATAAAAAACGCTCAAATGAGCGTTTTTTTAACTTTCTAGGATTTCTTGCAATAAGTTTTCATTAAAGGTTTTCTTTTTAATCATTTCAATTTCATGTTTATATGGCGCTTTTTTGTTTGTTTTATCGATACCAACATACGGTGTTTCCAATATCTTTGGAACATCCGCTAACTCTGAATGATGAACAATTTTCATTAATGCATCAAAGCCAATTTGCCCGTACCCAATATTCTCATGCCTATCTTTTCTTGCACCAACGATATTTTTGCTATCATTAATATGCAATACCTTTAATTTATCTATTCCAACGATTCGATTAAATTCCTCTAATACCCCATCGAAATCCCCGACAATATTATAACCAGCATCATGTGTATGACATGTATCAAAGCATACAGATAATTTATCATTATGTGTAACGCCTTCCATAATCATCGCTAGTTCTTCAAATGTACGGCCGCATTCAGAGCCCTTTCCAGCCATTGTTTCAAGAGCTATCTGTAAGTTTTCATTTCCTGTTAGTACTTCATTCAAGCCTTCAATAATCTTTTTAATCCCTACATCCGCACCAGCACCTACATGTGCACCGGGATGTAACACGATTTGTTTTGCTCCTAACGCTTCTGTTCTCTCAATTTCACTGCGTAAGAAATTTACACCCAATTCAAAGGTTGCCGGGTTTGTAGTATTGGCAATATTAATAATGTACGGTGCATGTACAATAATATCATCAATTCCATTTTGCTCCATATGAAGTTGTCCTGCAGCAATATTTAAATCTTCTATTTTCTTTCTTCTCGTGTTTTGGGGTGCACCTGTATAGACCATGAAAGTATTTGCCCCATAGGAAGCAGCTTCTTCACTCGCCCCTAATAACATTTTTTTTCCGCTCATTGATACATGTGAACCTATTTTCAGCAATTCAATCTCTCCTCTTCACCTATTTTCTTCTACTCTTAATACGCTTTTCTCTCTTTTTAATTGTTTCTACTTGCTGCTGCATTTTCTTCTTGTAGCCCGGTTTCACTTTTTTCGGTTTTTTGACAAGAGATTTAGCCTTTAAATCAATTTTATCTACTTGTTTTTTGCGGTTTTTACGACGATTGCGATCATCTAATTCAATCCACTCACCTTTTTTTAGATCCATATGCTTAAATTCAACGCCTAGTTTTTCTAATTGATTAAGTTTATCCTCATCGGAAGGCTCATAAATCGTTAATGCAATGCCTGAATATCCAGCTCTGGCCGTTCTACCAACACGGTGTACATAAAAATCTAAGTCTGGCGGAAGCTCATAGTTGATAACATGACTGATTCCTTTAATATCTATTCCTCTTGCTGCTAGGTCTGTTGCCACAATATATTGAAACTCTAAATCAAGAATTTGCTTCATTACTTTTTTACGTTCGCGAGGTGTTAAGCCACCATGAATTCTAGCAACTTTAAGACCTTTACTTGATAATCCATTTGCAACTTCATCACACATTTGTTTTGTATTCGTAAATACAATAGCAAGATAAGGATTAAAGCTTACTAATGCCTCATATACCGTTGTAATTTTATCTCGATGTCTCGAAGGAATTAATACGTGTTCAATTTTTGCTGCCGTTAACTGCTTTGGCTCAATATGAATAAAGGTTGGATTTTCTAAATATTTCTTTAAGAAAGGTTTTAATTTCTCAGGTATTGTTGCTGAGAACACAAACATACTTAAATCTTTAGGCATTTTTGCAGCAATTTGATCCACATCTTCAATAAAGCCCATATCTAGCATCAGATCTGCCTCATCTACAATAAGGATTTTTGCTGTATGCACAAATAATGCCTGCTCGTTGACAAGATCATTAATTCTTCCTGGCGTTCCAACAACAATTTGTGGCTGTGTTTTTAATTTTTCAATCGAACGTTGTTTATCCGTTCCCCCAATAAATAATCGCGAAGAAATCGGCTGGGCGGAATGCTTCGTAATTTTCTGTATTTCTTGGTGGATTTGATTAGCCAATTCTCTTGTCGGCGCTGTAATAACTGCTTGTACTGCTTGCTTTTCCGGATTGATTTTTTCAATGATCGGCAATACATAAGAATGCGTTTTGCCTGTTCCTGTTTGCGACTGACCAATAGCGCTTTCCCCTTTTAAGACAAGCGGAATGACTTTCTGCTGAATTTCCGTTGGCTCATAAAAACCTAATTCATCAATTGCATCTATAATAAATGGTTTTAATTCATATTGGTTAAATAGATTATTACTCATATAAAAACTCCTTATTAGCCAGATAAATGAGTGTGCACAGATTTGACATTTACCTATAGCTCTTTTGTCCATCATTTAATTATAATAAAAAATCGCTTAAAAGGCTATAACGTGCGCCCTTTTTATTTTTACCAATGTATTTTACTCTATTTCTAGCTTTTATCTTTCTTTTGCTAGCTATCCAAATTTTCTGTTAAAACCTAAACATATTAGTATCAACTGCATATTCTATAAAGTAGTATAAGTGAAAGGAGGCGTTTTAAATATGATGCCACCAAGACAGCGTGGACCGTTTCAAGGACCGCCAATGGGCGGAAGAATGCCAGGAATGCGAGGTCCTTCAAATTTTCCTGGCGGTCCGATGGGGAGAGGTGCAATGCCAAGCAGAGGAAATGGCGGAGGCGGTGGACTCTTATCAAGGTTACTTGGAGGAGGCAATAATACTGCTGGGGCAGCTACGAATGCTGGAGCAAGAAGTGCCGCTTCTGGAGGCGGTGGATTGCTAAAAACGTTAACT
The DNA here is from genome assembly GCF_038006285.1 of Niallia sp. FSL W8-0177. Lineage (NCBI taxonomy): Bacteria > Bacillati > Bacillota > Bacilli > Caryophanales > Bacillaceae > Niallia > Niallia sp. FSL W8-0177. Next base: position 2,427,641 of record NZ_JBBOUX010000001.1, read on the forward strand.
AACCCTTCCTCCATTAATGGATTTTTGGCTAATTCTCAAAAATTCCTTAATACAGCAAGCCAAATCGGTCCCATGATTAACCAATATGGACCAATGGTGAAAAACATCCCTGCGATATGGAAAATGTATAGAGGACTAACAAGTTCAAACAAGGAGACAGAAGAGACAGAAGTTACGGAGCAAAAAACTAGTAAGGAAATAAATGACAAAACCACTAGCAAACCACAAACAAAGAAAAAAGTTAAAAAAACAGAAACAGATCATCATGATTTTGAAACAGAATCATTCTCAGAAAACCCATCTGGTGCCTCAAAACCCAAACTTTATGTATAAATTCAACTGGCCTTAACTAGCAAAACCCTTCAGTATTTTAAATTGGATCGGTTTTTGCTTCTATTGGTCAGTATTTTTTTATCCTTTTTGGCTAACTTATTTTCCAGACACTTATGCTTTGTAAACCTCTCTTATGTTATATATAATAAACATGTTATATTATAAAGGAAATAATAGTATCTATAACTTAATATATTTGTTATATAGTAGGATCATGCAGGAGGAATCGGAGAATGAAAGTTATTAAAATTGCACCACGAGGTTATTGCTACGGTGTTGTTGATGCTATGGTAATTGCTCGAAATGCTGCTTTAGATAAAACATTACCTCGCCCCATCTACATTTTGGGGATGATTGTTCATAATAAACATGTAACAGATGCCTTTGAAGAGGAAGGTATTATCACATTAGACGGACAAAATAGAAAAGAAATATTAGACAAAGTTGATTCGGGAACAATCATTTTCACTGCCCATGGTGTATCACCAGAAGTCCGCAGAATAGCAAAAGAAAAAGGGTTAGTAACATTGGATGCAACCTGTCCAGATGTAACCAAAACTCATGATTTAATTAGCGAAAAGGTTAAAGAAGGTTATTACATCATTTATATTGGAAAAAAAGGCCATCCTGAACCAGAAGGAGCTGTTGGTGTTGCTCCACACGCCGTCTCCCTAGTAGAAACACTTGAGGATCTTAGCGGCTTGGAAATTAACCATGAAAAAATCCTCGTTACAAACCAAACAACGATGAGTCAATGGGATGTAGCTGATTTAATGGAAAGCATTAAAGAAAAATTCCCACAAGCTGAATTTCATAAAGAAATCTGCTTAGCAACTCAAGTTAGACAAGAAGCTGTTGCTAAACAAGCAGGTGAAGCGGATGTATTAATTGTTGTTGGCGATCCTAAGAGTAATAACTCAAATCGATTAGCACAAGTTTCCGAAGAAATTGCCCATACTACTGCTTATCGTATAGCAGACATCTCAGAACTCAAGCTAGAATGGTTGAAAGGAGCAAGCAGTGTTGCAGTGACTGCTGGTGCATCCACTCCAACTCCTATTACGAAAGAGGTAATAAATTTTCTAGACCAATACGATCCAGAAGACGAGAATACATGGCAATTTGAAAAGAAAGTTCCATTAAATAAGATTTTGCCAAAAGTTAAGGCGAAATAATGTATAGAACAAGCACTCTCTTCTTTAAATGGAGTGCTTGTTTTTATTTTGGTACATTCTCTCTTTATGAACGCTTGTTTTCTTCCTTCACTGGTAATTTCGGCGTTCACCCCTTTTATGAACACCACATTGCTCTCTTCCCTCTCCATTTTCGGCGTTCATTCCTTTCATGAACGCCACTTTGCTCTCTTCTCTCTCCAATTTCGGCGTTCATCCCTTTTATGAACACCACTTTGTCCTCTTCCCTCTCCAATTTCGGCGTTCATTCCTTTTATGAACACGCTTTACTCTCTTCTCTTTCCAATTTCAGCTTTCATCCCTTTCAGGAACACCGCTTTACTCTTTTCTCTCTAACTTCGGCGTTCACTCCTTTTTCAGCGTACCACCTTAAAAAACGCCCCTTTTATACTTTCTTTACAAAGAAAAAAGCAGACACTCCCTTGGTCTGCACTCCAAAAGTTTGTCCGCTTTTTACCTTAAATCTAGATTATACAAATGTAAAAGGATCGGTGTGAGTTACAGAAGGGAAAATTTCCACCTCATAGCCTTTCTCCTCACACATTCTCTTTAAAACCTTTGTTACACCATTCTTCATCACTTTTTCAACATTGTGTCCAGGATCAATAATATTTAGTCCCACTGCTTGGGCATCATGGGCAACATGATAATACATATCCCCTGTAATATAGACATCTGCCCCTTTCATTAAGGCATGGGAATAATACTTATTGCCATCGCCTCCTAATACGGCTACTTTTTTAACTGGAGAATCTAAATTCCCCACTACACGCACTCTGTCCACTTCAAGAACCTTTTTGACATGGTCAGCAAACTTTCCCAATGTTGTCTCTTCTACTCTTCCAATACGCCCTAATCCTAACTGCTCACCTTTTATCTTTAAATCATAAATATCATAAGCTACTTCTTCATAAGGATGGGCCTTTACCATTGCTTTTACTATTTTCTTTTCTTTCGAAGCAAGATAAACCGATTCTATCTTGACTTCTTCTACTTGCTCCAGCTTATTAACGCTACCTATGTAGGGAACGGCTCCTTCTAATGGTTGAAATTCTCCAATTCCTTCCGTCGAAAAAACACAGTGACTATAATTCCCTATTGATCCTGCTCCGGCATCGCCAATCGACTTTTTCACTTGTTCAACATGTTCTTTCGGCACATATACTACTAATTTCTTTAATTTATCTTCATAAGTAGGAACTAAAACTTCAGCATCCTGTATACCTAAAGCATCACTTAAAAGGTCATTTACCCCACCTTTTGCAACATCAAGATTCGTATGAGCAGCATATACAGTAATATCATTCTTAATTAATTTATGCATTAATTTTCCTGATGGATTGTCCATTGTTATTTTGGAAAGAGAGCGAAAAATAGGAGGATGATGTGCAATGATTAAATCCACCTTTTTTGATATTGCTTCTTCCACTACCTCATCGAGAACGTCTAGAGCAATCATAACGCGTTTAACTGGTCTACTTAAGTCTCCCACCTGCAGCCCGATTTTATCGCCTTCCATTGCATACACTTTAGGGGAAAATTGTTCAAATAAAGATATTATTTCATAGCCATTAATATTCTTCATCGTTTATCACCTCATCCACTAATTTTATCTTATGCTGCAGTTCTGTCCGTTTCTGCGTATTTTCCACAGAATCTGGTGCAGATTCCAACTGTGTAAGAATTCTTTGCCAGTTCTTTTTCTCAAGCTCCCATTTTTTAACGAATGCTGCATCTTTTTCTTTCATTAAAAATGGTCCAAATAATAGGGCACTTTCTTCGTTTAAAGATGGAGATTCCCCTTTTTCCGCTACTAGAACTTCGTATATTTTCCCATCCTCTTCTAAAATTTCTTCTGCCACTAAAGTCCAGTTATTTTTTAATAGCCACTCGCGAATAGAAAATGCACAAATATTGGGCTGAAGGACCAACCTCTGTACCGAATGCAATTTTTCTTTTCCATTTTCCAAAATAGATGCAATCAATGTCCCGCCCATTCCTGCAATGGTAATACAATCTACTTCATTTCCTTCGATTACTTCTAAACCATTTCCTTTTCGTACAGATATTTTCGAAGTTAATCCTTCTTGTTTTACTTGCTTAACCGCTGATTGATAAGGTCCTTCCACCACCTCACCTGCAATGGCAGACTGAACCTCTTTTCTTTTTATCATATAACATGGCAAGTAAGCATGATCTGAACCAATATCAGCAAATTTCGAATTTCTAGGTATGTATTTAGCAACGGTTTCTAATCGTTTTGATAATCTATCTGTATTCATTATATCCCCCACATTTCAAGTTCTAGTTAAACATATACTTGGATACAACAAGTATGACTAATAAACAAGCTCCAATATAAGCAGAAATCGTAAAATATAGCAGTTTAAACCTTTTACCGCATATATACCAAAATAAACAGTTTAGAAATAAAATAATATATAAAAATATTATTTTATTTACAAAAAAATACAAAACAAATGCTACACTGAATAAAAGAAAAATAATAGCAGCAACGGTGACTGGTATATCTACATTTAACTGTTTTTTATTATACAAAAAAATACCGCCAAAACAAAAAATCAGAAAAATTAGTGAAATAGCCATTTGCAAAATAAAAGACAATTCAGTAAAATATAATAAAAATATAGTTATTGGGATGAAAGAAAAAAATAGTAAAGAAGAAAGTAAGAAACCACTTCTTTTTTTACTAATTGTATTTTCCTCCACCCCATTACCTTCTGTATATAGGGTAAGTAAATAATCACAATAATGTTCTGGAAGCATTTTATTTTCTTTCCAATAAGCGATTTCCTTAACAATAATTGTTTTTCGCTGATCTTGCATTTTTAAGTATCACTTCCTGTAGTTTAATTTAAGTAAACCAAGAAAAAATAAAACCTTAAAAAAAAGAAATAGCCACTTCTTACAGGAAGTAAACTATTTCTTTATAGGATCGTACTTGAAGACCACTTAAACCTTTGGCAACTTATTCTAAGAAATCTTTTAATCGTTTGCTTCTGCTTGGGTGTCTTAACTTTCTTAATGCTTTTGCTTCAATTTGACGAATACGTTCACGTGTAACACCAAATACTTTACCAACTTCTTCTAGTGTACGTGTGCGACCATCGTCTAGTCCAAAACGCAATCTTAATACATTTTCTTCTCTATCTGTAAGTGTATCTAATACATCTTCTAATTGCTCTTTAAGCAATTCATATGCAGCATGCTCTGAAGGAGAAGTAGCATCTTGGTCCTCAATAAAATCACCTAAATGGGAATCGTCTTCTTCACCAATCGGTGTTTCTAAAGAAACTGGCTCTTGTGCAATTTTTAATATCTCTCTTACCTTATCTGGTGATAAATCCATGTCTTCTCCAATTTCTTCTGGAGATGGTTCGCGGCCAAGATCCTGTAGTAATTGTCGTTGAACACGTATCAATTTATTAATGGTTTCCACCATATGAACAGGAATACGGATTGTTCTTGCCTGGTCGGCAATTGCACGCGTAATCGCTTGACGAATCCACCATGTTGCATACGTACTAAATTTAAATCCTTTTTCATAATCAAATTTTTCAACAGCTTTAATTAAACCCATATTACCTTCTTGGATTAAATCAAGGAATTGCATTCCACGGCCAACATAGCGTTTGGCAATACTTACAACTAAACGTAAATTAGCTTCTGCTAAACGACGTTTTGCTTCTTCGTCACCTTGTAAAATACGTTTTGCTAGGTTTATTTCTTCTTCTGCTGAAAGCAAATCAACTCTTCCAATTTCTTTCAAATACATACGAACTGGATCATTTATTTTTACACCTGGGGGAACACTTAAGTCATTTAAATCGAATTCTTCCTCCCCTTTAGCGAGTTCTTGGACATTTGGAGCTTCTTCTTCTCCATCACCAATTAATTCGACTCCCTGATCACCTAAAAATTCGTAAAACTCATCCATTTGGTGTGAATCTAATTCAAAACTAGATAATTTCTCCGCAATATCATCATATGCGAGCACACCGGTTTTCTTACCTACTTCTGTTAATTGTTCCTTTACCTGATCAAGGGTTAGTTCCGTTTCAATCTCTTTTGAACGGGCAGACTTTTCAGCCATTTGTCCCCCTCCTTCCAAAAAATCAAGACAATAATATACCTATTTTAACGTTTTTTCTAATAATAATACTTCCATGCCAATTTGAGCAGCTTTTATATAGTCATTTTGACGTTCTGCTTCTTTAAGCTGTTGTTTTTTTTCCTTTATTTCAAGCAGTTTTTCATAATTAGTAACTTGTTTCATATAATCACTAATCTCTAATTCACTAACCTCTTCATTCACTTCCATCATTTCGATCTCGGCTACAATCCGTTGTAAATCAGGATCATCAATAAAATTCATAAATGAACTTGTATCAGTGCCTAGACCCTTTTCATAAAAAGCTAGGAGATAAGTAAAAATTGCTTGATGTTCATCAATGTTAAATGCTCTTCCCTGTAATGAGCTTTGCACTTTGTAGGCAATATCCTCACTTTTAAACATATGTGCAAGCAGTCTTTTTTCTGCAGTATGATATGCGGGTAGTAAACCAGTTGCTCTTTTTTTTACTGTATATTGTTTTACAGGAACAACTGTTTTTTCATCAACATATTCGTTTGGACTTGATTGTTCCATCTGCATTTCTTGCTGCTTTAATGCCTCTAAAGATAACGAAAATTCATCCGCCAGTTGTCTTAAATAGAGGTCTTTTTCTACCGCCTTATCCAGTTTAGCAATTTCTCCTATTACTTCTTCTATATAGGCGAGTTTATCTCCTTCATTTTGAAGATTTTTCCCTCTTCGATAGTACAGCATTTTAAATCCCATAAAAGGAATACTACCATGAAGAATTTCCTGCTGTAGTTTATCTTCCCCAAATTTGTTCACATAATCATCGGGGTCCATTCCATCTGGTAACATTACTACTTTAACAATACAATTAGCCTTAGTAAGAAGCTGTCCTGCACGAAAGGCCGCTTCTATCCCAGCTGAATCAGAATCATAACAAATCGTTATATTTCGCGCGTTTCTTTTTAGAATTGCGATATGCTCCTCCGTTAAGGAGGTACCCATTGTCGCAACACTATTTTCCACTCCCGCTCTATTAGCAGCTATAACATCTGCAAACCCTTCAAATAAAACAGCTTGTTGTAGCTTCCTTATAATCGGCCTTGCTTTATGAAAATTGTAAAGTGTATTGCTTTTATTAAAAATTGGTGTTTCGGGACTGTTAAGATATTTGGGATTATTATCCCCTAATGCACGTCCAGAAAACGCAATTGTGTTACCATTTCGATCACTGATTGGGAAGATAATTCGATCGCGGAAACGATCAAAATATTTTTCATCCCTTTCACTTTTTACAATTAAACCAGCTTTTTCTAGTAACGAAACATCGAATTTACGTTTCCCTAAAAACTTCACAGCTAAATCCCAAGAGTTTAATGTATAGCCTATTTGGAACTTTTCAATAATAGGTAATGTAAAGCCCCTATTAGTCAAATATTCCAATGCGTGCTGACCATCCTTTGTATTTACGAGCAAATGATGGTAGAATTTAGATAATAATTCATGTGCATCAATCATTTGCTGTAAATCATTGGGGATAGCTGGTTTTTTTTCTAATTCACTGATTTCAATTCCTAAATCAATGCTTGCTCTGTCTGCAAGACTTGTAGCCACTTCTACAAAGGAAGTGCCTTCTAAATCCATTAGAAAGGTAAATACATTTCCGCCTGCATGACAGCCAAAGCAATGGAATATCTGCTTATCTGGCGATACAGTAAAAGAAGGTGTTTTTTCGCCGTGAAAAGGACAAAGACCGATGAAATTGCGCCCTTGTCTTGTAAGGGATACATGTTCTCCAATGACCTCTACAATATCAGTTGCCTGTTTAATTTCATTAAGTTTTTCTTCAGGAATGCGCGCCACCATTTTCTAACACATCTCCCTACTTATTGCCTACTTTAATGAATTATTCGACGTGTCCAATCGATTCTCCTTCATTTTTCGACAAAATCCTTATAAAATTTCTTCTAAATTTTTGTCGATCCTCCTCTGTAAATGGTTTAGGACCTTTTCCATATACCCCTTTTCGCCTTGCTTTAGCAGATAAATAACGCATATCTAATGCAGTATTTATCGTTTCTTCCTCATACATTACCCCTCTTGGTGAAAGAACAGTAACTTGCTTTAGCAATAAGGTGGAGGCCAAGCCAATATCTTGAGTTACGACAATATCCTGTTTTTTGGTAGCATTCATAATAAATAAATCAACAGCTTCTTTATCACTATCCACATACTTCCAGTTTTGTCCGTCATTCTCCCGCTTCATATGGGCATAGGATGCAACGAACTGCAATTCATAATGATAATAAGAAGCTATTTCGACAATATCTTCTTTTACAGGACAGGAATCAGCATCAACATATATCATGTGTTTTCCTAATGTACTATTAATTCTACATCACTCCACATATTCCTTCTTCCTAAATTATTTTTTCACGAAAGAAGTAATGTCGAAAATTTTTTTATCCCTTCCCTTGACTTCTCACAATAAATAGTTTATTCGTAATAAGCCAAGTCTAAACCTAAAACATGATACTTTTTTATCACAATTTTTTATTATAGTATAAATCAGCTTGAAATTCCATCTTTTTTTATCTATAATTATTCCTTTTAGATCATACTAGAACAAAAAAATGCGAAACAAAGCGAATTTTTCTATTGACTGCGGTAAAGCAGCCATAATGAAAAACTTGATTCTACTTTGGAGAACCAAGTCTTTACCAATTGCTGTTTATAGATAAAAACTAATTATCTGCATTATACTTAGAGCGATAATATAAATTGTGGATAATATTTGCTGTTTCTTCCACTGCTTTATTCGTAACATCGATAACCGGACAGCCAATGCGATTTACGATATCATCAAAATAGGTTAATTCTTCTTGTATTCTTTCAATTTGAGCATAGCTTGCTTGATCACTTAGGCCCAGAGAAATAAGGCGTTCTTTTCTAATATTGTTTAATTTCGTCGGGCTTATTTTTAAGCCAAAGCATTTACTTGCTGGTACTTGAAAAAGTTCTTTTGGCGGATCAACCTCTGGCACGATTGGAACATTTGCCACTTTCACTCTTTTATGTGCCAAAAATTGCGATAAAGGCGTTTTGGATGTTCGTGATACACCAATTAAGATAATATCTGCCTTTTCTAACCCTCTTGGATCCCTTCCATCATCATATTTCACAGCAAATTCTATCGCTTCAACTTTTTTAAAGTAATCTTCATCAAGTTTGCGGACAAGCCCTGGTTCATATAAAGGCGTTTTCCCCCATAAAACTTGGAATTGATCGATAATCGGACCAATAATATCACAGGCATATACGCCCTCTTGGCGAGCCAATTCACTCATATAGTTGCGAACCTCTGGTTTAACAAGCGTATAAGCAATCATCCCATGTTCCATTTTAGCTTGCATGACTACTTCATGTATATTCGATTTATCCTCCACAAACGGGAACCTTTTAATTAATACATTTACATTATGTCCAGAAAATTGGCTGATTGCTGCTTTTGTTACTAGTTCAGCTGTTTCACCAACTGAATCAGATACAACATAAATAATTTGTCTTTCAGTCATTATGTTCCTCCACAATTCCTTTACGATTGTTAGACAAGTCTACAAACGCTCTAGTAATATTTGTTTTCGAAACTCTTCCTATTACAAGAAGACCATTTTCATTTTTTTCTACAACTGGAAGTGCATCTATTTCGTGATCCATTAACTTGCAGCCAACATCTACTAAGATTTCTTCTTTAAAGCAATATGTGACATTCGGCATTCTTGTCATAATAATAGCGACAGGCAAAGAGTTTAACTCTTGTTTACCAATGCTTGCTCGTAATAGATCTTTGCGGGAAACAACTCCAGTTAATGTGGAAGCTTCATCAATAACAAAAATAGTTCCAACATCTTCTGTGAACATAATGACAATGGCATCATAGACAGAGGAATTCTCGTGAACAACTACTGGATGTGAATAATAATCTTTCACAAGGATATTACGGATATTATCAATTACTAGCCGCTCTGAGTTCTTGCCCGTATAGAAGTAACCTACACGAGGTCTTGCATCTAAAAAGCCGGCCATTGTTAATATCGCTAAATCTGGTCGAAGAGTAGCTCTTGTTAAGTTTAATTTATCCGCAATATGCTCGCCTGTTATCGGACCATTTTCTTTTACAATTTCAATAATTTTTTCTTGACGTTTATTCAGTTCGATTTCCTATTCACCACCTTCATTTAGGTAACGATATCTACTAACTATTATATACGAAATAGCCAGAATCAAAAGAAAAAGAATCTAAAGATAACTCTTTTGCTACAACCATATTTAACATTCAAGTACATATTCATTATGCCTAATCATAACAAAAGGAAACTAGGTAGGGGAATCCCCTGCCTAGCTTTTTGTTAAACTATCTAGTTACTACTTCACAATTATTTCATTTACACTTGCGAAACCTTTAATATAAGAAGCCATTTCCGCCATTAAATTTAGACGATTTTCTTTAATTTTCTCATTATCAGCCATTACCATAGTATGGTCAAAATATGCGGAGATTGTTTCTTGTAAAGAGAATAATAACTCAAAATACTCTTTTTCTTCCACTTTGGTATTAATTTTTTCTTTAACTGCTGTAAAACGATTATATAGATCACTTTCATATTCATTTTCAAACAAACTAGGATCAACCGCTGAAACGGTTACTGCCTTATTGGAAATATTGATAATTCGACTTAAAGCTTCTATGCCTTCCTTGAAATTAGCATCATCTTTGTGTAGTTCTAGAACTTTTGCCTTTCTTAAAACACTTGCAGCCCCACCGATTTTTTCTGCTAAAACTGCATCAATCATATCATAGCGGATGCCTTGTTCTTGTAAAATATACTTCACTCGTAATTTGAAGAATGACAGCACTGAATCAACTAATTCTTGCCCGGAAACTTTTGACGTATTCTCTATTGCCTGTATCGACAGTTCAACCAATTGCTCAATCGAAATATTCCAGTTTTTATCTATTAGGGTCTGGACAATTCCAGTTGCCTGTCTTCTTAATGCGTAAGGATCTTGTGAACCAGTTGGTACTAATCCAATACTAAAGAATGAAACAATTGTATCCAGTTTTTCTGCTAATGCAAGTACTGCCCCCACATTACTTGGTGCTGTTTCGTCATCTGCATGACGCGGCATATAATGCTCATTAATAGCGTTCGCTACTGATGCTTTTTCTCCCTTTTGAAGGGCATAACGTTCTCCCATTAATCCTTGCAGCTCAGGGAATTCGTAAACCATATTTGTTACAAGATCAAACTTAGCAATTTGCGCAGCTCTATCGACATCCTGTTTTTCTTCAGAAGTTAACTGTAATTCGTCGGCTAACTTAGAAGCAAGTAAACGAACACGAGCTACTTTTTCTGCTAAAGTACCAATTTCTTCATGATATACGATTGCTTCTAGTTTTTTTAGAAGGTCGTCTATCGCTAACTTTTGATCTTCTTTGTAGAAGAACGCAGCATCAGCAAGTCTAGCTCTTAATACTTTCTCATTTCCCCTTGCAACTTTGTCAAGATGTTGATGATCCCCGTTCCGAACAGTTACAAAATAAGGTAACAACTTTCCTTCCTTCGACTTAACTGGGAAATAGCGTTGATGTTCTTTCATGCTCGTAATTAATACTTCTGTCGGTAACTCTAAATAAGACTCATCAAAAGTCCCATATAAGGCAGTTGGATATTCAACTAAATTAGTAACTTCCTCTAACAAATCTTCATCAATTGGAATGATCCAATTGTTTTCTTCTTCTAATTTATTTATTTGTGAAACGATAGCTTCTTTTCTTTCCGCTGCATTAACCATCACATATTGAGCCAACATTTTCTTCTCATAATCTGAAGAGCTTTGAAAGACGATTTCTCCACCTAAAAAGCGATGACCACGTGACTGATTAGACGTTTCTACATTAGTAATAGAGAATGGAATAACCTCTTCTCCAAATAAGGCAATAAGCCATTTAATTGGACGAATATATCGTAATTCATTATTGGCCCAACGCATATTTTTCGGGAATGTTAAACTTAGAATCAACTCTTTTAATTTTGATAATAGTTCACTTGTCTGTTTCCCTTTAATAAATTTTTTAACATGAGCGTATTCCACACCATTTATCTCTTTAAAATAGATGTCTTCTACCGCTAAGCCTTGCCCTCTGGTGAATCCCGCAGCTGCTTTAGACCATTCACCAGCTTCGTTTAATGCAATACGTTTTGCAGGACCTTTTGCCTCTTCTTCCATGTCATGCTGTGATTCATCTAAGCCAGTAACAAGAAGTGCCAATCTACGCGGGGAAGAAAAAGCCTGAACAGAAGCATAACCCAATTGTTTCTCCGCAAGCCAAGCCTCCATTTTCTCTTTTAGTGATTGTATACTAGCAGAGATAAAACGTGCTGGCATTTCTTCTAAACCGATTTCCAATAATAAGTCTCTTTTATTCATGACTTTTTCCCTCCTTACTTTTTAAAATCGGGAATCCTAATTTTTCTCTTTCTTCGTAGAAAGTTTTTGCCACTTTACGTGCTAAATTTCTGCATCTTCCAATATACCCAGTTCTTTCTGTAACAGAAATAGCACCTTTAGCATCCAATAGGTTGAAAACGTGAGAGCATTTTAATACATAATCATAGGCAGGGTGTACTAGCCCTTCGTCCATTTGTCTATGCGCCTCTTTTTCATAGATTGAGAATAGATTAAACAGCATATCAGTGTCAGACGTTTCAAATGTATATTTACTATGTTCAAATTCTGGTTGATAAAAAATATCTTTGATTGTGAACCCATCTGTCCACTCTAAATCAAAAACATTTTCTTTATCTTGAATATAGGAAGCCAATCGCTCAATTCCATATGTTATTTCAACCGATACTGGCTTACATTCAATACCGCCAACTTGTTGAAAATACGTAAATTGAGTAATTTCCATTCCATCAAGCCATACTTCCCATCCAAGACCTGCGCAGCCTAGAGAAGGATTTTCCCAGTTATCCTCTACAAAGCGAATATCATGCTCTAACGGATTAATCCCTAGTGCTCTTAGAGAATCTAGATATAATTCTTGAATATTGTCAGGAGACGGCTTCATAATTACTTGAAATTGATGATGTTGATATAAGCGGTTTGGATTTTCTCCATATCGTCCATCTGCCGGTCTTCTTGATGGCTCTACATATGCAACATTCCACGGTTCAGGACCAATCGCTCTTAAAAAAGTGTATGGACTCATCGTCCCTGCACCTTTTTCTACATCATATGCCTGCATTAGGATACAACCATAGTCAGACCAATGTTTTTGCAATGTTAAAATCATGTTTTGAATATTCATTGCTTTCCTACACCTCCGAATTTATAAAACGTATATTCAGCATAGATTTATGTAGAGTTTGTTCTCGTAAAGAACACAAAAAACTCTCGTCCCTATGCCAAATATCTCTTGACATAGGGACGAGAGTTAACCCGCGGTTCCACCCTATTTGCTGTATAACTACAGCCGCTTTCATACGCAGTTGCTCCAAGAACGCCTTCCTTAACGCTCATGAACTTGGCTTCCACTATCCCAAGCTCGCTTTTCATGAGGTGAATTAAGTACTACTTTCTTTTCAATGCAACACTCTTATTTACATGAATAATAACGAAAAAAATATTAGTTGTCAACCTTGCTTCGATTTCTTCTTGATGAAGATCACTCTTCATTCAATTACTTTTATGTAAAGGAATCCCCTAAATTTTTCATTGATTGAATAAATTTTTTAGATTTCAAATACAATCCAGAATACTCTTCATAATAAGCATCAATAATCATACTCAGCTCTTTCTTAGTGGAATCTTTTACGGAGATACTTCCTAGACGGGAAATATCCATATAATAAAAAACCCGGAGCAGCTTTACTGTAGCCTGTGAGATTTTATAATGATAAGGGTCCTTTTCCAGGCATTGATGACAGATTAATCCACCTTCTCTGATAGAAAAAGAAAAGTGGCCCTCTGTAGCTCCGCAAAAAACACAGCGATCTAATACTGGATATAATCCTAAGCTGTTTAACATTTTTAGTTCATAGATATTTACTAATATTTCCGGATCATATTCTTCATTCATGTAATTCAACGTTTGATATAATAATTCAAAATGATAAGGATTGGGCTTTTTTTCATCTGTACATTTATCTGTAAGCTCTACTATATAGCTAGCATATGCAGTAAGAAAAATGTCTTCTTTTAATGAGCGCATACTCGATATTATGTCCCCTTGCTGTAAAAGCCCTAATCCACTACTTCGCTGGACGAGAAAATATCCATAGACAAAAGGCTGGGTTACAGCAGAAAGCCTGCTGTTAGGCTTTTTTGCACCTCTAGCCATTACCCCAACCTTTCCCCATTCTCTTGTATACAAAGTTACTATTTTATTGGATTCACCGTAATCGATGGATCTAATTACAATCCCTTCACACTTTTCCAGCATCACCATTCACCATCCCTTACTATAAGGACAGTACTATGAAATGGGATAATCGAGTTCCGCTAGTTCCTCTTCTTGCATTCCTGGTATTTCATGATTATGCTTTTCTAATTCTTTAAAGAGTAGATAAGTATCAATGTTACCTGTTTGGGAAAAAACTTTCCAGGTAAAGTCTAACATGTAAAACCCCACCTTTCGATTTTTAACTAGCTGTTTACAACCTTAATCTTATCATAGCCTGTCTTTATAAAATCATGAGACGAAAATATTGCTAATTGATTGCATGTATAATTTTCAAATAACCGAATGCCTTCTTGTTTAATACGTTTTCCTATTGCTGAAATAAAGGAGACAACAGGATTTCCTTCTTTTTCTTATGGCAGCCTTTATAGCTGTTCCGTTCTAATTATTAATATTCGTCTTCTCTAAACCCAAAATCACGCAATTGTGTCATTTTATTGCGCCAATCTTTTTGTACTTTCACCCATAATTCCAAATAGACTTTATTTCCAAGAAGATTTTCAATATCCGTTCTTGCTCTTTTTCCGATTTCTTTCAGCATACTACCTTGTTTACCGATAATTATCCCTTTTTGAGAATCTCGTTCAACGATAATAGTGGCCATTACGTTAATAACATCGTTTGATTTTCTCTCCATCTTCTCAATTACTACTGCGAGGGAGTGAGGAATTTCCTCTCTTGTTAGGTGCAGTGCTTTTTCCCTTATTAACTCAGAAACAATAAAGCGTTCAGGATGGTCTGTCACTTGATCAGCTGGATAAAATTGCGGTCCTTCTGGTAAATACTTTTTGATTTGTGTTAATAATGTTTCGACATTATTTCCTTCTAGAGCAGAGATTGGAACAATTTCTTTAAACGGATACTTCTCTTTATATGATTCAATAATGGCAAATAATTGATCTGGGTGAATCGTATCAATTTTATTAATCACTAAAAATATTGGTGTTTTTACAGACTGAAATTTCTCAAGAATGAATTCTTCCCCTTTACCAAAGCCTTCTTCAGCGTTAACCATAAAAAGGATTAGATCCACTTCTTTCAGTGTGTTCTGCGCTACCTTCATCATAAAATCGCCAAGTCTATGTTTCGGTTTATGAATTCCAGGTGTATCAATGAAAATAAGCTGTGCATCATCTGTTGTAAGTACACCTTGAACTTTATTTCTTGTAGTCTGTGGCTTATCGCTCATAATCGCAATCTTTTGCCCTATTACACGGTTCAAAAATGTTGATTTTCCAACATTAGGTCTTCCTATAATGGAGATAAATCCTGATTTGTGTTCTGTTTGATTATTAATGTTCATTTAAATCCTCCGGTGAAAATGCTCCTGGCAATAACTCTGCCACAGTTAATGTTTGTACGTCGCCTTTTAAATTCGTTAATATTACTTCCATGTCTTTTGGACAAAGTTCAGAAATCACTTGTCTGCAAGCACCACATGGAGAAATTGGTCCCTCTGTATCTGCCACAACAATAAGCTTCTTGAAAGTAGTATCACCTTCTGAGACAGCTTTAAACAATGCCGTTCGTTCTGCACAATTCGTCATACTGTACGCTGCGTTTTCAATGTTACACCCGCGATAAACGACACCCTTTTCCGAAAGCAGAGCTGCTCCTACCTTAAATTTTGAATAAGGTACATACGCTTTCTCACGTGCAAGCTTTGCTTCTTCCATTAGAAGTTCCTTTTTCATACAAATCCCTCTTTTCTTAAAGCAGCTTTTCATGCTATTTCAAGTCCACTTTTGGCTATATCACAAGCCGAAAAGGTTCTTACTTAGCCAAATACTTTCCCCTTTAGCGCTAAGATTTATTTTAAAATAACTTTTCATTTTAGTGAGTATCTCTTTTTAGTAAGCCCTATTCTCGCCTTACCCATTATTTTAAAGAATAAATGGAACGTTTTCAAACTTCAGTAACACTTAATCTTATGTAAAATGTACTGTCTTAAAATTATATACTAATTTGGAAGCACAATAAAGAGAAAGAAGTAGGGAGTGATTAATGAACGTATAAAACCCCCAAAATAAAAAACTACCTTTTAAAAATTAAATCTTAAACAAATAATTATTTGTCTAAAATTTAATTTTTATCAGATAGCTTTTATTCTCTAACCTGTTATAGCGCTCCATATTTTCGGGATAAAGATGATTCCGCCAATCACAATCGAAAGAATTGCTGCGATAAAAACAGCACCAGCAGCTATGTCCTTTGCCTCTTTTGCCAATGGATGATATTCACTAGTAACAAGATCCACCACACGTTCTATTGCCGTATTTATCAGTTCTAGGCTAATTACTAATCCAATACAAAACGCAATAAACATCCATTCCTGTTTGGACAAATCATTTAAAAGGCCCAATATAATAACAAGAATGGTAATAACCAAATGAATCTTTACATTTCTTTCTTGTTTAATAGCAGTTAATATTCCCAATATCGCTAAACGGAAGGAGGATAATTGACTGTTCTTTCGAATTCTATTATCTTTGTAATCCGAACTCATCTAAAATATCCTTTTGAAGAGTAAACATCACTTTTTCATCTTCTTCTGTCATATGGTCATATCCTAGTAAGTGCAAGAAGCCATGAACAGATAAAAACCCAAGTTCTCTCATATAAGAATGACCATAATCATTAGCCTGTTCCTCCGCTTTATCGATAGAAATGACAATATCTCCTAACATTCTAGGAAGTCCCTCTCCAACCAATTCCATTTCGCCTTCTCCTAATTCCTCCAGCGCAAAAGAAATAACATCTGTCGGTTGATCCTTTTCTCTATATTCTTTATTTATTTGTTGAATTTGTTCATTATGAACGAAGGTAATGGAAAGCTCAATTTCTCCTTGGAGATTTAGTTTTTCGGCTGCAAATTGTAAGACTTCCTCGATTTTCGCAATTTCACTTTCCTTCACCTTTTCGGTTTCATCAATAAAATCAATTTCTAAATTCATATTCGACTTCCTTTACTTTTTCATTTCTGGATATTCGATTCGCGAATGAAAAATCCCTTTTAACGTTTCACTTAATGTATTTCGAACAATATCTAATTCCTTTAATGTTAAATCACATTCATCCAATTGTCCATCTTGCAAACGGTCAGAAATAATATTCTTAATTAATGAGTCAATTTGCTCGGTGGTTGGTGCATTTAAACTTCTTACAGCAGCTTCTACACTATCCGCAATTCCTATAATTGCTACCTCACGCGTTTGAGCTTTTGGGCCTGGATAACGGTAATCACTTTCTTTTACCTCTCCCCCTTTTTCCTTTGCCTTAAAATAAAAATATTTTAAGAGAGAGGTTCCATGATGCTGTTCGGCAATATCGACGATTTCCTTCGGTAATTTATATTTTCTTAATAACTCAGCTCCATCTGTTGCATGGGCAATAATGATATTTTTACTAGCCTGTGGGGGAATACGGTCGTGTGGATTTCCCATATTCATTTGATTTTCAATAAAAAAATGTGGCCTTTTTGTTTTCCCGATATCATGATAATAACAACCAACTCTTGCCAATAATCCATTGGCGCCAATCGCTTCACATGCTGATTCCGCTAAATTGGCAACCATTACACTATGATGATACGTACCAGGTGCCTCTGTTAAGATTTTACGTAATAATGGATGGTTAGGATTGGAGAGCTCAATTAACTTAATGGTAGAAAGCACCCCAAACCCGGTTTCAAGGAAAGGTAAGAAACCGATTGTTAAAACAGCTGAACTTATTCCGGAAATAACGGCCAGTAAAAGGAATACACCGTATTCTTTTGCACCATAATGTCCGTTTTGCAAATATAAAATCGCTAATATCGTAACAATATTTATGAAAGAAATAAAGAATCCTGCATAAAGAATATTGGTCCGCTGATTTCTTTTATTTAAAAATAAAATACTGGCTAAACCACTAGTAATAATATATATACCCATTCCTACATTAAAAGTTCCAGCAACACCTTCATTAAACATAATCATTCCACAAACCGCAAGCATAATCGTTACTAATAAAGCAGATTTTTCTTCCATTAATATCTTAATTAACATAACCGCCATAGCAGCTGGAAATATATAGCCAATCTCTGTGTATTCAAACTGTTGGAAGGCGCTTATTGTTTTCATTAATACAATCGTTACACTAATTATAAGAAAGAACATTAAATAGAACTGGATATTATTCTCCTTCTCCTTCGATGTTCTTTTAAGTGTATAAAAATAAAGTGCCGCTAGCATCGCCAGGATGATTAAACCTAAACCGATAAATGGCTGAATGGAATTATCGCTGTCTAATAATCCAACAAGTTCAAGCTGTCTATGTATCTCTCTACTTATCAGTTGGCCTTCTTCCACAAGAACTTGGCCTTGAAGTACTCTTATCGGTTCCACACCATCAACAGCTTGCTGACGCATCTCTTCTGTTGCAGTAGGATCGTAAAATTCATTTTGAATGATTGCAAATCTACCTAAATCGATACTTGCACTCTTTAAATCAGATGTTAAACCATCGTTTACCTTTAAGATATCCTCCACTCTTTTTTTAGCATTTTCCACCTCATCTGAAGGAATCTTACCATTCATTACTGTATGTATAGCTGTAACCGTAATATCTTTTGCGATTTCTAACTGATCTTCCGAATAAGGAATAAGAGATTTTAAAGAGCGGTCCATAATTTCATTCGTTACTTCATTTGTCAGCTTACCTTTTAGTAATTCAAGCTTCTCATCAACGGACGGCTCTTTTATTGATTCTTTATTCTTCTCTTCCTCTTCTGCTTTCTTTCTTTTTTCTTCCAGTTGTTTCTCAACGTCATTATTTACCTCTGTTACAGAATCAAATATAGAAGATATTAAATCCACACGATTCTGGGCAATTTCTTTATTAACCACATAGACATCCTGTACTTGATTTTTTGCTTCTTCCTTCTTTTTCTCTGTACTTTCTTTATCTTCCACCGTTATGGGCGACCTAATAGTTTGATCCGCTACAGAAAATAACTGTACATTTAATTTTTCCGGCTTTACGTTTCCATAGAGTGTAAAGAATAAAATGACACCAAGTAAAACAAAGAGAATTATTTTAAAAAAGGTAATATTCATTAGTTTTATTAAGTTATTACGCATTCTCTGCCAAACGTTCATATTTACCTCCTATTTCAAAAAATAGGTTCACTTGCTTATTCTATCATCTTAAACCTATTTTTTAATCCTTAACCTATCTAGATGTAAATTCTCCTTCTAAAAGCTGATTCAAACACTTATTACTTTCCTCAATAGATAAGTAAAACCACTATTAATTAAAAAGAAAAAAATCTGATGATATGTAAAATGATAACAGTTTTTTCGATCGTTTTCATCCTTTTTCGAATATTTCATGTATCTTGAATGTATCCAATATAGAAAGAAGGACAATATCGTAAGTTTGAATAAACTTACGATATTGTCCTTCTTTTCTTTTACATAACTTGCTTTCCATATGCATGAATAATTTTTCCGACTAATGGATGTCTCACTACATCGCTTTCTTCTAAATGAACAAAACCAATCCCATTTACATTTTGCAGAATTTGTTCTGCAACTACTAAACCTGATTTAACGCCCTTTGGCAGATCTATTTGTGTTTTATCACCTGTAATTACCATTTTGGATCCAAAACCAAGTCTTGTTAAAAACATTTTCATTTGTGCATGGGTTGTATTCTGTGCTTCATCTAATATAACAAAAGCATCATCCAATGTTCTCCCGCGCATATAGGCAAGTGGAGCTACTTCAATTGTATTCCTTTCAATCAAACGAGCAGTATGCTCCATACCAAGCACATCATGCAATGCATCATATAACGGTCGTAAATAAGGATCTACTTTTTCTTTTAAATCTCCTGGCAAAAAACCTAAACTTTCCCCCGCTTCCACTGCAGGTCTTGTTAAAATAATTCTATTTACTTTCCCGCTCTTTAAAGCATTTACCGCCATCACAACGGCTAAATACGTCTTACCTGTTCCTGCGGGACCAATCCCAAAAACTAGATCATTTCTTCTAATCGTGCGTATATACTCGCTTTGGCCGATCGTTTTTACTCTAATTGATTTTCCTTTAATCGTTTTCGCTATTTCTTCATCGTATAGTGACCCAAAATATTCAAGCGTTCCTTTCTTTGCCAAAGAGATCGCATACACCACATCTCGTTGACTGATGGAAACACCCTTTCGGATTACTTGTAAAAGTTTATCAACAATATCCCCAACGAGCTCTATTGAATCAGGATTCTCAGAAGAAACAAGCAGCGTTTCTCCTCTCGTTACGATGTTACAATCTAATTCTTTTTCAAGCACTTGCAGATTGCTATCTCCATTACCAAGTAAAGCAATTGCTTCGTTTGGATCTTTCAACTTTACATTCATCGTTTTTAAATCTTCTGTCATTCTGTATCTCCTTGAGTTAGAGGTTGTGCTTTCGCAATGTTTTCTATTGTTGTAAAAGCTATATTTAATTTAACTTTACCATTCTTTATATCTTGTTGTAAAATTTTTTCCTCCTTAATTTTCCCATCTTCACCAATTCGTTTCATAATATCCTTTCTAGCATCCTCCTTCCCTTTCTCGATAGCTTCCTTCTCACTATATCCTCTTGTTACAATCTCTTTTTCCCGATATGTTTTATTTACAATCTTAATTGGTAATTCCCATTTAAAAAACTTAACGTTTGACTCATTCTCCTCTTCCTCATATTCCTTATACTCTATTTTGCCAAACCCCCATACAGGAATACTCCACTTACCAAGCTTCATATAAATTTTTTGCTTTTCCGCTCCATTAAATACTTGGAAAGTAGTTTTCAAAGGAACAGTCACTTCTGTCGTATACCACACTTCTCCCCATACTTTCCCTTTAGCAGATACGCTTTTCGCATGATCTTCATTCCCTATTTTGCCTGCAACTAACAATTGTCCTTTTCTCACAACCTCATTGATGGCATATCGTTTTGTACCAGATTCCACAAAATCTGTTACAATTGTCGCTTTCTTCGTCGCTATTAAATTTTGCGGACCAGCTTCTTTCTTTTTCTTCGGCTCGTTTTTTTCAACCACCTGAAAATGATAAGTTGTCCCTTTTAACTCCACACCAATCCATGTAATTGCATCAATATTATTCGTTAATTCCGCTTGGATTTCATCTAATTCCTTTGCAAAAAACTGTGATTTACCAATTTTTATGTCCATCTTATCCAGCTGCTTACGAATTTGATATTCAGTCGCCGGATTCGCTCCCTTGATTTCTATTCCCCAGACCATATTGGATAAAGTAAGAACTAGTCCTAAAAAAAGGAATAACCCGAGCACAAAACCGCTGTTTTTCCACATTCTTTTATATAGAAACGGAGCTCCAGCTCGGCGCTGAAACTCTATTTTTATACCGCTCCCTCTAACTAAATGACGAAGAGAATGGATATTCTTTAGACTAATCTGAAAGGTTACAGCTTGCGGTCCGTGCTTCTTTACGTTCCAAACAGACATACCATTTTTTAATAACTTATTTAAAAACCTTTCTAAACCTTTTCCTGTTGCTTTCACTGTAATAATCCCTGTTAAATATTCTATCCAATGATTTTTCATAATTTCCTCCCAAATCATTCATTTATGTATAAAACTTGATCTATTTTCCCTTCTAATAATATTTCTTCTGGTAAAATTGTCTTTATAACAAACCCTTTTCCTTTAATCAACAGCTGCCCTTGTTTTAAAAGCAATCGCAATTCTTTATCTGAAAAGGTTATTAACCCTCGGTGGTTCTCTACATAAATATGTATTTGTCCGATCATTGTGATTCTAGGTAAGTCCATCATGACATCTTGAGGAAGTTCTAAATTTTTTATCATCCAGTTCCGCAAGTTGTGTCCCCATTTTTTAGCCATAAAAAAAGAACCCCCTTTCCTCTCTTTTATGAGATTCTCTGGATAGACAGTACGCTTTCTTACACTTACTATCATCATATTCACGGAGTCCTACATTATGCTAAGAAAAACTTTTACATCGCGCATTCGCGGACATTTTCTTCAAATTATCCTTTTATACAAAAAAAGAGCTATTATCTAGCAAGTCAATTCTCCAAAGAGAAATAACGCTCGATAATAACTCTCTATTGTTTTTATTTTCTATTTGTTACTCTGTGTTGCATTGAAGCTCGATGTGGATTTCTTGAACGAGGCGATGCTAATACTTCCGAAAATACTACTGCCTGAACAATATTATCCTTTGTAAATAAGCCTTCAGACTCTTTAGGAAATTGGTTCTTATTTAAAGTTGGTCCTGAAACGACTCTATTTCGTTGTTTTTCCATCATTTTAATCTTCTTTTGTAAACTTGCATTTTCCCTTTGCAGCCTTTCCAGCTCAGAAAGCGGCTTTTCCTCCTGAACCACTTTTTTGGGCCTTACAGGGGCAGTCATGACTTGTCGTTCTCTCTCCACTTCTGCATTTACTTGTTTTGGCACCTGTGGTCTCTTTGGTTTGGGCACCTGCTTTTTTTTACTATTATCAAAAACAGAAGAGAAGAGAAAAACTACAACCGCAATTATAATTGGAAGGATTTCCAAATCTTTTCCCTCCCTTTCTTAAAGTTTACTCATCATCTTTATTTTTCTGGTCATCTGTTAATTTACCGATAGAGCCTCTCATTTCTGTATCAGCCGTGATATTTTGTAAATTCATATAGTCCATTACTCCCATATTCCCTGAACGCAACGCATCAGACATAGCCATAGGAACTTCCGCTTCTGCTTCGACAACTTTCGCACGCATTTCTTGAACTTTTGCTTTCATCTCTTGTTCTTGGGCAACAGCCATCGCTCTACGCTCTTCTGCTTTTGCTTGAGCAATTTTCTTATCTGCTTCTGCTTGCTCTGTTTGTAATTCAGCGCCAATGTTTTTACCGATATCTACATCTGCAATATCAATCGATAGAATTTCAAAAGCTGTACCAGCATCCAACCCTTTAGATAAAACGGTTTGAGAAATCATATCTGGATTTTCTAATACTTTTTTATGATTATCAGAAGAACCAATTGTCGAAACAATACCTTCCCCAACTCTGGCTACAATCGTTTCTTCACCAGCTCCACCTACTAGTCTTTCAATATTAGCACGAACAGTAATTCTTGCTTTCGCTTTTACTTCAATACCGTCCATTGCAACACCAGCGATAAAAGGTGTTTCAATTACCTTTGGATTAACACTCATTTGTACGGCTTCTAATACATCACGCCCTGCTAAATCAATTGCAGCACATCTTTCAAATGTTAGCTCAATATTAGCACGATGGGCAGCAATCAAAGCATTTACGACCCTATCAACATTACCACCGGCAAGATAATGACTTTCTAATTGGTTGATTGTTACATTTAATCCCGCTTTATGGGCTTTAATCAACGGATTTACAACGCGACTTGGTATAACCCTTCTTAAACGCATCCCTACTAATGTAAAAATGCTAATTCTCACTCCGGCAGCTAAAGCAGAAATCCAGAGCATTACTGGCACAAACGTTAATAGCACCCCTAATAAAATAATTGCCAATACTACAACAATAATCCAAAATATTTCAAATCCGCCTACTAGCATTACTCATCCTCCTTTTGTATATCTATCGTTAGTATTTCCCTTACAACAATTCTTGAACCTTCTGCTTTTACTACTTTTACTTTCTTACCTTTATCAATAAAACTACCATCACTCACGACATCGATTCTTTCATCCTCAATAAGTATGACTCCGGCAGGACGTAAGGCAGTTAAGGTAACGCCTGTTTTCTCCACCAAATCATTGCGGTTCTGATTAGAAACATACCCACTTTCTGTATTGGTTGAGTCTGTTAATATGATTTTTTTAAAGAATTTCATTTTTCTACCAAACACCTTTACTAATAAGATAGATGCTATAATCGAAACTCCTATTGCGATTGCAAGGCTTATCCCTATGACCGCAATATCTCCACTTGCAAGAAACATGCTTGCAATGACAGCAACAATCCCTATTGCTCCAGCTATTCCACCGACGACAAAGAATTCCAGTATAATTAAAAGGATTCCAATCACAAAGAGAATGAGACTTTCGTATCCTGCAAGTCCTGCAACTAAATGACCATAGAAAAAGAGCAATAAAGCAGATATTCCCGCTATTCCCGGCAGTCCAAATCCAGGTGAATATAATTCGATGATTAACCCGAGACTCCCAATTGATAATAAAATAGGAATGATAATAGGATTTGTTACAAACCTTGCCATTTTCTCTGCAAAGCTTTCATCAACTTTTTCTATCTTTGCATTCTGTAACCCTAAATGATTTAGCACATCATCTAAACTATTTACTGTACCATTGGAATAATTTATCTCTTTTGCTTCAAATGAAGTTAAAGTTAAAAACTTGCCAGCTTCCTTCATACCTGGAATAGAAATAGATTTATCTGCCATCGCCATTGCATAAAGTGGATCTCTCCCTGTTTTTTCTGCTGCCCCTTTCATGGCAGAGATCCAGTAAGATTGAGCTTTTTCCTCTGCTGCATTCCCTTGTCCGTCTATCACGCCAGAGGATCCTATTCTTCCTCCCTCCACCATGTAGATCTCATCGGTATTTAATGCAATATAGGAACCAGCGGAAATGGCATCTTGGTTAATAAAAGTAACCGTTTTTATGTCGGTTTCTGCAATTCTCTTTCCTATTTCAATAGCAGCCGACACATCTCCGCCAGGTGTATGCATATCAAAGACTATCGCACTAGCCTGATTTTCTTCTGCTTCGGTAATTGCCCGATCTATAAACTGACTTAACCCTTTTTCAACCGTATCCTTTATTGGCACTACATATACTTTTTCTTCATTATTAGCGTAAATGATACTAGGAATGAAGGATAGAAAAAAAATAAAAAGAAGAGGAATCATCCATATTTTCTTTTGTCTTCTCAAATTCTCCCTCCTTTCCTAAATGGTAATAGAAAAATGTTATGGCTATGTATACGTTTAACTAAATAAAAAGTTTCATTTTTTAAAAATTTTATTTAGTTAATGATTTTTATCGTTAAATCGAGAAAAACAAAGGATAAGATATGGCCCTACCGAAGGAAAGCAACAGAGTTACTTTTTTAATAAAATCATCTATTTTTATTATATGTTATATTAGAAATAGATAAAACAAAAAATCTATTAACTATGTAAAAAGGCTGCAGATATAATCCGCAGCCTTTAAAACATAAACTTATTTATGAAAGGTGTTGTTGTACAAGTTTATTTACTAGTGAACCGTCTGCTTTTCCTTTAACTTTAGGCATTAAAGCAGCCATCACTTTTCCCATTTCTTTCTTTGAAGAAGCTCCAGTATCAACGATTGCTTGTTTCACAATCTCTGCTAACTCCTCTTCTGAAAGTTGTTCTGGCATATATATTTCAACATGTTTTAACTCCGCACGTATTTTGTCAACAAGATCTTCACGACCTGCTTTCTCAAACTCATGGAGGGAGTCTTTGCGTTGTTTTACTTCGCGAGAAAGGACAGATAACTCGTCTTCTTCAGAAAGATCTCTACCAAGCTTAATACTTTCATTCTGAATGGCAGCCTTAATCATTCGAATTACAACTAGTTTATCTTTTTCTTTGTTTTTCATCGCTTGCTTCATATCATTATTTAAGCGTTCGAGAAGACTCAATTTTGCTACACCCTCTCTTAGAACTTACGTTTTCTTGCTGCTTCTGATTTTTTCTTACGTTTCACACTTGGTTTCTCGTAGAATTCGCGCTTTCTAGCTTCCTGCAAAGTACCAGTTTTTGATACTGAACGTTTGAAGCGACGAAGAGCATCTTCAAGCGATTCGTTTTTACGAACGACGGTTTTAGACATTCTCTTTCCCTCCCTCCGAACACAACACACTAACATCAACATGGTTTCCATGTACCTTGACATTATAATATATCAAAGTTACAAGGTCAACTGTATTTGACCTAGTTAGACAAATTGTTTTAAAAAAACGTAAAAAAAAGGTGTTTTATATAAGGAATTAGCCTTTTTCTCCCTCCAATCCCTTCTCTTTTTGTATTTTTCCCTCTATCCATTTTTTTAAACACTCTGTCCTCTAGTATAAGTGCCAGGTTTGTCCTTATTAATTAGTTAAAAATGACATGTCCGCCTTCTTTATTTCATATAGTTCTGATAAGGAGGAAGTCTAGAATGATTTATCTTATACTTTTTATTATACTTATTCTTTTATTTATTTATGGGATGACCCTTTTACGGACAGGTTTATTTAATTTATCTTCTCAATCACTAAAAAACTCGCTCGAAAAATTGACAGATAAGCCATGGAAGGGGTTACTTGTTTCTATTATTATTACAGCACTTCTTCAAAGCAGCGCTGCCGTTATGGTTTTAACGATTGGACTAATTTCAGCACGAGTCTTAACCTTTCCTCAATCTATCGGGATTATTTTAGGAACAAATATCGGCACCACATTCACAACTGAATTTATTACTTTTAACATGAATAATTATCTGCTGCCACTTGCCATCCTAGGTGTGCTCTTGATTATCATTAACAAATATCAATTAAGAAGTATCGGCTTCATTTTATTCGGTATTTCCATTGTCTTTACAACCATGCGAGGCTTTAAATATTTCGCTGGAATGATGGAACATCATCCTGCATTAAATTCCTTTTTCCTTTCATTAGCAGACCGTCCTTTCATCGCCCTTATAGTTGGCATTATTATAACTGCCCTAATCCAATCAAGTACAGCGACAATTGGGATTATAATGGGCTTTTTATCAGCAGGATTGCTTCCAATTGAAATTGCTATAGCCATTATGTTGGGGTCTAATATTGGTTCCTGTATAACTTCTTTTTTAGCCTCAATAGGCACAGAAAAAAGTGCAAAACTCTGTGCTTATGCCCATATTTGGTTAAATATTGGAGGGGTCATTTTGTTTTATCCATTTATCAATGATTTAGCTGCTATTGTCAAAAATATGACAGCAGAAATGGATGTTCAATTAGCTCATGCAAGCCTATTATTTAATGTTCTGTCCTCGCTCCTAGTTCTACCCTTTGCCGAGCGCTTTGGCAAATTGATTATGCGATTACACAGCTGATGGATTATAGTGAAATGCTAAAAAGAGAGTGGGACATAAGTATTTCAACTAAATCTAACCCCGAACAATTATACGTACACATTAAAAAAAATTCGTATAATTGTTTGTCTTTTTTATTATTTTAAGAAAGAAGGTATGTGGTAATCACCCGCAGCCTGAATACACTTCGCTTTCCATGGGGCGAGCGCCAAACCTCCTCGTTGCCGAGGAGGCTTAGGTTGCTCCCCGCGGAAAGGGAGTGTCTGTAACGCAATGGAACGAATTGGATTCACCACTAAATTAGAGATTGTTCGTCTTTATCCATTATTTATTTTGCTTTGTCCCTCCCTCCTTTTTTACATAACCTTCAATAAATCATATTGTGATTGATATAAATGATAATATAATCCTTTTTGTGCCATTAACTCATCATGGGTGCCTTTTTCTGCAACTCTCCCACCATCCACATAAAATATTTGACTACTATTTTTAATTGTTGATAGACGGTGGGCAATAATGAAGGATGTCCTTCCTTTTAACAATTCAGTAATTCCTTCCTGGAGAAGTTCTTCCGTCTTTGTATCAATGCTGCTGGTTGCTTCATCTAATATCAATATTTTGGGATTTGCTAAGAGAGCTCTTGCGAAAGATATTAACTGTCTTTGCCCCGCTGATAAAGTACTACCTCTTTCTTCTACCACAGTATGGTATCCATCCTTTAAATCTTTTATAAAGTCATGTGCTCTAACAATTTTAGCTGCGGTAATCACTTCTTCTTCTGTTGCATCTAGCTTTCCATAGCGAATATTATCTAGAACAGTTCCAGAAAATACAAAGGTATCTTGAAGCATCACACCCATTTGCGACCGTAAAGATTTTAATGTTACATCTCTTACATCAACCCCATCAATTTTGACACTGCCTTCATTTACATCATAAAACCTACTTAACAAATTTATAATAGTAGATTTACCTGCACCTGTGGGGCCGACTAATGCGATACTCTGACCTGCATTTATATGAAAACTGACATCACTAAGTATGTTTTTCCCTTCTTCATAACGGAAGGTAACTCGTTCAAAGGTGACATTCCCTTTAATCGCTGGCATTGGGATTGCTTTTGGCTGATCCTTAATATCTGGTTCAACATCCAGAGTTTCAAAAATACGTTCCAAATAAGCAGAAGCAGTGATAAGCGCATTATAGAAGTTCCCCATATTAATAACTGGGTTCCAGAAATTATTGACATAGCCAATAAACGCTACAAGTGTACCTGTACTAACATCTACCCCAATTTGCCGTATTCCTACGAAGTAAATTAAGCTTGTTGTTAAAACAGAGATATTTTGAACACCTGGCCATAGAAGAAACTGGATTGAAACTGCCTTAAGCCAGGATGTTCGCGTTTCATTGCTTACTTCATCAAAAATTTCAAAATTCTCTTCTTCCCTTGCAAAGGATTGCGTAATTTTTATGCCGGCAATACTTTCATGAATATAGGCATTCATATTGGACTGTTTATTGCTTAACACTTGATACGCTTTTCTCTGCATATTTTTGATTACCCATACTAAGACTCCTAAAATCGGCAGCAGTGCTAAACTATATAGTGTTAGTTTTGCGTCAATGGCAAACATAAACATTAACGTTATAATGACACTGATGATATCAGAGATCAGGTTTATCAGCCCATTACTTAATAGATCACTTAATGTATTAATATAATTAACGACTCTGATTAAGATTTTCCCATGAGGGCGATTATCAAAATAGGAAAAGGGCAGCTTCTGTAAGTGCTGAAAAATATCTAAACGCATATCCTTTAGAATATTTTGACCAATCTGCGTAATCCATTGAATGCGATACCGCATACATATACCAATTACAAATAGAGAAAGAACAAATAAAATACTAATCCCGATTAATAATGGAATATTTTTATCTGGGATAATTTCATCAATTGCTATTTTTGTAAAAAACGGACCGAGCATTCCTGCCACGTTGGCTGTTAAGATGATTAGCAATGTAATAAACAATGCCTTCTTATAAGGTTTAATATAAGCACCAATTCGTTTATAGTGACTCCAGTTAAATTCGGTCTCTAATTCTTCGTCGACATTAAACTTATTACGGGCCAATGGCTGCTCCTCCTTCTTCCTGCTCTACTAATCCTAATTGTCTTCTATACACATCGTAATACATCCCTTTTTTCGCCACAAGCTCTGTATGTGTCCCTTGTTCTTTCACTTCCCCTTTGTCAAGAACTAAAATAAAGTCCGCATCCCTTACAGATGAAATACGGTGTGCAATAATGAAGGTTGTTTTATCTTGTGTCAATTGATTTAATTCCTTTTGGATTTTACTTTCTGTTTCCATATCTACAGCAGATGTTGTATCATCTAATATCAAGATAGATGGATCCTTCGCTAACGCTCTTGCTAAGGAGATTCTTTGCTTTTGACCACCAGATAATCCCACCCCGCGCTCGCCTACGATTGTATCGTACCCTTCCGGCATTTTAACGATAAAGTTATGGGCATCGGCAATCGCAGCCACACGCTGTATTTGCTCCATGTTTAAATATGGTTTTCCAAAGGAAATATTTTCTTCAATTGTATTTGAAAATAAAAAAATGTCTTGCATAACCATCGAAATTTGATCACGAAGCTTCCTCACTGGCCATTCTTTTGCATTTATTTGATCAATTAATACTTCTCCTTCTGTTGGATCATAGAATCTTGCAATTAAATTAACAAGCGTTGATTTACCAGATCCGGTTTCCCCTAAAATCCCAACAGTTTGCCCCGGTCGGACGGTAAAGGAAACATTTTTTAAGATAGGGGTTTCAGGGTCGTCGGAAAACGCAAAAGAGACATCTTTAAATGTTACATATCCAGCAATTTGCTTGCCTTTCTTTTTGTCTTCTACCATAATTTGTGGTTCCGTTATTAATAAATTTCTAATTTTTACACAAGATGCATTAAATCGCTGTACATCATTTATCAACCATCCACTCATGCGCATTGGCATATTTAAAAGCCACATAAATCCGTTAAATGCAACCAAGTCACCTATGGACATATTCCCCTGTATAACAAATAAGCCACCTAATAATAAAGTAATGACAGCTAATACTCCGGCAAATCCGTCCAGCCATGGCAAATACTTTTTAGAAACATTAGCAGAATCAAGATTACGTTTTCGATAGTCATCATTAAAATGATTAAATTTTTCGATTTCATACTCTTCCCGAGAAAATGCCTTAACTACTCGGTTGCCGCTAATATTTTCTTCCACCATGGAATTTAGTCTGGAAAAACTTTCACGGATTTCTAGAAACACTGGATGAGCTGCTTTGGACATTTTTTGTGTAAAAATAAAGATAAACGGTGTAACAGCAAGTAATGCTAACGTTAATTTCCAGTCGATGTTCATCATTACGATAATGGCAACGACAAACCAGATAACACATTCAGCAATATTATAGCAGACCCATGAAACAAAATGGCGTATAGCGTCCATATCACCAGTCATTCTCGCCATAATATCACCTACTCTATTATGATTAAAAAAGTCAAAATCAAGCTCTTGAAGCTTTTTATACATATCTTGCCTAATATCAAACTGTGCGTCTTGACCAACATATTCATATAACATTTGATAGATGTAACGAGTAACAGTTCTGATCAGTGTCGCTCCTATCATTGCTAGTAAAATAGGTACTAAGAGTTGGACTTGATTATTCTCAATGACTTCATCAATTAATCTTCCGCTTAAAATAGGAATAATCACTACAAAGAAAGAATTTGCTAATAAAATCAAGGATGCAACAATTACTTTTTTCTTATTCTTCTTTACGTAACTCCAAATCCATTGGTAATTATTCAATAGGAATCTACACGCTTTCTTTTTTTAATTTGTTTACTTCCAAAATAATATTTCAAAAGATAGCTAAATATACTTATAAATAAATTTTCCGAAGAGGAGATTTTTCCTTCTCCTTAACTATGGGTAATCGCCTTTAATAGGCTTGGTAAAATTTTTTCACTATGTAAAATCAATAATATCTCTTAAAACATGTAAAGGTGTGTATACAAAATTTATAATCATTTTTACTTTCTCTCCCATCCTCGGCGCTGTTCTCCAATTATTACAAACAGGCAGCAAATGACTTAATCATAATCCTCCTTTTTAGCCATGAATAAACGCAATAAATGGGAACGTTACCATTTTATAATGTTATGCGATAAGAAATGAGAAAACCTTTTCTTATCACAGATTAATTTTAGTCACGAAGGTTTGACGTAACTAGTACTTAAATTGTATAATTATGGACAAAATTTGACTTGAAAGGAGTACATTGAATGTTATACTATCAATCAAATTATTTTGGACAAAATGGAGATTTTGATCGTATATCAGCATTCAATCCTACCAACCTGCCTCATTTTCACCGCAGCTTGGAGCTGGTGATGGTTGATAAAGGCACACTGGAGCTTACCATACAAGATAAATCTTATACTCTCCACGAAGGAGAAAACGCTCTCATTCTTTCGAATCAAATACATAGTTTACAAAGCAATCAGAAAAACCACGCCTGGATTTATGTTTTTTCTCCAGAATTGGTTAATCAATTTTATCAGCTTAGTAAAAACAAAGATTTAATTCATCCAATATTTCAGTTACAGGCTGCCACAAGAGAGATGATAAAGGAGATATTCTCCAACAATAATAGTTCGATGTTTGCCAAAAAAGGGGTTCTGTACTTAATTTGTGCGGAATTGCTAAATCAAACATCTTTCAAAGAGGAAACAAGGAGAGATGATTATTTATTACATGATTTACTGAACTATATCCAAAATCATTTTACCGAGGAGCTTTCCTTAAAGGATTTATCACAAAAATTTGGATACGATTATTCCTACCTATCAAGATTTTTCACTAAAATACTGCATATACCATTTGTTGATTTTGTGAATGGGCATCGTGTAACCTTGGCCTCTCAATTATTAAAAACAACGGATAGTAAAATTACCGAAATTGCCGATATGGTTGGCTATCGAAACATTCGCAGCTTTAATCGAAACTTCGAAAAAATCATGAACACTACCCCAACTAATTATCGAAAAATTTATATGGAAAGTTATTAATGACACAGCAGCGATAGATTGACAAAAAAATCCTTAGAAAACAAATAATTGTTTTCTAAGGATTTTTTAAAAGGATATATTAATAATCACTATTGCTTGTCAAACCATTCACAATTGCAACTCCAGAGCTTGCTCCGATTCTAGTAGCCCCAGCAGCAATCATTTTCTCCGTGTCTTCACTGCTGCGTACACCTCCAGAAGCTTTCACACCTATATCTGGTCCAACTGTTTTTCTCATTAATGTTATGTCCTCAACTGTTGCTCCGCCTGTTGAAAATCCTGTTGATGTTTTTACAAAGTCAGCTCCTGCTTCTACTGCTAATTTACAAGCAATTTCTTTTTCCTCATTTGTTAGGAGACTAGTTTCAATAATCACTTTCGATAAGGCTTTACCTTTTGCCGCATCCACAACCGCTTTAATATCTTCTTTGACTAAATCAAAATTTTTATCCTTTAAAGCGCCAATATTAATAACCATATCTACTTCTGTTGCCCCATTTTTAATGGCATCTTCTGTTTCAAATGCTTTTGTTGCTGAAGTAGATGCTCCTAAAGGGAAACCGATCACTGTACATACCTTTACTTCTGTACCATTAAGCAATTCACTTGCAGCTTTAACCCATGTTGGATTTACGCAGACAGAAGCAAATTTGTATTGCTTAGCTTCTTCACAAAGAGTCACAATTTGTTCTTTCGTTGCATCAGCTTTTAATAAAGTGTGATCAATCATTTTTGCAATGTTCATTAAGATTCTCCTTTGGTATATGTACTAATTAAAGATATATGCCAAGCTCTTTGAACAAACAAAGAGCTTCCACATTTAATGTTATTAAAATTAATTTTATAAAACAAAAAGGAACAGTTGTAGCTAGCTTAACTTAAGAAACAATCGCAGCTTGATCTTCTACTTCCTCTAAAACCCGGACAAATTGTCCTTCATTTACAGGGTAGCCAGCTTTCGTTATTTTGACTTTCACAATTTTCCCAACCATTTCTTCTGTTGCTGGGAAAACTACTTTTAAATAGTTGTCTGTATATCCAACATAAAGCTTTCCATTGCCATCTTCTTTGTAGACTTCCTCTGGAATAACTTCCACTACCTCGCCTTCATAGTTAGACGCATATTCCTTTGCTAATTGATCAGAAAGCGAAATTAAACGATGGACTCGTTCGTTCTTTACATCTTCCTCAATTTGGTTATCCATTCGCGCAGCAGGAGTTCCTGTTCGTTTTGAATATGGAAACACATGCAATTCAGAGAATTTATGCTCTTTAATAAAATTATAAGTTTCCATAAACTCTTCTTCTGTCTCTCCTGGGAAACCAACGATTACATCAGAGGTAATGGCCAACCCTGGCAAGGCTTCTTTTAATCTTGTAATTCTTTCAGCAAAGAATTCCATCGTATATTTTCTTCTCATTCTTTTTAAAACAGTATCTGATCCAGATTGAATCGGGATGTGAAGATGATTTACTATTATTTTTGATTTATCTAAGACTTCAATCACTTCATCTGTTATTTGGCTTGCTTCGATAGAAGAAATACGAAGGCGTTTTAGTCCCTTCACCTGGGATTCTAAATCACGCAGTAAATTAGCTAAGTTATAATCCTTCAT
Organism: Niallia sp. FSL W8-0177; assembly: GCF_038006285.1. Lineage (NCBI taxonomy): Bacteria > Bacillati > Bacillota > Bacilli > Caryophanales > Bacillaceae > Niallia > Niallia sp. FSL W8-0177. The sequence continues at coordinate 2,461,665 of NZ_JBBOUX010000001.1, forward strand.
ATCTGAGCCATATCCACCTGTATGAATTCCTGTTAATACAATTTCTTTATAGCCAGCATTCACTAATTGCTGCGCTTGCTTAATAACCTCTTGCGGGTCTCTTGAGCGCATCAATCCCCGTGCCCATGGAATAATACAGAATGTACAAAAATTATTGCATCCTTCTTGGATTTTTAAGGAAGCTCTTGTTCTATCCGTAAAAGCAGGTACATCCATTTCTTCGTACACACGATTTTTCATGATGTTTCCAACAGCATTTATTGGTTGTCTTTCTTCTTTATACTGCGTAATATACTCTAGCATTTTCACGCGATCCTGTGTACCAACTACAATATCAACTCCAGGAATAGCCATTATTTCTGCTGGAGAAGTTTGGGCATAACACCCTGTAACACAAATAACTGCATCAGGATTTTTACGAACTGCACGACGAATTACTTGGCGGCTCTTTTTATCCCCTGTATTTGTAACGGTACATGTATTAATAACATATACATCAGATATATTTTCATATTCTACACGTTCATAGCCTTGTTGTTTAAACAACTGCCAGATCGCTTCTGTTTCATAATGGTTTACTTTACATCCTAAAGTGTGAAAAGCAACTGTTGGCATTTTTATCACTCCATCAATTCAAAATGATAAGATACAGTAGACAATAGGTATAATGGGGCAGTCTCTGTTCTTAATATTCTTGGACCAAGTCCGCATGTCATAAAACCATGCTCTTTTAATAATGCTACTTCAGATTCAGTCAGGCCACCTTCTGGGCCGAATACAGCAAGGATAGATTGTCCTTTTGTCATCGATTGCAAGCTTTTCGTTAACACGGACGATTCGCCTTCTCTTGCCTCTTCTTCATAGGCTATTAATTTTACATTATAACCTTCTGAAAGTTTTATCAACTCTTTTATACTAATTGGAGAACTTACTTCTGGTATCATGGTTCGATGGGATTGTTCTGCTGCTTCTTTTGCAATTTTATTCCAGCGAACTAATTTTTTTTCACCCTTTTTCTCATCCCATTTAACGACAGAGCGAGCTGCGATAAAAGGGATAAACTTAAAAGCACCTAATTCTGTTCCTTTTTGGATAATCCATTCCAGCTTATCCCCTTTTGGCAGTCCGCTCACAATAGAAACAGAAACAGGTAATTCTATTTCTCCTTCTAACCATTGTACCACTTTTGCAATGACTTCGTTTTCGGAAATTTTTTCTATTCTGCACCGTGCTGCCTGCTGAAGACTGTTGACACAATATATTTCATCGTCAATATCCATTCGCATCACACGTACAATATGATGATAATCATCCTCTTGAATAAAAAATGTATCCTCTTCGTTTTTAGCAAAATAACGCTGCAATCGAATACCTACTTTCCTTTAAGCAATAGAGAAGGAAGAATCGTAAGACGAAACTTCCTTTTTCCTTTAGAATATACGCTTACTCTTATAGCTTGTTGCTATGAAAGATTTTCTTCCATTAACTCTTTTTCTGAGCCGTAATGCTTACCCAATCTTCCATTTGTACTGTTTCTATTATTTCTAGGCCTGATGCGATAATAGCATCCTTTACTTCTTCTTTTTTCTGAAGAATGATGCCAGAAGCAATAAAGTATCCATCTTTTTGAAGTAAACGATAAACATCATCTGTAAAACGAACAATTACCTCTGCCAAAATATTTGCGACAATTACCTCTGCCTGCTCCTCTATACCATTTAAAAGATTATTTTGACGGACAGATGTTTTCTCATGAACCTTGTTCAATTTAATATTTAATTTAGCAGAACGGACAGCCACTTCATCCAAGTCTAAAGCAAGCACAGATTTAGCTCCCAGCATGGCTGCTGCAATACTTAGTACACCAGAACCTGTACCAACATCGATAACCATATCGCCTTTTTTTACTATTCTTTCCAAAGCTTGGATACATAATACAGTTGTCGGATGCGTTCCTGTTCCGAAAGCCATCCCTGGATCCAATTCGATGATTAATTCATCCGTATGGACCGGTGTATAATCCTCCCAAGTAGGCACAATCGTAAATTTCTCGGATATTTTAACAGGATGATAGTATTTCTTCCAAGCTGTTGCCCATTCTTCTTCATTTACTTCCATAATGGAAACTTTATTTAATCCAATATCAATATTAAACAGTACTAAATTATTGATATTTTCTTTAATTGCCTCTACTGTTTCACCAAGAAAACTATTGATTGGTAAATACGCTTTAACTAGAACGCCTTCTTCTGGATAATCATCAGGATTTAGTTGGTAGATTTCGCCGAATTGGTCTTCTCTTTCTTTAATTAATTCAAAGGGATCTTCAATAACTACCCCACTAGCACCTGCTTCATGCAAAATATTTGAAATAGGTTCAATCGCTTCATTTGTCGTATGAATTGTGATTTCTGACCATTTCATTTCTACCAACTCCTTTTTGATTATTCACCTTTAAATGCTTTTTTTACCTTAGAGAAAAAACTGTCCTCTTCTTCTCCACGAGGAGTATCTCCAGATACTTCAGCAAATTCCTGTAATAGTTGTTTTTGTTTATCAGATAATTTTGTAGGTGTAATTAAGCGAATGATTACATGCTGGTCACCTTGGCCATATCCACGTACATTTGGAATCCCTTTGCCTTTAAGGCGGAATTTTGTTCCAGTCTGTGTTCCCGCAGGTACTTTCAATTTCACTTTGCCATGAATGGTAGGTACTTCCACTTCATCACCTAGAGCAGCCTGAACAAAAGTAATCGGCATTTCACAATATACATCTTCTCCATCACGCTCGAAGAAGTCATGTCTTCTTATGTGGAACACAACATATAAATCTCCTGCTGGCCCGCCGTTTATGCCAGGCTCTCCTTGCCCAGAGACTCTTAATTGTTGACCATCATCGATACCTGCTGGAATTTTAACACTAATTTTGCGACGTTTTTTCACTTTTCCAGTTCCGCCACAAGTTGAACATTTATGCTTAATCTCTTTACCAGTTCCATTACAGTAATTACATGTTCTTCTATTCACAATACGTCCGAATGGTGTATTTTGCTCCACATTCAATTGTCCAGTACCACTACAATGCTTACATGTAACTGGCTTAGTCCCTGGTTTTGCTCCCGTGCCATTACATGTTTCACAATTTTCTTCTCTTGGTATTTCAATTTCCGTTTCTTTCCCAAATGCTGCTTCTTCAAATGATAGTGTCATCGTATATTGTAAATCAGCCCCTTGACGCGGAGCATTCGGATCTCTTCTTCTTGATCCTCCACCACCAAAGAAAGTGCTGAAGATATCTTCAAAACCACCGAAACCACCGAAGTCTCCGCCGCCGCCGAAGCCTTGATTAGGATCTGTATGTCCAAACTGATCATAGTGCGCTCTTTTTTGATCGTCACTCAGTACTTCATAGGCCTCTTTCACTTCTTTAAACTTTTCATTTGCATCTGCTTCTTTATTAATATCTGGATGATACTTTTTTGAAAGCTTACGATACGCTTTTTTTATTTCATCCTTAGAAGCCCCTTTACTGACTCCAAGGACTTCATAGTAATCCCGTTTATCCATAATTGATTACCACTCCCCGATTCTTTTCACATAGATGCTATTGTATCATTTTGCTTTTCTAAAGTACAATAGTTTATTGCTATCTTTCCTAATTATCGCTTAAAAAACTTCCAATTGAAAAGAAAAGTCAAAGTCAAGATAACCTGACTTTGACTTTTCGCTAGACGTATATGGTTTTATTTCTTTTATTTATCGTCTTTTACTTCTTCAAACTCTGCATCAACTACGTTGTCATCTTTATCAGATGCACCGCCGTCTGCACCTTGTGCAGCTTGGGCCGCTTGTGCTGCTTCTTCATATAATTTCATAGAAAGAGCTTGAACGATTTCTTGAAGAGCGTCTTTTTTCGCACGAATTTCTTCTAATTCGTTTTTCTCGATAGCAGCTTTTAAAGCATCTTTTGCTTCATTTGCTTTGGCAACTTCACTTTCGTCCACTTTACCTTCTAAGTCTTTTAACGTTTTTTCAGTAGTGAAAACTAATTGATCTGCTTCATTTCTTAGTTCCACTTCTTCTTTACGCTTTTTATCAGCTTCAGCATTTTCTTCTGCTTCTCTTACCATTTTATCGATTTCTTCGTCTGATAAGCCTGTAGAAGATTTAATCGTAATTGTTTGTTCTTTATTTGTACCAAGATCCTTCGCACGAACATTTACAATACCATTTTTATCGATATCAAATGAAACTTCGATTTGCGGAATTCCACGTGGTGCAGGTGGAATATCAGCTAATTGGAAGCGGCCTAATGTTTTGTTATCCGCAGCCATTGGGCGTTCCCCTTGAAGTACATGAATATCTACAGCTGTTTGGTTATCAGCAGCAGTTGAGAATACTTGTGATTTAGAGGTAGGGATTGTTGTATTACGTTCGATTAACTTTGTAAATACCCCACCCATTGTTTCAATTCCTAATGATAGTGGTGTTACGTCTAAAAGAACAACGTCTTTTACATCACCAGTAATTACACCACCTTGGATAGCTGCACCCATTGCAACTACTTCATCAGGGTTTACTCCTCTATGCGGCTCTTTACCGATTTCTTTTTTGATTGCTTCTTGAACCGCAGGGATACGAGTTGATCCACCTACAAGGATTACTTTGTCAATTTCAGATGCATTTAGACCAGCATCTTTAAGCGCTTGACGAGTTGGTCCCATTGTACGTTCAACTAATGAAGCAGAAATTTCTTCGAATTTAGCACGAGATAAAGTTACTTCTAAGTGAAGTGGTCCAGCTTCTCCAGCTGTGATAAATGGTAAAGAAATTTGTGTAGAAGCTACACCAGAAAGATCTTTTTTCGCTTTCTCGGCAGCATCTTTTAAACGTTGTAGAGCCATTTTATCTTTGCTTAGATCGATGCCATTTTCTTTTTTAAATTGCTCTACTAAATAATCGATGATTACTTGGTCAAAATCATCTCCACCAAGACGGTTATCACCAGCAGTAGATTTTACTTCAAATACGCCGTCTCCTAGTTCAAGGATAGATACGTCAAAAGTACCTCCACCTAGGTCATATACTAAGATAGTTTGATCTTCGTCTGTTTTATCTAAACCATATGCTAATGCTGCAGCTGTTGGTTCGTTAATAATACGTTCTACTTCTAAACCAGCAATTTTACCAGCATCTTTCGTAGCTTGGCGTTCTGCATCATTAAAGTATGCAGGCACTGTAATAACTGCTTTCGTTACTTTTTCTCCTAAGTATTCTTCTGCATAGCCTTTTAGGTATTGAAGAATAATCGCAGAAACTTCTTGTGGAGAGTAGTTTTTGCCTTCTACTTCTACTTTATAGTCCGTACCCATATGACGTTTAATAGACATAATAGTGTTTGGGTTTGTAATAGATTGACGTTTAGCAACTTCCCCTACTTGGCGTTCTCCGTTTTTGAATGCTACTACAGATGGAGATGTTCTATTGCCTTCTGGATTTGGGATAACTTTTGGTTCTCCACCTTCAAGTACAGCAACACAAGAGTTTGTTGTACCTAAATCAATTCCAATAATTTTACTCATGGAAATTTCCCTCCTATTTTTTAATATGTAACGCTTATTGACTTACTTTAACCATTGCAGGTCTAATGACTCTGTCTTTAAGCTTATACCCTTTTTGGAACTCATCTACCACAATATTTGAATCCGTTCCTTCGACTTCTTCTTGCATTACTGCTTGATGAAGATGTGGATCAAATTCTTTTCCAACTGCTTCGATAGCCTCTACACCTTCTTTTTTAAGAGCATCAAGGATTCCGCGATAAACCATTTCAACACCTGTGTATAAACTTTGTGTTTGTTCATCTACTGCCTCAATTTTTAATGCTCTTTCCAAATTATCGATGCTTGGTAATAAGTCCATGACAAGACTTTGCGCTCTGTATGTTTGAGCCGCTTCCATATCGAGCCTTGATCTGCGGCGTGAATTATCAAAATCAGCCTGCAAGCGAAGATAACGATTAGATTCTTCTTCTAATTTAGCTTCTAGCTCTGCAATTTTATCATTAGCAGCTTTTAATTCTTCAGCTACATTTCCCTCATTGGAAGGAGACGCTTCTGCCTCTTCGAAAACTTCTTCAACTGTTTCTTCGACTTTAACGTCTTCTTGTGCTGCTTGTTGTTCCATCTCTGCATTGTTCGTTGCTTTTTCTTCTGCCAACTTGTTCACCTCCCTTAAAGGATTATTTACATAAAGACGGGACAGATTGGCAAATAGAAATTCACCAACCTTCTCTTTACTTACTTTAGACCTTCAATCCACACTTTTAAATATTCCACAGAAGTTACTTTTGATACAAATTAGTGAGTACTTTTGTCAGGTCATTCGATAATATATTTAATAAGCTCACAACTCTTGAATATTCCATTCTTGTTGGGCCAAGAATCGCAATCGATCCAATTTGCTCATTCCCAATCCGATAAGAAGCAGAGATAATACTGCAATTTTCCATTGCCGTATTATTATTTTCTCTCCCGATTTTAATACTAATATCGGATGAGTTATTACGAATGAGCTCTGGTATTCCATCCTCTTTTTCAATCATATTTAACAAATTTCTTATTTTTGTAATATCATGAAATTCAGGCTGTCTCAAAATATTTGTCTTGCCACCAAAAAATAACTTTTCATGGGTATCGATTTTCACGGTTTCAGAAAGAGAGTTGATAAAATACTCATAATTGCTAATATGCTGTTTCAATAAGGTAGCGACTTCCTTATAGATTTTATTATGAAGCTTATCAATCGGCACACCCGTTAACCGGTCATTTAAAATATTTACTAGTTTCTCTATTTCCCCTGCGTGAACAGAATCTGGCAAGTGAAACATTCTGTTTTCCACATGTCCTGAGTCTGTCACAATAATAGCAATGGCCGTATGGTTGTTTAAAGGAACAATTTGAATCTTCTTCAATTTATTTTCTTTAACGGCAGGCCCAAGGACAATAGTAGTATAATTTGTTAAATCAGACAATATTTTAGCAGATTTTTGTACAATATTTTCTAATTCGTATATTTTTTCTGCAAACAGTGAGTTAATTCTCAATATTTCTGAACGCTTTAATTTCTGTGGTGATAAAAGATGATCAACATAAAAACGATAACCCTTCTCTGAAGGAACACGCCCAGAAGAAGAGTGGGTTTTTTCGATAAAACCAGATTCCTCTAAATCTGCCATCTCATTGCGAATAGTGGCGGAGCTAAATGTAATGTTTTCTTTCTTTGATAAGCTCCTTGAGCCTACTGGTTGTGCTGTTGAAATAAAATCATCAATAATCACCTGTAATATTAATAATTGACGATCAGTTAACACATTAATCACCTCTGTTAGCACTCTTTATTAACGAGTGCTAAATCTATATATAAAGTAGCAAAAACAAAGGGGTTGTGTCAATAATTTGCACCTTATTTCTATAAGAAATTTTTCCCTTCTCGTTTACTACTTCATGACAAACCTAGATTATGATTATTCAAGAACTCCGATAAAGGATTGAAACACTTCATTCCCTAAAAATCTGCCTTTATGTGTTAATTTTAAATAATCACTTTCTATTTCAATAAGCTCTCTGCTTATTAACTCGTTTATTTCCTTATTAAATAGCTCTAATACATTTTCATTATATTTTTGTTCAAATGAAGATAAACTTACTCCTTTATTTTCCCTTAACCCAAGGAATAATTCCTCTTCCATTTGTTCTATAACGGTTACCTTATGTTCATGCATAATCGGAAACTCACCTTGCTCTAAAGGCTGCATGTATTTCTTTAAAGGTCCATAATTAGAATAGCGATTCCCATGTACATAACCATGGGATCCAGCTCCAAACCCAAAGTACTCTTCATTATTCCAGTATGTGAGATTATGCCGACTTTCGAATCCATGCTTCGCAAAATTACTAATTTCGTATTGCTGAAAACCATGTCTTGCCATCTCGTCCATTAAGACGCTGTACATACCTGCTTCCACATCTTCTCCAGGTGTAGGTAGTTTTCCTTTTCTCATTAAGTTATAAAAGACAGTTTTAGGCTCTATAATTAAAGAATATCCTGAATAATGCTGAATATCTAATGTAAATGCTGTCTTTAATGTTTCTTGAAAGTCTTCTAACGTTTGACCTGGTAAACTATAAATTAAGTCTACACTGATATTATTAAAACCGATTTTTTTAGCTGCTTCAATGGATGAAAACACATCTTCCGCCTTATGCGTTCTCCCAATTCTCTTTAGTAGCTCATTATTAAAAGATTGTACTCCAAAGCTAAGACGATTCACGCCTCCTTCATACAAAGCTTTTAATTTATCTTCTGTTAAATCACCAGGATTGGCTTCAAACGTATATTCTTGCTCTGGACGAAGCTTAAGTTCTTTATTCACCATTCCACAAAGTCGTTCTAATTGGGAAGCAGATAAGCTTGTTGGTGTACCTCCTCCGACAAAAATCGTTGACAGCTCTTGTTGTCCATATTTTTCAATGGTCAGCTTCATCTCTTTCTCTAAAGAGTCTAAGTATTCATCAACTGGCTGTCCTTTTAAAAATACTTTATTAAAATCACAATAGTGACAAATATGTTCACAAAATGGAATATGGATATATGCTGCTTGTATCAATTTTTCACAACCTTTAAATTAATTAAACTATATTAACCAATAAGTTTCTCCTACTTGTTTCAATAAAAATAAGAAAAGAGGTTGATACCTACCTGGCATCTACCCCTTTACTTATAGCAGTCCATGTTGCGATTAGCAAGTTTCTTGCATAATGACCATGCAATGCTTTTATTGTCATTTTTACTTTTTCGTATTATTGTCGTCCATACGTAATACAGCCATAAACGCTTCTTGCGGTACTTCAACCGAACCAACTTGTTTCATTCGTTTTTTCCCTTCTTTTTGCTTCTCTAGCAATTTACGTTTACGAGAAATATCTCCACCATAACATTTAGCCAATACATTCTTGCGCATCGCCTTAATGGTAGAACGAGCAACAATCTTTTGCCCAATTGCAGCTTGGATCGGCACTTCAAATTGCTGACGCGGAATAAGCTCTTTTAATTTCTCTACAATAACTTTTCCTCTTTCATAAGCAAAATCCTTATGAACGATGAAGCTAAGTGCATCTACTTGTTCTGCATTTAACAGAATATCCATTTTAACCAACGTCGATGTTTTATAGCCAATTAGTTCATAATCAAAAGACGCATATCCTCTTGTATTTGATTTCAATTGGTCAAAGAAATCATAAACAATTTCCGATAAAGGAATTTCATACGTTATTTTAACGCGAGTCTCATCCATATATTGCATATCGAGGAAGACACCTCTCTTTTGCTGGCATAATTCCATAATCGCACCAACATATTCATTTGGGGCCATCATCGTTGCTTTTACATATGGTTCTTCGATTCTGTCAATTTTTTGAGGATCAGGCATTGCTGATGGATTATCTACTTTTATTTCTGTTCCATCTGTCAAAATAACATCATAAATAACACTTGGTGCAGTAGTAATTAGGTCAATTTTAAATTCGCGCTCGATGCGCTCTTGAATAATTTCCATATGAAGCAAACCTAGGAAACCACAACGGAAACCAAATCCTAATGCTTGCGATGTCTCTGGTTCAAATTGTAACGCAGAATCATTAAGCTCTAATTTTTCCAATGCTTCACGTAAATCATTAAACTTTGCACTATCTATTGGATATAAACCACAATAAACCATTGGATTTAGCTTACGGTAGCCAGGCAGTGCTTCTGTTGCACCGTTCTTCGCATTAGTGATAGTATCACCTACTCGAGTATCGCCAACATTTTTAATTGCTGCTGTTAAGAATCCTACGTCCCCAACAGATAAATGATCGGTATTAACTGCTTTTGGTGTAAACACACCTACTTCAATAACTTCAAATTCTTTTCCTGTTGCCATCATTTTGATTTTGTCACCAGGTTTAACTGTTCCATCGACTACTCGAATATAAGTAACAACACCACGATAAGCATCATATAAACTATCAAAAATAAGTGCCTTTAATGGTGCTTCTGGATCTCCTTGTGGTGCAGGAACCTTTTCTACGACTTGTTCGAGGATATCTTCTATCCCAATACCAGCCTTCGCAGAAGCCAGCACTGCTTCAGAAGCATCTAACCCTATAACATCTTCAATTTCATTTCTAACCCTTTCAGGATCAGCACTTGGTAGGTCAATTTTATTAATAACTGGAACAATTTCCAAATCATTATCAATCGCTAAATAAACGTTAGCCAATGTTTGAGCTTCAATTCCTTGAGCGGCATCAACTACTAATACAGCCCCTTCACAAGCAGCCAAGCTTCGAGATACTTCATATGTAAAATCCACGTGTCCCGGTGTGTCAATGAGATGTAATGTATAAATTTCTCCATCTTTTGCTTGATATTTTAATTGGACGGAATTTAGTTTAATCGTGATTCCGCGTTCTCTTTCTAAATCCATTGAATCTAAAAGCTGATCTTTCATCTCACGTGCTGTGAGTGCATTTGTTTTTTCTAATATTCTATCAGCGAGGGTTGATTTCCCATGATCTATATGTGCAATAATAGAAAAATTTCTAATTTTTGATTGTCTCTTTAACATCTCTTCTCTGTTCATTTAGTTCACTCCTACAATAATCGCGCATGTACACTATTTTTGATTATAGCAGTGTGAAGAATAAGATTCAACGAAAAGTAAAATGATTTACTAAACAGTCTTCTATTTTTCTTTTTCTTCCATTATATCTCCAACGAGATTGACTCCTTTTTCTGCTACAGAAGATATCGTATCTGCTACTCCTTTTCCGATGCTAGACAATAAATTAAAAGCTTTCATTTCCTCTAATTGCTGTTTCTTTTCATCCAGATCATGACTAGTAATATTTTCTCCAAGGACAGATGCTTCTAAATTTCCATTCTCCTTATTTATGGCTACAGCACTTTGGAATCCCTCATCTTCATACCCTTTCATTTTATGAATTCCACTATTTGCTTGCTGCATGCCAAATAATACACAAATAAACATCAACAAAACAATTCCGACAGCACCTAATGTATATAGTTTCAACTTGATCAATCTCCTTTATTTTCAGTACCAAGTTTGTATTTTCCAAAACTACCATCCCTAGTAACTCTATTGAAATATATGAAGTAACTAGAAATGGTAGAACCCTTTTAATAAATTTAGTGGGTATTGTACCCTACATTCTCTTGATTGATCGCTGAATGAAGCGCCGCATTTAAGCCATTTGCAAGTAAATTCGCCATGTCTTCTATAAAGACATCGACCTCTTTAGGTGTTACCATTAAGTTATGACCAATTGGTGATAATACTTCATAGATTAGCTTTCTCTTTTCTTCCTCAGGCAATGTTCCAACAATACCTAGAAATGTCTTACGATGCTGCTCTTCTGGTAAATCTTCATCCGTTAATTTTCTTTGTTCACCAAAGGTCAAGCCAGCTGGCGCCAAAGCTCTCGATGGTTTATTTCCTTCTCTTAGCTCCTTGCCAAAATGCTTTAATATATAATCAATTGTGTCACTTGTAATAGACACAGCATCTACGACAGTTGGTACACCGATAGCAATTACTGGTCTGCCTAGCGTTTCTTTACTTAGTTCCTTCCGTTTATTACCTACACCAGAGCCAGGATGGATACCTGTATCGGAAACTTGAATCGTAGAATTCACACGATCAATAGAGCGGGATGCAAGAGCATCAATAACAATCACAAAATCAGGATTTGTTTTCTCGACAACCCCTTTTATAATGTCACTTGTTTCGATTCCTGTTAACCCCATCACACCAGGGGCTAAGCTTGATACCGGTCGATAGCCCTCTTCCACACTTTCTGGCTGCAATTCATATAAATGTCTCGTTACTAGTATATTCTCACAAACCTGGGGTCCTAATGCGTCAGGAGTGACATTCCAGTTCCCAAGACCAACTAATAAACAAGAAGCATCCTCTTTTATATCGCTCTGCTTTAAAAATTGAGAAAACTCTTTTGCAAATACTTGCTCTACCTTTTCTTGCAATTTAGTATCTTGCTGTCGAATACCTAACACTTCTATCGTTAAATATTTCCCTTGTTTTTTCCCGATTAGTTCTTCGCCCTTTTTGGTGACCTCCACATAGGACATCTTAATACCATTTTCTTCTTTCTCCTTGATAATTACCCCATCGAGACGTGACTGATCTTGTTCATTTTGAACAAGCCCTTGATTATGTAAAGCTAAATCTTTTGCTTCAATTGCCAAATCTGTTCGTACTGAATACATACTTAAATCTAGTTTTTCCTCCATTGTTATCCCCTTCCTATTCAATTAATCATTTTATTATTACTAGCATTGCCTTTCTCTCAAAAAAAATTCATATTGTGCAATTTGACTGGAGGTATTGCATTATTAGTCCTCGTTTGATAAAATATCACTTGTTCTTTAAGTTTTTTAGGAATGTATATATCGAGTTTAAATAATGAACTTGATGCTTCGTTTTAGGAGGTGAACGTAAATGCCAAATATTAAATCTGCTATTAAACGTGTGAAAACTAGTGAAGCTCGTAACGCTCAAAACACTACAGTTAAATCTGCAATGCGTACTGCTGTTAAAAAGACTGAAGCTGCTATTGCTCTTAATGATACAACTGCTGCAAATGAAAGTTTTGTAGAAGCTGCTAGTAAGTTAGACAAAGCTGCTGCTAAAGGTCTTATTCATAAAAATGCTGCTGCTCGTAAAAAATCTCGTTTAGCTAAAAGAAAAAATGCTTTAAACGCATAATGAGTAAAAAAGACTATCTTCCTGATAGTCTTTTTTTATTTATAAAGCTTGTGCAGACGGATTCCACTAAACATGAATTAAACAGAGAAAAACCTGAACAATTTCATACAGTTGTTCAGGTTAAAAAGTTTTATCGTCACCACACTCAAGACACCTATAGGAACGAGAGGCAGTCCTACCTCATTTAGATTAGATCGCCTTTATACTCCACGTCCTATTTGAAACAGAATCATTTCTATGACCATGTTTTTAGGCATTGTCCCTGTTTTTAATTGATAGTCACCTTCCGCAAATAGACGGATACACTTTGTTAGTTCCTCTTCTGTAAATCGATTAGCTTGTCCAGCTGCCAATTTTACTCGGAATGGATGAACTTTTAAAACACTAGCAATTTGCTGTTGTCCATATCCTTTTTGTGCAAGTCCTTTCACTTGATAAATTAAGCGAAATTGATTCGTAATGATAGATAGAATCTTCAACGGTTCCTCATTTTTTTTTAATAAGTCATAATATATCCGCAAAGCTTCATCTATTTTTTTAGAGATTACTTTATCGACAAGAGAAAAAATATTTTGCTCAAGCGATTTAGCAACTAATTCTTCCACAATCTCTTTCGTAATTAACTTTGAATCTTGGACGTATAAAGCCATCTTATCAATTTCAGTTGTCAAAAGAGACAAATTAGTTCCAGCGAGACTTAAAATAGTATCAAGTCCATCTTCATTTATCTCCACATGATTATATGCAGCACGTTGTTTTAACCATTTCTTTAGTTCTTGTTCATTTAATTTTTTTGCTTCTAAAATAGATGCTGTTGTTTTTAGTTGTTTGGTTATCTTCTTTCTTTCATCTAATTTTTCGTAACTTCCTATAAAAATCATAATTGTAAACGGAGATGGCTCTTTCAAATATTCCTCTAGTTTTTTTACATTATGTTCCACTTTAGACTTAGACTTTTCAGCTGTTAAGAAAAAGGGATTATTTAATACAACAACCTTTCTTTCTCCAAAAAATGGGATTGTCTCTGCATCCTCTATCGCTACTTCTATTGGTGTTTCCTCTAAATCATATGTAGATAAATTAAAATCCTCATCTTCTTCGTTTAATAATGATTGCAATAATAAATATTTTGTTTCATTTATTAGAAAAGACTCAAGCCCATATAATAGATAGACAAAAGAAAAATCTCTATTCTTTATTTTTTTCCATAATTCTTCGATCATTTCTTCTCCCCATTCCCTAAAAAAACCATTGTTCCTTATTTACATAGAAAACTATCCCTAATCAATTATTATATACGAAATTCCTAACAGTTGTCCTTCTTTTCGAAAATTTACATACAGAAAGAAGGTCCTTTCGACATCATCTCTTGTTAACGAAACTCTTTCCTAAAGCTTTGGTTTAAGCTCTAGGAAGATTTATTAGCAGCAAAGAAATGACTATCTCAAGGACCTTCCTTCAATCTATAATGAACGTTACACATTAAGGCCTAGGATACTTAATGTGTAACGGTGCAATTATATTAATAGTGTGCTCCAATGGCTAAATTCTATTTGTGTCAACTCTTGACAACAAAGGAAATCAGTACGATTCATGTCCATATAGGTAAGTATTTTTTATTCCAATCGGATAGGTATTTAGATGACATTTTTCCATTATTATAGCCATTCACTATTGCTATATTCTATGGAATTTGCAATTGAAACGTGCCACCTTTTTCCGAAAAATAAAAAGAAATTCCCCCATTTTCATCTGTTCTGAATACTTTCACTTTATAGTCCTCTAAAATGGTGAGCACATCCATACTGGGATGATGATACCTATTATTTATCCCAACTGATATAACGGCAATTTTCGGTCTAAGCTGCTCTATAAATACACTCGTTGAAGAAGTTTTACTACCATGATGTCCTACCTTTAAAACGTTTATTTCTCTTAAATCCGGATATTTGTTCATAAGTGCTAATTCTCCTTCTTTTTCTAAATCTCCGGTAAATAACCATGTAATACCAGCGATCTTTGCAAAAATGACAATCGAGCTATTATTTTTTGTTAAATTCTCCTTCTCTATTGGTGCTAAAACCATAAAAGACTCCTTCCCCGTACTCCACTTCTGACCTGCTTGCATAAAACGAATGGGGATTCGTTTCTTTTCCACTAATTTTAGTAAGTGCTCTTCTTCCACAGACCAATCTCCTTTCACATTTGGATACATTATCTCTTTTACACGTAATTGTTCAATAATAGCAGTACTTCCTCCTATATGGTCTAAATCACCATGGGTTAAGATTAATTTATCAATTGTACGAATCCCTTTACTTTTTAAAAAGGGGACAACGGTCTTGGCTCCCACTTCATAAGGGTCTTTCCTCTTTTGCCAGTCTTCTTTCGGGAAATTGACAGTACCACCGGTGTCTATTAAATAAGTTCCTTTATTATATGGCAGTTGAATAAGAATGCTGTCCCCTTGCCCAACATCAATAAAAGTAATTTCTCCTTTTGGTGGATAGATATTGTTTAGAAATTGAACACTCAAAAGCAAGAGTGGAAGACAATATAACCACTTTCTTACATTCTTCGCCAAATTCTCGTATAAATAAAAGAAGATGGGCAGGCTGAGACTATAAGCGCACATAAAAAAGAAGGATGGCCTTCCCAATATAATGGTGCTAAATGGAAAATTCGATAATTTCAACACCAGCTTATCAGATAATAGGATGACAGCATCTAACGGGAAAGAAAAAAAAGAAATAAATGGTGGGAATACAAAGGAAAGGACATAGAGAACAAGTAAGTACGGCAAAACAATTACCGTATAAAAAGGAATAAAAATAAGATTTGCTAGTAAAGATAAGGTGGGAATTTCAAAAAAGTAGTATAGGATAACGGGGATAACAGCATACTCAGAAATAAATGTCAGGAAGAAGTACATTTTAATGGTTGAGGAATGGTATTCTTTAATTAGTGAGGATGAAACAATGAGAAAAAAACAGACGATAAAAGATAATAAAAATCCAACACTAAATAACATTCTTGGTTGAATAAATAAACATACGGTAAAAACTATACTGATTATATCGATCATCGGCAAAGAAGAGGAAGTATAAAATTTATTTATAGCTAAGAGGATAAAAGCAGAAAATACAGCTCTAATTACGGATGGGCTTAGCCCGGTTAAAACTGCATATATTGGTAAAAGCAATAGCAGAATAGTACTAGCTCTTTCTCTCGTTAAACCAACTCGTATTAGTAAAAAATAAACGATACCTATTAAAACGACAACATGGGAACCAGAAATAGCTAGTAGATGAATAATGCCTATACGTTGAAATGCTTTTTGCAGATCTTCCTCCATCATACTACGATCACCAAAAATTAAAGCTTCTGCAATTGGAATTGTTGTTTCTGAAAAATGATTTTCAATCCAAATAGTCCCTTTTTCTCTTAGCTGCTTTAATGATAGAATAATATTTCTTTCTGTCACACAACTGCTTAAATCCAAATTCCCCACTGATACTAGCCAATAAATCGAATTATTTTCCAGGTATTGCTGATAATTAAAACCATTTTCATTTCGCTGAGAAGATGGAAGTGACAAAGATCCCTTAATAGAGCATGTCTTCCCTATCACCCTCTTCGCTTTTAAAAAGGCTTTTTCTTCTTTCGTTTCTATTTTGTAAGAAAGCAGTAGCTTTTCTTTTGTTTGTTTTTCCCTACCTACTACCCGCCACCTATCTCCATCTATCTCAGCTGGTTCTATAAAAGTAACGAAGAAAGAGGAAGTATCTTCCCTTATTTTCGAGCTGTTCCCATGATCATCATAACCTCCTCGAACAAGGAATAAAAGAAATGTACACAGCAGAAAAGCAGCTAATTTCCATCTCCCTTTCTTCATAAAAAGTAACCAGCCTATAAATAAAAAATAGAATATATAGACCAATACCTGTTGTGTATAGGCACACAACAAGCCGAATAAGGCTGATACTGCGAAGTACAATAGCTTTGTTTGAATCATAAATCGCTCCTCACAAGACCGCTGTAGACAGGCAGTAGAGAGGTTTAATTAAATAGACGTTTTTGCGGTAGGTATAATGGAGAATAATTCTGCCGCTCTTTTTTCCAAAGCCTTTGCCTCTACAGAATCTGCATTATTTTCTTTTAATTGTTTTACAAGAGCTTCTACTAATGCCTTTTTCTCCTCTTTTTTCTCCAGCTCTTTTCTTTCCACTTGCACTGTTTCAATATTAGCCTGTTCAAACAACTCTAGCGCATATGGATGATTTTTATAATCCAATTCGTAATAAACTGTTTTAATACCTGCTTGGACAATCGCCTTACAGCATTGAAGACAAGGAAAATGCGTAACATATATATCTGCCCCAGCAGTTGGAACGCCGAATTTAGCACATTGTAAGATAGCATTCATCTCCGCATGGATAGTTCTGACACAATGATTGTCAATTACATAGCAGCCTTCATCAATACAATGAACACCACCAGCGATGCTACCATTGTACCCTCCAGCAATTATCCGTTTATCTCGAACTATTGTTGCCCCCACTGCCAATCTTGTACATGTGCTTCTTAAAGCCAGCAATTCGCTCTGTGCCATAAAATACTCATCCCATGAAATTCTTTCCACTTTCACTTTCACTCCCATACATAAACCGAATTGAGAAAAACTCTAATACTTTTCATTCCTCATTAAGTTTATCGAGAACTATGTCACCAGTCAATTGCGAAAAGGATTTCCATGCGGCACATAAAGCAATCTCTTGCTTTAAATACATATCCCTAGATTTATTTTATCGAAATAAAGGATTCTAATTTTTCATATGTTTTTTCTCCAATTCCACTTATGTTTTTTAAATCCTCTTTTGTAGAAAAACCTCCATTCTGTTCACGATACTCCACAATGGCCGCTGCTTTAGACGGACCCACTCCTGGTAATTCAAGCAATTCCGTTTCACTAGCTTTATTAATATTTACTGTACCTTCATTTGAAGGAACGGAAGTCTCGTTACCAACTGCATTTCCATTAGCTGCTTCCCCCTCTTCTCCTATATAAGGAACATTAATAATCATTTCGTCTGTCACTCTCATTGCAAAATTCACTGCATTTTTTTCTCCATCTTTCAAAATTCCGCCTGCCTTTTCAATCACATCATTCACCCGTTCTCCTTCATTCGCTTCATAAACACCTGGATTCTTAACCGCCCCTTTCACATCTACCAGCATTACGGTAACAGGCGGTTCTTCCTCTAGTGCTTCTTCTGGCTTCTCCTCTAAGTTTCTTTCAGCAAACAAGTTTTCATGGGGAATTTGTTCTTCTTCACTACTCGAGATAAGAATAGGGTAAAAACGATATAGCAATAAAAGTACGATGCCACCTAAACCAAAGAAAATTATTTTCTTATTTTTACGAAGCCAGTCCATGATAACTAATCATCCTTTCAGGTATATTTTGAAATGTTGCTACATATCGTTATATGAGAAAACGCTCAATTTAAGGGGGGAAGGAAAATTGAAAATTGGAATGATTGGTACAGGAAATATGGGGAAAATACTAATAGAATCAATGATTGATGGAAAAGCGGTTTCCCCCGAAGACTTATTTATTTTCAATCGAACAAGAAACAAAGCTTTAGAAATTAAGGAAGAGTATCCTACCATAAATATATGCGATAGCGACATCGAAATAGCAAAAAAAGCAGAGCTTATCTTTTTATGTGTAAAGCCACATGATATGTATGAGGTAGCCCATACTATTTCTCCCGTTTTAACAGAAGAAAAATGCGTTATTTCGATTACTAGTCCAATAAGCCCTGACCAGCTTGATTCTTTATTTAGGTGCTCTGTTGCTCGCATTATACCAAGCATTACCAATAGAGCATTGGCAGGCGTTTCTTTGTTTTCCTTTGGAAGCAATTGTACGGAAGAGTGGAAAAAACAATTAGAAAGTTTGTATGAAAAATTTTCGACACCATTAGAAATTGAAGATGACATTACGAGGGTTGCCTCTGATATAGTAAGTTGCGGACCAGCTTTTTTCAGCTATCTTACCCAAAGATTTATAGAAGGCGCTGTAGATGAAACAGAAATTGATACAGAAACAGCAACAAAATTAGCTAGCGAAATGCTTATTGGCTTAGGAGAATTATTAAAGAAGGGCTATTACACTTTACCTACATTACAGGAAAAGGTATGTGTAAAGGGCGGGATTACAGGCGAAGGAATAAATGTTTTGGAACGTCAAATAGGAGATACTTTTAATCAACTATTTCAAGCAACACAGGCAAAATATGAGGATGATAAGCAATCCCTTAAAAATCTTGTCACATGGCATAAAAATATATAATGCTCCTATTACTTTCTACTTTACCCATTCGAATTCCTTCTCCCTTTTCAAATTTTTCAAAAAAAATTACAAATGGCTGTTTTTAGAATAGGAAAAAGGGAAATGATCCATCCAAGGACCATTTCCCCCTTTCACATTTTCGCCATAAAAAACAATATGTAGGAAGGATGTTTCCAAGTTTTCTCCTAGAAGCATTTATCTTGCAACTGCAAAACTGCTTTACTGAGGAAACATCTCATTTTTTCTTACAATAAAAGAAAATTCGCTCTGCCTTTTCATCTAATATATCTTGAGAAAAATCGGCTTCAACTTTCAATAAAGTAAACCCAGTTTGTTCGAGCCATTCCGAATATTGGTCAACGGAATAAGTTCGTTGAAAATGGAGTTCATCATATCGACGATACATTCCTGAGGCTGCATCTAATTCAAAAAAACTTAAATCATGTTCAACACTATTGGGATATTCTCCTTCATAGCATTGCCATATAAGGCTTAAATCCTCATCATTGACTGTATAGGTTTGATTGATAAATAATTGATTCATTTTATACAAGGAATGCACATCAAATATAAATAAGCCTTTTTCATCTAAATGGGCATAAACACTTTCAAAAGTATTTATGACTTCTTCTTCGGTTCTTAAATAGTTGATGGAATCACAGCAAATACAAATAAGATCGAAAACGGGTAAGCCCTCTAGCTGAGACATATCTTGTTCTATATAAAATACAGATTCTCCTGCTTCCATTGTCTTCGCTTGAGCAACACTTAGCATATCCTCCGATAAATCAATCCCAGTTACATTATAACCAGTCTGTGCCAGCCTAATCGATAACTCTCCTGTTCCACAGGCTAGGTCTAAAAGGTTTGCTCCTTTAACTTTATAATCGGCTGCTGCCTTTTTGATAAGCTGTATCCACTTCTCATAAGGTACATCATTCATTAAGCGATCATAAAGATAGGCAAACTGCTCATAACTCATTGACTGATCACACTTTCCACATTTTCCACTGGTGCATCTCCCCAAAGACGCTCTAAATTGTAATAAGTTCTTTCATCGCGGTGAAAGACATGGACAATAATATCTCCTAAATCAACTAAGATCCATTTTGCCTCATTATAACCTTCAAAACGTTTAACCGTAATTCCAAGTTCACCAGACTTTTCTTTAATTTCATTCGCAATAGCCTGTACTTGCTTGTCAGAATTACCATGACAGATTACGAAATAATCAGCAACAAGAGAAATACCTTTCATATTTAGGGCAACAATATTCTCTGCTCTTTTGTCATCAGCTGCCTTTACAGCAGTCCATAATAAAGTACGTTCATCCATTCAATCAACCTCCATTTTTATACAATAACTGTTATATGTTTCAAAGCTTAAAGGAAATACAGCTCGATTATTCCGAATAAGAAACATAATCGTGTTTTTCACCGCTTGCAAAAAAGCTCTTTCTAAACTCACTTCTGCCAATTCTCTTACTTCATCTACCCCTGGAAAAGCTCGGCCAGGTTCAATATAATCGGCTAAATAGACTATTTTTTCTAGCATACTCATTTCAGGTCTTCCTGATGTATGGTATCTAATAGCATCTAATATTTCTCTATCTTTTATTCCGACTTCTTTCTCAACTAAAAAAGCACCAACTGGAGCGTGCCAAAGTTCTGAATGAAATAATAAAAGATTAGGATCCATATTTTGCTGTATGATAATCTTTTTCATTTCATCCTTTGGGCGAAATTTTGCGTAATCGTGAAAAATCGCTGCTATTTCTGCCTTTCTAGCATCTCCACCGTACTTATTCGCTAACTTAATTGCTGTTTCCATTACACCGATTGTATGAATATAACGCTTTTCCGTTATTTGTTCTTTTACTATTTGTAATGCTTCTTCACGATTCATATAGACGATTCTCCTCAATATATCTCTTTACTTCATCTCTGACTAAAAAGGAAATGGTTTCCCCTTCCTTAACCCTTTCACGAATTAAGCTCGAAGAAATATTTATATCAGGAACCTTTACATACTGCACTGGGTAAGCCGTTTCTAGTTGATATTTAGGGCGGTTCACACTTATGAATTGTACAATTTCCATAAGTTCTTGAATTTTATACCATTTTGGCAAATATTCTACCATATCGGCTCCAATTATAAAATAAAAATCATTGTCTGGGTAAGCCTCATTTAAAAGCTTCATCGTATCATACGTATAGGATTTCCCCTCTCTGTCTAATTCCATCGTTTCGATGCGAAAAGAGGAAGTGGATTCTATTGATAATTGTAACATTTCTACTCGTTGAGTATTTGTTACCGTCCCTGTTTTTATTTTATGTGGAGGTTCTTGATTTGGCATAAACCATATTTCATCTAATTTTTTTGCGTGCAGTACTTCATTTGCTATAATTAGATGTCCTATATGAGGAGGATCAAACGTCCCTCCCAATATTCCAACTTTTTTCAAAAAAATCGCCTCTTCTACCGACTTATGATGGTAAATTTATCGTTTTATTTTCTTTTGATTCTTTATATAATACAATTGTATTTCCTATAATTTGAACTAGCTCACTTTTTGTTCCATTTACTAATTCACTTGCTACCGTATCTTTATCCTCATCACAGTTTTGCAAAATACTTATCTTTAATAGTTCTCTAACCTCTAATGCCTCACTAATTTGTTTAATCATATTGTCATTAACGCCACCTTTTCCTACTTGGAATATAGGGCTCAAATGGTGTGCTTTTGCTCGTAAAAACCTTTTTTGTTTACCTCTTAACATGATGATCCTCCTAATTGTGTTAAAACATTTTGTCTCATTCTAGCTGTATCTGGGAAAATTCCTTGCCATTTCTCAAACGCTAAAGCTCCTTGATATACAAACATATCAATTCCATTTTGCGTTACAGCGCCTTTGGCTTTTGCATCTTTTAATATTTTTGTTTCTAATGGATTATAGATGATATCACTAACGAATGTGCCCTGCTTCAAATTGCTTACTTGAATAGGCGAAACATCTATCTTTGGTGACATTCCAATGGAAGTTGTTTGGATGATAAGATCATATTCCTCAAGATTTTTGTCC
Source organism: Niallia sp. FSL W8-0177 (assembly GCF_038006285.1). Taxonomy (NCBI): domain Bacteria; kingdom Bacillati; phylum Bacillota; class Bacilli; order Caryophanales; family Bacillaceae; genus Niallia; species Niallia sp. FSL W8-0177. The sequence continues at coordinate 2,483,955 of NZ_JBBOUX010000001.1, forward strand.
ACTGAAGCAACTTCCAGTATATTTGTTACAACTGAAAAAGGACACGCTTCTTTCAGCCTTTCTGCATTTGAAAGCGTACGATTACAAATATCTATATGGTGTACTCCATAATTAGCTAGTGAAAAATAGATTGCTCTTGCGGCACCGCCACTACCAATAATCAATGTTTTTTTCTGCTTCAAGTTAGATAGCTGGTCTAATAGACTTCTTAAATACCCTTCCCCATCCGTATTATACCCAACCCACTTTCCATTTTTACAAACCACCGTATTAACTGCGCCAATCGCTTCACTCAATGGGTCTAGTTCATCCAAAAAGGGAATGATTGCTTGTTTATGGGGGACGGTAACATTAAAGCCATCTATATTACTATCCCTCAAACTTTTTAGTCCCATTTCGAGCCTCTCTGTTTTAATATGCATTTTTTTCATTTCAGCATCCAAACCATAGAAATGAAAAAGATCATTATGCATAACAGGTGACATCGAATGCTGAATTGGATCACCAATTACTGCATAGTTCTTCATAAATAGCTGCTCTCCTTTTCCCCTTGCTTTATTGCAAAACAGATTATATCAACGATTTACGCAACAAGGCATGTACCCCTTTAGGCACATAAACAGAAACTTGAATATTCGGTTCATTAATCGTTATCCAGCCTAAGCCTGAAAACACAATATCTGTTTTTGGTTCTTTTATAGAAAAATCATGCCTTACCAACTCTGGAAAAGCCTCCAAATGCTCTCTGTTGGGAGGTGTCAATAATTCACCTGCATGTTTTTCATACAGCTCATCTGCCTTTTCCAACTTCGTCCGATGGATCGTTATTTCATTAGAGAAATAGCATACAAAGCTACTGCGCTCGCCTTTTACAAAATCAAATCGAGCTAGCCCGCCAAAGAATAATGTTTGTTGATCGTTTAATTGAAAAATTCTCGATTTTATTTCTTTTTTTGGCGTGATAATTTTCAAATCTTTTTTATCAACAAAATGAGCCATTTGATGGTGATTAATAATTCCAGGGGTATCCACTAGGTATTTACCATCCGACAATGGAATTTCAATGATATCTAGCGTTGTACCAGGAAAATGTGATGTTGTAATTACATTTTCTTCTCCAGATACCTCTTTAAGAATTCGATTAATAAAAGTAGATTTCCCTACATTTGTACAGCCCACTACATAAACATCTTTTCCGTTACGATGATATTCAATTGCATCCAGTACTTCTTTAATATTCTTTCCTTTTTCTGCACTGACAAGGTATACATCTTCTGGTCTCAATCCTAAATCCTTTGCTTCTTTTTTCATCCAATTGATAACCTTCTGGTGTTTCACCGATTTTGGTAAAAGATCTACTTTATTTCCTATTAGTATTACTTTATTGTTCCCAGTAAAACGATGAAGGCCAGGTAACCAGCTTCCATTGAAATCAAAAATATCTACTAATTTTACTATTAGGCTGTCACTTTTCCCTATTTCATTTAGAATCTTTAAAAAATCATCGTCTGTTAAAGAAACATCTTGTACTTCGTTATAATGCTTTAAACGGAAACATCTTTGACAAATAACCTCTTCCTTTTCTAACGAAGAAGAAGGTGCATAACCTAATTCATTCTTATTCTCCGTCTGAATAACTACTCCACAGCCGATACAATGTATTCTTTCTGTCACGTATTAATCCTCCCAAGTTAATTTTCCGTTTCTACGAAACCAATTCAAAATTCTTCTTTCGATTCTACGATTAATTCTAGTCATAAACCCATCTGTTTGCGCAACAGGCACGACTAAAATAGTATGAAATCCACTACGATTCCCACCAAGAACATCTGTTAATAATTGGTCACCAATTACAACTGTTTCTTCTTTTTTTGTATTCATTTGCATGATAGCTTTTTTAAAAGCACGACCAAGCGGCTTTCTAGCAGCAAAAATAAAAGGAATATGCAACGGGTCAGAAAATGATTTTACTCTTGCTTCTTTATTATTAGAAACAATTGTGACTTTAATGTCATTTCTCTTCATTTCTGCAAACCATTCAATAATTTGAGGAGTCGCAAGCGGGCGATCCCATTCTACTAACGTATTATCTAAGTCTGTTATGATGCCTTTTATTCCTTTTTTCTTTAAATCATCTGGGGAAATTTCAAATATATTTTTAACAAACTGATTTGGCAAAAATTGATTTAACACTAAAAAACACCTCTTAATTCTTTCATTTCTATAGTTTAACCAGTTTAACCAGTATGTCTTCCTATTGTTATGGTAACCATTTTTACGATAGAAGAAAATAATATTATACCGTTTTTCTTCTTAAAGAAGATACCATATTCATTCTTTTTTTAATAATAGCAAAATAATTTTCGACAAAATACGCATTTTTCAACATATGTGGATAACATTATACACATAATACCCATTGATTTACATATAGTCCACATAGTTCTCAACAAAATAATCACAGGTTATCCACTGAACGCTGTGGATAAACGAACAGTTGTTCTCTATGTTTATTTTTGTTAAAGTAAGGATACAATATACTATCCAAAAAACTTCCAAGATTAATCCACTAAAAAAAGAAGATTAAAAGTGTTCTCTACATAGCAATTTTTTTACATAGACAAGCTAGTTTTCTGATAAACATTGTCGAATGATACATCTAGTATGCACTTTTTAATCAGCGAATTAAAAAAATCTTATTTCAACACTGAAAACAACTACATTTATATATGTTTTCTATGAAAATCTTCTCATTATATTTGAATGGAGGTGTTTCTGGCATGCGAAAACTGTCAGATGAATTATTGATTGAGTCCTATCATAAAGCAAGGGAATTAAACTTAAGCCCTGAATTTATTCGTCTCATCGAAACAGAGATTCACCGACGTTCTTTAAGCAACAAGATAAAAGTCTCCTCTTAACCCAATAAAAGTAATAATATATTCCATTTGAAAACAGCCTTGTACAAGGCTGTTTTTCTTTTAAACTATTAATTTTTGTATTCATTGCGCTTTTCGAAGCTCTCTCCAATAACCTCTCCTATTTTAACCGGATATGGAATGGAATGAAAGCCTTTCTGTTTAAATGTATTTTTTTCAAATAGTAACACAACAGTTGAGCCAAATGAAAAATAAGCAATTTCCTCTCCCTGAACTACGCGGTCTTTCTTATGGTTTAGGACGATAGAGTTAATAAACATGGCACCAACCTTCACAATACATATCCCGTTTCCTTCCTCTGTCTTTAATTCCGTTATAGACCGATAATTTTTGGAGAGGGTAGATTTCCCCCACTTTAAACCATATTTATTAACAGGATACGATTTATTTCCAAGTGTCCAACGATTTGTTACAGTACCTGTGACAGGACAGTGAATGCGATGATAATGACTTGGGCTTAAATAAAATATTAAATAAGTTCCACCAATATATTTATCCACTGTTTTTTCATCCCCAAGCATTTCATGAATAGAATACGTTTTTCCTTTAACTAAAATAGAGCTATCTTCTCTTACTTCTCCAATATCCTCAATCACTGCATCAACAGGACTAATTATTTCTCTATGATCAGCATGAATATTTCGGCAGTTGGCTTTTAATTTTCTAACAAAAAATTCATGTAAGGATCCGTATTCCTTTAGTTGTTTGTCCATTTCCTCTATATTTATTTTATAAACTTTTGCAAAGGAAGGAATTAAATATCGGCTCCATCTAGAATAAGCAAATTTCTTAATCATATAGGAACTCCATCTTCCATTTGTCAGTTCAATACAAAGTCGATAAATTGTTTCTTTCAATGAAGCAATCCTCCAATAAATAAAAATTTTTCTTTACGAATGATCATATACTAATTAGAATTATATATGATTATATAAAAAAATGGTTGTATGAAATGCAAAACATTTCATACTAGGAGTGAATCTAATGTTTTTACATGGAGTTTTAGAACAAACTATCAAGAAAATTAAAACTCAACTCGCTAATGTGTTAACTTTAACAAATATTTCATTAGGTGCTTTTGCAATTATCTATAGTTTAAAGGGACATCTCCAATTAAGTCTATTACTTATTTTTATCGCTGCATTAGCAGATAGACTGGATGGAATGACTGCCAGAAAATTTAATATCGAATCAGAGCTTGGCAAACAGCTTGATTCTATGAGTGATATCATTTCATTTGGGGTAGCACCGGCATTATTAGTGTATCAAGGGATTTTATTTGAGTTGGGAGCACCAGGATCTTTCTTTACAGTCCTTTATATTGTGTGTGGCGCTTTTCGATTAGCTCGATTTAATATTACGGAAAGTCATGGCTTTTTTACAGGCCTGCCGATAACAGCAGCTGGCTGTATTTTAACCTTTAGCTGTCTATTTTTTACTTTTATACCGAGCCATATTTATTTATTTCTTATGCTTATTCTTTCCATCTTGATGATTGGCAGTTTCAAATGGAAAAAAATATAAGCATTTACTAAAGCTATTCATCAAAAAATGAAGACCTCCTACACACCAGCAGCTTTTGGTATGTAGGAGGTCTTTTATCTATATTCCTTTTAAACGAATGCTGTGGTTCTAGTCATTTCTATATAATCCTATAAAAAGACCTTTCATTCATTCGTTAATGCTAAAAATTCTTCTACATCCTTAATACAAAGATCTATAGCACTATTCCAGAAATCCTCTTTTGTTAAATCAATTTGAAGATGCTTAAATGCCAATTCTTCTACTGTCATGCTTGCTGTATCTCTTAATAGGGCAATGTATTTCTCTTCATAGCCCTTTCCTTCCTCTAATGCTTTTGCATAGATTCCAAGTGAAAATAGAAACCCAAATGTATAAGGGAAATTATAAAAAGGTACACCTGTAATATAAAAATGCAATTTTGAGCCCCAGAAAGAAGGATGGTATTCCTCTAAAGCATCCCCATATGCTTCTTTTTGGGCATTAAGCATTAACGTATTTAATTGCTCCTTTGAAATTAATCCATTCTGACGTTCTTCATAAAATCTTGTTTCAAAAAGAAAACGAGCATGAATATTCATTAACAAAGCTATAGATCGCTGAATTTTATCTTCCAATAATACTAGCTTTTCATCCTCTGATTTAGCAGCCTTTAAAGCTGCATCGGATACAATCATTTCCGCAAATGTAGACGCTGTTTCTGCGACATTCATTGCATAATTTCTATTTAATGTGTGCATATCGCGCATAGCGTATGTATGAAAGCCGTGCCCTAATTCATGGGCTAAAGTTGAAACATTTGATGGCGTGCCAGAATACGTCATAAAAATACGTGACTGAGCACTTTCAGGGAAATAGGTGTGAAAGCCTCCTGGTCTTTTCCCTTTTCTATCTTCTGCTTCAATCCATCTCTCTTCAAATGCTTTCTTTGCGAATCCTGACATTTTCGTACCAAATTGCTCGAAATGCTTAATAATAAATTCGGCACCTTCTTGGTAAGACATTTTTGTTTCTATTTTACCAAGAGGAGCATCCAAATCATACCAGCTTAATTTTTCTAAACCTAACAATTTAGCTTTTCTATTTAAAAATTGTACAAATGGCTGTTTTTTCTTCGAAATTGCATTCCACATCGCCTGCAATGTTTCTTCTTGCATCCGATTAATCGCTAAAGGTTCTTTTAAGAAACTAGTCCAGCCTCTCATCCCATAAACATTTAATCGGAAACCAGCTAAATGGTTTAATGTTTTTGCCAGAATTTCCCCATTTGCATCCCATGCTTTTTCCCATTCTTTAAACACCTTTTTTCTAACCGCGCGTTCAGGGTTTGAAAATTTATTAGCAGCTTGTCCAACGGAGAGATATTCTTCATCAAAAGGAATCTGAATTTTTCCAACGATGGTATCATACATTTGGCCCCAGCCATAATAGCCATCGACACTTAACTTATTTATCAGTGTTTCTTCTTCTTCGGATAATTTTTCTTTAGCAGCCGCTCTTCTTTCTGACAGGACAAAATAAAGTTCTTCTAGATTACTGCCTTTGAACAAGGAATCCCATTCCATATCACTATATAAGGATAATTTCCCATCTAGAACCGTTAATACATTTTGAAACGCAGCACTTAATTCAGTTACTCTACCTCTTAAAGCGCTTGCTCCTTTATCTTCCATATTCTGTGCCTCTAAACAACTGACAAAAGCACCTGCTTGTCTTACTTTCTTTACGACTACTTCAAACTGATTCACAATTTGCTGCAATGAATCTTTGTCCGTCTCCTGTAATGGCTCATACTTATGTACATATGCTGATAATTTGTCAATTTCATCCATAGACAAAGCTAAATGCTCTCTAAACTCTTGAGAATTACTTCCTCCAGGAAATAATCCTTCTAAATCCCATGTAGCTTGATATTCTTCTATCTTCACTTTTCTCCATCTCCTTCCACTGTTACTACTATGTCATTATAGTTTGACTATCGAAATATTTCCATTCTTTCTGTTAAAATAGTTAAATATTTCTGATAACAAAAGAAAAAGCATCGTTATCTAAAACAGATACATGATGCTAGAATCTATATGAATTAACCTGTTTGTATAGGAATTACTATATTTACTATTAGAACATCTAACTTTTTCGTCTTTTTCTCTTAGCGATAAAAGCCACCGAATGCCCAAAAACCCCAAAATAGAATGATAACAATAAAAAGAATGATTAAAAATGCGTACCAGAAACCACCAGCACCACCATATACACCGCCATAAGCAGGATAAGGGGCACCACCATAGCCAAAAGGTGCAGGTCCAAATCCACCAAGCGGAACAGCTGCTGGTACTTGATTTGGGTATCCATAACCAGCCATTCATTTTCCTCCTCTCTTTCTATAAAATATTCTTAATTTGTTGTGAATGTTTTAGGCAATTGTCCCATTTCTAACTTTTTCCTATATATCCGCAAATAAATGTTGTTTACTTACGAGATATAAACGCATGAAACCCAGCTTCCTTCGCTTTTTCTGCTAAACGCTCTGCGTTCTTTCTATTACTAAATGCCCCGATTTGTACTTTAAACAGATTGTTTCGAAATAAAATAGCTGTATCAAATCCCTTTTCAGCTGCTTCCATTGCCTTTTTTTCTGCATTTTCCTTTTCCTTATATGCTCCAATTTGTACACGATAGATCGGTGGTTGATTTTTCTTCTTCTGCAAAGAAAAAGCCCTTTCTAATCCTTGGACATGCCCTTTAGCAATTTTTGTAATAAAATTACTATCTTTTAACTGATTCACATCTGCTACTGTATCAATGAAGCCATTTTCTGTTAACAAAGCGGGCATGGTTGTTTCTCTTAATACATGGAAATTTGCATTTTTCTTTCCTCTATCATTAAATCCTGTCTCATCTATTACTTCCTTATGAATGTCATTCTGATAAGTCGTCGTAGGTGCACCAACTCCCGGATAAATATAACTTTCGAAGCCATTACCCCCACCTGCATTTACATGAATAGAAAGATAAAAATCAGCATTCCAGTTATTAGCAGCATTCACTCTTGCGGACAAACTTACGGCTGAATCATTATTGCGACTCATCCGAATTTCTACATCTTCATATTCATTCAGAAGAAACCTTCTAATCTGTTGAGCAATACTTAAGGTAATATTTTTTTCTTGCAGTCCATTTCCTACTGCACCTGAATCTGAACCACCATGACCAGGATCGATAAAAATTTTAACCATGCTTTTCACCACCTTTCTAATAGTATAGATAGATGGTGAAAATTCGCTTGTTTAAAAGCCCATATACCGAATGTTAGATTCTAGCCCTATTATCTGCGGGAAAATGCCGGCATAATAGGCAGAGTTGAAAAAATAACAATTTTCTCTCTTGATTTACTTTTTTATGAAAAGATAATACTCTCTCTTTCTGTATTCTCGATAAATTTCACCTCATGAATGGAATCATTTTCATCACAATAATAGATGGACTTACTTATAATGGAATTCTCATTTTCTCCAAAACTAAAAAACACGATAAACTTAACCAATCCTTTTTGCAAACCTGCTATGTCAATGCTGTCATTTTCAGCAGTAAATTGATATGGTGTGTTTAAACCCAAATCAAATCTCCAAACTTCATTGTTATATAATTCCCCACTTACTACTGCATGCTTCATCGTGAAATAGGAGTTGATATCAGCTTTCTTTTGCATACTTCTTACCGCATCTTTTAGCTCAGAAATGGAAATTTCGTCCCCCTCTTGATATGTAACATCCTGTAAATCATCTATATTAGGAATGGGCCAGAAATTGTTAATCAAGGATATCAATAATGTAATGAATAGTATATGTCTCATAAACATAGGTCTTCAACCCCTTCGATGAACTTTAATCTTTTCTGCTTTTAGCAGCTTTATATTTCATGTATATTACAAATGTTATAAAACATTTACAAGAAGTGAAAAATTTTTTTGAGACATTTTTTGCATTCTAAGTTTGTACCTGTTCCCTTTTTTTATAAAAAAAGAAGGCCTGTACCTTTCTAACGATATGATTAACCCACTTTAAAAATGATTAAATTTTCCAATTACGCAATCGTTCTTCCTTTTCTTATTCGCATACTTCTAAAGGACATGCATACAATGTATGGAAGGAGGAGAGCACAAAATGAAAAAAATCTCTTTAATATCCATAATCATTCTATTGGGTTTTATTGCTTACATAGAAACACCAACCGCAAAAATTAACAAAAATAATGTTCTCTTTTACGGAGCTATAAAGGAAGAGCAAGAAGTTAGCAGTAATGGAGATGAAATATTTGGAGCTCCTGATCTTGAATATAAATTAGAAGAAACAAAAGAAGAGGATGGGTTTATAGTGGAAGTTTACCGTGAATATGAAATTTATAAAAATCGGCAAGGCGAAGTTGTAAAAACGGTAGCAACCGACAATACAGAATCCCTTCATTATGCAAAAAATAAAAGATAGAATAAGCCGCTTAGTCAAATGTTAAAAAACGAAGCGACTAAGCTGCTCTTCTATCCCTTAAAATACCATTATTGATGTGTCTATATAAACGATTTCTTCATAAGAATGCAAATCTATAGAACATCCTTATGTAAAGTTTTTATTCATTTTTTCGCTTTTTTTCCTTTTCTGCTCGATAAAATTCATGGAACATTTTCATCAATGCTCTTTTCTCTATTCTTGAAACATAGCTTCTTGAAATTCCTAATTCTTTTGCAATTTCTCGTTGTGTTTTTTCCTTCTTTAAATCTAGACCAAACCTGCCGATGATTACTTCTTTTTCTCTTTCATCTAAAACATCAATATATTCCTTTACTTTCTCCAGCTCCATATTCAACTGAATCGTATTCACAACATCTTCCGATTCTGATTTCAGAACATCAATAAGACTGATTTCATTCCCCTCTTTATCTTGACCAATTGGATCATGCAAGGAAACATCTTTTTTGGTTTTTTTCAAAGCTCTTAGATGCATAAGGATTTCGTTCTTGATTACAATAGGGTACTACATTAAAAGATTTGTATATTTATAGTCTCACTATCTACAACCATTACTTCTTTAATTACCCTTCTCAATATTTCTTGTTTGTGTTCAAAAGAAAATTCGTTTTTCTTATTCTTCATAAACATATTGATCGCAGATTCCAAGGCAACCACACTTGGTTCTTTACCTGCAGCTACTTCATTTTCATTTAACATTTCGTTATACTTATCTTGTAACTTCTTTTCTTTTAGTTGAAGATTTCTTATTTGTTCTTTGATTTCTTCCAGATCCATATCATCATCTTCACTTAGGCTGACAAGTTGGAATAAACGCTTGCGGCCCTTCTTAGCTTTTTCTATTTCTGCTAAGACATATTCCATTTCTTCTTTTAAATAGGTCTTTTCATCTTGTTCTCTAAATTCAGCAATTTTCTTTGGATCGCTGAGTAAATCCACTATAGTGTCCCATACATACTTATTTAATTTGTTTTCGCTTATCTGTTTACCGCATCCCTTTGATTTTGAACCAGCATAGTTTTTGCGACATGTGTAAATAAAAAAATCTTTACCATGCGATTTCGTTTTTTTACCTGTCATTGTTCCTCCGCAACGATCACATCTTACTAAACCAGATAATAAATAATGATGAAAGCTAACTTTTGTTTGGCGTCTTCTCCCCTGCTCTAATAGGGACTGGGCATATTCAAATTGTTCTAGTGAAATAATTGCAGGTATCTCCGTTTTTAACCATTCTTCTTCCGGCCTGATTTTTCCATATTCCACTTTTTCCCCTGCTTGTTTTTTTACATAATTACCAACCGTATCATATTTGTTCTGATAATAATTACCTGTGTATGCTTCATTCATCAATATTTGACGAACTACTTGCCGATGCCAGACCTTTGCACCACGTTTTGTTGGAATACTTATATCTGTCAGGTGAAGAGCAATACCATTTATACCCTGAAATTTACTGTTAGGATTGGTGTAATAGTCAAAGATCATCCTGACTACTTTTGCTTCCTCTTCATTTATTTCGTATGTTTCTTTCTCTTTATTATAATGGTAGCCATATAAATGATTGTTCTTAACAACCTTGCCAGACTTGGCTTTTCGATATCTTCCTGTCATAGTATTATGTTTAATCTTAGCTTTATCAAATTCAGAAAAGGCACCCCTAACTTGGAAATACAATTGTCCTTCAGCGTCGTTTTTGTAATCACTTCTGACAAACTGTAACTCTACGTTATTCTTCTGCAGTGTCTCCGTAATCATTAGCTGTACTAATAACTTTCTAGATAACCTGTCAGGATCATAACATATCACTTTATGAATAAGTCCCTTTTCAATATCGTCTTGTAATCTAGTCAACGCAGGCCTATTCATTATTTCGCCAGTTATTCCTTCATCAACGTATTTTAGGTATTCTTCATTTCCAGCTAATTGAATACACTCTTCAATCTGGCCGTTTATGCTGAATCCCTTTAATTGTTCCTCTGTCGACACCCTTGCGTAAATTCCTATCAAGTTTATTTTGCTCCTCTCTATATTTCTTTACAATATAATGATAGCAATCTTGGATAACTTTGTCAGTATTAGGACCTTTGATAATGTTGACCTTCATGTTGTCATCACCTCATTAATCTATATGAAGTGATGGCTCGTACTTATTAGTCCAAAAAAATTCCTATAAATGATCTTCAGCTTTGCTTACTTTGACTATCTAGTACTCCGCGTTATATTTAGAAGTCTTTTTCCGTATATTCTGTTGAGATTATTTTATTATACAACCGGGAAAGATAGGGAAATGGTTTAAGTGAAAATATTTACCAATAATTGCGCTCTTGAAATAAATAAAATTCAGTTCTGAGGAAAAGATAAAAATAAAAAGGAAAAATAATATGATTTTTAATGTCATGATGGTCTTTATATTGCCTTGGATTGTAGGGTGCTTTCATCTTTACAAAAAGGATAGATTGATAATCCCGCTCATTGGCTCATTTTTTTCAGTAATAGCATTTACTGTAAATGAATTAGGTTTTTATTTGAACTTTTGGAAGGTAAATTCCTCTAATAGTACATTTTCCTTTCTGCCCTTTAATTTAGGTATATATCCAATATTAGCAAGTTACTTAATATTCTTTATTAAAAGAAGGAAGAGTCCTTTTCTTTATATCTTTTTAATATCATTATTTACAACTTTACTTGAAGTGGTATATGTCTTAACTGGAAAGATTATATACGGAAATGATTGGAATTTTATATTTACCTTTTTTTCCTATCTGTTTCCTTATTATCTCGTTTATAAATATTATGTTTTTCTTAAAAGGAAGAACGTTTTAAATTAGAAAATTAAAAGACCGTATATTTATTTTAGAACTAAAGAGCTGTATTCCTCTAACTACTTATTTGATTTCTTCTGGTAATACCGAAGCAGGTTTATTGAATAGGAAACCTAGGTAAGTGAGCTATTTAGTTCTAATTTATTTGGTTATTTAATTAAAACAATTATGTATTATTAGACTCATTCAGAAAATCTACTATTAAAAAGGAAGAAAACAATTTATGGTCTTGCTTACTATTTCGATTATCTTATTTAATTTCATTGCATATAAGAAAAATAAAATACCTACAATGAACAGAAAAGTAAGTCTATGGACTTTTACTATTGCCTTTCAGATCAGTTTTGATGTGATTATTGAATTTAAGTACGGAGGGTATTGGTATTTTGATAAAGGTGTAGATTGGTTTGGAGTTTTTGCACACACGATTTTAATTCCTCCAATCAATATACTATTTATAAGCTACTTTCCATTTAACCACAGTATTATTAAAAAGGTATTATATATTACATACTGGACAGTAGGGATTACAATGTATGAAGCACTGACTTTACTCCCTGAACCTTTGGGCTATTTTCATTTAGGCTGGTGGAAATTGTGGTTTGAATTTATTATTGTACCTATTCTTCTACTTATGATATTGGGTTATTATAAATGGATTAGTAAGTTAGAAATGATAGCATTGGATATTAACAAAAGGAGCAATAAATAATATATTCTTTAGATTCTTAAAAATATTCCTCAGATTCAAACAAGGATTATTTTTTGCGTCTGTTTTAGTGAATATAGCTTAGCTTAGTTCTTTTTATTCCAAAAAACTCCTATTTAAGGAATATTTAGACTACATCGTAAGCTTTGCTTACTTTAACTATCTAGTACTCCCGATATATAACTCCGCTTATTTAATAATTGATGTAATTCTCTATAAAAAGTGTTGAGTTTGTCTTATATAACAAACGGGGCAGTTTAGTGAAAGTTTAATTTACAAATAAATTAAAGGCCCGACCGAGTGGTAGGGCGATGTTGGTTATATCTTTTTTGCAATTTCTTTTCTATTAGGTGCCAGTGGTGGTTGTTCTAACCATTTATTTTCTACCATAAGATCAAACCAATTTTTTGTAACTATAAGATTCTGTAATATAGTCTTCTCATAAGTGGCTACAAGATCTGTTCTCATGGCTGATGCTAATCCAGCACCATGATAATTTTGAGCCGCTTGAAACAGGAGACCCATATGGAAAAGGATTAACTTATCAGAAAATGGTGAATCAGTTGAGGTGGTTACTTCTGTTTCCAGAGATTTTGGCACTGGTAAGTTATCTGCTTGAAGTATTTTTGCTAATGCTTTTATTTGACCATCTGCTGTTTTCTCTGATTCAGTTAGAAACTTTCTAATTTCTTTAGATCCTGCTATCTGTGAGAATGCAATAGATAGAGTTTTAGCCATTATACTTTTCTTAAGATTCAACGAAAGACTTATAATTTCTGTTGCAGCAAGCGTTCTACCTTTTCCAAAAAAACCATCTTTAAAATCTTTACTGGTGACATAACTTGGATGTTCGTATGCATAGTATTGTGGATCTCTTTGAAATAGACCTTTTTCAAGTAATAACTCAATAGTTTTATGATACATCTTATTTCCAGCTGTACTACATGAATCGTAAAAGTTTCTCAAATCTTTTCTGACTGAAATGCTTAGGGCAGTGGTATGCCCTAAGATTCCATGTATAGTCATGATATGTAAATAATTTAGGCAGAATGCATCTGAAAACAATCTCTGTTTTCCTAGATATAGGTCAGATTCATTAAATCCAATAGGAATAGGAAATCCTTCTTCCTTGAAGAATTTACCAATTGTGTTCTTTTGTTGGTCAAATGTCTTAATTGCAGTATGAAATATTTCCTTTATTGCTTTATCTTCTATTATTGAATACATATATTTATTAATAATGTCTGTCGCTGTTCCATTTATATACTCTGCCCATAAGGAACCTATTTCAGAAGATGTTAGCATTGATTTTTTCATAATTGATTCACCTCTATAATAATATTTCCAAATGCATACAGGATATGCTGTATAATATAAATTGGGAATTTCTAGTTTACTGCGCTAAAGAAGATTGTGAATAATTACACTTAAACAAAACCAGCTAATAGTTTGTCAATATCTTTCAATAAAATCTTTAAATCTTTCATGTTATACTAAATTTATGCATACCAAATAACCTTCCAATTTCACTATTTGGAAAGTTTTGGTCACATTGGTTTTACTTTTTAATTACGCTATATCTTGGAAAGTAGATTTGTTTTTCAAAAGTGCATATATCCAGTGTAAAAGTTTATTTGCACAAGCAATTATAGTGACTTTATAGGGTTTACCTTCCTCCCGTTTTTTATCGTAATATTCTCTTAATCTCTTGTTTCGAGGAAGGAGTTGTTCATCTGTCCGTGCTTTACGCTTGTCTCTTATGGCTGCTCCGACTGCCATATATAAAGCATGACGCAGCCTACTTGAACCGCGTTTAGTAATACGGTTTTGTGTAGCTCTAAATTTACCTGATTCAAAGACACTAGGGTCAATGCCCGCAAAGGCGACAAGTTTTTTGGGACTTGTAAATCGATCTATTTCACCGACCTCGGAAATAATCGTTGCCGCGATTTTTTCACCGATTCCTGGAATAGATTTAATGATATTATATTCTTCAATTTCTTTTGCTAGGGCATCTATTTCAGCTTCCAACTTGGATAGGTGCCCTTTGTATTGAAGAAGCATATCAATATACATGTTTAGGCTTAATAAATGACTTTGATAAATTGTTTTTTCAAATGGATTGCGTGCGGCTGAAGCCTTAAGCATGCTTGCCTTATCCTTTGCCCATTGTAGAGAACGGCTTTTACATAAATCATTGATTGTAGTAGCTAACTGTTCCTCACTAGCCATTAATATATCCTCAGACGATGGATATTCTAAAAGTGTCTTCAAAGAAACAATCGAATGCAAATCTCCAAAAACTCCTCTATATTCAGGGAAAACTTGATCCAAAATAGATTGAAACAGAAGCTTAGTTTGTACATAGATACCTGTGACATTTTCGTGTTGTCGTGTCAAATTTCGCAGGTTTAAGAGTTGAATGCCACGTTTTTTATAAGGCTCTAGGTCCTCTTTGTAATACAGCTCGCAGAGATGTCTGGCATCAATTGGATCAGTTTTCACTTTTCTTAAACTTGAACTTTTTGCTCGATACGAGACTAATGGATTTACAATTATTAATAAATAATGTCGATTCTCTAAATAGTACACAACAGGGGAATGATAGTGTCCTGTTGACTCTAATACTACAGGTGGCTGAATACCAGTTTTACCTTTAACTTCTTCCAGGAAATCGAAGAGTTCCTTCAGCCCCTCAAGAGTATGAGAAACTTTAAATCCCTTACGATATGGCTTCCCTTTATCCAAATATGCTTGAACCTGACTTTCACCTTTTGACACATCCAGACCCACTACTGGATTCATTCTAAAATCTCCTCCTTTGAATTCTTTGCCAGTAACCCCTATATCCCTAATGCAGTATCACAGCTTCGCTTGTTATACGAGATCAAGTCTCAACCAGCCTCAAACATGTTTCTACAAGTAGGGGGTGAACGGTTTAGTTGACGGGATCTAGTCCCACGGGGGCGGACGTTCTACCCTGGCTACGATTATCATATATCGATATAAAAAAAGGTCAACCAGAAATATTTTCTGGCTGACCTTATAATACGAAAGGGGGCGTTTGTTAATTAATATGAAAAATGCCCCCTCTAGAGAATAGGCTTTCTTATGTGTGCATCTTACGGTGTTTAGTAATGAAGGAGGCAGCTATATAGAATACATTAATCTCCTTATTATACCGGTCTATAAATCCCTTTATTCTTAAGTATGAAAAGTGGTCAGAATTCAGAAAACAAACAAGAAATTGATACAGCAAGTGAAATTTGCAAATTTATAGAAGTACTAGTTGATGGTATATTACTGTAGAAGAATTTGAGAATAAAAAAGTAACTATTAATTTTACATAAAGCAGCCCTCCCCATATATATGGGATCTTTTTAATTATTTCTCATTGTCTACTTTTGTCGAAAGTGTAGTAATATTTCCTCTTAAAATGTAAAATGTTGTTGCTTAGCAGACAAATATTAGGGGGAAATTCAATGAAAAAAATTTTAATATTAATTTCTGCGTTGACACTATCTTTAATAGTAGGTTGCGGAAATCAAGAAGAAGGAACGAAAAACAGTTCTGAATCTGGAAATAAAAAGGAAACTACAGTAAATACAAGTGAAGAAAAAGAGACGAATAATAAAGTCTATTTTAAAGATAATGAAGCAAAATTAGTTGATTTAAAAATCAAAATCACAGAAACTAAAGTTATCCAACCGGGTGAAAAAGGAAATGAATATGGAGAAAAACCTGTATTTGCAATTTGGTATGAAACAACTAATTTAAGTGATAAAGATATTGATCCAACTACTGGATGGATGGCAGTATTCGAAGCAGTACAAGATAATAATCCTAATTCAGTTAATACTCTTGAAGTTGGCGGGCTTCCAGATGATCAATTCCTTGATTCTCAACTAGAAACAATTAAAAAAAATGGAACAGTTAAAAACGCGGTAGCTTATGAATTAGATGATTTAGAAACTCCTGTAACATTAATAGCTACACAAGGATTGGGTGGCGATAAATTAGGCGAACAAAATTTTAATATTAAATAATTTTTTTATATATTAAAAAAAGCCCTTCTACAAACGAGTTGGGCTTTTAAACTCTTTTCACTTGTAAAATATCCATAAATGGAACTTTAATTGTTTCAGAAAAATTCTCTATATGAATGAGTTTTGTATTCCCATCCATTTTAACTACTTTCCCTCTGACCGAATCTTCTCTCTTCCACACAGTTAATCTAAGTTCAGTCTTATCCTCTAATGCTTCTGTTAAAGTACTGGCGATTTCCTCTAGTTCAAATTCATCTCTGCTTGGTCTTGATGGTTTTTTAACCTTCTTAGGTTTTGTTAACGTCATAATTATGCACCTCTCCTTACTTTTCGTACTGGTCCAACTGATAGAATATTGCTTATCTTAAAAGTGCGTTGCTGCTTACGAGAAAAGCAATAAGCACTACATGATTCTTCATAAAGTTTGATGACCTTAATCTTACGTTGACTAATTTCTCCTTTTGTATGTATTTGGCAAGCAAAAAATGCATAAAACGGCAATCAAAAATGTAACCACTTGCCAACGAAATTTAATTCTGAATAATTGACTCCTTATAACGATAACTATCGCCTTTAAATACAATCAAATGCGAATGATGGATGAGTCGATCAATTACTGCCTCCGTTAATATTGGATCCCCAAAAACGTGATTCCATTGACCGAATTGAAGGTTTGTCGTGATTATGATGCTTTTGGTTTCATAACACATCGAAATAACCTGAAACAATAATTCAGCCCCTTGTTTGTGAAGAGGAATGTAACCTAACTCATCCAAAATCAAAAGATCCAATTTCTCTATTTGCTTAAAAAGCTTATTGAGATTACCTTTTTCATTTGCTTCTAATAATCGATTAACTAATGATGCCGCTGTATAGAATTTAACAGCTTTGCCATACCTTTGTATGGCATTCAATCCAATTAACGTAGCTAAATAGGTTTTACCTGCACCTACACCCCCATAGAAAATTAGATTTTCTTGCTGCTTCATGAATACTCCATTTAATAGGTCTTCACTACTTAGTCCTGCTGTTAGGACAATGTCCTTCCAATCAAAAGGTTTCCCATTGACTTTAGGTAAGCTTGCTTGTGTAAGTAAAAGATTTGTTTTTCGTTCTTCTCGTTGCTCAATTTCTTTTTCAAAAAGCTTCAGTAAATACTCTTCATTTGATGTGGCTTCTATCTCTTGATAATGTTCTCTAATCCAACTTAATTTCAATCGTTTAGCGAATTCTTGAATCTGCGTACTCAATTTATTTCAGCTCCTTTTAGAAGCTGATTATAATGCTGTAGACCTCTAGTAGCCTCCGGCATAATAGGCAATGACTTTTGGAGATGTACTTCTTCGCGTATCCCTCGACCATTAATTAGTTGGTAGAATACTTGTTTAATTGATTCAACCGAAGGATGACCATGCTCTGATGCAATCTTCAGCGCTTCAGTAATTTTACTAAAATCATAATCTTTCATCACTGTACCTAATAACTTCAGGGCTTCTGATTTTTCAGAGGAAGTACATGAATTAAAATATGTTTGCCATTCTTGTGGTAACTGCTCATAGAAACTAGTATATTTAAGTGCCATAGGACGTTTGGCCATTAGATTTAAGTATGGCTGCCAATTAATCGATTTTCTATATTGACCATAGAGTCGAGGATGGCTAACGACTAGTTGATAATCATCTGTAAGAATATCAATTGAATTATATGAAATACGAATTAGAACCTTATTTAAAGCGTATCTTGGTGAAGTAGAATATAGATTTTTTTCTACTTTAATATAACCGTACTTATCGGCTTTCACTGTTTCGTATCTGATGCATTGGTATTCCTTACTTGGTAAAACCAAAAAGGCTTTCCGATCCTCTTCAAACAGCTGGGATATGAAAGATTCCTTTTCATAATGTTTTCTCTCACGATCTTTCTCAGCTTTTTCCCACAACGTCTTATTAAGTTCGTCTAAATTCAGTACGTGGAGACCAGGCAATAAATAATTGTTTCTCACATATTTCACCATTGCTTCCACATGACCCTTTTCATTCCCACTATTAGGATTACAAAATTCACTTTCGAACCCATAGTGTAGAACGAAGTTCTGAAATTCCTCTGTTAACTGCCGTTCGCCATTTGGCAATACCTTCTTTACGGCAGCTGAAAGATTATCGAATCTAATTGTTCTTGGAACACCACCCATATGGTGAAAAATACGCTTTAATCCTTCTAAAAAACACTCTTTGTTTTGAGCGGGGAATACCTGAAAATAAAATGAATTACTATATGGATAAGAAAGAACCAGATAGGGTAGAGTTATCTGTTCCCCTTGATATTTAAACGGAGCTTCTCCAAAATCCACTTGAGCTGACCCAGGTTTGCTCTCTAGTGATAACGCTGCTTGATTCGCTTCATTTAATAGTTCTTTTTTTCGATGGGATATGTAGTTTCTTACTGTTCGATCAGAACCCTTAAAATCAAACTCCTCTTTTAATTGCTCCCAAATTCTCTTTGCAGTTCTACGGAATTTTCTCTTTTGTTTAAAATCTTCTATTAACCATTCATCTACTATATGTTTAATAGGATCCATCACTGGAGATGGTCTGTCTTGTTTGATATTTTCTACAGGACTAAAATCATCCTGTTCTGCATACTTCTTAACAGTTCTACGATCTCTTCCTATTCTTTGTGCAATCTCCGAATAGTTACTGTCTTTTATGTTTACCTCATGTCTGATATAATTAATTTCGGCCACTGCCAACATCTCCTTAATACCTCCTGCGCTTGTTTGTCCCAACAGGAAGTGTATGTGTATTTTGGAATGTTGACAAGTGGTTTTTTAATTTGTGCAGGGCCTACGGCCCTATTGCACAAATTTAATGCCATACCCTACATTTTTATGATGCCATAAACACTTTTGTATTTAGATAAATCATTTCTAAAACTTCACCATTCATAACAGCTCTTTTAAGTAAACCTTTCATCAGTTAGCCCCCCTTTTTGGATATATTATATACGAACATTCGTTCGAAAACAATATTGAAAACGAACAATTGTTCTTATATAATTATCCTATCAAAAAGGGAGAAGTGGGATATGTTAAAAGACCGTGGGACTAAGAAGAAGTGGGTTGCAATTATGTTACCAGAGCATGTTGCAGGTGTAAAAGAAGTTATTGTGAGAAATAATAAGATTGAGAAGCCTGGAACTAGACGAAGATAAGTTGAATGATATAGACGTTTTGATCCATGAAGCAATGGAATATAATCAGCTTCTTAAATACAGTCTATATAATAATGGATACATAAACACTTTGATTGGCCGTACTGTTTATATTGACTATCTTAATAACCAGTTACGTATTCAAGATGAAAAAATATTATATACATTACATTAGTTGATGTAGAAAGAGCATAAACGGAGCAGAAATAATGAGTAGATTATCTGAAGACGATAGAAACATATTTGAAAATGCTATATACTTACCGATGCTTCTTACAGTACTTGATCGTGATTTAAAAGTTGCTAATGCAGCTCCCTTTAAGCTTAGGCAAGTCTATATAAACTTAATCGAACACACGATGAAACAGGTACAAAGAGATATGCGTGAAAACAATAATAAGATGTATAAACGTAGATGGAAGTTAGTAAAAGGTGAGAATGATGGTTATTTTACCGAGTATAATTTCTATTTCAATGGTTTTCACGAAGTGCATAGATATTTTAATGACAACTTACGGAATAACACAGTAAAGCTACTTAATTATTATTTTTTGCATCGTCATTTAGATTGATCTTTTACAGGAAATTGTTCTAAGAAGGGCCTCGTTATAAAGGGACACGTATAGGGGAAATTAACCGCCGGTTCTACCGGCGGTTGCTTACTTTCTCTATCTTTTAATCTTCTTTTTGTTTCTAATGCTAGTGAAAATTAGTGAACCAACACTGAATATAACCCCTAACAACAAATTATAGAGGAATTCTAAATTATTTGTATTAGAGACACCAAATAAAATAGAAATCAATATTCCAAATAAAAATCCAGCGAACATCACATACAATTTACTATGATTTTTAAAAATTATAATTTGTTCTAAAATCATGCTAAGTATAATAACAATTACACTTAAATAAATAACCTGATAAAAAATTATTGTTATTATATATTCTGTACCAAATTGGTAAATAAAAACAAGAGAAAAAACGATTATATAATATACAATACTAATCAGATACGCCTTAATAAAATTCATATTATCAACTTTCTCTTTAAAATTGGAGATGACTTGTTAAACGCTCATCTAGTGTTGCTATCCAAGCAAGGCGCTTTAACTTTCCAATTTTTCCCTTCAAACAATAAACAGTCATCGTAAAAGATGATGTTTTTGCTTTACTTATCATCTCAAATTACTTTTTATCCTCAATATATTCTAATATCTCATCTCTGAATAGTTTAAATACTGGATTTGTACTTTCCCCAAATATTTTTACTATTTCATTTATGAATTGTTTATCATCTGTTAACTCATAGGTTATTAAATACCATGCAGATCTCCCTGCTTCATTTGAAATAATTTCATTTTCACTTTTTATTAAAACTAATAAATTCTGAAGTTGTTCATTAAGAACTTTTCCATCTTCACCATATAATTTTTCATATGCACTGATACCATTTAAAACATCCGTAGTATCACTACTTTTTATTAGTTCTCTGGCTTCTTCTAAGGTGAAAACAATAGCACCATCTACTTCTTCCTCCTCTTCCTCATATATGTACAAATTATCT
Organism: Niallia sp. FSL W8-0177; assembly: GCF_038006285.1. NCBI lineage: Bacteria > Bacillati > Bacillota > Bacilli > Caryophanales > Bacillaceae > Niallia > Niallia sp. FSL W8-0177. The sequence continues at coordinate 2,505,292 of NZ_JBBOUX010000001.1, forward strand.
AACATTTCATCAAATGAATCGAATAAGCGGATAAATTCATTTTCCTCTGAAAATATGTAAATTACACTTGGATTAGAAGAAGACTCATTATAATCTAATGCTAGCCACTCATGACCATCTCCACTAAGTATTATTATATTTTCTCGTTCAATTTTCCATTCTTCCACAAAGTAATTCGTTTGAAATATTCCCTCACCCTGCTTAATTCCAAATAAATACTCTATTATAATATAATTGTCATCTTCCTCCTGATTCTGTTTGAATGGCAGCGCATTATATTGTAATGTTCCACCATTTTTAATTTTTAATAAGTCAATATATGATTTAGGTAATTTTACATTAAAATGTTTTTCTGCAAGTATAATATCATCTTGAACTAAGTCTTCTAATGTATAATCATCAACCTCAACATTCCAAATATTCACAATAATTCTCCTTTTTTAAAAAAATGTTTATATTTTCCTTTTATTACTATATAATCAATATTGTATTATAAATATACTAAATTTTACAAAAAAGGGGAAGGTATATGAGTAAAACTTTCATTAAGTCATCAGTTATTACATTAATTTTTTCCTTATGCATTACTATTTTTTCGCCTGGTCTTGCATTAGGAGCTGATAACAAAGTTGTATCTAAAAATTTGGAATCGGAATTTATCACTGATAGTCAAAATGAAATTTTAGAGAATACACCAATTGATCTATTGGAAACTGTCCCGCTTGATACATTGGAAGATCATATTATAGATGATCCTTATAACGAAACAGAGAGGATAGAAAATTCTAGTGATTCAGATAATAACTTTTCTATTCTAGTACAAAAACATGAAAAATTCCCAGCTGGGGGAATTTCTGGAAAGGCGCCAACAGTAAAAAGAATAAATGTTAAAACTGTGCAAGTTAAAGTTTATAAAACCTATAACACTACACTATTTAAAAATCTAGTTAATGGTCATCTGGCAGGGAAATATCACCCAGTTACGAAAATTATATTCAACTATCAAGGTTTCCCTATATTCCCAGGTCCAACGTTCAAAATATCTGCTAAATACTGGAAATCAAGCAATACGACCATTTGGAATCAAATCAAGGGTAATGTAAAAGCTGAACTTAAAACTAATACTAAATTTAAAAAGCAGTTTACTCAAAGGGAGATAAGTGACATAAATAAAGGAATTAAACCTGCAAATTTTAGAATACACCACCATCAAAATACAGGAGAAATTCAACTAGTACATAAAAATTTACATGATAAAACTGGGCATACTGGTGGAAAAACAATTTGGGGCAGCTACAAATAACTAGGATATCCAGCATTTTATACTCGGTTTGAGGACCAATAGCTATATCTAGTTTAATCATTTGGGATTGTTTTGCTTTAGTACCAGTTTTTTTAAAAAGAGTTAATGCCCTCTTTTGAGGGCATTAACTCAGCTTGTGGAGAAAGGCACTATATTTTCTTCCACAAGCTTTTTTATTTGGTTTAATATTTATTTTTTTCACTGCCTTCCATCATTTTTATGTAAAAAACAAGGATCGTCACAATTACCCTAGCTTGGCTAGGTGCGTGGCGATCTTTTTCATATTCTGACACGCTGCGGTGAGTAACACTTGCTCACTCGCGTTGTGCAAGCCCCGTAACCGGCAATAACGAAGCCCATGCAGTTCTTTTGAATCTGCGAAGCTTCGCTCGACTTTCTCTTTTCTAAGTTTATAAAGCATTTTTCCGGAAAGGGAGAGTCTGTTTAGGCGTACCTTCTCCTTGAAGTCTTCCCACACATGGCGTGTTATGACCTTTTATTTGTTCTTTGACCTTGTGCACTCCTTCAGGAGTGGGCATTCCGAACATTTTTTAGCATCCGACTTATATTCTCTATATCCTTCTCTTGTTGTAGTGCGATAAACTAACTCCTGGCCATTCGGACAAACATAGACATCCTTTTCTTTTTCATAAGTAAACTTCCACTTTGGGAAAAGTCCTTTTGTGGGCTGAAATCTTCGGTGGGCAATGACGCCAAAAATACTTCTGTCGTGAAGACCTTTACAAATGGGATTCGTTAAATAACCTGAGTCTAGTGCTACAGCTTCCACTTTAAATCTAAATCGTTCAATCTGGCGATCCAATCTAGAAAGGTAAGGGACAGAGTCATGGACATTTCCAGGAGTAACATAGGCATCAGTTATAATATTAAACTTCATATCCGTTGTTCGGTGGTCAAGGTAACAGAACATTTCCTGCTTGTTATCCCTGGACATAAAGCCACAATCCGGATCGGTTGTACTTTTTCGGATTTCTTTTGTTTCTGTCACCTCCTCTCTATCTTTTAGAGCTTTTTTCCGTGGTTTGATCGGTCTTCATCAATAGCTTTATTGAGTTCATCTATGTATTCACGAGTCTCCATTTCTACTTCTTCACGAGTGAACTTGTGCTTATTGGCATTTGCTTTAAGGTGAGTGGAGTCAGTAAATAAAACTCTTCCACCGACCATTTTATGATTGATAGCTTGAAGGACAATTTCATCAAAGATTTCTTGAAAGATGTTTGTATCCTTAAAACGAGTTCGTCGGTTCCAACTGATGGTTGAATGATCTGGAACGGGGTCATGGAGCTTTAAGCCAAGGAACCATCGGTATGCCACGTTCATCTGGACTTCGCGTTCTAATTGTCGCTCTGAGCGGATGCCATAAAAATAACCAATGAACATCATCTTAAATAGCATAATTGGATCCGAAGGACGCCCGTTTTTCTCTGAATAGAAGGGACGGACTTTCTCCCCAATAAAAGAAAAATCAATGTACTTATCAACCTTTCTTAGAAGATGATCCTCCGGGACCAAGTCCTCAATAAAAACAAATTCAGCTTCATTTTGTGATTCTTTTTTCGGTTTGAACATACCATCCACCATCCTAGTAATATTAACTATATTATATCATATTAACGCGGTGAATTAGTGAAGCGAAAGCATAAAATAAAGACTGTCGAGAGTTTCTCGACAGCCTGAGCTTCTACGAATGTAGATACTTATTCTTTGTCAACAAAAATATTATTTTTAAGCTTCTTAAGTCGGTGCTCTAGCAAACTCCTAAAATAAACAACTCTCTTTCTTCCTTTTCTATTCAATTTTGATAAATTCCCTATAATGTTCACTATCGCAAGTACAGCAAACATTATTGCTATAGCAATTAGTATAGATTTTGCTATTTGATTAAATGCCACAAAACTTGTTACAAAAGAAGCAACAATTGCAACTATTGGTGATACATGAATTGAACTATTTGTCTCTTCTTCCATTCCTTTTAATCGTGCAATACTTCCTACAAGTGTATACTCATCTAACTTATCTAATACTTTATGCATATCATAATATGAATTAAGTCTACTATGATTCAATTCTGAGAATTTATCAACTAATGCTAATATCTCTTCATCTTCCCCTATTAAGAGTATCCTCTGAATTTCCTGTTCAAAAAAGTCGTTTTTTTCAACTTTTGCACGAATACTGTTCATTTCTCTTTCTATTCCATCCAATTTACGTTTTAAGCCAAACCATAACATCTCTATCCCCTCCTTAACTCTTTATCGGAAGGGCTAATGCTTTTTAAAGTTTTGTTATTTCTAAACCATATACTAATGATTTAATATCTGGTTTACAGATAACAAAAAAACATCCGAATCGGATGTTTAGTCACTAGTATTTTTAAAGATTTTCTTTTCTCTTTTTCGTGAATCTTGATATATCAGTTCGTTGACACTATCTCTAATCATATCCCTAGGTATATGAATATTTCTATTAATCAGCTCTTTTTCTAAATTGTCCAAATTAAAAGAACCTTGCCTATTGATTAAATCATTAATTACTTCTCTAACAACAGATTTTTCTTGTTCATTCATTTGATATTTAACAAAATACTTCTGTTCTGCGAATGTTTTTAATCCTCTCATTACCGTTCTTTCTAACTCATTGAAACGTTCTAATATGTACTTCTCAGGTTGGCTTACTTCTGGGTTCTTTAATATTGAGATACTTTCCAATGTACTATAAATTGGATTTTCAGGTTTTTCTTCTATTAAAGCTTCATGAATCATTGCTTCAAGATTTTCTTTTAATTCAACGACCCCCTTCATATCATTTGTATAAAAGATTGTTCTAAGCTGATTAATATCAAATGGTAAATCCGTTGTTTTTTCACAAATTTGCACTAGTGGCTTTCTTACAGCATGTCTTACTGCTAGTTCATACATTACATTAGGATTTAGTCCAGTTAAGTTCGCTATTACCAAATCAGATTCTATAATATTTTCAATAACTTGGCGTGTTATATTTCCACCTTTACTAATTTTATGCGCTACTACGATTTCAAAATTTAAATCATTAAGTAATGGGCTAATAACTGCATCGATGACTCCATCTGCATGTCTTCTAATAGTAGATTCGTCTCCTCCTATTGGTGTAATTATAAAACAAGTTTTGCTATCACTCATTAACATTCCCCTTCCGTCTTTTCTTTGTTAATTCGACAAAAGGAGATATTTTCCTGCTATTATCCAACCAAACTTTGGACCCATGATAAATAATTTGTCGTAAAAGAATAATATAAAGCAGCCAACAATGCTACAGTCGCAAGAAAATTAGCTAATTGTTTTGGAAATCTTAATGCTCTTAATAAAATAAAAACTACTATAAATGCTATTGCTCCAGTAATCATGACTATTCCAAATTGGATAGCCATTCCATTTACTGTATTCCCAACAGGACTAAAATCGATTTTTTCCATAAAACACCTCCAAATAATATATCGGGTAAATATGGAAAAATGGTAGTTCTATTTTGCTTTACCGAAGACAATGCTCTCTAACGAAATTAGAGGAAGCAGCCTATTAACCGACTCCCCGTCCTGCCTTCCATTTTACACTACCGATTTTTCACCATGCAAAAGTTTGGAAAAAGTCGTATTTGTGCCGATTTGCGCCTTTATGTCAGCTCTTAATTTATCAATAGAATCTCTAGAAATCTCTAAATGTATCGCTATTTGCTGCCGAGTCATTCCGCTTAGCATACAATCATAACAATTTTCAATATTTCTTTGTCTAAGAAATCTCCAGCGCTTTCAATGGCGAATACTTTTCGTTGATATTCTCGCAATCTCATTATTTGTTTCTTTCTCGAATATCCATGTCCCTCAATTCTGCTTGTCTTTTGCCAAAACTCCCATGAGGTAATGTTGCTTCAATCCCATATTGAGCAACTCCCCAGGATCGCATGGGTACAGATTTCCCATAAATAATTCTTTGTAGCCTTTCAATTTCTCTTTTCATCATTCGGTAATCTCTAATTAATTCTGCAATATTTATCTCCATTCACCATTACCCTCTTTGTCTTAATGCCCCATTATGTCTTCTATATGTAGGCTTTCTCATGCCCATTAGCTCTTCTAAGTCTCTATGAGAAAGATTTTCTTCCTTATTTGCAACTGACTTTTTCTTAGTTGATTGAGTCTTAAGATGTTGTTTTTCCCATTCTTTAAGCTGTGTTTTTAATGGAGGATTCATCATTATCACCTCATTTGATAAATAAAAAAAGGACACCAAACGAAACGGTATAAACCGCTTGTTCAGTGTCCTCCAGTTGGCTGGTAGAACTATTATTCAAATGTTTTTAGTACAACTAAATATGCTATATTCCTTCTCGGTGTTAAAAACAACCAAAAAAAGGCCAACACACTTAATACAAAATATGATGAACCCCATATTATGGCAAAATACGTAAGAAGTGCTCCCATATTAATTGGCTGATACTCTTCTCTTAATTCGATGGATTTAATTGCTAAATCAAAGTCTACTTTCCCAATAAACAATAAGTACGAAGAAAAAAAAGTGAGAAAAACACTAATTAGTGGAATTAATAAACCTATTAAAGTCTTATTATATTCCTTACTATGTTCTAAATTTAATTCTAACTCATTTGCCATCATGAGTATTTCATCCTTTTGATGATGGGTTTCCATATACTCCTTGAATTTAAGTTTCCCTTTATTATTATATATATTTATTTTCAATAATTTTTTTCAACCTTTTTCAAGTAATTTTTAGTATCCAGTTCATCATATCTTGTTCTTTTACTCTTATTATTAAAATTCTTCTCCTTCATCAAACTTTACCCTTTTAACTTTACCTTGATGAGTAATGATTTTTGTCTCCCCATGTTCCGGTAGCCTAGTAAGCTTAGCTCCTCCATCACACACAACAATGGCAAAGATTCCTTTTTGTTCCATTATATCAACTTCTAGGCGCATTGTACTAGTATTTATCTCTAATTCTTTAAGCCTCATGAGGATCACTTCCCTTACATTATTAATCTGTTAATCTAGAATACTGGGTAATCCATAATTTCTTTCATTCCACTCCCATAGGCTTAACTGTCCTTTTTCTGAATAGGCTCTATTTGTATTACAGAAGATATCCTCCATCCATATCGCCCTTCACTAAAATCCCCAAATAGATATTCTTTCTCACTGATTTTTGCTTTTTCGGTTCTTGCAAAGTATCCATAATCACCTATAAACCTTTGACAATCTGCTAATTCACCAATAGCAATTATGAATCCAATAGGCAAATCACTGATTAGTTTTATCCCATGTTTTATTAATGTTTTTTGTATTTCTTTTATGATGCCATGCTTCCTTATCTACACTCTTACCGGCATGTATTGCCAATTTTCCAAGATACTTAGTTTGCCAAGATCTCGTTTCGAATTCTTTTCCACCAAGAGCAATCAACGTTGCCCAAGGTTGCCTAATTGTTATAGCTTTTATTTTCCTTCCCTCTTTCTTTGTGTTAATTTATGAAACATTTTTATAAATTAATCGTATAAATATTAATTATTACTTAAAAAGGCGATGCTTGTGATGTTTAAATCCGAATTAGCGAACCTAATTATCAAATAAGTATAGTATGTTGGTTTTACAACGTTTACTTCTCTTAATCCTAATGTATCGAAATGATAGCAATCTTGGATAACTTTATTCGTATTAGGACCCTCGATAATGTTGACCTTCATGTTGTCATCACCTCATCAATCTATATAATGTAATGGCTTGTACTTAGTAGTCTAAAATTTGACTAATTAAAGCTTCTATATAAAAAGTCATAGGCTTTATTTACTAACTATCAGGTAATCCCTATATAACTGCGCTTATTGAACAATTGATGCAGTTCCCCCAAGTGTTGAGCTGAATTTGTTCTTATATAATAAACGGGGGAGGTTAGCGCAAGAAGGAAAAATTTGTATTAATAAAGAATAAATATGAGATTAAGTGCATGGAGGACAATATGATAAAAGAAAAAACACCATTTGTTATTGCTATTTCTGCTGTATCTGGAGGTGGAAAAACAACAATAACCAAGCTTCTAAATCAAGAATTACATAATTCTAAGGTACTGTTCTTTGATGAATATGATTTCAATGGTCCAGATGACATTATTAACTGGGTAGATAATGGAGGAGACGCTAATGATTGGGATGTAAATCCTTTAATAAAGGACTTGCAAGTTTTATTAACGGAATCGCTTGATTATATAATCTTAGACTTCCCATTTTCTTATAAACATGGTCAAGTAAGTAAATTCATTGATTTTTCCATATTTATTGATACTCCATTAGACATTGCTTTGGCAAGGAGAGTAACTAGAGATTTTTGCAATAGCTCAACGGAGGATATTTTATCTGATATGAAAAATTACACATCTAGAGGTAGGCGTGGTTATCTTAATATGCTTGAAACAATTAAACCTGATGCAGACTTTGTTGTTGATGGTACATTACAAGCAGCAGAAGTAATAAATGTTATACTGGATAATATTAAAAATTAATCTTCTAATCTTATCAGTAAAATTATTTGCAACATTACATGTAAAGTAACCAGGTTCGTTTATCCAAGATGGATTAACGCTTTTTGAAATATAAGTCTACAGGGGAAGAATAGCCCAATATAGTTAATGGTTATTTATTTGAAATTTAGAATTATATAGGAGATGTTTAAATGAAAGACAACAAGGGGACAGCTATACTTATTCTCTCTGTTATAATTATCGTTGTAATTGTTTCGAGTTTTTTAAAGTAATAGATTAAATAACAGAAGAACCATGCTGTCATAATTTCTATGCAAAGGAAATAAACTTAGTGGATGCTGCGAGCTTCTTTTTTATTGTCCTTTATTCCCTTCTATTTAGCCGAATGGAAAGACTATTCTTCCTCTTCATCAACCATTTAAAAGAAAGACTGTCCGCCAAGTGGACAGTCCTATTCCAAGTCCATTTACTTAAGCAAATCAAAACTCCTTGTGGTGGATGCTAAAATTCGATGCATACAAATTAAGAAGTCCCATTCCCTAAACTTCGATTTAAAAATCAAATAGTAAGAAAAGGATCCAGATCACTAAACGGCCGAGGGTGCCTTTCTCGATACTCCTTTGGTGTACATTGTTTTATCTTTAGAAAGTTTCGATTAAATGAACGTATACTTTCATAACCACATAAAAAAGCTATCTCTGAGATATTTTTCTCTGAATAGATTAAAAGATAGGATGCATGATTCACTCTTGTTCCGTTTAAAAAATCAACAAAAGACATATTAACATTATTATTAAAATATTTCGATAAGTAATTATAATTGTACCCTAAGTTACTAGCGATACTTTTTAAAGAAATTGCTTCGGTAAAATGATTCTGGATATAAGTTAATAATTTATGTAATAATTCTTGATCTTGCTTTTCTCCTTGAATTAAGCTTGTTTGTTCCATTAGCTCAGATAATAACAGATAAAGAGATGCTTTTTGTTCAAGAAGATTTGCATTATCGTTAAAAAGCGCCTTAGTGAACAGGGTATTGGCTGCCAATGATAGGTTAAAAATCGGATTTTTCAGGGAACTATTTTCTATCATCTTATAAAAAGTGGGGACATATTCAGGCGAAAAGACACAAATATTAGCACGAGAATGAGATTTTGTAACAAATGAATGAATTTCATAAGGCAATATTAATAAAAATTGTCCAGCCCTCACATGATAATTTTTTTGACTAATAATAACTTCCATTTCTCCCTCAAGGAGGAATAATACTTCAAAGCAACGGTGCAGATGACTTGGAAAGTTTAAATCAACCGTTTGATAGTTTGCTATTAAATTAAAATGGTGTGCTTCATATATTAACATACGAAAAAACCATCCTTTAGTGAATACTAAATTTTGTCTAGGATTATATAAGTTTTTACTTGTTGTGTCAAACCTATTGATGATAGATTTATTGGTAACATCGTTATTTTATTATATGAAAAGGAGACACGCTATGGAAAAACTTCGAATTGGAATGGTCGGCTATAAATTTATGGGTAAAGCACACAGTCATGCTTATCGGGATCTTCCACTCTTTTTCCCAAATACTGTTCATCCTGAAATGAAGGTTATTTGTGGGCGAGATCAAAATGGTGTGACAGTTGCAGCCAAACAATTTGGCTGGGAGGAATATACAACCGACTGGAAGAGCCTCCTAGAACGAGATGACATTGATTTAATCGATATAAACGCACCTAGTAATGTACATAAAGAAATTACTATTGCCGCTGCTAAGGCCGGCAAGCATGTTTTTTGCGAAAAACCGTTAGCGCTTACATTGGAAGACTCACGTGAAATGCTTGATTTAGTGGAAGCTGCTGGTATTAAACATATGGTTGGATTTAACTATCGCTTTGCCCCTGCTGTTATGCTCGCTAAGAAACTTATAGAAGAAGGACGTCTTGGAGAGATCTATCATTTCCGAGCTTGGTATTTACAGGATTGGCTTGTAGATCCCAATTTTCCTCTAGCCTGGAGACTTCAAAAGGAAATCGCTGGTTCCGGTTCTCATGGAGACCTTGGGGCGCATCTTATAGATCTGTCTCACTTTTTAATCGGAGATATTACAGAGGTTATTGGTATGAATGAGACCTTTATAAAAGAACGACCAATTCCTTCACAGATGATGGGCTTATCAGCAAAAGGTAGTGATAGTGATAAAAAAGGTAAAGTAACTGTTGATGACGCGACACTGTTCTTGGCTCGTTTTGCGAACGGTGCTTTAGGAAGCTTTGAAGCAACTCGCTTTGCTACAGGGCATCGCAGTACCAATTCCTTTGAAATCAATGGAAGTAAAGGTAGCGTTATCTTCGATTTTGAGCGTATGAATGAGCTACAAGTGTATTTTACAGATGATAAGGATGATGTGCAAGGATTTCGACGCGTATTAGCAACTGACCCTTCGCACGCCTTTGCTGAAAATTGGTGGCCGCCAGGGCATACAATTGGCTATGAGCATACGTTTATTCACGAGATGGTTGAACTTATGGAAGCCTTCCAGCAAGATCGACAGCCTGTTCCGAACTTTCGTGATGGTGTAAAGTGCCAGGAAGTCTTAGAAGCCGTTGATGTATCCATTAAAAATCGTCAATGGATACGAATTTCTGACGTTTAAAAAAGTTAAGGGAGCTGCTTATACTATGAAAAAAAATGCATTAATCGTTTGGGGTGGCTGGGATGGTCATCAGCCTGAACAGATAGCAGAAATTTTTAAAAGAATCCTCGAAGAAGAGAACTTCCAAGTAAAAGTATCTAATTCATTAGACTCCTACGCAGACAAAGAAAAATTAAAAAGCTTAGATCTAATTGTTCCCCACTGGACAATGGGAGAAATTGAAAAAAAGTATATCTTAAATATTTCTGAAGCAGTTGCTTCTGGTGTTGGTCTAGCTGGATGCCATGGGGGAATGTGTGATTCCTTTCGTAATAATGTTGACTGGCAATTTATGACTGGCGGTAATTGGGTTGCCCATCCTGGAAATGATGGTGTGGAGTACATGGTCAACATAAAACATACTTCTAGTCCACTATTAGAAGGGCTCTCGGATTTTAAAGTTACCAGTGAGCAATATTACCTTCATTACGATCCAGCTGTTGAAGTGCTAGCTACCACCCGCTTCCCAGTTATTCATGGACCACACTCTGCTAATAAAGCGGTAGATATGCCTGTAGTTTGGACCAAACGCTGGGGCTTTGGAAATGTGTTTTATAATTCATTAGGGCATCAAGCTAATATCGTTGCTATGCCAGAAGTTTCACTCATTATGCGCCGCGGATTTCTATGGGCAGCTGAAGGAAAAAAACGTATCGAAAATGTAGACACAGCTTCTAGTTATGAAAACGTACGTAACTATACAGGTATGGGGGACAGTCAATAAGGAAGGATACAGCAAATACTATCAGAAACATAATGAAGCGGAGGATCTCTTATGAGGAAACTTAAAATTGGCATCATTGGTTGTGGAAATATTAGTTCCGTTTATATGGAAAACTGCCCGAAGCTTCCTTATCTCGAGCTGGTGGCTTGTGCAGATTTAGATACAGGGCGTGCCCGTACTCAAGCCAAAAAATTTGGTATACCATTGGCTTATTCCGTTGCAGAATTACTCTCGGATCCAGAGATAGAACTAGTGATAAACTTAACGATTCCTAAAGCACATGCTTCCGTAACCATTCAGGCATTAGAGGCCGGTAAGCATGTCTATACAGAAAAGCCACTTGCTGTGACACGCGAGGAAGGACAACTAATTTTAGAAGCCGCTAAAAAGCATAATCTGCTCGTTGGTAGTGCGCCAGATACCTTCTTAGGTGCTGGTATTCAAACTGCTGTTAATCTGATTGAACAAGGAGAAATAGGAGTACCAATTGGTGCATCTGCCTTTATGATTGGCCGTGGTCATGAGCATTGGCACCCAGACCCTGCCTTTTATTATGATACTGGCGGGGGTCCTATGTTTGATATGGGACCTTACTACTTAACAGCATTAGTGGCTCTATTAGGACCGATTAAACGAATTTCTGGTTCCACTCGCATTAGTTACCCAGAAAGAACGATACTTAGTACACCAAAAGCGGGCACGAAATTGAAAGTATCAATACCTACGCATATTTCAGGAGTGATTGATTTCGCTTCAGGTGTAATTGGAAGCATTACGACGAGCTTCGATGCTTTCGGAGGTACATCGTTACCTCCTATTGAAGTCTATGGAAGTGAAGGTACATTACTTGTTCCTGACCCTAACACCTTCAGCGGTCCTGTGAAAATAAGAAAACGTGATGAAAAAGAATTTAAAGAAGTTCCTCTTACTTATGGATATACCCAAAACAATAGAGGTCTAGGCGTTGCTGACATGGCTAGAGCGATTATCGAAGGTGGAAAATATCGCGCAAATAGTGATTTAGCGTATCACGTTTTAGAGGCGATGTATGGCTTCCATGATTCATCAGATAATGGTCAGCATTATCTGATGAAAAGTACGTGCGACCGCCCAAAATCCTTGCCCTTAGAGGGACAGGAAAAGGAATTCGATTAGAAACACAAGCAAAATAAAAATATCTTTCCCTGTACTTCGAGCTTTTATCGAAGTGCAGGGTTAAAATTAAAGACTAAACAATAAATTGCCTTTATCCCCTTGCTGGAGAAAATTTGATGAACGTAATCAATTACTATTATCTTGCCGATTAAGATATACCTTACTGCGAATCAATTCATCCATAGCCTTTCCTATAAACATCTCTTCTTCTTTGTTAAAAGCACTAGGAAATAAGTAAGGATTTGGCTCCTCAAAAGAACCTTCATTATTTTCGAGCTGTTTTCTCGCTACATCATCTAATAGTGGTTCTACTTTAGGTTTCATAACAGATACCAACTCTTCAATGTGTGCAAGAACGTTAGTATCATTAGGTGCCTTTCCTTCTTAAATAAATCGTTTCATTTTACCAGTCCATGTGGCCATTTCCTTTTCTAATTCAAGTTGCACAGTAAGCGAGTGTAGCTTATTATGCACCGAATCGGACGAATGTTCACTAATCCAACGATTTCGAGCTTCCTCATTTTTCAAAGCATGAATGAGTACAAGCAACGAATCGTGATTGACGGGTTCGGGTCCGGAAACGATACTTTGAACGCGGGTAATGGCTTGTAAAACCGTTTCAATCTGTTTTCGCTTTTCTTCCAGCATCTGTGCATAATTGACCAGTGTCATTGCTAAATTTTGCTCCGGTTGCTTAAGATATACCGAAATTTCTCCAAGTGACAAATCCAAAAACTTTAGTAATAATATTTTTTGAAGCTGAGCGATGGAATTGTTGTTATAGATCCGATGTTCATGTTCTGTGTATCCAGAAGGTTTCAATAGCTCCATCTGATCATAGTGACGCAGTGTTCGTTCAGTGACTCCAGTTAGCTTTGCAAATTCTCCAATAGAGTAATTTTTCTCTATTGACATTTGTTATCACTCCCTTTCATATTGAACTTTAACACTTGACGTTACGTCAAAAGCAAGGACTTTTTTCAATTTTACTTTTATTATAGGAAACTTAAATTAATGATTGTCTGTTCATCACCAAATCTGATACATTAGCTGCTGGTAATTACAAAATCCAACTAGTTTTTTATAATACATTGCAACTTTCTTCGAATTTATCATTATTCTTGTTTTTTTCATTAAAAATAGTTAACATACCTTGTCATCCCCCTAACATCATTTCTTTTAACTTAGGCTTAAATTCTAATGCATGAGACACAGCATAAATTTCTGGTAATAAGACTAATCACCATGACCAACCATTGATTTCAGTTTACTTTAAAATAATAAAAAACATAATAAAAAAGATACCAAATAGTAAATCTTCTAATTGCCAAACTTCACCAAATCACTTACAATAAAAGGTATAAATGACCATATTTGGAGGTATTATGAAAACAAAACAATTTACAATAGGTTATAATTGGGTTGTAACAATCCACGAAGAATATTCCTTATTCAAAGATTTAGCCAATGAATTTAAATACTCAGTTGTTGACTCAGATAATGAAACAATTACTATCTTTACAGTTTCTAATTCTCATGTAGATTTTGAACACACATCTTATAATCTACATCCTGTAGTTGGTTTCGATGACCAACGTACCATTGAAATCAAACATAAACCTTATGAAGAAGAAGAATAAGGCATTGTGCCTTATTTTTTTTGATTAAAAAAGACCTCACCAATTAAGGTGAAGGTTTTCTACGATTTTTAATTTTAGTCAAAATAAATATTAGATATTTCTCTTTAACAGTCCAGGTAACATAATCAATCCAAATAAATGGAACTATTTACCATAATGATCACCCTGCAAAATGCTGCATCTACAACAATAATGCCAGTAAAAAGGAAAGCCTTCATTACTTTTGGATTAATTTTATTAAATGATGAGCAGAGATTGCGGATACCGGTATAACAATAAGCCCAATAATTATAATAGTAAATAAATCAGCTGTCGGACTTAATGGAATCCATCTATTGAACACATAACCTACTAATTTCACATACACTACAAAAAAAACTATCATTATAAAATAAAAAATTATACTATTTTTATATCTGTTCATTTCCAATTCTCTCCCTTTTTGTATTTTATTATCCTCATATTAACTCTAAGTATGAAATATTTCTTTAATTTTTTGATTTAATAAAGAAAAAATGCCCATTCCAAAGAACAGGGATGTGTGAGGTAATCATATTGTATAACATATCCATTCAGATCATTTTATAGCATTTTGTCTTCAGGATAGTCTAAATTCCAGTTTTTCTTAGAAGGCTTAACCTCTTTTAAACTTAGCAAGAGTAGTATTAAGTGCTTTAGCAATTTTTGTGGCTTTATCCCTCTTTTTAACGATATAAGTTTTAGAAGATTCATTCTTAATAATAATAGTTCCACATTAAAAGATTTATTTATAGTCTCACTGTCTACAATAACTAATTCTTCAATTACCCTTTTCACAATTTAACGTTTGTGATTAAAAGTCATTCTAACTAAAAATTTTTGAGGTATTATTTTTTTGAATTATCTTTTACTATTTTTAACCATAGTTAAAAACATAATGATGATAAAAATAATTGTAAATACAAATTATGTTAAACAATTTATTATCCCTCTAACTATATTCAATCGCTATTTTGAATGAATATCTAAAAGAACCAAAGGTTTGTTGACTTTTATAATTTTCTGTATCAAATTGGATTCGAAAGGGAAAAGCAACGAATTGAAAATTACTTTCCTTTTCCATGTTTGGCAGTTTTAAATCAAGTAACTTCCTTGATTTTGGAGAAATACTGCTTGGCAATCGGATACCTCTTCAAGTTTTGCACACTAAGATTTTCCCCTGGTGCATGTATATGTGTACATCAATGAAATAACATTATTCCTTCCATTTGAACAGCAGACTGGAATAACAAAAACCCTAAAAAACCGTGTGGAATATCCATTTTTTCAAAAAAAGGTTTACAAGATTGGCATTCGAGGATATAATTACCAATGTGAGAACAAAAAAAATCGAAGGAGGTTGAATAAAATGATCAGAATTTTACCAGAATTAAACAATGTAGTACTAATTGAATATTTAACGTACACGAATTCAACCGCTTCGGAATGGGATTATTTATCTTAGTTTTCATTTAACTAAAATTATCCAACCGCAGGGTAGTCGTGTCCTGCGGTTTTATTATGCCCTTTTTAAGCCGCAGATCAGTCTATTTGCGGTTTTTTTGTGCACTCACGAGAAAAAAATTCCATTTATGGAAAAATTTAAACTAGGAGTGAAAGAAAAATGACATTAAATCTAATTTTTTTAACAGTTACGTTTAAGAAAAAGCAATATACAAATGCTGAATTTTTACAAGAAATTGAAATGGAAAAGAGAATAGAAGAAAATCGCAGAAAACTCCATGAAATGGGCTATAGGTTGTAAAACATTCACATATAGGAGGTGAAGACATGACCTTAAATATTTTCTTTATTACCATAACTATAAATAGGAAAAGACCGACGGAAGAAGAACAGAATCATTTACAGGAGATCGAGCAAATATTCGAAGAAACGAAAACAAAGCAAATTCGTTCTGGATATTTTTCAAATTTCCATTACTAATAATAAATAGGAGGTATTAACTATGATAATAAATATGCTGTTTTTTACCATTACCGTTCATCCCAAAAAGATGACAGCCGAAGAAATTACTCATCAGCAAATGATTGAAGAAATCATGGAAGAAAATAGAAGAAAACAATATTCAATCATACGTTTCTAAAAAAATAGAAAAAAATAAAAATTAAGGAGAGGTGGATAAAAATGTTTTTAATTATTTTACAGAGTCGACAATCAATCTTATGGGCGGATAAAGACACAGACTAACGTAGGGAAAGAGATATAATGTAGCAAGCCACCAAGCATGAAGAAATAAGAAAAGAACAAACAGTGGGAAACAGTAAGCCACACTGCTTGTTCTTTTCTTATTTTTTTAGATAGCGATATTCTAATAATCGATTTAAATCATTCATTTGCTCAAGTAACTTTTGCCCTACATTTGTTTCAAGTACCTTTTTCCGTTTTAATTCTCTGTCTACTACTCTTTTTACCGATAAGACATCGGTGCCATTTTCTAACACATCTTCTTTTGAAGTAAAGCGCTTATGGGCAACCAATTGCATGCCATAGGAATTATATAATAAGGTATAGCCGGCAATTCCTGTTTTAGATTGATAGGCTTTGGAAAATCCGCCATCTATCACAATCATTTTTCCATTCGCTTTAATTGGATTTTCTCCATTAATTTCTGCAACAGGTGTATGACCATTTATAATATGCCCCTGATCAGGGTTTAAATTAAATTCCTCCAAAATATGGCGGCAGACCTCTTCGTTTTCCCGTAAGGAGTAGTAAGGATTCTTTTTTTCTTTATGTGTTTCCTTTTCTTTAATAAAATAACGTTCAAATGTAGTCATATCTTTTTTGCCAAATAACGAGGAATTTTCCCCAGTCCATAAATACCAAACTAAATCTGTTGCAAAGTCATCAGTTATTTCAGGATGATTAAAGCTATAACGTAAATAATATTCAAATAGATCAAATAATTCTTTTCCTCGATAATCTTTTCCGTCTATACGCATCGATTTCATTGATCCATCTTCATTTAATGGAATACAACCATGGATTAATAAATTGCTATTATATCTTAAATATAAACTCCCCTTATTTATAAGAAAATGAATATGTTTTGCTAGTTTCTCAGAATGTTGAATCGAAAAAAGCAGTTTATTAATAACTTGCTCTTCTTCTTCTAAAAGGAGAGATGGATCTTTCGGATCAATTGTATTAAAACAGGTATTTTCAAGCGAATAAATTTTACCGTTTAAATCTATGGTATTATGCTCATAATCAATTTTTTCTAGAAGCAGGCGGTGGTGCATTTGAAAATCAGGTCGCCTTTTAATAATAGGTATTTCAAGTTTAAATTGAATAATAGAAATAGCTTGGTGAATTTTTGTGATTTGTAAAATATTTTCGTCTGTATTTTCTTTGGCATTCATTTTTGGACGAAAAGCTTTGTTATCTTTATAATATTTATTTGCTAAGTTTAAGAGTGGACGTAAATTTATCCCATAAGCATCCTCAATAATATCTAAATTATCATATCTTGCACATATCCGAATAATATTAGCAAGACAGACTTTAGATCCTGCATATGCACCAATCCATAGAACATCGTGATTACCCCACTGGATATCCACGGAATGATAATCCATTAATGTATCGATAATTTTATCAGGATAAGGCCCCCGGTCGTATATATCGCCAACAACATGCAAATGGTCGACAACCAGTCTTTGAATAGTATAGGAAAGTCCGATAATTAGTTTATTAGCTTGTCCTAGTGAAATTATTCTGTTAATGATGCTTGAATAATAATCTGTTTTATTATTTAATTCATTTTTTTCATATAATAATTCTTCAATAATATAAACAAACTGTTGTGGTAATGCTTTACGAACTTTGGAATTGGTATACTTGGAGGATGCATAAGAAACTAAGCGAATCATTCTTTCAATGGTATCTGCATACCATTTATCTAGTTCTTTCGTATGTATAAATGAATTCACTATTCTTTTCAATTTCTCTTCTGGATAATAAACCAAAGTGGCGAATTCATCGATTTCAGCACTTAAAAGCTCATCTTTAAATAAATCGCGAATTTTTTCTTTCACATTTCCTGAACCATTTCTTAATACATGTTGAAAAGCATGAAACTCACCATGCAAATCGCTGACAAAATGCTCCGTTCCCTTAGGAAGATTTAATATTGCGTCCAGATTGATGATTTCTGTTACTACTTTTTCTTCCGAATCATACTTTTCTGTAAGCAAATCTAAATATTTCGTATCCATTTGGTCCACCTCCGAGTAATAGAAAAAAGTTATTAATATATGTATTATACAAGGTAATAAAAAGAATTTAATAAGATTTTAATAATAAATGGAAAATAAAACGTAGCCTCGTAGCAAACTGGGAGATTCTTCTATGTTCAGCCTGTGAACTACTAGCAGCAAATCGAACCTTTACAGCTCTTTTTTATCGTAGAAAGGTATTTCCTGACACTACCCACAATATGCAGACAATAAACCAAAATAAAATATATTTTCCAAAGTTTATTGTCGGTTGGACATGCAAAACCTACTCTCTTTTCACATAGTAATGAAGTATAGGCAAATGTCCTTGAATGTGGAGGTGGAAAAATGTCTGGAATCTTATTGTCAATTGGAGCTTTACTCAAAGAATTAGTTTTTCTTGTGTCCTATGTAAAGAATAATGCATTTCCCCAACCATTATCAGCGAGTGATGAAAAAAAATATTTACGATTGATGGCTGAAGGAGATTCGCATGCAAGAAATATGTTAATAGAGCATAATTTACGCTTAGTTGCTCATATTGTAAAAAAATTCGAAAATACAGGTGAAGATTCAGAGGATCTAATTTCGATTGGAACCATTGGACTAATAAAAGGGATAGAAAGCTTTTCTGAAGGAAAAGGAACAAAATTAGCTACTTATGCTGCCCGATGTATTGAGAATGAAATCCTTATTACAATAGGGTAGAGCGGCTCGTAATTAAATAAAAAAGAGTAATCCCAAGTCTCTTTTCTTTGATCAGCAATCACTCTGTTACCTTCTCCCTCTTCCTTTCAAGCGCAGATCGTGATAACAACAAACATCATAAAGCAATCTTTAAACAAATAAAAAACCCAAACAATTATACGAAGTTTCCACACTTCCTATAAGTTCGGGTGTTGCTTTAGCTGGCATCTCATTGTCTAACATCCTATTCCTCTCCATCACGATTCTTTCCATTCATCCAAAAGTTTTTTTAATTTCTTCGCTTTGGCAAAGAATAAAATCGAAACACTTAAGAAGACAATCGAAGTAATAAGCATGCCCTCATTATAACCTGTTACCTTATCCATTTTAGGAATAATTACTCCTATATAAAAAAATGCTCCAACAGCTAGCAAAACGGTGCCAAATTGCTGATAATCAGATATCTTATCTGTTAAAATTTTTATCTTTTTCTCCATTTCTTCCCCTACTTTCTACTAAACTATATAATTACCATAACATAGGAATAGTAGATTAAGCTTTATGAAATCAATAGCTAAATTGCGATATTATGGAAAAAAAAATTATTGCGCTTCATCACGATTCATCCATAAAAAAAAGAGATTTACAAATAGGTTTCCTATCCGTAAATCTCTTGTCGATCATTATTGTAATGCCTGTTTTAGATCTTCCACTAAATCTTCTATATCTTCTAATCCAACAGAAATTCTTACAAGACCATCTGTTATCCCTAGCTCTGCTCTTCTTTCAGGCGGAATGGAGGCATGTGTCATTCTTGCTGGAACAGAGATTAGACTTTCTACAGCTCCTAAACTTTCTGCAAGTGTAAAATATTTCACTTTATTTAAAAGCTTATCAGCATTCTCTGCACTTCCCACATCAAAACTTACCATTCCTCCAAAGCCATGTGCTTGTTTCTTGCTAATTTCATGGTTTGGATGTGTAGGCAGTCCTGGATAATATATTTTTGCAATGGCTGGATGTTTTTCTAGAAAACTAACGATTTGCCTTGTGTTGCTTTCATGCTCTTCCATTCGAATTCCTAGTGTTTTCATCCCTCTTATTAATAGCCAAGAACCATGTGGTCCTAACACTCCACCAGTTGAATTTTGCACAAAATGAAGCTCTTCTCCTAATTTTTCGTCCTTTACAACAACAAGCCCGGATACCACATCACTATGACCACCAAGATACTTTGTGGCACTATGAAGGACAATATCTGCTCCCAATGTTAATGGCGTTTGCCAATAAGGAGTAGAAAAAGTATTATCAACAATCGTTAATAATCCCTTTTCTTTTGCAATCCGTGAAACGGCTTCAATATCTGTGATTTTTAATAATGGATTTGTTGGTGTTTCAATATACAAAGCTACTGTATTTTCTTTTATAGCCTCTTGGATATTGTTAATATCACTTGTATCGATAAAGGTTGCCTCTATTCCAAACTTATTCAGAACCTTTGTCATCACACGGAAGGTTCCCCCATATACATCGTCTGTTAAGAGGATATGGTCCCCCTTCTTAAATAGCATCATAACCGCAGTGATTGCTGCCATACCAGAACTAAATGCAAAGCCTCTTTTCCCTTCTTCTAAATCCTTGATAAGCTCTTCTAATGCATGGCGAGTAGGGTTTCCAGTTCTAGAGTATTCAAAGCCTTTATGATTGCCAATACCGTCTTGTTTATAAGTGCTTACTTGATAAATCGGAACGTTCACTGCTCCTGTATGCAGGTCTCCAGGAATTCCACCATGTATTAATTTTGTTTTTCTTTTCATTTAAATCCCTCCATCAAATATTTTTTTGCTCATATAACGATCACTAGAGTCTGGAAAAACCACAACGATATTACTGCCACTTTCTGCTTTCTGCGCTTCCTGTACAGCGGCATATAAAGCGGCTCCAGAGGAACTTCCTACAAGCAAACCTTCTTTTTGAGCTGCAAGCTTCACATACTCAAATGCATCTGCATCAGAAACGGTAGAAATTTGATCAAAATAGCTGGTATCCATATAGGCTGGGATGAACTCCATCCCAATTCCTTCCGTTTTATGTGGTCCACTTTTCCCACCATTTAAAATAGAGCCTTCTGGTTCTACTACTACCGCTTTGACAGCTGGATTTTGTTCTTTTAAATAGCGGGCTGTTCCCATAAAAGTACCACCTGTTCCAGCACCAGCAACAAATACGTCAACCTGATAATTTAATTGCTCCCATATTTCTGGCCCCAGTGTTTTATAATAAGTATTTGGATTTGCTTCATTTTCAAATTGTCCTGGTACATAAGCATTAGGAATGTTCCGCTGCAATTCTTTCGCTTTTTCAATTGCCCCTTGCATGCCTAAGGAAGTAGGCGTATGAATTATCTCCGCCCCTAATGCCTTCATAATTTCCTGCTTTTCGATACTAAATTTTTCCGGCACACAAACTATTACCTTTATTCCTGTATTTAATGCGGCAAGAGCTAACCCAATACCTGTATTACCTGCCGTAGGCTCAATAATGGTTCCACCTTTAGTAAGCTTTCCACTTTTTAACGCTTCTTGAATTAATTCATAACCCAGTCTATCTTTTATGCTTCCACCTGGATTACAATATTCTAATTTCGCATATAAATGAACATTTTTAGGTAATGAAAAATGAGTCAATTCAAGCATTGGTGTATGACCTATTAACTCATGCACATTTCGATAAACATTCAAACTCCACACCACCCACTTATTTTCCCCCTATATAACAAGTTTCTTCCTAGACAAAAATTTCTCTATAACTTATTATTCTTAGTTGTTTACTTGTATTTAGAAGAAAAGAAAGGAAGGGTTTCCCCTTCTGCTCTTCTTTATATTCTCTCAACGATTCCTAACACTAGATTTGCTGAATGGACAGCCGCTTTTTCTAAATACTGATCAAAAGATAAATGGGATTCCTTCCCAGCAATATCAGATAAAGAGCGAATAATAACAAATGGAATATTATGTTGATAAGCAACCTGAGCGATTGCAGCTGCTTCCATTTCAACAGCTTGCAGATTCTCGAATTTTGATTTTATAAAGGCTGCCTTTTCTGGTTGATTGATAAAAGAGTCACCAGTTGTAATTAAACCTGTCACTACAGAATGATTGCCAATTTCCTTTGCACTTTGTTCTGCTGCAGCAATTAATCTTTCAGTCGCCTTAAAGCTTGCTGGCATTTGTGGAACTTGGCCGTATTCATAACCAAAAATAGTGGCGTCTACGTCATGATGACGTACTTCACTCGAAATAACAACGTCTCCTACTTCAAGAGTTGGATTTAATCCTCCTGCTGAACCTGTATTGATTAGATAGTCTGGTTTAAATGTTTGCATTAGAATCGTTGTACTCATTGCGGCATTCACTTTTCCTATGCCAGAACGAAGTAAAACAACCTCTTTCCCAAATAATTCACCTTCAATAAACTGAAATCCAACGATTGTCTGTTCTTTCTTATTTGCTATTTTTTCACGTAGTAAAGTTACTTCTTCTTCCATTGCACCGATTATTGCGATTTTCAATTCACTTACCTCTTTCGCTTATTTTTTCCCCTTCCATCATCCATACAAAGTCATTCAACTTCTTAAAATATGCGGAAAAACCGTACTTCTCTAAAATTTCCGTTAGAAAGGGGATTGTTGTATAATACTCTCTTTGCAAGTCTTCTGCTAAATGGTGATGCTCCTTTTCCTTGGCATTCTTAATTGCCTCATCGTACGCATCTTTAGTGACATACATGGTATCTGCAAACACTATTTTACCACCTAAAGGGAGGAGATTACTATACTGTTTAATCGCTTCTTCTTTTTCTTGGTCGGTTAAGTGATGAAAAGCATAAGTACTTACAAAGGTATCTGGTTGCTGATCTAGCTTAAAGTGAAGAAAATCCCCATCTATTATGGTTGCTTTTGCATTAATTTTCTCCTTCGCCAACTTCCTCATTGCAGGCGATGGTTCTATGGCGGTAACCGTTAAACCCTTTTCAATCAGTTTAACAGTTAAATTTCCTGTACCAGGCCCAAATTCAACAACATGCCCTGTGGCACGTTCTGCTACCATTTTTAATATATAATCATACTTGTGAAAAACAGCTTCGTATTCTTTATTGTTAGTGAGACTGTCATCGTAAGAATCCGCCCATTGTTCAAAAATCTCAAGAAACTCTTTTCCCATAGCATTGCACCCCTGTTTTCTTAAATATATAATTCCTATAAGTATACTATGGTTTTAAATATTTCTTGTTCTTAATTTATCATATCTTTCTTTTTGTTATCAAGATGCAAAAAATAGTAAGTTTATTCCCTATTTTCAATCTTTATCAGACTGTTTTTATGTATTAATATTAATCCATTGTCTCCTTATGTTATGATATTTTTACTGTTAGGAAGAAAGGAAGATTTAAGCATGAATATCCAATTAGAAATGATAGAAGATAAGGTAGAGTTTTTTGAAGGAGAAAGTCTAAAAGCAATCGAGAAAAAAATCAATGAACAAGTAGAAGTCAATAAAGCTATATTGCTTTCTGTTCATTCTGTCTCCCATCAAGTTACTTTACTAGAGAATGGTCGGCCTTATTACACCGCCGTTGTCCATTTTAAAATGAAAAAGCAGTTTTAAAAAACAATAAAAAAGAACTGGAGCTTGATTCTCCAGTTCGAGTTTAACGAATATTTAAGTCTTTTATTTCTTCTACCTTCGTTGGTTTCCATCCACTTCCATCTACCCATTCTATATATACTCTATATTTTTCAGATTTATCTTTAGATGATACTGTTCCAATAGACTTCTGAGGATCATGATTATTATTACCAAGGAACCAAACAGTCATATTCCCGCTATCTAAGCCGGTTGCATAAGATAATGCTTTAATTTGTTCGTTCCAGTCTGCCCCTTCTGAATAAGTAGCTACATGCTCCCCTGTTTGGGATGTTCCAACAGGCTTCCAGGAAGGATTCTCAATCGTTTTAATAACATTCGAGTCACTGCCACCTTCTGTGACAATTTCCTCCCCATCAGATTCTTTTTCTTCTTCTGAAGTAGTGTTCTCCTCTTTATTATCTGATTTAGTCGTCGAAGCAGCTGTTTTATTCTCATCCGATACTTCTTGACCTGATTTCGGTTCGTTTTCTTTATTTTTAGCTGTATTTTTTTCATCATTTGTATGAAAAATAGAATATGATACAAATACAATTAGTAAAATCACAGCAACGATTAATCCATTTAAAATAAGATTCGTTTTCTTTCTTTTAGAACGTTGTGCATATCTCGTTTTACCTTCATTATTTATTTCATTACTCAAGGTGTTTCTCCTCCTATTTTCTTTCCATTTCCTCTTTATATAAGTTGATTTAACTCTCACTTTTCTTCTTTCACTGTACATATTTTAACATGGCAGTACACTTTTAGAAAAGCAAGAACCTATTGGCGTACTAGCGAGCAGCATTTTGCTGCTTTTTATCGATTCCTTTAACTACCTCTGCAAATAGTTGGTTGACCCCGCCTTCGTCTGAATAAACATCTAAATTCACTGTTACTAAGGCATATTTAGGCTTCTCATAAGGAAAATAACCTGCAAACCATTTATTATGTAACTGCTTCTCCTCTTTATATACGCCTGTTTCTGCCGTTCCTGATTTTCCAGCAATTTCATAGGGAAGATCTTGAAACCACCTGCCAGTTCCTTTATTGTTTGTAACAACTTCTCTTAAAAGTTTTTGGAGCCTTGAAGCGGTATAAGGAGATATTTTTCCTCCATCTAACTCTTGCTTATCAAAGGAATAAAAGGTTGTGCCATTTTTGTATTGAATATCTGAAACAACTCTGACACTTTCCTTTTCTCCTCCTCTAGCAATAGTCGCCATCATATTTGCCACTTCTAATGGTGTAACCCGTACCTCATGCTGTCCGATTCCCGTTAATGCAACATAGTTCTTATCCTTTTTCGCCTCCTCATTCAAAAACACTCTTCCCATTTCTTCGCCACTAAATTGTTTGAAATCAGGAGAATGAAAAACACTGCCTCGCCACCCCACCAGGCTAGTCAATGATAATTTAGCTGCATATTCCTCGATTAAATTTTCATCTATATCACTTAACGTCTTCGCTATTGTCCCAAAGGTATTGTTGCAACTAACTGCAAAGCTATCTGTAAAATTTAACATTCCATGCTGATATGTTAAGTCCTCTTCGCCATTGATCTTCTTGCTGCAATCATATTGCTTATTGTTATCATCCAATTTATTGTCGATCGCAGCTGCTGCAATGACTGTTTTGAAGACAGAGCCGACAATCTGCTGTTTTAGCATATAGTTATTAACTCCATCTGTCTGATAAGGATCTTCTGCATTTATCTTCGGCCTAGAAACCATTGCAGCAATCGAATTATCGTCTAGATCTAACAGAACTAGTCCACCTTTCTTTATGCCTTGTTCATCTACTAAGTCTTCTGCCATCTGCTGTAAATCTGTGTCTATGGTTGTGCGGACATTTACAGGATAAAACGGATTTGCAGGTTCTACATATTTAACATTTAAGCCAAAGAGTGGTCCTCCTTTTGCATCTACATGATAGACAAGCTTCGATTCGCCATCAGGCAAAAGAAATTCATCAAAGCTTCTTTCTAAGCCTGTTAAACCAATTAATGTAGAACCTCCTAGCTTTCTATCAGGATATCGCTTTCCTAATTGCTCTTCATTTTGACCAGTAATCCCTAGCAGTTGTTCGGCGATACTATTATTGATATGAAACTTTTTCTCTGCGGCAAAAACACCTGGAATCTTCAGCTGATTGATAGCAGACATTTGCCTGCTTGTTAATTCCAATGGTTTCTTTCCTCCAAAAACAACCGGATCTTTTGCATCGATAATACTATTCTTTACATTGTATTCACTTGTCCCAATAATATCCGCTACTTTTTTGCTATCCCAATCCATTTTTTTTAAAAAAGGAAATAATATTAAAACTGCTTTTGTCTGATGTGTTAGCGAATTTCCATTTTTATCAAGAAAGGTTCCTCGACCATTGTCCAAAAGCATTTCTTGTGATCTTTGTTTTACACTTGCTTCCACCAAATTAATATTATGCTTAGTGAAATGATTTGTCTCTATTAACTGCACTTGTATTAGCCTTCCTAGCAATATACATAAAGCAAATAAAAAAAGGATACCGATGCCAACTATTCTTTTTCTCCACATAAATAAAACACCTCATCAAAAGTGTTGACGAGGTGTCCCATTTATAAACAAGTCCATGATAACTTTTTATTCCGTTATCCATTCCATTAAATTACTTATTTAATTGTAACGATTTGTACATTCATTTCTCCGCCTGGAGTCTGTACAATTACTTTATCGCCAACTTTTTTGCCAATTAAGCTTTTAGCGATTGGAGAATCGTTTGAAATCTTCCCTTCGAATGGATCTGCTTCCGCACTACCAACGATTGTATATGTTTCTTCTTCACCGTCTGGAAGCTCGACGAATGTAACAGAACTACCAAGTGAAACAGTGTCGCGATCTAACTCATCTTCCGAGATAATTTTTGCATTTCGAATCATATTTTCGATCGTAGTGATACGACCCTCTACAAAAGCTTGTTCTTCTTTCGCAGAATCATACTCTGAGTTTTCGGATAAGTCACCGAAACTACGTGCAATTTTAATACGTTCTACAACTTCTTTACGTTTAACTGTTTTTAACTGTTCTAGTTCCTGTTCTAATTTTTCTTTACCTGCTAATGTCATTGGAAATTCTTTTTCGATTGCCAAAATCTTCACTCCTTCAAGTATGGGATTAATGAATAGCCATGAAACTATTTGTAAAATCCCTAATAATTATGTATTTAAAGATAATAGCACGACATCTTAGAAATGGACGCGCTTTTTTTCTAATAGAATGAGTTTAATACGGATTGAAGAAAAAAGAAAGCATTTTCTATTAGATTGCCTGTAATGATTTAACATTTTTTCACTAATTAGCGATTTTTGTTAAAAGAATGATTATTTTTATGAAATTAACAATAGGAAAAATTATCAAATATCATTACAGAGAGCTCTTTTATTTATCCCATTATTTTAACCCATTGGTTTCTTGCATAATCCATATTTGGAAAAATAGGCTGTCTATAATGGAACAGCCTATTTCCCAGAAATTTTTCATGAATACTTTCTATTGTTTCATAAAAGTGATTTTTGTTCAAGAATTGTTTGAATTTTTGTAACCATAAGATCAATGGCTACGTGATTATGACCGCCCTCAGGAATTATAATATCTGCATATCTTTTTGTTGGTTCAATAAATTGATTATGCATGGGACGAACTACATTAACATATTGTTCAATTACAGAGTCAATCGTTCTTCCTCTTTCTTTGATATCCCTCATTAATCTTCTGATAATACGTAAATCCGCATCTGTGTCAACAAATAACTTCATATCCATTAAATCACGAAGACTTTCATCCTCCAATATTAAGATACCTTCCACAATGATTACATCCTTAGGTTCAACTAGGATAGTTTCATCGGAGCGGGTATGCATGGCATAATTATATACTGGCTTTTCCACTGCTTCATAATTTAATAATTTTTGAATATGATCAATTAATAATTCTGTATCAAATGCTAACGGATGGTCATAATTCGTTTTTAATCTTTCCTCAAATGGTAAATGAGATTGATCTTTATAGTAATAATCTTGTTCGATCATTAAAATCGAATGTCCTTTAAAATGGTCAAATATAGCTTTGGTCACACTTGTTTTTCCAGATCCGGAGCCACCTGCGACACCAATAACTACTGGTTTCGGCTGCATGCTTATTAAAGCTCCTTTCGCATCATATTATTTGGATAAACAGGGTGGTCCACTTTGAATTTAACAATTTGTAAAGGATGTCTTGCAGCATCGATTTCTTTTCCGTCTGCATCCCAAATTTTATCAACAACCATTGTAAAATTATCAATTTCCGGACCAAAAAATTCCACTTCCTGCCCCTGTTTGAAGAAGTTTCTTTGTTGTAATGTTACTATTTTTGTCTCTTCATTATAATCGAGCACTAAACCAGCAAAGTCAAAAGTGGTCTTTTTGCTATGATTTCCAAACATTTGCTCTTTATACCCTGGCTGACCTTCAAAGAAAGCAGGTGCTGTATCTCGATTTGCACATTTATCTAGTTCTTTAAGCCATTCCTCTTGAATGACAAAATGATCTGGATCTGCACAATAGGCATCAATCACTTTTCGGTAAACACTAACAACTGTAGCAATATAATGAATGGATTTCATTCTACCTTCAATTTTTAAACTGTCTATGCCTAGTTCAATCATACGTGGAATAGATTCGATAAGCTTTAAATCTTTTGGACTCATCGCAAAAGGAGCATCACCTTCAGAGAATAAAGGCTTTTCCTCCACACCATCTAGCTTGTACAAATCATAATCCCAGCGACATGATTGACAACAGCCGCCGCGGTTAGAATCTCGAGCCGTCATATGATTACTCAATGTACAACGACCAGAATATGCGATACACATTGCGCCATGAATGAATGTTTCGATTTCGATATCTACTTTTTCTTTCATTTCTTTTATCTCTTCTGCACTTGTTTCACGGGCAAGCACAACCCGTTCTAAACCTTCTTCCTTCCAATACTGAACTGCCTTCCAGTTAGAAAGAGATTGCTGTGTACTTAAATGCACTTCTATTTCGGGTGCTACTCTACGGCATGTCTCGATAATTAATGGGTCTGCCACAATAATTCCATGTACACCTGCTGACTTTAAGCCCAGTAAGTATTCTTCTAAACCGTCAATATTTTCATTATGTGCAAATATATTGGTAGTAACATATATTTTTGCTTGATATTTCTTAGCAAACTCCACTCCCTCTTTCATTTCTTCAAAAGTGAAGTTTCCAGCATTCGAACGAAGCCCATATTCTTGTCCACCAATAAAGACAGCATCTGCACCGTATGTAACAGCAATTTTTAATTTCTCTAAATTACCAGCAGGTGCTAGCAGTTCCGGTTTCTTTACAATTACTCTTTTTCCATCTCTTATTTCAGAAATAGGATCTTTAACTAATGTCATTTTCCCTTCTCCTCCACTTGTTTAGTAAACCGTTTCTTTAAAGAAAAATCCTGTGTCCAATGGTCTATTAGGTGGTTGAATTTTTTCTATCTCAGCAAGTAAATGGTCTTTTTCTTCTTCATATCGATCTGGATCATTTAAATACAAAGTTATTGCTTGATAATATAGTCCAGTAACGGCAATAATATAGCTTGGTTCTTTCAAAAGACCGTCGATTTTGAAAGAATCAATGCCAGCATCCAATAGATCTGCAAGCTCATCAATGATACAAATGTCATTTGGACTCATAATATGTGTCCCATTTGCATCCTGAAAAATTGGATATTTATTTTCTCTTTCTTTATCATGCAGAAAGAAGTTCTTATCTGATTTACTTGCTTCCAATTCCACTTCTTTCCCTTGATATTGAAAGTAATGTTCTAGTAAAGTACGTTTTGATTGAAACATCGTCGTCATTCCATGAACTTGGATTTCAATCTCCACTTCTGCATTTTCTTTTGTTTCAATGATGGCGTCCATGCTAATTTCTCTTGCTAGGACCGCTCTTTTTGCACCTTTGCGTCCCCAATAATTACATGTGTACCAGTTTGTCCCTGTTGTTTCTGTACTCCAATGCAATTTCATATTTGCCGCAACTTCTCTGGCAATCATTAAAACAGCTGGATCGCCATAATATATTGCATCCGCATTTACAGCCACTAAAAACCGCAGATATTCTGTTACATCCTCGATTTTATCATTATGAAAAATTGCATTTACAGCCACATATACTTTTTTCCCTCTTTGGTGTGCGATTTCAATCGCCTTTTTTACATCGTCCCGATTAAATTCACCGGCTAATCTCAAACCAAATTTTTGTTCTCCGATAACAAAAGCATCTGCTCCATTATCAATAAGCGGCTCTATATCGTTTATACTGGTTGGCGTTACTAGTAATTCCGGTTTTTTCATTCTTATCCCCTCTTTTTACTAATTGCAATACCGTCTCCCACAGGCAAGATTGCTGTGTGATAATCCTGATTTCCCATAAGCCATTGATTATAATTTCTTATTTTCCGTACTAATTGACGAAGGTTTCTACTATCTATCTCTTCTGCTGCCACTAAACCATGAAATAATATATTATCTGTATACACGATTCCGTCATTCGATAACAAAGGGCTGTAAAGATCGAAAAACTTTTGATATTGTCCCTTTGCCGCATCGATAAAGATAGCATCAAACGGTCCATATTGCTCAACTATGGAACCTAATTCAAGGGCATCACCTTGTAAAAGGACAATTTGTGCTTCAAGCTTAAACTTTTCGACATTTTCCTTCGCTACTAAATACCTTTGTTCATCTCTTTCCAACGTAACTATTTGAGAAGATGGTAATGCTTCCGCCATTCTTATGGCAGAATATCCTATCGCTGTGCCAACTTCTAATATTTTTTTAGGCTGCTGAATTCGTAGTAATTGTAATAATGTTTCAATCCCTATTAACTCCATAATGGGAACTTCATTTTGTTTCGCATAATGTTCCATTTCACTAATCTGGTTATTTCTTTCTGGAATTAAATTTTCAATATACTCCAGGATTTGTTTATTTTGCAAGGATGAGTCCCTCCTAATTAATCCATAAAGCCCTATCCTTTTTTCTTCTACCTAAAAATAGTTAGCTTCTTATTAAGAACCTAACACATCAAAAAAGTGTATATAATTTGGGTATTTCATTAAATGTATACTCAAAAACACTTGTACCATTTTATCATAAAATATAGGAGAATGCTAATAAATCTTCAGATATCAACAGCAATCCATATAAAAGATGACAATTTTTCGAACAAAATAACGTAATTTCAAAAAAAGACTACAGTCCAAACATCTTTTTGTTTGACTGTAGTCTTTTTTTGTTGAAGAATGTTAGTCATTCTCTGTAATATATTTTGCTTTCAATTCATTATGTTCATTAAGCGATTTAGAAAAGTACACTTTCCCATCTTTTGAAGCTAAGAAATAGAGATAATCTGTATCATCCGGATGCAATGCCGCTTCCATAGAAACAGTTCCTGCATTGGCAATAGGTCCAGGTGGTAAGCCTACATTTTGATAGGTATTATAAGGTGAATCTACCTCTAGATCTTTATAATAAACTCTATCCTTATGCTCTCCTAAAGCATAAAGTACTGTCGGGTCTGTTTGCAATGGCATCCCTTGTTCGATACGAT
The DNA here is from genome assembly GCF_038006285.1 of Niallia sp. FSL W8-0177. Lineage (NCBI taxonomy): Bacteria > Bacillati > Bacillota > Bacilli > Caryophanales > Bacillaceae > Niallia > Niallia sp. FSL W8-0177. The sequence continues at coordinate 2,536,642 of NZ_JBBOUX010000001.1, forward strand.
TATAGAACACACTGGCAATTTTCTTTCTATCCACATTTTTGGTTGCTTCTTCTTCAATTAACGAAGACATTGTTAAAAATTGATGGACGGTTAATTTATCTCGTTCAATTTCCGTTTCATATGCTTTTACTACACTTTCTGTTTTATCAAGCATTACGGAAATGATTGCTTCCAATGTTGGCTTTTCTTCATAATAAGAATAAGTTGCAGGAAATAAATAACCTTCTAGCGGATATTTGATATTTTTCGCCCAAATTTCTGTTGTTAATAAATCTGGATTTTTGGCCATTAGCCCTTTGATAAATGCTTCATCGTTTAATTGTTTCCAAACCTCTTCTTCCTTTTGGTTTGTCTTCTTCGCGATAATAGCGGAAATTTCTTTTAATTGTCTTCCTTCAGGTATCGTCATGGTAAAGACCGGTTCTTGCATAATTTTTCCGGTTTTCAAGCTGTCAATAATCTCTTGAATCGACATGGATGGATTCATATGATATTCTCCAGCCATGAAATTCGACTCATTTTTAAATTTCACATAATATTTAAACACCTTTGCGTTTTTTACAAGCCCCTTATCTTCAAGCAATTGGGAAATAGTGCTTACACCAGACCCAATCGGGATTTCCACTACAATATCTTTATCACTATCTGGATTAACTGGTTTTAAAGCTGATTTTATGTAAAAGTAACCAGACGTCCCTACAACTGCTACAATCATAATTAATACTAAGGCAACAATGACCACGACTCTTCTGACTAATTTTGCTTCTTGTTGTCTCTGATTTAAATTAGCTATAAATAACTCCTTCTTACTATTTATTGTATTGTTCTCGTCTTTATTATTCGTCAATCTTTTCCCTCCTTGACACACACCACTCCAACATTTTTTACATATCTCGACCTATTATACTATATTTTGCTAAGAAAGTTGTAGCTTTTAGTGAAATTTACATACTACTGAAAGCTGGACTAGTAGTTAACAAAAAATAAAAAAAGAGCCCAAAAGGACTCTCTTTTCTTCTATCCGTTATTACTCTTCTTCTTGTTCAGCAAGGAATGTATTTAACATTTCTTCGACTAAATCCCATTCTTCTTCAGTTTCAATCGGAGATAGTTCACCGTCGCCTGTTTCTTCATTTGGAATGAAGGAAGATGCGTGGATGTCGATTTCTTCATCATCGCTTTCATCTCCAAGAGGATAATATAATACATATGATTTTCCAAATTCATCTGATTCAAATGTAAATAGAATCTCACATAATTGTTCATTTCCTTGTTCGTCTACAACTGTAATTGTATTAGTCTCACCGTGTTCCATATTTCCACCTCATTATTTTTGACTGTCTAAATATCCTTGCAAAATGATAGATGCAGCCATTTTATCGATTACTTTTTTACGTTTTTTTCTACTAACATCTGCTTCCAATAGAATTCTTTCAGCAGCCATCGTTGTTAGTCGTTCATCCCAAAAAACAACCGGCAGTTCAAATCGTTCTTCTAAAAGCTGCCCGTACATTTGACTAGCTTCTCCACGAAAGCCTATGCTGCCATTCATATTTTTAGGAAGTCCAACCACTATTTTACCTATATCATACTCAACAATCAAGGACGCAATACGGTCAAGCCCAAATTGTTCTTTCTCTTCATCAATTTTAATTGTTTCAATTCCTTGTGCTGTCCATCCTAAAGCATCACTAACAGCAACACCTACTGTTTTTGAGCCAACATCTAAGCCCATTAATCGCATACGTCTATTCCTCTCGTTGCTGTTTTAAATAAAACTTTACAAGTTCCTCAATAATTTCATCTCGTTCTAATTTTCGGATGATATTGCGTGCATCCATGTGACGGGGAATATAAGCAGGATCCCCAGAAAGTAAATAACCAACAATTTGATTGATTGGATTATAGCCTTTTTCTTGAAGTGCATCGTAAACTTGATAAAGTACTTCTTTTACATCATGTTCATATGGTTCTTCTGGAAAATTGAATCTCATTGTTTTATCAAATGAGCTCATTTTGAACACCCCATTTCCTTTTCGAACAATTTCTGTTAAGAGTTATCTACATTTTACACTACTTGTCCTTAATATCAAACGGATTTCACATATTCTTGTACAAATTCTAATGCTTCATTTAGTTTAGAAGGATCTTTACCGCCTGCTTGAGCCATATCTGGACGGCCGCCTCCGCCGCCTCCACAAATGGAAGCTACTTCTTTTACTATCTTTCCTGCATGGAAACCTTTATCCATTAAATCCTTGGTTACACCAGCAATAATATTTACTTTTCCTTCATTGACACTTCCAAGTACTAATACGACAGAATCTATTTTTTGTTTTAATTCATCTGCCATTGTGCGAAGATTATTCATATCTACATTCGGGATAGAAGCCGCTAATACTGGGACTTCATTCACTAATTTCACTTGATCAACAAGATTGCCTGCTTCAATATTGCTTAGTTTTGCAGCAAGTGATTCATTTTCCCGTTGTAATTGCTTCACCTCTGTAAGAAGACTGTCTACGCGAGTAACGACATCTTTGGGACTAGTTTTTAACTTATTCGCCGCTTCTTTTAATAAGTGAATTTGATCTGTCAGTTGTTGGTATGCCGCTTGTCCAGTTACTGCTTCAATACGTCTTGTTCCTGCGCCAATTCCAGCTTCCGAAACAATTTTAAATAAACCAATTGCTGAAGTATTATCAACATGACACCCGCCGCATAGTTCTAAGCTATACTCACCAACTTGGACAACACGTACTACTTTTCCATATTTTTCACCAAATAAAGCCATTGCACCCATTGCTTTCGCCTCATCGATATCCTTGTAATCAATTTGAACTGCAATACTTTCCCATATCTTTTCGTTAACGATTCGTTCAATCTCATCTAATTCCTCTGCAGTAATTTGCCCAAAATGAGAAAAATCAAAACGTAAACGATCTGGTTGTACAAGAGATCCTGCTTGATTAACATGTGTTCCAAGAACATCTTTTAATGCCTGATGTAATAAATGAGTTGCTGTATGGTTCTTTATAATTTTGGAACGATTTTTACTATCCACTTTAGCTGCTAATCTATCATTTACCCTAACAGCTCCTGTTTCAATTATTCCTTTGTGTAAATTTTGACCATTTGGCGCTTTTTGAACATCTTCCACGCTAATTGTCACATGATCCGATTTTAACGTTCCTTTGTCAGCAATTTGACCGCCGCTTTCTGCATAGAATGGTGTTTTGTCTAATATAAACTGAATTTCATCCCCAGCTTCTGCAGTCTCTACTTCTTGACCATTTCTTAATAAAGCCACGATTTGCGCTTCATTTGACCACTGATCATAACCAATAAATTCACTTTCCACTTTAATATTGCCTAACACTCCACTTTGAACTTGCATGCTGTCAACTTCTTGACGTGCTTTTCGGGCGCGATCACGCTGACTTTCCATTTCTTTTTCGAAACCTTCATGATCAATAGCCAGACCTTGCTCCTCTGCATATTCCTCTGTAAGTTCAACTGGGAATCCATACGTATCGTACAAACGGAAAATATCTTCTCCAGCTATAACTCCATTGTCTTTTGCTTTCTCCATTACTTCGGAAAGGATAGCAAGACCTTCATTTAATGTTTCATGGAATCGTTCTTCTTCACTTTTCATGACTTTTTGAATAAATTCTGTCTTTTCCTTTACAGTAGGATAATAATCTACCATAATTTCAGCCACTACTGGAACTAATTCAAACATAAATGGTCTGTTGATATTAATTTTCTTTGCATAACGAACTGCTCTGCGCAACAAACGTCTTAACACATAACCTCTTCCTTCATTTGACGGAAGAGCCCCGTCACCTATTGCAAAAGCCACTGTACGTATATGGTCTGCGATTACTTTAAATGCTTCATCGCTTAAAGAGTCCTTGCCATACCGGACATCTGCTAATTGTTCAGTCGCGCGAATAATCGGCATAAATAAATCTGTATCAAAGTTTGTTGGAACATTTTGAACAACAGACGCCATACGCTCCAAGCCCATACCTGTATCAATATTCTTCTTTGGCAGAGGTGTATAAGTGCCGTCTGGATTATGGTTAAATTCAGAGAAAACAAGGTTCCATACTTCTAAGTAACGATCATTTTCTCCACCTGGATATAATTCTGGATCGTTGATATCATTGCCATATTCTGGACCACGATCATAGAATATTTCTGTATTAGGACCACTTGGACCTTCACCTATGTCCCAAAAGTTACCTTCTAAGCGAATGATGCGATTCTCTGGTATGCCAATTTTATCTCGCCATAAAACATATGCTTCTTCATCCTCTGGATGGATGGTTACAGAAAGCTTTTCTTTATCAAAGCCAATCCATTTTTCATCTGTCAAGAACTCCCAAGCCCATTCGATTGCTTCTTCTTTAAAATAATCCCCAATCGAAAAGTTACCAAGCATTTCAAAAAAAGTATGGTGACGCGCCGTTTTGCCCACATTTTCAATATCGTTTGTACGAATTGATTTTTGCGCATTTGTTATTCTTGGATTTTCAGGAATAACGCGACCATCAAAATATTTTTTTAAGGTAGCTACACCACTATTAATCCATAATAATGACGGATCATCATGAGGCACTAAAGATGCACTTGGCTCAATCGCATGCCCTTTGCCCTGAAAAAATTCTAAAAATTTGCTTCTTATTTCTGCACCAGTTAAGTTTTTCATCACATATCCTCCTGTTTTTTCTTATGTATTTGCTACAACCACTAACGTTTACCGTTTTAAGGCATAAAAAAAACTCCCATCCCTGGACAGGGACGAAAGTATTGCTCGCGGTACCACCCTGATTATGGATAAAAGTATAAAAAAATAACAATAAATAATATCCATCTCTCAACATTCCTTAACGCGGAAAACGGCAGTGATTAGCTGCATTCAAGAATTAGCTTTCAATTATCCTTCACCTAGAACTCCTTTCAGCCAAAGGGAATTCCTCTCTTTAGAGTGGACTATAATCTACTTATTTCTTTCACCATTTTATCGATATATGCTTCATTCGAATTATACTGATTATTAGGCAGTATTGTCAATATTGGTCTATTTATATACGTTTTATTTCTCGTTCTTTTTTTCCAAAATGGGTTTTCATATGAATGATTGCTACTTTTACAATGGATAATAAAGGGACTGCCACAATCATTCCAATCATCCCGCCTATCTCCTCTCCTAGCAATAGCGCAAACATAATAAACAAGGGATGCATATGAGTACTTTTCCCTACTATATATGGCGATAATATATTTCCTTCGAGAAATTGCAGAATAATAATGATAATCACGACAATAATGATCATTTTCACAGAAACAGTACTTGCAACAATTAAAGCTGGAACAGCTCCAATTACCGGTCCAAAATACGGAATGACATTCGTTATTCCTATGATCATTCCTAATACAAGGGCAAATTTCATATGAAAAATCAAAAAAAGAAGCATAGAAATAACTCCAATAATTGTACAAACCAATAATTGTCCTCTTATATAGCTGCCTAATGATTCATTTACATCCTCTAAAAATAAGCGAGCACTATTGCGCCATTTATTAGGAATTAATCCATTAAAGCCTTTTCTTACCGCATTTATATCCTTTAACATATAAAAAGAGATAAAGGGAATAAGCATAATTATAATCGAATAATTGACAATCCCCATGGCACCATTAATTACTTTATTCAAAAGGGATTCCATTTTCCTTTCAAATATGTCAATTCCACGGTCAACTTTTTCCTGTAGGTTAAGCGGCCAAGATTCCATTTTATTTTGAATCGAATCAATTAAATCTTTATATCGCTCTGCAAGCTTTGGAGCACTAACTGTCAGCTCTTCCAGCTGCTCAATAAGAATGGGGATACCTTTATAGATCGCATACCCAATCCCGCCAAAAAATAAAATATAAATAAATGCAACAGACAACCCTCTATGTAAACCTTTTTTATGTAATAATTCTACTATTGGATGAAGTAAGTACGTAAAAAACGCACCAATAATAAAAGGAGTTATAACCTTTGTTATAAGACTTAAAATGGGTAACCATATCGGTGATAATTTTATAAAAATAAATAAAACGATAAAAAGTAATAAGGTAAATCCTAATCGATAATACCATTTTATTCTTATATCCATTTCCTTTCCTCCCTCTTTAATGTATTGTGAGAGATAATAGGAATTTTTATGCATTTTTTTATCTAGTATTAAATTGTAAAAACGGCTTAGCTATCTATGTAATCCCCCACAGACTTAGGCTTGCTTACCGACACATAGCGTGGCTGCAGGACAACCGAACGCCTGCTTGACTATAATTATCAACATAATAATAAAATGAAAAAACCCAAGCAATGATACGAATTTTTTGATTCCGGTATCATTGCTTGGGTTAAAATTTCGGCCAGGAAGGTTCGTTCCAGCCTTGTCTACTAACTCACAATTAAAACATCTTCATTACTTTCCTCTGCACTTTTTTCAGTTGTTTTTGACTCATCATATTATTTTTTTGCATATAGCTAAGTGCCACTACACCAGCCCCAATAGCTATTGCTGTATTTATCGCTTTACCCATTTACTTTGCACCCCTTTTTATATGGAAGTGAGCGCCAAGTTTACACGGAGAAAAACTTAGCTTAATCGACGCTCTTCTTCGTCAAATAAGTCGTCTAAAGAACTTAAGCTTCCATCTTCTTCTACTTGATGTGTATGAATAATCCCTTTCGTAAGCGATAATTCAATAAAGCAATTCCAGCAGTAATATTGATTTATTCCAATTTTCCCAATATCTTTGCTCTGGCAATTTGGACATTTGAGCATAGGAAACACCTCATCTTCATTCGTTTCATGAAATATTCCACCTAACATGGAAATTCCAGGTAAGTATTCCCATTATGCTCTTTAACCCATCCAAATATACCAGTATTTTTAGGAGTTGGCTGTTTTTATTGGAAAATTAGAATCCGACTGGATTTTTTCGAAGAAGATAGCATTACTATTTTTCACCTAGAACTTAAAAACATGTAGTACAAACATTGGCAAAAAAAATCCTCTGAAAAAGAGGAATTCTCCGTAAAAATAGAGGTTTTCTTAAAAAGTTTGTACTTAAGTAATTTTCTTAGGATTCAGATGCTTCCATAAAATCATATGGGGAGATATTTTCCATTCCAATCATTGGATCGATTTGATTGATTTTACCTTCATACAATAAATCAAATGAATTCTCTTTTGTTATTTCCATCGTCTCGTCTGGTTGATATACATCGGCAAATGCCTCTTTGATCTTTTCTTTTAAGGTTGTTTGCCGATTTAGTTCATCATTCCGGCTAACGCCTAATTCCATTGCTTCCACTTCTCCACAAAGAATCAAAAATTGTTTACTTCTAGTTATTCCGGTGTAAATTAAATTTCTTCTTAACATGCGATAATAACTTTTGACGACGGGCATAATGACGATTGGAAACTCACTGCCTTGTGATTTATGGACAGAACAGCAATAAGCCAGCGTAATTTGATTTAAATCCTGTCGCGTATAGGTTGCTTCTATTCCATCAAACGAAACAATAACCATATCTTGCTTTTCCGTATTTTCCTTCGCATAAAAGATCGATACAATCTCACCCATATCACCATTAAAAACATTGCTTTCTGGTTGATTGACTAGCTGAAGGACTTTATCACCGATCCGGTATGTAACATCTCCAAATTTCAGTTCTTTTCTGGTGCCATCTGGATTAGGATTTAAGATTTCCTGTAAGATGGCATTTAAGCGGTCAATTCCTGCTGGTCCTCTATACATCGGTGCCAATACTTGAATATCCATTGGCGCAAAGCCTTTGTTTTTCGCATTCAAAACAATTTTTTCAATTGCCTGCGGAATTTGACTGGAAGAGCATTTTATAAATGAACGATCCCCTTGAGGCACAAGAAGATTAGCCGGCAGCTGGCCTTTTTTCATTTCATGTGCCAGCTCGATTATCGATGATCCTTCCGCTTGTCGATAAATATCTTTCAACTTAACAGTAGGAATACATGCTGAATCAAGTAGATCTTTTAATACTTGGCCCGGTCCTACTGATGGCAGCTGGTCTTCATCTCCTACAATAATTACTTGAATATGTTCAGGTAAAGCCTTAAATAATTGATGGGCTAGCCAAATATCAACCATCGAGGTTTCATCGACGATGAGGATTTTTCCCTCCAAAGGATGTTCCTCATCCCGTTCAAATGTTCCTGTCCCATTCCATCCCAGCAATCGATGAATAGTAACTGCTGGTAAACCTGTTGATTCAGCCATTCGTTTAGCCGCTCGGCCAGTTGGCGCCGCAAGAATAAATGGATAGGGTTCATCTTTTTTATAATCATTAGGCTCTAAGGAACAGCCGTGCAATTCACCATATAATTCAACAATTCCCTTTATGACAGTTGTTTTCCCCGTTCCGGGACCACCTGTCAAAATTAGCATCGGGGACATAAGCGCCGTTTGAATCGCTTCTCGTTGAGAGGGAGCATATTGAACACCGATACGGTCCTCTAAGTTTCCTAACGCCAGCAGAAACTCCGATTCTGGAAATTGGTCTTTATATTCAGATTGCTCCATTACTCGCTTTATATTTCGTACAAGTCCTTTTTCTGAAAAAAACAATGAAGGTAAATATATTTTTTTATCCTCCACTATAATTTTCCCTTCTTCCTCCAGCTGAATAACCTGATCTGCTATTTGCGAAAATTCTATCTCCTCTTTTTGATTTTCTTCAAGCAGGGCTTTTACTTTTTCTAGTAAAAATTCGGCATGGAGATAGACATGGCCTTCCTGATTACTGCTTAACTCTAAAATATACAAACAGCCAGCCTTTAATCGATCTGGATGATTCCCAGTAATTCCAATCTGTGAACCAAGGTCATCTGCTTTTCCAAAACCAATCCCTTCAATATCCTCCACTAATTTATATGGATTTGTCTGGACTATTTCTAGCGTATTTTCTTTATATACTTGATAAATTTTCATCGACAATTGCGGACCAAACCCATATTGATTTAGAGAAACCATTGCTTGCTCTAACCCTTGATTTTTCATTAATGTATCATAGAGGATTTTCGCTTTATCTGATGCAAGTTTGGGCACTGTCTCTAAAATCGATGGCTGATTCATGATTTTGGAGATTGCTTCTTCTCCTAAAGTATCCACAATATTCTCTGCTGTTTTTTCCCCAATCCCTTTAAATAAGTTGCTCGATAAATAAGCAATAACCCCTTGCTTTGTTTGTGGCATTTCTTTTCGAAAGGAAGTTGCCTGCAGCTGTAAACCGAATCTCGGATGCTCTTTAAAATCACCAAAGTATGTATACGTTTCTTCTTCGTTCATCTTTGGCAAATAGCCAGTAATAACCGCTTCTTTATCGTCATAATCATGATTCGTTTCATCGACTCTTATTCTTATCACAGAGTAAAGATTCTGTTCATTATGAAAAATGGTAACAAGATGTCGTCCCTTCACATACTTTTTTTCCTTTTCAAAAAGATCCAAAGAGTTCTGCTCGTTCAACTGAATTCCTCCTTTCTTCCCTTACATTTCATTTCTCTTTCCATTACTTTTCTTCGATAATTTGCTTTCCGTAACCAGCAAGAAGATGATCTGGCTGGATTTCTAGCGCCTTATTGAACATTTCGACTGCTTTCGCTGTTTCTTCTTTAAAACCATAGGCAACCCCTAAATTATAATAAGCATCTGCATGAGTGGCATCTAATGCTAGACAGGATTGAAATTGTGTAATTGCTTCTTCAATATATTCATTTTGTGCCAAACAGAGCCCTAGTTGAAAGAACGCCTCTGCATCTTGACTATTTAGTTCAACTGCTCTTTGAAAATAAGGGATTGCCAATTTCCCTTTATCTAAACCAACATAAGTAAGTCCAAGCATAAAGAAATTATCACTTGATTCTAGTCCCTTTTCTAATGCTAGTTCAAACATATTCTTTGCGGATTCTAAATTTTCTTTTTCATAATAAACGGTTCCTGCACTATAATAGGCTGCAGCCGTTGTATCATCTATTTCAATCGCCTTTTGGTAGAAAGATAATGCTCTTGTATCATCACCCAAAGCTGATAAAACATTGCCAAAATTAACGTAAGAAACTGCATTGTTCGGATTTTTCTCAATCTCTTCCATAAAAATTTTTGCCGCTTCTTCCCATTTGCCTTCTTGCATATATTGTATTCCTAATTGACTATTATCCATCTTAAAACACTCCATTTCTTATTGGTAGTATAGCATATTTTCTAATCAAAAATGAGAAAAGCAACTACACAAAAGAAACTAGCAAATCCTCCTATTACAGGAGAATTGCTAGCTGCTTTTTGCAGTATGTAAAAACTGTCGACCAACTAATGTAAGTCGACAGTCCATCCTTAACCTACATATGTTAATCTTTCATTATCACGGAACACTTTATCAATTGTTCCTCCGCCTAAGCATTCTTCTCCTTGATAGAATACAACTGCTTGTCCTGGCGTTACAGCACGAATTGGTTCGTGGAAGATAACTTTGACTGTATTTTCATCGATAACCTCTACCGTTACTTTATTATCTGGTTGACGGTAACGAAATTTAGCTGCACATTCAAATGATGTACCAATGCGATCTTTGGATACCCAGCTAACGTTGGTCGCAATAATGCTGTCAGAATAAAGCAACTCGTGATGGAATCCTTGACCTACATATAAGACATTCCGTTTTAAATCCTTGCCGATAACAAACCAAGGTTCTCCACTTCCGCCAATGCCAAGACCATGTCTTTGCCCGATTGTATAATACATAAGTCCATCGTGACGGCCAATTACTTCTCCATCCATTGTTTCCATATTTCCTTTTTGCGCAGGAAGATATCCACTTAAGAATTCTTTGAAATTACGCTCTCCTATGAAACAGATACCTGTGCTGTCTTTTTTGGTTGCTGTCGCAAGATTTGCTTTAGCAGCAAGTTCACGAACCTTTGATTTTTCCATGCCGCCAATAGGGAACATTACTTTGCTTAATTGTTCTTCTGTTAGTTGATTTAAAAAATATGTTTGGTCTTTATTATCATCTTTCCCTCTAAGCATGCGCACTTGACCATCTTCTCTGACTACTTGTGCATAGTGCCCTGTTGCAAGATAATCAGCTCCAAGACTCATTGCATGCTCTAAGAAAGCTTTAAATTTAATTTCTTTATTACACATTACATCGGGATTAGGTGTTCTCCCCGCTTTATATTCATCAAGAAAATAAGTGAACACTTTATCCCAGTATTGTTTTTCAAAGTTCACCGCATAATAAGGAATCTCTAACTGATTGCAGACACGAATGACATCTTCATAATCCTCCGTTGCAGTGCAGACACCGAATTCGTCTGTATCGTCCCAGTTTTTCATGAATATACCGATAACATCATAGCCTTGTTCTTTTAAAAGTAACGCAGCAACTGATGAGTCAACTCCACCAGACATTCCTACTACTACCCGGGTATCTTTTGGTGCTTTTTCCATTTTCCATTTCCCCCTTAGCCCTTCCCTTTACATGGAAGGGAAGGTTATCATTTTGTCAGACGGTTAATGATTTTGACTAACTCATGACCGACCTTTTCTATTTGTTGTTCCGTATTATTTAATCCAAAGCTAAATCTAATGGAATTTTTTGTTCTTTCCGATTCTTTGCCAAACATGCTTACTAACACATGAGAAGGTTCGATTGATCCAGCAGTACATGCGGAACCACTAGAAGCAGCAATACCTGCTAAGTCAAGATTAACTAACATTGCTTCCACATTTGTACCGGGAAAGCTTAAGTTTAAAACATGTGGCAAGGTATTATCAACTAATCCGTTTTGTTTAAATGAAATATTATTATCTTTTAAGATACCAATTAGGATTTCTTTATACTTTTTAAACTGCTCTCTCTTTTGCAATCTATCCTGTTGAGAAATTTCTACTGCTAGCTGAAAGCCTGCTAAAGAAGGAACATTCTCAGTTCCAGCTCTTCTTTTTTTCTCTTGTTCGCCACCAAATAATTGAGGATTTAGTTTAATGCCGTTCTTAACATATAAAAAACCCATTCCTTTAGGACCATTAATCTTATGAGAAGAAACGGATAAAAGGTCGATGTGCTGTTCTTTTACATCAATATCTTCTAAACCATAGGCTTGTACCGCATCTGTGTGGAAGACAGCAGGATGATCTTTTAACAATAAGCCTATTTCTTTTATCGGTTGAATCGCACCCACTTCGTTATTGCCATACATAATCGTAACAAGAATAGTATCTTCTCTTAATGCTGCTTTGAATTCATTCAAATCTATTAGTCCGTATTCATTTACAGAAAGATAAGTAACCTCGTAGCCCTTTTTCTCTAATTCTTGGCAAGCATGCAATACAGCATGGTGTTCAATTTCCGTTGTAATAATATGTTTTCCTTTCGCTTCTTTGCCTTCTGCAATTCCAAAGATAGCGTAATTATCTGCCTCTGTACCACCGCTCGTAAAAATAATTTCATTTTCGTGTGCACCTATACTAGAAGCAACTACTGCTCTAGCATTATCCAATATATTTCTTGCCTGTCTTCCATAGGCATGAATACTTGAAGGATTGCCAAATTGATCTTTCATGACTTCATACATTCTATCGATTACTTTTGGATGCATGGGTGAAGTTGCCGCATGATCCACATAAATATGTTCCAAGTTATTCACCTACAATTAATTAGTTGTGATCATTTCAGGTTTCTATTTTTTGTCCAATATAAAAAAATCATCCAAAGAGCTTTCTACATACTTGATTGCTATTATAAAGAAACAGCCATCGATTTTCCAAAAAACAGCTTATTAAATATAAAACATATAACCATCTGAGTTATCGTCTTCTTGATGGTTAGCTAGGTCTTCAATTGTGGTTGAATCTAATACATCTTTTACCGCATCTCTGATTTTCATCCATAAAGCTTTCTTAGCTGGTTCTTCATCTTCGATTCCCTCGACAGGACTTATAGGTCCTTCTAATATCCGAATAATATCTCCAGCAGTAATTTTATTCGGTTCATCACCTAATACATATCCACCATATGCTCCACGAATACTGCGCACATACCCAGCATTACGCAACGGAGCAACTAATTGTTCCAAGTAATGCTCGGATAAATTATTGGTTTGAGCAATTGATTTTAATGAAATCGGTCCCTCTCCGTGCTTTTTTGCTAACTCCATCATAATAGTTAATCCATATCTTCCTTTTGTAGATATTTTCATTATTTTGCCTCCCGCTCCATATTATGTTGGTGAATATTATTCACCGTTCTTTTATTTCGGTCCAATATATAGTTCGTCCATTTTGTACACTGTGGGATACTCCATCCTGCAACTCTTCCTATTAAGGCAGCATAGATAATCGTTCCCCATGATACAGGTCCACCAAGTATCCATCCTATTATTAAAACAATTGCCTCCATTAATAATCTCGTTCTTGCTATGCCCCCGCCAAATTTTTCCGATAAGACAATCATAAGACTATCTCGCGGTCCTGCACCAAGTTTCGCAGAAATATAGAATCCCATTCCATAGCCCATTATAATCAATCCAATTAAAAACATAATCCATTTTTGATAAAGGGTCGAAGGGGTATTCATAAAGGGAAGTAGTAGGAAAAAATCAATAAATACTCCTACTAACACCATATTTAATAAAGCACCAAAAGGAGGAAGTTTTTTTGAAAGGATGGCAGCTATCAATAGGATTAAAAAACCAACTATTATTGCCCAGCTGCCGATGGTCAGACCAAACTGAATATGCAATCCAATATTCAAAACATCCCATGGGGCTGAACCTAAATTTGCAGTAATAATTAATACAATGCCTAATGACATAATCAAAAGCCCTATAATAAAAATAAAAAGTCGTTGAACTGGTTTATCTTGGCCTATTAATGATTTCATCTGCAGTCCCTTTTGCTTTCCCTATCGTAAGTGTTTTTTCTGTATAATTGCCATTATGCATTATAGCATAATTACTTTTATAATTGTTGCAGTAAAGACCTGATATTCATTCTTTATTCAGTATAATTAGTTTATATCCTATCTATTCAATAGGATATCATATTTTTTCGTTTTCGATAAACTTGCTTTTTTTATTGCTGTACATAGAAGCATCTACTAGATTAAAAAAAGGAATTCCTCCTTTGCCAAAAGAAGAAATTCCTTCAATCTATTGTTTTTCTTCCATTAATTTTACTGCCGATAAAGCCATGATTTTTATCCCATGCAGTAGGCTTTCTAACTGAAAATACATGTCTGGGTGATGTAATCCGGGCTGTAAATCTGTGCCTAAGCCAATCATTGTTGTTTGCAGTTGTTCCTTTACTTTCGCATAATAATGAAAATCTTCTCCACCAGGTGTTACTGGAGGCTTCACAAGCCCTTTCGCTCCTAGTATTTCTTTAATGCTTTCAGCTGCTATTTCTTCCATCAATTTATTTGGTGTTGCTGCTGGCATATCGGATAGAAGTTCTAATTCAACTCGAGCACCATTCGCTTCACCTGCAAGTTTCACTTGGCTTTCAAGTCTGGAAATCAATTGTTCCATCTCTTCATTGGTTTGGGCACGAACATCGATGCCAAACTCCGCATAATCGGGGATAATATTAAAATTCTTTCCTCCCGCCTGGACAAAAGTCATTTTTGCAGAAGCAGGGATAATCGGGTTCAACGGAATAGAACGAATAGCCATATTAATAGCTGTAAGACTGTCGATAACGTTTATCCCTAAATGCGGTCTTGCGGCATGTGCCTGCATTCCATATAGTTTTCCTTTAAAGCTTGCCGCTGCTCCATGATAGATTGCAGGAGAACATTCTCCCATTCTCATTTCTTGAATTGGTCGCACATGTAATCCTAATAAATAATCAATATCGTCTAGAAGCCCTTTATTAATAAAGGAAATTGCCCCTGCACCAGTCTCTTCAGCAGGTTGGAACAGGCACTTTATTTTCCCATTTGGTTCTACGCCTAGTTCCTTCAGACATCTTAAGGTAAAAAGCAAAATCGTCGTGTGTGCATCATGACCACATGAATGATTGGCCTTCCATTCTCCATTCACTTGCTGCCATAATGCATCCATATCTGCTCGCAACCCTATAACAGGATTATTTCCTTTCCCCCATTCCCCAACAATCCCAGTTTGATCATCGAATAATTGATAGGGAATGGATAATTTCTCCAGCTCATTTTTTATAAATTTCGTTGTTTCGACTTCTTCCCAGCTTATTTCTGCATGATTATGAAGAAACTGATACATAGCTATTATCTCTTCCTTTTTCCCATCTACCCAGCTGTCTATTTGTTCGTGCATTTTTCCCCTCCTCGTTTATGTAATTCGTTATTCAAATAAGTTCATTCATTCTCTTTGTTTAAGCTTACAATATAATAATTCACTAGTTCATTTGTCTTGTGATAGCTGTGAATGATATATCCCCTTGAAAACAAATGAGTAAAAACATTCCTAAGCATCATACGCCACTTTTCGGCTGTGGCAAAATCTTTTTCTTTTATTGTATGTATATTTTTAGGAACAGGAACCTTATAGGTATCCGCTTTTTTGGATAGGAGTTCAAAAGATAAAGGAATAGGGATTTCTTTTATCGTTTTCCAAGTAACAAGTGATGGAATTTGCTCTCCTGCCGGATGAGGATTTACTGATAGTTTCCCAATATCCCACTCTAACAAAAACCTGTCTGAAGGAAGGCCTCCGTTTAATTCATCCTCCATGGATCCGTAATGATTAGGATAATATGTTTTCACTACCCCTCCTAGTTTCGCTATATTTAGATTGGCATTCCGTGATTCTAGCGGATCAAAAGTCCAAATAATTTTTGAATAGCCACGTTTCAAGGCCATTTCCTTTTGTTTTACTTTCATTTTAAAGCCCAATCCAGCATTTCTATCCTTTGCTTTCACTGCCATCATATGGGACACTAAATAGATTTCCTTTTGATGAAAACCAGGGAAACTATAGCAAAAGCCTACCAGTTCTTCTTTCAAAAAAGCCCCTATAATCATTCCACCATTATGAATAGAGGCAACTAAAAATGGATAGGGTGTAGTATTAGTCCTGCCCCAAATTGAATCTTGAAGGGAAACTACCAGTTGGATTTCAGCTTTTTCAGTTACTTCTCTTATTATATAAGGATCCACTGTCGTCGTTCCCCCCTTATTAAATGAATGGATTAGCATATTCCTTCTTTGAAATTAAATGCTGATTAATCACTGCTTCGTTTAAATCGAACCCAATACCGGCTCCTTTTGGTACTTCTATTTTGCCTGGTGTAGACAATGTGACCTCTGGACAAATAATATCTTTTTTCCAGTATCGATTCGATGCAGATGTATCCCCCGCAATTGTAAAAGCCGGAAGGGAGGTTATCGCGATATTATGCGCTCTTCCGATTCCGCCTTCCAGCATGCCGCCACACCATGCAGGAATATCGTGTTTTTTACATACATCATGTATTTTCTTAGCTTCCGTCAAACCGCCGACACGGCCAATCTTAATATTTATTATTTTACAGCTTCCTAATTCAATCGCTTTTCGAGCATCTTCTACGGAATGAATACTTTCATCCAAACATATTGGTGTTGCGAGCTCACTTTGCAAAATAGAATGATCAATAATATCATCATATGCTAATGGCTGTTCAATCATCATCAACTTAAGTGGATCTAATTCTTTAATTCGCTCGATATCTGCTAACGTATAGGCAGAATTCGCATCTGCCATTAGTGGGATGTCATAACCAAAGGTTTGTCTTATTTTTGCTAAAGGCTCTAAGTCATAGCCAGGTTTAATTTTCACTTTAATCTTTTTATAGCCCTCATTCAAAAAGCGTTCCACTTTTGTTAAAAGCATGTCTGTAGTTGGTTCGATTCCAATACTTACCCCAACATCAATCGATGTTTGAATACCTCCAAGCGCTTTCGAAAGAGAAATACCTTGCTGTTTACTATATAAATCCCATATTGCGCCTTCTAAAGCTGCTTTTGCCATATTATTTCTTCTGATTGGAGCGAATCTTTTTGAAACTTCATCTGGGTGCGTTATCTCATCTTTAAACAAGAGTGGTATCAAAAACTCGTTTAGCATATAAATAACAGTTCCAGTTGTTTCCTCGCTATAAGTAGGATCAGGTAAAGCGACAGACTCTCCATACCCAATGTGCTCACCACTATATATTTTAATGATCAGAAAATCCTTTTCTAACAGTTCACCAAAACTTGTCTTAAACGGACTAACCAGCGGCATTTTCACATGTTGGACTTCAATTTTATCAATTTTCACCATTTCACGTCCCTCTTGTCTAGTATCTTTCTTCTATTTTAATAGTAATTTGGATTAATGGAATAAATTTATTTAAAAAATCGAAATATCTACTAAAATTTTTTCTTTAAAAACATAAATGAGACAAAACAAAATATATATTGGATAAAGACGAACAATCTCTAATTCAGTGGTGAAACCAATTCGTTCCATTACACTACAGACACACGATGCGCCGGGGAGCAACCTAAGTCTCCTCGGCTAAAGCCTGTGGGGTCTTAGGCTTTGCTCTGCTTCCCGCAGGAGTCGAGTATCCTCCGTTCCATTTCACTCCTTTTTTAAAGCTTATTTAGTTTTTAAGCAAACTAAAATTACTAGGAAAAAACAAAGCAGACTGAATACACGTAGACTCCTATGGGAGCTGCGAGAAAGTCCAAGACCCCGCAGGAACGAGGAGGCTTGGCGCTCGCCCCATGGAAAGCGAAGTGTATTCAGTCTGCGGGTGATTACCACAAACCTTTTTTCTTAAAATAAATAAAAACCGCCAAACAAATTATACGAACTTTCTCTAATATGTACGTATAATTGTTCGGGGTTATATTGGGTTGAAATACTTATGTTCCACCCTCAAGATAAACACAAGCCAAAATACGAAGATAGTCAAAATATCTCCTATCATTGTTTTGGTTTTATTCATGTAAAAAAATTTGATGGATGTATTCCGTTCTCTGTGTAACTATTTATTTAGCCATTTTATTAATAACATATTTTCCTGGCGTTATTCCTTCCTGCTGCTTAAAAATCCTAATAAAAGTATTCACATTTTTACAGCCAACCATTTCACCAACCTCTGATACCATATATTTACCCGATTCCAATAAAATTTTTGATTTCTCTACTTTCAATTGATTTACATAATTTTTAAACGAGGATTTTAAATGATCTTTAATCAACTTGCTAACATAGGATTCACTTAATTGAAAATGATCTGCTACTTCGCCTAAAGATAGATCGCTTGTGTAATTTTCTTGAATATAACGAAGAACACTTTCAACTGTAGAAAGTTTAATGGAGTGCTTTTCTTCTAGAAGTAACATTAACTCATTGAATATATCGATGAAGGTATTTTTTAGTATCTCGATATCAGAACTGTTTAAATGAAAGAATAGCGCTTTATTATTCTTTAAAAAATCACTAAAAGACAGATTACATTTATTTAAAATTCTTTTTATCGTATTGATGAGAGCATTTCGAAAATCATATATATTATATATATCCATGCTTTCTTCTCTAAAATTTGTTTCAACTATCTCATTTATCAATTTCTTGGCATGCTTCAACTCTCTTTTCTGCATAAAATTTATTAAAATACTTTCCGTTTCTACACTATAGGAATAATCTTTCCCAGATGATAATGGAATATGGCTGCTGCATAGAGATTTTGTATCAATAAAAGAGTATTTCTGTTCCATAAGCTGAAAGGAAGATTTAAATATTTTTGGCAATTCGCTTAAAGATGGAAAGGCTTGTGAGAGGGTAAAAGTAATTTCTACTCCTAATTCTTGCTCTATCCTCCCAATCATTCGATGTAAAACATCTAAAATAAGATGCTGATTTTTTTCTGCAAAAAACAAACAAAAATGTTTATAATCAATGGGAAAAGAAATAAATTTTTGATTGGTTTCTTTTTCATTGCATAAAGCTAGTACTTTTTTCCTTAATGTTAAAATATTCCCTTCGCTTAAATTGGATTCCCATTCAGAAATCCCCTGCATGGTTATAATGGCAAGAATGCCGCCCTGACTGAATGGATCTAATTGCAGGA
Source organism: Niallia sp. FSL W8-0177 (assembly GCF_038006285.1). Taxonomy (NCBI): domain Bacteria; kingdom Bacillati; phylum Bacillota; class Bacilli; order Caryophanales; family Bacillaceae; genus Niallia; species Niallia sp. FSL W8-0177. The sequence goes on from NZ_JBBOUX010000001.1 coordinate 2,555,830, forward strand.
GTTTCAACCTTCTCTCCATATTCTGCTTATCATAATTTTCATAAATGATGTTTTTGAGAAAGTTTTCTTGCAAATCAACTAATGAGCTTTGTTGAAGCTGTACTAAGTTCTGATTGGTTTTATTGATAATATGAATTTTAGAGATTATATAATCCAACTCATTTTTTATATAACTGTCCGAACTATTTTTTTCCTCTCCACTTTTAATATTTTTGATAATTTCTTCAATGGGTGAATATGATTTTCTGCTTAAAGTGGTAGTTAGAACAAAACCTAACAAAAGAAGGACAATCAAAATTACTCCGATACTGGTAAGGGTATGAATTGGTAATCCAATTCCTGTATGTACATTCGTTATATATAAATAATGAATAGTTGGTATCGCATTGGAGCGCTTTTGATAGCCATCGTATTTATTAACCGAGCGATAGACAATTTGATTTTCATTGGTTTTTTTCACCGGTAAAAAACTAGCTAGTACGTTTTCTCCCATAATGGTTGTAGAGGCTAAGACAGACGAATCAACCATCGCAAGAATACTATTCGCATCTGGTAAATTGCTCATTAATAAGTCCTTTTTCTCCCACACAATGAAAAAATAGAGATATTGCTTTTCCTGCTGATAATAGATTTTATTGACAATAACTAGTTTATCTTTGGCGTCATAACACTGTAAATCATTGTTTCCCTTTAAATCCATAAAAGCTTCTAACTCTGTGATATTCTCATCCATATGGATAAATTTCATATAGTCTTTAAACAAAAAATAACCATCTGAACTAGTTACATCTGTCCCATAATCTTTTAAAACAGCAAGATTAAAACCTAACTGATCGTTTGAAAAATGATTGCCTGTTAACTCATTAAACATTTTACTATAGACACTATAATTAAACTGATTTTCCTTTAAAAATTCCGCAATAACATCTTGCTGGGATAACAGCTTGACCACATTTAAGGAAACATCTAGGCGATAGTCAATTATATTACTTTCTCTTTCCAAAAACATTTCATTTAATTTATTTATTTCAAGCCGATTTTGGGAATATTCTTGCGAGATAGTCACAAACAAAATAATAGAAGTATAGATAATGATAACCACGGAGAATGATAGAAATAGTTTCTTAAAAATAGTTTTCCGAAACATGTTATCCCCCTCTTTGTTATTATTCCAATTATATTTTTTCCGTTATAATAAAAACAATATTTAGAAAGAGGTATGTAAACTTATGGTATAAAGATGATTAATAGGTGGGAATAAACCCTCCACCTATTAATCGCTAAAAAAATGTTTAGCTTTATACAATTCGTATCGTCTTTATTTCATAGGGACTTAACTCCAATGTAATATTTCCCTCTATATCCACAGGAGGTTCCATATCTTCCTCCAGCAAATTTGTTTCATTCCATTGTCGACAATCAAATAATGGTTCTAAAGTTAGCACTCTATTACTTCCTAGGTGGTCATGCAGTCGTAATATAATCCCTTGACCATTTTCCGCCGCTTTCACAGCATCAATGTATACGCTTTCTGCTGTATGCAATTTAAATAGTCTCTGATTTACTCGTTTCCCTTGTAGTACGGATAATGGCTGATTTAGAGCCCAAGCTTCTTCAACCGTTCTTCCATTTACGAAATCTCCTTTATGTGGTAGAAGACTATACGTAAATTCATGCATTCCTATATCAGCTGTTGGGTCTGGATATATTCCCCCTTTTAATAAGGTAATTCGCATTGTTTGGTCTTTTATATCATGGCCGTACTTACAGTCATTAAGTATGCTGACTCCATAGTCCCTTTGCGAATAGTCCACCCACTGGTGTGCTACTGTCTCGAATTTCGCCATATCCCAGCTTGTATTCCAATGTGTAGGCCGCTGGACATTGCCATATTGAATATCATAGGTTGCGACAGTATTGCGAATATCGACATCAAATCCTGCTTTCAGTAATTGTTCCCTTTCTTTCCAATCTGTCTTTGTAATAAAATCTATTCGACGTGAATGTTTATAAACCTGCATATATTGAATAATTCTCGAAGTACCAAATGAATAAACAAATTCAACCTTTGCGTATAGGTTGTTTTGTTCTTTAATGATAATTGATTCTGCGGCTAACTCGTTATACTTTTCTTGATAAAATATGTCGATATCCCATGCATTAAAGTTCATTGGTTTATCTTCAAATAATTGAAGCCTGTTCCCCAAGCCATTTTCTTTAAGTACTTCGCGATGATACTGTTTATCATAAATACTAATTAACTGTCCTTTCTCATTCCAGCGAATTAGATAATAATTCGTATCTATACCGTTTTCTATTGCTTTCATAAAAGGAGCTTCCAGCCTTTTTGCTTCCATCGGTTCAAATTTCAGGATACAAGTTCCGAAAGCTGGTATGTTCGGTGTCTGGACAAGATATCCTGCTTCACACGGCACTGCTTCTAATTCTTCTCCAGAATCTGTTATGAATTTACCAGATTCTTTTTTATCAATTATTACTAATTCCTTTCTCACCCAGCCAGCCGAATTAAATATGGTCCATTGATTTATTGTTGCCTCATCTAACCGTGCTAAGAGTTGAGTAGAGCTTTCCATCGCCTCTCCTATTTCTACCTTATGATCTTGATAAACTTCTTTTATGGATGAACCAGGAATAATATCATGAAATTGGTTACGCAATAACACTTCCCATATGCTCATTATTTCTTCTTTTGGATAATGAACTCCTTTTGAGTCTTGTACAGCTGTATACAAAATTTCTAGTTCTCTTAAAGTTAACTCTAGTCTACGATTCATTTTTTTGACAAAGGCTTGAGATGTATAGGTTCCTCGATGATATTCTAAATATAATTCCCCATCCCACGTGTGAACGTAATTTTCTGTAGAATCAATAGTGTCATGAAGCTGGTGAAAAAATTCATCCGCACGCCCTGTTTTCACATGTGGAAGACCTGGGATTTTATCCATACGACGGCGGTTTTCTAACATATCTCTTGTGACTCCACCGCCACCGTCTCCATATCCATACGAAATAAGCAGTTGTTTATTTACATCTTTATTCCGATAAGCTTTATAGCTGCCTAACACTGTTTCTGGTTCTAACTGTCCATTATACGTATAAAACCAGCGAGATGCCCATTGATTATCTACTATGTCTTTTCCTGGTTCTGGTGTAGTAATAAAATGGGTTAACACCTCTGATCCATCTATCCCCCGCCAGACAAAAGTATCATGTGGCATCCGATTGTATTGATTCCAGCTTATTTTTGTCGTCATAAATGTATCTATCCCACTCTTTTTTAAAATCTGAGGCAAAGCCCATGAATAACCAAAAACATCCGGCAGCCATAGATAGTGGACATCTTTATGGAATTCTTTTTTTATAAATTGTGTTCCATGGAGAATTTGCCGAGTTAGTGATTCGCCAGATGGTATATTACAATCCGCTTCCAGCCACATAGCACCATCTATTTCCCAACGGCCCTCTTCTATCCTATTTTTTATTTGTTCATAGATCTCCGGATAATCTTCTTTTATATATTGATAGAGTTGAGGCTGAGTTTGTAAAAAGATATAGTCTGGATATTGCTTCATTAACTGTAAAACAGTTGAAAAACTGCGAGCGGCTTTCTCTCTTGTATGCTTCAGTCTCCATAACCAAGCGACATCAATATGGGTATGACCAATCGCGGTGATTGTTACTAACTCTCGCTTGTCTAAAGCATCTATTCCTTTTTGTAAATTATCATTAGCTAACTTTATACTTTTATAAAAAGCAGGACTGCCTGGGTAGGACCAATCGATATATTTCATGGTTTTTTCTAATAAAGGCAAAAGTTCATATCGTTTTGAGTCATCCTCCTTTAATTGTTTAATCGTTTTTAAAACACAATCTGCGGTAAAATATAAATCATCACATTCTTCATTTAAAATGGTATATTCAGCCATCTTAAATGTATGTGATTGGATTTGCTCAGGACCACCGCCTTCTAATCCGGACCATAATTTCAAGGAAAGTGTTACTTCCTTTCCGTAATAGCCAGGGTCAAGAAAGACTTCTTTATGATTGGAGTCAACGCCTTGGTATGGTTGGCCGTCTACAAAAAGCAAGGATTCAAATCCGGAGTTATAGCCACCGCCTGTTCGACCAAAGTCTAATAGTAAGACTATCCTTCCATCTGATTTAGGAACTTTAAAGGTTGTTTGAATCCATAAATAATAGTCCCTTCCTTCCCAAATATCGCCTAACGAAAAGTCTTGCCAATCAGTAGTAATACTAGGTGGATATTTCTCTGCTCCTTCTATACTTTCTTTTGCTTTCCAATTGTTAAGACTTTGTCTTTCCATGTATCGGTAAGGATTTAATTCTTTCATTCTAGCTTCTAATTTTTCGATTATATAAAACATAGCACCCTATCCTTTCGTAGCTCCGCCTAAACTGAAGCCCTTTGACATAAAATTTTGTGAAATTGTATACAAAATAACGACAGGCAATGTATACATTACCGAAAATGCTGCCAATCTGCCGTAATTAACCATTCCAAAGTTACCGAAAAATTGAAAGATCGTTACAGAAGCCGGCAGCTTTTCTGGACTTTGAATGAGGATATAAGGAACAAAATAATTTCCCCAGCTGCCTGTAAAAGTAAAGATAGCAACTGTGAATATTCCGGGAAGCATTAATGGAGCAACAATTTTTTTTATTCCTTGAAAGATAGATGCTCCGTCCACCCATGCTGATTCTTCTAAATCCAAGGGAATAGAATCCATAAAATTCTTCATCATCCAAATACCATATGGCAAGGAAGAAGCTATTAAAAAAAGCGTCATCGCTATCAAAGAATCTTGAAATTTCAAATAAAGAAATAGCTGAAATACCGGTACAATAACAGCTGTCATTGGTAAGGAAGTCATGAACAAAATGGTCATCATAAAACTATTTTTATATTTTAATGTATACCTAGACAATGGATAAGCAGCCAGCACACATAAAATCACAACCAACAATGCCTGTGAAGTCGATATTCCTATTCCAATAAAAAACGAACGCAAAATCGCAGCTTCAGATAATATCGACTTAAAGTTGTCTAAGGTTATCTTTTCTGGCATCTTCAGTGCCTGAATTGCCCCTGGATCTACTGATGCAAATAGCATCCATAATAACGGCAGCAAAAACAAAATTGCCAGAATAGACAGGATTAAATAATGAATAAGTTTTTCCACTTTATATCCTTTTTGAACCAACTCACTTCACCTACACTTTCACTTTCAAGGTTTTCATATATATGAAGCTGGCAATTGCACCCAATACTAATAACACAAAAGAAATCGCTGTCCCATACCCTAACTGATAACTGACAAATGCTTGTTTATACATAAATACAGGAAGCGTTGCTGTACTTACCCCTGGACCGCCACCAGTCATTGTATAAATTAAAGCAAATACACCAAGTGTTTGCAGCGTAACTAACATCATATTTGTGGCGATTGTCCCTTTTACCATGGGGATGGTGATATAGCGAATAACCTGAAATCGACGGGCGCCATCCATTATGGCTGCCTCTTCTACATCTTTTGGAATATCGTCTAAAGCTGCTTGAAATACCATCATGGAGAAAGCAGTTCCTCTCCACATATTCGCGATCACAACACTCACCATTGGAAAAGTAAATAGCCAGGCAATCGGCTTCATATCAAAAAGACTCAACAGCCAATTAGCAGTTCCACTTTCGCCAAGAAATGCCACCCAGCAAAATGCTACCACGACTTCTGGAGTTACCCAGGCAGCAATTATAATTAGACCAACAATTCTTCTAAATGTTTTGTTTTTCTCTTTCATTAAAAAAGCGATCAAAAAGCCAAAGAAACATTGTCCGAGCACCGCTGAGAAAAAAACAAAAACAATTGTATTCCACACACTGACACGGAAGTCGGGATCTTGAAACATCCGGGTAAAGTTTTCAAATCCTACAAACCTTAGCTGACTAGCTTCCGCACCAGTCAGAGCTAAGTTTGTAAATGAAAAAAGTAATGTTAATAGCATCGGTCCAATGAAAAATATCAATAATAAAAGCCAGGTCGGAGCGAGAAAAATAGCTGCCTTAACATGATCCGACTTTCCTTTTCGTTTCGGCTTTTTTCCTAATACTGCTTCCAATTTCATCCCACCTTTAAAAAGGTTATCACTATAACAAAAGGTGATGACCATACAAGGAATAGGTAGTAAATTTCCCTGCTGGTCATGTGTTCAGCCTTTTGTACAGTTATTTAACTACGTTTCCTTCACCGACAATCCTGATTACATTGCTCGCATAATCCTCGGCAGCTTGTTTTGGTGTCTTGCTACCAGTTGCGACTGCCTCCACCATTGTTTGTATTTCTACGGAAACATTCGGATATTTGTCATTAGCAGGACGGAAATGAGCATTCTTCAAATACTCCGTTGCTTCCGAAATGAAATTTTGTTCTTTATAGGCGGGTACTTCCGCTGAATCATCACGTACTGTTAAGTTTCCTTCTGCAACAGCGCGAGCTGCCTGCTGTTCTTTCCCACCTAAAGCTTGGATAACCTTCCATGAAGCATCTGGATTTTTTGCTTTAGATGGAATTGCCCATGTCCATCCTCCAGACATAGTCGTAGTGCCAGGCTCTTGTCCATTTTGAGTCGGCATGGCCGCAAAACCAAATCGTTCTGTGACATTATCCATTGGAACTGCTCCTGTTTCTGTATAATTACCTGTATTCCAAAATCCATCTAATATAATTCCTGCTTCATCATTAGGGAACTTTTCTTGGAATAAAACGGAACTATAGTTGCTGTTAATGGCAATAGATAGTGGCGGACCTAATTTTTTCTGATTATAAACTTGATCAATAAATTGTAAGGATTCCTCGATTCCTTTAGTATTCACATGCCATTTCTTTGTATCAGCATCAAATAACACATCGTCTGTGCCATAGAGCAGCATTTCAAAAGTCTGCATCGATACGGATTCCCCGTTTGCTTTAGCCACTCCCATAGAAAGAGGAATAACATCCTTAGCTGAATCTTTTATTTTTTCAGCAGCTTCTATAATCTCATCCCAATTTTTAGGCTGCCAGTCTTCTGGCAAACCAGCTTTTTTGAAAACATTTTTGTTATACCATAACCCGCGAGAATCAGAAGTTCCTGGGATGGCATATAATTTTCCATCTTCTCCAATCGAGCCTGATTTTAAATTTTCTGTATAATATTTCCATTGATCCCAATCACGCACATAATCATCAAGGGGTAATAAATAGCCTGCATTCGCATCTGAATTTAACATAAAGGAGTCTTCTGCAACCACATCAGGTGCTGTACTTTCTGATTGCATCGATAAAGCCACTTTAGAAAAATAATCCCCCTCACTAGCTGTAATCGGCGATAAAACTATTTTTATGTCTTTGTTTTCTTTTTCAAATTCTGGGATAAACGTGTTTGTTAAATATTTTTTTAATTTATCATGCTCTCCTACATCTCTCCATGTAATTTTAATCTGGGTTTTTCCATCAACCTTCCCATCATCAGATGTTGAATTACTTTCGCTTGAGCAACCAATTAATAAAAACGGAATACACAAAAGAAGCAATAATACTTTTTTAATCGACTTTTTCATTTTTTCAACCCCTTGTTTTTAATTATTCGCTAGCGAAATAACCGCCTACCAAAAATGTAAGCACTTTCAATTTAATCTTTAGGCTCCTCTTTTTCAATCTATAAAATAAAGGAAAGTCAGTATTTTTCTTAGATATTTGAAAAAATGAAGATTATAACAAAAAATATAGATTGGCGAAAACGATATTTATCTACCATCTTTTGAGAATGTTCGTATAGATATTTCTAACAAGCCCTAAAAAAAAGAAGCCTAGTTAAATAACTGCCATACATTTCTTGCATGCCATTTAACTAGACTCCATTATATAAGTCTATGCTTATTTATTTTTTTTAAATCCTTTAAGCCTATCGTATATCGCTCCCAGCTTCTTCTCCTCACCAGCTTCAGTTGGGTGGTAATACTTAGTTCCTTTTAGTTTTTCCGGGAAATATTCTTGATCAACCCATCCACCAAACGTTCCAATTGGATAGTCATGTGGATAAATATATCCGACATGTCCTAACTTTTTGCTTCCTTCATAATGACCATCCCTTAAATGCATAGGAATATCCCCGACTCTGCCATTGCGGACATCTGCTATGGCAGCATCTAATGCTTTATAGGCTGCGTTAGATTTAGAGGATAAACACATTTCCACAACCGCTACAGATAAAGGAATTCGCGCTTCTGGTAAACCAAGTCGCTCACTCGCCGTCACTGCTGCTAAAACATTATTGCCGACAGATGTATTGGCAAGGCCAACATCTTCATAGGCAATAACTAGCAATCTCCTGTTTACGGCAACTAAATCTCCAGTTTCTAATAAATGAGCAAGGTAATATAGAGCGGCATCTACATCACTGCCTCGGATACTTTTCTGTAGACTAGATAATAAATTATAGAAATGCGAGCCTTTTTTATCCCCAAAAACACCGACTTTTTCAATCATTTGGTCAATGGTATCATCCTTGATAATAAATACGTCGTCCTCTTTATCAGATGAATAGACAATAGACTCTAAAAGAGTTAATGATTTTCTTGCATCTCCATTAGTGCCTTTTGCTATTTTTGCAATCTGTTCCTTTGAAATTTGAATGGACAGATTCGCAAGTCCTTTTTCATCTTGTAATGCTCGATGCAATAATTCTTCAATATCATCATCCGTTAATCTTTTTAACTGCTTGATTTGTCCACATCTACTGCGAATCGCAGGATTTACATCATGGTAGGGATTTTCCGTAGTAGCACCTATTAAAACAATATCCCCTCTCTCCACATGAGGAAGTAAATAATCCTGCTGCGCTTTATTAAAACGATGAATTTCATCTAAAAAAAGAATGACTTTCCCTGTCAATCTTGCTTCATCCACTACAGCTTCCACATCCTTCTTTCCTGATGTAGTTGCATTTAGTGCAATAAAAGGTAATTTTGTTGTACCAGCAATAGCAAAGGCAATCGAGGTTTTCCCAATGCCAGGCTCTCCATACAATAACATCGATGGAACATGACCATTTTTAATCATTTTATATAAACTGGTTGTTTTTCCGATAATATCCTTTTGCCCGACTACTTCATCAAGATTCGTCGGGCGCATTCGATAAGCAAGTGGTTCCCCGTTCATTTATACACCTTCTTGTTTAACTTCTTACTTCCATTATAACGTAAAGATAGGAAAGAAGAAAAATAGAATGAAGTCCATAAAAGACCTCATTCTATGAAAAATTACGCCGCAACATCTCTCTTCCTAAACACCCAAAAAGCTAAGCCAATGAATACGACAAAATAAATAACGAGCATAGTAATGGAGAAAGACAAAGTCATGCCGCTCACTAAAGGAGTTCCTTCCAAATACTGCGTTAAATCGGTGTTGGCAAATAATAAATATTTCGCCCAATCAAACCATTTCGCTAATAATAAAGTGACTGTATTACCCATAAACATTAAGAAAATCGATATCCCAATTGCGAGTGAACTATTCCGAAAAACGGAAGAAATCATAAATGCCATAGTAGTGAGCATAAATAAACTGATCGAATTTAATCCATAATAGCTTATTAAATGCATGAGAATGCTTTGTTCCTTCACTACCCCATTGGAATAAAATAAATATGGATACACTTCTTTCGGCAGTCCAAAAAGAATGGCACCTAATATAAAAGAAAAGGCAAAGATGATAAAAATAGTTAATAACCCGAAAAGTAATACCGTTAAATATTTTGATAATAGAATCTTTATTCTGCTTAATGGACGAATAAGGAGAAGTTTTATCGTTCCCCAATTAAACTCGTTTGCTACGATTCCAGCTGCAATAATAATTGTAAATAAGCCTGCAAGACTAAGCAGTTGGATACTATCAGCAACAAAATCCCATGCAGAGTATTCTACATTTGTACTAAAATTATGTGTAATTCGATACTCGTTTATAGCTATTTCTTTTGTATAATAATTCCTTGTTTCTTCAGGAAGGTGTTCATCTTCCAGCTGTTCATTATAGCGCTTATTTTCTAATTCAAGTCCATGTTTCCAGTTCTCATTATCAGGGACAGAAAATCCACTTGATTGATATTTATTAAAAGCACCAAGCAATAAAACAGCAATTAATAAGAGCACGATCATTACTAATGTTGCTGGACGTTTCCATATCTTCATCCATTCATTTCTTATTAGCTGCATTAATTCAGATCCTCCCTGTGGTTAGTCAATTCTAAAAATCGATCTTCTAATGTTTTCGATACTTCTTTTATGCCAAAAATCTGAACGTCCTGTAAAGCAAGTGCTTTTATTATTTCAGGTATTTGTTCTTTTGTTACCGTAATATGAACTCCCTGCTCTCTTGGCATAACTTGCACTTCCGGCATCATTCCATGTATATGACTTATGGCTTTATCAACAGGATGAAGCTCCATTTCAAATACTTGCTCTACTGCAACAAAGTCCTTTACTAACTGTACATCGACCAGTTTCCCTTCTTGAATAATGCCGATGCGATCACACATCATTTCCATCTCTGCTAACAAGTGACTGGAAACAATAACTGCCATGTTTCTCTCTCTAGCTAGCATTCTTAAATGGTCTCTTATCTCTCTTATCCCTGCAGGATCTAATCCATTCGTTGGCTCATCTAAGATTAATACTTTAGGATCATGCAAAAGGCTTTGCGCAAGGCCTAAACGTTGTCGCATTCCAAGTGAATAAGTGCGAACTTTATCATGAATTCGATCTTTTAAACCAACTAATTCAACTGTCTCCATTATTTTTTGCTTTGATATACCTTTCACCATTCGAGCATAGTGCAGAAGATTTTCATACCCACTCAAAAATTTGTACATTTCCGGGTTCTCTACAATGGCTCCAACATGCTGGATTGCTTTCTCAAACTGATCGCGAACACTCTCCTTGCAAATAGTGATATCCCCATCACTCATATTAATGAGACCAACAATCATCCGGATCGTCGTTGTTTTCCCTGCACCATTTGGACCAAGAAAACCAAATACTTCTCCTGCTTTTACTTGGAAACTCAACGAATCAATTATTTTTCTTCCATTGATTATTTTTGAGACATTTTTTAATTCCACTACGGATGTCACTATTATTTACCAGCCTTTCATTTGTTTATATTTGCCTTCATCCACTCGATAATGGATTGACCTTTTTCTTCCCTTAAATCCTCTACTGAAAGATTGGTGATTACATTCCCATTATTTAAAACAACTATATTATCTAAAATGGATTCAACCTCTACTATCTCATGTGTTGCTATCACAACGGTCTGTTTTTCAAAATCAATATAGTTTAATAATCCTTTAACAATTGATTCCCGCACCAGTGGATCTAAACCTGAAAAAGGTTCATCCAGTAATAAAATTGGCGCTGTCCGAGCTAAACAAAGAACAAGCTTCAGTCTTCCTCTGTTTCCCTTCGAAAGATTCTTTATTTTTTTATTTTGCTCTAACTGCATAAAATCTAGTAATTCTTGCGCTTTGCCAAGCTGAAAATCATGAAACTGCGAGGCTGTAAATCGTATCATTTCTTTAATAGTAAAAGATTCATAAAAACGGTCTAGCTCCGTTAAATAGGAAACTTCCTCTGCAATTCTACGCGTAGCATTTTTTCCATTGACTAACACCTCGCCATTAGTCGGCTGGACAAGACCAGCAATCATTTTCAACGTGGTTGATTTTCCACTTCCATTTGTACCAAGAAGACCATAAATTTTTCCCTCTTCTAAGGTTAAATTTACATTTTCCACTGCATACTCTCTACCATATCTTTTGGTTACATTGCGAAATTGTATCATTTACTTTTCACCCTTCTTCTCTTGAAGATAGATTTCTAATAACTGAACCATTTCTTCTCTTTTGATTCCTAGCTCTTGCATATTACGAATAAACTGTTCCAGTAAATCATGTTGAAGCTTTGTTCTTAGCTCCTCTATAATATCTTCTGATTCGGTTATAAATGTACCCTGACCTCTTCTCGTTTCCACAATCTTCATCCTTTCCAATTCACCGTACGTCCGTTGAATTGTATTTGGATTAACTCCAGATGCAATAGCCATTTCTCGAACAGATGGCAATTTATCTCCTGGCATCCGTTCATAGCGTGCAATTTGCTGTGTAATTTTTTCTACGATCTGCATGTAAATTGGTCTGGATGATTCAAATTCATCTGCCATGGTAATCTACACCTCCACTTTCTTTTCCAATAACCAAGAAGCTATTAGAAATAGGAAGAAGAGTGTTAGAATATATCCGCATAATGAAAAAATAGATATCTCTGTTGTTTCTATAGAAGCCTTAAAAAAATCCCGACGTGCTTCAAAAGCAAGTGTATTGTCTACAGAAATTACTGATTTCCTTTTAAGAGCATCAATAACCGGGATTCTATTAAACCAATAGACAGCAATATTCCAAATATTCCAAAGAAGAATTAAAACGACCCAGCGTATTTTATTTAACCATACGATTTTTTTCATGCTGTGATAAAGTGTCCATGAGAAAAAGACCCAGCTGCTGAGGTATATGGATATTCCTAATAGGATTAAACACATAAAAAATAAATTTGTTTGATTGAAAGCTAGTTTCAATTCTCCAACATTCATACTAATCACTGCCACACTAAACATTAAAAACAATGATATTATCGAATACAGGATTCCTGTAATCCATTTTGATAAAAGGAGTTTTATGCTGCTGTTGGGATTATGAAGCCATAATTGTGTTTTCCCTTCTATATTTAAAGAAGTTAATAAAAAAGATGGAAGGTAAAACACATGCGTAAAACAGAAAGTGATGGCAAAAATTGCGACCAACATAATTGTTTTGTAATAACTAGATAGTACAATAGACGTTATCAATCCCAAACTGACAATAATAATACTCGTATACAGAAAAGGAAGACCAAGTTTTAAATCCTTTTTTAATAGCCCATTAAACGAATTCATTTAAACCACCTCATTGTATTAGTGTATTATCTACATAGTACACTAATACTCCAATACTAGTCAATAGGCTTCAGCTAGTTTTTCTAACAATTATATAAATACTGATAACTGATTAGAGGAACAGAAAGTCGGCAAAACACTATGTAAAAAAAACCAAAACAATTATACGTAGCTTTTCCCAGCATTTTCGTATAATTGTTTTGGTTTAAATGAAGCTAGACACTTGTTCCAATCTTTTTCAATCAAGAAATATTTACCGTCATTTTATATGATTATTTCTCGTCTTTTACACGTGTGATTTTTATCTCTTTTAGTAACTCTTTTACGACATGGCTAGCCATTATTAACCCAGCCACAGAAGGAACAAATGCGTTTGAAGATGGTGGCATTTTCGCCTTTCGAATCGGCGCATCATCTTTTCCGACCACTTTACGAACGTCTTCACGAATTACAATGGGACTTTCATCTGAAAATACGACGTTAATCCCTTTTCTAATTCCTTCTTTACGAAGTCTTGTACGAATAACTTTTGCAATTGGATCTGTATGTGTTTTACTAATATCTGCAATTTGGAAACGAGTAGGATCCATTTTATTTGCTGCGCCCATGCTTGAAATGATTGGGATATTACGGTTTAAACACTCTTTCATTAAGTGAATTTTATAAGCTATCGTATCAGATGCATCTATGATAAAATCTAAGCCATAAGCAAAAATTTCTTCATATGTTTCTTCGGTATAGAACATTTTCAATGCAATTACTTCACAGTCTGGATTAATATCTGCAATACGTTCTTTCATAATATCTACTTTAGGACGGCCAACTGTAGATAATAATGCAATTACCTGTCTATTGACATTCGTAATATCCACATCATCTTTATCAATTAAGATTAATTTTCCTACGCCTGAACGAGCTAACGCTTCGGCAGCAAAGGAACCAACGCCTCCGATTCCTAGAACAGCAACCGTACTGTTTTTCATTGTCTCTAGCCCTTCTTTGCCTATGGCTAGCTCATTTCTCGAAAATTGATGCAACATCTGTTTTCAACTCCATTTAATTTTTCCTACAACTAATTATGTTTACATATTCCCTTATCAGGAATTTTCATTCTGAAAGAATAAAATTATTACTTAAGAAATATAACATAAATTTTTATCAGCTACCACTACCCTTTCCCTGTTTCCCGATAAGAATTAAAATTTTCCTATTAAATGATAGTTGTAAATATTGCAAGTACTAAAGAACAAAATACGTAATGAGTAAAGAGGATCGATCTCTAATCATAGCTAAATGCTCTAGTAGCCAGTTTAAAGCGATGCATATTAGCTCCAGTAAATAAACACAAAACGTCTTTTTCGACATAAAAAAACGAACAATCATGCGAAATATTGTTGATATCTCCGCATAATTGTTCGGGTCTATATTTGGTGAAATACTTCTATTCCAGTCTCTTAATCATTATTTATTCAGTTTCAAAGATAAATGTAAATCTGTTAATTGGTTTTCACTTACTTCACTTGGAGCATTTGTCAAAAGACAGCTTGCACTTGCTGTTTTAGGAAATGCAATCGTATCACGAAGATTCGTACGTCCAGATAGCAGCATAATTAAGCGATCTAAACCAATTGCAATTCCTCCATGTGGTGGAGTTCCATATTCAAATGCTTCTAACAAGAAACCAAATTGAGCATAAGCCTCTTCCTTAGTAAATCCTAATAAGCTAAACATTTTTTCTTGAATTTCTTTTTCAAATATACGTAGAGAACCACCGCCTAGCTCATAACCATTTAACACAATGTCATAAGCTTGTGCTTTCACTGCTTCAGGATTCGTATCAAGTAATTCTAAATCCGCTCTTTGAGGCATTGTGAATGGATGATGTGCTGCATAAAAACGGCCTTCTTCTTCGTCATATTCAAATAATGGCCAATCTGTCACCCATAAGAAATTGAATTTACTTTGATCAATTAAATCTAGCTCTTTTGCTAATTTTAAACGCAGTGCTCCTAATGCATCGGCAACGACATTCTTTTTATCAGCGACGAATAAAAGCAGGTCTCCTGCTTCAATATTTAACGCTTGCTCAAAGCCTTTTTGCTCTGTCTCGGAAATAAACTTAGAAATAGGCCCTTTTAAGCCGTCTTCTTCAGCTTTTAACCAAGCAAGACCTTTTGCTCCATACACTTTTACGAACTCTGTCAATGCATCAATATCTTTACGAGAATAGTTTCCACTAGCATTCTTTACATTTATTGCTTTTACTTGACCACCTGTTTCAACTGCTGAAGCAAATACTTTAAAGCTAGAGTCTTTCACTATTTCAGAAAGGTCAACTAATTCCATCTCAAAACGAGTATCTGGTTTATCTGAACCATATCTACTCATTGCTTCATCATAAGGCATTCTTGGAAATGGGAGTGTAACATCAATATTCTTAACTTCTTTCATGATTTTTGCCATCATTGCTTCCATCATACTCATAATATCTTCCTGACTCATAAAGCTTGTTTCCAAATCAAGCTGTGTGAATTCTGGCTGACGATCTGCACGTAAATCTTCATCACGGAAACAGCGAGCAATCTGATAGTATCTCTCTACTCCACCGACCATTAATAATTGCTTGAAAATTTGCGGTGACTGAGGCAATGCATAGAATTCACCTGGATGAACTCGGCTAGGTACTAAATAATCTCTTGCCCCTTCTGGCGTACTTTTTGTTAAGATTGGTGTTTCAATATCCAAAAACCCCTCACTATCAAGAAAATCTCTCATCACTTTTGTGACTTGATGACGCATTTTTAAGGTTTCAAACATAACAGGTCTTCTAACATCTAAATAGCGATATTTTAAACGTACATCTTCTGTAACATCTGTTTGATCAGAAATAACGAATGGAGGAGTTTTTGCTTCATTAATGATTTTAATTTCATCCGCAATTATTTCAATTTTTCCTGTTTTAAGGTTTTCATTAACTGTACCTTCTTGGCGTGCAACTACTTTTCCTTTTATATCTAGTACAAATTCATTTCTAACCTTATCAGCAATTTCGATTGCCTCTTTATTTATCTCTGGATTAAATACTACCTGAACGATACCTGTACGGTCACGTAAATCAATGAAAATCAGCCCGCCTAGATCTCGTCTTTTTTGCACCCAGCCTTTTAAAACAATACTCTCACCAATCGATTTTTCTGTTACTTCACCACAAAAATATGTTCTTCCAAACATGAAGTATCCTCCCTATAATCAACATTTGTTTATTCACATTTTTATATTCCTAACGACTCATTCATATGTTTTATTTTCTTTATTTCCATATTGAAAACAAAGAAAATAGCCCTACACTTCATACCCCTTGCTCAGAATGCACTAAAATCCTTTAGGGCACTTACAAGCTCGGTTAGCGGAATTTCCTTTTGTTCTCCTGTTTCTAACAGCTTTAAGTTAATTTTGTTATTTTGCAATTCATTTTCTCCTAAAACAGCGACATATTTAGCATGAAGACGATCAGCTGCTTTAAATTGGGCCTTTACTTTGCGATCAAGATAATCCCTTTCAGCAGAGAAACCAGCCTGTCTAAGCTCATTTACTAATCCTACCGTGTAATCCTTCGCTTCTTCTCCTAACGATACTAAATAGCAATCCACTTTCTTTTCAATAGGTAATTCGATTTTTTCTGCTTCAAGGGCAGAAAGTAATCGTTCTAAACTCATAGCAAAGCCGATTCCAGGAGCTTCAGGACCGCCTAATTCTTCTGTTAAGCCATTGTATCTGCCTCCACCACATAATGTAGTAATAGCCCCAAACCCTTCTGCTTCACTCATTATTTCAAAAGCTGTGTGGTTATAGTAATCCAAACCTCTAACTAGATTGGAATCAACAACAAAGGGAATATTTAAAGCCGTTAAATATTTTTGTACCTTTGTAAAGTATGTTTTTGACTCTTCATTTAAGTACTCTAGGATAGATGGTGCAGACTTCATTAATGGATGATCATGATCCTTTTTGCAATCTAGGATTCTCATTGGGTTTTTCTCTAGTCTTGTTTGGCAATCATGACAAAATTCCCCGATGCTCGGTTGAAAATGTGCAATTAGCGCTTCTCGGTGAGCTTGTCTACTTTCTTTATCACCTAAACTGTTAACAACTACTTTTAACTTTGATAATCCCATTGTTTGATAAACGGAATATGCAAGTGCAATTACTTCCGCATCAATAGCAGGATCTTTACTCCCAATTGCTTCCACACCAAACTGAACAAACTGACGAAAACGTCCAGCTTGTGGTCTCTCATAGCGGAACATTTGCCCTAAATAAAAGAGCTTAATTGGCTGAGATGCATATCCATGCATTTTATTCTCCACAAATGAACGAACAACCGCCGCTGTTCCTTCTGGTCTTAATGTTAAGCTTCTTTTTCCTCGATCCTCAAAAGTATACATTTCTTTTGTAACAATATCCGTTGTGTCTCCAACACTTCGTAAAAATAATTCTGTATGTTCAAATATAGGAGTGCGAATTTCGCTATATTGATATCGATCACAAAGTTGTTTAATTTTCCCTTCAATATATTGCCACTTTTCTACGGTCCCTGGCAAAATATCTTGGGTTCCTCTTGGAATATTAATATGCATTTTATGTATCCTCCCTGCTATTAGAAAAACGCTGATATCCGCGCTTAATTCGTAATATTTTCAAATAAAAAAATCTCGTCCCTTGCATCCATCTGAATACAAGGGACGAGATTTTTCCCGTGGTACCACCCTAATTGAAGATTTTTTCTTAAATCTCCCACTTTGCAGTTAACGCCTGCGCACGTTTCTACCTACTAATGAAGAATATTTTCAGAAGAAAGCCTCCCTGAGTGTTCTTTCTCTAAGTCATCATGTAGAAATGCTTGCAGCCTTCATGACATTTCCTCTCTGTTCATGTGTCTCTTAGATACTCTTCTCGATCAATGGCTTTACTAGATTATTTATTATTATTTAATTAATAATAAATAGGAAAGATTGTATTGTCAATAGGATATGAAAATGATTTCCCGCTCTATTATAATTTTCCTAGCTGTTTCTTTAGTTTTTTTACTTCGCCTAATGAAAGACCGAATTCAGAAGCTAGCTCAACCGCATTTGAATTTCCTTCTCTTTGAATAAAATCGTGAAAATCGACACCTAGTAATTTGGAATCAATTTCACTAGTTGATGAACTTTTTTCACCAAATCTCATGCATTTCACCCTTTTTTCTGTTATTTTTTTATAGTATTACCATGAGTGGCTAAAAAATTTCATCAAAAAAATAGTTTCTTGTCTAAATTTGATTAAAAAAAATAAGAGTAGCATAAAGGAATATACCTTCAAAAAGAAGAATCTTATTCTATGTGAAGTTATACTAGTCAGCTTTAGACAATTACGGAAGGAGTGCAGCTTGTTTGAAGAATATAAGATGGATGCTATTACTTTTAGTCAGCATCTTCTTCATTCCTACACAGTATCAACATGTATCAGCAGAAAATCAATCAACTGTTCAAGCTAATACGGTCGTAAACGTTAGAGAAAATCCTGGGCTTGATCAAAATGTTATTGGGAAAATGGAGATAGGAAAAGCATATCCTTTAATAAAGGAAGAAAAGGATTGGATTGAAATTCAATATACCTCTTCTTCTACTGGATGGGTAGCCGCTTATTTAGTAACCAAAAATGGACAAAGTACAACTGACGACCAAATGGAAAAAGAAGAAGAAGCAATTACTTCCCATTCAAACAAAGCCACAATTACAGAGAATGGCCTTCGTCTAAGAAAAGGACCAGGTACAAATTATGAAGTGATTACCACTTTAGGTAAAGGAATTGAAGTTACCGTCCTTTCCGTAAATTACGATTGGTACCAAATCAGAACAGCTTTAGGAACTGGATGGGTCCACAATGATTATCTTCTGTTTGAAGATTCTTCTAATCATACAGAAACAGGAGTACAAAAAAAGTCTAAACAGGAAATAGCTACTGTTGCAGAAGATCAGATTAATCTTCGCAGCAATCCATCTACTAGTGCAGAAATCATCGGGAAAATCAGCATTGGCACTGTAATTACTATAATAGAAGAAGAATCTAATTGGGCAAAAATTCAATACTCTGGTAATATCGGCTGGGTTCATAAAGATCTGTTAAAGAGTAGTGATATAGAAAGTAGAAAAGAAAAAACAATCGATAAGAAAGTTAAACTGCTCTATGATAGAACAAATATTAGAAGCGATGCAACCGTCAATTCAAAAATCTTACTTGTCGCAGATAGCGGCGAAACCTTTCAAGCAGTAGAAATAATTGATGATTGGTATAAAATTAAACTTGCAGACGGCGAATTTGGATACATTGCGGAATGGCTGGTTGAAGATTCGGCATCAAATGATCTCCAAATTACTAATGCTACAGGTACAAAGGATTTAAAGGGAAAAACAATCGTTATAGATCCTGGGCACGGCGGAAAGGATAGTGGCACAATAGGCATTATCGGTACACTTGAAAAGACATTAAATCTTCGTACCGCAAAGTTACTTGCTAATAAACTCGAAGCCTCTGGTGCAAAGGTAATCCTAACTAGAAAAAACGATTTTTTTATCCCGTTACAAACCAGGGTCGATATAAGCCATTTCTATCATGCAGATGCTTTTATAAGCCTTCATTATGATAGCATAAGTGATCGTTCCGTAAATGGTGTTACAAGCTATTACTACACATCTAATCAGAAAAAATTAGCAACCAGCTTACATAAAAGTATCATTGAAGCAACCGATCGAAAGGACAGAGGTGTTAAACAAAATTCATATGTCGTCCTTAAGCAAAATAGACAACCTGCCTCTCTTTTAGAGTTGGGATACCTAAGTAGTCCCGCTGAAGAACAAACGTTACTTTCTAACAAGTATCAAGAGACCATTACAACAGCTATCCATAATGGCTTAGAGAATTATTTTAGCTATTAAAGCCTGTTTAGTGAATAGTCATATAAAAAGAAATGAAAAGCCAAACAATCATCCGAGCTTTCGTGATTGTTTGGCTTTTTTTCTGTCTAGATTACTTATGGTTCTAACCTTTTTTAGTTGTATAGGAATCAATCATTTAATTATTTACTATCTAATATTAATGTTACCGGTCCATCGTTTATTAGCTGAACATCCATCATCGCACCAAAAATACCTGTTTCAACAGTTAGGCCATGGCTACGTAAAAGCGTATTGAATTGATCATATAACACCTTTGCCTGCTCTGGCTTTGCGGCATCCATAAAGTTAGGTCTTCTTCCTTTACGCGTATCTCCATATAGGGTAAACTGGGAAATCGATAAAACGGCTCCCTCCCTATCTAAAATACTATGATTCATTTTCCCATTCTCGTCTTCAAAAACGCGAAGATGGATAATTTTATCTGCAAGGTATTTAGCCTCTTCCAATGTATCGCTATGTGTAATACCTACAAGAAGAACGAACCCTTTCTCAATAGCGCCAACTATCTCTCCGTCTACTTCCACTTTTGCTTCTTTTGATCTTTGTAATACTACACGCACACTAAAGACTCCTTAGTTCATTATTCTTCGTACAGAATAGACATCTGGAATTTGTTTAATTCGATCGACAACTTTTTGAAGATGATTGACATTTAGAATCATAATACTCATGTTAATCGTCGCAACTTTATTACGGTCAGACTTACCAGATACGGCTGATATATTAGTTTTCGATTCATTAACGGCCTGGAGAACCTCATTTAATAAACCTCTTCTGTCATAGCCACTTATTTCAATTTCAACATTATATTCTTTGCGGTTATTTAAATTCGTTTCCCATTCCACAGGAATTAGTCGAGCCTTTGCATCTTCAGTGTCAATATTGGTACAGTCTGCCCGATGAACGGAAACTCCTCTTCCTTTTGTGATAAAACCAACTATCTCATCACCTGGCACTGGATTACAGCAGCGAGATAAACGAATTAATAAGTTATCAATCCCTGTTACTCGAACACCAGAAGCACTCTTTTTATTATTGGAAAAAGACTTTAATTCAGCAACTGCATTTGAGATAGTTGAAATCTGTTCTGCATCTCTTTTCTTCCGCCATTTTTCCGTTAACCTATTGGCAACTTGTAGTGCTGTAATTCCGTTGTAGCCTACAGCAGCATACATATCTTCTTCTGTCATAAAATTAAATTTTTCAATTACTGCCTTCACATTCTCCGGTGTAAGAATTTCTTTTAAATCAAATTCCATATTACGAATTTCTTTTTCAACTAATTCTTTCCCTTTTTCGACATTTTCTTCCCTACGTTGTTTCTTGAAAAATTGTCTAATTTTATTTTTCGCTTGGGATGTTTGCGCTATTTTTAACCAATCTTGACTTGGTCCATACGAATGTTTACTCGTATGGATTTCAACAATATCACCTGTTTTTAACTTGTAATCAAGAGTGACCATCTTGCCATTCACTTTTGCTCCAATCGTTTTATTTCCGATTTCTGAATGGATACGATAAGCAAAATCAATTGGTACAGAGCCAGAAGGTAACTCAAACACATCTCCCTTTGGTGTAAAAACAAACACCATATCTGAAAATAAATCAATTTTCAGACTTTCCATAAACTCTTCTGCATTTACGATATCATCTTGGAATTCTAATATTTCTCTAAACCAAGTTAATTTTTCTTCCAATGAGGATCCTTCATTTACGGATTTTCCCTCTTTGTAGGCCCAATGAGCTGCAATCCCGTATTCAGCAATTCGATGCATGTCCTGTGTACGAATTTGCACTTCTAAAGGATCACCCTTAGGACCGATAACAGTTGTATGGAGAGACTGATACATATTAGCCTTGGGCATCGCTATATAGTCTTTAAAGCGGCCAGGCATTGGTTTCCATCGCGTGTGTATAATCCCTAGTATGGCATAGCAATCTTTAATACTGTTGACAACAATTCTTACTGCTAATAAGTCATATATTTCATTAAACTGTTTATTCTGTAAAACCATTTTGCGATAAATGCTGTATATATGTTTTGGTCTTCCCGAAATATCTGCTTGAATCTTTACTTCTGCCGTACCTTCACGAATTTCAGTAACTACTTCATCTAGGTATTGTTCTCGTTCTGCTCTTTTCTTTTTCATTAAATTTACGATACGATAATATTGCTGTGGATTCATATAGCGTAATGCAGTATCTTCTAGTTCCCATTTAATTGTAGAGATTCCTAGACGATGAGCAAGTGGGGCAAAAATCTCCAATGTTTCATTTGAAATACGACGCTGCTTTTCTGCAGGTAAATGCTTCAATGTTCTCATATTATGAAGTCTGTCTGCTAATTTAATTAGGATAACACGAATGTCCTGCGCCATCGCTACAAACATTTTGCGATGATTTTCTGCTTGCTGTTCTTCATGTGATTTATATTTAATTTTACCGAGCTTCGTTACACCGTCAACGAGCATGGCCACTTCACTGTTAAATACTTTACTTATATCTTGTAAAGTAATTTCCGTATCTTCAACAACGTCATGGAGAAAACCTGCTGCTACTGTTGCTGGATCCATTTCTAAATCAGCCAAAATTCCTGCTACTTGGATTGGATGAATAATATATGGTTCCCCAGATTTCCTATATTGTTCACGATGAGCTTCTCTTGCATAGTCATAAGCTTTTTCAATAAAAGCTACGTGCTCTTCGTTTAAATATCCTCTAGTCTTATCGATGACTTGTTCGGCGGTTAACACTTGATCGTTCGCCATGTAATCACCTTTCATATTACAATTATATTATTTAAATTTAGCATATTTTAGACATTCTTTCTATCCTACTACTTTTATGCAAGATTACAAAAAAGAATAAAATTTATTTTAGAATGATTATTACTATTATCGAAAAAAAAAAGGAGATTGTAAAGGGATTGGAAGTAATTTTTATATGGAAAGAAAGAAAAATGTCGAATGAAGGCGATTTCTGCCTAAACATAGCAATTTTTTCTTTCTTTTTCTTTTCGATTATGAAAAAGAGCGCTTGATCAGCGCTCTTTTTTTCATGTATACGGATTAATATTCCATTAATGTTAAAATATCATATCCATCTAAATTTTTACGTCCTTCAAGATAAGACAATTCAATTAAAAATGCAATACCAGCGACAACCCCACCTAGTTCTTCAACTAATTTAATTGTCGCCTCAATTGTACCGCCTGTCGCTAATAAATCATCTGTAATTAAAACACGTTGGCCCGGTTTAATCGCATCTTTATGGATTGTTAATACGTCTTTTCCATATTCCAAGCCATATTCTACTTTAATCGTTTCTCTCGGTAATTTGCCTTCTTTACGAACTGGAGCAAAGCCAACTCCAAGCGAATAAGCAACAGGACAGCCAATGATAAAGCCTCTTGCTTCTGGTCCCACAACAAGATCAATTTCTTTTTCTTTTGCATACGTTACAATTTGATCTGTTGCATATCTATATGCATCACCATTATCCATTAATGTTGTTATATCCTTGAATCTGATCCCTTCTTTTGGCCAATCTTCAACGATCGTAACATATTGTTTTAAATCCATTCTTTTACTTCCTCCTCATTATTGACGGATTTCTTTAGAATAAGATCAAACCAATTTTTAAGTTGTTCATAAGATGAATAAATTAATTCATTTTCCAGCTCAAATTGCGCTTGTTTTTGTTGAAAAGAGATAGATTCTGTTAAATCTCTTTTTGGAACATTCTTATTCAGTGAAATAAATCCATCCTTCATTGTAACAAAATTTAATTCAAAAAACACCTTTGACATAAAATCTACCGTTTCTTTACTCCAACCTTTTCTTCTAGCGAGCTCTCCGCCGAATTTTTGCAGGTGAAAATTCCCCTGTTTTGCTAAAAAAGCATAGAACCATTTAAAATGATCACGAGTTGGCATGGTACTAAAAAAGTCACTTTGTTGTTTATAAAAAACAGCATAGATTCTTTCAGGAGCATTGTTAGATAACAATGTTTTTAGCATATCCAAACTAGGGGGATAATCTGCCAGTACCATAGTATTATTCATCGATTCTAGGAATGCTGCTTGCTCTATTGATTCAATCACCTGATAAGAGACTTGTTCATCCATATCCTTAGGAACAGAATCTTGATGAAAAAAAATCCACTGTGCATTTTTAGGCACTACTTCGTATAATTGATTCACTTTTCTTAAACTTCGATAGTCAAACAGCTGCCAATGAGGAACCTCCATATCTTGAATAAAGATTTGTGGTTTTTTACGATTATTCCATTCGTTTATCGAAAGCTCCCCTAATACAGACACTTTTGCACTTGGAGAGATATGATCACATAAGTCACCAATTCCAAATCCTATTCCATCTAATTCAAACTCATTATCTTTTAATACAATCTTTAAATGGTTTTGATTGGAACCTATTTTCCGCATATTGTCGATTTCTAGATCACAGAAGGTTAATTTAGGCTTGGGATTATCGACTCCAAATGGGGCGAGCATTTGCATTTCCTCTATTGATTTAATAGATATATCACTTATTGAAAAGCTGCCATCCACCTTTGTTAATGGAATGAGATTTTCTTCTGTTAATTGTTCAAAGGCTAATCTATTTAAACTATCTCTAAGAACATCTACATCTTCTATTTTCAAAGACATTCCTGCAGCCATTGGATGCCCACCAAAATGAGGCAGAATATCTCTACACGTCGATAAATTTTTATATAAATCAAATCCCTCAATACTGCGAGCAGATCCTTTTGCTATTCCCGTTTCCTTGTCATAACTTAATACAATCGTTGGTCGATAGTACTTTTCTACCAATCGAGAAGCAACGATCCCCACAACGCCAGGGTTCCAGCCCTCTTTCCCTACAATTAGAACACGATTTTCATTTAATGGATAGAGCTCGTCCACTTGTTCCATCGCTTCCACTGTTATCTGATTTACAATCGCTTGTCTTTCTTTATTTGTTTCTTCCATTTCTAATGCTAGTTCTTTTGCAATCTCTGGATCATCTGTTAATAATAAGTCAACAGCCGGATCCGCATCTCCTAATCTGCCAATAGCATTAATACGTGGTGCAAGCATAAATCCGATTGTTTCTTCATTAATCGTATTTTTGTCGATATTCATTTGACGATATAATGCATTTAAACCGATATTATCTGTTTCTTGCAGTGCCCTGATGCCTTTTTTCGCAAGAAGGCGATTTTCTCCTGTTAAGGAGACAAGATCAGCGATTGTTCCAATTGCCGCAAATGGCAATAAATGATGGGGAACTTTTCCATAAAGAGCGTGAGATAACTTGAAAGAAACGCCTACCCCTGCTAACTCACGGAACGGATACTCGCTACCTTCTATCTTGGGGTGAATGATCGCAAGTGCCTCTGGCAATATTGGTCCTGGCTCATGGTGATCGGTAATGATTAAGTCTATTTCCAATTCTTTTGCCACTTCCGCTTCATGAACAGCAGCAATACCCGTATCGACTGTAATAATCAATTGAACACCAATGCTTTTAGCATAGCGAAAAGCCCTCTCATTAGGGCCATATCCTTCGGTAAATCGGTTTGGAATATAAAATTGCACATTGGCTCCAAGACCCTCTAACGTTTTCATCATAACGGTCGTGCTAGTTACTCCATCGGCATCATAATCTCCAAAAATAAGAATTAATTCTTTGTTAGTAATTGCCTTTTGTATTCGATCTACAGCTATATCCATTCCTAAAAGCAGGAAAGGATCATGAAAATCATTATTATCATCAAATAAAAAAGCTTTTGCTTCCTCTGATGTATGATAACCTCTTTTCATTAAAAGAGAGGCTACAATTGGTGCTAGTTTTAGCTCTTCTGCTAATAGTGAAATAGTTTCTTGATTAGAAGTTTCTTCTTGTATCCATCTTTTTTTGGAACGTAACATTCAATCACCTCAATCTAACTATTATACAAGTTAAAAGAAGTCGTTTCAATGCAGGAAGAATGGAAAAACGAATAGTCATTTTTTTCATAATAACTTTAAATATAAAAAAATTATTTAAGAAATCATTTCCGATGAAAAAATAGACAAAAAAAGATGTCTGAAAAGAAATTAATCGAAGTAAACACTCCCCAACGAATTTCTTCTTGCAGACATCCCTTTTTATTTTAGATCTGTTAGAACCTTTTCCTTCTCTTTTTTATCATCCGTTTTTTGTTCTAATGCCTTTTTTTCTTTTTCCAATGTTTTAATTTTACGTTGCAATGAATAAATACGAATAATTCCAGCAGAGCCAATAATTAATCCACCAAGAAGAACAGAAATTAATATGACTAAAATAAGCGGCCAGTCCCCTTCGCCAAATAAGTAATTAACAGAAACCGGTTCGACATTAATAACAGCAAAGACCGCAACAATTAAAGCAAAAATAATTCCCAAAAGCATATTCCATTGAAATTTCATTTACTTCCCTCCCTTTGTATTTTTGGTTCTATTATTTCCTATTTTCCATCTTTCCACTATCATAAACAAGTATTTTTTTAGCGAACATACAAAAACCTGCTCCTTCTGCTTTAGGAGACAGGTTTTTGAAGTGTTTCTTATACTTGTGGTTCGTCTGAAATTGGGCGTTTTTCTTTATACGTAATTAAGACACCTTTTCTCTTTAACTCTCTCTTCTTCCAAACATACCAAAGCTGGGATGCAATAAAGATAGAAGAATAGGCACCGCCGATTAAACCAATTAATAACGCTAAAGAGAAGTTTGTGATGGCACTGCTTCCGAATATTAATAAAGCCACTACACAAATCACAACCGTTATTACAGTATTTATCGAACGAGCGAATGTCTGTCGAATACTTCTATTGATAATATCTTTAATTTCTTGTGGTGTTTTGATACGCTTTTTCTTCGCTAAATTTTCTCTTATACGATCAAAGGTAACAATCGTATCGTTAATCGAGTAACCGACAATTGTCAACACGGCTGCGATAAAAGTAATATCTACTTCTAGTCGTGTGAGACTGAAGATCACGATAATAAAGAAGGCATCATGCAGTAATGCTATTACAGCTGCAAGACCCATATATACTTCAAAGCGAATTGCCACATAAATAATGATTCCGATAGAGGCAAAAATTATCGCTTTAAAGGCATTTTTAGCTAATTCTTTCCCAATTGTTGGTGATACACTGCTGACGTTTGGATCATGCCCATACGTCTTATTAAACTCTGATTTTATCGTATTAATTTTAGTTTGACTTAAATCACCTTTAATACGAATAGCAGCAGTCTCTTGCTTATCACCTGAAATGATGATATCGTCTGCTTTTACATTCAGCTTATCTAAGTGATCTTCAATTTCAGCAGTTGTTAATGCTTTATCTGCCATAACTTCTATACGAGATCCACTTGCAAAATCAATTCCAAGATTAAGCTTGAATATAAACATAATCACAATCCCTGCCACAATTAAAACACTAGAAATTGTAAAAAATATATTCTTATATTTTACAAAATCAAGACGATCAAATTTGGTTGGCAATGTTAAAGTATCGTAATTTTCGCTAATATGCTTAATGTCTTTACGATTGACTCCAAACCACGTAATTTTTTTATCAAACAATTTACTTTTCACTAGTAAACCGAGTAATAATCTAGAACCATAAACAGCAGTAATAAAACTTACTAATATACTAACAATTAAGAGTGTAGCAAACCCTTTTACTGAACTTGTCCCATAAATAAATAAAACAATCGAAGCTATAATGGTAGTTAAGTTTGCATCAAGAATGGTTCCAATGGAGTTTTTATTTCCTGCATGAAATGCAGCTCGCAGCGACTTTCCTACCCTCAGTTCATCCTTGATTCGTTCATAGGTAATGATATTAGCATCTACAGCCATTCCAACACCGAGAATAAGTGCCGCAATTCCTGGAAGCGTTAATACCCCTTGCATTAAATCAAGAACCAACAGATTTAGATAAACATAGATGGACAATGTAATGATAGCAACTAATCCAGGCAGACGGTAATAGAGAAGCATAAATAAAAATACTAGGCCTACACCAATTATGCCCGCATATACTGTATCTTTTAACGCTTGATCTCCAAACTGTGCACCAACACTTGTTGAATATTCTTCCGTTAATTTAACCGGCAACGCCCCAGCATTTAATAATTCAGCTAATCTGGTCGCCTCATCTACGGTAAAATTACCAGTTATAGATACAGTATCCGAATTAATCACTTCACTTACCATCGGTGCGGATAAGTATTTTGGTTCTTCTTTGGCTGCTTCCGCGTTATAAGAATCTCCTTCTTCAAAGTCTAACCAGATGACTAAAGGACTACCTAAAACTGATTGCGTTACTTCTTTAAACTTATTTGCATCTTTTAGTTTTAAAGAAACACTAGGCTTTCCATACTGGTCAAATTCTTGACTTGCTCCTCCCTGCACTAAATCAGATCCATCTAGCAATTTCTTATCGTGGATATCTCTGAATGTTAGGTTAGCTTCTGTTGAAAGCATTTCTCTTGCTTCATTTTGATCTGTTATACCAGCAAGTTGAACTCTTATTCGGTCTTTTCCCTCTATTTGAATAACAGGCTCGCTTACTCCTAAAACATTTATCCTTTTATCTAGAGCTTGAGCTGTACTTTTTAAAGCCGCTTCATCAATTTTTGCTTTGCCCTTTTCCAGCGGTTCTACTTTATAAAGAACTTCAAATCCACCTTGAAGGTCTAATCCAAGCTTAATATTGTCTAAAATTTTATTTGTTGTTCCTCCCATTAATCCTGCCGCCAAGACAATGATTAACAAAAAAGCAACAATTCTACTGCGTTTAACCATTATGTATTAATCCTCCTCATGAAATACAAAGCAGAAACTTCCCCAACTAATACTAGCCATATTCATTGTTATTTATCAAAAATGATGTCCTCTTTTAATATGAACCTTATAATTAGGTGTTATTCTATTTTTGCGGTTCACTTCTTTCCAGTAAATTAAACTAGCGATTTCTTCTGTTACTTAGAATAAACTCATTATGGAACAGTTTATCATGACTGTCAATTTGTATAGAAAAATATACTAGTAAAGTTATTCTAATTGTCACATAAAGTTAACGACTTGGCTTTTAATACCACCATCCCAGACCATCATCAATTAAAAAACTACCAGAAGAAGTTTTGATTAATAAAACTCCATTATTTCAATAATTCTTTTTTCTCTTCTTCTGATAAGACAGAGAAAAGATCTGCCGTTTTATATGCCTCGATAGTGGCAAAGTTCATATAATCTGCCACCTTAACATTCAGTATATCTTGTACTAGCTCCGAAATTCTAATTTCTTGAGCGGGCTTTCTCCATTTTTTATTCGTTAAAAATACCCATAGCTCGTCTTCCTTAATAGTCTCATAGCCTAGTAAGTGAAACTCTTCTATCTTGCTATTTAATACAGGCTTAACTTGTGAACGATATTGGTCATATATGTGTGTTGATGTTGACGACATTCCTATTCACTCCATTACAGTCATTTTATGTTTCCTTTTAAACATGAGCTATCTGCTTTTACTTCTATACCTCCATAATGCTAAGCAAACCAATTTACATAGAAAAAATATGATTCCATTTTCATCCTAACAATAAAATATCGTCTCTTCCTTACAACAAACGTACTTTTATAAAAAACCTTGTCATGCTTTGTCCACTCTGTTGCATATAGATAATTGTATAGTATTATTCGCTATTTGAGAAGGCAGGGAATAGAATGTCTAAGTTTTTAAAGGGAACAATGATTTTACTTATAGCAGGATTTATTACTAGAGTCCTCGGATTTATAAATCGAATTGTTATTGCACGATTTATCGGAGATGATGGGGTTGGACTCTACATGATGGTTTATCCGACAATGATATTAGTTGTGACCATCACTCAGCTTGGACTGCCTGTAGCTATCTCTAAGAATGTTGCCGAAGCAGAAGCTGCAGGGAATTTACGAAAAGTCAAGAGCATCTTAATCATTTCATTAAGTACAACATTAGGTCTAACAGTAATCTTCACTCCAGCTTTATTTCTTTTAGCACCTTATCTTTCCCAAACACTATTTACAGATGAAAGAACTCTTTTGCCACTTCTTGCGATTACACCAATTATCCCAATAATCGCTGTTTCATCTGTTTTAAGAGGGTATTTTCAAGGTAGACAAAATATGAAGCCAGCTGCAATTTCTCAAGTGATTGAACAAATCGTTCGGATTGCGTTAATTGCGACTTTAACAAAAGCTTTTCTACCTCTTGGAGTCGAATATGCTGCTGCAGGGGCAATGTTAGCTTCTGTTCTGGGAGAACTTGCGTCTTTATTCTATTTACTGGCATCATTTAAATGGAAAAAGAAATTTCACTTACGGAAAAAATTCTTCCAATATGTACATAATGGAAAAAATACTTTCCAAGAATTAATGACAATAGCTTTACCAACAACGGGGAGTCGTATGATTGGTAGCATTGCCTGGTTTATTGAACCTATTGTTGTAGCCCATAGTTTATCTTTAGCTGGTCTTTCTGCTATCAATGCAACAAAACAATATGGAGTATTAACTGGATTCGCACTCCCACTCTTAATGCTGCCATCCTTCTTCACTCAATCATTATCAACATCTCTTGTGCCTGCTATTAGTGAAGCAAAGGCTAATAATCAACTAAAGCTAATCGAACATTTATTACAGCAAGCACTTAAATTCACCTTTATGACAGGTGGACTTGCCATTGTAGTGCTGTATGTTTTGGCTGAGCCTTTAATGACCATTATGTACGGAAGCACAAGAGGCACTTCCTTTATTCAGCTTATGGCACCGTTCTTTATTCTTAATTATTACCAAGGCCCACTCCAGGCTACTTTGCAAGCCTTAAATTTTGCTAGAGCAGCAATGATTAACAGCTTTATCGGCGCAGCCATTAAAACAGCGTTAATTTTTATTCTTGCAAGTCGACCAGAGTTTGGAATTTTCGGCGTAGCTATTGCTCTAATTGTTGGATTTGTTTTAGTAACGATCCTTCATTTTGCTACAATATTAAAAACAATCAGTTTCTCGATTATTGTGAAAGATTATGTAAAAATGCTGCTTGTTATCATGCTAACTGCCTATCTTGGCTCTCTTTTAGTCAAATCAATAACATTCCCTTCCATTCTGATACAAATCATTAGTATTACTAGTTTAATCTGTATCTTTTATATCGTATTGCTTTTCCTTTTCCGTTTAATGAACAAAAGAGATTTAGCAAAAATCCCTTGGATTGGTCCATTTTTTTCTTAAAACTACTTAAACTGTAGCAACCAATGAGCATTCCGCTTCTCACTGGTTGCTTTTTTACTGAAAGATTTCATTGTTGTTCTTTCTTTAATGATCAATCAAATCAATATAAAATTCACCTTCTTGATAACTGCAAAAGGAGATATTTTTTATATTAACATATCCTCTATCTTTCAATTGCTGTCTTAACCATAGATTAGTTTTTC
The DNA here is from genome assembly GCF_038006285.1 of Niallia sp. FSL W8-0177. Classification (NCBI taxonomy): domain Bacteria; kingdom Bacillati; phylum Bacillota; class Bacilli; order Caryophanales; family Bacillaceae; genus Niallia; species Niallia sp. FSL W8-0177. The sequence continues at coordinate 2,587,400 of NZ_JBBOUX010000001.1, forward strand.
CTATTCTATCTAGGTTGCTCTCTTGAATAATTCCATCCATAATTAATGGGATGGTAATAGATGACTTATTTTCTTCCTTTTCAAATACAGAAAGTTTACCTGATGTTTCTAGTATGGCAAACTCTACATCTGCAATATTTCGGATATTTTTTTCTCTCAGCTGAATTAATAAGTCATCATAATTATAGCGCTGACTTCTCATGGCTTTTTCGTCAATCTTGCCATTTTTAATAATCAATGTTGGTTCTCCCTCAATAAAATCACGCATTTTTTTGCTTTTTAAGGAAAAGAACGCAAGAAGCACTTGGATGGCTAGAAGGATAAACATTGGAAATAGTGTTGGTAAAATCGGATCCTTATAATCTTCTATAGCAACAACAGCAATTTCTGCGATCATAATGAATACAACAAGATCTAGTATGCTTAATTCCCCTATTTCCCTTTTTCCCATCATTCGAAAAATAAGAACGATTAAGAAATAGATTAAAATCGTTCTAAACAAAATGATCAAATACTGGTCCATATTATCTCCTCCGATCAAATATGTTCTCTTTTAATCTGCTCTATAAGATAAAAATAATACGGGAAAGCAGCATTATAACGATGAGAGAAAAATGTATTTTTAAATATTTTTTAATTCTATTTTCTTCCTTCCTGAATATGCTTGTACTAGAGAACTTTTATAGAAAACTTTAGATGTTTTGGAAAGGAGAGGTTTACAATAGAAGAGAGTAAACATGTTGGCAGTTCCATTTTATACGGTCTAATTGCCATTTTCATTATGTTAATAGCAAGTAGTTTGTTCTTTTCCCTTTTATTAAGATTTACATCTATTCAAGAATCATCCCTGCAACATATTATTACAGCCGTATCCTTTATAACTTTATTTGCAGGTGGTTTTATTTCTGGCGGGAAAGGAAAAGAAAGAGGTTGGTTTCTTGGGGGACTTACTGGGTTCATCTATTCCATCATCATTTTTTTATTTTCCTTTTTAGGCTCTGACCAACTATTTACGATAGAACAAACCATTTATCATGTATGTTATACCCTTATTTGTATGATGGGAGGGATATTAGGGGTAAATCTTTCCAAAAATAACTAACCAAAAATACTTCAAATAAAATATAAAAGTGCAGTCTTATTTTTTAAGACTGCACTTTTTTTACTTATTGTTCTGTTTTTTCTAATGTTGGACTAGCTACTGCAGCAGAGGATTCTACGACTTCACGAATTGCATTACGATCAAATGTCAGGCGTGAACCATCTTTTGCTTTTAACACAACCGTTCCTTCATCAATTGCATCGATTGTAGCATGCATGCCGCCAATCGTGACAATCTTGTCCCCTTTTTTTAAGCTACTCTGCATATCACGCACAGCTCTTTGACGCTTTTGCTGTGGACGGATAAGCAAGAAATAGAATAGTACAAACATTAAAATAAACGGTAGTAAACCAGCTAAATTTCCCATCTATATTTCCCCTCCTTTCAAATTCTCTATTAAAAGTTTTTAGCGTTCGGCTTATTAAATCCATAACGTTCGAAAAACTCTTCTTTAAAATCTCCTAAACGGTCGTTTCTGATTGCGTCTCGGACATTCTCCATTAAGTTTAACAGAAAATATAGATTATGGTAAGATGTAAGCCTTATTCCGAATGTTTCGTCACATCGAATAAGGTGACGAATATATGCCCGGCTATAATTTTTACAAGTATAGCAATCACAATCTGGATCCAAAGGTCCAAAATCTCTAGCATATTTAGCGTTTTTCACAACAAGACGGCCTTCACTTGTCATCACCGTACCATTTCTTGCTATTCTAGTTGGTAACACACAATCAAACATATCAATCCCACGAATCGCACCATCGATTAATGAATCTGGTGAACCTACTCCCATTAAATAACGCGGTTTATTATCCGGCATTAATGGTGTTGTAAATTCGAGGACACGATTCATCACATCCTTAGGTTCTCCAACTGATAATCCACCGACTGCATAGCCAGGTAAATCTAAAGAAACTAAGTCTCTTGCACTTTGTTTGCGAAGTTCTTCGTATTCTCCACCCTGAATAATACCAAATAAACCTTGATCCTCTGGACGATTATGTGCCTTTAGGCAGCGTTCTGCCCAACGAGAAGTACGTTCCACTGATTTCTTCATATAATCATATTCTGCTGGGTATGGCGGACACTCGTCAAATGCCATCATAATATCTGACCCTAATGCATTTTGGATTTCCATTGCTTTTTCTGGAGAAAGGAATAATTTATCCCCATTTAAGTGGTTACGAAAATGTACACCTTCTTCCTCAATTTTGCGGAAATCACTTAAACTAAAAACTTGAAATCCGCCAGAGTCCGTTAATATCGCTTTATCCCAATTCATGAATTTATGAAGCCCGCCCGCTTCTTTTACAATGTCATGACCTGGTCTTAGCCATAAATGATACGTATTACTTAAAATGATATTTGCTCCCATCGTTTTTAAATCTTCTGGAGCCATTGTTTTTACTGTTGCTAACGTTCCAACTGGCATAAAAGCCGGCGTTTCAAAAGATCCATGAGGTGTATGCACAATCCCCAATCTGGCGCCTGTTTGCTTACAAGTTTTTATGAATTCATAACGTATTGCTGTCAAATTATTTTCTCCTTCATATAAAGTGAATCTTCCTCGAGATTCATAATTCACTTCCATTTTTAATGAAAAATATCTATTAACAAAAAAGCAATAGAATCAACTATATTATTCTAATGAATATTACTACGAAACTCAAGCAATTGATAAACCCTATCATGCGGATCTATTACTATTGTATAAACATTGCATCGCCAAAACTAAAGAAACGATATCTTTCTTTGACTGCTGTTTCATAAGCATGAAGTACATTCTCTCTTCCTGCCAGTGCACTTACTAGCATAATTAACGTCGATTTAGGCAAATGGAAATTCGTAATCATGCCATCAATTCCTTTAAATTCATATCCAGGGTAAATAAAGATACTTGTCCAGCCACTGCTTTCTACAAATTCACCATTATTCGCAGCAGCAATTGTTTCAAGTGTTCTAGTTGAGGTTGTTCCTACAGAAATTATTCGTCCGCCCTGACCTCTTACTTTATTTAATAAAGCAGCTGTTTCCTTGTTAAGCTGATAAAACTCAGCATGCATTTCATGCTTATCTACATCTTCGACGTTTACAGGCCGGAAAGTGCCTAGACCGACATGCAGAGTAATAAAGGCAATATGTACACCTTTCTTTTTCAGCGCATCTAACAATTCTGTCGTAAAATGGAGCCCTGCTGTTGGAGCTGCTGCAGATCCCCTTTCCTTCGCGTAAACAGTTTGATAACGATCCTGATCGTCTAGTTTTTCTTTAATATAAGGAGGCAGCGGCATCTCGCCGAGTTGATCCAAGATTTCATAAAAAATGCCCTCATATTGAAAATCAAGAATACGACCACCGTGTTCCAACTCTTTTACACAAACCGCTTTTAGTGTTCCATCTCCAAAGGAAATTACGGTACCTTCTTTAACTCTTTTTGCCGGCTTAACAAGTGTTTCCCACATGTCATCTTTTTGCTGCTTCAGCAATAATACTTCAATATGTGCTCCAGTATCTTCTTTCTCGCCATGTAATCTTGCTGGCAATACCCTTGTATCATTTAATACTAAACAATCTCCAGGATTAATATACTCGTATATATCTTTAAATTTGCGATGTTCTAAATCGCCAGTTTCTTTATTAACGATCATGAGTCTGCTGCTTGTACGATCCTCTAATGGAGTTTGCGCAATTAATTCTTCTGGTAAATGAAAATCAAATAAATCTACTTTCATGTCTATCCACCTATTCTCTTTTATACAATCATTTTTTAGCGAAATTTCCCAATAAAATAAAAAACTAAAGATAAAATAATACTAATCACAATACAAGTTGTAATCGGAAAATAAAAAGTTGAATGCTCTTTTTTTATCAAAATGTCACCTGGAAGTTTTCCAATCGGGACTAACTGCATTACTAATCCAATAAGAAATACAATCACACCAATAGTCATTATATACTTAGGAATGTCATTCATTGTTTTCGTCCTTCATTTCGCATATTCTTTTTTATTATTTAGATGTTTCCTCAATCCAATTTTATATTTAAATGTTCATAAACAAGATGGGTGACACTTCTTCCTCTAGGAGTTCGCTGCAAGAAACCAATCTGCAGCAAATATGGTTCATAGACATCTTCAATCGTATGTGCTTCTTCTCCAATTGTAGCAGCAATGGTTTCTAATCCTACAGGTCCACCTTTAAATTTATAAATCATTCCTAGTAATAATTTATGGTCAATATGATCTAACCCTAAACGGTCTACTTGCAAAAGTTCAAGGGAATGATCTGCCAATTCTTTCGTTATCATTCCATCACCCTTTACTTGTGCAAAATCCCGCACTCTTCGTAAAAGGCGATTCGCAATTCGAGGTGTTCCTCTTGAACGTCTAGCAATTTCCCATGCGGCAAGATCCTCTATTCCAATTTGAAGTACATCTGCTGTTCGGGAAACAATATCTTTGAGTTGATCTACCTCATAATATTCCAATCTAGATAGAACCCCAAAACGATCTCTTAACGGTGCAGAAACGGAACCAGCTCTGGTTGTCGCACCCACAAGCGTGAATGGAGGTAAATCTAGCCGGACTGACCGAGCGCTAGGACCTTTGCCTATTACAATGTCTAAACAGTAATCTTCCATTGCAGGATATAAGACTTCTTCAATAGCTCGCGGCAAGCGATGTATTTCATCAATAAACAACACATCACCTGGTTCTAAGGCAGTTAAAATTGCTGCTAAATCACCTGGTCTTTCGATTGCTGGACCAGCAGTTGTTCGAATATTAACTCCCATTTCATTAGCAATAATCGTAGCAAGTGTGGTTTTCCCTAATCCAGGTGGGCCATATAACAATACGTGATCGAGAGCTTCTTCTCTATATTTAGCCGCTTCAATAAACACTTTTAAATTTTCTTTTACTTTATCTTGCCCAATATATTCCTGTAATTGAATGGGTCGAAGACTTTTTTCAAATGATAAATCTTGATTATCTGCTTCACTTGAAATAATTCGATCATCCATAGCATTCACTCCTTTCTTCTAGATAGTCGTTTATCCAAAATTAATTCGTTGAACCACACTTATCTTTTTAAAAGAAGCTTTAATGCCAGTTTGATATAACCATCTGTTGTTAACTGTTCCTTCTTTAAATGTGGGATAATTTTTTTGACTTCTTTCTCCGAATATCCAAGTGCAGTTAAAGCAAGCATCGCTTCATCCATTGCTGAATCACTTTCTGCTTTCGCTACATGCTTATCTACTGTAAATAGATCCGGAGAGAAATCTGGCATAAACTCTGCTAATTTTCCTTTCAAATCCAAAATCATTTGTCTTGCTGTTTTCTTGCCAACACCAGGGAACTTCACAAGGAATGCTTCATCTTCCGCTTCAATGGCGGATATTACTTGGCTCGGTTCTCCAGATGCAAGTATAGCCAATGCTCCCTTAGGACCAATTCCTGAAACGTTAAGGAGCTTTGTAAATAAAGCTTTTTCATCTTGCGAACGAAAACCGTATAAGCTAATATTATCTTCTCTAACATAATGGTATGTATATACAGTAATCTTACTACCTGAAAAAGCAGAAAACGAAAATGGATTAGGTGTTTTAATCTGATAACCAATCTCATTATTCTCCACTACGATGTATTCTGGTCCAACAAATTCTACATTCCCTTTTATATATTCGTACAAATTAATTTCTCTCCCTTATAAAGAAAACTTCCATAAATAGGGCTCCGTGCCCCTTGAGTGTGGGATAAATCCTAGCCCTTATTTTATCATACTATTTTGTAGAACTGCTATTATAGATGTTTTTCATAATATTCTTACAAAAAAACAAAAAAAGTGAGCAGATTCGACACATTTCATTGTGCTTCCTCTGTTCACTGCCAAATCCTTAATTAGTAGTTTCAATTGTTGTTAAGTTTTTAAAGGTTTCTAGTACTTTAACATAGCGATCTCTTGATTTAATCGGAATCCCTTTTTGTAAATCTTCATGTTGTTTCGATTCCAGTTTCTTCAGATCAATCTGGAAAAAGGACTGAATAATGTTCTCTTCAGCAGGTTTTCCATTATAAATGGTTAATATCCCTTCTTCATTAATACCAAAATAACCATTTGTTTTCAACAATGGTGATATATCATCAACTTCTTGTTTAAAAACAAGCGCTCTGCTTGTCATATCTACCAGCTGCCATTTATCATACTTTGACCAGAAATCTTCCATCGACCATACTGTCTCTTCTATTGTTTCTTCACTCATTTCTCCGTCTAAATAAATCCTTTGCAATACGACTTCCAACTTTTTAGGATTCTCATTTTGAGAGACACCGCTTCCAGTCTTTCCATATACTTGTCCATTAGATAAAAAGACAGTAAGAATACTGACAAGAAGAACAGTTGAAAATAAAAGGAATCTGGTTTTCATTATAACCACCTCTTCACATTACTCACAACAGTAGCTTTATTTCCAAGGAAATAGGGTACTGTCAATCTAAAGCTTGGTTTTAAAACAACCTTACTCTCTATTATTCTCACCATAAAAAATAATTTCATTCCTAATTTATAGCAATCTTATTCCGGAGGATTCTCTCATAACGTATTGTAGTACCTCACTCCAGTTTGCATATTCTTTTCCTATTGAAGAATCCTATTCAATAGTTCATTTTTCTTTTTTGGTGCCTATTTTTATATTATCTATCGCTAAACGAATCCCCTTTAAAAACGGCACTTGTGCCTGCCATCCTAGATGGACTTGTGCCTTCTTTATTGAAATTCTACTTTTCTCTCCTTCTTTCAAACCCTTGTGAGGGAGAGAATCCTCTTTTATCGACGACTGAATAATAGAGACAACTTCTTTCATCGAGTATTTTTCCATTGGACAAATATTAAAAATTTCATTCCCGCCTTTATTTAAACTAGAAACAAAGGCTCTAACAGCATCACTAATATATAGGAAATGCTTCTTATGTTCTCCATCTTTAAAACAATTAGACGGGCGATTTTCTAGCACATTTTTGATTGTTGTTTCCACTATATTGTCATTCTGATTATGGAAGGAATATTCTCCATAAAGAATAGGAAATCTTAAAATCGTATAAGAAAGACCATATAATGTATGATAATTTTGTATGTATTTTTCCACTATCTTCTTCGATAATCCTTCAAATAGTACTGGTTGTAAAGTCATATCCTCTGTGATCACTCCTTCCAAGTCCCCATAAACTGCTATGGTAGATGGAAAGATAATTTTTTCTACTTTAGCTTCCACACATGCTTCCAGTACTTCAATCGTACGGCCAATATTCTTCTCTGACTGTTCAAAGGAGTCTTTCATTTTGTTTGATATAATTGGCTCATTCGATAAGTCAATTACACAATCGATTTGATACTTTGCCATTAAACCTGCTAATTCCATCGTGTTTAAGAAAGTGTGTACTTGATGCTGAACTAGAGAGGTAAGGATACTATTATCATTTGCTTGATCAGCTACTATATGATAAATTTGCTTGTTTGAAAGTTCTTGCATTAGAGCATATCTAATTTTATTCTCTTGTCCACCTACGATTAGCACTCTCACCATATATCCCTCCGCCATTTTCGGCTTTTAACTAATTCTCTGATAGTTCTTTATAACGAATGTTTTTTTCATTATAAAGTATACATCTTTTCTTTTATAATTACAACAACTAATTCATTATATAGAACACCTTCTTTTCCTTCTTTCTTTTTTCTGTTAGTATTCATTCTTTTCTTCTTTTATAATTTGGGTGAATCTTGTCTACTTTTTTTAATATGTTCCTAATAAAGAACAAATGTATAAAAACTAACTCCAAGTGGTTTATTCCACTCAAAGTTAGTTTTTATTTTATCTGTTATCTCTTGCAGGATTTAAATCCTGAAAAATATTTTCAATATTATTGTTAATCGTTTGTCGCGGCTGACCATTTCGAATCGAACGATTTATATCTTCTATACTGTTAAATACTCCTCTATCTGTGACGACTGAAATATCTCTTCCATTTAGTAAATCATTTAGTTTGTCTTTTACCTGCGCTTTTGTTTTGGCTATATTCTTTGTGTTTTCAACTTCCAATGCAACTAAAACGTTCTCTCTATAAACAAGCGTCCGTGCATTTTTAACATTATCCATTTTAGTAACCCGATCGGATATTTTTTCAGCTAATTCCGTGTCATAGGATACTCTTTCATCCCGATCATTTGTATTTACGTTATCATGATCATTGTTGCGATTATTTATATTTCTAACGTTTGTTCCGTTTCTATTGTTTACATTTCGAACATTCGATCCATTTCTATTGCCTTCATCCCCAAAAGTATGGTCCATCATTTCTGTAATTGGTCCATCGTTATCTGTATTGCCGACGCCATTGTTTCCTTCATGCTGTTCATTTGAATAGTATCCAATCGGCCTAGTATTATTAAGGCGATTTCGATCAGCAGTCTCATCCTCATTTACACCACAACCTGTCAATCCAAAAGACAGTGTCAACAGAACTGGAGCAACTAGTTTAACTTTACGCATAGTAGAATTCTCCCCTTCATGTAAATCTCGAGCAATATCCTTGCTCTCTTTTATCTTCTACTGTTTGGAAAGAAACATACTGTAAAGTCTAGCCAGTCTTTTTCATGTCTTATGTTCCTACGAGTTGTTGAAGTTTTTGATAAAACTTCTTCCTCCTTTTATATTGATTAGTTGTTAGTAATTGTACTTGATCTAACAAGAAGTCATTATTTACATCTTTATTTCTGATTATTCTATTCCATTCCCTCAAAATATCTGTCGGATATATTAAAGCTGTTAAAAACCATTTATCTTTAAAAAGATCGGCATATACTTGCATTTTTTGTAAATCTTGTAAAGACCATCCTATATCAGGGAGAATGCGATTAGCAAATTGTAAATAGTCAGCAATTCGTGGACCAATACTTATTAAATCAAAATCAATTAAGTATAATTCATTATTCTTAACTCGTAAGAAATTATGATGAGCAACATCCCCATGTATGATTACGTTTGGGGTTGTGTCCAAGTAGTCCATTTGTTTTTTTATTAAACCAAATGAATAATCAGCCCATTCCATTATTTCCTCCGCTATGTCTTTTTTTATATATTGCTCAATAATTAGTAAATTCCCTCGAAATTCTTCTAGCCTTTGTTCAAATTTCTTTATTAAATGAAAAGTTGGCAAGATATACTTATATATTTCTACCAGTCGCTCTGTAACCGAATAATAATGTTCCAATAATTGAAGTGCTTCCCTTCTATTCCGCTTACTATGATAGGAAAAAGTATCTCTATGAGGGGGAAGATATTCAATCAGCCCATACACTTTATTATCGATAATGATTGGCTCATCATCGAAATCATAAAATTGATATGTCTGTGTAAAACCTTCTTGTTTAAGTGCTCTTGTAAAAGCAACTTGAACCTTGAGTTTTTGATAACTATTGTACCCTTTTAAAATTATCCAATATTGCTTCGTTTTTATTAGATATACATCATTTCTAATCCTGTTTAATTCGATAATTTGGATTGGTATTTTTTTTTCTAATAAAGAAAGGAGACGATAAAAAAAAGTATCGTCCCCTCTATGATAAAAATCATAGATCACTGCTTTCATCCTCTTGGTATCTTGGCATTCCAAATGGAGTACCTTGATTCATGCCATATGGATTCATAAATGGCGGCTGCCCAATAGTAGGATTATAAGGCGGTGTGAATACTGGAGCATTCCCTCCCGGTCCATATACAGGTGATGTCACGTCTGTAGAAACTGGCTGCGCCATACTACTACCTTCATATGATGGCGCTTCTTGATCTGCACCATAATTTTCCGTTGTATATGAGATTGGCGTATTTCCAACAGCATCTTGAGGATACGGAGATTGATTTATAGATGGTTGATATCCTATCGGATGTCCTCCCATTTCCATTCCTGAAGTGAATCCTCCCGCCATCGGATAGCCTCCTAATTCTAAGCCAAATCCTTGTGGCACTCCTCTCATATCCATTCCTGGATTAAATCCTCCACCCATTGGGTGTCCTCCCATTTCTGGGCCAAACCCTTGCGGCATTCCTCCCATTCCTGGATTAAAACCTCCACCCATTGGATGTCCTCCCATTTCTGGACCAAACCCTTGTGGCATTCCTCCCATTCCTGGATTAAACCCTCCACTCATTGGATGTCCTCCCATTTCTGGGCCAAATCCTTGTGGCATTCCTCCCATTCCTGGATTAAATCCTCCACCCATTGGATGTCCTCCCATTTCTGGGCCAAATCCTTGTGGCATTCCTCCCATTCCTGGGTCGAATCCTCCACCCATTGGATGTCCTCCCATTTCTGGGTCGAATCCTTGTGGCATTCCTCCCATTCCTGGGTCGAATCCTCCACCCATTGGATGTCCTCCCATTTGTGGGTCGAATCCTTGTGGCATTCCTCCTATTCCTGGATTAAATCCTCCACCCATTAGATATCCTCCCATTTCTGGGCCAAATCCTTGTGGCATTCCTCCCATTCCTGGGTCGAATCCTCCACCCATTGGATGTCCTCCCATTTCTGGGTCGAATCCTTGTGGCATTCCTCCCATTCCTGGGTCGAATCCTCCACCCATTGGATGTCCTCCCATTTGTGGGTCGAATCCTTGTGGCATTCCTCCTTTTCCAGAAGTGGCTCCTTGCATCATTCCATCTACTTGAAAATTGCTTGCTGTAGGGAATGATGGACCACAACCACAATCCTCTTTAACAGGAAGAGTAATAGTCGGATGAACCGCTGTGTGCGTAGGTGCATTTGGTTTATGCGCAACATTTGGTTTTTGAGCTGCACCAGCTACATGGGAAGTAGGTTCATTCTCTATAGGCATCTGACTAAACTGAGCCCATGGTTTTTGACTATTTTCCTGTGGTATCTGATTAACATGGGAAGGCGCCTGATTTATAAAAGCAGAATAGGACGAGGAAGACTCTTCCCAATGGTGTTTTTCTGTAAATTCTACTCCAGGAAATGTTGGATAAACTTGGGATGCAACTTGTTCAACCGGAACTCCTTCAGGAGGGCAAACCCCTGGAGGAAAACCGCTACCTGGCATCATTGGCGATACTTCATAACAATAAGGCTGATAAGGGACAATGGGTGGACATACATCTTTTTGAACTGGTTCTTGATTTGGCAAAACAGGTGCAAGTTGTGTTGGTTCAGGCTTTGTTGGTGCTGGTTTGGCTGGCATTGGTTTTACTGGTGCTGGTTTGGCTGGTGCCGGTTTTACTGGTGCTGGTTTTACTGGTGCTGGTTTTACTGGTGCCGGTTTTACTGGTGCTGGTTTTACTGGTGCTGGTTTTACTGGTGCCGGTTTTACTGGTGTCGGTTTTACCGGTGCCGGTTTTTCTTTCATTTCCACATCAATATCCACATCAACATTAGTCATATTCATGGAATAATAATTCGTTATATCAATTTCGGGAATGATTGGAGCAGGCATTTTTGGTGTAAATGGTTTCTCTTTTGGTATCTCTTTTTTGGGCATTTCCTTTTTTGGCGCTTCTTTTTTTGGTGTTTCTTTTACTGGCATTTCTTTTTTCGGTGCTTCTTTCACAATTGGTTCCATCGTAATCGGCATTTCTTTTTTTGATCCCATTTGAGGAGCTTCTTTCTTTATACTCCCTCCTAAAGTAGGGACTTTAATTTTCATGCCAGGCATAATCATATCAGTATTAGTCAATTGGGAATTTAACGACTTTAACTCTTCGAAATTCACCCCATATTTTTTGGCAATTTCCCAAAGAGTATCCCCTTTCTGAACAATATGGATCTTCACTATAGATTCCCTCCTATGCATATGTCCATATAGTCTATGTTCACACTGCAAAATGGTTATCATTCTATTCAAAAATCTATGCGTTTTTTTTCAAAATATGTGTTCTGGTCGTACAAAGATTGCCCAGATCTTTGTCCTTCTTTTCGCCATTAATTTATAAAAATAAATTGGTTTATTCATTTAGATATTCTTTTGGTAAAATAGAAAGAAAGAAAAATAAATACTGAGTTCTCCCTTTCAAGTGAAACAGGCTAACTGCCACTATTTTTAAAGTAAATGCCAAATAAATTTGTGTTGTTACCTTTACCGGAGATAACAGAAAAAGCAGATAAAGAAAAGGAAGCTTTCTAATCAGAGTAACTGCAACAAAAGGAGAGATTGGATGACTGAATCAAAAAAAATGCTTGGTGAAGAAAGAAGGGCTTATATTCTTACTTTACTAAAAGAGAAAAATCGACCTTATACCGGCAGTGAACTTTCAAAATTGACAAATGTTAGTAGACAAATAATTGTTGGAGATATTACACTGCTAAAGGCGAAAAATGAACCAATTTTGGCAACTAGTCAAGGCTATTTATATTTACAAGAATCAAAACCGATGCTCTACGAAAGAATTATTGCGTGTAATCATCCACCAGAAAAAACGGAGGAAGAGTTAAATATCCTTGTTGATAATGGAGTAACTGTTAAGGATGTCACAATTGAACATCCAGTATACGGCGATTTGACGGCTTCCATCCTCGTCTCTAATCGAAAAGAAGTGAAACAATTTATGAAGAAAATTAAGCATACAAATGCTGCTTATTTATCTGAATTAACGGCAGGTATTCATCTGCATACCATTACCGCACCATCCCTTGATACATTACTAGAGGCAGAAGAAGCTTTACGAAAAGCAGATTTTTTAATGGAAGAAGAAGCTTAACGTAAATGACAAAAAATCACTAAGACTTTAATCGTCATTAGTGATTTTTTGTCATTCTTCGTATAGTGGTTCTATCTATTCCGTCATGTAATAAGGATAACTCCCCAGTATCTTTACTTCACAGCCTATTGCCTCTAATTCTGCAATAGCACCTGGTATTAATACATCATCCATTTTTCTATCTAAGTCAATAAGAAAGAAATAATTCCCTAATCCAGTTTTTGTTGGCCTTGATTCAATTTTCACTAAGTTTAGTTTTCTCCATGCAAAGGCAGACAATACTTGATGGAGAGCACCAGAACGATCGGCAGGCAAAGTGACCATAAGACTTGTTTTATGACCAACCAGTTGACTTGTTGTTGCTGAATAATGTACAGGATTTTTCGATAAAATGAGAAAACGAGTATGATTATTCATTGAATCATGAATATTATGTTTTACAATCTTCAGACCATATTCTTCAGCTGTTAGCAAATTGCCAATAGCAGCCCCGTTGATATGCGGATTTTCTTTAACAAACTGTGCTGCTGCTGCTGTTGACGTCATATACTCACAAGCAATCCCGTTTAATTCTGTATGTAGAAACTTATGGCATTGAGCAATTGCATGGGAATGACTATAGACTACTTCAATTTCTCTCCATGTGTCTTCCCGGAATGGATGAACCATTATATGTTGTTTTATCGGAACCGTCACTTCCCCATGAATAGGTAAAAATACTTCATGTATTAAATAATCTAATGTAATGTTGACCGATCCTTCTAATGTGTTCTCAACCGGAACTAAAGCAACATCCACTTTATCTTCCATCACAGCATCGAGGCAATTGGGAATGGTTAGAAAAGGAATGGATTCCACCCCAGGAAATTGCTGATTTACCGCCATATTTGTAAATGTTGCTTTTGGACCTAAGTAGCCTACTTTCACTTCTTTCTCCTCCAAAAAAATTATTTATTCTGAATTTAATCTTTATAAAAAGAAGATTGACTGAAAAAGTCATCTTCCTAATAAACAACAGGGTCTCCTTATAAATAAATGCCTTTTTATGCGCCCGTACTCAAAACGTCCACTTTCTCCACAAATTCAAGCATACGCAATCGCTCTAACAACATATCAATGGATATTTCCATTTCTGCGGTATTTAACGACAGTGTTACATTGGCTCTTCCTTGCAGCGGAATCGTTTGATGGATTGTCAGTACATTGCATCCAGCAGAAGCAACAACACTTAGCAATTTAGACAAGGTACCCGATCGGTCTTCAATATAAAAGAATAACGTAATCAATCTTTCTTTCACTATTGTGTGGAAAGGAAAGATTGTATCACGATATTTATAAAACGCACTTCGGCTTAGGTCTACCTTTTTTACTGCCTCATGGACAGATTCTGCTTTTCCTCTTTCTAAGAGCTCTTTAGCATCTAGGGTTTTGCGCATTGCCTCTGACAGTACATCTTCTCTTACAATAAAAAATTTATGATCTATTTTACTTTGTTTCATCTGCTCACCCCTATAAGGTATAACGGATACTTAATATGTATGATAGAAATAACTCTGGTTTATAAGAACTAGACATTTCGATTTAGTCATTCTATTCCGTATGAGAAACTGCCCTCTCGTATTATTTATTTTTACGAGAGGGAAGATCTTTCATCTTTTTTAAACCATGTTTTCTTAGTCAATGAATTCAAATTCATATTCCATTAACTTTACAGTATCTCCATCTTTAGCGCCACGCTGACGTAATGCTTCATCGATGCCCATGCCGCGCATTTGACGAGAGAATCTGCGAACAGACTCATCACGAGAGAAATCTGTCATCTTAAATAGCTTTTCAATACCTTCACCTGAAAGAACAAAGCTACCATCAGGATCTCTTGTAATATAGAATTGACGCTCATCTACTTCATGTTTATAAACAACGCGGTGAATACCTGCTTCCTCTTCTACTTCCTCTAATGGGAACTCAGGAGTATTCTCTAATTTATCCGCAATTGCAAAAAGAAGTTCACGCAGACCTGATCTAGTTAAAGCGGACACTGGAAAAATTGGATAGTCTTCCTCTAATTTTTCTTTAAATACTTTAAGGTTTTCTTCTGCATCTGGCATGTCCATTTTATTAGCAACAATAATTTGTGGTCTTTCTAATAAGCGCATATTGTATTCCTGAAGCTCGTTATTAATCGTAACATAGTCCTCATATGGGTCTCTGCCTTCAATAGCAGCCATATCAATCACATGGACAATAACTCTTGTACGTTCAATGTGACGAAGAAACTGATGACCTAATCCGATACCCGAATGAGCTCCTTCAATTAACCCCGGCAAATCCGCCATAACAAAACTTCTATTATCTTCTGTTTCCACCATTCCTAAATTAGGAGCGATTGTTGTAAAATGATAGTCAGCTATTTTTGGTTTGGCAGCAGATACAACAGACAGCAATGTAGATTTACCAACACTTGGGAATCCAACTAAACCAACATCTGCTAATACCTTTAACTCCAGAGTAACATCTCTTTCCTGACCTGGTTCCCCATTTTCCGATAATTCTGGGGCAGGGTTAGATGGACTTGCAAAACGAGAATTTCCTCTTCCTCCACGACCGCCACGTGCAATTACTGCTTGTTGGCCATGTTCAGTTAAATCCGCAATAACTTCTTTTGTATTCGCATCTGCAACGATTGTACCAGGCGGAACCTTGACAATCATATCTTTGGCATTGCGACCATGCTGATTTTTTGACATTCCATGCTCTCCGCGAGGTGCTTTGAAATGACGTTGATATCGGAAATCCATTAAAGTACGCAGACCTTCTTCTACTTGGAATATTACATCTGCACCTTTTCCACCATCGCCACCAGCTGGGCCACCTTTTGGAACAAACTTTTCTCGGCGAAAGGCTACCATACCATTTCCGCCATCTCCGCCCTTCACATAAATCTTAACCTGATCCACAAACATAAATTTATTTCCTCCTATTAAGAAAAACATAAGCAGCTTACTTGTCTAATAGTGAACAAGGACTAATCCTTATGAAAGGAGGGTTGCTCTCCTCACTAGAAGGACTAATTATTTTATTCCTACAAACATTTGCAGCTATTTTTTCTAAAAATCACAATTTTCTTTTATGCTATTGCAAACAAGTCCTTCTTATTATTTACCTGTTTGCTCTCTATCCATCCAAACTTCAAATAGGAGTTCTTCTTTTCTCATTTCAATATTTTCCAATTTCAAATGAGAAAAAGGTTGATGAAGAAATTGAAACATAGATTCACTATCTAGCAGCTCTCCGTTAAAATCAACATACAAACGAAATCCTTCTACCATGGAATGAATGGAGATGTATAAATGATTATCTGCAAAGGGTTTGCTATATTGATTTAACGTCTGGAAAAATAAGGTTGTCCATTTGGCAAGTATTTCATCTTCTGTCCCTTGACATTTTTCTTCGGCCAACACTTCATATTCCAATCGAAAATAATAATTTTCCCAGTTTGCGATTAATAATTTTGTAGCAAATTGTGGAATATCTAGATTTGATAACTTAGCTTCTTGTTTTGTCTCTGTAATAATATCATTAATAATTTCTTTCACTCGATCCGGTTTATTTAAATCCAAATTCCCTTTTATCAATTGAATTTTATTTAGCCAATCATGACGAACATGTCTTAAAAACTCTATCGTATTCCAGTCTTTATTCATTCTTGTACTCCTACAAAGGTTATTAAGTCTTAGAAGACTGCTTGAAGTAAGTATAACAAAAAATGAACCATCTATGAACAAAAACGATAACTCCATCATGTTAGCCATTCAATTATATCCACTTGAACTTTAGGTTTTTACTACTGGAAAATATGAATTAAAAAATACCCGTTTTCTAAAAGTTCTATCCAATTTATGCACCAAGTTATTTTGGATTGATTCGATCAAGAAATGTTGAAAGCGAAGTATATGAAGACTGTGGTAACAACAAACTATATACATAAGAGGCAACCTTCTTGATTGCATACAAAAAAGCAATTGATTTCTCTCTATTTTTCAACACTTAGACAAAAAGCCCCTCCTGCTTTTTGTCTAAGTGTTGAAATCATCCTTCACCTATCTGATCACAACATATATTCTTAATCAAAAAAATCTATCCCTTAACAAACAGATAGGCTGACCCTAAACGAGCCAGCCTATCTGAACATTATCTTATGCTTCTTGTGCTACTGGGTATACGCTAACTTGTTTGCGATCACGACCAAGACGCTCAAATTTAACGATTCCGTCAACTTTTGCGAATAGTGTATCATCGCCACCACGACCAACGTTTACTCCTGGATAGATTTTTGTACCGCGTTGACGGTAAAGAATGCTTCCACCAGTTACTAATTGACCATCTGCACGTTTAGCTCCTAAACGTTTAGAAATGGAGTCACGTCCGTTTTTAGTAGAACCTACCCCTTTTTTAGATGCAAAAAACTGAAGATCTAATCTTAACATTTCGTTCCACCTCCTATTTAATTATAAGTGATAGTTACGTATTTTCCATAGTCTCGTTCAATTGTTTCTAAAGAAACAATCATTCCCTCTAATAGAAGTTGAATTTTATCTCTTGTCTCAGCCGGAATATTTCCAGGAACCGTACAAGAAATAAACCCTCCATCCTTTCCTTGCTTTATAATGGGTGTAATACCAGTAAGAGAAATAACGGCATTAATGCTTCCAAAAGAAACAGCTGATACTCCTGCACACACGATATCATCCCCACTATTCGCAAAAAGAGCATGACCACTTATCGTAAAGGAATGAATGAGACCATCATTCGATTTGTTAATCGTAATTTCGATCATACAAATTCAACCTTATGCGTTGATCTTTTCGATAACGACTTTAGTGTAAGGTTGACGATGACCTTGTTTTTTATGATAATTTTTCTTCGCTTTGTATTTGAAAACGATGATTTTCTTTTGACGGCCTTGTTTTTCAACTTTAGCTGTAACAGTAGCTCCTTCAACAACTGGACTTCCTACTTTTACATTTTCTCCGCCAACGAAAAGAACTTTATCAAAAGTAACAGTGTCACCAGCTTCACCGTTTAATTTCTCGATGTAGATAGCTTGACCTTCTTCAACTTTGATTTGTTTTCCGCCTGTTTCAATAATTGCGTACATTAAACTGCACCTCCTTAATAGACTAAGACTCGCCAATGACAGGCGTTTTGCGAAGCAAAAGCTTAATTACCTGCTATGTGCGGTTGTAGAGCACGGGTGCTACAAACAACATTAAAATACTAACATGTTTAAAAGATACTGTCAATCATATTATCTATTATTAGCTTTATGGTGAATCATTTAACCATTCGAATAAAATAATCCGGCTTTGGAAATTCAGCTATTTCCATTTTAATCATAAAGCCTAATACTTCCTCTAATCGTTTTTTATGTTTATTTCCTACTCCCGTAAATAGAGTATGGACATCTTGTGATACGATAACTTCCACAAGTTCGATATCCATATGGCGATATTCCCATAACTCTCTTTCTAATTGAAAGGCCATACTACTTGCGCTATTCACTAAGCCTGTGCCTTCGCAAATCACACACTTACTTTGCAGTGTTTCGGATAAGGATTTCATCGTTTTCTTTCGGGTGAGCTGCAATATTCCTAGTGTAGTAAATCCAATTACTTTCGATTGTCTATTATCTGATTGCAATTCCTTCTCCAGGATATCCAGCACTTTCTTTTCTTCCTCGCTCTTCATATCAATAAAATCAATTAATATAATGCCAGAAAGGTCTCTTAATTTAATTTGCCTTGCAGCTTCCTTTGCAGCAAGTATATTTGTTTGAAAGACCGTTTGCTCTAACTGATGTTTCCCTTCATATTTACCTGTATTTACGTCAATAATAGTCGCCGCCTCAGCCTGATCGACTATCAAATAGCTGCCATTTGTTAGCCAAACAACTCTTTTCAAAGCTTTATCTATTTCCCTTTCGACATGGTAATAAGAAAATAAATTTTCATTTCCTCGATGAAACGAAACAGTTAAATGGGGGTACATCGCTTGCCATTTTTTCTGCTCTTCAAGACTATCCACAATGACTTCTCCCTCTTTCATTTGTTTAAAGAGAACATTCAACTGTTTAGTAAATTCATCATTTTCATAGACAAGCATTATTTTCTTTTGGCTAGCTTTTTGTTCCAATCTCTTATATTCCTGCCGTAATGCTTCGAGCTCTTCCTTTACTGTTTCTTCCGAACAATTAGCTGCAGATGTGCGAAAGATTAAGCCTTCTTTGTCTGTTTTTATACGACTCCCTATGCTTCTTAACTCTTTTTGCACAGTATGAGAATGAATTTTTTTGGATACCGCTACATATCGCCCATAAGGCATATACACTAAATGCTCTCCGTTAATCTCAATTATCCCCGTTATTTTAGCACCTTTTGGCCCAGCAGCATCTTTTATTACTTGAACTAATACTCGTTCTCCTTGTTTTATATAAGAGGAGACACTTTTCTTTTTTTTCTCCTCTAAAGTTCCATCACTCCGCACAAATGAAGCCATTTTCTCTCTCGGCAAATAGGCTCCTTTGCCTTCCCCAATTTCTACAAATGCAGCGTTCATTCCTGGGATCACCTTTGTCACTTGTCCTAAATAAATATTTCCAACAGTTGTTTTATATTGCGGCTGCTGGACATATATTTTTTCTACTTTCCCATCTTTTAGATAAGCAAATCTATTTTCTCTTGTTTTTATATTAATGATTACTTGATTCAACATCATACATCCTCTTTTTCTGGTTATCCTTTTATTGTAGCTTAGATGAAATGTTTTAGTAAACTTAAGGACCTATTTATTGGACAAATTTCAAGTAAACTCTAACTAAAGAGATCTCATCAGTAATCACCGTTTTAACTATGTATATCTTATAAGACGCATAGTATTTCTTTTATTTTTGCCGTTACGTTCTTTTCTTTAAAATAAACATGTAATAGCTCATTCTCATCCAAAATCGTGTTTTCTTTCCGCTTGGACCTTACAATAATCGGATGTTTGCATCCTCGATGAAATCGCTCTAACACATCCAATAAAGAATCGTCTTCTTGGACTTCTAGAGGAAGTAACTTTCTTAATTCAGTCGATTTCCCATAATATCGTTCCAGTAAAAATCGCATAAACAGAAACCTTCTTTGTTTCCATTCAAAATAAATAGAAAAAACTAAAAAACTAATAATAATCCATGCATTTACATTCTTCGGCATCATAATAAGAACCATTAACAGAAAGATTAAGGTTCCAACAATGGAAAAATAAAGCGTATATTTATGAGATTTGGGAAAGGAATTTTTCAAGGAAAATAAAAGAAACATCAATTTGCCACCGTCCAATGGCCAAATTGGTAGCAAATTAAAGAAAAGGATCATGAAATTATATTGAATAAAGGTATGATACAAGGATTCTGTGAAAATCCCCCACTGCCATAAAAGAAACCCTAATCCAACCAGCCAAATATGCTGTATAGGTCCAGATATTATAACGATTGCCTCTTCTCGCAAAGGACGATTTCCGTGTTCATCCATTTCCGCCACTCCGCCAAATGGTAATAAAGATATTTTCTTTATTCTCCACGAAAAAAATGCGGCAGCAAACGCATGACCTAATTCATGAATAAAAATAATCATAAACAATAAGCATAATTCATAAAAATGGGCAGTCATTACCCCGATAGCAATGACAACCCATAATAGTGGATGAATATGAAGGTACTTAAAAACGCTAAGAAACCTATTCAATTTCAATCACCTGTAAAGGATCGATAAAATCATCATTTTGCTTAATCGCAAAAAAGAATAAACCTAATGTTTCATCTCCTTCATATCTTGAAGCGTTTCCAACTTTTGTTCCTTTTTTAATATTTTCATATAACTTTACATCCACTTCTTCTAAGTTGCCATACCATGATTCACTCTGATCACTATGCTTAATAACGACAGTTTTTCCAAAGCCTTCTTTCTCGCCAATAAAGGTAATTTGTCCTTCATTAAAGGATTGTACCGTTGTATCTACTCCGGTTTCTATCGCAATTCTTTGCCCGTTTTTCTGAAATTCTTCTAATACCTTACCAGAAGCAGATAAAGCATATTGTTGCAATTGTTCTGTATCTTGTTCTTTTCCTTTTTGTTCCGGTAAAAAAGCTAATGGTTTACCGAATTTCTCTTCATACCAATCTGTAACAACCATAAAATTAAATTCTGTCGACATTGCTTGTCTAATCGCATTTTCGACTTTTGCTATTTTTGTGGATGGATGGTCTACTATGATGGCAACAGCAAGAAAAAGAATAGCTGCTCCTAAAATTTTCAACATAAATAAATCTTTTCGAAATAAAGGGTGAATTTTAGGAGGGTAATTTTCCTCTTTTGATGAAAACGTATAATCGAAGTTGTCCTCTTCATCAGACCAAAGCACTCGGTTATCAATATTTTTTTCTATTCTCGCCCGTTCTTTTCTTCTTCTCTCGATTTTTTTTCTAACCTCATCATTTCTTGACCCCATATACTCCTCTCCCCTAACATACTTGTCCTCTTTACCCTATATTTATGTTAGGGAGCTATAAGTTATGCCACTAATAAAAGAATGGTAGAGATATAAAAAAACTGTAAAGAAATAAATTGATTACGCATGAATCAATTTACTCTTTACAGGGCCAGCTATTACGATTATCTCCTATCAGCAGATAGAAGTTTCGTTCATATTTTAAAACAGTTTCGCAACCGACTTATTTATACAAGTATATAAATTTACAATCGTTGTATTTATCTAGCACCAAAGAATGTCTTAATTTTTGCAAACACGCCTTTTGATTCTTCTTCTAACTGCTGCAAAGGAACCGTTTCGCCTAAAATTCTTCTTGCAATATTTCGGTAAGCAATCGCAGATTTACTATTGGGGTTTAAAGCAATCGGCTCCCCGTTGTTAGAAGCTCTTATAACCGCATCATCATCTGCTACAATTCCCAATAAATCAATGGATAGATGGCTAGTTACTTCATCAATATCTAACATATCGCCATTTTTCACCATATGATTTCTAATTCTATTGATAACAAGCATAGGAGGTTCCATCTGCTCTTCTTTTTCCAATAACCCAATTACTCTATCTGCATCTCTAACAGAAGATATTTCAGGAGTCGTAACAACAATGGCTTTATCCGCTCCAGCCACTGCATTTTGATATCCCTGTTCAATTCCTGCAGGACAATCAATGATGATATAATCATAATCTTGCTTTAAGCGAAGAACCAATTCTCTCATTTGATTTGGTCGTACAGCCGTTTTATCACTCGTTTGCGCAGCAGGTAATAAATATAATAGATCATCAAATCGTTTATCTTTCACAAGCGCTTGATGAATTTTACATCTTTCCTCCACCACATCTACTAAATCATAAATGATACGATTTTCTAATCCCATCACGACATCAAGATTTCGCAAGCCAATATCTGTATCTATTAAACAAACTTTTTTTCCTTGTAACGCAAGTGCTGTTCCGATGTTTGCAGAAGTGGTCGTTTTTCCAACTCCACCTTTTCCTGATGTTATAACAATTGCCTCTCCCATCTTAATATCCTCCTTCCAATTTCAGCAAATTAGGTCTTAAATGTGGTAATACTTGTAATCTATCAATCTTAATGACACTGTCATTCACATATGCACATTCCATTTCTCTTGTTTTTTCAGATGAGGTATTTCCAAGCTCTCTCTCAATAAAACGACTAATTCGAATTTGTGTCGGTTTCATAACGGACGCAGCAATGACCGCGTCATCCTTCCCATTATATCCAGCATGAGCTATTCCTTTTAACTGTCCCATAATATAGATGTTGCCGCCGGCGATTACTTTTCCACCTGGATTCACATCACCTATTAATAATAAATCACCGGGGACCTCTAAAACTTGACCAGAGCGCACAATACTGGTTATCGATTTCAATTCATTTTGTTTTAGCCAGTTCTCCGCTTCTTTCTTTGTCACTAAATTACTATTAATCGCTTGAACAGTTAAATTTTGTTTTTCCTGAATGAGATGAATAATGGTTTCTTTTTGTTCATCTGTTACATATCTATTTCCAAGCTCTACTGTCACTTTTATGTCTCGATTTTCATTATGTAGACTGGAGCTCTCATTCAATTTATACTGTAATTCCTTTAGTAGATCCTCGTAAGAACAATTATCATATAGATGCAAACCCAGCCCATTTTTTGTTCCTTTAATTGTTACTAGTTGCCTTTTTTTCATTTCAAGTTGTTCACCTCTGTAAGAAAAGCGTAAGCGTCTCTATATCCTGCTTGGACATAAAGACATAATACATCTATTTCATCCACCATACTAATAGTCTATCGTTCCTTAGATATAAGACGCAAATGCTCGGATATCGTTATACTTATAAATCTCACTTTGCATAAAAAAGCGCAAACATCCTTATCAAATAAAGAAGAGCTATCGATTCTAAACAAGTATCATGCTGTCTATTAGATGATACAAGTCTCCTAATCGATCCAACAATTTAATTTGATAGATGGTTGGCACTTTAACTTAAAGCATTTACTGCTTTGCATAAATGCTGTTTCCACATGCAAAAATAATGTTTTACTTCTCCGTTCACTTTTTAAATAAGTGTCTTTCACCAACACTATGATATAAGAGTAAGGACTTTAGACCTTTATTTCTAATTCCTTTTTATATCATTCGACAAACGCTTTTAAAATTCCTTTTCGAGCTAAATATATTTCTTCTCAAAAAGAACAAAAGACAAATAGTCACTAATCAAATAAATTTCAGATTGTTGACAACTTAATGTCCAACCTGAAATTTATTATCATGCATTCTAACTATATCATTCTTTTAACTCTGCTGCATACTTCTCAAATAATCGTTTATAAGGATAAGCGACAATGATGATAAAAATAAGATTTAATCCTAAAGACGGTAGAAGTCGTAAATGTAGGAAACTCGCAAAATCAATCGTTGTCAAATTTATCACTTTTATCATTTGATACACAATCATTTCCAGTGCCGAAACAGCGAGTAAATTCATCACAGATACAACAACAATATTACTATGAAAAATTTTCATCAATTTATTAAAAATATAAATGATAAAAGGAAAAGTAAAAAAGTAGATACCTAAAATTTCTGTATAAACAATATCAAAAAGTAGTCCAAAAACAAAGCCATATATGACACCAACATTTCTATTTCCATAAACAGAAAAGAAAAGGATAGTAATGAGCAAAAAGTACGGGACAAAAATCCAGTTTTTCCCAAAAGGATCTGTAGGGAGCAACTCAAGAAATACACTCTCCAAAATAAACATAAAGGAAATTAAACAGCCAATTAAAACTTTTCTCATTGTTCTTCCTCTTTAGGAGATAACGCTGCCCTGTCTACCACCATTACATGCTCAATATCATAGAAGTCCGCTGCCGGCTTAATGTATACTTTCTTCTGCAGTCCATTTTCATCTGGCTCTACTTTATCTACTGTACCAATAGCTAATCCCTTCGGAAAGACTCCACCCATACCTGAGGTTGTAACAAGCTGACCTTTTTTCACTTTCAACCCATTAGGAACTTCTTCCCAAGTCATAATTAATTGCTTTGTTTCTTTATCATAATCAGCAATAATCCCAAAAACTTCGGATTTTTCTTTCTTCTTTTTACCATCATCTTTTGACTGAATAAAAGCAGAAATTCGATTAGCTGGATCTTCAGAACTAAGCAGCTGCACAGTCGCAGTATTAGGTGCTACTGACTTTATTTTTCCTATTAACCCAGCAGAAGTTATAACCGCCATATTTTTCTCTACGCCGTCATTATCTCCCCGATTAATGGTAACTAGTTCTGTCCATTGAGAAGGATTTCTCCGAATTACCGTTGCTTTCATAAGTGTGTAGTCACTTAATGACTCTTTTTCTTCCAATGTTTCCTGTAATGCCTGTACATCTTTTTTGAGACCTTGAACCTGATATTTAAGCTGAGCATTTTCCTCTAGCTTTGCCTTTAATTCTTTATTCTCTTTATATGTATCTTGCAAGGATTGGACATTATCAACAAAACCCACCACATAATGGGCAGGTCTAGATACAAGGGTTTGAACCCAGCCGGTAGTATCCTTTACGAATTGTTCCGGCCAGGTTAATTTGTTTCGATTACTCAATGAAAACCCTATTAATGCCACGAGAATAATGATGCTAACAAGCAATATAATCAAGCGTTTATTCATAAAAAACTGTGGCATGCTTCTACACCTCTACTAAAATTATCGTGAATCTTTTGCTTTATTTTTGAATAAATGAATATGGTCTAAAGCTTTACCAGTTCCGATAGCTACACAATCCAATGGATCTTCTGCTATCACAACAGGCATTTTTGTTTCTTCACTGATAACTTTATCAAGATTACGAAGCAATGCTCCACCACCTGTTAGAACTATACCACGATCCATAATATCTGCAGCTAATTCTGGAGGCGTTTTTTCTAACGTTACTTTGACTGCATCAACAATTGCAGCAACTGTATCTTTTAACGCTTTCGAAATTTCATCTGCAGTAATTTTAATTGTTTTTGGAAGACCTGTTAATAAGTCTCTTCCGCGAATATCCATGTTTTCAATTTGATCTGGGTTTCCAGCACTGCCAATTTCCACTTTAATGCTTTCAGAAGTTCTTTCCCCAATCATCAAATTATACGTTTTACGAATATAGTTAACGATTGCGTCATCCATTTCATCACCAGCAATGCGAATGGATTGACTAGTAACAATACCACCAAGGGAAATAATAGCTACCTCTGTTGTACCACCACCTATATCAACAACCATACTACCAGTTGGCTCCCACACTGGAAGATTAGCACCAATAGCAGCAGCAAAAGGCTCTTCAATCGTATAGGCATCTCTTGCACCAGCTTGACGTGTTGCATCAATTACAGCTCTTTCTTCTACAGCTGTAATGCCTGATGGTACACAAACCATTACATACGGTTTGCCAGAAAAATAGCCCTTATTCTTTGTTGCTTGTTTAATGTAATATTTCATCATCGTTGCTGTTGTTTCATAATCTGCAATTACACCATCCTTCATAGGACGTAGTGCAACAACATTTCCTGGTGTTCTACCAATCATATTCTTTGCATCGTTACCAACCGCTACAATGCTCTTTGTATCGGTTTGTAGTGCAACAACTGACGGTTCTCTTAGTACAATTCCTTTACCTTTTACATAAACTAGCGTATTTGCTGTTCCTAAATCAATTCCAAGATCTCTTGTTCCAAAACCTAACATAAATGTATCTCCCTTTCTGAAACTAATGCAATATTATAAAGTAGGTAGATGTTCTCCTCTTTGTAATTTCCTTTAAATGTTACTTATCTATATTTTGTCATGTTTAGACATAAATAGCCAAAAAATCATAAATTATATTATAGCTTATATCTACAAAAAAGAACAGTATCATACATACCCTTTTTCTTTTAAGCTGATAAATTTATTTTCCCCAATTATGATATGATCTAGCAGATCAATACCAATTATTTTTCCACATTCCACTAATCTTTTTGTCACTTCAATATCCTCTCTGCTTGGGGATGGATCGCCTGATGGATGATTGTGAAGACAAATGATAGAAGCTGCAGATCTTCTAAATGCTTCTTTATATACTTCTCTAGGGTGGACGATACTAGCATTTAAACTACCAATAAAAATGACTTGCTTATGCATGACTTGATTCTTAGTGTTTAAATATAGACAGACGAAATGCTCCTGAGTTAGAAATCTCATTTCATTCATCATATATTTGGCAGCATCCTCTGGTGATCGAATACAATATCGATCGGTAAATTCTAAATTGGAAACACGTCTCCCTAATTCAATTGCTGCCATCAATTGAATCGCTTTTGCCGTTCCAATTCCTTTCATTTCTTTTAACTCATCAAGACTTGCATCCTTCAATAAGCGAAGTCCATCAAAATGGACTAAAAGTTTGTTCGCTAATGTTAATACAGATTCATTTTTGGAACCTGTTTGAATCAAGATAGCAAGCAGTTCATGATTTGCTAAACTTTTTGGTCCCTGTTTCATAAAACGTTCTCTTGGTCGTTCATCATTTGGAAAATCTCTTATTAATAGTGAATCCATTCTTTCTTAGTTCCTCCCTATCATTTGATTTTGGGAAGAAAAGAATAAGGGACCTTTGAATTATTTAGGCATATTGAAGCCTTTCGCTTTCAACTCGCGTACCGTTCGAGAAATCGGAAGACCGACTACGGTGAAATAATCTCCTTTAATTTCTTTCACGAGCGTTCTGCCTACTCCTTGAATTCCATACGCACCTGCTTTATCAAATGGTTCCCCGGTGTCTAAATAATCGTGTATTTCTTCATCTGTTAATTCCCAAAATAACACGTCTGTTTTTTCATAAAATGTGGAACATATTCCATTTGCCATAATGGCGACACCAGTGTAGACAGAATGCGTTTTGCCAGAAAGTTCTCTTAACATACGAAACGCTTCCCCATGCGAAGCAGGCTTGCCTAATATCGCACCATTAAGATATACTATCGTATCAGCACCTAGTATATATGGATACTGTTCATCAGCATAAATTGCTTCAACTTTTCGTCTCGCTAATTCCATGACAATTTCATTAGGAGAAAGAGAAGGATCGAAACTTTCATCTACATTACTACTGGATATTACAAATGGTATTTGGAGTTCTTCAAGGAGCTCTTTTCGTCGAGGAGAAGAAGAGGCCAATATGAGGGTTTGCTTTAACATGATTACACCTACCTACTATTTCAAATTGTGAGATACAGATTAATCCTATCAAAGAATTCGCCGATATACAATTTTGAAACGAAAAATTTTATATAATAGTAAATAAAATGTAATATGACGAAATTTGTAGAAATATTTATACAATTAATACAAAAGATATTTTTGCCTATTTAGTTGTATTGCGGCAGATAATCTATACTCTAGTCAATCGTTCGAAGCTGTATAGATGGGGTACCATTCCCCCATCAACTTCCTTTGCAAAAAAGAAAAGGAGCCACCGTTTAATAAACAGTGCGCTCCCCTAATCCATTATAATGAGACATATACAGCTAAATAGTCTAGCAATTTCTGGTGAACTTCCGCTATTTCGTTCTCGCTACTCTTTTCCTTTAATTTTATGGTAAGCTCACCACCTTCTAAAAGATAGGCTGCCATTTTTTTTACTTTTTCATTAGTAAACTTGGCTGTTTTTTTCTCGTCGACTAGAGAGAGTGCCTTCTCTAGCTTATTTTTATCCTCCGTTGCAATAGATTGATCAAATTGAACACTTGTTACCATTTGCAGAATGGCAGAATAGATAGCGGACGATCCTTCAATAATCTCCTTCTCTTCTTTCGAGACATTTTTCACTTCATTGCCACTAAACACCATCTCTTTTGCGTAAGTATCTTTTACTTGTTTCTGCCATGCTTTCGCATTCTCCAAATTACTCACAACACCAACAAGAAGAAACTGCTGCTTATCTATCGGAAGAATTTGACTCTTCTTCCCTGCATCTGTTAGCTTCTGCTGCTCGCTTTTCGCACGCTCTACATTAGAGAAAACTCCCTTTTGAAGGACATATGTAGTAATATCCGGTTTGGTAGCACTTTCTGTTGTCGATACAGCTTGTCCACTTTTAGGTTTATCGGAAGAATCATTGGCCAAAGCTGCTATTTTTCCATTTGTAGTGTTGCTTTGATCATTGCTTACCATGTTTAATAAAATAAATCCAAAGCTAGTGCCTAAGATGACAGCAAAAAATACAGCAAAGAAAATAGAAGCAATTACTTCCTTTGGCAACCGCTTTTTCTTTCCCTCTTTCTCTTTTTTGCCTTTTGTGAATGGTTGCTTGTCCTTTTTATTTACAGACGATTGAAAGCTAAATATACTTTTTTCTTTATTTTTTGCTGGAATTTCCTCTGATGCGGGCAAAATCCAATCAAAGCTTTCCTCAAATTCAGCTTCTTGTCCAGCCGCAGACTCTTCTTTAAAAATATCCTGTTCTTTTCCTTCGCTATTTTGATCCTTATAAAAAACAGAAGGTTCACTCCGCTCCACCATGTCGTCATTGTCCTTATTTTGGAATGGACGGTCATTTCCGTTGATCTTAATCGTTATCGTTTTGCGATTCTCCGGTTTTTCATTCACTCGTCCTACCCCCATTTCCATTTATTTCGTTAATCCTATCATACAAGCAAAAAAAAATAACAAGACTTTTGTCGTCTTGTTATAGAATGATTTCGTCAAATTCAGTTGTTGTTAGACACAATCTGACTTGGAGAAAGATCGTTATATTGTATAGCTTGGTCTACTCCCTCTTCTTCTGTACAAAGCTTCCGATTTTCCCCTTTTAAACAAACAGCAATCGCTATGTTATTTTGAATGGTTACATAGCTTTTATCTGATGGAACTAACTCTCGATCTGTATCTGGATCATGAAACGTGCCCATATACCCACTTTCAACAAGTTCAAAGTAAGTGATTCTTTCCTTTGCATCTGCTCCACTAGTTGTCGCTTCCTTAATATAAAAATCAGTAGCTTCCTTCATATTCCATGCGTTTGCAATAAAAGCTCGATCGCGCATATCTCCTATTACTTTTAAGACAGAGGGAATCGCTATTGCAGCTATTATTCCAAGTATGACAATCACAGCAAGCAATTCCATCAAGGTTAATCCCTTATTATTTAGTCTAGTTTTTAGCATCGCTAGACCCACCTTCTTTTTTCAGTTCCGCTATTGATCTTTACTATTTTCTAATGTTCCAGTATCAAAAGGATTCTTTCGTTCAGATACCTTTGGTGTATCCAATTGCGGAAGATCCTCCATTAAATCCGTTAATGTCGGATAATAATATACAGACACTGTTAATTCAAAATCTATTTCTTGATCACTTTCTTCAACGGCGATGATTTCTTTAGGTCCAGTAATATTTAAAGAATCAACGGTCATAATACGCTGAGAGGATTCGATTTTTTCTAAGAATTTTTCTAGTTCAAAATAAGTAGCTGTCTCTCCTATCATATTGATTGTTGTTTGATGGATACCACTTGGGAGGACGACTTCTTCTGTATTTTTCTTTTCATCTGTTTCCCTATTTTCTTGCTTGTTTGCATCATCGATTGCTTCATCTGCTGTAGAAACTTCTCCATCTGTAACATTTTCATCAACGTCAGATCCATTCACACTTATTTCTAGTATATTCGTATCAGAAATAATTTCTGCTTTTTCTATTTCAAGGAGCGCCTGTTCTAATAAGCGTTTAACCGGTACCTTTTTCTGCAACTCGATAGTATTCGTACTTGTTTCTGAACCAGTCGATTTTAGTTTGGATTGCAAAATATCCGCTTGCTGCTCGGTCATTTGCAGCTCCATTTTTTTCATGTTCAGCTCATTGGTTAAAGGCATTAAATAGCAATAATAACTATATATCGCTCCTAAGGCTAGGAGAATAATGCTAAATGCAAACCATATCATTGGCTTATGATCGCTTAATTTCATGGGGAATCCTCCCCTTTTTCATTTTTGTCTTTTTGCTTTTCCATTTCATCTCGCAGCTTTGCTTTATTTAGGACAAATTCGTAGCTTGCAAAATAGCGAGGTTCCACTTCTGATTGTTTTAAAGTATCAATCGCTTGATCTACTTGTTCGCTAATTTTATTTTCAAATGCATTGGTTGATTTTCCTTCCGTCAAAAGCGCCTCGTCTATCCAGCTAATTTCAAGCAAAGAATTTAAATAATAGGCAGCATCACTTTTTGTATCAAACTGGACAATCATGTTTGTCTTATGATCATCAGATACCTTTAGTTCCTGAATAAAGCCTCTTTCCGGCAAGTTCTTTGTTATTTCCTGCAGAAAAAGAACATAATCCACTGATTGATTATTCGCCCACTTGATTGCTGATTCAAGGCTTTGGACAGACTGTGAACTTTTGTACCTCTCTAACCTCTGATTGTAAGTATCAACCAGATTAGTTGTCATTTTTAACGAGTTTTCTGTTGCCGATAATTCAGCTTTTTTAGTCATATACTGCCAGATAAATAAGCCTATTAATAAAAAAGTAATCAAGAAAGCTAGGATAATCCAAAGCAATTGCGACTTTCTCTTTGGTTCTTTTTTAGGAAGGAGGTTAATTTCTACTAACATTTTTACACCTCTTTTAATCCTAAACCAATGTTTAAAAGGAAACTTGATGGTATAGGCTTATTAGAAACTGATTGGTTCACTTTTAATTCAAAAACAGGGATTTCAAAACGATTCACCATCTTTTCAATAATGGCAGAAAGCCACGGATGATCCCCTGTTACTACTAATTTTGTTACTAGTTTGTCACCCTTATTTAAAGTATAGCGATAGAAGCTCATCACTTTTTCTAATTCATTATAAACATCTTCAAGACCATTCCAAACTTCAGTATGATCGCCAGTAAATGTCAGCTTTTCTTGCTGTAGTAACTCATCTGTCGTAACAATCCAGTGGTCTTCCTCCATCTCTTGTAATAAATGTCTCATCAATAAAGGATAATGTTCTTCAAAAATACTTGCGTTCACTGTTTTAATATCGATTTCAACTAACATGATAATGTCATTGTCTTCGACTTTTTCAGAGCGATAGAAATAGCGATATAGTGCTAATGCAGATATATCAGCAGATTGTGGCGATAATTTCGCCTCTTCTAATAAATCCGCATACTGGGCGACACTTTCTTCTGGTGAAGCAAATAAAATAATTTGCTGTTTATTTTTTTCTTTTGCTTTCAATAGATAATAATCAAATACAGGATCCTCGAATGGCAAATGAATCGATGTTCCAAGTTCCATATACAAGTACCCTTTAATTTCATCTTCGCTTACATCCTCCGGAATAGGGAGCTTTCGAATGACAATGGAGGAGTCAGGAACTAGAAAACGAACTTGTTTTTTTGATAGTTTCCATTCATCCACACATTCTTCTAAAATCCATAAAAAATTCTCGACATCTTGAATCACTCCATCATGAATTAATCCAGGCGGCAAATAGCGTTCTCCAAAATTTTGCACTACAGCATCTTGGGAATTCTTCATTTCCACAAATCGAATTACATGATCTTTTATGGTTAAGTTAACTACTTTATTTTTTCCAAAATTAAAATTTAATGCCATATTGAAAACTCCTTATTGTTACTAGATGGAGGAAGAAAAATTACTCCCCAAAAAAGGTATCAGCCTTTTAAAGAAAAATACTTAGATACCATTGGATAATCTGATTACCAAAATAATAGGTTATGAGAGTTCCTAAGGCTATGTACGGACCGAAAGGAATTGGTTGTTTCTTTTTTGATTTACCAATAGCCATTCCGATAATACCGCCAATTGTCCCTAGAAAGGTCGAAAGAAAAAGGGAGACAAGGACTAGCTTAGTCCCTAAAACAAAGCCAATTACCGCAAAAAGCTTTATATCTCCTCCCCCCATTCCTCCTTTTGATACAATCGCAATAACTAGAAGAAGCGTAAAACCAACCGCTGCCCCCAGCAAAGAACTCCACCAGGGATGCAAAGGAATAAAGAATCGTTCGATCATAAAAACAATCGAAAAAAACAACAGCACTTTATCTGGGATAATCATATATTTTAAATCAGAAACAGTAATAATGATAAATAAGGAAATAAGTGTCCAGGAAACAAACAGCTCAGAACTCCAGCCAAGCAGAAGCGGACTAACGACAAAGAGAATACCTGTCAAAAGCTCAAATATAGGATAGAAGGGGGAAATCGATGCTTTACAGCATTTTGATTTCCCCCTTAATAATACATAGCTTAAAACTGGTACAAGTTCTATCGCTGATAACGTGCGTCCACAGCTTGAACAATGAGATCTCGGCCTAACAATCGATTCATTTAATGGCACCCTTAAGCCTACTACGTTGTAGAAAGAGCCAAGGGTTATGCCGTATAGGAAGATTAGTAGGTAGATCATGTTATTTTACTATTTACTTCACTACAACTGTAGTAGCATTTTTATCATTAATATTTTTTATGGAAGCACCTTTAAATTCAATAGTTTTTTTT
Source organism: Niallia sp. FSL W8-0177 (assembly GCF_038006285.1). Classification (NCBI taxonomy): domain Bacteria; kingdom Bacillati; phylum Bacillota; class Bacilli; order Caryophanales; family Bacillaceae; genus Niallia; species Niallia sp. FSL W8-0177. Next base: position 2,620,403 of record NZ_JBBOUX010000001.1, read on the forward strand.
CCTGCCTTAACAGGACCAGCAGTTAATTTAAATTCATTGTCTGTTACATCCACAGAAAATGAGGTGATTTCCAAGTTATTTACATAAGAACTATCAATTTGATCTTCAGTGATTTTACCTCCATCAATTTTTGAAACATCATTCGCAGCAGCATAATTCTTGGCAGCATTTAAAATAGTAATTGCATCTGCTCTAACTGCATCTTCTTTTGAATTTTGAATAATTCCTGAAATACTAGGAATCGCAATCGCTGCAATAATTCCCAAAATAACAATAACCGCTAATAACTCGATAAGTGTTAATCCTTTTTCATTTTTGATACGTTGCTTAATTAATTGACGCATATATCTTTCTCCTTAAAATTGGTATTTTTTGTTTTAAATCTATTACTATTATACTAGATTGTTAATTTTAATTATATCTTTTTTTTACTAGAATCCTCTAGAAATTATTGGACATGATTAAAAATCTCAAACATTGGTATTAGGATAGATGACACAATTGTCCCAACAATGCTTGCAAGAAAAACAATCATAATAGGCTCAATCAAGGACTTTAGTCGATCTGTTGCTGTATCGACTTCTTTTTCATAGAAGTCAGCTACCTTTGCAAGCATGTCATCTAATGATCCTGTTTCTTCCCCTATTGCTATCATCTGCGTCACAAGTGGCGGAAACACCCAATGGGCTTTCATTGGCACAGTTAATGACTGACCTTGTTCAAGCGCACCTCTTGATTGAACAAGGACTTTTGCCATTACTTCATTTTCAATAACTCTTTCGACAATCGAAATGGCCTGTAAGATGGGAACAGAGCTTGAAAATAGCGAACTAAGTGTGCGGGTCATTCTCGCAATCGCTGCTTTCTGCAGAATTTTTCCAAAAATCGGCACTCTTAATAGAAAATAATCGAGATAATACTTCGATGCTTTATTATTTCGTATAACCATGATGGCAATAATAAATGCGATCAGCAACAAAGATACTAGCCACCAAAATTTTTGCATAAAGCTGCTTGCCGATAGAACAAATTGTGTAATGGCAGGTAACTCACTATCAAAATCAGCAAACATATCCACAAACGTTGGTACAACACTCACCAATAAAAATATAACAACTATAAAAGCAATAACGGCAATCGCAATCGGATATGTTAAGGCTGAAATAATTTTTTGTTTTGTGTAATGCTGTTTTTCAAAATGATTGGCTAATCTTTCTAAAGTCTCATCCATACTCCCCGTAGCTTCTCCTGCGCGAATCATATTTACAAACATACTGGAGAAAACCTTTCTATGTTTCGCTGCTGCCGTGGATAAAGGATTCCCATCTTTTAAATCTTGTTCTACCACTAATAAAGCCTTCCGCAATGCCTTACTTTCTGTCTGCTCAGCAAGTATCGCAGTTGCATCCACTACTGATATACCTGCTTTTATCAGGGTAGCGAACTGGCGCAAATAAATGACAAAGTCTTGGAGCTTTACAGGACTGCCAAATGTAATTTCCTTTGTTAAAAGAGTTTCAGGAACTTCATTTATTATTTCTGTTATCTTAATCCCTTTTTCTTTTAACTGCACGATCGCTTCTCTTTTGGATGAAGCTGTTACTATCCCTTTTTTTGTTCCTTTTCGATCTCTTCCCGTATATTTATAGCGAGCCATATTTATTGCTCCTTTTCTTGTAGATAAGGAAGTGCAGCTTCTCTTAATACAGCACCAGCGTGAACTAATTCTTTTACATTGCTTTCCAATGTATGCATTCCAGCTGCTTTTGAGGTTTGCATAATATTTAATATCTGATGAATTTTTTCATTACGAATCAAATTGGCTACAGCTGAATTGTTCACAAGAATCTCTGTTGCTGAAACCCTTCCCGATTTATCTGGGGTTGGGAATAGGCGTTGAGCTACAATGCTTACTAAAACAGAAGCCAACTGGATTCGAATTTGATCCTGCTGCGTGGGTGGAAAAACGTCAATAATTCGGTTAATGGTTGCTGGAGCACTCGATGTATGGAGTGTTCCCAGTACCAAATGCCCCGTTTCCGCTGCTGTAATGGCTGTTTGAATTGTTTCTAAATCACGCATTTCTCCAACAAGAATCACATCTGGATCTTGGCGCAAAGATGCTCGTAAGCCATTGGCAAAATTATTGGTATCAAACCCAACTTCTCGTTGGTCAATAATACACTTGCCATGCTTATGCAAATACTCAATCGGATCCTCTAACGTGATAATATGCTTGCGCATAGTTTCGTTCATATAGGCAATCATCGCCGCTAATGTCGTTGATTTGCCACTGCCTGTCGGTCCTGTAATTAAAATAAGCCCCTGAGGCCTTTCAGCAATTTTCTTTATAATAGCAGGAAGCTTTAAATCATCTAGACTAGGGATCGATGTTGGTACAACTCGAATAGCTAAAGCAATGCATGCTCTTTGCTTATACACATTAACCCTAAATCTAGACACTCCTTTTAAACTGTATGAGAAATCAAGTTCACCACGATCTTGGAAGACTTCCCATAACTTCTCTGGAACCATTGTTCTTGCCATTATTTCTGTATCATTTGGTTCTAGATTATTTTTGCCATACCGCTTTAAATCTCCATTTATTCTCATAACAGGAGGAACACCAACTGTAAGATGAATATCTGATGCTTTTAATTCAAAGCCTACTCTCAATAAGTAATCAATACTATGGTTCAATAATGTCCCTCCTAATCAGGGATAGCTACTCTTAATACTTCTTCTGTAGTAGTAATTCCTTGCTTCACCTTTAATAATCCATCATCAATTAGGAAGATGGTTTTTGCTTTCATTGCAAGATCTCGTAATCTAGAAAAAGATTCGCCATTCATAATGACTTTTCTCATTTCCTCATTGATAACTAGCACTTCATGAATAGCTACTCTTCCTTTATAACCTGTCATATTACAAGAAGCACAACCTTTTCCTCTAACAACTTTTTCGATTGTTAGACCCCGTTTTGCGAAGATTTCTTTTTCTCTGACTGTTGCACTATGAACTTGTCCACAGTCTCTGCATACTTTACGAACAAGCCTCTGTGCTACAATTCCTGTTACAGATGAAGCCACTAAAAATGGTTCTACCCCCATGTCTAACAGTCTTGTAACAGAGCCTAGTGAATCATTTGTATGCAAGGTGCTTAAAACAAGGTGACCAGTTAAAGAAGCACGCACGGCTATCTCTGCTGTTTCTTTATCTCGTATCTCACCGACCATGATTACATTAGGATCCTGACGTAATATTGCCCGTAACCCTTTTGCAAATGTCATCCCTACATTCGTATTTACTTGAATTTGGTTAATTCCTTCTAATTGATACTCAACCGGATCCTCTACTGTAATAATATTGACTTCTTCACTGTTTAAACGGTTTAGCGCTGCATAGAGTGTGGAGGATTTACCAGATCCTGTAGGACCTGTAATAAGTATAATCCCTGTTGGTTTCTCAATAAGTTTTGTAAATCTAGCTAAATTCACTTTATTAAAACCTAGTTTATCTAAATCATTTAGTGTACTTCCAAGATCCAAAATTCGCATAACTACCTTTTCTCCAAAAATAGTTGGAAGTGTAGATACACGGAGATCAATGGGATGAAAGTCCAAATTGAACTTCATTCTTCCATCTTGCGGGATGCGGTGCTCTGTAATATCCAAGTTTGCCATAATCTTCAACCGTGCTATCAATACACTTTGCATATGTTTTGGCAAAATTCTTTCTATACGCAATACGCCATCAATCCGATAACGGATTACCACTTTTGTTTCTTGAGGGTCCACATGAATATCACTTGCCTTTAGGGTCGCAGCATTCGATAATATCTGATTGACTAAGCGGACAATCGGCGTATCTTGTTGTTCAACCATGCTGTCGCTCACATCTTCGCCAACTGCGCCATTATCAGATAGCAACTCTTCAAACCCTTCGTCCATATCATAATATTTATTGATTGCACGCAAAATATCATCTTTTGTCGCAATAGCTGTCTCGATTTGAAAACCAGTAGATAAGCGCAAATCATCTATGGTATAAAAATCCATTGGATCAGCCATTGCCACATATAACTTTTCGCCTTCTTTTTTTAGCGGAATAATTAACTGTCTTTTCGCTGTTTCCTTTGAAACGATCGTAAATAGCTTAGGATCAAAGGGATAGCGATACAAACTAACATGAGGAATACCTAATTGAAATTCTAATACCTCGATCAATTGTTGTTCTGTAATATAACCCTTTTGAAGCAGACTATCTCCAAGCCTTTGATCTGGATGCTTATCTTTAAGTGCTTGCTGCAATTGATCTTCTGTCAACAAGCCAGCCTCCACCAACAAATCTCCTAAACGCTTTCGTATTTGTTTCATTGCTTTAGCTCCTGATTTCTATACTTATTATTTTTCTATTTCTGCTTGTGGAGTCTCTTCCTTATTCTCTTTCAAATCCTGATTGTTTGATTCTGTCTGTGAAGGATTCTCTGTCGTTTGATTGTTACTATCCTTCTCTTCCTCTTTGATGTTTTCTCCAGAATCTGAAGGATCATTTAAATCGGTTAAATCTTCGACATTATCTGTATCAATCACTGTTTCCTGTTCTTTTATTAATCCAGAAGCAACTACTTTATTGATTGGAGGATAAAAGTCTTCACTCATTAAATCTTTTTTCACTTCGACTCCATCTTCATTTTTGGCTAAACGATAGACTTTAATTAAAAGTCCATCTGTTCCTTCTGTGATTGTTCTATATTCATTAAACTCTAATAAAGAATCAAATTGGATGACCGTTTTTGGCTTAAATGCTTCCTGATTGGAGAGTACAACATCATATTTAAATAAAAACGGAACCCCGACTACCGAAGCATATAATTTATTGCCAGACATTTTGAATTGAAGCTGATAAGCAGCAGCATTAGGATTATAAAACCGGTAATCCATTTTTTTAGATTGATTGATTTTCGCTTCATATCCTAATGGAGCATAGTTAGGCAATTGATTACTTATAAACCGCTCAGTAATAGTAAAATTAGTTGCTAAGACTAGCTGATGAAGAGCTGTCGCAACCATACTTAAGGTGGTATCTGAATAGGAATCTGTCTGTTTTCCCATTATATCTAGCAACGAGACCGTCGCTTCTTGCCCCACTTCAATAATTGGAAATTGCTTTACCCATTTTGCAACATTTTTTTTGTTTTCCTGAACGTCTAATGTAGTATCTACTAAGATTACTTCTTCTTCCTTTTGGCTGACTAAATAATCTTGGAGCGCAAGTTCGTGATTTCCTTTGTCTAACTGGGAAGCTATCGCTATTAAAGAATCACTCCATTTATTGACGTAAAAAACATCTTCTTCTACGAGATAGGGAGATATTGAATAAAGTAATCCGATTAAATCATCTTGATTTAACGATACAATCAATGCATTGTCTGTGCCCTGATGGATCTTTTCTAAGCTTTCTTGGAATTGGAATGTAAATAAATCAGTAGCAAAGTCAATTGTTTTTTCTTTATAATTTAATTTAATGGAGACTGCCTGAATCCATTCTTCTTGAGAATCCTTCAATGCTTTTAAAGCTTCTTCTAAAGACATTCCAGAGATATCTATTCCACCCACAGTTGTGCCCTCTTCATACCCTTGCTTGGTCGAAAAAATCCTTTCATATGCCTTTACACCAAAATGCGAAAAACTAAAAATAAATGCAGTTGTAATGGCTATAGCTATAAATAGCTTTACAGCTTGAACGTTTTTCATGAAGTAATGACTCCTTTTGTTATGCATACACACTCATGGATAAATCAATTACTACACTCGGTCCCGCGTTTTGCGCTTTCTCAATATCCTCTAGTGCTAATATCGAACCCTTTGCAACAATCAATTCACCATCTGCTGCATAAATATCTTTTGTTACTTGTTTATTTAGCAATAATTCTCTTTGTTTTTCTTTTAACCCATTAAGACCAGCTTCATTTTCTCGCTCCACTTCTTCTAACGCTTGAATTAAGTGGTCATTTGAAGATACAGCTTCTTCTTGAACAAAATTAGGTGTAGCTACTTCTTCTTTCACAATAATGATATCTTTTCCATAGGTGATAACAGCTTCGGATGAAATGACTGATTCTTGTTCCTCCAAAACAAGTCCAATGATTTCACCTGTCTCTTCATTCATTTGATACTCTGTCACTTTACCTACAAGATCTCCTTTTCTCGTAATAACATTTGTATCAATAATCGCGATTTTTTTGCTTGCCAGCTCACTAGCAATAGGAATCTGTGTTAAATCAATGATAGAGTTTGCACTTTCGATCGTTACAGCATATTCTCCTACACCAATCACCTTTTTAAAAGGGATTGCTTGAATACTCTCTTGCCATTCTTCTTGCTCTAATGTTAAAAAATCCACAAAACCTTTTTCTGGATTGATGATTAAAGACTGCACATTTCCTTCTTGTTGTCCGTTAGAAATGCTGATAATCGGTAAACCTTTAAACTGTGTGCTAATTTTCATAATCTATCTCCCCTATACTATCTATTCTTCAGATACTTTTCTTCCATAAATTTGATTTGTTCCAATACAATCGGTTGTTCCATAAATTTTTCCCTAAGTGAATATATTAAACTTTCTAATTTATCCTTTTCGTTATTTTGAACATATGCATCGATTAACAAAGCAGAATAAGCAAAATATTCATTTAAAGGAATAGGCTTCTTCAAACACAGAGTTAATACAGTCTCAAATTCTTCCATATCCATGGAATTCTTCAACATTACTAATTGTGTTAAAGTATTGTTAATTATCTTATGAGCTAATCCACTTACCACATTTTCGTGTTTGTCGTCATCTGATCCGATTTGATTTTCTTGGCTTTGATTCTGGGATACTTCTGCTTGTTCACCCAACATTTCAATCGCAGAAAACTCTTGCGATTCCTCTATATGTTCACTTATAGCAGTCATTTCTTCTGATAGGATTGTTTTTTCCTCTTCCGTTAAATCATTGTCTTCTATATTATTCCAGATCTGTTCCTGTTCCATCTTTTCCACTGACACTGCAACTTCAGCGTACTCGTTAATAGAAAAAGAGATTTCCTCTATTTGATCCTCTTCGGCAATTTCCTCATTTGCTTCATTTGCAGTGGAAAGATCGTTTTCTTCCAGCATTTTTTCAATTTCAGCTAGATAGTTTGTCTCCGCTGGTTCTTTATCTATTTCTTTATCGATAACTTCTTCCTCTATGGAAAGTGAAAATTCTTCATCCAGTTCAACAACTTCTAACTGTTCCATCACATCAAGGTTTATGTCTATGCTCTCGACTGTTTCCTCCTGAATGATATCCTCTTCATTTGTTAAAATACCTTCTCGGTTTACCTCTGGGACATAGGTAATGATATCCCCTTCTTGTTTTACGTCACTCTGGGTAGTTTTTATAGGCTTTATTTCTCGTGGTTCTTGTCTCTTCTCTATAACAGATTCTTCTACTTCTTCTGGCATGACAAAAAGTACTGTTGACCAATTTTTCAACAAAAGATAGCTTGCACTAATAAGGAACAACAGCATGATTAAAATACTTTGCCAGAAAGAAAAGAGCTCCCTTGAAAGTAATCCGATAGCAGAAATACAAAACGCTAATCCGATAATAGTAAACTTCCCTTGATTCGAAAGTCCTAAAGGCAAGATATACAGAATAGGCACAACAAAAATCAAGGACAAAAGCGCCAAAATATATACACTCATTCAAACACCTCCTCTTTTCGAATCATTTCTCTAATCATACGACATTTTTTGTAAATTATCTAAAACTTTTGTATTATTTTTTTGGCATTTTCCATCCTATAATAGCTATTTAGTATTGTATAATAAGATTAGTATTTTTGAAAGCAGGGAAAAAATATGAAAATTTCAAAGCTGATATCTAGTTCCAAAGGATTGACGTTAATAGAGGTCTTATTGTCTCTTACTATCCTTAGTATAATCATTTTAGGTATAATGAACTTTTTTACTCAGGCTTATTCCTATACAAATCTTAATCAGAAAAAAACTGCTGGTATAAATGTTGCTAGAAATGCTTTGACATACATGGAACAAACTACCCAAGAAGACTCCTTTATCAGCATAAAAAATAGAATAGACCATAATAAGGAAGCAACAGGTGAGCTGTTCATCTGCAATAATGAGTATAAAGTAATCTGGAACAAAGATAATCAAGCTTCCTGTACACCTATTAAAATTAATAATATTGATTATCATGTAACCATTAAGCCTGTTTTAGATAAAAATTACAGCAATTTTTTCATTCCTTTAACGGTAACTGTTACATGGAATGTAAACAAAAAAGAGTACAATACTTCCATGGAGGGAGCCATCAAAAGTGAGGATCTTCGATGAAAAAGGGATAACACTATATGAACTATTGGCAACAATCACTATTCTTGCGATCGTATTGCCGGTCATCTATGGTGTCTTTCAGTCTGGGTTATCTTTATATAATAAAATTCAGATAGAAGGACAAATCCGCGACGATGCAGATTATGCCATTTCTATGATGATGAACTCCTTTAACAGTATCCCTTATGACTATGTGACGATAGAAGGTGATTCGAAAATCAGCTTCTATGATACAGAAAAGACTGTATTTGAAAAGAATACTAAAGAGAATTCTTCTTTTTATACTTATGAGAAAGAAAAAATAACACCAGAGAATGCAAAAGTAAGAAGTATTGAATTTGTTGATCAGCAGCTTAAAAGCGAAACGATTACTGCTGTTTCGATCAATAATCAAATTCTAGAGGGGAGCGGGGATTTTACTGGTTCTAAAATAAGGTTGTCCTGTAGTAAAACGGCCCAAGAAGATAAAAATCGTTGCCTTCATGGGTTAATCTATATCACTTTTGTCATTGATCAAGCACGATTAAATCGACCTTTAACTTTAGAAAGTCAATTTGGCTTTTAAGGAGAATACCATTTATGTTCAATTGGAATCAAAAAGGGAACGCCCTAATTACCGTATTATTAATTTCATTAGTTTTCACCACAATAGGTCTTGCAATTGTAGCATCTAGTATAAGCAGTACAAAAAGGGTAGAGACGAGAGAGTCAGATATCAGTATTACGTACGAGAGCAAAAAAGTACTCGAAGAAATAACGTACGAAATGGCTAATGCCTTACAATCCTTACCGTTAGATTATAAGCAGATCGATAACCAATATATCGTGAGTGATTCTTTTGATACACAGCTTGCATCCAATGTTATTATGCCAACATTAAATAAAATTTTAGCAAATCAACCGTATAATGAAGCGATTAGTTGTCTTAGTGTAGTGGATTTAAGCGCTGCTACTAAAGTAGAGATTCCCTCTCATAAAGCGTGCTCTAAAAATACTTACGATTCGGATAGCACTTATTCGATTGATCGAGGATTGGATTTCACCAGAGTGCTAGAAATTATTCTTGTAACCAATAACCCTAACGAAACAGAAGGAGCTATCACGAGAACTTTAAAGAAGCGAGTAATTTTATCTCCCCTTCCTAGCTTTTTGAAGTATGCGCTAGGATCTTATTCTGAACAGGATGATGAAGGACTATTTATTAACGGATCACCTAATGTTAATGGCAATATTTATGCAAATCAGCTTCAAATTAATGATCATGCGAAATACCAGCTAAAAAATGGAAGTAGACAAGAAAAATCATCTCTTCCCCCTTCTATTACCGGTAATATTTATAGTAGTTCTGCAAACTTATTACCAGTGCTGAAAGACAAGAATTTCTATAAAGGAGAAGTACCTTCTTTAAATCATGATAGTCAATTTATTAATATTGATTACAACCGTACTTTTATCCAACGAATGGATACTATGTTAAGAACAGATGATAATTTGAATAGTATAGCTATTGGAGATATAAGTGAAACAGCTAATTTTCCAAGTCTTCTTCAGCACAAAGTGGCTAGTATGGTGAACGATCAACCAAACAGTGCTGCCTTGATTGAAAATGTCCCAGAACAAGAAGCACCTTCTTCTGTATTAGGAGATTCTCTCAAACGACTCTCCAATAGTTTTCAGATTAAGAGTGACAATCATCCATTAGATTTCAAGAACAAAGTAAGCATCAATGGAGATACCGTTATTAACAGCAGCAATTATCCTATTACGTTCGACAAAGATTTGGTTGTTAACGGTGATTTATATTTAGTAAGCAACAACCAATTAAAGTTAGCGGATAATATTTATGTTTCGGGTGATTTACATCTAATCAATTTTGATGGTGAAATGGATTTACAAGGAAATCTATTTGTTGCAGGTGATTTAAATATCGAGTCTGCTGCTGACAATAAAAGTAATCCTCATAACGGTATCAGCATCAACGGAGATATTCTTACAGGGAAGTCTATCCATATCCGTCCTTTAAATACAACCATTTCTTTAAATAGCAATATGATCAGTCTAGATTCATTTACTATAAACGGAGATGAAAAAGGAGAAGAGTCTGGAGAAAATGATATAGTCAAAATTAACTCTGTTGTTTACACATTAAATGAAAGCTTCGTTTCCAACATTAATATTCTTGGCTTGCCATATATTGATAACAGAACAGGTGCCAATCAAGTGGGACAACTGATTTTATTAGCCAAGGAAAAACTGACGATTACAAGGATGAATGAATTTAATCATTTTCATCCAATGAAAGAAACTGGTTTTCCTTATCTTCCAGAGGAGGAGACAATCATCCAACCTTTAAAAGCTTTCTTTTACACGGAAAAAAACGCAGAATTATATGGTGTTGGTTCCCTGTTCTATATTAAAGGTGGCGTTTTTGCAAGAGATTCTCTCGAAATAAATGCAATTCGCGCCAACAGAGAGTTCTCTTCCATTTCTGATATCCCAAATTCAAGGGAAGGAATGCTTTCTCGATTTATCGTTGATTATGACCAAGATGTTTTATTAAGAGGAATAGATGCACTTCCTATAGTGGATCGACTACAAATGATACCGGATGACTTTGTGATTGAATAATTAGTAGTCAGTCTGATAGTGATAATCACAAACCACCTTTCCTAAATATCACAAAAAGCCCGAACAATTACACGAGAGACTATTTACCTCCCTGTAATTATTCGGGCTTAATTTGTGGGATACTTGTGTTCCAGTCTTTGTTCCGCTAGGGTACAAACAATTTACCAGCGTCCATCTCTGTCTTCTCCACTGCCATTATTTCCTTCCTTTTCTTTTACTACTTTGAAAAGGGTAGAATCTTTAGGTTGGGTACCATCTTTTTGCTTTTCTGCAATGGCGGTTATTTCTGCATAACCAACATCCGCTGCTTTCAAATAATATTGACCATCCTGCTTAATTACTTCCACGATATCAGGAGCATTTGACAGAACTTGCTCAATCTCTTTATCTGTTGCATTAGCAGGGTTAAAGATTAAGAGATCATCTACTGCTATAAGCTTGTCATTTGTTTCAGCACTACGTTCGATTGTATAAACTGGCTTCGTAAATGAAATATCCTCTAGTTTTACATAGGGTTCTATAACATGTACTGGAACCCTTTGTACAAGATTGGATCCATCTGTCGTCTTCACAATTAATTCTGTCATTCCTGCTGCATTTCCTATTAAGGTATTTTGTCCAGGAATTAAGCTAGAGATAGATGGATTAGCGACAGCTATATCCAAAGTCTTATTCGTAGCATGATTCGGCTCGACTTTTATCGTAAAGCTCTTTGTACCATCAACGTTCATTTCTATCGGATTAGGCTCAATTGTTATGGAAGTTATCGGCCATGCTATTTTAATCGTTTTTATTATCTCTGTATTATTCGCAAACCCACCAGCTGCTTTGATCGATAGCGTATTTTCCCCTGATGTCTCGATGCTGATATTATCCTCTGGCTTGAATGTTTTCCAGCCAGTACTCTCAGAACCGTTATCGATTTTATAAGCATAAGTCACATTTTGTCCTGGTACTTTCTGGGTTAATACAGTATCAATAAACTCTGTTGAAGTGGAACCACTCTTATAGCGTTTTTTAGTATCCTGTCCAATTAATTCAAAGTCAGGTAAAAAGTGCAAATATGCTTTACTGTTATCTGAATAGGTAATTTCAATGGTTTGGTTTTCAGATTCTTGCGCAAATACCATTTCTTTTACAGGCTTATTAGCAAGATTATAATCATTGGGGTATTCGGTATTAGCTACTTTCTTATTTGTTTCTTGTTCCCTTTTTTCGATTATCCCTGCTGCATCTCCAGTATATTTAATCATTGTAAACTCTTTTAATTGTACTTTCATATTCATCGTTTGTGCAGACGGAGATATAGTTGTGGCATTTATAGGCTGGAAACGAGAATCCTTAAAATATAAGTCTGCTCTTGGCATACTTATATTATTTACAGCATAATTGATCTTATATTCAACTGTTCTATTAATTGTCGAAGGAGTAAAGCTTCCAGTCGAGTAATGAATCTCATTCGGTAAAGTAATAATGGCATATCGACTGCCATCCTTTGTCACTTCTTTCACACTATCTGTGGTGACGATGGATACACTATCTGGCAAAGGTTGTTCGATAACTAAGTTAGATAGCGTGCCACTTACTGTATTATTCACAAGACCAATCGGATTCAGCGTGTATTTGACATTAAAATGATTCGTTTTATCTGATGAATTGCTTGTCTTAATTAAATCATTTAGTTCATTTACTTCTTTTTCTAACATCATGGTCGAAGAAAAACTAGCTGGTGCATCCTCTTTTACTTGGATTGTTGCACTTGTTTTCTTAGTTTGATTATTTCCATCTAAATCTTTATATTGCAAAGTTATATCATCAAATACATACGTTCCCGTTTCACTAAAAGTCAACGGCAAAGCCATATCAATAGATCCTGATGGCTCTTGATTGACAGGGAAAAGAATGTCTTTCTTAATAATGATATCCCCCACGCTATCTGTTGTTACATTTGCATTATCACTTAATTTGACCTTGTTACCAAACTTCGCAATATTTATTTTTATCGTAGCTGAAATAGTAGGTGTATTTACTTTTTCCGAAATCGTCTCAAATATTTTTGCAATAGATTGTTCAGATGCTTGTTGGGCTGTTACGCCTGTTGTTTCGGACAATTTATTCAAATAACTCATATCTACATCCTTGTTTGTTCCAAAACCAATGGAATAGAGTTTATAGTTATTGGCGGCAAGATTATTTACCTCTGTTTCGATATGAGATTTTATTGCTTTTTCCACATAACTTAAACTTGTTGAAACGATAGTTCCATTAGATCTAACAGCTCTAGCAGTGTTATTTGTATAAATAGTATACGTAACTGTATCCTTAACCTGCTTATTTGAACATGATTGCCAGAAATAATAATTTGTGCAAACTTTATCTGTAAATGTTTCCTCCATCATAGAAGAAGTTGGTTCGCCATCTGTTAAAAATACAATATATTTATTAGCATTATTATTGCCGCTTGCCAGCATAGATCCCGCTGTTTGAAAGGACTGAGTATAATTTGTTCCCCCAGTTGCAACAAGGCGATTCGCTACATTATTAATAGTCTTTAAATTATTTCTGACATTATCAGCTGAATTATAAGCATAAATAGGAAAATAAACCATTTTTTCTTTTTCTACATCCGTTGAAAAGGGAATAAATGCAAATCTATCATATACATTTGGATCTTCACTAAAGTAATTAACAGCCTGTGTAATTGCATTTTTTGCACTTTGAAATTTGTATGGATTATAACCAAGCTCGTCCATCGATCCTGATTTATCGAATACAAATGCTAAATCAATAGGAGAACGATTGCTGCTGGTCACTTTCCCTTCCGGTGTCAAGCGAACATCTAAATTTCCTTGTGCTACACCACCGCTTGGTTTTACAATAATATTTTGGGATGGGGTAACAGAAAAGCTAACAGATGGAGTAGTGGTAGATGCATTAGTCTGTACAGGTAAAATGAATACTAAAATCAATAACACGGTGAAAAATTTACTAGCTAATTTCGTTCTCCTCATTAAATTGCACCTCTATTTATAACTCTTTTACTAGTTTTATTTTATAAACGCAATATTACCATCATTATATCAAGTACTTTTGAACTAGTATAGCCTTTTTATAAGGGGGATCAATAATCGCTTTACGATAAAATCTTAAGAAAAACCGGGCATAGCCCGGTCCTTTTCATGGTTAGAGAATATCCGATAATTTGTACTCTATGCCATGTACCCCTTTATAATACTCAGGATACATTTCACCCCCACATTTTTCACATGCAAACATAGGAGGAGTTGTCGGATCTCCATCATCCATTAAATCGAAATCCCTTACCACGTTAATAGGAATCTCTTCTTTCTCATGACACGCCAAACAAACATAGCTGACGCTCTGTTGCTTGGACTGGTTTAGGCTTATGTTTTTCTTCTTTTTCTTTCCCTTTTTGCGGGTTTTTGATACCGGTGAGATCGTTAATCATCCTTTCTAAATAAGCTCTTGTAGTTTTGCATAAGGCTACCTTTATTTCTAATTTACCATTTTCAAGGCAGACTTCTCCCTTGTATTCATAGTAACATTCACACCTCTGACAAACGAGAGGGTCTTTCTTGCCACTGGCTACTATTCTTTCACGCCACGTCTGGCGACGTAAGGTTTTCTTAACTTTTACAACCCAACGTCTTGCTTTTTGTTGCCAAGTACTCAACACTTTTTTACACAAGTTTTTTGATCTTCTTGAATACATACCGTAATGCCGAATAGTTTTAAATTGCTCGTCTGGGATATGGCGAATTAAACGTGAAATAAATTCTTCGACACTTACGGTTTCGGATTTGTCTTTTCCGTCAGTTTTATCCTTATATTTGAACGTAACGAATTGCCCATCATATGCCTCAATCCGATTGATTCCAATCGCTGGTCGACGAATATAACGGCCAATATAACGAAGTTGTTCTTTTATTTTTCCCCTCTGTTTAGGTGCATACACATAGAAGCCTTCGCCATTATTGGTGAACGCCTTTTGAAGTCTTGGTTGGATTCTTTTCTTTTCTCTTGGTGAAACTCCGTTTCTAATTAATTTTAATACGACCGTTTGCCATTGTTTACGAAGCATCGTAAATGGCAAGAAATCATACTGCTTCCATTCTCCTTTTTCTGTTAATCCACCCATTGTAACTAACATATGTACGTGAGGATTGAAGTTGACCCTTGAACCAAAAGTGTGGAGTCCAGCAATAATCCCAGGTGTTACCTTTGCTTTCTTTTTGAAGAAGTCAGTAAGTAGTCTTGCAGAAGCATCCATTAAATCTTTTAATAGATGTCGGTGAAGGAGAAATACATCTCTTAGTCCTTCATCAATCGTAAAAATTACGTGCCGATGATTAACCTGAAGAACATCTTCAGTAAGTAACCTACTCCATTCTTCACTTTCTCCAACAGAGCACGTGGTACAAAATCGACCTTTACATCGGTAAGGAACCTTTCGCACATCATGACAACCTTCACACACAAATAACTTAAATCCATTTTTGATATCCCCACAATCTCGAAATTTCTCAACCTCCTTAATTACGATAGGGCGGATTTTAGCACCGTGTTTTCTTTTGAAAGCTTCCCAATGTTGGTGTTTATCAAAAAATATTCTTCTCAATATATTGGTCTCCATAAAATGAAAATACCACAGCTTAAATGACTGTGGTAGACCCAAATTTTTATACTTTCTTATCTTTCAAAAAAAAATGAACTTCTCCCAAGAAGTTCAAAGAGCTTTTAATTATTGACTATTCACCCAACTATCAAACAGTTAGGTAAATATACTTTTCTGGTTATTCGACCCTTTTTGCAAGAAGCATTTATTTCACATAACCCGCGACACGATTACGTCCTGCTCGTTTAGCACCCACATATAATGCACGATCCGCATGGCGAATCAATGCTAACGGCTCATCCGCATCTACTGGCGCATAAGCTAATCCAAGGGAAGCAGTAATATTTACATTTTTCACTTGGTGACGATCATCGATATTTTGTTTAATGACAAATGGACTAGAGGCAATTCTCTTGCGGATAAACTCCGCTAAATCAAATGCTTCTTTCTTCTCTATATTGCTTAAGAGGATGACAAATTCTTCTCCACCATACCTAGCAACCAATCCGTGGTCACCAATAAGATTTTGAATTCTTTTGGCGAAACCTATTAAAATCTCATTTCCAGCTTGATGACCATATTGATCATTAATCGCTTTAAAATGGTCAATGTCCAACATAATGAGCACTAGATTGTCCAAATTCTTTTCATTCAATTCAGTGAACTGCTCACTTAAGATTTTATCAAAATAGCGGTAGTTATATAGCTTCGTTAGAGCACATCTTTCACTATTTTCCTTTGTTGTTTCAAAATATTTAGCGTTTTCTAGCGCAATAGCAAATTGGCTGCATAAAAGGTCCAAAACCATTAACTTGATGTTTGCAAATGCCTTCTTCTGTCTGCTTCCCAGCAATAAAACACCAATTACTTTATTATTTTTAATTAGCGGCATACAAAGTATACTTTGAACTCCATCCGGCATATACCCCTTGTTTACCTTCTGCCAATCCTGTTTAGAATGGTATACTTCTGCTTTTTTCGACGCCAACACTTTCCCACATATCCCCTCATTTTCTTTCATTATTTCAGGTAATAGCGGTAATTTCTCTTGCTGCTCCACACGTGATATCATTTCTAATTCTTCATTCGTATTAACTTGATGAATAAACACGAAATCAACTTTAAATAATTCATATAGCTTTTCGATAAAGAAATCGATTGTTTCATTTACATACAAATTTTGAGAAAGTTGATGGCCAATCTCGGCTGTTTTTCGTAAATAATCATTTGCCGTTTGACTAGAATGATATAGCTTTAATATAAGCGATAACGATATAAATGGAACACCGATTAAGATTAAGGCAGCTAGACCAATATATTCATACATGAGATATAAAACAATACCTACCGGATATGTGATAATCGTTGTGATTATTTCCCAAATTAAGTCTTTCGTGACAAACCGTTGCTTTCGCTTATAGATAAAGCGAACAATAAAAAAGATACCCAAAGTATTGAGTAAGAGATAGGAAATAAGATATACAGTAATTAAATAAAATGATTTAAAATTTAAGGCAATATCAAATCCATGTCCCCCTCCGAAACTATAGTAAATAATCCCACTAAAAAAGGAAACAAGGAAAAACATAATCGAATTCATAGGTAAGCGGAATAACGACTTCCTATCTAATTTAGCCTGATAGAGCACCGCTAATAATGAGATTTGTACAAGAATAATTTCCGTAACTAATCCAAAAATTAAGAAAACAGATAAAGTTGCCCATTGCAGAAAAAACACAGGGGTGCCATTTATAATCATCGGCATACTAGCGACAATTGTCATAAATAGTAAAAAAGCAACTAACTCCCAACCCTTATCATAAATTTGCGGAGGGTACAAGGTATAAGAAAACCACAAACCCAAAGGTAGAAGGAGTGTCCAAACTGTCCATATTATTTTTTTGTAGCTTGGATTAATCATCCACTCTCTCCCCCTACCTTTCATCTGTCGGTTAAGTTTATATTTTTATATAACTTTTAATTTATATAGAAACAAAAAAATCGCATCAAATTCTTAAAATTCCCACATTTTAAACCTAATAAATATATACTACCTTTTTCTTTTCTAATAATCTATATTTTTTTGTGCGATATAGTTATTTCAGATAGTTTCTCCAAAATTCCTTTACTTCTGAAATAAAGTACAAAGATCCCGTTATAAGGAACAGGTCATCTACTCTAATCTTTTCCAGTTGCGTGAGAATTGCTTTCTGCCAGTCGCTATTCTGCTCCTTCGATGGATGGTTACTTTCTTCATATAATGTCTTGCTGCTTGCAGCCCTTGGATAGTCAAATGTAACAAAAGTAATTGAAGTTGCCACTTGATCCAATTTAGCAATCATTTTGTCCGTTTTTTTATCAGAAAGTGCTGCAAAGATAATATGTTTTTTCTTATCTTTATAGCGATTAACTAATACATCTACCAGTGCATCGATTCCTTCTTCATTATGCGCCCCATCTACTACGACAAAAGGATTTCCTGACAGAATTTCCAATCGACCAGGCCATTTGGATTGGTATAATCCCTTTCGAATACTATCTTCATTTATGGATTCAAATGTATCCTGCAATATATGGGCACCCATTACAGCTAGTGATGCATTTTCCACTTGGTGCTTACCAAACATGGTAATCTGTAAATCTTCCCATTTAAAAAACATTGACTTTAATTCAAATGATTCACTAGAAGGTGTTGAATGGTATTTATCAATCATAAAGTCCTTATCTAATAGATAGATAGGCGCTTTCCTTTCCATTGCCTGATTTACGATTACTTTTTGAGCACCCTTTTGTTTCACTGCTGCAATAATCGGCGTTTCTGTTTTAATAATGCCAGCTTTTTCAAAGGCGATTTTTTCATAGGTGTCTCCTAAAATCGCTGTATGATCTAATCCTATACTTGTAATAATAGAAAGCAAAGGGGAGATGATATTAGTTGAGTCAAAACGACCACCTAATCCTACCTCATAAATGACAATATCCATTTTATTGATATAAGCAAAATAGTAGAAAGACATCGCTGTAATAATTTCAAATTCAGTTGGTCCGCCAATCTCCATCTGGTCCATTTCTTCGACAATTGGTAATAGTTTATTTGCTAGTGCTAAAATTTCTTCGTCGCTAATTGGTATTCCATTTACGCTAATTCTCTCATTAAATTGTTCGATGTATGGAGAAGTAAAGGTTCCAACTGTTAATCCTGCTTGTTGCAAAATATTTCTTAAATAAGTAACAGTAGATCCCTTTCCATTTGTTCCACCTATATGAACTGTCTTTATCTGTTTTTCCGGATGATTTAGCTTTTCCATCATCATTTCCATTCTTGTTAACCCAGGCTTTATTCCAAAACGCAAACGAGAATGAATCCAATTTAATGCTTCCTCATAATTATGAAACATTGCTACACCCTCTTATAAGATTAATGATTGCCAGTATTTTCTCTAATTAACTTTGGCTAGTATTATGAAAAGTAAATGCTTCATCCATAGAAGAAGGGTGCCTCAAAGGTTTGATAGCGGAGACACCCTTCGTTCTACTATGAAATTAACCTTTTAGTTCATTAATACGTGCTTCAACTGCGGCACGTTTTTCTAAATAATCTTTTTCTTTTGCTTTTTCCTCGTTAATTACTTTTTCTGGTGCTTTTTTTACAAAGCCTTCATTGCTTAATTTCTTTTGAACACGTTCTACTTCTTTATTCCATTTCTCTAACTCTTTATTTAATCGAGCTATTTCTTCTTCCATATTAATTAAACCTTCTAAAGGAAGAATGATTTCAGCACCTGTTACTACAGCCGTCATAGCTTTATCCGGTACAGCAATATCTGTATCAATACTTAATGTTTCCGGGTTGCAGAAACGCTCAATAAAAGATTTATTTTCAAGAAGGGTAGCTTTCACTTCTTCATCTTTAGCTTTTAATAAAATGCTAATTTTCTTACTCATTGGTGTGTTCACTTCTGCACGGCTGTTACGAACAGAGCGAATGATTTCTACTAACAGCTTCATATCATTTGCAGCCTTATCATCTGTAAATGCCGGATTTACTTCTGGCCAGTCTGCAACAGTAATCGATTCGCCAGCATGCGGAAGGTTTTGCCAGATTTCTTCTGTGATAAATGGCATAAATGGATGTAATAAACGCATTGTATTATCAAGCACATACGCTAAAATAGAGCGTGTTGTTAGTTTTGCTGCTTCATCATCACCGTATAATGGAAGCTTCGCCATCTCAATATACCAGTCACAGAAATCATCCCAGATAAAATTATAAAGGACTCTTCCTACTTCTCCAAACTCATAACGATCAGATAGACGTGTCACAGTTTCAATAGTTTCGTTCAATCTCGTTAGGATCCACTTATCCGCAACTGATTTTTCACCTGATAAATCAATCTCATCATACGTTAAACCATCCATGTTCATTAACGCAAAACGGGAAGCATTCCAAATTTTATTCGCAAAGTTCCAAGTAGACTCTACTTTTTCAATACTGAAACGTAAATCTTGACCAGGTGAACTTCCTGTTGATAAGAAATAACGTAAGGAGTCTGCACCATACTTAGCAATTACATCCATAGGATCGACACCATTTCCTAGAGACTTACTCATTTTGCGACCTTGTTCATCCCGAACAAGTCCGTGAATTAATACATCTTTAAATGGTCTTTCCCCAGTAAACTCAATACCTTGGAAAATCATGCGAGATACCCAGAAGAAAATAATATCATATCCAGTTACTAAAGCAGCAGTAGGATAATAGCGCTTATAATCTTCTGCCTCTGTATTTGGCCAGTTTAATGTAGAGAATGGCCATAATGCTGAACTGAACCATGTATCTAATACGTCTGTATCCTGTGTCCAATTTTCTATATCTGCTGGTGCTTCATGGTTTACATAAATTTCACCTGTTTCTTTATGATACCAAGCAGGAATACGATGCCCCCACCAAAGCTGACGAGAAATACACCAATCGCGAATATTTTCCATCCAGCGCATATACGTGTTTTCAAAGCGATTTGGAACAAAGTTAACTTTTTCAGCATCTTTATCTTGCAGGGCGATTGCTTTATCAGCCAATGGCTGCATTTTAACGAACCATTGCGTAGATAGATACGGCTCTACTACTGCACCACTTCGCTCAGAATGACCAACAGAATGCATATGCTCTTCAATTTTGAACAAAACTCCCATTCCCTGTAAATCTTTGACAATTTGCTTACGACATTCGAAACGGTCCATTCCTTCATATTTGCCAGCACGCTCATTCATTGTACCGTCTTCGTTCATTACCAAGATTCTTTCTAAATTATGACGGTTTCCAACTTCAAAATCATTAGGATCATGGGCTGGAGTCATTTTAACAGCGCCTGATCCAAAGTCCATTTCCACATAATCATCCGCAACAATCGGAATTTCTCTGCCTACGATCGGAAGAATTACTTTTTTACCAATTAAATGCTGGTATCTTTCATCTTTCGGATGAACAGCAACACCTGAATCGCCTAACATTGTTTCTGGACGAGTTGTTGCTATTTCAATATATCCAGATCCATCTGCTAAAGGATATTTCATATGATAAAAGGCACCTTGTACATCCTTATAGATTACCTCAATATCAGAGAGTGCAGTTTTGGTAGCTGGGTCCCAGTTGATAATATATTCTCCGCGGTAGATAAGCCCTTTCTTATATAAAGAAACGAACACTTCACGAACTGCTTTGGATAGCCCTTCATCTAATGTGAATCTTTCACGAGAATAATCTAATCCTAGACCTAATTTAGACCATTGGGCACGAATATGACTTGCATATTCCTCTTTCCATTTCCATGTTTCTTCTACAAATTTTTCACGACCAAGATCATATCTGCTTATATTTTGGGCGCGCAGCTTTTCTTCTACCTTTGCCTGGGTAGCAATACCGGCATGGTCCATTCCAGGTAACCATAATACATCATAACCTTGCATTCTTTTCATTCTTGTTAAAATATCTTGTAATGTTGTATCCCACGCATGCCCTAAATGCAGTTTACCTGTTACATTTGGAGGCGGGATTACGATTGTATAAGGCTTTTTTCCTTCATCTGGCTTTGCCTCAAAAAATTTGCCTTCTAACCACCAATCATAGCGACCCTTTTCAATACTTGCTGGATCATACTTTGTCGGCATGGAGATTTCTTTCATTTCCATCCTAATTTCCTCCTAATCGTGTTCCTTTGTACTTTTTAAAGCAAATAAAAAACTCCACTCGTCTTAAAAGGACGAATGGAGTTTGTTCGCGGTACCACCTTTTTTCCAATACAAAATAGGTATTGGCTCTTTAAAAGATGATATCGGATACTGTCCGTCTTTTACTAATAAGCACACCGTTCGCAAAAGAAGCTCGAGGGCTACCTTCCAATGGGTTGAATAGAAATCTCGCAGCTGTTGATTTCCTCTCTTTGAAACAACTTACATTGTACTACTCCCTGTCATTGCTTTAATAATTTATTTTATATATGCTATACTACCGAAAATAACTTAATCTCGTCAATAAGGATTGCCTAAATTTTTTAATTTTATTCATTTCCTTTTTTGTTTGTCTTTACTTTATATACATGTGAAAAAATGGTGACAATTATTACACCCAATAATAATAGACCCAAGTTTTTTAATCCTGGGTCTCTGCTTGTTCCGCAGCATCCTGCTGTGCTTTTTTTTGTCTTTCTATCTCATCCACTCGCATAACAACATATTCAGTATTTTTTAAAAGCCAATATTGTTTAAGCAGCTTTTGAACATATTTTCGTTCATTAATGTCTTTCTTATTTGCTTTCATATATTTCTCACAAACTCGAATAATGGGGCCTGGATGAGCTAAATAACTTAAAAACAATAGCATTTCATCGTATTTTAACGGATTATGCTTAAAGTACGTATATAGCCACTCAATACATTTATCGTTCTGCTTCGGTCCCGTTTTTAATGAGCGTGCGAGAAATGGAAGTAAATCATGACTGGCCGTTCCATACTTAGCTTTTTCAAAATTAGTAAAGTAGCCATATCCTCTATCATCATAAAGAAAATGCTCTGGTGACAGTTTCCCATGAATAATGGAGACTCTTGCCTTTTCATCTTCTTTCGTTTCCTCATACCATTCTTTTAGCTTTGTTTCCGAATAGATCAACGCCTGCCGAATATCATGGTAATACAGACAGAACATTAATTCAAATGGTGACATATACTCTTTACTTTCGCATAGCTCAATAAAGCCATTTAAAAACTCTTGTTCTTTTTCAATATCTAACTGTGTATTTTCAAAATGCTCCTGTCGATCTTCCTTCTCAATTTTCACTTCCTTCGAAGATAAAATATGAAGGCGTGCAAGCTCGCGAAACATTTGCTGATGCTTCCTGGAATAATTCTCTCTTTCCTCATTTGGTAACCAGGGCATTAAGTAGAACAGCTTATTATCATAAAAAATAGCGTATCTACCATCTACAGCTGGATAGATCGGAACAATCCGATTATAGCCTTTTTGATATAGCATTCGAATATGACGGGTGAAATCAGCACCGTGATGAGGATCCATTCGTTTCAAAGCAAAAGTTCCTTTATTACTGTAAATCTTCGCTACTTTTCCGAACTCCTCTACAAAATTCGGTTCGACTGCATATGGCTTCAAAATCGGTGTATACTTCTTTAATATGTTTTGTTCATTCATATCCGCCCACACTTTCTCATAAAGTGAAACTGCCATCTTCTCCGTTTCTATCGATGGTTAGTTGACGATTCGGGCATTTACCATATATTCGATTAACAATCGACTCTGTTTTGTTTTCCTTCCAATTCCTTTCACTCTCTTACCGTTTAAACTTCAAGAATAAAAGACGGGTGAAAAGTCAAGAAAAACAGTCAAGCAGGATTTTCTCCTGCCTGCTGTTTGTGCCCTATTTCTCTACAAAATTCCCAGGAATATATAGAACTTGCCCCTCATATATATCTTGATTTGCTTCCATGCGATTTTCTTTTAACAATGCATGGATATTTACATTGTATCGGTCACTTAATTTTTCTAATGTATCGCCTTGCTGTACAATACAAACTTTCACTTTTGTATGCTTCTCTTCTTCTTTTCTAGCAAAAAATTCTGTAAAAGTAAGAGACTTTGTCTTATTAAAAAGGCCTTTCTTCTTTTTAGGCTCCTCATTAGGAGAAGAAGATGATTCTTCTAGTTCTTCTTCTTCCATAACAACCTCTTCTTGCTTTGCTTCAGAGGAGGACTCGTGATCCGGTTTCTGGAAAACTTCTTCTGCAGTAAATACTTTTTCTTCACTACGTAATATGGAAACTTTCATCTCTGGTTCTGCAGGAGCAGCCTCCTCCTCTTTTCTAACTTCCTCAGAAAAATAAGGGATCTTTGTATGTTCGTTTGTGCTCCATTCATCATCCTCTTCTGGAGTCTTTCTAACCTCTAGTTCGAAGGAAGAATATAAGTCATCCTCTGTTTCCTTCTCTTCACGTAATTCCTCTAGTAAGGGACTAACATTTTGAAATGGACTAACGGCAATTTCAACAGGTTCTTCTATGGAATCAGTTAAAACCTCCTCTTCTTCCTTCGAATGATCCCGTATTAGTTCCACTACTTCTTCCTCTTCTTGCGTATGCCGTGCTACTTCCAATTCTTCTTCCCTTTCCTCTTCCGCTATATCCTCCTCCACTTCTTCTGAAGCCAAGCCAGAAATAGTTAAATCAGCCGTTAAATTTAAGCAGCTTCTTTCGGGAAAAACATAATCAAAAGTATCAATCTCGATTTCCACATCATCAAGACTTGTCACTCTTTCAAGAGGAATCGTAATATCGACAGGGAAATGGTGTAAAAATTCACATACCCCTTCCTCTCTCTCCATAACAGAATGCACTAATTTAGGAGCTTTAAAAACCTCCTCCTCTTCTTGTTCCCCTTCATTGTAGCGCTTGTATTCACCACTAAGCTCTAAAGAGCCTTGAATGATAATATACTGATCGTTCTCTTGGATTGTTATATTGGGATCAAGTGAAATGGAAAGCAGATCTGCTACTTCCTGTCCTTTTTGAAACCAGACGGACTCTTCCAACGAAAACCGTAAAATAGACGAATTTTCTTGAGACAAAGCGACTCCTCCTCTCATTCCTTTCACGTGTATATCACTATTGTCTTTAAAAACTTATGATTATCTGTAACACTTTATGAATATTTCTTTTATTTGTTTAGCTAAGAAAGAATCGAACTTTAACAAAAATCTAATTTTTCTGAATTTATACACCAAATTGTTAAAACTATTTATAATTCTAGCCGTTTTTTCCTATTAGGGTCCGATATAATAAAAGAAGATTTTGTAAGTTAACAAAATTACTTAAATTGGAAACGCAGAAATTCTGCATTTTATGAAAGAGGAGGTTTTATGATGGCTTTTTCTGTGTTAATGTATCACGAAATAAGAAAAGAGGAAGATTTTCAAGCAGCAGAACAACATCCCATTGATGTCAAACAAGCATATAAGGATTTCTTGCCCTCTCCCCTTTTCATTACACTAGAAAAATTTGAACAACAAATGGAGTATTTGTTTCACAATGGTTTCCACACTTTATCTTTAGAGGAAGTAAAGGCATATTATGAAAGAGGCAATCCCTTACCGGAAAAATCAATATTACTTACTTTTGATGACTGCTTTCAATCCATCAAAGAATATGCATACCCGATTCTCAAAAAATATCAATTTCACGCAACAGCATTTGTGGTAACAGGATGGCTGCATGATAATAAACGTATATTTGTAAAAGATAAATCTGTATGTTTATCTGCAAGGGACCTAGAGGAAATGAAAGACGTATTTGAATATGCTAACCATACACATCATATGCATATACGTACAAGTGAGTCAGAAAGTCTATTAATGACATCTCGTAAAGAAACCTTTGCCAAAGATCTAGATGAATGCAACAATCATATTCTAATCAACCATAAAAATGTATTTGCCTATCCATTTGGCCTATTTAACGAATCCAATGTACTCACTTTAAAAGAAAAAGAATTTAAACTTGCATTCACTTGTGAAAATGGTCACAATGATATGCAGACTAATCCTCTTTTACTAAAAAGAAATGCCATTCCTTATTTAATAGACTTAGAGGCATTTAAAAAAATTATAACTATTTAGGAGAAAAATGATGAAAAAAATATGGACCCTATCCTTCATACTCGTTTTCGTTTTAGTTGCTGCTGCTTGTGGAAAGACAACAGCAACTAAAACAAATGATCAAAAAAGTAACACGACTGAAAAACCATCCGGGGAAGAACTAACGATCGGCATTTTGCCCGCAGAATCAGCAATACCGATTATTTTGGCAAAAGAAAATGGCTACTTTGATAAAGAAGGACTAAAGGTTTCCATCAAATCCTTCTCTGCTCCTACTGATCGAAATGTTGCCATCCAAGCGAATGAAGTAGACGGGACAATCGCAGATGTCATGACAGCAGCAGCTTTTATGGAGAATGGCATAAAGATGAAGATTACTTCTGATATAAGTGAAGATTTTAAAATTCTCTCCTCTCCAAACTCAGGAGTGACAGAGATGAAAGAGTTAGATGGTAAAAATGTTTCACTTGTCCCGAATTTTATCTTGGAATATATTATGGATGATTTTGCAGCGAAAGAAGACTTCACTTATAATATCGTGGAAATCCCTTCTTTTTCTGGCCGTGCGGAAGCACTTATGGCAGATAAAGTGGATGGAGTAGTTTTTACAGAACCACAGGCTAGCATGCTAGTCAGCCAAGGAGCTCACCTTTTAGGAAGCTCAACAGATGCAGGGATTAAAGGAGGAACCATTTTATTTTCAGATGAACTAATATCCTCTAAACCAGCAGATATCAAAGCTTTTTATAAAGCTTATAATAAAGCTATTGACTATATGAACAATACAAAAGCTAAGGAATATGCTGATATATTAACTAAATACCAATTTCCTGATGCTATGAGCAATTATTTATCAACAAAAGAAAGCTTTCCTTATGCCAGTGTAGTGCCAAAAAATTCCTTTGATTCGATTGTTCAATGGACAAAAGAGAAAGGGCAAATTAAAGAAAGCTATTCCTATGAAGATTTAACAGACTTTACTTTGTTGCCAAATTAAAAAGTATACTTTTTAGGAAAAACAGAATACAAGTAGACTGATTTAATTTGTTTACGAATACTATTCATAGTAGATTCTCCTTGCTGTGTATTGATTGCAGTTGATATATGCAGCATATAGGAGGATCTTCTTTATAACTAATCCCACAGGAATACTCCTATGGGGCTGCGCGAAGTACATGCTGATGTGCTCCCCCCAGCCTACTTTCTTAAGTTAAATGGAACAAATTAACGCCTTCCCTCTAAACTATATGTATCTCTCTTTACTTATAATTCCAAGGTGTCATTTTTAATTCTAGTTTATCTAATAAAATAAATAGCAATAAACCAATACATCCTAAGGCTACAATTCCTGCGAACATTTCTTCATAATTCATTTTTGTCCAGGCGCTGATAATATAGTAGCCAATTCCATATGTCGTTGCATAGTTTTCGGCAAAAAATAAGGTTGCTAAACTAATCCCTATGCTGATTCTTATCCCCGTAAATATCGCAGGTAGTATGCTTGGAAAAATTAAATAAATGAATTGCTGAAAAATAGCTGCCCGATAGCCGTTCATCACTCTGAAATAGCTTGCCGGTATTTGTAAGACACCATCTCTGACAGACAAAATGATTTGAAAAATAATAATCCAAATAATTAACATGATTTTAGACTCGTTTCCTAAACCATACAAAATCATAAATATCGGTAAAAATGCTACTTTGGGAATTGGATATATATAATATAAAAAAGGGGATAGCCATGTATTAACTCTCTTATTTTTCCCTAAAATAATTCCCATGGGAATACCTATTACCAAAGAAATAAATAATGCAATGAAAATTCTTAACAAACTGGCTCCTGAATGAAGAAGCAATATATATTTGTTGTGCCACATATAGGTAACTGTTAAAAGCGGAGATGGGATGGTGTGAGACTGGAGGAGAAAATAGACAATATACCAAAATAAACCGACACTTATAAAACCTAAGAATAGTTGATTCACGATGATTTTTTTTATAATGTTCTTCATACCTCTACCACCGCTAATCTTTTTCGGACTTCAATACAAGCCTTATAGAAGGACAGATTTTCTTTTGCTCTCTCTACTCCAAATAGGGGATTTTCGATCATCTCGATATCACCATTATCTTGTAGCAATAAAATATACTCCCCAAGAAGGACTGCCTCTTCAATATTATGCGTAACAAACAATAACGTGGTCTGCCGTTTTTCCACCTGCTCAGCAATTAACTGTTGAATTTGTTCTTTTGTCATTTCATCTAATGTAGATGTTGGTTCATCCATTAGCAACAAATCAGGTTTATTAATAAGTGTTCTTGCTAAAGCTACCCTTTGCTGCTGCCCTCCACTTAACTCCGTTGGATATTTATTCTCCATCCCACTTAATCCCACTTCTCTCATTAATGCTGTTACACTTTCCTTTATTTCCTGTTTTGTTTTTCTTTTATCTAACTTTAAAGGCATTGAAATAGAATCAAAAACTTTTAACCAAGGAAAAAGGCCTAAATCTTGAAACATAAAGCCAATATCCTTTTGTGGTTGCTGGATTTTCTTCCCATCCATTAATACTTCTCCCTCCGTTGGGCTTAAGAAACCAGCGAGAAGATGGAGAAGTGTACTTTTCCCCACTCCAGACTTACCAATTAAAGCATATGATTTGCCCTTTTCTAAATCCAAATTGATTTTATGTAAGATAGTAGTATGATCATACGTAAAACTAACGTCCTGCATCTTTATAAATGAATCCATAAAAATCCCTTCTTGTCCTATTAATAGTTGCATCATAACATACTATTTCCCTTCATAAAGTGGCAAAAAATCGACAGTTCTAGGTAATTTGAATACATAGAAAGATGGGATCAAGTAAAACAACCTAAAATCCCGATAAATTGCCATGGGGATTTTAGGCTGTTTTATTTTGCTATAACGAATAAGTTACTTTACAGTTTTATTTAAGCCTTCAACGTAGAAAAAGCTTGTTCAGCAGCACGAATCGTGTGCTCAATATCCTCATCCGTTAATGCTGTAGATAAAAACATCCCTTCAAATTGAGAAGGAGGAAGAAATACGCCTTGTTCTAACATACTATTATAAAAGGCTGCAAAGTAATCTAGATTAGATGTTTTTGCACTTTCATAATCTTTTACATCTTCATTAGTAAAGAAGAAACCAATCATAGAGCCAGCGCGATTTACTGTGAACGGAATCTCATATTTTGCAGCTGCTTCTTTTAAGCCTTCTTCTAAACGGTCCGCTTTTCGGATAAACTCTTTATACGTATCTTTTGTTAATTGCGATATTGTTTCAAAACCTGCTGTCATTGCAAGTGGATTACCAGATAAGGTACCAGCTTGGTATATTGGTCCGCTTGGCGCAATTTGGTTCATAATTTCCGCTTTTCCACCATATGCACCAACAGGTAATCCTCCACCAATTACTTTTCCGAGACAAGTTATATCAGGTGTAATGCCAAAATAGCCTTGCGCGCATCCGTAGTCCACACGAAATCCTGTCATGACTTCATCAAAAATAAGTAAAGCACCATATTCTGTTGTCACATCACGCAAACCTTGCAGGAACCCTGGCTTCGGAGGAACAACTCCCATATTTCCCGCAACCGGCTCCGCAATAATAGCTGCAATGTCTTCGCCATACATAGAAAAGGCGTATTTTACGCTCTCTAAATCATTATAAGCAACCGTAATCGTATTTGCTGCAACGCTTTCGGGCACTCCAGGACTATCTGGTAAACCAAGTGTCGCTACCCCAGATCCTGCTTTAATAAGCAAGGAATCGCCATGACCATGATAACAACCTTCAAACTTCAGAATTTTATTTCTCCCCGTATAGCCTCGAGCTAAACGGATTGCACTCATTGTAGCCTCTGTGCCAGAAGAAACCATCCGAACGATTTCGATACTAGGCACTCGTTCTTTTACAAGGGCAGCAAGTTCGTTTTCAATTAACGTTGGTGCTCCAAAACTAGTTCCTTTTTCAGCAACTTTTTTAATACCCTCGACTACTCGATCATCAGCATGTCCTAAAATAAGCGGCCCCCATGATAAAACATAGTCAATATATTCATTGCCATCAATATCGTAGATTTTAGAGCCTTTCCCTGCCTCCATAAACACTGGGTTTCTTTTAACAGATTTAAAGGCACGGACAGGGCTATTTACCCCTCCTGGCATTAATTCTACTGCTTCTTTATATGCAGCTTCTGATTTTTGATAGGAACGCATTTATCTTTCCTCCTTTATTGTTCTTTTAACATACGTGCAACATCTTTAGCAAAATACGTAATAATTAAATCTGCTCCAGCACGTTTCATACTAATCATTGTTTCCATTATAATTCTATCTTCCTCAATCCAGCCATTTTGTGCCGCAGCTTTTACCATGCTGTATTCTCCACTTACATTATAGGTAACAATCGGCAGATTCCATTCATTTTTCATATCACGAACAATATCTAAATAAGGAAGACCTGGCTTCACAATAAGAAAATCTGCTCCTTCTGCTACATCACTTTCAGCTTCTCTAAATGCTTCCAGACGATTAGCGGGATCCATTTGATAGGCTTTGCGATCTCCAAATTGTGGAGTACTATCAGCAGCTTCACGGAATGGACCATAAAAGGCAGAAGCGTATTTTACAGCATAACTCATAATTGGTATATCAATGAATCCAGCTTCATCTAACCCTTTTCTAATCGCAGCTACAAAGCCATCCATCATATTAGAAGGGGCAATAATATCCGCTCCAGCTTCTGCTTGGCTTACTGCAGCCTTCACAAGTAATTCTAATGATTCATCATTAAGCACTCTTCCAGCTTCAATTACTCCACAATGTCCGTGGCTAGTATATTCACATAAGCATGTATCTGCAACGACAATCATTTCCGGATAGTTAGCTTTAATGTATTTGATACCTTCCTGAACAATACCATGATCATGAAATGCTTGCGTTCCACATTCGTCTTTTTCCTTTGGAATACCGAATAATAACACCGATTTGATTCCAAGCTCTTGAACCTCATCCATCTCTTCCTTCAATCGATCAATGGAAAACTGATAAATACCAGGCATAGAGGAAATTTCAGTTTTACTATTTTCTTCTTCTGTAATAAAAATCGGATAAATTAAATCATCCAGATGTACATATGTTTCTTTCACTAATGCTCTCATATTGGCAGATTGTCTTAATCTGCGATGACGTTTAAATTCAACCATGTTCTTACCCCCAACTTAATTTGTTAAATACTGCACTAAATGTTCCAGAATACTATCTGTTGTATATGGTTTTGCTGTGATTGTTACATGCATTCCATAGCTGTGCAAGGTTTCTGTTGTGATTGGTCCAATACTAATCACGATACACCTTTCCACCCTATCAATCAATTGATGTTTTTGGATGATTTGCATAAAATGATGGGCGGTGGAGGAGCTGGTAAACAGTAATACCTCTATATCATTTTCCTTTACTTCATTAACAAGCAATTCTTCACTTTCTAGCGGGAAATACGTTTCATACAATATAGCTTCATCTACTTGTAAACAGGCTTTCTTTAATTGCTCTGCTAGAAATTCTCTTGATCTGTTTCCTTTTATAATTAGAATTCTCTGTTGTTTTTCCAAAATGGCTGCAAACTCTTTGGCAAACTGTTCAGCAACAAAATCTGTCGGCATAAAATCAGCTTGATACCCATATCCCGCAATAGCAGCTGTTGTCTTTTCGCCAATAACAGCAATTGGAGCTACAAGGGTTAATTCTAATCTGTTCATTTCTTTAAAAAAAGCATCTACTCCATTACGGCTCGTAAAGACAAGCCAATCATATGCTTTATTTTTTAAAGAAGCAATTACTCCATCTGGAAGTTGTTTTTCTCGAAACGCGATTAAAGGCACTTCAACCGGAATACCGCCTAGATCAATAATCTGCTTTGATAACACACTCGCTTGTTTTTTTGATCGAGGGACGAGAATTTTTTTTCCAAGAAGCAGATTAGCCATCGATAACATTCTCCTCTTTCAACCGATCAATTAAGGCCTTCGCACCTTTGTCTGTTAAAATGGCTGCTGCTTGCTCCCCTACTTCTACTGGGTTTTTTCCCGATACTTCTTCCTTGTATATCTGTTTGCCATCAGGTGAAATAACTAATGCTGTTAATGACACTTCATCTTTTTCTACTTGTGCAAACCCTGCAATCGGAACTTGGCAGCCGCCTTCCATACGCTGTAAAAAGGCTCTTTCTGCATAAACAGTACGCGTCGTATCTTGGTTGGACAGCTTGCTTAAAAGTTCCAATACCTCTTTATCATCTTCGCGGCATTCAATAGCAAGGGCACCTTGGCCAACTGCCGGTAAGCATACTTCAGGCTCTAGAAACTCTGTCACTACATCGCTTGTCCATCCCATTCTCGCTAACCCAGCAGCAGCTAATATGATGGCATCATATTCTTCTGTTTCTAGCTTATTTAGACGGGTGTCTATATTTCCGCGAATCCATTTGATTTCAAGATCAGGACGAACTGCAAGTAATTGAGCACCTCTTCGCAAGCTGCTTGTCCCAATGACTGCCCCTTCTCTTAAATCTTTTAAAGGAATATGATTTTTACTAATTAAAGCATCTCGATAATCCTCACGCTCAGGAATACAGCCAATGGTTAATCCTTTTGGAAGCTCAGCCGGCATATCTTTCATACTGTGAACAGCAATATCAATTTCCTTATCCAGCATACTTTGCTCGATTTCTTTTACAAATAGCCCCTTTCCTCCAACCTTGGATAAAGTGACATCGAGCACAACATCTCCCTTGGTAACCACTTCTTTCACTTCAAATTCAAAAGAAGAATCTAATTTCTTCAGCTGATTAATTACCCAATTTGTCTGAGTAATAGCAAGCTTACTTTTCCTCGAACCAACAATTATTTTACGCATAAAAAGTACCTCCAACATATTTCCGTTATGTAGTCTTCCTTTTAATAATGAAAGGTGGAAAAATTACCTACTAACAAGAAATTAATTAACATAATTAAAAAACTAGCAATATTTAAGAGGGCAATATTTTTCCCCCTCATTTTTCGAGAAACTCGTAAGTACAAAAAGCTGCTATATACGAGTAACACAATAAAGGAGCTGATAATTTTCGGATCATACCAGAGAAAATCAGGTTTTTGAATAATGGCCCATTGCACCCCAAGAATTAAGCCAATTAATAATAATGGTACACCAAACACGCTTAATAAGTAAGATATATGTTCTAGTTTGGCTAAATCGGCGATCCGCATTACCCTCCTTCCCCATTTTTTCTGTTTCAATAAATCATATTGTATACAATAAAGGACAGAAAGAATAAAAGAGATCGTAAACATTCCATAGGCTAAAAGGGCCGCTGTCACATGAATGAACAGTAACTCAGAAACAACCTGTTCCACATGAATTCTGGCAGAATCTCGTGCAGGAGCAAAAGTATGTATTGCCATAACAATAAATCCGACTACATTTGTAAAAAATACAATAAAATCAATTTCCAGCCACTTATTTATTACCAAAGAAAAGGTTACCAATACCCAAGAATAAAAGTATAATCCTTCCATAATTGTGAGAATCGGAAACCTATTCATCTCCACTATATAGATAATTAAGAAAGATGATTGTAATATCCAGACAAATAAAAGTAACCAGAAAGCGACTCGATTTGCTCTCTGGTTATTATGCATAAAATCAAAAAAATATAATAGCACAGATAACGCATAAAGAATAATCGTGAATTCATGGAGTCTAGTCATAAATATATCCTGCATCATCGCTTCCCCTTCGAACATAAAAGATCATAATACCAAGTTTTTCAACTTAATATAACTCTTATTTCTATAACCCCATCTATATTTTAACCTAAGAAAAGGAAAGTGAAACTACGACCCGAAAAGTTTATTATCGGATGACAAAGAAAGAAATCAAGAGCTCATTCACATTAGGCAGTAATTAAAACATTATCTCAATCATACTTGAATAGACGGCTGTGCAATTGGAGAAAATGCTTCTTTCTCTTCTTTCTTTCCTATATCGCTCGCTTCTTTCGGTGCATCGGCTTCTAAATTGAAGATTTTCATAAAAAGCTGCATTGATTGATCTGCATTCGGTTGAGCCGCTAATTCCTTCGCTTGAAGAATTGGATCTTTTAACATTTGATTCACAATACTCTTCGTATGCTTATTTAAAATCTTTCTTTCTCTTTCAGTAAGGTTAGGAAGTTTTCGATCTAGACTTTTCATTGTTTCACTTTGAATAGCAAGTGCCTTTTCGCGAAGAGCAGAAATGACTGGCACCACACCTAATAAGTGAAGCCATTGGTTAAACTCGATAATTTCTGCCTCTATCATGATCATAATCTTTTCTGCTACTTTTTGTCGTTCTTGCAGATTCGCTTCTACAATTCCTTCTAAATCGTCAATATCATAAAGAAATACGCTATCTAATTCCGCGATTTCAGGATCTAAATCTCTTGGCACAGCAATATCAACCATGAATAGTGGATTCCCTTTACGAATTTTCTCCACGCCCTTCATCATTGCCTTTGTAATGACAAATGCATTAGACCCTGTTGAACTAATCACAATATCTGCATCTATTAAAGCACATTGTAGTTCATTCATCGGTTTGGCTTGACCTTCGAAACGATGTGCAAGTACTTCTGCTTTCTCAAATGTGCGATTTATCACAGTTACGTTTTTTGCTCCATTGCTATACAGATTCTGAATAGCAAGCTCGCCCATCTTTCCTGCACCTAATATAAGGACATTCTTATTTAGCAAGGTACCAAATATTTTTTTCGCCAATTCTACCGCAGCATAACTTACAGATACAGCGTTCGCACCGATATCTGTTTCTGTATGTGCTTTTTTCGCAAAGGTAATAGCTTGCTTAAATAATTGATTAAACACCGATCCAGTCGATTTAATGGATTGCGCTGTTAAGAAGCTAGTTCGTATCTGCCCTAAAATCTGTGTTTCTCCAACCACCATGGAATTTAAGCCACATGTCACTTGGAATAAGTGGTTTAATGCACCATCTTGTTCATACACAAATAAATAAGGAACAAACTCTTCTTGTTCCAATTGAAACCACTCTGCTAAAAATTGTTTAATATAATAGCGACCAGTATGAAGCTGATCTACTACTGCATATATTTCCGTACGATTACATGTTGAAATAATCACATTTTCTAAAATGCTTTTTTTATGTTGTAATTGATTCATAGCTTCCCCTATTTGCTCTGAATCAAATGTTAAACGTTCACGAATTTCTACTGGGGCCGTTTTAAAATTTAGTCCGACAGCTACTATATGCATTTCTTTGTGACACCCCCAAAGTAAGTTATACCTAATTATTCCTATTGAATTTTTTTAAACCTTTTATATAAACGGATTAAATTATAATAATTATTAACATGTAGTTATTATAACAAAATCATTTCAAAAATGGGTAACAATTTGCCTATTAATTGTGAACAAATTGTGAATTCATATGGTAAGATATAGTATTGATAATAGAAAAAGAATTATACTTACGTTATTTACTATAATAGTTTGTACTTCTTTTGCAAAATTATCGTTATTTTATTCGTTTTTTTGTACAATATTGCACTTTACTCATTGTACAGTAACAAAAATCTTCTATGTATTCAAGCTTAGTTTTTTGGAAGTGGAGGAAATAATGAAAACACAAAAATGGTTCTCTGGTATCGTATTAATCGGTTTTGGATTTTATTTTATCTTAAAGGAATTTGATATTACTATTCTACCCAATCTGTACACTTGGCCAACCCTATTAATTATCATTGGGATTGCTTTTCTTTTTCAAGGTTATGGAGGAAAGGATTATGGCGTTATTTTGCCAGGTGTGATTTTAACTGGCTTTGGTTTACACTTTCACTTAGTAAATAAACTTGCTATTTGGCCTGATCATACGGGCACTTTTATTCTAATTATCGCTCTTGGCTTTATTCTTCAAAATCAAAAAACAGGGCAAGGCTTATTAAACGGTCTTCTTTTTCTTTTGTTAGCTGTTCTTTTGCTTTTCTATCAAGAAATTCTTGGTTCGCTAACATTCTTAAAAATAAGTCCTCATACGTTAAATAATTTAATACCTATTTTATTCATTATCTTGGGGGGATATTATTTAGTTTCGAAAAAGAGGAAATAATGATGTTCGTACATAATACATGAGAATAACTCACAAGCATGATTCCTGTTCGCTTTCCGCGGGTTGGACGTCTTTTTAGGCTTGCTATTCAGGATATTATTTCATTTATAAACAAATATAAAAAAACGACTCACTTTTCAACCTAGCTAGCTGATGTGAGTCGCTTTTTTTATTTATTAGCTAAATGCTCTAGTAATGACCAAACTTTATCTTTTCCTTCTCCAGTTTCAGATGAGAATAGGATAAGGTAATCATCTGCACTTAGTCCTAATGTTTCTTTTGTAACTTTTAAATGTTTTTGCCATTGAGATTTGGATATTTTATCGGCTTTTGTCGCAATAACCACACATGGAATCCCATAATGCTTTAAAAAGTCGTACATTAAAATATCATCAGCAGTTGGCGGATGGCGAAGATCCGTAATTAAAACTACTGCTTTTAATTGTTCTCTAGAGGTGAAATACGTTTCCAGCATTTTCCCCCATGCTTCTCGTTCCTTTTTCGAAACCTTTGCATATCCATAACCAGGTACATCTACAAAGTGCATGATTTCATTAATTAAGTAAAAATTTAATGTTTGTGTTTTCCCTGGCTTCGAGGAAATGCGAGCTAATGCTTTTCGCCCAAGCATGCGATTAATGAAGGAAGATTTACCAACATTCGATCTACCCGCTAAAGCAAACTCTGGCAGATTTCCTTCAGGATATTGGTTTGGTTTTACGGCACTAATTACTATTTCTGCTTGATTTACTTTCAAAGATTTACACTTCCGTTCAACGCGTGTTTTAATACTTCATCTACATGTGAAACAAGGATAAAGTCTAGTTCTTCTCTTACACTTTCAGGAACATCATCGATATCCTTCGCATTATCTTTCGGGATAATAATTGTCTTTAACCCAGCACGGTGAGCACCAAGAGATTTTTCCTTTAATCCTCCAATTGGAAGAACACGCCCTCTCAATGTTACTTCTCCCGTCATTCCAACCTCTTTCTTGATTGGCTTTCCAGAAAGAGCAGAAACAAGTGCGGTTACCATGGTG
Organism: Niallia sp. FSL W8-0177; assembly: GCF_038006285.1. Lineage (NCBI taxonomy): Bacteria > Bacillati > Bacillota > Bacilli > Caryophanales > Bacillaceae > Niallia > Niallia sp. FSL W8-0177. The sequence goes on from NZ_JBBOUX010000001.1 coordinate 2,657,462, forward strand.
ATTCCTGCTGATGGGCCATCCTTTGGTACAGCACCTTCTGGAACATGAATATGAATATCATATTTCTCATGGAAATTCGCATCAATGCCCAGCTCTTCCGATTTAGAACGTATATAGCTGAATGCCGCTTGGGCAGATTCCTTCATTACATCCCCTAATTTTCCCGTTAAGACTAATTTACCTTTTCCAGGCGCCAAGGATACTTCAATTTGCAAAGTATCACCACCAACTGTAGTATAGGCAAGACCAGTTGCTACGCCAACTTGATCCTCTTCCTCAGCTTGACCATAATGAAAAATTGGCTTACCAAGGAAATCCTCTACATTTTTAGCTGTGATAACGACTTTTTTCTTCTCAGCTGTTACAATCATTCTTGCTGTTTTGCGGCAAATTGTAGCTAATTGCCTTTCTAAAGTACGAACTCCTGCTTCTCTAGTATAGAGACGAACAATTTTTTGGAGTCCGTCTTCTCTAATTTGGAGCTGTGCTTTCGATAATCCATGCTCTTTAATTTGTTTAGGCAATAGATGATCTTTCGCAATATGAATTTTCTCGATTTCTGTATATCCAGCTATCGAGATAATTTCCATTCTATCACGTAATGGACCAGGAATGGTAGCTAAATTATTAGCTGTTGCGATAAACATAACTTTCGATAAATCATAAGTTTCTTCAATATAATGATCACTGAAGTTGTGGTTTTGTTCTGGATCAAGTACTTCTAGCATGGCTGATGAAGGATCGCCTCGGAAATCATTAGACATTTTATCAATCTCATCTAATAAAAATACCGGATTAATGGTTTCTGCCTTTTTCATTCCTTGAATGATTCTTCCTGGCATCGCCCCAACGTAAGTTCGTCTATGACCTCTAATTTCTGATTCATCACGCACACCACCTAAAGAGATGCGGACAAAATTACGGTTTAAGGAGCGAGCTATAGAACGAGCAAGACTGGTTTTCCCCACTCCAGGAGGTCCAGCAAGACAAAGAATAGGGCCTTTCAAAGAATTTGTCAGCTTTTGTACAGCTAAATACTCCAATACCCTTTCTTTTACCTTTTCTAGTCCATGGTGATCATCATTAAGGATTTTTTCTGCCTTAATAAGATCCAAATCATCTTCTGTTGCATTGGTCCATGGTAATGCCAAGAGCCAGTCAATATAATTGCGGATGACAGAACTTTCTGCAGAGGTAGAAGGAATTTTTTCATAGCGATCTAATTCCTTTAATGCTGTTACCTTTACATGGTCTGGCATGCCCGCCTCTTCAATTTTTTCAAGCAGTGTACTTACTTCGCCAGTTTTGCCATCCTTGTCACCTAATTCTTTTTGAATGGCTTTCATTTGTTCGCGTAAATAATATTCCTTTTGTGTTCTTTCCATTGATTTCTTTACGCGCTGACCTATTTTCTTCTCGAGGTTTAACACCTCTTTTTCATTTTGAATAATGTCGATAACATAATTCATTCTCTGCTTATTATTTAAAGTTTCTAAAATTTGCTGTTTTTCTTTTAATTTAATTGGTAGATGGGAAGCAATAATATCGGCCATTCTGCCCGGCTCTTCCATATCGGAAACAGCTGCATATGTTTCATGCGATATTTTTTTAGAAATTTTTATGTATTGCTCAAAATATTGAAGCATTGTTCTCATTAATGCCTCATCTTCTACGTCTTTGGTAGTTTCTTCTTCAAACAAACGTAGTCTTGCAGCAAAATAACCATCTTCCTCCATCAATTCTTCTAATTCTGCTCTTTGTACCCCTTCAACAAGAACTCTAATTGTTCCATTTGGCAGCTTTAACATTTGCTTCACTTTTGTTAAAGTTCCCATTTTATATAGATCCTCTTCTTCAGGTTCATCTATATCCATATCTTTTTGCATTGTAAGAAAAATTAAATGGTCTTCTACCATTGCTTTTTCGAGAGCTTGCACTGACTTATCACGACCAACATCTAAATGAAGCACCATCGTTGGATAAACCAGTAAACCCCGAAGCGGCAGGAGGGGGACTATTGTTTTTTTATTTTCCTCCATCACGTTGCACCTCCAGCTTTAAAAATCTCTTTCCTTATATCGCCTATTTCTAATCATTATTTACCACATAGGCTCCCTTTGCATTCTAATGCTTTGTACAATTCTATCTTATTTATGAAAATGTGTCTATTAACTAGGGTTATTAGACAAGCCGTAAAAATAGAACTACTTTTCGCCTTCGTTTTTTTGCTAATCCTTATTAAAATAGCTCATTAAAGAAAGCAGAAAGATAAAAAGAATAGATTGCAATTAAAAACAAGCCTTCCTTATTTAAAATGGCTTATTTAGACGATTTCCATTCAAGAAAAAAGACTGTTTATGCTTACACATATATATTCAATTATATAATAATAATTGGATTTAAGAAAATATAGCCTTATTTTAAAAGGATATTTCTGCACGAAAAACTATAAAGCTTGTTTAGGCTATTTTCCCACAAAAAAACGCCGACTAACTCTCCCTTTACAGAATTAGCCGACAGTGACAATGCTTAATTTAATTTGCATTTTAGCTTAAAATTATATACTCTCTTTCTTTGTTAATGCAATGGTGGAAGCTGGGATTGCTTCTTCTTTCCACTCTTCTTTAAGGAGCGCATTTTCCAGCACTTCATTTAATGTCTTCACAGGAATAATGGTGATATCCTTTATTTCATCTAATATTGCTTGCATATTTTCCTGTGGGATAATAACTTTTTGAACACCCGCAGCTTTAGCAGCTTTCACCTTTGCGACAACTCCCCCGATAGGCTTCACTTTTCCGTGAATACTGATCTCACCGGTCATCGCTACTTGCCGATCAACAGGCTGCTTGTAGATCGCTGAGTAAATCCCTGTAGCCATTGAAATGCCTGCAGAAGGCCCATCAATTGGAATACCGCCTGGAAAGTTTACATGAATATCAAATTGATCTGCAGGAACATCCATAGAACGTAATACAGTAATGACATTTTCAATGGATCCCTTCGCCATACTTTTCCGTCTAATGGATTTTCCTTGTCCGCCAATACTCTCCTCCTCGACAATCCCAGTAATATTTATGCTTCCTTTTCCATCTTTTGCTGGAATTACTGTTACTTCAATTTCCAGCAAAGCCCCGATATTGGCACCATATACTGCTAATCCATTAACAGCTCCAATAACAGAATGGTTATTAATTTTCCTTTCCATTCTTGGAGAAAGTTGACTAGAATGAATCACCCATTCTACTTCATCATCCTTTATAAAATCGCGATCCTCTCCAATTGCTAGTCCAGCAGAAATCTGGACCATATTAACAGCCTCTCTTCCATTTCTTGCATACTCAGAGAGTGTATCAAGGGCTTTCTCACTTATTCTCATCTTCACCTTATCAGCAGCCTTTTTGCCAATTTGAATCACTTCTTCTTTCGTTAATTCTCGAAAAAACACTTCCATACATCTCGAGCGAATGGCTGGAGGTATCTCGTTTGGCGTTCTTGTCGTCGCCCCGATTAAACGAAAATCAGCCGGTAGTCCATTTTTAAAAATATCATGTATATGGGAAGGAATTTGCGTATTCTCCTCATTGTAATAAGCACTTTCTAAAAAAACCTTCCTGTCCTCTAATACTTTTAGAAGCTTATTCATTTGCGTAGAATGCAATTCTCCGATTTCATCGATAAATAGAACGCCGCCATGTGCATTTGTAACAGCACCTTGTTTTGGCTGTGGGATTCCAGCTTGCCCCATTGCTCCAGCCCCTTGATAAATCGGGTCATGTACAGAACCGATTAATGGATCCGCTATCCCTCTTTCATCAAATCTAGCTGTTGTAGCATCTAATTCTACAAACACAGAGTTTGGCTTAAAGGGTGACTTTTGATTTTTCTTTGCTTCCTCTAATACAAGCCTAGCTGCAGCTGTTTTTCCAACCCCTGGTGGTCCATAAATAATGACATGCTGGGGATTTGGTCCACAGAGAGCGGCTCTTAAAGCTTTGATCCCATCCTCTTGTCCCACAATATCTGAGAAGCTTGTTGGACGTACTTTTTCAGAAAGAGGTTCCGTTAATGAAATGGCGCGAATCTTTCTTAATTGATCCATTTCTTTTTTTGATTCCCGGTCAATCGAAACTTTTTGGCTTCTCTGGCTCTTTAATAAATTCCAGAAATATAGTCCGATAATAATTCCAAAGAATAGTTGTACAAATAAAGCAATCTCCGCCCAACTCATAAAAAATTACCTCCTGAAATCTTGTTGTTTTAAAACTTCGCACATGTATTAGCTCAAGTTTCCTTCAATGGTTAGCGATATGTATCTACCCCTACAGCTCAGATGGAAAGGAAAATTTTTTGATTGAATATCAGCATCAAATTCCGCAGTCGCATCAGGCTATAAATAGATTCTTCCATAAAGACTATATACAAATTGTGCCTTGTCTTTAAAAAATAGTATCTCCTTCCCTTTGTTGGAATAAACAAGATTTCAAGGAAAAAATATATAGGAATGATATATAATTGATGATTAAAATCGAAGTATGGGCTTGTAGCAATTGTTACATCCTTCTACTTTCGCCCGCAAAAAAAGAATCAATGATAGATATCATTGATTCTTCTCGTAACTGTTGTTAAGCTGAAGTTTTTGTTTCTTTATCCACCACTGTTCCATCTTCTAGAACAAGCTTAGGTGAAGCATTATCCGTTACTGTTTCTTTCGTAATGACACATTTAACAATGTCTTCTCTTGAAGGCAGGTCAAACATAACATCTAACATAATGCCTTCGATAATAGAACGTAATCCGCGTGCACCTGTTTTTCTTTCAATTGCTTTTTTAGCAATTTCTTTCAGTGCTTCTTCTTCAAATTCTAATTCGACATCATCTAATTCCATCATTTTCTTAAATTGTTTTACTAATGCATTTTTGGGCTTTGTTAATATTTCCATTAATGCTTCTTCGTCTAATTGACCAAGACTGGCAATAACTGGAAGACGACCAATAAATTCAGGTATTAAGCCAAAACGTAATAAATCTTCTGGAAGTACTTTAGATAATAAATCTTTATCTTCTATTTCAGCTTGTTTACCGTCAGAACCAAATCCAATTACTTTTTGACCTAGTCGTCTTTTAATAATTGGTTCGATACCATCAAATGCTCCACCACAAATAAAGAGAATATTCGTTGTGTCAATTTGAATAAATTCTTGATGAGGGTGCTTTCTGCCACCTTGAGGCGGAACACTTGCAACGGTACCCTCTAGAATTTTTAATAATGCTTGCTGAACCCCTTCACCGGAAACGTCACGTGTAATAGAAGGATTTTCAGATTTACGTGCTACTTTATCAATTTCGTCTATATAAATAATACCTTTTTCTGCTTTTTCTACATCATAATCTGCAGACTGGATTAATTTCAAAAGAATATTCTCAACATCTTCCCCTACATATCCAGCTTCTGTTAGACTAGTTGCATCTGCAATAGCAAATGGTACATTTAATATTCTTGCCAATGTTTGGGCAAGAAGTGTTTTACCACTACCAGTCGGTCCGATTAACGCAATATTACTTTTTGATAATTCTACATCATCAATTTTACTATTTGAGTTAATACGTTTGTAATGATTATACACTGCAACAGAAAGAGCCTTTTTCGCTTGGTCCTGTCCAATTACATATTCGTTAAGGATATCGCGAATTTCTGCTGGCTTTGGTACATCTTTAAATTCTACTTCTTCTTCTGTCCCTAATTCTTCTTCTACGATTTCTGTACATAATTCTATACATTCGTCACAAATGTATACACCAGGTCCAGCAACTAATTTACGAACTTGATCTTGTGTCTTTCCGCAGAATGAACATTTTAGCTGGCCTTTTTCGTCATTAAATTTAAACATGCCTTCACCCCTTAAAACTTCTTTTGTATATTTTTACCGTTACGGATTATTATTTGTTCAGAAACAAATTTTACTTTTTTCAACAGTTATGTATTGAATTGTATCACATGATAGTAATGTACAGGAAATAATACAACTCGGATTTGCAGTTCTCTATCATCCAATAACGGTAAAATGGATATACTTCTTTAATCATAACCAGATTTCGCTTCTTTAAATCTGGAAAATTATCTCTTATTTGATTGTATACTCCTGTACGGTTAGAGTAACTTATTTTATAGTTACCCATATTATATGTTATTTAACACTAATATAAAACTAAGGCACGAAATAGTCGCGCCTTAGTTTTTTTACTTACTTCTATTATGCAACAGTTTTACTGTTTTCTACAAGGAAATCGATTGCTTTTCTCATTTTTATGTCCATTTGTAAGTTTTCAACGCCGCCTAATGCTTGTTTAATAGCATCTACTGGCATATTGTACATTTGAGACATATTTTCGAGTTCAGCATTCACTTCTTCTTCTGTTACTTCGATGTTTTCTGCAGCAACGATAGCTTCAAGTGTTAAGTTTGAACGAACACGTTTTTCAGCGTCTTCTTTCATTTGATCTTTAAGTGCTGCTTCATCTTGTCCTGAGAATTGGAAGTATAGCTCAAGATTCATACCTTGCATTTGTAAACGTTGTTCAAATTCGCTCATCATGCGGTCGATTTCTGTATCAATCATTGCTGATGGAATATCCATTTTCGCATTTTCAGAAGCTTTTTCTACAACTGTATCACGAACTGTGTGCTCTGCTTGATGCTTTTTATCATTTTCTAAACGAGTTTTAATTTTTTCTTTTAATTCAGCTAATGTTTCCGCTTCTTCATCTACATCTTTAGCAAATTCATCATCTAATTCAGGAAGTTCTTTCCCTTTGATTTCATGAACTGTTACTTTAAATGTCGCAGGCTTACCAGCTAAATCTTCAGCATGGTATTCTTCTGGGAATGTAACTTCAACTTCAGTTGATTCGCCAGTAGCAACTCCCACTAATTTTTCTTCAAACCCAGGAATAAATTGTCCTGAACCAAGTTCTAATGAGAAGTTCTCAGCAGTTCCACCTTCAAAAGCAACTCCATCTTGGAATCCTTCGAAGTCGATAACAACTGTATCTCCTAATTCAGCAGTTCCTTCTTCTTTTACTACTAATTCAGCTTGTTTTTCTTGCAATGCTTTAATTTCCGCTTCAACTTCTTCATCTGTAACTGTTGTTTCTACAGCAGGTACTTCTAACCCTTTGTATTCACCTAATGTTACTTCAGGTTTCACTGTAACAGTTGCTTTGAAAATTAAAGATTTTCCTTTTTCGATTTGTTCTACATCGATTTCAGGACGATCAACTGGCTCGATTCCAGTTTCATCAATTGCATTTGCATAAGCTTCTGGTAAAAGAATATCAATTGCATCTTGGTATAAAGACTCAACACCAAAACGTTGTTCAAACATTCCACGTGGAATTCTACCTTTACGGAAACCTGGAATATTTACTTGCTTAACTACTTTTTTAAATGCTAAATCTAAACCTTCGTTTAGTTTTTCTGCATCTAATTCAATTGTAAGAACACCGCGGTTCCCTTCTAAAACTTCCCATTTAGCTGACATACTATAAATTCCCTCCAACAATCTATTCTACTTTTTCATTACTTCTACTAATGTATAGATTAACTTCTTTATTCTTGTTTGGCTACTATTTCTATCGAAACAGAAAGAACCTCCTAATAGGAAAAAAGTTATCTAGTAAGAAATATACATCTTCGCATTTTCTAAATGCAACCATTACATTATATCATAGGTTCTAGTTGTTTCAACATCCTTGCCTAAATATTAGGATAAGAAATTTGCTCCAGCTGATAAATAAACGTTTTTGCTTGTTCAAATTCAGTCTCATCTACTTCGTATAATACAAATATTTCTTCCTCATCCTCTTGGCCAAAATATTGATTTACAACTGCATGATAAGCCGCAGCCCATGTTTCATCCTTGTATTCTGCTAGCGCAAATGGGTACAGCAAAAACATTTGTCGATCTATTAACATTTTAATATTTTCAAATAAAATAGGGTTATTACTTTCCACATAATCAATGAGAATAGTAATAATTTTCTTATATTGCTCCTGTTCTTTCATATCCTTTAATGCTGTTGGTTGTATGACAATCTTTCGATCAAACTTCTCAATTTCTACTTCTTTTTCATATTCTTGCTCTCTTAAAATATTGATTAGCATCGTTTTTAAAAAAGGATTTTTCTCCACATCAAGAAGATACTGCTTTACTTCTTCTATATATGCGCGAATATTTTTGCTAGACATTTTAGCTATTAGCAACATTTCTTCCTGAGGATCCTCTAAGTTCATTAAACTCTCGGTTGTCTCTTCAGATTCCTCTTCTCGATAATCATCCGCTTGCGATAGGGAAGCGGACTCAGCCATTTTTCTGCTAAATAAAAGCATTTTAGAGAAATGTTCTATTTTATTTGCTGGTATTTGGTGTTCTTCTAGCAAACCTTCAATCGTAGTAACTATTTCTTCATATTCATGTAGCTGGACTAGAATCATAATATACAATTCAAGTACATGGATGTAGTCTCCATCATCTTGTTTCAGTGTTTCCTTCGCTAGATGCTTTGCCTGTTCCAACAATCCTAATTCATAGTAAGCGAGAATGAGTCCAATGTTTATGTCACGATGAAATGGATTTCGTTCTTTTGCTTCTTCTAAAAATGAAATAGCCTCTTTGTATTGCTTTTCTTGAATAGCATCTAATCCTTTTTGCAATAATCGTTTATCTAAATCGGGAAAAAAAACAACGTTATCCTTTTTTTCCTGCTCCCGTTTCTTCATCCTTTTAACCGCCTATACATATTCTTTTTGTTGCTAGTGTAGCTTTTTTTTCTCTAGGATGCAACCTACCTCTTCCATAATGTGGTTGCTGCTAATATTTTTAATCTACAAAAACAAACAACAGCAAAAGGAAAGACCCTTAGAAGATAATGATGTGATCTCCTAAGGGTCCCTTCATTAGATTATTTTGAAACGGCTCTATTTTCATATTCTGCTATTTTATCACTGTATTGAAGGGTGATTTCAATTTCATCCCAGCCGTTAATCAACATTTTTTTCCAATATGGATGGATAGAAAACGATGTTGAAAACCCTTGGTCGTCCTCTACTCTCTCTTTTTCAAGATCTATATGAAGAAAATAGGGTTGGCTTTGGGCAGCTTTTAAAAGATATTCTACTTCATCTGTCTGCAATTGAATTGGAAGCATCCCATTTTTCAAACAGTTTTGATAAAAGATATCTGCAAAAGAGGGAGCAATGACAACGGAAAAGCCAAAATCCTGCAAAGCCCACGGTGCATGCTCTCTTGAAGATCCACATCCGAAGTTTTTATTCGCAATTAAAATAGAGGCTCCTTGATTTTCAGGTTGATTCAGTTCAAATTCAGGATTCGGTTCGCCATTTTTCAAATAGCGCCAATCAAAAAACGCAAATCTACCAAATCCTGTCTTTTCGATACGTTTCAAAAATTGCTTAGGGATAATTTGATCTGTATCCACATTTACTCGATCCATTGCTACTGCTTTTTCATAAAGCTTCTTAAAGCCACTCATTAGAGACTCCTCCTTTACACTGTTGCTTGTAATTCTGTATTCACTTTGCGAATATCAACAAATCGTCCATTTAACGCTGCTACTGCTGCCATTGCAGGACTGACTAAATGGGTTCTTGCACCTGCTCCTTGTCTTCCCTCAAAATTACGATTAGAAGTGGAAGCACAGTGCTCACCGCTTGGAACTACGTCGTTATTCATGCTTAAGCACATACTGCATCCTGCATCTCGCCACTCGAACCCTGCTTCAACAAACAGTTTATCTAGGCCTTCTGCTTCTGCCTGTTTTTTAACTTGCTGGGAACCTGGAACAACTAATGCTCTTACTCCAGGAAAAACTTTTTGTCCTTTAATCACTGATGCTGCTTGTCTTAAATCTTCTATTCTTGAATTCGTACAAGAACCAATAAACACATGCTGGATCGCGATATCGGTAATCGCCATTCCTTCTTTTAGCCCCATATATTGAAGAGCACTATGTAAAGCGCGACGATCCGTTTCCTCTTGATAAGAATCTGCTGTTGGAATCTTTTCATCTACTTTAGCCGTCATAGATGGATTGGTTCCCCAGCTTACCATTGGCGCAATATCATTGCCATCAATCGTGATAACTTTATCGTAAATAGCATCCTTATCTGAAGCTAAATTACGCCATTCTTGTACTGCTTCATCCCAATTTTCTGGCGCGTGTTTTCTGCCTTTTAAATAGGCAAAAGTCGTTTCATCTGGACAAATTAAGCCTGCACGCGCTCCGCCCTCAATGGACATATTACATATGGTCATTCTTTCTTCCATCGATAGATTGCGAATCACTTCCCCTGTATATTCAATAACGTGGCCAGTTCCAAAGTTGACTCCATGTTTAGAAAGCACATAAAGAATGACATCTTTCGCATTCACACCAAAGGCTAGCTTTCCATTGACCTCAACTTTTAATGTTTTAGGTCTTGTTTGCCATAACGTTTGCGTAGCAAGTACATGTTCTACCTCACTTGTGCCTATTCCAAATGCTAGTGCCCCAAACGCACCATGGGTTGATGTATGACTATCCCCACAAACGATTGTTTTACCAGGCTGAGTTAATCCAAGTTCTGGACCAATCACATGAACAATCCCCTGCTCCGGACTTTGCAGACCAGCTAATGGGATATCAAATTCTACACAGTTTTTTTCTAATGTGGTCATCTGATTTAAGGCAATTTCGTCGTCTATCTTAAAGCGGTTAATCGTTGGCACATTATGATCCATTGTGGCAAAAGTTCGGTCTGGCCTTCTCACTTTGCGATTTTTCATTCTTAATCCGGAAAATGCTTGCGGTGAGGTTACTTCATGGACAAGATGCAAATCAATATATAATAAATCCGGCTTTCCCTCTTCTCTATGTACTACATGTTTTTCCCAAATTTTATCGATAATGGATTTTCCCATTACTTTACCCTCCAATCCATATTTTTTCCCTGTTGTTGATTAAAGGGCTGTCAAAGTATTCTTTTGACGAGCCCTTTAACATTTCATTTCTCTCTATTATTAGTCCCTTATCCAATCACTGCCACTTTTGATGAACTGTGTTTATTTATATGCCCTTTGTGCAATTTTTACATTAATTTGAGCTGTTCTTAGGTGATTTTCTATTTTTTCAACTAACTTGCATTGCTTATCAGCCAAATTCTTGATTTTTCAGCCAAACCACGCTATTTATCAGCCAAACTTCTGTTTTTTCAGCCAAACCACGCTACTTATCAGCCAAACTTCTATTTTTTCAGCCAAACCACGCTATTTATCAGCCAAACTCATTATCCCACAGCAGAGCAACCTTGTTATAATACTTGTGTCACTTTTGCAAGCTGATGAATTTCTTTCTCAACTGCTTCCACCATCGCAGTCGTCGAAACAATTTTACAGTTTGGTGAAAGAATATCTCTTGTTCTATAACCTTGATTTAGAACATTATTTACCGCCTCTTCTATAATCGAAGCTTCTTTCTCCATTTGAAAAGATAATCGCAACATCATACTTACAGATAAAATCGTTGCAAGGGGATTAGCGATATTTTCTCCAGCGATATCTGGTGCAGATCCGTGGATCGGTTCATAAAGATATGGTCCATCTGCTGACATGCTGCTCGATGCCAACATTCCTAATGATCCTGTTAGCACGGATGCTTCATCGCTTAAGATATCGCCAAACATATTTTCTGTGACAATCACATCAAATTGTTTTGGATTTCGAACAAGCTGCATTGCTGCATTATCTACAAGCATATGTTCAAGCATAACATCTGGATATTTTTCCGCTATTTTACTTGCGATTTCTCGCCATACTCTACTAGTCTCTAAAACATTGGCTTTATCAACAGAAGTAACTTTTTTTGATCGCGTTCTAGCAATTTCAAATGCTTTCTCAATAACTCGCTCGATTTCTTCATTTTTGTATAATAGTGTATCTACAGCACCAGGTTTCCCATCGATAATCGTTCGTTCGCTTGGCTTTCCAAAATAGATGCCGCCTGTCAATTCACGGACAACAACCAAATCTACTCCTTCAATAATATCTGCTTTAAGGGGAGATGCTTCCGCCAAGCTTTCATAACAGGTTGTTGGACGAATGTTCGCAAATAAGTTCAATTCTTTTCTTATTTTTAATAGTCCTTGCTCTGGACGTTTTTCAACAGGAAGCGCATCCCATTTCGGTCCACCTACTGCCCCTAAAAGAATTGCATCACTATTTTTACAAATGGTAATCGTCTCATTAGGTAATGGTGTTCCTGTTTTATCTGTCGCACATCCACCAATATCTACGTATGTAACTTCAAACTGGTGACTAAATAATGTCTCTATTAACTGCAAAATCTTCATAGCGCCTGCTACTATTTCAGGTCCAATTCCATCACCTGGCAATACGGCGATTCTTTTTTTCATTTCTACTCGCTCCCTATATCAAAGCTTGATGTTTTAGACCTCAATCCCTACACTTTTTCAAGAAATTGTTCTTTGGCAAGAATCCCTCTATTAATCGCATTTATATAGGCCTTTGCAGAGGCTATTAATACATCTTGGTCTAAACCTCTTCCTGTACTTTCTTTTTCGTCATATTGAACTCTGACAAATACTTGAGCTAATGCATCTCTGCCAGCTCCCAGTGACTGAATTCGATAATCTTCCAACTTCACCTGGCCAGATATAGACATTTCCAATGTGTTATATAATGCTTCAACACTTCCAGAACCAGTGCCATGTTGAATAATCAGTTCATTTTTCGGACCGAAAAGTTTCACTGTTGCATCTGCTTCATTATCATTTTTATGTTGAACCTTTACGTCCACTAACTCATAATACTTCTCTTCTTTAGCTAGCTTCTTCTCTAAAACAATGGCAATAATGTCTTCATCAGAAATTTCTTTTTTATGATCTGCTAAATCCTTAAAGGCCATAAAAAGATCTTTCACATCCTCATCATTCACTCGCAGCCCTAGTTCGTTCAGCTTTGTTTTAAACGCATGGCTGCCTGAATGCTTCCCGAGAACCATATTATTGTTGTTTACATAGCCTACAAGCTCTGGAGAAATAATTTCATAAGTCGTTTTCTCCTTAAGAACACCATCCTGATGAATACCAGATTCATGAGCAAAAGCATTGCGACCAACAATCGCTTTATTTCCAGGAACTAGCATGCCCGTTAATTCACTTACAAGACTGCTTGTTCTACTAATTTCTTTTAAATTAATTCTTGTTTTTTCTTGATAATGATCATTTCTAATATGAAGCGCTACCACTATTTCTTCCATAGAAGCATTGCCAGCACGCTCTCCGATACCATTAATCGTACATTCTACTTGTGTTGCCCCATTTTCGATAGCAGCTAATGAGTTTGCTGTCGCCATCCCTAAATCATCATGACAATGAGTAGAGAGAGAAACTTTGTCAATAGATGGAACATTATTTTTTAAATATTGAAAAACTTCTCCATATTCGTTAGGCGTTATATAGCCTACTGTGTCTGGTATATTAATAATTCGTGCTCCCGCTTGAATAACTTCTTCTATTATCTCTGCTAAAAATGGCAATTCTGTCCGACATGCATCCTCTGCACTCCATTGAATAACTGGGAATCTTTCAGCTGCATACTTTACAGCTGAAACAGCTCTTTCGATCACTTGCTCTTTCGAAAGTTTTAGCTTATATTCCCGATGGATAGGACTTGTTGCTAAAAATACATGAATTCTTGGTTCTGCTCCATCCTTTAATGCTTCCCAAGCTGCATCAATATCAGATGTTACCGCTCTTGCTAGGCCGGTAACAGAGCTATTTTTTATTGTACGTGCAATTTGTTGAACAGATTGAAAATCACCTTTAGAGGCAGCAGGAAAGCCTGCCTCTATAATGTCTACATTCAATTTTTCTAACTGCTCAGCAATAACCAACTTCTCAGCCAAATTTAAGTTTACGCCAGGAGATTGCTCTCCATCTCTCAATGTCGTATCAAATATCTTAATTTTTGCCACTACCCACCACTTCTTTCTTTCGCGAGCTTTTAACAAATGGCATCATTGCCCGCAATTCTTTCCCAACCTTCTCGATTAGATGCTCGCTCTCTCTATCATTAATTGCGTTGAATACTGGTCTATTCGCTTGATTTTCAAGAATCCATCCTTTTGCAAATTTACCTTCTTGAATATCTGTAAGGACAGCTTTCATTTCTTTTTTCACCTCATCTGTAACAATACGTGGTCCTGTTACAAAATCGCCCCATTGTGCGGTATCAGAAATAGAATATCTCATTCCTGCCATTCCATCTTCATACATCAAATCAACAATTAATTTCAGCTCATGTAAACATTCAAAATATGCTAATTCTGGTTGATATCCAGCTTCTACTAATGTTTCAAAGCCTGCTTTTACTAGTGCTGTAAGCCCTCCACATAGAACCGCTTGTTCACCAAAAAGATCTGTTTCTGTTTCTTCTTTAAACGTTGTCTCCAGCGCTCCTGCACGTAATGCTCCAATCGCTTTTGCGTAAGCAAGTGCCAGTTCTCTCGCCTCACCAGTTACATCTTGATAGATTGCAAATAATGCTGGGACTCCTGCTTCTTGTTCATATGTTCTTCTTACTAGGTGACCTGGACCTTTAGGAGCAACTAATAGTACATCACTCTCACTAGGTGGAACAATTTGATTAAAATGAATATTAAATCCATGGGCAAACATTAACGCTTGATTTGTTAAGTTAGGTTTAATTTCTTCATTATATACTTTTGTTTGTAGTTCATCTGGAAGCAAAATCATCACAATATCAGCCTTAGCTGTTGCTTCTCCAACTGGAAATACGTCAAATCCGTCTTCCACTGCTTTATTCCATGAATTCCCTTTTCTTAACCCGATGATTACTGAAACACCACTATCCTTCATATTTAAAGCATGTGCGTGGCCTTGTGATCCATAACCAATCACTGCAACTGTTTTCCCGTTAAAATATCCTAAATTTGCGTCTCCGTTATAATACATTTTTGCCATAATTAATCTCCCTTTCGTCTGTAAAAATTAGATTTATTTAATATTAGAATTAAACGATAGAATAGTTACTTTTATGATTTGCTATTTTTTGAGAGCCACGAGGGAATGCGGTTGTGCCTGTTCTAGCCAACTCTTTAATCCCATATGGTCTAAGCAGTTCAATAAAAGCTTCAATTTTTGATGATTCACCAGTAATTTGAATAACGAGGCTTTCTTTACTTACATCGATTACCGAACCTCTAAATGGCTCAATAACTGAGTATAATTCATGCCTTGTCTGCGGTGTTGCAAGTACTTTAATTAAAGCCAGCTCTCTTTGGACAATTGCTTGATCGGTGATATCCACCACTTTCAAAATATCAATCTGCTTATTTAGCTGTTTTGTGATTTGTTCAATGATGCCATCACTCTCAACATGCACCACACAAGTAATCCTTGAAATTCCTTCATGCTCCGTATGCCCTACCGATATACTTTCAATGTTGTAGTTTCGTTTTGAAAAAAGATTAGTAATTCGGTTTAACACACCAGATTTATTCATAACAGTTAGGCTAATTATTTTCTTCATGGCTTCATCCCTACCATTTCGTGTAATCCTTTCCCTGGTGCAATCATTGGATAGACATTTTCATCTGGATCAATACGGAAATCCAATAATACAGGTTCTCTTATCGCTAACACTTCATCCAGAATATTAGCAGCTTCATCAACTGATGAGATTTGATATCCCTTTATTCCATATGCTTCTGCTAAAGCAACGAAGGACGGTTGATAAGATTCTTTACTATGTGAAAAACGAGATTCATAGAATATTTCTTGCCACTGTCTTACCATTCCCAACGCCCGATTATTAAAGATAATAATCTTGATTGGCAAATTTAATTCTCTTATTAAAGCAAGCTCTTGACTGCACATTTGGAAGCCGCCATCCCCGCTGATTGCAAGCACTGTTGCTTTTGGATCTGCTAATTGCGCTCCAATACTGGATGGAAGACCAAATCCCATTGTTCCTAATCCTCCAGATGTTACCCAGCGATTGGATTCTTTAAAATGATAGTATTGCGCTGCCCACATCTGATGCTGTCCAACATCTGTTGTAACAATCGCTTCCCCTTTTGTTTTTTCAAAGAGCATCTCCAAAACTTGCTGCGGTTTTAGAAGATTGGATTCTTTGTAATAATACGGATACTCATTTTTCCAATTTTCAATCTTTTCTAACCATGCGTTATGGTTTGATTGCAAGCCTTTTTGTTTTATTAGCATAGTTAATGCTTCTTTCGCATCTGCAACTATTGGAATCTTCGTTGGGACAATTTTGCCGATTTCTGCTGGATCAATATCTATATGGGCTTTAATAGCATTTGGTGCAAAATGAACTAGATTTCCTGTTAACCGATCATCAAATCTTGCTCCGACATTGATTAATAAATCCGCCTCATATAAGGCCATATTAGCAGCATAGCACCCATGCATTCCTCCCATCCCAACAAACAACTTATTATCAGCTGGAAAACCACCTAATCCAAGAAGCGTGTGTACAACTGGAATTTGTTGTTGTTCTGCGTATTCCAGTAATTCTGCACTCGCTTTTGCAAAATTGACACCAGCACCTGCCAAAATTACTGGTTTTTTTGCAGCACTTACAGCTTCTGTTAATTTTCGAATCTGCAAGTAATTCGGCTGTGTCTTCGGCTGATAACCAGGAAGCTCAATATCCTGTTCAGCAGGAACGTCTGAAATGGTTGCAGCAATATCCTTTGGAATATCAATTAATACAGGACCAGGTCTTCCACTTGTCGCTATATAAAACGCTTCTTTAATGATTCTTGGAATATCTTCAAGGTTACGAACCTGACAATTATATTTTGTTATTGGGGTAGTGATCCCTAAAATGTCCGCTTCTTGAAAAGCATCTGTACCAATCACCCCTGTTGCTACTTGGCCTGTAAAGACAACTAGCGGTAATGAATCCATCATCGCATCGGCAAGCCCTGTTACAATATTTGTTGCACCTGGACCTGATGTTGCAATGACTACTCCTGGTTTTCCAGAAATTCTCGCATACCCTTCTGCTGCATGAATGCCGCCTTGCTCATGTCTAGGTAAAACATGAAATATTTTCGAATCGTAAATCTTATCATAAATTGGTAAAACAGCCCCTCCAGGGTATCCGAAAATAAATTCTACATTTTCTTTCTCCAAAGCCTGCAATAAGAGATCAGCACCAGTTAACGGTTTCACTTGGGCCTTTGTATTTTCAAAGGCAGTCTCCTGTAACATTTGTATAACCTCCCTAAAATACTTTCCTTTTACTTCTTTACATAAATACTACCAAGAAAGGCTTTTCTAACAAAAAAGCCTTCCCACCTCCAATGGTTACTAATGGCTTTTAGTAAACAAAGGGGTGAAAAGGCATTTCCTTTCCACGGTACCACCCTCATTCATACACTAATGGATAAGCGTATGCACTTTATGAACGGTTCGTTCTCTTTTGATAACGAGTGGAAACACTCGGTTAGCTCTAATAGGGAGACCTTTCAAGCTAACACTCTGAGGTGAGTTCATTAACTATTGGTTCACCGATTTACACCAACCACCGGCTCTCTGTGGAATCCAAATAGAAAACTACTTATCCTCTTCATCGAATTACTATATTTACTATGTTAAACAAAGTCAGTTTGTCATGTTGTCTTTTGCCTGTTTTTACAAGTTGAACATCTTGTGTTTTTCATTTATTGAGGTTATCTTACGCTGAATTTAAACAGGAGTCAACACCATTTTTGAGAATTATTTGATTATTTAAACAACAACCCACTAATCAGGAAACGCTTACATTATTGGTCTATAAAGAATGCCTGTACTTTTTAATCGTTCAAAAAATTTTTTAAAATTCTTTTTTTACTGAAAATACATCACTTTCTTACATTTCCATTTTCCTATGGTGCTCATTATAATAAAATAATTCTTTCTTTTAAAGAAAAGTGTTAAATAATCTAACACGTTTTTTTATTGCGCAACATACTCCCTAAAACAAGAAATGCAACCGCACTTAAAGAAAGCGATTGCATTAGAGAGTTAAATTAAGATACGGCACATATATCTTGAATCCACGATAAACGGATTTGATACGTATTTTCTTTGTCATCTTTTAAATCAATTGTTTGATCGTTGAGATTTAACTTCTGAACCTGTCCTTTAATTGTTTCTAATAATCCATTCTTATAATAATTAATAACTATAAGCCTACTTCTTCCTAATTCCTTGAGAATCATGGTGCATATCTCCTTCTATATTTTTTATATTAATGTTCATCTATTCACATTGTTTCATTTCTAGTTTATTTAACTTAAATCTATTATACATAATAATAGTAAGCGTTTTCAAGTATTTTACGTGATTTTCTGAACATTATTTTTCTTACTTCCATTATTACCTATTTTGTTTCTCTTTATTCCTTTCCAGGTAATTTTCTCCCCCTTTTTCCTTGCCAATTCCTATTGCATCTGTAGATTGGGAAAGTTCAGTGCGAATAAATCGTTATATAGAAAAGGGGTATCCCTTTCTAACTCTTACATCGTTTGTAAAAAAAGATAACCAAACAAGAGCTTATAATAGGATTTCACAAAGGTTATTCCTTCATCATTATTCTAATATAAGATAGACAAAATTTTCTTTCTATTTGAAAAACAAAACTTCCTAACAGCTAATAAAGGACTCTTTTTCTAAAAAAATCTCTGTTTATTCTTTTCATAAGGGGGAATATATACTATATGCAAGAACTAATTGTTTAAAGGAGGAATAGGTATATGACAAAAAGTGTTGTAGGTATATATGATTCTCCTGAAGCTACAGTAAATGCTATTGAGGAACTTCTCTCTAAAGGATATTCACCAAATCATATTTCCGTTATTACAAGAAGCGAACAAACTGCATTAATCGAGCAAGAGACAAATGTAGATACTGCAAGTGGAATTGATGAAGTAGAACCAACATCTTTTTTAGATCGGTTAAAGACTTTCTTTTCCGATACTGATACAGAGCCATATGAAAAAGAGTTACAAGAAGGGAAATACATTGTTCTTCTCGATAATGACACAGAGTCAGAAGAAGAGAAGCTAAATAAATTAAACTTCGATAATAATGAAGTAGATGTTATACCATCTCAAACGATGAATACAACAGTGGAACGCAAAAAAATATAGCCAGAAAAAGAGGGGGAACGCCCCCTCTTTTTTTTGATATGTCCCAACCTTTAATTAGGTAAAATTTCTTCTTTTCTCACATAAAAACCCCTCCAGTTACATTAAACTGGAGGGGCATTTAAAAGCATAGCTTAAAATGCTTGCATAATAAAAAAGGATTCTGAATCGATGGCCGAAGCTGCGACAGAATCCTTTATTGTTACGTCCCAGGAGAGATTCGAACTCCCGACCGACGGCTTAGAAGGCCGTTGCTCTATCCAGCTGAGCTACTGGGACATGTTTTAAATTGCAATCAATTATTTCAGCGATAACTACCTCAACTAGTATATCATATACAAGTTCATTAGAATAGTATCTCTAAGCAAATCTTCTCATTAATTATTCGTCAATAACGCATTTACAAAAAGCCCTGAAACAACCAATTAACTATTTACAAAAATACGTCCCAGGAGAGATTCGAACTCCCGACCGACGGCTTAGAAGGCCGTTGCTCTATCCAGCTGAGCTACTGGGACATGCTATGTATTTATTCAGTCCTTATGAGGACAATAGTTATTATATGATTATAGCAACATAAAGTCAATAGTTTAGTGAACCTTTTTTTCCTAATGAGGAATTTTTTTCTTCCTCATTAGGAAAAAGCCGACTAAAAAGGAAATTCACTTGTTAATTCTGGTAGTAATCCACTATGAAAATCATAAACTTCTGTCACAAATCGATCCATTTCAATCGTTAAAATAACATACGTTTGTTCTTTTCTTCCTCTAGGCAGTCTTAAACTACCGGGATTAATGAAAAGAACATCATCAACTACTTCCATCCCCAAGAAATGAGAATGGCCGAAACAGGCAATATTTGCCCCCACTTCCTTTGCCTTATACAGCAAGTTATTAAGGGAGGATTTGACGCCATATAGATGTCCATGTGTTAAAAAAATCTTTTTATCTGCAATTTCTTGAGTGGTCTCTGTTGGAAATTTGTCTTCATAATCACAGTTACCTTGAACAGTAATATACCCCTTCATCACTTCCTCACTTGCTGATAGCTCAGAATCCCCACAATGCAGAAATAACTCGACATCTTCTTCATGTCTTTTTTTTAAAGCACCTAACTCGGATACCAATCCATGACTGTCACTTACAATCAAAATTTTCATCCAGTTCTATTTCCCTTCTTTAAAAACAGTCGGAAGCTGTTCTTTTAGTTTTTTCAATGCGTTTGCACGATGACTAATTTTATTTTTCTTTTCAGGCGGCAATTCCGCCATTGCCTTTTCTTCTGCTTCTACATAAAAGATTGGATCATAGCCAAATCCATATTCTCCTCTTCTTTCCTCCAGAATAACCCCTTCACAAGTTCCAGTAAATGTTAAGGAGTCTTCATTTGGAATCGCAACTGCTAATGTACAACAAAAACGAGCAGTTCGTTTTTCTAATGGTACACCCTCTAATTCATACAAAACCTTGTCCATATTATCTTGATCATTCTTTTGTTCTCCTGCGTAACGTGCGGAATATACTCCTGGTCTCCCATTTAATGCATCAATAACAAGACCAGAATCATCGGAAATAACGACACGATTTAACAGCTTAGAAATCGTTTCTGCTTTAAGGAGAGCATTTTCTTCAAATGTTGTTCCTGTCTCTTCTACATCTTGGACATCTGGAAAATCTAATAGTGTTTTTACTTCATAGCCAAGTGGTGAAAACATTTGTACAAATTCTTTTGCTTTGCCTGTATTCTTAGTTGCAATAATAATTTCTTTCATTGTAAAACTCCTTTAGTCTCTATTTGTTATTTCTTATGTTGAACTATGTAAATTAATGTACTTTCTTATAGTTTACTACGCTTAAAATCATCCGTCTAATATCAGTATATACCCTTTCTTTCTTATTTCCAAAGGCAGTTTTGTGAAGTTTATGCGATGATATCCATTCGCTCACCTACAGAAAGCAAACCATTATTCCTAGAATCACTTATCACTAAATAAAAATAAAGTTATTATTTCATTTGAACGAAACAATTTCACCCTAAGAACGTATTTATTATAACAAGCCAATTTATACCACTAATCAAAGAAAAGAGGTAAAACATGTCTTTACACTATCAGGAGTATGGTGATAAAAGTGCTCCACTGATGCTATTTATACATGGTGGTGGAGTAAGTGATTGGATGTGGGATAAGCAAATTCAATACTTCACTCATTATCACTGTGTTGTTCCCCTCTTACCTGAACATGGATTGAATAATGATAAAGTTAAATTTACTATAAAAGGGAGTGCACAAGCATTAATTAAATTAGTGGAAGATAAAGCTAGAGGAAAGAAAGTAATCTTAATTGGATTTTCTTTAGGTTCTCAAGTCATTGTGGAAATGATCAGTATGAAACCAGATATAATGAATTTTGCCATAATCAATAGCGCTTCAGTTAGACCGATTTTATGGGCAAAGAAAGTAATAAAACCTACTATTGCATTAACCTACCCATTAATTCAAAATAAGACCTTTTCCAAACTGCAAGCCAGAACACTATATATCAGCAATGACTATTTTGAAAAATATTATGAAGAAAGTTGTCAAATAAGTTCTGATACCCTTGTTCGAGTATTGGTAGAAAATATGTCCTATCAACTCCCTAAAAACTTTGCAGAGGCCACTGGAAAAATATTGGTTACGGTTGGTGAAAAAGAAAAAGCCATGATGAAAAAATCTGCAAAAGATATTGTAGCGGCAAATTCGAATGGAATCGGCGTGATTATCCCTAATATTGGCCATGGAGTATCTTTCGCTATGCCTGATTTTTTTAATCATATGGTCGAAACGTGGATTCAAAAAGGTGTTTTACTAAATGAATGTAAAGTGATAAGTTAATATTTATTATTTGCTAAGGAAAGTTTTTGTCTCCCAAAAAATAACGCTCATACGAAGAAGGGGACAAGAATATAACTATTCTCGTCCCCTTTATCCATTATTAGAAGCTACCAGTATTCACATTTTCTGGGCGTGTCACTGGTTTAGTTAAACTTTTTCCTTCTGCGTTCACTAAATCTGCTTCTCCATTCACAGTAACAGCAACACTTTCAATGCCTTCTTGCTCTGTTAAGGATAATACTAATGAATTTAATACTTCATCAGCCAGTACCTTTTCTTCTCCATTTAAGCCACTCGAATATATATTCTCGTTAAAGTTTAACGTAACCTTGCCATCTTCTACAATTGGATCATCCAACAGCTTTACGTCATTAGGTAATAAGCTTGTCAGAGCTGCTCCTCCGCCCATACCAGGTCCTTCTATTAGCTCTCCTACTGCAGCAGCGACATTATTTTCTTCGCCATTACTAATACGCTTCGTTACTGGCACATAATAATAGGAGTCCAACTCTCCACCAATATAATAAACAGTCAATGGTCTTGTGTTTGTAATGTCTGTGACATCATCTGTATTAATGTTGATGCCATCCGCTCTTGTTAATGCCCCTTGAATTGGCGTTTTATTTACAGGCATCTCTGTCAGCTCATGACCATTTAACGAAAGCTTCACACTATCGATGGAATCAAATTGTGTCAATGTCCATGTAATGGACTGCAAGATTTTCTCTTCATCTTTAGCCTCGTATTCTTTGAATTCCTTGGAAAAATCTACAGTAGCCACTTTATCTTTATCTACATTAATACTTATTTTTGTATCTTGAGGAATTACTGCTTGAAAATCATTTGGTAGCAATTCAGAAACTTTCCCACCCTTAACTAAATATTCCAAGCTTTCTTTTGCAATCGAATTCGTTTTTGGCAGATTTAATGTTTGAGGAACGACATACCCATTTTTATCCATTAAGTATAATTCAACTGGCATTGCATCCTCTTTCGCCACTTCACCAGTTGTTTCCTTATCCGCATCCTTTTTAACTGCATCCTCTTTATACGAAGTAGTTTGCGGTGGATCGACTTTTTCTTTATCTCCTAACAAGCTACAACCAGAGATCAACACAGATGATATGATAACCGCTGAAACAATGGTCAATTTGTTATTCTTAGACATCTTCATCACTCCTAAGACAGTTTGTACTAATATATATACGAGCCTATATTTTTTTTAGACCGTCTTTAGGATATTTTTTTCAAAAAAAGACTGTCTCCCTATTTCCATTGCAAAATGTTTAGATGGGAAATCGTCTAAACATGATGTAATAGAACAGAAGACAGTCTTCTTTATTATGTTAATTTAACTGTTTCAACAGCATGTATTTCTTGATTCAGCCAATTGGAAGCGATGCGGGCAAACATCTCTTTTGATCCAGTTGTATAAAAATAATGTTCTACTTGATTCTCTCCAGAAGCAAGTTCATCATGATGGTTGAGAATAGTACTAACTTCGCGGGCAGTTTCTGCTCCAGAACTAATTACCTTTACCTTTTTTCCCATCTCTTCCTGTATAACTTTTGCTAACAAAGGATAATGGGTACAACCAAGAATTAGAGTATCTATCTCTTTATTCTTTAATGGCCATAGCGTTTCTTTCACAATTTTCCTTGCGACTGGTCCATCATATTCGCCGCTCTCCACTAAAGGGACAAATTTTGGACATGCTAAACTAATTGTTCTCACTCGATTATTAATCTTCTTTAATGCTGTTTCATATGCCCGACTTCGAACAGTACCTAATGTTCCAATCATACCTATATAATTATTTTTCGTTACCTTAATTGCTGTCCGTGCACCTGGAACGATTACGCCAATCACCGGAATAGACAGCTGTTCGCGTATCTCCTCTAGTGCGACTGCAGTAGCTGTATTACAGGCAATCACAAGCATCTTTATGTTTTTCTTCAACAGGAACCTAGTCATTTCCCAAGTAAATTTCTTCACTTCTTCTCCCGTTCTTGGGCCATATGGACATCTTGCCGTATCCCCTAAGTAAACGATATTTTCAAAAGGAAGCTGTCGCATTATCTCCTTTGCAACTGTTAATCCACCAACCCCAGAATCTATAACCCCTATTGCTCTTTCCAAAAAACCGCCTCATTTTTCTCGCATTACTTGATGTAACCGCATAAAATTTTTCTTTAATTCTTCAATATCTTCCGTTGAGTACTCATTTAATACCTCTTGAAGATAACCTTGACGCTTCTTGATAACTTCGTCAATTAATCTTTTTCCTTCTTCTAGCATATGAATACGAACCACACGTCGATCATTGGGATCCTTCACTCTTTGAACTAACTGATTTTTTTCCATCCGATCAACCAAATCTGTCGTAGTACTAAACGCAAGGAACATTTTATTAGATAATTCCCCAATCGTCATATCCCCTTCTTCAAATAGCCATTGTAAGGCAACAAATTGAGGAGGAGTCATCGTATAATTACTTAAAATCTCTCTTCCCTTTTGTTTGATAATACCAGATATGTAGCGCATATCTTTTTCGATTGTAGCTATATTCTTTAAGTATTCCTTTACATCTTTTTCTTCAGTCATCATGATTACAACTCCCATATATAAATATACAAATATAATGAATATCCGACAATTTTCTATAAATCAGTACCTCTAATTATAATCTACAATTCTCCCCTCGTAAATGTATAAGGTGAAAAGTTAATGTCCATGTAAAAATTGCCGAATAAAGCCATGATTCCACTACTTATTCACATTAAAAAGAAGATGACCCATATAAGCGGTAAAGGAGTGGAATTTCCTGCCCGCTTATACAAGATCATCTTCTTTATTATAGTTCTAGTTCTCCCATTCTAAGGAGTTCTACAACAGCCTGTGAACGCCCCTTCACGCCCAGCTTCTGCATAGCATTAGAAATATGATTTCGAACTGTTTTCTCGCTTATGAATAAATCACTCGCGATTTCCTTAGTCGTTTTATCTTGGACTAACAGCTCAAATACTTCTCTTTCTCTTTTGGTTAATAATGGCTTGTGAGTAAATTCATTCTCCTTCAAGTAGTGTAACCCTCCTTGCCTTTGCCAGCTATGAACTTTGGGATGGGTATAGTTATAGTCTGAATATATTATGTAAGATGACACCTTGGAGTGACTGGATTTAAGCAAATTAGGAAAGGTTTTTTCGGTTTTTCATGATTAGTACTCCATTCCCAACATTTGACGATAATTTTACGTACTTATGAACTTTCAACACACGAATTTTCATTATAAAATAGTCAAAATGTAGTACGTGCAATTATCATCCCTTTTTCCAAGCTTTCTAAAAAAATCGTGTTATAATTTAAACAATGAACCTTAGTTCGTAGTAAATTTCTGTTATCAAAGAAAGTTTTGGTGATATTGATGGACTTAAACATTGAATTATTGGCAAATTTACATATAGAAATTCTTCAGGATATGTATTTTGATTATGAAGAGAATAGTACTACATATATTGATATGGTAACGATTATGGGGAGTCTATTTTATTTTGAGCAACAAACGAAAAAGGCGCGAAAAAATAATCGCTTAATTGTGCCTGTTTTTAATTTAAGCCTCTGGGAAAAAAATAAAGCTATCTTAACAGAGCTAATAGATTGGATAATGGATGAACCTGTTTATCTGACTTTCCAGCAAAATGAAGCAGAGCTTTTTGCTCCATCTTTTTACCTTCCTAATCATCAGGAAGTAACCTTATTTTTGGATGATATAGCATCACTTGTGGGTGTTGCGAAAAATAATTGCATAGATCCGCCCATCACTTCTGACTACATTCGACTAAAAAACATGGACAATGAACAGAGCAAACAAGAAAAACTAGCTACATTTTTACGAAGTAGTGTTTCAGATGCTGGAGAGATTATTCATTTAGGCTCGGCAATTTGCAAGAAGATCAGAAGAAATCGATCAGCCGCTAGCATATGCTTGCTTGTATCGATTGCAGCAGCAAAAACATATTTTAACGGGAAAGGTACGGTATATGTCTATCAAAATAGCAAAATTAATAAGGATGTTTCTATCGATGGAGATGTACTGCTTAAAGCTACTCATCCAAAAACATTTAATCTAATAAATGCTCTTTATTCCAGCTTGGAGCTTGATTTGACTATCCAGACGCCTATCTTATATAGACCCTTCCATCGTGTCATCAATGAGATTCCTAAAGAATATAAGCTGCAAATAAAAAACACGGCAGAGTGTCTCCGAATACGAGGAGATGGGTATATATCAGCGAAAGTTCCATGCGGAATTTGTCTGCCATGCTTGCAAAGAAAAATGGTCTTATCGGCCAGTAATAATGAATTATATGATACCTTATACGAGTATGATTACGGGCAAAAGACTGCTGATATAAAAAATGAAGAAGATAAACGTATCTTAACAGAGAATCTGCAAACCCTCGAACATGCTATTGAATATCTAAAGACAAATGTAAGTAGACTAGCTAGCGAGGAACAAACAATAGCAGAGGAATTCATTTTCACTTATCATCAATTTATGGAAAAATATTAGCACAAGAAAGACCACCTTAACTGGTGGTCTTTTGTTTAATGGTCACTTCCAAAGAACTCTTTAAATGCCTGGAACGTTGTTTCTCGGTTTAAGGCTGCAATTGATGTAGTTAGTGGAATGCCTTTTGGACAGGACTGCACACAGTTTTGAGAATTACCACAGTTAGCCAGTCCGCCGTCTCCCATTATCTCTTGCAGTCTTTCCTCCTTATTCATCTCTCCTGTTGGATGTGAATTAAAGAGACGGACTTGAGAAAGAGGTGCTGGTCCAATGAAATTAGATTTACTATTTACATTTGGGCAAGCTTCTAAGCAGACTCCACATGTCATACATTTCGATAACTCATATGCCCACTGGCGTTTTTTCTCTGGCATTCTTGGTCCAGGCCCTAAATCATATGTGCCATCAATTGGTATCCACGCTTTGACTTTCTTTAAGCTGTCAAACATGCGGCTTCGATCGACTTGCAGGTCGCGCACCACAGGGAAGGTTCTCATTGGCTCTAGACGAATCGGCTGTTCTAATTGATCAATGAGTGCTGTACAGGATTGGCGTGGTTTTCCATTGATGACCATAGAACAGGCTCCGCAAACTTCTTCCAAACAGTTCATATCCCAAGCAACTGGAGAGGTCTTTTTCCCGTCGCTTGTAACTGGATTTCTGCGAATCTCCATTAATGCAGAAATGATGTTCATATTAGGACGATAAGGTAAACTAAATTCTTCTACATAAGATGGTGAATTAGGGTCATCTTGCCTTTCAATTTGTAATGTTACAGTTTTTTGCTCCCCCATTTTATTTCACTCCCTCTTTTTGCTTTGAATAATCTCTTTTTCTCGGTTTGATTAAGGAGGTATCGACTTCTTGATAATGGAAATCTGGTGCCTCATTTGCGCCAACAAATTTAGCCATTGTTGTTTTTAGGAAATCTTCATCATTTCTTTCTGGAAATTCTGGTTTATAATGTGCCCCACGGCTTTCATTTCGGTTGTATGCACCGAGAGTAATCACACGTGCTAGCTGAAGCATATTTTCTAATTGACGCGTAAATACGCCTCCTTGGTTAGACCATTTTGCTGTATCATTGATATTAATTTTTTTATAACGCTCTAACAGTTCTTGTATCTTATCATCTGTTGCCAGCAGCTTATCGTTGTAACGAACCACTGTAACATTATCTGTCATCCATTCCCCTAATTCCTTATGAAGCACATAGGCATTTTCTGTTCCATCCATTTTCAAAATGCCCTGCCATTTAGCTTCTTCTGCTTTAATAGCGGAATCATAGATGGATGATGATAAATCTTCTGCACTTTTGCTTAATCCGCTTATATATTTAACCGCATTCGGACCTACTACCATGCCGCCATAAATAGCTGAAAGCAAGCTGTTGGCACCTAAGCGGTTTGCTCCATGCTGTGAATAATCACATTCACCAGCGGCAAATAAGCCTGGAATATTCGTCATTTGATCGTAATCTACCCATAATCCACCCATGGAGTAATGAACAGCAGGGAAAATTTTCATCGGAAGTTTACGAGGATCTTCACCAGTGAATTTTTCGTAAATCTCGATAATACCACCCAGTTTAATATCAAGCTCTTTTGGATTTTTATGAGATAGATCTAAATACACCATGTTTTCTCCATTGATGCCGAGCTTTTGATCGACACATACATGAAAAATCTCGCGTGTAGCAATATCCCTTGGTACAAGGTTTCCATAAGCTGGATACTTCTCTTCCAAGAAATACCATGGTTTACCATCTTTATATGTCCAGATACGACCGCCTTCTCCACGAGCTGATTCACTCATTAAACGTAATTTATCATCACCAGGAATTGCAGTTGGATGGATTTGAATAAATTCACCATTTGCATAATAAGCTCCTTGCTGATAAACAACAGATGCTGCTGAGCCAGTATTTATAATAGAGTTTGTGGATTTCCCAAAGATAATTCCCGGGCCGCCAGTTGCCATAATAACAGCGTCTGCAGGGAAGGATTTAATCTCCATTGTTTTTAAATCCTGTGCCTTAATTCCTCTGCATACTCCTTCGTCATCTGTGATAATACCAAGGAATTCCCAGCCTTCATACTTCACAACAAGTCCGTCGACTTCGTATCTTCTTACTTGCTCATCCAATGCGTATAGAAGCTGTTGTCCTGTTGTTGCACCTGCAAAAGCCGTTCTGTGATACTGTGTTCCTCCAAAGCGGCGGAAGTCCAGTAATCCTTCTGGTGTACGGTTAAACATAACTCCCATTCTGTCCATCAAGTGGATAATGCCAGGAGCTGCCTCAGCCATTGCTTTAACCGGTGGTTGGTTCGCTAAGAAGTCACCGCCATAAACCGTATCATCAAAATGTTCCCATGGAGAATCTCCTTCTCCTTTTGTATTTACCGCTCCATTAATCCCGCCTTGGGCACAAACAGAATGAGATCTTTTTACAGGCACAAGGGAAAATAATTCTAAAGGAGTCCCTGTCTCTGCTACTTTGATTGCTGCCATTAATCCTGCTAAACCACCGCCAACGATGATCACTTTCCCTTTCTTCATAACAACCGTTCACTCCTTCATCTATTGCTCTACTAATCTAGTATTTATTAAACAAACGCCAATATTGCTCGTACACCTACAATTGATAATGCAACAAATATTCCTAGCGTTACATATGTATTAATTCGTTGAGACTTAGGCGAAACAGTAATTCCCCAGCTTACACAGAATGACCATAAGCCATTAGAGAAGTGGAAAATCGTGGAGATAACACCCACTAAATAAAATGCAAGCATCCCTGGGTTTGCTAAATTTTCACTCATCATGTCATAATTTACTTCTTGGCCTAATTGAGCTGCTACTCTTGTTTCCCAAACATGCCATACGATAAAAATTAACGTAAAGATCCCTGTCACCCTTTGAATATAGAACATCCAATTTCGAAAAAAACTATAATTTTTTGTATTATTTTTGGCTGTAAACGCAATATAAATTCCATAAATCGCATGATACAAAATCGGTAAAAATATTACAAAAATTTCGAGAAAATACCGAAAAGGTAAATGCTCCATAAAGCCAGCTGCCTTATTAAAAGCTTCTGGACCTCTAGTTGCAAAGTGATTGACAACTAAATGTTGGATTAAAAATACACCTACTGGAATCACTCCTAATAACGAGTGAAGCCTTCTGAATAAAAACTCTCGATTTGCTGCCATAAAATTCCCCCCTAATTGATGACATACTCCCATTGCCCATAAAGCGATAACATAACCAAAAATTCTTACAATTTAGTGACAATTTAATTGTACTCTTAAAAAAAAATGCGGTCAAGAAAACGGATACATTAAATAAATTTTCTTTCGCTTTTTTTCTATCTATATGTCCCAAAAAAGGAAAAATTTCCTCCTTTCTCTTCTGTGCATAAATTTAACAAACAAATCAAATAATAGAATCAATGTAAAGAACTTGAACAAATATTGATTTTATCGTTATGGAAGCAAGATTTTTTCCTTTAAAAGGAAAAAAATTATTAAGACATTATTTAAAAAATTGCTTATTGTTTAAATAGATTTTTCACGTTTTTTAGTCACCCTAATTCAAAAATCGTTCCCTTTTCTTATGATTTTTTTCCGTTTTTACAGTATACTATTTAGACAATATATTTTATTCTATTTTATTTGGTTTCCGTACTTTTTACATAAACCGATGTATGGAAATATTGCAAATGCCAAAAATGATAACTTTTAGGAAGAGACTATCTTGTAATTATGTAAATATAATAGAATCATAGAAAGAGGAGAGCATATTGAGTGATTTAACATCCTTAGAAGAAAAAACACAGGTGGAGTCAGATCCCCTTACTGTTCCCGCGTATGGATATGAATTAATTCGAGAGATACTTATCCCCGAATTATTAGGTCGGGACACGCCTGATCTGTTATATTGGGCCGGTAAACGTATTGCCCGATTATTTCCTTTAAATACTGTAGAAGAAGCGTATGCTTTTTTTCAAAAGGTCGGATGGGGAAATTTAGAAGTTGTTAAACAAACAAAAAATGAAATTATCTATCAATTATCCAGCGAGCTGATTGAAAAAAGATTAAAGGAAAAAGGGAAATGCACCTTTCAATTAGAAGCAGGTTATTTAGCTCAACAATACGAACAGACAAAAAAAGTTATTGCAGAAGCCTTTGAAGACCCAAAAAGAAAAGAAAAAAAAGTAACCATAACGGTTCGCTGGGATAGTAAAGATCCTGTAGAAGGATAAAAAGAACTCCAAAAGAAAGAAGAATTTTAATAGTCTTCCTTCCTTTGGAGTCTTTTTTGCTTCTACTAATCATTTCTTATGCATGCACAGGTAGTTTACTTAATTCAAATGCATCGTGAAGAATTTCTACTGCTTTTACCATCTTCTCTTTCTCAATTACCGTTGATACTTTAATTTCGGATGTGCTAACCATTTTAATAATAATTTTTTCTTGTGATAATACTTTAAACATATTTGCTGCAACTCCCGGATTAGAAATCATTCCAGAACCGACTATCGATACTTTTGCCAATCCTTGTTCAGAAGTTACTTTATCGTATCCTAATTCCGCCTTATTTTCTTCTAGCACATTCAATGTTTCTTCTAAGTCACTATCTTTTATCGAAAAAGACAAATTTGTCAGCTGGTCATTTGTTAAGCTTTGAATAATAATATCGACATTTATATGATGGGACGCAAGGGTGGTAAAAATAGTAGAGAGACTTGTTAAGGGATTTCTTAATCCAAATACCGTCACACTCGTAATATTGTCCTCAAATGCCACTCCGCGTACAACTAAATTTTGTTCCATGGAAACTTCCTCCTCGATGATTGTTCCTTCTTCTTGTTCCATACTTGAGCGAACCACTAATGGTACTTGATAGTTTTTTGCATATTCTACTGCTCTTGGATGCAGGACTCCTGCCCCTAAATTAGCTAATTCCAGCATTTCATCATAAGAAATAGCTAATAGTTTTCGTGCGCTTTGCACAAAACGTGGGTCGGTTGTAAATACGCCTGTTACATCTGTGTAAATATCACATTTATCCGCTTTTAAAGCTGCTGCAATCGCAACCGCCGTTGTATCCGATCCACCACGTCCAAGTGTTGTTATATCTCCCACGTCAGTTACTCCTTGAAATCCAGCTACTACTACTACTCTTCCTTGTTGTATCTGTTCTTGTACTTTTTCTGTTTGTATATTTACTATTCGCGCATTCCCATGAACATTCTCTGTTTCTATTCCTGCTTGCCAACCAGTATAGGAAATGGCATCTACTCCTTTCGCCTGTAAAGCCATAGATAGTATGCTGATGGTAATTTGCTCTCCTGTGGATAGTAAGACATCCATTTCTCGTTTAGATGGCTTTGGATTTATTTCACTTGCAAGCGTTACAAGCGAATCGGTTGTTTTCCCCATAGCGGATACGACGACGACTACATCATTGCCACGATTTCTTTCTTCGATTACTCTTTCTGCTACATGAAGAATTCTTTCTGCACTGCCTACGGAAGTACCACCAAATTTTTGTACAACTAATCCCACTTCATTCCCTACCTTCTTGTAATCTTAGAGGTTTCTTTTTATTTCTCATTGCTTTTTTTTATGTACTTTTCTTTTCCTCTTTCGCAATCTTAATTAGTAAAAGACAAATAAAAAAAGCAATGAGAATATCTCATTGCCGTGCAGCTAAATACATTATAAATATGCACAAACAGTGAGATAGCTCTCCAAAACAGTTTCTTGTTTTGACAGTCTTACATTTATTCAATGCAAAACCAGCAAAGAAAGTCATGAGAACTTTCCTTACTTCGGCGATCTATCCCTTTCATAATTCTTCCCTGAAGCTCATTCTTCTCCGAATTATTACTCTTGAAGCTCGCACCTCTACCTTCACTTATTAAGTTATAAGTTGCCATCATTATAGCACAGTGGATTCATTCCGACAATTAATTTTTTATTCCTTTAATTTAGCAAGTAATTGTTCAGCCACATTTGCGGGAATACCTGCTTTCACAAATTCTTCGATCGTAGCTTCTTTCATTTTCTTCACAGATCCAAAGGTTTTTAAAAGTAATTTTCTGCGCTTTTCTCCAATCCCAGGAATGTCATCCAATAATGACTGAAAAGCATTCTTCCCTCTTAATTGACGATGGAACGTAATGGCAAAGCGGTGAACTTCATCTTGGATTCTTTGTAATAAATAGAATTCCTGACTATTTCGCTCAAGCGGGATAATCTCCAATGGATTTCCGAATAGCAGTTGAGAAGTGCGGTGCTTATCATCCTTTACTAAACCAGCAACTGGAATATCTAAGCTTAATTCATCGAGTAGAACCTCTCTAACTGCTTCAAGATGCCCTTTTCCACCATCAATTAATAGTAAATCTGGAAGCGGCAGCCCTTCTTTTAAAACACGCTGGTATCTTCTTCGAACTACTTCCCGCATGGATTCATAATCATCTGGTCCTTTTACCGATTTGATCTTATACTTGCGGTATTCTCGTTTCGCTGGTTTTCCATCGATAAAGACAATCATCGCTGAAACTGGATTCGTCCCTTGAATATTACTGTTATCAAATGCTTCAATCCGCAGTGGTGTGTAAATCCCCATTTGTCTGCCTAGGTTTTCCACTGCTTTTATCGTACGCTCCTCATCACGTTCGATTAATGCAAACTTTTCTGTTAAAGCATTCTTCGCATTTTTATTAGCTAATAATACAAGTTCCTTTTTTTGCCCTCTCTGCGGCTTTATCACTTTTACATTTAATAATTCTTCGACAATATCTCCTTGGATCTCGTCTGGAAGATAAATTTCCTTTGGTTTAAAATGATTGGCTTTCTCATAAAACTGCCCTAGATATGTTAGCATTTCCTCTTCAGGCTCTTGATAAATAGGAAACGTACTAACATCGCGTTCAATTAACTTTCCTTGACGAACAAAAAATACTTGAACACACATCCAGCCTTTATCATAGGAATAGCCAAAAATATCTCTGTCTACTAAATCCGTCATCATCATTTTTTGCTTTTCCATTGTTGCTTCGATATGAGCGATTTGGTCACGGTATTCCTTAGCGCGTTCAAAGTCTAATTCTTCTGATGCTGCCATCATTTTTTCAGATAGTTCTTTTTTAATATCTTTATATCCACCATTTAAGAACTTGATGATATCATCTGTCATCTTCTTATATTCTTGTTCGGTAACCTCATTTACACAAGGAGCTAAACATTGTCCTAAATGATAATATAAACAAACTCTATCTGGCAGCACATTGCACTTACGTAAAGGATAAATGCGATCAAGCAGTTTTTTTGTTTCATTTGCTGCTTGGACGTTTGGATATGGGCCAAAGTACTTGCCCTTGTCTTTCTTTACATTTCGAGTTGTAATCAGCCTTGGATGCCTTTCAGCCGTCAATTTAATAAATGGATAGCTTTTATCATCCTTCAGCATAATATTATATTTTGGATCATGCTTCTTAATTAAATTTATTTCTAATATTAATGCTTCAATATTGGAAGAGGTTATGATGTATTCAAAATCTTCAATTTCATTGACTAGTCTTAATGTCTTGCCATCATGAGAGCCTGTAAAGTAGGAACGAACTCGATTTTTTAATACCTTTGCTTTTCCTACATAAATAATGGTACCTTGTCGGTCCTTCATCAAATAACATCCAGGCTGATCAGGTAAGATCATTAATTTATTTTTAATGATGTCGTTCACAATTTTCCCTCCCAGCTCACAAACCTTATAAACGAACATATATACTATCTTCTCTAATTATAGAGAATTTCATCGATTCATCAAGGAAAAAGTATGGAATGGGAATATTTTAGGGAAAACGGTTTATTGTTATATGAAAAAATAAGGAGAAAAGAGGGGGAATGATTTTATTGCGATGTTTTGTTATAACGGCTTTTATCGGATTATGATTATATTTTCCATTTCTACCAGCAAGTTTATTTTTTCTCCATAAAAAACCTGCAGACACTAGTGGTGTCTACAGGTCTTTTTCTTTCAAAAATGAAAGAGTTTCATTAAACATGTTTAGCTAATAGTTCAGAAAGAGCTTCTTTTGGTTGGAATCCAACTACTTTATCTACTACTTCACCGTCTTTAAGAACAAGTAAAGTTGGGATGCTCATTACGCCAAATTTAGATGCTGATCCTTGGTTTTCATCTACATCTACTTTAACGATTTTTACACTATCTCCCATTTCGCCATCAAGTTCTTCAAGAACTGGAGCGATCATTTTACAAGGTCCGCACCATGGTGCCCAGAAATCTACTAATACTACACCTGAACCTGTTTCTTCTTGGAATGTTTGATCTGTTGCATGTGTAATGGCCATTTATAATTTGCCTCCTTATTTGATAAACTAACAATATCGAAAGTATACCATGGTTTCTTAGATGATACTAATAATATGTTTCAAATATCATTTTCCCCTACTATCAGCTAATACATTCACCCATAATTAGATCATTCCCATTCTTTTAATAAAGAAGGTATTATTTCAAAAATATCTCCTACAATCCCATAATCAGCTACTTCAAAAATGGGAGCATTTGGATCTTTATTAATAGCGATAATGGTTTTGGCAGATGTTACCCCAACAAGATGTTGAATAGCCCCTGATATTCCGCAGGCGATATATATATCTGGAGCCACGGTTTTTCCTGTCTGACCAAGCTGAATAGAAGCATCACATACTCCTAATTCTACTGCACCTCTGGAAACACCAACTGTTCCGCCAAGAGTGTCAGCTAATTTCTTCACTAGTGCAAATCCCTCTTCGTTTTGAATGCCTCTTCCAGCGCCAACAATAATTTTTGCATCTACTAAGCCAGCTGCCTTTTCTCTTTTTTGTTCGAGTCCAATTAAAGTAGCTACTGGCTTATCGATATTTACTTTCAAAGAACGAACATTCGGTTTTGTTTTCTCTTTCTTTGGGAGAGTCGTCCATTTTTTGGGCTTTATTGTCATAAGAAAAGAAGAATCTTCAACTTCTGTCCGTTCCGTTAATTTTCCAGAATAAGCAGACCGAGTTATAGACAGTTTATTATCATGAAAGACAAAACTCTCTATATTTGAAAATAAGGATAGATTCCATTTCTCACTTAAATACGGGAAGATGGATCTGCCGATATCATTATGTCCACATAAAAGAATAGAGGGTTCAAGTTGTTCCCAAACAGATAAGAGGGCTTTTATATATGATTCATTCGAAAATCTAGCTAACAAAGGATGTTCCACGATAATGATTTGATCGACATCCGTTTCATCCCATTCAGATGCGTTCTTTCTCATATCCTCTCCCATTAGCAAGAGAATCGTTTCTGCCTCCGTTTGTAATTCCTTTGCTGCTGAAATACATTCAAGGGTAATGGAGGCAAGTTTTCCTTCTTGATGTTCTCCCAACACAACGATTTTTCCCTTCATATTAACTCCTCCATTACTATGACTTTAATAATTTGGATAATGAAGCAACTTGATCTTTTATTTCCCCTTGCAACATTATTTGTTTACGATTTAATTGTGGATACGAATAGTGGCTGAGCGTTTTTTTTGCTCGACTGTCCTTTAACTGGATGATTCGAAAAGGCTTCTTTTTTGCTTTCATGATTCCAGCAAGTGATGGCAATCTTGGAACATGTAAACTTTGTGGAATGGTAGCTAAAAAAGGAAACGGAACTCGATATGTTTCGATGTCTCCATCTGCATTTCTTATAATTCTTGCATGTTTTTCCTCTTGTTCGATTCGAATTGCTTTCACAAAGTAGGGAATATCTAATAAAGCAGCAACCCTAGGACCTACTTGACTTGTTGCTCCATCTGTAGAAAAATCTCCTGCTAATAGAACATCGTAGTCTATATTCTGCAAATATTCCTGTATCTTTTTAGCTATATGAGCTGGATGATCTTCATTAGGATTAGATTCTATTAAAACAGCTTGATCTGCTCCCATAGCTAAAGCTGTTCTCAATTGCTTTTCTCCTTCTTTTTTACTTACCATCAGCACCGTTATACGCCCACCATATTTTTCTTTTAATTGAAGGGCTTCTTCTAAACTTATCGCATCTGGCGGATTGATGATAAACTCTTTTTCTTCTACCAATGGTTGTTCTGCTTCAAGTACGAGGGAAGCTTCAGGAGAAACGGTTCTCGATAATAAAACCACAATCTGCAATGCTTTATTACTCATTTTCTTCTTCACTTTCTTTCTTCAATTGTCTTCTTAATACTTTTCCTACTGCCGTTTTCGGAAGTTCTTCTCTAAATTCATAAATACGAGGTACTTTAAAAGATGCCAATTTCCTACGCATAAACTGATTCAGTTCTTCTTCTGTAACCGTCATTCCTTCGCGCAATACAATAAATGCTTTCACTGTCTCTCCCCTATAAGAATCCTTCACTCCCACAACTGATGCTTCCATAACAGCTGGGTGCTCATACAAAACTTCTTCAATTTCACGAGGATAGATATTAAAGCCGCCTGCAATGATAATGTCCTTTTTCCGATCGACGATATAAAAATACCCTTTCTCATCCATATATGCGATATCACCAGTTAGTAACCAGCCATCTTTTAAAACCTTATTGGTTTCTTCTTCATTGTTCCAATATCCTTTCATTACTTGCGGCCCCTTAATTGCAAGCTCACCAACTTCTCCCACTGGCAATATTTCACCTGACTCTAATGAAAAAATAGCTGCATCAGTCCCTGGCCAAGGAACACCAATACTTCCTTTTACAATTTCATTGTCCCAAAGAAAATTCACGTGGGTAACAGGGGAAGTTTCCGTTAATCCATAGCCCTCTACTATTTTCCCGCCTGTCTTCTCCTCAAATTTCTCAATAACCTCAACTGGTAATGGAGCAGAACCACTAATCGCTCCTTTAATCGAGGAAAGATCGTATTGGCTTATGTCTGGATGATTCATTAAACCAATGTAGATAGTAGGTGCTCCTGGAAAGACAGTTGGCTTTTGTTTATGGATTGTTTTTAACAAACCACTCGCATCAAATTTCGGAACAAGAATCATTTTATATACTTCCATTACTGATAATACAAGAACTGTCATAAGCCCATACACATGGAATAATGGCATGACGGCAAGCATTTTTTCTTTTCCCTTTTCCATCTTATATAGCCATTGTCTGCACATAGAAGTATTGGCTACTAAATTTTGATGGGTGAGAATAACTCCCTTTGGAAAACCTGTCGTTCCGCCAGTGTATTGTAGAATCGCTATATCTTCTTCAAAATTTATCGGTACTTCCTTTAGTACTGATTCTTTGGACTTTAATGTTTGGATAAATAGATGAGTAGAGTTTGATGATGAAATTGTTGGAGGTTTTCCTTGCTCTTTCGCTTGAATGAATGGATAGACAATATTTTTGGGAAATGGGAGATAATCTTTAATAGATGTAACAATAATTTGTTCAAGATCTGTTTGCTTCATTACTCTTTCCACTCTATTGTAGAGCATATCTAATGTTATAATTACTTTCGCCCCTGAATCTTTCATAATAAATTCTATTTCTCGCTCTTGATAAAGCGGATTTACTGGTACAGCGATAGCTCCCGCCTGCAAGATTGCATAGAAACTAATAACTGTTTGTGGAATATTCGGCAGCATTACTGCAACCCTGTCCCCTTTTTTTACACCTAAGTGCTGTAAATAAGCTGCAAATTGCAATGTTTTCTTATAAAGTGTTTTAAACGTCATTTCTTTTCCCATAAAATGAATAGCTTTATGTTTTGGATACTCATTTGCCGCGTATTTTAATAATTGTGGGAGAGTATCTGCACGATAATAAACATTTTTGGCAATTTGTTCAGGATAAAGTTTTAACCATCTTTTCTCTGTTTCCAACACAATTCCTCCATTTAATTCTATTGTTGTACTAGCTTATTATATGGAGGAACATATTCATTGGATTATGTATAAGCCTACTTTCCCTTTAATTGACACAATTCCGCATAAAAACAGCCTTTTTAATAGTAACTAAAAAAGCCAAACAATCATGCGAATGTGATTTGTTTGGCTTTTTGGCTTTGAATATTTACGTCCAACCTTCATTTAAAATACTATATTTATTAAGAGATACCTGCACCAATTACAAAAGATAAACCAACAGAAATAATCATAGAAATAAAGCCGACTGCTCGATTATCATTTTTTATTTCATCGTCAATATTAAATTTAGGGGTTAAAAATTCAAAGATGAAATAACCAATTAACAATAGGACAAAACCATATACACCCCAGATAATCATTTTCAGTAAAGAATCATTTTGCATAATTGAATGGCTGAAAATATTCGCTATTCCAAAGATTTTTCCGCCTGTCGCCATCGCAACTGCTAGATTCCCATTTTTTATTTCATCCCAATTATTATATTTTGTTACAAGTTCAAATATAGCTAAAAATACAACAAGGCTTAGAATAACAACACTATAATCGCCGGCCGTTTTTACATATTCATTTTCCCAAAATTGTGCCATAAGGTTTCTCCTCTACCATTATTCTCCAAAAGAATATTTATTTAAATTCGACAACCGTTACGCCGCTGCCGCCTTCTCCTGCTTCGCCAAAACGAATCCTTTTTACTGCGCGATGATTTTTCAAATACTCTTGAACACCTGAACGGAGGGCTCCTGTTCCTTTCCCATGAATAATGGAGACTCGCGGATAGCCAGCAAGCAAGCTATCATCTATATACTTTTCTACTCGAGCAAGAGCATTTTCAAATCTTTCGCCACGTAGGTCTAACTCCAAGCTAACGTGATAGTCTTTTCCTTTTATCGTAGTTAGTGGTTTTGTTTCTACTACCTTAGGCGCTTTGATGAATTCAAGATCTTTTTCTTTGACCTTCATTTTCATAATACCAATTTGGACTTGCCATTCTTTGTCGGAAACTTTTTCTAGTAATTGGCCTTTTTGATTAAAGGTTAGAACCTTCACTTCATCGCCAGGCTGATAAACATGGTTCGTCTTCGATGCAGCTGGTTGTTTTTGTCTTTCTATTTGTGGTGTTGCATCATCTAAACGTTTTCTTGCATCAATTAGTTCATGTTCTTTTACTTCTGCTCGTTTTTCGAGCTGCATTTTTCGTAAATCGCCAATAACCGCTTCGGCTTCTTTTTTAGCATGTTCGATAATTTCTTTCGCTTCTCTTTTTGCTTTTTCTTGCAGTGTTTCTTTCTTCTCGTAATATTCCATTACTTGTTTCTGTAAATCACGATGAAGCATTTCCGCTTGTTTTAATAGATCTTTCGCTTCTTCATGCTCTCTTTCTGCTTGCTTACGACTATTCTCCAGAGAGGCAATCATATTCTCGATTTTATTACTATCCTCGCTTACATGTGACCGAGCTGTATTAATCACATCTTCCTTTAAACCCAAGCGCTTACTAATTTCAAAGGCATTACTTCTTCCCGGGACTCCAATGAGTAATCGATAGGTTGGACTTAATGTTTCAATATCAAATTCCACACTTGCATTTACAACGCCTTCGCGATTATATCCATAAGCCTTTAACTCCGGATAATGAGTAGTTGCAATAACTCTTGCCCCGCGTTTATTTACTTCATCGAGAATTGAAATAGCTAGAGCTGCTCCTTCTTGAGGATCTGTACCAGCTCCTAATTCATCAAATAAAACAAGACTTTTATGATCCACTTTTTCAAGAATACTAACAATATTAACCATATGGGAAGAGAACGTACTTAAAGACTGTTCAATAGACTGTTCATCCCCTATATCTGCGTATACAGATTTAAAAACGCCCATTTCTGAACCGTCTAATACTGGTATTTGCAGGCCTGCCTGTGCCATTAAAGTACATAGACCTACTGTTTTTAAAGTTACTGTTTTACCGCCCGTATTTGGTCCGGTAATAACAATAGATGTATAGGAATCCCCAAGAATAATATCATTCGCTACCACAACCTCTGGCGGTATAAGTGGATGCTTCGCCTTATGAAGAACAATCTTTCCTTCATTATTAATTTTTGGTTTGGATGCTTTTAAGCGGTGAGCATATTTTGCTTTTGCAAACATAAAATCAATTTCTGCTAATACAGTGACAATATGCAATAGCTCTTCTTCATATTGTGCTACAAGTGCAGTTAATTGCGTTAAAATACGATCAATTTCTTGTTGTTCTTTGACCCGAATAGCTTGAAGTTCATTATTTAGTGTCACTACAGACTGTGGTTCAATAAACAGGGTTTGCCCAGAGGCACTTTGGTCATGAACAATCCCCCCATAATTGCCTCGATATTCTTGCTTAACCGGGATAACATACCGATCATTTCTAATTGTAATAATACTGTCAGACAGCATTTTTTGGGCACTTGAGGAACGAATCATACTTTCTAGTTTCTCTCGTACTTTTGATTCATTTCTACGCAGCTGATTTCTTAACGTTCTAAGAGCATCACTTGCACTATCCATCACCGCACCTTGTTCATCAATAGCCATCTTAATTTCTTCTTCTACTTCAGCAAGCACCATGATACTGTCTGTTAAAGTAAACAGTATCGGAATAGGCTCTTCTTCATGAAATTCTTCAATAAATCGTTTCATTTGTCTACTAGCATGAACAGTACTTGCAATCTGATTTAATTCAGATGGGCTAAGCATACCGCCAATAGAAGATCTTTTCACATGGGCGCGGATATCATAGATTCCATCAAGAGGGATGGATCCACGCATGCGATATACCTTAGCAGCTTCATCTGTTTCCTCTTGCCATCTTACAACTTCATTATAATCAGTAGATGGAACTAATTCCTCCACTTTATATCTTCCCAATGAAGAAGATGCATGTTCGATTAATTGATCTTTAATTTTATCAAATTCTAACGTTTTAAATACTCTTTCCTGCATGGAGTAATCTCCTTTGCTATCCCCATTTCGGGTTTAATCATATTTTTTAATGGTTCTTCTGACTTTTTGAGCGTTCTTTTCCGTTGAGCTATCTTTCAACAGAGAGATTGCTTTTCATTTCAACACTTGGACTGAGGCGAAAACAGCTTTTCCTTGAAGAGTTTCAGCCATTGTTTTCCAAGCTAACTACTTACCTATATACTGATCATCCTTTATATAAGAAGGCTAATAATTCTTCTTTGGACATTGCATTCAATACAGTAGATTTTTTTATCCAGCCCTTTTTCGCGGTGGATACTCCGATAGCCATATTATTAAGCTCATGCTTATAATGAGCATCTGTATTAATTACAATCTTTACGCCCGCATCTTGGGCCATTTTGACATGTGCTGCATTTAAATCTAAGCGGTTAGGATTACTATTCAATTCCAAGATAGTATTCGTTTCTTTCGCTAACTGAATAAGCATTTCCATGTCAATATCATAACCATCTCTTTTGCCAATTTTCCTACCAGTCGGGTGTGCAATGATATTAACATACTTGTTTTCCATGGCAGCTTTTAATCTATTCATTATCTTATCTTTCGATTGTGAAAAGGCAGAATGGATGGAGGCAATTACAATATCTAATTCTTTCAATAATTCATCATCATAATCTAGTGTGCCGTCTGGTAATATATCCATCTCAGCACCAGCTAAAATAGTTATATCCTCATATTTTGCATTTAACCTTTTAATTTCTTTGATTTGCTTTCTCACTCTATCTGGTGTTAATCCATTGGCAACCTTTAAATATTGAGAATGGTCTGTAATAGCCATGTATTGATAGCCTAATTTTCGATTTGCTTCTATCATTTCTTCTAATGAATGTGCACCATCACTCGCAGTAGTATGCATATGCAAATCTCCTTTAATATCTTCCAAGGAAATAAGCTCACTATCATCTGAATAATTTTCTACTTCTTTCCCATCTTCTCTTATTTCAGGAGGAATAAAGGGCAGTTCGAAATAATGATAAAACGCTTCTTCTGTCTTAAAGGTTTTTATTTCGCCTGTTTCATTATTTTCCACACCATACTCGCTTATTTTTTCTCCGCGTTCTTTAGCTAGCTGTCTCATTCGCACATTATGTTCTTTTGAACCTGTGAAATGATGTAAGGTTGTTGCAAATTCCTCTGGTTTCACTAACCGAAAGTCAATAGAAACGTCATAATCCAGCCCCAGAATTACACTAACTTTTGTCAATCCTGCTCCAATTACTTCTTTTATGGACGGAAGCTGAATCAACTGCTCTTTCACCTGATTAGGATCTTTTGTGGCAATAATAAAATCCAAATCTTTAATCGTCTCCCTAACTCTTCTTAAACTCCCGGCTCTAGAGTATTGCACAACACCTGCCATCTTAGCTAGGTGTTCCTCAATGGAAACTGCTATCGGAATCATAAATGCAATCGGCAGTCGCTCTGGGCGAGAACCGGCATTTTGAAGGGCTTCCATAATTTTTTCTTCCGTCTTTTTGCCAAAACCTTTTAATGCTTGCACTTCTCCTTTTAAACATGCATTTTTTAAATCCTCTGCATTTTCAACAGATAGCTCTTTATATAATTTTGCAATTTTTTTTCCACCGAGACCTGGCAGCTGCAGCAATGGTATTAACCCTTTTGGAACTTCGTCTTTTAACTCTTGTAAAACAGACGACTTACCTTCTTTTAGATATTCTTCTATAACAGCTGCTGTTCCCTTTCCTATTCCCGGCAGTTCCGTAAGATCGGTTATTTCGGTTAAGTTTAATTCACTTGTTTCAATCGTATTGGCAGCTTTTCGAAAGGCAGATATTTTAAATGGATTTTCTCCTTTCAACTCCATATATATCGCGATTTGCTCTAATAATCGAATAATATCTTTATTTGTAATCATCCTTTATCACCCACATATGTAAAATAACTCATCTTCTCATCCTACCTATCATACCATGAACTGTATAAATTCAATAATCATGCAGCACCTGTTTAACTAAACAAAAAAACTCTCTAG
The DNA here is from genome assembly GCF_038006285.1 of Niallia sp. FSL W8-0177. Lineage (NCBI taxonomy): Bacteria > Bacillati > Bacillota > Bacilli > Caryophanales > Bacillaceae > Niallia > Niallia sp. FSL W8-0177. The sequence goes on from NZ_JBBOUX010000001.1 coordinate 2,701,142, forward strand.
CTACATATAAAGCTAGAAGAGTTTCCTCTTTCTATGAAGCCATATAATCAAACCATAAATCTTTTATTTTCTCTGAAAAATATGGAGTGTTTTCTATCATCCATGCGGCAACCGAGGATTCATTTAATTGAGATTGAATAAAATCAACCGGAATTAAAATAGAAATAAATAATAGAAGGAATAATAGCAAATACGTTTCGACAAATCCTAGGACCGCACCAGCCCATGTATTTAACTGTTTTAAAATAGGAATACTAGCAACAAAATCTATCATACTTCCAATAATTTGCCAAATAATTTTCACTACAAAAAATATCACCACAAAGGAGAACCCTCTGTAAAAGACATCTTCCATATTTGCCGTTTGAATAAAAGATTGCAGCAAACTATTTTCCCCTATATTTGGATATGGAATCCATAGTGTTAATTTTTGCGATAATGGGATGTAATATTTATTAGCAACAATAAACGCAACAATAAATCCTGTTAAGTGTATAATTTGCATAATAAATCCTCTTTTTAGTCCTCTAAGAAGACCAAAAAGCAGCAATATAACCAAAATAATATCTAACATGAACAATGTCAGTCCTTTTCTCTTCTTTTTAATTCTTCCTCTAATTCTTTCACTCGATCTTCTAGCTTTACATAGTCGTTTACTATATTTACTGCGGTAAGTACAGCAAGTTTATTGGTATCAAGTGAGGGATTCAAAACATGAATTTCACGCATTTTTTCATCAACTATGGAGGCAACCAGTCTAACATGGTTAGAAGGTTCTTTCCCTATTATTGTATATTGTGTTCCATATATATCAACATTTGTACGATTTTTAGGGGTATTTGACACGCCCATGCCTCCAATCTAAAGAATCCTAGTTTCTATCATATCATGAACTATTCTTGGTAGGGAAGTCATTCGAATAGATTCTATCTTAAGACTTTTGATATAGAGAAATAATTATGATTAAAAAAACAGACTGGGACAAAACTAGCTTCACATAGTGAGTAGGGGGCTGTCCAAAAAGTAATGAAAGCTGATTTTTGGAACAAAAAAAATCATCCTTTTGAGTAAAATGAAGTTACCAACAACATTAAAAGAAAGGATGATTTTTATGTACAATCAAATGATTACTACTGAAAAATTAACACGTAAATGACATTCCTTCCAGCTATAGAAGTGAATGAGAAAAAACACTAAAAGGCAACCTCCCCCTATTCTTTCTTATCCAGATACAGGTTTTAAAGAGGATGTACTTATTTCCCTTTAGATACACCACTTAATGGACTAGATCTTCTTTGTAAGAAATGGTATAGAGCTCCAATTAAGTTCGAGTCATTTCCAAATTGGCATGGCTGAACTTGAATGTTTAAACACTCTTCTGTTGGCTTCATAATTTTTAGCTTTTCGTTAATCTGTTCAATAAGCCCTTCGCGTTTACTGATTGCTCCGCCGATTAGAATTTTCTCCGGATCAATAATGTATTGTAAATTATAAATTCCTACAGCTAAGCGCTTAATGAATTTTTCTATTTCTTCCTGTACTTCCCAGTCGCCTTCATCAGACATGTTAAATACAATTTGACCGTCCAAAGTTATTGGATCCAAGTTTTTCCGTTTCGCAACTTGCTTAATTAAACCTCCAGTTGCTGCAAGAGAACTCCATGATTCCCCTAGCGGCTGATTCAGATAATCCTCTAAAATCATGTAACCAAATTCGGCTCCGAAAAGATGGCTACCATGACGAATTTTCTTATCTAGAAAAATAGAACCACCAATACCACTCCCAATTACAATACAAATATAATCATCGACATTTTTTGCAGCACCCATCCATCCCTCCGCTAACCCTGCACAATTAGCATCATTTTCAAGCTCAACAAGCAATTTTGTCCGTTCTTGGATGACATCCCTTATATTCGGCCCATGAATATATGGCAGAGCTGAGGTTCCTTTTATAAATCCTGTTTCTACATCTACTGCTCCTGGCATACTTAAGGCGATACCGATTATCTCATTCTTTTCTTGAAAATTCTTCACTACTGTTTCGATTGTATCCACGAAAGAATCGATTCCATCTTTTGGAGTAGGAACAGAAGACTTTTCTACAAAGTTTCCCAATTCATTCATAAGCGAAAATTTTATTGCAGAGCCACCTACATCAAATACTGCATAATAATTCACCAAAAAACCTCCTGACATCCATACAAGTCTTATTATTTATGTAAGAAAGCTCCTAAATCAGCCCAGAGCTCACCTGAAGGCTTTGTTCGTCCCACACGTTTCCCTTACAATAATTTTAGAGTCTGTATACACTGGCTTTAATTTTGATTTTCCTTCTATCAAGTCATTTAGCATAAAAGCAGATAATTTACCGATTTTCTCCTTATCCTGTTTGACCGTGGTCAATTTAGGATCACTATAGCGGGAAGCAGCAATATCATCACATCCTACAATTCGGATGTTTCTAGGTGTATGAAGTCCAGCTTCCTTAATAGCTCTTAGTGCACCTAAAGCCATTAAGTCGGATGCAGCAAAAATAGCTTCTGGATAATCCTTCAACTCTAGTATTCTCTTCATTGCGATATAACCACTCTCTTCATGGTAATCTCCATATTGAATCCACTCTTCCCTGATTTCAAGACCAAACTGATTCATCGCATCCTTGAATCCCTTTAACCTTAAATTAGAAATGACGGATTCACTCATCCCGCCAATATAGCCAATTTTTCTAAGAGAATTCAAATAAAAATGCTCTACTACTTTCCTTGATAAATTTACATTGTCCGTCATGACGTAGCTCGCTTTTGGACCTACTAATTCAATATCAATTCCAATACAAGGAAAACCGCTCTCAGCAAGTTCAAAAGTAGCGTCCTCTACTTCTTCACCTGCAATTATCAAGCAGCCATCCAAATTAAAGTGCTTGCATCTTGCTAAATAACTTCCTTGAAATTGTTCATTAGAAAACATTAAGATATCGTATCCAAGTAATCCAATATTTTTCTTAAAAGTCGAAATAACTTCATTAAAATATGGATGGGTCATGTCTACATTGATTTTACCTGCATAGACAAGACCAATGAGATTTGATTTTTTCGTTGCCAGTGACCGAGCCGAAAAATTTGGTGCGTAGCCCTTTTCATTAATAACTGTCATGACTTTTTTTCTAGTCATCTCACTTATTTCGCCATAATTATTTAATACTTTCGAAACGGTTGATGGTGATACCCCTGCCAATTGTGCAATGTCCTTTATCGTTAAACTCATCGTTTTTTCCCTTCTATTTCCGTCTAAATTCATTCCTAATATTAGATTAATAAAAGTTAGAGAATGAAACAATAGCATGGCAGGAAATAGTCTTTATTTCACAGACCCTTCCGTAATACTTGATATAAATAATCGGTTAAATAATAAGAAAATGACTAATAATGGAACAGTTGCCCAGAACACACCAGATAAAATCATACCGAAATCAATATTATGAGTATTGCCCAACTGTGCTAATGCAACCTGGATGGTATACATTTCTGGATCTCTTAAAACCGTAAACTGCCATAAGAACTCTCCCCAAACAGCAGTAAATACAATAATTCCAAGAGTAGCAAACGCTGGTAAGATAATCGGTAATACAATTCCCCAATAGATACGGAAATTCGAGCACCCATCTAATTTCGCTGCTTCTATTAATTCATCAGGAACTCCCTCGGATATATATTGGCGCATTAGAAATATCCCTAAAGGATTTAAAAAGGATACAATCATAACTCCTTGTAAGGTATCTAGAAGTCCTATTTTAGAAATTAAGAAGTATTGTGGGATTAACCCTAATTGCGGTGGAATAATCATGGTTACCAAAATAGCAATGAAAAAAATGTTTCTTCCTGGGAATCTAAATTTAGCAAAGGCAAAGCCTGCTAATGAACTAATGAGTAGTACTATGATCGTTACAACAAAACAGAGTATAAATGAATTCCACATCCCACCAAAAAAATCAATTTGACTTAATACCTTTTTAAAGTTTTCAACCAGCATATTTCCTGGTGTTAAAGTTGGTGGGATGGAATTGTAGGCAGCACTCGGCCTTGTTGCCATGACAAACATCCAGTAAAATGGAAACAACGAAACGATAGCAGCAATAAATAAAAATAAGTAAACGGATAATCTGCCTATGGAAAACTTTCTCCGGTTTCTTTTGTCATGCTTCCTCATTGATCCACACCTCTCTTTTTCTTTCTAAATCCTTGCGTTAAACTTAAGTTTATGACAGCAAATAATGATATAATGACCAATAGAATGATTGCAGTTGCGGATGCGGTTCCAAATGACTGCAATTTAAATGCATCTCTATACAGGTACATAACAATTGTCATCGCTTCATCCCTTGTGAAAGCACCAGTTCCTAAAAACACAGTTGGTTCAGAGAATAACTGCATGGCACCAACTGTTGAAGTGAATACCGTTAAAATAATAAATGGTTTCATCATTGGGATAGTAATGTAAAAAAGCTGATGAAATTTATTGGCACCATCAATGGTAGCTGCCTCGTATAAATCATTTGGTATACCTTGAATTCCAGCTAGATAGATAATCGTGTTATATCCTACCCATCGCCAGAACACCATAATGGATATCGCAATTTTCGTCCCCCATTCAGAGGCTGCCCATTGGATAGGGTCAAGTCCAAAGAAATGAGTTAATACATAATTGGCTAAAGAAGATTCATGATTACTGAATAACACACTAAAGATAAGGGCTACAGCAACCATGGAAGTTAAATAGGGCATAAAAATTGTTACACGAAAGAAGCTTTTAAATTTAAGAAAAGCCATATTCAACAAATAAGCTAAAATAAGACCGACGACTAACTGTGGAGCTGTTCCCATAATTCCTATAATTATCGTATTATAAACCGATTTCCAAAATAGAGGATCCGTGAGTACAGTCTCAAAATTAGCCAGTCCGTTAAATGTCATCGGGCTTAAGCCATTCCATTTTTGGAAGGCTAGGTAAATACTAAAAAGCATAGGATATAAGCCGATAACGGCAAAAATTATGAAGAAAGGCGCTATATATAAATATCCTGACAGCATATCCTTTTTTTGCTCCGACCTAAATTTTTTCTGTTTTTTATGAATAGGTTGCTTCTTACTGACAGTGTTCACAGTTTCCTTATTACTGCTAGGATTCATTTCCCCACCTCTTTTCATATTCGAGGGAGCATGGTACATATAAACGTCCAAACTTCCCTATCTATCCATCATTATTCATTTTCCTCACAAAAACCAATATATGAAGTATCGCCGGCTTACCACAAACCTTTTTCTCGCTAAAGGCTCATATATGTAAGCCGACCGACTTTTCAAATTATTTAAAGGTTAGTAGATTTTAGTAACTTTGTTTTTTATAGAACAAATGCTAGATTAACGGCTTAATAAATCTTCTGCGCGCTTCACGGCAGCTTTCCATTCTTTTTCTGGGTCTGCTCCTTTATTTTGGACATTCTTAAGCGCATTCAATACTTCGCTATGGATTGAAGCATATTTTTCACCTTTATATCCTATGCCACTAATGTCCTTTGCAGCTTCTGCAAATACTGGAGCTGTTGCTTGGCCACCAAAGAATTCATCTGCATTCGTTTTAAATTCTTCCATATCATATACGGATTGAGCAGATGGGAATAATCCATGGCTTTGGAATGATTTCAATTGATTTTCTGGTGATACAAGCCATTCAATAAAATCATAAGCTTCTTGGGAATGTTTTGTTTCAGATGGTACGGCAATGTATGAACCACCCCAGTTTGCAGCAAACTCAGTTGGTAATGTAGCAACTCTCCATTTCCCAACAGCATCAGGAGCATTTCCTTCCATCCATCCTTTTAACCATCCTGCTCCTAACTCTGCCGCAAATTCGCCTTTGTTAACAGCATTTGCCCACTCTGGAGTCCACATATCATATTTACCTATAATTCCAAGTTCATTTAAGCGAATAGCATAGTCATATGCTTTTTTCACTTCACTGTCTGCTCCTAAATTTAATTTATTATCAGGAGTCAAGTAAGCTGTTTTCGCAGAATCTAGATAAGCTCTATATGCCATTTCAATACTATCAACAAATGGCAATTTTGTTTTCTCTTTAACTTGTAATCCAGCTTTTTCAAATGCTTCAGGTGAGTTAATCAAATTGGCTACTTCCTGTGGATCAGTTGGAAGTCCTGCTTTTTCAAATACATCAGTTCGGTAGTACAATCCTTTAGGTCCAATATCTGTAGGAAGACCAAATAAGAAATCTCCGTCCTGGTTTTCTCCACTCTTCCATTTCCACTCTAAGTACTGGTCTTTCACATCTTTCGCACCAAGATCATATAGATTTTCAAAACGATCTTGAGCTACTTTAAAACGGTCAAATTGGTCAATCTCTAACATCGTAATATCAGGTGCACCGCTCCCCGCAGATAATGCTGTAAAAAGCGCATCATGATGATCAGCTGTTTCAGATGCCTTTACTTTAATTTTAATATTTGGGTTTTCTTTCTCGTATTCTTTTGCTAAATCCTCATAACCAGTCGAACCAAATGTCCAAAAATCCAACGTGATTTTTTCATCTTTACCACTTGTTTTACTTGATGTATCATTCCCACTACAAGCTGCTAAAGACAGTGCAAGCAATGACGATAAACCTATGGCAGCAAACTTTTTCATTCTTTTCAAAATCATAACCCCCCAAAATTATTTAATATTTTAATAGTCTTTCTTAAATATGAGATTTCTATAAAGAAATGAACACCCCCAAAAATGATAGATTTCAATTTAACGAAATCGGTTTCGAAAGCACTTACAGAAATCGCTTACAAAACATATAATAATATCATTACTTCAAAAAATCAATATAAAAATAACCAATTTATTGAATTTTTTTAAAAAATCATATAATTTTAATTTATTTATTCACTATTATCGCCATAAATAGTGAATAAATAAGAATTTCCATTCGAAACCGTTTTCGTAATTATATGCTTCTCTCCCGATTCGCCCCATGGAAAGAAAAAATGAATTCAGGCTGTTGTGTTCACCACATACCAGCTTCAATAAAAAATCCCAGAATTGAACTCTGGGATTTTTTTTATCCGACTCAGCCTCTTAGCGAAGCACCAGCTTTTTCTTCTACTGCAGCAAGTACTTTGTCATGGGTCTTGCTAATCATTTCATCTGTTAATGTTTGTTCTGGATCAAAATATGTTAAAGAGAATGCAATCGATTTTTTGCCTGCTTCCATTTTTTCGCCCTCATATAAATCAAACACTTGGACATCTTTCAATAACTTTCCGCCAGCTTCAATAATAACTTCTTGAAGCGTACCAGCTAACACGTCTTTCTCAACAACAAGCGCTATATCTCTTGTTACATACGGGAAACGAGGGATGGACGTATAATGTAATGCTTCTACTTCTACAGCAAATAACTTACTTAAGTCTAGTTCGAAACAATATGTTTCTTTTAAATCTAAATCATTTTGCATTTGCGGATGCACTTGACCGACAAATCCAATGATCTCCCCATTAAGAACGATTTCAGCCGTTCTTCCTGGATGCATACCATCCAAATTCGCTCTAGCAAATGTAATTTGCTCCATAACACCTAACTTTTGGAATAATCCTTCCAATACACCTTTTACAACAAAGAAATCAACAGTTTTCTTCTCTCCTTGCCATGGGTGCATACTCCAAATGCCTGTAACTGCACCAGCTAGATGTTCTTTTTCCTCAGGAAGCTCCTGCTCTCCATTCGCTAAGAACACAACCCCTGTTTCATAAACAGCTATGTTTTCATTTTGTCTTGCTGCATTATATTTAAGCACCTCTAGCAGCTGTGGCACGATGCTTTGACGTAATAATGCACGTTCTTCACTCATTGGCATTGCAAGGTTGATTGGGTTTCTTTTCTCTAAAGCAAAGCTATGCACTTTCGCTTCATTTGTTAATGAATAGGTAATTGCTTGATATAACCCAGCCGATTCTAAATATCTTCGTGCCATACGACGTTTTTTCTGATAAGCAGTTAAAGAACCTGGTGTAGCAGCACCTATCGGCAATGTTTTCGGCAAGTTATCATAGCCATAAAGACGAGCAACTTCTTCGATTAAATCTGCCTCGATAACAATATCATTTCTTCTTGTTGGCACAGTTACGATGAATGTATCACCTTCCATTTGTGTCGCAAATTGAAGACTATTAAAAATAGCCGTTACTGCATTCGTCTCTAATGTCGTTCCTAATGTTTGATTGATTTTTTCGAGCGTAATCGAAACTACTTTTGGCTCGGCAGTTAGTGTATCAACTGCGACTTCCCCTTCAAGCACTTCTCCGCCAGCATATAATTGTAATAATCGACAAGCTCTATCTGCAGCTTCACGTACTCGATTTGGATCAATTCCTTTTTCATATCTTGCGCTCGCTTCACTTCTTAAACCAATTACTTTAGAGGATCTGCGAATTACTTTACTGTCAAAATAAGCCGATTCTAATAAAACAGTAGTAGTGCCAGCTTGAACTTCAGAATTCGCACCACCCATTACACCGGCAACAGCTATTCCTTCTTTTCCATTCGTAATAAGTAGATTATCTTCTGATAATGTTCTGTCTGTTTCATCAAGTGTTGTAATCTTTTCACCACTTTGTGCTCTTCTTACGAGAATTTCTTTTGAGCCAATTTTATCATAATCAAAAGCATGCAGCGGTTGACCATATTCTAGTAAAATAAAGTTCGTAATGTCGACCACATTGTTATGTGGGCGAATTCCTGCAGCCATTAATTTTCCTTGCATCCATAATGGAGATGGAGCGATTTTAATATTCTTAATCACTCTTGCTGTATATAATGGTACATCTGCATTCTCTTCTACTGAAACTTTAATATAATCAGATGCTTTTTCGTTAATAGTTGGATATTCTGTATTAGGTAGTTTTACTTCTTTTTCTAAAATGGCAGCTACTTCATACGCTACACCAAGCATGCTTAAGCAATCAGCACGGTTTGGAGTTAACCCCAGTTCTAGTACAGCATCATTTCGTTGTAAATATTCTAATGCGTTTTTGCCGACCTCTACATCACTTGGAAAAACAAAAATTCCTTGCGCATAGTCTTTTGCGACAATTTTTCCTTCGATACCAAGCTCTTGCAGGGAACAAATCATCCCGTTTGATTCTTCCCCCCGTAGCTTCGCTTTTTTAATTTTGAAGTTACCTGGAAGAACTGCACCAACCTTTGCTACAGCTACTTTTTGGCCTTTATCTACATTGGGAGCGCCACAGATAATTTGGATTGGGTCTCCCTCGCCAACATCGACTAAACATTTATTTAATTTGTCTGCATTCGGATGTTGTTCACGCTCGACAACATAACCGATTACTACATTTTTAATTCCTTCATCAAGAACCTCGACGCCTTCTACCTCGATACCACTCTTTGTAATTTTTTCTGCTAATTCATCAGGACTTATGCCATTTAAATCTACATATTCATTTAACCAATTATAGGATACTAACATTTTTTCTCCTCCACCCTTAATATTCCGGTACTGAAAATTGTTTTAAGAAACGTACATCATTTGTATAGAAATGACGAATATCATCAATTCCATATTTCAACATCGCAATTCGCTCTGGACCCATTCCAAAGGCAAACCCAGAATATTTCTTAGAGTCAAAACCGGACATTTCCAATACATTTGGATGAACCATTCCAGCTCCTAGAATTTCAATCCAGCCTGTTTTTTTACAGACACTGCAGCCTGCACCTTTACAAATAAAACAAGAAATATCCACTTCAACAGAAGGCTCTGTGAATGGGAAAAAGCTTGGGCGTAAACGGATTTCTCTATCTTCCCCAAACATTTTCTTCGCAAAAACTTCAAGCGTACCAATTAAATCACTCATACGAATGTTTTCATCAACCACAAGTCCTTCAATCTGCATAAATTGATGGGAGTGTGTCGCGTCATCATTATCACGACGATATACTTTACCCGGACAAATAATCTTCACTGGACCTTTCCCTTTATGTTTCTCTAATGTTCTTGCTTGCATTGGTGATGTTTGCGTTCGAAGCAATGTTTCTTCTGTAATATAAAATGAATCTTGCATATCTCTTGCTGGGTGATCCTTAGGCAGATTCAATGCTTCGAAATTATAGTAATCATTTTCCACTTCGGGGCCTTCTTCAACGGTATAGCCCATTCCAATAAATAAATCTTCAATTTCTTCTACGACTCTTGTTAGAGGATGATGATTACCTGTAGAAACAGGACGACCAGGTAGAGTTATATCAATTGTTTCAGAAGCAATTTTTTCTTGGACGAGCGCTTCTTCTAACGCCTTTTGTTTAGCCTCAATGCGGCTTGTAATTTCGTCACGAATAACGTTTACTAACGCCCCCATCTTTGGTCTTTCTTCAGCAGATAGTTTGCCCATTCCTTTTAATACTTCTGTAATTGGGCCTTTTTTCCCTAAGTATGCGATACGAATTTCATTTAGTTCTTTCATATCAATACTGCTTTCAATGCGTGTTAGTGCTTCAGCTTGCAATTCTTTTAATTTATCTTCCATTACATTTCCTCCTTATATATGGTTTGTTCTCGCATGAAAATTGGCATAAAAAAACCCCATCCCCAAAAAGGGACGAGGTTATTGTCGCGGTACCACCCTAATTAACTTGTATGTATAAAAAAACAAGTTCACTTCATTTGGATAACGGTAGTCTATACCGGTACATCTTTACATCTTTCTAAACAAGAAAAATGGTCCCGATGCCGACTCAGGAGGTGAACTTCATTCATGTTTTTAATAAAAATGCTTACAGTCTGCGGCATTTTCTCCCTTAATTAAAAAACATCAATTACTTTTCTCCATCAATGTCTTTATTCATGTAATTTGGTTTTAATTATAATATATATCTAATTAGTTTTCAAATGCCTTTTTTGCCTTTGCCAGCCTACCAACACATTATTTAAAATAATACATTAAAATACCAGCTGCGACTGCAACATTTAAAGATTCACTTTTCCCGTAAATTGGTATATATAGGTTGGTATCAGTCTTACTTAATACTTCTTTCCTTACACCATTACCTTCATTCCCAACAATTAAACAAAATGTGGCTGTTTTTTCTACCTCCCGATAATCCCTTCCATTTTCAAGGGCAGTGCCATAAATGGGAATATTTCTTTCTTTTAATTCATCCATAAACGATGCTAAATTTGCTTTTATAATTGGCAAGTGAAAATGGCTTCCTTGGCCTGATCGAACTACCTTTGGATTGTATATATCTACCGTTCCTTCTCCGATAATAACCGCATCGATTCCTGCTGCATCAGCTGTTCGGATAATCGTTCCCAAATTCCCCGGATCTTGAACTTGATCAATCGCAATAAAAGTTTGCGCTGTAGGGAGAATTTCTGGATGGCTTTGCTGCTTACATAAGGCCAGAATGCCTTGGGGTGTTTCTGTATCTGAAAGCTCCTTAATAATCTCTTTTGTAACGATCGTTATCGGAGTATCTCCATAATCCCAAGCAGGTACATCGATATCCTCTGAAACGATTAAATCAATAATAGAATCTGCTTTGAATGCTTCTTCCACAAGGTGAAAGCCTTCCACCAAAAACGTTCCCGTTTTATCTCTTTCCTTTTTTGTTAATCGTTTTTTCCATTCTTTAATTTGTGGATTTTTAACCGAAAGTATGTGTTTCACTTGCTATTCTCCTTCACAATCACCAATTGATCTCTATTGCCTCTATTATAGCGTAAATAAAATACATAATAAACGCCATTAGTGAAATGATAAAAATAGATATGTTTTACAAAAACTCTATACCATATCATTCAATAAGTGATTGGATGTGGATAGGTAACAATGGGAAAGAAGGTGCTTATTATGAATTTAAATTTACGAAATGCAATAATCCATAATGTTTCTGGCAATTCTCAAGATGAATTAAAAGATACAATCGTGGATGCTATCCAAAACGGAGAAGAAAAAATGCTGCCTGGTTTAGGCGTTTTATTCGAAGTAATTTGGAAAAATTCTTCTGAAGAAGATAAAGTAGAAATGCTGCAGACATTAGAAAATGGACTAAAGTAAAACAACTATTCCAACCATAAACCCGAACGATTAGAGGGAAATGCCAATATAATTGGATTTTCTCATAATTATTCGGGTTTTTATTCAGTCTGCTCCATTTTCTCCTAGTAATTTTAGTTTGCTTAAAAACTAAATAATCTTTAAAAACGGAGTAAAATGGAGCGGAGGACACCTGACTCCTGCGGGATGCAAAACCTAAGACTCCACAGGCTTTTGGAGTGTCCCCAAAAATTAGACACATTATTTTAACCTTTGTTCTGAGCTCGATATACTATTGGACTCCGACCATTTAGTTTTGTTTTAATTCATTTAACGCTTGTAATTTATGTGAAGTTTCTTTCGTCTCCGCATAAACTTCTTTATAAATATTATATACTTGTTCGTATTTTTTCACATTTTCTGGAATAGGGTGAAATTCTTCTTTATATTGAACAAACTTTTCCACACACTCATTCATCGTTGCAAACCACCCTAACCCAACTGCAGCAACCATCGCCGCACCTAAACCTGGCCCTTGTTCCACTGTTAAATTAACAACTGGCGTATTAAAAATATCTGCTTGAATTTGTAGCCACTTGCTGTTTTTTGCTCCTCCGCCTACGGAAACAATGCGTGTAAACTGCTTATTCGCATTTTCCTCCATCAAAATCTTACTATCATTCAATGAAAAAGTAATACCTTCTACAACAGCGCGTGCAAAGTTATCTATTGTATGTCTAGCGTCCATTCCAATAAAACTGCCTCTTATTTGACTATCTGTATAGGGTGTTCTTTCTCCCATTATATAAGGAGTAAACACTAATCCATCTGAACCGATTGGAATATTTTCAATATTTGAAAGTAACTCATCATAACTTTTCTCTGAAGCAAACGTATTTTTAAACCAATTTAAACTATATCCTGCAGATAATGTTACCCCCATGGAATAAAAACTATCCTTTATTGCATGATTGAAATAATGAACTTTCCCTGCATAATCTTCTTTCCCATCTTGTTCATAGGAAAGAAATACGCCTGATGTTCCGATACTAGCTAATCCCATACCTTCTTTAACAATTCCTGCACCAACTGCTGCACAGGCATTATCTGCTCCTCCAGAAAATACAGCAATATCATTTGTAAAACCATACTTTTTTGCAAGTTCTGCTTTCATTACGCCTATTTTGTCAGAGGACTCAACAAGCTTAGGAAAAATACCTAATGGAAGATCAAATAATTCAGCAATTGATTCACTCCAAACCTTCTTTTCCACATTCAGCATTAATGTTCCAGCAGCATCTGAATACTCCATTTGCTTATTACCAGTTAAATAGAATCCTAAAAAATCTTTAGGCAATAAAAAGTGCTTTGCTTGTTCCCATATAGTCGGTTCATTTTCTTTTACCCAAAGCAGCTTAGGCAAGGTAAACCCTTCTAGTGCTTTGTTCTTCGTGATGCTAATAACTTCTTGTCCTGCCCTATCCATTATTTCCTGACATTGCTTACTTGTTCTTACATCATTCCATAAGATAGCATTCCTGAGGGGGCTTCCATTTGCATCTAATAAAACTAAGCTATGCATCTGTCCAGAAAAACTAATTCCTTCCGTTTTGGATGCTGCTTCTGGAAATGCCTCAATAATTTCTTTTAGTACAATATCTAATGCTTCTATCCACACATTTGGATTCTGTTCACTGTACTTCGGCTGTGGAGTTAAAAGCTCGTACTCGGAGCTCTTTGTGATAAGAACCTTTCCTTCTTTATCTACTAACAATCCCTTTAAGGAACTTGTTCCTAAATCAATCCCTATTACATATGACATTTATAAACGCTCCCTTCTGAAGACCAATGTAAAGGGATGTCTCATTCAGAGAGATTTCGACCTCCACAAGTATTTCTAGTAGATTTTTTCAATTAGCTACTACTAATAAACTTGTGATGCCAACTCCTTCTATTGAGACACCCCTTTATGGTGTTATATTACTTATTTTTCTATTTGTATTATACTAAATAATCATTCAAACGAGATTTTAAGAATTCCAGATGATTTGGCTCATTTTCAATTTGATCATGTTGTAATGCATATTCAGTTAATGTTTTCAGATTTTCTTTTCCTTCTACAATAGATTTACCAATTCCAGTTGTATAGCTCTTATATCTACGTTCAATTTCTTTATCGAAGAAACCATCTTCTTTTAGTTTTGCAGCTGATTTAAGTCCACGTGCAAAAGTATCCATACCAGCAATATGTGCAAGCACTAAATCTTCCATAGAGAATGAAGAACGGCGAACTTTCGCATCAAAGTTAATACCACCTGGAGCAATTCCTCCATTTTCAAGCACTTGATACATTGCTAGAGTTGTATCATAGATATTAGTTGGGAACTCATCTGTATCCCATCCAAGCATTATATCTCCTTGGTTCGCATCTAGGGATCCAAGTGCATTATAACTTCTCGCAACAGCCATTTCATGTTCAAAAGTATGTCCTGCTAATGTAGCATGGTTTGCTTCTAGATTTAGTTTAAAGTATTTATCAAGATCGTATTTTTGTAAGAATGCCATTGCCGTAGCAGCGTCAAAGTCGTATTGGTGTTTGGATGGCTCCATTGGTTTTGGTTCAATTAAAAATTGAACTTCATGGTTTAATTCTTTGGCATAATCAACTGCCATATGGAAGAAACGAGCCATGTTATCTTGTTCTAATTGTAAATCTGTGTTTAATAAAGACTCATAACCTTCACGTCCACCCCAGAATACATAGTTCTTGCCGCCAAGCTTTTTGCTGATTTCTAAGCCTTTTTTCACCTGTGCAGCAGCATATGCAAAAACTTCTGCATTGGATGAAGAAGCAGCACCATGTACAAAGCGAGGGTTTGTAAACATATTAGCTGTATTCCATAGTAATTTAATCCCTGTTTGATCCATCTTTTCTTTAATTAAATCTGTGATTACATCTAAATTATCGAAGAACTCTTGAAGCGTATCACCCTCTGGAGCAATATCCACATCATGAAAACAGAAGTATTCAAAACCCATTTTTTCCATTAATTCAAATCCAGCTTCTACACGATTTTTTGCTGTTTCCATTGGCGTTTCACCAAACCAGTTACGATTATTTATAGCAGCACCAAATGGATCAGAACCATCCTGCGTTAATGTATGCCACCATGCCATACTGAAACGCAAATGTTCTTTCATCGTTTTTCCTAATACAACTTCTTCTGGATTATAGTGACGATATGCATAAATATTCTCCGTCTTTGGTCCTTCATATTTTACTTTTTTAATCATTGGAAAAAATTCCATTCTAATTCCCTCCTATTTGTTATAAAAATCAAGATCATTTAAACTTACTTTTTCTTTTCTCATCCATTTTCTACAAATCTATTAATTTACTTTCTATTTGTTAGTTCAATATACTAACTGAATTTATCATAAATCTAACTTTGCTTTTTGTCAAGCGCTTACAATATTATTTTTGTTATTTTATTAATAAATTTGATAGAAGAATTATAATTAGTATGGTAACCTAACAATACATACATCGTTACTAGGTGATAAACTGTTTGGAGGAAAATAATGGTTACAGACAAATATGTAATTAGAGAACAAAATGCTTCTCTTGTTATGGAGCAAATTGTTCAGCATGCCCCTATCTCGCGGGCAACCCTTTCGGCTAATATTGGGTTAAATAAAGCAACTGTTTCTGATATAACAAAGAAGTTACTTGAAGAGAAATTAATAGAAGAAATCGGCATTGGCGAAAGTAGTCATTCTGGGGGAAGAAAGCCAATTCTTTTACAACTAAATAAGAAAGCTGGTCTTTCGATTGCCATAGAGCTTGGCTATGACTTTATTTCTACAATGGTTACTTATTTAGATGGAGAAGTGGTTTTTTATAATAAAGAAAGGGGTACGTTTATTAAGAAAGAAAATGTTCTTACCCATATTTCTGATATTATTGAAAAATATGCGAAAATAAGTAATCTGACAACCTATGGTATTGTTGGGATCGGGATTGCTATACATGGTATTGTAAATAAAAATAACATTTTATTTACTCCCTATTATGATTTAGACAAAATAGAACTTTATGAAGAGTTAACGAAACTGTATCAGTATCCTATCCATATTGAAAATGAAGCTAATTTAACTGCCATTGGAGAGTCTACTTTTTCAACAGAATTTAATAACTTAATTAGTTTAAGTATCCATAGTGGTATTGGTGCTGGAATTATTATTGATGGGCAATTGTTTACAGGTTTAGACGGAAGAGCTGGTGAAGTTGGTCATTCAATTCTTTATCCTGATGGCAGAACTTGCCCATGTGGAAATAAAGGCTGCTTAGAGCAATATTGTTCCGATAAGGTGCTTCTAGAGCAGTTTAAAGAGTTAAAACAATTATCCAATGTTACACCAGATTTATTAGCTGAGCATTATTATGATAATGATTCAGCTATACAAGAACTCATTCAGCAACATTGTTATAATCTTTCAAAAGGGTTAAACAATATAATGACTTTTTTTGCTCCAAAGATTATATATATGAATAGTTCTGTTATTCGAAGAATCCCTGATATACTTTCAATCATTCATAATAACCTAGAAAGTTCCTTTAATAAAGATATCGCCATTGAAAATTCACGTCTGGGTTCTAAGGCATCTTTATTCGGCGCTACCGCTCTAAACATTCGTAATTTCTTAAATATTTCCCATTTAAAAATTATCAATGTAGAGTAACACGACTTTTTTTGCTTACGTTAAAGGGTGATACAATCTTTTCATACAAGTGGAGTAGATTGTATCATTTCTTTTTATTTCTACCTCACACCTTCCCAAAATACCATTATTTTTTTATCGTTTTTTGAAACTTTTTTCACAGTTATTTCGTTAATATCATGATGGATATAAGGATGCTATAATCGTTTTATATAATGTTTGGCTATCATTACAAGAAATAGAGCGAATATGCTATACTTGCTATACAAAATATGAAAAAGGTGAAAAATTTTGACAAAAAAGAAGTTTCATTATTGGTTATTACAAGTTCTTATCATTGTTGCGATTGTTTATTTATGCACAAAAATTTCATTTTTATTTAAACCAGTTGCAGTGTTATTTTCTACTCTTTTTGTTCCCATTATCATTACTGGTTTCTTATACTTTTTACTTAATCCAATCGTTAAGTTTTTGCAAAAAAATAAAATTCCAAAGACACTTTCCATTATTATTCTTTATGTTGGTGTTATCGGCATTTTGATTTTGGTTATTGGCAGTATCGTTCCTATGATCAGCAAAGAATTTAGTGAGTTATTTAAAAATATACCTAAATATGCTGATGAAGCAGTGCAATATTTCCAATACTTAAATGATACAAAACAGTACAAATGGATTATGAATCAAGAATATGTAAAAATTGAAGATATAACAGAAAACTTAAAGGCTTATGCTCAAACAATTCCAAGCAATATAACAAATGGAATCGGTAAAATCATCAGCACTATGACTAATATAACCATTACGATTGTCACAGTTCCATTTTTACTTTTCTATTGTTTAAAAGATGGCAGCAAATTTCCAGAGGCTCTCTCTAAATTTTTCCCTGCATCTTATCGTAAAGAAGGATTACATATTATCAAAGATACAAGCGAAACAATTGCTGCCTACATACAAGGACAAGTTATTGTAGCTCTATTTGTAGGAACCTTGGCTTTAATTGGTTATTTAATAATTGGTCTTGATTATGCGCTTGTAATGGCTTTACTTGTGGCTGTAACAAACATGATCCCATATGTTGGACCATTAATCGGTGGTGCTCCTGCTGTTATTATCGCTATTTTCACATCACCAACACAAGCCTTACTAGTTATTATCGTCATTACCATTGCTCAACAAATTGAAGGAAATATTCTATCTCCTTTAATTCTTGGAAAAAGATTGGATACACATCCAGCAACCATTATTATTCTGCTATTAGTAGCAGGAAATTTAGCAGGTATTTTAGGAATGATTCTTGCAGTACCAACTTACGCTGCTGTTAAAACGATTGTAATCAATATTAACCGCCTGCTCAAAGCAAGGAAGGCAGCGATATTGAATACTAAGATACCTCCACTAGAATAAATATCATATAGCTATTAGGGATAAGATATAGGACTTGTCGATAAAGCTTCTTAATAAAGGGAATTTGATTAAAAATCAAATTCCCTTTTAATTATGCAAATGTTAATGAATTTACTGTTTCACGATCTAATTTTTTTATTACTTCGACGATTAACTTAACAGCATTTTCATAATCATCACGATGCAGCATTGCAGCATGTGAATGAATATAGCGAGTTGCAATCGTGATAGATAAAGCCGGCACTCCATTATGTGTTAAATGAATGGAGCCTGAGTCTGTACCACCTGCTGGCACACTGTCAAATTGATAAGGAATCTTCAACTCATCAGCAGTATCTGTTACCAGATCACGTAAACCTTTATGAGACACCATGGAAGCATCATATAAAATAATTTGTGGACCTTTGCCCATTTTACTTAATGCTTCTTTTTCTGTTACTCCTGGTGTATCCCCAGCTATACCAACATCTACTCCAAAACCAATGTCCGGCTCAATAAAGTTTGCAGCTGTTTTTGCACCACGAAGGCCGACCTCTTCTTGAACAGTACCAACACCATAGACAATATTAGGATGGTTGCTGTCTTTTAAATTCTTTAATACATCTATCGCAATAGCACAGCCAATACGATTATCCCATGCTTTTGCAAGCAGCATTTTTTCATTATTCATGACCGTAAACTCGAAATATGGAACGACCATATCGCCTGGTTTCACGCCCCACTCCATCGCTTCCTCTTTAGAAGATGCGCCAATATCAATAAAGATATCTTTTAGGTCGATTGGTTTCTTTCTTGCTTCTGGACTTAATACATGAGGTGGTTTGGATCCTGTAATACCAGTGATCTCTCCTTTGCTTGTTACAATTGTTACTCGTTGAGCTAACATTACTTGTGACCACCAACCGCCTACTGTTTGAAAATAGAGAAAACCTTTATCATCAATACGGGTTATCATAAAACCAACTTCATCAAGATGACCTGCAACCATTATTTTCGGTCCATTTGCTTGGCCA
Source organism: Niallia sp. FSL W8-0177 (assembly GCF_038006285.1). Taxonomy (NCBI): domain Bacteria; kingdom Bacillati; phylum Bacillota; class Bacilli; order Caryophanales; family Bacillaceae; genus Niallia; species Niallia sp. FSL W8-0177. The sequence goes on from NZ_JBBOUX010000001.1 coordinate 2,720,395, forward strand.
ACTTTCTTAGCAATTAAGCTTCCTAAATTATCTGTTGTTACCTCGTCTGCATATTCTGCTATGTACTTTTTCATGATCTCTCTTGGTTCTTTTTCATTTCCTGGAATACCTTTTGCATCAGTAAGATCCTTAAGCATTGTTAATGTTTCATCTAATTTCGCCATTATTTCGACTCCCTTAATATAATATATTCTTCATTATTATACTAGAAAATAATTATAGTACAAAATATAAAATACTACTTATAGCTTTATTGAAAAGAGATTTCTCCTTCGTCATATGGGTACAGAATAGAATCCTTGCTTATATTATGTATCAATTCTTTGTTTCTATTTATTTTTATTTCTTTTTTAAAATATTTTTCTAAAAATGAAACCTTTTATGTTCTCTTTCGTATTCTATTAGTTAATCCTGAAAATTTAAGTTACTGGAGGCTCTTTTATGAAATGGCTTTTGTTATTCGTTCTTCTCGCATTTCTTATTTATGGGTTGTTTCGACTCACTTCTTTCTTAACGAATCCGCAGCGAAGATTAACATTCGCGCAAAAGCGTGGAACATTTTATTTGTTTGATAATAAAGACAATATAAGAATGAATCTCTTACTAACATATAAAGGTCATTTGCTTGAGGGGGAAAAATACGCTGCTGCTGAAGAAGTGGATCACATTTTACTCTTTCCTACAAATCCTTATAATACAAAGTTGTCCACTCAAGACAAAGCCTATATAGAGCAGTCGCTTTTGTCTATCTATCCAAAGGCAAGAATCGAATGGACACGGTTTAAAAAATCGTAAATACCGGAAGCTCAGACATACGTAATCAACCAAATAAACCCTCGAACAATGATACTTCCTTACTAAGAAAGCTTCGTATTATTGTTTGGGGGTTTATTCATTTTAAGAAAGAAGATCTTCATTCTCTCTTTTTATTCATGAGCCTCTTTAAAAAATTCTCTCCATTTTATTATCGTAATTTTTTCTCGTAAGATATAAACAAGAATTGCCAAAGCAAACATAATGATAACAACCATCGTCAACGAGAATTGGCTTATGAATTGGCCAAAAATAGTATAGAAAAATGCTAAAGGAATATTGCTTATAAAAGAAGTTTTACTATATTCCTTTAAACTTTTTCTTTTTTCCAACAAGCAGAAATTTAATAAATGATAATGAAACACTGGGATCAATCTTAAAATGGAGATTTGTCCGAGTGTTAAATTACGATATTCACCAAACCATCTTTTTTTAAGATGAGATAGTTTGTTATGTGTTTTTGGCAAGCGGTGAATGACTGCATAGAATAAGAGACAATTAATGGTTAAGCCGATAATAGAATAGATGGTGCCAAGCGTCACTCCAAATAAAATTCCTCCCGCAATACAGACTAGAATAGGAGGAATAAACAAAAATTGCCGAAGTGTATGGAATAAAATAAAAATAATCGGTGCTAATATGCCACTAACTTCTACCATAACAAAGAGGACTGATAACTGCTCTTCCATCTTATCACCTTCTGCTCTATAGAATCATGTTGTTATTACAGTGTATAAGAAAAAAGACGAGAATATGCCTAAACATTTAGTATGTAAAGTACAATCCCAGCATCTAGTAATGTCAAGAGAGGTAAACCATATTTGAAAGAAGCATGCTTTGTTTTATGACGAAACTTTTGCATTCCAATAAATAAACCAAACGCCCCAAATAGAATAGCCGTAATCCATAATGTCCTTTCACTTATCCGATACTGATGCTTAATAGCCCTTTTTTTATCTATTCCCATTAAAAAGTATGCGAATATATTCACTACTGCCAAATAGATTAATACATATGTAATCACATGCTCTTCCCCTTTCGCAAAAAAGTATAGAAAAAAAGAAGGTATAAGCTACCTTCTTTTAAAAACTTATTTTAAGTTTTGTTTTGCAACTGTTGCTAATTCAGCAAATGCTTTTTCATCGCTTACAGCAAGTTCAGCAAGCATTTTGCGGTTTACTTCGATACCAGCTAATTTTAATCCGTGCATTAAACGGCTATAAGAAAGACCATTAATACGAGCAGCTGCGTTGATACGAGTAATCCATAATTTACGGAAATCACGTTTCTTTTGACGACGATCTCTGTATGCATACATTAATGATTTCATTACTTGTTGGTTTGCAACTTTATATAATGTATGTTTTGAACCATAATAACCTTTAGCTAATTTAAGAACTTTTTTACGACGTTTGCGTGTAACTGTACCGCCTTTAACACGTGGCATATTATTTCCCTCCTATATTGAAAAAATTACTTAATGTTGTCTAATAAATGACGAATGCGTTTGAAATCGCCTTTGGATACTAATCCAGCTTTGCGAAGTTTACGTTTTTGCTTAGTAGATTTGTTAGCAAATAAGTGACTAGTATAAGCTTTTGAGCGTTTTAATTTACCAGAGCCTGTCTTTTTGAAACGTTTAGCAGCTCCGCGGTGAGTTTTCATTTTTGGCATTTGGTATTCCTCCTCTTACTTGTCGTTTTTAGGCGCTAAAGTCATGAACATGCTTCGACCGTCCATTTTTGGATGTGATTCCACAGTGGCAACTTCTGCACAAGCTTCTGCAAAACGAACAAGTACACGTTGACCGATTTCCTTATGTGTAATAGCACGTCCCTTAAAACGGATGGATGCTTTTACCTTATCGCCTTTTTCTAGGAACTTAATAGCATTACGAAGCTTTGTATTAAAGTCATGCTCATCTATAGTTGGACTAAGGCGAACCTCTTTAATATTAATGATTTTTTGATTTTTACGTGCTTCTTTTTCTTTCTTTTGCTGTTCAAACTTGTATTTACCGTAGTCCATGATACGAGCTACCGGCGGCTTTGCGTTTGGAGCAACAAGAACCACATCAAGATTAACACGTGTTGCAATTTCAAGAGCTTCAAATTTCGTTTTAATCCCAAGCTGTTCTCCATTTTGGTCAATAAGACGAACTTCTCTAGCACGAATGCCTTCATTTAAAATCATATCTTTGCTAATAGTTAAACACCTCCAAGGTTAATGACGAATACAACGTTCGAGTCAAGAATATTCTATCCTAGGTCACCTTCTCTAGTTTAGATACTAATTGACACTTGACTCCCAAGTTGACATCGTAGGCTTTGTAATCTTTATCATCCAAATAAAAAAGTGTGGATGATGAATTCACCCACACTTACGAAACAAAAGTAATACCTAAAATGTTTTACGTAATACCTGTTAACTACTTGGAATCTGTGTCAATCAGGTGAGAAGCGGGTGCTTCTTCTTTTCCTCAAACTCGTATTCAATTTACCTTAGTAACTATATCACAATTGATATCTATAAGTCAACGAAAGAAATATCACAACGAGAAAAATTTTATCAAAATAATGGATTCAATGCAATACTTTTTATGCATAATTTCAGAAAAGCTCGGAATATAGGTTGAAAATTAGAAAATCCCGTTTGGAATTACAACTCTTTTAATTTGATAATTTCACTTCTTGTGTTAACTTTTCTAAGAAATCTACATAAGAAACTGTTTCTGATTTTTGTTCTCCGTATTTGCGGACATTTACGGCTTTGTCTTCCACTTCATTGTCTCCTACTACTAGCATGTAGGGAATTTTTTTCATTTGTGCTTCACGAATTTTATAGCCGATTTTCTCGTCGCGCTCATCTAACTCTACTCGGAAACCGTGTCTTTGTAAGTTTTCTTGTACTTCTTTTGCATATTCAAAATGAACAGAAGGTGATACTGGAATAACTTGTACTTGTACTGGTGATAACCATGTAGGGAATGCTCCTTTGTATTCTTCAATCAAGAATGCAATAAAACGCTCCATTGTTGACACTACACCTCTGTGGATAACTACTGGACGATGCTGCTTTCCATCTTCTCCAACATATGTTAAGTCAAAGCGTTCAGGTAATAAGAAGTCCAATTGGACAGTAGAAAGTGTTTCATCCTTTCCTAAGGCTGTCTTCACTTGCACATCTAATTTCGGACCGTAGAAAGCTGCTTCTCCTTCTGCTTCAAAGTAATCTAAACCTAGGTCGTCCATTGCTTCTTTCAACATGCTTTGTGCTTTATTCCACATCGCATCATCATCAAAGTATTTCTCTGTATCTGCAGGATCACGATAAGATAAACGGAACGAGTAATCTGTAATATTAAAGTCTTTATATACTTCTAACACTAAGTTTACAACACGCTTGAATTCATCTTTAATTTGGTCTGGTCTTACAAAAATATGTGCATCATTTAGAGTCATCCCGCGAACACGCTGTAATCCTGATAAAGCACCAGACATTTCGTAACGATGCATTGTGCCAAGTTCTGCGATACGGATTGGTAATTCACGATAGCTGTGAATATCATTTTTGTAAACAACCATATGGTGCGGACAGTTCATCGGACGAAGAACTAGCTGCTCATTATCCATTTCCATCACAGGGAACATATCTTCTTGATAATGATCCCAGTGTCCAGATGTTTTATACAAATCGACACTTCCCATGATTGGTGTATATACATGGTTATAGCCCAATCGCTCTTCTTTATCTACAATATAACGCTCTACAATGCGTCTGATTGTTGCGCCTTTTGGCAGCCATAGCGGCAAGCCTTGTCCCACTTTTTGAGAAGTCATAAATAAATCTAATTCTTTTCCGATTTTGCGATGATCTCTTTCTTTTGCCTCTTCTAAAAAGCGTAAGTGCTCTTCTAACTCATTCTTCTTAAAAAATGCTGTTCCATAAATACGTTGAAGCATTTTATTATCGCTGTTCCCTCTCCAGTATGCACCTGCAATGTTCAGCAATTTAAACTCTTTTAGTTTTCCAGTAGATGGTACGTGAACACCGCGACAAAGATCAATAAATTCTCCTTGTTGGTATAATGTTACTGTCTCGTCTTCAGGAATTGCTTCAATTAATTCTAGTTTATATTCATCATCCATTTCTTTAAAAAGCTCAATCGCTTCTGCGCGACTTACTTCTTTACGGATAATTTCCAGGTTTTCGTTAATAATTTTTTTCATTTCTTTTTCAATTGCTGGTAAGTCTTCTGGTGTTAACGATTGCTCTAAATCAATATCATAGTAAAATCCATTTTCGATAACTGGCCCTACACCGAGCTTAACATTTCCATAAATTCGTTTAATAGCTTGTGCCATTAAGTGTGCTGAGCTATGGCGCAAGATTTCTAAAGCATCTGGGCTATCCGGTGTAATGATTTCAAAAGAAGCATCCTCTAGTATAGGTCTTTTCAAATCATATAAAGAGCCATTAATCTTCCCTGCTAGTGCTTTTTTTCTTAAGCCTGGGCTAATGGAACCTGCAATATCTTCTGTTGTAGTCCCTTCTGGAAACTCCTTTACCGCTCCGTCTGGAAATGTAATCTTAATTAATTCTGACATGAAACTTCCTCCTTTATTTTTGCCATTAAGCTTTCCTTGTACGATAAGAACCGATTAAAACGCAAAAAAACCCGTCCCTATACGAAGGGACGAGTTTTATAGTAAAAACACGTGGTTCCACCCTAATTCCCAAACAATGAAAATGTCTGGCTTTAGTTTAAACAGATAACGGCTGCTGAGACCGCCAGTCATTACTGAGGATAATCCCGTTCCTGACTGAAGTTTAAAGGTGGTAAGCAATCTTATCGTGTTAGGAAGTTCCCAGCATCCTTCCCTCTCTTAAAACCGTACAAGAAAACTATTGTCCTTATCATTACAGGTATAAGTTATAGTTAATTTATGTACGTTATTATATGCTTTTCTAGACATAAAATCAAGGGAATTAAAGGGAAACTTACTTCATTTCTGTCTGTGTGCTTATTCTTAGAAAAAATTGTTCCTTTTCTAAAAGTTGTACTCGTTCTTCAAAAATATTTACAATAGTTCGCACAATAGGTAACTCTCTATCCTCTGTATACAAAAAGATAGTTTTCGGTGCGAGGGCAAGCAATGGTCCTAGAGAATAGGGATCGATATAATGGGTAGAAGAAACAACATTTTTTTGATCATACAGCATCATTAGCTCTTGCTGGGGAATTTCCCGGTATTCTGTATCAAAAAATTGTATTTCTAGATCGATTAACACATGGATATGATTCACTTTTGCAGCCTTTTTGGAAAGGGAATTTCGCAAAGTATGAATAAACACCTGATATTCTTGTTCCATTTTGTACTCATCAATCGATAATTCTATGTATTTTATCAACTTTCCAATAAAAGATTTTAATCGAAAGGTCACAAAGGAATCAAAGGAAAATTCTTTATGTTGTTCTATTATGAAGTTATTCATACACTCTGTCAGACAACTTTTTATGTTTATCTCTTTTGTTAAAGTGGTAAGTCCTTCCCGCTCTTCCTCCACTAAACTATGAAGTATTTCTAATATACTTCGCTGTTCTAGTTCATCCATATAGAAATAACGATTTTTTAATATTTCTCTTGCCCAATCATCTGTTTTTATATGCAAGATAAAAGCAGTTAAGCATTTCTTTATCTCCTTACTGCTTCCATCTGTTTTAACAATAATACACTTATTGTCGTCGTCCATTCTGTCAAACGACTCCGCATATTTTACTTGTTTCTTCAGTATGCGCAAAAACCTCAAAGCATCTTTTTGATCATGAAATTGAATTTCAATCAACCGTATCCCCCCTTTTATAAAGAAGTCCTCGATTTCATATATATGGGGGAGAGGTAGAAATTAGACTATAAAATATGTATGCAGATGAATGGACGTTTATAAAAAATAGTTAAAAAACAAAAAAGACAGACTATCCACTTAGTCTGTCTCACACTGTAGTCAAACACCTATATTTTGGAAATAGAGGTTTGGCTACAGTATATTTATCAATTCCTTCGAGTGGGATGTTACTTTCCATTTCAGGGGTTCGCTTTCCGTGAGGTTCGTACTAATCCCACAGGAGTCTCACCCCCTCCACTCCAAGAAATGTGTGAAAATGCAATTATACTTCTCCCATATCTTTTTATCGACAAACAGAGACAAATTATCGACTTAGTCTATCTTCATCATTAATAAAATTCCATCACAAAAACAATAGGATAGCTCCTAATACGAGAGCATACAAAATAATATATCCACTATACAATTTTTGAAACGAAATGGATCGTTTTTCGCATCGAGTTCTTATATATGCAAGTAATCTTCTATTCTTTATTATATACGTATAGGTTAAACCAAATACCAATAACGCTAGGATTATTTTATAGATTCCCGGACTATAAAAAGACAGAAAAAAGGGAATTAATAATAACAATATCGTCATCGATACAAAGAAAAGAAACTGGTTATACCGCTTTATTACTAATTTTTCTGCATTTGAAATTTCCGTCAACGCACACTTCTCCTTACTAAAAATTGAAACTTTTTAACTCTATTATGTTCGCTTATTTTTTCCTTTCACGCGAATAGGTGTAGATAAGTAACGAATTCTCTCCATTACTCTCATCGCTTTCATCTTTTCCTCTTCTCCTCTTTGCGAATAAGTAAGATGATGCTCTAAGCCACTAAAGTCAAAATTAGACGTAAATAACGTAGGTAAATTCTCTAACATTCTGAACTGCAAAATCGGTCCAAGCACCTCATCTCGAATCCAACTAGACATTGTTTCTGCTCCGATATCGTCCAGCATTAAAATAGGCTCACGTTTTATACTTTCGATTTTATCATTTAATGTGCTATCAGCAATGGAGCTCTTCATTTCTCTAAATAATTCAGGAACATATACAATCATAGACGAAATTTGCTTTTGAGAAAGTTTATTAGCAATGGCTCCTAAAATATATGATTTGCCAACCCCAAATTCTCCATAAAAATAGATTCCTTTATGTCTTTCACCAGGTTTATAATCCTCTACAAATCGGATAGCAGCTTCCACTGCCTCCATTCTCTCTCCGTCAAGATCAATGGTATTGAAGGAAGCTTCCAGAATATCCTTTGGTACATATAAGCTTTTAATCAACTTCTCTTTTTTCTTCTGATTATCTTCCGTCAACTTACGGGGACAACGGTCATACTGAATCTCAATATTCCCTCTGACTATTACTAGACTAGGATGGTATCCCTGCATCATATTTACACATCCTTGAAGACTAGGGCATTTATTGCAAGCTTTGCTTTGATTGGCATATTCATATAGCTTTATCATGCCAACATCAACTGCATTGGAAGTAAGCTCGTCCTCATGCTCTCGTAGAAAGGCCCTTACATCAGGATGTGCAAGCACTTCCTGTTTCATAGCACGGTATCGTTCCTGAAAATTATTACCCGCACCAAATTTCTTTAAGGTATCGTTAATTCTTTCCACCGTTTACTCCACCACCTGATATTATAATTTTTTTATGCGCTCTTCCAGTTCACGCTTTTTTTGTTCCAAATCTTGATCGTTTGCTTCCTTGGAAGAAGTATTTTCTTCCGTTTTTTTCGTTCCTTCGTTATCCTGATTTTGCCCAAACCATTCGGGGATTTTTTCTGTCCGGATAGCTTTTCGAGTTGACTTCGACTGTGGATTTTTTTTACCTTGAGCCCATTCCATATATTGCTTGTGCTCTTTTTTCGCTAGATCCATTGCCTCTTTTACTGTACGGATATTCTTTCTAACCCATTGGCCAGCAATCTTCTCTATATATCCCTTTGTCAATTTCATATCTGTTTTAAGCATAACATATTGAATCAGCACATTTATTACACCCGGGAGCAGCTTCTGCGAGAACATAATTTCTTCAATTATTTGCAAATCTGTTTTGGAAGGTTCTGCACCTCCTGAAACATCCTTCAACACTTGGCGCGGTGAAGCATGATCTAAATAATAGATTAATTCTTCCTCTTGTGATTTTGGAGCATCGGTTGATGAATAATCCTTTTGCGGCTGTTTCCGATCAACTAACATCGGCAGTAAATCATTATGTTGAAATTGATACCAATCACGAGCAGCTATACGCAGCTCTTCAATATCAATCTCATCCTGTTGATTAATCGCACTAATAACAATATTCTTCATTTGAATTGGATCAATTCCATAAATAAAGGCAAGATTTTGGATCGCTTCCTTCACCTTTTTCGTAAATGCCTTTTTCGATAATAAAGAATCGTGAATTCCCGCATATAACAATTCAAAGTCAAAGTCGCTCTTAGTAATTTGTATTCCCGGTTGTTCTTCTCTCCCCACATAGGTCTGATCAGTAGTCTCTTCTTCCTCTAATTCATGTATTGCTCGAACAGCACCACTATGATCAGACATAAATACCTCTTGGAATGCTTTCGTTATTGGCTGGAAACTAGGATCTGCGATTTTTTCATCAGAAAAGAACTTCTTCAATCTGCTATACTGTGCTTTTCCAATTTTTCTATATAAATAAACATTTAGCATTCCATCAAGAAAATACTGAGCGGGTGATAAAGGCGGCTGTAGTTCATATATAAACGACCGATTGCCATCTTCTTTCTTTAAATATGTTTTTAAAAGACCAATTCCTTCTAACTTTAGTCTTGCTTCATATATATCATTTAAACCACAACTCATAAAATTCATTAAGCTATGATGTGTATTTGTCAGAGACCACAAGCGATTCTCTTCCACTTCTGCCCATAAGGTCATGTATAAAGCTAAACACTTTGTCCCAATTAATGGCTGATATAAGAAGGTGATTGTCTTTCGATCATAATCACTCAACAGTCCATTCACCGCTACTCGATATCTATCGACAGGAAGCAGGTCTTGCCAATGCTGAGACATACTCATCATCCTTCCTTTCTATTTCAATCCTTCCCGCCATAGAGGGAGGAAAGGCAAAAAAGAGCCAAAGAAATCTTTAGCTCCCTTAGTAATCTTTTCCATGTAACTTTTTAATAATCTTTTTTGATTAATTCTTTCAATTCATCAATAAACACATTAATATCTTTAAATTGGCGATATACAGATGCAAAACGTACATACGCTACTTCATCGATCTTCGCCAATCGATCCATTACCATCTCACCGATTGCCTCACTTTTTATTTCGGAAGCAGCATTACTGCGAAGTTCTTTCTCTACTTCTGCTGTTATTTCCTCTAATTGTTTTAAAGCTACCGGTCTCTTCTCACAAGCTCTTATTAAGCCACGCAATATTTTATCCCTGCTAAATTCTTCACGCGTCCCTTCCTTCTTCACTACAATCAAAGGAATTTCTTCTACCTTTTCAAAAGTAGTAAATCGATTCCCACAAGCCTCACATTCTCTTCTTCTTCGAATCGATTTATACTCATCAACTGGTCGTGAATCAAGAACGCGGGTGTTATTATGTTGACAGGTAGGACATCTCATTTCTATTATCAGCTCCGAATTCATTGTTCCATGTATATACTTATCTTCATATTATATAAAATTGCAAGCTTGTACAAGTAATTATCTAAATTTCTCTATCAAAAGATGAAATTCAGCGAGGGGAAACATTCCATTTTTTTAAAATTCTGTTTGCTTGTTGGATTGACTCTTCCATCGATCCATTATTATTAATTACTTCATCAGCAAGAGCAAGTTTCTCCTGTAACGGCATTTGAGTGTTTATTCTTTTGAGCGCTTGCTCATAACTTAAATCATTTCTTTTCATTAATCGCGTAATTTGAGTATCCTGATCCACATATACTAAGATTGTTCGATCAACTGTGTGATTTAGTTTATTTTCAAAGAGCAAGGGAATATCTAAGATCACTACTTTTTCGCCCGATTCCACTGCTTTTTTCTGCTTCTCATCCATCCTTCTTCTAACATCAGGATGCACAATGCTATTAAGCACACGGCGTTCCTCTTCATTTGAAAAAATAATTTCTCCCAGCTTTTGACGATTTAGCGTTCCATCTGAATGTAAAACTCCCTTGCCAAAATGAGACGCTATCTTTAGATATGCTGGTTCTCCTTTTTCTACAGCAAGTCTTGATTCAATGTCCGCATCGATAATCGGAATATTTAGTGATTGATAATAGGAGGAGATTGTTGATTTTCCACTCGCAATTCCTCCCGTTAATCCAACTATTAACGTCATAAAAATACCTACCTTATTGATTTTTAGTATGTAACAAAATCGATAAAAAAGCCTTCTCTTTTTATTAATAGAGAAGATAGATGAATTCTAAAGGCGATTCACCAAGGAGGTTCACCGCCTAAAAGAAACAACCTATTTCATAAATAAATAATTAAAGTTTAAAGATCCCAATAATGATTAGGATAATCCCAGGAATAAAGGAGAATTTATCCATATAACTTTTCTCTGAAAGAAATCTCCCTAGATAAATCCCTAATGAAACAAAGGAAGTACTCATAAAAATCACAGCAAGTGTTAAAAATAATGGAGGAAACCCTAGCATAGAGGCACCAATTCCAGCTCCAAATGCATCCAAAGACAAGGCGAAACCTAACACAACTGCTTCTAGCCCTGTAATTGTTCCTGATTTATCAAAATCGGCTGTTAATGGCTTCTTTAAAATATTGATGACAATCCCTAAAGATTTTATTTCAAAATTAATAATATTCTTTTCTTCTGTTAGTATTTCCTTTTCCTTGCTCGGCTTAAAATATTGGTAAAGAATCCAACCACCTAATAGGATTAAAATAATCCCACCTATACTCTCTGCAAACGAAGGGGAGAATATCCTTGAGATAACATGACCAACTAACATCGCTATCAGAAGTGTTAAACCGGAACAACAGGCGATAATCAGGATAGAATTTAAGGGCATTTTCATTTTTCGAAGTCCGTACGTAAAACCAACACTAAAGCTATCGATGCTAACAGCGATTGCTAACAATAAAAGAGAAAACACCTGGACCATAAAGATAAGCTCCTTCCAAATCAATAGTAATATACTATATGGAAAGAGCCCATCCAATGTTAATTCAGGTTTATTGTTTTATTTTTTTTGGCAATTAGGACAAAAAACGGTTCCTCTTCCCCCGACTATAATTCTTTCTAAAGTATGGCCACATACTTTGCACTCTTGGCCCTTACGACCATATACATATAGTTCAAGCTGAAACATTCCAATTTGTCCTTGGGTGTTTACATAAGAGCGAATCGTGCTACCACCTTTTTCGACCGCTTCAGATAAAGTAGCGATGATTTCTTTATATAATTTTTCTATTTCTTTCACATCTAGGGAATTTGCTGTTCTCTCCGGATGAATGCCACTTCGAAATAAAGATTCATCTACATATATATTTCCTAACCCAACCACAATCTTTTGATCCAACAATGCTGTTTTGATACTGCGATTTGTTTTCGATAAACGCTCTGAAAAATTCGCTATCGTAAAGTCAGCAGCAAAAGGTTCAGGTCCTAATTGCGAAAGAGGCATGGCGTTTGATTCTTCCCCTTTTTTAAATAAATGCATGGTACCGAATTTCCGGACATCTTTATACCGTAGCTCTGAACCATCTTCAAAAAAGAAAATAACATGGGTATGCTTATCAACTGGCTCTTGTGCTTGAAATACTCCATATTTGCCTTCCATTCGCAAATGGGAGACGATGGTAAAATCATTTGTTTCAATTAATATAAATTTCCCACGTCTTTTAACATCTAAAATGGTTTGACCAACCAATGCATCCGAAAATTCTTCCACATTTTCTGGTTTTTTAATCATTTTTGCCCATGATACAACCACTTCTTTTATTACTTTATTTTGCGTCAGCTGTTTCAGCGTTTTTCGTACCGTTTCAACTTCTGGTAATTCTGGCATTTCCATCCCCTCCTTTCATGTAAAAAATTTCTATTATAAGATTCGTGAAAATTTGTTCCTTTAAACTATCGCCTAATTATTTCTATAGAAAAAAGAATAATCTTTTAGAGAACAGTCTTTATTATTTTGCATCATACCAAGTTGGACCGTAAGAATAGTCCACTTTTAAAGGCACGCTTAATTCAACTGCATGTTCCATTACATCTGGCACAATTTCTTTCAGCTTTTCTATTTCGTCTTTAGGAGCTTCAAAAATCAATTCATCGTGAACCTGCAGCAACAATTTTGCTTTCAACCCTTCTACTTCCAAGCGCTTTGCCATATCAATCATCGCTTTTTTGATGATATCAGCTGCACTTCCTTGGATTGGTGTATTCATCGCCGTTCTCTCTGCAAAACCGCGAAGATTAAAGTTTCTGCTTGTGATATCAGCTAAATATCTTCTTCTCTGAAGCAAAGTGGAGACATAGCCTTTTTGCTTTGCATCTGCCACAATTTCTTCCATATAATTTCTTACTCCTGGATAACTTTCTAAGTAACGTTCAATGAATTTCGCCGCTTCTTTTCTTGTAATATGCAGACTTTGAGAAAGTCCATAATCACTAATTCCATATACAATACCAAAGTTAACTGCTTTAGCATGTCTTCGCATATTAGAGGTTACTTCGTCAGCTTCTACATGGAAAACAGACATAGCTGTTTCTGTATGAATATCATGATCTTCTCTAAATGCTTCGATTAATTTCTCATCATTAGCGATATGAGCAAGTACCCGTAACTCTATTTGACTATAATCAGCAGCAAAAATTACCCAATCCTCTTCTGTCGGCACAAACGCTTGTCTTATTTTTCTTCCTTCTTCTAAACGAATCGGGATATTTTGCAAATTAGGATCAATCGAACTTAAGCGACCTGTTTGTGTTAGTACCTGGTTAAATCTTGTATGAATTCTTCCATTATGGACCACTTTTTGTAAGCCTTCTATATAGGTTGATTGCAATTTCCCCAGTTGCCTATATTCTAATATTTCTCTAATTACTTCATGTGAACTAGCAAGTTGCTCTAATACATCAGCAGATGTGGAATAGCCTGTCTTCGTTTTCTTTACAACTGGCAATCCAAGTTTTTCAAATAAAATCACACCAAGTTGTTTTGGAGAATTGATATTAAAGGTTTCACCAGCCAGCTCATAAATTCGCCCTTCAATTTCTTTCAATCTTTCGGAAAGCTCTTGCCCCATTGCTTTTAGGCGAGATACATCCACCTTAACCCCCGTTGATTCCATATCAGCAAGTACCAAGCTTAAAGGCATTTCTAAATCGTAAAATAAGGCTTCTTGATCGTTCTTTTTCAATTCATCTTCCATTGTCTCTTGGATAGCCTTCAATGCGAATGCCTTTCTCACGAGATGGTCTGCTAATATTTCTTGTTCGGGAACCTTTCTTTTTGCTCCTTTTCCATAAAATACTTCATCTGATTGTAAATTAGTAAAATCATATTTTTTAGCAACAGAGGCAACATCCTCAATCGTTGCAGAAGGATCCGCTAAATATGCTGCGATAAGAATATCAAATGTAATTCCTTTTAAATGAATTCCTTGATGACGTAACGATACTTCCGATCTTTTAGCATCATAAACAATCTTTTCTTTCTTCTCATCTTCTGCCCAATTTTTAAAATCAGACGACTTTAAAGCATGATCAATTGGAAGAAAGTATGCGCCATTATCATTTAAAAGAGAAATCCCTAGAATAGGTGCATAATGATAATTATCTTCTAATACTTCAACATACATAATATTCCTATCAGAAAAAATATCGTCTGTGATATTTTCAACGGTTTTAAACTCGATATCTTCTAAAACAAGTTCTTCTTTTTCTGGTGCATCTCCTAATTTTTCGAGAAGAGAATTAAAGCCAAGCTCTTTGAAAATCTCCTTTAATTTCTCTATTTGCATCCCAGGAAATTCTGTATCTTCTAATGTTATGGTTAAAGGAGCTTCTCTGAAAATAGTAGCAAGTTCTTTACTCATTAATGCTTGGTCCTTAAATTCTTCTAACTTTTCCTTCAGCTTTTTACCACTTACTTTGTCAATAGATTGGACTAAATTTTCTAAGGAATCAAATTCCTTCAGCAATTTGATAGCTGTTTTTTCTCCAACACCGGGGACACCTGGAATATTATCTGAGCTATCACCCATTAGACCTTTCATATCAATAATTCGGTCAGGCGTCAGGCCATATTTTGCTTGGATATGGTCTGGCGTATAGGACTCCATGTCTGTAATTCCTTTTCTAGTGATATAGACAGTTGTCTTATCCGAACTTAATTGGGTTAAATCTTTATCACCAGAAATTACAACTACTTCAAAACCATCTTTTTCTCCTTGAAGAGAAAGTGTTCCGATAATATCATCAGCTTCATAGTTTTCTAATTCGTAATGATGGATACCATAGGATTTCAACAACTCTCTAATATACGGGAATTGCTCCGACAATTCTGGTGGCGTTTTTTGGCGCCCCCCCTTATATTCACTAAACGTTTTATGGCGAAAAGTTGTTTTCCCTGCATCAAAGGCAACAAGAGCATGTGTTGGCTTTTCTTCTTCAATAATTTTCATAAGCATCATCGTGAAACCATAAACAGCATTTGTGTGCACACCTTTATCATTGTTTAATAGAGGCAAAGCAAAAAACGCTCGATACGCAATACTATTACCGTCAATTAAGATTAATTTCTTTTTCAAGAAATCCTCCTCCATCCTTTTAATATGGTATATTTTCTCGTATATAAACGGGGATTATTACACGACTTAATATTATTTATTTTACATGACATATTCATAAATGTAAAAAAGCAGAGATTGTGATAAAAGAGGTCTTACCAGACACGTGCTTATTTCACCCTACAAGGAAATAAGCGTGCAGTACACATCTTTTAGCAACAAACTCCGCTATTTTTACAGCATCAAAAAACAATTTAGGTATATCGACACTGGCATGGATAAGAGGATCACAATTCTACCAACAATCATTTACGATTCCTTTCCTACCATACCCACTATTAAAAGGGGAAGCCAAAAGCGGGGTAGCTTTTAGCTTAAGTCCTTAACCAAATGGATAAGGGGGACTTCAAAAATAATTGTACCAACAAAGTGTAAACCCACCATAAACCAAATGTAAAAACAATGTAAAGGAAGTAGAAAAGCGGAAGGCACCGTTTAGCGCCTTGTAAACTGGAGCGATTCTCTCAAGATAAAGGATACACGACGAACGATAGAGAGTCGATGTTGACTTATCGTAGGGAGATCGTCGGAAGTTTGCTAACCGATAGGCTCCGCAGCTAGACAATGAAAAGCGGAGGAGACTGTTCATCGGTGTACAAACTGGAGACTATCGACTAAGATAAAGGATACACGACGAACGATAGAGAGTCGATGTTGACTTATCGTAAGGAGATCGTCGGAAGTTTGCTAACCGATAGGCTCCGCAGCTAGACAATGAAAAGCGGAGGAGACTGTTCATCGGTGTACAAACTGGAGACTATCGACTGAGATAAAGGATAATCTTCTTTCTTAAAATAAATTAAAAACCCCAAAACATTATACGAATTTTCCAGCATTTTACGTATAGTTGTTTGGGGTTATGTTTAGTTAAAACACTTAAGCTACAGCCTTTTTCCTAAAATGGAAATTCCTTATGCAAAATAACAGTGAAAGTCGTTCCTTCTCCCATCTCACTCTCTACTTGAATTGTTCCTCTATGAAGCTCTACTAAATGCTTCACGATTGCCAGTCCTAATCCAGTGCCTCCAGAATTTCTACTTCGCGCTTTATCCACTCGATAAAAGCGTTCAAATATTCTAGGAATTTCTTCTTGCTCTATTCCAATTCCAGTATCCTGAATTCTTATTTCGATTTTCTTTTTCTTCTCCACGACGTAGACAGTAATTTCTCCATCATTCGGAGTATAGATAACCGCATTCGTTATAAGATTTAAAAAAACTTGCGTTAATCGACTTCTATCACCCTCAATTTGAACAATTTCATTCGCTTGAGGAAACAGTAACTTAATATTTTTCGCTTCCGCTCTACCTTCCAACATTTTTGTCGCTTTATTGAGAATTTCCATCAGATTAAATTCCTCTTTATTAAGGGCAAAATGGTGCTGTTCCAATTTTGAAAGATCCAGAAGGTCTTGAATTAACGTCTGTAATCGGTGACTCTCTTTTAAAATGATTCGTAAAAATTCCTCTAACGTCTCCTTATCTTCCATCGCTCCATCAAGAAGTGTTTCCGAGAAGCCTTTAATAGAAGTAATAGGAGTTTTTAATTCATGAGAGACATTGGCTACAAAGTCTTTACGAATTTGCTCAAGCTTTTTCAATTCTGTTATATCATTAAAAACGAGTAAAATCCCCATCCATCTGTCATTCGTCCCAATAATAGGTACTCCATACACTTGAAAGCTTTTTTTCTCATTTTTAATCTCTAGGGTCATATCTCGGATTACTTTATGTTCAGTCATAAATATTTCTTCCGCTAAATCAGTCACTTGTCTATATGGAATGACTTTGTAGTATTGTTTATAGAGATAATCAGCAGAACGGACAAAGAACATATCCTTATAGGATTTATTGATTAAATTAATATATCCTCGGCTATCTATTAATAATAATCCGCTACCAATACTCTCAATCAATGTTCCTAGACGATCTTCTTGAATTTCTTGTGCTTTTACCATCTCTTGCATATCTTTAGCTACTTTATTTAGCGAAGAACTAAGTACTCCTGTTTCATCTACTCGATCTTCATAGGTTCTCGCATGGTAATTCCCATTCGCTAAATCGACAGCAACCTTGGTAGCTGACTCAATAGGTCTCGTATAACGATAAATTAATTTATAGCCAATTAAATAAATCACTAAAAGCGACAAGAAAAAAGAAGCAAAAATAATCCAATTAATATGCTGATAAGCCTTTTCTATTTCTTCTATTTTTGCACCAATTAATAGATATCCTAATCTCCCCTCTTCACCAGTTAACTGTTGTTGATAAAAGTGAAAGTTAGGATTTCCATTAATAGATACCGCTTTTGCTTTTTCATTTGAAAGCAGCCTTTGCATTCGATTTTCATATTCTGTATCTGTCTGCAGCTCTCCTTCGTTAAAGAGAATCTCTCCAGTTTCATCTATAACAGTAATTTGTATATCTAATGCTTCACTATATTCTTTTAATAGACTATTATTAATGTCTAACCCATCGCCATTTTTCATTATTTGCTTTGCGATTAAAGTACCTTCGCGTTTCAATCGACTGTCAAAAGAGTCCATAAACGTCTTTTTATTATATGATTCAATAAATATTGCTACGAACAAAAACACAATAAATATAGTAAATAAAACACTCGCCATTAATCGAGATTTAAAGCTCTTCATTTACTTTGGTTCCTCTAACTTATAACCCAATCCACGAATCGTTTTAATATATATTGGTTTTTTCGTATTTTCTTCAATTTTTTCACGTAAGTGGCTAATATGTACATCTACAATTCTTGTATCTCCGACGAAGTCATAATTCCAAACAGCGCTTAATAGTTGATCCCTTGTAAGAACTCTTCCCTTATTTTTAACAAGATATAATAATAACTCAAATTCTTTCGGAGTTAACTCTAATAGTTCCCCTTTGAAATATGCTTCATAATAATTAGGAAGCACTCTTAATTCACCTATTTTAATACCATCGTCCTCTTCTTCATCTACTTCATCCGAGGCTGCTGGCACTTGCATTTGAATTCGTCTTAATACAGCTTTAATTCGAGCAATGACTTCCCGGGGGCTAAAAGGTTTAGTCATATAATCATCTGCACCTAGTTCAAGCCCTAAAACTTTGTCAAATTCATCGTCTTTAGCTGTTAACATTAAAATAGGAGTTAACACTTTCTGTTGGCGTAATTCTTTACAAACATCCATCCCATCTTTTTTTGGCAGCATTAAATCTAGTAAGATGACATCCGGATTAGCAGTTAATGCTAGATTCAATCCTTCTTCTCCATCCATGGCAGTTAATACATCATAACCTGCCTGTTGTAAATTATACTTAAGTAGAGTTACGATAGATTGTTCATCATCTACAACTAAAACCTTTTTCTTCATATACAGCCTCCAAATATGTTAATTCCCCTAAAGTCCCCTTATACCTATTTACATTATAATATATTGTCCAATAAAAATGGAAAAAACATTTATATCCTGTTTACAAATAGGAAATAATTCTTATAAATTATTATAGGTGTCTCTGGTTAAGTTTATTGATTAAATGAAATAAAAAAATCGGCTAGCTCTTTTTTATCGAGCTGCCGACTTTTATACTTAATTTAATACTGTCAATACACTTCGAACGGAGTGAACAGATTTATCTAAGGCTGCCTTTTCTTCCTCAGTTAGTTCCAGTTCAATAATTTGTTCGATTCCGTTTCCGCCAAGAATTGTAGGTACACCTAGATAAAGATCGTTATAGCCATATTCTCCTTCTAAATAAGCGATAGTAGGAAGGATACGTCTTTGACTTTTAATTATAGCTTCACACATATCTACCACAGAAGCTGCTGGAGCATAATAAGCACTTCCGTTTCCAAGTAAATTTACAATTTCCGCTCCACCAATTCTTGTTCTTTCAATAATCTCATCCAAGCGATGTTTTGGAATTAGTGCTTCTAATGGAATACCACCTGCATAGGAATAACGTATAAGTGGAACCATATCATCACCATGTCCGCCTAATACAAATCCTGTAATGTCCTTAACGGAAAGATTTAACTCCATTGCCACAAAGCTGCGAAAGCGTGCTGTATCTAAAACCCCCGACTGCCCAATTACTCTATTCTTAGGAAAGCCTGATTCTTTATAAACAGTATATGTCATGGCATCAACAGGGTTCGTAAGCACGATAATGACACAATTAGGTGAATATTGCACAATTTCCTTTGTTACCGATTTCATAATAGCTTGATTTGTTTGTACAAGGTCATCTCTACTCATACCTGGCTTTCTTGCCATACCAGCAGTTATTACGACAATATCAGAATCAGCTGTATCTTTATAGTCGGAAGTTCCCGTTATATTTGCATCAAACCCTTGTACAGGACTTGCTTCAAACATATCTAATGCTTTTCCCTTTGTAGAGTTTTCATTTCGCGGAACATCTAATAATACGATATCACCAAGTTCTTTTTGAGCAAGCAAAAAAGCAGTTGTAGCCCCAGTAAAACCTCCACCAATGATGGAAATCTTCTTACGTTTAACCATATTATTTCCCCCTTATTAGACCGAGAATGAATGAAGCCCACCAATAAGCAGTTACAAAGCAGAGTCCCCTTTTACTCTATTTAGTAAATACTTTTCCCAGCTTATCCCATTCTAATCCAATACCGTAAATCTTCTATTTTGGACAAAAAGGAAGAAGAGATGAGACGATCTCTTCTTCAATTTGTTATTAATTCATGTTCTTAATTAATTCATGTTCTTAATTAATTCATCACCGAACTCGGAACATTTCACTTCTGTAGCACCATCCATTAGACGAGCAAAGTCATATGTAACAACTTTGGAAGCAATTGTTTTTTCCACGGATTGAATCACTAATTGTGCAGCTTCAGTCCAGCCTAAATGTTCAAGCAATAGAACACCTGAAAGAATAACAGAAGATGGGTTTACTTTATCTAAACCAGCATATTTAGGAGCCGTTCCGTGTGTAGCTTCAAAAATAGCATGGCCAGTTTCGTAATTTATGTTTGCTCCAGGAGCAATACCGATTCCACCCACTTGTGCTGCTAAAGCATCAGAAATATAATCTCCGTTTAGATTCATTGTCGCAACTACATCAAATTCTTTTGGACGAGTAAGAATTTGTTGTAAGAAAATATCAGCAATAGAATCTTTAATAATGATTTTACCTTCTGCTTCCGCTTGAGATTGAGCTTTATTTGCTGCATCAGAACCTTGTTCTTCTTTAATGCGATCATACTGGGCCCATGTAAATACTTTATCTCCAAATTCTTGTTCTGCTAATTCATAACCCCAGTTCTTAAATGCGCCTTCTGTATATTTCATAATGTTTCCTTTATGTACTAGAGTTACCGATTTACGACCTTCTTTAATCGCATAATTAATCGCAGCTCTTACTAAACGACTTGTTCCTTCTTCTGATATCGGCTTAATTCCAATTCCAGATGTTTCAGGGAATCTAATTTTATTAACTCCCATCTCTTGTTGTAAAAAGTTAATTAATTTTGAAGCAGCCTCTGAACCCTTCTCATATTCAATTCCTGCATAAATATCTTCAGTATTTTCACGGAAGATAACCATATCTGTATCTTGAGGTCTTTTAACAGGAGAAGGAACTCCTTCAAACCATCTCACTGGACGTAAACAAACAAAAAGATCCAATTCTTGGCGCAGGGCAACGTTTAAAGAACGAATACCACCGCCAACTGGTGTAGTTAATGGCCCTTTTATAGCAATTAAATACTCTCTAATTACATCCAATGTTTCAGAAGGTAACCATTCTCCAGTTTCATTAAATGCTTTTTCACCAGCTAGTACTTCTTTCCAAACAATTTTCTTTTCCCCATTGTATGCTTTTTCAACAGCTGCATCTAACACTCTTGATGATGCTGCCCATATATCTGGTCCAATTCCATCTCCCTCAATATAAGGAACAATCGGATTTGCTGGTACATTTAATACTCCATCTACTACTGTAATTTTTTCTCCTTGCATGTTTCTATCCCTCCGTAAAAAATAGTTTCCTTTTCCAATGTAATAACATTCATTGGAAAAAGAATGAAATAAATTTATTATAACAAGCTTTTATAAGCTAATTATATTTACTATTCTGACGAATAAAAAAAAGGAAAACGCCAATACGCAAAGTAAATTAACCCATCATTAAGTATATATTATTCTATTACTCTATGGGAAATTATATCCTTTTTTATCGCTCTTGAACTGGAATATATTCCAAGCGCTCTGGCCCAATATAATCTGCTCTAGGTCGAATCAGGCGATTATTATCATACTGCTCCAGAATGTGAGCCAGCCAGCCAGAAACTCTGCTCACCGCAAAAATCGGGGTGAATAAGTCATGGTCAATACCTAAACTATGATAAACAGAAGCTGAAAAGAAATCTACGTTTGGCACTAAATTTTTCTCTTCTTTTAACAATGTCTCAATCTTTACACTCATATCATATAATTCAGGTTCACCCGTCAATTGTGTTAATTTTCTTGCCATTTCCTTTAGATGTTTGGCACGAGGATCTCCCTTTCGATAAACTCGATGGCCAAATCCCATTATTTTTTCTTTGTTTGCCATCTTTTCTCGAATATATGGCTCGACATTATCAATGCTTCCGATTTCTTTCAGCATTTTCATTACTGCTTCGTTTGCGCCGCCATGCAAAGGTCCTTTTAACGCCCCGATAGCTGAAGTAATACCAGAATATACATCAGACAAAGTAGCTACACACACTCTTGCAGTAAATGTAGACGCATTTAATTCATGATCAGCATGAAGCACAAGTGCTTTATTAAAGGCTTCAATAGCAATCGCTTCTGGTTCTTTTCCGTTAAGCATATAAAGGAAATTAGCAGCAAATCCTAAATCTTTTCTTGGAGAAATTGGATCTAGCCCTTTTCTTAATCTTGAAAAAGCTGTTACGATAGTTGGAATTTTTGCTTGAAGTCTTACAGCTTTTAAATAGTTTGCTTCAGTATCCATAGCATCTGCTTGTTCATCATATGCTCCTAGCAAAGACACAGTTGAACGAAGTACTGCCATTGGATGCACTTTATTTAATGGCATGAGCTTCATTTGTTCAATCAAAGAGACAGGTAATTCAGCATTATCTGCCAATTCTTGTTTTAGCATTGCCAGTTCCGTATCAGTTGGCAACTTTTGATGCCATAATAAAAATACTACTTCTTCAAAACTGGAATGCTCTGCTAACACATCAATATCATAACCCACATAAGCAAGTGAATCATCTATAATGGAACTAATAGAAGATGTTGTAGCAATAATCCCCTCAAGCCCTTTTGTAACAGCCATACATATCTCTCCTTTACACCTTTTCTTTTAGTTAGTACAACCCATTCAAACTCCCAGTATTGTCCCTGTCGTAGTTACCAATATTGTGAAAATCTGTAAAACAAAACGATGGAATTCACCTTAAATAAATGTTTACTATTTTGTTAGATTAACTGAATATGTACCAAAAAATCAATTAATAATATAATCCGGATTTATTTTATAAAAAGATGGGGGAGTTTTTTCAAAAAAAATTAAAGTGAGCATCATCCATTTGAAAATGCTTACATTTTCAAATAAAAAAATAAACTATTTGGTACGTTATAGATGAGATAAAATGTAACTACACATTCATTATAAACAAAAAACTTCAAAATGTCTCATATTTTATACTTAAAAACTGTAGATATAGTAAAAAAAATTTTTTCTGATTCTCCTTTACACTATATTTCTTTCCTTTAAAAATTATACCATAAATTCCTTTATCCTGTCTTATATCTTAAACGGTAAATTAGAGCAAGAGAGCGGATTAGGTTATCCACTCTACTACTTTAATGGCTGCATACGCTATTCCAGCGCCAATTAATGGGCCTACTGCCACCCCATTGAAAACCGATACAGACAAAATGGTTCCTAGAACAAGTGCTGTTGTAATTTCTGGAGAATCGGCTAATAAACTAACTCCTCCTTTTGCGAGCAGAGCAACCATAATTCCAGAAATCAAAGCTATCCATGCATACGGTGATTTAAAGGTAGCGGTAAGATCTTTAAAACCAATATCTCCAGTGGCTATCGGAACAAGAACAGCTATCGTAATAATCGTTACGCCCCAATTAATACCTTTAGATTGAATCAATGAAAATAACTTACTATCTACCCCAATTAATTTCAATACTAATAAGAAAACAACTGCGATAATCAAGGAATTGTTCTTAGCTATAAGAGCAATTGCTAACAGCAAATATAGAAATAAATATGGCTGGCTAAATAAAAACATAACTAACTCTCCTTTTCGAAAGCCATTGACTAAAAAATTCTCTCTTCTATATTTAAATTAATAAGCAGGAATTTCGATTAAAAAAGCATAAGTATAGAAAATATAAATAAAAAAGGAATATATATAATCTATATCTAGTTCCTAATCACTAATGGTCCATTTTCTATTATACTAAAAACGGGAGGATTGACATTGAATTTAACTTATCTTAACCGAACCATTCGGTTTATCATAGTGATAGCAGCTACTATCCTATTATTTGTTAGCTTTTTTTATTTATCCAAAGTAACTTATCCTTTTATTATTGGATTTCTGATTGCTTTTTTAATGAATCCACTCGTTAATTTTCTACAATTTAAATGCAAATTACCAAGGGCTTTTGCTGTTGTTTTAAGTATTTTACTCATTTTATCCATTTTTGCTGGTTTGGTTTCTTTACTAATTGCTGAAATTGTAGCAGGAGCTGCCTATCTTGGAGAAGTCGTTCCCAAACATATAGACATCATTATTCGATACATAGAAGATTTGTTTGCAGCGCAAATTATTCCATTATATAATAAAATTTCTCAAACGTTCAATAATCTCGGTACAGGTCAACAAGATACCATTATGACAAATATAGATAAAGTGGGCGAACAAGTTGGAACGGTAATGGGAGATTTTTTACAATCTTTCTTTCTTAATATCCCTATTTTCCTGTCCTGGTTTCCAAATGCAGCAAGCGTCCTCATTTTTTCTCTCTTAGCCACTTTTTTTATCAGCAAGGACTGGGCGCGATTATCATTAAAATTTGGGAAGTTCTTTCCTTCCAAGTGGTTAAATAGCGGTAAAACAGTATTCTTTGAATTAAAAAAGGCTTTGTTTGGATTTTTAAAAGCCCAATTAACGCTTGTTTCTATTACGACAGTCATTATTTTAATTGGCTTGTTAATTCTTCGAGTGGATTATGCTATTACTATCGCACTGTTAACTGGAATTGTAGATATTATCCCCTATCTCGGTACAGGGTTAATCTTTGTTCCATGGATTATTTACGAAATTATTACAGGGCAGATTGTATTGGCGATTGGATTGTCCGTGCTATATATCATCGTTTTAGTTCAAAGACAAATCATGGAGCCAAAAATCCTTTCATCCAATATCGGACTTGATCCTTTAGCTACTTTAATTGCTTTGTTTGTTGGGTTTAAGCTTTTTGGTTTCATCGGTCTCATCATTGGTCCAGTTTCACTCGTTATCGTTACTTCCTTACATCGAGCTAAGGTTTTTCATGATATATGGAGGTTTATTAAAGGAGATAGTGAAATACCCAAATAAAAGTTACATAAAAAAAAGCTGGAACATTAGCATTCCAACCAAAATATATACCCGGACAATTATACGGAGAAGCTAATCCAAGTTTCGTATAATTGTTCGGTTTTTTATTCATTAAAAAAGAAGGTTTGTGGTAAGCAGCCGCAGACTGAATATTCTTCACTTCCATGGGACTACATCTAATCCGCTTTGTTTTCCCCCAGCTTTTGTAAACTTAGTATGTTATTCATTTAATATGGACCTCTAATAGCATTTTTGACCTTTTTCTCATAAAATGCTCTCAATCTCTGTAATTCCTCATTATTAAATGGTTTTTCCACTAATGCTTTTAAATTCTCATTGATTTGCTGACGATTTTTAAAACCAGGAATAACACAAGAAATACCTGGCTGATCCAATATCCAGCGTAACGCTGCCGCCGCCATTGATTGACGATTTTCTCCAATCCAAGCAAGATCCTCTGCTAATTCAACGCCTTTTTCAAATCCAAGTCCAGCAAATGTTTCTCCTACATTAAAAGCTTCCCCATTCTCATTAAATTTGCGATGATCATCTTCCGCAAAAGTATGCTCTTTTGTAAATTTTCCAGTAAGCAATCCGCTTGCCAAAGGAAGTCGCACAAGAATGCCAACACCCTTTCTCGCTGCTTCAGGAATCAATAACTCTAATGGCTTTTGGCGAAAAATATTAAAAATTATTTGCAGAGCCTTAACGTTAGGATTCTGCAAACATATAAGTCCTTCTTCCACTGTTTCGACACTTACTCCATAATGGCGAATTTTACCTTCCTCTTGTAAGTTATCAAGCACTTCAAAAACTCGGCCATCTTTTAAAATTTCTATTGGTGGACAATGGATTTGATATAAATCGATTGTTTCTCTATTTAATCGCTTCAAACTATTTTCACAGTACTGACGTATCCTTTCCTCCGAATAGTTCTCATTTGCGAAAATATCGCCACCCCGACAAAACTTAGTGGCTATATGAATTTGATTCTCTTTCCCCTTCGTTGCCTTAGCAAGAAGCTCTTCGCTATGTCCATCTCCATACACATCGGCCGTATCAAAAAAATTCACGCCTTTGTCCATCGCCATATGTAAGGATTTTAATGCCTCTGTATCATCAACCTTTCCCCATGAACCACCAATAGCCCATGTACCGAAACTGACTTCACTGGTTTTTAGACCGGTATCCCCTAAATTTCTGTAATTCATTTCCATTAGCACCTCCGCCAGCTATGATATTTTTGATTGAATGGCCACCATAAAAAAGAAGCAAGAATTTTCTCAAGTAAATTATCCTTTTTCCTCTATATAGATAACCCTATTCTATAGGAATTATATCAATTATATATAAGTTTGTATATTAAATAAACGAACTAACTTTATCAATCCCCTCTGTTTGGTTAATAGATAAACTGTAGTATAATTAATCAATTGGAAGAGAAAGACCTTTCTGAAAGTAATTATATTCATATGAATTTCAGAAATAGATAAGAGGGGATTGCGAAAAGGATGCATATTACTTGGAATCAGCAGTTAGTAAAAAAAGAAAATAAATCTCTTTGTTTAAATTTAATTAAGAACAATGCGCCTATTTCTCGGGCGGATATTGCCCAGCAGACAGGATTAACAAAAGGGACTGTTTCCTCCTTAGTATCAGAGCTTATTAATGAACAATTGATCTATGAATCAGGGCATGGTGAATCTAGTGGAGGAAGGCGACCTGTTATGCTTCTATTTAATGAGAAGGCCGGTTATTCCATTGGTATTGACTTAGGCGTTAACTATCTATTAGGAATTTTAACTGATTTGCAGGGGAATATCATATACCGTATAAATGAAAAATATGTTAATTTATCTTATGAAGATACACTACAAATAATAAAAAAGATTATTACTTTGTTAATAGACACTGCTCCTAACTCTGTTTATGGAGTAATTGGCATAGGGATTGGGGCACCAGGGATTACAAATATGGACGGTGACATTCTCTTCGCTCCAAACTTAGATTGGAATAATGTTTCACTAAAAAGCCATCTGGAAGAAGAATTCCATCTTCCTGTATTAGTTGAAAATGAAGCAAATGCCGGGGCCTATGGAGAAAAAAAATTCGGAGTAGGTCAGACCTATCAAAATTTAATCTATGTAAGTGCTGCTATTGGAATCGGCGCTGGAATTATCATTAATGGAGAACTGTATAAAGGAAACCTCGGATATTCTGGAGAAATCGGCCATATGATAATTCAAAAGGATGGATTAGAATGCCGCTGTGGCAATAAAGGCTGCTGGGAACTCTACGCTTCCGAACAATATTTACTCAACAAGGCTGTCGAATTAAAGCTAGGTATAAAAGGTCAGGTTTATTTGAATGATTTGATTGAGCTTGCCGACCAAGGAAATACGCAAGCTATCCATTTATTCAATGAAGTTGGCAATCATCTAGGTGCTGGAATTATTAATATTATTCATATCTTCAATCCAGAGCAAATCATAATCGGCAATCGACTTACCTTAGCTAAAAAATGGATAGAGCCACAAGTGAAAAAAATAATAGACAATTATACTTTGCCCTTTCACCAATCACAACTTGCTATCCATTTTTCTGATATTAATTTTGCTTCCTCTGCATTAGGTGCTGCTGCTTTTTCAACCGAGAATTTTTTAAAATTTATGCTTCATCCAGAATAATAATTTCTCTTTAGATTTAGATAAAGTTTAAATATATTAGGTTTTTACCACTTAAAGCAAACTAAAAACGTATAAACAATTAGCATCATAACGTCTTACGCCAGTTCTAATCAGCGTATTCCAAACCAATCCAACCATATGTAGGGTGAAAAAGTCCATCTGCTGCTAAGGAAGCCTTTGCATTTGTAGCAATTAATCCATTTGATTGAAGGGATTTCTCTACAAATGCCGCTTCATCTATTTTGTACCTTCGATAATCTTTTGAATCTTTATCTGATAAATTATCCAAACGGAATATAAAAAATACATTTAATCCCAACAAGGTGCTGCATGGTGAAATTTTCCGGGAAATATTATTTTTGATAACATGTTCTATCTTTTTTCCTATCTAAAAAATGATAGGTTTACCAAAGTGAATATTTAACTATTTATAGGATAATAGTGAGGATTCACCTCCACCCTAATACTAACGGGACTAAATACTCTATAAATCTACAATTCACTTAAGGATCAGTGGAAGATCTCATTTTGATTGCCCGTCACTAGCTAGAATAACTAATCCTTTCTTATCAGGGAGTATTTTTAAACACCTGAGTACGCCATAAATCCGCCATCAACTGGCACACTAATCCCTGTAACAAAACCACTTGTTTCTTCATTCACTAGCCATAATAATGTCCCCAATAAGTCCTCTGGTTTTCCTAATCTTTTTACTGGTGTATGGGCTAATATTTTCTTCGTCCGCTCTGTATAAGTCCCATCTGAATTTTTTAGCAGTCCTTCATTTTGTTTTGTTAAGAAAAAGCCTGGAGCAATTGCATTAACCCTAATTCCTGTTTCAGCCATATGAACAGCTAACCATTTTGTAAGATTCTCTATACCAGCTTTAGCTGCGCTGTAAGCAGGTACTTTCGTCATTGGACTTGGGGCGCTCATAGAGGATATATTTATAATGGTTCCACTTTTTCCAACCATTTGTTTTGAAAATATTTGAGTAGGAATTAAAGTACCGATTATATTCAAATTAAATACAAAGGAAAATCCCTCCATTGTTAAATCAAAAAAACTAGTAATTCCTTCTTTATCAAGATCTTCTAATCGCAGAATTTCTTCTGAAGTAATACCTTTTGGATGATTTCCTCCAGCCCCATTAATAAGAATGTCACAGTTTCCAAAAGTATCTAAGACTATTTTTTCCGCTTCCTTCACACTGTTTACATCAACAACATCACATGCTATAGCAATAGCCATGCCACCTTCGTTATTAATTTCCTCTGCTACCTTTTGCGCTTTTTCATATGTACGATTCAAAATGGCTACCTTTACTCCTTGTCTGCCTAACTCTTTCGCCATGCAGCCACAAAGTACGCCTCCACCTCCAGTAATAACTGCTACTTTTCCGGATAAATTCTTCATTAAGGGTAACATTTTGTCTTCCTCCTCATTTTTTCTCATAACCTCTAAACTACTTCTCTTTCCATCTATATGTGTCCTTCCAAATTAAAATTTCTTTTAAATGAAATGAAGAGATTATAAACTATTTTTTTATATAGAGTCATTTCTTAGTACTTCTCCTTTCATTTATGAACCTTGCAAAGGTGGTGCATCATATTTTTCACTTATATTGTTAGAAGGAGATTTTTTCAAAAAATTACGATCTATATGTTTAAGCAGCTCTCTAGAATTAAACACCATTATCCATGCAAGCAAACTAGCAATGAAAACAATTAAGAAATCATTAGTGATTACTGTTGCAACAGCAGTAAAAAAGAGAATCAATATATTACCTATTGTTTCTTTCCATTTTATGAATAGATAATACGCAGACAACTTTATTAAATCCCTTATTCGAAAAGTATATTTTGCATTAATTATTAACATATTTATACTAAGCATTGTCCAAATAAGCGTAAGTGCAAGCACAACAATAAAAATGATTTGATTAACTGGTGTTATGGTTATTTGAAGGTATTGTAAGTCGATGAATAAGACAAAGAATACAGCTAAGATTATTATCCACAGAAAAAATGTGCCTTTTAAATTCGATCGATATCCATAGAAAAAGTCAGTTGTTGGTGATAGCTCTTTCGTTCTTACTAATTTCTCCATCGAATAAAGCAGTCCAGATATAGCAGGTCCAGACGGTATTAAGGCAAGAGCATAGATGAGAATATTTGAAAACGATGGTGTTAATGTCATGAAGAAAAAAATAAAGATAAGATTTGTTACGACAAAATAGATATTCGTTAGTAAAACCCAATACACATAATTACAAAATGTATATAAAACTCCTTGCCCAAACTCTCTTTGCTGCTTCATCCTTGTCACCTTCTTTCAGAATATAATAATATTACCAGCAGTGTGTGTTTCTTTTTTCCCCACTGCTGGTTAGCCTCACATAACAGTACAGTTAGGACTAGTTTAGGTTAGTTCTTCTTACCCTTCATCAGGATGGCTAGGAATGAACTTATCCATTTTATTTATTTGTTATTTTTCTTGTATTCTTGATACGTCTGATTTGCTGTATCCACATATTGCTCTAATCCTTGACTTTGTAATTCTTTTACAAAAGCATCAAACTCACTTAAATCACGTGTTCCCAAAATGAATTTTAATGTATTTTGATTCGTATAGTCTTTTAAAGGTGTACTTTGTAATGTTGCTTTTTCTCTGTCTTCAATTGAATATGGAATTAACGGATCAGTTGGAATTGGCGTTTTTACTGCTTTCATATCATTTTGGAACTTAATCTCTTCTTCACTCATCATCGAATGAAGTAAATCGGTTGTTCCTCCATAGGAAAAAACTCCACCAGAGAATCCATAGTCAACCCGTAAATCCTTTGTTCCATTTGGATTTAATCCATTGTAATTAATATCTTCCATTAATTTTCTTACTCCATCTTCCCTCGTGAATGTTGTTCCTTCTACCCCCCATTTAGTGAATTCTTGTCCTTCATCACTGTAATATAACCAGTCAATAAACTGAAGAATTGCTTCAAAGTTTTCACTTTCTTTAATTTTGGAGGTAATCATTACACCATTTTCTAATCTAGACCCTGACATTAATTGACCAGCAGGACCGCCGGGAACCGTGATTTTGGAAATAGAATATTTCCCTTTTCCTAACGTTTTATCCATATCAACTCGATGCAAGTTGATTGTTTGAGAATTTCCATTTATAATAAATGATTTTCCTGTTACAAATTTCTGTACCGCTTGATCATCGCTTTGTGTAAAGCTCTCTTCATCTAACAGCCCTTCTTCTACTAATTTATGGAAGTAAGTGAGCATTTCTTTATAGTTATTGGTTGTTGCTGCATACACAAATTCATCAGCATCTTGATCATAAGATAATCCGTTTCCAAATCCCCAACCTGCTTTCGTTCCAAAACTTGTTGCAGCAATATTTAATGTACTGTTAAATGTAAAACGATCAGAGAAAGGAATAGAATCTGGATAGATTTCTTTTAATTTCTTCATTGCTGTATATAGTTCATCCCAAGTTGTTGGAATAGCAATATTATTTTCTTCAAAAATATCAGTTCTTACAATTAACGTATAATCTGGCCAAACCTCTTCATGTAAACCTGGCAGGACATAGAACTTCCCATCATTTTGTCGTAATGTATCTAATTCTGGACCCATATCCCATTTTTCAATTTTTTCTTTGAAGTGAGGCATTTTATCAATGTAATCGCTTACCGGAAGTGCCGCCCCTGATGCCACGAAGGCAGCTTCCTCTCCTGGATAGGTTTTTGGAATAACGATTGGGGCTTCTCCTGAACTAATTAACAAACTTCTCTTTTGCGTATAATCACTCAATGGTACAATTGTCGGCTTCAAGGTAACATTCGTAATTTCTTTTATCTTATCCCATAATAGCCAGTCTTTTTTATATGGATATGTCGGCTGATCCATATATAAAATAGATAAATCAAATGGCTCTGTTGCTTTAAAGGTGTCACCTGCGCTATATGATTCCATTGCCCCTTTTGTTGCTACTTCTACTTCCTTACTTGCTGAATCATTCTTTGAACAAGCAACAGCAATCATTACGAATACTATTAGACCTAGAAATAACCCAACCTTTTTCCAACTTTCTTTCATGGCATTTCCTCCCCTTATATATATAGGAAAAGCGTAAGTTGTTTCCTTAAAAGGCATATGGAATAATAACCTACGCTGAACTCCCTAACTCCAGCAGGTCCTATTTTGACTATTTAATAGAGCCTAGCATTACTCCAGAAACAAAATATTTCTGTACAAATGGATATACCGTTAATATTGGCAAAATTGTTAAGACCATTGTTACGGATTTAATATTAGCGGAAATTTGAGTTAAGTTATCAGCTGAAGTAGCACCTGCTGACATTCCACCTGTTGTTCCCGCAATCATATTCCGCAAATAAATCGTTACTGGAAATAATTCTTTTTTATCCATATAAATAAAAGCGCTGAACCAAGAGTTCCAATAAGCGACTGCGTAAAATAACACCATAGTGGCCATTACTGCTTTACTTAGCGGCAATACTATTTTTAGTAAAATGCCATATGTGCTTAAACCATCAATAGAGGCTGCCTCTTCTAATTCTTCTGGCATATTTTCAAAAAAGGATTTCATGATCAGCATATTATAAATACTAATTGCACCAGGAATGACAATAGCCCACATTGTATTGCCAAAGCCTAGTGAATTGATTAAAACATAATTGGGAATTAAGCCGCCATTAAAAAACATCGTAAATACAGCAAATACAGTTAAAAATCTTCGTCCTACTAATCTTCTTTTAGAAAGCGTATATGCAAACATTGTTGTTAAAAACATAGAAATGATTGTTCCTACCACTGTGTATACAACCGTATTTTTATAATTAATCCAAAACATGGTGTCAGAAAGTACCTTCTCATATGTGTCTACATTGAATCCTTTTGGTATTAAATTTACCTGTCCAGAATTGATATAGGACTCACTACTAAAGGATTGTGCAACTACATTAATAAATGGATATAACGTACAAAATATAATAATTAAGAGAATACAAACATTAAAGACTTTAAAAACTTTGTACTGTTTCGATTCTTTCATTAAATCTCCCTCCCTACCATAAACTTCTTTCTGTTAGTTTTCTTGATATGCTGTTCGCCGTTAATACAAGCACTAAGCCAATAATAGATTCAAATAATCCAATAGCTGCTGCATAGCTAAAATTATTGGATTCTAAACCAACACGATATAAATAAGTTGAAATAACATCAGAAGTTTCATAGGTTAATGGGTTATAAATTAATAAGATTTTTTCAAAGCCAATTGCAAGAAAGCTGCCAATATTCAAAATTAATAAGGTAACGATAGTTGGCAATATCCCTGGTATCGTAATATGAAGGGTTTGCTTCCATCTGTTCGCACCGTCAATTTTCGCTGCTTCATATAAGGAATCGTCAATCGTTGTTAATGCAGCTAAGTATAAAATGGCCCCCCAACCCATTCCTTGCCATACTTCGGAGGTAACATAAATAGTGCGGAACCATTCTGGACTTTGAATAAAGCTTATTTTTTCTCCGGTGAAAAATTCGACTATTCCATTAATGGAACCGTTTAGCGCTGTTAATTGCAAGATCATTCCAGCAATAATAACAATAGATAAGAAATGCGGTAGATAGGAAGCTGTTTGTACAAACTTCTTAAACTTTTTGGATTTCACTTCATTCAAAAGAAGAGCAAATATAATGGGCATAGGAAAACAAAATAACAAGGTAATTCCGCCCAAAATAAATGTGTTTTTAAATACATTCCAAAAAACTGGGTCATTAATAAACATATTAAAGTAATACAACCCAACCCATTGTTCACCATAAATTTTTCCACCTGGCATATATCTTCTAAAAGCAATAACATTTCCTAACATTGGACCATATTTAAAAATAATTAAATAAATAAGTGGTAAAACTAATAATGAATAAAGCTGCCAATCCTTTCTAATTGCTGTTAATGTTGTTTTAAATTTGCTTCTTTTTGCCTTCATTGTTTTATTTACATGTGAATGAACAACCTCTGTTTCCATAAGTACCCCCCTCTGTTTTTAATACTATCTGTAGCCTTTTGCTATATCGCAGCCGACTATTATAAAGCTTCATCTTTTTAGAAAATGAAGTAAACACATCAAAAATAAAGCGCTTACTTTTTAAAAAAACAGCAATAGCCTCTTATGAATAACTAATAGATGGCGCAAGCAATATTAATGATGATAATCTCGGTAGTGGAGTGATTAGTGAAATGAGAAAAGTAAACTGGTTGTATGAAGCAGGTTTTGTTAACTTATTTTAGCCATACTAGTATGGTAGATTAACTAAAAATATATTGCTATTTAAATAATCTGAAATAGTGGCTTTTCTTTTATGTAATGTACAGGAATGTGTGGAAAATCATTTGCTAGTATAGTGGTTAAGTATTCCATGCCAGGCTCTTCGCTAACTGCATGCCCAATCAAGATTAATGCTTTCTTTCTTCCTTGTTGAACGGCATCTCTGACATACTCAGGAGACTCCCATTCTGGTCCTTCTCCAGCTATAATTAGGTCTAAATTTTGATTTTGAAATAAAGGGATTACTACTTCGCCTCCTCCGCGATAACCTGCTAACAAGCCAATTCTTTGGCATTCCATGGATAACTCCCCCACCACTCTTACAAACGGGGCATCAAGCTTAACTTTCACGTATGTTGCAATATCAGCGACAGTTTTCTTTGGAGTGACAATAGTTGTTGCAATGGATTGATGCTTTTCAATATAATTCTCCCATTCCAGCTTTTGAATTAATCCCACCATAACGCCATCTGGATTGTAACGATGATAATAATCATGAAAGCGGAAAATATTAATAGCAGCATCTTCTATTAATTGGAGCTTAGTCATGTATACTGGATCTTTCTCATATAATTTTTTCCAATTCTCATGACTATAAAATGTTCCTTCATGACTAATAATCATATTTGCTCCAATCGATATCGCTTTCTCCAACACTTGTTGCGTCACCGTGAATGCGATTACAATTCTCTTCACCTCCGTATCGGCTGACCCTTTTATTAATACATCTGTTGTGGAATCAACCATTTTTGCTGGCTCCATTAACTTATCTATTACTTCTTGAATAGTTGTCATTCTATCTCTCCCATCAAGTTAATCCAATTATACCACGCTCAAGTTTGTTTATTCAATATACAAACTATATTTTTTGCAAATTTTAATATATTTTATAAACAATAAGTCATATACTTCCTCTTATTCAATAATCGCTTTATTCATGTTCTGCTTCTGTAGCCGCTGAAAAAGCAGAATGCTACTTGACATTAATATACATGCTGCGGAAATTCCACTAAAAAAAGGGAGAAGTCCAGGTATATATAATAATAGAAAAATATCTGCTGCTAACCCAAGCAAAATCAATAATGTAATATGGATATTTAGAATTCCTAGAAAAAAGGAGTATTTAAAGTAATCGATGAATCTTAACTGATAATGTACATAGACAGGAAAGAAGAATAAAAGAGTGATAGCATATAGGCATGTAATAAGTAGTAAAATACTTATGGAAACAATCCGCATAAATCCGTCTAAATGTAAGATTAGATAGTAATCTACATACAAGATAAGACCAGCCACTATAAATATGAACCCAAAAGTATTACTTTTGGTAAATTCGCTTTTATAGACAGATAGATATGTTTTCCAAATAGGAACTTCTGTTTCCTTCCGAAACCATTTACGGACAATGGTAAAAAGTGCAACTGTTGCAGGCATAAAACCAAATAGGAAAAGACCACTTGCAGTGAACATAATCCATAACAAATTAACAGAGGCCAGCTTCATTATCCATTCACAGATGATATATAATTTTCCCATTGGTTTTGTTGTCATACTATCCCCTCTTCTTTCTCTTTCCTTCTAGGCATTGTTTTCATTATTAGCGATGAAAACTTAAATATTTTGTTTCGGAGAACGTTCTGATTCTAAATCTAATCCGCCACCTGCACCTCGAAAGCCTAATGTAAAGCTTGAGAACGCGCCAATCTGAGAATGGTGCATATTAAAAAAAATTTTTGGACATCAGATGAACCCCTCTTTTATTATCCTTTTACAGATCCTGCTGCTAAACCTTCTACAATTTTATTACTTAATAGAATGAACGCGATTAAAATAGGAATAATGCTAATCATTAAGGTTGCTCCAATCGCTCCCCAATCTGTTAAATATTGACCTACAAAGTTATTTACACCAACCGTTAATGTCTTCCATTGATCAGAGCTAATGAACGTATTAACAAATACAAATTCATTCCAGTTATAAATCATATTTATAATAACAACTGTAGCCATAACAGGAGTCGTCATGGGCAATGTAATTTGAAAGAATATACGATGAATCGAACAACCATCCATTACAGCTGCCTCTTCTAATTCTCTTGGCAGTGCCTGATAGAATCCTAATAGAATCATGATAGTTAGCGGCAAATTAAACGCTGTATAGGATAAAAGAATAGAAATAGGATTATCAATCAGCTCCAAGTTATTAAAGAAACTAAATAAAGGGATTAACGTAGAATGTAATGGAATCATAATGCCCACCATGAACAAACCAAGAACAAGTTTGCTTAGCTTCCAGTGCATTCTTGTAATCGCAAAGGTAACAAAACTTGCTAGTATAACCGTCAATACTACTGCTACGACTGTAATCCATACACTATTAAAGAAATATAAGCTGATGTTCCCTTGGGTCCATACTTTTACATAGTTCCCCCATTGTGGGTCTTTCGGAAGAGCAAATGGAGATAAGCCGAAAACTTCTTGATTCGTTTTTAAGGAAAAGAAGAATAACCAAACGAGTGGGTATATTTGAAAAATGGCAATTACTCCAAGCACTAGATACAAAAGACCGTATCCAATCTTGCTTCCTAGAGATCCTTTCGTTTTAGGAGATGTGGATAATTCAGTTTTATTTTGTTTTTTCAGGATTACTTCACTCATGATTACCTCTCTCCTTAATACTGAGCATCTTCTTTTGATGCTGTTAATTTTTGTATAACCCATGTCATAACAAGACAAATGATTAATAAAGCAAAGCCAATGGCACTGCCGTAGCCAAAATCATATGTTTTGAATGCTTCTTTATACATATAAGAGGCCATTACTTCACTTGCTCCATTTGGTCCTCCACCAGTCATTACATAGATTAAATCAAAGTATTTTAAAGAACCTACAATGGCTAAAACAATAGTTACTTTTATTACTGGTGCAATTAATGGAATTTTAATTCTATAAGCAATCTGCAATGGGGTTGCCCCATCTATTTTAGCTGCCTCAATAATTTCATCCGCTACTCCT
This sequence comes from Niallia sp. FSL W8-0177, assembly GCF_038006285.1. NCBI lineage: Bacteria > Bacillati > Bacillota > Bacilli > Caryophanales > Bacillaceae > Niallia > Niallia sp. FSL W8-0177. Next base: position 2,757,612 of record NZ_JBBOUX010000001.1, read on the forward strand.
TTTAAAGCTGCATAATAAATAATGATGTAAAACCCTGCATATTGCCACACAATTGGAATGAAAATGGAGTATAGTACTAAATTGGGATCTGCAAGCCATAAGGGTGTATTTTCTACTCCAAACATGGTTAAAAGCTTGTTTAACATTCCATTTGTTGGATCAAAAATTTTCAACCATAGCTGTGCAATAGCTACAGATGATAATAACATCGGAATTAAATATATTTTGCGAAGTATTCCAGCTCCCTTAATCTTGCTTGCTAATATAAGTGAAATTACTAAATATGCAATAAGACTTATTGCAGAAAAAACGGCTAATAAAACGGAATGATACGTACTAGACCAGAACATTTTATCTTTCATAAGCTGTATATAATTATCTAGTCCAATAAAAGTCTTAGCCCCAATACCGTCCCAATCCATTAAGCCATAATATCCTGTTAATACAATAGGAATATAGATTAAAACTAAAATGAGCAACAGTGCAGGGAGCACATAAAGAGTGATTACCCATTTGTTTGACATTACGTTTTTCATTTTCTACTTTCCCTCCTTATTGATTGGGAGGAGCTTTGTTAAATGATATATAATTATTCACTAGTTATACATGTAACCAATATCATTGTTTAACAGAGCCTTCTCAAAAATCAATAATGTGTATATCTTCCTAATTATCTAAAGTGATTACCTTTTAAATAGTGGAATCCACCTTTTTTATCCGATAGATTCCACCTCATTGTTTATTATTCTTCTTCCGCTAAAGCTTGCTCTTGTTTGGCTGTAAATTCTTTTGGTGTTGCCTGACCGCCAAATAGTGATTGGATCATATCTAAGTGCACTTGTGCAACACTAGAACTCATTTGAACATCTGCATATAAAGTTAAATTAGAAGCATTTCCAAGATCATTTAAAATATCGATATACATTTGATCTAGTTCAATATTGGCAGTGTCTACAACTGTCGCTGGAATTACACCTGCATCCTTAACAGAGTTTTTGCCCCATTCTTTTACTAAATATGCGACAAATTCTTTCGCTTCGTCTTTTACCTTTGATTTTTCAGAAACAAATAGTCCAACACCAGGACCACCTACAAAACTGTTTATGTCTCCTTTTCCGCCTACATATGTTGGGAACTTAAAGTATCCTACTTTATCTTTAAATTCTTGTGTAACATCTGGGCTTGTTGTATAGTTTGGCAATTCCCAAGTCGCCATTAAATACATAGCTGCTTGCTCATTCATAAAGTACCCTTTTGCCTCATCATTGGAAAGACCATTAAACCCTTTGACAAATCCGCCCATATCCACTAATTTTTTTACTTCTTCGGCTGCTTGAACAAGTGCTGGATCTTCAAAGCTTCCAGTACGATTAATCGCATTCGTTAACACTTCAGGTCCACCAATTCTATCTGCAAGATACATATACCACATAGAACCAGTCCAACGGTCTTTATTACCTAAAGTAATTGGTGTAACACCGTTATCAGCTAACGTTTTTACAACATTTAAAAACTCATCATATGTTGCAGGAACTTCTAAATTATATTTCTCAAAGATTTCTTTATTGTAATAAACAGGTGTGATATTTAATTCAAGTGGAAGACCATATGTTTTCCCATCCATAGCAAATGCCTCTGTTGTACCTGCAACAAATTGGTCTTTAAAATTACTATCAATTACATCATCTAACGGAGCAAACATTTCCCCTTTAACGAACGGCTGCATATATCCTGCTGCCCATGTCACACCAATATCTGGTAGCTCATTTGAAGCTGATAATACTTTAATTTTATCTTTATATTGCTCGTTTCCAAGAATTTCTGTCTGAATTTTTACATCTGGGTGGTCTTTTTCATACTGTTTAATGATATCGTTTACAATAGTGAACTGTGCTTTTGAACTTCCCTCTGGCCAAAGATGCATGAATTTAATCACTGTTTTATCTCCATTTTTTGAAGCGCTTTCATTGTTAGAAGAGGTGGATGAAGAACATCCTGCTAAAACTAATACCAGCAATAAAGCAACAGATAGACATGCTGACAGTACTTTTCTATGAAACATTTAAACTACCCCCTATACTTTCCTTTTTAATTATTTCTTTGTTACAATCTAAAGTCTATCATTAATGATTTTTCTAAAAAAGGTAACAATGATTAGGAAAAGTTCTACTATTTTTAGAAAGCCCTTTCATTATTTTCGTTATTTATTTTTCGGTAACCGCTTGGTGTTATTCCTTCTAAATCTTTAAATATTTTAATAAAATATTTGGCCGTTTTGTATCCTGACTCTTCTGCAATATCCGCAATGGAAAGTTTTGTGGAGATAAGTAGATTTTTCGCATGCTGAATTCGTCTTCTGGTGATATATTCACTAAACGTTAACCGAATCTCTTCCTTAAACAGCACACTAAAATAACTTGGATTTAAATACACATGAGCGGCTACGTCACGTTGGGTTAATTCCTCATTTAAGTGACTATCAATATATTGTAAGGCTTTCTGGATTGGCTCTCTTACTGATTCTTTTGTTACTCTTGCATCAATCAGCTTATTATCAACTACTTTTGAGATAATATCATTTCTGTCTTTATCTCTATCAATCTTTAGGGCATCTTCGACAGCTTCTATTAATTTTTTTTTACTAATTGGCTTTAATAAATAATTAATAACGCCTAAGCGAAGAGCTTCTTGCGCATATTCAAATTCTGAATATGCAGAGATAACAATAACAACAGGGAGGTGTTTTTGGTCTCTGATTGTTTTCAACATTTTTATTCCAGTTATTTTAGGCATGCGAATATCTGTTAGAAGAATATTTATTTTTTGTTTTTGCATAATATCAATGGCCGATTCTGCATTTTCCGAAATTAAAATTTGATATTGACCGCTAGACCAGTTCTCCAGTACTTTTTTGATTCCTTCTCTCGATCTCGGCTCATCATCAACAATCAATATTGTTTTCGCATACATCTTACATACCCCCATCTTTTGGAATTTCAAAAGAAATGAATGTCCCTTTATTCTCTATACTTTCTATCATTAATCCCTTTTGCTGTCTTTCCTGATAATAGAGTGTAAGCCTTTTATATACATTAGAAATAGCCATTCCCTTACCTGTGGCTGAAGAAATTCCTTCCTTTTCCATCGATTCCTTAATCTTCTTTAATTTAGACTCGCTTATGCCAATTCCATCATCTCTAACAATTACCTTTATGTTGTTATCCATCTCTCCTTGTTGCACAATAACGTCAACAGTACATTGTCCTACCTTATTCTCAGCTCCGTGTAAGACAGCATTTTCTACTAATGGTTGTATTAAAAATTTGGGGATTTTCACTTCTTCAAACGCCTTTGGGAGTTGTATTTGCCACTTCAATAGTTCTCCAAATCGCATTTTCATTATTTCCATATAGTCTTCAATGTGGGCAATCTCCTCTTTTATGCGAACCCACTCATCCTCTGTAGATCGCGAAATGGTATAGCGAAATAAATTAGACATGGTAACAACTAGTTCGGCTAATTCTTCTTCGTCATTTTCCTCTAATGACCAATGGAGAGCATCTAATGTATTAAATAGAAAGTGAGGATTAATTTGTGCTTGCAAAGCTCTTAATTCACTACGGTTTCGAGTAATTTCTTTTTGATAAACCATTGTGATTAAATGGTTTGTTTCTTTTACGAGCTGATTGTATGTACTATTTAATTCATTAATTTCATTTACAGAGGGAATCTTTGGTGTCAGTGGCAAAGACCCTTCACTTGCAAATCTCATTGTGTTCGTTAAGCGGATAATCGGGCGAGTAATCATGTTAGAAAGAAAAAAAGAGCATACAAAGAAAATCATTAATCCAATTATGCCAGCAAGAAGAATGCTTGTGCGCACAACCGTTATGCCTTCCGTTAACGTATTATAGGGAGTTAAAATAAGGACAGTCCACCCTGTCATATACGAAGAATTTTTCGTAATCATGTAATCCCTTTCATTTATTGGTACTGTTTTTTTCTTGGTCTGTAAAATGAACTCACTTGATTGCTGATAATTAGTAATAATCGGTTTATTTAATTCATCTAAAAGAATAAAATACTGATCCGTTTTGTCTGTTAATGTTTGATTAGCAAATTGAAAATAATTAGCATAAATACTAAAGAGTAAATATCCTCCATTGGTAAAACTGCGATTAATTAAATTTACTCTCCTTATAGCAAGAAAATAATTGCTGTCATTCGGATCTTCTCCAATCCAAACTAGACTCCCCTTTGCTTGGTCCGCCTTTTCTACCCAATCAGCATGCAAATCTGTCATTATTTTTGCATCATCAAGTGGGAGTATTCGTTCCTGTTCCCTGGTAAATAATTGAAACGAAAAAATTCCATCAGAATTTGCTGTAACTGTATTAACAGTCCCCATTAATTCTTGTTTTTCATAAAAGGTCGCTTTCTTGTGTTCGTATTCCCTTGTTAACAGCTTTTGTACTTTATCATTCGTTGCCGCTAATTTTGAGGCCATATTTAATTGCTCATACAGGGTTTCAATTCTTCCACTTGCTTCCACTGCAACTTGCTGAATTTGTTTTTCTGCATTTTTTTCTAATAAAGTAGATACTTGATTAAATATCAATATACTCACAAATAAAAGTACGACTAGCATTACGGATAAAAATACAAATAAAATTTGATTTCGAAGTGTATTCCATTTCCTTAATAAGCTGAACATAGATTTTTATCGCCTTTCGCCCCATTTGCAACTTATTATACCAAAAATCCTATTTACTTTGTTTATTCATTATACAAATAAACATAATAATTATTCTGCTATCTAAAAAATCTTATCACTTATTTAACAAAAAAAGAGAGTCTGACTATTTTACTATTGTAAGAAAATCAGACTCTCCTTTTATGCTTATTTATATGAGTGAATAATGGTAACTCGATTTCTCTTTTGCAGCTTTCTTTGTATATTTCTTATGAATAAATTCTTTCCAATTCTTCTTGTTGGAGGAAATAGAATAAGGACACCTGCAATATCTGTTAAAAAGCCCGGAAACAGTAATAAAAGCCCGCCAATAAGAATACAAAAGCTATCTAATATAGCATCTCCTGGCATGATACCTTGATTTATTTGAACTTGAACATTACGAATCGCCTTTAACCCTTGTTTCTTTAGTAAAATACCGCCTAGAATTCCAGTGCCTATTGCAATAATTAAGGTTTCTGGTATACCAATTATGTTTCCAGCTATCAGAAAAATCACAAGTTCAATTAATGGTAATAACAGCAAGCTGATCATAAAATTTCTCAAATTGTCACCATCCTCCTTTTCATTTCCTTTCTTTTTATTATACCCTTTTTTGATCTGTGCTGATAGTTAGCTGCCTATTGTTTTCCCTGTTAATTAATGTTATAACACGTTGTTGCTTATGGCCTCTCCTTTGGATATTTAAGAACTGCAAAAGAAGAGTATCCATTGCCTAATGATTATTAGGTATGGATACTCTTCCAATTTTTATGCTTTATAGATTATAGTACGCTCGCATGTCCGCTATATACGTAGCCGCTACGAGAATCCACTGTAATATCTAAGCCATCCTTTAAGATGCTAGTTGCGTTTTCTACTCCTACAATAACAGGAATACCAATATTTAATCCTACAACCGCAGCATGACTTGTTAAGCCACCTTCTTCAACGATTAGGGCACTACATTTTTCTAACGCAGGTACCATATCACGATCTGTAGCATTTGTTACAAGAATAGAACCGAAATTAACTTTATCTAGGGCTTCTTTAGCACTAGTAGCAATTACAGCTTTACCAAAGGCTGTTTTGCGGCCAATTCCTTGTCCTTTAGCAAGCACATCGCCAATTACATGGATTTTCATGATGTTTGTTGTACCTGCTTCTCCAACTGGAAGTCCAGCAGTAATCACAACTAAATCACCATGTGTAACAATCGAGCTGTTAACACCTTCTTGAACTGCTACATCTAGCATTTCATCTGTTGATTCTGATTTTTGGCTAAGGCGTGGATATACTCCCCAAACTAGCGCTAATTGTCTTTGAATTTTTGCATCATATGTTACCGCAATAATTGGAGCTTCTGGACGATATTTAGAAATCATTCTTGCAGTATGACCACTACCAGTTGGTGTAATTACTGCTTTAACTTCTAAATTTAACGCTGTATGAGCAACAGATTGTCCGATAGAGTCTGTAATAGAATGCTCTGAATCTTTGCTGCGTTTTGAGAGGATTTCTTTATAGTTTAATGCCTCTTCTGCTCTTGCTGCAATATTATTCATAGTTTGTACAGCTTCCACAGGATATAATCCTGCTGCTGTTTCTCCAGAAAGCATAATAGCATCTGTTCCATCAAAAATTGCGTTTGCTACATCACTTGCTTCTGCACGAGTTGGACGTGGATTACGTTGCATAGAATCTAGCATTTGTGTTGCTGTAATAACTGGTTTTCCTAATGTGTTACATTTTTTAATGAGCATTTTTTGAACTAATGGTACTTCTTCAGCAGGAATTTCTACCCCTAAATCACCACGAGCAACCATTAGTCCATCAGAAACCTCAAGGATTTCATCAATATTATCTACACCTTCTTGGTTTTCGATTTTAGGTATGATATGGATATGAGAAGCATTATTATCCTCTAATAATTGCTTGATTTCTAGAACATCAGACGCACGACGAACGAAAGATGCTGCAATGAAGTCAATTCCTTGTTCAATACCAAAAAGGATGTCATTTGCATCTTTTTCCGTGATACCAGGAAGATTTACAGCAACACCAGGTACGTTAACACCTTTTTTATTCTTCAAAGTCCCTGAATTTAATATTTTTGTATGTATTTCTCCAGCAGCTTTGTCTATTTTCGTTACTTCAAGGCCGATTAAACCATCATCTAATAGAATTTTGCTACCTGGCTCCACATCATCAATTAAACCTTCGTAAGTAACAGAGAATTTCTCTGTAGTACCTTCTACTTCTGTCATAGATACGATAATATCATTGCCAGCAACTAGTTCAATAGAACCATCTTTCATGTTGTTTGTTCTAATTTCTGGACCTTTTGTATCTAAAAGAATCGCAATATTGTTACCAGTAATTTCAGCTGCTTCACGAATGTTTTTTATTCTTGCTCCATGCTCTTCAAAATCACCATGGGAAAAGTTAAGACGTGAAACATTCATTCCAGCTTCCATTAATTGCGTTAATTTTTCTACGCTTTCACTTGCAGGACCAATAGTACATACAATCTTCGTTTTACGCATTAATAATAACCTCCGATAAATATTAGTAAATAATAATAGCGAACTAAAACAGCATTTTAGGAATTTATGAATTATCTAATCATAAAATGCACTAGAAGATCATAAATTCCTGCTGTTTATTAAATGGATAATTCTTTTGATAAGTGATATAAATTATTATCAATCGTATGTTTACGTGCTAACGCTTCAATGATATCATAATCAACCAATTGATTTTTTTCGATACCAACAGCTCTTCCGCCTTTGCCTTCTACTAGAAGCTCAACTGCATATGCGCCTAGACGACTAGCTAATACACGGTCCTGGGCTGTAGGTGATCCACCACGCTGCATATGTCCTAACACAGACACACGAGTATCGAAATCTGTATTTTCTTCAATCAATTTACCGATTTCAACACCGCTGGCTACTCCTTCAGCTACGACAATAATACTATGTTTTTTACCGCGCTCTTGACCTTTTTTCAATCTGCCTACAATCTCCTCCAGATTAAAGCCTTCTTCTGGAATAAGAATTGTTTCAGCACCACCAGCTAAACCAGCCCATAATGCGATGTCACCAGCATTTCTTCCCATTACCTCAATGATGAATGTTCTCTCGTGAGATGTAGCAGTATCACGGATTTTGTCAATTGCATCAATAACTGTATTTAAAGCAGTATCGAAACCAATTGTGAATTCAGTGCCTGGAATATCATTGTCAATCGTTCCTGGAACTCCAACACAAGGGTATCCTTGTTCTGTAAGCGCCTTCGCGCCCATATAAGATCCATCTCCACCAATGACAACTAGTCCATCGATATTATGTTTCTTTAATTGCTCAATCCCTTTTTGTTGTCCTTCTTTTGTTTTAAACTCTTCACAACGTGCAGAGAAAAGGAAAGTTCCACCACGATGGATTATATCACCAACTGAACCAACTTCTAATTTTCTGAAGTTGCCACTAATTAGCCCAGCATAACCACCAACTACCCCATATACTTCCACACCATGAAATATCGCTTTACGAACTACTGCTCTTATAGCCGCGTTCATTCCTGGTGCGTCACCACCACTTGTTAATACACCAATTCTTTTAACTGTCAATTTCCTCACCTCATAATTTCATTAACAAATAAATTATGTAGCATAACATACATATACTATTATATAACAAATTACTTGTCTGTAACATTTTTCACAAAAATTACATATATAATCTATGTAATGCTAACTTTTGTAAATTAATCAAGAAATTGGCTTTTCTCTATTAATTTATCTTGCATTTATCCAATTATCCATTAAACAATTCTACCATATCATGAAGAATCGTGTATCTCAACTTAATATGAAAAAAAAATAAAAGACGGAATAATCAGCAAAATGCAAACGTTTTATACGACGTTATTTTTGTAGCTATTTCCCGTTATTACAAACTTTAAACATATTAACTAACAGTCAGAAAAGAAACATGATAAAAAATAGCGTTAATAGTTTTAAAATAATATGCATTTAATTACTGCTTCTATAAAATCTTCTGCAAAGTACATTTTTACCTTCTTACCGCATTTTCATACCTAATAAAAACCCCCATACTTATACGAAATATTTTTACTATCTCCGTATAAGTATGGGGGTTTTTGTCACTTGGAATATTTATTCCCAATCTCGTTTAAAAAAGGTTATCAATGATTTAAATAGGCACCCATATTTTTAAACTTAGCATAGCGATGATTCACAAGTTCTTCCTTTGTCATTTCTTTTAACTCTTTTAGAGATGTATATAATACTTCATCAATTTGTTCTGCTTGTTCTTTTATATTATGGTGTGCTCCACCTTTTACTTCCTTAATGATGGAATCAATAATGCTCAACTCTTTTAAGTCTGGTGCAGTAATTCTCATTTTTTCAGCTGCTTGTTTAGCCTGCCCAGCATCTTTCCATAAAATAGATGCTGCTCCTTCTGGTGTAATAACCGAGTATGTGGAGTTCTCTAGCATATGAATATGGTTACCAACGCCAAGTGCTAAAGCACCACCACTACCACCCTCTCCAATTACAATACAGACAATTGGGACTTCCATCGATGCCATTTCAAATAAATTTTTGGCAATAGCTTCACTTTGTCCTCTTTCCTCAGCAGCTTTACCAGGATATGCACCTTTTGTGTCAATAAAACAAATAATGGGACGATTGAACTTATCCGCTTGTTTCATTAGGCGCAGGGCTTTTCGATATCCTTCTGGGTGAGGCATTCCAAAATTTCTGCGAATATTTTCCTTCGTGTCCTTTCCTCTTTGATGGCCGACAATCGTTACTGGTAGTCCTTTGTATTTCGCAATTCCACCTACAATTGCCTCGTCATCTCCAAAGCCTCTATCTCCATGTAATTCGATAAAATCGGTAAACAAATGGGGAATATAGTCAAGGGTCGTTGGTCTATTTGGATGTCTAGCAATTTGAACTCGATCCCAAGGTTTCATATTATCATACACATCTTTTTCCAGTTTTTTTAAACGTATTTCTAATTTCTCAATTTCTGTACTTAAATCAACATTCGCATTTTCCGAGAAGTCTTTTAATTCTTGGATTTTATCTTTCAATTCATTAATTGGTTTATCAAAATCTAATCCTACCATTCTAATTCACCACCAGTTTGATGCATTTCAAGCACTAGGCTAAGTTTTTCTTTTAATTCTAATCTAGGTATTACCGCATCTAATTGACCGTGCTTTAGTAAAAACTCTGCCGTTTGGAAGTCCTCCGGAAGCTCTTCTCCTATTGTTTGTTCAATAATACGACGTCCCGCAAAACCAATTAATGCACCTGGTTCCGCAAAATTATAATCGCCAAGTGAGGCAAAGCTTGCAGAAACGCCTCCTGTTGTTGGGTGGGTCATAATGGTAATATATAAACCGCCATTATCGCTAAATCGTTTTAATGCTATACTTGTTTTCGCCATTTGCATAAGACTTAGCACGCCTTCTTGCATTCTTGCTCCACCAGAAGCCGTAAAAATTATAAAGGGTAGCGAAAGCTCGTCAGCCTTTTCAACAGCGAGAGTAATTTTTTCTCCAACTACTGAACCCATACTCCCCATCCGGAAAGAAGAATCCATTACAGCTATTACTACTTTTTTGCCATTTATTTCTCCTGTTCCTGTAACAACAGCTTCATTCATATTTGTTTTTTTTATATCACCGGCAATTTTATCTTCATAACCAGGAAATTGCAAAGGATTTCCGGTTCTCATTTCTGCATTTAGCTCAACAAAAGTTGCTTCATCTAAGATGCAGTTCATTCTTTCATAAGCTTTCATGGGCAGATGATACCCACAATTTAGACAAACCTTATGATTCTTCTGTAATTCACGTGTATACATTATTTTCTTACAATTAGAACATTTTGTCATAATCCCTTCAGGAACTTCATTTTTTGATAATTCTGAAGGTAATGTTGCATATTTTAGTTTTTTTGATTTCGAAAATATTCCCTTAATCAATATGGAAACCTCCCCATAAGTAACAATTTAGATTTGAATCGGATTCCTATCATTTCCAAGCACCAATAATCAGTTGAAATTATTGTAATTACTAAATACACTCCATAATTGCATTTGATTCTTTTGTTTTAATGAATCTAAAAGAAGGAGGTAATCCTCCCTCTTCCATTCTTTCGCAGGAATTGTTAGTGAATGATAATAGTCATTTAAAATAGTCCATAAACGATGGACCAAGAAATTATCAGCTATTTTAATGATTTGAAAGAAAAACTCACTTTCTGATATTTCTCGTTCATTTACCAACTGTTTTAAATGTGCCAATTCATCTTCTGTAATTTTTTCCATGGCAATATATAGAGCATTTAATTGAATATAATTCTTAGTTTCCAAAACGTCTTGTTTTGCTTTATCATTCTGCAATATAAAAGTACTGATCAATTCTACTAATTTATGACCTTGAAAATCACGAAGAAAGGTTCCTTCCCCTTTTCTTGTTTCAATCAGTCCAAGCAGCTCTAATGCCCTCAGAGCTTCTCTAATGGATGATCTGCCTGCGTGTAGGGTATCACTTAATACTCGTTCAGAGGGAAGCTTGTCCCCTGGTTTCAGGCCGTTTTGATTAATCATTTCTCGTAAATGATTCACGATATCCACATATAATTTGGATTCCTTTGAAGATGATTCATTCACCTTATGTCATCACTCACTTCTTTCTTGCCTTTTTTTTGGCAATGTTATTAGAAAATAAATAAAGTATAAGTACAAAAAATCCAATCCAAAAATTTAGGCTAAGTGGTCTGACCAGTCAGCTTATTAAACAATATAACAACTTTTTAAAGTTGTAAAGTTTTATTCAGATAAGAAAACGCGATTAGCACCTAGTAAAGTAGATAATTCAGCGATACATTCCTTACTTGGTGAAATTTTATATTCTTCGTTTAAAACGATGTTTTTTCCTGTTTCCTCATAATGAATAATAACTGGAGTAGTTCCTGGAAATTTCCTCATAACCGCCAATAGCTCTAATCTTTGGTTCATCATATGCTTCTCATTCATCACTTTAATAAACAACTTATGTTCCTTTTTAGAAAGTGACTGGACAATCGTCCTCATCGATTCAACTAATTGAATAACAAATTGTTTATTGCCGTTTCTTTCTTCACATTTCCCTTCCAAATATACGATTTCACCCGAGTTAAGCAGACTTTGATATTTCTTAAAAATAGTTGGAAAAATAACACCCTGCATTTCTCCACTCTGATCACTAAGCTGGATAAATGCCATTGGCTCTCCTTTTTTAGTGCGAATGATATTTATTTCTGTTACATAGACAATGCTTTTATGTTTTTTTCCTACTTCCATTTCATTAATAGCAAAGGTTTGCAGAGTTGCTTGATACGGCTTATAGATAGACACTGGATGGTCTGATAAGTAAAATCCTAAGGCATCTTTTTCTAAAGCCAATTTATCTTCCACTCTAAGTGGTTCTACTTCTACATATTTCGGTTTAAAAAAGAAATCATCCTCACTAAATAAATCATTTTGCTCTTCATCCTCTGGGTGAACCAATTGTGCATGCTGTATTGCTACATCAATAGATGCCAGCAAAATAGCACGATCAACTCCGAATTCATCAAAGCTTCCGGAATAAATAAGCATTTCCAGCACTCTTCTGTTAACCGTCTTCGGGGATACTCGTATACAAAAATCAAATAAATCTTCAAATTTTTTCTGACTTCTCGCCTTAAGTATTTCTCTTAATACATTTCCGCCTATACCTTTTATGCCTGCTAAGCTATAACGAATTTTATTCTTTTCTACACGGAAAAAGTAATTACTTTGATTAATAGAAGGCGGAGTCAATTCAATATCCATCTGTTTTAACTCTTGAATATACTGAATTATTTTCCCTGTGTTTCCAATGGATGATGTTAATAGTGCCGCCATAAAATATAGAGGATAGTTTGCTTTTAAATAGGCAAGCTGATAAGCAATCATGCTATATGCTACTGCATGACTTCTATTAAAACCATAGTTGGCAAAACGCACAATTAACTCATATATTTCATTCGCTGTTTTTTCGTGATATCCTTTTCTTTCTGCTCCTTTTACAAAATGAATCCTTTCTTTTTCCAGAATTTCCTTTTGCTTCTTACTCACAGCTCGTCTTAACAAATCCGCCTCTCCTAGTGAGAACCCTGCCATTTTAGAAGCAATCTGCATAATTTGCTCTTGATAAACAATCACTCCATAGGTGCTCTTTAGTATCTCTTCTAAATCAGGGTGATAATAGTTAATCGATTCTTTGCCATGTTTTCTATTGATGTAATGAGGTATATTCTCCATTGGTCCTGGACGATAAAGCGCATTAACAGCTACAATATCTTCAAAATCAGTTGGCTGTAACCTCTTTAATACATTACGCATTCCTTCTGATTCCAATTGAAAGATCCCAGTTGTCTCTCCTCTACTTAATAGCTTGAAAACATTTTGGTCATCAATTGGTATTTTTCGTATATCTATTCTTTTCTTCGTCGCTTTATAAAGCATGTCAAGAATAGCTTCAATAAAAGATAGATTTCTTAATCCAAGAAAATCCATTTTCAATAAGCCTAGTTCCTCTAAATATTCCATGCTATACTGTGTTAAATAAATATCGTCATGGCTCCCTTGGATCGGAATAATATCAACAAGGGGCTGTTGACTAAGAACCACGCCGGCAGCATGGGTTGATGTATGCCTTGGAAGCCCTTCGATTTTACATGCAGTATCAAATAGTTTTTGATTACGAGGAGATGATTCAACAAATTGCTGCAAACGAATGGATTCTTGATAGCTTTGTTTGAGATTAATGCCTAGTTTTGATGGGATCATTCTTGACAGTTCATCCAACTCTTTAACAGATAAGCCAAATGCTCGGCCAACATCGCGTAAGGCTGCTTTAGCAGCAAGTGTACCAAAGGTAATAATTTGCGCAACATGAAGCTCTCCATATTTATTTTTCACATATGAAATAACTTTTTCCCGCTTATTATCAGGAAAATCAATATCGATATCAGGCATGGAGATTCTCTCTGGATTTAGAAACCTTTCAAAAAGCAATTGATATTTAATAGGATCTACATCTGTAATATGTAAAACATAAGCAACAATAGATCCCGCAGCTGAACCCCTTCCAGGACCTGTTAATATTCCATTCTCTCGCGCAAACTTCATAAAATCCCAAACTATTAAGAAATAGTCACTATAATTCATTCTCCCAATGATGTCCAATTCATATTCCAACCGTGCAGTGTGTTCTGGAGAAGGATGAGAATATCTGTCATTTAAACCAGCCATACATAATTCTCTCAAATAACTAAGAGCATTTTTGCCTGCAGGTACAGTATATTTAGGCAAGGTTGCAAGTATGCCATTCATTTCAATCTGACAAGACTCTCCTACCTTCCATGTGTTTTCCAGAATATCTGGTTGATCATTGAATAACGTGATCATTGCTTCTTTGTCTTTTAGATAATGTTGATTAGAACTCCATTCATCTTGCTCTATATCGGAAAGCTTCTCCCCATTTTTGATTGCCTTTAAGCATTCATAAGCAAAATGGTCCTCCTCCTCCAAGTAAAATACATTATTCGTTGCTACCAGCTTCACTTTCTCTTCGGAAGCTAATCTGGATAACTTTTCATTTAATGCATCTTCAATAGCAATGCCGTGTCTTTGAATAGATAAAAAGCATTGACCTGGTTCAAAAATGGACTTCCATAACATTAATGTATTTCTTGCTGATTCCGAATCATCCTTCAGTAAATTTTGTTCAATCTCTCCTTCAAATCCAGGTGAGATTGCAATCAAGCCTTTGGCATAATGCTTTAACCATTTCACAGGAATTCCTTGTGGGTTTTTTGTTTGAACAGCACTCGTTATTTTTAATAAATTTTTAAAGCCGTGACTAGTTCTAGCTAATAAGACCAATGGGTAAGCTTTATCTTCTTCCCATTCACTTATTACATCAACCGTTAGTCCGATAATCGGTTTTATCCCTTGCTTTAATGATTCTTTATAAAAAGAAGCTGCACCATACATCACATTGCGATCCGTTAAAGCAATGGAACGATAGCCATACTTTTTAGCATTTGTAACTAACTCTTTAATTGAAAGCGTGCTAGATAAAAGGCTATATGCACTAGACACTTGAAGATGTATAAAAGACATAAAATTAATTCACCACTTTTCTTTAAAATTTTTTATTCCTTCTAAACAAGAAAATATGTAAAAAATGCTTGGAAAAGGTGTCATTTTTTCTTTATTTATAACCTTTTACCACTATAAAGGCTATTCCTTTTTAAAAAGCAATAATTATTATTCTATCTTATTAGTTTATCTCAAAATAAAAGACTTTTTCCTTTCATTATAGATGTTCACAGCAAAAAAAGAAAATATGTTCTCTTTATTAAGAAATGACGTTAAAGTTCCACACAAGTATATGTGACCTTTAAAATCATTCATAAATGGAATAGATTGTCCATAATAATAAGAATAGAAGATTACAAGATATGCGAAAGAGAAAAAATACACAACCGTGAGAATAAATATTTTATTCTATGGAGAAGAATCATTCCTATTTGATTTGCTGCTTGGATAGAAACAAAAACTAATAAAAGTTAGAGAGGTAAACGTATGAATCAACAACCATTCTTCCCTACCTTCATCGAAAGCTACTTTATTGCCTTAGGGGTTATTTTAGGAGGCGCACTTTTAGGTGGACTTGCTGCATTTCTAACTGGAAAACCACTCCTTACTGAAATCATTCGCATTTCTGGAATCATCAAAATTTGGGCGATTGTTACAGCGATTGGCGGGACATTTGATGCTATTGATACGATTGAAAAGGGAATCTATGATGCTGGTACAAAAGACTTGTTCAAACAAATCTTATTAATTGTTTCTGCTTTTGGAGGAGCACATACAGGCATTACAATTATTAAGTGGATTACACAGGAGTATATATAAATGAGAATTCCACCATATTATAAAAATCAAGCTGTACAACGTTTTTTTGCCGGAATGGTTATCGGTGGAGTAATCAGTTGGTGTATTTTTGTCTTTATTTTTGGTGTATGGCAGGAACGATATAGCTCGGAAATTAAAACACAGAAAGCAACTATTGAGGATTTAGAAAGAGAGAAAAAAATATGGCAAGAGGAATTTGCTGCCCAAAATAAAACGACCGAAGAAAAGCTGACAGTCGAGGATATCGTTGTAAAGATTAGCAATGCAGATAAAGAAAAATATGATATTAAGCCCTTTAATGCCTTAGAGATGGAAGATGCCATTAAAGAAGATTTATCGACCATTATTGCAAAAGACCTCGATATGGTCTATAAAAGTCGCGCACTGTTAAAAAAATCGATTGAAAACAAAGTAGTTGTTTCTGATAAAAAGCGTTATAAATTTAAAGTAACAGAGTTGATTATTTATACAACAGTTCATGTCGAATTAAGAGTCACCTTTGGCGATTAAAAAAAGGGGCTATCCGTCAAGCATAACGGAGCAGCACCTTTTTTCTTTCTTGACGAATAATTAAACTATTAGAGAATTACCTTATCTACAAACTTCCTCTAAATCCTTCACTACTTTACCTGCATCATCCCATTGATAAATGGTTGCGCCTGAGGCCATTGGATGTCCTCCACCATTATAATTTTTTGCAATTCCATTAATAACTGGACCTTTGGAACGCAATCTTACGCGAATCTGATCTGCTTCTTCAATAAAAAAGACCCATGCTTTTAAACCTTTTACACTCCCTAAACTGCTAACAAGTAACGATGCCTCTGCAGGAGTTGCCTGAAATTGAGCTAATATTTCCTTATTAAGCTTCATACTTGCTACTCCATTGGCATGAACTTGAAAATTTTGCATAACATAGCCACTTAGCTTGACAATATGAGGATCGAGTTCATACATTTGATCATACATTTCTGTGCGCGAAAAAGAATATTTGATTAATTCTCCAGCATAATGAAATGTTTTTTCTGATGTGCTTGGATATAGAAATCTCCCAGTATCTCCAACAATTCCCGCATATAGCAGCCTCGCAGACTCATCACTCATCTTTAGCCCCTGATCTTTTCCATACAAATAAAATTCATAGATCAACTCACTTGTGGAACTTGCTGTAGTCTCTACCCAAACTATATCGCCATATGCATCATCATTGGGATGATGATCTATCTTTATTAGCATTTTCCCAGTCAGGTAGCGCTGATCACATACTCTTTCTTGATTAGCCGTATCACATACAATCACCAACGCATCAGCATAGGTGCTGTCATCAATGACATCTAGTCTTCGCAAAAAGTTTAAGGAAGCTTCTTCTTTTCCTACCGTATAGACGTTTTTATCCGGAAAAGAAGTTTTTATGATTTCTGCTAATCCACCTTGCGATCCATATGCATCTGGATCTGGACGGACGTGTCTATGAATAATGATAGTATTAAAGGCTTTTATAGCATCTAATATTTTCTGTTTCATTTATTTCTCCCTTCATTAATGACGATCAATTAATTGACACATCATCATCGCTTTTCCAACAAGTATTCCATGGTTAAACACTTCTACATCCACTTTCCCAAATTTTCGTCCAACTTCTAAAATTTTAGGAACTATTTCAATGACACTATCCATTTGAACTGGCTTAATAAAATAGATGGTCATATTTTCGACAACTAAATCACCTTTTTTAAACCCTCTTAGTACTCTGTTCGCCGCTTCGGAAACAACCGTAGTAAACACCCCATAAGATATGGTCCCTAAGTGATTAGTCATTTGCGGAGTTACTTCACAGGAAAAGCTTGTTTCCCCTTTGTTTTTTCCTTTAGTCAATAAGACATGCTTTGTGACAATATCATCAATCGTTTCCCCAATTTGCGGTTGCCTTTGGTTCATTTGCAACGCTTTTAATACATCTTGTCTACTAATAATCCCTTCTAGCTTATTTGCTTCATCTACAACTGGCAGGACTTCAATTCCTTCCCATACCATCATATGAGAACAAGAAGCAACACTTGTTTTGCCACTAACCGTCATTGGGTGTTTTGTCATGACTTTATCAATCGTCATATCCATCGATTTTCCAATGACATCTTTTGAAGTAATCATCCCTTGTACTTTTAAGCTTTGATCCACTACTGGGAAACGACCGTGTAATGTTTCTTTATTATATTTATGCCATAAAGCCACATCATCTGTTGTCTTTAGATAAATCGTATCTTTAAGCGGTGTTAAAATATCTTCTACTAAAACAATTTCTTTTTTTATGAGCTGGTCATAGATTGCCCGGTTTATCATCGTTGCCACAGTAAATGTATCATAGCTTGTTGAAATTATTGGGAGTTGCAAATCGTCTGCTAAACGTTTCACATGCTCCTCTGTATCGAATCCACCTGTAATTAAAACCGCAGCACCAGCTTTTAATACATGTTCATGTGCCCGTACACGGTTCCCTATGATCAAAAGGTTTCCAGGACCTGTATAACGCATCATCGCATCTAATTTCATCGCCCCAATAACAAAACGATTTAAAGTTTTATGTAAACCAGCTCGCCCACCAAGAACTTGTCCATCTACAATATTAACTACTTCTGCATAGGTTAACTTTTCAATATTTTCTTTCTTCTTTCGTTCAATTCTAATCGTACCAACTCTTTCAATGGTACTTACATACCCTTTATTCTCTGCTTCTTTTATCGCTCTATATGCTGTTCCTTCACTTACATTTAATGCTTTCGCAATTTGTCGAACAGAAATTTTTTCTCCTACTTGTAATTCATCAATATAATTTAATATTTGCTCATGTTTTGTAGCCAAATTACCACCCTCTTTTAAGAAAAGCACACTGCTTCTCGCAAACAAACTTAGAAAATTCTATTGCTTATATCTCTCGTTTGCTCTAAGCGAATACTGCCTGTACTAGACATTTTCATACCATTTCTTGCAATTTATTATAATTTATTCATCTATGTTTCAATAGTTTGCGGCTAACTATTAATTTCTTCTCTTTAAAGCTGCCTTCTTTAGTATCTATGTTTTCCCTAAGTAAAAAATCTATTGAAAAAAGCTTGTATATCTTTATTATAGAGTGAACTACTAGGGTATTCAATGAATTCTCTGTTAATCGGCATTAAAACATTCAGTCATTTCGTTTTTGTGTGGAGTATATCTTTTGTGAACATCTTATTTCTTTTTAAAAAGTCTGATTGGTTTTAACATATTACAAGCAAAAAAGGGCTGGAAGAAAATAATCCCAGCCGAAGATAAATCGAACCACTATACGTATATCACCAATAAAGCCTCATATAATTATTTATCAACAAACGGATCCTTATTTATTAATAACGGGAGATAGATTGTTCGTTTTAATTCTATCCCTCTCCTTTTTTATCTTATTGGTAATAATAGATTTTCTTCTTTTTCTGCACTTTACTATAAGACCTTTTGGCTGTTCGTGGTTTTTTAGGGGTATATAGTAATGCCGTTAAATTTCCCGCTACCACCATTAAGGCAAAGGCTAGCCATGTAATCGAAAATATTCCTTCAACCCCATCACTGAAGGGAGAAAGTCTTGGCATGCCATAATATAAAAGAACACCACATAGTAATATACATAATAAATATCTATTCTTATTCATAATCGCTAAAACCTCCTTGATACTATCCTATGCGGACAAGAATAAAAAAAGTATTTAAAATTAGCTAAAGCATCTATTCACACAGAAAATTTCGCAAGTCTAAATATTTACATACACGACTTATGTTGATAATCTTATAGGATAAGAATAATATTTAACTCGTCCTACAATATAAGAAAAAGGAAAAAGTATAGACTTGTTAAGAAACACTTGGAGGTAGGTTGAATTGGAAAAAAAAATAGCGTCTCTAGCAAATTGGATGAAGCAGGAAGAAATTGATTTCACCTTTTTAACATCTACAGATAATATTTTCTATTTTAGCGGATTCTATAGTGATCCACATGAAAGATTATTGGCTTTGATTGTCTTCCCAGAAAACGATCCGATATTAGTTTGTCCTGCAATGGAAACAAATGATGCAAAAGATGCCGGGTGGAACTATGATATCATCGGCTATAGCGATACAGAAAATCCATGGGAAACTATTCAAAGTATGGTTCAAAGCCGTACAAGCCGTACAAGAAAAGTAGCTCTTGAAATGGATCACATGAATGTGGCAAGATATCAGGCACTTCAAACATCATTTCCTAACATTGAAGGATATGTTTCTGCAGAAGAAAAAATTAATACTTTGCGCATGATAAAAACATCAGATGAATTAGCTAAGATAAAAGAAGCTTGTAAATGGGCTGATTTTGCTATTGAAGTAGGCTGTAATGAAATAGTAGAAGGCAAATCTGAAATGGAAATTCTAGCTGCTATTGAATATGAATTAAAGAAACAAGGAATTGGTAAGATGTCCTTTTCAACCATGGTACTAACTGGAGTGAACGGCGCTTCCCCTCATGGAAATCCAGGAGAGACAAAAATAAAAAAAGGAGACTTAGTATTATTCGACTTGGGGGTTGTTGTTGATGGATATTGTTCTGATATAACAAGAACAGTGGCATTTGGCGACATTAATGAGAAGCAAAAAGATATTTATGATACAGTTTTAAAAGCTCAGCTAACAGCTATCGAAGCCTCTAAGCCTGGCGTTTCTTGTGCTACTGTTGATCTAGCTGCTCGTAACACAATAAGAGAAGCTGGTTATGGCGAGTTTTTCCCTCATCGTTTAGGACATGGATTGGGTATTAGTGTTCACGAATTCCCTTCCTTAACTGAAACAAATTCCCTTGTTTTACAAGAAGGTATGGTATATACAATCGAGCCGGGCATTTATGTACCGAATGTTGCAGGAGTCCGGATAGAAGATGATGTATATGTTACAAAAGATGGAGTAGAGATTTTAACAAAATTTCCGAAAGAGCTTCAAATTATTCAATAAATGGTAAATAAGAAAATCCGCTTGATTTTTTGCTAATTATTATGCGGGTGCCAACCACAAACCTGTTTTCTAAAAACCCCAACGATAATTCGGAGTTTCCTCGAGCATCTCCATATAATCGTTGGGGTTTATATTTGGTTAGAATACTTAAAACCACTATTATCATCTCTTTTAAATGTACTTGCACCTAATTTTATATTTTACATAAAATACCTAAACTTAAAAGGGGCAGAAAAGGGGGATGAAGAGAATGGTTAAATATGTAGATTATACAGATTCAAAAGTCCAATACCATTTTGATGTAAATAAAAGTAATTTTTTCACAAGAGATAGTCATAACTATATTAATGTTTTAGGAGAACAACAGTTAAATTCGTTAGAAAATGTATCCTTGCTAGATATCTATTTAAGTAAAGATGTTGTTGTAGAACCACATATTCACCAAAATGCGGCAGAGCTCGTATACTGCATTTCTGGTTCTGCTACTGTTTCACTGTTAAATCCTTTCACAAAAAAAGTTCTAAACTATACCATTACGCCTGGCCAAGTAGCTAATGTTCCTCAAGGCTGGTGGCATTATGAAATCGCAAATACAAATAAGACGCATTTATTAGCTATATTCAATGCACCTACACCTGAAGCAATCTTTGGCTCTGATTTACTTCGTCTAACTCCTCCAGACTTAATGGCACATACTTATTCATTAGATCTTAATAAGTGGAAATCCACCATCTCTCCTATTAATAAAACAACGATTCTAGGTCCGGCTATTAGTAGAAATAGCCCTAGCCAAAATTATTATGCTGACGCCAATTATCCTCAGCCTATCTATCAGCCTTACTACATTCCAAGAAATTACTAACAAATAGAGTTCAGATGAGGTACCAAAAATTATTCATTAAAAAAACGACTTTTTTATGACAGCACTCATAGGCTGGTTAGTAGGGAGCGCTGAGGGAGGTTCAGCCTACTTCATGTATCCGTAGATTAAACAAACTAGTTTTGCTCTTCCTACTGTCCTTTTTGTTTTAGTCTTTTATTTGTTTCTGCTCTTTGTCCAAGAAGGCATCAACCGCGCCGTCGTTATAGGAATCCATCACTTGGGCAGTTACTTCTTCGCTTCCCTTTTCATCAAATTCAAAATCATTCTGTATTCTTTCATTTTGTTTGTGCATCCCTATTCCTTCCTTTCTTATTTTCTTCCCTATTATTTGAATGAAAAGTTAACCTTATGCATGAATTGGGTATATAATAGAAGGAGATAAACTTAAGGAGTGAATGCTATGAACGTAAACTATCAAAACATTATTGTGGCAGTAGATGGTTCAGATGAGGCTGATAATGCTATAAAGAAAGCGATTTCGATAGCAAAAGAAAATAATGCTAGGCTTGTCATTGCCCACGTTATTGATACGAGATCTTTTGCAACGGTAGCTGCGTACGATCAATCCATTGCAGCTAAATCAGATGAATTCGCTAATGAGCTCTTAGATAAATATATTGTTCAAGCAACTGCAGCAGGAGTTCAGAATGTTGTAAAGGCAATTGAATTCGGTTCTCCAAGAGCAGTAGTTCCTCGGGAAATTGCGACAAAGTATAAAGCAGATTTAATTGTGTGTGGAGCGACAGGTTTAAATGCCGTTGAGAGATTTATTATCGGTAGTGTCTCTGAAGGAATTACCAGAAATGCTCCTTGTGATGTTTTAATTGTTAGAAGCAGTGATCAATAGATATAAAAAGAAGAAAGTTCTATTATAGAAAGCAGTGTTTGCAATCAAATAATAGAACTTTCTTCTTTTACTTCACTTCTTCTTTTTCCCAAACACAAAGCTTTGCTTTTTCAATCGCTTGCTTTATTTGGGTAAATCCAGTTCCGCCAGCACTATTTCGTCTTTCAACTGCCGTTCTGGGATTTAATACATGGTAGATATCCTGTTCAAATAAGCTGCTCGCTTCTTGTAATTCTGTAATACTTAAATCCTGCAAATAACATTTTTTATTCACACAATATAGAACCAATTTCCCTACTACTTCATGCGCCTCTCTGAAAGGCATCCCTTTTTCTGATAAATAATCAGCTAATTCTGTAGCATTAGAAAAGTCATTTTTCGTGGCATTTTCCATTCCTTGCTCATTAACCTTCATTGTTTGAATCATACCAGCAAAAATGCGCAAAGAGCCAACCACCGTTTTTACGGTATCAAACATCCCTTCTTTATCTTCCTGCATATCTTTATTGTAAGCTAAAGGCAAACCTTTCAATACAGTTAACAAGCCCATTAAATTTCCATAAACCCGCCCGGTTTTTCCACGGATTAATTCAGCCATATCTGGATTTTTCTTTTGGGGCATAATACTGCTTCCCGTGGAAAAACTATCGTCTAATTCAATAAATTTAAATTCTTGAGAAGACCAAAGAATAATTTCTTCACTAAAGCGCGATAGATGCATCATTAAAATAGAACTAGTTGATAGAAATTCTAGGATAAAGTCACGATCGCTTACTGCATCCATACTATTTTCATAAATGGAATCAAAGCCAAGTAGGTCAGCACTATAGGAACGATCAATAGGAAAGGTTGTTCCTGCTAAAGCACCGGCACCTAGTGGTGATACATTAATTCTCGTTACGTTTTCCTGATATCGCTGTTTGTCTCTTTCAAACATCCAGAAATACGCCATTAAATGATGCGCAAAAGAGATAGGCTGGGCACGCTGAAGATGTGTATACCCAGGCATTACTGTTTCAATATGATGCTCTGCCTTTTCCAACAACGCGCTTTGCAGCTCATTCAATAATTGAATAATTTGCTTTACTTGTGTTCGCAGGTAAAGATGCATATCTGTTGCAACTTGATCATTTCTACTTCTACCAGTATGGAGCTTCCCACCTATAGGACCAATTAAATCCGTTAATTTACTTTCTAAATTAAGATGGATATCTTCTAATTTTACAGAAAAAGTTAATTCATCCTTTTCTGCTTGCTTTTTTAACGTAAGTAACCCATTTTTGATTTTCTCTGCCTCTTCTACTGACAATATCCCTGTTTTAGAGAGCATTGCCACATGGGCAATGCTCCCTTCTATATCTTCTAATACTAGCTCCTGATCAAAGGAAATGGACGCACCGAATTCATCTACCCATTCCTCGGCAGATTTTGTAAATCTACCTCCCCATAATTTCTTCACACAGACACCTTCTTGTCGTTTTCCACAATGCTTTGAACCTTTGTAGGAAGTCCCCAAAGTTTAATGAAGCCAACCGCTGCTGCATGATCAAACTCATCGTCGGAAGTATACGTAGCAAGTTTTTCATCATATAAAGAATATGGTGATTTTCTTCCTTCTACAATCGCATGCCCTTTAAATAGTTTCACGCGAACCGTTCCTGTCACGTTTTTCTGGGTTTCTTGCAAGAAAGCTTGCAATGCTTTTGTAATTGGAGAGAACCAAAGTCCCTCATAAATAACTTCTGTGATTTTCTTTTCGATAACTGGTTTAAAATGTGCTACTTCTTTTACAAGCGTAATATCTTCTAATTCTTTATGTGCTTTCATCAATGTTAAAGCACCTGGACATTCATACACTTCTCTTGATTTAATTCCTACTAATCTATTTTCTACATGATCGATTCTACCCACACCATGTTTTCCGGCGATCTTATTTAACTCAAGAATTAGCGCAGATAAAGAATAAGTAATACCATCTATGCTGACAGGGACACCTTCCTTAAATTCAATTTCAATAATATCTGCTTGATCAGGAGCATTTTCGAGACTTACTGTTAAGTCATACGCTTCTTCTGGAGGGGCAGCCCAAGGATCTTCTAAAATTCCACATTCATTGCTTCTTCCCCATAGATTTTGGTCTATAGAAAATGGACTATCCAAGTTAACCGGGATTGGAATATTTTTTTCTTTTGCATAAGCAATTTCTTCTTCACGAGACCATCCCCACTCGCGGACTGGTGCTAATACTTTTAAATTAGGATTTAATGCTTGGATAGATACTTCAAAACGCACTTGGTCATTTCCTTTTCCCGTACATCCATGTGCGACCGCAACAGCATTTTCTTTTTCTGCTACTTCTACTAATTTTTTGGAAATTAAAGGTCTAGATAATGCAGAGACAAGGGGATACTTTCCTTCATAAAGGGTATGTGCCTGCATAGCAGTAAGTGCAAAATCCTGTGCGAATTCTTCTTTTGCATCGATGACATAAGATTGAACTGCACCAACCGAAAGTGCTTTTTGTTGTATAAAGTTCAAATCCTTTCCTTCACCAACATCTAAGCAGCAAGCTACTACATCATAACCTTGATCCTGTAACCATTTTATTGCTACAGATGTATCTAATCCTCCTGAATATGCTAAGACTACTTTTGGATTTGCCATTACCTAATTCCTCCTATATGCGAATAAATATTCATTTATTTATATTTTTATTCAAAAACTATATGTATCACTTTAACAACTTTCCCTAATAATTTCAATAGAATTTTTATAAAAATTTAAATAATTTTATTTTTATACACACAAAAAGATAGGAAGTCTCAGTATACATCCTATTAATAAACTAATTATTTGTATCTATAAAAATAAGCTTAATGTTTTATGCATTATTTTATACATTTCATTAGTAGATAAATCTATTTTTATATATAAAAAAGGTCAACCCTTTTCTTTACATGAAAAGTTATTGACCTTTTTATTATTATTTATGCAACTCGCTGACGACATGACTTAATTCAGGAAGGATTAATTTGTTCATCGCAAGCCGTACAGCCCCTGTAGATCCTGGAGTACAAAAAATGACCGTATTATTAATCGTTCCAGCAATCGCTCTTGTTAGTATGGCACTAGAGCCTATATCTTCTGTATAGCTTAACATTCGAAACAGTTCTCCAAATCCATCTAATTCTTTTGTTAAGAGAGGTTTAATAGCTTCGATGGTAACATCCCTTGGTGAAATTCCTGTCCCTCCATTTAGGAGAATACAGTCTATTTCAGCTGATTGCACGCCCGTTATTATTTCTTGTACAATTTGTTCTTTCTCATCCTTTACAATGACATACTTTTGTATAGAATGGTTTTCCTGTTCTAGCAGATCAATCATCAATTTACCGCTTTTATCATTTTCCTCAGATCTTGTATCACTAACGGTTATTATTTTACAGCCCACCTGTAAGTATTGATGCTTCGTATGGATTTGTTTATTCATCTTTCCCCACTCTTTCGCTCGTTTTCTTTCTCCACTGTAAAATATGCTTCATGTGTCTTATCCAATAATAACGATGCTTTGTCGCGTGTAAATAAATGAAGGCGATGCATTGGTCTTGTCATTGCTACATATAAAAGCTTTAAATCTATTTCTTCTTGGGAAAAAGACTCATTTAACGTAAAAAGAAGAACTGCGTCAAATTCCAGTCCCTTGGAAAGGTAGCTTGGGACAATAATTAAATAATTCTTTTCAAGATCTTCATTTTCTTGAAGAAATTGGACATTAGGCACTTTTCTTTTTTGCATCTCTTTCAATATTGCTTTACATTCTTCCTCTGTTTTACCAATAATAGCAATAGAGTGATAACCGTCATTATGCAGTCGATCTGCTACTTGAATCATTCTGTCAACCAATTCTTGTTTTTGCTCATATAAATGAACAGTTGGTTTTTCTCCATGGCGGACAACTGGTTTTACTTTGGGCAAATCTTCATTGACTAAATGCAAAATTTCATTTGCCAAAAACATAATTTCAATCGTAGTCCGGTAGCTTTTTTGCAAGGTCATATAATTCGCGCGCGGAAAAATAGTTTGCTGTAATGTCTGCCAGTTCTGTAATCCTCGATAGGAGTGAATCCCTTGTGCTAAATCTCCAACAAGGGTAAACATATCTGTTTCTAGTCCTGCTTTTAAGGCATATAGCTGAAATTCGCTATAATCCTGCACTTCATCAATGACAATATTCTTCGCTCGATATTCTTTATCTATGCCAAATATTTTATACTGCAAATAAAATAATGCCCCTAAGTCCTCGATTTCCACTTTCTTTTGTTTTAATATCTTTCGCTGGAAGGCAATCAAATAATCTAATTGCTTTTCTGTTAGCGAATCTTCCGTATATTTTCTAAGGAGCTCCTTATCCGCAAATAATCTGGAATAATACCCATATAAATCGGTTGTTTCCATCGTCTTCATATATCTTCTAACAGCAGTTGATGCTTCTTTCTTTACTGTTGCTAATCTTTCTGCCTTCGTGTCTAGAAAATAGACAACTTTCTCTTTACGCTTTGTATCTTCTTTTATCTTTAAGGCTCGATCTAATGCATCTTCATACTTATCTTCCAACTTACTTAAGATTATTTTCTTTTTCCGTTTTAAATCAGCTTGTAAGATTCCCTTTATTTTCTCTTTCCGTTTGATTAAAGGAAGATAATCGTATTCCTTCTTAAATAAACGCTCCAGTTTCTTTGCTCCATATAACGGGAATTTTTCTACCCGAAAATCTTCTTTTGGACTCATTTCATTACATATATCCACTAAATATTTATCCATTACCTTTTTATATTCTAAAGATCCTTTATAACGGGAAAGCCACTTAACCAATTCTTCTTGTTTGTTCGTATGATTTATAAATGTTAGTAGTTTTTTATTTGACTGAATTTCTTGCCAATGCATAGTAAAACATAATCTAGGAATGTCGTTTGGCGAATCTTCTCTACGCCCAAATCAGGCAGTGCTTGTGCAATATATCCGATAAACATATTATTTGGCGCAATAATCATTAATTGCTCAGGTTGAAAATATTTTGCATAGTTATAGATAAAATAGGATATTCGGTGTAAAGCAATAGTTGTCTTACCACTTCCGGCCGCTCCTTGCACAATGATCGGTCGATTTAAATCAGCTCGAATTATTTCATTTTGTTCTGCTTGAATGGTTGAAATAATCTCTGTTAGTCGTTGGTCTGCTTTTCCAGCAAGAGATTGCTGCAATAATTCATCTGTCGTCGTTAAATCTATATCCTGATAATGAAGGAGCTCCCCTTTTTCAATTTTAAATTGTCTTTTTAACGATAAATGCCCATCAATCGTTTCTTCATTGACTTCATATGAAACTTCTCCCAATCGTCCATCGTAATAGACATTTGCAATTGGTGAACGCCAGTCTACTATAATTGGTTTTTGTGTGTCTTTTTCAAAAAGCGATGTCTTTCCTAAATAATAGACATTCTTTTGGGATTTCCCTTTCATTTGATAATCAATCCGCGCAAAATAGGGAGCATCTAAAATACGTTTTAAAATACTTAACTCGGTTGTTGCAAGCTGCAAAAACTTACTATTCGTTAAATAGTTGATATAACTCAAACTACTGTCAAGCGCCTCTTCATTGCTTATGGATTCTCGCACATTTTCCTGTAAAGTCCCTTGATTGATTTGCGCCTCATGCAAAACGTCATTCATATAATTTTTCGTATATTCAAGTCTTTTCTTTTCCTGTTCCCATTCGTCTATTGAAAAGTCTTCCATTGTTTCCCCTTTCTCCATTTATAAGAAACTTCCATCCGTATTTTAGTCCACGGTTGCTGCACCTATCTCAAAGTCGGATAAATTCTATCTTGTTTGCTTAGTAAATAGCTTTTTTGATAAAAATGATTTGCCATTTCCGTCATCCTTTTCGTAAAATGGTAATTCGCAGCTGCTCCTATTATGGTACCAGCCTTACTGTATTTCCTTTTAAGAAATAAAATAAAGGAAAGCTTTATCAGCTCATTTAATAAAGAATGCAGCATCTTTTCCTGAACTATTTCATCCTTTCCATCATAAAAGAAACCTTGCTGTTCTTGCTCTAATTCATCCATTAGCTCATTCCATGCTTCTTTTCGCTGCTCATGCGGTAAACAGCCTGCACAGAAAACTTTCAATGCCGTCATGATTTCATTGGGACTATCTGCTGGTCTCCCATATAGCGAAGCAAGAACCTGAACGGATCGAAGATTAATAATAAGCATCGAGAGAAAATCTCCCATGAAAAAACCAGTATGCTTTGAAGCCAAAGCCCCTTGGACCGAGGCAAGCATCCTGTAATGAGCCATTTGTTTTTCTGCAATGGATTGTAATTGGTCTATACTCAATTTTGTCATATCTCTTAAAGTGAAGATGGATTCATTATGTACTCTTGCCTGCTGCATAATTTTTTGGGCGGTGTTTCGTTGAAATGTGGAATTAATTAAGATGGCATGAAGATGAAATAAGATATTATTAAGTGATCGTACAATTTTTTGTTTTTGCCATTCAGGTAAATAGGATAAGCCAGTATCTATGTAATCTGAATAAAGATGGAGAATTTTGATTGGGCGCTCACTTTTCCTTTCCTTTTCCCATTGTTCTATTTTATCCAAATAATAAGCTTCAGCTTTTGTAAGCATTTAATCCCCCCTGAATAATAAGAATCATTCCTTATTTTACTAAAAGAAGCCAATAAAAGACAATCTTTATCGTACATTGAGCTACGAAAAAGATTGTCTTGTTATTCTTATCCTAGATCTTTGCAGACTTAACTTAAATACCAGCTAATCTACAAACGTCTCTTGCAATCATTACTTCTTCATTTGTTGGGATTACCATTACTTTTACTGGAGAATGTGGATAGTTAACGAATGACTCTTCTCCAGAAATTTTATTCAATGTTGGATCCCAATATACTCCCATAAATTCAAGACCTTGAAGAACTCTTGCACGAACAATTTCACTATTCTCCCCAATACCAGCAGTAAAGATGATTGCATCTACACCGTTCATTCCAGATGCATATGAGCCAATGTATTTATGGATGTTATCTGCAAAAATTCTCAATGCAAGTTCCGCACGATCGTTGCCTTCTTTTGCTTGCTCTGTAATATCACGTAAATCACTGGAGAAACCAGAGATTCCTAAAAGACCACTCTTCTTATTTAACACTTGTAATACTTCATCAGCAGATTGATCTGTTTTTTCCATGATAAATGGAATTAACGCAGGGTCAATATTACCAGAACGAGTTCCCATTGTAACACCTGCAAGAGGAGTGAATCCCATTGAAGTATCAACAGACTTTCCACCTTCAATAGCTGCAATACTAGCGCCATTTCCTAAGTGACATGAAATTAAACGTAATTGGTCAATAGGACGGCCTAATAATTCAGCAGCGCGTTGAGACACGTATTTATGGCTTGTTCCATGGAAACCATATTTACGAATTCCATATTGCTCATAATATTCATATGGAAGGCTGTATAAATAAGATTTTTCCGGCATTGTTTGATGGAACGCTGTATCAAATACTGCTACAGCCGGTACATTTGGCAATACATGTTGGAATGCACGAATACCAGTTAAGTTAGCTGGATTGTGTAAAGGCGCTAATTCAGATAAAGTATCAATTTTACCAATTACATCATCTGTAATTAATGCAGAATCAGCAAATTCTTCTCCGCCATGAACTACACGATGACCAATTCCTTCGATTTCATCTAAAGAAGCGATAATACCTAACTCTGTTAATTTGCCTAAAAGAATCTTTACAGCGACATCATGATCAGGAATTTCTGTAACTTCCTTGATTTTTTCTCCGTTGACAGAGATATTAAATACAGCATCAGTTAATCCAATACGCTCTATTAAACCTTTTGTAATTACTTCTTCACTTGGCATTTCGAACAATTGAAACTTTAGTGAAGAACTACCAGCATTAATCGCAATTATTTTTGCCATAAAATGATTTACTCCCCTTTTGTATAACAACTTTTTATTTATTTGCCTGACATTGAACAGATCGAATCATACAACAGACAAGATTTACTTCTTTCAGTTTTTCATTAAAACATTCTACTAGAAACATTTCAAGCACATTATGCCCAGTTATTCATTTTTTTTTAGATTTTCGTCGTTTTTTCGAAAAAAAGACAAATTTATGCCGATTATCTTCTATATAATAAAAGGAAACTGTCTTATAACACTTAACGTAATTTAAGTTATTATCCTTATTTATTTGCTTGTATCCATGTGTCCAATTCACTTAAAACTTGTTCCATTGCACGCATATTAGAGAAGCTAGGCACTTTTGCAAGTAAAACTTGCTTTGGTGCTACTATATTATTCCCCTTTTTCTGTAGAATCAATATACTTTTTGCGGACTGTTTATTTTTGAAAAGCGTCTCTGGCAATTGCATTATTGCTTGTATGTGTACTTCTTCTTTTATATAGTCATGAAGTTTAGCCGCTTGCTCTGATTCAAATAAATTATTGGGAATAACAAAGAAAGCATAGCCACCAGGCTTAACATAATTTATACTTTGTTCGATGAACAAATGATGTGCATATGTATGCCCATCTTCTGCTTTCACTTTAAATTCATTCGCACGAATATCGTTTGGATAATACCCTACTGGTAAATCACTTACGACAACGTCTACTGGATCGATAAACAAATGTTCTAAACTATCTTGGTTGAAAAATTCAATCGGTTGTTCCTGAAGATTAGCATTTACTAACGCTAACTGTAAAAGCAAGTCATCAATATCAACACCGTAGGCAGCGATGTTCTTACCGATTTGATGATTCATCACAGTGGTTAATAAATTCCCTGTCCCAACTGCCAAATCTAATAACCGAAGTTCTTCTTTCGTATAAAACTTTTGCACTAAATAACCAAACAGGATTCCAATTGAATCTGGTGTCATTTGATGATTAGGCTGTGTATTTTCTTTCATCCCTTTTAAAATGACTAATTGAAACGCTTTACGAATTTCCTCTTTTGAGTATTTAGCCAAGTGAATCGATTCATATGATTTTTTTAATCTTTTTTTACTTAATTCACTCAATTCTTCCTGTAAAATCGCTTCTTGAAAAATATTCTCTCCTGTTAAAGCTAAAGATTCTAAATACGTATATTCTAGTTCCTCTTGTATGATCAAAGCTGTTTCATTAAAAACTGTAAATAATTCTTCTACTGGAGAAATGTTCATTTTATCACCTAATTATTATAGATTTCTTAAAAAATAAACCAAATAAAAAGAGTCTGTCCCTTTTAAAAGGCCAAACTCTAGCTTATCATACGGTTAAGAAATTAACCAGATAATCGATTGTTTTATCTGCCATTCAGCAAATTAATTAGCTTCTTTTACTGCTTTGATTGCTGCCTCATAATTTGGATGGTTGCTTCCTTCACTAACATATTCTACATATGTTACCGTATCACTAGCATCTACTACGAAAACCGCACGTGCTAATAATCGCAATTCTTTCATCACTACACCATATGCTTCCCCGAAAGACAAATCTCTATGGTCTGATACGGTAATAACATTATCCAACCCACTTGCTGCACACCATCTTCTTTGCGCAAAAGGTAAATCGACACTCACTGTTATTACTTCCACATTCTCAAGCTTGGAAGCTTCCTCATTAAATTTTCTTATTTGTGCATCACAGACACCTGTATCAACAGAAGGAACTACACTAAAAAGACGAATCTTTCCTTTTGAGCTAGCTAAAGATACTTCTGACATATCATTCGCTAATACTGTAAAATCGGGAGCTTTGTCTCCAACTTTGATTTCGTTCCCAATCAGTGTGACTGGATTATGTTTAAAAGTTACATTTGCCATTGGTCTCTCCTCCATATTCTTATGTAATTACTTTCATCATATCGATAGTTGCTACTATTTGCAAAAAATACGAACTGTTTAAAGAACATTTGCAGGCAAAGTGAAACGAGCTCACCGATTCTTGTGAACTCGTTTTGCTAACAATTAAATTTGCAGCTTGCTGAATATTAAAATTCAATATCTTCTTTTTGTTGCTGCGATTGTCCTTCACTACTGTTGGAATCAGAAGACGATTCTTTCTTAGCAAACATTTGCTGAATTTTATCAACAGCTTGTGGAGCAATATCCAAGATTTTTTCATAAAGATGAGTACTTTCATCTAAGTGGACCATTTTTACTCCTTGAGCATTTACAATCAGAAATGCAATTGGTGTAATACTAACTCCACCACCGCTACCTCCACCAAAAGGATGCTTTGTTAAAGAATCATTTAATGAATGGTTCTCTAACGTAAATTCACTGCCTCCAGCCGCAAATCCAAATCCAACTTTAGACACAGTTAAAATCACACTGCCATCTGGTGTTTCTACAGGATCGCCAATAATCGTATTAACATCAATCATTTCTTTTAAATTTTCCATTGCAGTTGTCATTAAGCCTTGAATCGGATGATCTGACATTTTCCTATTCCTCCATTGTCTATTGTTTACTTTGGATAGACGTTTCCTTTGTTTTAAAATTAGGGAAACCATCTTTCCAATATTTCACCAGTTTAATTCCTGCCATCATAGCATGCCCTAACCGAAATTGAATCATACAAGAAAATAATGTTTCAGAGGCAACTCCCTGAAATTGAGGATAGATGTTTATTTTCGGCATATCATGCAGCTTCATATAATTACTAATCATTCCGATGATACTGCCTTTTACTGACCAAATAGCACCTGAAATCATCCCTGTATGTGCGGCATCTCCTAAACCTACAATAGAGCTCCATTCTATATTCTTTATTGTTAGTTTTGCTAAAAATGACCTTACTATGCGGTGAAAATGAACAACATGATTTAATAGCTCTTGGGAATTGGACAAAAAATTTAATAAATCTGAGCCAGAAAATTGTTTTGTATCCTCTATTTTCTCTTTTTTGCCTGCTATTTCTGTTTCTTCTTCTATTACTAATGTCGGAGAGTCCTCATCTATTTTAATTAGAGGTATTGTCTTTTTATAGCGAATAATTCCAAATAACGCACGAACTTCTATTTTTAAATCATCGTTATCTTTCTTATGGTAATAGCGGATATGTATCGTTAATTTTAAAAAAAATGAAAATAGTAGAAGTAATAAAAAAGCACCAATTATAATAGCTAGAATGAAAAGAACTTTCATTTTGGTAACACTTCCCTTCAGCTTATTATTATTGGATAAAACAGCCAAAATTAAACATGCTAAGTCAGGGGGGAATTACCAGAATCCGTGTCTCACACAATCAATACAAAAAACCTGAACAATTATACGAAAAATAAACATTTCCGTATAATTGTTCAGGTCTATATTAGTTAGAATACAGCAATCCTAATCTCATTTTCTGTTAACGATCATGTACTACTGCCGTATCAGCAAATAAATCATGAATTCCTTGTTTTTTTGGTAAGAAGGCAACTAAAGCATATAAAATGAAAAAGCTGCTAGAGATAAATCGGCCTATCCACTCACGGAAAAGAATAGTATCCCATGTTAGTTTTTCTTTGTTTATCGGGACTACTTTTAACCCAAAAATCATTTTCCCTAATGTTTGTTTCAAAAATTTTGTCATTAGCACAAAATATAAATAAAACGTAATAGCGGTACAAATGTTTACCGTAGAGAAAATACCTGATTCATATAACGGGGCATCTGCTATTCGTAAAATAGGATAGATTAGAATACGATTAACACTTGAAACAATAATTAAATCGGCCAAATATGCCCAAAAGCGCATCCAAAATCCTGCATATACATAAGAACCTTCCCCCAATGGCAACTTCTTTTCTTTTGGTACAATTGGTGTTTGCTCATTCCTATCTACTATTTCATTGTACGAAAAAGTAGATTCTGAAACCGTTTCTTCCTTTAAAGAATTTTCAGTTTCCAACTTTTCATGTTCATTACTCAATTAGTTCCCCTCCTATTCTGCATATAAATACATTAAACGAGGTGAGTTAGCATTTGTGACGATTTTTAATATATTTGCTAATTCTTTATCCTCACTTGTTATTAATTTTTTCGCAGTCATGCCAAACAAGGAACCAAAGCCAGTATTGTCCGTATACTTAACAACCGCAGCATCATTTAATTTATTGTCTGCTTTCATCTTTTCTACAACATCATCAAAATAACCAAAATCATCAATCAAATTTAATTCCTTCGCTTGTCTTCCATCATAGATACGACCATCTGCGATTTTCTTTACTTCTGCCTCTTTCATACCTCGTCCGTCTGCAATGACTTTAACAAAGCCCGCATAAGAATTATCAATTAATCGTTGTAAAATTTCTCTTTCTTCCTCTGTCATTTCTCTAGTAGAACTCATGATATCCTTGTATTTACCACTTTTAATTGTAACAAACTCGACTCCGTACTTTTCAGCAAGACCTTCAAAATTATATCCACTCATAATAACACCAAGCGATCCCGTTAATGTTTCAGGACTTGCAAAAATTTTATCAGCAGGAGCTGAAATATAATAACCACCAGAAGCTGCCATTGATCCCATTGATACGTAGACAGGTATTTTAGCTTCCTTTTGAATTTCCACTATTTTATCGTGAATCTGCGCACTTTCCACTACTCCTCCACCTGGAGAGTTCACTTTCAAAATAACTCCTTTTACACTTGGATCTTCTTTTATGTAATCCAGCTTTTCCATAAAGGAAGTATGGTTATAACCAGCTGCTGAAAAAAGAGAATCAGCATCCCCAGTATCCTGTATCGTTCCAGACACTTCTAGAACCGCTATTTTCTTAGCAATATTACCATCCTCTATGTATTCTTCTACATAAGGCGCTTTACCTTCGCCTAGAAATTGCCCAAATAACTCTTCCACATCGGTTGTAAATGCTATTGATACCAAACTAGTAATAATGGAGAAGGCAAAAATAACACCTGCTATTCCTAAAGCCGCCCAACGTTTTCCATTCATTCACTCAAAACCCCCTAATATTTGTTCTATTTTCTATACGTCCTACCAACAAAAATGTTTCAGAAAAACCAACTTCAATATTTATTATTTTACTTCTCATGCTATTCCTTTAGCTTCTTTCTTTTTTGCTGAAGAAAATAGCTTTGTTCGTGAAAGAGAATAAATTGTTAATGCAGACCAAATAAATATAAATGCTAATAAGTGTGCCGTTGTAAAAGGCTCATGATAGACAAATACACCAAGAATTAATGTCAATGTAGGTGTTAAGTATTGTATGAATCCTAGCATGGATAAAGGAATTCGTTGCGCTCCCTTAGCGAAAAATAATAACGGAGCAGCTGTTAACACGCCTGATATAATTAACAAAAAGTCTAAACTGGTTGAAATGGCCAAAAAGGCATGATCCCCTTTAGCAAATAAATAACCGATATAAAGGAGTGCAAATGGGGTAATAAACATGGTTTCCAATGTTAATCCTACATCGGAATCAACTTTGATTAATTTTTTGGCCAAGCCATATAAACCAAATGTCATTGCTAAAGATATTGCTATCCAAGGAAAGGCTCCATGGGCGAATGTAATAATACAAACTCCAATTGCAGCTAATAAAACGGAAACATACTGGATCTTCGATAATTTTTCTTTCATCACAAAAATGCCTAATAATACACTTACTAATGGATTTATATAATACCCAAGACTCGTTTCGATTATTTTGTTGGCATTTACCGCCCAAATATAGATAAACCAGTTACAACTAACTAGCACAGAGGCTATAAATAGCATAATCCCCTGTTTTTTTTGATACTTAAAAGATCGTAGTGTTTGAAAAAACAGTGTCCATTTCCATGTAATAGTTAGTAAAATACACATAAAAATAAACGACCAAACTATTCTGTTTGCAAGTATTTCATCTGCTCCTACTCCTTGCAGATGTTTCCAATATATCGGAAACAGCCCCCATATTAAATAGGAAATTCCCGCAAAGATGGCCCCTATCCGTACATTATTTTTCTCCATTTTTCATCGCTTCTTTCTATAATCGAAATATTCCATATTATATATATTTTTTTGGAGGCTGACAATCAATCTTTTTTAGAAATCTTTGGAATGGATTAACTTCCTCTGTTAATTACGTTCATACATTATTTCATTTCCAACAATCGTTTTCATTACCTTGATTTTCTCTATTTCATGTGGATTTACGTGAAAAATATCCTTATTTAAAATCGTAAAATCCGCTACATACCCTTTCTCAATTTTCCCCCGATCCTCTTCATGACAAATTGCATAGGCACTGCCTTTTGTATACAGGCAAACTGCTTCATAAATCGTTAAAGCCTCTTTGGGAATATATCCTTTTCCTTGTTTATCCTCTTGGTTAGATCTTGTCACTGCTGCTTGAATTCCTACTAAAGGATTCACATTTTCAATTGGAGCATCTGAACCTCCTGCACAATGCAACCCTTCTTCTAATAAAGTTTTCCAAGCATAACAGTATGCTAAATTTTCCTCTCCCAGTCTGTCGATAACCCATGGAAAATCGGAAACTACAAAGCTAGGCTGGATATCTAGTATTAAAGGTAATCCCTTCAAGCGTTCGATTAAATCCTTGCGCAGCATGGTTGCATGGATAAGACGGTCTCTCCCAAAGCCTTGCAAAGGATACTTTTCAATGGCATTCAACACCATCTCAAAGGCAGCATCCCCAATGGCATGTACAGCAATCGGGCATTCTTTTTCTCTAGCCATTGCTACTAGGTCATTTAACCTTTCTTGGGTAAAAATACTTACTCCATTTGTCGAAGGATCATCATGATACGGTCTACTTAAAAAGGCAGTTCTTCCTCCGAAAGCGCCATCTGCAAATATCTTCATGCTACCAAACTCTACCCATTCGGAACCACCTAAGTATTTCCCACCATCTTCTATCATCTCTTCAAACACTTCATGGTGCACAAGCAGATGGGCTCTAAATAGATTGCCCTCTTCTTCGATTACTTTTTTAAAGGACTGATATGTTCCTTTATATCCATGATAGTAATTTAAGTCTTCTGTATGAGCTCCAGTAAGGCCTAATCGATAAGCATCTTTAATTCCCGCTCGCAATGCATTCTCCACATATTCGTCTGTTACTTTTGGTAGAACACTTGTAATTAATTCTTGAGCTTGATCTTTAAATACACCGTTAGGATTGCCTAATTCATCCTTCTCCATAACTCCCCCGAATGGAACTGGTGTATCATTTGTAATATTGGCAATCTTTAAAGCATATGAATTCACCGCAATCGCATGCTTGCATATCCGATTAAGGAGAACGGGATGATTAGAAACATGCTGATCGATGTCCTTAGCTGTCAGGACTTTCTGTTCAGGCCACATGTTTTCATTCCAACCATCGCCAATAATCCATTGCCCTTCTTTAATATCCCTTGCATAACTAGCTAACATCTGTAAAGCTTCCTCTTTTGATGTGCAAGCAGATAAATTTAGTCTTAAAAGCTTTTCTCCGTGGCCAATCAAATGCATATGACTATCGACAAAGCCTGGTAGAAGCACATCGCCTTTTAAGTCTATTTCTCCCTCTATGGTTCCGCCATGTTTTTCTTGCAAATATTCCTTATCACCATAATCTACTATATACTGTCCATCTGTTAGTATAGCTTCTATGAGATCTCCGTCTTCTTTAAGTGTGTATATTTTCCCACCATAAATAAGTTTTTTCATGAAAACCCCTCCCATTTCCACTTTTCTTTTTACAAAAAGGACACTCTTTAAAGTGCCCTTTTTGTCTCCCTATTTCATTTAATATACTATTTTAGTACTTACTATTTTTTTCATTCTCTCTTAATTCAACTCGTCTAATTTTACCTGACGTCGTTTTTGGTAGCTCATTCATAAATTCTATTTTCCGAGGATATTTATAAGGAGCGGTTAATTTCTTTACATGGGATTGCAGCTCTTTCGTTAATTCCTCGTTTCCTTCGATTCCATCTCTAAGGACGACAAATGCCTTCACTACATTCCCTCTTATTGGATCTGGACTTGCTACAACCGCACATTCTTTCACCGCTTTATGTTTAACAAGCGCATCTTCCACTTCAAATGGTCCAATCGTATAGCCAGAACTGATAATAATATCATCTCTTCTACCTTCAAACCAATAATAGCCATCTTCATCTTTTCTCGCACGATCTCCTGTAACGTAATAATCCCCGCGAAATTGATTTTGTGTTCTTTCTGGTTCTTTTAAATATTCCTTAAACAACGCTGGCGTATCTTTGTGAACTGCTATGTCTCCTACTTCACCAACTGAACAAATTTCACCATCTTCATTGATAATTTCCACCAAATTTCCTGGTGTTGGTTTTCCCATGGATCCAGGTCTTAATTCGACTCCTTTTGTTATCCCAACTAATAATGTATTTTCTGTTTGTCCATATCCATCACGTACATCTAGGTGGAAATGTTCTTTAAATACATCAATTACTTCCCTGTTTAAGGGTTCGCCAGCAGAAACAGCACTTCGTAATTGGTTTAATTGATACTTATGAATATCCTCCACTTTCGCCATTAGACGATACTCCGTTGGTGTACAACAGAAAACATTAACCTCATATTTCTCCAAAAGCTGTAAATATTTTTCCGGATTAAATCTACCATGATAAACAAGTCCAATTGCTCCTGAACCTAATACTGATAATAAAGGACTCCATACCCATTTTTGCCATCCAGGTCCTGCTGTTGCCCACACTAAATCTCCTTCTTCAATACAGAGCCAATTTGGAGCAGCTGTTCTTAGGTGAGCATATGCCCAGCCATGCGTATGTACAACACCTTTTGGGTTCCCTGTAGTTCCTGAAGTATAGGAAATAAAAGCCGTATCTGTTTTCAATGTAGGAGCTAACTGTAGCTCGTCAGAAACATCCTGTGCCCTTGCATCTAAATGCATCCATCCTTCTTTTTCTTCTCCCAGCACAAACCGTTTAATCATATGTATATCTTCCACTAGTTCTAATTCGCCTATGAAAGGATAATAACTAACAACTGCTTTTACATCTCCATGCTTGATCCGATATTGCAAATCTTTGGCACGCAGCATTTCGGAACTTGGTAAAATCGTTAATCCTAATTTTAATGCAGCTAAATATACTTGATATGCTTCTATTATTC
The DNA here is from genome assembly GCF_038006285.1 of Niallia sp. FSL W8-0177. Taxonomy (NCBI): domain Bacteria; kingdom Bacillati; phylum Bacillota; class Bacilli; order Caryophanales; family Bacillaceae; genus Niallia; species Niallia sp. FSL W8-0177. The sequence continues at coordinate 2,797,321 of NZ_JBBOUX010000001.1, forward strand.
GCGGAACAATAACAAGCACGACATCTCCTTTTTGTAAACCCTCATCCTTAAATACATTTCCTATTCTATTTGCTGCTTTCATTAAGGAGGAATATGTAACTTCTTTTGTTTCGCCTTCTTCGTTCTCCCATTTCAATGCAAGTCTATCTTGATTCTGGGCAAATTTCTCAATCTCCGAAACAAAATTATATTGTTTTGGAGCTATTAAATCTTCCGTCTTCATAATCAATTCCTCCTGATTCTAATTGTAAATACTTAACCCATTATACTACCCCATTTGTATTTTTTAAATTATTTAAATTTCAAAGCACTAGGAAATTGATAGTTTTTTAAAGAATTACTCTAATATCTACATGGAAGTTCGATAGAAGAGGGTGGGACAAAAGAATTTTACATAAAGAAAAAGCCAAACTATAATACAATAAAATATCGTAATAGTTCGGGTTTTTCTTTTCGCTGATTTATCTTTTTTATAGCTAAAAAACAAGTTCGTTCCATTGCGCTCCAGTCACTCGCTTTCCGCGGGGAGGAAGCTGAGCCTCCTCACTGCGCTGCGGGGTCTCAGCCTTTCCTCTATTTCCCGCAGGAGTCGAGTGTCTTCCACTCCATTTCACTAATCTTATAAAATGGGGCGAGAAACAAAAATAGATTTTATTTATCATTCGTCTAATTCAACAAATGATTATTCAGCTTTAAGCATATCCTTTTTAGTTTTGTCTCAGCCCCATTTATTTTTAAACAATACCGCAAAGAAAGAGCAAGGCGTTATGCCTTGCTCCTTGTAGCCATTTTATTCAATTATTTTGAGAAACCGCCGCCTAATTGTTGCTCAGCCATTTGAACTAAACGTTTAGTGATTTCACCACCAACTGAACCGTTAGCGCGAGAAGTTGTTTCAGCACCTAAGTTTACACCAAACTCAGTAGCAATTTCATATTTCATTTGATCTAGAGCTTGAGAAACTCCAGGTACTAATAATTGATTTGAATTGTTGCTGCTTGCCATGTGTATCACCTCCTTGTGATAATAGAATGTGTAATACACATGGCATTCATTCGTTTTAATTACTGGTAATTCTTCACAAAAATATTGGGAATTTTTGTTACCAAAAATTATACTGCTTCGCTCAGAAAAGGGAATCCGTTTCCGTGTTTACTTTATTACTCTCTTCTCTTTTCAGAATTATCGTTTCCACATTTTTGACTGCTTCTTCAATCAAGGGCTCAAAATCAGTAAAACTTTCATAATACTGTATTTTTTCCTTTTTCGGTTTTGTTTTTGGAGAAGAAGGCACAAATACTGTACAACAATCCTCATATGGACGAATGGAAATATCATGGGTATCAATTTTCTTTGCCCATTCAATAATTTCCGTTTTATCTGTTGTTATTAAAGGTCTTAAAATAGGAGTATTAGTCACGTCATTGATCGCATACATGCTTTCGAGCGTTTGGCTCGCCACTTGCCCTAAGCTTTCTCCCGTAATGATAGCTAATGCTTCTTGTCTTTTCCGAATTTCATCTGTGATTCTTAACATAATTCTTCGTGTTGCAGTCATCGTATAGTTCTCTGGAATTTGTTTATGAATCAACTGCTGAATTGTCGTAAATGGAACAATATGCAAAACAAAATGTCCGTTAAAACTGGCCAGTTTCTCCGAAATATCAATTACCTTTTGTTTTGCTCTTTCACTAGTAAACGGCGGACTAAAGAAATGTACTCCCTCTACTTCAAGTCCCCTTTTCATGGACAAGTATCCAGCTACCGGACTATCTAATCCTCCAGATAACATCAACATTGCTTTTCCACTTGTTCCTGAAGGTAATCCTCCTGCTCCTGCTATATTTTCACAGGAAAGGTAGATAGCTTCTGTTCTGACTTCAATTTGGACATTTATATCAGGGTTTTTAACATCTACTTTTAAACCAGGGATATTTTTTAATAAATGACCACCAATTGTCTGATTGATTTCATTAGTGTCAAGTTCAAACCCTTTGTCTGCGCGTCTAGCACTTATTTTGAAAGTAGACCCTTCCTCATATAAAGAAGTAACAATTTCTAAAGCTGCCGCTTTGATTATTTCGATATCTCTTTCTAGCTTTATTGCAGGACTAAAAGATTGAATACCAAAGATATTTTTTAGAACTTTGGAAATTCCGTCAACATCTTCCCCATTTAATAATACATACATTCTTTCTCTTTTTGCTTCAATAGACACAGTCGGAAATGCCTCTAAAGACTTTGCAATTGTCCGTCTTAATTTATCTACAAATTGTTTTCTATTTCTCCCCTTTGTAGATAGTTCCCCATAGCGTATTAAAATACGATCATATTTCATTTCATTACACCTCTCAACCATTCTTTAATATCTTGTATTGCAGCCATTACTTTTTCCATTTCTTCCATTGTGTTTGCATACGATAAACTAATTCGAAAAGAGTTTTCAGCAATTTGTTCGGGTACACCCATACCTAATAATGTCTTACTAACTTTATTAGTTTTGGAAGAACATGCACTCGTTGTAGAAATATAAATATCACGTTCTTCTAATGCATGAACAAATACCTCTGCTTTTATTCCTTCAATAGAGAAATTAAGAATATGGGCCACACTTTTTCCTAGAGCTGGCGAATGGATAGAGACACCATCTATTCTAGCTAGCTGTTCACGCAAATAAAGATTTATTTGTGTGAGGACAGACATTTTCTCTTTTTGATTTTGTAACTGCATCCGTAATGCCTTGGCAGTTGCTACTGCCCCAGCTACATTCTCTGTTCCACTTCTAAAAGTATTTTCTTGACCACCGCCGGCTAATAGTGGTTGAATTCTTTTACCTTCTTTTATATAAAGAACGCCATTCCCTTTAAGTCCATGAAATTTATGTGCTGAAATCGTATAAGCGTCTACATTAGCCTTCTTTAAAGAAATTGGCTGCTTTCCAATTCCTTGAACTCCATCCACATGAAAAAAAACATTCGGATAATTAGATAAACACTTGCCTATCTCTTCAATCGGCTGAATTGAACCTACTTCATTATTAACATGCATCACTGAGACTAGGATGGTTTCTTTACGAATATGTTTGATTATATCTTCTGCAGAAACTTGTCCATATTTATTAACGGGGACATACGTAATAGTAAAACCATCTTCTGCTAATTGTTCCATTACCTTGTGAATAGAATCATGTTCAATAGTTGTTGTTATTATATGATTTCCTTTTCCTTTAAACGTACGAGCTATCCCTTTTAAAACAGTATTATTCCCTTCTGTTCCTCCTGAAGTAAAATATATTTCATTACTCTTTACTTCTAAGAGCTCAGCAATTTGCTCTCTTGCCTGTATTAGTAGTTTCTCCGCTTCCATACCTATCCGATGGATCGAGGATGGATTTCCAAAAAACTTTTGAGATACTGTTGTATAAGATTCAAGAACTTCTGAAAAAGGTTTAGTTGTAGCACTATTATCTATATAGATCATTACATCGGAATTTCCTTTCCTTGAAAAAGTTAACTTTACTTAGTTAAATGGATATATTTATTAACAGCCATTAGTCGTATCATATCTTAAAAATAGGATCTTTCTAGAAAGAAGTGGTTTTTCAAAAGAATATTTATCGATTGAAAACTGCGCTGCTTTTTTATACTCTTTGACAGGATATCCGCTAAGCCAAACGCTTAACGACAGATGCCCGTTGCATTTAGGTATTAAGCCCCACCATGAAAGTTTTACTTTATAATGCTACCATATGTTAAACCTTTTGCAAATACACGGATAAGCTGCACCATTCCCTTCATTCCGTAAAAAAAAGTCTGAGTTGATTTCCTCAGACTTTTTTTACACATATTACTTTGGCTTCTTAATGTTGATTTTCTTTCCATTCATTTGACCAAGCTTCGATTTTACTCATACTGCCTGGCTCTATTTCTTCGATGGTGGCTGCTGCATATTGCAATGCCTCTTTATAGCGGTAGTTTCTAAAATGAGCTTCAGCTTCTAATAAACCTTGATGGACTTTTTGATATTTACGACGATACCTATTTCCATATTGAATAATTTTCTCTGCTAAATAAACCGTTTCAACCAATTCAATTGTTACGTTTACTAGCATTGTCACTTTTTCTTCGGTCACATCAATGATCTTCTTCGCTTCAACCATATTTAACGGCGTATGCTCTAGCATTCTTTTTGCTTGGTCAATACTCTCTTTTGCTTCTTGCATTAGTTGATTATATTCCTCTGTGACACCTGGCAAATTGCTATTTGTCACTCTTCTTACCGCATCGGCCACTTGTTTACTTAATTCTCTTAAGCGATTATGGGCAGAAACTTCGTCTTTACGAAGGGCATGAAGCTTTTCAAATAGTGCTTTTTGTTCTAAAGAAGCATTTTCTAACTGTTCCTTTAATACTTTTAACTCTTCTCCCAAAAGTGTATGTGCTGCTGATTCGGTTAGTAGTTTATGCTCTAATACTTCATATTGCTTGAAAAGAAAATTCAATTTCTTCTCTAGCTTAAATTGAAGCTCAATATCTTCATTATCTAAATTATAGTTCTTTTGTAACAAGCCAACCTCTACTTGAAGCTGCGCATTTCCTTGCTGTACATCTGCTAAGATTTCTTTTGTTGCATTCATATTGATATGGCAATAATTTTTTGCTAGCACTTCTTTTTCTAATAAGTCATAAAGTAAATCTAGTTTATCCTGAATTTCAGAAACAACCTTCTCTACAGCTTCCACATTTCCTTCCTTTAAATCTGTTTCTGTGGAAGCAAGTTCATTAGTTAAACTTGCTATTTCTTCTTCCATTTGCAAATGTTCTAAAATGTATCCTTGCTCTATCATATCTGCATACCCATCTTTTAACTCATCAAGTTGTTCTGGCAGCTTCGTTTGACATTCAATTAATAATGGAGGAATTTTTTCAATCAAATAAGTAATAGTTGATAAACGATCCTGGATTTTATATACTATTTCTCTTGCTTCTAAATAATCTCCATTATTCGTTTTCTCATCATAAGTAATAAATAATTCCGCTATTTCTTGAAGCATTGTTTCAATCTTTTTCTCTGTATCACCAAAAGTATGGCGATGGGCTAAAAGATTTTTTTTGCTGACACGATAAGATTCTTTAAGTTCTTCCATTTCAGTGCGGTTTTTTTCTTCACTACCGACAAGGTTATTAAGCTCTTCTAATAGTGTATCAATTCTTTTATCCACACTTTCCATTTTCATCCGAATAATATCTTGTGTCTTTTTCGCTTTTGGAAAATTATATTTATCAATATAACTCTCTGTATCAAAAAGCAGCTCTTCAATTTCAGGTAATTCAGCCGTAACGATATCGTCCCATTCTTTTCTCCATCTTTCAAATAACTCTTCAGTTTGTCCAATCATATTTAATTGTTTAACCTTCGCGAGCTCTTCCAGTACTGGACGATTCATGATATTTATTTTCCAGTTTTCTAATTCATCTACTCCGTTATAATACTTTCTTTTAATAAAATATCCCGCTACGAATAGGCAAATAACTATTCCTATTCCTCCAATTATGTAATTCATTTGAAGCCCCCTGTTCATACACCGGCCATAATTCCGTATCTATTTTCACTATTGTTAATCAAAATTAAGCAGCAGTAATCCATAAATAAAAAACAAAGGATTAAATGCCCTAAAAAACTTATTAAGTTCAACAACTCTATGTGATAACGAAATATGTTAAAACAATTAAGAGATGTCTCCCTATAAGCAAGTAAAATTCTTTGTATTTATGATAACATGTAAACGACAATTTTTGACTATTATTTTACGTTTTTTTCATAATTTCGTATTCTTTTTTCAAAGTTCGATAGATATCTTAATTATATAAGGATTCATTTAAAAATACACGTAGGAAAACTTCTTTATTTACCTCGCTGTTAAATTAAGTATATATTGAATATAGAAGGAATAGAAAGGATGGTAATTACAATGAAGAAGGACGGACATATCCATACACCATTTTGTCCTCATGGAACAAAGGATTCGCTTAGGCAATACGTTGAACAAGCAATTATGCTGGGTTTTACGGAAATGACATTTACAGAGCATGCACCATTACCAAAAAGTTTTATCGATACCACGCCAACACAGGATAGTAGTATAACGCTGGAAGCACTGCCTTTCTACATAAAGGAAGTTCAGCATATCAAGAAAGAATATAAAGAAAGGATAAAGATCAATATAGGGCTTGAAATAGATTATATAGAAGGATTCGAACTAGAAATAAAAGATTTTCTAGCTGAATGGGGACATTTTTTGGACGACAGTATCCTAAGTGTTCACTTTTTGAAAAATCCATTATCTAATCGCTATGATTGTGTGGATTATAGTCCTGAATATTTTGGACATATGATCGAACAGTATGGGGGAGTTTCAAAACTATATGACTGCTACTATCAAACACTTCTTAAATCGATTAAAGCAGACCTAGGCCCAGCCAAGCCAAAAAGACTAGGCCACATCACCCTTATACATAAGTTCCAGCAGCTTTATCCACAGGAACAAAACTTTCAAACAATTATTTTCACCATTTTAGATGAAATGAAAATACATGGATATGAACTGGATTATAATGGTGCAGGCGTAAATAAGCCATATTGCAAAGAACCATATCCCCCTAAATGGATTGTGCAGGAAGCGATAAAACGTGATATCCCTTTAGTATATGGATCTGATGCTCATCAGGCAAAAGATTTAGGGCAAGGCTGGGACGTCATGTTATGGAATAATCAATAATTCTTTTTCGTTCAAACAAACAACATCGTGAATCCACCGATGAACCTCTTCTAAATATTTTCTTTTAAAGTAGTCCTCATTTAAAAAAATATGAAGAACTTCGGTCACATAATAAGAATGAATAAAAGGCATCGAGAGCAGTCCTTTTAATTGTATAATACTATAGGAAATAGATTGTTTTCTAAATTCCTTCCTCTCGATTCCTTTTTCAAGGATTTGCGTAAAAATATACCTTTCTTTTACATAATAGGTGGACATTATTTCTCTTACAACTTGTGAATCGATGGATACCTCTCGTAAAACAAATCTTGTCAGCTGTGGATTTTTACATTGATAGGTAATAATGCAATCCACCATTTTCTTCAATTTCTCTGTTGGACTACCAGACTGAAGAAATACTTGTTCAAGCAGTTCTAAATACGTTTCAAAAAAGTTCATATAGCAATACTCTAACAATCCTTGTTTCCCATTGAAATAATACGATATATTGGCAATATTCACCTTTGCTAATCCAGCAATATCACGTATAGAAGTACCGTGATAGCCTTTTCGATTAAATAAAGAAATGGCTGCTTCCACAATGGCATCCCTTGTTGAAATTTCTTTCATCTAGTCTACCTCTTTTCTGTTGCGAATCATTAAAAAGTATGGTTGAATATTAAAAACTTCTATATAATTGAGAAAGACTGTTTTTGTAAAGACAATCGTTTTCTATTTAATTACATTTCTTTATCAGTAGGAAGAATCCTTTAAAAACCTTCCGACAAAGTGCTGGATTCTTCTGTATTTATCGTCAAAAAACAACATTTAAAATGAGAAAGATTGGTGATATACATGTTTAGTGTCGAAACATATAATGGTAACCGCGAACAACAGTATCAATTAGTTGAAAAGCAATTACGTGCATTATTAGAGGGAGAACATAATGCTATTGCGAATCTATCTAATGCCTCCGCATTATTGAATCAATTTTTGCAAAACATCAATTGGGTAGGTTTTTATCTGGTAGAAGAAAATGAACTAGTTCTTGGACCATTCCAAGGATTACCTGCTTGTGTTCGTATTCCATTTGGGAGAGGTGTTTGTGGTACAGCTGCTCACAATAAAGAAACTGTAAGAGTTGAGGATGTCCATCAATTCCCTGGCCATATTGCGTGTGATGCAGCTTCTCAATCCGAAATTGTCATCCCTTTAGTCAAAGAAGATGGCACATTAATTGGAGTACTTGATATCGATTCCCCAGAAAAGAATCGATTTGATGAATTGGATCAAAAATACTTAGAATTATTCGCTTCTACTTTAGTTAAGTATTTATAATTATAGGAATAATTTTGTTATTGTCAGCTTGCAAAAAAGGTGTTTAATCTTTCCTGTGGAGAAAGGTAAAACACCTTTTTATTCTCTAAATAAGAAGAGTATTTTGAATGATAACCTTGTCTTTTCCTGTTTCTTTTGCCGTGTACAACGCTTTATCAGCACGCTTAAAAAGGGTATTATACGTATCATTACTTTGTTTATTCCAATAAGAAACCCCGCATGAAATGGTTACTGCTGGTTTAGAAATTCCCCTTACCTTTTTTACTAATCTTTCAGCAATAGTAACACCTAAAGAAAGAGGAACTCTAGGGAGATAAATGGCTAATTCCTCTCCACCCCATCTAGAACCAATATCAGAACTTCGAATATTATCTTTAATAATATTCGCTACCTGTATAATAATATCATCGCCAATTTGATGACCATATGTGTCATTTATCAATTTAAAATCATCGATATCAATTAAAATAAACGTTCCTTCCTTATCTTCCCGTAAAGACATTTGGATTTTTTCATCCAAATAATTTCTTGAATATAATTTTGTTAAATGATCTGTAACAACCATTTTTTCTAATTCTTCTCTTAACAAAGAATTGGTTAAGGCAAGGGTCGAATGATGAATCAATGATTGTAATAGTTTAAATGTATCAAAGGAAAAATGATAGGCAGAAGGATGCATGACAATCGCAACCCCCTTTAATACACCTGTTTGCATCATCGGCACAGCCATAATGGATTTATATCGTGTCCCCTCAAGCTGCATACTAAAATCTCCTAGAAACAGAGAATCTTTCTCGATTTGAATTTTTTCTTTAACATATTTAATATATTGCTGTGATTCTTGATTAAAAAAGAAAGAAGAGCTCCCTGACAGCACTTTTGTAGAATTGTTTTCAAGTGAAAATAAGATAAATCCTACTTCTTGTGCATCAAAACTAGCAGATATTCTTTCACAAATATAGGTCATTATTTCGTTTAAGCGCAAATTGGAATTTAATTGATGAGATGCCTCATTAATTAGTTGCAAATCTGTAACTAATTTTTTAGATTGTTGATATAACTGAGCATTTTCCAAAGCCCCTCCTGCTGTATTAGCTAATAAAGAAATAAATTCCACTTCGTTTTTCGGAAAGGAGATTGCATTTGGAACAATAATTTGCAAAACGCCATAGACTCCTTGTTTTCCTTTTAAAGGCGCATAAATAACTGAACTTTTTTCCTCTTTTAAGTTTTCGAATTGCAATTCAGCAGTGACATAAGATTCCATCGCAGCCGTATTTTCGCCATCATATTCTAAGTCCTTAACTGGTAAATCTGTTGGACTATTGTTATCGTGGGAAAGCAGAAGAAAATAATGATAGAATGGGTAAACTTCCTTTAAAGTGAAGATTACTTCTCTTAATACGTCTTCCATCATCATGGATGAATGAAACTTCTCCGTCACTTTAAATAACTGCTTGTATTTCTTTTTTTCTTTCATTGTGTCCGCAATATTCTGCATATTCACAAAAAAACTTCCGACTTCTTTCCCTGCCATCTCTAACAAAAAACTCTCTCCATTGGGGTCATCCAATATTTCCTTCTTCATTTTAATTGCTAAAATATGATCGACTTTTTCTTTTTTCTTGTTCTTTAGTGCTAACAACATATAATCATGTGCCAAATCATCTTTTATAGAAGTTCGAGAAAATTTATATTCACATAGAAAAGATATGTCTTCGTTCAGACAAACGTCTTTATCTGCGCAATTCTTTAATCCAGTTGAAGATACAATCTTCCAATTAACATCCCATTCTTCGTTAGTATACAAAGTTACTTCAACGGCACCAAATACTTCTTGGATTGCTTCAAGTGCAGCTTGCGTGATGATGCCAATGTTTTCATGTATCACTTTCGTATTATATAAATCAAAAAAACGACTTTTTAACATTAATATTTTTTGGTGGCCAAGGAAGTCCATGTATTTATCACCTAATTCACCTAACTATTCATTCTTTGATTATTTATTCATAATTTACATAGACAAAATAAATCGATATATGCAATCTCATTATAAATAAATTCCCATCCCATTTTGGTTATTTAATAATAAATATAGTTTTGGAATTTAAATCGTAACAAATTTCTGAAAAACAAAGCACATAATTAATAACAGGGAAATAATTTCTTGGAGGACATTAACTAATAATGCTAAATAACAAAAAACAGTTCTAATTACTTATATTGTATACCTATTCAAACTGGAGGAATATTACGCATAAAATCCTTCAAAGTATTGCTACCCAATAGGCTTTCAATGAAAGATATGCAAAAAGATTTCTAGGATATCTTACCTAATAGGATAATCTAGTTAAATTATACTAATTATATCATATTGGCAATAAATAGGTAGAAAAAAAATGATAAGATCTTGTTGATATACTACGATTTTCTCGAAAAATAACGTATCTGCAAATACTACTTGACTTTTCACCTATAAAAAACATATAATATTCTTTGTGTAAAATAGCGCAGCATATGTAAACACTTTTTGTCTTATTTTGTTCCTCAAATATTGATTTGATGGTGTATTGAGTAACCCTTGGCTGCTAGGGCGAAGGTACAGGAAGACAAAATAAACAAGAAGACATGTTACATCTGTTTTTATTTTACCAAATAAAAACATGAAGGAGGAGTCAATTATGGCTCGTTATACAGGTCCAAGCTGGAAACTTTCTCGTCGTCTTGGTATTTCTTTAAGTGGTACAGGTAAGGAGTTAGATAAACGCCCTTACGCTCCAGGACAACATGGTCCAAACCAACGTAAAAAATTATCAGAATACGGATTACAATTACAAGAAAAACAAAAACTTCGTCATATGTATGGTGTGAACGAACGTCAATTCCGTAATCTTTTTGATATCGCAGGTAAAATGACTGGTAAGCATGGTGAAAACTTCATGATCTTATTAGAAACTCGCCTTGATAACGTTGTTTACCGTTTAGGTTTAGCTCGTACTCGTCGTCAAGCACGTCAATTAGTTAACCATGGTCATATCTTAGTAGATGGCAAACGCCTTGATATCCCATCATACCGCGTTAAAGCTGGTCAAACTATCACTTTACGTGAAAAATCTCGCAACCTTGAAGTTGTTAAAGAAGCAGTAGAAGTAAATAACTTCGTACCTGATTTCTTAACTTTCGATGCAGATAAATTAGAAGGTACATTCACTCGTTTACCAGAACGTTCTGAATTACCAGCTGAAATTAACGAAGCTCTTATCGTTGAGTTCTACTCTCGTTAATAGAATTACTAAAAAAAGCCCCTTTTTCCTTTTGGAATCAGGGCTTTTTTAATGACATTATGTCTTTTCTAGTCACAATTTCCTCCCAAAGGAAAAAGGAGCTCTCCCCAATTAGCCTTTTCTTTCTTTTTTGGTCTTTTTACAAGAATATTATTTATAAATAATCCCTCTTCATAAAAAAATGTTGCTATTTGCACTTGGTGAAAAAAAGGAAAGAACAAATCCTTTATTCTCATTTCTATATCTCTTGTATATTTAACATTTGGGAGACTAATCTGAATAACAGTCTTTTCTCTTTTTTGTTCATATACAAGCCAATATTCATTGACAACCTGGTTTATTATTTGTTGAAATCCCCATTTTTCTTTTCCCTTTTCTTCCCTGCTAGTAAGACTTATTTTATCCCCTAATATCTCTTGATTCTTAAATAGTTCTATTATACCCTCCTTTTGGAAGTCCACACTCCATTCGGGGGAAACGAGATCTCCTGTTAGGATTGTCGGGAAGCAGTCCATTCGATCTTCTACTTTTGTTTGTTGATTCAAATAATCTATTATCGCCATATAAGATGATCGACTATCACATTGATTCACTTGCAGAAGGATTTGTTCATATATATTTGCCCGTAAATTAATTAAAGTAACAATATTATTTTTCCACTTCACTTTATCAAAAAGCATTTGAAATTCCGGAATCACATAGCTGCTCTCAAAACGACTTAAAGGGTATTGAAAAGCGATAGAATAATGATCCTTTTCATAATACTTCATCATAAACATTCGCATTACAATATACTCTAAAAAAGGAGACGGTACATTTAAGACTTCACTGTTTAGTTTCATTGGTTTCACAGGAAAAGTAAGTCTATTACATCTTCCCGTTTCTCCCTCCTTCAACAATTGTTTATTATAAGTATAAAACAATTTGTTGGATAAACAGATTAGAAATGGAAAAAAATATATCTTTTTCACATTTTAGACAATATATTGTAACAAAATGTTGCCATTAAAAATGCTGTCTGATGAAAAATAGTTCTTTTATCAGACTGTAGACAAACCTTAGAATTTTAAAAATAGAAGTTGGTCTATAGTATATTTAATAATTTCATAGAATAGTGACATTGCTTTCTGTGGGACTTGTGCTGAGCCGCGGTCTGCTTACAGCCTGCAGGATCTCAGGCATCCACAGGAATCTCACCCCTTATACACTACAAACAATACATAAAAATCCCTTTTAACTTTTCTAAAATCATTTTGTCAACAAACTGATTTCATTTCATTAAATACCATTATTTCATTTCAAAAAACCACCCTAAAAGTTTCCTTTTAGGGTGGTTGCCATTAAAACTTAATTAAATAATATTTTTTCTTGCCTCGACGGATGACGGTAAACTGTCCTTCAATTCGATCTTCTTCAGTAAGTTCATAATCTAGTTCCTGTTTGCGCTCTCCATTAATATAGACAGCACCATTTGTTATATCTTCGCGCGCTTGTCTTTTCGAGGATACAATACCAGCAGCCACTAATAAATCAACAAGCAGAGCTTCTCCTTCTGTATGTTCATATGTTGGCACATCTTTAAAGCCCTGTTTGATTTCTTCTGCCGTTAAATTTTTTATGTCTCCACTAAAGAGCGCTGCCGTTATTTTTTGTGCCTGTTCTAGGGCAGATTCTCCATGAATTAATTTCGTCATCTCTTCCGCTAATGTTTTTTGTGCTTTGCGGAGATGAGCCTCTTCTTGTACAGACTTTTCTAATTCCTCAATTTCTTCTTTAGAAAGGAAAGTAAAGAATTTCAAATACTTAATCACATCAGCATCTGCTGTGTTAATCCAAAATTGATAAAATTCATAAGGAGTTGTTTTTTCAGGATCTAACCAAACAGCACCACTTTCCGTTTTACCAAACTTCGTACCATCTGCCTTTGTCACAAGTGGAATGGTTAAACCATACGCCTTAGCCCCTTCTGGCATATTCTTTCTAATTAATTCTAACCCTGTTGTAATATTCCCCCACTGGTCACTTCCGCCAATTTGCAATTTACAATCATGATGTTCATATAAATGTAAAAAGTCTAATGCTTGTAAAATTGTATACGTAAATTCAGTAAAAGATATCCCTGTTTCTAAACGATTAGCAATGGTATCTTTTGCTAACATATAATTAATTCCAATGTGTTTTCCATAATCACGTAAGAATGTAACAATATCCATTTTCCCTGCCCAATCATAGTTATTCACCATAATTGCACCATTTGTTCCATCAAAGTCAAAGATTCTTTCCAATTGTCCTTGTAAGCATTTCACATTATAGCCAATAACATCTAATGTTTGTAGCTTTCTTTCTTCGCTTTTTCCACTTGGATCCCCAATTAAACCTGTTGCCCCACCTACTAACACAATTGGGCGATGTCCTGCGTTTTGAAAACGTCTTAATGTTAAAAACGGTAATAGATGTCCAATATGCATGCTATCAGCAGTAGGGTCAACGCCACAATATAAACTAGTCATTCCTTTTTCCAATTGTTCTTTCAATCCTGCTTCATCTGTCTGTTGGTAAATAATACCTCTCCATTGAAGATCTTCTAGTAAATTCATGTATATTCCTCCATTATAAAGTAAACTATCCTTGTCCTTTTTTTCGTTATTGATTTAAAAACACAAAAAAGTCCCTGCATCTAATATGCAGGGACGCCAAATCAGCGCGGTACCACCCAAAACTTGAGAAAATAGTTTCTCCACTTCATTTGAATAACGGTTCACGCCGTTCACTGCTACTAATTTACTATAACTTTCCCAGTGAAAGCTCCAGGAGGTAATTCATTCTTTTATTTATACCATTTTGCACCGACCAATGGCTCTCTGTTTATAGTGATAAAAGAACTACTTCTTCCCTTCAAAGCAATAACGAATCAATATATAGTTAGTTTATTTTTATCACATAAAAGCTGTTAATGTCAAACAATTATTCGAAGAAACAGGAAAAATATCGAACTCTGTCTATATTCCCCTCTCCTTTATGCTATAATGTATGTGATTTTAGGGGGAATGATACCATGAACGAAAGGCCGAAGTGGAAAAATGCTTTAAACCATTTTAAAAACTTCTTCACCAATAAACGAACACTGAAAGGAGCCCGTTTAACCTATGAAGTAACATGGAATGTAGCTTTGCTCTTTATCATCATTACTGTGGTAGGGGGTGCATTTGGGCTCGGAATTGGTGCAGGATACTTTGCATCACTTGTTAAGGATGAGCCAATCCGTCCTTACACAACAATGCAAAAAGATATTTATAATTACGAAGAAACTTCAGAGCTATTCTTTGCTAACGATGAGTATTTAGGAAAAGTGCCTACAGACCTTGAGAGGGAAGAAGTAAAAATTAAAGATGTTTCTCCCTATTTAAAAGATGCTGTTATCGCTACTGAAGATGAAAATTTCTACAATCATAACGGAGTAGTTCCAAAAGCAATCTTCCGTGCATTATTTCAAGAAGTAGCAAATTCTTCTACGCAATCTGGTGGAAGTACGTTAACACAACAGTTAATAAAGAATCAAATTTTAACTAACGAAGTTTCTTTTGAACGAAAAGCAAAAGAAATTCTCCTAGCACTGAGGCTAGAGAAATTCTTTGAGAAGGATGAAATATTAGAAGCTTACTTAAATGTTTCAACCTTAGGAAGAAATTCATCTGGCAGAAACATTGCAGGTGTACAGGCTGCAGCAAATGGTATATTTGGTGTAGATGCAAAGGATTTAACTTTGCCTCAAGCTGCATTTATTGCAGGTCTTCCACAAAGTCCATTTGGCTACACTCCTTTTACACAAGAAGGAAAATTAAAAAAGAAATTAGAACCAGGTTTAAATCGAATGAAAACAGTTTTAAACCGAATGTATGACCAAAAGAAAATTTCTAAACAAGAATATGATACTGCCATGAAATATGACATAACGAAGGATTTTATCGGTCCGCAAAAAAGTCCAATTGAAGATTATCCGGCTGTTACGATTGAAATCCAACAAAGAAGCATAGAAATTATTGCCGAATTGTTAGCAAAAGAAGATGGATATACAAAAGAAGACTTACAAGAAGACGATGTATTAGCAGAACAATACACTACACTTGCTGACCGTCAGATCCATCAAAATGGATACAAAATTCATAGTACCATCAATAAGAAAATCTATGATATTCAACAAAAGGCAGTCAAAAATTTCTCTCTTTTTGGACCAGATAAGAAACAACAAGTGATTGATCCAGAAACAAAAGAAAAAGTGACTATTATGGAACCTGTTGAAACTGGAGCAATTTTGATAGAAAACAAAACTGGGGCTATTTTAAGTTTTGTTGGAGGGCGTGATTATAATCGAGAAGCAACAAATCATGCCACACGTAGTGTTAGATCAAATGGTTCAACCATGAAACCACTTTTAGTTTATGGTCCAGCAATTGAACTGGGAACATTATCGCCTGGAAGTGTTTTACCAGATGTTCCATTAAGATTAAATCCTAGTAAACCTGGGAGTATTTGGCCAAACAACTATGACTCGCGATTTCATGGTTTAGTAACAGCAAGATATGCACTACAGCAATCATACAATGTTCCAGCAGTAAAAGCATATATTGATATATTGCCACAGAAACCAATTAAATTCTTAGAAAAAATGGGCATTTCGTCATTAACTCCTGCTGATGCTTCAAACAGGGCTACTGCTATCGGCGGCCTGGAGGATGGTATAACTGTTGAAGAAAATACCAATGCCTTTTCTACCTTTGCTAATAGTGGGAAATTTATCGATGCTTATATGATTGACAAGATTGAAGATAAAGATGGCAATGTTATTTATCAGCATGAAGTAAAACCTGTCGATGTATTTAGCCCACAAACCGCATACTTAACATTAGACATGATGAGAGATGTGATGAATCGTGGAACAGCCGCTGCCGTAAACAGCCGCCTAAAATTTAATTCTGACTGGGCTGGTAAGACCGGAACAGCCCAAAACTTTACAGATTCTTGGTTAGTTGCGACAAATCCAAATGTAACTTTTGGAGTTTGGACAGGTTATGATACACCAAAATCTTTAGAAACGTCTGGTATATCATACAGTAAACGTAATAACTACTTGTGGGCAGATTTACTAAATGCTGCATATGACGTTGCACCTGATCTTGTAGCTCCGTCCAAAAGCTTCAAGATGCCTGGTGGAATCGTAAGACAATCTGTATGTTCTATTTCTGGACTACTGCCTTCTGAGGGATGCTCAAAAGCCGGATTAGTGACAACTGATTTATTCAAGTCAGGAACGGTTCCATCTAAGAGGGACGACAGTTTAGTTGCAGGTAAATATGTAAAAATCGGTGATAAGAAATACATGGCTTTAGATTCTACTCCAAGTGAATTCGCTGAACCAGGATTAATGCTAAATCCAGACTATATCGAAAAGCTATTTGGTATTCGTATCAGCGATCCAAGTATTCTAAGCGAGAACAATCAAAAGCTCAAGAATCTTATCATTCCAAGCAATAAAATTGAAGACAACGGGAAGGCTCCTAGTGCACTAAAAATCAATCTTAAAGGTAACACTATTAAATGGAGCAAGCATAGTGAAAAAGATGTAATTGGTTACCGGGTCTATAAAAATGGCAAAAAAGTAAAGAGTTTAAAAGCAGCAAATACGTTAAGTTTTAAAGGTGGTAATGGAAAATATATTGTTAAAGCAGTTGATATTGCTGGGAAAGAATCAAAGGCATCAAATGAAGTGGTAATTGGCAATTCCCAAGAAAAGCAAGAGAGTCAAACTAAAAAGGAAAGTCAAGAAAAAAAGACCAGCACTAAAGAGCAAACAGCGAACAAGCCAAAAGACAACAAAGAAAAAAACAGCAAGCCAAATAATGACAAACCTAAAGACGACAAGCCAACAGAAAATAACCAGCAAAACAATAAAGAACAAACAGAAAAGCCTGATAAAAAGACAGAAAATGATTAACTCCAATAAGGTTGGAACATAAATATTTCAATAACCATAACCTCAAACTATTATACGTACACACTAAAATCTATTCGTATAATGGTTTGGGGTTTTTATTTATTTTACGAAAGAAGGTTTGTGGTAATCATCAGCAAACTGAATATACTTCACTTTCCATAAGGTGAGCGCCATGCTCCTAGCGTCTTTAGTTTCTGCAGGAAGCAGACAGTACATCGTGTCTGTAGAGTAGTAGTGAATTGGATTGGTGTTTCGCACTAAATTAGAGAGTATTCGTCATTATGCAATATATTTTGTCCATCAGCAACTCTTTTCTCGTTTCTTTTTTTTCAAAAAAAAAGACCAAGGCTGGATGTTTAATCCGATTTTGGTCTTTTCCGTATCTAAACTTATTTTGTAGATTTTCGAGATTCTATACGATGTGGAAGTGTAACAATATGATCTTCTACTGTTTCTTTATTCATATATTTAGTAAGCAATCTCATAGCCACGGCACCGATATCATACAATGGTTGTACAACAGTTGTCAGTTGCGGGCGAACCATAAGTGTTAATTTTGTATTATCAGAGGTAACAATTTCGAAATCCTCCGGAACATTATATCCTTTGTCTTCTGCTCCATGAATGACACCTAGAGCCATTTCATCTGAACCAACAAAGATTGCCGTTGGTTTATTATCACCTTCAATTAATTTATCGAAAGCTTCCATACCAGATTCATAGCTATAATCTCCTTCAACAACTAAGGATTCATTAAATTCGATTCCAGCTGCTTCTAATGCCTTTTTATAACCGCCTAATTTCTCATTTTTGTTGATTGGTTCTTCTAAGGATCCAAGGACAATTCCAATAGATTTATGGCCCTTTTCAACAAAGCTAGTTACTACATCGTACGTAGCTTGCGCATAATCAATGTTAACAGAAGAAATCTTTTTGCTTTCTTCAATACTAGCCGCAAGCACAATTGGTACAGGAGACTTTTCAAATTCAGTAACATGTTCCTCTGTTATATTGCCACCCATAAATACAATACCATCCACTTGTTTGCCTAACATGGTATTTAATAAGTGCAACTCTTTATCTTTATTTTGATCAGAGTTACTTAAAATAATATTATATTTATACATTGTAGCAATATCCTCAATACCTCTTGCTAATTCCGCGTAGAATGTGCTTGAGATATCAGGGATAATTACTCCAACCGTAGTAGTTTTCTTACTTGCTAGCCCTCTTGCTACAGCATTTGGACGATATCCTAAGCGATCAATAACTTCTAATACCTTTTTTCTTGTTGTTGGCTTAACGTTTGGATTTCCATTAACAACACGGGAAACGGTTGCCATAGAAACACTAGCTTCTCTTGCGACATCATATATTGTGATATTCATTGTGATTTTTACACTCCTTTTAGTCGAACTATTTCTTTCTATTATTTTATGGCAAGAAGCTACTTTCTTAATCATAAAAGATTCCCAATTTAGCTAATCTTGTCTAAGTATGTACTAATGATACGATATAGCAGGAAAACCCGCAATGACAAGCTTTCATTTTTTTTCAAAAAAAACGACTTTTTTTCGCTTTTTTAGCAAAAAAATTTTTTTATTAAGCATTCTTCCATTCAGTTTACCATAAAATGAGGAAAAATATAAATGAATTTGTCATACTATCAAATTCATTATAAAAAATAAAAAACCTCGTAAGTGTTTCTAAACAATTACGAGGTAATGATAATCATATTTTTATGCATTTACATATGGTGTAGCTTGTAACGCACGGTAAAATTCATCGAATTGGTCAATATCCATTTGCTGTGCTGAATCAGATAATGCGACAGCAGGATCTGGATGAACTTCTGCCATTACTCCATCTGCCCCAATAGCTAAAGCTGCTTTCGCACAAGGTAATAATAAATCCTTTCTGCCAGTTGAATGTGTCACATCAACAAAGACAGGAAGATGTGTTTCTTGTTTTAAAATTGGAACAGCAGAAATATCTAATGTATTTCTTGTTGCCCGTTCATACGTACGAATACCACGTTCACAGAGGATAATCTGATCATTTCCTTGTGACATTATATATTCTGCAGCATTGATGAACTCTTCAATCGTTGCTGCTAAACCACGTTTTAATAGAATCGGTTTTTTTACACTTCCAGCAGCTTTTAACAGCTCAAAGTTTTGCATATTACGAGCACCAATTTGAATAACATCAATATAATCTAACGCTGTTTCAATGTGTTCCG
Organism: Niallia sp. FSL W8-0177; assembly: GCF_038006285.1. Lineage (NCBI taxonomy): Bacteria > Bacillati > Bacillota > Bacilli > Caryophanales > Bacillaceae > Niallia > Niallia sp. FSL W8-0177. Next base: position 2,816,934 of record NZ_JBBOUX010000001.1, read on the forward strand.
TACTAACAATTTCACTAATTACTGCTAAATCGTATTCATCTGCCACTCTTTTTAAGATTTTCAAACCTTCTACACCAAGTCCTTGGAAATCATATGGAGATGTTCTTGGCTTAAATGCGCCACCACGAAGAAGCTTTAATCCTTTATCTTGTACGGACGCTGCCACTTGAGCAACTTGTTCATATGATTCTACTGAACATGGCCCAAACACAAATTTAGGTGTACCGTCACCAATTTTTGTTCCTTTTATATCAACAATAGTATCCTCTGCTTTTTTCTTACGAGATACTAATAACGCTTTACTGTCATCTTCTTGTTGTAATTGTAAGCCCATTTTGAAAATTTGCTTAAACAAATGAGAAATTGTCCCATTATCAAATGGCCCATCATTTTTATTTAAGATATGATCAAGCATTTTTCTTTCGCGAACAGGATCATATCGATGTGCACCGTGGGTAACTTTTGTTTGGGCAATTTTTTGCACAAGGCTTGCCCGCTCATTAATTTTTTCTAAAATTTCTAAATTTAATTCATCCACTCGATTACGTAATTCTTCTAATTCCTTATTACTCACAATCATCTCATCCCTTCATTAAAAGCACAAATCCATGTAATTTCCTTTACACTATTTGCTTAGATTCTTTATACAAATGCAAAAATATGTTACATTTCTCTTAATTGGGTTAATTATAAATCATATTTATCCCATTGTCACTAATTTTATTTAATGCTTAAACGCTTTTAAGTGCTAAAGTGCCAATTGTTTGTCAAGAAGTTAGATAATTGGTTCACTATAATCTATTTTAATTTATATTTTATAAACAATCTTTAAATAAAAAGAAGGTGTTTTCTATGCAAAAACATGAAAAACTATTTGCATTAGATATTGGTACTCGATCAGTTGTCGGAATTATCTTAGAAAAAAAAGAGGATAGTTATCATGTAGCTGATTTATTATCCATCGAACATACAGAAAGAGCAATGTTGGATGGTCAAATACATGATGTGTTAGCTGTTTCCAAAATTATTAAAGAAATAAAAGATCAGTTAGAAATCAAACATGGACCTTTAGAAAGAGTGAGTGTTGCAGCTGCTGGAAGAGCCTTAAAAACTGAACGGGCTGCTTATGAAATGAATATAGAAAGAAAGCCACTCATTACAAAAGAAGATATTTTACATATGGAGTTAACAGCTGTACAGCAGGCACAAAGCACTGTCGCAGAAAAAAATGAGCGAGATAAAAGTCAATTTTATTATTGTGTGGGCTATTCCGTCCTTCGCTACTCTTTAGATGATCAAGCTATGGGTAGCTTAATTGATCAGCAAGGTTCAATAGCGAAGGTAGAAATTATCGCAACTTTCTTGCCTAAAGTAGTAGTTGAATCATTAATCGCTGCCTTGCATCGAGCAAATTTAGAAATTCAGGCATTGACGTTAGAGCCCATTGCTGCCATTAATGTCCTTATTCCTCCATCGATGAGAAGATTAAATGTAGCTTTAGTAGACATTGGAGCAGGAACATCAGATATAGCTATCACCGATACTGGAACCGTCATTGCCTATGGAATGGTACCTGTCGCTGGAGATGAAATAACAGAAGCAATCAGTGATGCGTATTTATTGGACTTTCCATTAGCCGAAAAGGCAAAAAGAGAATTATCTCAAAAAGATCAGATTTCTATTTCGGATATTCTTGGCTTTACAACGGAATTGCATAAGGAAGAAGTAATTAAGGAAATTGAACCAGCTTTAGATAAATTAGCAGATACGATTTGCCGGGAGATTCTTTCATTAAACAATCATAAATCCCCTAAAGCTGTAATGCTTGTTGGTGGTGGAAGCCAAACGCCAGCTTTACAACAAAAAATGGCGGAAATGCTTAATCTGCCTTCTAACCGGGTTGCCATTAGAGGCATTGATGCCATTACTCACCTTACATTTGAGGAAAATTTCCATTTAGGGCCCGAGCTTGTTACACCAGTCGGAATTGCTATCGCTGCTGAAAAATCGCCAGTCCAATACAAAACAGTTTATATAAATGAGCAGCCTGTAAGACTGTTTGAGGTAAATAAATTGACCGTTGGGGATTGTATTTTAGCATCTGGCATTCGAATGAACCAATTATACGGAAAGCCAGGTAATGCAATGATTGTTACAATCAATAATCAAAAAATTACCATACCAGGAAGTCATGGTGAAGGACCCACTATTTTAAGAAAAGATGTCCCTTGCTCTTTAGAAGATACAGTAGAAGATGGCGAAACATTAACGGTTTATCGTGGCAGAGATGGAGAACAAGCCATGGTTCAAATAAAGGACTTACTAGATGCTGAATCGGACAAAGAAATAAAGATCAATAATAAAAGCTATACGCTTCATACCAAAATTCTTTGCAATGGCAACCCTGTTTCCCCTGAGCATCCGATTGCTGACAAAGATATCATTGAATATAAAGCAGACACTACTATTCAAGAAGCACTAGAAGGGCTCCATTTAACGAATTTAATAGAGGAGTTAAGACCTTTCCAACTATTGATTAACGGCAAAGAGACTGTCCTTCCTGCTTTCTCTGGGAAGGTTGTTAAAAATGGTCTTCCTTGCCGATTAAACCAATTGCTTAGTCACAAGGATGAAGTTATCTTGGAAAAAAGAAAAACACCAACTGTTCAAGAATTAGCAGAAAGAAAACAAATTTTAATGTATCAAGTACTTCCAGTTTATTTTAATGACAAAAAGATTACACTTACAAAGCAGCTAGCACAAATACAAAGAAGAGGACAACTCCTCCAAATGGAAGATCTCTTATTCAGCGGGGATGATATTCGTATCGAGCAGAAACCATTTGAAGGCTTTTTATTTCAGGACTTATTTGCGTTTGTTGATATCAATATGCCACAAAGTGGCGGGGGATCTTTTCAGCTATTGCGTAACGGCGAACAAGCTACGTTTTTGACCCCTATAGAAAAAGGGGATAAATTATCGATTGTTTGGCCAGCTAAAACGAAAAGCCCTTCTATGAATAATTAATTGTTTACCCAAGGAATTCAGAATGCACTCCTTCTGAATTCCTTTTTTATCGAATGTTTATAACTTATTTTCTTCGCTAGCTTTTTGTAAAGAAGCTGCAGTAATCTGTCCATGGGATGCATGCCAAACAATATTATTATGAACAAAAAGCAATGCTTGTGGTGATTCATGTCTTACTTCATATTTTTCAGCAATATAATTAGATACATCTCGTGCATCTTGCACAGTTAAATAATAAGTATCTACTGCATTATTTCCGCTTGCATATTGCTTATATTCATCGAAAGCTCTCGCACTAATTGGACATGTTACACTATGTTTAACTAACCAAAAAGCATCTTTGTTCTGAACTAACTCTTCGATCTTTTCGATAGTCTTTATTATTTCCATACCTAAAAATCACCCTTTATCTATTTGTTTATCCCATGACATATAAAAAAACAGTCTATATACCTTTTCTTTCTTGCATTATTCTAAAAGATTTGGTTCTCATTGAATGCAGAAAGCAATGTGTATATAGACTGTATACTTTATCTCGCTTTTATACAAAAATAATGTTTAATGGTTATATTTACTTTCTGTTTCATCAAATGCACGTTTTGTTTCTTCTAACTTTTGCTGAATTTCATCAAACTCAGCATTTTTTAAGCTTGAGCTTAAATCAGATGCTTCTTCTTTTAGCTCATCAAAACGGGCTGACATATTTTCTTGCCCTTTTGTTTTTTTTACTTTATCCATAATTTCAGCAGATGTTTTGGTAACAGCATTACTAAGTTGATCTGTTTTATCTTTAGCAATAGAAATAAACTCTGAGCCTTTTTCTTTGACCGTATCAGTTAACTCAATCCCTTTTTCCTTGAGTATGCCAGCTTGTCCGTTTAAATCATGAAGCAGTTCTCTTCCAGGCTTTGGCGCAAGAAATAAAGCAGTTGCTGCTCCGACAACCCCACCTACTAGAGCACCTAATAGAAAATCCTTTGAACTTGAGCTTTCATTTGCATGAATTATTTCTTGTTCTCGCTTCATCTTAACATCCTCCTTTTAATTACTTCTTACTCGTGTTCGGTTTTGTTCAGCCTTCTTAGCTCTCCATTGATCTCTAATATTCATAAACACCTTGCTGTACTGAACAATTTGAGCTATTTTATCTTGATTTTTTACAAGGGTGTTTTCTACATTATTGGTAATCGTTTGTACCGATTGATTAAACCCTTGTACACTCGTACCAACATCTTTTACTGCGTCAACCACAGAATTTAAACTTTCAGATTTCTGTTGAATATCTGCAGCTAAATCATTCGTTTTTTGCAATAAAATAGTTGTTTCTCTTGTGACGCCATCCAGTTGCCTTTCTAACCCGACAAGTGTTTTAGAAACACTATCCAGTGTAGTATGTAATGACTTCAATGTTCTCGCAACATAAATGACAAGAACCGTAAACGCAATAGCTATTAAAGCTACACTTAAGTATAAAAGATTTATCATATTTATCGCACCTCCACTTTATTGGTCTTTTCCCAGATTCGCGTTTGCTAAAACCTTAGTTTTATTATAATTGGAAAAACTTTCAGAAACAAATGATTCTTTAGCAAGAGTAACTATACAATCGAAGCAAATAATCTTTCTTCCTTATTTTTTCTATTTTAAGTTTTTTTATTTAAGGAAAAAATATTTTCGGGTACAATAAGATAGTTATCACATTTTTTAATATTTTGGAGGTACATATGAAGGATCCACGAATTGATCAACTAGCAAAAAACTTAATTAATTATTCCATTCGCTTACAAAAAGGCGAAAAAGTTCTTATTGAAAACTTTGGACTTCAAAAGGAACTTGTAAAAGCGCTTGTGCGTGAAGCATATGCAACTGGTGGTTATCCTTTTGTTTCACTGAAAGATAATGATATTAATCGCTCCTTGCTTTTAGGCGCTCAAACAGAACAATATGAAATGATGGCACAATTCGAAGCAAATGTCATGAGTAATATGGATGCATACATCGGGCTTCGAGCTGGTGATAACATTAATGAGCTTGCAGACGTTCCTGCAGAACAAATGAAGATTGAAGGTGCAACCATTGGCAAAAAGGTACATAGAGAAATTCGTGTACCAAACACAAAATGGGTAGTTCTTCGTTATCCAAGCCCATCCATGGCACAGCTTGCGAGAATGAGCACCGATGCATTTGAAGATTTTTATTTCAACGTGTGCAACCTAGATTATGGAAAAATGGATAAAGCAATGGATAATCTTGTAGAATTAATGAATCGTACCGACAAAGTTCGCTTAACTGGTCCTGGCACTGACTTAACTTTCTCTATTAAAGATATTCCGTCCATCAAATGCTCTGGTCAAATGAATATTCCTGACGGCGAGGTTTATACGGCACCTGTACGTGATTCTATCAATGGTGTACTAACCTATAATACACCTTCCCCTTATCAAGGATTCACTTTTGAAAATGTCAGCCTGAAGTTTGAAAATGGAAAAATTATCGAAGCAACATCTAATGACTCCGAAAGATTAAATAAAATTTTGGATACAGATGAAGGCGCTCGTTATATTGGCGAATTCGCTATTGGGGTAAATCCATATATTCTTCATCCAATGCAAGATATCTTATTCGATGAAAAAATCGATGGAAGCTTCCACTTTACACCTGGCCAAGCCTATGATGATGCATATAACGGCAACGATTCCAATATCCACTGGGATATGGTAAATATTCAACGTCCTGATTATGGTGGTGGGGAAATTTACTTTGATGATGTACTTATAAGAAAAGATGGTAAGTTTGTTATTCCAGAATTAGAAGTATTAAATCCAGAAAATTTAAAGTAACCTATGAAAAAGGGAATCAGAATTTTTAAATTCTGATTCCCTTTTATTATTTGCCTAATGTTTTTTCATAAGCACTTTGATATTTTTGAATATCTCCTGCGCCCATAAACAAGATTACACTATTATCATGTTCTTTCAGAGAAGAAACTGTCTCTTCTGAAATAATTTTGCTTCCAGGTACCTTATCAGCTAAATCTGTAATACTTAGCTTTCCATGATTCTCACGGGCGGAACCAAATATATCACATAGATAAGTAGAATCTGCTAAATTTAAACTATCAGCAAATTCTTGAAGAAATGCTTGAGTACGAGAGAATGTATGTGGCTGGAATACAGCAACAATTTCTCTATCTGGATACTTTTGGCGAGCGGCTTCCACCGTTGCTTTTATTTCCGTAGGATGGTGAGCATAATCATCGATAATAACCTGTGTACCAATTGTCTTTTCTGTAAATCTTCGTTTTACACCTTCAAATGTCATTAAGCGCTCTTTAACGATTTCCGCATCTAGTTCCTCATAATGACTAAGCGTAATAACAGCTAAAGCATTTAAGATATTATGGTCCCCAAATGTCGGAATGGAGAAGGTATTGTAATACGTATTACGTACATAAACTTCAAAAGTTGTACCTTCAGTTGTTTTCTCCACATTTCTCGCTTGGAAATCATTTTCATCTCCAAATCCATAAAATACAACTGGTACTTTTGCTTGAATTTTTTGTAAATGTTCGTCATCCCCACAAGCAAAAATTCCTTTTTTTACTTGCCATGCCATCTCTTGAAAGGCAGAAAAAACATCATCCACATTGGCAAAATAATCTGGATGATCAAAATCAATATTGGTCATCAATGCATAATCAGGGAAATAGGATAAGAAATGTCTTCGATATTCACATGCTTCAAAAGCGAAATATTCTGCTCCAGTTACCCCTTTCCCTGTACCATCACCAATTAAATACGCTGTCGGCTTTGCCCCCTTCATTACATGGGAAAGCAAACCAGTTGTTGATGTCTTTCCATGTGCTCCAGTTACAGCTATACTTGTAAATTGCTTCATAAAATCTCCAAGGAAACGATGGTATCGAATCACTGGAAGACCCAGTTTTACTGCTTCTTCAACTTCCTCATGTGTATCTGGAAATGCATTTCCTACAATAACATTCATTCCTGGTTGAATATTTTCACGTTGAAAAGGAAGAATTTTTATTCCAGCTTGTTCTAAAGCAATCTGAGTGAAAAATCTTTTATCCACATCAGAGCCTTGTACCTCAAAACCCATATCATGTAAAATTTGTGCTAATGCACTCATACCCGACCCTTTTATACCTACGAAGTGGTAAATAGTCATATAAAGAACCTCCAACTACGCATATCTTTTAACAGTATATGATATCCTCATTCAATTTGCTCATTGCATTTATGTATGCAACTTTGTTCACTTTATTTTTCTCATTCAACTAATTAATCATGTTTCGATAATACACTAACTTTTTTTTCCTTTTTTTATTTCACATTTATACATTATACCATCTTTCATGATGAAAAACTATGGAACAGTATAATTCCAATGTATGGCAGCAGTTTACGTAGTAATCCTTTTTCCTACTTATTCATTTTCCTGTAATAACAGCAATTCACTTTCTGTTATTAATACGTCTCTAGGCTTTGTGCCTCTCGCTTCTGATATAAACCCCTGCTTTTCCATCATATCAATTAATCTCGCTGCTCGGTTATATCCTATCTTGAAATTCCTTTGCAGACTAGATGTAGACGCTCCACCTTGTTCAATAATAAATTCACAAGCTTCATAAAATAACTCATCTTCTTCTTCAGACATTTGAACTTTTTTTAACAGCTCTTCTTGTTCAAATAAATATTCTGGTTTTCTTTCTTTCCTAACATGTGCCACTACCTGATCAATTTCTTCATCTGATACAAATGTACCTTGCAATCGAACGGGCTTTGATGTTCCATTTTCTAAAAATAGCATATCCCCTTTACCCAAAAGCTTCTCGGCACCACTAATATCAATGACGGTACGTGAATCAATTTGAGAGGAAACAGAAAACGCAATTCGTGTTGGAACATTTGCCTTAATCAATCCCGTAATAACATCAACTGATGGTCTTTGTGTAGCAATTAATAGGTGAATCCCACACGCTCTTGCTTTTTGAGCTATTCTACTAATCGCTTCTTCTACATCCGCAGGTGCCATCATCATTAAATCGGCTAACTCATCAATTACGATCACTAAATATGGTAATTTCTCACTATATCTTTTATGTTCTTCCGCTAATTGATTATATTTTGTAATATCTCTAACACCAGCATGTGCTAATAGCTCATACCTTCTTTCCATCTCTTCGACAGCCCATTTTAGTGCAGCAGTTGCCGTCTTTATATCTGTAATAACAGGACTTGCTAAATGGGGAACATAATTATATGGCGCTAATTCAACCATTTTAGGATCTACTAATAATAGCTTTAATTCCTCTGGCTTTGCTTTGTATAGTAAGCTCACAAGCATTGTATTAATACACACACTTTTTCCAGATCCGGTTGCTCCAGCTATTAATCCATGTGGCATTTTGCGTAAATCTGTAACGATTGGTTTTCCTGAAATATCCAAACCCATTGCTACCGTCAAGGGAGATGTTGAACTTTTAAATTCTTCACTCTCCAAAATCTCTCTTATAAGTACAGGGCGACTTTTTTGGTTTGGAACTTCAATTCCTACTGTATGCTTTCCAGGAATCGGCGCCTCAATTCTGATATCCTTTGCAGCCAAACTTAATTTTAAGTCATCAGAAAGATTGGTAATTTTGCTAACCTTTACTCCTGGTTCTGGTTGTACCTCATAGCGTGTTACAGAAGGTCCTTGTGTAACATTTACCACCTTTGCATGAACATTAAAATTGGTAAATGTATCGTTTAACAGCATAGTCTGCTCTTCAATCCATCCATCCTTTTCTATTTGCAAAATAGGTGGATTCAATAAATTTTCTTCGGGAAAAACGTAATAAGGTAAGTCATTTTGTTCCTCATCTTCTTTTTCTATCATAGACGGAACTACAGCTTCTGCCTTCGACTGTGACTCTGGCTCCTCATATATTTTTTTCTCGACTTTTTGATTTGCCAATCGTTTTCTGTCTTTATTTAGCATCAACACATTAAATGGTAAAGGACCTTTACGAGAAGATGTCTTCTTCTCCTCTATTTTCCCCTGGGAAACTTCTTCCTTCTTTTCTTCTACTATTGCTTCATCATTTTCCTGATAAGCTTCTTCTACTACTTCCACTTCTTCAAACTTTAACAATGATTGATCATCATTAAGTTCTTGAACGTCTATTAAACTTTCTTCCTGCTCATTTACTTCCATTTCTGCTTCGCTGGCAAAAATGCTTAGAGAAGCAATATTCTCTACCTCTAGTGCACTATCAGCTTTAGAACTTATTTCTTCATGAAAATATTCCTCAGCTTTTATAGAAAGAGATGAATCTTGCTCCATTATACTGTCCACTGTTACCGTTTCTTGCGCAACAGCTGTTTCAGCCTTATGCAGTTCAACTGTCTCCTCATTATCATGTTGTTGTCCAGATTCTTGCGGTTCTAGCGACTCTATGTTACTTTCCGCTTCTTGAAGTTCAGCTACTTCCGCATTCTTTTCCATTTCTTGAAGTTCAGGTGACACTACAACTCTTTCTGCTTCTTGCGGTTCTGCCGCCTCTAAATTCCTCTTCGCTTCTTGTGATTCAGCTACCTCATCATTCATTCCAGCAAATGTTAGTAGTTCTTCATTTACTCTTATTTCCTTTTGTTCTTTCTGGCCACTGTTCGCTTCTTTCGAAATTCCAACTTTTTTTTCTATTATTGGTCGCGATTCCGTTGTCCTTGTCTCTTTCCTTTCTGGACGGTTATATCCATATATCGGAGAAACAACTTCTGTAGGTTTGAAAGGACGATTAGTACTATATGTATTGGATACTTTGTCTTCCTTCTGGTCACTTTTCGTCTGTTCTACATATGGAGGTTTATATGGTTGATCGTTTTCACGCCTATTCTCATGGAAGGCTTGCCTAGGTTCTCTTCTCTTCCTTCTATCCGTCTCTTTCTTATCATCTTTCTCTTCATCTGGAATTAGCGGAAAGCGAAAGTTCCCTTTCGGATATTGATAAATAATCTTTGAATCTATTTCTTTCTTCCATGCCGTAGACTCCATTTTCGGTTGCTGTTCTACTTCAACCGATTCTTCAACTTGGTTCAGCTCCTCTTCTTCACTAGCAAACTGTTTAAATACTTTTTTGAACCAATTCACACGTAATCACTCTTTCTTTCCAATCTCATTACTATTTTAACAGTTATGTTCAGAATTGGGAGCACTATTTTTAACAACTCTCCCTTTCCCTCTTTAGCAGAAAGTTAAACAAAGATAAATTTCCTCTTTGTTCTTTTTAATTGCCAACACTCCAACAACTCTGGTTCTATAACTAGACTAGATACATTTACCATAGCAATTAAAAAAGAGACACCTTTTGAAAGTTTGTATATCCTAATTGCCTCTTTCATTAAGTCTCTCTTTTTAATTAGGTTAAAACAGGGAACTTATAGAAACATTCTAGCTTTTCCATCCATATAATTGTTATTTTAGTATAAAAATATTTCAATCAGATGTCATTCAAAAGTAAATTATAAATCGATTTGATTACATTGTCCCTATTATCTTTCTCTTTTTTTATTTTTACCTAAAATAAATATAGGTTCTAATTCACCATCCTCATATAGGAAAGATAGTGCTGTAATAGGAACTCTTCCGCTTGCAAAGAAACTCATCGTCATTTGAGCTAAGATATCGTATCCTGTTTCATTTCGAATATCACCAATAATTAGTACATCTTGATGGGGAACAGCTACCGTCATTGTGCCTTCACGCTGCTCATACATATCCTTTAAAAAGGCATCATTTAATATTCGACTTGCATCATAGCCATCATTGCTGTTTAAAAAATAAAAAACATTACCAGCAACACTATCTGCTTTTACATTTGTAGATAAAGACCTAACATTAAAAAGAGCCATTTCCTTAATCGAAGTGGCAGACCAATTTTCTTTTTTCATCAATTTCTCATCAATGAGGCGATAGGTATTCCCCATATCCAAAGCATAATAAATTCTAGTTTCTGCCGTATGCTCATCTGTTATAAAGGGAATTTCCTCATTTGATTGTTGAGGAAAAGAAGTGGAACGAATCACAGGAAATATTTTTTTCTCTTTTCCTTCTATTTCTCCATCTTTTTCGATTGCTCCTAAGCCCTGTTCAATATAATAAACAATCTCGTCGACTGCTTTTTCTTTTTTTGTTTCCCATTTTGCAATTATTTCAGGCAAGGAAACGGTAACTCCCTTTCCTGTTGCTTTACTCTCTATACGTACTTGATCTTTTTTACTATCAAATGAAAAAGTTCGATCCTCATTACTTATTCGTTGGATAAGCATATCCTTCATTTTTTTACTTGTCATTTTCATGCTTGTTTCACTTCCGTCCTCTTCAATTTCTTCCTATTTATTATACTCTAAATGATTCGATAATCATCTTTTTAATAGGCAGTTTTTTCTTGTAATCAATGGAAAAAGGTTATCTCCGCTTAAAATATAGCAGTGAACTCCGTCCTTTTCCAAGCTACATTTTATATAGGAGACAACCTTTTATAAGACAAACACTTTTTTACTATTACAGCAAATAAAGAACAAACTCGCTACTGATGCTTTGTAGACTTAATAAGCCTCCACGGTCTTATTCCGTGTTGAGAATAAGCTAAATCATTCTCTCACTTATTATTTTCTTTATAAAGATTCAATAAATTTTTCAATTTCTTCCTGTGTTTTTCGATCTTTGCTTACAAATCTACCAAGTTCTTTCCCGCCTTCAAAAGCGATAAAGCTTGGAATACCAAATACATCTAGCTCTATACAAGTATCAATAAATTTATCGCGATCGATATGTATAAATGTATATTGATCATATTTCGCTTCAACTTCTGGCATAAATGGTTCGATAAAGCGACAGTCTCCACACCATTCTGCTGAAAAAAGAAATATATGTTTCTCTGGACTATTTTTAAGCTCTGCAAATTCTTCTGCTGATTGTAAATGTTTCAATGTAAATGCCCCCTTCATAATATGTACCCTTTCATAAATAGTATCAGAATTATAGCTTCCTCACTACTAATATGCTTTCCTATTGCTTCATTTTTATCAAGCTTTTTCTACTTAAATTCAGCTAATTTCTAAAGTCCCTCTAGCTCTTATTTTCTTTGATATTCCATTTGACCTAGAAGCAATTCAACAACATGTTCAAACATTGCTGTCCTATTAATCCTGCCGTTTGTGAAGATTCCTATAGCACCTTCTGTTGAGCGAACATTTTCTTTTTGGGCATATTCATCCATAACCGGACCTAGTTCTCTTCCTGCAACTAATTTTGTTTCAATTTCCTTTGGTAGCGGAATTCTTGCTCCACTAGCTATATAGGTGGTTCCATCCTTCCAAACAAGCGCTCCCCAATTAGTTAAAAAGAGAATGTCATTTGTTCGGTGGACGCCTCCTTCCAAGCCAATCCCTATCTCGCCGGCCCCTTCCTGCAATGCAGCCTTCGCTCGGTTAACGGCCCCTTTGATCGTTTCCTCATCTGAAAATGGCTGTTCGCTTACCCCAGAGCTCACATTAAATGTAGCAAACTCTATAGCCGTATCTTTTTCTAAACAGTTTTTTACTGCTTTTACTTTTGCTTTATTATTAGTGCCAATACAAACTTTCACTTTGCTTCACTCCTAATATCATGACAAAATAGTTTATAAAAAAGGTATCTCTCATATACCAATTGTATTGGAGATACCTTTGATTAAATTTTTTATATGCATTATTTTAAAAATAGTTTTGGTTATTATTGATTTGCACGCAGTGTTTCGATGGTTGTATGATCCGTTGTTTTTACTAATTTAGTTACCAGTTCTTTTGCTGCCGCATAATCATCGATGTGGATAATAGAAGCACTTGTATGAATATAACGTGAGCATATGCCAATAACAGCACTAGGTACACCATTGTTTGAAATATGAACCTGTCCCGCATCCGTTCCGCCTGGTGAAATAAAGTACTGGTAGGCAATATTATTAGATTCCGCTGTATCTAAAATAAATTCTCTCATCCCTTTATGCATAACCATCGTGGCATCATAAATGCGTAACAATGCTCCTTTTCCAAGCTGACCAAATTGATTTTTATCACCAGAGGCATCATTTGCAGGACTTGCGTCTAAAGCATAAAATACATCTGGCTTAATCATATTAGCTGCAGTTCTAGCACCTCTAAGACCTACTTCCTCTTGCACAGTAGCCCCAGAATACAAGATATTCGGAATCTCCTCCCCTTGAAGATTCTTTAACAATTCAATCGCTAAACCACAACCATAACGATTATCCCAGGCTTTTGCCATAATTTTCTTTTCATTAGCCATTGGCGTAAATGGACAAATTGGCACAATCATTTGACCAGGCTTAATCCCAATTTTCAATGCATCTTCCTTATCATCCGCTCCGATATCGATCAGCATATTTTTTATATCCATTGGTTTACTTCTTAATGCTTCGTCCAATAGATGTGGAGGAATCGAACCGATTACCCCAGTAACAGGTCCTTTATTAGTTATAATCTGTACTCTTTGTGCTAAAAGAACTTGACTCCACCAGCCACCGATAGGCTGAAAACGAATCATTCCGTTATCCGTGATTGCAGTAACCATAAAACCAACTTCATCCATATGTCCGGCAACCATAACAGTTGGTCCATTTTCCGTTCCTCTTTTGACCCCAAAAATACTGCCAAGGTTATCTTGTACGATTTCATTTGTATAAAGACTTAATTGTTCTTTCATAAATTTTCGAACTTGGTGTTCATTTCCAGCTACTCCCGGAAGTTCCGTTAATGTTCGAAACATATCTAATGTCTGTTGTTCCATTCTAGTTAAACCCCTTTAATTACTATGTATTTTGATAATATATTTATTGTACCGAAATATCTAACTGCATACCACTACTTTCCTCTAACCAATTAGAAATTATCCACTTTAAAACCTAGAACCAGTATTCAGGAAGAAATCGGCTAATCATTTCTTCTATGATATAAATTAGTTATAATAACAATATCTACTTTTTTGTAGCTCGAAGTATTTAGCCTAATACAAAAAAATACGACACAAAACATAAGGAGTTCTATTATGAATTGGAAACATATCATAGGCGGTGTTGTGGCAGGACTAGCCGCAAGCTATATCGTGAAAGAAGTCATTGTTAAAAATAGTAGTCTTTCGGGTGACCAGGTCTTATCTTTAGCTAAAACTGCTTTTAAAGAAAAGGGACCGATTAACGGATCTTGGATAAATATGGAGAAGGAAATACTTCATACGCAAGCATCTTCCCTTACCGTTTATAGAGGTGGTATCACTCGCATGAACGGTGACACACAAGAAGTATATGAATTCATTTCAGATAGTGAGACAGGCAGGATTCTTGATGTTAATCAATTAACCTAACTGTATTTTAGCAGCTGGGACAAAGCAATTTAAAAGAATAAAAAACCCAACCAATGATACGAAATATTTTTGAAATCTTCGTATCATTGGTTGGGTATATCTTGGCTGGAAAGGTTACGTCTCCAACCTCTTTTACTCTTATTTAAATTGCACTTCACAACGATAAATTCTATTTCCTCGATTAGAAAATTTCTCTTCATATTCAGTCATGATATTGCCCTCATAATCGCTATTATGCAAATCAAGGCTTACATATTTTAAAAGCATTCCATATTCAGAAAAACTCTTAAGAGAGTATTCAAATAACCCTTGGTTATCTGTTTTAAAATGCACTTCTCCTTTATCAATGAGAACTGATTGATATGAATCCAAGAACGTTTTATACGTAAGTCTTCGTTTTTCGTGTCTTGTTTTTGGCCAAGGATCGGAAAAATTTAAATAAACTCGTGCAATTTCTCCTTTTTCAAAATAATCCTTAAGCTTTTCTGCATTTATATTCATTAACTTCAAGTTTGGTACTTCTGCTTCAATTAATCGATCTAACGCAGAAACAATGACACTTTCCTGAAGTTCTACGCCAATATAATTAATAGAAGGATTTGCTTTTGCCATTTCTGTGATAAATCTACCTTTTCCAGTACCAATCTCAATATGGATCGGCCCTTTTTGACTAAATGCCTGATCCCATTTCCCTTTCCAATCTTCCGGGGTTTGGATAACATATTGCGGATATGCACTTAATTTATCTTTCGCCCATGGTTTATGTCTTAATCGCATGTGGACACTCCTTATTAATAACTATCGTTTCAAACAATATCATGCATTATACATCGATGCAATACTCTTTTCTTGGCAATTGATTTTTTTGAAGGATAAATTTACATTAGGAACATTTGTATAAAGAAAAAAAGAATTCACAACCTATAAGTGAATTCCTTAACTGGTATTTGAAAAGAATGATTTTACTCTTTTCATACTAGAACCTATAGAAAGGGTGTTCTATGTGCCTATAAACCATGAGCATCAACTAGCATTATTAGCCGATATTCTCAGTAATCAACAAACAGATTGCTGTGGATCTGTAGCAGAATGCGAACAGATCGAAAGATTGATTACTTCTTTAAGAACCAATGATCAAATTGATCAAAATATCCTTCCGATTTTAGAGGAAGTACACCTTTACAGCAAGCAAGGAGTCAATGCCTCCAATTTAGACAATCATATTCATTCACACCAAGACCAATTGTCGCAATGGGTAGATGGAATTAACAATTTATCTTAAAAAGGTAAATGGACGATTAATCAATGTCATGTAAAAATTGCATCCATTTTTGCATTTCGCTAAATCGGCCTTTTTTCTTATACCAACGTATGGAATTAATCGTTTGAGCAATAACATACCATTTCATTCTTAAGGATAAATGATCGGTAAGTTCATACCCATAAGTATGTAACCAATTTTTCCAATCTTCCTTTGGAATGTACCAATAAAGTAACATGCCTAAATCAATGGCTGGATCTGCAATCATTGCACCATCCCAGTCAATTAAATACAACTGGTTGTCTTCAGAAAGCAGCCAGTTGTTATGATTTACATCACAATGACAAACGACATGCTCTGTTGTTTTGATAAACGGAAGATTATCCTCTAAAAATTGGATATAACGAATGATATCTTCGTTATCTTTTAATTCATCGTCTATTTCTGCTTTTATGACTGACAAAATCATTTCAGGATGAAAAGATGTTTTACCTAGTCTTTTGAGCATCTCTAATAAAGGCTTAGAGGTATGAATTTTTTTGAGTAACATGGTTACTCTTTCATCCGTCATATCCGAATGACTAAATTCTCTACCAATCAGCCATTGCTGGGCAGTAAAAACATCTCCGTTTTCAAATCTTTTTGTCCAAACAAGTTTTGGGACAATTCCTTCTGCTGACAGCACAGCTAAAAATGGAGAAGAATTTCGTTTTAAAAAAAGCTTCTGTCCATTATTTTGTGCAAAAAAGGCTTCGCCTGTTTCTCCACCTGCAGGAGTTATTTCCCAATCTTGCCCTAATAAATGTTCCAAAATTGTTCACCTACTATATATTATGCTCCAAAAAAAAGATGAGAAATTCCTGTTTGAGTCTTTTTTGTCCTAAATTTGTAGGAAGAACAAACAAAAATGGTTATTAGCTATTCATCAATTATAGTAAATTATACTCATCGTACAGCTATCAATCTTTAACTAGCACATATGTGCCTAAAATTTAATGAGATAAAAAAGAAAAAGGACATAGTATCCATACAATTATACTATGTATCCAATATTTCCAATCATTTTATATTAAATTTTACTTAAATACTTATTTTTAATTGAAAGTTTCTCATTTAAATATTATCTCTTATTTCATTTTTTAGTCAAGTGAATCTCCAGTTAAAATAAATATTTCTCTTAAAAAATATCGAATTCTCCTATTAAGAACATCTCTCGTGAAATTCCCACTATTCAGGCAATAGTAATCTCACTTGCCAAATAGCATGCTATTTGGCAAGTATCGTTACACTACTTGGGTTAACTATTAGGCTGTCTCCATGTATTATTGGATAGTCCTCTTCATATACGATTCCGTCTTCCACAAGTATCTTCCATTCATTTTCCGGACAAAAGCCTTTCTCTGCAGACTCATTACCATTTATCAATACGATGATAGTTTTCCATTCTCCAAATTGCTGCAAATCATCTAAACAATACTGGATAACTTCATTTGCTTGCTGATTTATAGTTACATGTTTTTGGATTTCTTCCACAGATCGTAACCGGAAAGCACGATTATTTTTTCTTAGGGAAATTAATCCTTTTATATAGTCAACATTTCTTAAGAATTGGTCTTTTCTATTCCAATCTAACTGATTAATCTCATCAGGCGATTGATAACTATTTTCCACACCAAATTTTGTGCGAAAAAATTCCTGTCCCGAATGCAAGAAAGGGATTCCTTGACTTAGAAGAACAAGAGAAGTTGCCAGTCGATGTTTTCTCCTTTTCTCTTCATCTGATGCCTCTGGAAAACAAATATCGATTTTATCCCATAATGTATGATTATCATGTGATTCCACATAGTTTACAGATTGCCCTGGTTCAAGAAACATGCCACCCTCTTTATAGATTCCAACGCTTCCAGCTAATAATTCAGCAATTTCTCCTTTATATTGCATATTTCCAAGCGCGTATCCTCGATCATATTGATCAAAGGTGCTCCCCTTTATTTTATCTCTAAATTGATCATTAAACTGGCCTATTCTAGGCAGCGACTGTTGATTAGCAATAATGGCTTTCTTGTCATGATTGATGGGGGTTGCAAGATCCCAGCCTTCTCCAATAATTAAGATGCTCTTATCAACATTATCACAAATTGACCGGACTTCATTCATTGTTTGGCAATCAAGTATTCCCATCAAATCAAAACGTAATCCATCTATTTGATATTCCTCTATCCAAAAACGAACGGAATCGACAATAAATCTCCTTACCATCGATCGTTCAGAAGCAATGTCATTCCCTACTCCAGTTCCATTTGCTGGCATACCATGCTTATCATAGCGGAAGTAATAACCTGGAACGATTTTTTCAAAAGAGGAATCTTCCTTTTTATAGACATGATTATATACAACATCCAAAATCACACGAATGCCTTGTTCCTGTACAGCATGAATCATTTCTTTCAATTCATTAATTCTTACATAAGGATCCATTGGGTTTGTTGAGTAACTGCCCTCTGGAACATTATAATGGGAAGGGTTATAGCCCCAATTGTATTTTTTTAGCACCTCTAGCTCATCAATTTCTTCAAAGTCGTGTACTGGGAGGAACTCTATATGGGTGACACCTAAGTCTTTAATATAGGTTAGCCCTGACAGATTGTTTTGGGGCGTTTGCGTATTTAATTCTGCCACTCCAACATATTTGCCCTTTTGCTGAATTCCACTGTCAGGATGTATCGTTAAATCGCGTATATGAGCTTCGTAGATGATACTATCTACATCCTGTTCTAACGGCGGCAAGGCTGGTTTCTGCCTTTTGGTTTTATTTAAGTCAACGATTACTCCTGTTTCTCCATTTACAGAAACAGCGACAGCATATGGATCAATCGCTTCTTTCCATTCCAAGTTAATAAGGACTAGATAGCTGTAATAATAACCTTCCAAATCTGCTAAATAGGTTGTTTTCCAAACACCTTTTTCTTGTCTTTCCATCTCTACAATACGTCTTTCCTTACTAGATGGATCTGGAGATTGCAGCACTAATTTCACTTGTTGGGCAGTGGGAGCCCACAGATAGAAAGTGCACTGATCGGAAGCATAATGAACACCTAGTGGTCCATCATAATAAAACTCCTCATCAAATAAAGGTGTTCTGATAACCGCACCTATCTGTAAATCTGTCACACCTTTATTTCCATCTTCGACTTCATATTTTTGTCCGATCTGTATCTTATTAAGCGTACGGCATTTGTACTTGACGAAATGCTGCATTTTTTCTTTGGATTCAATCACAAGATTAATAGCTTGATTATTCCCTCTTAATATAAATGATGTTGATTCCCCTTGGAAATACGAATAGGGAAGTAGAACAGTTATTAATGACATTTCATCTAAATAGGCAAAGAAACTCCTTCTTATCGATAACAAATCCCTCAACTCCCTTTTCTCATGAACATCTATCTATTCTCAACTTCCCCATTATTGCTTATGATTCCTCTGTATCCCATTCATACCTTCTTTTCGCATTCGTCAAACCATAATGTAAAAGACTTTCTGCTGCTTTTAATTGAATTGCTTTAATTGGTGAATGGTTATTTCTCATCTTATGAAACCATTCTTCATAGTTTCTTTTTTCGATAATTTTCAAATCATATGGTGGTGCTGGAAAATCAACATAGCCATTTCGGGTAAGGATTACTTTTTGTACAGGTAAAGTAATGTCATACTTTTCTAGAATACCCTTTACAATTTTCTCTGTTCTGTTTATAGATATGACAGGACTAAGAATCTTTTTCTCCTTATCCCCCTTTTTTTTAAGCCAAAATTTATCATTCGAACCAACAAATACAGCTGAGTTCTCTGCTTCAAGAACATGTATACACCAAACATCTGTTGGTGTAACTATAATGGTGTCCAATTCAACAGGAGCATTCTTCAATTGAAATAGCGGTTGATAGAGAACCAAAAAGGTATCTGGGAATCTTTGCAAGAAATATTTTAATAAATCATCATAATAAAGTGTTTTTTTTACTTTTGACATTTCTGTGAGCGTAGAACTGGCCCATTTGAGCTGAAATTCAAATAATTGATTTAGAAACTGCTGTTTTAACTCATCGATTGATTGTGGATGTTTATATTTTTTGGCATCGTAATCAAAGTCTAGTTCTTCTTCATCTTCTTCCTTTTTTTCGCTTTCATTAATTTTGGCCGTTTCTGCATCTTCCAACTTATTTCGATTTAAGATGGTTTTCTTTACTCTTTCCAGCAAAGTCGGTTTTTCCATTAACCAGTTGTCTTCTATTGGATTCTCTATGTAAAAGAGACTTCTGTCTTTAGTATCAAAAGCTCTCTTTAATCCTGTCCATTGTTGTTTTTTTAAACGAACAAAACGTGATGGATACAAGACAATGTTCTGCTCATATCGCGAAACATAATCTTGCAATTTGATTAACTGCGCCAAGCTTTTTTCCCCCTATATTACAATGTTTCTATTGCTTGTAATTATGAAAGCTGTAACTATTTATTATCTCATATTTAGGTATTTTATCCATATGTGTTTGAAACAGATGAATGCTATCAACATTAGAAATAAAATTTTCAGGCATTGAAAACTCGTTTAACTCCTGCTCTGAAAAGATGGTGTCTTCCTTCCATTTTCTCGCTAAAGTCAAATGTGGATGAAATGGCCGCGTTTCTAACTGAAAACCAGCCTTGCTGCTTACAGCAAAGACCTGATTTCTTAACTCAACCAGTTTCTGCTCTTCTTTCATCCCTGCCCAGAAAATCCGCGGATTTTGTCGCTGGCCGAAAACACCCAAATGATCTATATGTATTTGAAAATTAGTACTTAAAGGAGATGATTGATTTAAAAGAACATGTAACTTTTCCTTTTGTTCATCGGAGGCACTTCCTAAAAAGGCAAGTGTAATATGATAATCTAAAGGATGCACCCATTTCTTAAAAGGAAATTTTAGTTGTAACTCTTTTTGTATCTTTTCTATTTCATTTATAACTTGTACATTTGGCTTAATACCAATAAAGTAATGAGGAATAGTTGTCTTCATAATCTAATCTTCCTTTTAGCTTTTTTTCTCCAGATTATTATTTCCTCATAAAATTCATTAAATTCTGGCCTACCTTAACGCACGGCCTTGTATTTCCTTTATAAGAAACATACTTTACGGAGAACAGCCTGTCTTTGTTTTGTTATAGCTCCTAGTAACTTTATTCTATTATATAACCTATCGGATTAATTTTAACCGTATCTGTACGATATTTTAGAAATATATATGCTTACTATACCTTACTTTCCATCGAATTGCTTTCTTAAAAAAATGAGTTGTCTCAGAAACATAGCTATTAGCCAGTCTGAAACAACTCTTTTTTATTTTTATAAGCAAAAACTAATTGCTTATTTGTCCACACTCACTAATGATTGCATCAACAAATAAATTTTGGAGTTTTTTTGTCATTTCTCCAACTTTCCCTTCCTTGACGGGGACATTATTCACAGAAACGATTGGTGTAACTTCGGAAGTTGTACTGGATAAAAAAACTTCGTCAGCATCGATTAAATCTTCGATAGAAAATGCCTTTTCTTCAACCTCAATCCCATTTTCGCCACATAATTGAATAATTTTTTGTCTAGTAATTCCATTTAATATAAATTGATTTGCTTCGTGTGTTTGAATCTTTTCTCCATTAACAATCCAAATATTTGAAGAGCTACCTTCTGTTACAGATAACTCTCTATACTGGATGCTTTCATAACAATCTGCTTCTGCAGCTTTTTGTTTCGCCATTACGTTTCCAAGCAAATTTAAACTTTTTATATCACATCGTGACCATCTAATATCTTCTACGGTAATGGTACTGACACCATTTTCCAAATTATCAAGTGGTCTATTTAACGTCTTAGTATAAGCTACAAAGGTTGGAGTAACTGCTTCTGTTGGGTAGCTATGATTTCGCGGGCTCACGCCTCTTGTGAATTGCATATAAAGGATACCGGTGCTTAATGAGTTTTTGGCAATTAACTCTTCTAAAAGATTAGTTAATTCTGAGATGGAATAAGAAATAGCTATGCCTATTTTCTCGCTGCTTGCAGATAATCGTTCTAGATGTTCCTTCGCCATGAACATTTTACCATTGTACACACGGATTACTTCATATATCCCATCGCCAAACTGATAACCTCTATCTTCAATATCTACTTTCGCTTGTTCTCTTGGTATAAACTCCCCATTCATTAACACCATTCTCATTTTCTCTTCTCCTTTAATAAAACATTATTTAGCTAATTCATATATTGCTTGTGCATAAATAGCAGTTGCCTTCAACAAATCTTCTATATACATATATTCATCTTTTTTGTGCGCAATATCTTCTCTTCCTGGAAAGAGTGGTCCGAAAGCAACTCCTTTTTCTAGCGACCTAGCATAAGTGCCTCCACCAATTGATAAAAGCTTCGCCTTTTCACCAGTTTGCTCTTCATAGACTTTGCTTAGTGTCTGAATTAATTCAGAGTCTTTTTCTACATAATGCGGTTTAGAATCCGTGAAATTTTCCAAGCTGAAATTATGTTCTGCTAGTAATTTTATTAATTTTTCTTTTGTTTGATCCATATCATTGGTAACAGGATAACGTACTGTCTGTCCTATTTTCCCACCATGATCTGCCTGATAATCCAATATCCCAGCATTTAATGTCAGCTCTCCTGTTATCTCATCCTCAAAATCGATACCAAGTTTTTTTCCTCTAGAGTCATTCACAAAGAAGTTTCTTACAAATTGAAAATAATGGTCCGCTTTTTCATCCAATTCTAACTCTACGAGAAAATTAGCCAGCTTTAATCCAGCATTTATGCCATTATTAGGCTCTAGACCATGTGCTGAAACTCCCTCTAATTCTAATACTAAATCGCCATTGTCAACTAAATAGCGGCCAGGGATATTTTCAAGTTTCAAATAATTTTGATATCGTTGAATAATCTCCGTTTGCTCTCCTTCTTTGACTTCTAACACAGCTTGCGCAAAGTCTGGGACCATATTATATCTTCTACCTGATGAAAAACAGAGAATTTTAACTTCACCGGAATCGCTAGATGCTTCCGTGTATTTTTGTACAATGTCAAAATCAGAAATTCCTTTTTCCGCATAAATAATCGGAAAATCTGCATCAGGAGCAAAGCCGATTGTAGGCATACTTTCTTCTTGAAAATAAGTCTCTACACATCTCCAATCACTTTCTTCATCGGTTCCAATAATCATTCGAACCTCTTTCGTTAAGGGAAGGTGCAGCTCCTTCACAATTTTCATTGCATAGTAAGCAGCCATTGTAGGGCCTTTATCATCTAAAGCGCCTCTTGCGAATATTTTCCCATCGCGAATCTCTGCCTTGTAAGGATCACTTTTCCATCCATCTCCCTCAGGAACAACATCTACATGGCAAAGAACCCCAACGCTTTCTGTTCCACTACCATAAAGTAAATGTCCAGCAACATTTTTTACATTCTTACTAACAAAACCATCTTTTTCACCCAAGGATAGCATATAGGTTAATGCTTCTTTCACACCTTTTCCAAAAGGTGCATCCTCTGTTGCATTTTCTTCATCTAATACACTCTTAATTTGCAACAGCCCTTGCAAATCCTTAATAAAACTATCTTTACGATTATGTACTTCATTTAACCAATCAATTGAACTCATAGCTGCCTCCTTGCAAGCTTATAAATATATTATAGAAAAAACATATCATAAAACGCTTTATATGAAAAATAAAAGCTTTAAATCCCTATTCCACTAAATTATCATTAAGTATAGTATACCTTTTATTAAAAACAAAGCTATACTTATTTAATCTAGCATATGGAAGGAATGTATTTAATTGGGATACGTAGAAGATTTAAGAAAGCTTGTCGGAAAAATGCCTATTATTCTTGTTGGAGCAGTAGTTATCCTGTTCGATAAAGATCAGAAAATACTTTTGCAAGAGAGAAAACATCCTAAACATGTGTGGGGTTTACCTGGTGGATTAATGGAATTAGGAGAAAGCACAGAAGAAACAGCAAAACGAGAAGTTTTCGAAGAAACGGGTCTGCAAGTAACGAATCTTCAATTATTATCCGTTTATTCTGGGAAAGATTATTTTGCGGTGGCCGCAAATGGGGACCCTTTTTACACCGTAACAACTGCCTACTGCACTTCAGAATATGAAGGAAAGCTCAAAAATGATCAAGAGGAGGCATTCAGTCTCCGATATTTCAATTTAGATGAACTACCAGAAAAAATGGTCGGCAGCCATAGAAGAATGATTGAAGACTTTAAAAAGAATTTAAAGAGAATTTAAAAAACCTTATCCCGTTTTATTTTTTTATTTCATTTGGTTTATCAACCACAAAAATCGGGAAAGAAAGTTATTTACTAACTTTTCGCATTTTTATTCATATCATAAACATAAATCCCATATGATGAATGTAAAGAAACCCTGCAGGGGGTGGTAAATAAATACATAAATAAGCAAATATTTTGTAAATTAACGCAAATAATGTAGAATATATTAGTAAATAGGGGTACAATATTTATATAGAATTTCATTCTATTAACTATTTCACTATTTATTTAACCAGTTGAAAAGGGGTTGTCTGTGGAAAAGAAAATTACATACGCTTGAAGATTTTACTCTTCAAATAAGCTGTCGGTCGCTGGAATTTGCCAAAGGTTTGAAAAAAGGATAGGGAGTGGTTTATTGAAACCTTCAACTAACCGGATGTTAAACCGTATCAAATCCGTCTACATGTTTATTAGTAAGCGTGGAACTGTCACAACACAAGAGCTAGTGGAGGAATTTGGTATTACTCCGCGAACGATTCAAAGAGATTTGAATGTGTTAGCTTATAATGACTTGGTACAAAGTCCAAGTCGTGGAAAATGGACAACAACTAGAAAAAAAGTAAAAATGACATCCTAAAACGAATGGAACGAACTTAAGTTTAAATTTTGTATAATAAAAGCAAAAACCTTACTAGATTTTCAGGAAAGGATTGATATTTTCCTAAAATCCAAGTAAGGTTTTTACTTTTACTCCACTAATATGGACTATTATGGCCATATTCTAATTATTTACTTCATAGTTTCTTAACAGCTCTATTTCTTCTTCTGTCAACTCCCGATATTCTCCGAGCTCTAGTGTTTCATCCAGTTCCAACGGTCCCATGGAAATTCGCTTTAAATAAACAACTTTTTTCCCAACACTTTCAAACATTCTTTTCACTTGATGAAATTTTCCTTCTGAAATCGTTAGTTCAATATCAGAAGTTTCGCCAGCTTTTAATATTAATAGGTGACCAGGCTTCGTAAGGTATCCATCATCTAAAACAACGCCCTTTTTAAATGCCTCGATATCCTCTTCGCCTACTTTCCCACTTATAACGGCAAAGTACGTTTTCGGAACGTGTTTTTTGGGAGATAATAAACGATGCGCTAATTTCCCATCATTTGTGAGCAGAAGTAAGCCTTCTGTATCCTTATCCAACCTTCCTACAGGAAATGGATTATAAACGGAATCCTCTATTTGCAGAATGTCTACCACTGTTTCTTCTCTTGTATCTTCAGTTGCAGAAATAATGCCAGGTGGCTTATTCATCATTAAATAAATAAACTCTTTGTATTCGACTATTTCATTATTTAACGATACTTCATCCTTTTCCGGATCTACTTGATGCTTAGCATCTTTAATAATTACATCATTTACTTTTACTGCCTTATTTTTCAGGAGCATTTTCACTTCTTTTCTACTTCCGTACCCTAAATTAGCGAGCATTTTATCTATTCGCATATAAACTCAACCTCTATCTATTATTTCTATTTTTAAAGGCTCTTTTCTTTCCTATTATTTAAAAGCTTGCTTCCTACTATTTCTCCTAAATTAAAAAGGAAGTCTAAATTTTTGTTTTATTTTATTAGCTTGCTCTCCAAAAATGCGATAAATCAATTTAGAGCGGTAAGCTAAATATACGTATATGAGAACTCCAAAAATAGCTACAATAACAACCATTAATAAAGAAGCTACAACAGACTCTGTTGATAAAAATAACCGGAGTAATGAATAGACAATATTTGTTACAATATACATCATTACCGAAAATCCAATGATGAGAATGCTTCTTCGAATAACTATTTTATAGGAATAATTTGCGTATGCCTTTATTACCCCTAAATTAATGAGAATAGATACTGTATACCCTAATGAAGTTGCAAGGATAGCGCCATTTGTTTCCCATCTTTCTATAAACGGGATATTTAAACTTAATTTAATTAAAATCCCTACTAATAAACTTAATATAGTAAATCGTTGCTCATTTAACCCTTGTAAGATGGACGCGGTAACTGGATAAAGGGAAAAAAGAATGGCAACAGGAGCATACAATCTTAGCACTTCTGCACCCATTAGAAGATCTTCTGTCCCATAAAACAACCGATACACCGGCTCTGCTAGAACAGAAAGACCAATACATGCGGGCAACGTAATAAATAATAAGACTTGGAAAGTTTGATTTAAGTTTGTGGCAAGATCGGTATGATCCTCTTTTATAAAGGCTCTTGTAATCATTGGAATTAATGCCATCGAAAAACCAGTTGCAAGCGATACGGGAATAATAATGATTTTATGGGTTTGGTAATTAAAAATATTTAAGGCTGTTTCAGAGATTGAACTTAACCCAATACTACTCATCGCACGGTTAAAAGTAACAGTATCGATTGCCTGAAATAACGGATTCGCCACTCCCACGAAAACAAATGGAGCAGCAGACAAAAGAATTTCTTTATACATGGAGCGCAGACGAATATCTGTCTGCATGCCTTTATCATATAATAAAAGATTATCATACTCATCTTTACTTTTTCGCCAATACAATAGCAGCACAGCAAGTCCACCTATTGCACCGACAAATGCTGCAAAAACGGAAATACTGACTGCAGTAATCAATTTTCCTTTTAATATAAACAGAACAATTGCTGACCCGCCAAGTAAGAAAACAATTCGAACAATCTGCTCGATTACTGTCGAGACAGCTGAAGGTGCCATTGCATCATGCCCCTGAAAAAAGCCTCTGATTAAACTCATAAACGGAACGACAATCAATGCAAAGCTTACTGCGCGGATAACTGTTGTAACCTGCCCTACGGTTGAGGTCAAGTCATCATCTGATATAATAAGCCCTGCTAAAAAAGGAGCTGCTGCATATAAAGCTAAAAAAGACAGGACCCCACTTGCCAGCATGATCACTAATCCTGACTTAAATAATCTTCTTCCTACTTTATATTCTCCCATTGCATTATATTTCGAAATAAATTTACTTACAGCCAATGGAATACCAGCTGTTGCAATACTTATTACAATAGTATAAGCTACATAAGAATATTGATATAGCACTGTCCCTTGTTTTCCGACAATCATATTGAATGGTATAACATAAAATAACCCTAACGCTTTGGATATAATGGTCCCAAGTGTTAAAATAAATGTGCCTTTAAGCAATTTTGATGACATAAAATCCCTTCCTTAAACGAAGCTCTCTTAAAACGTTACACAAATAAGTATTTTACCACGAAAATAGGTAATAAAATATATTCGATTAAAAGTAAATATGAACATTTTCTTACACACTATTAGTAGTGTACCCTTTCTTAAAAAGAAACGCTACTTTTAATAAAGAGCATGATGCGGTTATGGATTACTATAAAAGGAAAGAATCCCCTTTTTTTAAATTAGTGGCTAACAGACATATTCCTTTATAAGATAGATACAAACTAAAATAATAACAAAGAAAACGACACTTTTTCAAGAAAGTAGGATGTAATATGCAATATGATGTAATCGTGATTGGCGGAGGACCATCAGGATTAATGGCCGCAATTGGAGCGGCAGAACAACAGGCGAAAGTATTACTAATTGATAAAGGAAATAAGCTTGGCAGAAAATTAGCCATTTCAGGCGGAGGACGCTGCAACGTAACTAATAGGCTTCCAATAGAGGAAATCATAAAGCATATACCTGGAAATGGGCGTTTTCTCTACAGTGGATTTTCTGAATTTAACAATGAAGATATTATCGCTTTTTTCGAAAAGCTGGGGATTGCTTTAAAGGAAGAGGATCACGGCAGAATGTTTCCTGTTTCCAACAAAGCACAGTCAGTCGTAGATGCCTTATTAAGCGAACTTGACAGATTAGGGGTAACCATTCAGACCAATTCCCCAGTAAAGACAGTTAACTATCATGAAAATAAAACAAAAACGGTGATTCTACAAAATGGTGAAACTAAAACCTGTAAGTCACTGATCATTGCAGTTGGTGGCAAATCTGTACCACATACTGGTTCAACAGGGGATGGCTATGCATGGGCTAAAAAAGCAGGGCATACAATAACGGATTTATTTCCAACAGAAGTACCTATCACTTCGAAAGAAGCATTTATTCAAAATAAAACTCTACAAGGGGTTTCACTAAGAGATGTAGCATTAAGTGTACTTAACCCGAAAGGCAAACCTATTATTACCCATCAAATGGATATGATATTCACCCACTTTGGTATTAGTGGTCCAGCCGTATTACGATGCAGCCAATTTGTCGTGAAGGCAAAGAAAAAATGGAATTTAGGGGAAGTGAAAGTTTCCATTGACTCATTTCCTGATAAGAAAGAAGAAGAGCTTTTTCAAGAGACAATGACATTGCTGAAAACTGAACCAAAGAAAGCAATTAAAAATACGTTAAAAGGTCTATTAATAGAACGATATTTATTATATTTGCTGGAGCTAGCAAATATCGATCCAGCAGCTCCATGTGCAACTATTTCTCAAGATAAAATTAGAGTCTTTGTTGGTCTATGTAAAGCTTTCACCTTTGATGTAAACGGAACGTTACCGATAGAAAAAGCTTTTGTCACTGGCGGTGGTGTATCTATAAAGGAAATTGCCCCTAAGACAATGGAATCGAAAATGACGGAAGGATTGTTCTTCTGTGGTGAAATATTAGATATTCACGGATATACTGGAGGTTATAATATTACATCAGCTTTTGTAACAGGAAGGCTGGCAGGTGTCAATGCTGCTTTAGTTGCTAAAAGTGAATAAAAATAAGCAGAGGTGCTTTTCACAAAGGCACTTCTGCTTTTTATTTTTCTCTAATTAAGTTCTGTAAATAATCATGGAGGAAAAACAATAGATTTGATCCTCCTCATCCTCTTGCATGGCTGCGACATTGTATTTGATATCGATTAATTTCTTCTCATCTATTTTCTGTAAAAATTTATTCATCTGTAATTCTAGATCCTTCTCGTGCTCTTGATCAAATAATTTCACTTTAATCATCTTTTCTTCCTCTCCCTATTATTTTGTAGGTTATAGTTAAAGGATAGACAAAATTCTTACTATTCAATCAATTATATAAAAACTTTTAACTTTCTTTTGAATTTCTTAACAAGCTATTCTTATACTTTCAGAGTGTAGACACTTTTAGATTTCATTTAAGTTATGTAAACGAAGTCCATATAAAAAGCTCAGAGAATAAAGGAGAATAATACCTTATCTTTGAGCTTTTTTGTTTATATTAGCTATCAGCCTTTAAACTGTTTTGCCATGCCAATTTAGCATGCCTCCTTCCATATTTACCACTTTGAAGCCTTGGTCTTGCAAATAGTAACATACATTTTCGCTTCGTCTGCCTGAGCGGCAAATCATGATATATTCTTTATCTTTTGAAAAGTAATCTAAATTTTCAGGGATGCTATTCATTGGAATGTGTTTTGCTCCAGGAATAATTCCTTCTGCTACTTCTTCGTCTTCCCGAACGTCAACTAATTCTAGCTTTTCTTCATTAGTCAGCTTTTCCTCTAATTCCTCAGTAGTAATTGTTTTTATCGTATCCATTTTATTTCCTCCATTATCACCTTTTATACTGTGTATATAGTTTCTCTCATTGTAATATAGATTAAATGACTACGTTATGCAATTAGTCTGCCTAATTGACCGAAAGAGGAGGCTGTCAAAAAAGACAGCCTCTCCCTTTTAATTTGCAACGATATTAACTAATTTACCAGGAACGGCAATAACTTTACGTACTTGCTTGCCATCAATCTGCTCTTTAACTTGGCTATCTTCCATAGCAATCTGCTCTAACGCATCTTTATTAGCATCTGCTGGAACCATTAGTTTCGCTTTCACTTTACCGTTAATTTGTATGACAATTTCGATTTCATCATCAACCAATTTTGCTTCATCATATGCTGGCCAGGCTTCATAGGCAATGGATTGATTAGAACCAGTAATGATTTGCCATAGCTCTTCAGTAATATGCGGGCAAATTGGAGAAAGTAATTTCACGAATCCTTCTACATATTTCTTCGGAATACGATCTGCTTTATAACACTCATTGATAAACACCATCATTTGTGAAATAGCCGTATTAAAGCGAAGTGCTTCAAAATCCTCTGTAACTTTTTTCACTGTTTGATGATAAATTTTATCTAACCCCTTCATTTCCTCTATATCTTGAACTTTAGAAGTAAGCTCTCCATTATCATCAACTAACAATCGCCAAATACGATCAAGGAATCTTCTTGAACCATCAAGTCCATTTGTTGACCATGCAATGGCAGCATCTAATGGTCCCATAAACATTTCATACAGACGAAGTGTATCTGCACCATGACTAGCTACAATTTCATCTGGATTTACGACATTTCCTTTTGATTTACTCATTTTTTCATTATTTTCACCGAGGATCATTCCTTGATTATATAATTTTTGGAATGGTTCTTTCGTAGGAACAACACCTAAATCATAAAGTACTTTATGCCAGAAGCGTGCATATAATAGATGCAAGACAGCGTGTTCTACTCCACCAATATACATATCAACTGGTAGCCATTCTTTAATTTTTTCTGGATCAGCAATCTGCTCGTTATTTTTCGGATCAATATAACGCAAGTAATACCAGCTGCTTCCAGCCCATTGCGGCATGGTATTTGTTTCACGTCTGCCTTTTTTGCCAGTAACAGGATCAACAACGTTTACCCATTCTGAAATATTCGCTAACGGAGATTCACCTGTTCCAGATGGCTTAATTTCAGATGTTTCTGGAAGTGTCAATGGTAATTCCTCTTCTGGAACACCTGTCATTGTGCCATCTTCCCAATGGATAATAGGAATTGGCTCGCCCCAATAGCGCTGGCGGCTAAATAGCCAATCACGAAGTCTATAAGTGATTTTCTTCGTTCCTATTTCTTTCTCTTCTAACCAAGTAATCATTTTGACAATAGCTTCTTCTTTATTTAAACCATTTAGAAAATCAGAATTTACATGTTCCCCATCGCCAGTATAGGCCTCTGTTACTACATTTCCTCCAGCTACCACTTCTTTAATTGGCAAACCAAATGTTTTAGCAAATTCATAGTCTCTTTCATCATGTGCAGGTACAGCCATAATACTTCCTGTACCGTAGCTGACAAGGACATAATCAGCGATCCAGATTGGCATTTTTTCGCCATTTGCTGGATTGATCGCGTAAGCACCAGTAAATACACCAGTCTTCTCTTTCGCTAAGTCCGTTCTTTCTAAATCACTCTTACTTTTAACCTTTTCTAAGTAAGCTTCTACAGCCGCTTTTTGCTCTGAAGTTGTAATTTTCTCTACTAAAGCATGTTCAGGAGCAAGAACTGCATAAGTGGCACCAAATAATGTATCTGGTCTTGTTGTAAAGACAGTGAATGACTCATCATGATTGTCAATTTGGAAGGTAACTTCTGCTCCTTCTGAACGCCCAATCCAATTTCTTTGCATTTCTTTAATACTTTCTGGCCAATCTACTTCATCTAAATCTTCTAACAAACGATCAGCATATGCTGTTATTCTTAATACCCATTGACGCATCGGACGTCTTTCTACTGGATGTCCACCACGTTCACTCTTACCATCAATAACTTCTTCATTAGCTAGAACCGTTCCTAATGCTGGACACCAATTTACTGCTACTTCATCGACATAAGCTAAGCCCATTTCATACAATTTGAGAAAAATCCATTGTGTCCACTTATAATATTCTGGATCTGTTGTGTTAATTTCGCGATCCCAATCATAGGAAAAGCCTAATGATTTAATTTGACGGCGGAATGTGTCGATGTTTTTTTGTGTGAATTCAGCTGGATGGTTACCAGTATCTAGCGCATATTGTTCTGCAGGTAAACCAAATGCATCCCACCCCATTGGATGAAGAACATTAAAATCCTGCATCCTTTTCATACGCGAGAGAATATCTGTTGCTGTATAGCCTTCTGGATGCCCAACATGCAGTCCTGCTCCAGATGGGTATGGAAACATATCTAAAGCATAAAACTTTTTCTTGCTTTTTTCTTCACTTGTTTTAAAAGTCTTGTTTTCTTCCCAAAACTTTTGCCATTTCTGTTCTATTTTCTGATGATTAAAACTCATCCTAAATCCTCCCATAAAGTTGTTTTGACCAAAATAAAAAGCCGCTCATCCCAAATAGGGACGAGAGGCATTATGTATAATCTCCCGCGGTACCACCCACAATTAGTGAATAAATCACTCGCTTCATTATCCTTTAACGCAGGTGTACGGCAAGCATTACTAAAAGTTCACACTTGCAACTCAAAGGTGAGTTCAAGATGTTTTTGACTGACTTGCACCATCCGTCAGTTCTCTTCTTTCAAAAGGGCATCTTTACTATTCCTTATCCTTGTTGATTACTTATATATGTTTTTTATTGTATTGTATTTTAATGTATGTTGCAAGTAGTTTTCAGATTAAGTACATATTAATAAGAGAAATCAAATTAGTCGTTTTGCAACTTAATTATAGTCAAACATTCATTAGAATTTTGCCATTTTCATTTTCAATGAAAACCCACCTTTGACCTTCGTTACTAGAACGTCCAATCGAATCAGCCGCTCTTTAAGAATCGATACATACTAATCAATATCTGTCTAACAAGTGTTTACACTCTTTATAAACCTCGTAACCAAATATTTCTCTAACCTCAGCTTCTTCTTTTGTCATTGTATTCACACGAAGCAACAAATTCTACTTGTGGGAGCTTTGCATAAATTTCAGCATGATAGGTACTGATTTACCCTACACTAATAACACCCATTCTCAACTTATTTTCATTATTTCCATTGCTTTCATAATTTAATCACATATATTATTCTTATTGCAGCTAACTCCTTACCTATTTCAATAGTTTAGTTTACAATAAAAGACTACTTGAGCATTTTTAGTGGAAAGCAACCGTTAAATTTTCCAAAATACGGATTAATCAGATCCAAATATAGCTACTTAAATTTTGACATTGGCTCACTTTAATATTTTTCGCTCTAAAGTATCCTCTAATAAGGACCAAGCTTCATGACAGCTCGGAGCAGTGATAAACGGTTTAAACCCATAGTTTAAGTACATATTAACCGCTTGGTAACTTGTTGTTTGCGATGTAAGGTATGCTTTTGAGTGATATTTAGCCAAGATATTCATCGCCGCACTTAGTAAAGGTTTGGAGAGTTTCTGTCCTTGATATGCAGGGACAATTCCTACCCAATGAATTCTTCCTGTTATTTCTCCATCTCCTTTTAAGTCACCATACCATGCCGTTGTTGTTCCAATCACTTCTCCATTTTTATTCTCGATGAACAAGCATCTATTTGTCATTTCATCAATATATGGTCCAAATTCTTTATAAAAATGCGCTAAAGCAGCTTCTTCGCTTTCAAATTCATCTACACTCGCCTCCACAAATGCCCAATGATGTTCATCACCTTTTTCAAATAACCTAATTCGAAATTCAGCTGGAAGCGGGTATTGAGGAATATGCGACAAATCTTTTATCACCATACTAAGTGGAATTCTTTTCATTTGAATCAGCTCCTTTTATAATTGATTGTCTATCTTAAATCACGACAAGACACCTTATATATATTTCTTAGCTGTTCATACCCTTTACAAATCGTTTAGTTATTTCCTGAGGACGTGTAATTGCTCCACCTACTACAACAAAAAAAGCACCAAGCTCTAATGCCTTTCTGGCATCTTCTGGGGTTTCAATTCTCCCCTCAGCTATGATAGGAACGTTTACTGCTTTAACAAGATTATCTAATAATTCAAAGGCTGGACCATTTTGCAAATGTTGCGTTTTCACTGTATATCCAGCTAGGGTAGTACCAACGAAATCGCAACCCATAGTCTCTGCACGTATACCTTCCTCTAGAGTGGAAACATCCGCCATAACTTTTTTGTTAAGGTTATCCTTTATAAAATCAATTAATTCCTGTAGATCTTCTGCCCTTGAACGGTCGGTTGCATCTATCGCAATAATGTCGGCGCCCGCATCAGCCACAAGCTGTGCATCTGCCTTAGTTGTGGTAATAAATGCATCATAGCCTGGATAATGTTTTTTTAGAATCCCTATAATAGGTAAATCTACTTTCTCTTTAATTCTTTTGATATCCGAGTAACCGTTTGCTCTGATTCCTACAGCTCCCCCTATTTTTGCAGCAAGCGCCATTGCAGCCATAAATTCTGAACCATGTAATGGCTCAGAATCCAATGCTTGGCAAGAAACGATTAAACCTCCCTTTAGTTTCTCAATCATCAAATTACTCCTCTCTTGAATATATTAGTATGCTTTATCAACCACTGCTTTTGCAGTAGCTTCTCTATATTTTAATGCTATTTCTTTTAACCGATGTGCAACCCCATTGCATAACTTGCCGACATGAAACCGTCTTGAAATGCAGTTTCTCTACCGCCTGTTAATAAAACAACAGTCTGAAATCTTTGTAATGGGAGAATGTTAATGTGCGTAATATATAATTTTAACCTCATTGTTTTTGGCAATATTTAAAGCATCAATAGTATCTTTGGTACTGCCACTTACTGAGATACTAATAGTAATTTTCTATTTGGTTAGCGTTGTTGCAGACATTGCCTGCATATGAGAATCAGTAATCATTTCAGTACCATACTTTTTATGAATTTACTTCGTGCGTCTACAGCAGTGTTCCCTAAAATGCCTGCCCCCAAAAAAGAATTCCTCGCCCTTTTTTGTTTTTATAGTTTCAGAACTGCTTCAAATAGATTACCAAAAATTCGCTAAGCTTGAATAAAAATTTGTAAATAACTAGGTTATCTGCTTCCTTTATAGATATGCCTATATTTCCTTTAAGGTTATATCATTACCATTTCTTTACCCACTCAGCTACTAATCGAAGTAAATTTCTATCTTGATTTCTACTAGCTATAAGAGAAAGACCTACTGGTACTCCATTGCTTGTAGTTAATGGTATGTTCACTTGGGGGAAACCCGTTAATCCTGCAATACAGCACAACTGAAAGGTTTGCTTTCTTCTTTCTTCTAATTCATAAACAGGTAGATTTAAAAGAGGTGCGATTCCTGGAGCTGTAGGAATGATCAAAACTGCGTCATCTTTAAGCAGTTCTTCCATTCTTTGCTGAATTTTACGTCTCAACTGATGATATGGTGCTAAATCTTCGTCTTTTATTGTACTCGCCCACTTAAATCTTTCTGCTATGCCTGGCCCAAACGTAGGCTTTACTTTTTGAATCCATTCTCCATGCTCCTGCCAAATTTCTTTGCCCTGTAGCATTCTAAAGACCTCAGACCACTCTTGCAGACCTTCTTCTGCTATAACCGTTGTTGTATAATTAGGTACCGACTGTTTTAATTTCTCCAATAAAGGAGCAAAGGCTTTATGAACTTCTTGGTCTGCCAATGCCCATGCATCACTTCCCATGATAAATCTCGTAAAAGAGCCGTCTCTTTGGGCAGGCAAAAGCACTTTTCCAACTTCATTTAGAATTTCTGCGTCATTTGCCATCCATCCAACGGTATCAAAGCTTTTTGCAAGAGGGATTACTCCTTCTATATTCACTGCTCCATGGGAAGGGCGGATTCCATAAATTCCACAATAAGAAGATGGAATTCTTATCGATCCTCCTGTATCTGTCCCTAAAGAGAAATCTGTCCGTTTTGCAGCAACTGTTACAGCTGAACCACTGGAGGATCCACCTGGAATTCTATTAGGGGCCATAGGATTAACTGGAGTTCCGTAATGAAAATTTTCTCCATTTAAACTATACATCAATTCATCTGTGATTGTTATACCTTGCAGCCGGGCACCATTATTCAGCAAGCTAGTAATCACAGGTGCTGTTTCTTTAGCAGGAGGATGACTAGAAAGCCAATCTGGATTCCCAGCCGAGGAAAGATAATCTTTAATAGCAAAAACATCCTTTACAGCGAAAGTCAACCCGTCCAAGTTTCCTCGTTTCATTGGTTTCAATGAAATATTTTTATCTATGTATGCACCAAAATCACTCATTGATCAAATCCCCTTCCAATCATTCCTATTCATGTATCTCCACTAAATGATCGACCAAGTTGTAATTTTTCACTTCCCAGCGCTTCTCTTTATACTGAATATTGCTAATACAAGCATTTGATAAATATTTTTCTATTTTGAGAGATTCTTCTGACACTATGGTTAATAATGTATGGATAACTGCACCGTGAGCAACTAGTAATACTTTTTCGTTTGGAAACCGGCAAAGAATTTTTTCTAGGCCGCCAGTTAGTCTTTTGACAAGGGCTTCTCTTGATTCCTGGTTTGGATAGTGATGATCTGGATAAAGAATCGCTCGTTCTTCTCTTGTTTTCCCTTCCGCATCGCCAAAACTGCGCTCCATGAATTCATCCATTTCTACCACTTCTAGTTGCAAAGCTTCATTTATAATTAACGCTGTTTGCTTTGCTCTTTTAAGAGGACTTGTAACAATGACATCCCAATCTGAATGCTTTAAATAGTCACGGCATTGTTCTGCCTGCTTCTTTCCATTTTCATTTAATGGGATATCCGTTTTTCCTTGAATCCTTCCCAGTGCATTCCAATCTGTTTCTCCATGCCTTATTAAACATATTTTTGTCATTTATTTTATCCTTTCTCCATGCTTAATTTTGGGGTTATTACTACTTTATTAGAAAAATACTTATTTTTCAAATAAATTAAATATTAAAATGATTATTATCGACTTTTCATCCTAATTTACCTTTCAAAAACGCTTTTTATCGCTCTTTTCTATCAGAAAATTCCGCCTTTAAAAAAATGGATAATATTCTATTGCAGGTTTGTTAAAAAGCAACTACACTTATTTTGGTATTTAAGAATAAAGTTGAAAAGGAGCATTATTATGCCTCGTTCTCTATGGCTTTTAGTTATTGGAATGGCTGTTAACGTTACAGGATCTTCCTTACTTTGGCCTTTAAATAGTATATACATTCATGAGCATTTAGGAAAAACACTTACGGTTGCAGGTTTTATTCTTATGCTTAATTCTGGAGCAAGTGTTATCGGTAATTTAATCGGAGGCATTCTTTACGATAAATTAGGGGGATATCTATCCATCTTATTAGGGATCTCTTTAACCGCCTTTTCTTTACTAGGATTGACTCTTTTCCACAATTGGGAAGCTTATTGTACATTCTTTACGTTATCTGGTTTTGGATCAGGTATTATATATCCTAGCATGTACGCAATGGCAGGGAATGTTTGGCCAGAGGGAGGAAGAAAAGCTTTTAATAGTATTTATGTTGCGCAAAACGTTGGTGTGGCACTAGGATCAGCAATTGGTGGCTTTATCGCTTCTTATTCGTTCCAATTAATCTTCTTGTCCAACACCCTTATGTATGGGGTATTTTTCCTTATTGCCTTCTTTAGTTATAAAAACATTCAAGTAAAAACAGATGTCCTTCCTTCTACTACTGGTACGGTTTCTAAAAGAAAAGGAAGACATTTGTTAAAAGGCAGTCCCGCTATGTATTCACTCGGTATTTTAGGATTGGGATATTTATTGTGCTGGATTTGCTATGTTCAATGGCAAGCTACCATTTCCACCCATACACAGGAGTTAGGTATTCCTTTAACACAATATAGTTTATTATGGGCTGTTAATGGTGGTCTCATTGTGTTCGGCCAACCGCTGATTACTTTTTTCACCAAAAAAGTATGTACATCTATAAAGAAACAAATGCTTATTGGAATCGGTATTTTTATTGTTTCCTTCCTTATTGTAGGAAAAGCAGAATACTTTACTGGCTTTCTTGCGGCGATGATAATCTTAACAATCGGAGAAATGCTTATTTGGCCAGCAGTACCGACCATTGCTGATAAGCTGGCTCCTAAAGGGAAAGAAGGCTTTTTCCAAGGAATCGTAAACAGTACAGCAACTGGTGGAAGAATGATTGGTCCACTTGTCGGGGGAATGCTTGTTGACAGCAGTGGTATGACTTTGCTTGTGCCTATATTAGTCGTGCTACTTGTAATTAGCTTGTTTACAGCCTTTTTCTATGATTATCCCACAAAAGAAGCTTCTAAGTTAACGCCTAAAACCAATTGATATAAATGTCCCAACAGTCACCATACCGTTGGGACATTTTTTATTAATAAATTATTCTTGTCTTGATTTGGATTTAGCTGGTTGACCTCCAGAATTCTCATATTTCTTTTTGGCGGCTTTAATTAGATCAACATCTTTCCCCAGCTCTATATCCTGATTATTTATCCCATTACGTGTTTTTTGTTCTGGATTATTTTTCTTCGAACGTTTATCCATTTTAATCCCCCTCTTAATGCAGTCTTAATGTCATTTGATTTTGCATTTGCTCTATCAGTAATCGCATGCGATGCAGTTCTTCTCTTTGCTGCTGGTTTGCACTGCGATCCATCGTGTGCAAATCATTGTAAATATTCTCTAATTGCATTTGTGCATCCGTATATTCCGTATCATTAAAATGTTCCTGACGTCTTGCTGCTTCATATTGCTGTTCTGCAAAATTGATTACATCATTACATCTTTGTAGTAAGTCGCTCATGGAATCGCGAGTAGCCAAATAATAACCTCCCAACAATCTTTTCAATTAGAAGCAGATTGCTTCACAAGTAGTATCTGTCTATTGTTCCTCTCCTATTACTTCCTTTTCTTAACTGATGAAGAAATTCTGTTGGATAAAGAACTGAGTCATGTTAAAATGCTTAGGTGGAAATGACAAAAAAAGAATTAAAATTACTTAGGAGGTTACACTGATATGAATCAGAATAACCCATTCCCATTTGCCTCTGATAATAAGAGATATCATACATGGAATTATCATCTTCGAAATGAATTCGGTCACAAAGTTTTCAAAATTGCCCTAGATGGCGGCTTTGATTGCCCAAATAGAGATGGTACTGTAGCACATGGAGGATGCACTTTTTGCAGTGCAGCTGGTTCTGGCGATTTTGCTGGCAATCGTGTTGATAGCCTTGAAAAGCAATTCCATGATATAAAAAACAAGATGCATACGAAATGGAAAGACGGAAAGTATATGGCCTATTTTCAAGCGTACACCAATACTCATGCTCCTGTTGATGTACTGCGCGAAAAATATGAAGTGGTGCTTAAGCAGGAAAATGTTGTTGGTCTATCTATCGCAACACGCCCAGATTGTTTACCAGATGATGTTGTCGAGTATTTAGCAGAACTAAATGAACGTACTTATTTATGGGTAGAACTAGGCCTTCAGACGGTTCATGAAAAAACCGCAAACCTTATTAATCGGGCTCATGATTTTCAAACATATGTGGAAGGCGTTAATAAGCTGAGAAAGCATAATATTCGTATTTGCTCCCATATTATTAATGGTTTACCAATGGAAACGAACGAAATGATGATGGAAACAGCCAAAAGCGTTAGCGAGCTAGACGTACAAGGAATTAAAATCCATTTGCTTCATTTATTAAAGGGAACTCCAATGGTCAAGCAATATGAAAAGGGCCTGCTGAAATTTTTAACATTTGATCAATATATATCATTAGTTTGCGATCAATTAGAAATATTACCACCAGAAATGATTATTCACCGAATTACTGGAGATGGACCAATTGAATTAATGGTGGGGCCAATGTGGAGTGTAAATAAATGGGAAGTATTAAACAAAATTGATGCAGAATTAAAAAGCCGCAATAGCTGGCAAGGTAAATTCTATCAGGCAAATAAGAAGGTGACACAATGAAGTTAGACAGAGTCATTCCATTTGCTCATCAATTATTGGAAAAAGCAATATCGAAAGGAGATATTGCAATTGATGCTACAATGGGAAATGGTCATGATACCGTTTTTTTAGCCAATCTTGTTGGAAACAAAGGAAAGGTATTCAGCTTTGATATTCAAGAAGCTGCTTTACTGGCGACAAAGGACAAGCTAATTAATCAAGCATTGCAAGAAGCTGCTTCTCTTCATTTGTGCGGACATGAGCATATAATGGATGTGATTCCTTCTCAGTACCACGGAAAAGTCACAGGAGCTGTTTTTAATCTAGGCTACTTACCTGGTGGAGACAAGTCGATTGTCACAAAGGCTGAAACAACTATTGCCGCAATCGAACAGCTACTTCAAATCCTGTCTAAAGAAGGGATTATTGTATTAGTGATTTATCATGGCCATCCAGAGGGAGCTATTGAACGGGACAAACTTATTACCTATGTTGAAAATATAAATCAACAGGAAGCTCATGTGCTTCGTTATCAGTTTATAAACGGCATTAATAATCCGCCTTTTATTATCGCAATTGAGAAAAGATAGTCACAATATTAATTCAAATGAAATGAAATGGAATGAAACTACTGACATACTTGTGGAAAGAAGCTCAATACCCGCTGCAACAAAATGAGGATGGGACAAAACAAAATATATATTGGATAAAGACGAACAATCTCTAATTCAGTGGTGAAACCAATTCGTTCCATTACACTACAGACACACGATGCGCCGGGGAGCAACCTAAGTCTCCTCGGCTAAAGCCTGTGGGGGCTTAGGCTTTGCTCTGCTTCCCGCAGGAGTCGAGTATCCTCCGTTCCATTTCACTCCTTTTTTAAAGCTTATTTAGTTTTTTAGCAAACTAAAATTACTAGAAAAAAACAGAGCAGACTGAATACACGTAGACTCCTATGGGAGCTGCGAGAAAGTCCAAGACCCCGCAGGAACGAGGAGGCTTGGCGCTCGCCCCATGGAAAGCGAAGTGTATTCAGTCTGCGGGTGATTACCACAAACCTTTTTTCTTAAAATAAATAAAAACCCCCAAATAATTATACGAATATTTCCTAATATGCACGCATAATTGTTCGGGGTTATATTGGGTTGAAATACTTATGTCTCACCCTTATTTTATTTGCTCAATGCTCTTAATGCTCCACTCGGTATTACTTTTTGAAACTTTCTATAAGCTCTTCCGTTCAGATAGAAAAAATAGCCGATTGGACCAGATGTCCTAATCATGTTTTTGG
This sequence comes from Niallia sp. FSL W8-0177, assembly GCF_038006285.1. Lineage (NCBI taxonomy): Bacteria > Bacillati > Bacillota > Bacilli > Caryophanales > Bacillaceae > Niallia > Niallia sp. FSL W8-0177. The sequence continues at coordinate 2,858,039 of NZ_JBBOUX010000001.1, forward strand.
CAAGCTTGCGGATATTTCGTTGCTTATTTACCTTCTCGTCAGATAAATAGACGCCTAATAAACCTCGGTTAATCAGTTTATGAAATTTTTGATGAGGGAGTTTATTAGTATGGCGATCGGCTTCTGTTACAAAATGCTTTAGACGATTAAATAATTCCTCTTCATTTTTATAATAGAAACAAAAGTTTAAGTCACCACCTATTTTATCCTCTTCTTGATCGATAAAATAGTCTAGTAAGATATGTAGTCCTTGGATATAAGGAAAATATCCATCTCGAATTAGTGCTGGATAAGAATCATCAAAATCATCCCGAAATGCATAAGAGACTAAGCAAAAAATTCCTAAAGTCGAGCCAGAGCAAGCAGAAAATTCATACCACTCCATTTTAGGGACATGATTTTTATTTTTTTCAAACCAAAATTTCAATCGAGGAATTCGTTCTTCCATTATCACATGTTTATGTATCTGTAAATCACAGTAGTAGCGGCATAATTCTAAAAGCTGTTCCTTAATGCTTCCGTAATTCTGTAGCTTTGCTAGTGTATCTCTGCATGTCTTAGCTAAATCATATAAGTAGCCTCCATCATCTTGATCCTCTCGATAACGATAATAATTACTTGGTTTAGCTCCAACAGTTAAAGCGTGTTCCATTGATTCATGTAAAGCAGAAAAATCTTTCGGATCAAGCGAAGTGCTTCGATCACAAAGATTATCTAAATAATCACTTATCGTTTGGTAGGCTACAATAAATTTAATTACTTCTTTGTACTTGCTCATGGCAATTAGGGCCATGATGGAACCACCTTCACAATGAAATGTTTTATTCTCAATACTTGCTAATGCTTGTTTTCTTAATTCTAAATTAGGAATACTCTCTGCTCTTTGCGCCCAATAGCTCAATTCTTGATGGACAACTGGAAAAACCTTTAAGTAAACTTTTGACATTAATGTTATTGGCATCTTTGGAACTGACATATAAAAAACCTCGCTTATACAATATAACCAATTGCTTTCAATTGACTATTGATAAAATCCTTCGTGTATTCAAAAACTTCATCTCTTTCTGGTTCATTAAAAATTTCATGATAAAACTCTGGCCATTCTTTATATCTCTTTTCAGATAATGGTATCATATTGAACCAGGTTTTTACCATTTTTTTATCTACAACTAAATCGCCGCCGCCTTGCATAAGCAAAAGTGGCAAGTCTTGCGTATTGGCGATGTCTTCAAAGGCTTTCTTTGTTGCATTAATCAATTCACGGTACCATCTGATAGAAACTTTCGTTATATATAAAGTATCATTTGAATCAATTTCTCTTACTTCTGCATTACGAGTTGCCATATCAATCGTTAAACCGGAATTAACTCTTAGCTTTGGGGCCACTTTATTCAAGAGAAGTGATACTAAACTCATCAACTTGGAGGGGTAATTAATCAACCCTAAGCATGGTGAAGATAAAATCAAGCCTGCTATTTTTAATTTCTCCTGCTGGAGAAGTCTAATAGAAGCAAGGCCCCCCATGCTATGCCCCAATAAAAAAATAGGCAGATCAAATTGATAGGCAGCTTGAATCCAGTCTTTAATTTCTATTGTATATTCATCAAATGAATCAATATGTCCTCGATCAGATCTAGTTGTCATACCCTGTCCAGGAAGATCTCCCATTACAACATGAAAACCAGCTAACCGAAACATTTCGATAAGCCAGCCATATCTACCATGGTGCTCCATTGCTCCATGAACAATAACAATGACCGCTTTCGCGTTTCCCTCAGCTTCCCATTTCCACATAAAAGCTCCTCCATCCCATGTAAAAATCTAAATTGGCTTTATTCAACTTTAACAAACCAGCAAATTATGAAAAAAATAAAGATTTTATTTGTAATATAACTTATTAATAATAAATGCGAATAGACGAAGATCAGCTTTTTTTATTATGATCCAAAGTTACTTTAATTATAGCAAATAACTTAGAAATGTACCTTTATAATACAAACCTCATCATTTATCAAAATAAATGGTATACTAAAAAAGGTTTCTTTTGTCGAAAAATAGGGAAAAGGAACGAAAGAATGGATAACGTTTCTTAAAAGTTCCAAAATTAACTAAAAGAAAGGAAACTTTGTGACAATTTATATATTTTCTAAAAGAACTTTTTTTCAAGCCGATATAATTTAATAAAGAAATTGATTAGGTGATAACTAAATGGAATCAAATACAATAATAGTAATTTCATTGATTACTTTATTTTTCTTATTATATTTATTAGTAAGAAATAAACTAAGCATCTTTGTAAAAAGTCTCTATTTATTTACGATATTCGCCATGATTGCAATTAGTTTTCTACTTATAAATAGAGACGGCTATCAAGCAATTGTTTATGCGAAGGAGTTTGCCACACAAAATACTCGAAAAGCCCTCTTATCCATAAAAGAGGAAACAAATTTAATAAAAGAATCTGTATTATTAGATGCTCCTATTATAAACCAGTTACCTGAACTTCCACGAGGCTGTGAGGTAACAAGTCTTGCTATGCTGCTTCAATATGTAGATGTAGATGTCGATAAAATGACGCTAGCAAAACAAATTAAAAAAGATACTACTCCCTATACAAGAGCAAACGGTAAAATCTATTATGGACATCCGAATGATGGATTTATTGGGGATATATACTCATTAAACGGTCCAGGTTTAGGTGTATACCATAAACCAATTGCTGCATTAGCGGAGAAATATTTACCAGACTCTATTGTCGATTTCACCGGATCTGATTTTGAAGAAATAAAAAATCATTTATCGAATAATCGACCAGTATGGGTCATTACAAATTCAACATTCAAAAAGTTACCAGAGAGCCAATTTCGGACATGGAATACACCAAGCGGAACTGTAAAAATAACTTATTCAGAGCATTCGGTTCTTATTACTGGCTATGATGAAACATCTATCTACTTTAATGATCCACTTACAGGAGAAAAAAACAAAAAAGCACCCATAAAGGATTTTGAAGAATCCTGGGTGCAAATGGGAAGTCAAGCAATTACGATTAATTCTTAATTGCTACCTTTCCTTCTTTTAAATATTCCTTTTCGAAGGAATATTTTTTTTCAATATAAATACTGTGCCAAACCATGAACATCAATACTGTCCATATTTTACGGCTATTGTCTGCTTTACCTTGACAATGGTCCTCTAGCAACTGAAGAACAACTGATTTATTTAATAAGTGATCTGTATCACTTTCTTTAATAATGTTTTTCGCCCATTCATTCATTTCATCTTTTAACCAATGACGAATTGGAACAGGGAAACCTAGCTTTTTACGATTTAGTACATGCTCTGGGACAAAGGATTCTGCTGCTTTTCGTAAAATATATTTTGTTGTACCATCCGCTGTTTTTAAGGAAGTAGGAATTTTAGAAGCAACTTTAAAGACCTCTTTATCTAAAAATGGTACGCGTAATTCTAGAGAATGAGCCATCGTCATTTTATCCGCTTTTAATAAAATATCCCCACGCATCCACGTATGAATGTCAATAAACTGCATACGATCCACAGGATCATATCCTCTGCTTTCTTCATATAATGGATTTGTAATATCACGATAATGCAAACCATTGTTATAGACAGAAAGTAGTTTTTCTTTTTCCAACTCAGAGAACATTTTTGCGTTTCCAATATATCTTTCTTCCATCGGTGTAACTCCGCGTTCAATGAAACTTTTTCCTTTCACGCCTTCTGGAAGAATATTTGCTACAGCTCGCAACAATTTTTTTCCGACGTTCGGAATTTTATTAAACACTTCAAGAGATTGTGGTTCCCGATAAATATTATATCCGCCGAATAACTCATCTGCACCTTCTCCAGATAGAACAACTGTTACATGTTTTCTTGCTTCACGTGCTACGAAATATAAGGGTACACAAGCTGGATCCGCTAAAGGATCATCCATATGCCACATAATTCTCGGAATTTCGTTCATATATTCTTGCGGAGAAATAATATAACTAATATTTTCTAATCCTAATTTATCAGCTGTTTCTTTTGCTACATCGATTTCACTGAATCCATTATGTTCAAATCCTACAGAAAATGTTTTAATGTTTGGATGAAATTCCTTAGCAATACTAGCAATAATGGATGAATCAATTCCTCCTGAAAGGAATGATCCAACAGGAACATCACTTCTCATATGCATTTTCACACTATCAAACAGTACATCTTTAATTTCTTTTGTATACTCGTCCTCTTGCTTTACAACAGGTTTAAAGGATGCTCTCCAATAGCGTTTGATTTCCATAGGTTCACCAATTTTTTTGGTAAAATAATGGCCTGGTTCTAGCTTTTTAATTCCCTCTGACATCGTATAAGGCTCAGGAACAAATTGATAGGTTAAATAATGTTGTAGAGAACGATAATCGATAACATCACTTTCTAATGCTAATGATATACTTTTCTTCTCAGAAGCAAAGTATGTTTTCTCTCCGTCATCAAAATAAAAGAATGGTTTAATCCCAAACGGATCGCGTGCTCCGTATAATGTTTCTTCTTGTTTATCCCAAATGATGAAAGAGAACATTCCACGCAATTTCTCAACCGCTTTTTCCTTTTCATGGCTATATAAAGCAATAATTACTTCTGTATCTGAATTTGTTTGGAAGGTCAATCCAGCCTTCACTAACTCTTCTCTTATTTCTAAATAGTTATATACTTCTCCGTTAAAGATTATCCAATAACGTTCATTTTCATATGTTAAAGGCTGATGCCCACTTTCAATATCGATAATACTTAATCGGCGAAAACCGAATTGAATGTGGTTATCATAATAATATCCTTCATCGTCAGGACCTCTATGTGTTATAACACGATTCATTCCTGCAAATAGTTCTTTTTGTTCTTCTTGAAAGTTCTGTGCTTTTTCATGTACACAGCCAACAAAACCACACATATTGCTCTCACCTTCTCCATTTCTTTTCCTACATGCATTGAGACATCTATAACTAACTCATTGTTCTAATAGCAGAACCATAATCAATTTTTTACTATACGCTTAAATAGAATAGATGTTAATAGGTAATAAGTTTCATAAAAACTTCACTTAGTCTTCTATTTTAACATAAATAGTGTAAATATATAAATCAGTTATTAGCATTTCCATCCTTATTTTTTATACATGTAATACAATTGTCATCATTAAGTATTAGACGAAAAAAAAAAGAAAGAAGTTACACTTTCTTGTAACTTCTTTCTCAAGTTTTATGCTTCTACTGCTTTTTTTACTAGCTCTGCTCTATCTGTACGTTCCCATGGCAGATCGATGTCCGTACGGCCAAAATGTCCGTAAGCGGCTGTTTGTCTGTATATTGGTTTGCGAAGATCGAGCATTTTAATAATTCCTGCTGGGCGAAGGTCAAAGTTTTCACGTACTGCTTCTACTAGCTTATCTTCTGAAACAATCCCTGTACCAAATGTATCAACAGAAATAGATACTGGCTGCGCTACACCGATTGCATATGCTAATTGTACTTCTACTTTATCAGCTAATCCTGCAGCGACAATATTCTTTGCTACATAACGTGCTGCATAAGCAGCGGAACGGTCCACTTTTGTTGGATCCTTTCCAGAAAACGCTCCACCGCCATGTCGTGCGTATCCACCATATGTATCAACGATGATTTTACGTCCAGTTAATCCAGCATCTCCTTGTGGTCCGCCGATCACGAAGCGTCCTGTAGGATTAATAAAATACTTCGTGTTTTCATCGATTAATTCAGCTGGTACAACAGGATTGATTACATATTCCTTAATATTGCGTTGAATTTGTTCTAATGTCACTTCTGGATGATGCTGTGTGCTAATTACAATTGTATCAATGCGCACTGGTTTATTATTCTCATCATATTCGACTGTAACTTGTGTTTTACCATCTGGACGTAGATAAGGTAAGATTTCTTCTTTTCTAACCTCAGCTAGTCTTCTTGATAATTTATGTGCTAACGAAATGGGTAAAGGCATAAGTTCCTTTGTTTCATTACATGCAAACCCGAACATTAAGCCTTGATCTCCTGCACCAATTGCTTCTATTTCCTCATCCGTCATCTTACCTTCACGAGCTTCTAGAGCTTGATCTACCCCTAATGCGATATCAGCGGATTGCTCGTCAATAGAAGTTAATACTGCACTTGTTTCTGCATCAAATCCATACTTTGCACGTGTATACCCTATTTCTTTAATCGTTTCCCGAACAATTTTTGGAATATCCACATATGTAGAAGTAGTTATTTCACCTGCAACGAGTACTAGACCTGTTGTTACAGAAGTTTCAGCAGCAACTCTTGCATTAGCATCTTTAGCCAATATAGCGTCCAAAATAGCATCTGAAATTTGATCACAAATTTTATCTGGGTGACCTTCAGTTACCGATTCAGAAGTAAACAAGCGACGTTTTGTTGACATCTGATTTCCTCCTTATTTTAGAAAAAAGTAGAGTGAGGTTTCTTCCTGCACTCCTTAACCTTATCTTGATACGGTACTCATTCCCTAGATAGTATGAAGTAAAAATGGCGTTTTTATCCGAAGTCAATTCCGTGCATTATTATATGTAAAACTTTAAAAATGTTTAAAAATATAATATATATAACGAAGATTTTTGTTTCTAATAAAAACACACATCTAAAAATATACATTTTTATAAAAGATAAATAATTCATTTTACACAAAAAACCTTTTCATTAGTGAAAAGGCTCCTAGTAAAATCAATTCGCACCTTTCACTCTTATCGTTCAAGGAAAAATTCCTTGCTTCAGGTTAGCACCTTTCCTAAGAGAATGTCTGTCCCATTACATGTAAACATGAATGATTCAGTAATTTTCTTCACATAGTAGGTTGCTGGGTTTCATCGGGCCAGTCCCTCCACCAGCTCAGGATAAGAGAGTATCCGTTCAAGGTAAAATGATAGCTTAATCCATCAATACATGTCAATCATTTTTAACTTTATTAATTAATTTGTTGAATTTAATGAAATCAATTTATAAGTGATCGATGTTTTAGTTTTTTCCCATTGTAATTTTTCAATCGTAGCAATCCCCGATATCTCAGCTGTTTTTGTTCTTCTTACCTCTAACGGAATATTCATTGGATATAAACGATAATCTTCTTTTTCTAACAAAAATAAATTTTCTTCTAATCTTATTTCTTTTCCTTTTGTCACAATCATTGTATTTAATTCTAAAGGCATGCCCATTTTTCATTCCCCTTCTCTATTTTTTTCTCTTTCGTAATATGTTACCGGCAATCAAGGCTCCTTGCATGACCATGAAATCGGAACATCAACTAAGATAATAAAGCTTACTTTTTATTTTACCATCCTTTCCGTTTGTTTTTTCATCCAACTGGTTAAGGAAGTGACCACTTTTCGATTTGTAGCTGGAGGAAAGTAGTGAGTTAACTCTGGAAAATACCAAGAGTCTACTTCTTTTCCCAGTTGTTTTAATCTGTCTTCTAATTTGAGACTATGATTAATCGAAACATTTTTGTCCAGCTTCCCATGAATAATAAGAGTAGGAGCATTTATTTTTTCTAATTGATAAAGCGGAGTTCTTTCTTCATATCTGTCTGGATACTTAGAAGGAGTTCCCCCGATCACTCGTTTCATCATCCTACGTAAATCTTTCCGTTCTTCGTATGTTAAGAACATATCGCTTACACCGCCCCATGTAACAATTGATTTTACAGGGCAGTATATACCTACAAATAGAGCCATTACCCCTCCTCTTGAAAACCCAAATACATGAACATCCTGCACATTCGATAAATTCTTAAGGAGTGTAAATGCTGCTATAGCATCATTTCTATCTTCTCCTGCAAAATCTTCATTTCCATCACCACCCTGATTGCCTCTATAAAAGGGAGCAAACACTACAAAGCCTTCGGAAGCAAATTGAATAATTCTTCCAGGACGGACTTTGCCTACATTTTTTATGCCTCCTCTTAGATAAAGAAAGCCATCATACGTTTTCCCATCATTTGGAGAAGCGAGCATTCCTTTTACTCTTAGACCATCGACATAATAAGTAACTAAAAATAAATCTATGGAAGGATTAGGAGATGGAAATCGAATTTTCTCTATCATATCGCCATTTTGCATACTATTTGCTCCTTTCCTTTTTTCTCCTATATTACCCCTTCTATTTGCTTAATAATTCATTTTCAATATAAGCTATACAAAATTGGATGACCTCATCCTTCATAATAAAACTAAAGGATTCATTCCATCGCTTTGTTATTATATTGCCGGTAATCAAAACAGGTCCATCTGTCTCAAGATAATCCTCTTTGGAGGTTAAGTGACTGATTCTTGCAAAAAATACATCCTTCAAAAAAGGAACCTCCCCAAAAACCTGATAGGTCGCAATCCATTTCATACTTTTTATAATGCCACCTGTTTCCTCCATCACTTCTCTGTGTGCTGCTTGAATTGTAGTTTCGCCCATTTCTCTCTTTCCACCTGGAAACTCCAATCCACGTTCCTTATGTTTTGTTAATAACCATTGATCTTTATACTGGCAGATAACTAATACATGTCTTGATTCTTCATTCCATTCATTTTTTACGAATGAAAGTTTCACTAAATTGTTATTTTGATCATAAAATATTTCCATACCTACTCCATTATTATGTATTATTAATATAAGTAGCTTGCATACTAAAGCAAACAGCTGTCATTAACCTGATTTACTGTCTATTATTATCATAGCAAATACTACCATTGAAACTGGAGTTTTTTCCACTAAAATAGGGTATATTTTTTATAGAAGACAGTTTTCTTAATGATATTTATTTTTCAGGATGAATTTTCACGTAATGTAATTAGAAAGGCTTATGAATTTTTGTATCATTCTTTAACATAATGTTCACATAATAACTAGTAATAATAGGATGTTATCATATATAATACGGTTAAATAAAACGGTTACATTTAAAACTGGCTGAAAACTAGGAGGAAACAATAATGAAAATTGTAGATGAACTATATAACTTATATAAAAATAAATTAACTGGTGATGAAGAAGATATCGATATGCTTGCCTTTGCTTTTTTAGAGGAAATGAGTAGAGAAGATTTATTACATATCATCCAAGAATTAAATGAACAAGAATTATATGATTTAATGGGTCTTTATTTAATTGAAAGTTTAAAGGGTAAATTCGCAAGTGAAGATTATCGAAAACCGAATAACCCAATCTTTACCCATCGAAATCTCCATTAATTTTCTATAAAAAGGCTGTTTGACATCCCAAACACAAAAGTTTAGGATAGCAAACAGCCTTTTTTATTATGGATTTGTTATATAATCAAATATGTTTTTCCCAATCAAAGTAGCTGAGACCAAGACAAATAATATTTTTACATATTTAGACCCTTTTGCAATAGCTACTTTAGAGCCAATGTATGCTCCAAAAATCATAGCAATCCCCATCACTATTCCATATAAATAATACACAGAATCATAACATAAAAAAACAATAAGTGCTGTAAGATTACTTCCAAAGTTAAGAACTTTAGCATTTCCCGCAGATTCGACAAAATCAAATCCCATCAGGAGAAAGGAAAATAAAAAGAATGAACCAGTTCCTCCTCCTAAAAAACCATCATAGAATCCTATTAATGGTACAATAAATAGAGCAAACAAGAGTTTCTTTTTCGTCATCCCGTTATATGTAGAATGTAATCCCCATTCTTTTTTCGTAAGAGTATAAATGGTCACCATAATTAAAACAGCAAGAATCAGCGGCTTTAGTGATTCTGATGGGATTTTTTGTACTACATAAACTCCAATTGCAGAACCAATAATGGAAAGAGGTAAGAGTTTTGATAGTAACTTTTTATCTGTTTTTCCATTCCTTATAAAAGAGAGCGAGCTTGTTAATGAGCCCATAGTGGAAGCAAGTTTATTTGTTCCTAACGCAATCTGTGGCGGAAGTCCTGTGAATAATAGTGCAGGCAATGAGATTAGTCCACCGCCGCCAACTACGGAATCAATAAATGCTGCAATAAATCCAGCACCAATTAAAAAGAGTAGCATACCAAGATGTAATTCTTCCATAAAAGCTCCTTACTTTAATTCGTTTTCCATTCCAACATAAAGCTTAAATCTTTGGTGAAATTTAAATCAGCAGTCTTGAGGTAAAAATAATATATCTTGCACAAACAACTTTGTTAATTATTTATTAAGTAAATACTTCTTGTTTTATCTTTACATTATCACATTAAAGAAAAAAGGGAAATTCTTCTTATTTAAAATAAATACAAAATAGTACAAAGTTTTACCCTTTTACCCTATAATTATACAGGATATTAGTTTTAGAGCAGTCATATACACATTCTATCTTATTTTATCGCACATATTATTGCTTTTTTTGTGAGAAAGGACAAAATTCGATGCACATCTATTCAATTGTTTTAAGTGTAATTATTATACTTAATATCATTTTTGCTTTTCTTGTTATCTTCTTCGAAAGAAAAGACCCTATTGCAACATGGGCATGGCTAATGGTGCTGACCTTTATCCCTATTCTTGGGTTTATCTTATATTTACTTTTCGGACAAAATCTAAGAAATAGAAAACTATTTCAATGGGATGGACGAAAAAAACTTGGCATAGAGCCAATATTAGCTTCTCAACTGTTGCAAATAAGTTCAAATCAATTGCGGACAACAAATGAAGTCATTAGAAAAAACCAAGATCTTATTTATATGAATTTATTTAATAATGATGCCGTACTTACGGAGAATAATGCTGTTCAGATATTTACAGATGGTCATAAAAAATTCGATCAATTATTTGAAGATATCAGAAATGCTAAAAAATCTATTCATTTACAATACTATATTCTGAAGAATGATGGGATCGGCTCAGATCTTATTAGCTTACTTGTTGAAAAGGCAAAAGAAGGAGTAGAAGTACGCTTATTATATGATGAGCTAGGCTCAAGAACGTTACGTAAAAAAGTTTTTAAAGAGCTGCGGGCAGCTGGTGGTTTTGTTGAGGTTTTTTTCCCAAGTAAATTTCATCTCATCAATTTACGACTAAATTATCGCAATCATAGAAAGTTAGGAATTATTGACGGGAAAATCGGCTATATCGGCGGCTTTAATGTTGGCGATGAATACTTAGGACTCCACCCGAAATTTGGATATTGGAGAGATACCCACTTACGGATTGTTGGTACAGCTGTCTATGCCATTCAAACACGATTTATTCTTGATTGGAATCAAGCTTCTCATCTCCACGAAATTCAATATTCTCCTGAATATTTTCCTGGTAAGATCGAAGAAATTATTGGTAATATCGGCATGCAAATCGTTTCAAGCGGACCTGATTCAGAGTGGGAACAAATTAAAAATGGTTATATAAAAATGATCACATCGGCAAAAGAAAGTGTTTATATCCAAACACCTTATTTTATTCCTGATGCCAGTTTGCTGGATACCTTGAGAATTGCAGCTCTTTCAGGGATAGACGTTAAAATTATGATTCCTAATAAACCGGATCATATGTTTGTTTATTGGGCCACTTATTCTTATATTGGAGAAATGTTAAAAGCAGGGGCAAAGATTTATATATATGAAAATGGATTCATCCATGCAAAAACTATTTTAGTCGATCGGAAAATCGCTTCAGTCGGAACGGCTAATATCGATATGAGAAGCTTTCGACTTAACTTTGAAGTAAATGCCTTTATTTATAGTGAACAGATTGCTAATGAACTAACAGAGGATTTCTTAAAGGACATGGACTTATCCACAAATTTAACTGCCGACCAATATTCAAAAAGGTCCTTATGGATTCGTTTCAAAGAATCATTTTCAAGGCTTCTTAGTCCACTTTTATAGAACTTAAAATTTGGTTATGATGTTTTAAAGATAAATTTATTTTATGAATAAAAAACCCAAACAATATACGGAATTTTTCATTAACGTTTCCGTACAATTGTTTGGGTTTCTATTTGGTTGGAATATTTATTTCTTTATTATTAAGCAAAAACCTGTTTTAATTCTTCTTTATCTTTGCTTAACCAGAAATTCATCAGCTTTTTTGCACCTTCTAAATCATGAAGTTTTGCTTGACCGCATTGTGTTTCATTAGCTGCTGGAATTTCAGTAATTTCAATTGCTGTTTTCATCGTTGCCTCTAATAAATCGATAATTTCTTCAACGGTTGGTTCCCCACTTACAACTAAATAGTAGCCAGTCTGGCAGCCCATTGGTGAAATATCAATAATATCAAAATGATTGTACTTCTCTACATGTGCGCGTAAATTAAAGGCAAGTAGATGCTCTAACGTATGAATAACATTTGGCTTCATTGCCTGCTTATTTGGCTGGCAGAAACGAATATCGTATTTATTAACTACTCCATCACTACCAACTTTGTGTACACCACAATGTCTTACATATGGGGCTTTTACGGCAGTATGATCTAATTCAAAACTTTCAACTGAAGGCATAAAGTCATCTCCCTTTCTTCTTCTATCTCTATTATATCTAAAAAACCGAGTAATTTCATCAACTTAATATATATAATATTTTCCCAGTGGGAATTTTGTGTTAGATAGTGATTACTTTTACTCCTCTCTCCACCCATGTTATACTACATGCAAAGAAGGAGAGGACATAGCATAATGAAACACATCTTTTTATTTATTATCCAATTTTACCGCAAAGTAATTTCTCCTATAAAGCCGCCAACTTGCCGTTTTTATCCAACTTGCTCTAGTTATGGCTTAGAAGCGATTCAAAGATTTGGCGCTTTTAAAGGAGGATACTTAACCATTAAACGAATTCTTAAATGTCATCCCTTTCATCCAGGTGGTCTGGATCCAGTACCAGAAGATTGGCACTGTAGAAATCATCATCATTCATCAAAAGAAAAACATTAATAACCGTCTATTACCAAGTCTAATTTTCCAGTCTTTGGATCAATCACTAACCCATGAACTGGAACACCACTTGGCAATAGCGGATGCCTTTTAATCATTTCTACACTATGGGTAACACTATCTGATACAGAATCAAAACCTGTTAACCATTTTTCTAGATTAATACCAGAATGTTGTAAAGTTGCAAATGTTTCGTCTGAAATGCCTCTTTCTTTCATTTTTTCCACCATGCTATCTGAATGCAAAGCACTCATTCCACAGTCATGATGACCTATTACCATTACTTCATCAGCTTGCAGCTCATACACTGCAACCAAAATACTTCGCATAATACTTCCAAATGGATGCACAACTACAGCACCTGCATTTTTTATAATTTTCACATCTCCGTTAGAAAGATTCAATGCTTGTGGCAAAAGTTCTAACAATCTTGTATCCATACAAGTTAGAATCACCATTTTTTTATTGGGAAATTTACCTGTAATAAATTTTTCATATTTTTGTTCCCTTACAAATTCCTCATTATAGACTAACATATCTTGTAATAGGCTCATTTTTGCACTCCTTAAAAAATTCAATTCATAAAATACAAATAATTTCTGTTTTAAAGAAAGAGTCTCCTTATTAATAGTAATGAAAATTTGCATAATATACAAATTTGAAATACATGATACTTTCCAACATTGGTACTTCTTTTCATTCGCCCTGTGTATGTAATTCCTCCAACCTTCTAATACTAAGGTACAATGGGACTGTTATCAGTTTCATTGCATCCTATGTGCAAATCGAAGACATCTTCTAAAAAGACTTTTGATAAATAACTTAAGAAAAGGAGTGGTATTCTATGGCAAAAGACGTTCTTTGTGAAGTAAGGAATTGTACTTTTTGGGAAAAAGGAAACCGTTGCGGAGCCGACCAAATTTATGTTGTAAGTAATGTGGGAAAACATGCGGATACGAGTTATGAAACAGATTGTAAAACATTTGAACCTGAAAATAGCTTAAGCTAAAATTTATGGAAATGAAAAAGGAATCCCACTCAAAACTACTAGGGATTCCCTTCCTTTTTTATCTATCCAATTGTACCAAATCAGCATCAGGGTGCTTCCCCTTTATTATTAAATCCTTTAGTATGTTCGAACCGAAAGCACTGTAAACAGTACCATTTCCTCCAAATCCTAAACAATAATATAAATTCTTATGTTGCGGATGTTCACCAATAAAAGGAATTCCATCTTTTGATTCCCCAAATGTTGCGCCATATACATAGTCAGCTTTTAGTTGCAAATGGGGAAAATGCTCTTTAATACGAACTAATAATCTATCCGCATATAGTTGCAAAATCTGTTCATCTCTTGGCGCTTCCCTTGCTTCTTCGTCTAAACCACCCGCTATTATCCTTCCATCCGGAGTTGTTCGCATATAGAAATACGGACGCTTTGTTTCCCAAATTAAACATCGATCCTCCCAATGTGGAAAAGAGGAGACTGGATTCGTTACGATTGCAAACGTTCTATTTATTTTTGTAGGTATGTCTATTGCAAAGTTATCCAAATCGTACCCAGTTGCATACACGACATGCTTGGCCTGTATACTTGAATCGCCGTTGTTAAACAACCAGCAGCCATCTTTATTCTGAGGCTTTGAAACTTCTGTGTTTTCAAAAACTTGAACATTGCTCTTTTGTGCAGCCTCTTTTATTAAGGAAATAACAAACCTTTCTGGGTTCACTTCTGCGTCCCCACTTGTTTTTATTGCCGCATGTTTATTAAATCCATATACTTTATAAATCATATCCTTTTCTAAAAATTCTACTGGGAATTTATACTTTTGAAGCATCTCATATTCTTTTCTTAGAGAAAGTACGTCTGCATCTGTACTTGCGTAATATAAGCTTTGTCTATTTACAAATTGGACATCTTCGTGTAAGGAACTTGCGATACTTTTCAATTCCTCCATCCCATTAAAACATAATTTGTAAAATCGAACTGCGTCTTCTTCCCCAATACTTTCTGCAAAGGAATGCAGCATTTTATCATTTGAATACTGCAATAGCCCTGTGTTGGCAGCAGAGCTTCCATTGCCAACACTACCTTTATCCACAAGAATCACCTGAAGCGATTCCCTTGCAAGCATATAGGTTAATAAGGCGCCTGACATTCCAGCTCCTATTATAAGCACATCACAAGTAACATGATTATTCAACTTTGGATAAACGGGTCTTTCCTGAACCGTTGTTGGCCAATATAATGATCCATGATATAAGCTCATACGTACACTTCTTTCATTGAATTTTTTCACTAGTAGCCACAACATCATGAACTAGCTAAAATTACAAAGAAAAGTCCGATTTTTCCTCTATCCATTTTCTTAATTCTCTTCTGACTATTTTTCCTGAGGCATTGCGTGGGATTTCTGATATAAAAAATACTCTTTTGGGGATTTTATATTTCGCTAGAACATTTGTGCATTTTTCGATAATTGTATTCTCTTGTATTCTTTCATCTGTTACGATAAACGCAATCGGTACTTGCCCCCATTTTTCATCTGGAACTCCAATCACTGCCGCTTCTTTTATCCCGTTCATTTCAGTCAGTACAGCTTCGATTTCTGCTGGATAAACATTTTCACCACCCGAAATAATTAAGTCAGACCGTCTATCTAACACATAGAGAAATCCTTCAGAATCTATATACCCTATATCTCCTGTAAAAAACCAGCCATCTTGTAAATGATTCTCTTTATTTAAATAGCCTTTTGATACATTTGGCCCACACACTTTAATTTCGCCTACCTCATTTGATCCTAAACAATGTCCTGCTTGATTAACAATTTGTAATTGGGCGGGAAACAGTGGCTTTCCGGCTGAACCTATTTTTCTAATACTGTCCTCTGGCGAGAGGGTGACAATTTGTGAGGCAGTTTCCGTCATTCCATATGAATAATAAACAGAAATCCCTTTATTCATACATCGAGTCAGCAGTTCTACTGAGGCTGGTCCCCCACCTAAAAGCATATACCGGAAATAGGGTGGAAACTTATCATGAGCTGCCTTTTCAATTCGCTCTAGCATCGTGGTGACAACCGATATAATCGTTACTTTTTCTTTCCATAAATCCTCTAATACCCTCTTTACATCAAAGGAATCATGTAAAACGACTTTCATCCCATAAATGATACTTCTCATTAAAATCGAATATCCGCTGATATGAAATAATGGGACTGTACATAACCAGGTATCCTTTTCATATAGTCCTGCATTCAACGTATTTCCCACGGCACTCCACCAGTGATTACCGTAAGATTGAATAACTCCCTTGGGAAGTCCGGTTGTTCCTGATGTATACATTATCGTACAAGTTTCCTCTAATGACACTTGATCCTTTTCTATTGGCTCTATGTAGGTACTTTCTGTTATATTTTCTTTATAAAATACAACCAATTCTTTCTCTTCTTCAAGCACAGCTACCTTCTCTTTAAACGCTTCTTCTGAGATTAAATAGGAAACTTTCGCATCGTTTATTTGATAAGCCATTTCTTTCGCTGTTAAGCGATTATTAAGAAGGACTGCCTTTGCTCCAATAATTTGCATAGCAAATAAGTGCAGTACAGTTTCTAAATCACTTTTAACAAGAAACCCCACATAATCTGTGTCCTTTACTCCAATGGCCGACCAAATCCCTGCACGGTAATAAGCCTTTTCATATAATTCTTTAAATGTTAGTCTTTCTTCTTTAAATACAATTGCCTCTCTATCTGGTGTTAAATGCGCTCTATTTTTAATAAAATTCGGAAGTATTTCTGTCATAATTTATTATCCCTCTTTTCTATACAAACAAAGGTGACACTATTATTAGCATGTCCATTAAAACACCATTGCTAAAAACGAGTGTCACCCTTGTATCTATTAATTAATATGAATGAATTGCGATTCCATCTCTTGGATAGCTAACTTTTCATTCATCCTTTTCCATTAAGGAAAACGCGGGAATTGTCCAAAATCAGGTTTGCGTTTTTCCTTAAAGGAATCTCTTCCTTCTTTTGCTTCATCTGTTGTATAGTAAAGCAAAGTTGCATCACCAGCAAATTGCTGTATACCAGCTAAACCATCTGTATCTGCATTAAAGGCAGCTTTTAGGAAACGAAGGGCAGTTGGACTTTTCTCTAAAATCTCCTCACACCATTTAATCGTCTCTTCTTCTACCTTTTCTAACGGTACTACCGTATTTACTAATCCCATATCCAGTGCTTCTTGGGCATTATATTGACGGCATAAGAACCAAATTTCCCTAGCTTTTTTATGGCCAACGATTCTTGCTAAATAACCAGAACCGTAACCAGCATCAAAGCTACCTACCTTTGGACCAGTTTGTCCAAAAATAGCATTATCTGCAGCAATCGTTAGATCACAGACAATATGCAGCACATGTCCTCCACCAATGGCATATCCTTTTACCATCGCAATGACAGGCTTAGGAATAACTCTGATTAAACGTTGTAAATCAAGGACATTTAGGCGGGGAATTTGATCTTCTCCTACATATCCACCATGACCTCTAACTTTTTGATCTCCACCAGAACAGAATGCTTTATCGCCTGCACCAGTTAAAATGATAACTCCTACATTACTGTCATCTCTTGCCATTGCAAACGCATCAATTAATTCACTAACGGTTCTTGGCGTGAATGCATTATGTACATGAGGTCTATTAATTGTAATCTTGGCAATACCATTATATGTTTCATAAATGATTTCTTCATATTGTCTGCCAGCTACCCATTCCACTGTCATTCTTTTTCCTCCTTATTAATAGGGCTGAACATCTATGTTCAGCTCCTTAAAAACTCCAATACTATTGTACCAAAAATTTCTGGTTTCTCCACATGAATTGCATGACCAGCATCATTTATAGTTAAATGCTTTATTTTTTTATTACAGTCAACCATTTCTTCAGCGATTTGACAAAACTTTTGATCAAGTTCTCCTGTAATTAACAATGTTTCTATTGATAAGCGAGAAAGAGAGGACCAATACGAATTTTGTGCACCTGTCCCCATCCCTCTTAAACTATTTGCCAATCCAACTGGGTTATTAGCCAGCCGTTGCTTCCTTATTGCTTGCTTTGCATCTTCACTCAGTATCTTTTGGCTTTTAAACAATGGGATTTCCTCCCATTTGTTCACGAAGTTTATTATTCCTTGTTCAAGGATAGAGTCTCCCAATTTCTCATCTTGTATTCGTCTTTGTTTTCTCTCTATATCCGTTCTCAAGCCGGGAGAGGAACTTTCCAAAATAAGTTTTTTCACTGTCTCAGGATAATTCATACAGTATGCTAACGCTAACCTACCACCCATCGAATAACCTAATAAATGAACAGTAGCCAATTGAAGATGATCAATGAGCGCTTTTAAATGAGTGACACTTTCTTGCATAGTATACTTTTCTATTTCTTCCGGCGAATCTGTCTTTCCATGACCGATAATATCGACCGTAATAACCGTATACTTCTTCTTCCATAAAGGAATAAATGGAATCCAAGTACCACTATCCCCAGTAAAACCATGTAATAATAAAAGAGGTTCTCCTTCTCCTTCAACCGTTACATGATAGCTTATATCCTTTAGTTTGATAAACATAGGCTTCACCTTTTTAATCTAATTGATCTAACACCTTTAGAATCCGATTCGTCATTTGCCGATGTTCTAATAGATTATTTTCCCGATTGGTTTGTATTTCCCATACTCGTAAGCCTTTCGTGAAATCACTATCTTGGAATAATGTTTGTAAATTGTCCCAGCTGTTAACAAGCTTATATTGTCCCTTGTACATTTCCACTGCATGCTTAAAGTCAATATTTAGAGGCGTTCCAAATAATAATTCAAAATGTCTCGGCAGTTCTACTTGAGGAAGAAATGAAAAGATTCCGCCCCCATTATTATTTATTAATATGACAGTGATTGGAAGCTGATATAGCTCAGAAAGAATTAAACCATTTAAATCATGGAAAAAGGTTAAATCCCCTACAATTAAAAAGAGCGGCTGCTTAATAACCCCTACTCCGAGAGCAGTAGATATCGTCCCATCAATGCCATTTGCTCCTCTATTTGCAATAATAGTTACCTTTTTATTTTGTTTATGAAAAAAAGTATCCAAATCGCGAATGGGCATACTATTACCTACAAATAAAACGGCATCATTCGGAATCATTTCACCCAAGCAATGAAAAAGCTTCGCTTCACTCATTTCTTGAATTTCTGCTGTTTTTGTTAATTCCTTTTTGGTTATCTCATTGATTTCTATCCATTTATTTAAATAGTGATTTATTGAGCAAGGAGAAACAAACGATGTAAGCTTCTCACAAAAATAACCTTCTTCACAATAAACCATTTCTGTTGTCAGCTGATTAGGATCACGGTAGCCGCTTCCCCCGTCTATTACAATCTGTTTTGCTCTTTCATTTTCTCGTAAGAAAATAGTTAATGGTTTAGAAATCGGCATACTGCCAAACCGAATAACAATATCCGGTTTTAATAGTGATTTAATCCTTTCATTTCGCAAAAACGTATCATATGTGTCGATGACAACTTCCATGTCCGCACTCTTACTTCGTAGTTGGGAAAGTGGATCAGCTATAATCGGAAAACCTGTTTTTTCTGCCAATTGCAGTATTTTCAAAGAAAAGTTCTCTTTATCCATCTCTCCGCAGATGATAATTCCCTTTCTTTCCCCTTTAGCTTCCAAACTTGCTGCTAAATCATGAAAATAGGAATCATCAATCGTAAACTCCCCAGTTTTAATCTGAATAGACCTTGATTCTTGATCCTCTCGACGATAGTGTTCTAAATTATCTAAATCAGGGATTAATGGCTCTCTCAATGGAATATTCACATGCACTGGACCGCTAGGATGCTGTTTTGCCATCGCCACCGCTCTAGCCCCCACCGTTTTAGCATATCTTATCATACCTGAACTATTATCAGGTGTAGACATTTCCATAAACCATTTAACATGCTTTCCATAAAGATCTAATTGATCAATCGCCTGCGGTGCTCCCACATCTCGAAGTTCATGGGGCCGATCTGCCGTCAGTACGATTAATGGTATGCGAGAAATCTTCGCCTCTACAATTGCCGGAAAATAGTTTGCAGCGGCAGTACCAGATGTACATACTAATACAGTTGGTTTTTTAGACGCCTTCGCTATTCCTAAAGCAAAAAAGGCAGCTGATCTTTCATCAATATGAACATGAAGCTTTATATCCTCTTCTTCTGCAAGCAATAAACTGATGGGGGTTGATCTTGATCCTGGACTGATAACAGCATGTTCAACCCCGTTTTTTACCAACTCGGATATTAGCGCATCCAAATAGGCAGTTAACTGTTGCTGATGACTCATTTTATTTTCCTCCTAACGCAGTTAGCATTGGCTTAAATTTAATTGCAGTTTCTATATACTCAGATTCTGGATCAGAGTCAGCAACAATACCGCATCCTGCAATAATTGTTGCAACATTGCCATCTATTAAGCCAGAACGGATGCTTACTGCAAATTCTCCATTGCCCTGGTAATCAAGCCAACCGATAGGAGCACCATACATCCCTCTATCTAATCCTTCTACCTCTCTAATAACCTTTAAGGCTTCCTCTCGAGGAAATCCACCAAGAGCTGGAGTTGGATGCAATAAGCGTATGAAGGAAATTAGGGATTCTGTTTCTTTTACCTTCCCGCTAACTGGAGTATAAAGATGTTGAATATCTCTCATCTTCAAGATTTGTGGGTTTAATGGCATTTCTACCGTACTACAGACTTCCTCCATAGCATTCTTTATCATTTTAACAACATAATTATGTTCTTCTCTATTTTTGGAATCCGAAAGCAAGGCTTGCGCAAGCGCATCGTCTTCTTCTTTGTTTTTTCCTCTCGCAATTGACCCGGCCAGACAGGTAGAAAAAACAGTTGGACCTTCTTTTTTTACCAATCTTTCTGGAGATGCTCCGATGAAACATTTATTCTTTGCTTCCAAGGCAAATATATAACCATTGCTTTGTTGTTGTATTAAATTTTTTAGCACAAACTCTGTCTCGACGTCATTAGAAAAATGCACTTGACTAGCACGTGCTAACACTACTTTTTTTAAATCTTCATTTAACTCATTTATTACTTTATTAACTTTATTCTTCCATGTTTCTTGATCGATCTCAGTAATCATTTCAATTAAAGGTAAAGAAGGAGGAGATGCTTCTGCTCTTCGATACACAATAGAATGCTTTTTTAACTCCGCTTTTGCATGATCCTGTTTATCTGATGGAATCATTATATTTGTAGTAATAAATTGACTTCCATTTATTTCACTTAACATAAATTGAGGTACGTAAAAATGGGCTTCCCCGAAGCCATCCCAGACATGCGTTTTCTCTTTTAATGGATCAAAGGAGAAACCACCTAAAAGGACTGGTCCGATCCCTATTTCATTGTATTTGTTAAATACTATTGCATCATCTAACAGCTGCCTCCATTTTTTTTCTACAAATGAATAAGAGTTTTCCCCTAATGAATACTCAATCCCTTCACAAATGCCTATTCCTACAAGCATGTTTTTTTCAGAAGGATCCTTCCAAAAAAAACGTTTTCCTTTATAGGAGCTGTAATTGGAAAAGAACTCTAGAATATCTATTTTCTTTTCTAGCTTCTTCACTTCACTAACTAAGACAGTAGGAGAATCACTTTCCTTTATTATTGTTTGTACCATTATTCCTTTGCTATCATTCATCCCTTTGTAAATCCCCCTAAAACTAATCAAGAATATAAGCCTTGATTATATTGGTTCAAAGATATACGCCACTTATTATTTTAGCATATTTTACGATACACCTGTCTTTAATATTATGTCAATCATAGTGAATTCTTAATGCACTTTTCAACTATTTATTTTTCTTAAGAAAAGGCTGCACAAATGGAAAACTAGGTTTGATAACCATAAAACAGGGAAATTTATGAACAGGTTGTCTATATATACTAATAGTAGGAACAGATAAGGATGTGTTTACCTTGTTATCAACAGAACAAATAAATCATTTAAAAAAAGAATTAGAAGACAGAAAAGCAACTTTACTAGATAGAACAAACGGATACGCAAGTGAAGAAAATGCCTTGGAATCAGTTGGAGAATTATCCAGTTATGATAACCATCCAGCAGATCTAGGAACAGAATTATATGAAAGAGAAAAAGATTCTGCCTTAGAACAACATGACCAATCTGAATTACAAAAAATTAATAGCGCCTTAAAGGCAATAGAAGACGGTTCTTATGGAATTTGTAAGGTTTCAGGTAAAGAAATTCCTTACGAAAGATTAGAAGCAATTCCGACAGCTCTTACGCTAAAAGAATATAGTGATGAACAAACTATTCCAAATGATCAACCTATAGAGGAAGATATTCTAGAATTAGCTCATGGCAATGAATTTCGTCATTATGATACTGGCGATGTTAGAGACTACGATGATAGTTTTCAAGAGGTAGCTCGCTATGGAACTTCGGAAACGCCCTCAGATTTACGAGGTGATTTCGAAGATTATGACAGTCTCTACGATAGAGAGAACGACGATGATACTTTCCCGGAAGATTATGAAAACTTTACAGCTACAAATATTGATGGAACAGAAAGAGCAGTATATCCATCTAAAGATCAAGAAAAATATGAACAAGCATTAGATGAGGAAGGAATTGAAGCTCCCTTTGGTGATGTTCCATACCATAAATCAGATGGATATATAGAGGAGGATACAGAAGACGAGGAGGAATAAGAGACTTTTAGATAAAACTAAAGGTTCAATAAGTGAAGGTGAATATTTTTGGTTTAATTTTCGTTGGGAACTTTATTGGATAATAAAGGAGTCGGAAAATAAAGCAACCTGTATGCTCGAAGAATTCTATGGGAATGGCGTGAGAACGGTGTGGTCTAACAGGAGAACTCACCGCTCGCCCCATAGAAAACAAGGTGTCTCAGACATGGATGAAACCACAAACCTTCTTTATTTAAATGAATTAAAAAACCAAACAATTATACGAAACTTATTAGCATCTCCGTAAAATTGCTCGGTTTTATATCGGTTGGATTCCTTTCCTCCGACCTGCTCCTAAACAATTAACTATAAGGTTTTATACGCCAAATATCCTCTGCATATTCCTTTATTGTTCGATCGCTTGAAAAATGTCCCGACATCGCAATATTTACAATGCTTTTTCGCAGCCAGCCTCGTTTATTCTTAAATGTCTGGTTCACCTTTTCGTGAATGCTTGCATAAGAATTAAAATCTTTTAATACAAAGAACTGATCATTCTCTATTAGTAAAGAATCAAAAATAGGATCAAATTCACCCACTGGATGATCATAAAAACCATTTTTTAATTGATTCACTACTTCATGAATTCTATCATCATGATAAAAATACTCTCGAGAACTATAGCCACCATTTTGATAAAGCTCTAATACTTGATCTGCGTTCATCCCAAAGATGAAAATATTATCATCTCCCACTAATTCATGCATTTCAATGTTTGCTCCATCCATTGTTCCAAGTGTCAATGCACCGTTCATCATAAATTTCATATTACCAGTGCCTGACGCTTCTTTACTTGCGGTAGATATTTGCTCACTTACATCAGCAGCTGGAAAAATATGTTCCGCTAAGGAAACTCGATAATTTTCTATAAAAACAACCTTTAATTTATTTTGTATTCTTTTATCATTGTTAAGTTTATGGGCAACTGTATTAATTAATTTAATTATCTTTTTTGCATAATAATATCCCGGTGATGCCTTTGCTCCGAAAATAAACGTTCTAGGCTCCATATCAATGGATGGATCTTCTCTTAATTTATTATAAAGAGACATAATGTGCAAAATATTTAATAATTGTCTTTTATATGCATGCAGTCTCTTTACTTGAACATCAAAAATAGAGGAAGGGTCTACAAGAATTCCATTCTTCTCCTTAATTATCTTTGCAAGTCTTTCCTTATTACTTTGCTTAATTACTGCGAGATTTTCTTGTAAATTAGCATCTTCTTGATAATTTAATAATTCCCTTAATAATTCTGGCTGATCGACCCATTTATCACCAATTGTATTAGAAATTAAGTTTGTAAGCTTAGGATTAGCCTTTATTAGCCACCTTCTATGTGTAATTCCATTCGTTTTATTATTAAACTTTTCTGGATAGAAGGTAAAAAAATCAGCCATTTCTCTTTTCTTCAAAATCTCAGTATGGATTTCCGCTACTCCATTTACACTATAGCTACCAACTAATGCTAAATGAGCCATCTTAATCATGCCGTGGGCAATTATCGCCATTTTTTCAATTTTCAAAAAATCTCCAGGGTACTTTTTCCATAATTCCATACAGAAACGTTCATTTATTTCATCGATTATCATATAAATTCGGGGTAACAGGGGTTGGAAGATATAGATTGGCCATTGTTCTAATGCTTCAGATAACGTGGTATGATTGGTGTAAGAAATAGTATTTGTAGTAATTTTCCAGGCTTCATCCCAGCCTAATCCTTCCTCATCCATTAATATTCTCATTAGCTCCGGGATTGCCAAAACGGGATGTGTATCATTTACATGGATGCTTATATAGTGATGCATTTCACTAATATTTTTATATTGTTGCTTATAATTTCGAATAATGGATTGCAAGCTTGCAGAAACTAAAAAGTATTGTTGTTTTAACCGTAAGATCTTTCCCTCATCATTGGAATCATCTGGATATAAAAAGCCAGATATCGATTCTGTTTCTCTTTTGTAACGCATTATATCCTTTACATCTTTTGCGACTAAGGACGATGGTTCAGCATTCCATAGCCTTAATGTATTAACAGTCGTTGTATGATAGCCGATGACCGGTACATCATGGGGAACTGCTGTTACAGTTTCGGCATTTAGATGCCGAAACTGTAACTTTCCATTCTTCTCATACATATCAATATTTCCCCAGAAATAAATATCAACAGCTAAGTCTTCCTTTCGAACTTCCCAAACCTGGCCTTGCTTTAGCCATTGTTCTGGCAATTCAAGTTGGTATCCATCAACAATTCGTTGTTCAAATAAACCATGTTTATAACGAATCCCCATACCATGCCCTGGTAAGTCTAATGTAGCTAAAGAATCCAAAAAGCATGCTGCTAACCTTCCTAATCCACCATTGCCTAATCCGGCATCGTGTTCCATATCTTCCACTTCAAAAAAGTTAATTCCAAGATCTCCCAGACCTTCGATAACAACTTGATCAATACCTAAGTTAATTAAATTATTATGAAGCAATCTTCCTAATAAAAATTCAATAGAAAGATAATATACCTGTTTCCCGTTATTGTTACGACTTTGTTCATTCGTCTGAATCCAATTTGAGCTTACATATTCTCTAATCATATGCCCTAACGTTTGAAAATGATCACTACTTGTTGTATCTTCAAAGGTCTTTCCATAAGTCATTTCAAGCCTTTGTAAAAAATATCTTTTAAAGCGTTCTTTATTAGAAAACATGGGATTCACTCCTCGAAATAAGCTCTGCATATAACTGATTATATTTAAATGCAGATTGAGCCCAGCTATTATCCATCGACATGGCATTCTTCATTAACTTATGCCATACCTCTTTTTCCTCTTTATAAAAATGAATGCCTCTCCTAATCGTGTATAGCATATCATGGGCATTGAAATTGGTGAAACTGAATCCATTTCCTTCCTCTGTCCATTCGTTATAAGAGAAAACAGTGTCATTCAGCCCTCCTGTCTCTCTCACAATAGGGATATTCCCGTATCGTAAAGCAATTAGCTGCCCTAATCCACAAGGCTCAAATTTGGAAGGCATTAAAAACAAGTCTGCACCTGCGTACAGCTGATGGGCTAAATTTTCATCAAAGCCAATATAAGCTTTACATTTGTCAGAATACGTATATTCCATCTCACGGAAAAAGTTCTCAAATTCAGGATCTCCTGTTCCTAATACGAGAAACTGTACATCTTCTTCCATTATTTCATGAAATATATGTCTAACTAATTCTAATCCCTTTTGACTAGTTAATCTAGTAATCATACAAATGATTGGAATTTCTAGATCTTCCTTCAATCCAAATTTTTGTTGGATGAATCGCTTATTTTCTTGCTTTTTATCTAAAGTAGTAACAGTATAATTTGCTGCAATTACCGGATCTGTTTCTGGATTATATGTTTCTTCATCAATCCCATTTATAATTCCATATAAATCCGGCTCTCTCTGCTTTAATACATTATTCAGCTTCTCACCATAATATTCTGTTTGAATTTCGTTTTTATAGGTAGGACTTACTGTCGTTATCTTGTCAGCAGCGATAAGTCCCCCTTTCATCAAATTAACATTTCCGTAGAATTCAAGATTATTTGTTGTGAAGTAATAATCGTTTAGATTGAATAAATCACCAAGAACCTCTCTTGGCAATATTCCTTGAAACTGAAGATTATGTATGGTGAATACAGTCTTAATATTGCTATATTCTTTTTTCCACTTATAGTCTACATCCAATAAGAAAGGAATCATAGCTGTATGCCAATCATGGCAATGAATAATATCAGGATAGTCAGCTAAATAGGGTAAACTCTCTAGTACGGCTCGATTAAAGAATGCAAAGCGTTCTCCATCATCACCATAACCATATAAACCACTTCTCTTAAAATACCATTCATTATCAATGAAATAAAAAGTAATTCCATCTACTTCTAATTCTTCAATTCCACAGTATTGATTTCGCCAACCTACTTGCACAAAGAAATAGCATCTTTTCTTAACATTAGCAAGTAAATGGGCTGGAATATCTTGATACTTTGGCATAATTACTGCTACATCCGTACCTTGCTTCTTTAACTCTTTAGGAAGAGAACCAGCTACATCTGCCAGTCCCCCTGATTTTATAAATGGTACACATTCTGAAACTGCAAATAATACTCTCACGAATTCATCAACGCTCCTTGCACTGTTCCTTTTCTAACTACAAAGGGAGAACTAGCAGTACCAATCATCACAGTACCACTTTCTACAACCACATCTTTATCTAAAATAACCGAGTCTAGGTCACAATTTTCCCCAATTGTACACTTTTGCATAATAATACAATTTTTCAAGCTTGAACCTTTTCCAACCTTAACCGCTCGAGAAATAACACTATTTGTAATATCGCCTTCAATAAAACATCCATTTGCTATCATGGAGTTTTTCACTTCACCTGTACTTGTATATCGTGTAGGTGGTTCATCTTTAACTTTTGTAAATATTGGTCTTTCTTTTATAAAAAGCTGATTCCAGACTTTGGCTTTTAATATATCTTTACTTACATGAAAATAACTAGATATTGAATCTATTTTTTCGGCATAGCCGTTATATTCATATTCACATATTTTTAGCTGATTATTCATATCTAACACAACATCATTCATACATGTATAACCTGTAACTGCTCTTGTTTCTATTAAATCAATTAGCTTTGATTTCTTAATTAGATATATTTCTAATGAACTTCCATTATTCGTAATCTCCGTTATATCACAGCCAGAAGAGAGATGCCGCTCTAATACAGGATTAAAATTCATATTAAACACAGTAAAACAATTTGCAACTAGAGCATATTCTTGCTTGCTTCTCTGAAAATAATCCATATTTGCCGCAAAATGATTAAAAGAACCTATTCCATCTGTATTTGTTTCGGTCAAAGATGCCGGGAAAAAGAACAATCCATCTCTCTTTCTATCTAAATCCCAGTTTTTTCCCGATCCTAAATGATCCATTAACGAGCGATACTGATACTTTGGAAAAATTGCAACACTACCTATTCCAGAGTTCACCATATTGGAAAGGACAAAATCTATTAAACGGTACCGTCCGCCTATCGGAAGTGCAGCAAGTGTGCGATGTGAAGTTAATTCTTCTAAATCTTCCTTATGTGTTGTTGCATCAATAATGCCCAGCATAGATCTTATCATCTTAATCCCTCCTATCTAGTTTGTTAGGAAATCACTTCATTAACCATTTCTTCTGTTACAAGGACTACTTCATTTGAGTCTTTTTTTGGTTTAATGACCATTCCATCTGGTATGGTTATGTCAGAAGGGACAATAGCCTTTTCAATATAAACATTATTACCAATCTTCGCATCTGGCATGATAACTGAACTCCGAATAATTGTCCCTTCTCCTACAGTAACACCTTGAAAAACAATTGTTTTCTCTAAATTGCCACTAATAATACACCCTTCATTCACCATCGACTCTTTCACATGTGCATCACTAGAAATATACTGTGGTGGATGATTGGGATTTACTGTATAAATTCTCCAATTATAATCAGATATATTTAATTCACAATTATCATCCAATAAATCCATATTTGCTTCCCATAGACTTTGAACAGTTCCAACATCTTTCCAATACCCTTTAAATGGATAAGCAACCACCTTTTTCTGTTTTTCTATGAGTAAAGGAATAATATCCTTTCCAAAATCATGGGAAGAATTTTTATTTAAATTATCTTCTACAAGTAATTCCTTCAAAACACGCCATTTAAAAATATAGATTCCCATCGAAGCTAAATTATTTTTTGGATGTTTAGGCTTCTCTTCGAATTCTACAATGTTCATCTCTTTATTTGTATTCATAATTCCAAATCTACTCGCTTCTTCCCATGGTACTTGAATCACAGAGATAGAAGCGTCTGCTTTTTTATCTATATGATATTCAAGCATCTCTTCATAATTCATTTTATAAATATGGTCTCCTGACAAAATAAGAACATATTCAGGATCATATTGAGACAAGTAGTTCTGATTTTGATAAATAGCACTTGCTGTTCCTGTATACCATTTCACTTCTGATGACTCACTATATGGAGGTAATACGGTTACTCCTCCATTAACACGGTCTAAATCCCATGCACTTCCTATTCCAATGTATGAGTTTAAAACAAGCGGCTGATATTGCGTTAAGACGCCAACAGTTTCTATTCCCGAATTGGAACAATTACTTAAAGTGAAATCGATAATTCGATATTTACCTCCAAAAGGGATTGCTGGCTTTGCTAGACTTTTTGTTAAGGAATAAAGTCTACTCCCCTTTCCTCCTGCTAATAGCATTGCGACGCACCGTTTCTTTCCCATTTCCCTTTCTCCCCTTCCGGTGTTGAACTGGACGTAAAATGATTATACTGAAAGCTGGTATCGTTAGTTGAACAGAATAAGGTTTTCCATGAAACTCTACTTTTTCTGCTTTTATTACCTTTTTATTTATATAATTAGCTCCACCAAATCTATCAGTGTCACTATTTAATATTTCTCGGAAAGAGTTATTTAAAGGAACGCCGACTCTGTAATTTTCATATGTATGATAAGTGAAATTACAAATGACGACTAAATAATCTTCTTCTTTTTCTGCCTTGCGTATAAACGAGAAGATAGACTGTTCTCTATTATTTACATCAATCCAATCAAAGCCATCATTGATATGATCCAACTGATACAAAGGTTTGGACCTTTTATAGATTTTTAGTAATTCCTTCATATACTCATTTGCTTTTTGATGCATCTCATAATCTAGCAGCATCCAATCTAACTGTTCTTTATCCTTCCATTCAGCAAAATGTGCGAATTCATTTCCCATAAATAATAATTTTTTTCCTGGATGTGCCATCATATATCCTAAGAGGAGTCGGAATTGAGCAAACTTTTGCCAATAATCTCCTGGCATCTTATCTACTAACGATTTCTTTCCATGAACAACTTCATCATGTGAAAATGGTAAAACAAAATTTTCGGAAAAGGCATAATGTAGGGAAAAGGAGACTTTATCATGTACTTGCTTTCGATTAACTGAATCAGTTTCCATATAGGTTAAAATATCATTCATCCAGCCCATATTCCATTTGTAGTGAAATCCAATGCCACCATAATGAACTGGTGCAGTTACTTGAGGCCAATCAGTAGAATCCTCTGCAAACATTAGAACCGTTGGATCGTATTGACAAACTGTTTGATTCAGTTTTTGGAGGAAATCGATTCCAAATTGGTTCACGCTATTTTCATTTGAATTTGGCCAATAAATAATATTAGAAACAGCATCAACTCTAAATCCATCTACATGGAAATATTCCATCCAAAAAATTGCATTTGAAATTAAAAAGCTTTGGACTTCATTTTTTCCTAAATCAAAATTGGCTGTTCCCCAAACATAATTTTCTCTATCCACAGGATTCTTATAATCATATTGACTAGTTCCATCAAATTGATAAAGACCATGCTCATCTTTACAAAAATGTCCAGGTACCCAATCTAATATCACGCCGAGCCCATGTTGATGACATTGATCAATGAAATACATCAAATCCTTTGGCTCTCCAAATCTACTTGTTGCAGAATAGTATCCTGTACCTTGATATCCCCAGGAGATATCGAGTGGATGTTCTACTAAGGGCAGCACTTCCAAGTGAGTAAATCCTTGTTCCACAACATATGGAATTAATTCATCAGCAAGTTCTCTATAGGTATAAAGATCTCCATCCTCATGGATTTTCCATGATCCTAAATGGACTTCATATATAGCAAGGGGTTCATTTAAATAGTTCTTTTTTGTCTTTTTTTGTTTCCATTTTGTATCGTTCCACTTATAACCTTCCAAGGAATAAACAATGGAAGCTGTATTAGGTCTTACCTCGGAAAGAAAAGCATAAGGATCAGCCTTAAGAAATACTCTTCCATCAGGTGCAGTTATTTTATATTTATACATAACACCCGTTAAATCCCTCTCTACATTTAGAAGCCACACACCTTCCTTATTAATTTTTTCAAGGGAATAACCTTCACCATTCCAATTATTAAAATCCCCAACCAATTGAATACTTAGAGCATTTGGAGCCCAAACACAAAAACTGGTATAAATCTCTCCATTTTTATGATGAATATGAGATCCAAATAATCTATAGCTCTCAAATAAGTTTCCTTCGTGAAATAAATGTAGTTGAAATTCTGTTGGATATACTGTCTCCACTGTCATCCTACTTTCTATTACAAATAATATTAAGTGTGTAAATTTTACACTTTGTACATTGCAATTCCCTTTTTTTTTGCTTCTAAAACAATTTACGGTATTCCTTGCTAAAAAATTAGTCATTTAATTTAATTTGATTAATTTTAATATTCTATCAATAGAAGGGAAATCCTTTTTTGTTTTTAAAATTTTATGATACTATAAATCTTTTTATGTTTAATTGACTCATTTAGATTGTGAACTTTTAACATAGTTTTTTTATGAAGAGAATTCTAAAATAAATGTCTAACATAAGGAAGGATAAGGATAATAAGTAAAAGGGAAGAAGAATATTTAAAAGAACAAATAGGGAAAGAAATCAACCTTTTTTTTGAAGCACCAGATAAAAAAATCTAGCAACTGATCTGTTTAGAGGTCCCGATACTGGATTTCTTTCTGACTTTGATTTAAAGAATCCAGGGAATAGATTATTTACAAGTGAGGATAAATGGGAAGAAAATCTAAGGAGCGGAAAATTTTAATTGATACAAACTTATAAGGTCTCCTTAACTATAGAGAATTTATCAAAAAGAACCTTATCTTATAAGAAATAAAAAAACTGATAGCAAATGCTATCAGTTTTTTATGACCCGTACGGGATTCGAACCCGTGTTACCGCCGTGAAAGGGCGGTGTCTTAACCACTTGACCAACGGGCCAATGGCGGAGAAGGAGGGATTTGAACCCTCGCGCCGCTTACGCGACCTACACCCTTAGCAGGGGCGCCTCTTCAGCCTCTTGAGTACTTCCCCAAAAAATGGCTCCGCAGGTAGGACTCGAACCTACGACCGTTCGGTTAACAGCCGAATGCTCTACCACTGAGCTACTGCGGAATATTTTTATGGTGGGCCTAAATGGACTCGAACCATCGACCTCACGCTTATCAGGCGTGCGCTCTAACCAGCTGAGCTATAGGCCCATATATGGAGCGGGTGATGGGAATCGAACCCACGACATCAGCTTGGAAGGCTGAGGTTTTACCATTAAACTACACCCGCATATTTTATTTTAATGGGGCGACTAGTGGGAATCGAACCCACGAGTGTCGGAGCCACAATCCGATGCGTTAACCACTTCGCCATAGCCGCCATTATACATATTATTCATTTTAGATTGCACTAAAATGGTGGCTCAGGACGGAATCGAACCGCCGACACAAGGATTTTCAGTCCTTTGCTCTACCGACTGAGCTACTGAGCCAATTTATATGGCGGTCCGGACGGGACTCGAACCCGCGACCTCCTGCGTGACAGGCAGGCATTCTAACCAACTGAACTACCGGACCAGATTGCGGGGACAGGATTTGAACCTGCGACCTTCGGGTTATGAGCCCGACGAGCTACCAGACTGCTCCACCCCGCGATAATATTATAATTTAATTTTTATGGAGGAGGAAGGGGGATTCGAACCCCCGCGCGGTTTGACCCGCCTGTCGGTTTTCAAGACCGATCCCTTCAGCCGGACTTGGGTATTCCTCCTCAATAATATGGTGGACCTTGTAGGACTCGAACCTACGACCGGACGGTTATGAGCCGTCTGCTCTAACCAACTGAGCTAAAGGTCCATGGTAATATGTATGGTAGCGGCAGAGGGGATCGAACCCCCGACCTCACGGGTATGAACCGTACGCTCTAGCCAGCTGAGCTACGCCGCCATCATATTAAGAATTATAAAATTGGTGGAGCCTAGCGGGATCGAACCGCTGACCTCCTGCGTGCAAGGCAGGCGCTCTCCCAGCTGAGCTAAGGCCCCATGTAATGAGAATAGTGGTCGGGAAGACAGGATTCGAACCTGCGACCCCTTGGTCCCAAACCAAGTGCTCTACCAAGCTGAGCTACTTCCCGAAATATAATGGCGCGCCCGAAAGGAGTCGAACCCATAACCTTCTGATCCGTAGTCAGACGCTCTATCCAATTGAGCTACGGGCGCATTAATATAAAAAC
Source organism: Niallia sp. FSL W8-0177 (assembly GCF_038006285.1). Lineage (NCBI taxonomy): Bacteria > Bacillati > Bacillota > Bacilli > Caryophanales > Bacillaceae > Niallia > Niallia sp. FSL W8-0177. The sequence continues at coordinate 2,891,032 of NZ_JBBOUX010000001.1, forward strand.
AATGGTGCCGAGGACCGGAATCGAACCGGTACGGTAGTCACCTACCGCAGGATTTTAAGTCCTGTGCGTCTGCCAGTTCCGCCACCCCGGCATTGTTTTATGGAGCGGAAGACGGGATTCGAACCCGCGACCCCCACCTTGGCAAGGTGGTGTTCTACCACTGAACTACTTCCGCATGTATTTAACTGATAATAAATTGGTGCGGGTGAAGGGAGTCGAACCCCCACGCCTTGCGGCGCTAGATCCTAAGTCTAGTGCGTCTGCCAATTCCGCCACACCCGCTTAATACTATTTTAAGTTTACTAATGGTGAGCCATGGAGGATTCGAACCTCCGACCCTCTGATTAAAAGTCAGATGCTCTACCGACTGAGCTAATGGCTCATTAGATGGTGCCGGCTAGAGGACTTGAACCCCCAACCTACTGATTACAAGTCAGTTGCTCTACCAATTGAGCTAAACCGGCATATAATAATCGTCAAAATAATGGTGGAGGATGACGGGATCGAACCGCCGACCCTCTGCTTGTAAGGCAGATGCTCTCCCAGCTGAGCTAATCCTCCATATATAATGCCTGGCGACGTCCTACTCTCACAGGGGGAGAACCCCCAACTACCATCGGCGCTGAGAAGCTTAACTTCCGTGTTCGGTATGGGAACGGGTGTGACCTTCTCGCTATCGCCACCAGACTTTTCTCAAGACACATTTTATTATACATGTTTTTGAGACTTTTTCAAGTATAATTTTAGAAAATTATTCCCTGAAAACTAGATTATGGTAAGAAGAAAGAAACAAGTAATCATTTTGTTCAGCTCTAATGCCATAAACAGGCATTTCCGCTTTTCATTTTAGTTAAGTCCTCGATCTATTAGTATCAGTCAGCTCCACATGTCGCCACGCTTCCACCTCTGACCTATCAACCTGATCATCTTTCAGGGATCTTACTAGCTTGCGCTATGGGAAATCTCATCTTGAGGGGGGCTTCATGCTTAGATGCTTTCAGCACTTATCCCTTCCGCACATAGCTACCCAGCGATGCCTTTGGCAAGACAACTGGTACACCAGCGGTGCGTCCATCCCGGTCCTCTCGTACTAAGGACAGCTCCTCTCAAATTTCCTACGCCCACGACGGATAGGGACCGAACTGTCTCACGACGTTCTGAACCCAGCTCGCGTACCGCTTTAATGGGCGAACAGCCCAACCCTTGGGACCGACTACAGCCCCAGGATGCGATGAGCCGACATCGAGGTGCCAAACCTCCCCGTCGATGTGGACTCTTGGGGGAGATAAGCCTGTTATCCCCGGGGTAGCTTTTATCCGTTGAGCGATGGCCCTTCCATGCGGAACCACCGGATCACTAAGCCCGACTTTCGTCCCTGCTCGACTTGTAGGTCTCGCAGTCAAGCTCCCTTGTGCCTTTACACTCTACGAATGATTTCCAACCATTCTGAGGGAACCTTTGGGCGCCTCCGTTACTTTTTAGGAGGCGACCGCCCCAGTCAAACTGCCCACCTGACACTGTCTCCCACCCCGATCAGGGGTGCGGGTTAGAATGTCAATACAGCCAGGGTAGTATCCCACCAATGCCTCCACCGAAGCTAGCGCTCCGGCTTCCAAGGCTCCTACCTATCCTGTACAAGCTGTACCAAAATTCAATATCAGGCTGCAGTAAAGCTCCACGGGGTCTTTCCGTCCTGTCGCGGGTAACCTGCATCTTCACAGGTACTATAATTTCACCGAGTCTCTCGTTGAGACAGTGCCCAGATCGTTACACCTTTCGTGCGGGTCGGAACTTACCCGACAAGGAATTTCGCTACCTTAGGACCGTTATAGTTACGGCCGCCGTTTACTGGGGCTTCAATTCAGAGCTTCGCACTAACGTGCTAACCCCTCCTCTTAACCTTCCAGCACCGGGCAGGTGTCAGCCCCTATACTTCGCCTTGCGGCTTCGCAGAGACCTGTGTTTTTGCTAAACAGTCGCCTGGGCCTATTCACTGCGGCTCTCGCAGGCTTGCACCCGCAAGAGCACCCCTTCTCCCGAAGTTACGGGGTCATTTTGCCGAGTTCCTTAACGAGAGTTCTCTCGCTCACCTTAGGATTCTCTCCTCGCCTACCTGTGTCGGTTTGCGGTACGGGCACCCTAAATCTCGCTAGAGGCTTTTCTTGGCAGTGTGGAATCAGGAACTTCGGTACTATATTTCCCTCGCCGTCACAGCTCCGCTTATGTGGTAATGGGATTTGCCTCATTACCAGCCTAACTGCTTGGACGTGCTAATCCAACAGCACGCTTACCCTATCCTCCTGCGTCCCCCCATTGCTCAAACGATTTAAAGGTGGTACAGGAATATCAACCTGTTGTCCATCGCCTACGCTTTTCAGCCTCGGCTTAGGTCCCGACTAACCCTGAGCGGACGAGCCTTCCTCAGGAAACCTTAGGCATTCGGTGGATGAGATTCTCACTCATCTTTCGCTACTCATACCGGCATTCTCACTTCTAAGCGCTCCACCAGTCCTTACGGTCTAGCTTCAACGCCCTTAGAACGCTCTCCTACCACTGACATCAAAGATGTCAATCCACAGCTTCGGTGATACGTTTAGCCCCGGTACATTTTCGGCGCAGAGTCACTCGACCAGTGAGCTATTACGCACTCTTTAAATGGTGGCTGCTTCTAAGCCAACATCCTGGTTGTCTAAGCAACTCCACATCCTTTTCCACTTAACGTATACTTTGGGACCTTAGCTGGTGGTCTGGGCTGTTTCCCTCTTGACCACGGATCTTATCACTCGTAGTCTGACTCCCAAGAATAAGTATTTGGCATTCGGAGTTTGTCTGAATTCGGTAACCCGATGGGGGCCCCTAGTCCAAACAGTGCTCTACCTCCAATACTCTAAATCTTGAGGCTAGCCCTAAAGCTATTTCGGAGAGAACCAGCTATCTCCAAGTTCGATTGGAATTTCTCCGCTACCCACACCTCATCCCCGCACTTTTCAACGTGCGTGGGTTCGGGCCTCCATCCAGTGTTACCTGGACTTCACCCTGGACATGGGTAGATCACCTGGTTTCGGGTCTACAACCACATACTATTTCGCCCTATTCAGACTCGCTTTCGCTGCGGCTCCGTCTCTTCAACTTAACCTCGCATGTAATCGTAACTCGCCGGTTCATTCTACAAAAGGCACGCTATCACCCATAAAAGGGCTCTAACTACTTGTAGGCACACGGTTTCAGGATCTATTTCACTCCCCTTCCGGGGTGCTTTTCACCTTTCCCTCACGGTACTGGTTCACTATCGGTCACTAGGGAGTATTTAGCCTTGGGAGATGGTCCTCCCTGCTTCCGACGGGATTTCTCGTGTCCCGCCGTACTCAGGATACACTCAAGAGGGAACGAAGTTTCGACTACAGGGTTTTTACCTTCTACGACTGACCTTTCCAGATCGATTCGTCTACCCCGTTCCTTTGTAACTCCATATAGAGTGTCCTACAACCCCAAGAGGCAAGCCTCTTGGTTTGGGCTAATCCCGTTTCGCTCGCCGCTACTCAGGGAATCGCGTTTGCTTTCTCTTCCTCCGGGTACTTAGATGTTTCAGTTCCCCGGGTCTGCCTTCAGTACCCTATGTATTCAGGTAAAGATTCTATCCCATTACGGATAGAGGGTTTCCCCATTCGGAAATCTCTGGATCAAAGCTTACTTACAGCTCCCCAAAGCATATCGGTGTTAATCCCGTCCTTCATCGGCTCCTAGTGCCAAGGCATCCACCGTGCGCCCTTTCTAACTTAACTTAGTTTCGACCAAAGATAAGCGGCGTATCTCTTCGTCAGCTTCTTCACTCTGCTCCTCACGTACTGTCGTACGCTCTGGTGCTCGTTCGGTCGCTTCCTTGACCTACTTGCTTCTCTTTGCTCTCCAATCTTTGAAGGAGTATTCGTTTAATACGACTACTTTCCAAAGAAGTAATTCTCTAAAATAGAGAATCTAAGATGGCGATTACTCGGTTTCTTTCTTGGTTCTTACATAATCTAGTTTTCAAGGAACAATCAGGCTTATTAAGCCTTTCATTTTGAGGAATTGCTCCCTCAAAACTGAACAACAAATCGTCAACAATCTTTGATGGAATGTAAATTCCATTTTCCTTAGAAAGGAGGTGATCCAGCCGCACCTTCCGATACGGCTACCTTGTTACGACTTCACCCCAATCATCTATCCCACCTTAGGCGGCTGGCTCCAAAAGGTTACCCCACCGACTTCGGGTGTTACAAACTCTCGTGGTGTGACGGGCGGTGTGTACAAGGCCCGGGAACGTATTCACCGCGGCATGCTGATCCGCGATTACTAGCGATTCCAGCTTCATGTAGGCGAGTTGCAGCCTACAATCCGAACTGAGAATGGTTTTATGGGATTTGCTCGACCTCGCGGTTTTGCTGCCCTTTGTACCATCCATTGTAGCACGTGTGTAGCCCAGGTCATAAGGGGCATGATGATTTGACGTCATCCCCACCTTCCTCCGGTTTGTCACCGGCAGTCACCTTAGAGTGCCCAACTGAATGCTGGCAACTAAGATCAAGGGTTGCGCTCGTTGCGGGACTTAACCCAACATCTCACGACACGAGCTGACGACAACCATGCACCACCTGTCACTCTGTCCCCCGAAGGGGAACGTCCTATCTCTAGGAGTGTCAGAGGATGTCAAGACCTGGTAAGGTTCTTCGCGTTGCTTCGAATTAAACCACATGCTCCACCGCTTGTGCGGGCCCCCGTCAATTCCTTTGAGTTTCAGCCTTGCGGCCGTACTCCCCAGGCGGAGTGCTTAATGCGTTTGCTGCAGCACTAAAGGGCGGAAACCCTCTAACACTTAGCACTCATCGTTTACGGCGTGGACTACCAGGGTATCTAATCCTGTTTGCTCCCCACGCTTTCGCGCCTCAGCGTCAGTTACAGACCAAAGAGTCGCCTTCGCCACTGGTGTTCCTCCACATCTCTACGCATTTCACCGCTACACGTGGAATTCCACTCTTCTCTTCTGCACTCAAGTCCCCCAGTTTCCAATGACCCTCCACGGTTGAGCCGTGGGCTTTCACATCAGACTTAAAGGACCGCCTGCGCGCGCTTTACGCCCAATAATTCCGGACAACGCTTGCCACCTACGTATTACCGCGGCTGCTGGCACGTAGTTAGCCGTGGCTTTCTGGTTAGGTACCGTCAAGGTACAAGCAGTTACTCTTGTACTTGTTCTTCCCTAACAACAGAGTTTTACGATCCGAAAACCTTCATCACTCACGCGGCGTTGCTCCGTCAGACTTTCGTCCATTGCGGAAGATTCCCTACTGCTGCCTCCCGTAGGAGTCTGGGCCGTGTCTCAGTCCCAGTGTGGCCGATCACCCTCTCAGGTCGGCTACGCATCGTCGCCTTGGTGAGCCGTTACCTCACCAACTAGCTAATGCGCCGCGGGCCCATCTGTAAGTGACAGCGTAAACCGTCTTTCAGCTTTTCCTCATGAGAGGAAAAGGATTATCCGGTATTAGCTCCGGTTTCCCGAAGTTATCCCAGTCTTACAGGCAGGTTGCCCACGTGTTACTCACCCGTCCGCCGCTAACTTTAAAAGCAAGCTTTTAAAGTCCGCTCGACTTGCATGTATTAGGCACGCCGCCAGCGTTCGTCCTGAGCCAGGATCAAACTCTCCAATAAAGAGTTGATTAGCTCATTGCTAAACTCTAGCTTTTTGTTACTTTTTGTTCTATAACGTTAGTTATAAAACGATTATTGTTGACGTTTGTTTGTTCAGTTTTCAAAGAGCAATTTAGTTAGTCACTCAAGAAGCGACTTTCCTAATATAACATCTATCAACTTTCATTGTCAATAGTTTTTTTAAAATCTTTTTCGTCATTTACTTTAACATTTCGTGTTGTTTCAGCGACGGATATTAATATAACATTGTTTGAATTTAACCGTCAATACTTTTTTAAAAAATATTTCATAATTAAAAAGAAGTATCATTTCTATAAGAAGAATGTTTTTCTTCAAATAACATACACTTTATTAATATTTAGTGTTTACAATAAACCATTATAGGATATTATACTTTAGGTTTTTAAAAATCGTAAGATTGTATTTCGATTTTTTTCCCTTGCACATTGTAGCCTTGTTTAATTTCCTGTTCTTTATATAGTGAGAATTAATAATCAACCACGACACTTGACTACAATAAATAAATACAGGAGAGGAAACATAGATGGATATCAATATAGATTTTTTATTAAAAATAGGTATTTCAGCTGGTCTCGGATTGATCATAGGATTAGAGCGAGAAATTAAACGTAAACCTGTTGGTCTAAAAACCAGTCTTGTAATAAGTATTGTTAGCTGCTTATTAACTATTATTTCGATTGAAGCAGCCTATAAATTCCCTGGTAGTGATCAAGTTAACATCCAAATGGATCCCTTGCGTTTACCGGCTCAAATTGTTTCTGGGATCGGTTTTTTAGGTGCTGGAGTTATACTTAGAAGAGGAAATGATAGTATTTCCGGATTAACTACAGCAGCATTAATATGGGGAGCAGGAGGCATAGGTATTGCCGTTGGAGCTGGTTATTATGTAGAAGCTTTAATTGGTGTCGCTCTTCTATTAATTAGTGTTAAATTCATACCAATTTTTATGAGTATGATTGGTCCTCGTCAGCTGAGAGAAAAAGAAATTAAAGTAAAACTAAAAGCTGATCAAAAAGAAAACGTCTCAACTATTATTAAAGCGATACGTAATTTAAGAACAGGAATAAAACATATACGAATTAAAGACTTAGAAACGGGAGAACATTCAATTTACCTTATTATCATAGTTGATCAAAAAAGAGAAATAACTGATGTTTATAGAGATATTTCTGAAATTCATGGTGTGAAGGAAATTGAAATAGAGAGTTTAAATTGATTCAATCATTAAAAAGAAGAAGGTTCATATACTCCTCATTTGAACCATCTTCTTTTATCCAGCCTATAATAGTAGGTAATAGACATACCCTTACATATATTCCTTCATTATATTGAAATTTTTCAGCTCTATAATTCTAAATAAATCTAAGCTAATCGATTAGATTAATATAGTGTTCTATTCATTCCAATTCAATAATTCATTCAACCACTTGAAGTTTTTATTTAATTTTGTATAATGTATATAGATATTATTATGGGGGCTTAGCTCAGCTGGGAGAGCGCTTGCATGGCATGCAAGAGGTCGTCGGTTCGATCCCGATAGTCTCCACCATATTTTTCATACTCTAACGACGACAATAGTCGTTTTTTTTATTTTCTTTTCACAAAAGGGGAAAAGTATCCTCTTGTTCCCACAATAAATCATTTGCTAAAGCCCTTCTATTCTCTCCTAACTTTACAACTGGATTTCCAGTCTATAAATTTTCATTAAATTTTTTTTATATTTTACTGGATTATATAGATTATTTGACGCACATTATGTATAATCAGCCTTATTGAAATTTTTTAGGTAGTATTAAAGGAGGTTATTCATGTTGGGAAAAGCATTAATTATTGGTGCTGGCGGAGTGGCAAGTGTTGTCGCACATAAATGCTGTCAAGTACCGGATGTATTCGAAGAAATTTGCATTGCAAGCAGAACACTTTCAAAGTGTGAAGCAATTAAAGATAAAATTGATGGTGGCAATACAAAGGTTTCTGTTGCCCAAGTAGATGCCGATAAAACGGAAGAAGTAATTGAGTTAATCAATAGCTTTAAACCAGAAATCGTAATCAACGTTGCCTTACCATACCAAGATTTAACTATAATGGATGCGTGTCTAGCTACAGGGGTACATTACTTAGATACTGCAAACTATGAACCACCTGAAACAGCTAAATTTGAATATAAATGGCAATGGGAATATAAGCAAAAATTTGAAGAAGCTGGCTTAACTGCTCTTCTTGGAAGTGGGTTTGATCCAGGAGTAACAGGTGTTTTCACGGCTTATGCACAAAAACATCATTTTGATGAAATTAATTATATTGATATTGTTGATGCTAATGGTGGAGACCATGGCTATCCATTTGCTACAAACTTTAATCCAGAAATCAACATTCGTGAAATTACAGCGAACGGAAGATATTGGGAAAACGGCAAATGGATCGAAACACCACCGCTTTCTGAAAAAAGAGAATATGATTTAGACCAAATTGGTCCTAAAAATATTTATCTTTTATACCATGAGGAACTAGAATCATTAGCAGTAAATATTAAAGGACTTAAGAGAATCCGTTTCTGGATGACTTTCTCTGATAATTATCTAAACCACTTAAAGGTTCTTGAAAATGTTGGAATGACATCTATTGAACCAATCAATTATGAAGGAAAAGAGATTATCCCATTACAGTTTTTAAAAGAAATTCTTCCTGATCCTGCATCACTTGGACCAAGAACAAAAGGAAAAACTAATATTGGCTGTATCATTCAAGGTACAAAAGATGGAAAGCCTAAAACTTATTATGTATATAATATTTGTGATCACCAAGAGTGTTATCGCGAGGTAGGATCTCAAGCAATTTCATATACAACTGGTGTTCCAGCGATGATTGGTGCCATGCTTATCATGAAAGGTCAATGGAAGCGTCCAGGCGTATACAATGTAGAGGAATTTGATCCAGATCCATTCATGGATGCTTTAAATAAATATGGATTACCATGGCAGGAGAACTTCTCTCCAACTCTTATAGATTGAGAGGAATGAAATGAAAAAGATTGATTTTACACAAGCTCCATCACCAAGTTACGTAGTGGACGAGCGTCTTTTAACAAGAAACTTAGAAATTTTACAGTCTGTACAGGAACGTACAGGAGCAAAAATTCTACTTGCATTAAAGGGTTTTTCCATGCATTCTGTATTTCCTCTAGTAGGTAAATACTTAGCAGGAGTAACATCCAGTTCGTTATTCGAAGCTAGACTTGGCTATGAGAAAATGGGAAAAGAAGTACATGCGTATGCACCTGCATATGCCGAAAGCGAGTTTGATGAATTACTTCAATATACTGACCATATCGTCTTTAATTCGCATAGTCAGTGGAATCGGTTTAAAGATAAGGTGCAAAATGCTGAGAAGAAAATTGATGTAGGTCTTCGAATCAATCCTGAATACTCAGAAATTGAGACACAGCTTTATAACCCATGTGCTCCATACTCTCGATTCGGTATTACCTTGGATAACTTTAATCCAGAAGAATTAGATGGAATAGATGGACTTCATTTTCATACGATGTGTGAGCAAAATTCGGATACTTTAAAACGCACGATAAAAGTAGTCGATGAGAAGTTCGGCGAATATATAAAAAAAATGAAGTGGATTAATTTTGGTGGAGGACATCATATTACTCGTCCAGATTATGATATTGAAACTTTAGTTGAATCCATATTATTTATAAAAGAAAAATATAATGTAGATGTTTATTTAGAACCAGGTGAAGCTATTGCTTTGAATACAGGTTACTTAGTATCCACTGTCCTTGATATTGTTCATAATGGAATGGATATTGCTATACTTGATACATCAGCAACCTGTCATATGCCAGATGTACTTGAAATGCCCTATCGACCTAATATTATTGATGCTGGAGAGCCTGGCGAAAATGAATATACCTATAGACTTGGCGGCATGACCTGCTTAGCCGGAGATGTTATTGGGGATTACTCTTTCAAAGAGCCACTAAAGCCTGGCGATAAAATTGTCTTCTGTGACATGGCCCACTATACAATGGTTAAAAACCATATGTTTAACGGTGTTAATTTACCTTCTATTGCTTCTTATAATGAAGAAGAAGGCTTAAAAGTTATTCGCCAGTTTGTCTTCGAAGATTACAGTAATCGCTTATCTTAATTGAAACGATTCTAAAAGCGGATGTTTAAAAGAGGTTTTCTCCTTAAACATCCGCTTTTTATTTGTTACTTCAACTCTCTATACCACTTTAAAGAAAACAAGGTAAGACAATGGTAACTGCGGTTCCCCATCCTTCTTTACTTTTCACTACCATATCTCCCTTATTTTGCTTGAGAAGCTTTAGACATATCGTTAAGCCTATTCCAGTTCCTTTTTCTTTGCTTGTATAATATGGTTCTCCAATCCTAGCTAGCCTTTCTTTACTTATTCCGTCTCCATTATCAATTATTCTAATTCTACAAAAATCATCTTTTTGGTCGAGTATCGCTTTCACTTTCCCTGTTTGAGGTGCAACTGCCTCTATACTATTTTTCAATATATTTAATAAAACTTGTTTAAATTGAGAATTATCAATAGAAGCTATTAATTCTTTATTCTCCCTATTTTCTAAGATGATCTCTTTATTTTGTTCATTAGCCAGAGCATGAAATAGGACTTTTAGATTTTTTAATTCTAAAAATACTTTTGTACTCGGAAGAGCATTATTATCATTTGCTTTCGCCTCAGGCTTACTAAGTATAAGCAACTCTTTTAAGACTTCATTAATCCGATCAATTTCATCTAGTAATATCGTTTCATAACCCGATGCATCGTTTTTTTCCTTCAAAAGCTGGATAAACCCTCTAATAGTTGTCAACGGATTTCGAATTTCATGGGCAACACTAGCAGCCATCTCTCCTACCACTTTTAATTTTTCAGAAGAAATCATTAGTTGTTCATTATGCTTCTGATCCGTAATATCATGTCCAAAATAAATATGATATTCTTCTCCAGTACTATGTATAAGTTCTTTTTTCCCCCAAGTAATAAAATAGTTCTTCCCGCTGCTATCGACAAATCGATGTGGTTCGTCTGTCTCCATATTAATACGTTTTTCTATATAAGAAAATGGACGCCCTAACCAATTATTGTTTTCAAGCGATAATAGTTCTAAGAAGGACGGATTCATCTTTACTATTTGTTCCTTCTTATTTTTAACTAATAAATAATTCGGGTTTATATCCATAATAGCTTCGAGTAACTCACTTTGCCTCGATAACTCTGCATTCATATTATTCAAGTGTGTCGATTGCATTTGAAAAAAGCTTAAAAATAAAATAACGGCCGCGATCAAAGAGTTAAAACTAGAGAAAAATAATGGAATAAAAATAAAACCACTAAATACACCATTAATATAGATGATTAAAACAGCGATTACAAATTTGATATAAAAGCTTTTATAAATGGGATCCCTAATTTTAAAGGAAATCACCAATAAAATGATAGTGTTCAAATATAATAAAACAATATTTAAGATGAATAATACATTCCACTTTCCGTAAATCGGGAGAATATACTTAGATGAAAGTAAATTTCCATCCATTATAATAAAATCCTTCACACCAAGGCTAGTAAAATTAATAAAATAGGCAAATAAACTATATAAAATTAAAACGTATAAAAATGGTTTATTAAACAATACTCTAAATCGTTTAAACTCTTTATGTTCACTTACTAAATAATATGAAAAATAATACATAACTGGCATTATACAAATGGTTCCTAGCCGGAATATTTTAAATAAGAGTTCGATTGTCCCCTGACTTAAGAAATCTCCTGCATATAAAACTGCGATATCCATTTGCCAGAAGGAGAGCATACATAAGAAAAGAGATAAGGCTTTTGTTAATTGAGACTGTGAATAAAAAATAATAGTCACAGAAATAATGAGTGGAACTAACGAAACCATCAATAATAATATAGCTTCCACTTTATGCTCCTCCTTTTGTTATCATCGCGCACCCATTATTTCCTCCATATCCATGTGCTGTTACTAAAACGCGATCAACATCTTCTGTAATTAGCTGTGTCACTATTGGATAATCTCGATAATAATCATTTATTTCCTGACTTATGGTTGCAGGAATAAAGCTTTTTTTGATACTTATTAAAGAAGCTATTATTTGAAAAAGCGGCGAAACTCCCATAGCATGCCCGACCGTTCCCTTAATGGATGTAATAGGAATCTTAGATCCTTCAAAAAACCTCTTATATACACCGATTTCAATATGATCATTTTCCATTATTCCTAAAGCCTGACTATTTATGTAGGTTGGCATATTCTCCTGTAAACATTCAGCAACTGCTTTTTCCATAAGCAAACCTGTTGAGTCTGACTGAAAAGGAGAGATAGCGTCCTGTGTTACACTTGTAGCTTCTACTTTTCCTAATATGGATGCATGACGCTGAATGGCAACTTGCTCATTTTCAACAATTAAAACACCTGCTCCTTCCGAAATCGAAAATCCTTTCCCACCTGAAAATGGCCCAAAAGAGGGTTGAGGTTTATTTCCAGCTTGTAAAACACGATGTGGAAGGAACCCTTTTATTATAGGAACACAAATTGATTCATCACTAGCACCAACTATGCAAACATCAATTTGGTTTGACTCAATTAATATTCTCGCTAAATTTAATGCATCTATACCCGATGTACAACTATTTGCCAATGATAATGCTATACCATTTAACTGCAAATAAGCACTAATACTAGAAGATAGAGAATTAGCATTCATATTTCCAATAGTATAAGGAGAAAGCCTCTTGCCTTTTTCCAAAGAAAAAGTAGCTTTACTGATTTCTGCTAAGCCACCAGCCGAAGAACCGACAATGACTGCTGTTCGATAGTCTCTAACGCTTATATTGGCCTGTTCTATTGCTTCTTTACATGCATGGAGAATCATTCGAACAGGTTTAGACATTTTTTCTTGCCTTTTATGTACCTTGTTTATTTGCTCTTCCTTCACTCTACCTGTGTATATGTATTTCCCTTCATATTTCTCCTGTTTCAACATACTTTTATTACTTTGAAGCACTGTCATAAACTCTACTATATTGGAAAATCCTGCTCCTATTATTCCCATTCCAGTAATAACTGCTTTCATCTTAATTCTCCTATAAAAGTATTCATATATATATTACTATGAAAATCGTTTTACAGCAGTAAATTCCGAGAAATTTCTAAATTGCCACAAAACAAATAAAAAACTGCACGAAAGCATTTCCACCTTATAAGATAAATTGGCTAATTTCTTCAAGTACAAAATAATTAGCTTTATTCTATCTTATAAAGTTAAAATCTAACGTGCAGCCTATGCTAATCCTTTTTACTTACTGATACCCATTTTCTCTATCAGATGCTTCATCTTGGATTTCTTCTCTAAACGACTGAACTGCAGCTTCTCTTCTTTTATTCTTTTGTTGAATCATTTCTTTTTCATCAGAACTAGCATTTACCAGCGTTTCTTCCGCTTTATCAATATTTTCTAACGTGTTTTGTACCATGTCCTGTAATTTTTCTACATTATCAGAACGATTATCAGGGTTGGGCTTTTGATAACTCATGATGATTCCTCCTTCCTAATACACTACGTATGTATTTTGGTTATCTACGGAATTTTTTATACAAAGCTTCTCAACAAATGTAGCCTACCATTTATTTACAACCACTACTTTTCCGACAGCATTGCCTGATTCTAGATATTCATGCGCTTTACTTATTTCCTCGAAAGAAAATGTTTTTTTATCAAGGAAGGGCTTTAACTTATTTTCTTCTACTATCTTCGTAATATTGCGTAAAATATTCCCATACTCTATTCGCGAATCCTCATTAAGCATCTTGAGAAGCATAAATGTTACATGTAACGAAAGCCCTTTCGAATGTAAAGGAGTTAAATCATGTGTGGATCTAGCAGCAATTGTTAGAACACTTCCATTTAAAGCAGCTGCTTCAAATGAATGGTCTAGATTTCTACCGCCGACAGTATCAAAGATCAGCGGATAGCCTTTTCCAGCTGTATATTTATCAACATATTCTTTCACTGATACTTCTCGATAATTAATAATATGGTCTGCACCTATTTTTTTAACAATCGCTTGTTTTTCCATGGTTGAAACGGTTGTAGAGACATCGGCTCCAACCCATTTAGCGAGCTGAATGGCGATATGACCTACTCCGCCTGCTCCACCGTGAACAAGGATTTTATCTCCTTTCTTTAAACAACCTTTAGTAAATAAAGATTCCCATGCTGTTATCCCAACAAGGGGGATTGCAGCTGCTTCTTCCATGGTGATATTTCTTGGTTTATGTGCTATGAGTCGATAATCAGCAATCATATATTCAGCCAATGCACCTTGCATTCCCTTAAAACCGCCAGCACATCCATATACTTCATCGCCAATTTGAAAGGATGGTACTGCCTCTCCTACTTCTTCAATAACACCCGCTACATCTCCGTGTAAAATAGCGGGAAAAGCCGGAGAAACTCCCGGTACCGCTCCACCTCTCACTTTAAGATCAATAGGATTGACACTGGTAGCTTTTACCTTTATACGTACTTGATCTGGCAATAAATCAAGTGTTTCTATTTCCTTCAGCTTAAATACCGTAGAATCACCAAATGCTTCAATTATCATCGCTTTCAATGAAAATCATCTCCTTTCTCTCCATATTACCGAATCCAATCAATTTTTTTGAAAATTTAGTATTAAAATTTTTATTATTTACTTACCAACTCATAAAACGTTTCTATTTCATTAAAAATGGATATTAGTATCTTATATCTATCATAATAACAATATCATTAGCGATATTGATCGAGGAGGATACTAAAATGAATGACCTTGAAAATAAAGTAGCAATAATTACCGGTGCAGCTTCGGGGATTGGAAAAGCAGCAGCCATCTCACTTGCAAATAAAGGAATGAAAGTAGCGCTAGTGGACTTAAATGCTGATGATCTAGAAGAAGTGAAAGCAACAATTAATAAAAAAGGTCAAGAAGCGATCTCCTTAGAAGCGAATGTCGCAGAGCCTCCTTCCATTCAACAAGCTATTGAGGAAACCGTAAAAAAGTGGAATAGAATAGATACGGTTTTTATTAATGCGGGAATTAACGGAGCTGTGTCTTCTATCGAAGATCTTACACCCTCTGAATGGGATACAACCATTGAAACAAATTTGAAAAGTACTTTTTTAACTGTTAAATATAGCATTCCCCATATGAAAACCCATGGGGGCAGTATTATTATAACAAGCAGTATTAATGGAAATCGCATTTTTAAAAACTTCGGAATGTCTGCTTATAGTACATCGAAAGCTGGTCAAGTCGCATTTGGAAAAATGGCAGCATTAGAATTAGCTCAATACAAAATAAGAGTAAATATGATATGCCCTGGAGCAATTGATACAAATATAGAAAAGAATACTTTTAAAGATGAAGAACACTTAAAAGAAATAACCATCCCTGTTGAATATCCAGACGGGAACCAACCATTGGCCCAGCAATCCGGAAGCGCTCAGCAAGTAGCTGATCTAGTTTATTTCTTAAGTTCTGATTTATCTAATCATATTACTGGAACAGAAGTATATATAGATGGAGCTGAATCTCTCTTATAAAATTCCTAAAACCTACCTATTATCTGGTAGGTTTTTTTATAGGTTAAAAGCTATTTATCCATCTCATATGTAGATATCATGACTCTACCGAACTCAAAGAGACATTTTTTCTTTGTGCTATGCTAGAATAAAGAAAATGCGAAAAAAGGGAGAATTTATAGATGAATGAAATCATACAACATTTAAAAAAACATCGATCTTATCGTAAATATCAAGATAAAGAAATAAGTTTAGAAACACTGCATTCAATTATAGAAGCAGCACAAAGTGCCCCTTCTTGGACTAATGGACAGCATGTTACAGCTATCTTGGTTCGTGATGGGGATAGAAAGAGACATTTAGCTGAATTATGCGGGAATCAAAAGCATGTTGAAAATGCTCCAGTATTTCTTATATTTTGTGCTGATTTCTATCGAGCAAAGCTAGCTAGTGAAATGGAAGGAAAAGCATTTAAAGCAATTGAAGATGTTGATACACTCTTAATTGGGGCGACAGATGTTGGCCTGGCTATGCAAAATGCCATTACTGCTGCCGAATCACTCGGGTTAGGAACAGTTCCCATAGGTGGTATACGACGAAACTCTTTGCAGGTAATTGACTTCTTGCAATTACCTAGCTATGTCATTCCAATTGCCGGACTTTGTCTTGGATACCCTGATGGAGATCCAGGATTAAAGCCTCGACTACCTTTGGAAGCTGTTCTTCATGAAGAAAAGTATGATAGAAATCAACAGGAACTGCTTGAAAAATATAATGAAACATATAGCGAGTATTTAAAGAACAGAGGGGAAACTCCAGCGGGATGGACCAATCGCATTGCAAACTTCTATGATAAATCCTACTACCCAAGTAATGCTAAAATGATTAAACAACAAGGATTCCTAGCGAAAGATATGCAAGATAACAATTAAAATGAAAGTAGCTATTATTAAAATGGTTCTCATATACCCGTTTTGTAATAGCTATTTTTTTATTTTATTTAGGAAAACTTATTTCAAAAGTAGCCCTTTTTCTAACATACGCACCATCCATTTCGCGATATAGAGTCAAAAACTTCTTAATTATCCCTTGAGATACTATCCTTTTCTTCCATCTAAAAAAAGCAGTTATTCCTCTCCTTCACTAAAGGAAGAGGAATAACTGCTTCTCTTTTTTTGTATCAGCTTAGATTACTTCTGGAAGAATAAAATAATTCGCTAGTTTAGCATTTACATGTGTCTGCCAATGATGTAACGGCACTGCATTCTTCTCTAATATTTTATAGGCATGAACCCATGCACTCATCTCTGCATTTACACGATAAGACCAATCATGCAACCACTTATCATGATCAAGGTCGCCATTCACATAATCAATAACATGGCCAATTTCATGTGCAAGTGCATAGATATTTTCCAATGAAAATTGATAAGGAACTGTTATATACATATTTGTATTAAAACTAATTTTTTTTGTCGAATCATATTCAACCTTGCACCCTAATTCTTCCGCAACCTTTACTACGTTCATAAATTTTTCTCTCGTAACTTTCATTCACATTTATCCCCTTTACCAAAATTTTCTACACTAAAAAAATATATATTTATGTTTATTATGTTCAAATTCGGCTATATAACCAATGTAACGTTAATTAAAAATCTTTAATAGGAGTGATAGAAATGGCAGACAACAAAATGAGCAGAGAAGAAGCAGGTAGAAAAGGCGGAGAAGCTACTTCTAAAAATCACGACAAGGATTTTTATCAAGAAATCGGACAAAAAGGTGGACAAGCTACTTCTGAAAACCACGACAAAGAATTCTACCAAGAAATCGGTAAAAAAGGTGGAGAAACCACTTCTGAAAACCATGACAAGGAATTCTACCAAGAAATTGGTAAAAAGGGTGGAGAAACCACTTCTGAAAACCATGACAAGGAATTCTACCAAGAAATTGGTAAAAAGGGTGGAGAAGCTACTTCTGAAAACCACGACAAAGAATTCTACCAAGAAATTGGTCGAAAAGGTGGAAATTCACGTAACGACAATAATTAATGGATACAGTAATATCCACTCACCCATAGTAGGATATGGGTAACAATCAAATAGAAATTCCACCAAAACAAGTTAATTAACTAAAGTAATGAAGGATAAAAACTGAGCAACAACCATTTAAGGGGCTGACCTGTACAAGATCAAATCTTTGTATTAGGTCAGTCCTTTTACATTATTATATTATATCATATTTTATTCAGAAAAGTTATTCAAAAGATTTGATTTTGATATTTGTTAGCACTTAATAAATATCAAAAAACGCTTTTCCCATCCTTTTCTTTTCCATATTATATCTTTGTTCAGGAAATTTGTAATTTAATGCTATTATTCCCATAAAACATTTGATAAAATATTTTTGTTAAGTTTTACAAAATTCGTTGATCACTCCCTTTAACACGATAAATATAATATAATCTAATATACCTATTAAAATAACATTATTTATGATTTAAAATAACTATAATTGAGATTTTTATAGATTATATTAATCTATTTTATTGTAAATAGAGAGAGGGAGTAAAATCGTGGGCATCATGAATGCAGGTGAGTTTATAGAAACCGTTTATTTTAAAGGTCTCCAAATTTCGTTAATGGCCGCTGGAGATGGGACCGAAGTAATCTATCATAGATTACAACCCGGTTCTAGTTGGGCAATGACTCCTGAAGATAACTGGGATGGTTTTGAGTATTTTTATATACTTTCTGGTAAACTATCCCATCGGACTGATGAAAATATTATTGAAATGAAAGCAGGTCAAGCATTTTTTGAGAGCCCAATTCAAAAATATAGTATTTTTACCGCTGAGGAAATTACTGAATTTATATATATCACAAGTCAACCAGTTTTTCATTATTATAGTCAATGTTCCAAAGATTTAATGGAACTTGCTATTTCCATAGAAGAAAAAGATGGTTATACAGTAGATCATTGTGAAAGAATTAAAAACTATTCAATGTTAGTAGGAGAGGCATTAAACCTTAATCGAAAACAGATAACAAGATTAAACTTAGCATCTTTTTTTCATGATGTAGGTAAAGTTAGAGTTCCTTTAGAGATTTTACAAAAACCTACTAAACTAACAGAAGAAGAATGGGAAATTATGAAGAAACATACCACATTTGGTAGAGATTTATTAGAAGAAACAAAGATACCTGTTCTTTGTGAGGTTGGATTAATTGTGGAACAACACCACGAAAGATATGATGGAAAAGGTTATCCGAAAGGTCTGAAAGAAGATGAGATTACCATCGAATCTGCAATTATATCGGTTGTTGATTCCTTTGATGCAATGACTACAGACAGAGTATATAAAAAAGGTAAATCTGCCGAAGAAGCTTTTCAAGAAATTTTAAATAACCGGGGTACTATGTATCACCCCAAAGTGGTCGATACTTTTATAGCACTAAAAGAAGAAATAATTAAATATGAAAAGGGAGAGAGCTTATGAAAAAATTAGTATGGAGTTTATTAGCTGTTGTATTAATTGTATCCTTTCAAGTAAAGCCTGCTCAAGCTGCTTACTTACCTGAGTATGACAAATACATCGAAGTCTCTTATGATCAAGCAAGACAAATTGCAGATGCACTTGGACTTAAAAATGTACCACTAGGTGAACAGACTGCCCAGATTTCTTTTGACGTTCAAGAAAAAGTAATCGCAAAAATCGAAAAAATCCTTGGTAAAGAAATTGACCGTTACTATATATGGTTAACTGTTGACGGTGAAAAAGTTTTAGGAATCGACCCTCCACTTCCGCAAGCTTAATACAAAAAAGCATCGAAAGCATAATTAGTTTTCGATGCTTTTTTATTCATTTCTTATCCTTATATCCTAATAGCCTTTACCTAGACTTCCATATTTACGTAAAATTAATAAGTAACTTTAGCCATCCAAAAAATGAAACCCATAATGGGATACTAATAATGACTCCCCATTTAAGTCCATTAAAAAAGTTTGTTTGTTCTTCCATCGTTATCCACTCCTTATTAGTAAGTAGATCTATACATTTATTATATCAGAAAACGCTTTCATTATTACTGATTTTCTTATAAGTTCCTTGCTTATATTATTAATTTGTATACCTTTATAAAATTATTCTCTTTTTTTAGCAATTTTAAACATGCAATTTATAATTACTCATGGAAAGTATCGTAATTTTTACCCCGAGTTAAATTTAAGTATAAGAAAAACCGGGCATAGCCCGGTCCTTTTCATGGTTAGAGAATATCCGATAATTTGTACTCTATGCCATGTACCCCTTTATAATACTCAGGATACATTTCACCCCCACATTTTTCACATGCAAACATAGGAGGAGTTGTCGGATCTCCATCATCCATTAAATCGAAATCCCTTACCACGTTAATAGGAATCTCTTCTTTCTCATGACACGCCAAACAAACATAGCTGACGCTCTGTTGCTTGGACTGGTTTAGGCTTATGTTTTTCTTCTTTTTCTTTCCCTTTTTGCGGGTTTTTGATACCGGTGAGATCGTTAATCATCCTTTCTAAATAAGCTCTTGTAGTTTTGCATAAGGCTACCTTTATTTCTAATTTACCATTTTCAAGGCAGACTTCTCCCTTGTATTCATAGTAACATTCACACCTCTGACAAACGAGAGGGTCTTTCTTGCCACTGGCTACTATTCTTTCACGCCACGTCTGGCGACGTAAGGTTTTCTTAACTTTTACAACCCAACGTCTTGCTTTTTGTTGCCAAGTACTCAACACTTTTTTACACAAGTTTTTTGATCTTCTTGAATACATACCGTAATGCCGAATAGTTTTAAATTGCTCGTCTGGGATATGGCGAATTAAACGTGAAATAAATTCTTCGACACTTACGGTTTCGGATTTGTCTTTTCCGTCAGTTTTATCCTTATATTTGAACGTAACGAATTGCCCATCATATGCCTCAATCCGATTGATTCCAATCGCTGGTCGACGAATATAACGGCCAATATAACGAAGTTGTTCTTTTATTTTTCCCCTCTGTTTAGGTGCATACACATAGAAGCCTTCGCCATTATTGGTGAACGCCTTTTGAAGTCTTGGTTGGATTCTTTTCTTTTCTCTTGGTGAAACTCCGTTTCTAATTAATTTTAATACGACCGTTTGCCATTGTTTACGAAGCATCGTAAATGGCAAGAAATCATACTGCTTCCATTCTCCTTTTTCTGTTAATCCACCCATTGTAACTAACATATGTACGTGAGGATTGAAGTTGACCCTTGAACCAAAAGTGTGGAGTCCAGCAATAATCCCAGGTGTTACCTTTGCTTTCTTTTTGAAGAAGTCAGTAAGTAGTCTTGCAGAAGCATCCATTAAATCTTTTAATAGATGTCGGTGAAGGAGAAATACATCTCTTAGTCCTTCATCAATCGTAAAAATTACGTGCCGATGATTAACCTGAAGAACATCTTCAGTAAGTAACCTACTCCATTCTTCACTTTCTCCAACAGAGCACGTGGTACAAAATCGACCTTTACATCGGTAAGGAACCTTTCGCACATCATGACAACCTTCACACACAAATAACTTAAATCCATTTTTGATATCCCCACAATCTCGAAATTTCTCAACCTCCTTAATTACGATAGGGCGGATTTTAGCACCGTGTTTTCTTTTGAAAGCTTCCCAATGTTGGTGTTTATCAAAAAATATTCTTCTCAATATATTGGTCTCCATAAAATGAAAATACCACAGCTTAAATGACTGTGGTAGACCCAAATTTTTATACTTTCTTATCTTTTGAAAAAAACCCGAAATCTCTTTCGGGTAAAATATATTTTAAGAGGGGAAACTCTTAACCTGTTTATAGAATACCGAATAATTATGAACAAATAATGAACAAAAGATTAAAAAATAAAAAACTATTATAGATTAAGAGATACATCTTTATAGGAAAATGATTGAAAGTCAAATAATCCTTTATCCGTTAATTTCAAGGCAGGAATTACAGTTAATGATAAAAAGGATAAGGTCAAGAATGGATTAAAAGTATCATACCCTTGCAGAATTTGGACCTTATGATTTAATATTTTTAGTTGTTCGTACACGGTTAAATAATCTTGATCAGAAATCAATCCAGCTATTGGTAAGGGAAGGGCCGCAACTACTTTACCTTCTGATACTACAACTATTCCTCCCTTTATTTCTTGTAACTCATGAATAGCAGAAAGTAAATCCTGATCATTTGTGCCAACTGCAACAATATTATGGGAATCGTGAGAAATGGTCGTGGCAATTGCACCTCTTTTAAAGCCAAACCCTTTCACAATCGCTTTTCCTATATTCCCCGTTTGATGATGTCTCTCTACTACTACAAGTTTTAGTTGATCCTTTTCCAATGATGGCTGAAAATAGCCATCTACCATTTGTACCTTTTCGATTACTTCCTTCGTTACAATACTATTAGGAATAATTTCAATTATATGGCAGCTTTCAGAAGTTAATGGCAGCTTTAAGTCAGCTGATGACAATTTTGCACAATTTATCGTCGGTAAATTCGTATCCAAATAGGATGACTTAAAGTGTTGAACTTCTCTTCTTAATTTTCCCTTTTCCACCACACATTGACCGTTTCTATATACACTATGAATGGAAAATTCCTCAAGATTATCTAAAAGTAGAAGATCTGCGCGGTAACCTGGAGAAACTGCCCCAATTGAATCTAACTGAAAACATTCGGCAGCGTTAATGGTGGCCATTTGAATAGCAATAATCGGATCTAATCCTTCTTCTATCGCTAATCGTACGCTATAATTCACACTCCCCTCTTCCACTAAATCATCTACCAATTTATCATCTGTTACAAACAAACATCTTCGTGAATTTCTAAGGGTTATCGCAGGTAATAAAGCCTTTAAATCTTTCGCAACCGTTCCCTCTCTTATCATTAGGTACATCCCTAAATCTAGCCGATCTTTTGCTTCTTGCAGTGTCGTTGCTTCATGATCATTTCTAATTTCAGCTGCGCTATATACATTTAATTTCTCTCGCTCAATTCCAGCAGCATGACCATCCATTAAACGATTATGTTTTTTTGTCAGAATAAATTTATCTATCATATCTGACTGCGTTTCATATACAGAGGGAAAGTCCATTATTTCTGCTAATCCAAGTACTCTATCATGTGAATAAAATGGTGCTAAATCCTTTGCATATAACGTCGCTCCATTTGAGTCCTCTGGAACTGCAGGAACACAAGATGGTAACATGACGCGAATATCTATTGGAAGATCTTCCGAGGCATCCAACATATATTGAATCCCAGCTGCCCCTGCCACATTTGCAATTTCATGTGGATCTGTTATAACAGTCGTTACACCATGCAATAATAATATTTTGGTAAATTCCTGCGGTGTAAGCATACTACTTTCTATATGTACGTGGCCATCAATGAGGCCTGGAACGATATATTTACCTTCGGCATCAATTATTTGTTTTCCTTGATAGCTCCCAATTCCTGCTATTCTGTCATCTGCAATTGCTACATCCCCGTCCATTAGTTCACCTGTAAAAACATTAACAATTTTACCATTCGTAATTACTATATCAGCTGGCTCTTTTTTGGCAGCAATTCTAATTCTTTTTTCCAATTTAGCTCTCAAGTCTGAATCCCCCTCATTTTTATTCTGAATATTCAAATTTTTATCATTAATACATTACCTCTTAAAAAGAGATGAAACTATTTTATATTTTCTTAAAAACTCTTTCACAAACTTACTTTAAAAGAACTTTAATTCCTGAAGTAAATCAAAGAATAACCAAAATAGAAAGGGTATAATGAAGAATTATTTACGAAAGCTAGATGATAATAACTTAAATATATTTTTATTATTTTAATATATGTTGGTTTAAGTTTCAATGAGTAAGAGTAATAAAACATATACATGCTTTCTATATTCCTTAAACAAAATATAAAATTAGTGGTAAGATAATTACGTGTCGTTACTATCGTTAGAGTTGTTAAGAAAGGAGATATATCTTTATGTATAAAGATTTAATTCTAGGCATGCTTCGGGCTGGCATTTTCGGCTTTGGTGGTGGTCCTTCTGTTATTCCTCTGTTTCGTCACGAAGCAGTAACAAAATATAAGTGGATGGCTAATGATGAATTTGGGGATGCTTTAGCAATTGCGAATACACTTCCTGGACCTATTGCCACAAAATTAGCTGCCTATATAGGTTATCATCAAAAAGGGATAATCGGAGCAATTGTAAGCGTAATTGCCCATATACTACCGACTTGTTTAGCAATGGTATTCTTATTTTCCTTTATATCTATCCTCAGTCATTCACCAATAATAACAAGTATGATTGGAGCAGTCGTTCCAGTTATTGCCGTTATGCTTGGCTTAATGGCATATGAGTTTGGAGAAAAAGCGGTCAAAGGCTTAGGAATCTATGCTGGAATTGGATTAACACTTGTCTGTCTTCTTTTACTACAAGTATTTGCCATACATCCAGGTATTGTTGTACTTATTTTTCTTATCTATGGAGCATTTCATTTTAAATTAAAAGATAAACTTCTACATAAAAAAGAAAGAGGCATATAAGATGATTTTTGTAAGTATTTTCCTCAGTTTTCTTGTGGCAAATTTATTAGGTTATGGCGGTGGTCCAGCTTCCATTCCTTTAATGTATGAGGAGATAGTTAATCGATATAATTGGTTATCCAACATTGAATTTTCCAATATGCTCGCTTTTGCTAATGCTCTGCCGGGACCAATTGCTACCAAAATAGCTGCATATGTAGGCTTTGGAGTTGGAGGATGGGCTGGGTTTATTGTTGCTTTATTGGCCACTATTCTCCCTTCGGCAGTTGCTCTTATTTTCTTATTAAAATTAATGAAAAAACATCAAAATTCGAAGATTGTCAAAGGCATGACGCTTCTTGTACAGCCTGTAATAACAGCATTAATGCTAGTTTTAACCTATGAAATGTTTCAAGATTCCTATCATTCCATCGGTATCATTCAATCTGTTTGCATTGCTGTCATTGCCTTTTTATTACTGCAGAAGTGGAAGGTGCATCCTGCCCTAGTTATAATAATAGCCTTTCTATACGGAGGATTTATTGCTCCTCACATAAGCTAAAGGGTAGGGCATTTACCAAAATTACCAAAAGCAAAAAACTCTTTAAAAGAACCATATGATAGAATACATGAGCTATGAAAGTAAATTAATATACGAAATAGCCTGAAATGAGGCACTCAGGCTATTTCTTTCCTATTTACTTTCATACAAAGCTCGTAACTGTTTCCAGTCCTTTATTCTATTCAACTCTAAATGTTGATTATAGGGATGATCCTTCACATAAAGCCGTGTGGGAGACCCTTGAAGAGTTTCTAGAACAGCGGGTTTGTCATCAAAATAGTAGTTTAATTGAAGCTCCTGAATGATACAAACTTTCTCATGATCTTCCATCCCACAAAAAAAATGACTATCAATTACCGGAAATCCTACTTTCTTCATCCAATCTTTCGTCTTTTCGGCAAATTGTTTTTTCCGTGCTGTAATATAATAAACGTCATGACCATTACTAACAAGTTCATTTAGCACTTCAATGGAATCTGGAAAAGGAGGACAATTTGTAAAATAAATTTCTTCCCTTAGAGTGTTCCAAAGCTGCTTTCCTTCAGTAGCATTTAATCCAAATGGTTCGTGAATTTCAACCGTTTTTAATGCATGGAAGTTTTCTAATGCAATATTTTTCTGTAACTTATGATTATAAAGTTCAAAAGCATGTTGTCTTAAATTGATAAGTGTATCGTCTATATCAAAACCAAACTTCATTATTTCCTCCACAGAAAATACTAATTAATTATATCGGGATAAGCTGTTATTTTCATATCCTTGCCCACCCATTCCGTCTTTTCAAATCTTAAGGGAACTGCTTCATCTACTGTATCAATATCTTCTCCTTTAAATGGTGTATAGGAATTGGCACCGCCTACTATTTTAGGAGCAATATATACTAAATACTTCTGAATAAGCCGTTGACGCATAAAGCTTGCATTTACTTCACTTCCGCCTTCCAGAAGAATATCTGTAATTCCACGTTTATATATTTCCTTTAAAACTATCTCCAAGTCTAATTTTCCCTGAATAGAAGGAACTGTGAATAATTCTACACCCTTTTCTTTTAAAGCAGCTGCTTTCTCTGATTGAAGGGTAGCACTTGTAGCAATGATTGTTTTTGCTTCCCTACAATCAGTAATATTAGCCTCTAGAGGTGTTCTTAAATTGGCATCCAAAATAATCCGAATTGGATTCTTTGCTGGTCCCTCTAATCGAGTTGTCAATTTAGGATTATCAGCGAGCACAGTACCAACACCAACTAAGATTGCATCTACTTCATTTCTTAAAAAGTGCACTTCTTTTCTTGCTTCTTCTCCTGTAATCCATTGACTATGTCCTGTATGGGTAGCAATTTTGCCGTCTAATGTCATTGCTACCTTAGATATAACAAAAGGTTTTTCATGTATCATATTATGAATAAAACGTTCGTTTAATTGCTGGGCTTCTTTTTTTAGAACACCAACTTCAACATCAATTCCTGCTTCCCTCAAGATGTTAATACCTCGTCCTGCAACTTGCGGATTGGGATCTTCTGTCGCTACTACCACTCTTTTGACTCCAGAGTCTTTCACTAAAAGTGCACAAGGTGGTGTTTTCCCATAGTGTGAGCATGGCTCTAGCGTCACATAAAGAGTTGCATCTTTTGCGTGGTCTCCAGCCATTTTAAAAGCATGGACCTCAGCGTGTGGCTCTCCTGCTTTGCGATGGAGACCAGTTCCGACAATTACGCCGTCCTTTACAATGACAGCTCCGACAACTGGATTGGGATTTGTCTTACCAAGTGCAGATGCTGCAAGGTCTAATGCGAGTCTCATGTAATCTTGATCATGTTTCATACCTTATTCTCCTTAAATGGTCACTGTATTTTTCAAGGGAATATGACCAGATTTATTCACTTTCGTGTTTAAATAATTCTCATTATAGGATGAGACATCCCCCCATAAGGGAATATTTTCTTCTGCTGTAAGACCAAGTTTTTTTAGTGCATCAAGCTTCTTTGGATTGTTAGTTATTAATTTAACTGGTTTTTGTCGTAGTGCTTGAAGAACTTTAATCGGTGCTTCATAACTTCTTAAATCATCTGGGAAATCTAATGCGAGATTTGCCTCCACAGTATCTAGACCATTTTCTTGTAAAAGGTAAGCAAGGGATTTAGTAAATAGCCCAATACCTCTTCCTTCATGATTAGCTAAATAAAAGAGAGCTCCATTTCCATTCTCTACAATCATACGCATCGATTCTTTTAATTGATATCCGCAATCACAACGTTTACTACCAAAAATGTCGCCAGTATGACATATACTATGCATACGTATTAATGCATTTTCTGCATTTTTAAAGTCACCGTATACTAAAACAGAGGATTGTTGATAATCCGCTAAATGTAAATTCGGTAAAGAGCGAAGCACTTCCTCTTTCGTTTCATCCTTCTTTATCGGTAACCATGTGTACCATTGGAATGTCACAACTTGATCGTCCAATTGAACTGGCAATTTTACTGGTCCGACTAAACTTAAATTCTGTTCTTCATTAAATGCGATTATTTCCATCTTATTTTGAAGAAGATCGATAACATTTTGATCCATTACAAAATCTCCTTTATCTTCTGTTATATTCTTACTTATATTTCTTATCGGTATAAAATTTTAGATTATAAAACGATAGACAAACCTCTAGATATTAGAAATAGCTGTTTATTTATGATCTATTTATTTAATCTCTTCGAATCTAATTGCTTTCCGTGGGGCTCACGGTAATCCCACAGGAGCATTCCTGTGGGATTAGTTTCTGTGGTATTGCACAAAAAAAGATCCTCCTTTATGATGCTAATATTGAGACCAATCAACACAGCGTCAGAAGGAGAATCTATTATGAATAATACCCGTAATCACCGTTTAAATCAAGTGTCTACTTCCACTTTAATCATTGGAATTGACATTGCTAAAAATACACACTATGCATGTGCGGTGGACGATCGAGGGGTTGAGTTAAGTACCTCTTTTTCTATCCACCAGTCTCATCATGGTTTTCATCAATTTTATCTCAAGCTTCAAAATCTAAAGGCAATTCATCAAAAGGATGATTTATTGATTGGATTCGAGCCTACTGGGCACTATTGGATGAATTTAGCTGCTTTTCTTACCCAAAATGATATTCGTTTTGTCATGGTCAATCCTCTACATGTGAATCGTTCCAAGGAGTTGGATGATAACTTACAAACGAAGAATGATAAGAAGGATGCGAGAGTCATTGCTAAACTAATAACCAATGGATACTTTAGTGATCCTCGTCAAATAGAAGGAATAGAAGCAGAGCTTAGAGAAGGTTCCTCTATTCGGTGGAATCTGAAAAAGGACATTTCGAAAGTGAAGAATCGTATCATTCGCTGGACGGATCGTTACTTTCCTGAATTTAAAGTAGCATTTAAAGATTTAGGGCTGAATGCATGTGCCATATTAAAACATACCCCTTTACCAGTAGACTTAATGGAAAAAGAAATCGAGGAGTTAGTCCTTTTATACTTGGAAAAGGAAAAACTAAAGTATCCAGCAAGACCTAAAATAGCACAACTAAAGAGAGTGGCGGTACAATCTATTGGATTAACAGAAGGCTCCAATATGGCTCGTATAGAAATTTACTCTTTAATTACTCAATACGAACTTCTGACAAAGCAATTAGAACAGGTAAATGAAAGTTTAAAGACACTAGCAGAGCAACAAGCGGAATATCATTATTTATTATCAATCCCTGGCATTGGGGAAACTACCGTTATAGATTTACTAGCAGAAGTGGGTTCTCTCAAGCATTATAAACATCCACGCCAACTTATTAAATTAGCGGGATTAACCTTACGAGAGAACTCTTCTGGAAAGATGATTGGACAAAAGCGAATCTCCAAAAGAGGGAGAAGAAAGCTGCGAGCCCTTCTCTATCGTGCTGTCTTGCCTTTGATTAGAAATAATGAAACCTTTTATGATTTATATCAGTATTATATCTCTAGAAAAGAAAACCCTTTGAAGAAGAAAGAAGCATTAGTCGTTCTATGTAATAAAATGTTAAAGATTTTTCATGGACTTTGTCAGCAAGAAGTACTGTTTGATAAGGAGCGAATGAGACAAGATCTCTCTATCCTCCAACCCAAATAAAAATCTATAAGACGGTTATATTCAAAAAGATGACAGGAAAGCTGGCTTTTAGAGAGACTTACGACTTAGAGTCCATACAGGAGCATGATGCCAGCCTCTGCCTTATGATGAGACCAAACGAAGGAATGTAAGCGCGCGACGCTAAGAGACATGGGAGGGTACGTCCTCATAAGAAGAGTAGAGATACCGGATGCATCTAATAGTGTATATTTGTCAATAAATCCCTATTGGCTCTAGCGTCGCGTCCACTTACTTACCAAATATTATAATTAATGGAATAGTTAGTTAAAATATGATTCAAAGAGTTTTCCTAAAAAAATATTGGACTAAAAAAATAACGCTGTAAACGTTGGTATATCAACTTTCCTCGAGGGAGTCTCCCCCTTTTCACTTCAAGCAACGCATAAAAATGTACCTTTCCTTTTTAAATATCTTTTTGACAATAAACTGATACTTACGATACGTAAGTAAGTTTATTATCATAAGATACGCTCGTCAAGAAATCAGCTCGATTTAATTAACATAAACCAATTGGATTACTCAACTTTCAACCTTCATCTTTTTATGATTATAATCATATAGTAAATCCCTTTTTCGCACAATTCGCAACTACTCCCTTCAGTCAAGAAGAAGCAAAGCTCTATACATTGATTTTTCCCTTCATTTACTATATAATTTGACTGATTAGTCATATATATTAGAAAAAGATGACCAATAAGTCAAGGTGTACTCCCATACGTCCAGGAGGAAATTACGTGAAAGAAAAAGAAAAAATAATTATAGATTCTGCCATAAAATTTTTTGCTCAAAAGGGATTTTCTTCTACCTCAGTGCAAGAAATTGCCAGTGATTGCGGTATATCAAAAGGAGCCTTTTATTTATACTTTAAATCGAAAGACTCTCTTCTTTATACAATTATGCAATATTACTACGATGAATTGATTACCGCTATGGAAGAAATAAGTCAAAAGCGAATCCCTGCTCGTGAAAAATACATGGATCAACTTACCTTTATGTTTAATCATGCTTTAAAACACAAAGAATTTATTATTATGCAATCAAAAGAACAAGCTATTCCCTTAAATAATTCTATCAAAGATCTGTTAGTAAAAATGCAGTCAGAGCTTCAAAGTTATAATCTCAAAGGACTCCATTCTATTTACGGGGAAGAGAAAAAGCAATACCTTTTAGATTTGCTTATGATCCAAGATGGTCTTATTCATTCTTTTTTAAAACTTGTGATTTTAGAGCCTATAAATGTCTCAACAAGGGATATTTCCATCTACTTATTAAAAAGATTAGATTCCATCATAACGGATATGGACAAAAATAATGAGAATCCACTCTTTTCTACTTCTTTTCTAAAATATATCATTAAAAAGCCTAAAATTAACTTTATGGAACATGGTCATCAAGATATACTAGATGCTATCGCCTCTATCCAACGTAAGAGTGAGCATGTAGCGAATAAACAAGAGATAGAAATAACACTAGAAGTATTAATGACAGAGATTCATGCTGATGAACCAAGATTACCCATAATTAAAGGCATGCTCTCTAACTTGAACGACTATAAAAACTTTGAAGAAGAACAAAAAACAATTGCTTCATTTTATCATATCCAACTTTAAAAATATCCTGTTAAAAAACTTTCATTGATTATGAAAGTTTTTTTATTGGTCAATAATGCAAAGGATAACAACTAATAGGAGGTGTTTACTTTGCCTAATTCTATCCTTTCAAGATTTTTAAGATTACCATTAAGTATTCGTGTTTTATCGATTTCCCTAACTATTATTATCCTATTCGGTTGCTTTATCACATTAGTTGAACCAGAAACATTTCCCACTTTATTTGAAGGAATTTGGTGGGCTATTATTACTACCTCTACCGTTGGATACGGGGATTATGCACCTATTACCGTTATTGGGAGAATAACCGGCATGCTATTAATCTTAACAGGAGTAGGATTTCTCTCTACCTATTTAGTAACATTGGCAACAGCAGCAGTAGCTAAACAAAACGCATATTTGGAAGGGAAAACCACTTATAGAGGACAAAACCACTTGATAATTGTCGGCTGGAATGAACGGTCCAAACTAATCATTCATTCCATCATTAAAGATCGCGAAAAGATTCCGATCACTTTAATCGATGAGTCCTTAGCAACAAATCCAGTTCCAGAAACTATTCATTTCGTAAAAGGAAATTCTAATTTAGATCATGTCCTGTTGAAAGCGAATATCATGACTGCTAGTAAGGTCATCTTAACAGCTGATCAAACCAAAGAAGAATTACAAGCAGATATGCACTCTATTTTGACTTTACTTGCTATTAAAGGACTAAACGCAAAAGTACCGTGCATCGTTGAAATACTTACTGCTGAACAAATACAAAATGCTAAAAGAGCTGGTGCCGATGAGATAATTGAAACAAACAGCCTTACGAGCTTTGTTATGCACAACAGCTTAAATTCACAAGATACGATGATTGCATTTTTAGAACTTTTGCATCAATTGAAGGATAAAAAGCTTCAGTTTATTCCTTTGAAAAATATTCAGGAAGAATTAGTTGATTATCTGACTTTAAACAATTTTTTATTAGCAGAGGGTAAATTACTATTAGGAGTCAAACGTGGGGGCACTAGTTATCTAAATCCAAAGCCTTCATTTGAGTTTGAAGAAAAGGATGAGTTAATAATTATTACTTAGAAACCTAGTTAGCTGATGAGTACAGAAAGTAGTCATGAAAGCGGAGAAGAAAAATTCTTCTTTTAAAATTATGGTTTTTCGAGGCGGTCGCTCGCATAAGTTTATTTCGAGCTGCCCCCTCGAAAAACCAATTTTCCCTCTCTTCAAACAAGCCTTTATAACAACCTACTATGATTCTAAAAATATTTTACATGCTTCTATACATTCTTTACAAATTTCTGCACAATAATGACAATGACGATGGTCGTGTTTCTTACATTCATTTGCGCAATCCTCACAAACAGAAAGGCAAATTTCTGCAAATTCCTTTGCATATGGAGATTTTCTAATGATTGCCTGCTCTAAGTAACTACAAAATTGAATACATTCCCTATTCATATGAATACAATCAAGCATTGGTGCTACCCGCTCTTCCGCTAAGCATTCATTTAAGCAATGATTACAAACAATCATGCATTCCTGTAATGATTTAATCAATAATTGTTCTTTTTCAACAAGCATTCCTATTTCCTCCTTCTATTACCCCTTTCTCTTTATTTAACCTCTCTCTAAACCTTTAAACATCTTGGATTAAAAATGAATAGAGTTGTATATTTTCCTAAAAATTCAAAGAAAAATAAAAAAGCTGTCGAATACTCAAATACGAGTATATCGACAGCTCAATCTATTCTAACTTATAAACGACTTTCTAACTCTGCTTTTTTCTCTTCAAAGCCAGGTTTACCTAGTAAAGCAAACATATTTACTTTATATGCTTCAACCCCTGGTTGATCAAATGGATTTACGCCTAATAAATATCCACTTATCGCACAAGCTTTTTCGAAGAAATACACAAGATATCCAAATGTATATTCATTCATTTCTGGTATTGTTACAACTAGATTTGGCACACCGCCATCTGTATGTGCAAGTAACGTACCTTCAAATGCTTTATTATTAACAAAATCAACAGTTTGTCCAGCTAAGTAATTTAGTCCGTCTAAGTCATTTTCTTCTGCTTCGATAACTAATTCATGACGCGGTTTGTCAACTTTAACAATTGTTTCAAAAATATCGCGACGGCCTTCCTGCACATATTGTCCTAAGGAGTGAAGGTCGGTTGAGAAGTTAGCTGAAGAAGGATAAATACCTTTTTGGTCTTTCCCTTCACTTTCGCCAAACAATTGCTTCCACCACTCAGAGAAGTATTGCAATCCTGGCTCGTAGTTAATTAACATTTCAATTGTTTTTCCTTTGTTATAAAGAACGTTACGAACTGCAGCATATTGATAGGCAATGTTATTTTTTAATTCAGATGTACCGAAATCTGTTCTAGCTGCTGCTGCCCCTTCCATCATTGCTGTAATATCAGCGCCGCTGAC
Organism: Niallia sp. FSL W8-0177; assembly: GCF_038006285.1. Taxonomy (NCBI): domain Bacteria; kingdom Bacillati; phylum Bacillota; class Bacilli; order Caryophanales; family Bacillaceae; genus Niallia; species Niallia sp. FSL W8-0177. The sequence goes on from NZ_JBBOUX010000001.1 coordinate 2,923,727, forward strand.
AGCGATTGGTAATAAACCAACTGGTGTTAAAACAGAATAGCGTCCACCAACATCATCTGGGATAATAAATGATTCATAGCCCTCTTCTGTAGCTAGAGTTTTTAAAGCTCCTCTTGCTTTATCAGTAGTAGCATAAATTCTCTTTCTCGCTTCTTCTACTCCGTACTTTTGTTCCAGTAATTTACGGAAAATACGGAAAGCAATCGCCGGCTCTGTAGTTGTTCCAGACTTAGAAATAACATTAATAGAGAAATCTTTATCTCCAAGGAAGTCAATTACATCACTCATATAAGTGGAACTAATATCTTTTCCAATAAAGATAATTTGTGGTGTTTGTCTCTTTTCTTTTGATAAAGAATTATAGAAGCTATGATTTAACATTTCAATTGCAGCACGTGCTCCTAGGTAAGAACCACCAATACCGATTACAAGTAAAACCTCTGAGTCGCTTTTAATTTTTTCTGCTGCTTTTTGAATTCGCGCAAATTCTTCTTTATCATAATCTACAGGTAGATCAATCCATCCTAAAAAATCACTTCCTTGTCCAGTTTTTTCATGCAAGGAATGATGGGCAACTTTAACTGCATCTTCTAAATATGTAATTTCGTGCTCTCCAAAGAAACTTAATGCCTTTGAGTAATCAAAACGAACGTGTGTCATAAATGATCCTCCAATATATTTAATTTATACTCCTCTTCCACTTTATCGGAAGTAGAAAAAGTAATCAAGAAAGAACTTGGTATGAAAACGGATACAAACTATTTTTTTTAAATTTATTCACCAATTATTCCATTTCTTCTCTATTGCAGAAAGACGAACAAACAATTCATACGAACTGTTTGCTCGTCTTTCTGCATTTTTATAATGATGCTTTATAAATTGCTAAAACATCCTCTGCATCTAACATTTTAAATTGGCCAAATCCACCATTCGTCATTGCTTTTTCAACCATTAACTCCAGTTTACTATCATCAATGTCGTAATCAGCTAAACGAGAAGGTGCACCTAGCTCATTCCAGAATGCACGTAATTTCTCAATTCCTTCTAGACCAGCTTCTTCCGCTGTTTTTCCTTCTGGATCTACTCCAAATACGCGAACAGCTAATTGCTTAAAGCGTTCTGGTTTTACAGCTAAATTATGCTTCATCCAATTAGGGAAAAGAATAGCAAGTCCTCCACCATGGGGAATATCATATACTGCAGAAACTGCATGTTCAATGTTGTGGGTAGCCCAATCACCACGATATCCCATATTGAGCATACCATTAAGAGCCATCGTTCCACAATATAATATCGCAGCACGATATTCATAATTTTCTAAGTCATTTACAAGTTTAGGACCAAACTCTATGACCGTTTTCAATACAGATTCACACATATAATCTTGTAATTCTGTGTGTTCTTCTAAATGGAAATAATGTTCAAACACATGTGACATCATATCCACGATTCCATATATTGTTTGATCTTTAGGAACTGTATATGTATTTTCGGGATCTAAAATAGAAAATACCGGAAATGTAAATGGACTACCCCAGCCAACTTTCTCTTGTGTTTCCCAATTAGTAATAACAGAGCCAGAGTTCATTTCAGAACCAGTTGCCGCAAGTGTTAAAACTGTTCCAAACGGTAACGCTGCTTTAGGCGCTGCTTTTTTCGTGATGAATTCCCAAGGGTTCCCATCAAATTTAGCTCCTGCGGCAATGGCCTTGGTACAGTCAATAACACTTCCTCCACCAACTGCTAAAATGAAATCAATTCCTTCTGTCTTGCATATATCAACTCCACGTTGTACAGTAGTTAATCGAGGATTTGGCTCTACACCAGATAGTTCAAATACTTCTTTTCCATTTTCCTTTAAGATGGTCATTACATTATCATATAGACCGTTTCTTTTAATACTTCCTCCTCCGTACACTAAGAGGATTTTTTTGCCATAGGAAGCTAATTGATCTTTTAATTGTGCCAATTGCCCTTTACCAAAAATAAGTTTTGTCGGGTTATAAAAAATAAAGTTTTCCAAATGAATGCCTCCCATTCTGTTTTTACATTAGTAAAAAAAATACTAATTGTACGATTATTATTAATCAAAATTACAAGAAAATCAAAGGATTGAGCTTAGTGCTGGCAAATAGTATATGTTTTCTCCATCATTCATTATTCGTTTATTTTTCTAAATGTATACTTTCGTGAATTCTACTAAAAATAAGAAAGATTTCCACTATATTTTTAAGGAGGACATAAAATGAGCGTAATCCAAAGAATTGCATTAATATTAACGATTATAGGAGCAATAAATTGGGGATTAATAGGCTTCTTTCAATTTGATTTAGTGGCAACACTATTTGGCGGCCAAGGATCCGTTATTTCTCGTATTATTTACGGTTTAGTCGGAATTGCAGGTTTAATAAACCTTGGTTTATTATTTAAACCCTTTTCCGCTGCTGAAAGGGAGTCTATGCCAAAGACAGCTAGATAGATAAAAATGGATAAACAAAAATAAAGCCGAACAATTCCACTTGCTGATTGTTTGGCTTTTTTGTAAGGAATGATTTTTTTTAGAGTTATTTATTTAGTTTAGCCCTGGGCTATCCTCATTTAATACTTGCTTTATACGCTCTATCGCCCAATCTAACTCTTCCTTCGTAATCGTTAATGGTGGAGCAAAGCGAATGACAGAATCATGGGTTTCTTTGCATAACAATCCTACTTCTTTTAATTTTTCACAATAAGCTCTAGCCTCAACCTTTAATTCAACCCCTATAAACAATCCTCTTCCCCGTATTTCTTTTATAATTGGATTTGTTATTTCCGATAACTTTTGAAGAAAGTATTCGCCTAATTGCGCCGAACGATTGGTCAAATCCTCTTCTATGATTACATCTATAGCTGCAATTGATACAGCGCACGCCATTGGATTTCCTCCAAAGGTTGATCCATGAGAGCCTGGATTAAAAACACCTAATACATCTTTATCTGCCACAACACCTGAAATAGGAAAGACTCCTCCTCCAAGCGCTTTTCCTAAAATATACATATCTGGCACAATACCGTACCACTCACTCGCAAATAATTTACCTGTTCTTGACAGTCCTGTTTGAATTTCATCGGCAATAAACAAAACATTATTAGCCTTACATAGTTGATAGGCTTCTTCCATAAAACCTTGAGGTGGAATGATAATACCAGCCTCCCCCTGAATTGGTTCTACAATAAATGCCGCTGTATTTACTGTAATTGCTTCTTGTAATTGATCAATATCTCCATAGGGAATCGTTTTAACCCCCGGTAACAATGGTCCAAATCCGCGTTTATATTCTTCATCAGAGGAAAGAGAAACGGCTCCCAATGTTCTTCCATGAAAATTCCCCTCACACACAATGAGTTCTGCTTTGTCCTTTTCTATTCCTTTACGGTCATATCCCCATCTTCTTGCTGCTTTGATAGCAGTTTCTACGGCTTCAGCACCTGTATTCATCGGGAGGATCATCTCTTTTTTGGTTAGGGAGCTAATCTTTTCATACCAGGGACCTAATTGATCATGATGAAAAGCTCGAGAAGTCAAGGTTACACGATCCGCTTGTCTCTTCAATGCTTGAATTATTTTAGGATGGCGATGACCTTGGTTTAATGCTGAATAAGCACTTAGCATATCCATATATTTATTTCCTTCAGGATCAGTAATCCAGACACCTTCTGCTTCTGAAATGACAATTGGCAGTGGATTATAGTTTTTTGCTCCATATTTCTCCGACTGCTCCATTAGTGAGATAGATTTATTAACTTCATGTACCATTCAATCATCCTTTCCAATTTAATGTATAATGTAAGTAAATATCTATACTATTCACTTTAGCTGATTTTTCTACGGATGGATAGAATTTTATTTGTATTTTCTAAAAATTCATTCTTGGCATAATAAACCCTAACTTAGCCAAATTAGTTCTCCCTATGAAAACGCAAAAAAGGCTGCCCTATGTGTAATTCACATCGGACAGCCCTTTATAAGAAATTATTTTTTAATTAAATCGTCGCGGTTAGATTGATCAATCCACTCTTGTAATTTATCTTTTAACGTATTAAATCCTTGTACGTTTTCTGTTTCAACTACAGCAGCTGTTTGACGTTTAGGACGAGGTTTTTTTGCTTTAGCAGCTTCTGGTTGTGCTGGTGCTTCTTCTGTTGCACGGATAGAAAGACCAATTTTACCAGCATTTTCGTCAATGGAAAGAACTTTAACGTTCACTTCATCGCCAACTTTTAAAAACTCATTAATATCTTTTACATAACCATGGGTTACTTCTGAAATATGAACTAAACCTTGTGTATTTTCGTCTAAAGAAACAAACGCACCGTAAGGTTGAATACCTGTTACCTTTCCTTTAAAAACACTTCCAACTTCAATTTTATCTGACATGAGAACACTCCTAATTGTTTATATTAATTTTCCTTTTATATGCATTATAAGATTATATCACAATATCGCCATATTTACAAAAGGATTTATTTCACTGTTATAATTCCCGTTAATCTTTTGCTGAAACTATGACTTTTACGAACCTGCTTAAATAAGAAAGAGGCATTTGAAAGGATGGGATTCCCATCTATTCGAAACACCTCTTTTAGCCTCTATTTAGAATATTTTTCGACAAAACGCTTCATTCGTTTCATAGCTTCTTGTAATTGTTGCAATGATGTAGCATAGGAACAACGAACGTGTCCTTCGCCACTTTCACCAAATACACTTCCTGGAACAACTGCTACTTTTTCTTCCATCAACAGTCTTTCTGCGAATGTCTCAGCATTCATTTTTGTTGCTGTTATATTAGGAAACGCATAAAAAGCTCCACCAGGAATATGACAAGTTAACCCCATATCATTTAAAGATTGAACGATAAAATTCCTTCTGCGCCGGTAGCTTTTCTTCATTTCTTCCACATCGTTTTCACCACTTCTCAATGCTTCTAGTCCCGCATATTGAGCCATCGTTGGTGCACACATTAAACTATATTGATGAATCTTGAGCATTGCTTGAATTAATTCCTCTGGTCCACAAACAAACCCTAGTCTCCAGCCAGTCATGGCAAATCCTTTTGAAAAACCAGAAAGGAGAATAGTACGTTTCCACGCTCCCTCTATTGCTGCTGTACTTGTATATTCATCATCATAGCAAAGCTCTGCGTATATTTCATCGGAAAGAATAAGCAAGTCATGCTTTTCTGCTACTGCCACAATTGCTGCAAGCTCTTCTTGAGAAAGTGTGGATCCCGTAGGATTATTCGGCGAACAAATCATAATTGCTTTTGTTCGTTCCGTAATTACTTCTTCTAATTGAAAAGGCTTGATTTTAAAATCATTCTCCTTTAAGCTTTGAACCGCAATTGGAACCCCTCCTGCAAGCGTTACTAACGGTGCATAAGAAACGAAGCATGGTTCAACAACAATAACCTCTTCTCCTTGGTTCAGAATGGCTCGTAAAGCGATATCGATTGCCTGACTAGCTCCAACAGTTACAATGATTTCTGAAGATGGCTTATAGGATACCGCAAATCTTTTTTGCATATAATGACTAATTTCCTCTCGAAGCTCGATTAAGCCTGGATTCGCCGTATAAGAGGTATACCCTTGCTCTAGTGATAAAATCGCTGCCTCTCTTGTTGACCAAGAGGTAACAAAATCTGGCTCTCCTACCCCAAGGGAAATAACTCCTTCCATACCGGATGCTAAATCAAAAAATCTGCGTATTCCAGATGGTTTCATTTCCTCAACCTTTTGTGCAATATAACTTTTTGTTTGTTTCATTACGGTGACACCACAATTCTTTTGTCTTCATCCGATGGTTCAAATATTGTTCCATCATGCTTATATTGTTTTAAAATAAAATGAGTCGTTGTTGAGATAACTGAATCCAATGTAGAAAGTTTTTCCGAAACAAATCTCGCTACTTCATTCATCGATTTGCCTTCAATAATAACTGATAAATCATATGCTCCGGACATTAAATATAATGATTTAACTTCTTTAAAGCGATAAATTCTTTGAGCAACCTCGTCAAAGCCTACCCCTCTTTTAGGTGTTACTTTAACGTCAATCATTGCAGTTACGCCTTCATGACCTTCCACTTTTGACCAATCTACTATAGATGTATAACGTACCACTACATTTACTTCTTCTAATTTGGCAATCATTTCTTTTGTCTTTTCTAAATCTTCCCCAATCATCTTAGCTATATCTTCATCAGAAATCCTTGCATCTTTTTCTAGAATTTCTGCAATTTCAATTTCTTTATTTGTTAATTTCATGTCCATCCTCCTGCTCGCCTTTTAAATATTCTCATTATATCAAATTATCACTAAATTTAATGTACTAATTTCATTTTTCAACAGCAAATTTGTATGCAATTTATTTGCTGTATTTTCTATATAAAGAAAAAATTTATTTGACTCTCTAAAAAGAGCAAGAACTGTTTCGTTTTAGCGATAAAAGTTTACGCGAGATTGCCATGCAATCCTCTAAAGGGAGTTTTTCTTCAAAAGAAAATTCAAAGATAGCTTGGATAGAAGCTGCCAGATCATCTTCCAAATCAACATCATGCATCGCTTGAAGAATATCCGCAATTTCAGTATCGTAATTGCCCTCTCCTATTGAAAATGGGTCCCATTCATTTAATAAACGCACACATTCAAAATTAATTTCCTGACTATTCATCCGTTGTCACCTTTCGTTCCATTTGTTCAAAAACCATTCTATCATATTTCCTTCTGAAGAAGATAACAGAAATAAAGAGCACCCCCTCCATTCTCACCATTTAAAAAGGTAAATTTTTATTGACAATTCAGTATTTTAGCTTTATTATTCATTTAGTGAAAATTCCATAATTACTTATCAAGAGAGATTGAGGGAACAGGCCCGATGACATCCAGCAACCTCCTTTCCTAAAGGAAGGTGCTAACTCCTGCAGAATGACTTATTCTGAAAGATAAGATCGGTATAATTAATACGATACTTCTTTCAAAATGAAAGAAGTTTTTTTTATTTCCCAGACTTAACGAAAGGAATTTTCGCCAATCTTAACTGATAAAGGTTTTAAAATAATGTTACAAAATATTGCGTTTTTAGCAAAGGGGGATAGTATTTTCTAATGATACAAGTAAATGATTTGGTCAAAATATATAAAACAAAAAAAGAACAAGTTATTGGTGTTGACCATGTTTCTTTATCAATTAAAAAAGGCGAAATATTTGGAATTGTCGGCTATAGCGGAGCTGGTAAAAGCTCTCTGCTTCGCTGTCTAAATTTATTAGAAAAGCCCACCAGTGGAGAAATTATCATCGATAATATTTCTTTAACAAAGTTAAATCAAAAGCAATTAAGAGCCGCTCGCTTAAAAATCGGCATGATTTTTCAACATTTTTACCTTGTTAGTAGTAAAACGGTATATGAAAATATTGCTTTTGCTCTTAAAGCAGCTAATTTACCTTCTAAGAAAATACATAAACGGGTATTAGAGTTGCTTGATATGGTGGGGCTGGCAGATAAGAAAGATGTCTTTCCTGCCCAATTAAGTGGAGGACAAAAGCAAAGAGTGGGAATCGCTAGAGCCCTTGCAAATAATCCAACCGTGCTTCTTTGTGATGAAGCAACGTCTGCACTTGATCCAACTACAACAAAATCCATTCTTGCGTTATTAAAAAAAATTAATAAGGAACTTGGTTTAACCATCGTTCTAATCACCCATGAAATGGAGGTTGTAAAAGATATTTGTGATCGAATGGCTGTCATGGAAGCAGGGAAGGTAGTGGAAGAAGGTTCAGTTTACGATATGTTTGCAAACCCAAAACAGGAGCTTACTAAAAACTTTGTAAATAGCATTCTTCAATTTGAATTACCTAACCACCTATTAGAAGAAAGAAAAGGGAAAATCATTAAGGTTACCTTTCAAGGTGCCATCGCGGAAGAGGGAATTATCTCGGACGCCTTTCAGCACTATCAGGTGAAGGGAAATATACTTCATGGAAAAATCGAATATATTCAAAATAATCCCCTTGGTATTTTTATCATGGAATTAACAGGGGAAGAAAATGAAATTGTAAAAGCGATACAGTATATTAAAGATCGCACCCAAAATGTGGAGGTGATATATCATGCCTCTTAGTCTGGATTGGAATTATTTGATCGAGTTACTTCCTGACTTAAATTCAGCGTTTTTTGAAACCTTATATATGGTTGGCATTTCTATTGTTGTGGCTATTATTGTGGGTTTACCGATCGGAATCCTCTTATTTGTAACAGATAAAGGATTGTTTCTCGAAAACACACTATTAAAAAACACGGTAGGCTTTGTTGTAAACATGGTGCGGTCTATCCCTTTCATTATCTTACTAATCGCCCTTTTACCATTGGCAAAATGGATTACTAACACAACGATTGGTCCTACTGCTGCTTCTGTTTCCCTATCTGTTGCTGCGATTCCTTTTTTTGCGAGAATAGTGGAACAAGCATTTCGCGAAATTGATAAAGGAGTTATTGAAGCTTCTGTCGCTATCGGTGCATCCCCATGGATGATTATCTGGCAAGTCTTGATACCAGAAGCAAGACCTGGAATTATTCAAGGAATCACTATTACCATTATCAATTTAATTGCCTATTCTGCTATGGCTGGAATAGTCGGCGGCGGCGGTGTAGGTGATCTTGCCATTCAATATGGCTATTATCGCTATGATAATACTGTCATGATTACGACTGTCGTTGTTCTCATTTGCTTGGTTCAAATCATTCAATTCTTTGGGGATAAAATATCCAAGACATTGGATAAGCGTTAATAATCACTTTAAGTTAATAGGAGGAAAAGACAATGAAAAAAATACTTATAGGAATTCTATTATTATTATCATTTACTGTACTTAGTGCTTGCGGACAAGACAAAAACAATGCAGATACAGGAGAGAAAAAGGAAATTAATATTGGTGCAACTTCTGGTCCCTATGCAGACATGGTTAAAAAGGCTATTAAACCTATTTTGGAAGAGAAAGGCTATAAAGTAGAAGTTACAGAGTTTACAGATTATGTGCAGCCAAATAAAGCACTAGCCGACGGTAGTATAGATGCGAATCTATTCCAACATAAAATTTATATGGAATCTTTTGCTCAACAAAATAACATAGAGTTATCTGAACTAATTTCTGTTCCAACTGCACCAATGGGTATTTATTCGAAAAAGTTCAAAAGCATGGAAGATATTACAGATGGGGCAACAATTGCTATCCCTAACGATCCGACCAATGCGGCTCGTGCCTTCTTAATTTTAGAGGAAGCAGGCTTAATTAAAATTGATCAAGCTGCGGATCCACTTACTGTGTCTGAAAAAGATGTGACAAAGAATATTAAAAACCTAAAATTTGAAACAATTGAAGCGGCACAATTACCTCGTGCAGTTGACAGTGTAGATTTATCTGCTGTACCAGGCAACTTCGCCCTAGCAGCAAAAATGAACTTATTAGATGCACTAAAACTAGAAAATATGCTCGATCAATATCGTAATCGTGTTGTTGTTAATACAAAAGACATAGATGCTCCATTCGCTAAAGATATCAAAGCCGCTGTTGAATCAGCAGAATTCGAAAAAGTAATTGATGAGGATTTTAAAGGCTTCGGTAAACCAGAGTGGATGAATTAATAAATTGATGTTACGCAGTTATAAAGAAGCGAGGTTTGTTGGGAATTTTCCCCTGACAAACCTCGCTCTTTTTTTATGCAAAACGAGTAACTGATGGAAGTAAAAGCCCGTTGTTAATTTTCTGATTATTAAAATAAAGTCACATATTCACCATATTTCTTTCACAAATTAGTCACACCTCTCCCCTCTACAACTACAAACTGTATGTTAATATAATGTTGTATTGTGAATCCATTCACATAAAAACATAAAGAACATTTATAGGGGGAACTAATCATGAAAATTTCACCAAAAGTTTTACTAGCTTCCATCTTAGCAGGAGCACTTTTAACTGCTTGTGGAAATACAGACACAGAACCAAAGAAAGAAGAGAAAAAAGCAGAACAATCAGCTGATGTAGTAACAACAGCTTCAATCGTAAATGAAGCAGATCCACTAGTGAAAGCATTAAGTGCTGATGGAACTTGGATTGTTGCAACACTTCAAGATTTAAAAGTAGACAGTGATATCTTAGTAGCTGGTGAATTCCACGATAAAAATGATGCTGCTAATCCAATCTATCGTAAACTTGCTCTTTATACACAAGATGAAGACCATAATATTATTGATTCCTTCACTTTAACAGCTCCTAAAATGACTGTACAAAGTGAAAATTTCAAAATCCAAGGCGGTACTTTTGTCGGTGATGTTTACGTAGAAGCTAATGGATTTACTGTTGACGCCACTGCAAAAGTAGATGGTAATGTTTATTACAAAAGTGATGCATTTAAATCTTCTGCTGTAATTGATGGCGAAGTAACTGGTACACAAGAAGTAAAATAATAGCTTATAATACCTAGCTGGAAATTCAGCTAGGTATTCTTTGTATTTCCTGTCTTCTACACTCCCATACTCCCTCAACAAATTAACAAACATTCCTATAAATTAATAACACAAATAGATTGACAATTTTCTAATTTAGGAATATCTTTTATATAAAAGTTGCATTAACGAAACTTTTTAAACCAAAGCAAAATCAGGTGAGGAAAATGGACAGAAATCGATCTTTAGAAAAAATTCATTCTAAAACAGCAAAAAGTGTGTTTAGCAAGGAAGTTAAAAGTTGGAAAAAAATCCTTCCGTTTCTAGGACCGGCATTCATTGCGGCAATTGCCTACATTGATCCAGGAAACTTCGCAACGAATATTGCTGCTGGATCAAAATATGGATACTTATTATTATGGGTTATTCTTTTTTCTAATATTATGGCGTTAATTATTCAATCCTTATCAGCAAAATTAGGTATCGCTACCGGTAAAAATTTAGCAGAGATAGCACGAGAGGAATTTCCCAAGCCTGTATCTATCGGCTTGTGGATACAAGGTGAGCTTGTCATTATGGCAACAGATTTAGCAGAGTTTATTGGTGCAGCACTTGGTATTTATCTTCTCTTTGGTATTCCTTTACTGGAAGCTAGTCTGATTGCTGCTGTAGGATCTTTTGCTATTCTTGAATTACAAAGACGGGGATACCGTTCTCTAGAAGCAGGAATTACTGCGATGCTATTTATTGTTGTCCTTTCTTTTATTGTACAAATGTTCTTTGCGAAGCCAGATGTTCCATCTTTATTACATGGGTTATTCACTCCACAATTTGATGGATTAGATAGCGTAATTTTAGCTGCTGGGATCCTTGGGGCTACAGTAATGCCACATGCGATTTACTTACATTCTGCATTAACACAAAATAGAATTGTTGGGGAAACGGATAAAGAGAAAAAGCAAATCTTCCGCTTTGAATTTATCGATATCCTTATTGCCATGTTGATTGCAGGATTTATTAATGGGGCAATGCTTATCGTCTCTAGTGCATTATTCCATAAAAATGGATTATTTGTAGAAGATTTAGATGTAGCTTTTAACTATTTTGGACAGTTAGTAAATCCCGTTTCAGCAACTTTATTTGGACTTGGTTTATTAATTGCTGGATTATCCAGTTCATCTGTAGGAACGATGTCTGGAGATGTTATTATGCAAGGATTTATTCATTTTCGCATTCCTTTATATGTAAGAAGATTTATTACAATGGTGCCTCCTATTGCTGTCATTGCATTAGGTATTAATCCAACAACTGCACTAGTAATAAGTCAAGTAATTTTATCATTTGGAATTGGTTTTGCTCTTATTCCATTAATAATGTTTACTAGTTCAAAACGTATCATGGGAAACCTAGTCAATACAAAATGGATTACGATTATTTCATGGGTTATGGCTATTTTAATTGTTGGATTGAATATTTTTATTCTCGTACAAACATTTCAGTAAAACAGGAATCTTATAAAGGCGAATCTAAATCTTTTTCGTATAAAAGAAGCAGAATAACAACACTAAAAAATCCTAAAACATTTTTTGTTTGTCCCAGCTTCTTAGAAATGAACCAAAGAAACAACAGGCGATCCTAAAAGTCGCCTGTTGTTTCATATAGAATTATTTCTTTTTAATCGATCCACATGCGATTCTTTCTCCTGAATCCCCTGCTGGTTGAGTCATTCCGTCATCTTGTTGTTCGGTAATAACGATTGAAGTCCCTTTTTTGCTGAATAAAGAATTTTTTCCATCTCTAAGGGTTACTTGTGGTGCCATTAGCTCAGCTTTTGCAGTTCCATCTTCCTTTACCAAGATATTAGGTAAATCACCCGCATGGGCACCTTCTGGGTGAAGTAAACCATGTTCTTTATTATCTGGATTAAAGTGATTGCCTGCCGATTGAAAATCTGGAGCATCACATTTATTTGTTTCATGTATATGAATACCATGGATTCCTGGAGTTAGACCTTTTAAGTTTAAAGATAATTTTACTCCGTCAGCCTGCTCCTGCAATTTAATTGTTCCTAAAGAGTCTCCCACATCATTAAACATTTCTACCTCTGCTTTTGTCACTTCCCCCTCCGCACAGCCGGTTAGGAAAATGGTTATCAGCACTAATAAACTCAGTTTTTTCATCTTTTTTCCTCCATGGACGGTTTGGTATTAATATTTGAAAAAAGACTCCTTATTATGCAGTTATTCTCGTTTATCAAACTATAGCCTTTATGATACTATAAAAGGAAAGAAAATCTGGAGGGATTAGATTGTCAGAACTAGCTATCGGTTCCATCGTCACCGCCTTTTATAAAACTGGAAAATACATCGGGGAAATTACAGAGATTCGTCCTCAAAGTTATTTAGTACGGGTTCTTGCGGTCTTAAAGCATCCGATGCAAGGAGATTTGCATCAGCCAAAAGAGGCCATAGTTGATATTTTCCATGAAAGAAAAGCCCTTTCTTACCGAGAACAGATGAATGCTCCAAAGAAAATGGTCAAGCTATATAAAGAAGACTCCATTCCTTCTTATAATGATTCTCTACAAACTGCTATCGAAAAAATGCGTAAAGAGCTTCAAGAAGATGATTCTGCTTTCGCTATTCAAAGTTTAAAAAACTTGGAAATACTTAATGCAGAATACTATAAAATCGTTTAGATGAAAATAACAAAAAAGACGAGGAATGTATTCTTCGTCTTTTTTATGCAAACTTATTAAATAATTTAGACATATCAATTAAGTCTCCAATGGTTGGTTGATTAGATTTCCCCAAGTACTTCTTATCTTGCTCAACGAGTTTAAAAATATGATAAGTGGTTAAGGCATCATCTAAAGCACGATGATGTTTCCCAGTTCCCTCTCTGCCATATTCCCTAACTGCTTTCCATAAGCCTGTTTGGTTTTTATCACCAAAAAACCGCTTATATTCCATCGATAAATCAACTTCTTTACAAGATAGTATAAAGGGAAGTTGTGCTTTATGACAATTATCCTTTAGCACTTTCATATCCATGTTTCCCCATGTAACAATAATATTTTGGTATCCGTTACAAATTGCCTCAAGCTTTTTCATTAGATCGTATAAAGATATCCCGTTATTTACTTGTTCTTGTGAAATATGTAGAAAAGATTTGCATCTCCTTGAAAGGGTTGAAAACTTACGGGGTACTACATATGAAGAAAACTGTTCCCTTATGGTATCACCAACAACGGCTACTATACCAACCTCAATAATTTCTGGATAAAACCCCTTAAACTTACTACTTTTCTCTGGCATGGTGAATTCAAAGTCAATAAATAAATACTGTTGCTTTTCCATTCTTTCACCTTCTTTTTTATCGATATTTCACATGAATCATCCTGTCTAAACCGTTCTTCCTTCTATTCATCTCGATAAGCTAGCTGTTTTATATATATCTATATTATAACAGAATATCACTTAACCTTTTTAATTTTCTGTATTTTATCTTTATTTTTTTTCATTAATTTATCAGATCCATTTATTGATTCTATGCAGAAATGCAACGTAAAAAGCTACAGGATGGCTCTCCTTTTTAAATATAGTTTGGGAATACGAAAGACTGCTTCCATTTGGATATTTACGAAATAAACAAGTTTTCCCCTTACACATATTTTTCCTTCTACTGCAGAACATAAAAAAAGAACAACCATTAATAAACGGCTGTCCCTTTTCGCTGCATTATTCTTCTGCGATTATCCTGATATATTCTCTTGGTTGAAAAGGAATCATCGTTTCATCAAAAAAAGGAGAGTTTGCCTCTTCTATGAAAAGAAGTTCCTCCAGTGAATAAAACTCTCTTTTTTGGAAGTTGTCCAATAAAATTCCAACAAAAAGACCTAGAGAAAATAGACATATGGAAATATAGACCTTTGTTTTTAAATGCATGTATATACCACCTCACCATTAGTTTGAGCAAAAAGGTGGGTGTTTTACACAAAAAAATAAAAAAATTTTTCCTATTTTAGACCATGTTTCTACCTATTTAATAGAAAGGTTGATCCTTAACTTAATTTCTTGTTTCCTGTATGCAGAGCGTTTTTTTTTGCGTTATACTTTAACATGTTCAGTTATTTTCAAGCGTTTATTTAGAAAAGATTAAGGAGGGGTTAAATTGTCTATACTTCACTGGGTTGTACTTGCACCATTTTTATACACCCTATTAATACCTATCACATTTAAATTTATGAAAAAAATACATACTGGATGGTTTGTTCTTCCACTTCCTTTGCTATTGTTTATTTATTTTTGCCGAAACATTGGGACAACCTCAAATTTACATACAAAAGTAGAATCAATCCCATGGATTCCATCACTAGGAATTGATTTTGCCGTAAAATTAGACGGTCTCGGCATGCTATTTGCATTATTAATAACTGGAATCGGTTCTCTTGTTATTCTCTATTCCATTTATTATTTGGATAAAAACAAAGAGAAGGTCAATCATTTCTATGTATATCTTCTATTATTCATGGGAGCAATGCTCGGTGTTGTCTTATCTGATAATCTCATTGTGCTTTATATGTTCTGGGAAATTACCAGTATTTCTTCGTTTCTTTTAATAGGTTTTTGGAATAATCGAAGTAACTCGCGATATGGCGCAATCAAATCAATGGTTGTTACCGTATTTGGTGGTCTTTCCTTATTAGCAGGAATTGTTCTACTTTACCTAATGACCGGATCCTTTACTATTTCAGAAATAATTACTTCTGTTCAACAAGATTCTATTATGTCTCATCCATTATTTATTTTAGGGATGATTTGTATCTTACTTGGTGCATTTACAAAATCTGCCCAATTTCCATTCCATATTTGGCTGCCTGATGCAATGGAAGCTCCAACACCTGTCAGCAGTTATTTGCATTCCGCTACAATGGTTAAAGCTGGTATATATCTTGTGGCCCGTTTAAGTCCTGTCTTTGCAGTGTCTGGTTATTGGCTGTGGATTGTATCACTTGTCGGGATTGTTACTCTAATATATGGATCTTTTATGGCAATAAAACAAGTAGACTTAAAAGGTCTTCTAGCATACTCAACAATCAGTCAGCTCGGAATGATTATGTCTTTACTAGGGATTGGAGCTGCTGGTGTCCACTATGACAATGAAAGTGTTTATTACATTGCCACAGCTGCTGCAATCTTCCATCTTGTCAACCATGCAACCTTTAAAGGAAGTTTGTTTATGATGGTTGGAATTGTTGATCATGAAACTGGGACAAGAGATATTCGTCGTTTAGGCGGCCTGATGAAGATTATGCCAATCACATTTGCTATCGCATTAATTGGCTCGCTGTCTATGGCTGGTATCCCGCCATTTAATGGATTTCTGAGCAAAGAGATGTTCTTTGCAAGTATGTTAAATATTCTTGACTTCCAAATGTTTAACCTAAATACGTGGGGAGTTCTATTACCTGTCATTGCATGGATCGGCAGTATCTTTACATTTGTTTATTGCATGATTCTTGTATTTAAGACTTTCACTGGAAAATACCAACCAGAAAAATTATCGGCTAAACCACATGAAGCACCAATGGGTATGCTTATTTCACCCATTATCTTAGTATCCCTTGTTGTCATATTTGGATTATTTCCTGGGCTTCTAACCAATACCATTCTTTCTCCTGCTATTACATCTATTTATGGCGGAGGCGTTTATGATCTGCATATCTATCACTGGCATGGATTTGAACCTGAGTTATTTATGACGATTGGGGTCATTGTGTTTGGAATAATTCTCTATTTAACTGTAGGAAAATGGTCTGTTATCTATCAAGCCATTCCTATTATTTGGAATCGAATATATGATTGGTTATTTGGCGAAACAGAAAATGGATTTAACAAGCTGACAAACAGATATATGACAGGTTCCTTGCGTACCTATCTCATTTATATCTTTTCTTTCTTTATTCTAATCCTTTCTTACACTCTATTTATAAAGGATGGCTTTACAATAAACACTTCCCGACTAGCACCAATTGGTGGATATGAAGTCGTGCTGTCGCTTGTTCTGGTGATTTCCACCATCGCTATATTATTCGCTAAATCTCGTTTGACTTCTATTATTCTTTTAGGAGCAGTCGGATATACCGTATCATTATTTTACGTAGTATTTCGCGCACCTGATCTTGCTTTAACACAATTAGTTATTGAAACAGTTTCCGTTGCTTTATTCTTATTGTGTTTTTACCATTTACCTAGAAATGCTAGAAAAAAGGAAAGTATTCCTTTCAAATTATCCAATGCAATCATTTCTGTACTAGTTGGACTCGTAGTGATGATCATTGCGATTGCCTCCTATAGCACGAAACTATTCGATTCCATTTCTCAATTTTATGTGGAGAATACGTATACAAAAGCGGCAGGAGAAAACATGGTAAATGTTATCTTAGTGGATTTCAGGGGTTTTGATACACTTTTTGAAATTACAGTACTAGCTATTGCTGCTATTGGTATTTATTCGATGATCACTTTGAGAATGGGAGGAAAGAAAAATGAAAATAAATAATTTAGTTTTACAAACCATTACAAAAGTCATTGTTTTTTTAATACTCCTCTATGCAGTTGATCTCTTTTTTGCTGGTCACTATACGCCAGGCGGAGGCTTTATCGGTGGATTAATGGCAAGTGGAGCAATAGTTCTATTGCTGATAGCTTATGATTTAAAATTAGTAAAGAAAATCTTTCCGGTTAATTTTATCTATGTTACTGCAATAGGATTGCTGATAAGCACTTTAACAGGAATGATTGGCGTATTAAATGACAAACCATTTTTAACGCACTTTTTTAATAAACATGCTCACTTGCCTTTATTAGGAGAAACGTCCCTTCACACTGCTGCACTGTTTGATCTTGGGGTTTTCTTAGTAGTAGTGGGAGTTACAATGACCATTATTCAAACGATTGGAGAGGATGACTAATGGAATTCTTAATGGCATTCATTATCGGCATTTTATTTATGTGTGCGACGTATTTAATTCTTTCTAAGAGTCTATTGCGCATTATTATCGGAACTGGCCTTCTTAGCCATGGGGTTCATTTACTAATATTAACGATGGGTGGCTTAAAGAAAGGTGCTGCGCCACTCTTAGGGCAGCATGCTGACAGTTATTCTGACCCGTTACCCCAAGCATTAATATTAACTGCGATTGTTATTAGCTTTGGTGTCACTTCCTTCTTATTAGTACTTGCCTACAGAACTTATCAAGAATTAGGGACTGATAATCTGGAGAAATTGAGAGGGAAAAAGCATGAGTAACTTAATTCTATTTCCAATTTTAATTCCTTTACTCACAGGAATCATTTTGATTTTCTTTTATAAGAAGACCATCTTACAACGGATTATTTCCTTATTGAGCACTAGTGTTTCGATTATAATTGTGCTATTTATGATAGATAAAATCAAAAATGAGGGAATTCAAACAGTAAATTTAAGTAATTGGGATGCTCCGTTTGGGATAACGATTGTAGCAGATATGGTATCAGCACTTCTTGTGTTAACAACAAATATAATCGCCTTTTGTTGTATCCTCTACTCCTTAAAGGGAATCGATAGAGAAAGAGAAAATTACTTTTATTACGCTATGATTCAATTTCTCTTAGTTGGTGTTATTGGTGCGTTTTCAACTGGCGATATCTTTAACTTGTTTGTATTTTTTGAAGTAATGTTAATGGCTTCCTATGTACTACTTGTTCTTGGAAATACAAAAATTCAATTAAGAGAAACAGTAAAATATATTATTGTAAATGTTGTCGCTTCCGCACTCTTCGTTATTGCCGTTGCCTATTTTTATTCTGTTGTTGGAACTTTAAACATGGCGTCTATTTCAGAGCGAATCAGTGAAGTGGGTGGATCAGGCATATTAACGGTCATAGCTGTCCTGTTCTTAATCGTCTTTGGATTAAAAGGGGCTCTCTTCCCGTTATTTTTCTGGCTTCCAGGATCTTATTATGCCGCTCCCATACCGATACTTGCATTATTTGGAGCGTTATTAACAAAAGTTGGAGTTTATTCGATTGCCCGGACGTACTCCCTCTTCTTCTATGAGGATTCTTATGTCTTTACATTATTAGGCATCCTGTCTCTTCTAACCATTATTTTAGGAGCAATTGGAGCAATTGCCTATAATGATGTCAAAAAAATTATTATTTATAATATCGTTACGGCAATTGGTGTTATCTTGTATGGATTCTCTATTTTTAATAGCACTTCCTTAAATGGAGCGATTTTCTACCTTTTACATGACATGATTATTAAAGGAGCGCTGTTTCTATTAATTGGAATCATGATTTATATTACTGGAACTAGCAATTTAAAATATATGAGTGGCTTGATGAAGAAATACCCTTTACTGACTTGGACCTTCTTTCTTGCCGCACTTAGCCTTGCAGGTATTCCGCCATTAAGTGGATTTATTGGTAAATTACTCATTATTCAAGGAGCCTTTGAAGAAAGGAATTATATGGGAAGTTTTATTGTTGTGCTATCGAGTCTCCTCGTATTACTATCTGTTATCAAGATATTTGTTAAAGGTTTTTGGGGAGAGGAATCAGATAATATTACTATAAAGTCTATAAAAACACTTTTACTACCCGGGTGTATACTAGTCCTTCTTTCCTGTCTAATCGGAATTGGCACAGAGATGATCTCACCATATATTTCACTCGCTGTTGAAAGTTTATTGCAACCGGAAAACTATATCCATGCCGTATTAAAGGAGTGATGACAATGGCATTTCAATTATTATTAAATTTTGTAATCAGTTTTATTTGGATGTTTCTGAAAGGCTCCTTCGCTCCAGATACGTTTCTAATCGGGTTTATTATCGGATTGATTCTTATATTTATTACAAGAAGATTTTTCTCCGATAAGTTTTATTTATATCGAGTTGTTTCTATATTAAAACTTTTAGGTATTTTTCTAAGAGAATTAGTACTTTCCAATATCGCTGTGTTAAAAATCATTCTTCGGCCAAGGTTAAAAGTAACGCCGGGTATTTTTGCCCTAGAAACCGATTTAAGGAAAGACTGGGAAATAACGATACTTTGTAATCTTATCACGCTCACACCTGGAACGCTTGTAGTGGATATTTCAGAAGATAATAAAATCCTATATATTCATGCAATGGATATTAGCGATAAAGAGGCCGCTATCAGCAGTATTAAAAATAGCTTTGAAAAAGCCATACAAGAGGTGAGTATTTGATGTTCCAGACCATTATGCATATATCTTTATTTATTGTTTCTATCTCGACGATTTTATTTATTTATCGAGTCGTAAAGGGACCTTCTACTCCCGATAGAGTAGTCGCTCTAGATGCTATCGGAATCAACCTTGTTGCGATTACTGCTATTTTATCAATAGTGTTAAAAACTTCGGCCTTTTTGGAAGTTATTCTTCTCATTGGTATTTTAGCCTTTATTGGTACGGTAGCTTTTTCTAAGTATCTGGAGAAAGGAGTAATAATCGAAAATGACCGAGACAATCATTAACATTATTATAGCCATTCTTATTCTCTTAGGATCCTTATTAAGTCTAGTTGCAAGCATTGGCGTATTAAGATTACCAGATGTGTATACAAGAAGTCACGCAGCGTCTAAATCCGCAACTCTAGGAGTCATGTTTATCCTTCTTGGTGCTTGTCTCTATTTTTTTCAGTCGGAACAAATTTTTAATTCTCGTTTAATTCTTGCAATCGCCTTTATTTTCTTAACATCTCCAGTTGCGGGACAACTTATTATTCGCTCTGCTTATAACAGAAAAATACCAATGGCAGATGAAACGATAAGAGATGATTTAAAAGAAGCGAGAGACGCTGCTGCGAAAAGCAAATAAAACCATCATTTCCCTGCAGACCCAATGTAATGCAGGATAAGCTTTCAAACAAAAGCAAATAATATTCCTGTCCTGTCATTGGACTAATACAGAACAGGAGTACAATAAAATGAAAAATATACGTGAAGGATTAATCCCTACTGTTCTTGGAACAGCCGTTACAACTGCCGGCATTGCCATGAAGAAAAATCGTAAAGTCGATTCCATGATTTCCAATACAGTCTTTGGATTTGGACTAGCACATGTCGTCTTAGGAACAATTGATCTAATCGAACACCGTAATAAGTTTTAGTATTAAACAAAACATCTTAAAGTTCTGCACACTTTAAAGACTTGATATCCAAACAGGATCTTTTTTCCTTTTGTGATTTCAAGTCTTTTTCTTATTCATAAATTCCCTTGATAAGGAATAGTATATAAGAAATAAGATTATGCATGAAAGGAATGGCTACTATGTACCACGCTCGATATTATCATCGTAAAATCCCTACTTTAGCAGCATTCCACCCATATCTTCATTATCCTCTCTATTTTCGAGAACTCCCAGAAGCGAATCCTTCTAAACTCATCGACTCTGCTAAGGATACCCTATCTTTATTGCCTGATGTAGAAACCTGTTTAAAAAAATTAGCTAACTCTCCTGACTTTTCCAAAAATCTCATGAATGCCGCTCAATTATCTAAAACGGAAACAGTAGAGCAATTAATTAAGTCAATTGGTGTAAAAGAAACCCCTACAGTAGCCTATACTCCTGATGGGATCACATTAAATTTCGACCATAAAAATAAACCACCCTATTGCTGCTTCTTATCTGTTCAATTGAGATGGCGTTAGCATTTTTAAATTGTTCATAAAAGATTATTTCAGGCGGTATATCATACTGCCTGAAATAATCCGATAAAGAATAAGTGAATTTTATTTTTCTTAAATGCTTTGTGTCAAGATTATAATCCTTGCAAGCATTGCTATATAATGAATTGTACCTTTTTACCAAAAACAGCTATTCTTCCATCCAGCTGATGAATTTTTTAGTAATAAGGATACGGTCCATATGGTCCCGGAGCAAACGGAGCTGGACCAAACGGAACAGGGCCGTATGGGACAGGACCATAAAATGGTCTTGGTCTAACTAAAGCTCCTCCTATTACTCCTCCTAATAAACCACCCACAAAGGGTGCTGCAAACCAGGCTCTTGAATCTTGTTGTGGATATTGATACTGATAAGGGTATCCATACATTCTTCAACATTACCTCCACTCTCATTTTAGACTTATTTCTTTTCTCTATTTTCTATGCGAATGTCCCTCTTTTGGACTGGGCTATCGCCTTATATAGCTAAATTTCTAGAAATAATAGTCCTCATTTTCGAAGGGTTTTTTTTGATAAATTCATGTTTTATTAAATAATTTAAATGTTTGTGTACACTTGAAGGTGCTAATACTCCAATCTGATCCCCTATTTCTTTTTGGGTAGGCGGATAACCATTTGTACAAGAATAATCATAAATGTACTTAAAATTTCTGTAATGGTATTTTTATCTAAAAACATTAAACTAACTCCATTCTCTACTTATAATAATTGTGTAAAATTGCAAAAAAAATAATTCTATATACCTATGATGTGTGCAAAAATTAAAGCATTAATAAATATATATAAAATTAAACTGTTTCAAGAGTTATATTAATATTAACATAAATTTTTTTTAGAAATAATTGGTTTTAGATAAAATAAAGATGTGAAACTTTTATCTATTTCACTATCTGTTCTCACTGATTTATTATCCATTTATGCGTTGACAATTTTTTT
Source organism: Niallia sp. FSL W8-0177 (assembly GCF_038006285.1). Classification (NCBI taxonomy): domain Bacteria; kingdom Bacillati; phylum Bacillota; class Bacilli; order Caryophanales; family Bacillaceae; genus Niallia; species Niallia sp. FSL W8-0177. Next base: position 2,945,901 of record NZ_JBBOUX010000001.1, read on the forward strand.
GCTCGATTTTGATTAAACTCTGTTAAGGTATTTTGTTATAGAATTTAAAGAAGGTTATACCATTCTTAATTCCATTTACTATATACTATCCACTACTAAGCTATTTATTAACAAAAAAGAGATTTGGTTGGATTTTGATTTTGCTATTAAACTAAATAGAACTCTTCTTACTACGTTCATAGAATATACCGATTTATAGGATTAATAACAAGAAAAGTAAAAACCGTAACTTTTATACTGATATTTTAAATTATGGTACTCTACAGAAAATATGAAAGGAAAATGTGGGGCGTCCGTCTATGGGAGTTACTAAAAAGGTGTCTATAACCCTTCCTGACGATATATGGGGCAAAATAAAGAGCGATATTAAAGAGAGCGATTTAAAATCTATGTCTGCTTATTTTAGGGAATTAGCTTTGGCTCATTTTAAGGAAGAAACATGATGAGAAAATTAAAAATTTATATGAAAAATGAGGAATTTGTGATAGAGCATGTTAATTCGTTTGGACATAGTACAAAGCGTTTCCTATCAGAAGAAGGCACAATGTAATATAAAAAAGAAAAGTTCTTTATTGACTACAAGAAATTAGATTGCAATTGTACAGTAAGGAGAAATATATTCAGTGAAATATTAAAAATAAAAGAGAACAGCGTATTTGTCCTAAATCCTAAATTGAAACATATAATAGGAAGTATAGAATTTTAAAAAAAGAGAAAAAAATATCGAAAAAATAAATTAAACATTAGTTTAAATAAATAAACGAAAATGCTATTAAAAAATCTTTCTTACTAGTTCAACAAAATAGCCTAATTTACATGGTTATTAGAAGATAAGAAGAAAGTTTTTACTATTATATATATTTAATTTAAACTTGTTAACTAAATTACTAGATTGGTTTATAAAAAATTAAATTGAAAGAAATTATAAGAAAAATTAAAATAAGCAGAAGAGATATAACTTGCCTATGTTAATTGTCTTTAACGAATAATACACTAACATATTTTTTTAAGTACTCAATTATAAAAGTTCTTCTAAGTAGATAAGTTTCTCTTTTTTGGTCGAAATTTCAAATTTATTCTTTCTATAATGTGAGCGATCAAATACTTAACTAGCAAGTATAGACTTTCTCTATTAATTAATATGAAGGTGAAGAAATGAATAAAAGAATATACTTAAGTATCCCTTATTCAGAAAAAGAAGAAGTTAAAAGCAATGGAGCAAAGTGGGATCCAAAATTGAAAAGTTGGTATATTCCAGAAGGGGTAAACCTAAATGACTTTCAAAAGTGGTATCTTACTATTAATGATATAAAAGCTAATGAATATTTTATAGCCGAAACTGTTATAGATTGTTGGAAATGCAAAAAGAGGATTCCGGTTTTTTCTATTTTTCTAAATGAATACTATTCCTTAGATACTGAAGATTTAGAAAGAGATTGGGTATGGGATAAAATAGAGCAACCTTCATTTGTATCATATATTAGGTTTATAGACAAACAGGCTGCCAAACACATGGAAAATATTTCTGAAGGTTATGTGAATATGGATTATTCGAAGATGGTGGGAAATGGGTATTTAATGAATCATTGTCCTTTTTGTGAAATGAAGCAAGGAGATTTTTCATTATTTGAGGATAATCCAGGGGTTGGATTCTGTGTTAGTACTCTAGAACAACTAAATAAAATGAAATTTTATCAAATTAAAGAATCAATTACATTAAGCGGCCAAACATATATGAGTTTTTAAGTAATAAAATAAAGATACGATGTTTTGAAGAAAGTTGCGAAGATAAATAAGGAGTCAATAACATTTTTTAATCAAACTTTATTTCAAGGCTAAAATGGCATTTTAGAAAGAGATTGGACTCTCATTAAATGAGATAAAAAACACATTTCCATATTGAGGAAAGTGACTTTATCTTAAATAAATATATATATTTGAAAAAAATAACAATTTTGGTAGACGCATGACTATATTGGTATTAAAATAGATTTATAGTATTTTCTCACCTCGAATCCCCATCCTTAAACAAGAATGAATATCTGAAACAGGTTCTCTTCTCCAAAAACAAACTAGGGAGATGAGGATTTGAAAAAAATCGCACTAGCATTAGCATTAATGTTTGGTTTCTTGTTACTATCCACTCCAGCACTAGCCAATAATTCTAATGAAGTAAAAACTATCGAAGAATTGCATAATATGCTTTTGAATAAAGAATTAATAAGTCTAAATGATGATAAAAAACTGATTATCAGTCAAGATGCCAACAACTTAGAGATTGATTCATCGCTATTTGATGATTATAAGAAGAGAATTGAATCAGCAAATTTCGCTGTTGGCGAAGGTATAGCTTGGTACGATGAGAATTTACAAATAACATTTTTACCCGATGAAGAAATTACCGAAAAGGTTTACCAGAATTATCAAATAGAGAAAAGCCTTGGTCTTTCTGGACCAATCTCTACTATGGCTACAGTTCTCGATGTAAAGACTATGATGGACAAAAATTACAGAGCTGTTAATAGTATCAATACTGTTGGTAGAGTAACCATAGCTAGAGCATATTGGGTTGGTAAGGTAAGAGAAGGTGGAGCATGGGATTACAAAGTTGTCAAGGGTTTTTCTCCTTGGTATAAAACTTTCTCAATGGTTTTACCGAACGGAAGTACTGAAACTCATAATAGTAAGTGGTTAGGTAATTACAACTACGGATATACAGGTAGGGTTGTTTTTAACAAAACAGTACTTTTGATTGGCGGAGATTTGGTTGGATTAGGAAAAAATCAGAAACCGGATGATGCTCAAGCGAAAGATGCAATTAGAAGGGGATATGATCACGCTAATTCATTTCAAAAAAAGTAAATTGTAATTTTTAAAATTTACTAAGGAGAAGAGAACCTGTTTGAAATGTTAATTAACATCGTTATTATAAAATCTTTAAGATTAAGATTGAGGAATTGGGAGTGAACTATAATGAATGAAATATTATATTTGGCCTTATTTCTATCATTTTTTATCATATCACTAGTATCTATAATTTTTCTTGTTGTCCTATTTGTAAAAATGGTTAAATGGAAAAAAGGGAAATACCTATTCCCTCGAAAAACATTTTTCTATACTCTTTCTTTTTTAGTAGTTACTGGCATTCTCTACTACAATCAATATTATAATTTGGATTATCTCCCGTCCGGAGAAATGAATACTAATATTGTATCGCCAAACGGTAAATACTCTATAAAAACTTATCATTTTACCGGTATTTATGGTGAGAATGCAAAAGCAGTCTTGGTTGATTTAAATAAGAATAAGGAAAAAACCATTTACTTTAATCGATTCGATTATGATCCATATGTGGAATGGGTAACGAACGACCAAGTAGTAATCGGTGAGGAGAAGTTAAATATCCATAAAGACACTTACGATTATAGACATGATCCAAACGCTCTTCGAGGGTTAACTCGGCAAAGATTAGAACATTAGAATTGTTATTAATTCATAAAAGAGAAGATGATATGTCTCTAGTTGGTGAAGTTCTAGGTTCCTCAATGATTACTGGAACCCAAGAATTATTTATTTTCTCCGTACTTTGATCTTTAATCTTTTTCTTCCAATATCCAAATTGCTGATAACTTATCCCATTGTCCTCACAACATTTAACTTGGGATTGACCACTAGATTTGTAGTCAGAAATTCTTTGTTGCCGTTTTTTTCGTAGTTCTAAATTATGGATTCTAGTCATGAAAAATCCTCCTCAAATATTTTTGAAGAGATTATTTCAAAATTTATGGTGTATGAACATGTGGGAAGAATATTACGCTTACTATTAAACACACAATGCTAAACATTTTAGCATTGTGTGTTTTTAAATTTCTTAATACTCTTAAAAAAAATCGTAAAAAACCAAACTAACCCTACTAACGTTGCAATTAAAAAAATATATTCATTTGATTTCCTCCTATAATTTATATTCTTTCTTGCGACTATATAGCAGGGTCAATCTTATAATCTAATGTTATCCCCCAGAAATAAGCTTGACCTAATTTTATAAATAAATAAATGCTTTTTTGTTGATAAAAAAGGCAGGATAGGCATAGGTAATTCCATTAATTTATTCACGCTTAGGTCATTGCTTGTCTATACTATATGGAATAGATGTCGCAGGAGGAATGGTAAAGAAAATGAATTCACTTTTTGATTTCACGAATAAGACGGCAATTATCTCAGGGGGGAGTCGAGGGTTAGGAGAACAAATGGCTAAAACACTAGGTGAAGCTGGAGCTAATATTGTCATTTGTTCCAGAAACTTAGAACAGTGTACAAAAACTGCTGCTAAATTACAAGATAAAGGGATAAAGGTATTAGCCCTTCCATGCGATGTATCCAAAAAAGAGGATATAGACCATGTTATTAGTCAAACAATCGCCAAATTCCAAACAATAGATATCTTAATTAATAACAGCGGAACTTCCTGGATGGCACCTTTTCTTGATTATCCCGAAGAGAAATGGGATAAAGTACTGGATGTTAATCTCAAAGGCTCTTTTTTATTTTCACAGGCAGCTGCAAAAAAAATGGTAGAACAAAAAAAGGGAAAAATAATTAATATTTCTTCTGTTACTGCATTTAACGGAACTCCGCCACACTTATTAGATGCAATCGCGTATAACACTAGTAAAGGGGCACTCATTACATTAACCAAAGAATTAGCTATTAAGTTAGCTCGATATAATATCCAAGTAAATGCGATTGCGCCAGGATTTTTCCCTACAAGTATTACGACTAGCTTAGAAGATTATAAAAAACAAATTACTGCTGGAATTCCAGCAAGGCGCTTAGGGGAATTAAGTGATTTAGATGGAATTATTCTGCTCTTGGCTGGAGAATCTTCCAATTATATCACTGGACAAACAATTGCCATTGATGGTGGACTTTCCTCCAGTTTATAAAAAAGTGAGTCTTTAAATAGACTTTAGGATGTTCACTAAAAAAGAAAAGAAAGAGGGATAGGAAAATGGCACACGTTACAATCGATTTTTATGAGTTATTAAAGAAAGGTGGAACATTATTACAATATCAGTTAAATAACCGTATTAAAAAAAGCTTAAATCAAATGTCCATCATTGATTTCACGACTTCAAAAACAAATCCATTAACAAACAAAATAGATCGAATTCAAACCTATACAGAGCAATTAAGTAATTATATGAATCTACCTACTAAAACAGACCTTGCAAATGCAACCCAATTAATTCTTCAATCAGAAGAAAAAATCGATAATCTTGATGATCAGTTATTTGAATTAACGACAATGATGAAAGAAGTCAAACAATTAATAGAACAACTAAACATGAATCCTTCTGATGATTACTCTAATCAATTGACAACTATTATTACTGAACAAGAACAACGTATTTCCACACTTCAAAATGAATTGACACAAGCAAAACAACAATTGGATTCACAAAAAGACGAACTCAGCTTTTCTACTTTTTCCAATCAGGCGATATAATATGGCAAAAAAAAGTATAGCTAAATTTATTCATACCTTATCGTACGATCCTGCCGTTGGACAGTCAGAAAAATATGCCATCTGGAAAAAAAACAAAGCAACTTTATGGTATTACCCTTCTAAAGAAAGAAAATATAAAGAGTCGATTTTCCTTATTTATTCGATCGTAAATAAACCATATATTCTTGATTTAGGTCCCTCCATGAGTTTAATTGAGGCATTTAATAACGCAGGGTATGATACGTATTTAATTGATTTTGGAATCCCTGCATATGAAGATCGTCATTTAACCATTGATGATTATATAACAAAGTATATTCAACCAGGTTTTAAACGAGCGATGCGACATGCTAATTCCGATTCCTTTACTGTCATTGGTTTTTGTTTAGGAGGAACACTTGCCAGCATATTTGCCGCATTAGATAATCGTTATATTAAAAACTTAATTCTTGCCGTGTCTCCAATTAATTTTTCCGATTTTCCGGACTATGATAAGTGGCTGAATGCCCTTCGCGAAAATGAACTGCACCTTGAGGAATTAATCGATAAAATGGGAATTGTTCCTCCTGAATCGGTTAAATATGGCACTAGGTTACTTGTTGCTCCCCTGTCATTCAGTCATTATTTAGCACTTTTGAATCGTTCTGGCGAAGATAAATACTCGGAAAAATGGGCAAGAATGAACAAATGGACACTTGATCATATCCCTGTAGCTGGTGCAACATTTAAACAACTTATGAATGACTATGTCAGGGACAATAAGATGATTGAGGGTGGATTAACAATCAACGGGGAAGAGGTTGATTTGGCGAACATTCACTCTAATTTACTCGTATTTTCCACCAAGAATGATCCACTTGTTCCAAGTTCTCTCTGCGAACCAATTATGGATCTTGTTTCAAGTCAAGATAAATCCTTTGTTTTATTTGAGGGCGGGCATGCTGGTCTCGTTGCGAGTTCCCATATGCCAGAACCAATGGAAAAGTGGCTGCAAGCGCACAGCACCCCCTTATAAAAAATTACAGACCCCATCAAATTAATAAAATGGGGTCTGTAATTTTTTATATTATATTTTAATAAAACTTTCTACTTTGTACTTTCAAATCTTTCCACAAACAATGCTAATGTTCTAGTCATAGCGCCTGTTCCGCCTGGATGTCCTAAATCAGTAGCTTTACTTTGGGTAGACGTTCCAGCAATATCCAAATGCACCCATGGTGTTTCCTCTGCAAATTCGCCGATAAAGGCCCCACCCATAATTGCATGACCAGCGGCACCTGGTGAATTATTTAAATCTGCAATCGGACTATTGCGCACTAATTTCTTATGACTCTCGAAAATAGGCAGTCTCCACATTTGTTCCCCTGCTTCATAGGAAGCTTCTAACACTTGTTCAAATAAAGATTCATTATTTGTCATTGCACCTGTCGTTTCCATTCCTAAAGCAGTAATTACTCCACCTGTAAGGGTTGCAACATCTACAAGGTAGTCAGCGCCATGATGTTTTGCGTAAGTTACTGCATCTGCTAAAACTAAGCGACCTTCTGCATCTGTATTTAATACCTCAATTGTTTTTCCACTCATTGATGTGATAACATCATCTGGTTTAAACGCATTACCACTTATCATATTATCAGTAGATGGAATAACTGCAACGACATTTTGTTCTGGTCTCAATTCTCCAATAATCTCCATTGCTCCAAGAACTGCTGCCGCACCGCCCATATCCGTTTTCATACCGACAATACCTGTTTTTGGCTTAATAGAATAGCCACCTGTATCAAACGTAATCCCTTTTCCGACTAAGCCGATGACATCTTCCCAGTTATCTTTTCCCTGGTATTTCAGCACAATCATTTTAGGAGGCTCTGTCGAACCTTGGTTCACAGCAAGCATTGCCCCCATACCAAGCTTTAACATATCTTCTCTCTCTAATATTTCTGCCTCAAAGCCATATTTTTCTGCTAATTCTAGTGCATAATTAGCTAGATCTGCTGCTTTTAACATATTTCCTGGCAAGTTAACTAGCGTACGTGCAGAATTTGTCGCCTGACCGTATACATACCCTACTGTTAGCGATGACAAAACTTCCTCTTGCTCTGCATGGCTATAAACCGTAATTTCTGTAATCTTTTTTTCTGGTTCATTTGATTTTTGTTTATAACCTGAAAACTCATAGGTAGCAAGACCAAACGCTTCACTGCATGCATGAGCAACATCTTGTGCATCATTTTCCTCTGATATAAAGGAATCTAAGTATACAGCTGTTTCCACCCACTTTTCACTAGTAATACGTTTGAAAGTTGCTCCAAAGATTGCTTTTAACTCATCAAAGGAAAGTTCTTTCTTTTTTCCTAATCCAACAAAAATAATTCTTTTTGCTCCAATTTTTCCAAAAGTATGTATCACCGTAACGGACTTTTTCTTTGCTGAAATATCTCCATCTTTTACTAAACTGGTTAATTCTCCTTCAAACTGTTCGTCTAGTAATTGCAGCTGACCTTCTAATTTAATAGACTTATCAAATAATCCAATAATAATACTTTCATGATTATTTTGAAAATCCCATTCTTTCTGATATGAAAACATAATCAATTCCTCCATTCTATTTCTTCTTCTATTATAACGAATTTATTTATCATTTCGTATATCTAATTAAATTTACATCATTCAATTCTAAATGATAAAGCTGCATTCCTAAAGATGAGCTATAATTTATTTTGAAAAACAACTTTCTTATAATAGATACCAAAATATAAAAAGTTTTTTCGAATTTAAGTAGAAAGCTCGATATTTGGTTATGTTATAATAAGATAAGTGGAAAAGCAAAGTGAGCATTGAAAATTGCTCTCACCCATTTAAAAATGAATCGCATTTTGTTTTTCCATGGCTTTGAAAGCAAATAACACAGAATAAAATTCATTTTTACCCTATATCTAACTCCACTGTCTACCTCCTTATTTCCATTAATTCTCCTTATATGAAAGATTAATAATGCGTTAAATAAGGTATACATACTAAAAGTACATATTTTTCACAGAATGATGAGGTGTTTTTATGGAACTACTAGCTAACTTTCCTTTACTTGCAAGTTTGGCTGCAATCTTTTTTGCGCAATTTGTCAAAGTGCCAATCACTTATTTTGTTACAAAAAAAATTGACTGGTCTTTGTTAACAAGTACAGGAGGAATGCCAAGTTCTCACTCAGCAGCTGTAACTGCTCTGTCTACTGGTGTGGCTCTGCAAACAGGCTTTGATTCACCGATCTTTGCGGTTGCTGCTATTTTTGCGATAATCACTATGTTTGATGCTACAGGTGTTAGAAGACAGGCAGGAGAACAAGCAATTGTTTTAAATCGCTTAGTGAATGATTTTAATAAGTTTTTAAATGAAGCTAAAGGGTGGCAAAACAAACCAGAACAGGAAAAAAGAAAAGAATTAAAGGAATTGTTAGGACATAAACCGATAGAAGTATTTTTTGGTGGACTAACCGGAATTGTATTGACGCTTGTTTTACATATGCTAATTTATTAACCTTCCCTTTATGAATAAATCCAAATAAAAACTGCTTAAGCTATTCAAAAGCAGTTATATTTATTCTAAAAAAAGAAGGATATCCTAAAAATCAACTAACAATTTTTTGTTAGGACTTTGATTTTAGGATATCCTTTTTACTTGTTAATTAAGTATGTAATTATTTGTTTTCTGCTTTTGTATACTGTTGACGGAATACTTGCATAGATTCTTCTTCATTTAATGCACTTAACGTTTCTTCGGTTAGTTTGCCTTTGCCCATTTCCACTATGTATACATCTATTGTTTTCTTGCCCCATTGACTATATACATCTTGTACGGTTTCATAGTATAAATCTAATCTATTGCCATTAATGGCTGAACCAGTATCGGCGACAACTCCAAATCCATAATCAGGGATAAAAAGAATAGTTCCAATTGGAAATACACTAGTATCAGCAGCAATGGTACTATATAAATCTCTTTTTACTTTTACGCCTGAATAGGTAATACCGAATTGTGGATGGCCTGGGTTCTTGCCAGTTGACTCATATCCAGCCGTATAGCCTGTTGCGATCACTCGTTTTGTCGGATATTGTGACCAATCTTTCATATTTTCTAGTGAAGGTGGTTTACCTGCAACCTCTTTACTGGATGAAATTTGTGTTTTTTCCGCCAATGCCTTTTTAAAGCTTTTTAATGCTACACTCATTTGCTTTATTGTATGATCAATATGATCTGGATTCTTACTTACCTGAGCATGTTCGTTAGTACCTAAATTTATCGAACTCGCCTTAACACCTGAAATCGATTGGAACGTGGTTAGTAGTGCTGCCATAAAAAGTAGAACCATTCCTACTCTTCTAAAAAACTTTTTATAAAAATTCATATTTTTCACTCCTCCCAAAACTATTCATTTCCCATATTCAAAGAATTTATTCATAAAAAGGTAAAAACCAGAACTTTCCCCCTAGTAAAATACCAAAAAAATACAAAAAAATATCGATTAAAAGCTTCTAATCGATAATTTTTACATTATTTTTCTGAATTATACCATTACCAATAAAAGTTAAAAATTGAAAATTTTATATTTTATAAAATTTATGAGTAGGATGGTGGCCTAGATATCTTTCAAAATTGGAAGATTTAAAAAGTGAGAAATCATAATCATTATGATATGATAGCTTGTAGAATTGATCTTTATTAGGAGGGTTTAGGAAAATTGGAAGAAAATCAAACCATTTATGATATTACTGTTATCGGTGGTGGACCTGTAGGCATGTTCACTGCTTTTTATGGAGGGATGAGACAAGCAACCGTTAAAATTATTGAGAGTCTCCCTACCCTTGGCGGTCAGCTTACAGCACTTTATCCCGAAAAATATATATATGACATTGCTGGATTTCCAAAAATTCGTGCTCAAGAGTTAGTCGATAATTTAGAAGAGCAAATGAAAAAATTTGAACAGTCTATCGTACTAGAACAAGCTGTTCAAACAGTGGAGAAACAAGGTGATGGTATATTCAAAATTACTACTGATAAAGAAGTCCATTACTCCAAAACTATTATTATTACAGCTGGAAACGGAGCTTTCCAACCTCGTAAATTAGAGTTGGAGCAAGCGAAAGAATATGAAGGAAAAAATCTTCATTACTTTATCAATGACTTAAATCAGTTTGCAGGGAAAAGGGTAATGGTATTTGGTGGTGGAGATTCTGCTGTTGACTGGGCATTAATGCTAGAGCCTATAGCTGATACTGTTTATTTAGCACATAGACGTGATAAATTCCGTGCCCATGAACATAGTGTAGAAAACCTTAAAAATTCAAAAGTAAACATTAAAACTCCATATATTCCTTCAGAATTAGTAGGAGATGAGGAAATCAAACAAGTGATTCTTGAAAATGTAACAACACAGGAAAAAGAAATTATTGATGTAGATGCAGTCATTGTAAACTATGGATTTGTTTCTTCTTTAGGCCCAATTAAGGAATGGGGCTTTGATATTCAAAAGAACTCTATTGTTGTTAACAGCAAAATGGAGACAAATATTCCAGGTATCTATGCAGCTGGAGACATATGCACATATGATGGAAAAGTGAAATTAATAGCGACAGGATTCGGAGAAGCCCCTACAGCTGTCAATAACGCTAAAACATATATGGATCCAAAAGCTCGCGTACAGCCTCTTCACAGTACTTCTTTGTTTAAATAGACGTTTCTAAAGACTAATGATAATCTTTTGTTTTCTTTAAATGTTTTGAAAAACAACTGATTACATTCAGTCTTTTTTTAATGAAACAAAAACACCGCTGCGTCATGAAGACCAATAAGGTGTTCATGACGCAGCGGTATTCAAATTTTAAACCTTGTTCTTAACACTCCTCAGGTGTTCCAGCCACTTTTGCTGTACGGAAAGAAGACCCGCAGCCACATGAAGCAATCGCATTAGGATTGTCGATGGTGAATCCTCCGCCCATTAGGGATTGCTTGTAATCAATTTTTGTTCCTTTTAAAATAGGACCATCGTTTTGATCAACTAACACACGAATGCCATATTGCTCAAAAAGTTGATCGTTTTCTTCTTTATCTGGTGAGAAGCCCATTCCATAAGATAAACCACTGCAGCCTCCACCTTTTACGGCAACTCTTAAATAGGAACCTTCTTCATCGTTCGCCTTCATCATTTCTTTTATTTGAAGAGCAGCGGCTTCTGTTATGTGTACAATTTCTTCTGTCACTGTTCATTCTCCTTTCGTCCTATTATTACTTCTTATTATATTATATACCGCTAATCAAAACTACTCAACTAAAGGGATCTGTGTAAAAGATGGGAACAAAACAGGTCTATTTGACAATCTGTACTAACATTCTTCAAGTATTTTTCGATTAGAACATTACTATCGTTTGCTGTTCCCACTTTAAAGAGATTTCTTAACATAATATAGACTTTTCACCTATCTGTAAAATTTTCATAGGGAATATTACTCACAATAAGGTATAATAAAATATATAAACATCTAGCCTTTTTACCTAACAACAAAGGGAGTGAGAAATTTGAACAAAATCGAACCGTTATTTGATAAGCAATGTACCTGTTTGCTTTGTCAAACTAAATTTACAACAAAAAAATTACGTTCAAGATTTGTCAAATTGAAACATTTAGATACAGATTTCTTTCCTGTCTATGCTGAGCATAATCCACTCCTTTATTATATAAATGTCTGCCCTGCTTGCGGGTTTTCTTTTAGTGATGATACGGTTTCTTATTTTTCTCCAGAAAGTAAAAAGATACTAATCGAAAAAGTATGTTCCCACTGGATTCCACATTCCTTTGGAGAAGAACGTAACATAGAGGATAGTATTAAAACGTATAAATTAGCTGCTTATTGCGCTTCTTTACGGAAGGATAAGCATATTATCCTTGCAGGACTCCACCTACGGATTGCATGGCATTATCGTATGTTAAATAATCAAGAACAAGAGAAGCGTTTTATATCCCTTGCATTAGCAGAATATGAAACTTCCTATTCTGTTGGTGACTATCAGGGAACTCCTGTTTCAGAATTAAGAACCATTTATTTAATAGCAGATCTTTCCAAGCGGACTGATAATCTTGAAAAAGCTACAAAATTTTATTCAAAAGTAATTGAGCAGCAGAGTAGAACAGTGGAAACACAAATTGTAAAGCTAGCTAAAGAAAGCTGGCAGGAATTAAGAGACAGTCAAAAAACCTTCATCTAAAAACCGCTTATATCAGTGAATAAAATTTTTTATCACACTGATATAAGAGGTTTTATGATGGATTCTCCTTCAAATGCTGATAGATATTTTCAACAAGCTCTTTTGTATCTTTCCCTTTTACTACTTCACCATCTATCAACGCAAATAACGAATCCCCGCATTGCCCACAATAACTCAAACAACCATAGTCAATCACATCTAAAGAATCATCCTGTTCAAGGCATTCTTTCGCTTCATATGCGCCTGATGCTAGGTTACTCGCACAAAATTCAATTAGCGGTTTAAACAAACACCTCACCTCCCTCTGAATTATACAGGTTTTTCTTGGTGGTGAACGCAAAAATTGTCTAATCTCATACTTCCTTTCTTATCTGTAAAGGGGAAAGTCATTTTCCTTCTATAATGAAGAATAAACAATCCTAACCTTTTAATATACTCTAAAAGGAGAAGATCCAAATTTACGAACTAATTTTTAAAGAATAGATATTCTCATGAGTACACTAAGGGGGAAAAAATGAAAAAATTAATAATATTAGGCGGCGGTTATGGTGGTATGCGTGTTTTATCCTCTATCATACCTCATTTACCATATAACTTTATGGTCATATTAATAGATAAGGTCCCATTTCATTTTCTAAAAACCGAATATTATGCTCTTGCAGCTGGCACTGTACTGGATAAAAGCCTACAAATCCCTTTTCCTAAACACCCTCAAGTAAGCATGATACAAGCAGAAGTGGAAAAAATTGATTTGGAAAACAATAAAGTTTGGTTGGCGGGGAGAAATCCGATCGATTATGATGATTTGATTATTGGACTTGGCTGTGAGGATAATTATCACCAAGTCGAGGGAGCTAAAGAAAACACTCATAGTATTCAAACCATCAATAAATCTAAACGAACACATAAGCATCTCCATAGCTTGCCTCAAGGGGCAAAGGTAGCGATTATTGGCGGCGGCTTAAGCGGTGTTGAATTAGCAGCAGAATTAGCTGAAAGTAGCAGCCTGCAAATAACACTATTGGATCGTGGAAATACCATATTATCTTCTTATCCTAAAAAAATAAGAAACTATGTAGAACGATGGTTTACAGATAAAAAGGTTAATCTTATCAAAAATAGCAACATTACTTGTATAAAAAAAAATACAGTTTATAATCATGGAAGCCCCCACCATTATGACTGTATTATTTGGACAGCTGGCATTCAACCAAATAAAATTGTGCGAGAACTTGACGTGGAAAAAGATAAAAAAGGACGCATTATCTTATCCAAGCATCACCATCTTCCTGATAATGAGCATGTTTTCGTAGTTGGTGATTGCGCAAGCCTTTCTCATCCCCCCAGTGCACAGCTTGCAGAAGGACAGGCAGAACAAATTGCTTTTGTTTTAATATCTCGATGGCAAGGAAAAGTACTACCCAATTATATGCCGCCAATCAAGCTGAAAGGAGTCTTAGGATCATTAGGGAAAAAAGCCGGTTTCGGCCTTATTGCCAAGACTGCTTTAACAGGAAGAATTCCACGCTTAATTAAACATGGAGTGTTATGGAAAGATAAAAATAATAAAAATAAAATTAATCACTAGTAAAAGAAAATGAGCATGTCATAAATATTCCAGCTTTAGATAACGCCGGACAACAGAAAACTACCAATAACATTTCCTATTGATTTTGTATGGATAACAAGAGTTATAGTTATCCTTCTAGACTGAATATACTTCCTATTCGATCGATAGTGATGTGTATTCAGTCTACTCCCTTATTACTTAAGGAATGAATACACTTTAACCATTAAGCACTAGTATAGCCGTATTTCTCAAATTCCGCATAAATTTTCTTCAACTTCGGATTACCTTCGCCTACAATCTCTCCCTCAATTACTACTACTGGATAGAATAAATCTTCCTCTATAATTTTCTGACAGAATTTATTTTTATCTTCCGTATAATTTGCTTGAAAAATATCATAATATTTAATCTGAAAAGTCTGCTCTGGAAATTTTCTACTTAATGCAGCTTGGAGCCATTCATATGTGTCCTTAGAAGATGGCAGGTTAACACAGCTTGCACAAATTTGTTCTGCACCATAAATACTAACTTCAATTTCCTTTTTCAAATAAACTCTCCTCCATTGGATAGACAAGCTTGCCTATCCTTTATTTTTCCATAATTATAGGGTTTTTATTATATATCCATTTTTTGTTTATTTAATTCGTGTTTCTTGATTATAGATTTTTCATCCTAATGTGATTATAATAAATAATAGGAAAGGAGTCGATATGTATGCAAGAAGTGGAAATGAAAGAACAAGTACAAGAAGTACTAGATAAATTACGTCCATTCCTTTTAAGAGATGGTGGAGACTGTGAATTAGTGGATGTAGAGGATGGCATTGTAAAACTACGCTTGTTAGGTGCTTGCGGAAGCTGCCCAAGTTCTACTATTACTTTAAAAGCTGGTATTGAACGTGCGTTATTAGAGGAAGTACCAGGCGTTTATGAAGTGGAACAAGTATTTTAATTTTTTATGAGAAAATACAGAAAGAGGATGCAATCGCATCCTCTTTCTTTTTTATTTAACTTCTGTTGCAAGTGCTCCGGAGCAAGTACTCCCTTTCTTGTCTATTTCCAAGGGGAGGAAACGCATATCAGGTAATTTCACTGCTAATCCATCTATTAACGTATTCATTTTTCCAGGTTCTACAAAACATAACACTGTCGGTCCCGCTCCACTTAAAGCCACTCCATAAGCACCTAGATCGCAAGCATGCTCTTCCATGATCTCTAAGTGCGGTACTAACTCTTTCCGATATGGCTGATGATACTTGTCTTTTTTCATCATTTTTCCTGCAAGTTTGCTATTGCCTGTAAGCAGTGCTGCAACTAATAGATTAGATATTGCACCTGCTGAAACAGCTTCAGCAAAAGAAAGAGAGTTCGGTAAAACTCCTCGAGAAGACTTTGTTAATAGCTCTTCTTCTGGAATCACTGCTAGTACTTCCAAGTCTATCGAATGAATAATTTCTGCATCTACTTCTTCTCCTAATTGACAACCAACAACTAATCCTCCGAAAATACTTGCCCCAACATTATCTGGATGCCCCTCCATTTTGGAGGCAATTGCAAATTTCTGTTGTTTAGTCAGTTGTAAATTACCGACTTGATCTGCTAGTTCAATTCCTGCCACAATAGCGGAGGCACTAGATCCTAGTCCTCTTGCTAAAGGAATATTACTATCCACTTTTATTTGACATGGAGGAAGAATAGTATGAAATGATTCCGCCACCTCGATCGCTGTTTTAATAATGAAATTACTTTCATCACTAGGAAATTCCTTCAATTCCTCTGTTAACGGAATAACCTCCCAACAGTCACTTTGAACAACTTCCAATGATAAATATAAATTTAATGCTAGTCCAATACTATCAAAGCCTGGCCCGAGATTAGCAGTACTCGCTGGGACTTTAATTAGCAGCATCTCTCCTTCGTTCATATATGAACGACTCCCTTAATGTGATTAGCTACTGCTTTTTCATCATTAGGCAGTACTACTGGCTTAATTGGACTTACATCGATCGCTGTATTCGGATCTTTCAAGCCATTTCCTGTAAGAATCGCTACTATTCTACTTCCTTTAGGAATTTTTCCATTTTGAATATGCTTATAAACACCGGCAATCGATGCACAAGAACCTGGCTCAGCAAATACCCCTTCTTTTGCAGCAATTGTACGATATGCAGCAATAATCTCTTCATCTGTTACTTCATCAATAATTCCCTTGGACTCTTCTTGTGCTTGAACAGCCAGCTGCCAGCTAGCAGGGTTACCAATTCGAATGGCAGTAGCAATTGTTTCTGGATTCTCAAATACGCGATTATGAACAATCGCTGCTGCTCCAGCCGCCTCAAAGCCATGGATTTTCGGTAGTCCAGTCTGCTTTTTTTCGTGATATTCTTTAAAGCCTTTCCAATATGCACTAATATTTCCGGCATTACCAACAGGAATTGCCAATATATCTGGCGCTTCTCCTAATTGGTCACAGACTTCAAAAGCAGCTGTTTTTTGTCCTTCTAAACGATACGGATTCACTGAATTAACAAGTGCAACGGGTTCTGTTTCACTAATTTTTCGTACCATTTGTAATGCTTGATCGAAATTCCCTTCAATCGCAATAATCTCAGCACCATACATAACGGCTTGTGCCAATTTTCCCATCGCAATTTTTCCTTCTGGTATAACGACAATACAGCGCATCCCTGCACGTGTAGCATAGGCAGCAGCTGCAGCTGACGTATTTCCTGTAGAGGCACAAATAACGGTAGAGTTTCCCTCTTCCTTTGCTTTAGCTACAGCCATGACCATTCCTCTATCTTTAAAGGAGCCAGTTGGATTAGTTCCTTCCGTTTTGACAAATAGCTCGACGCCCCATTCCTCAGACAACTTTTCCAGCTTAATTAAAGGAGTGTTTCCTTCATTTAGTGTTAACATTGGTGTCGATTCATTTATTGGTAAATATTCTTTATATTCTTCTAAAAGACCCTTCCATCTCATTACTTTGTTCCTCCTTCAACTCGATAAGAACTTTTAACTGTTCGAACAGATGATAAGTCCCTTAATTCTAATAAAATATTCTCATAGTTTAATAAAGACGCATGGTGTGTTACTAAGACTATTTCTGCCAATCCTTTTTCCTTTACTGGTAACTGGAGGATTTTCTCAAAGCTGACTCCATGCTGGGAGAAGATGGATGTAATTTCTGCAAATACTCCAACCTCATCCACTACTTGCAGACGTAAGAAATATTTAGAAAACATTTCGTCTGGCTCTTTTAGCTTCTTTTTAAATTGTGGAGCAATTGCACCTTTTCCATTAACGCCCAAGCGCATATTTTTCAAAACATTAACTAGATCCGATACAACGGCTGTTGCAGTTGGTAAGCTTCCGGCACCAGGACCATAAAACATCGTTTCTCCTACCGCTTCTCCATATACATACACAGCATTATACTCATTATTAACAGCTGCCAATGGATGGCTGTCGACAATAAAAGTAGGCTGGACACTAACTTCTACTTTTTCTTCCTGCCTTTGAGCAATGCCAATGAGTTTCATTGTATATCCTAACTGCTTTCCATACTGTATATCGTCATCTGTTACATTCGTTATGCCTTGTACCTTTACATCTTCCAAGCCAATATTCATTGAAAAGCCTAATGTTGCCAAAATAGTCATTTTTCTTGCTGCATCCAGCCCTTCGACATCAGAAGTGGGATCACTTTCCGCAAAACCTAATGCTTGCGCTTCTAATAGAACATCCTCATACGGTCTTTGCTGTTGACTCATCTTTGTTAAAATAAAATTAGTTGTCCCGTTCACAATTCCCATTAATTTAATGATACGGTCAGAAGCTAACCCGTCTACTAAACCTCTTAGAATAGGAATTCCTCCAGCAACACTTGCCTCATAAAATAAATCACAATTATTTTGGGAAGCAGCTTGCAATAGCTCTGCTCCATGTACTGCCATTAAATCCTTGTTTGCCGTTACTACTTGTTTTTTATTTTTTAAGGCTTTTAACAGGATGTTCCTTGTCTCTTCAATCCCACCCATTACTTCTATTACCACATCTATTTCAGGATCATCTAATATATCATTAGCCTCAACTGTTAAATGAATATCATCTGTAATCTCTACTTCTCGTTCTTTCTTTACATTCTTGACGAGAATTTTTTTTACCTTCACTGGACAGCCGACTTGATGCATAATTTTATCTTGATGATTCTCAATAATTTTTACAACGCCCGATCCAACAGTTCCTAATCCGAGTAGTCCAATTGAGATTGCCTCCATCTGTTTACCTCCCGTTGATGTTCTTTTTACGAGAACAACTGTCTTTATATAGTAGACATTATAGTGTTTGATTCCTTTTTTTACAAGGGGTGTTTAAACATTCTTTTAAAATTTTTATGAATAAGAATACTTCTCCCTTTTAAAAAGAATAACTGTGCTCGTTTACTTAATGAATCCATTATATAGGAAGAAGCTATAATTCCAAAAGGAAAATTATAAATTTTATGTATATTTAGATTTTTCAAGAAAGTGAATCAACAAAGCGCTCGGCGCTCACTCCATGGAAAACATACTGTATTCAAAAAAAAAAAAAACTAACAATATACGAAATTCTCATGAATATCTCCATATAATTGTTAGGATTTTTCTTTGTTTTGAACACTTATATCCTGACTATTTATGCTTTCCGCTTTAAACCAATTATTTACAACCAGGAAACAATTGGGATTTTCAATGTTTTAACTGCCACTTCTGTGTTGTCAAAAAATTCTTTCAAAAATAATTCTAAATCTCTCGACTGACTAAGCATTTTCTTTAACCGTTCTTCTAGAAATAGACGGTCTGCCTCCTGTATAGCAGAATAATAATTTTCGATACATTCCACATAATGAATGGGAAATAAAAGCCTTGCATATATTAATCTCCATGCAAAAGAACTTAGAGGCATAACGCTTTGATACTCCTCATAAAACGTCTTCACTTCTCGATGATATGTTTTGATATTTCGAAAATATCGATCTCTTGTCCATTCAGCAAGATCTCTTCCACAATGATCAAATACCCAATCAAATGGATTTTTAATATAATATTCCCCTGCCCATGTGTCTTTTGTAAAACGGTTATAACAAATCGTTCCGCTATCTACAGCAGTTGGATCATCATCTAGCTCTGTATCGACAAGATACTGAATGGCATTTTCAGCAATTCCCATATAATATGGAAAAGATTCTAAAAATAATTGATCGAATTCACTTTCTGGCTGTTTATATAACATACTGTTCCAAAAACCCTCCAATTGTCCCAACCTTTGTTCCCACATGCTCTTCCACTGCCCCATTCTACTTATTTTTTGGACACCAAATGGTACAGTTCTGCCTCTAAAATGAAACTTCCCCAGTTTCCTCCCTAATTTCCGAGACTGAAAGGGACGTAGTCGATCATTCAAAAGCACACAATAAAGTTGCTCATTCATTTCAGTATGTTTGTTTCCTTCTTTTGACTCTAATAACATGCTGACATGTTTATCTCCAATCTGATAGATATGTGCAGCAATTTGATCTCTTTCTGTTAGTTCTTCTTCCTCTATATTTCCAACTGGAACAATGGTATAGAGTTTTCCTTTGCTTATACAAGCTTCATAATGACCGACTCTTGTTTCTTCTTCTACATCAATTCCATACTTTGTAGATAAGATTTTCTTAATCAATGTCTTTTCCTCCTCGTTTTTCTCTCTGTTAGAAGTATATGAGAAGGAATGTTAAAACTTGTTAAGAGGATTCAATTAATGAATTGCCCCAATTATGGAAACAATAGCTGTTAGGAACATTTAGCAGCCATCATGCATATAATAATAAACACTGTGAATACATAGTGAATAATTAAAGAAAAGGTGAAGTTCATGTCATTAAAGGACCTAACAGAAAAAACAGCCAGAAAGTGGCTACATGAACGTGGAGTCGATATTGAAGACATAGCGAAGCTTGTTTATCTCTTACAAGAGAAATATCATAAAGATTTACAAATGGAGGACTGTATTCATAATGTTGAACGTGTTCTTTCGAAAAGAGAGGTTCAAAATGCCGTTATCACAGGGATACAATTAGATGTACTCGCCGAAAAAAAACTACTGGAATCTCCCCTTCAAGAAATTGTCGAAACAGATGAAGGGCTTTATGGAGTAGATGAAGTGCTTGCTTTTTCGATTGTAAACGTGTATGGTTCCATCGGATTTACTAATTATGGCTATGTAGATAAATTGAAACCAGGCATTTTACAAAGGTTAAATGATAAGAGTACTGGTGAATGTCATACCTTTTTAGACGATATTGTCGGTGCTATTGCAGCAGCAGCTTCAAGTAGACTAGCTCACCGTGCTAAAGGGGAAGAATAAGTCACCATGTAAAAAAGGACCTTTCCCACGCTTTAAACAGTGGTGAATCGTCCTCTTTTTATGTCCTTATTTTTTATTTTTTTATATCCCAGTCACTTAAGCTGTCGACCGTGTAGGTTGGCTTAACAGAATAGCCGCTTAGTTGCTCTTTCGTTGTAACTCCTGTATGCACGAGAAGCGTATCCATCTTTGCATTAATGCCTGCCATAATATCCGTTTGATAATTATCGCCAACCATCAAGACATCCTTCTTCGGCAAGTCCAATAATTTGATTGCTTGATTCACAATAATTGATTCTGGTTTACCAACAACAACAGGCTGCCGCTGAGTACTTACCGAAATAACAGAAGTTAAGGCACCATTTCCAGGTAATAATCCTCGCTCACTTGGCAAAGCCGTATCTCCATTTGTAATGACAAATTGTGAGCCATTTCGGACTGCTAAGCATGCTACTGTAAGTTTTTCATAGGTAATCTGTTGATCAAGTCCAGCGACTACATAATCAACATTTTCTGAATCCTCAGCTAACTTCAAGTCTTTTTCTTCTAGTGCTTGCTGAAGTCCTTTTTCCCCAATCATAAACACATTTGCTCCAGGGGATTTTTCAGCAATATAATTGGCAGAAGCCATAGCGGAAGTAAATACTTCACTCGCTTTTGCCGGTATTTGAAACTCCCGTAGCTTTTGTGCCACTTGTTCTGGTGTTTTTGTTGAATTATTGGTCACATATAAATAGGGAATTTGTGCAGCAATCAATCGCTTAACAAATTCAGCTGCCTCTTCAATTACCTCTGTTCCCCGATACATGGTTCCATCTAAATCTATTAAATATCCTTTATACGCTTTCATTTAGAAAAATCCTTTCCATGCTATGTATTAATTCCGGAACTATTTTAAAAAGCACGTTGTTTTTTCTAAGTATGAAACTTATTCATTATTTGATCAAAAACAATTCCTTTAAAAATCATCTAATTTCTAAATGCAGAAACAGGTCCTAACTCATGAATTAAATATTCTTTTACAGATGGGGCAAAGGCTTTTATAGAGAGCAGCTTCGCTTCAAATACTGCAATCAATCCCTTATGATCAATATTGGTATACTGATGTACAAGCTGTTTGCGCCAAAGAATGAGTTCCTTTATGTCATTTCCTATTTCCATAGTAATCACTTTTTCATCAATAAGTATATCAACAATATCGTCATAACTGCCCGGATCTCTCATAATAAAACCATCAATCATACTATTTCCAACATCCAAGATGACTTCAATCATCATATGTGTCAATCTTTCAAGTGCCACTTTCTCAAGAAATGTATTCCACGTTTCTTGCGTTTCAAACTGATTAATGAGCTCGTGGTAATAGTTTAACTGTTCTTCTATTTTTTCTCGGTCCACAAAATACATATTCCCTAACTCCTTCCGCATACTATGAGATTTGTAAATGATTACTAAGACTAGTAGGCTTGGCGTAAAAATATCCTTGAGCTAAATCCACTTTATTTTTTGATAAAATAGAGGCTTCCTCTGCATTTTCAATCCCTTCTGCCACCACAACGGATCCCACTTCTTTTGCAATAAGAAGAAGTCCTTGTAGCATCGATTCCTTTACGGAATTTTTATCAATATTCTGGATTACAGAACGGTCAATCTTAATAATATCTGGCATGATTTCACTGATGGAATTCAGACTAGCATAACCCGCGCCAGTATCATCAACTGCAATTAAAAAACCAAGCATTCTTAATACTTTTAGATTATTAGCAAAATGCTCTAACCCTTCAAATGAATCTCTTTCGGTAATTTCAATTGTTATTTTTTTCGGGGAAATTTCTTTATACCTACGAATTACGCTCTTTATATCTTTAATAAATCTTTGGTTGCCGATTGTGACAGGTGTAAAGTTAATAAAGATATTGTGCCTCCATTTTGTTTGCTGAATTTGTTCAAAGGCCTTTTCAAGAACAATCATTTCAAGATCATACAAAAACTTCGTTTGCCTTGCTAAAGAGAAAAGTTGAAGCGGGTTTTCTAACGGTGTTCCTTCAGGTCCTCTTGTCAGCATTTCACAAGCGTGAATTTTATTTGTCTCTACATCCATAATTGGTTGTGCCAGTAATCGAATGCTTTTGTTTGCCACTATATTCCCCAAAGTATAGACTAATTTATTGAATTCCGGATCAGATCTTTTATGTGCCATTGCAAGGGCTAATTCATATGCAGTTTGAATAGCATCAGAAAGATAGGTATATTTATTCTCAATAAACATGTATCCTGTGCTGAATACAGGCGGAATGCTCCCAATTTTACGAAAGTCATTTTCTACATTATGTATAATATCTTTAATTAATCCATCTAGCACTGGTAAACATTCGGATCCTTGTTCCCATTTCATAAACATAGTTAAACCGTTCGGATTATAATCATGAATCGCAATGATTTCATTAGAAGCTTTTAATTGTATCGTTTTGCCAAATGATTTTTTTAGCAATCGAATATATTGCAAAAAATCATTTGCTTCTAATTGCTGCTTTATTCTATGTAAATTCGATATATCCAATACAATAACAGCTACCTCATATCCTCTTATCATCGCTTTTTGGACTTGATGAATAATAGGGTCTCGTATTACAAATGATGGAGGAAAATACTTAATAAGTTCTGTCGGAAGAAGTAACTTTCCCCAATTAAATAACCTTGAACAGATATTCTCTTGATATTTCATAGCCCCATTCCTCTCAAAATGCCAACTTTTTCTGTCATTAAAGCAAATTAATTCTCTATAGATGGCCTTTTCCTTACTTCTATTGCTACAAGACTTACAATTAGATGCAAAAAGCGCATTGGAATTCAAATGGTAAAGAAAAACATTCATGGCTTTGCTTAAGAAACTGAGTTAGATGGCTTACTTATACATATTAAAGACAAGTAAATTAACAAAACAGTTTCTCCATTCGCCAAGCCAGTCCATTTCTTGTTTTCTTTCTGAATGGAAGCTCCTTCTTCAAGATCAAACTAAAGGATAACCTTATTATTTTGTTTTTTTTACGACAAAATAGGCACAGCCAAAATTACAATATTCATATAAATATTCCGTTAATGTGCTTATTTTCGTATCAAAACTTGATTTTTGATTATGATCATCAAAAAAGCCACGTAATCTTAATTGTCCATAACCCCAATCTCCGACAATATAATCGTATTTCGTTAATATGTCACTATATCTATTTTTAAATGCTTCTTCATTAAAACCTGATTTTCTTTCTTCAATCAGTTCATAACAATGGTTATTAATACAAACCAATCGTATCACCTCAAAACCTGTATATATTTCCTTAATGTAAAACTTCCATCCGTGCAGCTTGCATTTTAACTTCACTGATGATTAGTTGAATTATTTGGATCTTAGATAAATAGTCCAATTATAACATTACTCACTATCATTATAACCTTAGCAAAGATATTTACATAGCACTAACAATAAAATCTTCCTATAAAATACAGAATTTTTATTTTATACTGTTAAATCCCTTTTGAATACGGGCTAATATTCTTAATTAATTCTGCATGAATAAAAAAACTCAAACCATTATACGAAATATTTTTAGTATTTCCGTATAATAGTCTGAGCTTACCTTCAGTGGAAAACTTATCCCTTTAGCCTTATTCTTATTTATGCTTCTTTTGCATGTTCAGCCATTTGCTGATTTTTTTTCGCTTCGTTTACTTGCTCATCTGCGTGATATGAAGAACGAACTAATGGACCTGCTTCACAATGGCTAAATCCTTTACTTAAAGCGATCTCCTTTAGCTCTTTAAATTCATCTGGATGATAATATTTTTGTACTTTTAAATGTTTGACAGTTGGTTGTAAATATTGGCCAATAGTCATAATATCCACATTATTTGCTCTAAGATCATCCATTGTGGCGATAATTTCTTCTTTAGTTTCGCCTAAGCCAACCATAATACTAGACTTAGTAGGAATATTAGGCTGCATCTCTTTTGCTCTTCGTAAAAACTCAAGAGAACGATGATATTTTGCTCTTGCACGGACTCTAGGGGTCAATCTTTCTACAGTTTCAATATTATGGTTCAAGATATCTGGTTTAGCATCCATTAATAATCGTAGGTTTTCTTCTACTCCTCCCATATCGGATGGTAATACTTCAATGCTGGTAAATGGATTTTTTCTGCGAATAGCACGAACAGTTTCTGCAAATACAGCTGCTCCGCCGTCTTTTAAGTCATCTCTTGCAACAGCAGTAATAACCACATGCTTTAAGTTCATTGCAAACACAGAATCAGCAACTCTTTCTGGCTCTTGCCAATCTAATTCAGTCGGTAATCCTGTTTTAACTGCACAAAAACGACAGGCTCTTGTACAAATAGCTCCTAAAATCATAAATGTAGCTGTTCTTCTAACTGCCCAACATTCATGAATATTTGGACATTTTGCTTCCTCACAGACTGTATGGAGCTGCTTTTCCTTCATCATTTTTTTCAAACCTGTATAATTTTCATTCGTATTCAATTTAATTTTTAACCATTCAGGTTTGCGCAAATATTCTTGTTTTTTTTCTGACACCACATTCATCTCCTAGTAAAATAATTTTCATCATTTTTACTTAAAAAACAGTATTGTATAACAGCTATTCCTCAAATTTTTTTGTATGTTATACACAGTAAAAGGATTGTCTCTTCTTCATTTGTCACTTTAACATAATGGAAATGCCTCTACAAGTTATTCATTTAAAATGATTACCATTAATTGATAATTATTTTTTTTGATATAAGTCACAAAATATAACGACAGAATAAGAAGGGAGGGACTAATCTTTTGCACAGGTTAATATTTATAATCATTATTCTTATGTTTTTACTACCTAACACTGTCACATTTGCTAATGAAAAAATGACTGACCCATACACAAAAAGGATGGAACTTTATAAAAAAATAGAAGCATTATATCAAATTCCTTGGTATTATATAGCTGCTGTCGATCAATATGAGCGTAACATTCGCTCCTCAAGAAAAGATATCCCTAAGGCAAAGGGATACACTGGGATTTATTTTACGAAGGAAGAATGGGCTGGTATTATTAATCCCAATCCAGAGGATAATAACCCTTTAACCATTCCTTTATTTGGAGGCCTTGGTGCTGACGGTGATGGAGATGGAAAAGCAGATAGATTTAATGATGAAGATATCCTTTCCGCATTCTCCAATTATATAAGTCAATATGGCATTGATGAGGATAACTTTAAAATCGGATTATGGAACTACTATAAAAGGGATAAAACTGTTAGTATCATAATGGGAAAAGCAGCCATTTACAACCACTTTGGTAGATTAAATTTAGATGATCATGCCTTTCCTCTGCCCTTAAGAAGTGATCATAGCTATCGCAGTACTTGGGGGGACGCCCGTGGCTGGGGAGGAAAAAGAATTCATGAAGGCACAGATATTTTTGCGGACTATGGAGTCCCTGTAAAAGCGACTTCCTATGGGATTGTAGAAATGAAAGGCTGGAATAATTACGGCGGATGGCGAATCGGAATAAGAGATATTAATAATAATTATCATTATTTTGCTCATTTAAATGGATTCTCAAAAGAGATTCAGGCTGGAATGGTCGTAGAGCCAGGGATGATTATTGGTGGAGTTGGAAGTTCAGGGTATGGACCACCAGGAACTTCTGGAAAATTCCCTCCTCATCTACATTATGGTATCTATAAAGATAACGGCTATACAGAATGGTCCTATGATCCGTACGCACACTTACGATTATGGGAAAGACAAGAAAAGATAAAATCAAGAAAGAAAAAATAAATTACTTACTTGGCGATAAGGATATATAGCTCCATTCTTATCGCCTATATGTTCACAAAGGATTTTGGAGGGAATCACATTGCGTTATGACAATTGAGAGATCTTCCTTTAAATTCAAGTCATATGGAGGAATTTCTTTCCCCTCTCTTTCCACAATTCGTACAATTGGTCTTTCATTCATTCCCTTATTTTGTTTACATACAATCCCTTTTTCTCCATTGCTTAGCATAACACTTAATCCATTAGGATAAAGGACTATCGCTCTTCTAAATGCTTCGACAATTTTCGCATCATATAGATAGCCTGAACCCGTATATAAAATCTCTAATGCTTCATGTGGTAATAATGCATCATGGTAGACGCGATTGGATGTAATGGCATCAAAAACATCTGCTACAGCAATAATTTTTCCAAACAAATGAATATCTTTTGCTTCTATGCCTCTCGGATAACCAGACCCATTTAAGCGCTCATGATGCTGGTAGGCACAATGACTAACAAGTAAAGGCAGTGTCTCCACTTTTCTTAGCATCTCAAAGCCTGCTTCTGCATGACTTTTTATAATTTCAAATTCTTCTGCCGTTAACGATCCTGGTTTGAGGAGAATTTCTAACGGAACCTTCATTTTACCAATATCATGTAAAATAGCCCCAAGCCCTAGGATTTCCATCTGCTTCGGCGGAAGTTTTAACTCTAAACCTAATGCTAACGTATAAATAGTCACATTTAAGCTATGCGAAAAAATATAATTATCATATAGATAAACATCCGACATAACGGAAGAAAGATGTTCATGATTTTTTAATTCCAATAGTACTTTTTCAACCAATTTCTTAAAAATAGGTGTATTCTTCTCCATCACCATCGAAATATCATCAGCATCTGCACTTTTTATCATATCAAAACTTTTCTCAATAGTTTGCATCGCTTCCATCTTAACTTGCTCAGATATGGCATCATTCACTTTAATATCCTTTGTATGTTTATCTTCTAAATAAACATAGCTAATACCAAAGTCAAGCAGCCTTTTAATCATCTTTTTCTCTAATCTTATCCCACTATTTATTAACACTCTTCCGCGATCATTTAATATAGGCTTAGCTAAGATTGCACCTTCTTTTATATTCTTTGTCCCAACTAGTCTCATGCTTTAATAGCTCCTAATAATTTATATAGTATCTATTATATCGTACTTTTGCTTTTGTTTCTTTATACCTATAAAAGAAAAGTTAAATTTTAAAAAATAGTCCAAATGCAGGGATATTT
The DNA here is from genome assembly GCF_038006285.1 of Niallia sp. FSL W8-0177. NCBI lineage: Bacteria > Bacillati > Bacillota > Bacilli > Caryophanales > Bacillaceae > Niallia > Niallia sp. FSL W8-0177. The sequence continues at coordinate 2,973,725 of NZ_JBBOUX010000001.1, forward strand.
ATTTCCTTCACTTCCAAAAAAGAAGGTTTAACGAAAAGGGGCAATACCCCTCTAATTCGTTAAACCTTCTTTATCTCTTTATCCTTTATACCATTTTCAATAATGCTTCTCTTCCAATCATCCCTTTATGAATTCCATATGCTTCTGCTTCCATTGTCACAGACTCTAATGGTGCATTTAGCAGTTGTTCAATCGTTTTCACACCAACAGCTCTGCCTGCGATGATTTTCCGGTCTTTCAGCTTATCATTTAACAATGCCACATCTAAGGCACCGCACATGATATAGCCTTTATCATTTTTCACAGCAAGCAAAGTAGTTTTAGGCAATAATACCGAGACCGCAATAAAAGTATGTCCATTGATATCAACAGGATACACATCAATCATAATACTCTGTGCTCACTCCTCTCTGTCCCTTCCTAATAAGTATATTCAAGAGAGGAGAAATCGGTGTTTTCTTCTTTATTTAAGAAATGAAAAAATTGCCTCTTACGCTTTTATCCTATTTTGTAAAGTGTCAGCAAGAATATTACGCATAAATTCAGGAAGAAAATAGTCTTTCTTTGTTGCACGATAAATAGCTGGAAAAAAATTACCAAATGTAAACATATCAGGTACTGTGACAACATAATTCTGATCTGCCTGTATTTCCTTTGCATTTATATAGTACTGCTCTCTTTCTCCGATTATCTCATGCGTAATTCCTGCTGCAATCATTTTCCCCATTAAAGTTCCCCGGAATCCAAGGCCCTTGACAGGCATTGTCTCCCACTTGTCGGATCTCATTTCAAGTATTATTTCTTTCAATTCCGCTCCAGTTAATGTCACATTACATGGATTAATCGGATGTGGACAAATCGATAATAAATCAAAGAAAGTGATATCCCCTGCTTGCAATCCATCTAAAATTAAGCCCTCATTTACTATTGCGCAATCCGATTGACACCACGAAATTAATTTTTCGCAGAGCATTTCTGCTAGCGCTTCTCTAGATAAATACTCATCAATCGTCGCTGCCTTTTCTGATAAAGCTAATTTCCCTTGCTGGTAATAATTTTCCACAATGGCTTCTTCTTTATTTGCAATCGGCAACTTACTTGTTTCATATAATATGGCTTTTTTATCAATTATTTTTTTGGAAGCATTGACCTTTAATTCAATATGACCTAGATAATAACCATACTTACCAGCAGCACCTTGAAGATTATTATTAATTATTTTTCCTTGATGGAAAATATGATGGGTATGTGCACCAAGAATCACATCTATTTCTGGATAATTAGCTGCAATCATCTCATCGTCATTTATCCCTAAATGGGAAAGCAATACAATAATATCAACTTTTCCTCTGACTTTTTCTAATTGCTTAGATAATTCTTCTATTGGATCTGTCAATTTCCATCCTAAAAGCTCATATAACTTTTCAAAATAGGCCGTAATACCGATAACACCAATTTTTGTTCCTTTAGCTGTCTTAAATATTTGAAGAGGAATTGCCCAATCAGGACGTTCCCCATTATGTTTGTAGAGATTAGCAACAATTACATCGAATTTTGCTTCATCATATAAATGATCTAATCCTTCATAAGACAATGTAATTCCTTCATTATTCCCAATTGTCACTGCATCATAGTGTTCTTCATTTAACAGCTGTGTGTTAATTCTACCTTTAGTTGCTTCCGTATAAGGATGAGACAAATCTAAATGGTCACCTATATCAAATAAATAAACAGCTTCGCCAGCCTCTTTATGCCATTTTTTTCTTTCACGCAGCAATTCATAAATTCTTGGCCAATTTTCAAAATGGCTATGTAAATCATTAGTATGATATATATGGATGACTTCCATCTTCTCGCCTTCCTTATTTGTATTTTCTCTTTTTTAGACAATTATCTATTCTATAGCAGAAATATTCTTCTTCACTCTTCTGCCAGTTAAAATAAATCCAATTGTCTTGGAGCTAAATCCGTATATTCTATTTTTAATAAATCAATCATTTCTCTTGCGTTGTCAGCCGCATCTCCACCAGAATTATTATTAAAGAGCACATAAATATTTTTACATTGCTTTTCAAGCAGGCGAATATTTTCAGCCCACTCACTTAATTCTGCTGTATTATACCGATATAAATAGCGAACTTCTCGCCAATTTGGATTATTATTTTGCTGCCACCCGTAATAATTTCTTCCATGAAGCCGAATGAGCACTTTATCTTCGCCAACCGCTTCTAGAACTGTAGGAATTGAAACCGGCATTACTTGAGGCTCATCACAAATACTATGTATCCAATTCTCTTCCTTCATAAACTGAAGGGTACTTGCTCGATATTTGGAATCAAACCATGATTGATGTCTAAATTCAAGTGCACAAGGAATATCTTCCATCCTTTTTCTACATGCTCTTAAGTATTTACATTATCCTTTGTACAATCAAACCAAGGAGGAAATTGGAATAAAACCATCGCTAATTTGCCACTTTTTCTATACGGAACTAAGGAATCGATAAATGCAGCAAACATTTCACCATTCGAGGAAAAAGGAATATCTCCACGGTTATGTCCTGTCATTCCTTGAAATGCCTTTACGATAAATTGAAAAGAGTCAGGTGTTTTCTTTACCCAAGACTCCGCGTTCCGGACTGGCTGCACAGCATAAAAAGAAGCATCCACTTCCACAGTAGGAAAATAACCGGCATATTCCATTAACTTATTTTGTGATGAAGTATTTTTTCCATAAAGACTCGGATGGTCTCCCCAGCCTGTTAATCCAATATGAATCAATAAAATCACCTCTATTACATTGTTTTTCTCAAAGCAATACTTACATAGAGAAAAACACTAACTTCATTTCCAAGAATATAACTGTTTTTTTATTTCTTATATTAAATATCATATCATAATCACCATAAATAACTAAGTTAAAAGAAAAAGAGGTTCCACTAAATCAGTCACCCGATTTAGTGGAACCTCTAAGATAAATTTAAAACATGTACAGATACTTTCAGCTATTGAACTAGTAAAAATATCATTTCTTTATTGATTGAAATAGCACGATTGCTTATCCTTCTTAAGGCTGTTTACCAATATATGCCAGTATACCACCATCTACATAGAGAATATGACCATTCACGAAGTTCGATGCTTCAGATGCTAAAAATACAGCTGAACCAGCTAGGTCTTCAGGATTTCCCCAACGGGCTGCAGGCGTTTTCCCTATAATAAACTGATCAAATGGATGACGGGATCCGTCTGCTTGCTTTTCGCGTAATGGGGCAGTTTGTGGTGTAGCGATATAACCTGGCCCGATTCCATTACATTGAATATTGTACTCTCCATATTCAGAAGCGATATTTTTTGTCAGCATCTTTAGCCCACCTTTAGCAGCAGCATATGCACTGACTGTTTCCCTGCCTAATTCACTCATCATGGAGCAGATATTGATGATCTTACCGCCGCCATTCTGAATCATACCAGGTATAACTGCTTTGGAAACAATAAATGGTCCATTCAAATCTACATCTACTACCTGACGGAAATCTTCTACAGACATTTCTACCATTGGTACACGCTTGATAATCCCAGCATTGTTAACTAAAATATCAATGGGACCAACCTCTTCTTTAATTTGTACAACCGCAGCTTGCACGGCCTGTTCGTCTGTAACATCAAATACATAGCCTTTTGCTTCGATTCCTGCTTCTTGATAACTTTGAAGTGCTTGGTCGACAGATTCTTGGTTTAAGGAATTAAACACGATTTTCGCACCTGCTTTTGATAAAGCGCTTGCGATTTCAAAACCAATTCCATATATTGCACCTGTAACTAAGGCTACTTTTCCATCAATGCGGAATTTATCCATCGTGAATGCCATTGCTTTCTCTCCTCTTATTTCAATTTATCCATTGGTATCATATCCATATCGGTATAAGTGATATTTTCGCCACACATTGCCCAGATAAAAGAATAATTGCTGGTACCAACCCCAGAATGAATAGACCAGCTCGGTGAAATAGCAGCTTGTTCGCTGCTCATAACTAAATGCTTTGTTTCATCAGGTTTCCCCATCATATGGAAAATACGTGTATCTTCTTCCATATCAAAGTAAACATATGCTTCCATGCGTCTTTCATGTGTATGAGAAGGCATTGTATTCCATGCACTTCCAGGCTCTAAGATAGTATAGCCCATTTGCAATTGGCAGCTTTCACATACATTTGGATGTATGTATTGATAAATTTTACGCTGATTTAATGTTAAGGCTTCTCCAGTTTCCATTGGTTTAATGTGATCAATACTAATTTTTACATTTGGATATTTATGATGTGCTGGTACGGAGCTAATATAAAATTTAGCCGGATTGTTTGGATCCTCGGAAGAAAAAACAACATGACGTGTTTCTTTGCCAATATAGTATCCATCTTGTTTTTTCATTTCTTCTTTTTCTCCGTCGATTTCGATATAACCCGGACCACCGATATTAATAACTCCCAGCTCACGGCGTTCCAAGAAATATTCCACACCCAATTGCTTATCCAAAATGATTTCTAAGGATTTATCGGTCGGCGTAACTCCGCCAAAAATCATACGGTCGTTATGTGTATACGTTAAACTAATTTCCCCTGGCACAAACACCTTTTCTACTAAAAATTCTTTTCTCAATTGTTCTGTAGAGTAATGACGAATATCCTCTGGGCTATGTGTATAACGAGTTTCCATGTTTTGCATTTTTCTACACTCCTATCGATTTATTTTTCCAGAGCCAGCTAGTAAAAAGCTGTTGACTTCTGGTTCGCTAAATTGATTACAATCACCATGAATTGTATGTTTCAAAGCGGATGCAGCTGTCGCAAAGTCAATCATTTTCTGTGGACTTTTTTGGGCTAGTATTCCATGCAGAACTCCACCGGAAAAAGCATCACCTGCTCCTACCCTATCAACGATTGGATTAATTACATGATTTTGAGATTCATAGTAGTGATCATCCATCCATAATGTTCCTATTAATTCATTGCAACTAGCAGATACCACCGTTCTTTTTGTGGAATATAAAACAGAGATAGCAGGAAATTTCTTCTGTATTTCTTGATAGTAGTAAACTAATTCATTCTCCTGTTCAGTTGCCTCCGGAATTCCTAACAAATAGAGAGCATCAAGCTTGCCAGCTGAACAGTAATCTACCAGTGGCAATATTTCAGAAATTGTCTCACCTGCTTCTTTCTGAGACCATAATTTTCCTCGATAATTAATATCAAAACTGATTTTACAGCCAGCCTCTTTTGCGGCTTCTATGAGTGAAATGGTTGTTTTTTTCCAACTTGAGGATAACGCAGGTGTAATTCCTGAAATATGAAAGATATCTACGTTATTAAACAGTTCTTCTTTTTGCCATTCACTTTCTGTCATTTCGGCAAAGCTTGAACCTGCACGATCATAAATGACATTGGCTGCTCGTTCACCAATTCCAGCCTCCACATAATAAGTGCCTAACCTAGATCCTCCCTTTAAGAGAAAGTTAGTATGAACACCATAACGATTTAAATGCTTTACTACACCTTCTCCTAAGCCATTGTCTGGAATTTTACTAGCAAAGTAGACATCGTGACCAAAATTGGCAAGTGAAATAGCGACATTGGCTTCACCCCCGCCATAATGTGCACAAAAATTATCAGCCTGGGCAATTCGTACACCAGAATCAGTGGATAGACGAAGCATGATTTCACCTAAAGTAACTACCCTTCCCATATTTATGCTCCTTTTATTTGATGAAATTTCTCCATATATTGACTAGCAATCTCTGTAACTTTCGTAAAATCTCCCTTTGCTACAGGCGCTAATAGATTTCCTCCTACGCCAACTGCTACTACTCCTGCTTTAAACCAGTCTTCCATATTTTCTAAGCTTACTCCACCTGTCGGCATAATATTAACTTGAGGCATTGGCGCTTTAAAAGCGGATACAATACTTGGCCCATAGGCGCTGCCTGGGAACAGTTTGATAATATCTACTCCTGCCTTTAATGCCTCTTTCATTTCTGTTATCGTTAAGCATCCTGGAAGATAGGGAGTTTGATAAAGATTACATAGTTCGGCTGTCTCTCTATCAAAGTTTGGGCTGACAATATACTCTGCCCCAGCCATGATAGCTAAACGAGCAGTTACTACATCTAACACCGTACCTGCACCTATTACAATATTAGAATCATTCTGATACAACTCTACTAATTCACTAATGGCTTTATCAGCATTAGGAACCGTAAAAGTTAATTCGATTCCCTTCATGCCACCTTGAACCACTGCATTACTAGCCTTTACTGCCTCTTCCTTGCTGTTCCCGCGGACTACTGCAATCACCCCAGCACTCTTTAAGCGCCGTAACGTTTCAACTCGTTTCATTTCTACCACTCTTTTCTTATTTAGAAATACAATTTTATTATTAAGAAATTTATCTTGATTATACATACTTTTTCGAAAAATGTAAACGCTAATCATTAAATAAAAAAAATCGCCGAAACGATTTAATGAGTCACAACTTGCATTATCTCATTTTTCGTTTCGACGATAGCCTTTATTATTTGTTTTTTAAATTCTTCTGTAAGCCGATATTTCGGCATGCTTACACTAAATGCTCCAATGATTTTTCCATCTTTTTTTAAAGATGCTCCAATACAGAAGATATCCTTCTCCATTTCTTCGTCATCAAAAGCAATACCAGTCTCTCCCACTTTCTGTAATTCTGATGCAAGCTTTAAAGAGTTGGTTATTGTATGCTCTGTAAATGGAACTAAAGGAGTTGTTTTTAGGTAATTTAAATATTCTTCTTCTTCCAGCTCTGCAAGAACCGCCTTCCCCATTGCTGAACTGTACAAGGGCCTTGTTATCCCAACCCTTGAAGACATTCTTATTGTCTGATGTTTAGCCTCTAGCTTGTTTACATATAAAATTTCATTATCAACAAGTACACCTAAATGAATGGTTTCATCAATTAACTTTTGCAGTTTTTCTAAATAAGGCAATGTCAGCTCTACTAAGTCCAGCTGATCCACACCTTGATTGGCATATCGAATAAGTTTAGATCCTAATCGATAATTTTTATTTTTATCTCTACTAACAAAGCCAATTAACAATAAAGTGTCCAATATTTTCAAAGTAGTTGAAGTTGTCATCTCTGTGTTTTGAGCAATGTTCTGCAATGTTTGATTAGGATTTTCTGAGAGATAATCCATAATTTTTGCAGCTCTTAATAGAACAGTCCCATAAGGTTTTGTTTTCTCCATTATACACCCTCTTTTCCAATAAAGAAATTATATACGAAAAGAGGAGAAATGAAAAGTCTTCTCTTCCTAAAATCATATTTAGAATTCACTTCTTGTCATTTTTTATCAAAACAGATTGGTTCTATCTCCCATCTATAAAAGAGATAACAGTTGAATGATTGTTCTCATTACACCATCTTCTTCATTTGAGCGAGTGATGAAATTAGCTGTCTCTTTTAATTCCTTTACGGCATTCCGAACAGCAAAACTATATATACTGCGACTCATAAGTTCTATGTCATTATAGCTATCGCCAAATGCCATTGTTTCTTCAGGGGTAACATTTAATAATTGTTGCAAATGCTCGACTGTTGTCCCTTTATGAACATTTACATTGGCTATATCAATCCAAGCTGCCTCAGATGCTACAATATAAGCAGATTCGAAAAAGGATGATAATTTTTCTCTTGTTTCAAAACATTTAAGCTCTGAATCATGAATTGTTATCTTCACGAAATCTTCTGTTATTTCTTTAAAGTCTGATACCTTTCTCACTTGTGTATAAGATTTTCTTACAATAGCAACTTCTTCTGGGATAACGCTATCCTTTATAACTGCACCACTTCTCGTACAAGCAATAATAGTATGATTTAGACTGATTTCCTCTAGCAACTGAATAATCGCTTGACCCAATTCATTGCTTATCAGCGATTCATAAACAAATTTACCATTATGCTTGATGCGGGTGGCGCTATCCCCTAGAATCCACATATCTTTCGCATCTTCACCAAATAATTCTTCAACCCGTTCACATTGCTTACCAGTAACAGGTGCAAAAGCTACACCCTTTTCTTTCATTAGATTCTTTACTTCTTTGAACAATTCTCGGTCAAAATCCCCATTATTATTTAAAAATGTTCCATCCATGTCTGTCAGCACTAATTTAATCATTCGCTTTCCTCCAACTCTCCTATTCTACTCAACTATTTTTTTTAAAATTCTTGCTGGATTTCCACCAATAACAACATTATCTGGTACGTCCTTTGTTACAACTGCACCAGATGCAACCACCACATTATTTCCAATGCTTACCCCTGGATTGATAACTGCTCTTCCTCCCATCCAGACATTATTTCCGATATTCACCGGTTTTCCGTACTCAATTCCTGCTATTCTTTCTTGAGCATTTAAAGGATGTGTCGCTGTATAAATATGTACTCCCGGGGCGATGAAGCAATTATCCCCAATTCTAATCTCACAAACATCCAAAAACACACAATCAAAATTAGCAAAGAAGTTTTCCCCTACATGGATGTTATATCCATAGTCACAACGAAAGGTTGGTTCTATGAATATATTAGTTCCTGTGGAACCAAATAATTGTTTTAATAGGACGGACCGTATATTGTCTTCTGTTTCAATGGATTCGTTAAATATTCTTGTTAGCTTTCGCGCATTATTTCGATCCTTCATTAATTCTGGATCTGCTGGATTATAGAAGTCTCCATTTACCATTTTTTCTTTTTCTGTTTTCACTTTTTTGTTCCCTTCTATCCGCATTAGACCGTCAACTCTATAAGATTTCCTTCTGGATCTTCTATCACACTTTCATAATAGCCGTCCCCTGTTAGACGAGGCCCATTAACTAGCAGAAAGCCATCCTTTTGTAATCGTTCCGTCAGTTGATTAACTGCTTCTTTGCTTCCTAATGAAATAGCAATATGCGCCCAGCCAACTCTATCATCTGAATCAGACTTATCTATCCCCGCTTTACGCATAAGTTCTAAGCGAGCTCCCTCCTTGAACGATATAAAATAGGATTCAAATTTCTTTTCTATATTTTGATACTTCGAATTTGCTGTCCCTTCAAAATAGGTCGTATAAAATGTCTTCATTCCTTCTAAATCTTTCACCCAGATTGCAACATGTTCTATTTTCATGTTCCTGTCACTCCTTCTTTAATTAACTTAACTCACACTCGCGGTATCCTTTTTTATCTCTCTTATATGCAATACTCCATTTAACCTTTCCGATCCCCATAGCATCATGGCAATAAAACCTGCAATAACAAAAGGGAAAATTCCTATTGTTGATTTTGCTGCAGCATATCCGAGAATGGGAGGAAGAAAGGTACTGCCTGTATAGGCAATAGCCATTTGATACCCCATTATGGTTTGGGAATGCTTCTGTCCAAAACGTAGTGGTGTTTCATGCAGCATACATGGAAATATCGGTGCTAAACCTAAACCAATCATAATAAAGCCTGCCAGTGAAAAAAGAACAGGGAATGGCAAAAATAATAGAATTGCCCCAACTAACGCAATTATTTGTCCCCATCTTATCAATCTTTGATTACTCATTTTTAATGTAATAAAGCCTGTAATAAATCTTCCAATGGTAATTCCTGCATAAAACACGGAAACCCATTTGGCTGCTACATCTATCGATAAATTTTTAACATTTACGAGGAAGCTGCTTCCCCAAAGTCCAACTGCTGCTTCCGCCCCGCAGTAAAATAAAAATGCAAGTAAAGCTAGCTTAACCCCTCTTATTTGCCAAGGTTTTTGATTTTCCAAATATGCTTCATCCAATGTACTAGTGGACTCTTCTATTTTATTTTCGTGCACCTGTTTAGGAACTTTTTCTATCTTTTTCCATAGGGGAAGTGTGAAAAGCAAAATGACAACTAGAATAAATTGAATGCTTGCGATGGCAAAATAACCACTTCGCCAAGAATTATCTCTAGATATAAACTGAGCCACAATAATTGGTCCAAGCGTAGCTCCAACTCCCCAAAAACAATGAAGCCAGCTCATATGATGCGCCTTGTAATGGCTTGCTACATAGTTGTTTAAACCTGTATCTACAGCACCTGCACCTAAGCCCAGCGGGATGGCAAAAATGAACAGCCATACAATCGATGGTGCGAAATGAAACCCTAATAGAGCTCCCGCTGTCATAAAGCAGCTTACAAATGTAACCATTCCAGTTCCAAATTTTTTCAGCACCGTACCGCTAATAAAGCTGGATATGATCGTCCCCCCTGCAATTGTCATAAAAAGTACTCCTGCAGTTTCAAGGGGTGCCTTAAATTCCACTTGCATTAAAGACCATGACACTCCCAATAAAGAATCTGGCAAACCTAAACTGATAAAAGCCAAATAGATGATTACTAAAAAAAATGTCGCCAATAGTTAACCCCCACTCTGTAAGCATTTTGCAAACTATTCATTTGTTTTACTACTTATTCCTGTAATGATTAAATCGAGTCCAAGTCGTTGTAATCCATATAAATAATCTTGCTTCCAGTCACTCATTCTAAATTCAGGAAGATGTTCTGCCGGAATATAGGTGGAGCTTTGTTGTTTGATATGGTTGATTGTGGTTTGAGTGACTTCATCATTACAGAAAATAACCGCATGCGGGTTAATAATTGCCACAAAGGAAGCAATTAGTCTACTTATGGCATCAACTTCATCTTCCTTTGAAAAGAATACTTTTCCATTTGTAAAGGTCTGTCCAAAGTTTCGGTTATTATATTGCGGTACAAAGGATACTTCCCCTGCAAAATTAGTACTCCCTCGTACAATCTTTCCATTTACGATAATTCCAGCTCCTGGACCATTTTGGCCAGAATAGAGATAAACAAGTGATTTATCGTTCTTTTTCTCCTGCTGATCTTGATAACCTAATACTGCTGCATTCATATCATTTTCAATGACCACGGGGATCGAAAAATAATTTTCTAAGTATCCCTTTAAATCAAAATCATGAAGATATTCATAATCAGGACTGTAAATGATTCGTCCATTATCAACCGAACCAGGCACACCAATAGAAATAGAGCTAATCTTTGGATATTGCATTTGTAACGCTTCCACATACTCGATCAGTAATTTTACATTGTCATCCTTTAACGCACTGGAAATTTTACCAGTCTCCTTCTCTTCTCCCAGGCAGTTAAACACAATATAATTGGTTTCGGTCTTCTCTAAAAAAATGGCTAACCCTAACATATATTCAGGATTATATGTATACCGCTTTGCTCGTCTGCCGCCACTCGAATCATCTAAACCCGCTGACAGTAATTCTCCATCCTCTTCCATCTGTGCCGTAAATTTGCTAATAGTAGGAAAACTAATTCCTAATTTATCACTCAGCTCCACCTTCGTAGCACTTCCATTGGCTAAAAGAAATTGACGAATATTTTGCTGGATAATAATTTTCATAGATTTGGGAGTTGCATCCACTTTATTCCCCTCCTTTCGATTCAACTTATTAAAGATATTTAATAAGTGAACAAAATAAAACTTATTAAACTACTTTAATAAGTTCTTGAGGCTAATATAACACACTACTTTTGGGAATGCAATATAGTTTTTATGCAGCTAAAAACGTTTTCTTCCTAACAAAAATAAAAAAAGACGAACCTCAATGGTTCGCCTTCTTAACTGGATATATTAACCGATAGAGCCTTCCATTTCGAACTTGATCAAACGGTTCATCTCTACTGCATATTCCATTGGTAATTCTTTTGTAAATGGCTCGATAAAGCCCATTACGATCATTTCTGTTGCTTCTTCTTCTGAAATACCTCTACTCATTAAGTAGAATAATTGTTCTTCTGATACTTTTGAAACTTTTGCTTCGTGCTCTAATGAAATATTATCATTTAAAATTTCATTATAAGGAATTGTATCAGAAGTAGATTTATTATCCATAATTAATGTATCGCATTCGATATTAGAACGAGCACCGTCTGCTTTACGTCCAAAGTGAACGATACCGCGATATGTTACTTTTCCGCCTTGTTTCGAAATAGACTTAGAAACAATTGTAGATGATGTATTTGGAGCTAAGTGAAGCATTTTTGCTCCAGCATCTTGGTGTTGTCCCTTACCAGCAAGAGCGATAGATAACGTCATTCCTCTTGCTCCCTCACCTCTTAAGATGACAGCAGGGTATTTCATTGTTAATTTAGAACCAATATTTCCATCGATCCATTCCATGGTAGCATTCGCATCACAAACTGCACGCTTTGTTACTAGATTGTATACATTGTTTGCCCAGTTTTGAATCGTTGTATAACGGCAATATGCATCTTTTTTTATAATGATTTCAACAACCGCACTATGAAGAGAGTTCGTAGTATAAACTGGTGCTGTACAACCTTCTACATAATGTACACTTGCGCCCTCATCCACGATGATTAACGTTCTTTCAAATTGTCCCATATTTTCAGAGTTAATACGGAAATATGCTTGTAATGGTGTGTCTACTTTAATTCCTTTTGGAACATAAATGAAAGATCCACCAGACCATACAGCTGAGTTTAAAGCAGCAAACTTATTATCCGTAGGTGGAATAACAGTTGCCCAATGCTCACGGAAAATATCTTCATTTTCTCTTAATGCAGAGTCTGTATCTTTGAAGACAATTCCCATTTTCTCAAGATCTTCCTGCATATTATGATAAACAACCTCAGATTCATACTGAGCAGATACACCTGCTAAGTATTTTTGCTCAGCTTCTGGAATACCAAGCTTATCAAATGTTTGTTTGATTTCATCTGGAACTTCATCCCAAGATCTTTCAGTTTTCTCTGATGGCTTTACATAATACGTAATTTCATCAAAGTTTAAAGCAGACAGATCACCGCCCCATTGTGGCATTGGCATTTTATAAAAATGCTCTAACGCTTTCAAACGGAAGTCTAGCATCCATTGTGGTTCAGCCTTCATTTTTGAAATTTCTTCAACGATTTCTTTCGTTAATCCACGTTTAGAACGAAAGATAGAAACGTCTTTATCTGAAAATCCATATTTATAATCCCCAATTTCGGGCATCTTTTTTGCCATTTCATTTTCCTCCATTCTACATGCAACCTTGGTAGTAAATTATGAATCTAATCCTTCATTTACGCCTTTTTCCATAGCCTTCCAAGCTAATGTTGCACATTTAATTCTTGCTGGGAATTTACTAACACCTTGAAGTGCCTCAATATCCCCCAAGTCCATATCATCTGGGTAGTCTTTGCCTTGAATCATTTCAGAGAATGACTCAGACATTTTTAACGCTTGTTCGACTGTTTTCCCTTTAATCGCTTGTGTCATCATGGATGCAGAAGACATGCTTATGGAACAACCTTCTCCATCGAATTTTGTGTCTGCGACAATTCCATCTTCAATTTTCATTGTAAGAAGGATGCGGTCCCCGCAAGTAGGGTTATTCATGTTGACAGTCAAACTGCCTTCAAGAACTCCTTTGTTCCGAGGGTTTTTATAGTGATCCATAATTACACTTCTATAAAGTGAATCTAAGTTATTAAAAGACATCGCTAAAATACTCCTTTGTCTTGCCAATCCCTTCCACAAGCTTATCTACATCTTCTTCTGAATTATAAAGATAAAAGCTTGCTCGAGCGGTTGCAGAAACATTTAGCCATTTCATTAATGGTTGTGCACAGTGATGTCCTGCACGTACGGCAATTCCTTCAGCATCTAATACTGTTGCAACATCATGTGGATGAACATCTTCAATATTAAAGGTGATCACGCCAGCGCGGTTATTTGCGTTTTGCGGTCCATAAATAGTTAAACCATTAATAGAAGACATTTTCTCCATCGCATATGCTGCCAATTTATGCTCATGTTCGGTTATATTCTCCAAGCCAATTTCTTCGAGAAAATCAATGGCTGCACCTAAACCGATGGCCCCTGCAATGATTGGTGTTCCAGCTTCAAACTTCCATGGGAGTTCTTTCCAAGTTGACTCATATAATCCGACGAAATCAATCATTTCTCCACCAAATTCAATTGGCTCCATATTTTCTAAAAGTTGTTTCTTTCCATAAAGTACCCCAATTCCTGTTGGACCACACATTTTATGTCCAGAGAATCCAAGGAAATCACAATCCAAATCTTGCACATCGATTTTTACATGTGGAGCTCCTTGTGCAGCATCTACAACGAGCACAGCTCCATTTTTATGAGCAATAGCTGCTATTTCCTTTATTGGATTGATAACCCCTAGAACATTTGAAACATAGGCAATGGAAACTACTTTTGTAGCTGGGGTGATTGTATTTTCAACATCAACAAGGGCAATTGTTCCATCTGCTTGCAGTGGCAAATATTTAAGTGTTGCTCCTGTTTTTTTGGCAACTTGCTGCCAAGGAATAATATTACTATGATGCTCCATCGGGGTAATGACTATTTCATCCCCCTCTTTTACATTTTCCATCGCATAGCTTTGTGCAACTGTATTCAGCGCCGTTGTCGTACCACGAGTAAAAATAATTTCCTCGATGGAAGAAGCAGAGATAAACTTTCTCACCTTTTCCCTTGCTCCTTCATAAGCATCTGTCGCTCTAGTGCCTAAGGTATGAACACCACGATGAACATTGGAATTATATTCTCGATAGTAGTTCTCGATTGTTTCAATTACCTGAACTGGCTTTTGAGAGGTAGCTGCACTATCAAGATAAACCAATGGATGTCCGTTGACTTCTTGGTTTAAAATTGGGAAGTAAGAACGAATGTGTTTGCTATCCATTATCTTACTTTCCTTTCAATTACCTCAACTAATTGCTTTTTCACACCTTCAATTGGCAATTGTTCTACCACAGGAGCTAAGAAACCATGAATAACTAATCTTTCTGCTTCATGTTGTGGAATACCACGGCTCATTAAGTAATACAATTGTAAAGGATCTACTCTACCAACTGATGCTGCATGTCCTGCCGTTACATCATCTTCATCAATTAATAGAATTGGGTTCGCATCGCCTCTAGCCTTTTCGCTTAACATTAGAACACGAGATTCTTGCTCCGCGTTTGCTTTCGTTGCACCATGCTCAATTTTACCAATTCCGTTAAAGATGGAAGAAGCTTTATCCTTCATTACACCATGCTTTAAGATATAACCTTCAGAGCTCTTACCATAATGAACTACTTTCGTAGTGAAGTTTTGTTTTTGATCGCCTCGTCCAACTACTACAGACTTCGTATCGCCATATGAGCCATCACCCATCAAGTATGTTGTATTATCAGAAATCGTATTACCGTCATTCATGAAGCCTAATGCCCATTCAATTTTAGCATCACGACCTGCAACACCACGGCGATTTACATACGTAGTAACACCATGCGCTAGATTATCAACAGCACCATATTGAACTTTTGCATTGGCATTGGCAATTACTTCTGTCACAATATTGAATACTGCTTCTTCAGGATCCACAGTAGAAACATAGTTTTCTACATAAACAACAGAGCTATTATCTTCAGCCACTACAATAACATGGTTAAAAAGGTTCGCTTCTTTGTCATCATGTAAGAAAATGGATTGAATTGGTTCTTCCACTACTACGTTCTTAGGAACATATAAGAATACTCCACCATTTAAAAGAGCCGCATGTAAAGCCGTTAATTTATGCTCATCTATCTTTACAGCATCTTTCATAAAGTATTTTTGCAGTAAGTCACTATATTCTCTTGCAGCTGTAAAAATATCAGTGAAAATAACGCCGCTTTCTTTTAATTCATTAGAAACAGCTAAGAAAGTTGGACGGTTATTTCTTTGGATATAAAGTGTTTTATTTTTTTCTAAATCGATTAGTGCTTTTACTTGTTCCGGTAAATCACTTACATCTGAAAAATCTTCACTGCTTACAATATGCTTTTCAAATTGGGTAAAGTTCCAGTTTTTAATATTGGTTTTGTCCGGTCTTGGCATTGGAAGAGCGTCTGCTTGTTGTAAAGCATTTACACGCAGCTCTGTCAGCCAAGAAGGTTCATTCATATCTTTCGAAAAAGAGGAAAGATACTCTTGGTCAAATGGTAATTTAATATCCGTTGTCATTGGTCAATCCTCCTAACAATTACGCTTCTTGTTCAACAGTTTCGTCTTCAATACCTAGTTCTTTTTTAATCCAGTCATATCCTTCTGCTTCTAAGCGTTGAGCAAGCTCAGGACCACCAGATTTAACAATACGACCTTGCATCATTACATGAACGTAGTCAGGAGTGATGTAGTTTAATAAACGTTGGTAGTGAGTGATAATTAAGCATCCGAACTCTTCTTTACGCTCTTCACGCATTTTGTTAATTCCTTTAGAAACAACTTTCAATGCATCGATATCCAAACCAGAATCGATTTCATCTAAAATCGCAATTTTTGGATTCAACATCATTAATTGAAGAATTTCATTACGTTTTTTCTCCCCGCCAGAGAACCCTTCATTTAGGTAACGTTGTGCCATATCTGGATCCATTTCTAGGTACTCCATGTTATCATCCATTTTACGGATAAATTTCATTAAGGAAATTTCATTCCCTTCACCTAGACGGCTGTTTAAAGCAGAACGTAAGAAGTCAGCATTTGTTACACCGCTAATTTCGCTCGGGTATTGCATAGCTAAAAATAGACCTGCACGAGCGCGCTCATCTACTTCCATTTCTAATACATCTTCGTCATCAAGACTTACATCACCGCTTGTTACTTCATACTTTGGGTGACCCATGATTGCAGAAGATAATGTTGATTTACCAGTTCCGTTTGGCCCCATGATTGCGTGAATTTCTCCACCCTTTATTTCTAAGTTAAGACCTTTAATAATTTCTTTTTCTTCGATTGAAACATGTAAATCATTAATGACTAATTTAGGTTGACTCATATTATATACCTCCATAGTAAAAAGAAGTTTTGTTCACAAAATTGTCGAAACTTCATTATCAATTTATTATCATTCTAATCTTATAACAAATAAAATCTGATAGCAACCTATTGCTTCCCGTTCCATAAGGAAAATTCGCATGAAACAAATAAATACGCTTGATTCCTCATAAATTCGCATGAGTTTGCTTTCTTTAAAATAATTTTTCTCCTTATTACGGTAGCGAACAATTCACTGGCAAAAACGATACCGATAGCTCTAAAGTATATCACTTGAACAGTTTCGTTTTAGTATTTATACACGAAATAAATTTAGCCCTAGTACTTATTGGAAGAGGCTTCCGTTAAATACTATTTGATCATACAAAAATAAAAAATGTTCCTATAAAGACATCTACACATGCTATATCCATTATTAATAGAATCAATTTAATTCTCAATTGGATATATACTGTATGTTTGATCTTTTATAGGAACATCTTCTTACTTATTATTTACTAACCGGTACAACTGCACCTTTATACTCTTTATTAATGAAATCTTGAATTTCTTTAGAATGCAGTACTTCTACTAAAGTTTTAATATCTTCACGCTTTTCGTCTCCTTTACGAACAGTAATGATATTCGCATATGGAGATTCGCTTCCTTCGATTTCAATAGAATCTTTCACAGGGTTTAAGCCAGCATCTAATGCATAGTTGGCATTAATAACAACTGCATCCCCTTCATTATTATTAAAAATTTGTGGAAGTAACGCTGGCTCATAATCTGCTTTTAATTTAACATTTTTCGGATTTTCCGCAATATCTTCAATCTTTGCATTTACTTTATCAATTCCATCTTTAAGCTTAATTAATCCACCTTTTTCTAAAAGAGACAGTACACGGCCATGTTCAGCAACAGAGTTACTAAAAATAATGGTTGCTCCATCCGGAAGCTCATCTAAACTCTTATATTTCTTAGAGAAAACAGCCATCGGCTCAATATGAATTCCACCAGCATTTACAAAATCATAACCATTTTCTTTAATTTGTTGGTTCAAGTATGGAATATGCTGAAAATAGTTTGCGTCAATTTCTTTTGATTCTAAAGCTTTATTTGGCAATACATAATCTTGGAACGTTTTGATCTCTAAATCAATTCCCTTTTCTTTCAAAATTGGTTTTGCTTTTTCCAAAATTTCAGCATGTGGTACATTGGAAGCACCTACTACTAATTTAGTTGATCCTTTGTCAGTGTTAGAACCCCCGTTTTCCTTGCTATCATCATTAGAGCTGCCGCATGCCGCAAGAACAAATATAAATGTTAATGCAATCAGTAAAGACCATAATTTTTTCATGTGTTTTTCTCCTTATCTTTTGTCTATTTTTTTTGTTATAAAATCACCAATAAATTGGATAATAAAAACAATGATTAAAATAATAACAGTTGAAATAAGCGTCACATCACCATTACCCCGTTGAAATCCTTGTAAATAAGCTAAATTCCCAAGCCCTCCGGCACCAATTATTCCAGCCATTGCGGTTGATCCTACTAGTGCAATGGTAGTTACCGTAATTCCTGAAACAAGTGCTGGCATAGATTCAGGCAAAAGAACTTTAAAGATAATAGTGGTTGGTTTTGCTCCCATTGACTTTGCCGCTTCAATAACACCTTTATCCACTTCTCGAAGACCAATTTCCACAAGTCTTGCATAAAACGGAGCAGCACCTATGATTAAGGAAGGCAACGCCGCTTTCGGTCCAATCATTGTCCCGATTAGCAAAGTCGTTAGCGGGATTAATAGAACTAATAAAATAATAAAAGGAATGGATCGGAAAATATTCACGACTGCACTGATGATTCTATTAAAAAATACATTATTCCACATATTCCCTTTATCTGTTAAAAACAGCGTAATTCCAAGTATAATTCCAAGTATAAAAGTAAAAATAATCGAGAATCCAGTCATAAATAAGGTCTCTTTCGTGGCATTCCACATTATTTCCCAATCTACATTTGGCAATAATCTTTCCATCATCCTTCAATCACCTCCACACTAATTTCTTGCGCATGAAGATATTGAATAGCTTTTTCTATTTCTTGTTTCTCTCCATCTAAATGAATATATAATGTTCCATAGGATCCATGCTGTGTTGGCGAAATTTTCCCTTGAATGATATTCACCGAAACCGCAAAAGTCCGAATGAGATTAGTGATTACAGGCTGCTCAGCACTTTCGCCGACAAATCCCAGCATGACAATGCTGCCTGTTTTATATTGCGCTATTAAGTGTTCAATCGTATCTTTCGCCTCTTCTGGTTCAATTACTTGTTGAACAAACCGTTTCGTAATTTCTTTCTTTGGCTGCTTAAAGACATCAATCACCGGTCCTGTTTCTACTACTTTCCCGTCTTCCATCACTGCCACTCGATGACAAATCTTGCGAATAACGTGCATTTCATGGGTAATCAATACAATTGTTAGACCAAGACGTTTATTAATGTCTACTAATAAATCTAAGATGGCATCTGTTGTTTGTGGATCCAATGCTGAGGTTGCTTCATCACAGAGAAGTACTTTCGGATCACTAGCAAGTGCTCTTGCTATCCCAACCCGCTGTTTCTGCCCACCACTTAATTGAGAAGGATAAGCATCTTCTCGTCCTTCTAATCCAACCAGCTTGATGAGCTCTAATACCTTCTTATCTCTTGCTGATTTTTTTACGCCTGCTATTTCTAAAGGAAAAGCAATATTTTCTTTTACGGTTCTTGACCATAGCAGATTAAAATGTTGAAATATCATACTGATTTCTTGTCTCGCCTTACGAAGTTTACTTCCTTTTATTGTAGAAACTTCATGACCTGCAACCGACACACTTCCAGCAGTAGGAATCTCCAATCCGTTCAACATTCTGATTAATGTACTTTTACCTGCACCACTATATCCGATTATCCCAAATATCTCTCCTGAATCGATGGTTAAATCCACGTGATCAACCGCAGTGACCTTCCCACTTCTTGAGGAGTATATCTTTTTTACTGAGTTTACATTAATCAATGTGTTCACCTACTTCTTTTTTAAAATCACTCTATCGTTCACTATATTAAAATAGCTTTTAACAAAGCATATCATATCATTCCAGATAACAAAAAAACCTTTCTGCAAGAAGAGCAGAAAGGTTTTTATTATGAATAATATCCCTTTCTCTCATCTATCAAAGCCTAACGCTTTGTGTGAATTGGCACCGTTTCAGTATACTGACGGTTGCCGGGTTTCATAGGGCACATCCCTCCACCTCTCTTGATAAGAGTTCATTATTTATATGAAATGTAAAAATCGTTAATATGATAGATGTAATTTACCACTTCCCGAAATGACTGTCAACACCTTTTTTAACATAATTTCTTTTCTGAATTTTCAATTAAAAAAAGGAAGGTTTTCTGACATAATTAATTCAATGAGAAAACTTGGATTTAAATCGAATTTGGGGCAAATCCCTTCAAAAAAATAACCCGAAATACACTTCACTTTTTGTTAGCAAAGGCGGATTCCAGGTAAACAACAAAACTATTCCCTTCCTTTTATCCAGTGTGGGGAACTGAACGTGAATGGCTTAAGAAAAACACAGATTCAAGTAAGAGGATTTTCCTTAAGGAGCCTTCTAATTGAATAGATCCATTCTTTTTCGCTTCTCTAAGAAGAACCTCGCCTTCCATAACGAGGCTAATACTAGTCATATCCCCCGTTAACCATATATCTGGATTATCCTCACCCTTCATCCTTCTCCATGAAAAGCGATTGTTCTTAAGCTCCATATAATAGGACTCATTTTGACATGTTAACACTAAGGAAAGCGAAGCGTTTCGTAATAATGGTTTTAACGATTCTTTCCGATTCAGCTTTTCTACAAAACATTTCATCCAATCCTGCAAAAGCATCTCCTACTTTCTGCCGAACAATCTTATATTACTTATTCTTGCAGCAGCAGAAAAAAACCTTTTTTAAAAGTAATCTTTATAAAAAAGGCGATTGATGCTTTTAACCATGCTAGCTTTTTAAGGGCAGCATCCGTTTATGGAATTGGCACACTAATATAGCCCTTTCATGAAAATGGTCCTGCCTATTTTATATAGTTTTGGATAACTTCTACTAAATGAGGGACTGATTCAAAGCGATATACTTTTTCTTTTAACTCCCCCTTTTCCATAATAACTAGACAGGGAACACTTTCTACCTCATATTTTGCTGCTAAACCGGGGGCATAATTTAAATCCATTTTTCCTAAATTCAACTCTGGCTTCATTGTATGCAATACTGTCAACATTTTTGATGCAACCATACACGTACCGCAAAGAGGAGTATACAAGTAAAGAAAGGCAGCGTCTGTATCCTTTACTTGCTTCTCCCATTGATCGAGGTTCCAATCTATCATAATCCATTCATCCTTGTATCTAAATATTTTGCTTCAATCTCAATATCAGCTTGTAATAATAGGGTTGCTAAGTGACATTCAGGAGAGGCAGCAACTTCTTTATATTTGCGATCTATATAAAGGAATTCTGCTTCCGGAAGTTCTCGTTTAAACTGTTTTCTTATCTTATCTCCTGACTTATCAGCATCCACTAAGATATACACATCTTTATCCATTAGCTCGTCTAGTAATTCATCCAGCTTTGAAACTCCAATTGTTCCATTCGTGCAAATAATATCGACTGGTTCACGCACAATCTTCTCTACTTTTTGTTTGTCTGATTTACCTTCCACAATGATTACTTTTTTCATATTGATCACCTAAAGGAGTTATTTCATTTACTTTAACATATTCAAACAGGAAGAGAAAGAAGTAGGTTTTCTGGTATATATCGGTGATAGGAAAGACATATTGCCCTATATATTCTCCTAACAATAAAAAAAACAAACAAGTATACGGAAATTTTTTTTAACATCTCCATATACCTGTTTGGATTTATAAATGGTTGGAATATCTATATCCCATCCTATAGTATTCAATTAGCCTTCATTTGTCATTTCTTCATATTGCTCTGCTGACATAAGCTCCTCAATATCTGCTTTATCACTTGGCTCAATAACAACCATCCATGCTTTTTCGTAAGGAGATTCGTTCACAAATTCCGGATTGTCACTAAGCTCTTCGTTAACTTCAACAACTTTTCCGCTGATAGGAGCATATAATTCAGAAACTGTCTTAACAGATTCCACACTTCCAAAAGGTTCATTTGCTGTTACTTCATCGCCTACTTCTGGTAGTTCAACAAATACGATATCGCCTAATTCAGATTGTGCAAAATATGTAATACCTACACGTGCGTTATCTCCTTCAACTTTTACCCATTCATGTTCTTTTGAATATCGCAAATCCTTTGGTACTGCCATTATAACCCCTCCGTATTTATCATTTTTACTCTGTTAAACAGAGTTACTATTAAAAAAAGCAGGTCGCTTAAGCCCAACTTTCTTTAAACATCTCTTCTTTAAAGCCTAATGTTACTTTATTTCCATCTGTAGTTAAAGGGCGTTTAATTAACATGCCATCAGAAGCAAGCAAATCTAATAATTCCTCATCCGACGCTTCCTTTATTTTATCCTTTAATCCAAGATCTCTGTATTTCTGACCTGAAGTATTGAAGAATTTCTTTATTTCAAGGCCACTTTTTTTATACAAATCCTCTAATAACGCACGAGAAGGAGGATTGTCCACAATATGTACTTCTTCATATGACACATGATTTTCATCCAGCCACTTTTTCGCCTTGCGACAAGTTGAGCATTTTGGATACCAATAAAAAGTAACTTTCATTCCATCACCCATAATCTATGTATTTTGAAACATTCAACTAAATATTATCACAATTTGATATAAAGTAAAACTTCAATCAGTGCCCACTTGTGCCAACTGTTATTTCCTTTCTTGCATTTTTCAGCTATTTCTTTAAGTAGGATAGATTACGACAGAATCAAACTAGGTGAATCCCTCATTCGATTGACTAAAAAGAAGGTTCTTCTGATTCGTTTATTTCAGAAGAACCTGTTTGACTATTTATGATTACACCTTACCCAAGATACTCTCCAGCTGTTAATAAATGTTTGGCAGCCTCTCTTTTCCTTGCAATGATTGGCTTTGGTGTGTATCTAGTATATTTCTTTAATACAGATAGTGCTAATCTAAGTTCATCACCGCTTAGCATATAGGCTAACGTATCTATCGCCTCTGTGATTACTTGCTGAAAAGCCTCTTGGCAATATATTTCGGTATATAATATTTTTTGTTTTTCTTCTTGCTCATTTTTCCCCATTGCCTTTTCCGTTCTTAGAATACAAGAATCCATCGCAAATACCGCATTAAAAATATTTGCTAGATTAACCATTATCTCTTGCTGCTCTTCCAATTTTTCTTTATATTTTTTCAGCATCATTCCAAATAGTAAGTAACTGATTTTTCTAGTATTGGAAAGAAGCATCTTTTCTTGGGATAATAACTTATCATCTGGCTCTTCCGGTAGAAAGGAGAGCATTTCCTTTTCCGTCATTTTTGCTAGTGCCAATAACGGGATTTCTCCTTTGACACTCTTTTTAGCCAAGGTAGGAGGGATTAATAAGCGATTAATCTCATTTGTTCCTTCAAAAATGCGGTTGATACGTGAATCACGATACATTCTAGCGATATCAAAATCTTCCATAAATCCATTGCCACCATGTAGCTGCACACATTCATCTACTACCATATCTAATACTTCCGATGCAAAAATTTTATTTAAGCTACACTCTATAACATATTCATTTATGATTTTCGCCATTATCGTCCATTCTATATCTGCATCTACTTCATCCATTGCTGTAGACAGTAATCCTGCTGTACGATAGACAGTGCTTTCTGCCGCATAAATATAGGAGGCCATTGTTGCATACTTTTCAAGCGTAAGCGGAAAATGAGATAATGGAACAGAAAACTGCACTCGCTTATCCGTGTAAGCAATCGTCTTTTTTAATGCTTCTTTACTAGCACCAATTGCTCCCAGACCAAGCTTATAGCGACCAATATTTAAAATATTTAATGCGATTAAATGACCTTTTCCAATCTCTCCTAACACATTTTCCACTGGTACTTCTACTTGATCAAAACGAACGGCGCAGGTGGAAGAACTCTTGATTCCTAATTTATTTTCTTCTTTCCCTATTGAAATACCTGGAAAGTCTTTTTCTACAATAAATGCAGTAAAATGTTCTGTGTTTACTTTTGCATAGACGATAAAGATATCGGCAATTCCTGAATTGGTAATCCACTGTTTTTCGCCAGTAAGTGAATAGTGTGTCCCTTCCTTATTTAAAACTGCTGTTGTTTTTATACTAAGAGCATCGGATCCCGCTGAAGGCTCCGTTAACGCATAGGAGGCGATTTTTTTACCAACGGCTAAATCCGGTAAATATTTTTCCTTCTGCTTCTTATTACCAAATAAAACAATTGGTAATGAACCAATCCCTATATGAGCCCCATGGGTTACAGAAAATCCGCCTGCAACAGCCATTTTTTCTGAAATAATGGCTGTACTGATTTTATCTAAACCCAAACCACCATATGGTTCTGGGATATCTGAACTTAACAGACCCAGTTCCCCTGCCTCTTCCATCAGCTGTTTTGTTATTGTAAATTGATGATTTTCCATCTCTGCCAAATGAGGTAGTACTTTTTTCTGAACAAACTCACTTGTCATTTCTGCAATCATCTCATGCTCTTCTGTATAATCCTCTGGGGTAAAAATTGCGTCTGCGGTGACCTGTTCCGTTAAAAAACTCCCACCCTTTTGCATAGTAATCCTATCCTTCCTTTCTCCACCACTTAATTTTTATGATAAAAATGTTATTCCTTTTTCGTCGTTAATGGTTTTCCTGTTTGCAATAGATAGAGCATTCTTTTTTGCGTCTCCTGCTGTTGTATTAATTGGATAAACGCTTCTCTCTCTAAATTTAATAAATAGTCCTCTTCCACTAATGCACCAAATTCTACACTGCCACCAGTAAGAACTATAGCAAGATTGCTGGCAATCTCGGCATCATATTCGGAGATAAAACCTATTTTTTTGAGCTTATCAACTTCTTGCATTAAGAAGTCATAACCCATTTTACCTGTAACCATAATCTTTTCTTTTTTAGCCGCTTGAAACTTTTCATCCGCTAATTGTAGAACCGCTTTTTTAGCATCTCTTAATAAAAATCGATCATTATTAGTTATCCCATCTCTCTCTGTTAAGAAGCCTAGTTCTTTCGCTTGAACGGCAGAGGTAGCTACCTTAGCAGTCAAAATGGTCTGAAATACTTCTGCAGTAAGCTGCAGCATTTCTTCTGGTAAAAGTTGTTGATTTTCCTTCCATTTATTGCAATATAAGGCTGTTGTTCCTCCACCGCCAGGGATAAGGCCTACCCCTGTTTCTACTAGTCCAAGATACGTTTCTAACGATGCTTGCACCTTATTTGCCGCCAGACAAATTTCTGCTCCTCCTCCTAATGTTCTTTGATAAGGGGCAGCTACAACTGGCTTCTGGCAATATTTTATGCGCTTCATTGCTTGCTGAAAACGGCGGACGGCTATCTGCAGCTCTACATTATCCTCATTTTGAGCTTCTAATAGCATTAAAGCTAAATTAGCCCCAAGACTAAAGTTCTTTTTTTCACTGCCAATAACCAGTCCTTTATATGCTTCTAACTCTACTTTTTCGATCGCCTTATCAATCATCACAAGAATGTCCATTCCAATGCTCATATTGGAGCTGTGTAATTCCAGTAATAATACTCCGTCTCCAATATCCATTAAACTTGCTCCATCATTGGAAAGAAGCACGCCTCTTTGCTTCTTCCATTCTTGTATGCATATTTGGTCCACGCTTTTTGGAATTGGCAGATATTTTCCTTGATGGTAATAATGTTCTACTCCATTAATCACTTTATAAAAAGATTCAAATCCTTGATCCAACATTTCTTTAATCCATCCAGGTATCTCCCGTGAATCTTTTTCCATTCGTTCTACTGTAGCTTTTAGTGCTAGTTCATCCCATAAACGAAAGGGCCCATTCCTCCAATTAAATCCAGACTGAACAGCTTGATCTATCTCATAAATAGAATCGGAAATCTCCCCAACCATTTTGGCTGAATATAGTAAAAATGGGGCTATTCCTTTCCAGAGAAATTGTGCTTTGGGATTTTTTTCTTCTAAGAATAGAGGAAGCGATCGATGATCTGCTTTCTTTTTTGTTCCAGTCAAATTTTTGTATGTCCACGTATGATAATCAAGAACTTGCAGCCCTTCTTCCGTTTTTCGGTAAAATCTCTTTTGCACCTTTCTGCCCAACATTTTTTTCTTGAGCATTTCTTCTAATAAAGCAGGAATTTGATACATCTCTATTTCTTCTGTATCATTCATTTTCCCTTGCATATTATGAATTACTTGATAAAAAGTATCTAAACCAACCATATCTAATGTATGAAAGGTGGCACTTTTCGGACGACCAATTAGTGGACCTGTTAATTGATCAACTTCTTCGATTGTTAAATCTTCCTTTATCATTTCTTTCACAATATTTAAAAAAGCAAAGGAGCCAATCCTATTTGCAATGAAGTTAGGAGTATCATTCGCTTTTACTACTACCTTTCCTAATTCTTCTTCCGCAAATTGACTGATGGTTTTTACAACATTTGGGGCGGTAACTTTAGTAGGAATGATTTCAAGTAATTTAATATAACGGGGTGGATTAAAAAAGTGTGTACCTAAAAAATGTGCTTGAAAATCTGGAGAAAGATTTTCTTTCATCTGGTTAATCGATATACCAGAAGTATTGCTACTGATAATAGATCCTTTTTTACGGTATTGATCTATCTTTTTAAAGAGCTCCTTCTTTATTTGCATATCTTCAATAATTGCTTCTACAATCCAATCCGATTCTCTTAATAAGTCAAAATCATCTTCTAGATTCCCAATTGTTAGTTGCGCTAAATTATTTAAAGATGTAAGCGGGCTTGGGGATTCTAACTTCATTCTTTCAATAGCAAGCCTACCAAATCGATTCCTCACAACCTCATCTTTTAATGTCAGTCCTGCTTCTATTTCTTCGGATAGTAACTTAGTTGGTACAATATCCAGCAGAACCGTAGAAATTCCTGCATTAAGAAATTGTGCTGCAATCGCTGCCCCCATAACTCCAGAACCAATAACCGCAGCTGATTTTATCTCTTTCACCATGCATCCTCCTTGAAAAAATGTATTAAAATTTGATGGAATTCAAATGGCTCTAAAACACACCATTACTCTTTGTACGTCCAAGTGACGTAATTTTTAACAAAAATTGTGGCAAATTATTCGTTTTTTCTCCATGCTGTGTACTCATTAAATAAAAAAAATAGGAAATGCTAGTAAGGAATGAGTAAAGGGAGGTGTATAAATAAATGGCTCGTCTTAAGAAGAACCCTTCTAAAGCAGGAGTTAGTGCGGCAAGTGTAAAAGGCAACGCTGGTCCAACAGTTGAAACAGATGGTGGCGGAAAAGTTAACAGTCAAAATAATCAATATAAAAAGCAATAGTTTAACAGGAGGTAGATTTTGATGCAGCAACAACAAAATAATATGACTCAACCTAACGGGATGATGATGAAACCACCTGTTATGGTAACAGTCAAAGATTCCCTTTACTTAACAGATATGCTTTCTTGGAATTTACTAGCAATGAAAAAAGCGCATTTTTTTGCTCAACATGCCCAAGATCCAACGATTAAATCACAGCTTGAAAAATGTGGACAAATGCATCAGCATCACTATGAAAGAATACTTAGTCACTTAGATGCTAACAGTCAGCCAATGGCACAGCAACAGCAATAGATTGTAACGAAAAAATTAGTGATTGTTTATTCAATTTGCTCATTCTGCTAAAGAGATTGCCAAACCTTTTTAAGTTGACTCTGCCTTTTGTAGAATGAGCACCTATTCTTCTTAAAGGACTTTGAATAAGCAATCATCTTACTAAAACAATGATTTTATGAGGGAGGAAAAAGAAAATGGATCAACAAAAACCAATTCAAAATCCTGAGTCACAGGTTCCAAAAACACCGCAAATGAATGATCGCGATTTTACAAACGACATGCTTTCAACAGAAAAATACATGACGGATGCTTATTCAACAGCTTTAAATGAAGCCAGTAATGAAACATTTTATCAAGATTTATTATCCATTTTTACCGAAACACAAAATATGCAAAGAGAATTGTATGATTTAATGTTTCAAAAAGGATGGTATAAGCTTGAAGCTGCTGAGCAACAAAAAATCCAGCAATCTTATCAACAATTCAAAGGATACAGTAACCAATTTCCATATGGAAACACCACTATTCAGTAAAACCCTCATTTTATCCACCCAAAACGACATCGTTATGGGTGGTATTTTTACGCTTTGTCCAGCTTTCTTTATAGCATATGTTTTATTTTTGATTTTGTTTTCTTATCTCATTCATTTTTTTAATTTCTGATACAATTTGAACAATTGTTTGTTTCCCATCAGGGAATTTAGCATTCCAATGCTTTACTAAGCCTGGCATATTTTTGGACATATAAGTATAGAGCATCCATACTTGCACTTTTTCCTTTAATTCCTCATTTTCTTCTCCAAGAAGTAATTCCGTATAATTACTCAACAAGGAGTCAAATTCCTCTTGAAATTTCTCGTCCAATTTTCTTCTCTCCCTTCTATTTTCATTGACAACATGATGGAATTGTTTTATTATAAGAGTACACCTAATGATAATGATTATCAATATCATTAACTTCCCATAATTAATATTCTTTCCTTTTCTTTCCCCCTCATTTAAAGAATCGAGAAAGAATACACAAAAAGAGGCTGCTTCCCTGTCAGCCTCTTTTTGTCGTTACATAAAAACCGTTATTCATCACTAGAAAACATATATTTTTTATAATGATATCGAATGGAAAAAATCAATCCCATCGAAAGCATATTTCCCATCAAAGAACTACCTCCATAGCTTATAAAAGGAAGTGGTATCCCGGTAATAGGAAGAATCCCTACCGTCATCCCAATATTTTGGAAAACATGGAAACAAAGCATACTAATAATCCCTACACTCATACATGTATAAAAAGTATTTTTTGTTTCTAAGGCCACTTTTGTTATGTGATAAATAAGCAAGAAAAATAAACTAATGATAATACTTGCTCCAATGAAGCCAAATTCCTCGCCGACTACACTAAAAATAAAATCAGTGTGATTTTCTGGAAGCACTACTTCACTTGTGCCAACACCCTTTCCTGTTGTCTGGCCCGAACCAATTGCAAGCAAAGACTGGGTTAAGTGGTAACCCGTTGTACTTTGGTATGTATAGGGATCTAACCAGGAATAAATTCTTCCCATCTGATACTCCTTCACTCCAAAATACATGGTGATCCAATCTGGATGCCAAATAACAAGGTATAGGACAGCTGTTGCAATCACAGCAAAACTAGAAAAAATCGGCGTCAAGATCTTCCACGAAATACCAGATATAAAAATCATCCCCAGCATAATAGCAAGAAAAACTAAGGAGGTTCCCAAATCAGGCTGCTTCATGACAAGAAGAAGCGGAAATGCTGTTACAGCTCCAATTTTAAATAAGAGAAAAAAGTCACTTTGTATCGTCTTTACTATATACTTTTCCTGATGATCTACAATGATTCTCGATAGTGCCAGTACTAAAAATACCTTTACAAACTCAGAAGGCTGCAGAGAAAAACCAGGTAAAGTGAACCAACTTTTTGCACCATTAATTTCTCGGGCAATACTGGGCGGTGCTAATATAAGCAATACCAATAAGAAAAGACCAAAAGCATACAGATACCAGGTCAGTTTCTTCAACTGGTCCGAATCTAAACGAATTACTCCAATAATAATACCTATACCAACTACATAATACATAACTTGCTTTAACACATAGGATGAGTTTGCTCCATATATAGCAATAAGGCTAGTTAAACATAGAAGCATTAATATTAGAACAAGTGTATAATCTATTTTCGATGAATTTTTTGGGGACATTTTGTCATTGCTCCTTGTTCAGTAAAACTTTTAACAGGTTATCATTCTTCAATTCATAAATAATCATTTTTTACCATTTTATATTTACCCCCAAATGAATAGGGTCACACACACACATTTACAATTCTCCATTATATTTGTATTTGCATGAAATAACAACTTTCGACAATCATTTTTATAAAATTATTTATTTTGATTTCTAACTTTAACCAAATTAATAAAAAACTGTTTAAAATGTCATATAACTTACTCTTTTTATTTTCCCCCAAAAAAAGAGAATGATCAAAATAGCTCCACTCCTAGAAAAATATTCTGGGATGTTAACTACTACTTTGACCACTCTCTTATTTAAGCTTCTACATGTATCGTTTTCGTCAACTCCACTAAATCGTCTGCGATTTTAGCTAATGATTTAGTAGAAGAAGTAATTTCTTCCATTGCCGCCAATTGTTCCTGAGAGGCTTCTGACACGTTCATTGAATTTTGACTGTTTTCCTTAGCAATGCCACTAACTTGATCCACCGAACCTGCAACCTCAACTATATTCGTAGAAATATTATGTGCAGCCTCTAAAATACTTTCCATTTGCTGACTCATGGATAACATTGATTCCGAAATTATCGTAAACTTTTCTTTAGTATCATTGGTAATATTAATGCCGTCTTTTACTTCCTCTGTCACTCGTTTCATTGTTTTAACAGAAGATAGAGTATCTTTTTGAATTTCATTCACTAGAACTGCGATTTGCTTAGCGGACTGATTGGACTGTTCTGCCAATTTCCTTACTTCTTCTGCTACTACTGCAAAGCCTTTTCCTGCTTCACCAGCCCTAGCAGCTTCGATGGCTGCATTTAATGCCAATAAATTTGTCTGATCAGCAATTTCTGTTATAACATTTAAGAATTGACCAATCTCCTGGGAACGCTCTTGCAATAATACAATAGAGTCATTCGATTCTTGCACTGAATTTTGAATTAAACTCATTTGCGTTACAGTATTATCAACAACTGCTTGTCCTTCTTTAGCTTTCAATACAGTATTATGGGTGCTTTTCACCATATCCTCTGTATTCTTCGCAATATCTTTAATTTCATTATTCACAACAGCAACCGAATCAACAATGAAATCCATTCCTTTTGTCTGCTCTTCAGAACCAGCAGCAACACTTTGAATGGCAGCTGAAATCTGCTCTGATACATGGTTTGTTTCTACTGTATTAGCAGTCAGCTTTTCGGCAGAAGCATTTATGTGTTCAGATGTTTCATTCACTTTTTGTACTAAGTTGCGAATAAACTCTTTCATCAAAATAAACGCATCTGTTAGATGGCCAATTTCATCATTAGAAGTTTTATGAATTTCAATCTCTAATTCGCCTTCTGTAATTTTCTTTATTGAATACAATAATTTCTTAAGAGGAGAAATTATGATTCTTCGTGTAAATAATGCAACAATCACTGTTACAAAAATTAAATTAATGACAGTATTAACAAAAATACTGAATTCTTGTGGGAAGACGCCGGCTTCCAGAATCATCTCATTAAGCTTAAAGGATATCATGGTGCTAAATAATGTAGCAAAAAAGATAATGACAATCATTTTTGTACGTAAACTGCGAAAAATACTTCGTTTCTTCATATGAGTTCCCCTTCTAATTTAATAGTTATATATACCTGTTCTTATATCGCGTAAAACCCTATAAATTATGTAATAAGATCTATATACATAGATATCACAAACAAAAAATAGTTGTTTATACCCATTTTACAAAAAATAGTGTATTTAAGCAATTTTTATCCTTTTCTAAAAAAAAAGGAGTATAGCCAAACGTACGGCTATACCCAAAGTGAGAGGAGGTTATGGGGTTACGGTATAAAGAATATGCTGTGCATTCAGCTTCTAAGAAGGTGATACAAGCTATTCTTTATACTTATTAGATATGCTTTTTTATAAAATCAGTGAGGGCTTATCCCCTTTATCGATAAAAAAGGGCAATCATCCTTTTGCGTTTTTAGCGGTAGTATATTTCATCATTCGGACATATACTACATTATAAAGATTAGCGGAAAGAAGGTTCTAAATGAAAAACACCTTATATGTAAACTCCATCATCCATTGTTGTTTGTTGACTGTCTTTGCGACGACTCTTTTTTATATACTGACTGGTTTATCCGTTTTTACTATTGCCTCCTTGATTTCAGGGGTGTTAGTAGCCTTCATTAGTTTATTAGAAGAAGAGGTCATCCATAAGAAAATCCATGATGAACATTGACTTTATTTTTTTAAAAATAATTTACTCTTTTATGTATAAAAAAAGAAAAAGGGGTCCACAATGATACTACAAAGTGTAATTCCCCCTTTTGTTTAGAGCTGTTTCAGATTAATTCTCGCTTTTGAGATATTCCTGATCAGCTCTTTTTTTTATTGAATTAATTGAAGAAATTGTCGCGTCCTTGCTTCTTTTGGCTCAGAAAAGATTTCATGCGGGCTACCTTTCTCTACAATATAGCCACCATCCATGAAAATCACTTCGTCCGCAACTTCTTTCGCAAATTTCATTTCATGTGTAACGATAATCATCGTCATGCCTTCATTTGCAAGTTGTTTTATTACTTTTAAAACTTCTCCAACAAGCTCTGGATCCAACGCAGATGTTGGTTCATCGAATAACATTACTTCTGGTTCCATCGCAAGCGCTCTGGCAATGCCAACTCGCTGCTGCTGCCCGCCTGACAGTTGAAATGGGTAAAAGTCGATTTTATCCCCCAGTCCTACTTTATTTAGTAAATCTGCCGCTTTCATTCTTGTCTTTTCTTTTGATTGCTTTTTCACCGTGATGGGACCTTCCATCACATTCTCAATGGCAGTTTTATGGGGAAAAAGATTGTAGCTTTGAAAAACCATACCTGTTAATTTCCGAAAATCTGTTATAGCCTTTTTCGTTACTTTCGTCGAGAAATCCAATTGCTTATTCTCTATTGTAATATGACCACTAGTTGGTATTTCTAATATGTTTAAACATCGAAGCATCGTCGTTTTTCCTGATCCTGAAGGACCAATAACAACAATGACTTTCCCTTTTTCCACTTCTAAATTTATGTCCTTTAATACTTGTAAATCGCCAAAATGCTTGGACAACCCTTTAATTGAAATCATGATGCTCGCTCCTTCTTCTATCGATTATTTTAGTCTTCCTGCCTAATAGAAGCTTTTTTATTTACTCAAGTGACGGCCGAATCGATTTTCCAGTCCTTGCTGGATAATAGAAAGAGGGAAACAAATAAGCCAATACAATAGGGCTACCTCTGAATATAGCAATAAGAACTCATAATTCGTACTTGCGATTTCCTGTGCCTTTCGAAACATTTCTGTTACGAGAATTAAGGCTGCTAGAGACGAATCTTTAATTAAACTGATAAATGTATTAGATAATGGTGGAATCGAAACACGTGCAGCCTGTGGCAAAATAATTCTTTTTAAATTTTGAACATAGCTCATCCCAATGGAATAGCCAGCTTCCCATTGCCCATTAGGGATACTCAAAATGGATCCTCTCACAATTTCCGATCCATACGCTCCAACACTTAATGAAAAACCTATAATAGCTGCTACAAAAGGTTCGAGCGTAATACCAACATTGGGCAACCCATAAAAAATAATGAAAAGCTGTACGAGTAATGGTGTTCCGCGAATGATGGAAACATAGATTCCAGCAATCACTTTAAAAATTTTTATACTGGATAATCTAGCTAAAGCGGTTAATACAGCTAAAATTATCCCAATAATAAAGGATATAATGGATAGTGGTATCGTATATAAAATAGCCCCCTTCACCAAAGGGAGAAGGGAACTAACTGCTATATCATAATATCGTTGGAATGCTTCTGGGTCAGTAAAAATGCTATTTAAGTACATCTTCTCCGAACCATTTCTCAGATATTGATTTATACGTACCATCATCAACCATTTCTTTAAGTGCTTTATTTACCGCTTCAACTAACGTATCATTTCCTTGTCTAAACATTAAACCACTATGCGCTACATCATCAGCAGTATCGACAATTTTAACTTTTACATCAGGTTTTTGCTTTTTAAAATCTAAGAAAGATAATTTATCATTAACGGTAACATCTACTCGTTTGGCATTAAGAAGTTCAATCGCTTGATTAAACCCATCCACTCCAACTAGCTCTGCGCCATTCGTTTTGGCGATTTCCGCATAATTACTTGTTAATGATTGTGCTGACTTTAATCCCTTCATATCTTTAAAACTTTTCACATCTGAATCTTCTCTTGTGATAAGAACAGCAGCAGAAGAAATATAAGGATCAGAAAATGCATACTTTGCTTTTCTTTCATCATTAATCCCTACTTGGTTCGCAATCATATCAAAACGCTTTGCATCAAGGCCTGCAAACATAGCATCCCATTGTGTTTCCTTAAATTCTGCTTTCACGCCTAAACGTTTTGCCACTTCTTGTGAAATTTCCACATCAAATCCAGTTAACTTCCCAGAATTATCATGAAAAGTAAAGGGAGGGTATGTACCTTCCGTACCAACTATTAATGTGCCCTTATCTTTAATTTGTGCCAATAAATCAGTGTTGTTATCAGCTTTTTTATCTGCAGAATCTTTTGATCCCTTATCTGAATTGCTACCACAAGCAGCTAATACAATGGTAAGACTTACTAATAAACTTAACAATATACTAAATTTTCTCATATCATTCCTCCTTATTCCGATAAGACTTGTCAGCAATAGCTATCATAGTATAGGGGATTACCATTTGTCAAAGCATTGATTCTCCTTTTTATTTTCACCAAAAGTTCTGACATTAACCATGTGGATTATATCCATTTGATACCAAAAAAAGTGACCTTTTAAACGGTCACTTTTTTCCAATTATATAAAAATAAATAAATGCATTATGCTGCCGGCTTTCTAAAAACAAGTGGATGATATCGATGTAATTTCCCTTCATAGACTTTTTGCATTTTGTATTCATCTAATAAATCATAAGGGGTCATTAAACATGGAGGCTTATTAAAAAATAGAACACCACTGTCATGCAAAATCGATGCAACAAATTGCGAACAAAAATAAGCATTTTTACGATTATATGGGATTTTTAGTAAAATAAATAAAAGCCCAAGTAAATTGTATCGATAATTGCTTTGTTCTTTCTCCATCTGCTCAATTTTATTCTTCATTTTTTCATATTGTGTTTGCGTCACAGAAATGGAATAAATAATACACCTACTGTTTCGAAAAAAACTATGCTGCACATTTTCCTTCACAAATCCCCCGATAAATGGATTGCTTGGCTTTCTTCTTCCAAAACTATAAACTTCATTTAATTGCGGATCAAAAGAAATAGATGCATGATTATGGGGCTTTCTTGTAAAAAATTTAATACAACGTGTAAATAAAGTGCCTGTATCCGTTAAAATAATATATACATTTCTTTCAGTCACACAAACACCCCTCCTTCACATTATAATTTTCTTATCGAAATAGCTGCTTCCTTTGTAAACACTTTTAAGCAAAAGTTATAATCTTTAAGACTCCTCTTTGATATCATATAGAGTTAACCGCCGACTGGAAACAAACTCTTGTATTATTTTTATCTACGTCTTTAGACTTAAAAAAGTTACATAAAAAGCATACTTACTTAGAAAGATAATAATTCTCTATAAGTAAGTGTGCCTTATTTAAAAAATCATGCTTTCTTTGCCAGTTTTCAACTCTAGCACAGTATCTGTGTAACCACAATTCCCCTATACTTCGTTCTCATTGAGTAATGGTGATTCAGCTCTTCCCATAATCATTTGGTAATCTGGAAGAATCGGCAAGGAACCAACCTTTGTTGCTACTATTGCCCCCAACCTATTGGCTTGATCTATATAAGACTCCATCTCTTTTTTACAAGCTGGAAATCCCTTTTCATAAATACAAGCAAGAATCGTTGCCATAAACGCATCGCCTGAACCAT
Organism: Niallia sp. FSL W8-0177; assembly: GCF_038006285.1. Taxonomy (NCBI): domain Bacteria; kingdom Bacillati; phylum Bacillota; class Bacilli; order Caryophanales; family Bacillaceae; genus Niallia; species Niallia sp. FSL W8-0177. The sequence continues at coordinate 3,009,704 of NZ_JBBOUX010000001.1, forward strand.
TCGTATCTATTGCCTTTATCACCTTTCCAGCCATTTGGACTTTTTCCTCGTATAATTGTCCAATTGCCCCTTTCTCACCCAAAGTAATTAACTTGAAAGGTATTTGGAACTTCTCCAAATTTGCTAAGCCTTTCTCTACCGATTGAATCTCTAATAAAAAGAGAAGTTCTTCTTTTGACATTTTTAGGATATCTACAAAAGACAAAAATTCCATGATCACTTGTCTACATTCCTCTTCATTATTCCATCTTTTAATCCGAATATTTGCATCAAAAGCAATGATTAAGCCTTTTTTCTTTGCGATTTCAATCGCCTTCTTTGTTGCTACTCTTGCACTTGGATGAAAGAGTGTCCCAGAACCAAAATAAAAGATCGATTTATTTTCAAAAGATGATTCCTTAAGATCTGATTCTAATACCACTTCATTCGGCGTTTCATTTTCATATTTATGAAACTCTCTCTCTCCAGATGCATCTAAATGAACATATACTTTCGATATTTGCTTGGTTGGTGTACGAACGCTGTCTTTAAGATTTATTTTTTCTTTTAACATTTCCTTTTCGACAAATTGGCTATCTTCTCCACTTCCTAGTTTCGTAAGATAAAAACTAGGAATAGCAAATCTACTGATATGTACTGCAACATTCACAGAAGCTCCCCCTAAACTTCTTTCAAAACAATTATTATCACTCGATTGTGAAACATAATCGATAAACGCATCGCCAAGAGACAGGATTCCTTTTCGTTCCATTTCGTGATTCTTCCTCTCTATCTTTTTCTATCTTTCTAGTATATCTTCTTTTATTTCTTTCGCTAATATTAATTAATGAAACTTCTGTATTTCTTTCTACGTTATACTTTATGTATTTTTCCATCAAAAAAATGGAATTTACAACTAAGTCTAATTTTATATTCAATATATCATTCAGCTTTTGCTAAAATTTTGATATGATAGATAGGCGTATGTTTTCGAGTAAGAATATAATTTGGGAATGAATGGATAAAATAGGAGTGAAAAAATGTTGGATAATTTATGGGATTTAATAGTTGCCTTTATTTTGGGCATAGTAGAAGGTTTGACGGAATTTGCACCTGTATCATCAACTGGACATATGATACTAGTCGATGATTTATGGTTAAAGTCAGGGGAAATTTTTTCACCTGAAGTAGCTAATACCTTTAAAGTTGTTATTCAATTAGGATCGATTTTGGCAGTAGTAATCATCTTTAAAGATCGTTTCTTAAATATTCTTGGTTTGAAAAAAACAATTAATGGTGAAAAAGTAGTCGGACATAAATTAAGCTTAGTACAAGTTATTATTGGGTTAATTCCAGCTGCTGTTTTAGGACTTCTTTTTAATGATTACATAGATGAACATCTATTTAATTTTAAAACGGTTATATATGCTTTAATTGTGGGTGCAATCCTAATGATTATCGCAGACTTTACGCAAAAGAAGAAGAAACCAACCACGACTTCGTTGGATCAAATTACAAATAAGCAAGCATTTTTTATTGGTTTATTTCAATGTATCGCCCTATGGCCAGGCTTTTCAAGATCTGGATCAACGATATCTGGCGGTGTACTGATGGGGCTAAGCCACCGGGTAGCAGCTGACTTTACCTTTATCATGGCAGTACCGATTATGGCTGGTGCAAGCTTTATCTCTTTACTAAAAAATTGGGAATACATCACATCTGCTGCTCTCCCATTCTTTATCGTTGGATTTATCAGTGCGTTTATTTTCGCATTAATTTCTATACGATTCTTCTTAAAGCTAATCGATCGAATTAAATTAACACCATTTGCGATTTATCGTATTGTGCTTGCTATCATTATCATTGTTGTGTTTATTTAATAATATTTATAAACAAAAAGTCATCTCCTCTGAGATGACTTTTTGTTTATGTCCACCTATTTTTCTTTATGGATTCTTTTCGTTGTTTTTCACTCTTCACTTCTAATATATCTAACAAGAATATAAAAATCGGAATGCCTACAATTAATCCCCATACTCCAAAGAAGTGTTCGGAAAATATTAAAACAATAAATGTGAAAAAAACTGGTAAATCGGTCTTAGAAGACATTAATTTAGGATTTAATATATATGCTTCAAGCGCATGAATTACCACAATTAAGATAACAATTGAAATGACATGTGATATTCCTCCGACCGTGTAACCGATAATACATAATGGGATAGAGGAAATAATAACCCCGGCAACTGGTATTAGACCTAGTAAGAAAATCATAATACCTAATCCAAATAATTGAGGAAAGCCTAAGAAATACAAAGCAGTGGTCGTTAACACACAATTAATAAGAGCGATTATAAATTGTGCTTCTATTACTTTTCCAAAGGTTGCCACAAATTTCTTACAGAAATATTTACATTCAAAATAAATGGATGCTATTTTACTTGTATGAAAACGAGTAGCAAACACCCGTAATCTTTCTTTTTCCAACAAAAAGAATAGGCTTAATACTATCGCCATAAACACTTGAAGCAGATTTCCCCATATATTTGTAAAATACTTAAATATAAAGGTAAAGCCCTGATGTAAATAGGTCGTTACACTAAGATTATTTATTGTATTAACTATAAAATTCAAGACTGCATTGTCATGTGGCTGCATATAAAAGTCTGTGATTTGGATAACCAAAATCGAGATTTGCTGGATGACAACAGGTAAATAGGTGGAAATCCCATATATGAGCAAAAATAACACAGTAAAATATAGCAAAATAACTGCAATCGTTCGTTTTATCGCAAATTTGCTTGTAAAAAACTGAACAAGTCGATCCATTAAGTAAGAAAATATAAAAGTAAATAAAATGAGATTTACCATACTACGTACAAAGTAAAGGATCAAACCAATTAAAAACAAAATTAAAAATCTTTTTACTGCTTTTTTTTGAAAAAAATGAAGCAACATCTCCATGCATAAGACTCCTGACGATTTAAAATACCTAACTACAATAAAATTTCCTTTCTTTATCCTTTATTATTAATCCAAAAATGAAAAATAACAAGAAAAAATGTTTGTTTTTTCACAGATTAATTTCAATTCCATTATCTAAAGAAAAATTTCCATTTAATCCATTCTGCTTTATCCAATTTCCAATTGCAACAAAATCACAGTCCATATGAAAAGAAAGGCTTTAAGGTTATCCCCTAAATGCCTTCCTCTTGCTTATTAATCCTTTACTCGTTTAAATGGCCACCAGTTTGCTTCCCCAAAATTCTTTACAAGAACAGGTATAAGCAATGGCAAGATGATAAATGCATATAGGAATAATCCAACTAATACAATGCTCGCTATCTGTAATAAAGATAACATTCCTGATGGCATCATCGCTGCAAATGTTCCCCCTAAGATGATAGCCGCAGAAATGATGACCGTTCCCATCTTCTTCATTGCTTCTAACATCGCATCTTTTATCGTTAAATTCTTATATTCATTAAATCGATCCATAAGGAAAATACTATAATCCACACCTAAAGCTACTAAAATAACAAATCCAAAGAATGGTACTGCCCAACTGATCCCAGAATAACCAAGCAGATTCACGTAGATTGCCTCATTTATTCCAAGTGTTGTATAGAATGTTAAAATTAACGATCCAATAATATAAGCTGGCATAATGATAGACCGGAATAAAAAGATTAAAACAATCGAAATCCCAATCATCATCCAAATAACAGTATTTGTGTAATCGGCATTGGACATAGTGCGAAGATCTGCATTGGTACTAGTAATACCAGAAACAGCAACTTCCGCATTTTCAAGCTTAGTTCCCTTTGTTACTTGATCAACCCTATCTTTTATCCTATCAATTTGATCAATTGCTTCATTTGAATATGGATTGTCGGAGAATACAACATCAAATGTCATGATTTTGCGACTAGGGGATAGGTACGTATCTAAAGCCCCTTTAAATTCATCACTCGCTAATACTTCATCTGGAATGTAGAAACTGTTTGTTTCGTTTTTAGATAATCCAGATAAATAATCCGTAGCAGAACCTAAGCCATCTGATACTTGATCTAATCCTTCAGCACTTTGTGATAATCCATCCGTTAATTGGCCAATCTGACCACCTATATTATTAAAGCCATCTAGTAATTGCTTTTGCCCATCATTAATACTACTTAATCCATTCGTTAATTTAGGCATATTGTTCACGATCTGCCCTTGACCATCTGCTAATTGGTCTAATCCCTTTTGCTGTTGGTCAATGCCATCTAGTAATTGCTGCAGTCCAGTCGAAATATTTGCTTGATTTTTTAATATTTCTGTATAGCCTGCATTCGCTTTACTTATGCCTGTTTGTAATTTAGCTAACTCTGTATTTAATTGATCGATACCAGCACTAATTACGGGTAATTGTTGTTGTGCTCCTAAAAATCCTGCTTTAATTCCTTTATATGCTGGGTTATCAGCTATTCCAGCATAAGTTCCTTCTAAGGAACTAAATGATTCTTTTGGGACTTTATTTAGGCCTTGTGCTAATTGCTCTAAACCTGAACTGATTTTTTGATATTCCCCTAGAATAGCGGATAGACCCTTCTCTGCCTCTTTATATCCAGCTTGTAATTTATTATGCTCATTCAACAGTGCTTCTGCCCCTGTTTTTGCCTGTTGTAATCCTGACTTTATTTGATCAGAACCAGCAGACCCTTGGCGAATGCCTTGTTCAATTTTTTCTAAATTAGTTTGAATTTCTCCCAAACCAGATTTCACATCATTTGTGCCTTTAATGAGCCCATTAATCCCATCTGCTGCATCATTCAACTGTGGTCCTGACTTTTGCAGTTCATCTCCGGCACTGTGAAGCCCCTTACTTATTTGATCAATTCCTTCTTTTCCTTGGCCCAAACCTTCTTCCAAGGATTTCGCTTGATTAGAAATATAAAGATCTTCAATGGAGTCTCCCATTGGTCTCGTTACAGACCGAACTTTATCGACTAAATCTACTTTAGCTAATTCATTTGTAATCGTATCTGCTAAAGATAAATACTCTATTGTATCTAATTCGTCATCATTTTTTAAAATAACCGTTGTTGTCATGGACTCTCCTGGTCCAAAGCTGTCCGCAATTGCATTAAATGCTTTTATCGATGAATAATCATCCCCAATTTCTTCTAAAGAATTAAAAGAAATATCACCATCATAAGTAACAAGGAATGGAATACAAATACATGCTACAACCAATAAAGATAGCAGCGGTCTTTTTATAGAGAAATTACCTGCTATTTCCCAAATTTTGCTGTCTCCATGCTCTGCCGACCCTTTAGATGGCCAAAATAATTTCTTCCCTAATAACAGCATAAAAATTGGTACAACCGTAAATAAGGCGATGAGTAAAATAGCTACCCCTACTGCTACGGCTGAGGCAGATTGGTAAAGCACAAATTTAGAAAATCCTATCGCGGCAAAACCAATCATTACTGCAACACCGCTAAAAAAGACCGTTCTTCCTGCATTTTTGTATGTTTCTACTATCGATTCCCAAATACTTTCCCGATGCATCATTTCCTCTTTAAACCTACTTAATAGTAGAATACAATAATCCGTCCCTATTCCAAAGAGAACAGCAACCAAGAAAATTTGAGTATACGTAGAAAGTGGGAAATTAAATTTATCTACTAGAATAGATACAATAGATTGGGACGCTAAGTATGTAAGTCCTACTGTAATTAAAGGAATAAATGGCGCAACTACCGATCTAAAAACAATTAACAATACAGCCAGAATGAAGACAACCGTGATTCCTTCTGTCTTCTTTAATCCCTCTTGAGAACTATTTACTAAATCCTGATCAATCATCCAGTTGCTGGTATAATAGTGATCCACATCGTATTTTTCAATTGTTTTATATAATGCGTCGCTAACCTCTTCCGCTTCTCTATCATTCCAACTAATAGTCAATGATGTGAGGATGGTTTTTCCATCATCTGAAACCAATTGGTCCTTTAATTCCTCCTTTTCAAACGAGGAAAGTATATCTGTAATTCCTAACTTATTCTTGTTGGCTTCTAATGCATCCACTGCTTTTTTCGCTTCCGCAATATCTTTTTCCGTCAACTTCTTATCATTATGAAAAACTAATGCCACTGTTGACTGTTCTCCTGCATTTTTCTGATTCTGAATCTCATCAAGAATTTTTCCAGCTTCAGAAGAAGAATACTCATCAGGAATGGTAATCTGCCCTTTTTCCTTCACTAAATCTCCCATATTTGGAGCTATTATAAATAAGCCGACTATAGCGATAATCCACGCTCCAAGGATAAACCATTTTCCTTTTAAAATAGCATTCAACTTTATTCCCCTCCAGCTTCTATTCTTTATTTCTCTTCAATTAATCTATCTAGCTTGGCATACGTGTCTATAAAGTTTTGAATTTCAGCTTGATCAAATTGTGAAATAACAGACACAATCACACTTTGAATTTTTTTCTCCATCTCGCCAAATATCACTTTTCCTGCTGAAGTTAAAGTTAAATAAATCACACGCCTATCCTTTTCATCTCTTGTTCTCTCAACCCATCCCTTTTCAACTAAGCGGTTAATGATCGGAGTAATGGCACTTTTTTTCACCCCAAATACAATCGCAAGCTCTGTAGATGTACATACTTCCACATTGTTGATATGGCGCATTGTAAAATGCTGTTCTGTTGTTAGAACATCTCCTATTTCTTGTCTAATTAACTGATCAAATTTACGATTAACAGAAAAATTTATACTTACATATCGATCAATAATCTGATTTATCTCTGCTCGATTAATAATATTCACCCCACATCTATTTAGTTAAAGGGTTTAACTATTAAACATTTTAACTTTATTTTTATTTTTATGTCAATACAAAATTTTCATGCCAAAAAAGAAATAACAATAGCACTAAGAATGCAATACTTCCTCCATTAATTGATTATGCTATAATAAGTAAAAAATTAATGGAGAATAAGAATATGTTTACAAATATCTCAATGAAAAATACACTTATGGAAAGTCTAGGAATCAATATTGTTGAAGTAAAAAATGGGGTATGCATTGCGACGATGCCAGTAGATGAACGAACAAAACAACCTTTCGGCTATCTACACGGCGGAGCTTCCGTAGCTTTAGCAGAAACTGCTGCAAGCATTGGGGCAGCTAGTCTAATTGATCCCAAAAAACAAGCGGTGTTTGGCCAAGAAATAAACGCAAACCATATTCGCTCGGTAAAAGAAGGTCTTGTAACCGCAACTGCTACAGTTATTCATCAAGGAAAATCCAGTATGGTTTACGAAATTAAATTAGCGAATGATAAAAAGGAATTAATATGCATCTCACGGTGTACGCTGGCAGTAATTTCTTTAGAGAAATAGGAGGAATTGGGAGGTGAAATTTCATTTTAGTTGATATTTGTGGGCGGTTGGCTGATTTCTCCTTGCCTTTGGCTGATATTTCGGCTCTTTGGCTGATATTTCAGGAGTTTGGCTGATTCTCTCTTCCTTTTGGCTGATATTTCGGCTCTTTGGCTGATTCCTCCCTCCTTTTGGCTGATATTTCGGGAGTTTGGCTGATTCTCTCTTCCTTTTGGCTGATATTTCGGGAGTTTGGCTGATTCTCTCTTCCTTTTGGCTGATATTTCGGCTCTTTGGCTGATTCCTCCCTCTCTTTGGCTGATTCCCCACTCCCTTTGGCTGATATTTCAGGAGTTTGGCTGATTCCTCCCTCCTTTTGGCTGATATTTCGGCTCTTTGGCTGATTCTCTCTTCCTTTTGGCTGATATTTCGGCTCTTTGGCTGATTCCTCCCTCTCTTTGGCTGATTCCCCACTCCCTTTGGCTGATATTTCAGGAGTTTGGCTGATTCCTCCCTCCTTTTGGCTGATATTTCGGCTCTTTGGCTGATTCTCTCTTCCTTTTGGCTGATATTTCGGCTCTTTGGCTGATTCCTCCCTCTCTTTGGCTGATTTCTTCAATTTTCTCCCCCCATTCAGCGCTTATTTTTCCAATCAACACAAAAAGTGCACGTAAAAATCAGCAAATTGATTTTTACGTGCACTTTTCTCTTATCTATATCTTATATACAAGTATACAATCTTGCTTCATACGGTTTCAATGAAATAGAAGTAGTTGGCTCATGTTCTTCAACTGGGTAATTTGCTAACAGTAGATTTTCATGCTCCAATTCGACGACACGATTTTCAAACACTGCCTCTTCTGCTGATAAATTAGAAATGATCACCATCTTCTTATCATCTAGGGTCCGAGTATAAGCAAAAACCTGTTTATTCTCTTCATCCACTAAATCAAAAGTTCCATATGTTAAAATTGGACCTGATTTTTTCAACTCTATCATCTTCTTATAAAAATGATAGATAGAATCTGGATCTTGCTTTTGACTTTCCACATTGATATCTAAATAGTTTGGATTCATTCCCATCCAAGGTGTATGATCAGAAAAACCAGCATATTCATCACTTGACCATTGCATTGGAGTTCTGGAATTATCACGGCTAGTAGACCAAATAATCTCCATTACTTCCTTATGACTAAATCCTTCTTCCCGTTTCAATTTATACAGGTTTTTCGTTGCCACGTCATCATATTCCTCTATCGTAGGAAATTGAACATTTGTCATTCCTATTTCTTGCCCTTGATAAATGAATGGAGTTCCTTGCATAAAGAAATACATCATTCCTAACGCCTTGGCGCTTTCTTTCCAATATTCCTTATCGTTTCCCCATGTAGAAACAGATCTTGCTTTGTCATGGTTTTCAATAAACAAAGCATTCCATCCCTTGTTTTCTAAACCCTTTTGCCATTTATTTAAAACCTGTTTCAATTCCATAACATCGACGCCATAATTTTTTTCGTTATCCCATAAGTCTAAATGTTCAAATTGGAAAACCATATTAAATTTCCCTTTTGTTTCTCCCACCCATAGCTCTGCTTCTTCCACCTTTACACCATTGGCTTCTCCGACCGTCATAATATCATATTTAGCAAATGTCTCATTCTTTAACTCCTCTAAAAATGGTTGAATTCCTTCTACATTCATATGCTTATCAAAAGATGGGACATAGTCTAAGCCTAGTGGATTATCCATATCTTTTAATCCTTCTTCTTTTTTAATATGACTGATGGCGTCAATTCGGAAACCGTCAATACCTTTGTCAAGCCACCAATTAATCATATTGTATAGAGCTTTTCTTACTTCTTCATTTTCCCAATTTAAATCTGGCTGTTTTGTTGAAAAAATATGCATAAAATATTGTCCAGTTGCCTCATCCAGTTTCCAAGCAGAGCCTCCAAATATACTTTCCCAGTTGTTCGGCTCCTTCCCATCTACTCCATCTCTCCAAATATACCAGTCTCTTTTCGGATTATTTAAGGAAGACCGAGATTCTACAAACCATTCATGCTCATCACTTGTATGATTAATTACTAAATCAATAATTAACTTCATGCCACGTTGATGTACTTCATATAGAAGCAAGTCAAAATCATCCATTGTTCCAAACTCATCCATAATATCTTGATAATCACTAATATCATAGCCATTATCATCATTTGGCGATTTATACATTGGACAAATCCAAATACAATCAATCCCAAGTTCTTTTAAATAATCTAATTTAGTTATAATTCCCTTTAAATCCCCTATTCCATCTCCATTTGAATCCATGAAACTTCTAGGATAAATCTGATAAGCTACTGCCTCTTTCCACCACTTTTGAGTCACTATAATTTCTCCCTTTCTACATCTAATTTCTGTTTTATTACCACATTAAAGGTTGTTTTATTCCGCTACTCGACAACAAGAGTTTCTTTCCACCATTTTCGCAGGTACGGTAATTCGCTTAGTTACAGCATTAGGATATTTAATATCATCTAGTAAGCATTTGGTTGCTTCAACACCAAGCTGAAAAATATTAATATCGACACTTGTTAAGGAAGGCTTCATATACTTACCAGTTGAAATATTATTAAATGCGACAATGGATAAATCTTCTGGAATAGATATGGAAAGTTCCTCTGCATAGCTAATTAATTCAATCGCAATAAAATCATCTGAGACAACAAACGCTGTCGGTCGACTCTCCAAATTCAAAATCTCCATAAGCTTCTCTTTTGTTCGATCCACTAATTCCTTATCATAAATAATTAATTCTTTTTGATAAGCAATTCCATTTTCCTTTAATGCTTGTTTAAAACCTTTCAAACGATCAATCGTAAAAACCATTTCCATATTGGCTCCAATAAAGGCAATTTTCTGGTGACCTAATTGAATTAAGTACTCGGTAATTTGTTTCGTAATAAACACATTATCATTATCCACAAATGTAATTCTTTCAGCATTTTGATAGGGTCTCCCAATAACAGTAAATGGAAATTTATTTAGTAAAAGATAATCCATAATTTTGTCATTCGTTTTACTATATAATAGAATAATGCCATCTACCCTTTTTCCCTGTACCATCTCGATTACTTCCTGCAATATTTCCTCTTCGGATGCCCCAGTTGTTAAATAAATGCCAAACTGACTTTTTCTTGCTTCCAAGCTGATACCTCTTAAAACTTCTGGAAAAAATGGATTTTCTAGCACTCTCTCTGTCGAGTGTGGCATGACAATTCCGATTGTTTTCGTACTCTTAACTACTAAGCTTCTTGCTTGAAGGTTCGGATGATATCCTAATTCCTCCATTGCTTCCCGGACTTTGCGCTTCGTTTCATCACTTATTTTCGGATGATTCGCCAGTACCCTTGAAACAGTGGATGGAGAAACATTTGCTAATTTACCAACATCTTTAATGGTTACTGCCATACTTTCCCCTCCGTTATTTTCAGCACTACAATGGTAAACGCTATCATTTTATATTAAAAAAATTGTTTTATCATTCACCTTTTGTGCAAACGATTGCACTAACATATGTAGAATATACCATAGGAAGAGCTTTATATCAATAAAAAATATTTAGATGACAGGATTTATATTCCCTTTTTTTACAGTATAGGCACAGAGAATCACTCTCTGTGCCTATGTTGTCACATATATTCTCATTCATTATTGACTCTCTAGAAAAAAATCAGTCAATTTATTATCCTAACATTATTTGTCTATCGATTCTAATTCCTTTATCATCGGAGGATTTTCAAGTACCGTATCCATATAATTTCGTCCCCAGCTATACATAGCATCTAAAATGGGCATAAGCGATTTCCCTTCATCTGTTAAGGAATATTCTACTTTTGGAGGGACAACTGGATAGACAACTCGTTTTACTATATAGTCATTTTCTAACTCACGCAATTGGTTGACAAGCATACGCTGTGTAATTCCGGGAATTAAAGCTTTTAGTTCACCAAATCGCTTTGTTCCTTCTTTACCCAAATGCCAAAGGATTAGCATTTTCCATTTTCCGCCTATTATGCTTAAGGTTAGTTCTTTCTCACAATTAAATTCTTTGCCTGCCATTCGTTCCATCATCATTCCTCTTTCCTTAAATGATACTTAGTATACTTTTAGACACTATATAAAAAAAAAGTGCGTACTTACTTAAATGGATTATAAAACGTATAATAACGGTTGTACAGAAATTAGACATATTTCAGTCTTCTTTGTGCAAGATAAAACGAAAAAAAGAAAAGGAGCTAATCAAAATGAAATTACAATTAGCATTAGATTTAGTTAATATACCACAAGCAATCGAGGTTGTTTCTCAGGTTGAACAATATGTTGATATCGTTGAGATTGGTACACCTGTAGTAATAAATGAAGGTCTTCACGCTGTTAAGCAATTAAAAGAAGCTTTTCCTAATTTGTCTGTATTAGCAGACTTGAAAATTATGGATGCAGCTGGTTATGAAGTAAGCCAAGCGGTTAATGCTGGTGCTGACCTTGTCACTATTTTAGCTGTTGCTGAAGACGAATCCATTAAAGGTGCTGTTGCTGAAGCGAAAAAGCTTGGCAAAGAAATTCTTGTCGATATGATCGCTGTTAAAGATATTAAAACACGCGCACAACAACTTGATGAGTTTGGTGTTGATTACATTTGTGTTCATACTGGATATGACTTACAAGCAGTTGGTAAAAACTCTTTTGAAGATTTAAAAGCAATTAAGAGTGTTGTCAAAAATGCTAAAACTGCAGTTGCAGGTGGCATTAAACTAGAAACATTGCCAGAAGTGATTGCTGCTCAACCAGATTTAGTTATAGTTGGCGGAGGAATTACTAGCCAAGAGAACTTAAGTGAAGCTGCATCTAAATTTAAAGAACTAATTGCTCAAGGATAAGTAAATGAAAACAAGCGATTATCTTGACCAAGTCATTCAAGAATTAACGGAGGCAGGAGCACTTATTGCAAATGAGGACTTAGAAAAGCTTGTCGAACGTATTCTTCAATCAAAAAAAGTTTTCGTTTATGGAGCTGGCCGTTCTGGGTTTATGCTTAAATCATTTGCGATGCGAATGATGCACATGGGAATTGATGCTTACGTTGTTGGAGAAACGGTTACTGCTACTTATGAAAAGGATGATCTTCTCATTGTAGGAACCGGTTCTGGTGAAACAAAAAGTATTATAACCATCGTAGAAAAAGCAAAAAGTATTGGTGGAAATATTATAGCCCTAACTATTTCTCCTGATTCTACTATTGGGAAGCTGGTTGATCAAGTTATTAAAATGCCTGGTTCACCAAAAGATCGAGAAAATAATGAAGCGAAAAGTATTCAGCCAATGGGTTCCTTATTCGAACAGTTACTCCTTATCGTCTTGGATAGTGTAATTTTAAAATACATGGAAATAAAAGAATTAGATTCCAGTAAAATGTATGGGAAGCATGCTAATTTAGAATAGATTTTTCTAAAAAAAGAAAAGGATAGATAAAGCATCCTTCATATGCTAAATCTATCCTTTTTCTTTTACTAATCAGAACCTCCACCACAGCTTGAACAGGAGCTATCAGAGGAGCAAGAGCTGTCTGATGAACAGAATACCGATCCAGTTCCACAGCTTGTGCAGCTTGCTGAACTATCACTACTCATTTTCATATAACTGGAAAATTCTGCGTAATGAAAATAAGATACAGATAAATAAGGAACAAGCATGGAATTGAATTTTTGTTCCCTTTTACTTTTTTTCATTTTGTCATAGATGGTACTTTTTTGATAATCTCTAACCTTCTTTACCGATTTTTTCATAGCGGTAATCAGCGCATAAATAGTAGTATGATATTTCGTATCCGTTTTAAAATATCGATTAAATAATTCGTCTTCAGATAAGTTTTTAAAGTCTTCGATAATAGTTGGATGAACAGGATATCGAAAAAATCCCTTATATAAATAGATATTCTCTTTTCTTATAAGAAAAAGTTCTGCATAAACCCAATCAAAAAATCCTCGTAAATCAGGATTAGATTTCCCTTTTACATTAGGACTGTGATGGAGAGTTGAGCCTAAGTATTTATGGGAGAAATCCTTATATTCTCGGGTAAACATGAGCATCTGATGCCATAATTCATCAACTTTCACACTAAACATAGGAGATTCTTTTAAAAGAGAGGTTAAAACAAAATATCGTTTTAAATCAAGTAAGCGCCATTCATACTCATTTTCTCTTAACTTGTTCTCTCTCCTTACTCGTTCTTCTACATTTTCCATATAACTTCTAGTAAGAGATTGTTCTAGGTCATCACTTAGTTTTTTTAATCCTTTAATTGGCTGAATCTCTAATACTTTAGGAGATGCACCAAATTTAAAGGTGAGTCTTGTGCGCAAAAATAGAATAATCCAAATCATAATAACGGTAAGTAGAAGCAGCCATGCCATCTCATCTCTCCCCTTCCAATTAACGGCATTATCTAATTTATAAAGATTAAATTAGAGATTAATAATACGAATTTTATTATGTAAAGTTCCGCCTTTACATTTTTTTAATATTTTATTAATATTAAAACATTTAACTAGAAGCTTATAAAAAATACACCACTAATGGCTAAGTGGTGTACGCATAAAATAATATGTGTAAATTCTTAATTCCCTTGTTATGGGAATTAAGAATTGGTATAATCACTCTATTCTTTTAGCATAAATAATATAACGCTGCGGTGCATTGCCAACAAAGCGAAATGGATAGCATGTTGTCAGGATAAGTTCTTCTTGTGTATCATCTAGTGTAATAATTGATTGATCATCGGCCTCGACTATTTTAGTGGCAGTGATTTGATAAGAGAATTCTCCATATGGTAAAACAATTTTAAGCTCGTCGCCTATTTCTAATTCTCCTGCTCTCCTAAAGACCGTATCACGATGGCCCGATAAGACGATTTGTCCATTTTCATCTGGATAGAAGCTGCCTTTATAATGTCCAACCCCTTTTTCCAAATCATCTGGATCTGTTCCTTCTACAATTGGTAATTCCCCATCAATTTTGTCGATCTTTAATAGTCCAACAGCATCTCCAATAGATGGGACAAAACGTTTACTTTCTTTATCCACCCACTTTTCATTCCCTTTGTTAATGGCTGCCTTAGCTTCGGATAAAGAATTCTTAGTTTGCGCTTTCGTATCCATAATATTCCAAACGCCATATCCAATAAAAAGTACTCCACCTAATATAAGCAGGAGGGATAACCATCTAGTCCACTTCATATCATCCTATGCCTTTCTTTTATAGTTTATTAAAACAACTATTTCTTATTACGAACAATACTATTGCTACTTTGATTAAATTGTAAGCTATTGTTACAGTATCTGGCAATAGCTTTCCTTCTCTACTATTGTATAAATGGTAATTACTAATAATAAAGATAACTTAATCATGTGAAATTTATATTAGTCAATTGTAAATTTATCAATTGAAATAGAGAATTTCGTAATCTATTAATGTCTATTAAAAAAAGGACCACATGTAAATGAACGATGTGATCCAATACTATCTTTATTTAGAAACAGCTATCGCTTCTGCTATATTTGCAGCGTGATCTCCTACTCTTTCTAGATTGCTAATGATATCGACAAAAACAATTCCTGCATCCCCACTACATTTTCGTTCATTCAAGCGACTGATATGCTTTTTTCGATATCTTTTCTCCATTTTATCAATCTCTTCTTCATTCGTAATAGCTTTTTTAGCAAGCTCCTTATCATTTGCAAAAAAGCTTTCATATGAAGTTTTTAGCGTTTCCACTGTAAAATCATACATTTCTTCTAATTCTACTTTTGCATCTGCTGAAAATTCTACTTTTTTATTGATTTTATACTCTACAAGCTCTACGATATTTTCCATATGATCCCCGATTCTTTCAATATCTCTAATAGAATCAACTAAAATAGAAAATTCTTCACTTTCATGAGGTGTAAGAGCTTTAGATGAAAGTTCGACTAAATATTTGGTAATTTCTTTATCTAAATTATTTATCCCTTGTTCGTATTGCAGTGCTTTTTCTTTATATTTCTTTTCTCCAGTCTGCAAATATTTAAATGTTTCTTCTAAACCTTTTATCGAGAATTCCTTCATTCTCTCTAGCTCTTCCTTTGCTTGTCCTAAAGCAATCGAAGGAGAATGCTCAATAAATGTTGTATTTAAGTGCTGAGGCTTCGTAATAATTGCTCCATCGTCTCCAGGAATTAACTTTGTCACAAGCCAAGCTAGTGCAAAGATAAAAGGAAATTGAATAATTGTATTGGATACATTGAATATCCCATGCGCAAAGGCAATTGTCATTGGTTCATTTAATCCAAGAACACCCTGTAAATACGAAATAAAATGCGTAAATGGCACCAAAATTATTACAAATATCACTGTCCCAATAATGTTAAAGAGTACATGCACCATCGCCGCTCTTTTTGCAGCTATAGAAGCACCAATGGCAGCAAGAATTGCTGTAATTGTTGTTCCGATATTATCTCCAAATAATACTGGTAAAGAGGCTTTCAGCGATATAGCATCGGTTGCAAATAACTCTTGTAAAATTCCAATAGTGGCACTAGAACTTTGAACAATTAATGTTAAGACTGTTCCAACTACTACTCCTAAAATTGGATTGTTACTCATATTTACTGTTAATTCATGAAATGCTTCTAAAGAACGTAACGGCTTCATGCCTGTACTCATTAATTCTAATCCATAAAACAATGCTCCAAAACCAAATACAACTTGTCCTAATGAAGTAATTTTTGTATTTTTAAAGAAGAATAAAAGAACAGCACCCGCTGCAATAATTGGTAAGGCATATGCTCCAATATCAATTCCAATAATAAAAGCCGTAACCGTCGTACCTATATTTGCCCCCATAATAACCCCAATGGCTTGGCGTAAGGTCATGAAGCCAGCACTTACTAATCCTACCGTTATGGCTGTTGTTCCTGAGCTGGACTGAATTAAGACCGTTACAAAAATCCCAGCCAATACTCCCATAAACGGGTTTGTCGTAAACCGGTCTAAAATTTCTTGAAGACGATCACCTGCAGCATTCTGCAAACCATCTCCCATATATTTAATACCAAAAAGAAATACCCCTAACCCTCCAAGAAACTGGAAGATCATCTCTTGATAATTTATTTCCAAATGTTTGTCCCCCCCTAAATCCTTATACTGTTAAGACAGATACCAAGTTATCATAACAACACTCGACAAGAATTTACACTATCCTTGAATATTATTTACATGAAATTAATATCGTTTACGAAAAATTTACATTTAATTTTTAAAAGAATAATTGACATTTTTTACTTTGTTTAAAACACAGAGAAAGCGTTTAATATATAAATCCATAAAAAATTCGGTTTTTATCCAATTCCTCTTGAAATGTTTTATGTTAAGATAGTAATGTTTTTCCTTATAGATTTCAGGAAAGAATTATCTTGCAAGGAGCGTAATACCATGATTGATAAATTAAAACCAATTCCCTCTTTATCTTCTAATTCCGTATTCTTAGCCGCTTTATTGGGAATGGTTGGCGGCTTTTTAGATGCGTATACTTTTATTAGCAGGGACGGCGTATTCGCCAATGCGCAAACAGGGAATATTGTTTTGTTTGCAGTGAACGCAGCAACTGGCGAATGGAGAGAATCCCTTCATTATATTCCCCCATTAATAGCTTTTGTTTTAGGAGTGCTAGTCTCAGAAATTGTGAAGATTCCTTCTTTAAGAGAGATCTTATACAGCTATAGACGGTCGATTCTAATATTGGAATGTATTGTTTTAATTATCGTCGGCTTCTTGCCGGCATCTGTACCAAACATTATTGTGACAACAAGTATTTCCTTTGTATCATCCTTACAAATATCTACTTTTAATAAACTCGATAAATGGGCCTATAATTCTACAATGACTACAGGTAATTTACGAACTGCGACGCAAGCCGCTTATGCTGCTTTTATCAAGCAAAGTCAAGAGGCAAGAACCCAATTTAAAGAGTTTTCCCTTATAATCGGCTCTTTTATTTTCGGAGCGTTACTAGGAACATTTACAACCTCTCAATTTGGCACTAAAGCTATCTGGATATCTGCCATCATTTTAATTATTGCATTAGTTCTCTATCATAAAGATAAAGGATATATTCGTAAGCGTTGTGCAAAATAATTAATGTGAAATAAAAGGAGAAAGGCTGATTATTGGCAGCCTTTCTCCTTTTTATTTGCTATTCATAAGGCTATATAGTTCTTCCCATCTTCTTTCCAGCCCTTCCTTTTCCGATAAAAATTGTGCTAAGCTCTCCCATTCCGTCTCTGTTTCTATTCTTCTCTCTACTTCTGATATCTCCTTCTCCAATTCTTCCAGTTCATTTGCCAAATCCACTAGATTAACGGCTGATTCGGTTCTTTGGCTTTTCTTAATCGGCTGCATCTTTTTTTTCGATGTTATTGTTTCGTCTATATGCACTTGTGTCCTTTTCCTTTCCTGTGACTTTTCTCGTGCATACGTATAATTTCCTTCATAGCATTGAATCTCTTGTGACTCAATCCAATAAATCTTCTGAAAAAGCTTATTTAAAAAATAGCGATCATGGGAAACAGCCAGTATAGTACCATCAAAATTCTCAAGAGCGTCTTCCAATACTTCACGAGAATCAATATCTAAATGATTCGTTGGTTCATCTAAAACAAGCAGATTAATTTCTTGATGCATCAGCTGGGCTAATCGTAGCCTCATTCTTTCTCCGCCACTTAAATTGGCAGTCTTTCGAAAAACAGAATATCCATAAAAGAGAAATTGCGCTAAAATATGTCGTGCCTCCCCTTCTGTCACAGATACTGCATTTCGAAAAGCCTCGATAACTGTTTCTCCTTCCATTTCTGTTAAGGTATGCTGAGAAAGATAACCGATTTTAACATTACTTCCAATCTTGATTTCTCCTTCATCTGCCTTGATTTGCTGAAGAATCATTTTTAATAAAGTTGATTTCCCTGTACCATTCTCTCCAATAATAGCTGCCCTATCCTTGTAGTTAATCTTTATCTGTACATCTTTAAATAGGATTTGCCCTCCAAAACTTTTTGAAACATTGCGAAGTTGAATTACGTCCTTCCCACTTCGATCACTTGATTCCATTTCAAAATTCATTTTCTTTCTATTAATAATTGGGCGGGCTAATTTTTCCATCCTCTCTAAAGCCCGTTCCATGTTTCGCGCACGCTTATGAAGTCCTTCATTAGGCGGGTTGGCACGATTGGCCCATTCGCGCAAGCGTTTAATCGCTTCCCTCATTTTCTTGATTTTCTTTTGCTGTTCCTCGTATGCTTGAAATTCTCTTAAAAGCCTTTCTTCCTTTTCCTTCGTAAAATTAGTGAAATTAGTATGATAGGTCGTTACTTCTCCATCCTCTAAATCGATAACTTTTTGAATTACTTCATCTAAAAAGTAGCGATCATGTGAAATAAGTAAAATGGTTCCACTATAATCTTGAAGAAACCTTCCTAGCCACTCCACTGCCATTAAATCTAAATGGTTTGTCGGCTCATCTAATAAAAGGAAATCTGGTTCTTCCAGAAGAATCATGGCTAAACCAATTTTAGTTCGTTCTCCTCCACTTAAATCTCCATATTTTTTGTTTACTAAATGCTGAATATTTAACCCGTTTACAATCTTTTCAATCTTGGCATCCATCTCATACCCGCCAGCATTTGTAAAAAATTCTTGCAGTTTTCCATACTCCTCGATTAAAAGCTGTAATTGGCTTGGAGAGTTGTCCTTCGCCATTTCCTGCTCCATCTGTTTCATCTTCTCTTCGATGATAACTAGATTTGAAAATGCTTGCTTTAAAACATCTTTTGCCATCCATTCTGGTTTAAATTCTGGTATTTGTTCTAAATACCCAATTTTCATGCCTTTTTTCCAATGTATTTGCCCAGCATCTGGTGTTTCCTTCCCAGCTAGAAGCCTAAACAAGGTTGTCTTGCCACTTCCGTTTCTGCCAACAAGACCTACTTTTTCCTTATCCTTGATCTCTATAGAAATATCTTCAAATATCGTGTTTCCTCCATACATTTTCGCTATCTTATTTACGCTGCAAATAATCATTTTACCGCTCTCCTTTGTTATGATTATCTCTTTTCCCAACCTCTAAACGGACGATTCCAGTCCATTTAAAGCAACACAAAAAGCCATGGAAAAACAATTTCTCCATGACTTATCTGCTATAGAAAAGACCTATCCTCTTTTCTATCCATATAACCTGCTACATCTATGGCTATAAAAAATTTCCATGTACTTTTCTAAAGACTTCTGATTTTCGAAAATCCATGCAAAAAGGAGCGCATGAAAATGCACTCCTTTTACCGTCCATATAGATGTGGGTAAGAGATGTTTTCACCGTTTTAATTTGCTATTTAGTTGTTTAAAAAAGGGCACACTTATCCCGTTAACAACTACAATCGCAAATTTCGCACGGTTAATATAGAGACTTTCCATCATATAACCTTGCACTAAAACGGTTGAACTTAACATCCTTTCCCACCTCTTTTCTTTGTATGATAAATTTATTATACCTTTATCAGACATACTTCACAAGAAAAATCAGTAAACTTCGAATCAAAATAATATTCACTAATTTATCAAGTATCTTTCTATCGAAGATGCCTTCTTGTTAAAAGGAAAAGCAGTCGATATAATAATATGAAAACAACGTTGTTATTTTTATTTATGAATGAATCGGAGGGGTGAAGATGAGTGTCACCATTAAAGATATAGCTAAAAGCGCGGGAGTAAGCTATTCCACTGTTTCAAAGGCACTTCGCGATAGTCCATTAGTAAAAAAACCTACGAAGGATCTCATTATGGCAGTTGCTAAGGAATTAGGTTACCAACCCAATATTGCAGCAAGAAGCCTCGTTTCCAAAAAATCTTTTACTATTGGTGTTGTTTGGCCTACCATTGAACAAACCGTTCTCTCAAAGCTTATTACAACTATTAACAAGGAATTGGAGGAGCTTTCTTATACAACATTGATATCTATAAATGAAGTAGAGTCTGCTTTAAAAATCTTCAGCCGCTATCAAGTAGATGCCATACTAGCATTTGATACTAGTCAATCCATTGTTTCTTCTCATTCAGCTGTTCCTATTGTTATGCATGGACTAGCAAATAAGCAAACGCCTTATCCTGTTATTGATGTAAATCGCCAAAAAGCAACTTATCATGCGGTACAATATCTTCATAAGATTGGTCATCATTATATTAGCTATATTGGAGATGTAGAAAGTGATGAACTGCAAAAAGAAAAGGTCAAGGGTTTTGAAGAGGCGATTTTAGAGTTAGAATTACCGACTTTTTCTTTTCAAAAAATACGAGTGAATAATTTTGATCAATATGACGGTTATGAGGCTGCTAAGCAATTACTTACTTTACCTAAACGGCCAACTGCCATTCTTACAGGAAGTTATGATCTTGCGCGCGGTGCTCTTCAAGCTATTTCTGAATCTAAACTATCCATACCAAATGATATTTCTATTATTAGTTATGATAACTTTCCAGCACTAGAGCATTTTGATATGCCCTTATCGACAGTCGGAGTTCCATTAGACAAAATTAGTAAAAAAACGATTGAAATATTGATGAAAGTGATTAATGACGAAGAAGTAGAAACTAAAATTTTTATGGAACCAGAATTAAAAATTACAAATTCCTGCACAAATTATCCTAGATAAAAAGAGGAGACTTCTATGAAATTAGAAATTTCCTCTTACAAACTATCACTTTATCTAAAATCTCACCAATGAATCTAGTTTTACCGGCATGCCAGTTTTTATAGAAATATTTCCGGCAATTCCTGTTAAGATAGATTTCACGCCGTCAATATGGGTGGCGGCACGATGAAACCGATCCTCGATTGGTTCCCCAAAAATGTCTCGAAGTAAAACAGGATCTCCACCGCCATGCCCCCCTTCCCCCTCATTAATCTCTACCTCATAAGGCTTTCCTAGCATTGGATGAACAGTTATACTCATGGAGGATAGCGCCCCTTCCTCCTCTTTATTCCCACCAGAATTAACATACGATTTTTCGATTACTTTCATTTCAATTCTTCCTTTTGTTCCATTAAAGGCAACATTAAACCCTTCCCATGGGGCATAAGCATGTAAAGAGTACGTAAGAATTGCTTTGTTTTTAAACTTAGCTATTAATCCTAATGTGTCTTCGGTGCTAATGCCATCTCCAAACACACTTTGATCTCGCTGATACCCATCTTCTTTTTCGGCATTCAGATACATTTCCTTTAAGTGTTCATTTTTCTCTAAGTGTAAGGCAAAATGATCCGATATTGCATATTTACTGCCATAAGCTCTTTGATAAAACTTAGTTTCCCCACGTTTCTCCGCATTTTCTCTTCCATAAAACATCAAGTCCCCCATTGCTAAAACAGTATCTGGATAGGACTGCAGCCAGAAATTAACAAGATCAAAATGATGGGTTGATTTATGAACAAGCAAGCCGCCACTATTCCGTTTATCTCGATGCCATCTTCTAAAATAATCTGCTCCATGCTCTGTATTCAGTAGCCATTCAAAATGTACAGCATGCACATCTCCAATTACTCCATCTTCAATTAATTCTCTAATTTTGGTATTATGGGGAGCATAGCGATAGTTAAAAGTTACTCGTAGTTTTCTATTTGTACGTTTCACTGCATCTAAAATAGACTGTGCCTTTTCTTCATCAATCGTCAATGGCTTTTCTGTAATAACGTCACATCCCAATTCCATCGCCTTTATAATATATGTATGATGGGTGCGATCCATTGTTGTAACAATGCAGTAATCTGGGGTTTGGTCTTTCAGCATTTGTTCAAATTGATCTGCTGTATATGTTGGTACCTTTTTATAATTATACTTTGATTCTAATAGATGGTTGGCATAAGCCATTCTCGTTTGATTTAAATCACAAAAACCTACTAAATCGGCCGTATCTCGAAAATCCCGCGCTATTGCTCCATAAAAAAATTCTGCCCGTCCACCTGTACCAACTAATGCATATGTTTTCTTCTTCATGATTTTTCCTCCTTATTGTTTAACCATTTTGCTTATTGCCTAACATAAACTAAATGAACTCTTTTTTGTTTTTAGCCACATCAATAATCATCAGAAACTTTGCATATACGGAACACACACAAAGAAAACGATTACATTTTATAGATAAATAATGAAGCTATCTGATGTGCACCATCTACAATTGAGGATATCAAAAAATAGAGAGAATAACCAAAATAACAACGTTGTTATTTTGATTATAAAGGAACTATCCCTAAATATCAATCTTCTAAAAGTATCCTTTTGTCATATCCTTAAAAAAATACAACATAGTTAAATTGCTAGCTCCTAATACTACTTGGTTATTAGGAGCTATAATCATCATATTTAGGACTTTATTATTTTGTAGCTATATGCCGGAATTTTATATGTTCCCTCCTCTAACTTTTTCTTACTTTCCCATTCCCAACTATTTTCTGGTACGGTTATTTCACCAGTTCCTCCATCCATATTTATCGCAAACCAGTAGGTGGCATTCCCTCCAACTCTCGGGATAAGAACCGTTCCAGGAGTGGCTTTTATTTCCCTTTTAATAGCTGCTGTTTCTGCATAATGTTGAATTAATGCCTCAAGCATTTCTTCTCCTGATTTGCCAAGTGGCAAACTGCCAAGCATGACTATTTTCCCTTTGCCCCTTTTAGTCTCTTTGATAAATGCCCTTCCAGCACCAAGTCCTTCTTTGATTAAGCCAATATTTCCTCCTTTATCAGTATTAAAAATTGTGCTCCATAAGCCTAACTCTGCCGTGATTCCAAACGCTTCCCCTATTGTATTCGTTCCATCTAATGGATTTGTAAATAAAGCCTCCGTACCTGCTGCCTTTTCGAGCTCGCCAAGTGCACAATTCGTATGGATAGTATGTTCACCCGTACGTCCTCCGGTAAGGGGGCCGACAATCCATATTCCTCCTTTTTCAACAAATGTTTCAGCTCTTTTTATATATTCTGTTGAAAGATAAGGAATAAATGGGGTAAACAATATTTTATAATCGTCTAAGTCTGTTTTTTCCATAATCAAGTCACGTTGAATCCCTAAAGAAAGGAAGCGTTCATAAAAACTCGTTAACATCTGTTTATATTGAACTCCATTAAATGGCTCTGTTTGAAAATAGGCTTTAGCCCGGTCCGAATAGCAAATCGCCACCTCTGCTTGCTTTGGCTTCGTCCGAAGCAGAAGCGGTTCTAATTCTTTTCGAATTCGTTCTACTTCTAATACATTTTTATAACCAATTGTTGGTTTTCCCCAAGCACTAATAACAGAACTATGAGAAATCTCACAACCGCTTCGCTGTTGCCTCCAAAGCCAGTAGCAAAAACCTTCAGCTCCTGCAGCATAAGCATATGCTGCTTCTGCCTGCAAATAACCATCTAAATGTGGGTTTGCATATCTTTCCAGTGAGGCACTAAAAGAAGTACTTGTTTCCATCAGCCAAAATGGTCTATCTTTCTTTATATTTCTATACAAATCACACAGCATCATAAAGGAACTAGCATTTTCCTGGACCGCATATGTATCAAAAGAGGCAAAATCTAGAGTTTCAAACAACAATGCTTGATCCAGATCAAAAAAGACTGTTGCATTATGTGTAATAGGCGCATTTGAATGTTGACGAATAATAGCTGCTTGCTCTGTTGCAAACTCTGCTATTTTCTCATGTGTGAATAATTTATACATTGTTGATAAAGATGCGTTATGCAAGAAAGGTGTTTGTTTAGGCTGTGGAATTTGTTCAAATGTTTGATAGTATTGGCTCCATATTTGTGTGCCCCATGCTACATTTAAATTTTCAATCGTTTCATACTTTTGTTTTAGCCAACGATGCCATTCAGATTTACAAGTATCACAAAAGCACTCTCCAACATGACATTTAAATTCGTTATCTAACTGCCAGGCAATGATACCAGGCAACTCTCCTAACTCCTTTGCCAGTGTCTCCGTAATAATGGCTGCCTTTTCACGAAAATAGCCATTATTTGTACAAACGTGCTGCCTTGCTCCATGGCTCATAATAGTACCATTTTTATCTACATGCATACGTTCTGGATGTTGATAGGACATCCAAATTGGTGGTGTTGCAGTCGGTGTGCAGAGGATAGTATCAATACCATTATCTTTCAATTTCTTAATCACTTCTTTCAAAAAAGATACATTCACATTTCCTTCTTCTTTCTCGATAAAGGACCAAATAAATTCACCTATACGCACCACATTAATTCCTACTTCTTTCATTAGTTGGATGTCTTCTTCTATAATTTTTTGATCCCATAGCTCAGGATAGAAAGCCGCACCATGATATAGCTTTTGCAAATTTATTTCCTCCTCTTTATAACTGTCTGCTAACAATAAGTGTATAAAAATTCGGATAGACATAAAATAGCTAATGACTGTCCATATGGCATCGTAGTCATCGGAATTTGGCGATAAAATTCCAGTGTTTCTCCCATTCCAGTTCCTACTGATACTTTTTGTAAAGCACCTTGTTCATTTATTTCTTGGATAATTGCCTGTACTGCCTTTAAAGCAATCTCTTTATATTCCGAGCCAATGTACCTTTTGTGAACTGCTTTCAATATTCCGTACGCAAAGCCAGCCGTGGCGGATGCCTCTAAATAGGAGGATCGGTCGGTAATCAAGGTATGCCACATACCTGTTTCATGTTGATATTCTTTTAATGTCTCTATCTGCCTAGTTAGTGTCTCTAATAAATATTCACGAAAGAAATCTCCCTTTGGCAGTTCAAGCAAATCGATTATTTCAGGAATAGCAATGGTAATCCAGCAATTACCTCGTGCCCATAGAGCCTCTGCAAAATGGTGATCCTCCTCAAACGTCCAGCCATGGAACCATAATCCTGTTTTTCGATCACAAAGATATTTTGTATGAATAAGAAACTGCTTTTTCGCTTCTTCTATATACATTTGGTTACGAAGCAGTTTTCCAATTTTTGCAAGAGGTAAAACAGTCATCATTAGTGTATCATCCCATAGCTGATTTTTATTTTCAGGTCCATAGGTCATGTGCTGAAGTCCATCTTCTTTTGTCCTTGGCATTTCATATAGCACCCAGTCAGCCCACTTCTCTAAATAAGGTAAATACGTTTGATCCCTTGTATCTTCATAGAGGTATGCCAAGGTAAGCAGAGGCGCCATCGTATTGACATTTTTAGGTGGAACTCCCTCTTTTAATCTTCGGTAATACCATTCTGTGATTATTTGCTTTGCCTTTTGATCATTCGATATTTTCCAATAATTATAGATTCCATATAAGCCTACACCCTGTGGCCAATTCCATACTTCCCAGCTTTTATCATCCACCACAACTCCATCAAAATGTAGTAAGTACTCACCTGTTTGATCTTTAATACTCGCTAAATTCTCCATCAACTTTTCTATCGAACCAACCACTTTTTGTTTTTCTAACAAAAGTCCTGTATCAACCATCTCTTTCCCTCCATGTAAAGAATAAAGAAAATGTTCAGTTATAAAGATTTCTTTTCCCAGTGCTATTTCAAGCCACTTGTACTGATACCTTCCACAATATACTTTTGGAATAAGAAAAATATCAAAATAACTGGTAATAATGAGACAACAGACATGGCAAACATTGCTCCCCAATTTGATGCTGATTCTGTATCTAAAAATAATTTTAAAGCTAGGGAAACTGGATATAATTCTGCTTTATTTAAATATAAAACCGGATTGATTAAATCTTCCCATTTCCAATAAAACGAAAAAATAGCAGAGGTAGCTAACGCCGGTGTTATCAAAGGTAATATGATGCGAAAGAAGATACTAAAGCGGCCGCATCCATCTATTCTAGCTGCTTCATCTAACTCTACAGGGATGGTACGAATAAACTGGACAATTAAAAAGATGAAAAAGGCATGCCCAAAAAACTGTGGAACAACGATTGGTTTAAAACTATTTATCCAGCCTATTTTGGCAAAGATGATATATTGAGGAATCATTAATACTTCGTGTGGAAGCATCATCGTCACCATCATGCATGCAAACCAAAAGCTTTTGCCTTTAAACTGAATTCTCGCGAATCCATAAGCGATTAGCGCAGACGAAACTACCGCGCCAATGGTGGAAAGTCCAACAATAATCAAAGAGTTTTTAATAAAAGTACCAAAGGACTGTCCAGCAATTCCCTGCCATCCATCTGCATAGTTGGTCCAAATAAATTTTTCCGGAATAAGCGAATGAGCAGTAACAAAGATAGAAGAACTTTCTTTAAAGGAGCTCACAATTAACCATATGACAGGATAGAGCATGATAATAGCAATGATGCTAGTAATCAGATGAAAAAGTATTTTTTTCGGTCTGATTTTTTTCCTTTTCTTTTCTATTGTTGGCCTGATGTCTGGTTCGATAACATTATTTGTTGCTTGTTTAATTGTCTCCACCTTTATTAATCCTCCTTTGACTCGTAATAAACCCATAAGGATGATGTTTTAAATAGAATGAGTGTGGTGAGACCTACGATAATCAACATTACCCAGGCCATGGCAGATGCATATCCCATTTGGAAAAAGTTAAATGCTTTTTGGAATAAATAAAGCGGGTATAGTAAAGTACCATCTAAAGGACCACCCTCCCCTTTTGAAATAATATAAGCTGGTGTAAAAGTCATAAAGGCAGATATTGTTTGCATGACTAAATTAAAGAAAATAATGGGGCTTAAGAGTGGTAATGTGATTTTGAAAAATTTGCGAATGGCATTTGCGCCATCTACACTTGCCGCTTCATAGTATGTTGGCGGAATATTTTTTAGCCCTGCCAGGAAGATAAGCATGGAAGAACCAAACTGCCATACAGCAAGTAGAATCAATGTCCATAACGCGCTTGTAGGATCTTGATACCACAGAATTTTCTTATCAATCCCCATAAAGAACAATAACGCATTGATTACTCCTTCGTTTCCAAAAATATTACGCCACATAATCGCAACTGCCACACTACCTCCGATAATCGATGGAAGATAAAAAAGTACGCGGTAAATCCCTATTCCTTTCATGTTTTGGTTTAAAAGCATCGCTACAAATAAAGCAAACATTAAACGAAGAGGAACGCCTGCAAGTACATAATAAAAAGTAACACTTAATGATTTCCAAAACTTTTCATCTCCAAAGAACATTTCTTTATAATTACCAAGCCCTATCCATGTCGGGGTTGTAAATAAATCATAATTAGTAAAGGATAAGTATAAGGAAATAAGCATCGGCACAACGGTAAATGTCGTAAATCCAATAATAAATGGTGATATAAAAGTGTATCCGGATAAATTATCTTTTAATGCACGTGATTTCATTTCGAATCCAACTCCTTTCTAATCAGAAATAAAGCACGAATCATTCAAAATAGAACTTTTCGTGCATATGTTTTTTGCCTAGTTCAAGTTTTACATATTATGATTTAACGAAATTATGTGCTTCAATAGTGTGGTTAAGCAGCTCCCTATTTATTTCTTCCTAGAATTTCATTTGCTTGTTCTCTAAATTTCTTTGCCCCTTCTGCTGGCTTAATTTGTTTAAATAATATTTGATCAGAAACATCTTTCAGTGATTTAATTACTTCTGCGCTTCCAATTGGATCTGGCGGATCTGCCTCGGTTGCATGCTGTGCCGCAGC
This sequence comes from Niallia sp. FSL W8-0177, assembly GCF_038006285.1. Taxonomy (NCBI): domain Bacteria; kingdom Bacillati; phylum Bacillota; class Bacilli; order Caryophanales; family Bacillaceae; genus Niallia; species Niallia sp. FSL W8-0177. Next base: position 3,037,861 of record NZ_JBBOUX010000001.1, read on the forward strand.
TTCCACATATTCGACAATTTTTGTTTCTGACTCGCTTAACTCTGGCTTGATTGCCTCAGATACTTCAGTAGAAACTGGTACCCCTCTTTCTCCTTTAATCAATTTATTTGCTTCCACATTATTCACAAAGTAATCAATAAATTTTGCTGCCTCTTCTTTTACCTTCGAACTTTTCGGAATAGAGAATAACATACTTGGTTTTAAGAATAAGGCACTTTCTTGTGCTGGAGGGAAGTTAATAGTAAGTGAATCATCGGTTAATTGAGAAAATGCTAAGTATTGATTAGAGTAATTCCATGTAAATCCAGTAGCACCTTTTACAATAAAGTCATCTTCCATCCCTTTTATTTGTGCTTGTTCATCTGGAGTTGGCGATGCATCTGCCTCGATTAAGCGCAATTGTCTTTCAAAGTAATCAATAAATAATTGATCATCCTTGTAAGCTAACCCTGTACCATCTTCCTTATAAAAACGCTCCCCTTGTGTTCTTAAATAATATGGGAAGAATACATCTGGGGGATGCATCCCATTCGAACCATAGATTCCTAGTTTTTCTTGTAGCTGCAAGGCTGTTTTTTCGTAGTCATCCCATGACCAAGTTTGGCTGTCAAACTCAATTCCAGCCTCTTTTAATAAGCGATCATTTGAAATAACAGATAATACGTTCACACCTGCAGGTAACCCATAAAGGCTATCATCAATTTTTCCTCCTGAAATATTATTTTCAGGAATATTTGCTGTATCTATTGTTCCATTTTCAAGATAAGGTGTTAAATCTTCCAATTGTCCTTTTTCTCCATACTGAGATAAATAGGCCATATCCATTTGAATTACATCAGGTAATTGGTTTGCTGCAGCCTGCGGAGCTAGCTTTTTCCAATAATCATCCCAGTTAGCAAACTCTGGCTCGATGTTCACGTTAGGATTTTCCTTCTCATACATCTCAATAACTTTTGTTGTGTAATCATGACGAGGCTGTCCACCCCACCACGCAAACCGGATGGTAATCTTGTCGCTGCCATTTTTTCCATCTGATTCGTTACTGCTAGATGCACTACAACCGCTAAATGCTGTTACCACAAACAGACTTAAGGCTAAAATGAGAATCTTCCTCACCAAATCCCCCTCTTCCTTCTTTATTGTAAGTGCTTTCATTATGATTCTAATTGTTATTATCACATGATGGAATATAAAAAATAGAGAAATCCTGTTTAAAAAACAGAGGTATTCATTTTAGAAAATCCATCAGTAAAAAAGCTCCTCATCTCTTCTTTCTCAAAGAGATGAGGAGCTTTTCTACCGTGCGTTCTTATATTCAGAAGGAGTATAGCCAGTATGTTTTTTAAATACCTGGCTAAAGTATTGCGGATTATCGCCGAATCCAATCATTTCTGCCAGTGTTAGTATTTTTACATCATCCGTCTTCTGAATTTCTTCCATTGCCTTATTCACTCTCATTTTCGTCACATATGTCGAAAACTTTTCCCCTGTTTCTTGCTTAAATAATTTGCCTAAATAATCTGCATTCATATAAACCTGTTTGGCAACCCACTTTAAGGAAAGGGCTGGATTGCTTAATTCACTATTAATTATTTCTTTCATTTGCTCGATTATATGCGACTGAGAAGATTTATGTTTTTCATAATAGATAAAGGTGATTTCCTTTGTATGATGGAGTAGAAACTCCTTCATGGCCTGAATACTATCCACTTCTAGTAAATAGGTGATTTTCCCCATATAGTCAGACAGGCTTTTTGCACAGCATGCTTGGATCATGGTGAGAAAAAGTTGAATAACATAGGTTCTTGTCAAATGAATTGGATCTCTTTTAACCGCAATTTGCTGGAATATATCGTCCATCTCTTGCTTTACTTTGTTCCAATTTCCTGATTTTATTTCTAAAAACAATGGTAAATCCCCAAATTCCAAGTTATTTATTTCCTGTTCCTGCTGAATATCTTTTTTTGTTATTATGCTTCCCTCTCCTAAATAAAAACGATGACTTAGACATTCAAGCGCTTCTTGATAAAGTTTTCGCGTTAATGTAATAGGACCTGCTCCACTCACGGCAACCGTCATATCCATTTCGTAGACAGCATAGAAATTTTTACGGATCTCTTCAATTCTCTCTTGTAATTCTTCCTGTCCATTATTTTCATCTACTAGAAACAATATATATTCTCCGATATTAGACGAAAAAATGGGTGATCCAAAAATGTCGCTTCCAACATTCTCTAACATAAATAAATGTTCATAGTTAAAATCTCCTTCGAGATGAAACAGCACAACACAAACTTTCTTATCTTCTAATCTAGTATGAAAAATTCTCTGATAATAGGCTAAAACGTTTTTTTCTGATTTTTTACTAGTAACAAGCTCTGTCAGCAATTGCTTTTTTACAAAAGGCTGCACAGTATCCATTTTCTTTTTCATTTCTAGCAAGTAACGCTTTCTTTTTTCTTTAATCCGAATTTCACTAATCGTCTGTTGGATCGCTTCCATAATTTTCTTTTCGTTACAAGGCTTTAATAAATAATGTTTAACTCCATACTCCATTGCTTTTTTCGCAAAATGAAATTCGGAAAATCCAGATAGAAGGATAAAATGGATAGAAGGATATTCCTTTTTAATTTTAGAAACTAACTCAATGCCATTTAATCCCGGCATCTTTATATCACTAATAACAATATGAGGCTGTAAATTTTTAATTAATTGATAGGCTTCTATCCCATTGGCAGCCTTACCCACGAGCCTTGTATGTAACATATCCCAGTCAATAATACTAGAAATGCCATCTAAAATGATTTTTTCATCATCTACTAGAATTACCCTATACATGTTCTCACCGCCATTTATTTGGAATAATTAGATGTACTTGTGTTCCTGTTCCTCGTTTACTTTTAATTATTAAACCAAATTCCTCACCGTATAGAAGCTTTATCCGTGAATCAATATTATAGAGGCCGATTCCAGTTCCTCTTGTTCTTACTTCCTGCTTTCTAACTTTTGCTAATAATTCCTCCTCCATTCCTGGTCCATTATCCTCTACTGTAATATGCAAATTATTTTCTCTAAGAACAGCATGGACCGTTATTTTGCAAGGCTCTATCATCTGTTCGAGTGCATAATGAATAGCATTTTCTACGAGCGGCTGAATCATCAATTTAGGTATATAGCAATTCTTCGTCTCTGGAGGTATCATTTTATGAAAAATTAAGCGGTCACCATATCGATATTTTTGTATTCTTATATAATGATCTACAATAAATATCTCCTCTTCTAACAGAACTGCATCATTTTTTGCACTAATGGCATTCCGCAATAAGTAACCCAATGACTCCACCATACTGGAAATATCAGTTTGCCGATTCATCTTTGCCTGCCAATTAATCGATTCCAATGTGTTGTATAAAAAATGGGGGTTTATTTGTGCCTGTAATGCTTTAAATTCTGTATCCTTAATTAATAATTGTTTCTCATAGTTTTCTTTGATTAATGTATTAATACGTTCAATCATCAAGATAAAATGATCAGTAAGAATGCCGATCTCATCTTTCGCTTGCATAGGCTGCAATGTATTTTTTATGGACAAATCTCCTTTTTGGACATTTTTCATCGCAGACACTAACTGTTCTATCGGCTTTGTCAGTTTACTAGAAAAAACGATTGCCATAAATAAAACAACTAAGTTCAGCAAAAAGAAAATCGCCAGCATAGTGTATTTTGTTGTTTGCACTTTTGCAATAATCGAATCAAATGACACAATATTCCAATAAACCCAGTTAACATAGGAGGAAGAAGTATGGGTAATAAAGTATTTCTGACCGCCTATTGACTGAATTTCATAGCCGACCTTCTGATTCGGCAAATAGGGGATATTTTCTATTTCTTTGAATATTCCTTTATAAAAGAATTGATTATCTTCTCCGCTAATCATCATATTACTTGTCACTTTATTATTTTCTGATACACTGTCTTCTACAATTTTATCTACATTGACTTGAATAAGGAGTGTGCCTAAATTATCTAAACTCAAGTTCTGATGGGTTCTGATTTTGCGAATAGCAAAGATCTTATTGCTGTCTGTCTCTGTTACCCACTGATTAGCTCCTTTTTTTCTTTCTCCTATCTCGATCCATTTCTCCTTTTTGTTCGAAATAATGGATGATGTATACCCGCCAGCTCGATATTCCCTCCCATTAGCATCAAATATATGAATCGAATGTATATATTTTGAAGATCCTACATACTCTGTCAGCAGATCCCAAAGCTGATTATCCAGCTGATATCGCTGATATGGATTGGAATCCAGCTTTATTTCCGATAAAATGGTTTGAATTTTATTATCTGTCATAAGGGAAAAGGAAACTTCCTCAATACTTTTTAATTCCTTTTCTAGTTGCTTGGATGACATATGCAATGCTTCTGTTGTCTTTTGATAATATAATTGATCATATACATGAAAGGCATATTGAAATCCAATTAATAAAAAGGATAGAGAACCAACCATTATGAATAAAATGGTTAACGTCAGCTTTTTCTTTATTTTTAACTGTCGGTATTTATTTAAAATAGATAAAATGAAATGTTTCATCGTTAACCCCTTTTCCTTTTAACCAATCCTTTGTTGGGTCACTTTCTTTAAACGATGATCAATACTGCCAAAAGCTTTGCACGCCAGCCAGGTAATAACAAATGCAAGGGTACTAATACTAAAGAATAGAAGAAGCGTTATATGAAGTGATGCCAGAAAAGCTATACTAAATACAGCCATAAAGATTCCTACTGTATGGGCAGGCCGTAGAAATCCGATAACAAATGCATATTTTATGCACTGTAACAACTTGAGATCGTAGTATGTATAAACTGGTAGAAGATATAAAAAAGTCGTACTAAAAAAAAGAAATAATCCAAAAATAAAAAAAAGAAGAAGTGTTGTGGGGCCATCCAATATACCAATAATCCGAAAATCCAAATAAAGCAACAGAAAAATAAGCATGAAAATCATCCCAAGAATATTACCTTTCCACCAATCTTGTTTATAGCTGGCCCAAAATAGAGGAAAAATGCGGATATCATTTTCCCCATTCACCCATTTTTTTGTAATGGAAAACAGAGCAATACTTGCTGGCATCCATCCAAAAAATCCCAATCCTAAAACTGTAAAGAAGATCCATAGTAAATTTACATAAGCTAGTCGCGTTACCCATTCACAAAACTTATAGACACCATTTGTTAAACTGTGTACCAATCTCCCATCTCCCTTATTATATTTTTAACTATTGTACACTAATTTTGTAAGCCTTTACATATCCTAGTGTAAAGATAAGGAAAATCAATCGAAAAATTTCTATAATATCCCAATTCTAGAAATAATTAACCGGCTCATTTCACTCCTATCGGATACGCAATTGGTTTAAATCTATCCAATTGCGGCTATATCAAGTACAGAAAAGACAAGTCCAACAGGAGGAGGAAGAGGAAACATGGCTTCTACTAAATTAGCAATACATGAAACGTTAGAATTACATGAAGTACTGACGTTAAAACAGAGTTGTCTAGTAAAATCCTATGCATTACAATCCCTGGTTGAAGATGATACTTTAAAAGCAATTCTAGATAATGATGTATCCAGTTCAGAGAAAGCAATCAAAGAACTGCAGCAAATTCTAAAACAATAAAGGGAAGGTGATTAGAATGAGTTTCATGGATAAATTAAAGGCCACTGGAAAAATGAGTGATGAGTTAATTGCTACGGAGCTACTGGTTTCTGCTAAAGCAACGGTAAGAACGTACGCCGTTGCCTTAACAGAGACAGCTTCTCCACAAGTAAGAGAAATCCTTAAGAAACAACTCAATGAAGCGATTGACAATCATGCTAAAATCGCCAACTATATGATTAAAAATAATATGTACTATGCCTATGATGTGGATAAACAATTAGAGCATGATAAAGAAAAATTAGACCAATCATTAGAATTAGTAAAATAAATAAAAAAAGGAGATAAGTGATATAGTCAGCTTATCTCCTTCTTTTTTAAACTTTAAATCAATATTTTAATATTTGAGGTTTAAATATGTTTATAATAGGGTAAAGATGTTTTATTAAAAACTATTATTTGTGTAGTTTAGTATTTTTCATACTTAAATTGAATCCATGGGAGTAACGAAAATGAACACAATAATGTACATAAAGGACGAATTAAAAAATTTCATTAATGAGAATGGGAACACCTTCAATCAAAAATTACTGACAGAAGCAACAAACGTATCGATAAAAATTACTGATATATTAAATAAAGGCAATATTGATTTATTAAAAAACGCCAAAAAATTGATATTTTACACAGTAGATCAACAAGAGGCAGATTTAATTTCTTTTGCCAAAGTAGAAGGAATTGCATGGGCTAAACACTCTTTGACCTTAGAGTTAAAGCTAGAATGGGTTCAAGCCATCAGAAGAACATTATGGCATTTTATTAGAATGATTGATAAGGATAAGGATATCATTCATAATCGCGAGGATTATTATGGCATGGAAAAATTATTTAATGAAAAGATAGATCAATTTTTAAATAATTTTTTCCTTAGCTATACGCATTATAAAGATGAGATGCTGAATAAACAAAGAAAAATGGTTGAACATTTATCTGTTCCCATTATTCCTATTAAACAATCTATTTCCGTCTTACCATTAATCGGTACCATTGACTCGTATAGAATTAAAGTAATTGAGGAGAAAGTTTTAAACGATATATCAGATTCAAAAATCCAAACATTAGTAATAGATCTTTCAGGTACAGCAAAAATGGAAATGGATGTAATTGATTATTTTGAAAAAGTATTAGCTGGTATTTCTATGATGGGTTGTAATGCCATCCTTACTGGACTAAGACCAGAGTTAGTAAAAAAAATGGTGCATGCCGGTATTCATTTTGAAAAAAATGCTGAAACTAGAGGCACCCTCCAAGAAACCTTAAAGAATATTCTTTAAGGTTTCTATTGAAAATACTGTAGATAGTAATCATCTGTAAATAGTGATCTGAATATAAGTTGAAATTCAACTCTTCAACCTGAATACACCTTGCTTCCTAAGAGGCGAAGGCTAGTTCGCTTCATACTAAAAGGATTCGGACATTCTAACAGCTTCTATGGAGGGCGACCGTGTATTTAGGTTTCTTTATTTTTGAATGGTATTTCCCCATGCAAATTTTTTAATTCTACTCCTATACTGCTAGGTTATATTTATCTCACCTGGCTGAATGGGATATAATACTCCATCCAATGTAAACGATATTCTCCCAGTTTCCTCTGATACAACAATCACTAATGCATCTGATATTTCACTTAACCCAATGGCTGCTCTATGTCTTGTTCCTAATTTATCCTTACCGTTAAATTTACTTGCAGTTGGAAATATATTGCCTGCAGAAATAATCGAATCCTCTTCGATTAACACTCCCCCATCGTGCAATGGGTTTCCAGGATAAAAAATTGCTTCTAGTAAAGAAGCAGATAATTTTGCATGTAAGGGGATTCCAGAATGAATCAATCTGTCTAAAGAATCCTTACGCTTAATAGCTATTAACGCTCCATGTCGTTTATCAGAAAGAGCTTGGGCGCTAGCAGTAAGGATTTCTAAATTCTTAGTATATGGCTTTAAATATAATTGTAAATAAAATGTAGCTGCACGATGATGAATACTTTTAAATAACTTATTTACTTCCTCAAAATCGTTTAAAATACAGCAATCTTTTTCATCCAGCGTATTTTTTAGTTCGCTAAGTTCCGCCTCTAAATCCTCCAATAATTGATGCATCTCCTGATTAAACTCATTAGGTAAATGGTTGTCTCCTTCCATACCAACACTCCCTTTTTTTGTTACCTTGTCCAGCTTTAATGAATTTATACAAGCAAGATAATCATTCAAAGGGTTTTGCATGATTGTATTCCCTTTTCGCAAATGATAGACTGATAGTTGAATATTACTTAGGGAGGCAAAATTTTACATATGAAATTTTGGACTTGGACTATTATAATTTTACTATCTGTTACCGCAATAGGAGTTTCTTCCTATTTTATTTTCCAATCATTATTTGACAGCAAATCCCCCATGCAGAAAGAAAACGACCGTCCAGTTGTAAAACAAGCTTCATCGGAGACAGAAGAAAGCTTTGATAAAGAACAGGTCAATACACCGGTCAATGAGGAAGTGGTTGTTCTGGCAGATGGCACAAGTGGACACACCTTTATTTCTAAATGGCATAATTTTTATAATGAAACATTAGGTTGGGGCAGACTGGAAACAACAAACTATGATAAACAAAAAGAAGCAGCTTTAGCCATCCTTGAGGCTATAAAGAATATAAAGGTTAACAATGAGCAAATTAAGCAGGATATTAGTGATATTAGCACAAATGCTCAAATAGTGGCAGAGAAAGATGATCGTGTCGCCATGCGGAATCTGCATCGCTACTTCCACGATTTAGATATTTATTTTAATGGCTATAATTATGAGCAGACTTTTGGAATTACTGAATTTAGAGGGAACTAATCTTTAAGAAGTTCCACTCTCTTTCAGTTTTTTATATACATGTCATTGGGGTTCTTCACTTCATTATTATTTAAGTACTTTGCGAATTACCTTCTCTTTCCTTTTCGTGTATGGTGGAAAAAGAAACGGAATATCTACTTTAGTACTTTTCCTAAGAATACTTTTTTGATGTGAGAATGTTTTAAAACTGTATTCACCATGATAAGCTCCCATTCCCGAGGCGCCTACACCGCCAAAAGGCAGACTAGGCGGGACAATGTGGGTTAACACATCATTAATACAAACACCTCCTGATGATAGGCAACGAATCACTTTTGCTTCTGTTTCCTTATTGTTTGTAAAAAGGTAGAGTGCTAACGGTTTATCCAGCTTCCTAATCGACTTCATTGCTTCATCTAGATTTGTATAAGTTAAAATAGGCAAAAGCGGTCCAAAGATTTCTTCTTGCATTGTTGCGGAATCCCACGTAGCATCCAGTAGCGTGGGTTCAATAAAACGTGTATCTCGATTGTTCTTCCCGCCAAAAAGGATGGTCTTCCGATCAGCTTCTAGCATTGCTATTAAACGCTGAAAATGTCGATCACTCACAATTCGGCCAAAGTCTTCTTTATCTTCAATCTCTTCTCCAAAATAGTTCCCTAGTGTCTTTTTCATTTCAGCAATCAAGGGTTCTTTAACTGACTCATGTACCATAATATAATCTGGTGCTACACATGTTTGTCCGGCATTTAACGTTTTTCCCCAAATAATACGTTTGGCCGCTATATTTAAATTTGCAGTCTCATCGATGATTACTGGACTTTTCCCACCTAATTCAAGCGTTACAGGTGTTAAGTGCTGAGACGCTGCTTCCATCACAATTTTCCCTACCTTCGTACTGCCTGTAAAGAAAATATAATCAAAATTAGCCTGTATCAATGCTTGATTCGTTTCTATCCCCCCTTCTACCGCACTAATATAGGCAGGCTCAAAGATATTATTTATCATGTCTGTTACAACAGCTGAAACTGTTGGTACAAGCTCTGAAGGCTTTAAGATCGCACAATTTCCTGCGGCGATGGCCCCAATTAAAGGCTCGATTAATAATTGAAAAGGATAGTTAAATGGACCGATAATAAGCACCGTTCCATATGGCTCATATACAGTTTTCCCCGTTGAAGGAAATAGACTCCATGTACTTTTTGCTTTTTGGGGCTTCATCCATCTCTTTAAGTGTCTCTTTGTATGACGAATACTCTGAAGTACAAAGCCAATTTCAGAGGCATAGGATTCAAAAGGATGCTTTCCCAAGTCTTTCTGCAATGCCTTTATAAGAAGAGGTTCTTTTTCTAAAATAGCATTTTTTAATTTTTCCAGCTGTTCTATTCGAAAAGCAAGGGGCAATGTTGCTTGCGTCGAATAGAATGAATTTGTTTGTTCTAATCTTTGATTTACTTCCATTTTCTATTTACGCTCCCTTAATGGGTATTATTTTAATGATGAGTGTATCAAGTAATTCTTCCTATAAGCAAGTTTAAAAAAACACAGTTAAAAAATAACAACAAGGATTTCGTATAAGAATGAGGTTTCTTACACGAAATCCTTGTTATAAGCTTTTATGTAAAACATTTAAAATAGTTCTCAACTCTTCTAATGGAATTTGTCCTGGTGCAGATGCCTTATTTGCTGCAGCAAATGTAATTGCAGACCCAAATACTTCTCCTGCCATCCTGCTCACAGCTCCTTTTCCTCCCATTGACATCGTGACAATCGGTTGATTGGGGGCTTCTTCCTTCATCGTAACAGTCGCATCTAATAATGCTATAACATCCTTAACTGATTTTGGCATGACCGCAATTTTGGGAATATCAGCACCTAGCTGGCGCGCCATTTGTAGGCGTGAAACAATTTCTTCCTTAGATGGTGTTTTGTCAAAATCATGATTAGATACGACAACGGCAATTTGTTTAGAATGGGCCATATTTACAACTTCTTTAATGGCTTCCGCCTCCATGAATAACTCTATGTCTAGTAAATCAATCAGTCCTGTTTCTAGCACACTTTTGTATAACGAGAAATATTCTTGCTCCTCTATTTGTCTTTCGCCCCCCTCTTTTGCTGTACGAAATGTAAATAGTAAAGGAATATTGCCAATTATTTCTCTTACTTGCTGCAGCATTTCTATTACCCTTTTTTTATTATTTATTTCTGTGAAATAATCTGCACGCCATTCAAGGATATCTATCCTCAGCTCCTTTAAGGCTGCTGCTTCTTCCCTTAGCTCTTCTTTTGTTCTACCAATAAGAGAAACACAAATTTTGGGGATTCCTTCTCCAATAATAACCTCTCTTACCTTTATGCTTTTACTCACCATTTTCCCCTCCAACAGCTTTCTTCTAAGTAATATCCAAAGAATCTATAATAGTATCAACAGTTTCCTCTACCTTGTTTCCATCGGTTGTGACTTTCAGATGGTGGTTCCTATAAATTTCTTTTCTCGCATTAAACAATACCTTTATTTCATCTTCAGTCTTTCCTTGCAGTACAGGTCTACTATCAATAATAAATGGGATTCTTTTTTTCCATGCCTCAAAGGACATATCGATATATATAACAATCCCCTTTTCTAGACAAACATTGCGAATATCTTCTTGTAGAAAAGCTCCTCCTCCAAGCGAAATCACTTTCCCCTTCTGTTCCGATAACGCCTTAATTAGTTCTTTTTCTTTTTTTCGAAAAAAAGCTTCTCCATAATGGCTAAAAATTTCTGGAATGGTCATGTTATACTTTTCTTCTATCTGATGATCAACATCCGCAAATTCGCGCTGAAGCTTTTTCGCTAATTCTTTTCCGATCGTCGTTTTTCCGACTCCCATAAACCCTATTAAAAAAATACTTTTCTCTTTCATTGATTCATTCTGCAGCATGAAATGAAGCCCCCTATAACTATATCCGGCAAAATCTTTCTTTTCATTATAAGGGAAATCGAGTCTATATCCTAGCAGATTATCGGAATAAATCTGTTTCATCTCACATATAATGCAGTGGATAAAGGCTAGCTTCTTTCGAAAAATCCGTTCTTCTTCTAACCTATATTCTCATTCATACACCTCTTTTCTCTATTAGCTATTTTTTCAATTTTCTAATCCTATCAAGTATTACATAGTTTTAATGGTTAAACGCAATTTGTAAATTACTATTTTAGAACTTATTTATAATTATTATAAAATTATATTGATTTTTTGATTATAGATGATATTATAATATACATATGCTAAAGAACTAAATTATGAGGTGATTTTTTATATGTCAAATAATCGATTAACGACTAGCTGGGGAGCACCAGTTGGGGACAACCAAAATTCTATTACTGCTGGCCATCGTGGACCAACATTAATCCAAGATGTACATTTACTTGAAAAATTAGCTCATTTTAATAGAGAACGTGTACCTGAGCGAGTTGTTCATGCTAAAGGGGCTGGAGCTCATGGATACTTCGAAGTGACAAATGACTTAACGAAATACACAAAAGCTAACTTCTTATCTGAAGTAGGAAAAAGAACTCCAATGTTTATCCGTTTTTCAACAGTTGCAGGGGAGCTAGGTTCTGCGGATACTGTTCGTGATCCACGTGGATTTGCGGTGAAGTTTTATACAGAAGAGGGAAATTATGATATCGTTGGTAATAATACACCTGTATTCTTTATTCGTGATGCCATTAAATTCCCTGATTTCATCCATACACAAAAAAGAGATCCAAAAACACATTTAAAAAACCCAACAGCTGTATGGGATTTCTGGTCTCATTCACCTGAATCTTTACATCAAGTAACTATCCTGATGTCAGATCGTGGTATTCCAGCAACATTACGTCATATGCATGGTTTCGGAAGCCATACTTTTAAATGGGTAAATGAAGAGGGAGAAGGCGTTTGGGTTAAATATCATTTTAAAACAGAACAAGGGGTTAAAAACCTGGATGTTAATTTAGCTGCTAAACTTGCTGGAGAGAATCCTGATTATCATACAGAAGATTTATTTAATGCAATAGAAAAAGGAGATTTTCCTGCTTGGACACTTTATGTGCAAATTATGCCATTAGAGGATGCCGATACGTATCGTTTTGATCCATTCGATGTAACAAAAGTATGGTCACAAAAAGATTATCCGTTAATCGAAGTTGGTCGTATGGTACTTGATCGCAACCCAGAAAACTATTTTGCAGAAGTGGAGCAAGCTACATTCTCTCCTGGAACATTAGTACCTGGTGTAGAAGTGTCACCAGACAAAATGCTACAAGGCCGTTTATTTGCTTACAGTGACGCACATCGCTACCGTGTAGGTGCAAACCATAATGCCCTTCCAATTAACCGTCCTCGCAACGAAGTAAATAACTATCAGCGTGATGGTCAAATGCGCTTTGATGGCAATGGCGGCGGTTCTGTTTATTATGAGCCAAATAGCTTTAGTGGTCCAAAAGAAACACCTGAAAACAAAACAACGCCATTTGCAGTATCTGGAGTAGCCGAAAGTGCAGCATATGATCATAATGATCACTACACACAAGCAGGAGATTTATATCGTCTAATGACTACAGAAGAACGCGAAAGATTAGTCGCAAACATTGTTGGTGCAATGAAGCCTGTAGCATTAGAAGAAATCAAGCTTCGTCAAATCGGTCACTTCTACAAAGCAGATCCTGAATACGGCACAAAAGTTGCTGAAGGCTTGGGTCTAAGTGTTCCCGAAACAGTAAAATAATAATAATTGGCGAAAAACCCTCTTTTTTGAGGGTTTTTCTTTTCTATTTGGAGGAGGTTGTAACACTAAAAAGATTACAACCTGTTGTTTGTTGATACAGTACCCCTTTTGAATTAGACACAAACGTATTTTTATGATAAATCTGTAGCAGTTATTTTGTCGGAATTATTTTCATTGCGGCATTTGCCTTAATGCTTGCTGCTTTTGGCATATAATTGCGAGTTTCGGCATTTTGCTTGTGATTCCGAACTCTTGCTTGCGACTTTCCGCTTTTTACTTGCGATTCCGAACTTCTTGCTTGCGACTTTCCGCTTTTTGCTTGCGACTCCGAACCTTTTGCTTGCGACTTTCCGCTTTTTGCTTGCGACTTCCCATCGTACAATCGATCCATTTCATCTCAATTATTTGATAATCCTTCAAGAAAGCGCTACTCTTAAAATAGAAAAACTATATTCTAACGAGGTGAAAAGATGGAATTATCAATCAATTCAACAAAGAAACTAAGCAATGGCGTAGAAATTCCGTATTTAGGTTTTGGCGTTTTCTTAGTAAAAGATCCAAAAGAATGTGAAGAAAGTGTCCTTACTGCCATAAAAAATGGTTATCGTTCCATTGATACCGCTACAAGATATGAAAACGAAGAATTTGTAGGCAATGCGATAAAAGCTGCTGGTGTCTCTCGTGAGGAATTGTTTATCACCACAAAAGTGTGGGTAACAGATTTTGGTTATGAAGAAACTAAGAAGGCATTTCATGAATCTTTAAAGAAGCTTCAGTTAGATTATTTAGATCTTTATCTTATTCACTGGGCTGCACCAGGATTTGAAGAAACATGGAGAGCAATGGAAGATCTTTATGAAGAAGGGTTAGTTCGCGCAATTGGTGTATGCAACTTCCAAATCCATCATTTAGAAAAATTAGCTGAAACAGCAAGAATTACCCCTATGCTAAATCAAGTTGAGACACATCCTCTTTTCCAACAGGTGGAACTAAGAAATTACTTAGCACAACACAATATTGCACATGAAGCTTGGGCTCCGCTTGGACAAGGTAAGAATGGATTATTCAATTTACCAGCTTTAACGGAGATTGCTAAAAAACACAATAAAACAGTTGCTCAAGTAATTCTAAGATGGCATTTAGAACGTGATACCATCATTATTCCTAAATCTGTTCATGAGCATCGTATTATAGAAAATGCTGATTTATTTGGTTTTGCACTTGATTCAGAAGATATAAAAACCATTACTTCCCTCGATACAAACGAACGGAGCTTTGGGAATCCTGATGATATCGAACGGTTTAAAGCAATGCAGGAAGCTGCTTCAAAATAATGTCCCTATATTTAGTCTATTATAGAATGGTAGGAGGCGTATAACCTCCTACCACTCTACCAAACACAATATAGTTCTGTGCATTTATCAGCAGAAGATTTTACAGGAGCTTAAGATATATTAAAACAAACAATCAAATTATTAACCCCATATACTTATCCCTTCATGCCTGTTATGGATATTCCTTCAATAATATGACGCTGTGCAATAATATACACAATTAATACTGGAATAATAGATATGACTGTACCTGCCATCATTAACGACCAGTCAGCTGTATATAACCCTTTGAAAGAATTTAATAATAAAGGCACAGTAAAGTTCTCAGGAGAATTCAGATATATCAAAGGATCAAGAAAGTTATTCCAAGATTGCATAAAAGTAAAAATACCAATGGCAGCTAAAGCAGGTCGAAGTAATGGCAATATGATATTCCAATATATTCGAACATATCCTGCACCGTCCATAATAGCTGCCTCTTCTAACTCTTTTGGAATCCCCATAACAAATTGTCTTAATAAAAATACTGCAAAAGCATTAAATAGTGCTCCTGGTACAATTAATGTTAAATGAGTATCTAACCAACCTAATTTATCCATTACCAAATATAAAGGAATCATTGTAACCTGCTTTGGTATCATCATCGTAGCCAGAAATAAAATAAAAAGAAGATTGGCACCTTTAAAATTAATTTTTGCAAAGGCATAAGCTGCCATTGAAGCAGTGAATAATGTAAAGCCCACGATAATAACAGTAATATAAAAGCTATTAAAATACGCTAAATTAAAGGGCATTGCCTGTAAAGAATTAAGAAAATTACTCCAAACAAAAGGGTCAGGAATCCATTTTGGCGGAATAACAAATATTTGGGACATATCCTTTAAGGAACTAAGGATCGTCCAAATAAACGGGAATATCATCACTAGTGCACCAAATCCTAATACAAAATGCAGAACTAATTTTGGCATAAATGTTCGTCTCTTACGTGCTTTTGGGATGTCAAAGTTAGTACCAGTATTTAATTCATATTTATTCTCCATAAAACACCCACCTTTTTTGAAATTTAAATTGGATAAGTGTAAAGATTAAAATAATAACGAATAATATCATGGAAGCAGCGGCACTCTTTCCCATCGTAAAATCAACAAATGCCTGATCATAAATGTGGAAGACAATGGTATAACTTGCCTTTGCAGGTCCACCATTTGTCATAACAAATGCTTGGTCAAATACTTGGAAGGAAGAAATGATGGTCATGATTGTTACAAAAAAGGTAGTTGGTGTTAGTAATGGTAACGTTATGTGCCTAAATTTCTGAATAGCATTTGCCCCATCCATTTCTGCAGCTTCATAATAGCTCCTTGATATGCCTTGTAGTCCTGCCAAGAAAATTACCATGTTATATCCAAGTCCCCACCATATACTTAATAATGCAATGGAAGGTATTACCCACTTAGTATCAGTTAACCAATGAGGTCCAGTTATCCCAATATAGGATAACAATTCGTTTAAAATACCGAAATCTCCATTTAGAATCCACATAAATATTATCCCTACAGAAACTGAACTTGTTACTACAGGCATAAAGAAAAAGACACGGTAGATTGCTTTACCTTTTACTTTATTAAGGGCAACAGCTAAAATTAGCGCTAACGCAATTCCAATAGGTACAACTAAAAACATATAATAGATTGTATTAACCATTGCCTTCCAAAAATCAGGGTTATTTATTTGATTAATATAATTAGATATTCCAATAAAGCTGCTACTCCCAAATCCACTCCAGTCTGTAAAGCTTAAATAAAAGGCATAGATTAATGGAACTAACGAAAAAAACAGCAACCCTAATAACTGAGGACTAATAAAAAGAAAACCCCATAAATTCGCATTTTTTCTAGCCAACTGCCCCACACCCCTTTAGGAAAATATACCAAGAAGGTTTATCTTCTTGGTATATTCTCTCTTTTTAGAAAGATAGAATTATTTATCCACATACTGATTAATTATCTTAATTACCTTATCAATAGTAGTATCAGCGTCTTCTTTACCAAGGAACATTAAGTCAATTGTCTCCGATATTTCAGTCGTTAATCCTGCAAATTGGGCATCACGTGCAAAGTTTGAACCATGTGTAAAACCATTATTCCGCCCATCAAATAAATACTCCATATGTTTTTCACTATTACCTTCTAATGCATTTTCATCTGCGGCAGGAAGAGATGGGAGTGCATTTCCGCCTTTACCAGTTCTTGCTTCTTGCCCTTCTTTACCAACATAATAAGATACAAATTTCATCGCTTCTTCCAAATGTTCACTTTTCTTATTTACTGACATATATGCCACTGGTACACTTACCATTTCTTGTTTTTCTTTGGTGTTACTCGGAAAATAGATATAATCGTAATCTAAACTAGGATTTTGATCGAATTGGGGAGTAAACCAGCGACCACCTGCTACCATACCTACTTGATTAGACATAAACATGGCATCAACCCCTTGACCTTGTGGTAGCGAACCTGCATATACTGCATTTCCATTGGAAACTAAATCATGTAAGAAAAACCGGGCATAGCCCGGTCCTTTTCATGGTTAGAGAATATCCGATAATTTGTACTCTATGCCATGTACCCCTTTATAATACTCAGGATACATTTCACCCCCACATTTTTCACATGCAAACATAGGAGGAGTTGTCGGATCTCCATCATCCATTAAATCGAAATCCCTTACCACGTTAATAGGAATCTCTTCTTTCTCATGACACGCCAAACAAACATAGCTGACGCTCTGTTGCTTGGACTGGTTTAGGCTTATGTTTTTCTTCTTTTTCTTTCCCTTTTTGCGGGTTTTTGATACCGGTGAGATCGTTAATCATCCTTTCTAAATAAGCTCTTGTAGTTTTGCATAAGGCTACCTTTATTTCTAATTTACCATTTTCAAGGCAGACTTCTCCCTTGTATTCATAGTAACATTCACACCTCTGACAAACGAGAGGGTCTTTCTTGCCACTGGCTACTATTCTTTCACGCCACGTCTGGCGACGTAAGGTTTTCTTAACTTTTACAACCCAACGTCTTGCTTTTTGTTGCCAAGTACTCAACACTTTTTTACACAAGTTTTTTGATCTTCTTGAATACATACCGTAATGCCGAATAGTTTTAAATTGCTCGTCTGGGATATGGCGAATTAAACGTGAAATAAATTCTTCGACACTTACGGTTTCGGATTTGTCTTTTCCGTCAGTTTTATCCTTATATTTGAACGTAACGAATTGCCCATCATATGCCTCAATCCGATTGATTCCAATCGCTGGTCGACGAATATAACGGCCAATATAACGAAGTTGTTCTTTTATTTTTCCCCTCTGTTTAGGTGCATACACATAGAAGCCTTCGCCATTATTGGTGAACGCCTTTTGAAGTCTTGGTTGGATTCTTTTCTTTTCTCTTGGTGAAACTCCGTTTCTAATTAATTTTAATACGACCGTTTGCCATTGTTTACGAAGCATCGTAAATGGCAAGAAATCATACTGCTTCCATTCTCCTTTTTCTGTTAATCCACCCATTGTAACTAACATATGTACGTGAGGATTGAAGTTGACCCTTGAACCAAAAGTGTGGAGTCCAGCAATAATCCCAGGTGTTACCTTTGCTTTCTTTTTGAAGAAGTCAGTAAGTAGTCTTGCAGAAGCATCCATTAAATCTTTTAATAGATGTCGGTGAAGGAGAAATACATCTCTTAGTCCTTCATCAATCGTAAAAATTACGTGCCGATGATTAACCTGAAGAACATCTTCAGTAAGTAACCTACTCCATTCTTCACTTTCTCCAACAGAGCACGTGGTACAAAATCGACCTTTACATCGGTAAGGAACCTTTCGCACATCATGACAACCTTCACACACAAATAACTTAAATCCATTTTTGATATCCCCACAATCTCGAAATTTCTCAACCTCCTTAATTACGATAGGGCGGATTTTAGCACCGTGTTTTCTTTTGAAAGCTTCCCAATGTTGGTGTTTATCAAAAAATATTCTTCTCAATATATTGGTCTCCATAAAATGAAAATACCACAGCTTAAATGACTGTGGTAGACCCAAATTTTTATACTTTCTTATCTTTTAAAAAATGAAAGGTTTCCTTCGCTTTCTCATTTTCTGGTAATACAAAATTACCTTTTTGATCAAAGATTCTTCCTCCATTTGACCAAATCCAGCTATACCAATGCCCCTGCCAGTTTTCCATAATCAATCCTTCTTTTCCGGATTCCTTAATCTTACTAGTAACTTCAATAAATGTATCCCAGTTCCAATTGCCCTCCTCATAATATTCTTGTGGCGTTTTTAGACCAGCCTCTTTAAAAATGGTCTTATTATAATAGATAACCATCGGGTTTGCATCTGGAGCAACTCCATAGGTAATTCCGTCTTGTCTTGCTGGACCAAATAATCCTTCAGGAAACTCCTTTAAGTTCACATAACTTGCTTCACTATTAAAAAAATCATCCAATGGTTGTACCACATCTGCCTCTATCATTTGCGGCATAGTTGGCTCATGTGCATAAAACACATCTGGCCCCTTACTCCCTTGTAAAGAAGTCATTAGCTTTTGATCATACTGATCACTTGAAACTGGAACTAGTTTCACCTTAATATTAGGGTTTTTATCCATAAACCCATCAATTGCTTTCTGATAAACTTTTAATTCTGCAGGATTTCCCCATGCTTGCATCGTTAATTGAATTGATTTTCCATTTCCTGAACTGGTTTTACCACTGGAAGTACTATTATTGCTGCAACCGATTACAATAAACATAACTAAAAGTATCCAAATCCCACTTTTAATTGGATTACTAATTTTCATCTAGTTACCTCCCAACTTATAGTTACCGTTAACTAAACTATAACTCCTTTATCTGCTTACTTACGGGGCGTTCTTTTGCTTTATCTGCTTCCCCTGCATTTTTATTTGCAGCTTCCCTATCCTTCTCCATTTCTTCAATTGTTTTTACTTTTAATCTTGCGGCTCCTCGATATTCTTTTGTTGGTAAAAGATTACCAGATTTTAATCTAATTTTCGCTTCTGCAATTGCTTCTGAATATTGAGAAAGCCATTCTTCTTGCGCAACTAATAATTCATCAACCATCTGCCATATTTCTTTCGGATTACAAACCGCGCCAATAAGTGGATCCATCATCATCGCTTGACGTAATAATTGATCATCCCCACTCACTGCAGCTTCCACTGCCAATCGTTGTACCGAAATACTCACATTACATACTGCTGCACATCCGAGTGGTAATTCTCCAACTAGAGGCATATTAATACCATTTCTATCTACATAGCCTGGTGCTTCGATAATTGCGTCATCTGGAAGGTTTGAAATAACTCCATTGTTAACCATATTAAAGTGGCCCCGATACACTCTCCCTGTTTCAAGTCCTTCTAAAATATAGGAACCATGCTCTTCACTTCTATTCTCTTGTTTATATTCAAGAGCAGGATCCTTTAACCAATTAGGAAAATCAGTTTTAAACCAAGTGCGCCCTTCTGTACAAACCCTTAAATACCCTCCAGTTTCTCCGTTAATCCATGACCCTAAATCAATCCATTCCCTTATTTCTTCTGGTCTTTTTCGATACCATGGAACATACTCACTGAGATGCCCATTGGACTCTGTACTGTAATAACCGAATCTGCGTAGCATATCAATCCTTACTTTTTCTGTTTGGCTGTATTCTGGATGATTTTCAAAAGCAGTCAATAGTTTACTAGTTTGATCCTGTCCCTTATAGCTCACCTTGATATACCAAGTTTGATGATTAATACCAGCACAAATAATATCAAGGTCATTTTTGTCTATTCCCAATACATTGGCGATTTGTCTATGCCCGCCTTGTACACCATGACATAAGCCAATAGTTCGGATACCACCATATTTATTACAAGCCCATGTTATCATCGCCATCGGATTTGCATAGTTTAATAGAAGACAATCCTCTTCTGCCACCTCTTTAATATCTTTGCAAATTTCTAACATTTCAGCTATTCCTCGTTGACCATACATAATTCCGCCAGCACTTAATGTATCACCAACGCATTGATCTATTCCGTATTTCAATGGTATCTCAATATCTTTTTGAAATGCAGACAGTCCTCCAATACGAACCACATTAAAAATATACTTTGCACCCAACAACGCTTCTCTGCGATTAGTGGTAGAATGAATAGTGATTTTCAAACCATTTTCATTAATGTCACGTTGGCATAGTTGCGTTACCATAGCCAAATTATCTTGATTTATGTCAGTAAAAGATACTTCCATGTTTCTAAACTCTGGTACAGAGAGTAAATCTCTTAATAGACCTCTAGTAAAACCAATGCTTCCAGCGCCTATAAATGTAACTTTAAATGCCATTTTAACCCTCCTTTTCGTTATATTTATGTTAACATCGGCAAAATGTAAACGCTTTAAAAAATCTCATCTCTTCTTTAGATTTTTGTGTACTATTCTAACCTGTTAAAATTTAGTCTATGATCCCCTTCTTTCTTAGCGCTGAAGGAGTTATACCAATATGCTTTTTAAATACCTTGCTAAAATATTGACTACTATTCATCCCAATAAAACTAGCAACTTTCGTGATCGGTATATCCGTTTGTGTAATAAGCATTTTTGCTTTCTCTATTCTAATCTTGGTTAAGTAATCAATGATGGTACATCCCATTGCCTTCTTAAAAATTCGATGGATATAGTTAGGGTGAAGGTGAGTAATAGCAGACAGCTGCTCTATTCTTATATCATAATCATAATTCTCATGAAGATATTCAATTACCTTTTTTAAATATGGATTCGATAGCTGTGTGGATTCATTTTTAGCTTGTACTACATTTCTTGCAATAAGTAATAATAACTGGGTAAAAAGTATATGAACCATTAAATAATTGTCGCTTGTATCATTCATCTGACTGTCTAACTCCAACACTAGATTTCTTAATGAGTGAAAAACACCGTTTCTATCTTTCAAAAAATGATAGGCCTCTTTCATTACTAGTAATTCTTGTAATTCTTTGCTTTCTTCTGCAAGCTCATTAATAGGAGGAAATGTACGATTCATTTCAGTTAATGCGAATTCCAAATTCAACATTCTACAAGGCTTATTTTTTTCAACAATCAAACGGTGGGGTACATCACTATCAATAAATATAAATTGGTGCTTTTTCATTTGAAAATCTTGCCTTTCTACCTCCACCCGGCATTCACCAGATATAACATACATAATTTCCATAGAAGAATGCGTATGATAGGCCATATAAAATCCATCCCACTCTTTGAAGTAATAAGCAGTAACCTTAGGATGGTAACCTTTACTGCTACTAATTTGATATAAACTACCTGAGTTTATCATTATGTATTCCTCCCTCATTATTTTTTAAATAAAGAAGACAGACAGTTACCTTTTGAAGCTGTTTTTCTATGCTTATTAATTCTTTTAAATTTAAATCGCTAATTATTTCTAGAAAATTTTAAATTTTCCCTTTATCCTTATTTTTATCCTAACTTAAAAAAGAAAAGGGAATCATAAGCTAATAGTGAATAAAAAATGGGAAGAACAAAAAGAATATACTAAACGGATAGGTTCCAGAAGTAGCTACAAAGTATTTGAATAATTATCTTTATCAAGCTATTTTTCTCGTTATTTCCTAAACGTCTAAAGACGGAATTTACCTGAATATGAACGAAATTCGTCTTAATCAAAAAAATAAATGGTAAATAGAATCAATGACTGGAAGATAGTTAGTTATTTTACATTGGAATCTATGAATCAATTTATAAGACAAAATATATCTTTAAAGCAGATGTGAAAGTCATAAAAAGACTCCAATTGTATAGGAAGCACATATGCCCTTCTTAACAATTGGAGTTCTATTTATTTCTTACGGAAATATCCCCCAAAAAAACTACCTGTTCTTTAGATAAAATGATATTTCTATTTATTCACTCATAATCTCTACGTACAATAGAATCTCTCTAATCGTTTTATCAATGTATTACTCCATTTTATAGTTACTTTTTATCCTTTAAATGCCCTCCACTAAATTTAATAACTATTAATAATGCTGAGAAAGCAAAAGCTATGAATATAAGGATAATTGAAAAAACATTATCCCTTGGTAATAATTTCAAAAACCATATTGAAAGAATTAATGTAGCCCAAATTAAACGATCTTCTAATGTTTCTTTATCTAACTTTTTTAAATTTAAATATATAAAAGTGGTGGAAATATCAAGCCAAAAAATATGGACCAACCACTTCTTAAATACCAAGGTAGTTGTCGATCAATTTCTTTTAATTTTTGTTTTTTTTCTTCATCTGGGTTTAACATCATTAAAACTATACCTCTCCTTTACCTAAAAGTGCATTTAAAAACAATTTTTTCTATAAATTCACCACTAAAAATCTTAATCATGTAAATTTTTTATTATTTCAAAAAAATTTATATCTAAGATATGGAAAAATAGGAAGTTTTAAGATTAGATAAATTATTTAATGAGACGAATCTAAAAAATTTTCTTCGCTTGATCTATATCCATTCTTCATAGGATCATTCTTCAATATTATACCAGATAAGAGTTTATTCTCTCTTTACTTAATGCAATTACTTGTTTACGAAAAGATATTAAAAATAAAACTGATCTAACCTTTAATAGCTGCGTGCTATTCATTAAGAGGTAATATTTTGCAAAAAATTCTTAGAGTAAGTAAAAAAAGTGAAATCACACCCGGCGACTTCACTTTTTTTACTTAAAGAGACTTGTTCCAACCTCTTTCCTACGATTAGTCAAGTAGTTATAAAAAAATATTTGAACTTGATAGTACTATTTTTGAGCATGACAAATAACCTCAGCTATTCTATTAAATTTTTCAAACTGAGGTATTGTGTGGTATACTTTTTATGTGTTATTGGTCCTTAGAGACCGTGTACGAGTATTCGTACTTTGTATTGTTCCTGACCATGGAATAGATACATTTCAATAGCTTGTTCATGCAAGCTACAGTGGCAACCCTGTCCTTTTTGGCCTGAGGTTGCTTTTTTAATTTATAATAATAATCCACAATATGATTGGGGGCAGCTTTTTGTTGGCGTATCATGTTCTTAACGATAAGATATAAGACTTTTCGTCCTTTTGGATTTCCACGTTTATTGATATGGTCTTGACCTGCATATTTACCAGATTGATACCTTCTAATATCTATGCCGATAAAGGCGTTCACTTTTTTATGATTAGAAAAGCGTGACAGATCGCCTATCTCACCAATAAGGAGTGCTGCGCTAATCTCCCCAATGCCAGGGAAGCTAGTAAATAACTGGAATTCCGAAAGTTGTCGGGCCTTCACAATTAATTGTTCGGAAACCATTTTTTTCTCCTCTAATAGATGAAGAAGTTGTCGTGCATAATATTGAACTTTTTGAGTTGGAACACTATCTGGTGAAACAGCTGGATAAGATTCTTGCGCGTATTCAATGATCAACTTCGCCTTCTCCATAGCTCGATTTTCTGATATCTTCTTATGCGTAGTTTTCATCAATAAATTTTTAATCTTGGTTCTACTTGTCTGTAATACTAATTCAGGATGTGGAAATAACTCTATTAGTGTTAAAGCATAAGGTGTTACTCTACTGGAAAAGAATCGTTCAAGCTCCGGAAAGCTTACTTGAAGTGCATGGTGCAAGTACATCCGAGTATGTTTTATTTGTCCTTCTATTTCTTGATAAAAGCGCGAAAGATCACGAAGTTCTGTATAAATTTCAGGTTGTTGTACTTTTTCTGATCGATCCACAAATGGATGAATTTGTGCTAATTTATGGGCATCATGTTTGTCTGTTTTCCAGCTTCTGAGTGTTCCCTGTTCTAGTTGTTTCTTGGCTTCCAGAGGATTTAATAAGAAATAGGTTAAATTGTTTTTCTGACAAAAGGTCTCCACTGGCTTCGAATATATACCAGTTGATTCGAAAACAATTTTAGGTTCTTCTGGAAGGCTATGAATCTCTTCCAGTAATGCTTGAAACCCAAACTTATTGTGAAGTATTTCCCCTTCTGAAAGACATGTTTGACCGTCATATAAGACTTTGTAACTTTTCCCCATAGAAATATCTAAAGCAATAATTAATTCCAATGTTTTTCCTCTCTCTTCTTTATCATTTTGAAAGATCTTCACTTTTTCATTTCGATTCCAATTTCCTATACACGAGCTCCTTGGCCCCAACATACTTAAAGCTGATTCAAAAATGAAAGTGAAGAAGCTCCGTTTATCATTCGGATTCGAGATCCCTGAGGCTGGTCGAGCTTTCTTTCCCTTCTCACTATAACTTAAAAAAGAAAAATAGTGGGCAAAGTCATCCGTCGATGACCTTACCCACTAATCTTAGTATGTTTATTTTCATCAAATTTTATTGCTTTTTATTAGTTGAAGCCCACTGGTTATCTGTTGCTGTTTTATGCTGCTTTTTATTTGTAACTTCTGTATTAGCAGTTGCCCATTGGTTATTTACTTCAGACTTTTTTTGCTTCGCCATTATTCATTACCTCCCGCTAGAAATAATTACGTACTATTCTAGTATGAGATAAAGTGGCAAAGATTATGAAGCAAATAGAAAATTGTTTTACTCTTACAGTTTTAAACGCTGCAAGCGAAGAGCATTTAGCACAACAGATACGGAACTAAAAGCCATTGCAGCACCAGCCAGCCATGGCGCAAGCAAACCAATTGCCGCAATTGGGATTCCAAGCGTATTGTAGCCAAAAGCCCAGAATAAATTTTGTTTAATATTTGTTATCGTTTTTCTACTGATTAAGATACTGTCTGCAATAGCTTGTAAATCTCCACGGATAAGTGTAATATCAGCTGCCTCCATGGCAATATCAGTTCCTGTTCCAATTGCCATCCCGATATCCGCTAATGCTAGTGCAGGAGCATCATTGATTCCATCTCCAACCATTGCCACTTTTTTTCCTTGTTGCTGTAGTTTTTTCACAGCTTCTGCTTTTCCATCTGGCAATACCTCTGCAATAATATGGTCAATTCCTGCCTGTCGTCCGATGGCTTCCGCTGTTTGCTGGTTATCTCCTGTAATCATCATGACATCAATGTTCATCTGTTTTAATCGTTTAATGGCATTTTTAGAAGTTTGTTTAATCGTATCGGCTACAGCCAGAAGTCCAGCATATTTGCCATTAACACTTACAAGCATCGCTGTTTTCCCTTGGGATTCCAGGTCTTTCATCATCGGAAGAATTTTCCCGACATTTATCCGGTAACGATCCATTAATCGGCGTGTTCCGATTAATAGTTCACGGCCATCCACATTTGCACGGATTCCGTAGCCTGGGATTGCTTCAAAGTCTGCAGTTTCTCGCAGAACAATCCCTCGCTCTGTAATTCCTTTGACTATCGCCTCTGCAAGGGGATGTTCGGATTTGCTTTCCGCCGCTCCCACTAACGAAAGTAATTCTTCTTCTTGCCATTCCGTTACTATATCTGTTAAGATTGGCTTTCCATTTGTTACAGTTCCTGTCTTATCTAATAAAATCGTATCAATTTTATGGGTCATTTCTAGGTGTTCCCCACCTTTAAATAATATCCCATATTCTGCCGCTCTTCCTGATCCAGCCATAATAGATGTTGGAGTCGCAAGCCCTAATGCACAAGGGCAAGCAATAACTAAAACGGCGATTAGCTTTTCGAGACTTTCCGCAAAATCACCAGGTGTAATGATAAAATACCAGAAAAGAAAAGTAATCAGCGCAAGACTCACAACAATAGGCACAAAAATACCAGAAATATGATCGGCCAAACGCTGAATGGGCGCTTTAGAACCTTGTGCTTCTTCAACCACTTTAATGATTTGTGCAAGCGCGGTTTCTTTGCCAACCTTTGTTGCTTTTATTTTTAAAAAGCCATTTTTATTTATGGTGGCACCAATAACGGTGTCCCCCGCCTGTTTATCAACTGGAATGCTCTCTCCCGTTAACATGGATTCATCAATGGCTGACTGCCCTTCAATAATTTCTCCATCAACAGGGATTTTTTCACCTGGTTTTACAAGTAGCATCTCACCAGCCACGACTTCTTCAAGCGGTATTTCCATTTGTTCCCCATTGCGAATAACAACCGCTGTTTTCGCTTGAAGCCCCATTAGTTTTTTTATTGCCTCAGAAGATCTTCCTTTTGCTTTGGTTTCAAATAATTTACCTAATAGAATTAAGGTAATCAAAATCGCACTTGTTTCAAAATAAAGCCCTACAGGGTGACCAGAATGTCCAAGTGTCTCAAAGGATAAATAAACGCTATAAAAATAGGCTGCGGAAGTTCCTAGTGCAACTAGAACATCCATATTAGCACTCTTATTTTTCAATGCTTTATATGCCCCTACATAAAACTGCTTCCCGACAAAAAATTGAATAGGAGTTGCCAGCGCCATTTGGACCCATGGATTCATTAATAAATCTGGAACATACAGAAACGAAGTAAAGGAAAAGTGGCCCACCATTGTCCATAAAAGAGGCAGTGATAAAATCATCGAGAAGATAAATTTTCGTTTTTGTCTCTTAAATTCTGCTTCTTTTTGATTGATGGATGCTTGTTTGGATTCTTTCTTCGTTGCCCCATAACCAAGCTTTGTTACTTTACCAATTAGTTCATCAGGTACAACAGTTGCTGGGTTATATTCTATCGTGGCATTTTCTAAAGCCAGATTAACGGTTGCTTTATTCACCCCGGCCATTTTATTAAGTCCTTTTTCAATTCTTGTTGCACATGCTGCGCAGGTCATTCCTGAAATGTCTAATTCAATTTTTTCCGTAACAATTCCATAACCTAACCCTTCCACTTTTTCTTTAATTTCACTTGGGGAGAGTTCATCCTCCCTATATTTAACTGTCGCTTTTTCCAGCGCCAAATTTACAGTAGCATTCTCTACACCTTGCATTTTATTTAATCCTTTTTCAATACGAGTTGCACAAGCAGCACAAGTCATTCCCGTAATTTCAAAGGTTTGTTCCTTTACTTGCTCTTTACTTTTCATGACACTTTGTTCCGCCATATCACAAAACTCCTTATACCTATATAGGGTATATTTTATTGAAAATAAAAATGTGCAAAAAACAGCACATTTCCTCTTTAAATTACTTTACATCATAACCTTGCTCATCAATTGTTTCTTTAATCGTGTCGAGAGTTACTTCATTTTCATTGTATGAAACATCAACTAGACCTTCTTTTAAATGAACTTTGACAGCAGAAACTCCACTAAGCTCTCCTACGCTTCCTTCTACCGCTTTAACACAATGATTACAAGACATGCCCTCTACTGTTAATGTTACATTTTCCATTTAAAACACTCCTTATTTTTTCATTAATTTCTGAATAGTTGTTAACACCTCGTCGACTACTTCCATGTCGCCTTCTTGGATACGTTCCACAACACAGTTTTTTAAATGTCCTTCTAATAAAATCTTTGCTACACTATTTAAAGCAGATTGAGTCGCAGAAATTTGCGTAATAACATCATCACAATACGTATCTTTTTCAATTAACCCTTTTATGCCTCTAATCTGGCCTTCAATCCGATTTAGCCTAGTGACTAAATTTTGCTTTACTTTATCTGAATGATGACTTTTTCGGTCACTCGTAATATGGCAATTGTCCATTCCTTGTTCATTCTTCTCCAATAAGTCTACCCCCTTCCTCCATATTTCATCTTATATTTATATCATACCCCCGTATAGTATAAATGTAAACGAAAAAGTATGACAAATTAGTGAAAAATACTCTTTTTCTCTAATATAACCAAATTATGATATATTATTGCTATGAAAAGTATTAGGCAAATCCCACGTCAATCATTAAGAGATCAAGTATACGAACAGTTAAAATCAGCAATCATTCATCTTGAATTAACACCAGGGGAAAAAATTAACGATAAGGCACTGGCTGAACAATTTGGTGTAAGCAGGACCCCTGTACGAGAAGCAATCAAAAAATTGGAGGATGAAGGATTAATTGTAACTTCTCCAGGATCAGAAACCATTATCAGCCTAATAGAAGTAGACCAAGCAATGCATGCCTTAACAGTCGTTGCCGCCCTCCATGCATTAGCAGCTAAATTAGCTTCTATTACTTTGTCTTCCACCGAGGTCGAAAAAATGAAGGTCATTAATAACGAATTTAGTGAGGCACTCAAATCTGAGGATAAGTATAAAGCTATCCAAAAAGACGACCAATTTCATGCCGTTATTTTAGAGGCATCTCAAAATCCAGAAATAGTTATCGCTCTAGAACGACTTCTTCCTAAAATTCGGCGATTAGAATTATTAAAGTTTAATACTATTGATGGGAAAAAATCGATCGAACAGCATCAAGAGATTATTGCATGTATAGAAAAGGGAAATACCTCCCTGCTTCCAACCTTAATCGAGAATAATTGGCTAAGCTTGGTCGAATATTTAGCAGAACAATGAAAGTAGCTGGGGAATTTTTTATTCCCCCTCTTTTTCCACATTTTTTTCTTTCTTCGTCGTCACCATATTACTCCTTAATTCTGGGTAAATTTTCATTAGTAAGGAAAGTAATTGCTGTTCCTCTTCTTCCGTTAGATGTTTCGTCATCTCTTTATTTAATCTTTCTAGCACTTTTTGTATCTCTGGAAAAATGTTCATTGCTTTTGTAGTTGGATATAAATTATTGGCACGCCGATCGTTATCATCTGTATGCCTAACAATATATCCCACGCTTTCTAGATGTTTTACCGCTCTAGCTGTTGTTGCTTTATCAAATTTTAAAACAGTGGAAAGTTCGTCTTGATTAATTCCTGGTTTTGCAATAATTGTTTTCAAAAAAGCTTGCTGCCCACCATTTCCTATTTCATAAGGTTTTAATTCCTTCGAAAGGAATTTCTGATTCTGCCTGTGAATCATCGATATAATCCTTCCAATTGGTATATCGCTCACTATGTTCCTCCCCCCTCGGATAGTTTCGCTTTGAAAAGCGAACACTAAAATCACTGATTGTAGCATACAAAATAATAGTTGCTTATGCAACTAACTTATTTTAAAATAGAGCAATAATAGTTGCTTATGCAACTAAATAAATGAGGTGATTATTTGCATGCTTCTGTAACTGAAAATAAAAACGAAGGTCATCAACGCCGATGGCTCATTTTTATTGTTTTAAATATATTCACATTTATGGGGACGCTCGATGCGAGTATTGTTAATATTGCGCTTCCGACTATCTCAAAAGAATTAGGCCTTGCTTTTGCTAACTCTCAATGGATTGTGATTAGTTATTTACTAACCATTTGTACCGTTATCCTTTTTTTCGGAAAAATGGGGGACGTCTTTGGGAAAATCAAAGTTTTTAAATGGGGATCTGTTCTGTTTATTATTGGTTCTTTTCTTTGTGGCTTGAGTGGTTCGCTTGCTTTTTTAGTCTTTTCTCGAATTATCCAAGCAATTGGTTCAGCTATGACAATGGCAAATAGCCAAGGGATTGTGACGGAAATTTTTCCAGTTAAGGAAAGAGGAAAAGCCCTAGGTCTTATTGGTACCTTTGTCTCTCTAGGAAGTATTACTGGACCAAGCTTAGGGGGAATTATTATTTCGAGTTTAGGATGGGAATACATATTCTGGATTAACATCCCAATTGGTATTATTGCTATATCGCTAGCATGGAAGACCTTGCCTAAAGATATGACACTAACTAAGACAAAAATCGATGTAGCTGGAAGTATATTATTCAGCCTTGCGATTATTCTCCTTATCGGCGGCTTACTGCTTGGTCAGCAATATGGCTACAACAACTGGATGATTATTGCTTCTATCCTAATCGGTTTGATTGCATTCATCAGTTTTGTCATGGTGGAATATCGAAGAGAAAGCCCAATGCTAGAGCTCTCGATCTTTAAAAATCCACTTTTTTCTATTAGTATTTTTTGTGCCTTTATTGTTTTCATTGCTAACTTCTGTTTTAATATCCTATCACCATTTTACACACAGGACATTCTTGGGATGTCTGCATTACATTCCGGATATATTCTAATGCTCTTTCCGATTACGATGGCCATTGTAGCTCCAATTAGCGGCTCATTATCGGACAAAATTAGTGGACAGGCCATTACTTTTGCTGGATTATTAGTAATGATTGTTGCACAAATTGGCCTAACATTTCTTCATGAAGGAAGTTCTATAACTAACCTTGCTTTGTGGATCATTATGCTTGGAGCAAGTTCGGGTCTCTTCCAATCCCCTAACAATTCGCTCATTATGTCAACCGTTGAGCGAAAGCAGTTAGGAATAGCTGGAAGTATTAATTCACTTGTTCGAAACTTAGGAATGGTTGTTGGTATTTCTCTTGCCACAAGCATATTATTCTCAGTTATGAGCATGAAAGCAGGATACCGAGTAACCGCCCTGATTCCTGGTAGACCTGATATTTTTCTTAGCGGTATGCATGTCGTATTTCTTGTATCCAGCAGCCTTTGCTTCATTGGTTTGCTTCTCACCGGCTGGAGATATACTGCATCGCGCAAAGCGGATGAAAAAAAAGTTCGAAACGCTTCTTAATCGATAACTTGGTAAAAAAGCTCCTTGATTTTTTCAAGGAGCTTTTTTCATTAACTAGCTATTAATCAAAAGCCATACCGGTATAAATTAAAATAGCTTCACGTAAAAACGCTGTCGCACCTACTTGCACTTTATCGTAATATGCCGTAAATCGTTCATCAGCAATATACATATCAGCAAGTCCCGCATGTGCCTCTTTCTTGTATTCTGGCCAATTGAAGGTTAGCCATTGGCGATGTAAATCAGCAGCATTCTGAGCAGTTTTCCCAGCAGGATTTCCTTCTTTTAGCGCTTCTTTAAGAGTGGAAAAAAGCTTATTTTCTATCTCTATCATATGGCGGTAATCTTCCTCAGTCATATTCATGAGTTTCGCATTAGATTGGTCGATAATTTCATCGCCATACTTTTCTCGTATTTCTGTCCCATACTTTGCTTCATTATCAGAAACCAGCTTACTCTTAAAGCCCTCGAACTTTTCTTTATCAGACATTGTCATTCTCCCTTCCAGTGTTTTCATCGTTTTCTCGACATTTCCAATCAATTGTATTAACTGTTTTTGCTTTGCCAGAAGTTTTTCGTGATGCTCCTTTAACGCTTCTTTGACGTCAAAAGAAGGGGAAGCCATCATTTTTTTTATTGTTTCTAATGGAACATCTAATTCGCGATAAAAAAGAATTTGCTGTAATCTATCTACTTCTTTTTGCCCATAAATTCGATATCCTGATGAATTGATTCTCGCCGGCTTGAGAAGATCAATTTCATCATAATATCGTAATGTTCTTGTGCTTACTCCCGCTAACTTTCCTAATGCCTGTACGGTATATTCCATCTTTTCATCTCCTGACGATTCCATCATAAAAGATTAACGTAACGTTAATGCAAATAGTTTTTTTCATACTTAAACAAAAAAGTAGTTATCACATAGAAGGATAACTACTTTTTTTGATTAAAGACAATCAATCTTTCATTTAATTAGTTAGAGAAAAGGATTTCGTCATTCCCCTTGTTTGTATCCAATGATATTAAAACGGATTAAATAAATTTCCCCCTATAGTGTTAGCCATCAATTTATCTTTTTAAATTTACAGTTGTTACTTCAAATTTATCATAACGGTGACGGGAAAAGGAATACTCAAATGGTACACCATTGTTTAAATAACCTACATGCTCTACTTCCAGAATTGGATCATTTAATTCACATTCCAGATGTTCATGATCTAATTCTATTGATTTACATGCTCTTATTTTGCGATGTGACCCTGCTATTGTTAACCCTAATCTTTTAGTAATATGCTCATAAACCGATCCATATAACACATCATCATTTAATCCCGTAATAACTGTCGTTGGCATATAAGTAATTTCTAAAACATATGGTTCATTATTTACAGATCTTAATCTGATTATATAATATACAGGTGTTTTAATATCTATCGCTAAATGGGCTGCAACCTCCTCTGAAGGAAAATGGACTTCAAATTTAATAATTTTACTATCGATCTTTTCGCCATCCAATAGCTTGGAGAGGCCAGTTATTTCATTTGTTAACACATTTACTCTGCTAGTATGCAAAGCCGATTGCACAATAAAGGTTCCATGCCCTCTTTTTCGATAGAGCAGCCCTTCCATCACTAGTTTATCCAATGCCCTTTTCATTGTCATTCTACTGCAAGAAAACTCTTTAGATAATGATATTTCATCCGGTATTGGATGATCTAATGGGTAATAATTTTCTTTAATTCGACGTTTTACTTCGACTGCAATTGCTTCATACTTGTTCATACACGAGCCACCTTAATTAAGAAGAAATAATTCTAAATATGTTATTCGCCATTTTAATTATAAACATTTATATTTAAAAGTCTATACTTTTAAAACTAACCCTTAGTATATCTATTTATAGTATAGTACATTTTTTATAAAACGTATACTTATTTTCAAAATGCCTTCAAAAACAGCAAAAAGAGATAGCCGTCTCTTATACGACTATCCCTTGCTCTTCTCTATTTTTATTCTTATCGAATATCGGTTATTTCTTCGGAATTTCGCAACCGTCATCTGTACAAATAGCACCTTCAGCATCTGTTCCTGAAAGATCTTGAAATTTAGGGACTGGATGGTCTTCCTGCCACACTTGTTCAAGCACTCGTTCGAAAGTCTCTGTAGGCTGCGCACCAGAAACAGAGTATTTTTGATTGATTACAAAGAACGGGACCCCAGATACTCCGATTTGGCTAGCAAGCGCTTCGTCTATTCTAACATCATTAGCAAAGCTTGTGGAATCAGCCAATACTTGTCTTTGAGCTTCCTCTTCCAATCCTACTGATTTCCCTATTTCCACCAATGTATCTGGATCACTAATTAGTTTTCCTTCTGTAAAGTAGGCATGCAATAACTGCTCGGTTAGCTCTTTATCTTTTCCAAGCGTTTTCGCATACTTTGTTAGTCGATGGGCATCAAATGTATTGGTTGGTTTCATATTATCAAAGTCATATTTCAAGCCTGTGCTTGCAGCTTGACTTCCAACATTGTTATTAGCATTTTTGGCTTCTTCGATACTCATTCTGTATTTACCAGCAAGTGCTTCATGAATACTTTTACCAGTGTAGACTTCAGCATTTGGATCTAATTCAAAGCTCTTAAATTCAACTTCTACTTGATCTTTATAAGGAAATTGCTCTAAAGCAATCTCTAAACGGCGTTTTCCTATATAACAAAATGGACACACAAAGTCTGACCATACTTCGATTTTCATCTTTTCACCTTCTTCATAATGATCCTATAATCCTATCACACCAATAGAAATATTACTTCTATTTTGCTTTAGGTCACACAGCCCATCTCTTACCAATAGAAAAACTCCTGTTACAGGAGTCCTTCAGGCTTATTTATATATTTTCACACGATCCTCTAATGGCTTGAATTCTTTTTCTCCTGGTTCTGCTAATGGCTTGCCAAATGGCATTTGGGCGACAAGCTTCCAAGAAGGCGGTATCGACCATTCCCCTTGTACTGCCTCATCAATAAGTGGATTGTAGTGCTGTAAAGAAGCTCCGAATCCCACTTCCTCCAGAGCTGTCCAAATGACTAATTGGTGCATGGCATTTGTTTGATTAGCCCAAACGGGAAAATTCTCAGCATATAGGGCAAATTGTTTTTGTAGTCCTTCTATCACTTCCTGATCTTCGAAGAACAAAATCGTTCCATATCCTGCTTTAAAAGAATTTATTTTTTCTTTTGTAGAAGAGAAATTCTCGGCAGGAACAATTTTTTCTAACTCACTTGCTGTCATATCCCATAGTTTATCATGCTGTTCCTGTAATAAAATCACCACTCTTGAACTTTGAGAATTAAAGGAAGAAGGCGTATGTAGCACAGCTTCATTTACTATTTCTTGGATTTTTTCATCCGACACAACAGCTTCTTTGCTTATACCATAATAGGAACGACGATTTTTTATTGCTTCTAAAAATGCACTCATTTTTTCCTCCAGTAAAAAATTTTTTTCTTCTATATATTACCCATTTGTCTTATTCTTAAAATGACTTCTAAAAAATTTTACAAGGCTTTACCTCTTCGATATTTCTCGAAAAAGAGAGTAGTCTTTAAAAGGCTTACTCTCTGTACTGCATTATCCACGAATGGTTTTTAATGCAGTGCTCCAAGCGACTACTTGGTCAAGCATCGCATTCATATTTTCTAAATGTAGAGGTGCTGGTTTAAAGGTTGTAAAGTTCTCAAAATCTGTAAATAGTGAAAGGGTAGGATGAACGCGAACATCTGCAATATGTAATTCGCCCAGAATTCCTCTTAAATGTTCTGCTGCACGTGCACCACCTGTGGATCCATAACTTACGATTCCTGCTGCTTTATTATTCCAAGCTTCTCTTGCAGAATCTAATGCATTTTTTAATGCGCCAGAAATACTGTGATTATATTCCGCTACAACAAATACGAAACCATCAAGGCTTGCTAATTTTTCATTCCATGCTGCAACATTCTCTTGTCCTTCAGCTGCACCTAAAAACGGTAAGTTAAATTCGGCAATATCAACGATTTCATATTCGGCATCGCCACGCTTGTCAGCAATTTCCTTTACCCATGCCCCAACTTGTGGACTTACTCTTCCTTGACGAGTGCTGCCTAAGATAATTCCAATTTTCATCATCCAACCTCCAAATTTTTAAAATATTATTACATTTTTTATCCTAATACTGAGATTATTTAATTGCAAGCAAAAACACTTACTATTATTCAAAAAGTTATTAAAAGTAACTAACTTGTACCTTATGTTAATTAAAAGTTCTAGCAAATGCCCCTGACTATTTCCCCCAAATTTGTAATTCCCTTTATAATCTTTTCTTCTGACATATAAGAATAATTTATTCGGCAATGATTTTTCTCTTGCTTATTAGGGAAAAAGCTCTCTCCAGGAACATAGGCCACTTTAGCGATTGGTAAACTGTGTTCCTGCATGAGTATTTTTGTATCGATATGCTCTGGAAAAGTAAGCCATGTAAACAATCCTCCTTGTGGATTCGTATAGATGATACTAGGAGGAAAAGTTTCATGTAATGTTTGAAACATTACTTCTTTTTTCTCTTTATACGTTTCACGAATATGGACAATATGTTCATCTAAATCATACATATCCATAAATCGGTTCACTGCATACATATTTAAGGTTGAATTTTGTGTATCAGAAGCCATTTTCAATAGGCTTAGTTTTTCCACTAAATCGCGATTAGCTATTAACCAACCTAGACGGAGACCTGGACTAAGAATTTTTGAGAAGCTGCCAATATGAATCACTCTTCCTTCTGTATCAAAACTTTTAATCGCTGGCAGATCCTTCCCTTCATAACGTAATTCCCGATATGGACTATCCTCTACGATAACCACATTATATTTATTTGCTAAGCTTACTAGGGCCTTTCTTCTCTCTAAGCTCATTGTCACACCTGTAGGATTCTGAAATTCAGGAACCGTATAAATAAGCTTTGCATTGGGATGCTTCTGTAATGCTGCTTCAAGCTCATCCATGCGCATCCCATTTTCATCCATCGAAACACCTACATATTCCGGTTCATATGGATTAAACGCAGCAAGTGCTCCTAGAAAAGTCGGATTCTCTGTAATTATGATATCTCCTCTATCGATAAATGCTTTAGCTGCAAGATCTAAACCTTGCTGACCTCCTTGAATAATAAAAAGATTATCAACACTACAGCTTATCCCAATCTTTTTTACTCGACTTACGAGCTTTTCTCTTAATGACGTCAGCCCCTCTGTTTCTGTGTATTGAAGCGCTAATTTTCCATCTTCTTGCAAAACCTGATCATATACCTTTCTTAATTTTTCAATAGGAAAAATTTCTGGGTCCGGATATCCGCCCCCAAATGAAATAATTGCTGGATCTCCCCCTAATCTCAATAATTCGCGAATAGCTGATGGCATTACTCTTTCTATTCGATTAGCAAATTTATAATTCATTTTATCCTCCTTATGTCTATTCCCCTCTTCCTATTAGGCGGAATTTTCAGTATATTCATTTATTATAGAGTAATGTTCTACTCTTGAATATATTGTTTTTTAAGATAATAGTGATTAATGGCAAAATAAAAGCCATTCTCTTCTATAGAGAATAGCCTTATAAAGAAAATTATATTTTGGATGGAGTGATCTTTGTTATCCTTTTTTCCATCGTTACCGCTTTGACTGACAGCCCATTAGGATTAGGAGCTGTCTCTTCTTTTGTTATAACAAATCCTATTTTTTCGTATAATTGGATATTTTTCAGGACATTCGCTCTTACTTTGCATACTACTTTCTGCTTGCCATTTTGGATGGCATATTCTTCTATCCAAGCTAGCAGTTTTTTAGCTATTCCTTTCCCTCTTGCTGACGGAATGACAGAAAGTCTGGAAAAATAGAGAGAATCATCTTGAAGCTGCAGACGAGAAGAACCAAGGGGAACATCATCTATCCAACATATGATTGCTTGCTCTGTTCCATTTTTAAGAGCATAAAGAAATTTGTCAGCTGGTTCCGTTAGTGCACTAGAAGGTACCTCGCTATAACGATAATCTTCAAATGCTTCTAGCATTAGTCTATGAACAATCGGAGCATCTTCTTCTGTCACAAGCCTTATCCGCTCTTTTCGCTTCCTATCTATTAAGATACCCTTTAAGGAAGAAATACTTCCTGCAATAAATGTTGCCTGTACTTTGTTCAGCTCGTCATAGGACCCATAGCCGTAAGTAACACCGATTGAATCTATTCCTGCATTGTTCGCTCCAATAATATCATGTTCCCGATCTCCTATCATCACAAACTCTTCAGGCTTATACGCAGGATACAAATCTAATATGTATTGAATTATTTCTGTTTTCGAAGATCTAGTACCATCCAGATTACTTCCGATTATGTGGGTAAAGTACGTTTCTATTTGAAAATACTTCAAAATCTTTTCTGTGAATATAGTTGGTTTTGAAGTTGCCACAATCATAATACAGCCTTTTGCTCTTAAGCTTTCAAGTAATGGAATAATTTCAGGATATAGTTCATTTTCATACATTCCTAACTGCGTAAACCTCTCTCTATAATAGGAAATGGCTTGATCCGTTATCGTTTGAGTATAACCATAATATTCCATAAATGATTCTTGTAGAGGTGGTCCAATAAATCTTTCTAGTTTACGTAAATCAGATTCTTCTTTTCCAAGCTTTTGTAGGGCATATTGAATAGATTTTGTTATTCCTTCTTTAGGATCTGAAATCGTACCATCTAAGTCAAATAATATTATTTGATAATCCCCCATTAAGACACCTCTTTTTCTATACTGAAAAAACTCAAAATTCTCAATCTTCTCATCCTTTTGTCCTATTATAACGAATGGTTCCACTCGCCTCAATAGAAATTTTGCCATACAAAAAAATACGATTGTTTATTTTAATTCCTTCTTAACCACTATGAATAGTCGATTATTTGTTATATAATAAAAGAAAGTTCCGGCAAACTTAATAATTATTATTCTAGTGCACTCAAATTCACTTATTAATAGGAGGATATAAAATGGTTTACTATGATAAATCGAAAACCGTTAAAAATATATTGATCCAAAAGATTGTTTGCAGTAGCGGTCTCTCCTCTGAAATGCTACAAAATCTCTCTATTCCTGAATTAAAAGAAACATTAAACAAAGTTTATCCCAGCACACATCCTCATAACGGCTGCGGTTCTCTTAAGTGGAAAAAAGTACGATAATTTTGTCAAACTGTGAGATGTTCATCTTATCCATTTATTTAACTATTTTTCCTATTTAATCAGTATCTTTCCATGAAAATCCTCTATAATGGAATTATTCTTTAATAAAGAGGTGCATAATTGGAAAATAAAAAGAAGCAATTTCTTGAAGGGAAGGAAAGATTACATGTTTTATTCCTTTATACAAGCATGCGAAACTATATGGAAGAAGTCCTTCCCTTTATTTATGCTGGTATCGAAGCAAGAGAATATGTAATCCTTATCGATAATGATCGAAATTTCAAAAGGATATTCGAACAATTAAAAACCAAACTTACATCCACGCAATTAAAACAGGTTCATTATGTAAATAGCTTAGATTTTTACTTTTCAAGTGGAAGTTATCATCCATCAGCTATTACAGATTATTTTAATAAAATGGTTCAGCCTTATCTGGATCAAAGTATTCCCTTTCGCTCATGGGCACATGTAGAATGGGCAACGATGGAAGAGCCTTTTCATTTAATCGGAAATTTTGAGAAAATAGTTGATAACGCTTTCAACCATATTTCCTTTCCATTAATTTGTGCGTATGAAGAATGGAAAATTCCAAATGCCTTAGAAACTATCTTACACGAGACTCATCCTTATATTTTAAAAGGTGATAAGCTTATGTCATCAAAAAAATACATAACAGATACACCCTTTTATAAAAAACCGACAATTGAACTTGATTGATACGTAATCAATCGTTTAGCGGAGTAGGAGCCATTACAGTCTTTATTAATTGCTCCTACTCCTTCATATTCTCCATTCCTCTTCCTGCAATCTTTTACTTCTATTAAACTTTAAATCTGATCTCTATAATTCCCATTAGACTCCAAAAGCTCGTACGAACTTTTTACATATTTCACCACGAAATCCTTTACTCTACTAATATGTTAAATTATTTTATTGACAACCTCTTTTTTGGTATGGTAAATTTTATACATTAGTTTATCACTCTAATATATTATCGAACTAAAGGATTTTTTAGTTTTATAGATTTATTGTACTGAAAACATAATTTATAAAGGTGGCTTTCGCAAGATGAAACGTTTAGCAATTAATTTAGTTATTTTGGCATCTGTATTTTTCGTTTTTACAGCATGTTCCAACAATTCTAAAGATAAAAAGGAAGATACATTAGTTATTGGTATTGATGATAAATTTGCTCCAATGGGGTTTAGAGATGACAATAATGAAATTGTCGGCTTTGATATTGATTATGCAAAAGCTGCAGCAAAAAAAATGAATATGTCAGTTGAATTTCAACCAATTGATTGGAAAACAAAGGAGTCAGAATTAAGCAGCGGTCGGATTGACTTAATTTGGAATGGCTATACTATTACTGATGAACGGAAAGAAAAAGTTCTTTTCACAAAGCCCTATTTAAAAAATACACAAGTTGTTGTAACATTAGCGGACTCAAAAATAACCAAATTAGATGATTTAAAAGGAAAAGTTGTTGGTCTCCAATCTCTTTCTTCTGCATCCGATGCATTAAATAGTAGTCCTATTAAATCAAAAATTAAGGAAGTTACCGAGTTTTCCGATAACGTATTAGCATTAAATGATCTGAAGTCAGGTCGTTTAGATGCAGTTGTCATTGATGAAGTTGTTATTGATTACTATATGACAAAAGAACAAGATTCCTTTAAAATCCTTGATGAATCACTTGCTCCAGAAGAGTACGGAATTGGGGTTAAAAAAGGAAACGAAGCATTATTAGAGAAGCTTCAAAAAGCACTTGATGAGATGAATGAAGATGGCACAGCCGCTGAAGTTTCCGAAAAATGGTTTGGTGAAAATAAAGTATTAAATTAAGATCGCAAATGAATCGTAAACAAAACAGGATTTCTTTCCGAAACCCTGTTTTGTTTTGTTGGAGGAATAGAAATGTCAGTTGATTATATTATATCCATACTAAAACCAATGTTAGAAGGAGCCCAAGCAACCGTCCTATTATTTCTTATTGCTATTGTAGTGTCCATTCCACTAGGTTTCCTGTTAACACTCGCCATCCGATCTAGCATCAAGCCAATCGCATGGCTGGCAAGCTGTTATATTTACATCATGCGCGGTACCCCGCTATTGCTGCAATTATTGTTTATATGCTTTGGGTTACCAATGATTCCAGGAATTGGAGAATATTTAGTCCTAGATCGTTTTGTCGCTGCCTCTTTAGGATTTATTTTGAATTATGCAGCCTAT
The DNA here is from genome assembly GCF_038006285.1 of Niallia sp. FSL W8-0177. Lineage (NCBI taxonomy): Bacteria > Bacillati > Bacillota > Bacilli > Caryophanales > Bacillaceae > Niallia > Niallia sp. FSL W8-0177. Next base: position 3,078,613 of record NZ_JBBOUX010000001.1, read on the forward strand.
TTTGCCGAAATTTTCCGTGGAGGTTTACTTGCAATTGATAAAGGTCAGTATGAAGCATCTCAAGTGCTTGGTTTAAGTAAATGGCAAACCACCACACGCGTTGTTTTACCACAAATGTTTCGAATTGCCCTTCCTGCTGTAGCAAATGAATCTGTCACACTAGTGAAGGATACAGCCTTGCTTTATGCTGTTGCTGTACCTGAGTTACTGCACTTTGCCCAAACGGCAGTAAACCGTGATTTTACGATTATGCCCTTTTTCATTGCTGGAATTATTTATCTCATCATGACCCTGCTATTAACAGCATTATTTAAATGGCTGGAGCGCAGATTTAAATTTGAATAAGAAGGACGGATACTTATGGCAATCATTGAAATAGAGAATATAAAAAAATCATACGATAAGGTCGAAGTGTTGAAGGAGATTACCTTTAATGTCAATAACAATGATGTTGTGGCTGTTATTGGTCCCTCTGGTTCTGGAAAAAGCACAATGCTCCGATGTCTTGTCGATTTAGAGAAAATCGATGGAGGAACGATTCGTGTTTCTGGAGACGAATTAGTGAAAGATGGAATATATGCTCCGCAGCAAAAAGTCAAACAAATTACAGCAAGAATGGGAATGGTTTTTCAGCATTTTAATCTATTCCCACATCTTACTGTAAAAGACAATATTCAGCTTGCACCAAAATTAGTGAAGAAAGAAGCTGCTTCTTCCCTTCAAGAAAGAAGTATGACGATCCTCGAAAAAATTGGTCTATCTAATTTTGCTAATGTCTATCCTGCTAAACTATCTGGAGGACAAAAGCAACGTGTGGCAATTGCTCGAGCATTAATGATGGAACCAGAAATTTTACTGTTTGACGAGCCGACATCTGCATTAGATCCTGAACTAACTGGAGAAGTATTGGAGGTTATGAAAGACTTAGCCAAAGAAAAAATGACGATGGTTGTTGTTACCCACGAAATGGGGTTTGCCAAAGAAGTAGCAAATAAAGTCATCTTTATGGACAACGGTGTCATTGAAGAGTCTGGTCCGCCAATCAACCTATTTACAAACCCACAATCGCCTCGAACAAAAGCTTTTTTGAGTCGAAATTTGAAGTAATAATAACATCGCTCTCCCTTGGAAAGCGATGTTTCTTCTGTCTAAGGCTGATTACCACAACTTTATTTTTTAAAAATTCTAAATTTCCTGCCTTTTTTACTACTTCCTTCCCAACCGAATAACATTCCAAGACATTTTTGGCAGAATGAGTATTAAATTGCCATTTTCCATATAAGATTCTTGAAAAGCAACAGGTTTAACTGCTTCCTGGTGAAGTGTATTAATTGCTTTAGGATCATCGTTTGCAAGAACTATATGCTCCACAATGGAATATCCTTCAAACGACCTAATATCTACCTCTACATTTAATTGATTATCTAAGCTTCTATTAACAGCAAAGATGACAAGCTCCTCTTTCTCCTCATTATAGACAATAGACTGATCTAAATATGGTACATCTGTAAAATCTGTCGAATCATATTTTGGTGAGTCTACAATCGCTTGGATTGCTGTTCCACGCCCATAAACAGATGTGTAATAGTATGGATAGAAAATAGTCTGCTTCCAAGACCCTCCACCTGTTTCCGTCATTATTGGCGCAATAACATTAACTAATTGGGCAAGGCAAGCAATTTTAACTCTATCTGAGTGGTTAATTAAAGAATTCAATAAACTGCCTACAAGCAATGCATCTTCAAAATTATAAACATCTTCTAAAAGTGGTGGCGCTACACTCCAAGGTTCTATTTGCTTATCTTGATCATTCGAGTGAAACCATACATTCCATTCATCAAAGCTTAAATGAAGTTTTTTCTTACTTCTCTTCTTCGCTTTAATATAATCACAGGTTGCAATAACTGTTTTAATAAAATCATCCATATCTAATGATTTTGCGAGGAAATTCGCTGTATCATTGTCTCTATTACCATAATACGTATGCAGTGATACATACTCAACGTAATCATATGTCTGATCCAATGAGGTGGCTTCCCATTCAGGGAATGTTGGCATCGCTGTATTGGAGCTTCCGCAACTTACAAGTTCAATGCTTGGATCTACAATTTTCATTGCTTTTGCTGTTTCGGCAGCTAGTCTTCCATATTCATAGGCAGTTTTATGACCAATTTGCCATGGACCATCCATTTCGTTACCTAAACACCAAACTTTAATATTATGCGGGTCTTTATAGCCATGTTCTTTTCTCAAATCGCTCCAATAGGTCCCTCCTGGTAGATTGCAATATTCTAAAAGGTTACGGGCTGCATCAATGCCGCGCGTTCCAAGATTTACAGCCATCATTACTTCCGAATTCACTTGTTTTGCCCATTCAAAAAATTCATTTGTACCTACTTCATTGGTTTCGATAGAATTCCATGCTAGTTCCAATTTTCGCGGGCGTTTTTCCTTTGGTCCTACTCCATCTTCCCAATTATAAGCAGATACCATATTCCCTCCCGGATATCGCACAATAGGAACTTGTAATTGCTTAACTAACTCGATTACATCTTGACGAAAACCATTCTTATCCGCAGAAGGGTGTCCAGGCTCATAAATACCTCCATAAACCGCCCGTCCTAAATGCTCTATAAACGAGCCATAAATACGGGAATCTATTTCCGATATTTTAAAAGATTTATCGATTACCATTTTTGCAGTTTTGATATTTTCAGTCATAATTCTCTCATTCCTTTTCCGATGTATTTTGATTTACATAAATGAATTTTTTCAGAAATAAACAAGTGCTATTGATATCATCAAAAATTATCTTCATCAATAACTAAATTATTATCAATTTTTCTCCAATAAATATGGCTGTTGATAAACACGATTAGGGAAACTCCGATTAAGGCTAATGGAATCAACATTTGGCAAAAATAAATGATTAAGCAGGCTACTACTACCATCAAGATGCTCATTGGTAAATTTTTAATTGCTATAAAAAATGCGGTTCGTAATAGCTCTAAAACCGTCCCATCAAATGTTAATAAAACTGGAAAGACAGTAACAAAGAACAAACCAAAAAGAAAAACTAAGAGAATATAAAAGTAGTAAATGGTTAGTGATGTATTTGCTGCCATTTCAAAATAAAAATTACGTACAGATAGTAACAGCATTCCAAAACCAACAACAATCAATCCAGCCATCATATTTCTAACAAAATTCGTCTTAAATGATTGGTAAAATTCTGTAAAAACATTCGTTTCTTTTCCAGTAATTAGAGAAAACATACACCGATGGAGTGCGACAGTGGATGGACCAATTGTAATTAATGGAAGACTAAACAATATCCAGAAGAAGTTTAAAGCAATAATAGAATAGAGCTTTCCCATCCGTTCCCAAAAAGGTGAATCATATTTAAATTTCATCGCTCTCGCCTCCTTATCTCCGCTCCTTTATCCTTTTACTGCGCCTGCTGTCATACCTTCTACAAAGTACTTATTAAATATCAAGTACAAAATAAATAAAGGCAGAATAGAGAAAATAGATCCAGCCACTAGGACATCATAATTATTTCCATAAGGAGTTAATAATGTATTTAACCCGATAGGTAATGTAAATTTTTCTGCTGACCGTAAAACAATTAATGGCCATAACATACTATTCCATGCCCCCATAGAACTCAGAATTGCCATTGCTGAAAAAGCAGGTTTTGAAATTGGCATAACAATGCGCACACAAATTCCATACTCGCTACTGCCATCGATTCTTCCTGCATCTAATAATTCTTTTGGGATGCCTGAAAGATATTGTCTAAAGAAAAAAATGGTTGAAGCATGTACTAATCCAGGAAGGATAACGCCAGCATAGGTGTCTATTAGTCCAAAACTGATCATTTGCTTATATAATGGCAGCATCAATATTTCAAAGGGAACCATCATTGTTGCTATAACGAGGAAAAACAATAAGTTTTTAAACTTAAAATGGTACATCGCAAAGCCATAGGCAACAAAATAACAGATAATTAATGTTAAAACTACCGAAACAATGGTAATAATCAAACTGTTCTTATACCAGTCCAAGTACCCAGTACTTCCATCAAACAGATAGCTATAGTTGATAAATGACCAATTTTCAAAATCTAAGTTTAGATTTAAGCCGTTTCTAATTAACATTTGGCCTGGGCGAAAGGATGCAAACAGTCCTGAGATAAAGGGGATGGCAACACTAGCACACATAATAATAAAAAAGCCGTTAATTAAAACTTTTACTAGAGGATTTTTGCCTTCTTTCTTCCCTTTTTTAATTTCTAATGAGGAGCTTGCTAAATGATTATTCTTACCCATACTTATTTGGCCTCCTTTTTAAACATGCCGCTTGAAAGCAAGTACACCATGCTAATGGATAAAGCAACAATTAATAATACTAAGCCAACAGCAGAGGCATATCCTAAATCATTCTTTTCAATTCCCCTTCTATACAAATAACCAACAATCGTTAACCCAATATTTTTGGGAGAATTATTGCTTCCATATATCATAAAGCTTTCAAGAAACATGGCTAATCCGGCATATATACTGATGGTTGTCACATAAATTCTTGTCGGCTTAAGTAACGGCAGAGTGATATGCCAAAATCTTTGCCAAGCATTTGCGCCATCTACTTTTGCCGATTCATAAAGAACCTCATCAATTGAGCTTAGTCCCGCCTCAAAATATAGAGTATTTACTCCCATCCATCTCCATGTTGCTAATAAAAGGAGTGCAAACATGCCCGTACCCCAATTTTTCAGCCATTGTTTTGACTCCAGTCCAAAAAAATGAAGGATTTGGTTCATGAGTCCAGAATCCATTTCACTAAACATATAGCGAAATAAAATACCTGCTACTACGACTGAAACTAATGCTGGCAAATAGATAATCGATTTATAGACTCTTTTCCCTACTACACTTTTTGAATTTAATAAAAATGCGCAGAGCATAGGGATCGGAATTAAAATGATTAACGTTAATATTGTATAGATAACACTATTTCTAACAGCGATATGAAATACCTTATCGCCTAACAACTTTTCATAATTTGCAAGTCCAACAAATTCGCTATATCCGTTCCCAATATTATGAAAACTCATCTCTATAGTCGAATACATTGGATATATCCAGAAGAATGACAAGCTAACAATAAACGGCAATATAAACACATAGGGTGCTATTTTCTGAGAGAATAAAAAAGCCTGGATCTTCTTCAAATTCATTCCTCTCCTTTTCGTCAGTGTCTTTAAGACTACCTCGTAAAGGTAATCTTAAAGACGTCACTTATTCTTGCTCAAAGTCGACCTCCGCTTGTGCATCTTCAAGAGCTTGCTTTACATTTGCACCATTCTCTAGAACCTCATTTAAAGTGGTTAAATTAAATACTTCATTGATAGTAGTCGTAATTGGCACCGTTTTAATCAAATTTACTTCATCTTGAATTTCCAATAATGTATCAAATGGATTATTAACAAAGTACTTTACATACTCATTGTCTGGATTATGAGTGATATCTTTATTAGTCCAAACCTTTGTATTAACCGGATCAAAACCAAGAATATTCCAGATTTGTTCCCCGCCTTCTTCCGTTAACTTTGCCCAAGTCATAAATTCAGCTGCTAGCTCAGCATTTTCAGAGTCTTTATATACGACTGTACCTGTACCACCTGCACCATTTGAACGTTTTTGACCTTCCTCAAACACAGGTGCTGGGGCAATAGCAAATTTGCCAGACATCTCTGGCATATAATCTGTAAAACGAGACATATACCAAATAGCTTTAGGGAAGGCAGCCACTTCACCTTTTGCCACTGTCGCATAGCCTTGTTCTGTATCAATTTGTCCCCCTGGAGTTACTTCGGCAATCCCGCTTTCTAACCAGCCTTGCTGCATTGTTAGCATATTGTTTAATGAATCCAGCTTCACATTTGCATTGGATGGATCTTTTACCCAAGATTCTCCGTGTTCCGACATTGCTAATGTCAGCCAATCCGCACCGCCAGTATCAACAGAGGTCATATAAACTTCTCCATTAGTAGCCTCTTTTAACTTCTCACCAGCTGCTGCAAAGTCATCCCATGTTTTAATTTTGGTATAATCAATTCCATGTTTTTCGAGAATCTCTGTATTGTAGTACATGACAGTAGCCCCAACATGTGTCGGTACTCCATAATAGTTGCCATCTTTTTCATAAGCATCTAATCGAGATGTCACCAAATCAGCCTTATACGGTTCTACATAACTGTTTAATGCCAGCCATGGAACTTCTCCATCTAAATAGTTAGGAAATTGGCCAATTTCTACATCTGCTAAATCAGGAATCCCTTCTCCTGATTGGACGGATAAAGTTAGTTTCGTATGCATATCTGCATATGGATAGACAGTAAATTTAATTTGAATTTGCTTATCTGGATTCGTTTCATTCCATTTATTCAACATTTCCGTGTAAAATTTTTGGTGTAAATCCACGAATAACCACATATCCAACTTCGCACCATCTTCTGGTCCAACTGTCGTAACCTCTGCTTCTACCTCTTTCTTGTCACTTCCCTTTCCCCCAGAGGAATTCGAACAACCAACAACTAAAACAGCCATCAGAAGAATTACAAAATAGGAAAAGCCTTTTTTGGGTAACCCCATAATCTCTGCCCCCATTCGATTTTTTGTATTTTTGAATTTACGTATTTCAAAGATCACCTCCTGATAGTTAAAACGCTTTCACAAATAGGTATATTACCATCCTCAAATTTTTATGTGTAATTCTTATACGCACTTTTTTATTTTTTCCAAAAAAATGTACGGATGTAATAAGCGTTTTTTTCAACCCATCAGAAGTGATGAATTTGGATGTGTGTATATTAGTTCACAAAAATTAATCACTAAAAAAAGAGTTTATCCCTGTCTCTTCTAGGCTTATCTAACAAATATTTGACCATACATCTTTTGGAACTACTAAGTCAAATCGAAAAGTTCCAAAATTGTATGAGTAATTTTGGTCAATATAGAAGAAAATACATCTGTAGGAGCTATTTACAAAAAAGGAGGATTTCTGTTGAATAAAAAGAATAATGATCAAACTACAAAAGTTGCAGGACGCATGTTTGATCCAAGTGATTATGAAAAAAAAGACCAACTTTCTTCTGGCTTGGCAACTACTCATGAACAAGCTACTGATACTTATACAGAAGGAGAAATTGGTGCTGTAATTGATGATGTGGATGGCGAGGATATAGAGATAGGGAAGAAAAGAACTAAATAACAAATAGAAAAAGGATGCATTCTTTTGAGAGAAAGCATCCTTTTTCTATTTTTCATGCCTATGCTATGCTTGCTAAGAAATTGTTACTCTGGAATATATGGTAATTCAAGTGTTTTCGGGATATTAATTACATGGGTCTCCACATAAGATTTTAATCCTTCTTCTCCATACTCTCTTCCAACTCCAGATTGTTTCACCCCGCCAAATGGGAATCGCACATCCAAGCCTTGAACAGCTGCAGTATTAATCATTGTTGTGCCTGCCTCAATGCGACGGGCAACTTTAATTGCATGTTCTTCTTCGCCCCAAACAGAACTTGTTAGACCATAAATGCTCTCATTGTGTAACTCAATTACTTGCTCTTCATCATCAAAAGGCAAAATTGGCACAGTCGGTCCAAATTGCTCTTCTACAACAATTGGATCATGAAAATCAGCGCCTAATACTAATGTAGGCTGCAGAAAATATCCATTATCCATTAATTCGGGATTGAGAATTTCCCCTAATGGAATCACTTTAGCCCCTTTACTTTTTGCATCTTCTACAAGACTTTTAACATATTTCACCTGATTTTTATTATTTACTGGGCCTACCGTCACATCAGGATGAAAAGGATCGCCAACGCGAATCCACTTATTCGCCGCTTCGATATATTTCTCTACGAAAGCATCATAGATTGATCGATGAACATAAATGCGTTTCGCTATCATACAAATTTGTCCTGCGGTAAGGAAGTTTGAAATAACCATTCTTCGCATCGCTTTTTCATCATTTACATCAAAGTCTTCTAGCACAATTGCGGCATCATTTCCTCCTAACTCAAGCGTCATCTTTTTAATCGTTTCAGAAGCAGCCTTCATAATACTCTTAGCTGTCTTCGTTCCACCCGTGAAGGCAATCTTTGCAACTTTTGGATTCGATGTAAGCTCTACCCCTACCTCTGCATCCCCATGGACAAGATTGAGCACACCTGGAGGAAATTCTTCTGCGATAATTTCTACTACTTTACTGACAGCTAAAGGAGCAAATGGACTTGGTTTTACAACCATTGTATTTCCAGTTAATAAGGCTGGTGCTATTTTAATAGTGGATAAAGAAATAGGATAATTCCATGGAGAAATAGCGGAAACCACACCTACTGGATCAAATGTAATGATTGTTCTCCCATTTTCATGCTCTTTTTCTTGGGGAGCAACAACTTTCTTTACATTCTTGCATGCAAATTCCATCCACATGATAGAGATTGCTATTTCACCTTTGGAATCATATAAAGCTTTCCCATGTTCCCGAGATAACAAAGTAGCTATTTCAGGTGTTGCATCCTTTAATTTTTGAATAGCTCGTTCCATTCTTTCGATCCGCTCATCTACATCCGTCCAAGCCCAGCCTTTTAACGCATCATAAGCTGCATCAATCGCTAGTACCGTTTCTTCTTGCGTATTAAGAGGTGCATATCCTACAATCTCATCCGGATGTGTTGGATTTTCACGTGGAGCTTGCTTTTCAGTTGGTACTTTCTCTCCATTGATAATGGCATGTATAGTAATTGGTCCTGTTTGCATATTCCGACTCCTCCTTGTAGGAATTATTTACTTCATTAGTATGAATTAGGTTGTTAAGGTATATACAGTGAGAACGATAAAAACAATTAGATTTTCTTGAGCGACTTATTAACCCCCATAACTTACCGTTACACTATATTAACTTATACACTTTTTAATAGGAGTTTAATCTAGAAAAGCTACTTTTTTTGTGAAAAGAGGATGGAACTGGACAACGGAATTTTCTATAACGGAAAATATCTCCTCTTTCAACTATTTCTCTAATTAATTTTGAAAACTAGTTCGCACGAATATTTGGAGAGGGAGTTTCGACACTCACACTATGAAAAAAGGTATATTCAGTTTGTAGGAGTACTAAATGCACAAACATTTTTATACTTAATAAAAGGGTGGGACAAAACAAAATATATATTGGATAAAGACGAACAATCTCTAATTCAGTGGTGAAACCAATTCGTTCCATTGCACTACAGACACACGATGCGCCGGGGAGCAACCTAAGTCTCCTCGGCTAAAGCCAGTGGGGTCTTAGGCTTTGCTCTGCTTCCCGCAGGAGTCGAGTATCCTCCGTTCCATTTCACTCCTTTTTTAAAGCTTATTTAGTTTTTAAGCAAATTAAAATTACTAGGAAAAAACAGAGCAGACTGAATACACGTAGACTCCTATGGGAGCTGCGAGAAAGTCCAAGACCCCGCAGTTCAAGATGAACGAGGAGGCTTGGCGCTCGCCCCATGGAAAGCGAAGTGTATTCAGTCTGCGGGTGATTACCACAAACCTTTTTTCTTAAAATAAATAAAAACCCCCAAACAATTATACGAATATTCTCTAATATGTACGTATAATTGTTCGGAATTATATTGGGTTGAAATACTTATGTCTCACCCCCATATCCTCGAATAGAAGCTTTTCTCTTTATAAGTTAATTTTGACCATAGTAAGCATATGCTCCGTGTTTTCTAAGATAGTGCTTATCTAATAAATGCTGATCCATAGAAGAAATAGTCGGATTTAGATTAAGTGTATGATAAGCCATTTTGCATACTTCCTCTAAAATAACGGCATGATGAAGTGCCTCTTTTGCATTCTTTCCCCAAGCAAACGGACCATGACTAGATACTAAAACTGATGGAATTTCATTGGGATTTATTCCGTTTTTATAAAATGTTTCTACAATGACATTTCCTGTCTCTCGCTCATAGTCCCCTTTGATTTCTTCTTCTGTTAAACTTCTAGTACATGGAACAGAACCATAAAATGTATCTGCTTGTGTAGTACCTAAAGCAGGCAATTCCTTAGTTGCTTGAGACCAGATAGTGGCCCATGGGGAATGTGTATGAACAATTCCGCCGATATCTTTAAAGTTTTTATACAACACTATGTGAGTACTAGTGTCCGATGAAGGTTTTAAATGACCCTCAACTACTTTCCCTTCAAGGTCAACTACAACTAAGTCACCTACCTTCAAGTCCTCATATTCTACTCCACTTGGTTTAATAACAACTAGTCCCGAATCACGATCAATACCACTTACATTTCCCCAAGTGAATGTCACTAAATGATGTTGAGGTAAACCTAGATTTGCTTCTAAGACTTGTTCTTTTAATTTTTCAAGCATAGTTTTTTTCACCTCTCCTTAATGATTCCCTATTTTTTATACTTTGCGAAAATTTATCTATCAACTACTAGTTATCACCAAAAGATACTAAAACCTTATTGTATTTCAATGTTCGATCTGCCATTTTTTTTAAATAGGCACCAACTTCATCAACAGTAATCTTATGAGAAATCATTGGTTTAAATTTCAGAGTGCCTTTTGTCATGAAATCTAAAGTTGCTTTCCAAGCAATCCCCGGATAGGGGGCTGTATATGAATTCCATGTACCTTGAATTTTTATCTCACCTCGAAGAACATGCTCTATTGCCTCTTCTTCTAATGGAAGATTTGAATGTGCAATACCCAAAAAAACTACACGTCCTTTTTTCTTGGCTGCTAATATGGATTGTTGCTGAGTAATTTTACTTCCGGCTGTTTCAGCAACAACATCTGCTCCTCCATCAGTAAACTTGCGGATTTGTTGAATAACATCAGATACTTTAGCATTTATTACAATATCTGCTCCTAAATCCCTAGCTAGTTCAAGTTTTTCTTCAAATATATCTACCGCAATAACAGTAGATGCCCCAAAGATTTTTGCCCATTGTATTGTTAACTGTCCAATGGGTCCACACCCCATTACGACTACCGTTTCACCTGGTTGAATTTGTGCTTTTTGTAAGCCATGGTAACCAATTGTAGCAGGTTCAACTCCTGCAGCCGTTTCATAATTTAGTCGATCATCAATTTGCAGAACATGCCTTTGGGGTACTTTTACATATTCAGCAAACGCTCCATTACTTCCCGTTCCAATAATGTTATAATTTTCACATAGTGCATAATCACTTGCCTGACAAAATTTACATTCCCCACACGGTACAAGTGGCGCAACTACCACTCTATCTCCCTGTTTTACATTCGTTACATTTCTCCCAATTTCAGCGACTTTTCCAGTAAACTCGTGTCCTAAAATAAGTGGATATGTCCGAGCTCCACTTATCATAGAACGCGGTACATCAGAACCGCAAATACCACAATAAACTACCTTGATTAAAACTTCATCTTCATTGATTTGCGGTATGTCTATTAACTCTGTTTGAATATTTCCCAATGAGTATAAAACTGCTGCTTGCATTTTTTGTTGCATTTTCAAACTCCTTTCTCTATTTTTATGGACACTTTCTGCAATTATATAAAATTGTAATTTCCACCCATTTATCCGGTATCCTAGCCAACTCGAAATCATTTGAGAACTTTCATGTCCTCTTATTCTTCCGTGCTGACTAGCCACCAATACAGTGCAGAACTCTCTATCTATGCTGCGGAAGAGGTTTCTTTGTCTTGAGAATTTTTCTCAGCTTGACGATCTAAATAATCGTAAATTGCCATTTTATTTTTTCTAAAAAAGAACCATAGAATGAAATAAGCGACAATCGTTAATCCAATAAATATAGGATTCTGACTTAAAAATGCTAAAAAAATTAATCCCATTAATGGCTTTCCCAGTATATTAAAACTTGTTATTAACAATGCTCCAGCTGGTAAAGCAATGCCGACGTCTTTGGCAATTTCGGTAAATAAGGGTGCTGTATACGTACACATGTATAATCCAAGACCAAACCAGATAGCTCCATTGACCATAATCTTAGCGATATTACCATTTGAAATAGCCACCAGGCCTTGGACCATAAAGGGAATAGCTAATAAGTCAACAACTGGTAGCACTTTATTTCCTGGAAGAACCATCGCTAGAAATACCATCACTGGAATTAATAATACTCCTGTCATTAATGTTGCTTGTTCTCCAAAACCTGCTGCATCATTGACAGCCAAATACCATTCTCGATTAGATCCTTTTTCTTTTTTGACCGTATTTTTTCTAGCTGCCTCTGTAATTGGACTAAATGCTTGAGCAAAAAGCCCCGCAACGCGCGGGAAAATTGCCATTACCGCACTTGTTGCAATTCCAACTAAAGCAATGGATCCCCATGCATCCAAACTATTTAATGTTGTTAAATTACCTAATACTCCAATGAATATTCCTAGAAACAACCCCAAAGTAATAGGTTCACCTAAAAATCCTAACCGCTTTTGCAAGGTTGCTGGATTTAATTTGATTTTATGGAATCCCAGTTTATTTAAAAGGGGATCCATTAAAACTCCAAATATAGTAGGTTCAATATTATGCATCGCAATAATTGTTGCATTTGGATAATTGTAATATTTTGACCATCTTCTTGCCATCAGCTCTGCATTCAATAAGCTATAAAGGTTAAGAACAATCATACATCCAATCGATAAAATCATATTATCTGTGACCAGATAAACCATTGATCCCCAAATCACATAGGAATAATTATTCCATAAGTCTGATGGCTGGAAAACATCTGTCCACTTCACAAGGAATAGTACCGTTTGCAAAATTAGTCCAACAGCTAGGAATATCATCCCCGGTTCGGTAGAAAAGCCTACTATTGCTGTGGCTTGCCATCCCACATCAAAACCTGTTAATTCCATTCCAGTAATATCAACCATGTTTTGAATTACAGGTGAAATAATTGGTGTAAAGGCGCCTAGAACCATTGTAAATCCTTGTAATCCAATACCGGCATAGAGAGCGGAAATAAATGCTTTCTTCATCGATACTTTAAGTAATAATGCAATAATAAAAATAATGATTGGAACTATAATTGGAGCGCCAAACGTATCAAAAACTTCTTTCAACGTTTCTAAAAACATTCCCATTCCCCCAGTCTATTATTTATTTAGCGCTTTAAGCACTTTTTCCACTTCCTCATAAAACTCATCTTCACCTATTCCAGTTAAACAGCTGCTAGCACTAATGGTTGGGATACCATAATCCGCAACTGGCAATGGACTAGTGTGTGTAATTAAGTCATAATTTCCACTTTGAGCATAATTTAGAGCTTCTGTTGGTTTTGCTTCTGTAGTTCTAACATGGAAGCCTCTAGTCTCCATTTCCTCTTTCAGCTTCTCAGCTACCATCGATGACGTAACCGTTCCTGAACCACATACGGACAATATGTTGTAACTTTTCATTAAAAGTCCCCCAATTCAAATTTATTTAAGCTAAAGCACTACTTAAAATATCAGAGATAACTCGACTATCTTCAGCCTTTTCCATTCTATTTAAAAGCTCTTCGTTCTGAAATATAGCCATTAGCTGCTTTAATAATTTCACTTGCTTTTTTGGTTCTTTAACTGCTAGTAAGAAGACTAATTTCACATCAACTTTCTGGGCAGGATCAGCCATTAATTGGAAATTGACAGGTTCTTCTAAGGTTGCTAAAGCAATGGTTGATTCCTTTACATGTGTGGAGTCTGTATGTGGAATAGCTACATTAATACGGCCAATTTGCAGACCAGTAGGTAAAGACATCTCTCGTTGAAGCACTGCATCAATGTAAGTGTCCGTAACATAACCAGATTCTAATAACATCTCTCCCAAAATCTTAATTACTTCCTCAGAGCTATTTACTTTTAATTTTACTTTTACTAAGTCTAAAACCATGATTGTCTCCTCACATTCACATTTCTAATAAAATAATAAACACTTGTGTTAATCCAATTATTAATTAGTGTGCAGCACCTCCATAAATGATTGAAAATCTTTTGTTTGAATTAACTCTTGAACTTTATCTTTAGATTTAACCAATTGATAAAGTTGTTTAAAAACCTTATAGTGATTTTCTCGATCTACTTCACTTGGTAAAATCAAAAAGACAAGTTGCACATTTGTTTTTCCCCATGGGATAGGTTTATGATTGATAGCTATATAAATCATCGTTTCTTCATTTTCCGTTCTTGCAATAGGATGTGGCATAGCTACGTAATTCCCAACTTCTGTTGACGACATCTCTTCTCTTGTTAAAATACCATCTAACAAATATTCCATTTTCACTTTTTCTGTTAATCTTAATAAGAAGTCATGTTTGTTGTTTTCATCTAAAAGAATGAATCGGTTTTCACTTAAAGTCCGATCAAGAAAGCCCTGATTAATTGCTACTGCTATTTTCTTTAAATCTTGTTCATCCAGAAACTCATTAACATGAATAATGGGAATACCATTCTTCTTCACATCCATTGTTGAAATAATTAATGAAATATTTTCTTCTATTTGATCTAACATTTGTAAGGTATATTCTCCTGCAATTTCAATATCTAGAAAATGTCTTTGAATTTTCTGCTTCAATATCATTGAAGCACCAATCCCACTTCCAGATACGATTGCTACTCTTACTTTTTTTCTTTTTGTTCGTTCAATATGTGCAGCAATATGAAGAGCAATGTATCCGATTTCACTTTCTGGCACAACAAAGGTTAAATGTTTCTCCAAACGATGTGCTAAGAGAACTGCAATATGATAAGCTAATAAGTACTCCATCTTAATATGAGAAATATAAGGATTTTCTACATAAAGCTGATATTGAAGAGGATATTGGGCTTTTGCTAAGTGAAAAAGTAATCCAGACACAAGTAGGCGATCTTCATTAAAGCGAAAATCGTATTGCTTCCCAAGATCAACTAAGCTTTTTTCTAACTCTTGTTTCAGTTCCTGAGGAATATTGGTTTCATTATTATAAAAACTAACTATTATACGCTGGCTTATTAGGTGTAGGCTAAAGTACATTTTCTCTTGATTTCCAATATCTATTTGGAATATCTCCTGAACATCCTCTAAAATCTTAGATGCCAATTCAAATTCTTCATAATCTAAAGATTGCTCTACTTCCTTTACTTCGCGGATCTCATATCCATGTCGGATACGGTATATCGCAATAATTAAATGCACTAACAAACTACTTAATTTCCCTGTGGGAATATCGTGAATATACTTATTTAGATTCTCAATCACCACTGTTGACAGTAAATTTAATTCTTCTTCTAAAACCCAGCCACCGAAACGAACTAATAATTCTTTATACAGCTCTTTAATTGTCATAAAGTTTTTTTCTACTAAACTCTCAAGTAATAATCTTTTGTCAAATTCATCCCCCTCTAATCGAATCCCTTGAAAAACTAATGCTTCCACGGATAAATTTCTTTTTTGGGAGGTAATCATTTGAGAAATTCGTTGAATATCTGACCGAATCGTTTGTGGAGAGAAATAAATCATTTGGGATAATTGTTCGTATGTTGTCCATTCCTTGGTATCTAGAAGTGCCTTTACAATATAAAATGCACGCTCCTCAAATTCAATATGATGTCTCTGTTTAAAACCAACTAACTCACCTTCAAGTTGATAACCTTGGCGTTTATTTGAAATGATGCGTGCCCCAATGAGATAGTTATCATTCAAATCTTTAATGTCATTTCTCACTGTTCTGGAACTAATATTTAGCTGTTCACTAATATCATTTCCCGTTACAAACCCATCTGAGTTTTGAAGTATGTGAAGAAGCTTGGTATATCTATCTCTCATAGTGAATACCTCCTGTATCTACATCATAAAAAAGAAAGCACTTTCACGCTATTTTGTTCTTTTTCCTATTAGTAAGGAAAGGAAAGAGTACAACAAAACTCTTCCTAATGATAATGGCAAACTTTAATGATAGATACAACGAAACTTCGTGTAGAGGTAAGTGCAAATGTATTGGCTGCTAGTAGTGAATTGAATTGGAATGCTTTGATGGAAAAGATTAAAAGAGGAGTACGAAGAAAGGAATGATAACACGCAAGACTCTCATAATTAATAAACGACAAGGAAACATGTTATAGAAACCATAGTTCCACTCAATTTAAATTTCTTTCTGCTTAACCAAAAATAAAAAGACAGAAATTCCCATAATACGGAAATCACTATCTTCTTAGACCAAAAATAAAAGTGAAATGAAAAATACATTCCATTGTATGTAGTATTAATAAAAAATAAAAAACCACCAAATATGTATTTGGTGGAGACGGAGGGAGTCGAACCCTCGTCCAGAAATATCGGCACTTAAGCTTCTACGAGTGTAGTCAACATATTCGCATTTCGCTTATTCTTCTGCCTGTTGACAGGCGTCCGATAAGCTAGTCTGGTTGTTCTCTTCCTTCTTCCTCAGACGGTGGAATCCGGCGTAGCCCACTTAAAGTGAGTCCCTGACCCTACCACATGGGCGATGGAGGGAGGAACCGCTAAGCGCTATTAAGCAGCTAAAGCGAAGTTGTTTTGTTGTTTGCCAGTTATAGGCTTTGACGTTTTAACGAGGCCGATCCCCTCGACTCGCAACCTAAGCTCGAACTATCCCTGTCGAATCCGTAGCGTCCCCATTATAAGGATAAAATCAAGTAATTGTTACATTACAAGATTCTTAGCATTTAAGCTTAACGTTTCGGAAGCTCTGAAATAGGAGCTTAAAGTTATGTTGTCTTATCGACATAAATTATTATAACATAACTGGAGCGTATTTCAATTGTAAAGTTTTGGATTACATTTTTTGCCTTTCACGTAAAGCACGTTCAATACTGCGATTTGCTTCTTTACGTTTTAAAGTTTCCCGCTTGTCATAGTTCTTTTTACCCTTACCTAGACCAATCAAAACCTTTGCATAGCCATTTTTAAAATAAAGTTTCAGTGGAACTAAAGCATAGCCCGCTTCTTTTGTATCCCCGATTAACTTATTAATTTGTTTGCGATGTAATAAAAGCTTTCTTGTTCTTAATGGATCATGATTATAGCGATTTCCTTGTTCATATGGACTGATATGCATCCCTAATAGAAATACCTCGCCATTAATAATCCGCGCATATGATTCCTTCAAATTTACTCTTCCTGCACGAATCGCTTTAATTTCTGTTCCTTGGAGAACAATCCCTGCCTCATAAGTCTCTTCAATAAAATAGTCATGGTTTGCTTTTTTATTCTGTGCTACTAATTTCCCTTCACCTTTTGGCATGTCTCTTCCCCCTACTCTGCCAATAATTTTATCAAAAGAACACCTAATATACAAACATCCTCTGCATGTGGCTTCCTTATCCCAAAGAAACCACATGCCAAAATGCATCTATTTATCTGTTAGCGTCTCTTTTTCTTTCTCTTTGCTTTTGGAGCATTCTCAAAATGTTTTCTATCATTCTTTCCTTTACGTCTTGATTCACCTGGTTTTCCTTTACGATCCGTATCTCTATCTGATTTGCCTTTACGCGGGGCACGAGAGACACTGCCAGTAGAAAATACCTTACCTTCCTTCTTAGGATCTCTGCGGCGAGTTCCCTTCATCCCTACTATTTCAAAGTCAATGGCACGTTCCTCTTTATTAACATTCACAACGCGAACAGTAATTTCGTCTCCAATACGGAAAACCTTCCCTGTTCTCTCGCCAATCATAGCAAAATGACGTTCATCATAACGATAGTAATCATCCGTCATATAGCTTACATGGACAAGTCCTTCAATCGTATTCGTAAGTTCCACAAACATACCAAAATTCGTAACAGAACTAATAATACCATCATATTCTTCGCCAATTTTATCAAGCATGTACTCTGATTTTTTCAGTTCATCTGTTTCGCGTTCTGCTTCTACTGATCTTCTTTCCATACTAGAGGAATGTTCAGCAATTTCTGTTAAGCGGCTGTTCCACTTTTCTTGTGTAGAAGAACTAATATCCCCTTCAATTAAATACGTTCGAATTAAACGATGTACGATTAAATCCGGGTAACGTCTTATCGGCGATGTAAAATGCGTATAAAATTCTGTTGATAAACCAAAATGTCCTAGGCTTTCTGGATAGTATTTCGCTTGCTGCATGGAGCGCAGCATGACAGTCGAAATGACCATCTCTTCAGGAGTTCCCTGTACTGACTCAATAATTTCTTGTAATGCTCTTGGATGAACGGAATTTGCTGTACCTTTCACGATATAACCAAAGTTTGTAATAAACTCGAAAAATCTTCTTAGCTTTTCCTCTTTTGGATCTTCGTGAATACGATAAATAAATGGAACCTGCATCCAATGAAAATGTTCTGCAACTGTTTCATTGGCTACAAGCATAAACTCTTCAATTAATTTCTCTGCGACTGAACGTTCTCTTAGAATAACATCCTGTGGCTTTCCATCTTCATCTACGATTACTTTAGATTCTTTAAAGTCAAAGTCAATGGCACCACGAGTCATCCGTTTTTTGCGCAGAATAGCTGCTAAATCCTCCATTCGTTCAAACATCGGGACAAGCCCTTCATACTTGGCTCTTAGTTCTTCATCTTTATCATGTAAAATCGAATTCACATCAGCATATGTCATTCGTTCCGTTGTTTTAATGACACTTTGAAAAATTTCATGGGAAACTACTTCACCATCAGACGTAATTTCCATCTCACAAGAAAGAGTTAAGCGATCAACCTTTGGATTTAAAGAACAAATTCCATTAGATAAACGGTGCGGAATCATTGGAATAACTCGGTCAACTAAATAAACGCTTGTTCCTCTCTCCTCGGCTTCTACATCTATTGGAGAGTTTTCCGTTACATAGTAAGAAACATCTGCGATATGCACCCCTAATTTATAATTACCGTTCTCTAACATCGTTACTGTAACGGCATCATCCAAATCCTTCGCATCTGCCCCATCAATTGTGACAATAGTTTCATTGCGCAAATCACGTCTATTGGCAATTTCCTCTTCATCAATCGTATCTGGTGCATTATTCGCTTGTTCTAACACGTTATCTGGAAAGGCAAGTGGTAATCCATGCTTATGTATTACCGATAAAATATCAACACCTGGGTCATTTTTGTGTCCAAGTATTTTAACAACCTCTCCCTCCGCATTCTTTCTGCCTTCAGGATAAGAAGTTAATTTCACGACAACCTTATGCCCTTCTATTGCCCCTTTTGTGCTGCCTTTTGGGATAAAAATATCTGTCGCGATTTTTTTATCATCAGGGATAACAAAGCCAAAATGCTTGCTCTCTGAATATGTACCAACAATTTGCTGGACTCCTCTTTCGATAATTCGTACGATTGTTCCTTCTCTTCTTTGGCCAGAGCTTTCCGAAGTGACACGTGCTAATACAATATCACCATTTAACGCCGTTTTAACTTCATTAGGCGGTATAAAAATATCATCCATGCCTTGTTCTTCAGGGATAACAAACGCAAATCCTTTCGCATGACCAGCTAATTTCCCCCGAATAAGGTTCATCTTCTCTGGTAATCCATAACGA
The DNA here is from genome assembly GCF_038006285.1 of Niallia sp. FSL W8-0177. Lineage (NCBI taxonomy): Bacteria > Bacillati > Bacillota > Bacilli > Caryophanales > Bacillaceae > Niallia > Niallia sp. FSL W8-0177. The sequence goes on from NZ_JBBOUX010000001.1 coordinate 3,098,211, forward strand.
TTGCTCCTTGTCCGAACAACTAGCCCCTTCTCTTCCATCTGTACAAGTGCCTTGACAAAATCTTTAAAGTGAGAAGAATCCTCTATTCCGAAAGCCTCTTCTAGCTCTTGCACGGTTAGTGGTTTATAGGCTTCATCTTTCATATAAGTTAATAGCTTCTCAACATTTTCTTTAATTATATCTTCCAAACAAAAAACCTCCTTTGCATCTTATTGATTCCAATCTAGTTTTTCTAAAAACTGATAGAAATCTTCAAAAACTTGTTCTTTTTCTTTATCATGTGTAATAACATGTCCAGAGTTTTCATACCATTTAATATCTTTTTGAATCGATTCCACTTCTTCATAAATGATATTTGCACTATTTGTATCAATCATTTGATCATGTCGTGCCTGAATAACAAAAACTGGTGAATAAATAAGATCAACCGATTCTCTTACTTCTTTGATTAAATTTTGTAATTCTTTTAATGTATTCATTGGCTTAAATTGAGCCATTTCCTGCTCAATAACTTCTTCTGATTTCTTCTCGCGCTGCTTATAGTTACGAGCGTATTCAAGTACGCCTTCATACATGACTTCTTCACTTTTAATGTACATTGGAGCACACATGGTTACGATACCCTTTACAGGTACAGTGTAACCTAATTTAAGGGAAAATACCCCTCCTAAAGAAAGACCTCCGACAGCAATTTCTTCAAATCCCATCTCCTTTAAATGCTGGTATGCTTCCGTTACATCCTTCCACCAATCCTTTGGCCCGTATTCCACTAATTCCTCTGGTGGTACTCCATGTCCTTTATATAAAGGTACATAGCAGGTGTAGCCCTTTGTATTTAAATATCTACCAAGCAAGCGTACATCTGATGTATTCCCCGTAAAGCCGTGCAATAAAAGCACTGCACGTTTATTATCTCCTTTAAAGGTTAATGGTTTCTGTTCTACTATTTTCATTAGATAAACGCTCCTTTGTCTTATTATTTTCTCCTTCGTCCTATTCTATAATATAAAGTGACCAATTTATTTGAAAAAGAACTATCCTTCTATTTTAGTAAAAAAGAAAAGAAAGAATCCAGTCATATGATTACATCATACTATAGGTCTTTTATAAATCTTATGTACAACTCCATTTGTTTTCCGAAAAAAAACCTGACCTTTCTTGGCCAGGTTTTTTCATCTATACCGAATCTCGTTATCATAGATCAAAATAACTAACTGCAATCGTTAAGACAAAGAATAAAATTGCTAAAACGATTGTTGCATTGTGAAGGATTAATTCTAAACCACGTGCTTTTTGTTTACCAAATAACTGCTCTGCACCACCAGAAATTGCTCCAGATAGTCCAGCACTCTTACCATTTTGAAGAAGTACTACTACGATTAATGCAATCGCAACGATAATCAATAAAGTAATCAAAACTGTGTGTATCATATCAAACACCTCCATTAAAACCAACCTACATTAGTTTAAATGTATCATATTTTATGTTTTGTCACAATAGTATGTCGCGTCTTTGTCATAATAATTAGTAGAATACACTTTGGGATAGTTAATAATGATTGAAAGGTCTCTTAAACAAGATATATGTTGTTTGTTATGTTTACGAGTAGAGACAATGGCTCTCTGTTCCCTTCTTCAGCTTTTCTTCTTGTTTGCGGGCACAGAGAACGGCTCTCTGTTCCCTTTTTCAGCTTTTCTTCTTGTTTGCGGGCACAGAGAACGGCTCTCTGTTCCCTTTTTCAGCTTTTCTTCTTGTTTGCGGGCACAGAGAACGGCTCTCTGTTCCCTTTTTCAGCTTTTCTTCTTGTTTGCGGGCACAGAGAACGGCTCTCTGTTCCCTTTTTCAGCTTTTCTTCTTGTTTGTGGGCACAGAGAATGGCTCTCTGTTCCCTTCTTCAGCTTTTCTTCTTGTTTGCGGGCACAGAGAACGGCTCTCTGTTCTCTTCTTCAGCTTTTCTTCTTGTTTGCGGGCACAGAGAACGGCTCTCTGTTCCCTTCTTCAGCTTTTCTTCTTGTTTGTGGGCACAGACAATGGCTCTCTGTTCCCTTTTTCAGCTTTTCTTCTTGTTTGTGGGCACAGAGAACGGCTCTCTGCTCCCTTCTTCAGCTTTTCTTCTTGTTTGCGGGCACAGACAATGGCTCTCTGTTCCCTTTTTCAGCTTTTCTTCTTGTTTGTGGGCACAGAGAATGGCTCTCTGTTCCCTTTTTCAGCTTTTCTTCTTGTTTGTGGGCACAGACAATGGCTTTCTGTTCCCTTTTTCAGCTTTTCTTCTTGTTTGCGGGCACAGAGAACGGCTCTCTGTTCCCTTCTTCAGCTTTTCTTCTTGTTTGTGGGCACAGACAATGGCTCTCTGTTCCCTTTTTCAGCTTTTCTTCTTGTTTGTGGGCACAGACAATGGCTCTCTGTTCCCTTTTTCAGGTATCCCAGCCAGCTTATGTCACTGATGGATCCTCCCTCTCTTCTAATAAAAACACATTCCCAACTATAAAAAAAACCCTAGCTTAAAGGAAAACTCCTAAAGCTAGAGTGTTTATCAAGTTAAGTCAAACTTAACTTCAATTATTTTTTAAGGTTGTAGAAAGATTTAAGACCATCGTATACTGCTAACTCGCCAAGCTCGTCTTCGATGCGAAGAAGTTGGTTGTATTTAGCGATACGGTCTGTACGAGATAATGAACCAGTTTTGATTTGACCAGCGTTAGTAGCAACAGCGATGTCAGCGATTGTAGCATCTTCTGTTTCACCAGAACGGTGAGAAACTACTGCTGTGTAACCAGCACGTTTAGCCATTTCGATAGCATCGAAAGTTTCAGTTAAAGTACCAATTTGGTTAACTTTGATAAGGATTGAGTTTGCAATTCCTTTTTCGATACCTTCAGCTAATTTTTTAGTGTTTGTAACGAATAAATCGTCACCTACTAATTGTACTTTAGAACCGATGCGGTCAGTTAATAATTTGTGACCTTCCCAGTCGTTTTCATCTAAACCATCTTCAATAGAGATGATTGGGAATTCGTTAACTAATTCTTCATAGAAGCTTACTAATTCTTCAGAAGTTAAACCAGTACGGCCTTCTCCTGCAAGATCGTATTTACCAGTTTCTTTGTTGTAGAATTCAGAAGAAGCAACGTCCATACCTAAGAATACATCTTTACCAGGCTCGTATCCAGCTTTTTTGATTGCTTCGATGATTACTTCTAATGCTTCACGGTTAGAACCAAGGTTTGGAGCGAATCCACCTTCGTCACCTACAGCAGTGTTTAAACCTTTTGCATGTAAAACTGCTTTTAATGCATGGAATACTTCAGCACCAGTACGTAGAGCTTCTTTGAAAGTTGGAGCTCCTACTGGTAAGATCATGAATTCTTGGAAATCAACATTGTTATCAGCATGAGAACCACCGTTGATGATGTTCATCATTGGAGTTGGTAATTGTTTCGCGTTGAATCCACCAAGGTAACGGTATAATGGAAGACCTACTACTTCAGCAGCAGCATGTGCAACAGCCATAGATACACCTAGGATTGCGTTAGCACCTAATTTACCTTTGTTTTCTGTACCATCAAGTTCGATCATTGTTCTGTCGATTCCAACTTGATCTGTAACGTCCATACCGATGATTGCTTCAGCAATTACTTCGTTTACGTTTTCTACTGCTTTAAGAACACCTTTACCAAGGTAACGAGATTTGTCACCATCACGCAATTCAACTGCTTCGTATTCACCAGTTGAAGCACCAGATGGAACTAGTGCACGACCAAAGAATCCTGATTCAGTTAATACTTCTACTTCTACTGTTGGGTTACCACGTGAATCTAATACTTCACGAGCATATACTTGTTGAATATAAGGCATAATATTTCTCTCCTTTTAAAATAACTTATTTTTTAATAATAGATGTCCCAGTCATTTCTGCTGGCTTTTCAACACCTAATAAATCTAACATAGTAGGAGCTAAATCTCCTAAAATACCATCTGTACGCAATTCAGCATTTTTATCTGTTACGATAACAGGTACTGGATTTGTTGTATGTGCTGTCATTGGTTTTCCTTCAAGTGTTACCACTTCATCAGAGTTACCATGGTCAGCAGTGATAATAGCTTTACCACCTTTTTGTTCAATTAAAGTGATAATTTTTCCTAAACATTCATCCACTGTTTCAATCGCTTTGATTGTTGGTTCAAGCATTCCGGAGTGCCCAACCATATCAGGGTTTGCGAAGTTTAGAATAATTGCATCAAAATTATCTGCCTCAATTTCCTTCAATAGCGCATCTGTTACTTCATATGCACTCATTTCAGGTTTTAAATCATAAGTTGCCACTTTTGGTGAATTGATCAAAATACGTTTTTCACCAGGGAACTCTGCTTCACGTCCACCGCTCATAAAGAATGTAACATGTGGATATTTTTCCGTTTCCGCAATACGAAGCTGAGTCAAGCCATTTTGTGCAAGAACTTCCCCTAAAGTGTTATCAAGGTTTGTTGGCTTGAATGCAACATACCCATTTACTGTTTCACTAAAATGAGTTAAACATACAAAGTAAAGATTTTTTGGATGTTTTTCTCCACGATCAAAGGAACGGAAGTCCTCATTTGTGAATGTATTCGAAATTTGAATAGCACGGTCAGGACGGAAGTTATAAAAAATTACAGCATCTTCATCTTCAATCGTTGCAACTGGTTCGCCGTTCTCCTTTGTGATAACAGATGGAAGCACGAACTCATCAAAGATTCCATTATTGTAGTTATCTTCCACTACTTGTAATGGATCAGAATATGCTGGTCCTTCTCCATATACCATTGCGCGGTATGATTTTTCTACTCGGTCCCAACGCTTATCTCTATCCATAGAATAGTAGCGTCCAGAAATAGTAGCAAATTCACCTACACCGTATTCAGCGATTTTTTCTTGTGTAGCTTTAATATATTTTTCAGCAGTCTTTTGACCGACGTCTCGGCCATCTAAGATACCGTGAATATATACATTTTCTACTCCTTCTTCTTTAGCTAAACGAAGAAGTGCAAACATATGCTCAATGTGGCTATGAACTCCACCATCGGATAATAATCCGAATAAATGAAGATTTTTGCCTTTTTCTTTTACATGCTTAATTGCATTAACAAAAGTTTCGTTTTTATAAAATTCGCCTTCTCTTATAGACAGATTTACTCTTGTTAAACTTTGATATACGATCCGGCCGGCACCGATATTCAAATGTCCAACTTCAGAGTTACCCATTTGTCCTTCTGGAAGACCAACAGCTTCCCCGCTAGCTACTAAAGTAGCATGAGGATAAGAATTCCAATATTTATCGAAATTAGGCTTATTTGCTTGTGCTACCGCATTACCCATGCGTTCACTTCTTAAAGCAAAACCATCTAAAATGATTAAAGCTACTGGAGATTTACTCATTCTTACCTGCCTCCAATAAAGCTAAAAAGCTTTGAGCTTCTAGGCTAGCTCCGCCTACTAATGCTCCGTCTATATCTGGCTGTGCCATATATTCTTTAATGTTTTCAGGCTTAACGCTGCCACCGTATTGGATACGGATTTCTTCTGCAACTTCTGGTGAAAATTGTTCACTTACTACTTTACGAATATGTGCACATACTTCGTTTGCATCTGCAGAAGTAGAAGATTTACCTGTTCCAATTGCCCAGATTGGCTCATATGCAACAACTGTTGCTTTTGCTTGTTCTGGAGTTAAACCATTAAGTGCTTTTGTTACTTGAGTTGCAACAAAGTCATTTGTTTCACCATTTTCTCTTTGCTCTAGTGTTTCACCACAGCAAACAATTGGAGTTAAACCATTTTCAAATGCAGCGATTGTCTTTTTGTTAACAGACTCATCTGTTTCATTAAAGAACTCACGACGCTCTGAATGTCCAAGTACTACATATTTTGCACCGATATTTTCTAATGCAACTGGGCTGATTTCGCCAGTGAATGCACCATTTTTTTCGAAATGCATATTTTGTGCACCGATTTTTACATCTGTGCCATCAGTTAATTCTACTAATTGCCCTAAAAATAACGCAGGAGCACAAACAACTGTATCCACTTTTTCACTTGATGGAACAGATGCTTTTACTTCTTGGATAAACTCAACAGCTTCAGGAAGTGTTTTGTTCATTTTCCAGTTACCTGCAATAATTGGTTTGCGCATGTTAAACATCCTTTCATGCATATCTATAAAGATATTATTTGTCGTTTAAAGCCACTACACCTGGAAGTTCTTTACCTTCCATAAACTCTAATGAAGCACCGCCGCCAGTAGAAATATGACTCATCTTATCTGCTAAATCAAATTTCTCAACTGCTGCTGCAGAATCTCCACCACCGATTACTGAATATGTATCTTGAGATTCAGCAAGTGCTTCAGCTACTGCTTTTGTACCATTTGCGAATGCATCTAATTCGAATACACCCATTGGTCCATTCCAAATTACTAATTTAGAATTTTTAATAACATCTGCATAGATTTCACGTGTTTTAGGTCCGATATCTAATGCTTCCCAATCAGCTGGGATTTCTTCGATAGAAACAGCTTTGATGTTTGCATCATTTGAGAAATCATCTGCAACGATCACATCAACTGGCATATAGAATTTAACACCTTTTTCTTTTGCTTTTTCCATATAAGATTTAGCAAGATCGATTTTATCTTCTTCTAATAAAGATTTACCAATTTCATGGCCAAGAGATTTAACAAAAGTATACGCTAATCCTCCACCGATAATTAAGTTATCTACTTTATCAAGAAGATTTTCAATTACACCAATTTTATCCTTAACTTTCGCTCCACCAATGATAGCTGTGAACGGACGATCAGGATTAGATAAAGCTTTGCCAAGAACATCTAGTTCTTTTTGCATTAATAATCCAGATACTGCTGGAATATGATGAGCAATTCCTTCTGTTGAAGCATGAGCACGGTGTGCAGCACCAAATGCATCATTTACAAATACATCTGCAAGTTCTGCATATTGTTTTGCTAACTCTGCATCATTTTTTTCTTCACCAGCATTGAAACGTACGTTTTCAAGAAGGATAACATCTCCTTCTGCTAACTTGCTGATTTGTGCTTTAACAGCTTCGCCATATGACTCATCTGCTTTAGCAACTTCTTTCCCTAGTAATTCAGAAAGGCGTTTTGCAACAGGAGTTAAACGTAGCTCTTCTACAACTTCACCTTTTGGACGTCCTAAGTGACTTGCTAGAATAACAATTGCACCACTCTCAACTAATTCTTTAATTGTTGGAAGTGCAGCTTGAATTCTTGTTTCGTCCGTAATTTGTTGATCTTTCATCGGTACGTTGAAGTCAACACGAACAAATACTTTTTTCCCTTTTAAATCAATATCACGAATTGTTTTCTTGTTCATTATAGGTACCCTCCACTGCATATTTTTAAAATAGCGGAAACAAAGTTGTTTCCGCTGTTAGATTAAAGGGGGTGCTTATTAACTCGCACATAATTCCATTTATAAAGGGAAATTATTTTGTTGCAAGTTGTGCAAAGTGCTTAACAGTTCTTACTAATTGGTTAGTATAAGACATTTCGTTGTCATACCAAGCAACTGTTTTAACAAGTTGTTGATCACCAACAGTGATAACTTTTGTTTGAGTTGCATCGAATAATGAACCATAGCTAATTCCGATAATATCAGAAGAAACAAGCTCTTCTTCAGTGTAACCGAAAGATTCGTTAGCAGCTTCTTTCATTGCAGCGTTGATTTCTTCAACTGTAACTTTTTTATCAAGAACAGTTACAAGCTCTGTTAATGAACCAGTTTTAACTGGAACACGTTGAGCAGCACCGTCTAATTTACCTTGTAATTCAGGTAATACTAAACCGATTGCTTTTGCAGCACCAGTTGAGTTAGGAATAATGTTTTCAGCAGCTGCACGAGCACGACGGAAGTCACCTTTTGGATGTGGAGCATCTAAAGTATTTTGGTCGCCTGTGTAAGCGTGAATTGTAGTCATTAAACCAGATACGATACCGTATTTGTTTTGAAGAACTTGTGCCATTGGAGCAAGACAGTTAGTAGTACAAGAAGCACCAGAAATAACTGTTTCAGTTCCATCAAGAACATCATGGTTAACATTGTAAACAACTGTTTTCATTTCGCCAGTTGCTGGAGCAGAGATAACTACATTTTTAGCACCTGCTTGAATATGAGCTTCTGCTTTTTCTTTTGTTGTGAAGAAACCAGTAGATTCGATAACTGTATCTACACCAAGTTCTCCCCATTTAAGATCAGCTGGGTTTCTTTCAGCAGTTGTAACAACTTTTTGACCATTTACTAAGAAATAACCTTCGTGTACTTCGATTTCACCTTGGAAAGTTCCTTGAGATGAATCATATTTTAAAAGATGTGCTAGCATTTTAGTATCAGTTAAATCATTGATTGCAACCACTTCTAATTCTGGGTTTTCCATGATTTTTCTGAATGCCAAACGTCCGATACGTCCAAAACCGTTAATACCTACTTTTACTGTCATTGTAAATTTCCTCCTCTAATTTTAAGAGTATTAAATATATAAAGGGATTTCCCATTATATCAACTTTTTTGCGGCTCCTTCATCTGTTATTAAAATAGTTGAAGTTGGTGCTTCCTTTAGATAAGCACGAATAGCCTTTGACTTCGATGCTCCACCTGCTACAGCGATGATATTAGGTACAGTAGATAAGTCTTCCAGTCTAAGGCCAATTGTTTGTACCTTGTGGACAACTTCTCCCTCTTCATTAAAATAGTACCCGAATGCTTCGCCAACAGCTTCTGCATTTTTAATCTTTTCTAAATCACTTTTGCTGGTATTTCTGCGATTCGCCATTGTAAGCGCCTCGCCAATGCCGTGAACTAAAAGATTTGCGGAACGAATGAGTTTTAATACTTCGCTGATACGAGGGTCTGTGGAAATGCTTTTGTACATTTCTTCGCTGACCTCATCAGGAGCATATAAAACCCGATGTTTTGATGCAGTATGATCTGCCATCATGGAACAAATTGTATTCGCCTGATTTTTGACATCTTCTCCTATTCCACCACGTGCCGGGACAAATAATAATTCCCCATCTGCAATATTAGGCGTCAGTGCCTCTGCAACAGAGGACATAGTAGTCCCACCAGTAACTGCGATGATATTATTTCCCTTTAGAAGAGATTTCATACAATTTGCTGTGGCAAGTCCTAATTCTTTTTTTACCCATGGAGAGTGATCACTGTCTCCAGCTACAATGATAACTCGGTTAATACCTAGTTTTCTTTGCAGTAGCTGCTCCATTTCGTTAATACCCGTTACTTCTCTCATTACACTAGAAAGACTTTCCAACACTTCTTCCCCTATCGAAGTGACTGTCATGCCGATGTTTGAAATATGTATAAGCTGCTGCTCCTTTAAAAACTCGACTTCACTTCTCAAGACTCTTTCGGTCAGTCCTAGGCTCACTGCCAGACTTCTTCTTCCGACAGGCTGCATATTCTTGATATATTGCAGAATATAGTACCTTTTTTGCATAACTGTAAGTAAATCAGGTAATAATCTTTTTTGAATCTCAATAAATGAAACCATGCTTTTGATGCGCTCCTTCACTTACAGTGGTCGTCAGAAGTCCCACATAGACATTTTCCGTCCCGGGTACTACAAAAAAATAATTCCTTGCTACAAGAACAATTCTAACACCAGTATAGTATGAATTCAACTGATATGTGTCTATTTTTTGTTAAATTTGGCGAAAAAGTGTCGTTCTATCTTTTCATATTATTTGGAAAAAACTAATTATTACTTATGTTATTGATTCGCTAAGAAAATACAGCTTTAAATATGCTTTTTTTATTATAAAAGCTTTCATTTACTATACTAATCATTTTATGAGAATAACTTTCATCATGATGCACAATCGGTTAAAATTTGGATATTTTAGCATTAAGCGTCCATACTCTGGAGTTTTCAGCCCTAATGATGCGGATATCAACCACACTTCCTTTTTTCCAGCCAATGTTTAATCGGTACTACTCACCTGATGTATGATGAAAAAAAGGAGAATACACCTTTGTTACCTCCCGTTATTTCAAGAAGAACTGACAAGATCATAATGAATGCTCTTCATTTTTAAATAACTTTATTATTCGTGAAAAAACTGTTATTTCCGCTACAACAATATTTCAAAGTCAGGTCATTTTATCCCTATATACTAAGGAGGTTTCTTTATTGTGTAGTAAATCCCTTTTAATTCACAATAAATACCCCACTCCTAAGAGCAGGACTTATTTAAGTTTTTTCCCAGAATATTTAGGTGAATACGGAGTTATAATAACTAAAAAATTAACAGGAGATTATTATGACCAAAAAAAGTCAGATGTTACTAAACATTATTATGGTTATTGTATCTTGGCTTTCCATTCCTTTACTAGGTAAGCAAACTATAAAGAGATTTTCCCAGCCGCTATTTTTAGTATTATTATGTGTAGCTTAGATCTTCAAATAGGTAAAAGGCTTAAGTGGTGGAGTTTTTATAATATTCCTCATTCCACTTTGCAAAATGAAATTCCTTTCCTTATAGGTCCAATGTTATTAATGGCTTTATGCACATTAAAATGGGCTTATGGAAGTTTTGTGAAGTTCCTGTTATTGAATGCGTTTGGTGGAGTAATATTCACCTTTCCTTTAACAATGTTATTCTCTAAATTAAAATTGTATAGATTAGTAAAAATAAATCACACACAATTTTTCCTATATTTCTTTTATAAAGCATTTTTTCTTTATGGATTTCAATATTTGTATGAGAAAAGCAAAATAACTAAGGCTTATTAATTTACACAAATATACTATGTATCGCTGTTTACAGATACTTTATAACCATTACTCTTATTTAAAATTATAATTAAATATGCCCCCACTCCAAATGAGTACATACCACTCCACATATGTTTAGCCATACACATGAAACTATTTTATGGGAATCTAATATTCCGATATAAATTATATGAGTGCTTGCCTCGGAGACACGGACAAATCTATTTTATTGAATAATGACAAAGTGAATAGTTTTATGAGAGATTGGTTAAAGCAAATAAAGTGAAATAAAATAAGGATTTTTTGAGGAGAGCCGGACAAAAAAACACTCCTCAAAAAAATCCTTATTTATCAACATTTTAGCGCCCTCGGAGGGAATCGAACCCCCATTTTAAGAACCGGAATCTTACGTGCTATCCGTTGCACCACGAGGGCATTATGTTAAAGTTACGCTTTCATATTATAAGCGAACATTCCGTATATTGCAATAGAAGATGTTTAAAAAAAGGTGCAGTGGGTATCATGGAGAAAGGATTGTAACCGGAATAAAGAGATGGTATTTGATAATAGCTTTCTATATCACCAATAATGAAAAAGATGTCGAATGATATTTTCAGGGAATCAAGCTTTAACGTTTGACCTTAATTGACCATCCGTGTATCATTAGGAATACATACAGTTTAGATGTTTTTCATCTGACTGAAGAAACAAATACTTATGCTTTTCGAACAGATATTAAAAAGGAGGATTTTAAATGAATTTAATCCCTACAGTTATTGAGCAAACAAATAGAGGAGAACGTGCTTACGATATCTACTCTCGTTTATTAAAAGACCGTATTATTATGCTGGGCAGTGCTATCGATGATAACGTTGCTAACTCTATCGTATCACAGCTTTTATTCTTAGAAACAGAAAATCCTGAAAAAGATGTATCTATTTATATCAACAGCCCTGGTGGAAGCATCACTGCTGGTATGGCAATTTATGATACAATGCAGTATATTAAGCCGGATGTGCAAACAATTTGTATCGGTATGGCTGCTTCTATGGGTGCATTCTTACTTGCTGCTGGTGCAAAAGGTAAACGTTATGCATTGCCTAATAGTGAAGTGATGATTCACCAACCACTTGGCGGAGCACAAGGTCAAGCAACTGAAATTGAAATTGCTGCTAAACGTATCTTATTCCTACGTGATAAATTAAACGGTATTTTATCTGAGCGTACTGGTCAACCAATGGAGGTAATCGCAAGAGATACAGAACGTGATAACTTTATGACTGCGGAAAGAGCAAAAGAATATGGTTTAGTTGACCATGTTATCAGTCGTAATTCACTTGAAGACAAGAAAAATTAATATAAAAACTCTTAATAATTAAAAAAGGCTATTCCAAATTAGATTTCTATAGATGGATATCATCTATAAAATTTTCCTATTTGGAACAGCCTTTTTCATTAGGAGAGTATTATTAAGCAGCTTTACTTTAATAAACCTGTTAAATTTTGAAGCGCTTCCACTTCATCACTGCCATCAACTATTAATTTTATTGTTGCCCCTGAATGAATAGCTAGACCCATTATTCCCATAATACTCTTTGCATTCACTCTTCTTCCATCCTTTTCAATAAATACTTCAGATAAATAATTACTTGCCTCTTGGACAAATAAAGCTGCGGGTCGTGCTTGAAGTCCAGATTTTAAGTCCACTGTAATCTCTTGCTCTACCATCGAACATCCTCCCCTTCATCAATGTAGTAATATATCTATTATACAAGGAAAAGGAAAATTTTGCTCGATTCACCTCAAAGAATATTCAGTTTAGAACAATTTTTCTGATAATAATCTTCTAAATAAAAATGGATAATATATATCGTTTACTTGATATAATTATCCATTCTTATTAGTTGACTTTTTCTCCACGACGAAGAGCATCGGCAATTTCATCTATTTTTCTTAAACGGTGGTTGATGCCGGATTTACTGATGTTACCAGATGACACCATTTCTCCTAATTCTTTTAAGGTTACATCTTGATAGGCAACTCTAAGCTCTGCAATCTCTCTAAGTTTATCAGGTAGAATTTGTAATCCGACTGTTTTATCAATATAACGAATATTCTCAACTTGTCTTAATGCAGCACCGATTGTTTTGTTTAAGTTAGCCGTTTCGCAATTGACTAAACGGTTGACTGAATTTCTCATATCTCTAACAATTCGAATGTCTTCAAAACGAAGAAGTGCTCCGTGTGCACCGATAATATTAAGAAATTCAGTTATTTTTTCAGCTTCTTTTAAGTAAGCAATAAAACCTTTTTTTCTTTCTAATGTCTTACTTTTTAACCCAAATGTATTCATTAAATCACTGAGCGCTATAATATGTTCTTTATATAAAGAGGCAATTTCCAAATGATAAGAAGAAGTTTCCGGGTTATTAACCGAACCTCCTGCTAGAAAGGCTCCGCGTAAATAAGATCGTTTACAGCATTTTTTCTTAATAAGATCTGGAGAAATTTCATGTGTAAACACAAAACCTTCTTTAAGAATGCTCAGTTCCTCAAGCACTTCTTTTCCTTGATTAGAAATTCGCACAATATAGACATTGTTCTTTTTTAAACGCATTTTTTTGCGGACTAATAGTTCAACCGGGATATCAAAATACCTTTTTATTAGCGTATAAATTCTTCTTGCGATAGCTGCATTCTCTGTCTGGATATTTACAACTAGCCTCTGGTTAGAAAAGGAAAGTGTCCCATTCATTTGAATTAATGCTGATAATTCTGCTTTTCCACAACAATTTTTGGCTTCAATTGTTGTTAATTCTTTTTTAGTTTCTGAAGCAAAAGACATGTCCTTCCCCCCTTATAGACTCGGAGTATATTGTTCCAATACCTTGTCTAAAAAGTTACTCTTCTTTCAATCGATAATTGAATAGAGAATTTTCGCCACTTCTAGAGTATTATGGCGAATAACACCTTGATCAAGCTTAATGATATCACCAGCTATTACATCTAAATCCATCCGTTCCAGCCGATTAATATCAAAAACCACAGGCTTTGCTTTTTCTTCATCATATCTTTGTTGTATACTTGCAGGAATATTCGTTTTGTTCACGATTATTGTATCAATAAATGGCTTTTCTACATGTTCATATAGTGCCTTCACATGATCACTTGCCGTATAATCGGACGTTTCCCCTGCTTGTGTCATTATATTGCACACATAGACTTTTTTCGCTTTCGCTTCTCGGACTGCCGCTTTGATTTCTGGAACGACTAAGTTTGGTAAGATACTAGTATATAAGCTTCCAGGCCCCATCACAATTAAATCGGCTTGCTCGATAGCATGTATCGTTTCAGGAAGCGGCTCAGAATCTTCGGGGGTTAGGAAAACTTTTTTTATCTTTTTCCCAGCCTCTGGAATATTAGACTCCCCTATTACAATCGATCCATCTTCCATTACCGCATTTAAGATAACACTATGACTAGTCGCAGGTAATACTTTACCACGGACATTAAGTACTTTGCTCATTTCTTGAATCGCATAGGTAAAGTTACCAGTAATGGAAGTCATGGCCGCTAAGATTAAGTTACCTAATGAATGTCCATCTAAATCTTTGCTATTCGTGAAGCGATGTTGAAACATTTCCTCCACTAAGGGCTCGACATCCGATAACGCGGCTAACACATTACGAACGTCTCCAGGAGCAGGGATATCGAGATCCTCTCTTAATCTTCCAGAGCTTCCTCCATCATCGGCTACTGTTACGATTGCCGTTATGTCTACTGGATACTTTTTCAATCCACGCAGAAGCACAGAAAGGCCAGTTCCTCCCCCGATGATTACAATTCTTGGCTGTTCCTTTTCACTCATGCCTGTTGGTCCTTTCTCCTCTCCATATCACGGTGAGCAATAGCAATATTATATTCTTTTTCAAAATGATGGCCGATATACTCAGCTAATGCAACAGATCGATGCTGTCCCCCAGTACAGCCAATCGCAATAACTAGCTGCGATTTTCCTTCTCTCTTATATTGAGGCAGCATAAATGTTAATAAATCAATGACTTTTTCTAAAAATTGGCCTGTTTCCGTCCATTTCAATACATAACTGGATACCTCTACGTCTAATCCAGTTTTCGGTCTCATATGCTCAACGTAATGAGGGTTTGGTAAAAAACGCACATCAAATACTAAATCCGCATCAATAGGAAGTCCATGTTTAAATCCAAAACTCATCACATTTACAGTAAAGATAGATTGTTTATTAACAGAGAATTCTTTTAGAATCTTTTCACGAAGTTCTCTCGGTGAGCTTTGTGATGTATTATAAATAATTTGCGCTCTTCCTTTGAGCTCTTCTAACAATTCTCGTTCCAATTTAATTCCTTCTAAAGGAAGCCCAGCCGGTGCAAGGGGATGAACTCTTCTAGTCTCCTTATATCTTCTAACAAGGGCACTGTCATCAGCGTCTAGAAAAAGGATCTTGGGAACAACCCAGGAAGTTGCCAAATCATCTAGTGCAGTGAACAAATCATCAAAAAATTCTCTCCCCCGCAAATCCATCCCAAGAGCAACCTTATTCATCTTATTCTCCGACTCTTTCATAAGTTCGAGAAACTTAGGTAAAAGTGTAGGCGGTAAGTTGTCCACACAAAAAAAGCCTAAGTCTTCAAAGCTTTGAATAACAACTGTTTTTCCTGCTCCTGACATACCTGTGATGATTACGACTTGTGGTTCCATTTTAATTCCCCCTATAAATCTTTAGCTTGGATCTAATCGGTAACTAATTAATTCGAAATCTGGTGTATAAGTAAATGTTCCATAGATTATTCCATTTCCATGGATCATGTAATCTAAAATATGATAATCGCCCTCAGCCATTGGCAAATTTTTCACATCATCTAAATCGTGCCAGACAATTTTCCCTTCAGCTGATTCGTCTACATTGACACCATCTGCATTCGTAGAGAAAAAGGTGAACATCATCCACTCCGATATAATCTTATCTCCCTCTTTAATAATAAAGGTAAAAATTCCTTTGATGTTAGGATTTCGTAAATAAATACCTGTTTCTTCTCTATACTCACGAATACAGGAATCTCTAACAGATTCTCCCGGCTCCATTTTTCCGCCAGGCGCTACCCACCAGCCACGTCTTGGTTTTTGTAGCAATAAGACTTTATTATCTTTAAGTAACAAACAATTCGTCACACGTTGCAAAATTATTCACCCCAATTTTCTCTATATGTAGGCACTGCTTTTTATCCATTCCTTTTATTATACTATTATTGTCATGCCCCCACAATAAATTGCCTTTTCCAATTATGAAGGATTCTTTATTCCTGATAGAGAAATGATTATATATCTTTAGAAAAGGATGTGGATACTCTTGTATGTTAACCCTGTTAAAAAGGATTTAAAGGTAAGAAAATTAGAAGCACTCTTAAAACGCGGAGATAAACATTCGTCCATCAAAAAAGATGTATCGATTTATTTACGCGGCTATAAAGGAGAAAAGCAGCTAACCTATTATCTCGATTTTATCCCTGAGAAGGAATGCTTTATTATTCATAATCTTCGTTTATACGATGGAAAATCTTATTTTCAAATAGACTATCTCTTGTTGACACATTGCTTTTTTATTATCATTGATTGTAAAAACTATTTAGGCACATTACTATTTGATACAACTTTAAACCAATTTACCCGAATTCGAAATAATCAAGAAGAGGGCTACCTGGATCCCATCTCTCAAATGAAAAGATTAAAGCGCCAACTAGAATCGTTCTTACAAAAACGCCACTTTCCTATTCCTCCTATCAAGCCAATCGTTATTATATCCAAACCTTCTACTATCATAAAGGCAATCCCTCGATAAAAAATCATGTTCTCCACAGTCATAGTTTTCTTGAAAAATGGGATCAATTACAAAGGAAATATTCTCGATGACAAGAGCCTTCGCAAAATCTCCAAATTCCTGCAACAAGCATCACACTCCAGACCATACTAATTTATTGAAAAAATACAATTTAAGTAAAGAAGATATTATAACAGGCGTTCATTGCACGGCATTTGCAATGGTTAGAAAAAAGCGCAGCTGGTTTTGCCCATCCTGTTCGGCATTTGATAAAAAACCCCTTATTAAAGCAGTGAAAGATTATTTTCTTTTAATCAAACCTTCTATAACCAGTAAGGAATTTCGTGAATTCGTCCATATTTCTTCCAAAGATACCGCCAATCGACTTCTTGTCTCGATGAATTACCTTATACAGGTGAAAATCGAGGGAAAATTTATTACCCTACAAAAGATTTTTGGGAATGAATAGAAGTACTTACACTATATTCGCGTAATCACCTCTTAAATTCGCGAAAAGCGCAAAGTATTCGCGAAAACATTCCAGATATTCGCGAAAAATAACATTTATCAGCCAAATCCTACTAAATCGAGTAAAATCCATAAAAAAGGCATAGGCTCCATGTTTGAGCCTATGCTAAAAAATATATCTTAAAAGGGGGTCAATTTCTATTTCTATGATACCCTAACTATGTTTCACTACTGTTACATTCCAATTAAAACACAATGACACTTTCTTATGCTTGTTGTTTTAACTCTTCAGCTAGCTCTTCTACATAGTGTTGTGCACTTTGCGCGGCGATACTTCCGTCTCCTGTTGCTGTAACAATTTGACGAAGTGTTTTTTCACGAATATCACCAGCTGCAAAAATACCAGGCACCTTTGTTTCCATTTGGTCATTTGTTTCAATATAACCATTTTCATTGGTAATCCCTAAGCTTTCAAACGGTTTAGATAATGGAACCATGCCAATGTAAATAAAGACACCATCTGCCTCTAATTCTTGCTCGGACTGATCTACTGTCGAAACAAGTGTCACACTGCCCACTTTGCCCTCTTTTTCATTAATGGACTTAATGGTATGATTCCAGATAAAGTCTACTTTTTCATTATCAAACGCTCTTTTTTGCAAGATTTTTTGTGCTCTTAATTCGTCACGTCTGTGCACAATGGTAACTTGGGAAGCAAAACGAGTTAAGTATACCCCTTCTTCAACAGCTGAATCTCCGCCGCCAATAACGAATAATCGCTTATTCTTAAAGAATGCTCCATCACAAACAGCACAATAAGATACGCCGCGTCCACCTAATTCTTTTTCCCCAGGAACTCCAACTTTTTTATATTCTGCACCTGTTGAAATAATAATAGATCTTGCTTTAAATTCTTTTGATCCAGCTTTTACTGTTTTATATTCTTTTCCATCCACTATTTCCTTAATGTCACCATATGCGTATTCAGCACCGAATTTTTTCGCATGATTAAACATTTTATTGGATAAATCAGGGCCTAAGATACTTTCAAATCCAGGGAAATTTTCTACATCTTCTGTATTTGCCATTTGCCCGCCTGGTATTCCTCTTTCAATCATTAATGTAGAAAGATTAGCACGAGATGTATAAACCGCAGCTGTCATTCCAGCTGGACCTGCTCCAATTATAATAACATCATAAATTTTTTCTTCCGTCATTTTAAAAACTCCTTTTCCATTAACTACCTATTAGATGATAGAATCCACATTGTCCATTTATTATTATAAGTATGATTATCTATTACTATCCTATAAAACAATCCCCTATCCGTCCAAATATCTGCTCATAAATTATGATAATAAATTCTTTAATTTCTTTGCTTCATTTTCTAAAATCAGCCGACGTTCTCGTATTTCATTTTCCTCTTGCAGCAGCTTCTCTAATTGTCCCGTTAAAATTTGATGAACTTGGCCAATTAATTGCTTATCCCCATAATCCACTGCCTCTTTTAAAGAAGAGATTTTCTGAATATCTTTTAAGGAAAAACCATATTTTTTCAACTCATTTACCACTTGAAAGTCGAGGATTTCTTTATCACTATATTCCTTTTTATTATTTTGCCAATTTGGTTTTAATAAATTTAGCTCTTCATAATGCCGAACAGTATCTTTTGTTGTATTTAACAACGCTACAAATTCCCCAATTTTCATTTCTAATTCTCCTTTTTACTGGGACCTTTTCACTTAAGAAAGAACCGATTCAAATTACTTTTAAAACAGGGGAGATAAAATGTCACAAATTGGATAAATATTGTCTGATGTTGAAATGAAACACCGGTTTGGCATGTTCTTATTTGGTGTTACATCCCTATTCCATACATCCTTTCCTTTATCTGTATAAGCAATAATAAATGGGTTTTACTTATATGGAAAACTTCATATCATGCATCATATCGTTAGATTAATTATAACTCTTTTTATTATATATTTAATGTGTCATCTTTTTAAAGCTTATAAAAAAGAAGCAGTCCAACTCCTAACTGCTTCTTCCTACTATTTATTCAATAAATGCATAAAACATCAAAATAATGGAATCTTAGTTATAGATGGGCTGCATAAAATTCTTCATTGATTTTATATATTTTTGTAAAGTAGAGGTAGAAAGTCCATAATTATTGGCAATTTCTTGCTGAGTTTTCTTCTTCTCTCGAGATTGACTCCACAGATAATCAATAGCAGCTGCACTTGCAATACAATTTTTAAATAAAGCTCCTTCTGTTTGCATTTCCATGATAGCTGAAAACCATAATAAATATAAGCTAGTTTCTTCCGTACCAATTGGATGATAGTTGGTATAAATTTGTTCGGCTGTATGATGTGCAACATATAAAAATGGATCCTCTATTTCAGTGCCATTTTTCACAAAATCACGATATTTTTTTTCTATTTGTGTAAAAGCATTCTCTTGCTGAAAAACAGAAGAAGACAAAATCTTATCTTTTTGAGAAGATATAGAAGTTAAAAAAGTAGCAAACATTCGCTCCTCAGCATGGCTGCTTTCAAATCTTTTGAGAATGGAGCTTACATGCTCCTCAAATCCATTGATTGTATATTCCGAGTTATTCCAAGGCTCTTGCCCTTCTTTTTCTGGATCGATATCCATTACCTTTTTCCATGCTTTCTTTGCTGTTTGCTTATTTCCTGTGTAATAAGCTGCATAAGATAGCCAATAGTAAAAAGAACCATCTCCCTGAAATCCTTGTTTATAAATCTTCTTCAACCAAAAATAGGCTGTATCATATTCACCAATAAGTGCGAAAGTAGTTCCTAGTTTGAACTGATGGTCAATAGAAATAGGGTTGATTTTTCTTAAAATAGCAGCCATTTCTTTCACATGTCTATCGTTATTTTGATAATAAGCAAATACAAGTTTATTACATAAAGCATGTAAGTTTCCGATATTATTCGTTAAAACATGCTCCAAAATCTCACTTGCCTTTTCCGATTGTCCAAGATAGAAATGGGCTAACGCTAAATTATTATATGCTGACCAGTATTCCGGATAATCTTGAATAATCTTTGTTAAAGCTTCGACAGCTTGTGCAAAGTTACCAGATTCAAGCAAAGCCCTTGCCTGCTCCTGTCTTGTAATAAGATCTTCTTCCTCGTTAGCTTCCTCTTCCTCGAGCTCCTCTGATTCGAGAGATAACACTTCCATAAGATCTTCTGTATCCTCTACAAACTCCCCATCTTTATCCAAACTTAAATATAGTTTTGCATGATAATATGCATCTTTAAAAAATCCCAAATGGGCGTAATTATTAGCTAGGAAATAATAACACTCAACCATGTCCTCATCTAATTCTTCAATAATAACATGGAGAAGTTCATTCGATTTTTGATATTCTCCAATATCTGCATAAACGACCGCAAGCTGACATGCAATCATTGGTTCTCCCGGTTCTAACGCCAGTGCTCTTTGCAAATATTTAAGGGATTTATAATAATCTCTTTGATGATATGCCTTAATTCCTTTGTTAAAATAAAATTCGCCTGTAGGATTAAATGTAATAAGTTTACCCACTGGTTGTACTCTATCTGAGTTTTTATTCATAAATCCTCCAATATATATGTTCCCTTATCAAGCTGCATTATAAAGTTCCTATTAACTCAACAAGTATACCATACTAAATACAAATCCGAGAAGAGTCAATGCCTTTTCGGAAAAACTTTTAGAGGGGGAAATTTAACTTAAGGAGACATGTATGGATGGAGCAAAAAAAGAGAGCGGCTCTCTAGATGAACCATTCTCTAGTTTGCTTACTTCCCTGTCTTTTCTTCATGGCGCGCTTCCAGCACCTGCAAAATCTCAGAAAATGGCAGTTTTTGTTCTCTTAATAAGACAAATAAATGGTAAAGAAGGTCAGATGCTTCCCACTTCAATTCTTCTGCATCGCGATTTTTTGCAGCAATAATAACTTCGGCCGCTTCTTCGCCAACTTTCTTGAGAATTTTATCTACCCCCTTTTCAAATAGATACGTTGTATAGGTACCTTCTGGGCGCTTAATATCTCTTTCTTCAATAACTTTCTCTAAATTAGCAAGAATTTGATAGTCCGCTGAAATTACATCCCTTGCTTTGTTTTGATACATGCTGTCTACAAAACAGCTTGTTGTTCCATTATGGCAAGCGGGTCCATTCGGTTGAATTAGCACTACTAATGCATCTTGATCGCAGTCGTATTTTATTTCTACAATAGATTGTGTATTTCCACTTGTTCCTCCTTTATGCCATAATTCCTGTCTAGACCGGCTATAAAACCATGTTTCTCCGGTGCGTATGGATTTTTCTAATGATTCTTTATTCATATAAGCCAAGGTTAACACCTCTTTTGTCACAACATCCTGTACGACAGCAGGTATTAATCCTTTTTCATCAAATTTCAATTCATCTAATTTCATCGTACAAGCACTCCTTTTTCCTTTAAATAGCTCTTCACTTCCAAAACGGATGTTTCTTTATAATGGAAAATGGAAGCCGCAAGTGCAGCATCAGCTTTGCCCATTTTAAATGCCTCTTCAAAATGAGCGGCGTTGCCGGCTCCTCCAGAAGCGATAACTGGAACAGAAACAGCCTCACTTACCGATTTGGTTAATGCTAAGTTAAATCCATTCTTCTCCCCATCCGTATCCATGCTTGTTAACAATATTTCCCCTGCTCCCAAAGCCACAGCCTCTTTTGCCCATGTAATTACATCCTTATTTACTGGTTTCCTACCACCATGAGTATAGACACGCCATGTGGCAAGCTCAGAATCATATTTAGCATCAATGGCAACAACGATACATTGAGATCCAAAAAAATTAGCTCCCTCTTCAATCAAAGCAGGGTTTAACACTGCTGCTGTATTTAAAGATACTTTATCGGCACCAGCCCGCAGAATTTTCTTCATATCTTCTAGGGAGTTTATTCCTCCTCCAACAGTAAAAGGAATGGCAAGTTCTGATGCAACTTCTTTTACTACCTCCACCATCGTTTTTCTACCTTCATGTGATGCAGAAATGTCGAGAAATACAAGCTCATCTGCTCCTTGTTCATCATAGAAACGCGCTAATTCAACGGGATCCCCCGCATCTCTTAATTGAACAAATTGAATTCCTTTGACCACACGTCCCTCTTTTACATCTAAACATGGAATAATTCGCTTTGTTAACATTAATAAACTCCTCTCACCATATCCAGTTACTTCCCATTCAATTGTTCTAACGCTTCTCGGAGCGTGAATCTTTTTTCATATAATGCTTTACCAATAATCGCACCTCTAGAGTCGCTTTTCTTTAGTTGATTCAAATCTTTTATACTGCTGATTCCGCCAGATGCGATCACTTCTTTTTTCGTTATCAGAGCCATTTCCTCAATCGCTTTAACATTGGGTCCACTTAGCATTCCATCTGTTGCAATATCCGTAAAAATAAAAGTTTCCGCCCCAGCATCTGCAAAGCGTTTTCCAAGTTCTACTGCTTTTACTTCTGAAGTAGACAGCCAACCATGTGTCGCAACAAATCCATTTTTTGCATCGATACCTATCACTATTCCCTTTCCATATTTGCGGATCATCTCCATCGCAAAGTCTGGCTGTGAAACAGCGATACTGCCAATTATTACTCTTGTTATCCCATTCTCAAGGTAATGGACAATATCTTCTTCTTTTCTAATACCGCCACCAATTTGCACTTTTACTCCTAATTTTGTTGCTGTATCAATGACAAATTGATCATTTACTTTCTTGCCATCCTTCGCACCATCTAGATCAACCATATGAATCCACTTCGCACCGTGGTCTACAAAGCTTTTTGCCATATCAAATGGTGAATCTCCATAAATTGTTTCTTTTTCATAATTCCCTTGCTGTAAACGAACGCATTTTCCGCCTCGCATATCAATGGCCGGATATAAAGTGAAGGTCATATTGTTCATCCTTTCTGTATTAAATTCGCAAAGTTGCTTAATAATTGCATCCCCAATTTGCTACTTTTCTCCGGATGAAACTGCATGCCAAACACATTGTTTCTTCCTACTACTGCTGGAACCTCTTTATCATAGGAACAGCTTGCTATAATAACACCCTCGTTAGTATCTGCATAATACGAGTGCACAAAATAAACGAAATCATCTTCCAAATCAGATGTGACCAAAGACTCTCTTTTAAAATGCAACTTATTCCAGCCCATATGAGGAACCTTATAGGCCGCACCACTTTCTGTAATGCCAGGAAAACGAACCACTTTTCCAGGTAGTAAATTTAACCCTTCACTGTATCCATGCTCCTCACTTGATTCGAACAATAACTGCATCCCTAAGCAAATGCCTAACAAAGGCCTCCCACTATCAACAAATACAGAAATCATTTCAGATAGGCCCGTCTTCTTTAATTTTTCCATTGCATCTTTAAACGCTCCGACACCTGGAAGAATCAATGCATCTGCCTGAAGTAATTTATCTTTATCCTCTGAAATAAAATAGGGAGCACCTAATCTTTCTAATGCTTTACTTACGCTGAACAAATTCCCCATTCCATAGTCAATAATTCCGATCATTTACAGCATTCCTTTCGTGGAAGGAATTCCTTTAATTCTTGGGTCAATCGTCGTGGCTTCATCTAATGCACGAGCCATCGCTTTAAAGATCGCTTCGATCATATGATGGGTATTTTTCCCATAGTGCAAAATAACGTGCAGATTCATTCTAGCTTCTAACGCTAGTTTCCAGAGAAATTCATGTACCAGTTCTGTATCAAAGGTTCCTACCTTATCATTTGGAAACTCTGCTCGGAATTCTAGATGAGGTCTGTTGCTTAAATCGATAACCACTTGTGCCAATGTTTCATCCATTGGTACAAAGCTATTCCCATAGCGCTTAATCCCTCTTTTATCTCCGAGCGCCTCTTTTATGGCCAATCCTAAACATATCCCAATATCCTCTGTTGTATGGTGATCATCTACCTCAATATCTCCATTCGCTTGAACTGTTAAATTAAATTGACCATGTTTGGTAAATAAGTCGAGCATATGATTCATAAATGGTACACCTGTGTCTAGTTCAGAAACTCCTTCTCCGTCTACATTAAAAGATAACTGAATGTTCGTTTCACCTGTTTTTCTACTAATTGCAGCTGTCCTTGCCATTTTCCTTCCTCCTTTTATTATTCCAGGTCGTCATATCGCGCTTCTATGGCTCTTGCATGAGCCTCCAATCCCTCTAAGCGGGCAAACTTGGCTATTTTATGAGCGTTTTCTTTAAATGCTGCTTCACTGTAATGTGTGATACTAGATTTTTTTTGGAAATCATCCACGTTTAGTGGGTTGGAGAACCTTGCTGTTCCATTTGTAGGTAATACGTGGTTTGTTCCAGCAAAATAATCCCCGACTGGCTCTGAGCTATATCTTCCTATAAAAATAGATCCTGCATGACGGATATGGTCGAGGAGAACGTATGGATTTTTTGTTATGATTTCTAAATGTTCTGGCGCAATAGTATTGATGACAGCGACAGCCTTATCTAACGTTTCTACAACCACGATTAATCCATATTGATCAATTGATTTTTCCGCTATTTCCTTACGTGGCAAATCATTTAACTGCTGCTTCACTTCTCGAGAGACTTCCTCAGCCAATAAAATGGAAGTAGTAACGAGAACAGAGGAAGCTCTTTCGTCATGCTCTGCCTGTGATAATAAGTCTGCAGCAATTTCTTTTGCACTTGCTGTTTCATCAGCTATGATGGCAATTTCACTTGGTCCTGCAATCATATCAATAGCAACATCGCCAAAAACTTCTCTTTTGGCAAGGGCAACAAAGATATTTCCAGGACCGACAATCTTATCAACTTTCTCAATTGATTCCGTCCCGTACGCTAATGCGGCAATAGCCTGAGCGCCCCCCACTTTGTAAATCTCCTTTACCCCAGCAATATCAGCTGCTACTAAAACAGCACTCGGGAGAATTCCATTTTCATTCGGCGGCGAGACCATAACTATCCGCTGAACTCCTGCAACTAATGCTGGAATGACATTCATTAATACAGACGAAGGATAAGCTGCTGTTCCCCCTGGAACATAAACACCAACGGAATCTAATGGGAGAATCCGTTGACCAAGAACAGAGCCATTTTCTTGGGTAAAATCCCATGAGGTTTTCAATTGCTTTTGATGGTATTCTTTAATATTTGCGGCCGCCTCTTTTATAATCGAAACCATTTCCTTGTCTACATAATTGTAAGCAGCTGCTAGCTCTTCTTTCTTCACCCGAAGACTTGTCAATTCAGCTCCATCCCATTTTTTTGTATATTCGATTAAAGCTTGGTCACCACTTCTTTTTACCTGTCCCATAATCTCCCGAACCGCTTTTCGCTGTTCTTCCGTACCTGCATCAACAGAGCGTTTTAAACTAATATTCTCTATATCTGTCACAATTCGCATCTAGAATACTCCTTATTCGTTATTTCACACTTAATTTCGACTTTACTACCGGCTGAAGCCTCACTACTAATTCACTAATTCGTCTATCCTTCAATCGGTAGCTTGCAGGATTGACAATTAATCTTGAAGTAATGTCTACGATTCTTTCATATTCAATTAGGCCATTCTCAGCAAGTGTCTTTCCTGTCGAAACAATATCGACAATTCGATCTGTTAAGCCGATAATTGGTGCAAGCTCAATGGAACCATTCAGCTTAATAATTTCTACTTGAGACCCTTGTTCACGAAAATAGGCTGCCGCTACATTAGGATATTTTGTTGCAATTCTAGGAGCAATTTCATTCAGTTCTGTATGAGGAAGCCCTGCTACTGCTAAATAACAGGCACTAATATGTAAATCTAGCAATTCATATACATCTCTTTCTTCCTCTAGCATGACATCCTTTCCTGCAATCCCCAAATCGGCAACGCCATGCTCGACATAGGTAGGAACATCCATAGGCTTAGCCAAGATAAAGCGGAAGTTTTCTTCTTCAACCTCTATAATTAATTTCCGGGAGTCATCAAATTCTGCTGGTAAACGAAAGCCTGCATCTCTTAATAAATCGGCTGCCTCTTCGAAAATTCTTCCCTTTGGCATTGCGATAGTTAGCATGTCATTCATTTGGCCACCTCCGCTCCTTTTTTTCCAACCAATAGTATGATTTCACTATACTGCTTTGTACAAGCATCTACATCTTTCACCCCATTAATATCTTGCGTAATTACATGGATGCCAGCTTGCCTTTTTTCTTGAGCTAATAGAAATGCTTCTTTTCTTCGTTCACTACTAAATAAAATACATTCGATCATGGTTGTTTTTGCGACCGTGCCTAATGCTTCCAATAGTCGATCCACTCGAATAGCAAAACCAGTTGCTCCAGTGTTTTTTCCGAATTTCTCTAATAGCAAATCATATCTGCCCCCACTACCAATGGGAAAGCCTACCCCTTCTGCATATACCTCATATACAATGCCAGTATAGTAGCTCATATGACTAACAAGTGATAAATCAAATGTCACTCTGTCTGCCACTTCGTAATCTACAAGGATATCTCTTAGCTGTTTTAAATCATCGATTGCTTTCTTTCCTTGATCTCCTTCCATTAGCTGATAGGCAAGGTCAATCACTTCTTCTTTTCCTCTTAGTGTTAGGAAATCATTTAAGCGCTGTTTATCAATACTTGATAAAGCAAGTTGTTCTACATGCTGACGATAGCCGACATAATTTTTCTCATATAAATATTTGGTTAAACTGTCCACTCTATCTTTTGTTCCAAGAATTTGTTGAAAAAATGATTGGACAAAGCCAATATGCCCTACCGACACTTGATAGTTTTTCACACCTGCTTGTTGAAGGGAGGAAATAAGTAGAGAAATTCCTTCTCCATCTGCACTAATGGTTTTATCGCCAATATATTCAACACCTATTTGTTCAAACTCCGCCGGTCTGCCGCCTTCTCGCTGCTGCGCTCGAAACACGGACGCATTATAGGCAAGACGTAATGGCAAATCTTCTGATAGAAGCTTAGATGCCGCTACTCTCGCTATTGGCGCAGTCATATCTGGGCGAAGAACTAGTGTATGTCCCTGCTGATCCAATAATTTAAAAAGCTGCTGGTCTAAAATAGCGGACGCTGTGCCGACTGTTTCATAGTATTCTAATGTCGGAGTTTCAATAAATTGATAACCCCATTTTTTTATTTCTGTATCTATTTTTTGTTTAACTTTATATTTTCTTTCGTAAATCGCTGGTAATGTATCTCTCATGCCTAATGGCTTTTCAAACATAAATAAGCTGCTCATCATAACACCTCATGTTTTAAAATTCCGAATGCTTTAGTTCGCTAATATACTACCAAATTAAAGAGTTGTTTTTAGTGTACTCTTCGTCTGAACTGAGGTCAAGAGAAAAGTTTCATTTATTAGATCTTTCTAAAAAATCCAACGAAACTTATAAACAAAGTCTTTCGGTATATTCAATTTATCGTTATATTTCACTGTTTTTTATTAATTCTGACATTTTCAAAAAAACCTATCTATTCCTTACTTCTAGAAACTTATTCTTGAAATAACGGACAGATAGGTTTTTGTCTTTATTCATCTAATACATAGGAAGGCTCATTTCGTTTACGTTCTTCCATTTGTTCTGCGGTATAAATGATTTGCATCGGATTTCCCCCAACAAAGCTTCCTGCCGGGACGTTCTTATGTACTAATGTACCTGCAGAAACAATCGCACGATCACCAATTGTCACACCAGGAAGAATAGTGGAATTGGCACCAATCATGACTTCATCGCCAATTTCAATCTCCCCAAGTCTGTATTCCTCTATTAAATATTCATGGGCAAGAATAGTGGTATTGTAGCCTATGACAGTATTCTTGCCGACCTTAATTTTTTCTGGAAACATAATATCAAGCATTACCATTAAGGCGAAGGAGGTTTGATCTCCCACCTGCATTTTTAATAGCTTTCGGTACATCCAATTTTTCACTTTCAAAAAAGGCATATATCTTGCTGTCTGAATAACAATAAAATTTTTAATTACTTTCAAAAACGGAACCGTTTTATAAACATGCCATAAGGAATTGGGTCCACTAACCGGATATCTCGTCGTTTTTCTCATGTTTGTTGTACTTCAGGAATAGAAAGAATGTCTTTCATATTCTCAAAAATATAATCAGGATTATATGCCTGTAAAAATTCTTTCCCTTTTAGTGTCCAAGCAACACCCGCTGTTAAAGTACCTGCATTTTTCCCAGACAAAATATCATGTTTATTATCTCCAACCATAATTGCATCGCCAGGGGAAGCCTTTAATTTTTCAAGAGCAAGGAGAACCGGCTCGGGATCTGGTTTAGCGTTTGTTACATGCTCTAAAGCAACCACTACATCAAAAAATTCATCTAGCTTCGTCAATTTCAAGCCCATTTCCACTACATCGGAAAGTTTTGTTGATACAATTGCAAGCTTAAAGCCTCTTTGCTTTAATTCTTTAATAGCATCATAAACACCATCAAATATTGTAACAATCTTATCGTGATTCGCAATATTATAGGAGCGATACATTGCTATCATCTCTGGAGCTCTCATTTTATCAATCGACTCAAATGTTTCCAATAATGGTGGTCCCATAAAAGGAATGACATCAACTCGTTTATATTTTCCTGGGTAATAATGATTTAATGTATGTAAGTAGGAGGAAATAATTAATTCATTTGTATTTATTAGCGTTCCATCCAAATCGAATAATGCTGTATTAATCTTTCCAGTCAACCTAAACATTCCTTTCCATGATTAACCATTTGCATCTAAATAACGTTCACTTGCAAGACCCGTTTTCCGTCTATAAGCGATACAGATAATAGAAATGACAATTAACGCTAATGAAATTAATTGAGCCATCCGTAAATCACCAATCATAAGGCTATCTGTTCTCATTCCTTCGATAAAGAATCTTCCAACTGAATACCAAATAACATAAGTTAAAAAGATTTCTCCTCTACGTAAGTTCACTTTCCGTAAAACTAGTAAAATTACGAATCCAACAATATTCCATAATGATTCATATAAAAAAGTAGGATGATAGTAAGTGCCGTTAATATACATTTGATCGATAATAAAATTCGGCAAATGTAAACCTTCTAAAAAAGAACGTGTAACTTCTTCGCCATGTGCCTCTTGATTCATAAAGTTGCCCCAACGGCCAATAGCTTGTCCAAGGATTAGACTAGGTGCAGCGATGTCCGCGATTTTCCAGAAGGAAATACCCTTTTTCTTTGTAAAAATATAAGTAGTCACAATCGCACCAATTAAAGCTCCATGAATGGCAATTCCACCATTCCAAATTTTCGGTATATCCCCTAGATGATCTTTATAGTAGCTCCATTCAAAAATGACGTAGTAAATTCGCGCACATATAATAGAAATGGGGATTGCCCATAACATTAAATCAGGAAAGTCATCCTTTCCAAGTCCTCTTCGATTCCCTTCTCGCATTGCAATAACAAGAGCAAGAATCAATCCAAAGCCAATGATAAGTCCGTACCATCTAACATCAAACGGTCCTAACGAAAAAGCAATTGGATCAATTGGTTGTATATCTTCCATTCGATTTCCTCCTATTTCCCACGTTTTTCACAGCATTTCACTTTATTTATTTTCTTTCGTCAGATATAACATTGTTTAATTTATTCGTGAATTGTTCGGCTGCATTAACACCCATTCTTTTTAAACGGAAATTCATTGCCGCGACCTCAATAATTACCGCTAAATTTCGGCCAGGACGAACTGGAATTGTCAGCTTGGTTACTTCTGTATCAATTATTTTCATTTTTTCCTCATCTAAACCTAAACGATCATATTGCTTGTTTTGCTCCCATAATTCCAAAGACATAACTAAAGATATTTTTTTGTGGGTACGAACAGCCCCAGCTCCAAAAAGCGTCATGACATTAATGATCCCTAATCCACGAATTTCCAATAGATGTTCAATTAACTCTGGTGAACTACCGACAATTAAATTCTCATCTTCTTGGCGTATCTCCACACAATCATCAGCAACTAATCGATGCCCGCGTTTTACAAGCTCAAGTGCTGTTTCACTTTTACCTACACCACTTTTACCAGTAATTAAAACGCCCACACCATAAATGTCAACAAGAACCCCGTGAACCGCTGTTGTTGGTGCTAATTTTCTTTCCAAGAAATTTGTAAGACGACTGGAAAAAAGCGATGTTTTATGCTTAGATCGTAGTACAGGTACAGCTAATTCTTCTGATGCCTCTATTAATTGGGGAGGCACCTCCATATTTCGAGTAATAATAATTCCTGGCGTTGTATCACTACATAACTTGGTTAAGCGATTTGCCCTATCTTCCTCACTTAATCGTTCAGCAAAGGACAGTTCTGTCTTCCCTAACAGCTGAACACGTTCTGCTGGATAATAGTTAAAATAGCCAGCCATCTCGAGACCTGGTCTTGATATATCACTAACTGTAATTGGTCGATTAATTCCCTCTTCTCCACTTACAATTTCTAAATCAAACTCTTCGATAACATCTTTTATTAGTACTTTCGCTGCCATGAAGCTCCTCCTTTAAAGGTCACTGCTGTTAAGTTTTTTATAAACAGTATTAGCTGTTTAAGGTATGTTTTTTTAGAATTGCATATTCACCTTATTTTAGCATTAAACACTAAATATATGCTAGAATTCAGTCAAAATAATAAGAAAAGCTGCTAGGTAAAGCAATGGCCATTTCTCCACTCCTTTACCCGGCAGCTTTCTATTCTTTTCCTCGCAGAACTGTGTTTTGAACGATTATATTGCAAAGTGACAGTAGAACGCTAAAAAATAAACACATACCAAAACTCGAAATTTCAAAACTATCTCCCATTAATCTGTCTGTTAATGACAGCGTAATAGCGTTGATGACAAATAAAAATAGCCCAAGCGATAACACTGTTACAGGTAACGTCAATAAAATTAAAATTGGTTTGACAATAATATTTAGCAAAGATAAAATCACACTTGCTCCGATTGCCGCACCTATTCCCGATAAATAAAATTGTTCCTGAAATAATCCAGCTAATGCTACAAAGAATATAGCATTAATCAGTATTCCGATAATCCATCTCATTCCAATTACTCCTCATTTAAACACAGAAGAAGCTGATTGATTTAAGATACAGAAGAAAACCACATTTTACCTTGAAGTCCCTGTATCTTATTCATTTCTTCTATTAAAATTAATTGCTTTTTTCAATTTTCTTAACTTTTATCGATCCTGTTTTAGTATTAGCTTCAATTTTTGTATGATGCTCACTTGATTGGATTGATTTAAATTGTAACGTTTTTTGCAGAACTTCATTTTTTTCCTCTATTATTTGTATTCCCTCTAACTCTACATTGAATCCACCAAAATTCGTTTTTAATTCACCGCTGACCGCTAATGTTTCAGGTAAACTTACTTCAATGCTTCCTGTTGTCCCTTGGAGCTCAAGGATTTCACAGGTTTCTGAATGGTTCACACATGATATACTGCCATTAAAGGCTTGTAAATCAACTTTATTGAAATACCCCTCAACCGTAATAGAGCCATTTATTGTTTCTGCATCCAGTTTATCCATCTTTCCTTTTTCGACTTTAATACTGCCGTTTGCAGCATCTGCCTCCACTTTTTTGTTTTCACCAGCTTTTAGCGTTATTTTACCATTAGCTGTTTTAGCATACAATTTTTCCGCTTTAACATCAAACGTAGTAATTGGTCCATTAAATAAACGGATGATGGCTGATTCATATGAAATTTGTGGAATATAAACCTGTG
Source organism: Niallia sp. FSL W8-0177 (assembly GCF_038006285.1). NCBI lineage: Bacteria > Bacillati > Bacillota > Bacilli > Caryophanales > Bacillaceae > Niallia > Niallia sp. FSL W8-0177. Next base: position 3,130,186 of record NZ_JBBOUX010000001.1, read on the forward strand.
CTTTCACTTTCATCCACTTATGGTTCGTTTTCACTACTAAGCGCTCATTATCTACTATTACGTCTACTTCCTTGAGAAATACTCTTTTTGCTTCCTCTAAAGAATTCACTCGATAGACCTTTGCTTTACACTCAATACTTACTTCCTCTTGATCCCATGGAATCAGTTCTACCTCTCCATTGGGAATATCGATATCCAACTTTTTGGGAGCAATATTATTGAATTGAAAAATGTGAGAAACTTCTTCAAAATGACCGAAGTTTAAATCTAGGTCTACTTCCTTCACCTTTTTTATGGTTGTATCAACTATGTCAAAAAGCTTATCTTTCGCTGCTTGAAAATTAAATCCATAATTTGAAGACGTTTCTTTCTTTTTTTCATGAAACTTTGATTCTTTTTGAAAATCTTCTAAAATTATTTTTTCTTCTTCATTTAAAGACTTTTTCTCATTCACTTCATCAACCTTTTCCATTAGCTTTAACGCTTCATCAACAGTTAATTTTCCACTTTCCACTAATTCTAAAATTCGCTTTTTCTCTTCTGCCACTTTAAATCCTCCTCAAAAAATACGATTTTATTCTTTTAAGTACTTTTCACAAAACATTAAAACACCGCTTATTTCCATTTGCTAATGTGAAGACTATTAGATTAAAGAAAAAAGACACTTTCAAAGCCAATCATTGGTTGAAATTACTAATTAACAGAAAGGACTCCTATATGTTAATACGGAATCATCCCAGCAAAGGTTTCAATTTGAATACTTTCTGATCTTCTTTATTTTATGTAGCGGGTTTCTAATTCAGAAGAATTTCTCCTTAAGTTAGGAAAAAAGAGACGAGGTCTGGCAGGTAACTGTTGGTAATAATTCCATCAGCTTTTCTACTTTCCCCGTCTCTTGATTTAAGTTGTAGCGATTTTTTCCGCTTCTTCGATACTATTCTTCATTCTTTGCCGCTCTCTATCTAGGATCGGCTTTAAATATTTCCCTGTATAAGACCCTTTTAGATTGGCAATATCTTCAGGAGTCCCTGTTCCTAATATTGTGCCACCTTTATCTCCGCCTTCTGGTCCTAAGTCGATAATATAATCAGCAGTCTTAATGACATCGAGATTATGTTCAATAACTAGTACTGTATCTCCATTTTCGACTAGTCGCTGAAGAACAATCAATAGTCTTGAAATATCATCAACGTGTAAGCCTGTTGTCGGCTCATCCAAAATATAAAAAGACTTTCCGGTAGATCGACGGTGTAATTCTGACGCTAGTTTTACCCTTTGTGCCTCTCCACCTGATAAAGTAGTCGCTGGCTGTCCGAGTTTAATATAACCTAAACCAACGTCCACAATTGTTTGCAATTTACGATGGATTTTCGGTATATTTTCGAAGAAGGATACACCATCTTCCACTGTCATTTCCAATACATCGGAGATGTTTTTTCCTTTATATTTCACTTCTAATGTTTCCCTATTGTATCGTTTGCCATGACAAACTTCACATGGAACATAAACATCTGGAAGGAAATGCATTTCAATTTTTATGATTCCATCTCCGCGGCATGCTTCGCATCTTCCACCTTTAACATTAAAACTAAAACGTCCTTTTTTATAACCGCGTACCTTTGCTTCATTGGTTGTCGCAAAAACATCACGTATATCATCAAACACACCCGTATAAGTCGCCGGATTTGATCTTGGTGTTCGACCAATTGGGGATTGGTCAATATCTATGACTTTTTCCAATTGTTCAATTCCCTTAATTTCCTTATGGGCACCTGGCTTTGCCTTCGCACGATTTAGCTTTTGAGCCAAGCCTTTATGAAGAATTTCATTAATTAAAGTACTTTTTCCTGAACCAGAAACCCCTGTCACAGCGATAAACATTCCGAGCGGTATTTTTACATTTACATTTTTTAAATTATTTTCTTTTGCCCCAGTAATTTCAATATATCTGCCATCACTTTGTTTTCTCTCTAATGGAAGTGGAATGAATTTCTTTCCAGATAAATACTGACCAGTTATCGATTGTGGATCATTCATTACTTCTTTTGGCGTTCCCACAGAAATAATTTCGCCACCATGGACACCCGCACCTGGACCAACATCAATTAAATAGTCAGCAGCCATCATGGTATCTTCATCATGTTCTACAACAATCAATGTATTCCCTATATCACGCATCTGTCTTAATGTATCGATTAATTTATCATTATCTCTTTGATGAAGCCCAATGGAAGGCTCGTCCAAAATATAAAGAACACCCGTAAGCCTTGAACCGATTTGTGTTGCTAAACGAATTCTTTGGGCTTCTCCACCTGATAAAGTTCCTGCCGCTCTACTTAGTGTTAGATAATCTAATCCAACATTGATTAAAAATCCAACTCTTTCTTTTATTTCTCGAAGAATCAAGTTAGCAATTTGTTTTTCTTTATCTGTTAAATCAACCTTCTCCATAAATTCATAGCATTCCACCACTGATTTTTCAGTAATTTTGCCGATATGCTGTCCGTTAATTAAAACAGCCAAAGCCTCTTTCTTTAGGCGATATCCTTTACATGTGCGACAAGGCTGTTCTGCCATGTATTTTTGCATTTGCTCACGGATGTAGTCAGAACTAGTTTCTTTATATCTTCTTTCCACGTTTTTCATAACGCCTTCGAATTGGATATCATTTTCTCTCACTTGGCCAAAGTCATTTTCATAGCGGAAATGGATATATTCCTTTCCAGATCCATAAAGGATTTTATCCATTAAATTCTTCGGAATGTTCTTTACAGGTATATTCATGTCAATTCCATAATGATTACATACACTTTCAAGAAGCTGTGGATAGTATTGAGAACTAATAGATTCCCAAGGAGCTATCGCATTTTCCTTTAAAGTTAAATTCCAATCAGGAATAACTAAATCTACATCTACAACTAGTTTATTTCCTAGACCATCACAATCTGGACAAGCTCCAAATGGACTATTAAAAGAAAATAGCCTTGGTTCTAATTCACTAATAGAGAAACCGCAAATTGGACAAGCGTGATGCTCACTAAACAGTAATTCCTCTTGTCCCATCACATCAATAATGACTTTTCCATTCCCGAATTGTAAGGCTGATTCCAATGAATCTGCCAGACGAGCAGTTATTCCCTCTTTGACAACAAGTCGATCGATAACTACTTCAATATTATGTTTCTTATTTTTCTCTAGAGAAATATCATCACCAATTTCAAACATTTCTCCATCGATGCGCAAACGAACATACCCTTGTTTTTTTACATCTTCAAGTACTTTCACATGTGTTCCCTTGCGCCCTGATACAACCGGCGCAAGTACTTGCAGTCTAGTTCTCTCAGGATATTCGAGAATACGGTCAACCATCTGTTCTATTGTCTGAGAAGAAATTTCAATACCATGCTCTGGACAAGTTGGTCTTCCTACCCTCGCAAATAATAATCTCAAATAATCATAAATTTCTGTTACAGTCCCCACAGTAGAACGAGGATTTCGACTTGTCGTTTTCTGATCAATAGAAATAGCAGGAGATAAGCCTTCTATTGAATCAACATCAGGCTTATCCATTTGTCCTAAAAACTGCCGAGCATAGGCAGATAAAGATTCTACATATCTTCTTTGTCCTTCTGCATAAATCGTATCAAAAGCAAGAGAAGACTTTCCTGAACCAGATAAACCAGTTATCACTACTAATTGATCTCTCGGTATTGTTATATCAATATTTTTTAAATTATTTGCACGTGCACCTTTTACGATAAGTTTATCTTTTGCCATTGTTCTCTCACCCCTCAGCCTTTAATTCAAGCAGTAAATCGCGAAGTTCTGCAGCTCTTTCGAAGTTTAATGCTTTTGCTGCTTCTTTCATCTCGTTTTCCATTTGTGCGATCATTGCTTCTTTTTCTTTTTTCGTTAATTTATCAAGTTTTGTAGTTGTTCCATACTCTTCAGGCTCCTCTGCTGCTTGCGTAGCACGGATTGTATCTCTAATTCCTTTTTGAATGGTTTGCGGGGTAATTCCATGTTCTTCATTATACTTTTCTTGAATTTCTCTACGTCTTTTCGTTTCGCTGATAGCGACTTCCATGGAATGGGTAATCTTATCAGCGTACATGATGACATGGCCATTAGAATTTCTCGCCGCCCGTCCAATCGTTTGAATAAGGGACCGCTCTGAACGAAGGAACCCTTCCTTATCTGCATCCAAAATAGTAACGAGTGAGACTTCAGGAATATCCAAGCCTTCTCGCAATAGGTTAATTCCTACCAATACATCGTATTTCCCAAGACGTAACTCTCGAATAATTTCAATCCGTTCTAATGTTTTTACTTCGGAATGTAGATACTGTACTTTTATCCCTATTTCTTTTAGATAATCTGTTAAATCTTCTGACATTTTTTTCGTCAGTGTTGTTACCAATACCCGTTCATTTCGTTTCATTCTCTCATGGATTTCCGCTATTAAATCATCAATCTGTCCTTCAATTGGACGAACATCAATGGTTGGATCAAGTAACCCAGTTGGACGGATTATTTGTTCAATCATAACAGGAGTATGTTCGATTTCATATGGTCCTGGTGTTGCAGAAACACAAATCATTTGATTAATATGCTTCTCAAATTCTCCGAACGTTAATGGGCGGTTATCAAGAGCTGAAGGCAGGCGGAAACCATGCTCAACTAATACGTTTTTCCGCGCTTGGTCTCCATTATACATTCCTCTAATTTGCGGCAACGTAACATGGGATTCGTCAATCACAAGTAAGAAATCTTTTGGAAAATAATCCAGCAATGTATAAGGAGTAGATCCAGGAGGTCTTAATGTTAAATGTCTTGAGTAATTTTCTATTCCTGAACAGAATCCCATTTCTCGCATCATTTCTAAATCATAGCGTGAGCGTTGTTCTAGACGCTGAGCCTCTAATAATTTATTATCTGCTCTTAATTGCTCTAAGCGTTCTTCTAATTCTTTTTCAATGTTTTCAATTGCTATTTTCATTTTCTCTTCTCTTGTTACGAAGTGAGACGCCGGAAAAATAGCAATATGATTTCGTTCTCCTAAAATTTCACCCGTTAATGCATCCACTTCCCGAATCCGGTCTATTTCATCTCCAAAAAATTCGACTCTTATACAATGTTCATCTCGGGACGCTGGGAAAATTTCGACTACATCACCACGGACACGAAAAGTTCCCCGTTTAAAATCAATATCATTTCGATCGTATTGAATATCCACTAATTTACGAAGCAATTGATTTCTTTCCAATTCCATACCGGTTCTTAATGATACAACCATTTCTCGATATTCTTCTGGAGAACCTAATCCATATATACAAGATACACTGGCAATAATTATTACGTCATCTCTTTCAAATAAGGAAGATGTTGCTGAGTGACGGAGCTTATCAATTTCATCATTAATGCTTGCATCTTTTTCAATAAACGTATCCGTTTGCGGGACATAAGCCTCTGGTTGGTAATAATCATAGTAGCTAACAAAATATTCTACTGCATTATTAGGAAAAAATTCTTTAAACTCACTATATAATTGACCTGCTAAGGTTTTATTGTGAGCAATAATTAATGTTGGCTTTTTAACTTCTTTAATCACATTGCTTATGGTGAACGTTTTACCCGTCCCAGTTGCCCCCAGCAAGGTTTGAATCTTCTCTCCTGCTTGTATACCTGAGACTAATTTTTTGATTGCTTCTGGCTGATCTCCTTGAGGAGTATACTTCGAAACTAATTCAAAATCATGACTCACTAAACCATCCTCCGATCTATACACACGCCTGTTTATTCATCTATTCCATTGCTGCTTTATGTTAATACTCCACGATATTAGCTATTTTCGTACACTCTGTTGTTTTAAGGATTCAAATTCTCCGCAAAAACAAAAAGCAACAAATTAAGGAAAACAACAAAATGAAAAGACGATTTTTAACCATTTCTTTCTTTAATTCCTACCTATGTAATCAATATAACATCATTCTACCACAAACCTTCCATTTCAAACCACAAAAAAGAGAACAAACATTCGATTTATTTTTGAACATAATTTGATTAGGACGAAAAACATTTCCCTATAAAAAAATGACTATACGAAATACCTATCCTCTTTATCGACGGAAAATCGTTTAGTCATTCTTCTTCTCTATTCTTTTTTATATTTCTTCTATTAAGTATCCTTACTTGCTAATCTCTCTTTCCAATTTCTACTGATCATATAACCAATAGTCATAGAAAAAGCATCAACGACAATTAATAAAAATGTATCCGTATATCCTCTGTAAACCGAAGCAGCAATTAAAGCAACGGTTAAGACTAAACCAATAATTGGATAATAGGTTGCTTTTGAAAAAAGGATTACCAATAGGCACGGGAAAAATAGTGCAGCTATATATTTCCCCATCTATATACACCTCTATTTAACAAATTTCACTTCATTGACCGTTAATCCAAATTTCCCTAGTGCACTTGCTAAATTATTAAATATTGGTATCTGGCTAAAATCTACACCTAGTTGAATAGCTGTTTGTGCCACCTCTGGTCTTAATCCTGAAAGATAACCTTTGACACCAATTAATCGTAAAGCATGAATCACTTGGAAAATTTGATGCGCAACCATTGTATCAATTAGGGGCACACCCGATAAATCAATAAATAAGTGATTAAATCGTTTCTCGTTACATTCCTTTAGTGTATTCTCCATAATTAATTGCGCTCGCTTTGTATCAATATCGCCGATTAATGGAATAACACCAATTCCCTCCGTAATTGGAATAACTGGGCTGCTTAATTCATATATAGTTTCTTGCTGTGCCGTTAATTGCTGAAATTTATATTTATCATAAGAACCAATAAAAATATTTACAAATAAATCAAATGCATAATGAATTAATCGTATCCATTCAAAGAGTGTAGGAATTGTTAAATGAGCAGTAGTCTCCGCAGAAAATTTTTCTACATATGATAAAAGAATGCCTTTAACCGTGTTAAGCTGTTCAATTGATTCTAAAATTGGTACTAAGTCTTTCGCCCGCTTTTCTGCAACTTTAAGAGCCCATTCAGAAATATTTGCTGAATATACTTCTTCTTCCTCAATAAAAACCTTTATTACATTTTCTAAAAGAGTTTGATGGGCGGTAATTAGTTCTGCCATATTCTCTGCTGATTTATGGACTGAATAAAAGGATGAATCACTATTTTCTATCATGCTTAGCCACTCTTTACGCATATCAACAAGATGGTCATTTAAATAAGTATATAAACTTTGCATACAAGGTTCCAACTAATTCTCCTCCTAATTCAAGAAACAAGGCTTCATTAGGTTTCTATATGGCTATTTCTTACAATACAATAACAGAAGCATTCACAACTGTCTATTTTGATTTTCTACTCTTTTTCTTAAAATCCGGTCTAGTGTTTATCGATAAATATATACTATTATATAGTTCTCCACATAGTGAAACAAGCAAGAAGCCTTTTGTTAAAAACAGAATCCTTATGTAATTTTTAACAAGCTTGTTGCAATCACTTGAAAGATTGGTTTCACAGAAGATGCTCTTTTCTTAGCTTGTTCTAGCAATACAATAATTTCATCTAGTTCTTCAGGACTTAACTCTTCCACAATCCAATCTTCCAAATCCTGATTCTTAATGATTATCGTACGATTTGGTATATCAATCGTACGATAATTCCTCAATTCATTATGAATGAAATTAATATGATGTTGATATTTCTTTTCCTTATGTAAAGAATATGTATTTTTATTCACTCGACTCCTCTTCATCCTTCCGCTCCTCTCTCTATGTATCTATGCATCTTCTTCTATTCTATTTGGTAAATATATAGCTATTATAATAGGAAAAATATACAGAAGGCCTTACTCCCTAGTAATTTCTACTAAAATAGGCAATAAGAAGTGCGATAACTAGTCAAAAAGTCCGTTTTATCTATGATGGAGCTAAGGTAATATTTACTAATAAGGGGATGCGAGGCAGCAATATATAGCCATTATGTAAAGGAGACAATTAATATGGGAAAAGGAACTATGGATATTGTTGGGTATCGTATAAAAAAGGATGTTTATTCAAACTCTATTGAAGGCTTACTTCTACTTAAAAAGGACTCCATCTTAACCAAGAAGCATGTTGAATTACTTACAAAGCATCAGGTTAATCCATTTGATGTTATTGAACCTACAGATGAAACCGCTACCTCCTCCGATAATAAGGAATTTACTAATTTGCTAGATGAGGTAAAAGAAACTTTCCATCGCATTATGGAACAAGATAACAGCACGGTGGAAAAACTCTTAACTGGCTTTAAAGACATCATTGATTCTTCTCTTCAAGAATTAGCAATTTTAGAAATTCTTCATAAAGAAGTCTCACCAAATGATTATATTTACCAGCATAGTATAAATGTTGGAATCCTTTCCGCCATTATTGGGAAGATTTTAGGATTGCCTAAAAAGCAATGCCATCTGCTTAGTCAGATGGGATTATTTCATGATATCGGAATGTTATAGTTGGATTCATCTATTTTAAAGGCATCTGCTCGTTTAACACAAACAGAATATAAAGAAATGCAAAAACACACAATCTATGGAAAAAGTATTTTATTTCAAGTTCCACAATTGGATATATTAATATCGCGAACTGCTCTGTTACATCATGAAAAAATAAATGGCAGAGGCTACCCCTCTCAGCGTACAGAAAAGGATATTCCTTTCTTGATCCAAATTGTTTCCGTTGCAGACAAATTTAATAGCATGTGTACTGCTAATACGTATAAAGACAAGAAAACCTACATTGAAGCTATTGATGAATTAATGAGTGAATCCTATGGAAATGCTTTAAATCCAGCTATTGTTATTCCATTTACCAATTTCATCATGAGGAAGCAGCTCTTTAAAAAAGTCATGCTATCTAATAATGAAACAGCAGAAATTATCTTTATTCATCAAAATGAACCTCATTTACCATTGATTCGACTAAAGGATTCCTATATTGATTTACGCAGGACTTCCTCTTTAAAGATTACTGGATTAGCAAATTGAATAATAAAAATGGTCAAATCACGAGTGATTTGACCATTTTTATTATTCGAGGATTTTTTAAACCCCTTTATAGGCTTTACGATAAATATCTGCTAACTCTGTAACTAATGGTAATTTAGGGTTAGCTGTTGTACATTGATCTTCAAAGGCACGGTCCGCTAAATAATCCACTTTTGCTTCGAATTCTTTTGCATCTACGCCTTGTGCAGCAATACTCATTGGAATATTCAGTTCTTTCCCTAGTCTGATTACTGCCTTTACAAAGTTGTCTACACCTTGTTCAACTGTATTAGCCGGCAATCCAAGAATTCTAGCAAGATCCGCATAACGTTCATCTGCTTTAAAATATTCATATTTAGGGAATGACATGAATTTTTTTGGTTTCTCAGCATTATATCTGATAACATGTGGCAATAAAATTGCATTAGAACGGCCATGTGCGATATGGAATTCGGCTCCTAATTTATGTGCCAAGCTATGGTTAATTCCTAAGAACGCATTTGCAAATGCCATACCGGCGATCGTAGAAGCATTATGCACTTTTTCACGTGCTTCTTCATCATTTCCATTACGATAAGCTCTTGGTAAATATTCAAAGATCAATTGAACAGCTTTAACTGCTAATGCATCTGTATAGTCATTTGCCATATTTGATACATACGCCTCCACAGCATGTGTTAGTACGTCCATCCCTGTATCTGCTGTAACGGATGGTGGAACTGTCATCACAAATTGCGGATCAATGATTGCTACATCTGGTGTTAACTCATAATCTGCTAAAGGATATTTAATATTTTGCTCTTTATCGGTAATAACCGCAAAAGATGTTACTTCAGATCCAGTACCAGAGGTAGTTGGAATTGCCACAAATTTAGCTTTTCCACCCAATGATGGATATTTATATACTCTTTTGCGGATATCTAAGAACTTTTGCTTTAAGCCAAAGAACTCTTCATCTGGATGTTCATAGAATAACCACATTCCTTTCGCTGCATCCATTGGAGAACCCCCACCAAGAGCGATAATGCAATCCGGCTGGAATTTAGCCATCATTTCTGTTCCTCTAACAACTGTTTCAATAGATGGATCTGGCTCTACATCGGAAAATACTTCTACTTGCACTAGATTTGAACGTTTTCTTAAGTTATAAAGTAATTTATCAACATATCCGAATTTGACCATATATGGATCAGTTACGATAAACACTCTAGAAATGTCCTTCATTTTTTGTAAATACTGTACAGAGTTTTTCTCAAAATAGATTTTTGATGGAACTTTAAACCATTGCATATTTACATTCCTTTTTGCTAGTTTTTTTACATTCAATAAATGAATGTCTGTTACGTTAGTAGATACAGAGTTTTTACCATAAGATCCACAGCCAAGTGTTAAAGATGGCATGAAAGCATTGTAGATATCACCGATCGCACCTTGAGAAGATGGAGCGTTGTTAATAATTCGGCATGCTTTCATTCTTAGCGCAAAGTTTTCGATTACTTTTGGATCTTCAGAGTGAATAACTGCTGAGTGTCCTAATCCGCCGAATTCTAGCATTTCTTCTGCACGTTTGATTCCTTCTTCTGTTGATTCAACTTTATAGCATGCAAGGACTGGACTTAATTTTTCTCTTGATAGCGGGTAATTTGGTCCCACACCCTCTAATTCCGCAAGTAGGATTTTGGTATCTTCCGGAACTTTTACTCCTGCCAATCCTGCGATATAATGAGCAGATTTACCAACGATATCAGGATTTACAGCACATGTGTTTTCATTAATTACTAGTTTTTCTACTTTGGCTAATTCCTCTTTATTTAAGAAATAACAGCTATTACGAACTAATAAATCTTTCACTTCTTCATAGATTTCTTTATCAATGATTACTGCTTGTTCAGAGGCACAAATCATTCCATTATCAAATGTTTTAGAAAGAATTAAATCAGTGACTGCTCTTTTAACTTTTGCTGTTTTTTCAATATAACAAGGTACGTTACCAGCTCCAACTCCCAGTGCTGGTTTGCCACAACTGTATGCAGATTTAACCATTCCTGGTCCACCAGTTGCAAGAATTAGTGCGATATCATTATGGTTCATTAATGCTTTTGTTGTTTCAATGGAAGGTTTTTCAACCCATTGAATACAGTTTTCTGGTGCCCCTGCTTTTACAGCTGCATCTCTTAAGATTCTAGCCGCTTCACTACTGCATTTCTGTGCAGAAGGATGGAAAGCAAAAATAATTGGATTCCGTGTTTTAATAGCAATAATAGCTTTAAACATTGTAGTAGAGGTAGGGTTTGTAACAGGTGTTACTCCTGCAATCACTCCAACTGGATCAGCGATTTCGACAATTCCTGTTTGTTGATCCTCATTTATTACCCCAACTGTACGATCATATTTAATATTGTGGTATATATATTCTGTAGAGAATATATTCTTTGTTATTTTATCTTCATAAATGCCTCTTCCGGTTTCTTCTACTGCTAGTTTAGCTAAATACATATGTTTATCTAAGCCAGCAAGAGCCATTGCTTTTACTATTTCATCTACTTGCTCTTGATCTAAGGACATAAATTCCTTTAGTGCTCTTTTTCCTTTCACAGCCATTTCATCAATAACTGCTTGCACATCAACTTGTTCATTTTTCCCTTTTACTTCTTTTTCAACAACTGACATCGTAGATCCCTCCAATTATAGAGAATGATAATTATGTGAAGTTTTTCACATATTACTTTAAAGAAAAAACTACTTTATAAAAGCAGTTAATTTGTGAAATATTTCACAAATTATTCTTTAAAGAAAAACTACTAATATAGTAGTTTAATTTTCCTACCAACTTACAGTTCTTGTTGCTTGTTTGCAAATTCTCGTTAGTTTTTCTTTACACGCTTATCATATAACGACTTGTGAAAACCTTCAAGCCTATTTAAATAAATTTGTTCATATTTTCACAATGACGTTCACATTTTATACAAATTTGAAATATCCCCTTATTTTTTCTATAATATTAAATGTGATAAATTCAACAATGAAAGGGTTTACAATGTGAATAAAAAAATAGTTAGGTCGAGTACCAATCATGATACCTATCAGTTCATTATCCATGTTTCCTATCAGCTATTTATGGAATTAGGATATCGAAAGGTTAGTACAAGAATGATTGCAGAACATTGTGGAATTACACAACCAGCCTTATATCATCATTTCAAAAATAAACAAGATATTTATAAAGAAGTAATTAATGCGTCTATAAAACAAACCGAACAAGCTCTCTTAAACATTACGAAAAAATTCGAGAATCTTCAAGAATGTCTCTATCAAATTGCTATTTACTTTTTAGAAAATTATCAAGAGGATTTAATGCAAATGTTTCATGACTTACAGCATGAAATGCCGGCTGATGTCCAAACACATTTAAGAATTCGCTGGCAGGAAGGATTTTTGAACCCCATTATACAAGTATTTGATCAAGAGGAAAAAAACAATGCAAATATTTCCTACAATAAAATAGAAAGTAATAGCCAAGAAATTGCCTTGATGTTTCTTCAATATATTCAAACAGCGATGCAGCCTTCTTATATGAAAGAACTATCTTCTAATCAACAAAAAAAGGAAATCCAGCGAAAGGCAAAGTTAATTGTTCATTTATTTTTGTTTGGCCTAGTAGATAGGTAATGATTTTGTAAAAAACACTTCATTTCTTTCTGTATTAACTATATACTCAACTTATCAAGTGATAAGTTTGTTTTACATCTTACTTATCGATTGATAAGTTGCGTCTTTAAGGAGTGGAAAAATGAAACATTATATTCAGCAATATTTTACTGCAGTAACTAGTAAAAAGGGAAAGTGGATTACTTTAATTGCCTGGCTTCTCCTTGTCGGGATAGTAAGCATGTTTTTACCTCAGGCTAGCTCACAGAAAAATGATTTAGCTAGAAATATTCCCACTACTGCTTTATCACAGCAGGCAGAGGAAAAAATGAAAGAGGAATTTCCCAATGAACAAGGAACACCTGCATTAATTGCTTGGTATCGATCAACAGGATTATCTGATCAAGATTTACAACAAATCCAAGAGCTTACCAAACAACTAACAGAGAAACCGCTAATCCATCAAGAAATGATTATTCCCTATCATCAACTACCGATAGAAGCAGTAAAGCGACAAATTTCTGAAGATGGAACAACATTCGTTCTCCCGCTTTTATTTGAGAATAATTTAGCTACAAGCGAACTGAAGACTGGTATTCAGGAATTAGAAACGGCTGCAAGTGACTTATGGGGAGAAAATCCTTTTAACACCTCTATAAAAGACGAAACAAAATTGCACGCAAGAACAACCGGTCCAGTAGGTATCTCTATTGACGCGACAGAGCTGTTTAGCCAAGGTGACTTATCATTACTCATTGGCACAGTCATGATAGTTTTAATTTGTTTGCTTGTCATATATCGTTCTCCAGTATTAGCTTTAATCCCGCTAATCGGAGTTGGAATCGCTTATGGAGTTATCAGTCCTTTACTTGGCTTCTTAGGTGAGTCAGGGTGGATTGAATTTGATTCTCAAAGCATTGCTATTATGACCGTATTGCTTTTTGGAGCTGGTACAGACTATTGTTTATTCATTATCAGTAGATATCGTATGTTACTAACACAAGAATCAGTAAAGGAAATTGCGATGCAAAAAGCCTTAAAACGTTCTGGAGGAGCCGTGGCGATGAGTGGTTTAACAGTATTTTTCTCCCTCATTGCATTATTATTAGCTCAATATGGGGCAGTTCACCGATTTGCCATTCCATTTAGCATATCTATTCTCATAATGATGATAGCTAGTTTAAGTATTGTCCCTGCCATTTTAGCTATTATCGGCAGACTGTCTTTTTATCCATTCGTTCCTAGAACAGAAGAATTATTAGCAAAAAAGGGCATTAAAAAAACAGCGAAAAAAAGAAAATCACTCGGAACCGCGATTGGTAAGGTAGTAACAAAACATCCATGGAAAGTGACGATTCTCACGACAATATTACTTGGAATTTTTGCTCTTTTTTCCCTTAAAACGGAGTATACGTATGACTTATTATCCTCATTTCCGGATGATATGCCCTCAAGAGAAGGCTATACTTTAATTGAAGATCATTTTAATGCAGGGGAACTTGCTCCCGTATCGGTTATTATTAACACCGAAGGAGAAGCTGTAAAAGTCGAGGAATCCTTGAAGCAATTAGATTTTATCGCAAAGGTTTCAGAGAGTGAAGCAGGAAAGAAGAATCCTGATTTAATCAAATATTCAGTGGAGCTTCAAACGAATCCTTATTCAAATGAAGCGATGGATAAACTACCAATAATTCGGGAAACATTGGAAGAAACGCTTCAGGAGAATGGAATCAAAAATGCGAACGATAATGTTTGGATTGCTGGAATTACTGCAGAGCAATATGATACAAGAGAATTAACAAATGATGATGCGCAAATGATCATTCCTGTTATTTTAGCCATGATTGCCATCCTTTTACTTATTTATCTACGCTCTATAACGGCAACCATCTATTTGATTGCGACCGTTCTGCTTTCCTATTTTAGCGCATTAGGATTGGGCTGGATTATCCTTCACTATGGATTTGGAGTAGAGGCAATTCAAGGTTTAATTCCGCTATACTCCTTTGTATTTATTGTGGCATTAGGAGAAGATTATAATATATTCATGATTTCAAGCATATGGAAGAAAAGCAAAGAAAAGCCTCTCTTACAAGCGGTGAAAGAAGGTGTAGCAGAATCTGGCGGCGTTATTACTTCTGCTGGAGTCATTTTAGCCGCTACCTTTATGGTACTAACGACTTTACCAATGCAAGTACTTGTCCATTTTGGAACCATAACTGCAATCGGAATTGTGCTGGATACCTTTATTGTAAGACCATTTTTAGTGCCTGGAATAACTTCCCTATTAGGAAATGCTGCCTTTTGGCCAAGCAAGAAACTACATGTAAAAGAAAAAGAATAGATTATTTATTCCTCCAAGTGCTGTCTCACCAGAAAGCTTGGAGGATTTTCTTCTCTCTTTTCCGTTTTATCCTTCCTTTTTTTAATTTATTTGATTTTCTTAAAACAAAATCCCCTTTCCATACGTCTATTCCTTGTAAAACTTAAGTTATTACGTATTTCTTCCATAAAGGAGCTCTTCTATGTTAAACAAAAATAAAAAAGAAACGGAGTTAATTACATTTATTATGGATCATAAGGAAAGCTTCTATCGATTTGCTTACTCTTATGTACGGAATCAAGAAGATGCCTTAGATATTGTACAAGACTCTATTCATAAAGCGTTAAGAAAACAACATCAATTAAAAGATACTGCTATGATGAAAAGTTGGTTTTATCGAATTGTCGCTACAACCTCTCTTGATTTTTTACGAAAAAAGAAACGTTGGTATGTGGCAGACGATGACAGTTTAGAAGTGCTTGCTTCAAGTTCTGTCGATACTTACAAAAATTTAGATTTAGAACAAGCAATGAATCAGCTTCCACCATCCTATAAAACCATTGTGATTCTTCGTTTTTTTGAAGACTTAAAGCTCGAAGAAATTGCTTCTGTACTAGATGAAAATATAAATACAGTAAAAACAAAACTTTATAAGGCACTAAAAATACTTCGTATAGAAATGAAATAGTGGAGGAATAAAATGGATAGAAAATTAGAAAAGATGAAAAAGGATTATTTGAATATACCCATACCAAATGAACTGGAGAAACAGACACATAGATCGATTAAACGATATCGTACTTTGAGAAGAATTTCAAAAAACGCTATCTTCTTAGCTGCTTCCATCCTTTTATTCATTACAACGGTCAATATAAGTCCGGCAGCAGCAAGCACCTTATCAGATATACCTTTTTTAAACAAAGTCATTAAGGTCGTTACAATAACAGAATGGAAAGAAACGAAGAAGAATAGTGAGCTAGATATTAAAACGCCTGAAGTAACTGGCTTAGAGAATAAAACTCTTTCTCAGACATTAAACCAACAATACGTTCAAGAATCAAAAGAGCTTTATTCTAAATTTATGCAAGAAACAGCAAATGATAATGGAAACTACTCGCTCGAAAGTGGCTATATCGTTAAAACAGATGATGATTTGTTATTATCACTTGGTCGATATACGATCGAAACAAAAGCATCTGCTGCAGAATCTATTCGCTATGATACGATCGATAAACAAAACGAACTGTTAATCACATTACCAAGTCTATTTAAAGATGATTCTTACATTGATGCTATCAGTTCGTACATTTTACATGAAATGAACAAGCAAATGAAAGCAGACATCGGAAGCTATTTTGTAAAAAGTGATACCGATCCAGAAGGGTTTGATAAAATCGATCCATACCAAAATTTCTATATAAACAAACAGCATCAATTGGTCATTTGCTTTAATGAATACGAAGTAGCACCAGGGTATATGGGGACAGTTGAATTTCCCATTCCATCCGATGTGATAAAGGATTATTTAGTAAGTGATTTATATATAAGATAATTGGTTATCATTGATAAGTCAGAGGAGAGGATTTATTCTTTCCCTCTGACTTTTCTTCTTTTATAATTGAAAAGTTTTCCTCTGGCAAACTGTTTTCTCTTCCTCATACTTTTGTTGATAGGTATAAAAACGTTGCTCTAGACCCACCCTATAGTGACTTGATATGATTAGTGAGGTAGTTAAGGAGGCATTTGCAATGGATAAAAAATATGCAGACTTAAAGCTCGGAGAACGAGCCGCGATATTAAGCATTATTACATATATTATTTTAGCATCAGTGAAATTAATTATTGGAAATAGCACTGATTCGCAAGCTTTAAAAGCAGATGGATGGAATAATTTCACCGATATTATTGCTTCTGTTGCCGTTTTAATCGGGTTGCGGCTATCTCAAAAACCAGCTGATAAAGACCATCCTTATGGCCATTGGAAAGCGGAAACTGTTGCTTCGTTAATTGCTTCCTTTATTATGATGAGTGTTGGATTACAAGTATTATACCAAGCAATCTCTTCCTTCTTTACTCATTCTAGACAAGCACCTGATTTAGTGGCAGCATATACAGCTATCGCCTGTGGTGCTGTTATGTTCTTTGTCTATCGGATCAATTTACGATTGGGAAAAAAAATAAATAGCCAAGCTGTAAAAGCAGCAGCGAAAGATAATTTTTCTGATTCGATGGTTAGTTTTGGTACTGCTGTCGGTATTTTTGGAGCACAATTAAACTTGGGATTTTTAGATCCGCTAGCGGCCTGTATTGTCGGCCTGTTAATTTGTAAAACAGCTTGGGGAATTTTCCGAGAAACCACTCATTATCTGACAGATGGTTTTGACGTTTTATTGATTGATAAATATAAAAAGACCATTTTACATACAGATGGCGTTAAAGCTGTTAAAGAAATTAAAGCAAGAAATTATGGCAATAACCCAGTCGTGGATGTCGTCATTACCGTTAACCAGCAGCTAGATATTACTCACGCCCATGATATCTCTTCAGCCGTAGAAAATGCCTTAATAAATGAATTTAATGTGTTAGAGGTTCATGTCCATATTGAGCCAGACGAAGAAACCCAGTAAAGAAACGAATGAATAGTATTTAGAAGTATAACGGAGAAAGCTGAAGATTGACTTATGTAAGTATTCCACAATATAAAAAGGAATAATTTTCCTCACTATAGCTAATTCTGTCCTTTGCTTTTTTTGATTGCTGTGTATAGAGTGAGAAAATAGCCAACTCTCATTGAGCTGGCTTACAGTAATACTATTTTTCCCCTCCAATAAAATATAAAATGGTAATATGTATTGGATAAAAGAGATAAAAAAATATTTTAAGCCAACTCCTTTTTCCCCATTATAAAAATAGAGCAATGGCAAAGCTAAAATCATCATCCATTGGAAGTCTGCAAACGGAAGTAAAAATTGTGAAAACGGATTTAAACTGCCTCCCCATTTTTTATATACTAAAAAGATAAAAAGGCAATAAATTGAATAGCTTATTACTAATTGTTTTTTATTTCTAAATAAATAAAAGACAACACCTAATAAAACGAACAAGATTCCCCCTTCTACATATATTACATTTCCAAATATAGCTCCATAAAAAGGATATCTCAGAGCTGTATTTAATATAAATATTTCTGTAATGAGGGTAGAAAGCACAGTACTTATCATCTGCCATATTAAGTAGATACTAAAATATCTCCAACTTCTCTTATCGATTACATAAATTAACAATGCAACCGTAAATAATGTCGCAAAAAAATTATTAGTTAATCCTACTCCCGTATTATAATTTTGATTAATAAACACATTAACGCAAGCCATGATAACACTAGCAATATACAAACGGAAGAGATATCGATGTTTATTAGAGGTGTGAGTCATACCTATTATCACAAAATAAATAAAAATCGGTGCTGCTATTCTCCCTCCCCATCTTAAATATACTGGAGTACCAGGGATAAATTCCCCTATATGATCTATTAGCATAAAAATTAAAGCTATTATTTTTATTAAAGTAGTAGTCATGATCATCTCCTTAATGAAGAAAAGCACCTATACAACTAGGTGCTTTATATTTGTCATTTAGTGCTTTTTTATATTTAAACTTAGAATTTCATGGTTGGTAAAGTAGATGATCTTACTTTACCAACCTTTACATAAATTTCAGCTTTTTTATTAGAACATCTTCATATTTTCGAGATCCAAATTGCTCGTTTTTACTATCCATTTGATTTAGGCAAAAATATTAATATGCTTTAGCCCAATAGACTAATTTATTTGCTTTTTTGCCACAGCATACACAAGTGTCAGCGATTTTTTCTTGCTCAAAAGGCATACATCTAGATGTTGCACTTGTTTCTTCCTTTATTTTATCTTCACACGCTTGATCTTCACACCACATTGCTTTAATAAATCCTGGCTTTTCTTTTGCCGTCAACTGTTTAAATTCATCAAAATTTACAGCAGTATGAGTGTTTTCTTCTCTATGATCTGTGGCTTTCTTTAACAAGTTGTCTTGGATATCCGTTAATAATTGTGTAATTGTTTCTTCTAATCCATCCATAGAGACAAATTGTTTCTCTCCAGTATCTCTTCTCACAAGAACCACTTGATTTTTCTCGATATCTTTTGGTCCCACTTCTAGACGGAGAGGAATTCCCTTCATTTCATACTCATTAAATTTCCAGCCTGGCTTTTTATCACTTGCATCAATACCAACGCGGATCGAATTACTTAGTTTCTTCTGTAAATCGTAGGCAAAATCCAATACCCCTTCCTTATGCTGGGCAATTGGTACGATCATCACTTGTGTTGGTGCAATCATTGGCGGTACGACTAAGCCGCGGTCATCCCCATGAACCATAATCATGGCACCAATGATTCTTGTCGTAAAGCCCCATGATGTCTGCTGAACATGCTGCAAGTTGCCATCTCTGTCCGAGAACTGAATTCCAAAGGATTTTGCAAAGCCATCGCCGAGATTATGCGAAGTACCTGATTGCAATGCTTTGCCGTCATGCATCAAGCTTTCAATCGTATAAGTGTATTTCGCGCCTGCAAACTTTTCTTTTTCTGTTTTACGCCCTTTGATCACTGGAAGTGCCAAGTACTTTTCGCATATTTCTGCATAGACCTGAAGCATTTGAATTGTTTCTCTATCTGCATCCTCTTCCGTTTCATGACATGTATGCCCTTCTTGCCATAAAAATTCTAAAGTACGTAAGAATGGACGTGTCGTCTTTTCCCAACGCACAACATTAGCCCACTGATTATATAGCTTAGGAAGATCACGATAGGAATGAATAATATTTTTATAATGCTCTGCAAAAAGCACTTCTGATGTTGGGCGCACACAAAGTCTTTCTGCTAGTTTCTCGTCTCCGCCATGTGTAACCCATGCTACTTCTGGTGCGAATCCCTCAATATGATCTTTTTCTCGTTGTAAAAGGCTTTCTGGAATAAATAATGGCATATAAACATTTTCATGCCCTGTTTCTTTAATACGTTTATCTAATGCTTCTTTAATATTCTCCCAAATCGCTGTTCCATAAGGTCGAATAATCATCGAACCTCTTACACTTGAATAATCGATTAGTTCCGCTTTTGTCACTACATCTGTATACCACTGGGCAAAATCATCTTCCATGCTAGTAATGCTTTTTACAAAATCCTTCGCCATTTTAAAGGGCCTCCTATTTTATCTGTGTTTTTAAACGTATTTCAAGCGATCTTTCTTAGAAAAAGACCATAAAAAAAAAGCGTTGCTATTCATTAGGGACCAAATAATGGCGGTACCACCCTAATTCAAAGCAAAGCTTTACACTCTTCCATGTTAACGGTATTGAACCGCTGAATCTTCTTAAACAAAGTCTATTCGATACAGAACGAAAAAGGCAGGTTCAACAGGTAAGCCTATAGGTCCTTTCAGCATTTAGACCCTCTCTTTTTATAGACATTGCTGCATACTAATCCTTTTTATAGTTTCATTATTCATTTCTTTGTGAAAAATCATATCGGATAGAAACATTATTGTCAATATAGATTTTTTTTATTCTTTTTAACCGATAGGGCATATATCTTTTATTTTCGATAATGGAGAAGGAGTGAATGGCTTCTCTGTGTTTTCTTTAAGCTCTATGCTTTTTAGGCATAGAAAGTATTTCTCTGGACCCTTATCTATTAACCTCTTAAATAAAAATTTAGCGCTGCTTGCAGTGCTTGGCCTGCAGGGAGTTTTACACCATGGCTAATGAGGCATGCCTCTAAACTCGCAAGTACGAATAAGACATTTTCTTTGCGACAGCTATAGCCCATTGTTCCAATTCTCCATATTTTTCCGTGTAATGGACCAAAAGAGCTGGCTATTTCTACTCCAAATTGCTCAAGCATCATACTACGAACAGATTCTGCATCAATCCCCTTTGGAACGTTAATGCATGTTACCGTTGGCAGCTTCCACCTTTTATCACCGAACAATTCAAGCCCCATTCCCTTTATTCCTTCCATGAGCGCTTGTTCATGGTACTGATGACGAGCAAACCTCTTTTCCAAGCCTTCTTCTAAAACAATTCTTAATCCTTCATGAAGAGCATATAACATGGTAGTTGCTTCTGTATGATGATTCAGCCTTCGCGGACTCCAATAATCCTGCAATTGTGCCAAATCTAAATAATTTGAGCGAATTGGGGCATGGGCTTTTATCTCTGCTAGCTCCACTTCTGTAGCTATTCCTCTTTCTACTTTCTTCCGTGCATTTAACACTTTTTCCACTCGATCATTATACGTAATAGGGGCATTTCCAGATGGAACTGATAAACATTTTTGATTTCCTCCAATTACTGCATCGATATACCAATTATCTGTTTGAACATTGGCTCCTCCAATTGTTGCAACTGCGTCAACGATAAAGAGAATATCTTGTTCTCGACATGCTTTGCCGACCTCTTCTAATGGCTGCATACACCCTGTTGATGTTTCTCCATGAACAAGAGCAACTACTTTCGGTCTCACTCTTTTCATTTCTGCAATAATTACTTCTGGATCAAAAACCTCGCCCCATTTACATTGAAGCAAATGAATCTCAGCCCCATATCTTTCAGAAATTTCCGTCAAAAGATGTCCAAATCTTCCGTAAATTGGAATTAACACTTTATCTCCTGGCTCAATGACACTGGCCAATACAGCTTCTAGTCCAGATCTTGATGTTCCATCAACTGGATATGCCCATTGATTTTTAGTTTGGAAAACTTGTTGAATCATTCTCATAACATCATTCATGATAGATGTAAATGCAGGATCAAATTGTCCCAAAATAGGTGTACTTAACGCCCTTAACACTCTCGGATCAACCTCAACAGGTCCTGGTGTCATAATCGTTCTTAAGGGTGTGTTTAGTTCTAAAAAAGTCACTATGATACTTCCTTTCCTTATCTTTTAGTAATTCCCTCTGCTTGCTTCGTGATCCTTCTTTTTGGTCTTCATCAATCTCATAAACACCACTTCTCTCTTTCCTCTCTTCTTTTCGGCTTTCATCAACCCCATGAACTCCACTTTTCCTATTCCTCTCTTACTTTTTGGCTTTCATCAACCCCATGAACACCACTTCTCTCTTTCCTCTCTTACTTTTTGGCTTTCATCAACCCCATGAACTCCACTTTCCTCTTTCCACTCTTACTTTTCGGCTTTCATCAACCCCATGAACTCCACTTTTCCTATTCCTCTCTTACTTTTCGGCTTTCATCAACCCCATGAACTCCACTTTCCGCCTTCCCTGCACCTTAAGTACGTTCATCTCAGAAAAAATCAATAAGCCAAACGGTGTAGTAATTCTATAAGAACAACAACCCCATTTTTTAAATCTTCTAGATTTGTATGTTCCTTTGGGGAATGACTGATCCCATTTACACTAGGAACAAATAGTAACGCTGTCGGGCAATAGGTTCCGAAAATTTGTGCATCGTGACCGGCACCACTAATCATTTTTTGATATGGGATATCTATTTCCTCCACAATTCTCTCCGACAGCTGCGTTAGTTTATCGTCCATTGCAACGGCCTTAACATCCAGCCATTGATTCCACCCTACTTCCATACCAGCAGTCTTACATCTCTCTTTAAAATGTGCAAAAATTTTCTCACAATAGTAATCTAGCACTTCTTCTTGGTGGTGGCGGACATCCAGTGTAAAAGTAACCTCTTTGGCAATCACATTAGGAATATTAGGCACTGCCTGTATTTTCCCAACTGTCGCCACTAAGTGAGCGTCCATTTCCGTAACTTGTTTAATGGCATATGTAATTAATTCCGCTGCAAGATGTATACTATCCTTTCGATAAGGCATGGGAGTTGTACCTGCGTGGTTACTCTCCCCAGTAACTTTGATCGTAAATCTTCTTTGTCCAACTATATGAGAGACAATCCCTATAGACTTCTGCTCTTTTTCTAAGACAGCCCCTTGTTCTATATGTATTTCTATAAAGCATTCAATATCCTCTCGCTTAACTTGTTTTTCAACTGGCTGCAAGCCCGCCGATGTCATAGCATGAGCAAAAGAAATATTTCTTGCGTCAGCTAATCCTTCGCAATCACTTTTAGTAAACTTTCCCGTTACCGATCCAGATCCCCAGAAAGCTAAAGGAAATCTACTCCCCTCTTCCTCACATAAAGAGACTACTTCTATTGTCTTTTTTGGTTTACCATAATGTTGTTTCAAATAATTGACAGCGATAAAACTCGCCATAATCCCGAAGGCTCCATCATATTTTCCACCATCTATAACAGTATCAATATGAGAACCTGTTAGAATGGCTTTCTCCTCTTGATCTACTCCTGCTAACCTGCCAAATAAGTTGCCAACACCATCAAAATAAGGATTCAAGCCATTTTCTTTCATTTTTTGAAAAAGAGAATGTTGGGCTAAGCGCCAATTTTCATCATAGAGAAGTCTTGTAACTCCACCATTTTTCGTCTTCCCAAATCGGGCAAGCCATTCTATCCAGTCCCCTACTTCTTTTGTTTCAATATCAATAGTTGTCTTCATTTCTCCCGCTCCTCTCTGCTGATACTCTCCCTACATTCAAAATAAAAAGAAAGAACTCTCCTTCCTTTTGTTATTTTCTAATAATATTTAAAACTACTTAAAACGCACTAATATATGTATCCATTATTTTAATAATCACTTGCTAGCAATTCATTAGATAAAATGTTAGAATTGTCTAAATACTTTGTATAAATTAACTAAAGAAGCTTCTTGATTACACGGATTACTTTGGGAGGGATACAATTGAAATTAGCAGAGATATTACAAAAACCTGCCTTTGCAGAAGTGCAAGTAATTGCAGGTCACGGAGGATTAAATAAAGAAATTAAGCATATTACCATGATGGATGCCCCTGATATCGTGGACTTCTTAAACCCAAACGATTTATTAGTCACTACTGCCTATCATCTTAAAGATAATCCTGGTGTTCTGCTCTCCTTAATAAAAAGTATGCATAAAAGGGATTGTACAGCTTTAGGAATTAAGTCCAAGAGATTTTTAGGACATATACCACAAGAAGCTATTCAATTCGCAAATGAAATAGGATTTCCCCTATTAGAAATACCTTTAGAAACTTCACTAGGGGAAATCGTTAATGCTTCTTTAAACTATATGTTGAGTCAAAGAACAGCAGAGTTAACCACTGCCTTTGAAACCCATCGGAAATTCACGCAGCATATTCTGAAAGGGAAAGGGATAAAAAGGCTAATTGATGACTTATCTCAAATGATTAACAAGCCGATCTTTTTACTAGATGCCCATTTTCAAATGCACACTTCTTCTCATAATCGAACATCTACCGATAGCTTTTTGAGCTCTCTCCATGCTAAAGGGTTTGAATTTTTATTAGCTAACTCACCATACTCTTGCTTTTCGAGTAGAAATACAGAAGAAATTTTTACTATTTTCCCCATTTATACACATATGAGAAAACCAGCATTTTTAGTTGTTCTGGGAGAAATCCCCATGGAAGATCATAGCTTGCTTCTTACGATTGAACAAGCAACTAATGTGCTTTCTTTTGAGCTAATGAGGGAAAATACAGTGAAGCAATATACTAGAAGAGCAAGAAATGATTTCTTCGCTCACTTTATGGAAGGAAAGTTTAGCTTTGCTGAGGAAATCGAAAGCAGAGCTAAAGAATTTTTCTTAAAAAAAGAACAGGCTTCCATCGCAATAATTGGCAAATTGGATAGCGGCGATCAATATAAATCTTTCACACAGCATTCTGTTGAGGTAGATTATGTATTTGAATTTATCGAAACAGAAATAAAAAAGGCACCTTTCGCTTCTCAGCTTTTTCTTATTGAGGATCATTGTATTATTATCATGGAAGTTACCGATTCCTCTTATGAGCTAGACAAAACCATTCTTCCTTATTTACAAAATATCCAAACCCATCTTGTGAACACATTTAAAACAAGTATTTCATTCGGTATCAGTAATGTTTATCAGCGCCTGTTAAATTTACCTAATGCTTATCAAGAGGCGCTTAGTGCATTACATACTGGACAGCTTTCTGGAAACACTCCTTTTATCCAGATACATCGACCAAAGGATGCCTTTGAAATGTTAAGAATCATTCCAACAAAGGATCTGCAGGAATTTTATGATCATATTTTTCAACCTTTCTCTAACAATCATCAGCAAGAAGATGAACAAATATTACTCCATACATTATCTGTTTACTTAGAGACCCATTGCCAAATTTCTGAAACAGCGAAACGTCTTTATGTACATCGTAATACAGTAATTTATCGCTTAGAAAAATGTGAGGATCTCTTAGGAAAAAGTCTTAAGGATCCAGAGACTACCTTCCACCTTCGTTTTGCCTTTCGGATTAAATCAATTTTAAAAATGAATGAAAGAAAAAAACAAAGCCAAATCTAAAGAAGTTTTTCATTTTTCTTAGTTATATAATCTATATTTTCTAAATATTTTGTATAAATTAACCAATGACTTCTTTCTTCTTACTTCTTATTATGTTAATAAATATAACACCATACGTTAGAATGAATAACAAAGGAGAAGGAGTGTTTATAATGCCTCAAAATAACAAAAAGGGAGTTCAAATTTTTTCTTTAGGTCTTCAACATGTTCTTGCTATGTATGCTGGTGCTATCCTTGTTCCACTATTAGTTGGAAGAGCCTTAAATTTAACAAGCGAACAACTAGCCTATCTTGTTGCAATTGATCTTTTAACATGTGGAATTGCCACATTGCTTCAAGCCTGGAAAAACAAATATTTAGGCATTGGCTTGCCACTTGTACTAGGTAGTTCATTCGTCGCTGTTACTCCGATGATTTCGATCGGAACAAATTATGGAGTCACCGCTATTTATGGAGCCATTATTATTACAGGGATTTTTATGTTTATTTGCGCTCCTTTTTTCAGCAAAATTACCAAGCTCTTCCCTCCAGTTGTAATTGGAACAGTTGTAACTATTATCGGTTTATCTCTTATCCCATCTGGTATTAAAAATATGGGCGGAGGAGCAACAAGCGAAGATTTTGGCTCCATTGAGAATTTGCTTTTGGCATTTGGCGTCCTATTGTTCATTCTTTTGTTAAACCGGTTTACAAAAGGATTTATGCAATCATTGGCCGTCCTAATTGGAATTATTGCTGGTACTATTATTGCTGCTATTCTTGGTAAAGTAAACCTTACTCCAGTAAAAGAAGCTAGTTGGTTCCATTTTCCTGAACTATTTTATTTTGGGATACCTAGCTTTGAATTTGGGCCAATTCTAACCATGTTAATTGTCGGTTTAGTTATTGTAATTGAATCAACTGGTGTCTTTTTCGCACTAAGCAAAATAACGGAGACGCCACTAAGTGAAAAGGATTTAACGCGTGGGTATCGTGCCGAGGGTTTAGCGATTACTTTAGGTGGACTATTTAATGCCTTTCCGTATAATACCTTTGCTCAAAACGTTGGTCTTGTTCAGCTATCAAAAGTCAAAACGGTAAATGTCGTAATTGCCGCAGGAGGAATCCTTGTTTTCTTAGGCTTTATTCCTAAGGTTGCGGCTTTTGCCACTATTATTCCCACACCAGTGTTAGGCGGAGCAACCGTTGTTATGTTTGGAATGGTTGTTGCTTCTGGCATAAGAATGTTGAGCAAAGTTGATTTTACCAATCAGGCTAACTTGTTAATCATGGCTTGCTCTATTTCTATCGGTTTAGGAGCAACAGCAGTTCCTAATTTATTTGACCAGCTTCCTTCCGCCTTACGAATCATTGTAAGTGATGGGATTATCACAGGAAGTTTGGCTGCCATTTTATTAAATCTTCTTTTTAATGTTAAAACCAGTAAGAAAAGCTCTAATGTCTCTCTCTTGAGCAAACAAGTCGGCGAAACAAATACATTGTAAACAAAAAGAGGCTGCCCATTTGGAACTAGCCTCTTCATCAATCCTTTTATTCTTTATCAAAAGTCGTCATTTTCATTGTTTTCAGTCTTACAGCTTCTGGATTAACTTGAATTCTTGCTACCTTTGTTTCCATTGCTGCTTTTGCCACAGCAGAAGCAACAGCAGGAGCAACTCTAGGATCAAAGGGACTTGGAATTACATAATCCTCATTCAACTCAGCATCCGCAACTAAGCCTGCAATCGCTTCAGCTGCTGCCTTTTTCATTTCTTCATTAATAGTGGTTGCACGAACATCTAAAGCACCACGAAAAATTCCTGGAAAGGCCAATACATTATTTACTTGGTTCGGAAAATCTGATCTTCCTGTTCCAACTATGACTGCGCCCGCTTCTTTCGCCTGTGCCGGACTTATTTCTGGTACTGGATTTGCCAGCGCAAAGATAATCGCATCCTTATTCATTGTCTGTACCATTTCTTTCGTTAAAGTATCTGCTACAGAAACACCAATAAATACATCTGCTCCCACCAAAACGTCTCTCAGTGTACCTCTCGTCAACTTAACATTCGTATACGCTGCAACAGATTCTTTCGCTGGATTCATCCCAGCTGTCCTGCCAGCAAAGATCGCCCCTTTTGTGTCACATATAATCATATTAGTTACACCATAAGAGTTGAAAAGCTTTGTAATAGCAATACCTGAAGCGCCCGCACCATTTATTACTATTTTCAAATCCTTCATTTCTTTCTTTACAATCTTAAGGGCATTTAGAAGTCCTGCCAAAGCTACAATTGCTGTACCATGCTGGTCATCATGATAAACTGGAATGGCTAATTCTTGATTTAATCTTTCTTCAATCTCAAAACACTGTGGAGCAGCAATGTCTTCTAGGTGAATGGCACCAAAAGTAGGAGCCATTAGTTTAACTGCATCTACTATCTTGTCTACATCTGTTGAATTTAAAACAATGGGGAAGGCATCTACACCTGCAAAACTTTTAAGCAATATTGCTTTCCCTTCCATTACTGGCAAAGATGCTTCAGCACCAATATTACCCAAACCAAGTACAGATGTACCATTGGTGATAAGGCCCACCATATTACCCTTCATGGTAAAGTCATAGACAGTTTCTGGATTCTCAAAAATTTCTTTACATGGTTCTGCTACTCCCGGAGAATAAGCTAAACTTAAATCTTGGGCATTTTTCACTTCCACTTTTGCATGGATTTCCAATTTCCCCTGTTTGACTTGATGCATATGTAAAGCATCTTCTCGTAAAGACATTCTATCTCTCCCTTATTTCTGTAACATGATTGCATCCTTCCATTGGATGCATTTCTTAGTTAAGGATTCCCCTCCCTATCTACGATAATATAACGTAGAAACAAAAAAAGAAACGCTTTCAAGAAAAAATAAAGAATATCTTTAAAACTGTTCCAAAGCATTTCTACAGACTGCCACTCTTCTTTATCAAACCATCATTACAAGGGAATTTATCTACATAAATCCCCTATATCTAAAATTACCTGTTCTTATGCTCCACGCTGATTTGATCTTGCTCATTTATGGAAATTAAAACGTCTACCATATTAATAAAAAGGCCATTCTCTACTACCCCTACTATATTATTCAAGTCTTGATGTAATTGAGTGGGGTTTTGGATAGTAGGAAAAGAACAATCTATAATATAATTTCCGTTATCTGTTACGAAGAGCTTGCCATCTTTCTGCCGTATCGCTGTTTTGCAGCCAAATTTTCGAATGGCTTTCTCTGTATGTTTATAACCAAAAGGTACGACTTCAATAGGAAGAGGGAATTTCCCCAATGATCGGACTTTCTTGCTTCCATCAGCAACTACAATAAAGGTTTTAGCAGCACTGGCAATTATTTTCTCACGCAATAATGCTCCGCCGCCCCCTTTAATCGCAAAGAAGTTATCATCAATTTCATCCGCTCCATCAATAGCAATGTCTAATTGCTCTACTTCGTTTATATCAATCAGCTGAATTCCACATTCGCTAGCTAATTTTTCTGTAGCCTTTGACGTTGCTACACCTTTTAATTCCACCCCCTTCTTAATCATTTCTCCCATTTTTTTTATCACATAATAGGCAGTAGATCCCGTGCCTAGTCCGACTGTCATCCCATCTTTCACAAATTGAATGACTGCTGCTTCTCCGACTAATACTTTTTCATCCTGTCTTTCCATTCTGTTCACCTACACACTTTTTTTTATTCATCCAAATAGTTATCCTCCTTCTATAATAGATGATAACGCCTTCTCTTTCATCTATTTTCCTTAGAAATTTTCTCCTAAATATACTTTCACTTTATTTTTCACTTGTTCCATTTTATCTGCATTCCTCCTATAGATCGCTTTTGCTGCAATAATCATATTTTCCTTCAAAAAAAGAAGCCATTATATTTTTTGAACTGTCCGATTTCCTTTTTTGTGCCCTTTTAAATGATTTCATTTCCTCCTTAGTTATTCCGCAAAAAAATTCCAATTTACCGAGTCATAGTTCGTTTGTCTTTCATTTGAAACTTTTTCATGCGTTTTTCGTATTTGTTAATAAACAATATAAGGGAGTTATATGATGATTATTATTGTGATTGTAATAGCTATATTCTTGAGTTCCCTAGCTGGAATTATCACGGATCATTTAGAAAAAAGGGCCAAGCTCAACAAAGCAATGCTAAAAGATCAGTTAGAGCTGGAAAGATTAAAACATGAAAATTTCTTATTAGAAACAGAAAAATTGAAATTAGAAGTGGAAAAAATGGAGAAGGAAAACAACTTATTAGAAAAGAAGTAATGGTGAATTCTATTAAAATGAAAACCGGAATACACTTCCCTTTCGGGTGCGTGGATTCCGGCTGAATCAATCCAGTATTCAAGGACATTGACCATATAATTTTTCATTATATAAACAATAACAAACTTACTGCCATCACAGCCATCCCTGCTATCAGGCCGTATATGGATAAGTGGCCTTCGTCGTATTTTTTGGCTGCTGGCAGTAATTCATCTAAAGAAATAAACACCATGATTCCTGCTACTGCTGCAAATATGAGACCGAACATAACATCATTTAGAAATGGCATCAAGATGAGAAAAGCAACTAATGCGCCAACTGGCTCTGCTAATCCTGATAAAAACGAAAGTTTAAATGCCTTTTTTCGATCACCTGTTGCAAAGTAAATGGGTACTGCCACAGCAATCCCCTCTGGTATATTATGTATGGCGATGGCAACAGTAATTGCTACCCCCAGTCCTGGATCTTGTAAAGCTGCCGTAAAGGTTGCAATTCCTTCTGGAAAATTGTGAATAGCAATTGCCAATGCTGTAAAACTTCCCATCTTTAATAAAGAATGATCTGTCCTTTTTAGATTAGATTTATTAATTTCCTCTACTTTCTTTAATTCATGTGGGTTTCCTTGCTCTGGAACAAATTTGTCGATCAAGGCAATAAGGAGAATTCCACCAAAAAAACCCGCCACCGTAAGCCAATTCCCAGTCTGTATCCCCAATGATCCTACTAATGCATCCTTTGCCTTCACAAAAATTTCAATCATCGATACATAAATCATTACTCCTGCTGAAAAACCAAGCATCCAAGAGAGAAACTTTGTGTTTGTGGTGGATGTAAAAAAAGCAAGGACACTTCCTATCCCAGTAGCAAGGCCTGCTAATAATGTTAAACCAAAGGCAATTAATAAATTTTCGGGCATTTAAATCCCCCTTTATCTACTATAATATTTCTGTGTTTTTCATTTATATAAAATTTATTTCTTCATTAAAAAATGTTTCTCTCAGGAAAAATTTTATCTAAATTCCAAATATTCGTCAATCTATACATTATGTATTATAGGTGAATTATCCATATCTCTATGCTAATCTTTTGCTTTTTTTATCCTTCTTCCCTAACCATTAACATCACTTAATACATTATACGCAAAAAGATCACTTTCTTTCCTTCCTTCTTTGTTTTTTCGAAATCAGCTCCATCTTCTAGGTAATAGTCTTATTTTTTATTATTTATCCCTTTAAACACTC
Organism: Niallia sp. FSL W8-0177; assembly: GCF_038006285.1. NCBI lineage: Bacteria > Bacillati > Bacillota > Bacilli > Caryophanales > Bacillaceae > Niallia > Niallia sp. FSL W8-0177. The sequence goes on from NZ_JBBOUX010000001.1 coordinate 3,161,241, forward strand.
TTTTAACTCCCTCAGTAATAATCGTACTTCCTATTAAATCAATAAGGAGATTGCCATTAATCATTTTAATTAAATAATAGGACAAAGTGCCGATTCCCATATCCATCATTAAAAATCTTTTCATTTGTGAAAATTCTAAAACCACAATCATTACTTCTTTTCCTCTATTGTCTTTCATTTTCCACAGCTCCCCTTTGCATTTAACGTATGAAAGCAAGAGATTGTCCGATGTCCCTAATTAATTTATTTAAGACAATAATCTTAATAGCAAAATAAAAGGTCCAAATCAAAAGTGATTTGAACCTTTTATCTATCAGCCTAATTGGCTAATGAAACTGAAATATAAGCTTTCACAGTACTATCGATTATTTTGCTTTTACATAATCTGCAGATTTCACACCAGCCTGACGACCAAAAATAATTATTTCTGCGACAGAATTACCGCCAATTCGATTTTCTCCGTGAAGTCCACCGGTAACTTCCCCTGCTGCAAATAAGCCTGGGATTGGCGCTCCTTCTTTATTAAGGACTTCTGTGTTTGTATTAATTTTTACTCCCCCCATTGTATAATGGATACCTGGGGCAATTTTAATAGCATAGAAAGGAGCTTTGGATAAATCATTGTCTATTCCTGTTGTTCTTCCGAAAGCTTGATCATCCTTATTTTTAACAGCACTATTCCATGTTTCTAGCGTGGCAGTTAACTCGTCAGCAGAAACATTCATCTTTTCCGCTAGAGCCTCGACTGTTTCTCCTTCTAATACAAATCCCATTTTTTTATACTGCTCAATAGCTTTTACACGAGATTTCACCCCAGCATCAAACACTAAAAATGCCGCTTTTTCTGGAAGCTCATTGATTGCCGCAGTAACTTTATCACGCGTGTCTAATTCGTTTGTAAATCTTTTTCCTTCTGCAGAGACCATTATTGCACCTTCTCCACGAACTGCTTCTCCTATTAAATATGATTCATCTTGTTGTACAGTTGGATGGACTTGAATTTGATCTAAATCAACGGTTGTCCCACCTAGTTTTTCAATCATTTTAATTCCGTCACCAGTACTACCAGCTTGGTTTGTTGTCACATAGTCTCCTAAATCACTTCTTACTTCTTTAATCATTTCCATATTGGCGCCGAATCCACCAGTAGTGACAACAACTGCTTTTGCAGCAATTTCTTTTTCATCGGTTTGATTGAATAATACATGGACGCCATTTACATTCCCGTCTTTTACTGTTATTTCTTTCACATCTGCATTAACAAATAATGGTATATCCTTTTCTTGCACATTTTTCAATAATCCATCTACAATGTACTGCCCAACTGCTGAGCCATCTTCAGGACGATGAGTACGTTTTTCGCTCATTCCACCTGTGATCGTTAAATTATTTAACCGGATACCAATGGAATCTAGCCAATCAATAGCACTTGCAGAATGATCAACAAAGAAACGTAACATTTCTTTATTATTTGTTCCATGACCACCCTTTAATGTCTCTTCATAAAAATTATCATTACTATCCTTAATGCCTTGTTCTTTCTGAAATTTAGTTTCTGAAGCATTCATTCCAGAAGAAGCCTTTGTTGTATTACCTCCTGCAACCGGCATTTTTTCAAGGATAACTGGATTTAATCCCTTGGCCTTTGCTTCTAACGCAGCTGTCATTCCAGCTCCGCCAGCGCCAACAATAATAATATCATAGCTGTCTTTAAGTTCTTCATATGGCGTATAACTAGTTTTGGACGCTCCTGATACTGTTTCTGCCCCCTTATCTTTTTTTTCTTGCTTTTGCGTGTTACTTGCTTTGTCGTTTCCACAACCAGCAAGGACAAGCACTAGGGAAAAAACTAAGATAAGCATAGATGTTATTCTTTTTTTCATCTTTTTACCTCCATACAGCACCTATTCTATTCATTGCTCAGGTGCCTTCATCTACCAAAGTATAGCACCAAAAACATAGTTTGTGCATAAGTTCACAAAAAAGTTAGAATTTCATTTACCTGTCACAATGGAAAATCTAAAAAGGCTGCCAATACTCTTATAAGGAGTATATCGACAGCCTATTTCCCTCTTTTTTATCGTTTTATTAATACAGATAATTCTCCTGTAAATACTTCCTCTTCTTTATCATTAAACGTCTTAAGCAATACAGTAAGAATACCGGTAGCACTTTTATTGGCTTTTTTTTCAAGAACTTTTACAATCGTATACAACTTATCACCTGGATATACAGGTTTAATAAATTGTACGTTATTCATCCCTGTTCCGGCAATAACATCCTCACCATATTTCTCCTCTTCGACCCATAGTTTAAAGGAAATAGCTAAAGTATGAATCCCTGAAGCAATTATGCCATTGAATCTTCCTTCTTTCGCTTTCGTTTCATTTACATGCAAATACTGCGGATCAAATTCTTCTGCAAACTTTATAATCTCTTCTTTCGTTAATGAAAGCGTCTTCGTTTGAAAAGTTTGTCCGATTGTAAATTCATCTAATTTCATCGTTACTTCCCTCTTCTTCTTGTAAATAATGTTTTTTCTCTAAAACAATGTAACTGGGTTCACAATTAATGATTACACTAATCTTTCATTTCCGCAAATCAAATTTATGAGGCTTAAGAGAGGGGCTTACCCTCTGATATAAAGTATTGTTACGTTATTGATACAAATACTATGTAGCGCATGAAAAAGTAATGGGAGTGGAGATCACCTGCAGACTGAATACACTTCACTTTCTAGGGCAAGCGGTGAGTTAATGCAATGGATTCGGTCCGCCAGTTTCTCTATTCCCATCTTTTGCAAAGTTCAAAACAAATAACTTTTCATTTTTTCCTTAAAGCAAGCTTTCTTCTAGTACCTTCATTTGATAAAAATAACCTTGCTTATCCATTAAATCCTTGTAAGAACCGCACTCGATAATTTCGCCATGATCCATTACAATAATTTGATCCATGGACTCTAAGCCATTTAAACGATGACTGACAATAATAAATGTATCCTGATCAGCATCTTTAAAAATTTCTTTGTAAATAGTTTGTTCTGTCTGTGCATCAAGTGATGAGGTTGGCTCATCTAATAACCATAGATGTCCTTTTTTCAAAAATGCTCTGGCAATAGCTAAGCGTTGTTTTTCTCCGCCTGAAAGATTTTCTCCTTTTTCTAATACGCGATGATCTAGGGAAAAATGTTCTAGCTGCACCTTTGCTAATACTGCTTCCATTTGTGTGTCACTAAGTTCTGATGCAGCTAATTGAAGATTTTCACGAATCGTACCATAAAAGTAATAATTCTCCTGCAAGACAACTTTTGTTTGTTCCCATATAGCCTCACCAGATACAGATGTTATATCTGCTTCTCCCCAATAAATATTTCCGGCATCTACTTCTTGCAGCTTTAAGATCAGCTGAAGGACAGTCGATTTTCCAGAACCACTGGCACCAACAATTGCCGTCTTTGACCTAGCTGGTATCGTAAAGGATATGTTAGGAATCGTGCTGCGCCAATCCCCCATGTAAGTGAATTGCACATCTTTAAACTCTAATGATGGCGGAAGGCTAGATAACTTATTAATAGCAGAATCACTATGATTCTTTTTATAACTAGGATCTTCTACCACTTCATATAAGCGACTTGATGCATCTCTACTTTCTTGCATATAAATTGGAAATACAGCCATTGGAGCTGCAGACTCAAAGACAGTTAAAGAAATCATAACAAGCATTGCTAAAAATATCCCCTCAAGCATGCCATTCGCAACTAAATAGGCTCCAACTCCTATGACAGTCCAACTTGTAACCAACGTGATAAAACCATTAAATGATTGACTCGATACTTTATTTAAATTTTCTCGTTTTTGTTCATTGATATACGATTCAGAACGATTTAATAGCTGTTGTTGTTTATATGGTAATTGATGAAACAGCTTTAATTCGCGAAACCCATACATCACCTCTGTAATATGGGTGGATAAATCACCTCGCGCATGCCTAACTTTCCCTTTAATATTAACCTGCTTTAAGGAAAATAGTGCCGGAATGATAATTGTCGTCAAGAAAAAACCAAGTAAGAGAATCAGCGCAATGGTGATGGAATAAAAACTAGTAAATAAGATCGTGCTGACAAAAACAAGTAAGAGCACAAGCGGTGGGTAAAACACCCTTAAAAAGAAATTTTGCAAGCTTTCTACATCTCCAACTACACGCGCAAGTAAATCCCCGCTTCTATATTTATGAAATATTTGCGGAATAAGCGGCGTCAATTTTTCAAAGAAAGCCACTCGCAAATTACTTAAAATCGTAAAAGTTGCTCGATGTGATGAAAGACGTTCTCCATATTTTGCTCCTGCTTTAACAAGACCAAGTAACTTAACAGTTGAAGTTAATATAATTAAAGTATAGAAGGGAGGAATTAATGCCGACTTAGATATAAGATAACCACTTGCAGCAAATAAGCCGACACTGCTAATTCCAGCAATAAAACCACATACTACCGCTATAATAATGTCTTTTTTCTCTATTAACATTAATCTCATTATTTTCTGCAGCGCACTCATTATTGTGCCCTCCCTTTTTGAATCATTACTATCTCCTTATATGCAGGTGAAATTTCTAATAATGATTCATGTGTCCCAACAGCTTGGAGTCTCCCATTTTCTAAAAAAAGAATTTGGTCAGCATTTTTTATCGTATGCAAACGATGGGCAACGGTAATCACCGTAGCTGTCTCCTTTAATTTTTGAATTGACTGCTGTAAGATTTTTTCAGTAGCTAAGTCAAGTCCACGCGTTGGTTCATCCAACAATACAATATGAGGCTTTTTCAGAAAAGCACGTGCTATCGAAACTCTTTGTTTTTCACCGCTAGAAAGCCCTCTGCCAGCTTCACCAATTCGAGTATCAAAGCCATGTTCTAATGAATTAACTAGTGGTGCAATTCCCGCTAATTGTGCTGCCGTTTCAATTGCCTGCATCCCAACTTCCTCTGTCGTTCCCATCGCAATATTCTCGCCAATCGTTCCTGAAAAAATATAAGGAGTTTGCGATATATAAGAAATCCTTTCTAACCAAGCAGCTTCTGTATATTTAGTGAGTGCTTCATGATTAATATAAATCGTCCCTTTTTCAGGAGTAATCATACCTGCTAATAAGTGAAGCAAGGTTGTCTTGCCAGCACCACTTGCGCCTACAATGGCAATTTGCTGCTTAGGTAAAAAAGTTGCTGTTATCGACTGTAGTCGGAAGTTAGTATTCGTATAAGCAAAATCAACTTGATGAAGCTGAATGGTTGGCGGTACTTTCCACTTAGGAAAGGTTTGCTTTCCCCATAAAGTGGGTTCATCTTCCTCTTCAAACACTTCTAATACCTTTTTTGCCGCTCCCATGCTGCTTCTGCCATTATGAAACGTTACACCCACTTCTTTTAAGGAAGTATAAAATTCTGGAACCAATATTAATATCAAAAAAGCCGTAAAAAAGGAAATACTTTCATAAATAATTAATTGAATAGCAAGTTCTAAAGCCACAATTCCAATACTTAGCATAGATATTAGTTCAAGTGCAAAGGATTGTGTAAAAGCAATCTTCAATATTTCTAGTGTTGTATCGCGAAAGCTCAAACTACTTTTTTCTAATTCGCCTTTTTGCCGATTTGTTTGAGCAAATAGTTTTAACGTCACTAGCCCTTGTAAAGTTTCTAAAAATTTACCAGAAAAAGAAGCTAGTTTTTCCAGCTTCTCCTCCGATTTTTTTTGGGTTTTGATTCCAATTACGATCATATAAATCGGAATAAACGGGGCAGAAACAATTAAAATAATCCCTGAATTCACATGCTGAGTAAGAATAACAAGCAGCATTAAAATTGGCACAAAGGTACTCTGCATAACCTGGGGGATAAACTGGCTATAAAAACTATCCATCTCATCCACACCGTCAAGAAGCATGCTTACCTTTTCGCCTGTCTGTCCTTTTTCATTCAGCTGGACAGAATTAGCAACATATTTTTTTAATAAATTCTTTCGTGTTTCCCCTTTTACCTTGCTCGCAATCGAAACACCAATTCGTTTACTTATATAATCGGTACTTGACCTTACAAATAGGATAATAAGCAGCAGCAGCAACCACGGTATAATCGCTGAAAACGACTGTTCTTTTAGGAAAACACCGTCTACAATGGACGTCATCACATATGCCTGGGCAACAATCGCAAATCCTAGTATTAAGGTTAGTCCAAATAAACAATAAATCTTTTTCTTATGCATCCAAACTGTTTTCTTTATATTTTGCATAATGATTCCGCCTTCTTATTTTTTTCCTTTGGCATAATCTGCATCGAATAAAAACAGGCGCATCAATAATATTAGGGACGGAATTAACAGTAAAAGTCCTCCAATGAAGGCAATGATAAGCGCCATTGCCATGGATGGATTTGTGGCACTATCCTCAATATTGATGTATGGATAGAGCAAATAAGGATATTTAGCCATTCCGTATCCGAAAAAGGCAAAGAGAAACTGCAGCATAATGGCAATAAAAGCAATCCCATAATTCCTGCCTATATATAATAGACCGATCCCAATAATAAAAAAGCCCATTGATAAGCCAAATACCCACCATAAATCCAGCATATTTTCGTAGTTAACTTGGTTTCTCTGGCTTAAAGCAATCATTGTTGTCAACGCCATAATAATGGTTGGCGTTGCCCAAAATAATGCCCATTTACGTACTAACTGAAGTGCAGCTAGATCTTTTGCCCTTGAGGCATAATAAGTAATAAAGCTTGCACTAATAAATAGAACAGATACAATCGCTAGCGCAACAATACTCCAAGCTAGCGGACTAGTAAATAATTCGAAATACTTTAACGAAACTTGGCCATTATGTTCAGAAATATATCCTCCTTCTGATATCGTTAAAGCGACTGATAATGATGCTGGGATAAATAGTCCTGTCGCTCCATATAGAAACATATAAACATTACTTTGTTTAGAACCGTAATTTTCAAAAGCATAAAAGGAACCGCGAATAGCTAGCAAAACGATTGCAAAACTTGCAGGTACCAGCAATGCGGAGCCATAATAATAGGCTGAAGAAGGAAAGAAACCAACAATACCTACAAAAAAGAAAACTAAAAACACATTCGTTACTTCCCATACTGGTGATAGGTAACGTGAAATGATTTGATTAATGATATGGTCTTGCTTTGTAATCTTTGCATAATAAGCAAAAAATCCTGCGCCAAAGTCAATCGATGCTACAATTAGATAGCCATACAGAAATAACCATAGTACCGTAATCCCGATTACCTCATAACTCATTTTTCAATCCCCTCTTTCCATTCAGGGTAGTTCTTTTCTAACTCCAGTTCTGCTGGATTGTCTTTAAATAATTTTCGTAAGGTGATCGTAAATAGAGTGCCAAGGACTATATACAGTGCTAGAAATAGAAAAAACATCTGCAAAATATAAGGAGATGATGTAGCTGCCTCATCCACAGTCATATATCCTCTTACTATCCATGGCTGTCTTCCCAATTCTGCAAAAACCCACCCAAGTTCTACAGCTAACATGGCAAGCGGCCCACTTATAGCGATTAACCATAGCATTAATCTATTATGCTGGTTCCAGCGTTTAAACCTAGCTAATACAATATATAAGAACGAGATTCCTAAAAGGAAGAATCCAATAGATACCATCGAATCAAATAAATAGTGGATGACCAATGGCGGTCTTTCTCCTTCTGGGGTAGCTTCTAACCCTGTTACTTCGCTCGTAAAATCGCCATGTGCTAAAAAGCTTAAAAAGCCAGGTACTCGAATCGCTCCAACGACCTCATTCTCATCATTCAACCATCCAAATAGAAGGAGATCTGCATTCTCTTCTGATTCAAATAGCCATTCTGCTGCAGCTAGCTTTTCTGTCTGATGTTTGGCTAAATATTTGGCCGATACATCCCCTGCTAATGCAGTAATTACGGAAAAGATAAACATAGCGATAACCGTCATCTTTAGTGCTTTTTTATGATATTCTCGTGCACCTTTGTTTCGCAATAACGCAATAGCAGCAATCGTTGCTAGTATAGCTGCTACAGTCAAATAGGAACCTCCTAAGACGTGAAAAATTCTAGTCGGTGATGATGGGTTTAACATCGCTTTTAACGGATTAACCGCAACAAATTCTCCATCGACCATAGTAAATCCATTAGGCGAGTTCATAAAAGAATTTACTGTCGTTATAAAAACCGCAGACATCCCTGCACCAATTACAACTGGTAATGTTAATAGCCAGTGCGTATATTTCCCTTTAAAGCGATCCCATGTATATAAATAAATTCCTAAGAAAATCGCTTCAAAGAAAAATGCAAATACTTCCATAAATAGTGGCAGTGCTATGACATTACCTGCAAGCTGCATAAAGTTTGGCCATACTAAAGATAGCTGTAGAGCAATGGCTGTTCCCGTTACTACTCCAATCGCAACCGTTATCACAAATCCCCTAGACCATCTTTTGGCTAGCAATTCATAATGCTTATCCTTCTTTCTAATACCAATAAATTCAGCTATAGAAATAAACAATGGTACTCCAACCCCTAATGTAGCAAAGATAATGTGAAAGATAAGGGTCATTGCTGTAATCATCCTGCTAATGGTGACTGTATCAAACTCCATGTTTCTCCCTCCTGTTTTCCTTAGTGAAATATTGAGCAAGTTTAAGCTATATATTAATATTTTGGATTTTAATCATGGATACTATCTATACTTCTTTATTAATACCCTAATTATTAAGTACTTATGTACTTATCCAAAATATACGAATACTGATATTAACACTATGATTATAATGTTAATATAAGGAGGTGGAAGTAATATGTGTACACTTTTAGAAGGATTTTTTTTCCATCTTCACAGTGGCGTTTTTTACATAAAAAAGAACCAACTCCATTTTAGAATTGGTTCTTGCTGGCTTATTTATTTTTTCTACTTAAGATGATTAGCAAAATTAAATCTACTTGAACATTCAGCAGACAGTACATTTTTAAACTGCTTCATTTCCATGAACTTTTTCATCCGGAATCAATAACAGACCTAATTCGTGGTGATCGCCCTCAAATAGAGCCCTTTGTACAAAACGAATTTCGCCATGACTATCAAAGACCTCCAATTTACAATGGGCAGAATTCTTCTGTAAAGCTTTATACAATTGAATTTTATCTTGAACGGGAATACTATTTACTTTCGAAATCATTTCTCCAATTCTAAGTCCCATTTTATCAGCAGGCGAATCTGGTACAATTCCTAAAATTACTACCCCATTATTTTTTCTAGAAAAATAAAAGGATCTGTTTTTTTCTTTATTTCTCTGTTTTGAGGTAATCCATTCACGACCGATAATTGCTACAAACACTAGACCAAGTGATGCAAGCGGGTATAAATAAGTTGCCGCTCCACCTACTATGACAAAAGAACCAAGGATAATTAGATTTCGCCCCACATTTCTAATAGCAACAATAGGATGCTCTCCTTGCACTTCTAGCTTTGCGCCAATCAAGAATGGAACGAAAATTAAAGAATAGGTTTGATTGGCAATAGTAAACATAGGCCACCATTCAAATGGAATTGTCAGTACGCCTGAAGGGATAAATAAAAACACCGGCATGAGCCATGCTCTTTCAAGTAAATGAACACCTATAACTTGGCCTCGTTTACTTTTCTTTAATCGCGGGGAAGTCCCTTTTACTCCGTTTCCACGAACAAATATTCCCTCGGAAATAATCAATAATCCTAATAAGATAATTGCCGTTGGAAAAATATACTCAGAAGGCTGAAGATTGCTTTTAGAAAACAAGAAATAATCCAAGCCAAGAAAAACAGACACACTACTTGCTATAATGCCTAGACCAGCCGTGTAAACAGGTGATAATATTCTTGTTTTTCCAATTAAAGCAAATATTATGGTGAAAATTCCTGTGAAAATAATAAATTCCATTGGAATTACTAAAACAAGACCAATTGAAAGAATAGAAACACATAGCCCTACAAGTATCCCTCGTGGAAGTAATTGTCTCAGTTCAAAATAAGCATCCTGTGCTCTTACTGTGAAATTTCTTCTTTCTTTTTTCACTCTAGAAACCCCTAAAAAAGCGGCAAATAGAAATGATAAATAAAAAACAGGATGCAAAAATAATTTACCAAATCCTTTTAATAGTTCAAGCAGCCAATCTTGCCACATAAAAACTTCCTCCATCCTTACAATAAGCTTTCAATCTATTCATTCCTCAAAATAAAGGAATTTAATCTTTTTGATAGTATAAATCTATTATATTCTACTCATATGGTAATAGAAAGACTATGTGGAAGAAATATCTATCTTTTTATCTGCTTTTCTAATTATATACTAGTTTTTTATACTAAAAAAGCTAACAACCCATTACAGTCGTTAGCTTTTATTCATTAGTGTTTAGTTTCTTGCCATGGAAGCTTTCACTTTAGCTACAACATTTTCCACCGAAAATCCATACTCTTGGAAAAGTTTATCCGCCGGAGCTGAAGCACCAAAATGATCAATGGTGATACATTCTCCTTTTGCTCCGACATATTCTCTCCAGCCAAGTGATGCACCAGCCTCGATAGCAACACGTGCTTGAACGCTTTCCGGCAGTATACTTTCTTTATATTCAGGAGATTGCTTTTCAAAAAGATCCCAGCTTGGCATACTTACCACATTTACAGAAATTCCTTCTTCTGCTAAAGCTGCTTGTGCATTGATTGCAAGGGATACTTCTGATCCTGTTGCCAGAATTAATGCCTGCGCTTTTCCTTGAGCTGGGGAAACAATGTATGCACCTTTTTTCACCCCTTCGTAGGCTTCTCCCTTCGTTAAGTCGAGAGTCGGCAGGTTCTGACGTGTCAATACTAGTGCTGTTGGTGTATCTGTACTTTCTAATGCCAGTTGCCATGCTGCTGCTGTTTCTTTGGCATCTGCTGGACGAATAATCGATAATCCTGGCATAGCGCGGAGGGAAGCCAATTGTTCAATTGGCTCATGTGTTGGACCATCTTCTCCGACAGCAATACTATCATGTGTGAATACATATGTTACTGGTAGTTTCATTAATGCTGCTAAGCGGATTGCTGGGCGTAAATAATCAGAGAATACGAAGAATGTTGCGCCAAATACTTTTACACCACCATGTAGTGCTAATCCGTTTAATGCAGCACCCATTGCAAATTCACGTACACCAAACCAGATATTTCTACCAGCATATCCATCGATAGCAAAGTTCTTTTCAGCAGTCATTAACGTCTTATTGGATCCTGCTAAATCAGCTGAGCCACCAAATAAAAATGGAAGTTCTTTCGCTGCTGCTTGAATCGTTTTCCCAGAAGATTCTCTTGTTGCCATCGATTCCCCTGCAGTAAATTCAGGTAGCTTTGCTTGCAAATCAGCTGGTAATTTCCCCTTGATTGCTGATTCTAATTGAGCAGCTAATTCCGGATAGGCTGCTTTATAATTTTCATAAAGTTCATTCCATGCTTTCTCTTTATCTGCGCCTGCTTGTGCTAATGCCGCATAATGCTCCGATACTTCTGCTGGAATATAGAATGCTTCTTCATATGCCCACCCATACGTTTGTTTTGCTAATTGTGTTTCAGAAGCTCCAAGCGGTGCACCATGTGATGCAGATTTTCCGCCTTTATTTGGAGAACCATATCCAATTACGGTTTTCACTTCAATGAGAGAAGGAATATCTGATTGTTTCGCCTTTATAATAGCCTTATGAATTTCTTCTATATTATTCCCATCTTCCACACGAATAACTTCCCATCCATATGCTTCAAAACGTTTTTGAACACTTTCAGAGAACGAAAGATGCAAATCACCATCTAACGAGATATCATTGGAATCATATAATACTACTAATCTACCTAATTTTAAATGGCCTGCAAGAGATGCTGCTTCTGCCGATACTCCTTCCATTAAATCGCCATCACCGCAGATGCTGTACGTATAGTGATCTACTACTGGATAATTTTCTTTATTATAAGTTTCTGCCAAGTGTCTTTCTGCCATTGCCATTCCTACTGCCATCGCGATTCCTTGTCCCAATGGGCCAGTAGTTGCTTCCACACCTGGAGTATGGCCGAACTCTGGATGACCTGGCGTTTTACTTCCCCATTGACGAAAATTTTCCAAATCATCAACCGTTACATCATATTGAAATAAATGCAACAAGCTATAAAGAAGCATGGAACCATGTCCTGCTGATAAGACAAACCGATCACGGTTAAACCAATTAGGATTAGCCGGATTATGATTCATTTCCTTTGCCCATAATGTGTATGCCATTGGTGCTGCCCCCATTGGCATTCCTGGGTGACCAGAATTTGACTTTTCAATAGCATCAATGGATAATGTTCGAATTGTATTAACTGCTAGTTTTTCTACATTTGCAACAACTGTATTAGTCATACTATCATTCCTTCGTAATTTTTATTTAAATAAAGAACTCCCTCTTTTTTAACTGCTATTTCTCCTGTTGGACTATCATTTTTTATCCATAATGAAATGATTTCCGCTATTTCGTTTGCTAAAATTCGGTCAATTGTTGTTGGATTGGTTCCCATGCACAGAGCTTCATCAATTTCCGTGTATTTCCAATCCACATTTAAAGAGCGAATCAGGTTCTTCTCTACACTTGCTTTGTTTAAATGACTATAAACTAGTACAGAAGAAGTTTGAAGAGAATTAAAACTATTATCGATTTTATTGCATAAAAGCTCTACTTCTTCTAATTCATCCGTATTTGCTAAAAAATGACCATCTACCGCCATGGAAATATCTTGGAGCATATGATTCGATGGGAACCCGTTTATAGCAAAACCAAACAATCTTGGTTTATCATATTTTAGCGAATGAATGGTATCTTTTACCTTCAGAACCATTTGCGTGATACTATTAATTGCGGTGTCATAGCCTAAAGACCAATCTGAACCTTTGATATTATTATAAATAGAGACAGGAACATATAAGGAATGGATCGTTTCGCTCGCTGCAAATGTCTGCGTCCATCGTTCTTTTGCCTGTTCATCGCCAATAAAAATTATACTGTCCATCGGAGAACAGATTTCTTCCCATCTGATATTGTCTACTAATGGTGATGGCTTCAATACAGAATCACTTAAATAGGGAGAATCATTATTCACAATAAATTCAAGATAGTCCGCTTTCCCTGTTTCTTTATTCACTTCAATCCCAAATAATTGATGAGTTGGAGTCCATTCATTAAACATTTTATGAATAATCTGCTTTACCCCTGCAGGCAGTAGCCCTGCAATAATGATGCCTATCTTCAAAATGGATGCCCCCTGTTTACCGTTATTTATTTAGTCTTATAGATTTCTATTGATTAGCTGTTTTCCATCCTTTTATCTTTATAAGCTTTATCGATCTATCAACATAGGTATTTCTCTAATTCCCCAATAGCTCCGACTCTTCTTTCATGTCTTCCACCTAAAAATTCCGCCTGAAGCCATGTTTCTACTATTAGCAAGGCCAAACCTTCTCCTGTCACTCTCTCTCCTAAACATAGGACATTACTATTATTATGTTCCCTAGTAGCTTTCGCGGAAAAAACATCTCCAACTACAGCTGCTCGTATACCATTTATTTTATTTGCCGCAATACTCATTCCGATACCAGTTCCACAACAAAGAATTCCTAAATCATTTTGCCCTCTAACAATCGATTCTCCCACTTTTTTGGCATAGTCTGGGAAATCTACACTTCCTCGACTGTGACAACCAAAATCTTCTACTTCTACTTCTTGTTCTAATAAATACTTCTTCACTGCTTCCTTGAGCAAAAATCCACCATGATCACATGCAATAGCTAACTTCATGCTCCTCATCCTTTCTATTAGTCAACTCTATTAATCGGATTCAGAATGGGAAAAGACGTATTATTTCCATCCAGGAAGAACCAAATAATAGAATCATGAAACAATCAACTCTCATGCCCATTACATTCTGTTAGTTCCTTTTGGCATGTTCATTTTATCACATAAATCCTAGTTGACTGTATACGTTTTCATCCTCAATATTGTTTTACCTTTTGTGCCATCTAGTGATGGAAGATAATTTATAATAAAGTAAACAGATAAAAATACCCCACTTTTATGATGGAAGAGGAGTATTTTTTATCTGACAGCTGCTTAAGATTCAATTAAAACTTTTATCTCATCACCAGCCATTACTTTTTCAAAACCATTGCGCCATTCAGCAAGTGATACGATCTTTGTAATCATTTTATCTGTATCGATTTTTCCATCTTCAAGTAATTTCAGGGCAATATCCCAAGAACTAGGTTTTTGAGAACGACAGCCGATATAGTTAATTTCGCGTTGAATAATGGACTCTTGATCGATTTCATTTGCTTTCTTTGCAAATAATCCTACTTGAACGAATGTTCCTTTTTTCTTTGTTAGTGCAAGACCTTGGTTTACAGCTGGAACTGCTCCCGAACAATCAAATACTTTATCTGCACCATAGCCATCCGTATATTGGTAAACCATTTTGCTCAAATCTTCTTGTAAAAGATCAACGACAACATCTATTCCTAATTCCTTTGCAAGATCTAATCGCTTTCTATCTTTTGTAATGCCAGCCAATATAACGAAGGCGCCTTGTGCTTTTACTACTTGACTTAATAACAATCCAATGGGACCAGGACCAAATACTAAAACAGTATCGGTTTCTGCAATCGTTGTTTTTTCTAACGCGGCATGAACACAACAAGCTAATGGTTCTGTTAAAGCAGCTGCTTCTAAACTAACCTTTTCGTTTAAAACATGAACGCTCTCTTCCCTAGCAATCACATATTCTGCCATACTACCATTTACTTGTGTACCAAGACCTGTTCGATTTGGACAAAGATTATAGTCCTTTTCTTGACAATAGATACATTCTCCGCACGTTGTAAAGGTCGTTTCACTTGTTACTCGATCTCCGACTTTTACTCTTGTAACATCTTTGCCAACCTCCACTACTACACCAGAAAACTCATGTCCTAAGACAACAGGAGTATTTTTGCTATTGTATTCCCCTTTAAAGGTGTGAATATCAGATCCACAAATCCCTGTGTATGCAACTTTTATTTTTACTTTATCGTCATATGCAGAAGGCTCATCGATTTCGATTAGCTCCATTTCATCATAGCCGGATTTTAATTTTGTTACAGCTTTCATTTAATTCTCACTCCCATTTGGTAAAATTAACACTTTTCCATAGTTCTCTTCACGATTAATAATTAGATTAAAAGCCGCTTGAGTATCTTCTAAAGGAAATCGATGAGAAATTAAATCTTTCAACTTAATTTGTCCCTTTTGTAAAAAGGTAATGCTTTTTGTCCATTCTTCACCAGGGAAAGGAGCTGAATAGGAATTCCAAAATCCCTTTAAGGTTAACTCTCTTCTAAAAATATTTTCAAATGCTTTTTGTGATAAAGTTACATCAGAATATGCAATGCCTAAATATCCGATCTTTCCCTTCTTACGTGTAATCAATAAACATTGTTCTTGTGTAATTTTTGAACCTGCACATTCTAAAGCTATATCTACACCCAGGCCATTGGTATATTCATCTATTTTTTGATATAAGTCTTCTTTTTTTGCATTAATAGTTTTTTCACAGCCAAATGCTCTTGCTTCTGCTAACTTTTCATCGGAAATATCAATAGCTATTATTTCTTTAACCCCGGCTATTTTTAACCACTGAATAACGAGCATACCAATTGTTCCTGCACCAAAGACTGCGACTACATCACCTAAATGCGGCTTAATATTTAATACTCCATGTAAAGCAACTGCCAGTGGTTCAATCATTGCTGCCTCTTCAAAATCCATTTCGCCAATTGATAAAATATTCGTAGCAGGAACATTACAATACTCTGCAAATCCTCCATAAGATTGGGATCCTATCATTCCATGATTTTCACACAATGAAAATTGTCCCTTTAGACAATATTCACATTCGTTACAAGGTATAAAAGGAATGACAACAACTCTTTCACCAACTTTTACATTTGTAACCTTAGATCCAATTTCAGTAACAATTCCGGAAAATTCATGCCCCATTATTGCTGGTAATGGATATTTCCAAACACTTGTCATTTTATGTGTATCAGATCCGCAGATACCAGCCGCCATTACTTTGACCTTAACTTCTGTGGCTTTACATGATTCTAGCTCTATATCTTCATAAATAATTTTGTTTTCAGCGTGGAGAACTGCTGCTTTCATCGTTTAAACCTCCATTTCTTATTTTCATTTCATAATAAAAGCAGACGCACCAGCATAATTGCTTAAATCATCTGCTTTTATTCATTAAGTTCTAGTTATTTTCCAAATAAAAAGGCAACCGCTTCAGAGAATTTTAAGATTAACCAGTTAAATAAGTTACCTCCTAGATCTAAGCTAGAAATTTGGGTAGCACCCTCAGGTAAAGTAAATTGCGCACCAGAAATCATCTGAGTATGAACCTCCGCAAAATTAGTAGCCATATATAGTGATAACGCTACCATTACGATTCCAGCTAAAACAGAGTGAATGATATTTCCTTTACGAGATCCTACAACAAACGCAATATAAAATGGAATTGTCGCTAAATCACCAAATGGCAACACTTTATTACCTGGTAAGATTACAGCTAAAAATAATGTAATTGGAACTAAAATAAGTGCAGTTGCCATAACTGATGGATGTCCTACAGATACTGCTGCATCCAATCCTATATAAATCTCTCTATCGCCATATCTCTTTTGTAAAAATGACCGTGCTGACTCTGAAATAGGGATTAAGCCTTCCATTAAGATCTTAACCATACGCGGCATTAATAACATTACTGCTCCCATTGAAATACCTGTTTGTAATATTTTTCCGATATCATAACCAGCAAGTAATCCAATAAGTGCACCGAGGATTATGCCCATCATCATTGGTTCACCAAAAATTCCAAAACGCTTTTGAATAGTTTCAGGGTCTGCATTTAATTTATTTATTCCTGGAATTTTTGCGATAGCCCAGCCTACTAATATACCAATTGGTCCGAATGCCGCTGTAGAACCAGTTGGTAATGAAATTCCATCAAGCCCATAAAATTTTTGAACCATAGGAGCCGTTTTATCAGCAACAAACAGAACAGCATATTGATAAATAATTGCACATAAAATTGCAAACCACCAACTATCTGTTACAATATAGCCAGTTGCACCAGCTGCAATAAAGTGCCAGTAATTCCAAATATCAATATCCAAAGTTTTTGTCATCTTTGTTAATAAGAAAAAGATATTTGCAAATAAACAAATCGGAATTAAAATTGCTGCAACAGGTGATGCCCAAGATAAAGCTGCTGCTGAGGGCCATCCTGTATCAATTACTGTTAGATTCAATCCAAAACGCTCAACCATCTGCTGTGCAGCTGGGCCTAGAGTACTAACAAGCAAATCAATAACTAAGTTAATCCCAACAAATCCAATCCCAATAGTTATTCCCGCTTTTAATGCCTTTTTAAAGCCTGTCTTAAATGCAAGACCCAATAGAATAATAGCAATAGGTAAAATTACAGTTGGTCCAAGATTTAATACATACTGAACGCCATCTAATAGCTTTTGCATATTTTTCCCTCTTCTCTTTTGTTATATATTAGATTTAATTTCTGTTAATTGTTATATAACAATTAACAGAAATTTCATCCAAATTCACTTAACTTCTTATTTCAAATGATCGAGAATTTTTTTATCTAAACTTTCCATTCCAATTCCAGTGATATAAGCCGTAGCTATAATTGCTGGTATCTGATAAGTTGTAGGAAGAATAGTAGTTGAAACGATAATATCTGCCTCACTTTGTTTTGAAGCTACTTCTGCTATTTTACATTGAATAACTTCCGCATTAATATTGTTATCCTTCACCAAATTCTCCACTCGATTACAAACTACAGTTGAAGTTGCGATACCTGCTCCACATGCTACTAAAATTTTATATTTTTTCATTTTTAAAATCCCCTTCCATTCTTTTAACGTATTTAGATTGTTTTGCTTGTTCTTTCAAAATAACTTAGAATCTCTTTATCTAGTTTTTCTATACCTAACCCACTAATATAAGCAGTAGCACTGATTGCTGGGACTTTATATTTTGTAGGCAATATAGTAGTTGATATGATTAAAAATGCATCATCTTGTAAACTTGCCACTTCTGCTATTTTACATTGAACAAGCTCTACCTTTAGATTTTCTCGTCTAAATAATTCTTCTAAATGATCTAAAACAACTGTTGATGTAGCAATCCCTGCACCACATGCCACAAGTACTATTAGCTTGTTCAATCTAATCACCACCTTTCATGAAATTTTAATGCTTTCAAATAATAATGTTATATCTGATTTATCCTTTGCATGAATAAGCTTTTCAAGATGCTCTTCTACTTGGATAACCTGCATTAACTCCTGTAGAACCTCAATTTGGCTATGTGGTTGATTTAAGCCAAGCATTAATACAGCTTGCACCTCCGTTGTTTTTGTATTATCTTCCATTAAATGAAAGGATACTGGTTTTTCTAAAACAGAAACGGCGATAAATTGCTCCACTACATGTTCCGGATCTGTATGAGGGATAGCGATACTATAATTATTGACACTGAGCCCTGTTGGGAAGATCGATTCTCTCTCTTTAATTTTCGGTAGAAAGGTTTCTTTTACAAAGCCTTGCTCATATGCCTTTTCGAACATTGCATGGAAAAGCTCATCTTGATTTTCTACCTTTAATCCGATGTTTATTAAACTTTCTTTAATAAATGAAGCAACTGCCATTTTAAACTCCTCCACTTTCACTTAACTTTAAGAATATTTTTTAATGATTTCATATAGTTGATTGGAATCATTACTGTTTTTTAAATTGCTGATATCTTCTTCATTTTTTGATAACTTCATCAGCTGTCTTAATGCATAAAGATGTTTATGCTTATCTGTAGATGCCAATACCACAATAAAATGGACGCAAACGTTATCATTAAATGGAATACCTTCTTCTATTTTTAATAAGCTCATGCCGACATTATTTACACCATCTTCTGGTCCTGCATGAGGTATGGCTATTACGTTTCTTAGTAAGATATGCTGTACCATTGTAGGATACTGTTTCACCATTTCTGCAATATAATTTTCTGTGATGCTGCCATTTTTCAGCAGCTTTTCTGCTGCAAGTTGGATTCCTTGCTGCCAACCTTCTATTCTTTTCACCACGGTAATCATTTTTGGTGCTAAGAGAGAGGAAAGGGATAAATCTGTCTTCGCCATTGGTTCTTGTGAATCATTAGCTGGTGTAATGGAGAAATGTTCTTGTAACGTACTGCGCAAAGACTCTTTATCTTTTATAGAAGCATATTTCTCAATTTTCCCCATTAATTGTTCAATGTTGATCACACTAGTATTTAAGTCAAATATTTCTCTTAATACTCTTTGTCTAAGCTGAACTTTTTCAAAATCTGTTAATATGCGATTAATGACAAATTGCTTTGTATCCGTTTGCAAAGGCACTGGTGAAAAAATAATATCCACTTGGTAATTAAGTTGTTGAAATTCCCGAATAGATAAAGCATGATAAAAGTAAAATTCAGGGAATAACTCACGTAATGTGCTTTCCATTAGGCGTGATATCGATACACCATTTGGACAAACAACGACCGCTTTCTTCTTCTTCTGAATTGTTTCTCCTGAGCTGATTAAATGTCCGCCAATGAAGATGGTGATGAACATTAGTTCACTTTCTGGTATGGGACAGCCGATATATTCTTCTACTGGAGAAATCGAATCCTTTACAATAAAATGAATTGTTTCAAATTCTTCGCTTACTTTTTCCATCATCGTGTAATTCGTCGTTAGATTATATTTCATTCGATAATAAGCAGGCTTCATATGAAGAACTAATCTTTCAAGTAATGCCGCTTTATCCTTGAAGGCTATACACGCTTTATATTCAAAAGTATGAAGAAATTGTTCCAAGGCCCTCGTCAGCTCTGGGATTTGGTGATCAGCTAAAAACTGTGCAGATAATATTTTGGATGTAAGCAGCTGCAAGGTCAAAAACAGATGCTCTTCTTTCGGAATAGCTTTCATATCTTTAATCAAGATTTCTGCAGCAATAAATTCTTTCGTATCGGACAAGGAGCGATAATCAATATGGTAAAAATCTTGAATTACTTTCCCTTGTTGAATACGCTTTAGTATGACTGCTAAAATATATGGCAAAAGATTAATTCGTTCATCAATAAACTGAAGGTGTAAACTGCTTTCGACTTCTGCAAGCCTTTCTTTAATCGTTGTCAGATTGTCTTTTGATATATCAATAAACTTTTGAATATAAACTTCTCCATTATAAATCGATAAGATATTTTCCAATACTTCCACTAATAATTTTCGGACATCCCATTCCTTTCCTTTTAATTCATATCCTTTCATTCTTGAATAACTAACTTCAAGCTCGTATGGTTCAATCATTTGCTGAACATTTTTCATATCACGAAGGACCGTGTTTTTACTTACACCTAAGGCGGTAGTAAAATGCAGTAAGGAAAGCTCTTCATTGCTACTGATAATATACAATAGAATAAATTGAGCTCTTTCCGTTTCAGATGGAATATAATGTTTATCCATCTGTTCATCTGTCTTTTCAGCGAATAATTCCATAATGACTGGGCTAATAATGAATTTTCCGCCATTTGTTCTTTTGATAGCTGGATAATTATTCGATTCAAGCCAATCATTAATCTTCTGAAAACTGTAACTAACTTGCCTTCTAGATAACTGAAATTTTTTCTCTAGCTTTATGTTAGAAGTATCGGGATTACTCAATACTTCCTTTAATAAGATATTACTTCTTTCGTCAAGATACATTATCTATCACCTCTTAACTTGATTTCATTGTAGCATGTAAAAACAAGATATTGTATCCGTTTTCATTTCCATTACTAGTTTGTGAATTGTGTCACTAAGTGATTAACTTGCACAAATCCCCTTCTTTTCTCCTTCTATCATAAATACAAACTTGTTGCCAAGATTAATCTGATTATGTATATACAGCATGAAGCATATTTCTCTATTGTGACTGTATTTAACTACTTTTGCTACTTAAACTAATGATAAAGTTGACATCGATTCCTAAGACAAGATTTAACAATTTTATTTTTTCATTGGCGCCTACTTCTTTTTCTTTGTACAAAAAAGAAGCTAATAACCATCTCACATGGTTATTAGCTTCTGTCCTTTTCACCTAGAAACTTGCGGATATTATTTTGCTTTTGCGATAGATGATTTTACTTTTGCCACAACATTCTCAACAGTAAATCCATACTCTTGGAATAATTTATCTGCTGGAGCAGATGCACCGAAATGATCAATTGTAATGTGCTCCCCTTTAGAACCGATGTATTCTCTCCAGCCTAGAGATGCACCAGCCTCGATTGCAACACGTGCTTGAACACTTTCTGGCAATACACTTTCTTTATATTCAAGAGATTGTTTTTCAAAACGATCCCAGCTTGGCATACTTACTACATTTACAGAAATTCCTTCTTCTGCTAAAGCCGCTTGTGCCTTGATTGCAAGAGATACTTCTGAACCAGATGCTAAGATTAATGCCTGAGCAGCTTCTTTACCAGCTACAACTGTATAAGCACCTTTTTTCACGCCTTCGTATGCTTCTGCTTTTGTTAAATCTAATGTTGGTAAGTTTTGACGAGTCAACACTAGTGCTGTTGGAGTATCTGTGCTTTCAATTGCCAGTTGCCATGCAGCTGCTGTTTCTTTTGCATCTGCTGGACGAATGATAGAAAGCCCTGGCATTGCACGTAAGGAAGCAAGTTGTTCAACAGGCTCATGTGTTGGACCATCTTCTCCGACAGCAATACTATCATGTGTAAATACATATGTTACTGGTAATTTCATTAATGCTGCTAAGCGGATTGCTGGGCGCAAATAATCAGAGAACACGAAGAATGTTGCGCCAAATACTTTTACTCCACCATGCAGTGCTAATCCGTTTAATGCCGCACCCATTGCAAATTCACGTACACCAAACCAGATATTTCTGCCGGCATATCCATCAATGGCAAAGTTTTTCTCACTAGTCATTAATGTTTTGTTCGAACCAGCAAGGTCTGCAGAACCACCGAAGAAAGCAGGAACCGCACTAGCAATTGCTTGAATTGTTTTCCCAGAAGAATCTCTTGTCGCCATAGAATCTCCAGCATTAAATTCTGGTAATTTTTCTTGTAAATCAGCAGGTAGTTCTCCTTTAATAGCTGTTTCTAATTGAGTAGCTAATTCTGGATATGCTGCTTTATAATTTTCATAAAGCTCATTCCAAGCTTTCTCTTTTTCTGCACCTTCTTGTGCTAGTGCCGCATAATGCTCCGATACTTCTGCTGGAACGTGGAATGCTTCTTCATATGCCCAACCATATGTTTGTTTTGCTAATTGTGTTTCAGAAGCTCCAAGTGGTGCACCATGTGATGCAGATTTTCCGCCTTTATTCGGAGAACCATAGCCAATAACTGTTTTCACTTCAATTAATGTCGGTATATCTGATTTTTTCGCTTGAGCAATTGCCGCTTGAATTTCAGCTAAGTCATTGCCATCTTCTACACGAATAACTTCCCATCCATATGCTTCAAAGCGCTTTTGAACACTTTCAGAGAAAGAGAGATTTAAATCACCATCTAAAGAAATATCATTGGAATCATATAATACTACTAGTCTTCCTAATTTTAAATGACCTGCAAGAGACGCTGCTTCTGCAGATACGCCTTCCATTAAATCACCATCACCGCAGATGCTGTACGTATAATGGTCAACAACTGGATAATTTTCTTTATTATAGGTTTCTGCAAGATGTCTTTCTGCCATTGCCATCCCAACAGCCATCGCAATACCTTGTCCTAATGGACCAGTAGTAGCTTCCACACCTGGTGTGTGTCCAAATTCTGGATGTCCTGGAGTTTTGCTTCCCCATTGACGGAAGTTCTTTAAGTCATCTACAGTAACACCGTAATTGAAAAGGTGCAGCAAGCTATATAGAAGCATAGAACCATGTCCAGCTGATAAAACGAAACGGTCACGGTTGAACCAGTTAGGATTAGCCGGATTATGATTCATTTCCTTAGCCCATAATGTATAAGCCATTGGCGCTGCCCCCATTGGCATTCCTGGGTGACCAGAATTAGACTTTTCAATTGCATCAATGGATAAAGTACGGATTGTGTTAATAGCTAATTGTTCGATATCTGTTTTTACTTGATTACTCATTTTCCTCATCCTTTTTTGATTTATTTAATGCTAGCCAAAATTAAAAAGAGTTTATTTCTTTTGGCTTAGCGTTTATTTAAATTGAATTCCATCCTTTTGAACGGTGAGTTCACCTGTTAAGCAATTATTCTTTATCCATCGCAAGACTTCATCCGCAAGTTCATTTGCTAGGATTCGATCGATGGCTGTTGGGTTTACTCCCATACATAATGCTTCGTCAATTTCTGTATATTTCCAATCTACCTCTAGCTTACTAATAACTGAATTTTCGATTACCTCTTGTAAAGCTTGGCTATATATTAGAACATTAGATGTTTTTGTATATGTATAGCTTTTCTTTATCGCATCACATAAAGTGGTAATTTCCTCTTCCTCGTAATCTACTGCTAAATAGTTACCATCCACCGCAAGAGAGATATCCTGCAGCATATTAGTCGATGGGTTACCCTCTATCGAAAAACCAAATAATCTTGGCTTATCATATTTAAGAGAATGAATGGTATCTTGAACCTTTAACACATTCTGAGTAATACTGTTCAGTGCGGTATCATATCCTAGAGTCCAATCATTTCCTTTAATATTATTATAGACGGAAACTGGGACAAATAATGTACGTAGCGCTTCTTTATCAGCTATAGAAGTTTGCCATATTTCTTTTGCCTGCGCATCCCCCAATACAACAGTCATATCCATTGGAGCAAATGTTTGTTCCCATAGATTATTTACTGGTGCAGCGCTTACCTTTAAGATAGTATGGCTTAAGTATGGTGAATCACTCACTTCTTTTATCTCTGTATAATTGACTTCACCGGACTTTCTATCTATTTCCATTCCAAATAGTTGATGCTTAGAAGATAACTCTTCATATAAGCGATGAAGAATTTGCTTTACTCCCGAAGGCAAACAACCTAAGACAATTACACCAACCTTCAACACCTTACCCCCTAACCTTTACAAGCTATTAAGTAACTAATAATATACAGAAAAATGTACATACTTATTGAAGAAAAAGGACCAATTTCCCTTTTCTTCTCCGTGATATATTTTTCCAAACTCATTATAGCATACAACTTACCAAGAATAAACCATACATATTTAGTATAACCTATTAATAGTACGTACAAGTTATAATATGTTTCATTTAACAAATCCGAGGTTAATTTGTCCTACTATTAACAATAATATGATTCTAATTCTTTAATTCCACTGATACGCTTTTCATGTCTGCCGCCTAAAAATTCTGCATTTAACCAAGTATCTACTATTAAACACGCTAGTCCTTCCCCAGTCACTCTTTCTCCTAAACAAAGAATATTGCTATCATTATGCTCTCTTGTTGCCTTTGCTGAGAAGACATCACCAACAACCGCTGCACGAATTCCAGTGATTTTATTGGCAGCAATACTCATGCCTATTCCTGTTCCACAGCATAAAATACCTAGTTGGTTTTCACCATTCACAATCGATGCACCAACACTTTTTGCATAATCTGGAAAATCCACACTTTCTCTACTATGACAGCCAAAATCTTTTACTTCCATCCCCGCATTATGAAGATGGGCTTTTACTGCTTCCTTTAACTGATATCCACCATGATCACTGGCTATTGCAATTTTCATAAACTCATCCTTTCTAGATAAGATGGTTCTATTTCAGATGTATTCTAACATAAAAACTATTATTTGTATTCGGTTGCATGTGAAAACTTTATTAATTTTCAACCACAAACAAATGGGAATAAGATCTATACCTAAACAATTCCCAGACCATATAGAAATTTGTGTGATAACATACTTTAGTCCAACCCAATGTATTTAGTAATATTTAAAAACAAACAAAGAACGATGAATTTTAAAATTCTCTCGTTCTTTGTTTGGATGTTTTCTTGTGAACTAAATATATTAGTTTACAAGAAAGCATTACAATTATTTATTCATAGGATAGCTGAACTAAGAATGTCTTGTTCTTTTGTGAATAAAATAAAACCAAATTAATTGGACTATAAGGATAAATACAAATGGAACGGCCAAAATTATAAATGTAATAATTCTGATTTCAGGAGTTTGCACAGCCCCTGATCCATCTATTTGCCTTGTTGCGATGATAATCGATAGTATTGAAAAAACGACTACCCAAAAAACATTTGCAATCCACCAGAGTTTCACCTTTTTTCTCCTTCCTTCATTACTAATTTCTGCACAAATTGTATTACGGTAATTCAAGAGAAAAGGTTACATTTTTTTGATTTCCACCCTAATTTTAGAATATAAGTAATTGATATAATGACTTATTAACTGTTATTATTACTAATTTGGCTGCGAACTTATTTGTATGCTTATTCAGATGTTTTCAAAAGTGGCTGGACAAAACAAAATATATAATGAATAAGACAAACAATCTCTAATTTAATGGTGAAACCAATTCGTTCCATTTCACTCCGTTTTTAAAGATTATTTAGTTTTTCAGCAAACTAAAATTACTAGAAAAAAACAGAGCAGCCTGAATACACATAGACTCCTACGGGAGCTGCGAGAAAGTCCAAGGACCCGCAGGAACGTAGTGACGAGGAGGCTTGGCGCTCGCCTCAAGGAAAGCGAAGTGTATTCAGGCTGCGGGTGATTACCACAAACCTTCTTTCTTAAATTTAATTAACCCCGAACAATTATACGAATTTTTTTAGTGTGTACGTATAATTGTTCGGGGCTATATTTGATTGAAATACTTATGTCCCACCCTTTCGTACTACTTTTATTTGTTTCTTTTCCGAAACGGGATTAATGCTCCATTAAAAATCGAAATTATCTGGATCAGGACCAACTCGTTGATCCAAATTTAAGGCATCAATTTGTGCCATTTCTTCTTTTGATAACGTGAAATCAAAAACATTTCCATTTTCGATGATACGGTGCTCTTTAACGGATTTAGGAATCGTAATAATTCCATTTTGCAAGTCCCAACGAATAATTACTTGTGCAACAGATTTCTGATGTTTTGCAGCTATTTCCACTAATTCCGGCTGATCGAATAATTGTCCTTGCATTAATGGAGACCATGCTTCCACCTGTATGCCTTGCTCTTGGCAATACGCTATTAATTCTTTTTGTGTAAGTCTTGGATGCAATTCAATTTGATTAATCATTGGTTTCATTTCCGCATCTTTCATCAGGTCTTCTAAATGATGGATTTGAAAATTACTTACTCCAATTGCTTTTACCCTGCCTTGTTTATATAGTGTTTCTAACGCTTTCCATGCGTCTTTATATTTTCCTTCTTTTGGCCAGTGAATAAGATATAAATCTAAATAATCGAGTCCGAGCTTTTCTAAGCTTACTTCATATGCCTTTATTGTTTCTTCATATCCTAAATCATCTGTCCATACTTTTGAGGTAATAAACAAATCATCTCTTGTAATGCCTGCTTCTTTCATACCCCTCTTTATGCCTTCGCCAACCCCTGCTTCATTAGCATAAATAGCCGCTGTATCAATACTACGGTAGCCATTCTTAATTGCAGAGCTTACAGCATCCACAAGCACTTGCCCTTCCTCCACTTTAAATACTCCTAATCCTAGCCAAGGCATTTTGATTCCGTTTGTTAGTTGAATTGTATCTTGTAAGTTTTTCATCGTGTTATTACTCCTTTTTGCAATGAATTTTTTTCTAAAATTAAACTGAAACCAGTCAGGATAATAGCGGCAATAACCATAATTCCGCCTACCCATGAAGTATGGATAAGCCCCAATGAATTGGTCACTATTCCTCCCAAGTAAGAACCGATTGCTATTCCTGCGTTAAAAGCTGCAATATTAACAGCAGAGGCTACATCTACTGCACTTGGTACATAGCGTTCTGCTAGCATTACTACATAAACCTGCAGCCCTGGAACATTCATGAATGCTAATAAGCCCATGAAAAGAATACTTATTAAGCCAATTACCTTAAATGGAAGGGTAAAGGACAAAACAAATAGGATAATAGCTTGGATAATAAACATAAAAAATAATGCCCGAAGCGGGTTTTTGTTGGATAGCTTGCCGCCAATCATATTACCTATGGCAATTGCTACACCATACAATAGTAAAATCCCAGCAACTGTATTTTGCTGAAAGCCAGTTACTTCATGCAGTAATGGAGAAAGATACGTGAAAACAACAAATGTTCCTCCATAGCCTAATGCTGTAATTAAAAAAAGCATTAATAGTCGTGGATTTGTAACTAACTGCAACTGATCTTTAAAGGTTGCTCGGCCTCCTTTAGATAAGTTACTTGGCACAAGCAAACTATTGGCGATAAACGCTATGATTCCAATAATAACAATGGTGATAAATGCTAATCTCCAGCCAAAGTGCTGACCGATAAATGTCCCAAAGGGAACTCCTGTTACAGTGGCAACCGTTAATCCGGAGAACATGATAGAGATAGCACTTGCTCTTTTTTCTTTCGCTACTAAATCTGCTGCTATCGTGGAACCAATCGACATAAATATACCGTGAGCAAAAGCTGATACAATACGTGCAATCAGTAAAATAGTGATATTTGGAGCAATTGCAGCCATACTATTACCAATAATAAAAACAATCATGATCCACAATAATAAAGATTTTCGTGAAATATTAGAGGTAATGGCTGTCAAAACTGGAGCTCCGAATGTGACGCCCAGTGCATAAATAGAAACAGTTAATCCTGCTGTTGTAATCCCTACCCGAAAGTCATCGGCAATCAAAGGTAATAATCCAACGCTTATGAATTCAGTAGTACCAATAGCAAAAGCACTAACAGCCAAGGCTATTAACGCAAAAGTATTCATATTTTGCTTCAACTTCCTTTTCCTCCTCTTACATATATCGCTAACCACTAGTGGTATTTTTTGTAGTTTTGCATTTTAACCGGCAAGTGTTATTATGAATCATATAAGACAAATAGAAAAGTACGTACTTTTTTGTAATGTAGGAACTTAAAGGTAATATAGGTACAAAAAAGTTCCTATAAAATGGAGGTTATTATGGAAAATAAAAAATATAATATATCAGTTGAAGCCACTTTAGAAGTAATCGGCGGTAAATGGAAGTGTGTGATTTTGTGCCACTTAACACATGGCAAAAAAAGAACAAGTGAATTAAAACGATTAATGCCAAATATTACGCAAAAAATGCTTACACAACAATTAAGAGAATTAGAAGAAGATGGTGTTATTAATCGCATAATCTATCAACAAATACCACCGAAAGTAGAATATGAATTAAGTGACTATGGAAAAAGTTTAGAGCCTATTTTAAATGCACTTTGTGAATGGGGAGATACTCATATCACAAAAATATACGGAGATAAGAACTTAATGCTGGAAGATAGTGTGTTAAATAAATAAAACATTATAGAGAGTGGACAAAGATGAACATCTTCTAATTTAGCTAGAAACCCCTTTTTTCCATTGCGCTGCAGCACCGGAGAGCAAGTTTTAGAACACAGTATCTTTAGGTGTAGAAGACAGGCTATATTATGAACCTACATTATCATCATGGACAATGCAGTGATAATGAAGCTTAGGTGCAGCCCCTGGAAGGCGAAGCGTATTCAGTCTGCGGGTGATGTCCACAAACCTTCTTTCTTTAAATAAAATAAGCCGAACAATTATCCGATATACCTAATAGTATCTTCGTATAATTGTTCGGCTTTATATTTGGCTGAAATCCTTGTGTACCACGTTTTATTAATGAACTAAATAGCGGATAGCTGTTTGTAATTGAATATCGTTTTCGTCTTTTTGTTTTTCTGTTCTAACAGCTTCCTCCAGCTTTGCAGCTGTTTTTCCATCTATTACACCAGTAACCTCCAGTGCATTTTTGCTTTGGAATGCTCTTACAGCTACTTCTGTTTGCGGACTATAATAGCCATCTTGCCTATCTGTTGTAAATCCTAAGCTTGTTAAAATTTCTTGTGCGTATTGAACCTGCTCATCATTATCCTCCAGCTTAAGTGAATCTACAATCTGCAAAGGATGGGTATGATATAAGTCCGTTTGCTCGACATCGATAGTGGGTTTTATTCCTTGTTTATGAATCCAATTTCCATCAGGAGTAAGCCATTTAGAAACTGTTAATTTGATTTCACTGCCATCATCCATTAATATAGGCTGTTGGACGGTTCCCTTTCCAAATGAATTTTCGCCAATTAGCGGATAACCAGCTCCCTCTTTTAAGGCAGCAGCTAAAATTTCGGACGCCGATGCACTTCCATTATCAATCAATACTACAACTGGATATTCCTTTTGTTTCTTCAAATCAGAATAAAACTGTTCACGATCTCCATTTCGATTCTCTACTTGCACATAAGGTTTTTTATTTGTTAAAAATTGTTCTACGATCGCATTTACACTTGTTAGCAAGCCACCAGGATTACCACGTACGTCTAAAATTAGACTTGAAATGCCATTCTTCTCTAATTTGTTTAATTCCTTTTCAAACTCACTTGCAGTATCTTTAGAAAATGATGTAATTTCTATATAACCAATCTTTTCTCCGCCATCTTTTTTGATATCAGAATAAACTGTTATTTGGGGTACTTCATCGCGGACAATTTCCATTTTTAATGGTTTATCGACTGTTGCTCGCTTTATTTCTAATTCTACCTTTGATCCTTTTTCCCCTCTGATTTGGCCGATAACATCATTAAGATCTTTTCCTTCTACATTTTCTCCATTTACCGAAATGATTTGATCTTGAGCTTTAATACCTGCTTTTTCTGCTGGAGATCCTTTTATTGGTGATACTATGATCATTTTATCCTCCTCTATACTAATTTCTGCACCAATTCCTTCAAAAGAAGAATCAAGAGCTTGTTCAAATTGCTTGGCAGCTTCTTGATCCATGTAAACAGAGTATGGATCCTCCAATGTAGCCAGCATCCCTCTTATTGCACCATCTTCTAACTTTTGCTTGTCTACATTTTCCACATAGTTTTGCAAGATTATTTGATAGGCTTTATCCAATTTATCAAGCGAACCAGCCTCCATTGTTTGATTATTTAATTGTTCCTCCTGTCTTTTTTCTAACATATTTATTCCTATATAAGTCATTCCTGATCCTGCTAATAAGGAGCCTGCCATATAAATAGCCAACCACTTCCGATTCATTGCAATCGTCCCTTCTTCTACCACGATATATTTATCCTTTTTTATGTATATGAAGGGCTCGGACAACTTATGATTGAAACTATTTTTTAAACAGGACACGTACCTATAAAGAAAGCTTGCATAGTATATAGAGTATTTTATGAGGAGGGGAACCAATGTTTTTTCACATTAAAGAGCTAGCCTATGAAGCAAAACCGGAGAGACCCGATCCAGTTTTCGCGAAAAAAATACAAGAACTAATTGGTGGACAATTTGGAGAAATGTCCGTTATGAATCAATATTTATTTCAAGCTTGGGGAACAAGAAAAAATGATAAATATCGTGATTTATTATTAGATACGGGAACAGAAGAAATTGGTCATATTGAATTATTATCAACCATGGTGGCAAGATTATTAGATGATGCGCCCGTTACCGAGCTTGAAACAGCAGCTGCAACAAATCCAGCAATGGCTGCTATTATTGGGGGAATGAACCCGCAGCATGCGATTGTTTCAGGACTTGCCGCAATGCCCAAAGATAGCGTAGGGGTACCTTGGAATGGAGGTTATGTAGCTGCAAGTGGAAATCTACTAGCAGATATGCGCGCAAATTTAAATGCAGAATCGCAAGGTAGACTTCAAGCAGTCCGGTTGTTTGAGCAAACCGATGATCGAGGCATAAAAGATATGTTATCATTTCTAATCGCCCGTGACACGATGCATCAAAACCAATGGCTTGCCGCAATTTACGAATTAGAGCAAAAAGAAGGCGTAGTTGTACCAAGCACTTTCCCTAGACATTTAGAAAAGACAGAAGTATCTTATCTCTTTCTTAATCATTCGATGGGAGACGAAAGCAGTAAGGGGAGATGGGCATCTGGACCAAGCATGGATGGCATGGGGACATTCCAATATGTCCGAGATGTACCACCATTTGGTTCTGCACCTAAATTAAAGCCTGCTCCTCCAGCTGAACATAATACTCCTCCTAATCTTAAATAGGAGACAATTTCATTCATAAAAAAAACGGAGCCAGTCGTAAACACTAGCTCCGTTTTTCCTTGAAGTAGAATAAATGCAATTCTTCTCTCCGAAATCCTCTCTTTATATCCCTTTCACTTGCAATACTCTCATTGCATTAAGAACGGCAAGTACAGTAACACCTACATCTGAGAAAACTGCTTCCCACATCGTTGCAATCCCAAATGCACCTAGAAGGAGAAAGATTGCTTTAACTCCTAGTGCAAATATTATGTTCTGCCAGACGATTCGACGTGTACGTTTTGCAACAGAGAGTGCAGTGGCTATCTTAGAAGGCTCATCTGTCATAAGGACGATATCTGCTGCCTCTATTGCTGCATCAGCACCTAAACCTCCCATTGCCATTCCCACATCTGCTCTTGCTAAAACAGGGGTATCATTAATACCGTCTCCAATAAAGAGAATTTTTTCCTTTGCTTGCTTATGCTGATCAAGCTTTTCGATTTCTTCTACTTTATGCTGTGGCAATAATTCTGCATGAACTTCATCTATTTTTAAAAGAGACCCAATCTTCGCGCCAACCTTTTGAGCATCACCAGTTAACATCACTGTTTTCTTAATTCCTTGCTCTTTTAGTAGTTGAATAGCTTTCTCTGCATCTTCTTTTATCTGATCAGAAATAACAATAGAACCGATGAACTCTTGATCTGCTGCCACATAAATAACTGTTCCGACTTCTTCGTTTGGTAAATAATTGATATTTTCTTTGATCATTAATTTTTGATTACCAGCTAACACTTTTTTTCCATCTAGCTCAACCAAAATTCCATGACCCGATAATTCTTGATATTCTCCTATGCGTTCCTCTATGATCTGTCTTTGATATGCTTTGCGAATGGATTCAGCAATTGGATGATTAGAATGCACTTCTGCATATGCTGCATATTCCAGCACTTCTTCTTCTGCAATTCTAGGTGCTGGGTGAATGGAGTCTACTTCAAATACTCCTTTTGTTAAAGTACCAGTTTTATCAAAAACCACATACTTCACATCATTTAAAGCTTCTAAATAATTGCTTCCTTTTACTAAAATTCCTTTTTTAGAAGCTGCGCCAATTCCGCCAAAGAATCCTAATGGAATCGAAACAACAAGCGCACAAGGACAAGAGATAACAAGAAAGACAAGGGCTCGATACAGCCAGTCTGAGAAAGTAGCACCACTTATTAAGAGAGGTGGTACGATAGCTAATAATGCAGCTGTTATTACAACTACCGGCGTATAATATCTTGCAAATTTAGTAATAAAATTTTCGGTAGGCGCTTTGCGGTTACTGGCATTTTGAACAAGCTCCAGTATTTTCGTAACAGTTGATTCTCCAAAGTCCTTTGTCACTTCGATTGTTAATAAACCATGATTATTAATATAACCACTAAGTACCTCATTGCCAATTTCTATATCTCGCGGAATGGACTCTCCTGTTAAAGCGGATGTATCAACAGAAGAGCTTCCTTCTATCACTCGCCCATCAAGCGGGATTTTCTCTCCAGGCTTCACAATAATAATATCGCCAATGTTCACTTGCTCTGGAGATAGCTTCTTCAGTTCAGATCCATCTTTTACATTGGCATAGTCTGGTCGTATATCCATTAAGCTAGTAATCGATTTTCTAGAACGATTGACAGCTATCCCTTGAAATAACTCGCCTATTTGATAAAAAAGCATAACAGCTACTCCTTCAGGATATTCCTGAATGGCAAAGGCTCCTAATGTAGCGATAGACATCAGAAAATGCTCATCAAATATTTGCCCACGTAAAATATTTTTTATCGCTCTAAATAAAATGTCTCCTCCAACAATTAAATAGGCCAAAAAGAAAAGAGCGAATTCCATTATTCCGGTTAAAGGAGCAAAAAATCCAATTGCTGCAACAAATGTTCCCGCTACTAATCTTCCAACTAATCTCTTTATATTCTCTGTACCATGGTCATGGGAATGCTCATGACCATGACCATGTTCGTGATGATGCGAATGATCAGGAGATGGAGAAGTAGCCTTTTTCCTCTTTTCTACCATCTTCACATGTGGTTCTAGTCTTGAAATTGTTTTTTCCGCTTTTGCTAAAATACTCTTTTCTTCTATTTCATCCACCTGTAATTGTAATGTTTGTGTAGCAAAGTTAACCGTGCATTCTCTAACTCCATTAATGGATGCTATTCCATTTTCTATTTTCATTGCACAATTTGCACAATCTAAGCCTTCTAATATAAATTCTTTTTTCCGTAGCTGCTTCTCTTCCTCCATTTCTTTCCCTACTTTCTTTAAATTTAATTTATTATACACAATTGCTTCCACTCTTAATATATGAACAATTATTCATATACTCATATTTATATTATATGAATAGTCTAATAAAAGTGTCAATCTATTTTCTGATTTTTTATAAAAAAACCATTCAAATCTAGAGCAAAAAACCTCTAATCTGCAACGGCTATAAAAACACCCCTAAATCGTTAGATTTGATGTCTAACAATTTAGGGGCAGTACAGCATCTATCTATTATATAGAAGCATCTACAGTCTAGATAATTGGTATTTTTTAATGATGTCTTGCGTGATCAATCATTTGTTTTAACACGCCCATTACATGCTCATCATCACAAGAATAAATCATCGTAGTTCCTTCGCGCTTATATTTAACTAAGCGCAAATTCTTAAGGAAGCGAAGCTGATGAGAAACCGTGGATTGGAGCATACTTAGGCTTTCCGCTATTTCATTAACAGAATGTTGTTTTTTTGATAATAGATGGAGAATTTTTATTCTGGTAGGATCTGATAATGCTTTAAACGTTTGAGAAACAATAAATAATGTTTCTTCATCCAATTCAGACTTATTTATGGGATTCATTGATTCCTTTTTCTCATTAAATTCGCTCATCTCTATTCTTACCCCTTCATTATTACAAACCTTTCCATCTATTATAGCATAGAAATGATTGCTTTCTGTAGTAACATGATTCTTGTTCAGCTCGGTTCTTACTACAAAAAACAATGGCGTTCATTTAATATGAACGCCATAAAGTCAGGTTATAGGAGAATAAAGAGATTATGTTTAACTCTCCTTATTTCGGATAAACTAATACTATACTAATCTATTACAATGGAACAATTCCAACTGGGTTAATAGCATTTGATTTCGCTTGATTCCATGGTCCTTTATGCAATTCGAAATGTAAATGCTGACCAGTAGAATCACCTGTATTACCCATTGTACCGATTTGTTGTCCTTTGGAAACGACATCGCCAGCATTTACTAAACGACTGCCTTCTCTCATATGTGCATACACGGTTGTGTATTGTTGACCATTAATATAATGACTAATAAAAATAACTTGTCCATAACTGGTTGAAGGATATGATCTAATAACTACGCCATCAGCAGCTGCGTATATTGGAACTGTTCCAGTCGCTGCAATATCAACACCTGCATGGAAAGTACCCCAACGATGCCCTAGCCCTGAAGATAAATATCCTGCGCCTGCTGGTCGGGTAAAGCTGCCAGATGATACAGAAGTTTTTGGCTTGGATGCAGGAGAATTGCTTCCGCCATTAGATGAAGCAGTTGTCTTTGAAACTGCTTTGGAAGTAGCCTTTGTATTATTAGCCGCTTGTTTTTGTGCAGCCGCTCTTTCAGCCGCAGCCTTAGCTTCCTCTGCTTTTCGTTGTTTTTCTGCTTCTGCTGCTTGTCTTGCTAATTCAGCTTGTCTTTCCTTTTCTAACTTGATTGCTTTTTCCATCGCCACTTGTTGATCCTTCAATAACTGTTCTTCCTCTTCTAAAGAGAGCATTTCTGCATGAACGTGATTTTCTTCTTTTTCCAATTGAGCCATTAATTTATCTTTTTCTTTTTTCTCTGCGTTCAATTGAGAACTTAGTGATTCAAGATCAGCAAGCATTGTTTCAAGAGAGCTTAATTTTGACTTCAGCTCAGCTTTTGATTGTTCCAATAACTTTTTATCTGCTTCTTGTTCTTTAATGATTGTTTGATCCGCTTCTACGATTGTTGCTACTGCACCAACTCTATCAATGAAATCACTGATGCTTTGCGAACCCATTAACACATCTAGGTAATTAACCATACCACCCGTTTGTTGATAAGATCTTGCACGTTCCTTCAATAATTCATTTCTTTTTTCAATTCTTGCTTTTACTTCTTCAATTTGCTTCTCTAATTTTTTTACTTCTTTTTTCGTAGTGGAAATTTGTTCTTTTTTCTCTGTGATTTTCACTTGTGTACTAGAGATAGAAGTATTTATTCTTTTAATCTCTGTTTCTACTGAATCTTGTTGGGAATGGATATCACCTAATTTATTGGATGAATCATCTAGTTTTTTCTTTACGTTGCTATGCTTATTCTCAAGATTACTTTTTTCCTTATTCAATTCACTGAGTGAACCTTGGGCAGATACTGGTGATGCCGTAATAGATGTATATGCGATCATACTACTTACACTTAGTGTAGATACAAGTGTTAATTTTGCTAGTTTCTTTTTCATTTAGTACAAGCTCCTCCCCCGTATACCAATCGTTAAAATTGGTAAACCTGATGTTTTCTCTCTTTTTATAAGTTTTATTTCTTTAATCCCACGTCTAAACAATTGCCAATACATCTCTTTAAAGTAGCATTTTTTCCAATATAATAGCTTGAAGCACTGTAGTTCTCGCTCTTCAAGCTATTGACCATAAGACTAATTTATTTATCGACGACTACTTTACACTCTTAAAAACTTGCGGATACTCATTACGGAACCCCATATTCCAATCACCGCTCCCATTACTAGGAGTAACGTAGATACTTGGAATACAAATGGAGTATAATCCAAAATTTTAATATAGCTTCCTGCTAATTTTGCTTTTAAGAACTGATATGCATAGTAATATATTGCGCTAACCGCAGCTATCGGAATAATCGACCCTAAGAGGCCCAGCCACATACCTTCTAAGAAAAATGGCCAGCGAATAAACCAGTTAGTCGCTCCGACTAAACGCATAATTTCAATTTCTTTTCTTCTTGCTACAATCGTAATCTTAATTGTATTAGAGATTAGGAACATCGCTGTAAATAGCAAACCAATAATCAGGACAATTCCTACGTTTCTACTCATATTGATTGCGCTAAACAGCTTTTCAACCGTTCCTTGTCCATACCTTACTTTTGCAACATGTTCAAATTTCTCAATCTTCTTTACTACAGCTAATGTATCCTCTGGATCTTTCGTTTTCACCACAAATACGTCGTTCAACGGATTATCCTGTTCAAAGAGTTTAAAGGCATCCCCATCTTCTCCAAGACTGGTGATTAAGTTGTTCAATTCTTCTCCTTTAGGCGAGAAAATAACACTACCAACTTCAGGAATCGCCTTAATTTCTTCTTCTAGAGCGTTTTTTTCTTCTTTCGTTGCTGCCACATCAATATGCACTCTGATCTCTACATTTTCTTCAAGGGAAGTCGCTACATGATTTAAATTCATCATAATAACGAAAAATACACCAACAAGGATTAATGTGATCGTTACTGCGCTGACAGAGGCAAATGTCATCCAACCATTACGAAGAAGGCTTTTAAAACTTTCTCTTGTATGTCT
This sequence comes from Niallia sp. FSL W8-0177, assembly GCF_038006285.1. Classification (NCBI taxonomy): domain Bacteria; kingdom Bacillati; phylum Bacillota; class Bacilli; order Caryophanales; family Bacillaceae; genus Niallia; species Niallia sp. FSL W8-0177. Next base: position 3,198,318 of record NZ_JBBOUX010000001.1, read on the forward strand.
CGCTACTGTTCTAGCCTTCATAGCCGTATTCACCTCTCGTTTCGTCCCTTACAATTCTGCCGCCCTCAATAGCAATAACACGATGCTTAATCGTATTAACAATTTCACGATTATGTGTTGCCATTACAATGGTTGTTCCTCTATTATTTATCGTTTCAAAAATATTCATAATATCCCATGATGTCTCGGGATCCAGATTACCTGTAGGCTCATCTGCAATTACTAGTTTCGGAGAATTAACGATCGAGCGCGCAAGCGAAACACGCTGCTGCTCTCCTCCAGATAATTCTGTTGGCAGCATTCTTGCCTTATGCTTTAATCCAACTAGCTCTAAAGTATCCATGACTTTTTTCTTTATATTTTTTGGGTTTTCTTCAATAACTTCTAATGCAAAAGCCACATTTTCAAATACAGTTAACGTAGGAAGGAGTTTGAAATCCTGAAAGACAACTCCCATGTTTCTTCTTAATAACGGAACTTTCTTATCTTTTAATTTTTCTAAATTAATACCATTTATTCGGATACTTCCTTGAGTGGGCTTTTCCTCACGATACATCATTTTTATGAATGTAGACTTCCCCGCACCACTTGGTCCTACTACATAAACAAATTCACCTTGATTAATCCTAACATTTATTCCATTAGCGGCTATTACACCGTTCGCATACTTCTTCATTACATTTTTCATTTCTATCATCTATTATCACACCTGAATTATTTTTTGTATGGATTATTGAAAAGCGAAGAAGGTACATATGAGTTTGAAAACATAAACGAATCACTGAAGAGTTATGGTAGAAGTGATTTGGTTTATGAATTTATCCTCTAGCAATAAGCTTTATTTCTTTCACTTATTCCTTCCACTCTTCCATATGATTCAAAAACCAAAATTCGACAAGTTTCAACCGACTAAAAATGACAATCTGCAAATAGTTGCAGGTTGTTACTTTTCTTACTTAAATTATTATAGCATCATAATACGACAAATTAATGTAAAAAATTATTACATTTTCTTTTCAAACATAACATAAAGTACTATCAATTTCATCATATGCCAACAATTCCTATTATTATAGTACTACAAATCGACCTATTTCCCCTTTATTTCTGTAATTTTTCTTGATAAATAGTAATATATACCTAAAAAATATACTGGGTATATCCAGTATTTACATAATGAAAGGGGGCGTTTTAGGTGTCCAAAAAAGTTCATAGAATTAATTTCATCTGCATTATAGGAGTTAAAAAGAAAATTCGACAAAAACAGGCTAGCTTTTTTTCCTATTTCTGTTAAAACCCACAAAAAAATATCTTTTTTAGTCCAATTCCCATTTCACGAATCAACTCTAAAAAAGATACTCTCATTAATTTATTTAAATCCTCTACCAAGAACCTCTGAAGCATCTGTTACAACAACAAAAGCTGCATCATCGATTGATTGCACTAATTGCTTAAGCTTGATAAATTGGGATTGGTCTACGACACACATTAAAACAGGTCTTTCTGAATCTGTATAACCACCATGCGCTGTTAATCTTGTTACACCACGGTCAATCTTATTTAAAATCCCTTCTCTTACTTCCTCTTGCTTATCTGTAATGATTAAAGTCATTTTGGAACTGCCAAAGCCCACTTGAACAAAATCGATGGTTTTGCTCGTTACAAATAGGGCAATTAAAGCATATAAACCTTGTTCAATACTGAAGACGATAGAAGCGGTGATGACGATTACGCCATCGATCATAGCTACACATTTCCCTAACGAAATGCCTGTATATTTGTTGATAATTTGTGCGGCTAAATCTGTGCCGCCAGTAGATGCCTTGCCTCGAAAAACAATGCCAATTCCTAGGCCAATACCAATGCCCCCATATATCGCAGCTAATAATGGTTCATTGGTCCATGGCTCCAATCCTCTAGAGAGATACACAACAAATGGCAAGAATACGGTACCTATTAATGTTTTCACTCCAAAGTTTCTTCCTAATAATACAACCCCTAAAACAAATAAAGGAATATTAAGGGCCCACTGAACATAGGCTGGCTCCCAATGAAATACCGCCTTCGTAATAGTACTTATTCCACTTACTCCGCCAGATGCAATATTATTAGGTAATAAAAATAAATTAAAGGATAAAGCGACAAAAGCCGACCCTATTAGCACATAAATATATTCGCGCCATTTCATTTTTTTACACCTCTATTTTTTTGTCAGTTTATGTCATATTTTCACGGTGTTCTTATTCGACATCTTTATTAATGATAAAGAGTATAATCCAGAATATGACATGGTTTTAATATCAGCTTATTCTATAGAAAAAATCCACATGAAAAAGAGGAAGCGATGTACCTTTCCCCAGTTTTATGCTTCTAAAAAACAAAATGATTCTTCCAAGCAGAGAGTATATCATCTATTATTTGAAGTGTAAATGGTGGCAAATTAGCGTGGTAAAGCAGTGAAATAACGGGAATCATCTTCAGACGGGTTCGTTATTTTCCGTATTTATGGAAAGTTGGGATAGAATATAGGACCTCACATCAAATGTATGCGAGGTCTTTCTTTCAAGCTTATAAAATAAAAATCCAAAAGAGGAAGGCAAGTACAAAACGATAGTAGGCAAAAGGAGCAAGTTTAATTTTATTGATTAGTTTTAAGAAGAATTTGATCGCTAATAATGCAACAACAAAGGCGGTGATAAATCCAGTCAAGAAAAGAGGAAGATCCTGTGGGGATAAATAATTCCAGCTTTCGAATAAGTCTTTTCCTGTCGCTGCTGCCATAATAGGAATGGCCATAATAAATGTAAATTCAGATGCTGCTTTATGGCTCATTCCAGCAAGAACCCCGCCAGATAAAGTCGCTCCAGAACGAGAAAACCCTGGTACTAATGCAAAACACTGAAACATTCCTACTGTAAAGGCTTGCCGATAAGTAACCTCATCAAGTGTTTCTGCTGTAGGCTTACGTGGCTTCCATTTCTCAGCTGCAAGCATCAGTAAGCCGCCAATTATAAGGGTTATCACGACCGTTCCTGACCGAAAAAGCACTTCCTTAATAAAATCATAGAACAGGATGCCACCTACCCCAAACGGGATAATGCCAATTGCGAGATGAAAAATACTTAATGTCCCAACATCCTCTTCTGTCTGCCATTTTTTCATTCCAAGAATACTTAAAATCCGTCTCCAAAATACAAATACAACGGCAAGAATGCTTCCTAGCTGAATAATAATCTCAAATGTTTTTGCTTTTTCTCCTGTGAATTCCAGTAAATGTGCTACCAATATAAGATGTCCTGTTGATGAAACAGGTGCAAACTCGGTTAATCCTTCCACTATTCCTAATATAATAGCAATGATAATCTCCATGAAGCTCCTCCTATAAGAACAGTATGTGTAAAAGTGGCTATTAACGCCTGTCCATTTTAATATATTTTTTTACCTTCCTATCTAGAATCAAAAATAAAAAAATACCTGACTTCTTCTTGATTAGGAGAAGTCAGGTACTCTTTCACATCACTTTATATAAATAAATATGCCAATTGCTATTTTTTGATTCAAAGTCCTTCATAAAGGTGAGATTAGTTTCTGCTGCATTATTTATCGGAACGGCTGAGAGAACATATTGGCCACCCATCTCTTTCAACGCCTCAACATTTAGTTGTAAATGATTGATTTCTTTATTAGATCGCTTTGAGTATTGATAATTCTTGCCCAGTTCATCGACGAAAATATAGCATCTCCCGCCCCAGTCATCATAATAAGTTCTCAGTGCTTTATTTTTATCAAGCTCTGGCTCTATTATTTTCCTAAATTGAAGCTTGTAATCTAGTGGATAAATATTGCTGTAGGAATCAAGGGTATACAAGCCATTGTATTGTGCTATATTCGGATGAATACCGATGCTCACTACTCTATATTGGTCAAGCGGTTTTCCAATGTATTTCTTTATGTCAGTAAACTGATCTGTAGCAAAGTACGCTTTATAGCTTGGTTGATTTTTGTACATGATTTGTTCATTTGTTGGTACTAAAACAAGTAATTGACCAATAATCAGTACATAGACTAACTTTCGTCCCATGTTACGGTTCTTCCATAACATTTTTAAGGTAAGAGCAAATAAAACATATATAATCATTGGGCGCAGATAATGGAAGCGCGCAAAATTGAAGCTTGTTAAAATACCAAACTTCTCTTTTAATGGCTGCCAGCCTTCAAAAAACCAAAAAGCATACCATGTGGATAAGACAATATTCAATAGGTGAAGACCTATGTAAAGTTTATTTTCTCGCCACTGTTTTTTCAAAAGAACAAAAAGTAATCCAATTATAGTCACCGGTAAAATAATATATTGATGAATGGTACGATCTTGATTATGACTGATGACATAATTTTTTCCTACAAGCTTTAAGGTTTGGACAAAATCCAACTTTGATTGGTAAAATACATCTCTGTTCGTTAATTCATCGGATATCGGGGCAATCATCGAAGCAACAAGGCGATAATCGATTGCCAAATAAACCATTGTCATATACAAAATAGCAAAAAATAAAGCCCAGTTGCTTTTTTTATTCCGCACGAAGTCATATAGCCAGAACAACCCCAGAGCAGCTAGGAAATAGAAAAAGCCGATCACAAAGGTGGAAAAGAAAGGAAGCAGCGTTAAAACGGCTAAATCTTTCCAGCTTCTTTCACCCTTATAAATATTCAGCATACTCCATAAAGCAAGAGGCATTCCAAGAATACTAAGCATTCCTGACGGCCAATAGGGTGTTAAGCTAAAGGCAAGCGCCACACCAATAGTTAAGATATAAGCTTTATTATGCTCTTCTTTCATCACATATTTTTTTAATAATAAATCCATGCCAATAAAAGCAACAAAATGTGTTATTGCTTGACAAAGGCCATAGGCAATGACTGGTGGCAAGAATTGAAATAGAAACACCATTGCATAATACTCTGAATAATAGGTGTCTCGTGAAAATTCCCCATTCATAATTTGTTCCACTGGTGTATGTAATGGCGAGAAGGCAATTCCGTTATCCTTCATCACCTCATACCAGCCTAAATTAGAATCTAGATTATCATGTACACGCATATGTGCATCTTCATTTAACACAAAATAAGGAAGTACCCATACGAAAATAATGGCAATTGCTATATAAAAAAACTTTCTTTCTCTTTTTAGATAATTCATTTGACGCTCCTAGAATTTTGTTGATATCTTTTTGGAAAAACAAAATATTTTTGTCCAGCATAATTTAACAAAGTATAGAAGCCACTTCCAAACAAAACGGCGATTTCATCGGTATAGGAAGCGAAAATGTTCCATTCACCAAGCAGCATTTCAACCAGCACTAATCCTGCTTTATATGCCAGCAGATAAGAGGCTAAAATTACGGCAATAAAGCGAAGTCCACTGCTTCCTAGAGCGGCATTGCTTTTGAATGTAAATCGCTTATTTAAAAAGTAGCTCACACATGCTCCTACTGCATTTCCTATAAAAGTTGCGGCCCAATAATCGAAATGAAAGGCGGTCAAGCATAAATAAATCATCGTTAAACCAATAAAAGTATTCATAAGACCAACTACTAAAAATATAAGAAATGATTTATCCTTCATCAAGATTGTACCTTTGATCTTTTTTCTATTTTTTTGCATAGATTGCTTTCAATAATATAACGTGGACGCTGCTTCACTTCTTCATAAATTTTTCCTATGTACTCACCAATTAAACCGATGCTCATTAGCATTAATCCACCAAGCAGCCAAACAGAAATCATTATAGAAGTCCATCCCGATTCTGTATGTCCCATAAATTTTTGAACAATGGCATATACACCAGCAAATACGCTAATAACAGAAAATAAGAAACCTAGTATGGTAATAAGTCGGATTGGCTTGACACTAAAAGAAGTGATTCCATCTAAAGCAAAAGCAATCATCTTACGGAACGGATATTTGGATTCTCCTGCCGCTCGTTCCTTTCGCTCATAATAAACCTTTGTTGATTTAAAGCCTAGTAAAGGGACAATCCCTCTTAAAAATAAGTTAGACTCTTTAAAGCGCAGCATTTCCTCAATCGCTCTTTTACTTAATAATCGGTAGTCAGCATGGTTATAAACAAGGGATAATCCCATTTTCTCCATTAAACGATAAAAGCCTTGGGCAGTATTTCTTTTGAAAAAAGTATCTGTTTCTCTCTTACTTCTTACCCCATAAACTATCTCATTGCCTTTTAAATACTCTATGATGAAATCTCTGATTACACCCGTGTCATCTTGAAGGTCAGCGTCAATGCTTATTACACAATCTGAAAACTTCACAGCCTCTTCCAAACCAGCTAATAGTGCCCGCTGATGGCCAAAATTTCTTGATAGCTTAATTCCACTAACTAAAGGATCAAACAAAGTTGCATTTTCTATTTTCTCCCATGTCGCATCTTTACTGCCATCATCAATAAACAATAATTGGCTTTGTTCACTGATTAAATTTTCTTCCATTAAATCGCGCAAAACAGTACGTAGATTCCCCATTGTCTGCTCAAATACCTCTTCCTCATTGAAACATGGTACCGCAATGGTTAATATTGTTTTTTGCATTTGTACTACCTCTTTTCTTTCCGTTTATTGCTCAAAATAAAATATCCCTTTTAAATTATCCCACTTAAGTAAGACGAACAAACTGTAGAATAGTTTCATAAATTGGAAAAAATTATATGAAAAATATGTAAAAAATAGTGAATAGCTAGTGATAACGGATACATTTTCCTGAACTCCCAATAAAAAAGGCCAAATTCTAGGATAGATTAGCACATACTAATCCATCCAGAATTTGGCTTCATTTATTAAGCATTAATTTTTGAACGAAGATAAGCATTAATAAAGATATCAAGGTCACCATCCATAACAGATTGTGTATTCCCGACCTCTGTATTTGTGCGGTGATCTTTCACCATGGAATATGGATGGAAAACATAAGATCGGATTTGGCTGCCCCAACCGATTTCTTTTTGTTCCCCACGGATTTCCGCAAGCTTCTCTTCTTGCTCTTCAATTTTACGTTGATACAATTTCGCTTTTAACATCTTCATGGCTGTTTCTCTGTTTTTTATTTGGGAACGTTCTGTTTGACAGGAAACAACAACCCCTGTAGGAATATGTGTAATACGTACAGCAGAGTCCGTGGTGTTAATATGCTGACCACCCGCTCCACTTGCACGGTACGTATCAATTTTTAAATCTTCTGTGCGCACTTCGATTTCGATTTCATCATTAAACTCAGGCATTACATCACAAGAAACAAAGCTTGTATGTCTGCGTCCAGATGAATCAAATGGGGAAATACGAACTAAACGGTGCACCCCTTTTTCTGCTTTTAAGTACCCATAAGCATTATGGCCTTTAATTGCCAATGTTACACTTTTAATCCCAGCTTCATCCCCTGGCAAATAGTCCAAAGTTTCCACCTTGAAGCCTTTTTTCTCTGCATATCTTGTATACATACGTAATAGCATGCTGCCCCAGTCTTGAGACTCTGTTCCACCAGCTCCTGGATGAAGTTCCAAGATGGCATTGTTTTTATCATATGGTCCACTTAATAATAAATTTAATTCGAACTGGCTTAAACGACCAACTAATTCTGTAAGCTCCTCTTCTAACTCCGCACGAAGTTCAGCATCGTCTTCTTCTTTAACCAATTCATATGTTAACTCAAGATTTTCAAAAGTTTCCACTAATTTATAGAACTCATGAACTTGATCTTTTAATGCATTGCTTTCTGATATGACGGTCTGAGCAGCCTGCTGATCATTCCAGAAATCAGGATGAAGCATATCATCTTCTAACATAGCAATACGTGCCTCTTTGTTTTCTAAGTCAAAGAGACCCCCTAAAGTTTTCTAGTGTTACATTTATCTTTTCTAACTCATTACGAATATCTGCTAATTCCATTCATGTCACCCTTTATATAAATTATAGTACTAGGTAGTTTACTACTTCCTTTATGTATTATATGGCTTTTTGCAAAAAAATGCATGTTTTCCTGTTAATTTCATGGTGGATAATGTTTTTACTGGAGGAAAAAGAGAAATAGTTGTGCGTTTTTTTTATATGCTTGCGGCTTCTCCACCTTTACTTGCGACTCCTCCACTTTTGCTTGCGACTCTCCTTTTCCCCCTACAAACTTGCTCCGCAAACCAAAACCAAGAAAAAAAACCTATCCTTCCTTAAAAGGAAAGATAGGCTGCTCACGAAATTCTTTTATAAATTTGCTCCATGGCAATTTTTATATTTCTTGCCGCTTCCACAGAAGCATGGTGCGTTACGTCCAATATCTAGTTGTTTTACTGCTGGCTTTTTCTTTGGTTTCTTGTCGCCGCCTTCTTCTTTCGGGTTTACTGCTTGGCCTTTTGCCACTTCTTCCCTTTCCAGATTATTGCGGATTTCTGCTTTCATGATATATTTAGCGACATCTTCTTCAATGGCAATAACCATTGCTTCAAACATAGCAAAACCTTCTGATTGATATTCACGAAGCGGGTCGATTTGTCCATATGCACGAAGGTGAATACCTTGGCGTAACTGATCCATTTGGTCAATATGGTCAATCCACTTGCTGTCTACTGCACGAAGCACGATAACTTTTTCAAATTCGCGCATTTGCTCAGGAGAAAGCTTCTCTTCTTTTTCATTATAGCTTTGTAGTACTTTCGCAAAAATGAATTCAACGATTTCATCGCCTTCTTTTCCGCGAAGATCACTTACTTCTACTTCGCCTTCGTTAAGAAGATTTCCACTTACATAATCCACGATCGCTTGTAAATCCCAGCTTTCTCTATCAGCATTATCTGGAGTATGCGCTTGGATATTTCTCTCTAATGATGATTTAATCATATTTTCTACAATAGAGCGCAGATTTTCCGAAGTTAATACCTCGTTACGTTGTGAGTAGATAATCTCACGTTGTTGACGAAGAACATCATCATATTGTAGCAATTGCTTACGTGAGTCAAAGTTATTTCCTTCAACACGTTTTTGGGCAGATTCTACAGCACGAGAGACCATTTTACTTTGAATTGGCTGAGAATCATCCATGCCTAGTCTTGTCATCATATTTTTCATATTATCGGAACCAAAACGGCGCATCAATTCATCTTCCATCGAAAGATAGAATTGTGTAACCCCTGGATCTCCTTGACGACCAGAACGACCACGAAGCTGATTATCAATACGTCTACTTTCATGACGCTCTGTACCGATAACGGCTAATCCGCCTAATTCTTTTACACCTTCACCAAGTTTAATATCCGTACCACGACCTGCCATGTTCGTTGCGATTGTGACGGAACCTTGTTCTCCGGCAGTTGCAATGATTTCCGCTTCTCTTTCATGGTTTTTCGCGTTCAAGACATTATGTGGAATGCCCTTTTTCGTCAAATATTTAGAAATAATTTCAGATGTTTCAATCGCAACTGTACCAACAAGTACTGGTTGGCCTTTTTTGTGGCGCTCCGCAATGTCCTCCACTACCGCTCTAAATTTCCCATCCATAGAAGCATAGATTAAATCTGCGCGGTCATCACGAACGATCTCACGATTTGTTGGAATAACAACAACGTTCATATTATAAATGTTGCGGAATTCTTCTTCTTCTGTTTTCGCTGTACCAGTCATCCCTGCAAGCTTTTCGTACATACGGAAATAGTTTTGGAATGTGATGGTTGCAAGGGTCATACTTTCATTTTGAATCTCTAAGTTTTCCTTTGCTTCAATTGCTTGATGCAAGCCATCGCTGTAGCGGCGACCTTTCATCAGACGACCTGTAAATTGGTCAACAATGACAATTTCGCCATCTTGAACCACATAGTCTACATCCTTATGCATACTTGCATGGGCTTTTAGCGCTTGGGTAATATGATGGTTAATCGCAACATTGGAAACATCAAAGAGGTTTTCAATTTGGAATACACGCTCTGCTTTGGACATTCCTTCTTCTGTTAATTGAACACCCTTTGTTTTTTCATCATACGTATAATCTTTTTCTGGTTTTAAGCTGCTGACAAAAATGTTGGCACGAACATAAAGCTGTGTTGATTTTTGCGCGGAACCGGAAATGATCAGCGGTGTACGTGCTTCATCAATTAAAATAGAATCGACTTCATCGATTACAGCATAATACAATGGTTTTTGTACCTTCTGCTCATTATAAAGAACCATGTTATCACGCAAATAGTCAAAACCAAACTCATTATTTGTTCCGTAAGTAATATCTGCATTATAAGCAGCTTGCTTATCTTCTCTTGAAAGGCCATTTAAGTTAAGCCCCACTGTTAAGCCAAGAAAATTATACAATTGTCCCATTTCTGCCGCATCACGAGTAGCAAGATATTCGTTGACTGTAACAACATGGACCCCTTTACCAGAGAGAGCATTTAAATATACAGGCATTGTCGCTGTTAACGTTTTACCTTCCCCCGTTTTCATCTCTGAAATATTACCTTCATGAAGGGATGCTCCCCCCATTAACTGGACTGGGTATGGATAAAGTCCAAGCACACGCTTTGCTGCTTCTCGAACAACTGCAAATGCTTCTACCAATAAGTCGTCTAATGTTTCACCTTTTTGGAATCGCGCCTTGAATTCTTCTGTTTTTCCCTTTAATTGCTCATCCGATAATGCTGCTGTTTCATCTGCAAGCAATTCAATCTTATCCGCAATTTTAGTTAATTTTTTAATATCGCGTTTGTTTTGATCAAATACTTTATTTAAAATTCCAAGCATTAAAAAACGCTCCTTTTTCTATTATAATGAGAAATCGCAAGTTATTGGGAAGATTATCTTTTTATCATTAAAAACAGATGAAAAATATTTGTCTTCTTTGTTAACTTATCCTGTGATTTCATCCTTTAAAATCCATTTTTTGATTATTTATCTATAAGACTGACGTAATACTATATATTATAGAAGAAAAATGATCGCTAAATACCCATTTTTCTTTAAAATGAAACTAGTATCATCTATACATCTTACCATTTCCACAATAGCGTGACAACTTATACCTAGTAAAACAAAGCACTCTATCAAGCAAACGGACACAAAACAAATAAAACGAGAGGCATGAATATTATTCTGCACTCTCGTTTTATTTGTTTTGGCTATCGCCAATTCACTAACACTCTTTTAATCGACCTATTCGATTTTTATCGCTTTTTCCTGTGCTTCAATACATAATGCCGCAGCAGTAAAGGCATGTTCCTGTGTCATCGCATTTTCTGTGCCATTTATGCAATCTAAAATAAATTGACCGAAAAATGGATAGCCTACTTTACCGCTTAATTGATAGTATTTTTCTCCTTCTCCATTTACCAAAAATAAATGGTTACCCTCCTTGCTGCGTGCTATATCAATATACTTTCGGACTTCAATATAGCCTTCTGTCCCAATAATTGTCACACGGCCATCTCCCCAAGTTCCCAGCCCATCCGGAGTAAACCAATCGACACGGAAATAAAAGGTAGCGCCATTATCTGCCACCAAGGTTGCATCCCCATAATCCTGAAATTCTGGGTATTGCTTATAGTGATAGTTAGCAACCGTACTATGGAGGACTTTCGCACTTTTCGCATTTGCATAATGTAAAAATTGCTCGATTTGATGACTGCCAATATCCGTTAAAATTCCGCCATATTGCTCTGGATCAAAGAACCAGTCAGGTCGGCTATTGACATTAGCACGATGTGGCCCTGTGCCCATTACAGAAATAACCCGGCCAATCGCTCCTTCTTCTATTAATTGACCAGCAAATATGGCACTTTCTACATGTAATCGTTCACTATAATAAATCCCCCATCTTAGACCTGTCTCTGCTACCTTTTGCTTTGCTTGCTCGACTTGTGCCATTGTAGTAAAAGCAGGTTTATCCACAAAATAGTGTTTCCCAGCATCTAATACTCTTAACCCTAGTGGGCCACGCTGGACTGGAATATTCGCACTTGCTACAAGCTGAATCGTTTTATCTTGGAGGATTTCCTCTTCTGAAGCTGCTGCCCTTGCTTGTGGATAGGTTTGGATAAATTTTTGCACTTTTTCAGCATATAGTGATAGGTAAACCTTTGAGGCTATCTCCAGCTTTTCCCCCACTTCACACCGTGCATGAGACTTTCACCTCACACGGCGTTCCATTGAAAATTCCAAAAGAATCGTGTGTTATTTATTATGTATCTAGCATTCTTGGAAATTTCCAACTAGAGCCTATCCCTCCCCCATTTATTATCATGGTTTCATAGGTACTGTGACTCCACTCTCACGAAAGGTTAATCTGTTTTAATAGGTTATGTTATTCCCTTTATATACAGAACTGCTTCATAAGCAGGTTAATGCCTCCACATCCTTCCGCTTTCCACGTTCCAATTTCTCTATCCTTCCCATATATCCTTAGGTCTCTCCTATGGTCCTGTATGTATAACTTGCCTGTAACAAGCTATGGGCTTTCATAATCCAGATTCTTACTTACCCACCCATACGATCGCAATTTTGCCACCTGCTGCATTTCTACAGCATTTATGTCTAGAACCGTACATTCGGAGATTTGTCAGTATATCCCTATTCATTCTAACCATAGATACTTTATGGACTCCCGGCATATAGGATACACCATCTACCGCTAGACAGCTTTCGTGATTGACAAGGAAAGCCCCTTATCAACTTACGGTATCTCTCTGCCGACTTCACCGAGCTTCATACCAATCTATTTAACCATAGAAATGGCATGTCGGAGTATTAGAGTAGGCGTTTCAGAGCGTTACCTCTTCATTCCACCTATCGAGAAATCAGTTCTCCTAAGGTGATTAAAGAACCTTAGTGTCTAACCTTTTCCGTTAGAAACGTGTCGCACCTGGATCATAAACAGCTACTAACGTGCCGCCTGCTTCTATTAATCCATTACACATCCCATAGATATGCCCATGGTCTAAGCCAATCGCAGCAAACAGAAATTCCCCTTCTTCGACTACCTTATTTACTTGACCTTTCGGCGCATAATTCATTCCATCATTTTTATTCACATTTTTCTCCTCCTTCATATTACTCATATTTACCGCCTACCGTAATATCATTATCTTCAAAATTTTCAACGGCTGTTTTCTTTTCGTAAAAATGAATTGCATTTGTCTGTGTACCTTCTCTTGTGTAGAATAAATTATCTTTTGTTAATGGCAGCTTAATGGTTTTCCCTGTACTCGCAGATTCATAGATTGCTGAAATAAGCTCAAGTGTTTGTCTGCCTTGTTCTCCATCTACTAGCACTGCTGTTCCTTGTTCCAACGCTGTTAACACATCATCGATTTGACCAGGGTGCCCTTCATATGGAATATCATCTAGCTGCTCATAATAGCGCTGAATTTTTTCTTCCAGTTCTGTATCCGCTACTGGAAAGCCATTTCCCTTTGATTTAGACGCTTTTACTTTCCATGGTACGGAGACTCTAGCATTTTTACCCTGAAAGATTAACTGCTGTTCTTCTCCATGATGGATAACAGAGCTTGTTATTTGTGCAAGGCTGCCATCATCATAACGGCAAATAGCAACAGAAATATCCTCTACTTCCGCATTATCATGAGAGGCATTACTCATCACAGCAGTTACCTCTGAAGGCATTCCATTCATCCATTTAAAAATATCAATATGATGGACTGCATGATTTAAGGTACAACCACCACCCTCTTTTTCCCAAGTACCTCGCCACCATAAATCATAATAGCTATGCCCGCGCCACCAAAAGGAATCAACCTGTGTATGGACAATTGGTCCCATCATTTTCGTATCAAGTACGCTCTTTAACTTCATCATTGGACTTTGAAAACGATTTTGCGAAATAACGGACAATAACTTGTCATTTCTTTCTGCCGCTGCATTCATGGCATCACACTCTTCTAAAGAAGAAGCCATTGGTTTTTCCACCAATACATTTTTTCCAGCATCAAGAAAATCAATGGCAATTTTTGCATGAGTATAAGGCGGCGTACACACCGAAACTAAATCAATGTCTGTTCGCTCCAGCATCATTTGATAGTCTTCGTACACGGTTGCATTCAAATGGAATTCTTCGGCCTGTTTTTTTGCCTTTTCAGGATACAAATCACATAAGGCAACAATCCTACAGCGCTCAGGAAATTGTTGATATGCTTCAATATGAGCAGATGAAATAGCTCCTGAACCGATAATAGCTACATTTAGCACAAAACCCTCTCCTTTTCCTTAATCTATTTATTCTTGTTAAAAGAGATTTAGAATTGTTAATCTCCTCGAAATACCTTCTTAACGTTTCATATAAGTCTAGCAGTCTTCTTTGTTTGAAATGCTTCTAAGTAATTCTATGCGACTATTTCACATAAATATTTTTTTCGGAATCAGCGAATTACCATTTTATTTTTTACCAAGCCGTCTTTGGGTAAAGCTGGAAATCCATAAACTTATAAAAGCAAATAACAATAAGGGAAACATTAATGTTAATGCTAGTGAATTAAGCATTGGCTGCGGCTGGGAACCTGCTCCTTGAAGGACACTAAATACCATGACACTTAATGTCTGTGTCTTCGGTCCGGAGATTAATAGGATAATGGTAAATGTGCTAAACATACGAATGAAAATATTAATGGCAGAAGCCGTTAACCCAGGGACTAATTGCGGGATAACAATTCTACTAAATAATTTAAATTTAGTTGCACCTAAGGATTCAGCAGCCCATTCCAATCTTGGATCCAGCGACTCCATAAATGGAAGCAAAATGAAAACAGAAAACGGAATACCGACAATTAAGTTAACTAATATTAAGCCAGGAATTGTTTCCGCTAGACCTGTTGAATAAAAAATGGAAGCAACAGGTATAGCATAAACAAGTTCTGGTAAGGTAAAAGGCATCTGAAAGAAACTAATCAAGCCTTCTTTAAAAGGAAATGACTTACGCCCCAATACATATGCAGTTGGAATACTTAGCAACAATGATATAATGGTCGCAGTTACAACAATTTGTAAGGTTATTTTATAAAAATGCCCTATTTCATAAACCTGCCAAGCCTGAACAAACCAGTCCACTGTGTACCCCGCTGGAAGGAAAGTACCATACCATTCTGTTCCAAAGGCAGTTAATAATACCGCGATCGTCATCCCAATAATGGAGGTAATACATACTATTATTAAAAGCCATGTTAGAAATTTATAGAGTAGTTTGAGTAATCCTGCCACTTTACTGTTCTTAGGTACACTTGCTTCCGTAGGATTGTTTATACCACCCTTTATGGTATTCTCCACAATTCTCACTACATCTCACCTCTTTGTTATTTAAATGTACTTGCTGAACCGACGAATCCTCGTTTACGTAATGCAAACACAATTGCCAGGATTACTAATTGCGTAATTGCCATTACTACAGCAACTGTATTAGCCATACTGTAGTTAAAGTTTCGCATCGCCTCTTCGAAAGCAACTACAGCAAATGTCCGGGTTGCCGATGCAGGGTTACCTACAATCACGGCAGAGGTATACACACCAATCTGCATAATAATATTTAAAGCAAATACTCTTAAAACCCCACCACGAATAAGTGGATAAAATACTCGTCTAAATGTAACCCATTCGCTGGCACCAAGCGATCTGGAAGCCTTTTCTAAATTTGGGTCAATGGAATCCATCATCCCGATGAAATTAGTAGCAAGGAATGCCACACCCAAAATAACACAAGCAATAAATGCACCAGTATAGTTATAGACAAGTCTGACTGGCTCATCAATAAGGCCAATTTGTAAAAGAATCGTGTTGAACCAGCCTGTTGGCTTGAAAAATGAAATAATCGCCATATCAATAATTAAGGAACCTAATGTAAGGGGGAAAATAATTAATCCGGCAATTATTCCTTTGCCCTTCATCTTTCCTCTTATATAATAGGTAATCGCGAAAGCAATAAATAGCTCTAGAAATGCTGCTGGAATCACTAAAGCAAGCGTTCGAAAAATAGTTTGATAATAATCTGGATTTGTAAAAAACTCAATATAGTTACCCATCGTGAAATGAGAGGTTCCATTTTCTTGGAACGTCATCATAATCCCTCTTATTAAGGGATAAACAAATATCAAAAGTACTGGAAGCAGACTCGGCAGAAGCATTAAATAATCACTTTTTTTCGGTTTTGCCTGATGATTCATATTTTCACCCCTCATCCAAAATAATAATCTTAGCGGGATTCAAATATAGCTTTACTTTTTGGTGGGCCTTATAAGGATCCAGCCCTAAAACACTGGTCTTCAAAATAGAACCATCTTTGGTTTTAATTTCATAGCCAGTAGTGCTTCCAACATAATCCCCAACCAATATCTCCCCTTCTATTACATTGGCTCCGATTCGATCATTTGAGACAATTTCAATCATTTCTGGCTTAATTGTTAGAAGTACACTATCCCCTACCTGATGGCGACCATCCCCTTTTATTTCCAAACGAAGCTTTGCATCTGATTCAAAAATAAAGTGATCATTATTTTTACTGACAATTTTTCCTTTAATAAAGTTAGCGTAGCCTAAGAAATTGGCAACAAAGTGATTTTTAGGCTTTCCGAAAATTTCCTTTGGAGTGCCTAGCTGTTGAATTTCCCCTTTAGACATTACTGCTATTTTGGTGGAAAGCGACAATGCTTCTTCTTGATCATGTGTTACATAAATGGTGGTGATCGCTAGTTCATCATGAATTTTTTTAATTTGAATTCGCATATCTTTACGAAGCTTTGCATCCAAATTACTTAATGGTTCATCTAATAATAGAACCTTTGGGCGAATAACTAGTGCTCTTGCAAGGGCAACACGCTGCTGCTGTCCTCCACTTAACTCTTTAATAAATCTATTTTCCAGTCCATTTAGCTGAACCATCTCCACTGCTTCTTGTACTCTGCGCTTTTTTTCCTTTTTTTCTACTTTGCGCATATCTAAACCAAATGCGATGTTTTGAGAAACAGTCATATGAGGAAATAAAGCGTAGTTCTGAAAAACCATGCCAATATCTCGCCTATTCATAGCAATATGATTAATCGGAGAGCCATTAAATAGAATATCTCCTGAAGTCGGCTCAAGGGTTCCTAATACCATCGATAAAATAGTTGTTTTCCCACAGCCGCTCGGTCCAAGGAATGTCATAAATTCGCCGCTTTCAATGGTCAAATTCGCATTATTCACAGCTGTTGATTCACCAAATTGTTTTGTTAAATTCTTGATTTCAACCTTTGTACTTGTCGTATTCTTGATTGCTTTAGATGCTGCCGACTCCGTATTTGCCAATACTGATTGTTCCATACTAATTCTCCTCCTTCTCTCCCTAGTCTCTAGCAAACAAGAGACTAGGGAAAATACTTCCTATTTGAGTGCTTGAATTTTTTCTTCCCAAAGACCGTATAATTCATTGGTCTCTTCTAAGTCTGGGAATAGTATCCATTCTCCGTCTGGAACTTTCATTTTGTCACCTTCTTTAAACTCTGGCATTACGGACTCCACTAGAGTTTCATATGATTTTTGATATTTAGGTTCTAGCATATCAGGTGTTGCTAGACTATTTGCTGGAAGGAAGCCTCGAACATATCCTTGTGCTTGTATTTCCTTCGAAGTAGCAAACTTTAGAAACTCGAGCGCAGCATTTTTACGATCTTCTGGTAAATCTTTTACCATTACATAAAATTGAGAATCGATAACTTGTTTGGCATCCTCCAATTTCACAGCTTCAATATGCGGCGGGATTGTTTTAATCGCTTTATTATCCGCATACCAGAATGGGATGTGCGGTACAATATCTACTGCTCCCTCATAAAGAAGATCAAAGGAGTCAGATGTTTTTGCTGGGTAGTATTCAATCGTTTCTCCAATTTCTTCTAAATAATCCCACGTTTTATCTAATGAGCTTGGATTATTTAAATCTTCTCCCATTGCTTGAATAAGACCAAAGAAGAATCCTCGTGCTGGACCACTAGATGGAACTGCAGGGTATGTAAATTTTCCTGGATTTTCTTTAATCCACTTTCTTAATTCTTCATATGTTTTCGGTGGGTTTTTAACTGTTTTTGTGTTATACATCAAGATAGGACCACCAGAACCAGTTGTAACTGGTGCACCATAGCCTTCGAATTTATCAATATACTCCTGACCAATTTCATTCCATTCTGCAGAATGAGTCTCTTCTGAGTATTCGGGTAATATCTTTTCCCATAAGCCTTCTTTAATGCCAAGTGGAAGACCATCTAAACCAGTCACCACTAGATCAATGGTTCCATTTTTACCTTGGGTTTTTATTTTGTTGATTACTTCTTGGGGTGTACCTCGACCATATTCCACGTTGTATTTTCCATCTGTTGCTTCTTCAAACATCGGTATAACAATATCCTTATAGTATTCATCTCCACCAGCGGCCGAATAAATCGTAAGCGTTATTTTACCATTTTTTCCTCCAGAACTTTTTTCAGCTCCTCCGCATGCAGATAGTAATAAACTAATTGTCATGATTATTGTTAAAAAAAGCCATCTATGCTTTTTCAAAATAATCCCCCCAATTCTCCTGTATTATTAATGCTCGCAAATAAAAATGCAGAATTGTTACTGGACTAAGATGTATTTTGTTTCCCCTTCTAAGAATCACCCCCTTTAAGTAACCTCGGCATCGTATAACGCTAAAATAATTGCAAACGATTACAATTATACAATTCAAGATATTCGTTCTATATCCTTCTTTTACTCAAGAAGAATATACTAGTATGGCAGTTTGAAGTTTAATTATTATTTATCGTAAGATTTATGCTTAAAGTTTACGATTCTATTTTGAAAGATCTTTGCGCTGTGTAAACAATGGGAGAAATGATTTGTTTTAAAACTACTGTTAAATGAATCTGTTTTATTCAAAAAGGGTGGTTTTTTGGATGCTTTAGCTTTCACGATTTAACTTCCTCTATTAAACATGATCAATCAGTGGAGTTGTTGCCCCCCACTAATTGAAAGGTGACCAAATTGGTCTTTAAGCGCAGCTGTTCCTCCACCTTTGTTTTCTTTAGGTGTAAAAGTCGATTTTGCGGGGAAGAGTGGTACTAATTAATAGATCATTCTATTTTTTTCGTCGGCAATTCCTGATTTTCTATAAAAATACGTATTAATGCGATCACACCATTCTTTTGCATTTTCTAACTGCAGCTGTAAACGTTCTTGCACATTTTTAAAAATCCAATCCTCTACTTTTCCTTCTAATTCATGCCATTTCTTAATAAACATCACCACTTCTTCTACCCCTTGAAAATGGGTATTATAAATATGCTGAATGACCGTCTCTCCAGAATTAAGTTTATGTAAGTATGGGACATGGTGGAAAAATAGCAGAAGCTCATCTGGACAATCTTCTAAAGAATTGTATCGTTGTGCATTTGGTCCAAAATATTGCCCTGCGTAGCCAGTTCCCGTTTCCATTGTACGATCTACCCCAATTCCATCACGATCTGCAAAGTGATAGGTACCCCATTTGGAATATTCGTATCCGTCTACATTCGGACCATAATGATGATCTGGATTAACCATCCAGCCAACACCAAGGGGGGCAGTATAATTTTCATATGTGTTCCATGATGAAAGTAAAATCTCTTTAACAACACTTGCAACTTTTGGATTTTCCCCAAATGTTAATTGAATCCATTCATTAGTGATTGTTTCTGTCGTTAAGTCAGGATTCCATGTTAATCTGCCAAAGCCATAGAGATTTGCCTGTGCTAAAGTATTTCCAGTCCAATTTATATCATTGCCAATATTGGAGACAGCAGCAATGCCACTATGGCTATAGTTATAAAGTGTGCCAGCTACGATTGATTTAACGGTCGATCCTTCTCCATCCGAATAGGTATCAAAATCTAACACCTCTTTCCATTGTGGTACTAAATAGCAAACATCCTTCTGTTGACCGGTATATTCCTGTGCAATTTGAAATTCCACAACTTGATTTGTTTCCTTCATAGCACCTATTAGTGGAGAGATTGGTTCCCGCACTTGAAAATCCATGGGTCCGTTTTTAATTTGTAAAATGACATTATCAAGAAACTGCCCATCAAGCGGCTTAAAATGATCATACGCAGCTCTGGCACGATCTGTTTTTCTATCACGCCAATCCTGTAAGCAATTATAGACAAAACAACGCC
Organism: Niallia sp. FSL W8-0177; assembly: GCF_038006285.1. NCBI lineage: Bacteria > Bacillati > Bacillota > Bacilli > Caryophanales > Bacillaceae > Niallia > Niallia sp. FSL W8-0177. The sequence goes on from NZ_JBBOUX010000001.1 coordinate 3,218,515, forward strand.
ATACTACTTTTCCATTAAAAGGCTGTAATGCTCGTGCTAAAACATTCGCCCCCTCAACATGGCCTCTTCCATAACTGAATGGTCCCGGTCTGCCCTCTGAATCTGCCTTCACCACAAAACCGCCGAAATCAGGGATATAGCGATAAATTTCTTCTGCCTTTCTCGCCCACCACTTTTCTACCTCTTTATCAAGTGGATCAGCAGTCGCCAGGTTTCCTAACTCTATTGGACTGGCAAAGTTTATACTTAAATAGGTAGTTATTCCATAAGACCTTAAAATATTTGCTACCTCTTTTACTTTAGGTAAAAACTCCTTTGTAAGCAATTTCGTTTCTACCTTCCATACATTAACATTATTAATAGAAATAGCATTGACACCTACAGATGATAAAAGACGAGCATAATCCTTTACCCTTGTTAAATCCTCATTGAAATCGTTATCATTAAAAAAGATTGATTTTCCAGAATAACCACGTTCAATGGATCCGTTCATGTTATCCCATTGCTTCATCATCCTCAACTGATTCTGCGGTGCTTCCTTTATTTCTAAGCCAATTAACGGCTCTTCTTGCTGTAAAATTCTTAAGAAATGAAAAGCTGCATATAATGCGCCTCTATCTGTTTTTCCAATTAATAACATCTGTTTATTATCTTCAGTGGTTTTTAATAAATAGCCTTCCTCATTTAAGTCATCAAATAACGTGGATGAAATTCCGCAATCATTTAAGTTAACGCTTTCATATGTACCTAAAATAATAGAGCTTTTCTTTGAAGTATATGGTTGAAGAGTTGGATTAACGTCTAACATGGATTTAATTGCATTCTGGAGTTCCCTTGCAGCAGAATTAATAATGGGTGTATCTTCTGCTATTCCAATCGTAGAGGCGATATTACTGTATTGATGAGCGTTTTCTATTTTACGATACTGTAGCCAACAATGATAACTATTGGTTACGAATTGTTGATTTTCTTTATCCACCATTTTTTCCATTTACTTAATCCTCCTATAATTAACCAATAAAGATTGATTAAAATTCTGTGAAAAGGTTAGGTTAGATTCTGTTCATTTTAACGAAAATAATCAGGATACGTCTTCTTTAGTTCCTCTTTCTCAAAGTTAACTAAGTTTAAATGTATTCCTATTAGTTTTTCTGCTTCGCTTGCTTTCTTTTCCTTTATAAACTGAAAAATATCTTTATGCTGAGAAACAAGCATATCCCATTCCAGATTGGATTCCACTCGAAGCACACGCAAGCGGTCAAAGTGACTATTCATTTTTCTAATCATCTTCCAAGTTCTCAGCTTGTTACATCCCTCAAATAATAAACGATGGAACTGATCATCCAATTCCAATAATTGATGGTAGGATTGATTTTTTAAGCATAATTCCTGCATGGCAATATTAGATTCCAATTTAAATAACTGCTCTTGTTTAAAAACCTGACAAGCTTCTTTCACAACTGCTTTCTCCATATTTTCCCGGACAAACCTTGCTTCTTCCACAAGCTCTAAATCAATCAAGGAAACAATCGTACCAATTTGCGGATATATCCCCAGCAAATCTTCTTGTGACAGCTTTAAGAAGGCCTCTCTTACAGGCGTACGACTTACATTTAACTCACTTGCGATTTCTTGTTCAGAAATCTTTAGCCCTGGTTTTAACTCTAATTCTGTAATTCTATTTTTTAATGATTCATACACAAAATCTCTGGTAGAGATATTTTCCTTTTTCCAAATCGAAACGATTATACTCACCTTTTCCTCGGTATTCTAATCATACTAGTATGGTAGTTCGTATTTTCATTATAAAAGGACTCCCTTGGAATTTCAATCCTTTTTATTAGACTAATTTTGCATTTCTGACTATTTAAATTTTTATGATATAGGGAAAATAGGCGGTTGCAGTTTGGAATGAAGAATTAAAATTTTTAAAATTATCTCAATTGCATTAAACTATGAACGTTAACAATATCAAAAAACTCCCATATTAATAGGGAGTTTTTCTGCATTTTCATTTAAGCCAAGAATATTGCTCCATACACTAGAGAACCCGCTATCACATAAGCTGGATGAACCTTAACCTTTTCCAATAAAATCAGGCTGACAGCTCCAAGAAATACAGTTTGCAAGATTCCTATTCCATGATAAGAATTCTGGAAAAAACTAATCGTCATCATGGCGAGTAAGACAGCAATCACAGGTCTCACTAAGTTTGTCAGCAAACTTACTTTAGGTGAATCTTTAAAATTCATTAATAGCCGTAATAAGGCAATCATTAATAATAAGGACGGTGCAACCGTTGCAAAAACCCCAATACTCGCACCAATTATTCCACCTTCTTGATATCCAATATAACCTGCCATTTTAGTCGCGATCGGGCCTGGCAGTGCATTTCCCATTGCCAGTATTTCACTAAATTCATTTTCGGTTACCCAGCCATACCGATCGACCACTTCTTTTTCCACTAAAGGGATCGATGCTGGTCCCCCTCCATAGCCAAGAATACCCGGAAGAAAAAATGCCAAAAAAATATGCCAAAAAATCATGATGCCTTCACCTCTTTCACTTCCTCTTTTTGCTTCTTGCTAAGTAGAGAGACGACAATGACAACTCCAATGACAATCGCGGGATGGATTTGGAGAAGGACTAAAAGAATAAGACTTGCGGCCATCAACCCAATCGTCAGCTTCAGACGAAAATGACTATTTACTTTCTTTAGAAAGTCTACTGTCAATACCCCTAGCATTACACCAACCACAGGAACAACAGCCTTTGTCATTCCTAATACCCAAGGCTTATCTTTAAAGGAATTTAAAAAAGTTAATAAAACAATCATTAATAATATCGTCGGAACAACAGATGCAATAATAGCGTTTATCATCCCGAATACGCCCTTTACTTGCCAGCCAATATAACCAGCCATTTTCGTGGCAATTGGTCCTGGCAACGCATTTCCTAATGCCAAAACATCAGAAAACTCATCATCTGTCATCCATTTATATTTATCCACTACTTCGTTTTTTACAAGAGGAATTGAAGAAGGACCACCGCCATATCCTAAAATCCCTACCCGAAAAAAAGCAAGAAATAGATGCCAATGTGTCATAAACTCAACAACCTTTCTGCAGCTTTACCAGGAGGCAATCGTTCCATCTGTTCTTGATTCTGTTCCTCCAATTAATACACCTGTTTCTTCATCTCTCCAGATAATCTGTCCTCTGCCGAAATGTCCAAACTCTGTAGCCGTTTGAATCTCATGTCCCCGCCTTGCAAGTGCTTGAGCTAAATAGTTAGGAAAATGCGGCTCTACTAGTATCTTCTTCCCTTCCGTCCACTGCCAGCGCGGTGCATCTAAAGCCGCTTGTGGATTCAAATGAAAGTCGATTGTATTGGTGACAATTTGGAAATGACCTTGTGGCTGCATATAACCGCCCATCACCCCAAAAGGTCCGATTGGCTTATTATCTTTCGTAAGGAATCCAGGGATAATTGTATGATAGGTTCTTTTCCCCGGTTTTAATGCATTGGGATGGGCTGGATCGAGGGAAAAATCATGCCCCCTGTTTTGCATGCTAATCCCTGTTCCGGGAATGACAATTCCTGAGCCGAAGCCCATGTAATTACTTTGAATATAGGAAATCATATTTCCTTCTTCATCTGCTGCGGCTAAGTAAACCGTTCCTCCCTTTGGAGGTGATAGCGGTTCAGGTGTAATGGCTTGGTCGCCAATTTTTTTTCTTCTTAAAGCAGCATATTCTTCGCTTAATAATTCCTTTACTGTATGAGGCATTTCCTTTTCATCGGTAATAAATGCTTTTCCATCCGTAAATGCAAGCTTCATTGCTTCTATATGTTTATGGTATGTATCAACAGAATCCTTCTCTGTTAACTTGAAGCCTTTAGCAATATTAAGTGCCATTAATGCGACCAATCCTTGCCCGTTCGGCGGGATTTCCCAAACATCATAACCTTTATAAGAAACAGAAATTGGCTCCACCCATTCAGGATAATAACGCTCTAAATCTTCTTTTTGAAGATAGCCATTATGCTCTTTCATAAACTGTGCTATTTTATCAGCTAATTCCCCACGATAAAAGCTCTCTGCATTTGTTTCTGCAATAGAGCGCAATGTAGAAGCATGACCTGGTGATGACCAAATCTCCCCAATTTGCGGTGCTTTTCTATTAGGAGTAAACGTATCAAACCAAGGCGTATATTCATCTCCTTGAAAACTTTCTTTAAAGCGATTATAGGCCAGATTCCAATACTTTCCGAGAGTTGGGCTAACTGGATAGCCTTCTTCAGCAAGACGAATAGCTGGTGCCAATGCTTCTTTCAAAGGTAATTTCCCAAACTTTTCTGAAAGTGACGCCCAGGCAGATGGAACACCTGGTACTGTTACTGGAATAACGCCATAAGTTGGTATCTTTTCTAGCCCTTTTGCTTTTAACGAATCAATGGAAATAGAGCTTGGTGCAGGTCCGCTCGCATTTAATCCATGCAGCTTATCCTTGAACCATACAAGTGCAAAGGAATCTCCGCCGATTCCATTAGAAGTTGGTTCCACTACTGTTAATGCCGCGGCTGTTGCAATTGCTGCATCAATCGCATTTCCGTCCTTTTGTAAAATCTCTAAACCAGCTTGAGCAGCAAGAGGCTGCGACGTAGCAACCATTCCCCTTTTTGCAAAAACAGTATTTCGCTGAGAAGGATAAGGGTGATACAAGTAATCTAGTTTCATCTTAATTCAATTCCTTTCCGACATAATGACAGGCAACAAAGTGATTTACTTCTGCTTCTTGCCACTCTGGCTTTGCTTGTTTGCATAGATCTGTTGCTATCGGACAGCGTGTATGGAATGGACATATCTCTATAAGGGAGAGTACAAGCTGAAATAACCTTCTAATAATCATGGAGATCAATCATCTCACCTTCCCCTCTTTGTAAAAATATCCAATTTTAACTTTCAGAAGGAAATCAAATCACTTTATTTGATTAACAAACGAAAGAAAATAATTAATATTCATGATTATAAGACAGTTATAAACAGAATTCTAGTCATTTTTCTAAAAAATTTAATAATTATATATATTATGTATTTACAGAAAACAAAAGAATCCTTTCGCACCTCTAATATTTATTTTTCCGAAATAATAATATATTTTTCGCAAAGTATAGAGGGGAAATTACTAGAGAGCATGTGAGGTGAATTCTTTTAATAATCATTATTTTTTCCGTATTTTTATACTACTGTTATTTTCTTATAGTAATTTAGTTGCTTGAATCCCTTCAGATTTAGTAGGGATGTAAAAAGATCAATATTATTTCAAGAAAGTACATACACTTATATTTTTTGTTGAAGATTTTTTTAATTTGAATTTCTTGGAGAGAATCGATGAGGTTTCCAATATTTCACAATATAGCTATTTAAGAAGGTCGATTTGCTAGGAAGGTTTGGTAATGGCAAGACATGTAATTCATTTATATGAATTGGTGTGTAGGAAGGTTTGTAGTAATTATCTATTATCCTCCGCTTTTCGTCAGGAAGCGGAGGACAATAGACAAGTAGAAGAAAGCAATATTTCTTTTCTTCTTAAGGCGCAAAATCAATTTGACCAGTAAACAAGAGGATAAAAATGATGATCCAAAATATAAACAAAGAACAGGAAAATATGAAAGATATTATAGGGATTACCTTTTTCTCTGTTTTCTTCATCATTGCAATGATTGATAATAGGATCCCTGTACCCGTAAGAATAAATGTAATATAATCACCAACCGCATTTCCGTTATTAGCTATTCTTGTCGGTGTGACAAAAACAATAAAGACACAAATAATACCAATGGCAAGAGCAATATAACTAATTATACTGTACTTTTTTGGTGTGTTGATTTTATTTTCCAAATATAAACAACCTTTCTAATTTTTATAATATACATGTATTTTATCATGCTTTTTCTTAATTATGGAAATTAATTCGGATAGACTTTGGAAAAAAGAAGACAAAAATACCAAACAAAAGATTAACATAATAAATTTGATCTTTGTTTGGTATTTGCTTCAAATTTTTAAACCATTTCTACTTTTAAACCTTCTTAGAAGAATATGGCTTTCCACTCTTGTGATGCCTTCTAAGGAATATAATTCGTTGTTTGTAAAGCTTTCTAGTGCTTCGAAGTCTTCGACGAGAACGTGCATATGTAAGGTGCTTGGCCCCGTCATTTGATAGCAACTAGCCACCACAGGATTTTCCGCTAGTGTTTGAGCTACTTGAATGAGGGAAGCTGGCTCGCAGTCTACTTCAAAAAAAGCAGAAACTGTTTTGCCTACTTTTTCCGAATTGATTACAGCACTGAATTTTTCAATCACTCCATTTTCGATTAGTTGGCTGACTCGCTCTCTTATAGCCACGCGAGATAATTGCAGCTCTTTGCCAATTTCCACATAGGAAAGTCTGCCATTTGCTGTTAGTAATTCTAATATTTTTTTATCTATTGCATCTAATTTCATTTAATCACCACGCATCTTCTCTTTATAAAATATGTTTCATTATAGCTTGTAGATAGGAAATAAGAAAGTATTCTTTAGAATTTTCAAACTTTCTAAAGTAAATGACAAGCACGAATGGAATATTTAGTTGAATTGTCTATTGACTTGGGGGGATAACGAATTTTCTTGTGTTATATCAACATATAGAATAAAGCCTGCAATGTAATCACTGCAGGCTTTATCATTATTATTGAGCTTCAATCAGGCCGTATTTCCCATCTTTCCGTTTATAGACGATATTGGTGTTGTTAGTTTCTGCGTCTGTATAAACGAAAAAGTTATGGCCTAGTAAATCCATTTGCAGGATTGCTTCTTCACTATCCATTGGTTTTAGATTGAAGCGTTTTTGGCGGACAATTTCTAGCTCCTGTTCTTCTTCCTCCACATTTGGTGTGCTTTCGTAAGAACCAAATAGTTCATTCAGATTTCCTTTTTCTCTATGCTTACGATTTACTTTTGTTTTATGTTTTCTTATTTGTCTTTCTAATTTATCAGAGATTAAATCAATAGCTGCATACATATCCATATGATCTTCTTCTGCACGTAACAGCAACTGGGACATTGGAATTGTAACCTCTACCTTGGATGTTTTATCATTGTACGTTTTTAAATTCACATTTACTTGTGCATCTGGTGATTCAGAAAAATATCTTTCTAATTTAGAGATTTTCTTTTCGACATACTCTCTAATTGCTGGAGTTACCTCAATGTTTTCTCCTCTAATGTTGAAATTCATAAGTTACTCCTCCTTTATAGTTTCCAGTGCAAGTCTTATTTTTTCCTTATAGGAAATGAAAATATACCATATAAGGAATTATTTTGACTATACTATCTATTTCTATCATACCCTGGCAAAATCCTGCTAAAACGATAAGAAATTTCGACAAAATTGTGAACTTTTTAAATACAAACGCTTACTATTATTCTATCAAAAATTATTTTCAACAAATTTTTATGTTAGAAAATGTTTCAAATCGATTAACAGCGGTTATATATACACCATAATCAAAACGTTTAGCTCGTACGAAAATAAAGTGACTGATTACCACCTAGTAAAAAGAACTAGTTCTTTGAAAAAAGAAGATAGGCAAGTGTTAGTATAACCAGTATTTTCTATTTCAAAAGTAGAGGCTATTGAAGTTAAATATCTATACAAAGATTCTCCCTTTTGAAAAACATTTCGACATAATCTATGAGAAGAAGCCTATATTCCTAACAATAGATGGAATTATGAGTATTACTTATTCGGTCGGTGTCGAGTTTTAGCGAAATTAATCAAAATATTTTTACAATTCAATGTTTTATATTTGCTACAATGAACACATTAAGAATTTAACCTGGAGGTAAAAGAATGAGTGAAGCAATTTTACAGAATCAGCCTGAATTAGAACTAAAGGAAATGGAAGAGGAAGAGTACTATTACAAGTTGTGGGAAGACGATCGTTTATAGGCCGAAATAGATCTACTTGATAAGAAAGGAAAGAACATTTGCTTTTTTAAGAAGTGTTCTTAAAATTTGAAATCTTCCTGGTAAAATAAGTAATAAATTACTTTCTTTTGAATTTCTAACAAATGAACTTTGATAACGCATACTGGAGGGATCTATTTTGAATAAAAAATGTATTGCAATGCTATTGGCTGGCGGAAGAGGGACAAGACTAAAAAAACTAACAGAAGAATTAGCAAAACCGGCAGTACCCTTTGGGGGAAAATACCGTATTGTTGATTTTACATTAAGTAATTGCCGTAATTCAGGAATAGATACTGTTGGTGTATTAACACAATATCAGCCGCATGTACTGCAAAATTACATTAAAGACGGAAAAGATTGGGATTTGGACAGCAGAGATGGCGGACTAAGCATCCTCCCTCCATACCACTGTGGTACAGAAGAACGCTGGTATGATGGTACAGCCCATGCTATCTATCAAAATATATCCTATATTGACCAGTATAACCCGGATTATGTTCTCGTTATTTCTGGTGACCATATTTACAAAATGGATTATAATTTAATGCTGCAGCAGCATATCAAAACAGGGGCAGATGCAACAATTTCTGTTACAGAGGTTCCTTGGGAGGAAGCAAATCGTTTCGGTATTATGAACACAGATGGCACCAATAATCGAATCGTCGACTTTGAAGAAAAACCATCTAATCCTAAATCAAATCTAGCTTCCATGGGTGTATATATTTTCAAATGGAAAACGCTTAAATCTTATCTACAAAAAGAAGAAAAGAACGAATTATCTTCTAAGGATTTTGGAAAAGATATTATTCCTGCCATGCTGACAGATAACCGCAAACTACATGCTTACACATTTAAAGGTTATTGGAAGGACGTTGGGACAATCGACAGCTTCTGGGAAGCAAATATGGACTTATTATCAAAGGAAAGCAATATCTTTCTAAATGACAAAGACTGGACCGTATTTACCCACGAACAGTGCTACGCCCCGTCCTATATCGAATCTTCCGCTACCGTAAATCGCTCCATTATCAGTGAAGGCTGCGAAATTTATGGAACTGTTGAAAACTCTGTTATCTTCAATGATGTCATTATCGGAAAAGGAGCAATCGTCAAAGATTCCGTACTCCTACCTGGAACCGTTATCGGCGAAAATGCTGTCATTGAAAAAAGCGTAACAGCATGCAATGTAACAGTGGGAGATCACAGCATTATTGCACCAAAGGACGCTGATTCAGAAATTATTTTGATCGGTGAAAGTATTGAGAATAAACAGACCCGTGTTGGGTTGTCTAGAGTGATTTGAATATAATATTAAATAAAAAGATTGTTGCCTTAATTGGCAACAACCTTTTTATTTTTTCTTATCATAAAACATACCATCTATAGAGATATTTCCACCATACGGATCATTATATTGATTAATCCTTTTCTTTCTCACTTGCTGCTGCTTTAAATCTGTTTTTATTTTCCCTTGCAAAGAAACCATCTTGTCATTCAGAAGTTTCTCTGAAGCTATCATTTCCTTTTTATCTGCTTCATTAATCTTCGGCCATAAAGGAAGCTGATTTAATAGTTCTTCCCTCTTCTCTAATAAATCATTTATTTCCTTTATAACAGCTTCTCTTTCCTCTATCGTTCCTTCCTCTATCGTAAGAAGTCCAAGCAGCTTTTTCGTACACTCTTTATAGTCAGTTAATAGACTCATTATGCTAATCCATTGGAAGGTCCAATATCTTTTTTCGCTATTTTTATTACTTCCTTCCAAGTATCACGAAATTCGATAACATAACCTTCGACTTCATTTAATATATTAATATCATTCTTAGTATTAGCTTCCACTAACCTTCTGTAAATATAATCGTACATTTGGAGCATATTTTTAGAAATATCGATCTCTAAATTTAATGTAATCATCAACTCATTAATAATATTTTGTGCTTTACCCAGATTTTCATTTCGTTTTTCAATATTTTTATCCTCAATAGCTCTTTTCGCTAATGTAATAAATTTCAAACAACCATTATACAGCATAAGAGTCAAATCACCGGGAGACGAAGTATTGACTGCATTCTGCTTATAGGTTTGGTATGGTTGATTAACTGCCATCTACTTACTCACCCCTAAGTTATTATTATCCATTTTGTGCAAAAAAGCCTGTTAATTGCGAAGATTGATTATTTAATTTTTGTATAGCCTTTTCCATTGCGTTATACTGTGCCCAATAACGATCTTCTATTTGCTTTAATCGATATTCCATTGATTCAATATTATCATCAATTCGCAGCATATCTTTACCAATGGTATAATTATATTCCGTTTTAAACGTATTACCAGCTTTTTCTTCAATTTGTTTCATTGTATCTGATATATCCGTTCTTAACCTTCTCGCTAATCCTTGTTGATCAGTTGTTGGGCCATCCGCCATAAATAACTGGTATACCGCTTCTGGATTATCTTCGATTGCTGCTTTTAATTTATCTTCATTAATTTCTAGCTTACCACGTTCTAAATAGTCCTTCGAAGTAGTGATTCCAATTTCAGCCAACTGATTATATTTTTCAATTGTTTTTGTTTTATCATTAACTGTTACAGACGCATATAAGGAGTTTCTCATTTTATTTAAACCAGAGGTTAAAAGGGGATCTCTCTTCAGTAAGCCACTTTTCGCCTTTTCCTCCCATTGCTCAATCTCCTTTTCACCCATTGCCGCCTTCTGTTCTTCTGTAAGAGGCTGAAAAGCTGAATAACGCTGAGCAGTAAGTTCTGTATTAACAGCACCGATTGTTTCATTATATTTATCTACAAAAGATTTTATCGTATCAAAAATACTATCTGTATCAGTTTGAATATTTACATTCACACTTTCACCAGCAGTAGTATTTTTATTTAAATTAAAGGTAACATCGTTCATTGTAAAGGTATTGGATTTTCTAGTAGTTTTTAAACCATTAATAGTGAATTCAGCATCAGACCCAGCAGTTTTTTCAGTTAAAATCAGAGTTTTAGTAAAAAATTCTGCATCCTTTCCCAAAAACTCAATTTCTTCTGCTCCATTATTTAGTATACCAGTATCTGTGCGTTGGGCGACTACTTTATCTGTACCAGTGTCATAAAACATACTGATCCCGACATTAGAACTGTTAATTTTACTAAACATACTATTTAATGAAGTGGAGCCATCAATTTTAAAACTTTGCTTATTCTTTGTACCATCTTCATTTGTTGTTTGAATATCAAACTCAATATAGCTGTTCTTCTTAAGATTGTCCCCACTCACTGTTACCGTGCTATTTTCTGGAAGAATTTCACCAAATGTCATTTTTCCGGTGGCTGGATTAACATATACAGTATCAGCTGCTCTAGTGCCTTTTTCTGGAGCATCTCCTTCTATCAGCTGAACTTTAAACGTTTTATCGGTCCCTCCTGTGACAGTTATTGAATCAGGAAATCCAGATAAGGAAGTACCACCTAGATATATTTCGTCTCCTTGTCCTGTTAAAGTCTGTGAAAAACTTTCTCCCTTCCATTGAATTCCTGAGTCATCAGAGAGTTTGCTTTGCTGGGAAAGTAAACTCTTGGTAGGATCTAACGTACTATTACTAATTTTATTTGCACTTTGTACTTTAGCGGACTTTGCCATTACAACATCGGAGATATTATAGGAAACATTCCCCGCATTCGCTTTTGCACTTACTGATACTATATCCTTGTTCGAAGAAACAGCAGTTCTTTTCATCATATTTGATTGTTTGGAAATACCTTCAAATATAAATGTATCGAACTCTTTTAATTTTGCATTCATTGTTCGGTAATTATCACGTTGCCATTCTAAAATTTGCTTTTGTTGTTTTAGTTTGTCTAGGGGCATACGCTGCACTTTCATTAATGAATCGACAATCGATTGTGTGTCAAGTCCACTGGCAAGACCGGTGAATTTTATTGAATTTACACTCATTATAAATCCTCCTATAATTTAAAGCTTTTTATCGATAAATATTCCGATAAACTCTGTCATTTTTGCATAGATGTCTAAAAGTTCTTTAGATGGAATTTCTCTTATAACCTTCTCTGTAGCTTTATCAACGACTTCTATATAATAGCGTTCTGTTTCATCATGGACCTTAAAATTTATAGAAGTATAATGTGGCTTTAAAAATTCATTGATACTCGTTACTATTTCTTCCGCTTTCTCTTTTTTCAGAATGTTAGTCGATTCTTCTGAAAGAGTATCCACCAATTTGGTGTAGTCCCTATTATTTAAGCTAATTTCATTATCATTTCTGGTTGAGTTCACTAAGTTAGATATAGTCGATTGTTGTTGATTCATCTCCAATTTCATCCATATAACAGCTCCTCTATCAGATCCTTTAATTTTTATATCGGATACTCTAAACATTTATTAACAAAAAGTTATTTCAATTGTAAATAAAATGGGATAAATAAGGAAAATTACCTTTCTTTCGAAAAATAGCCTATTACTTTCTGCACTGCTTTTATTACAGATTGCACATCTTCCTCTGTCATTTTCGGAAATAAAGGAAGTGTAATCGCTTCTTCATAGTAGAGTTCAGCGTTAGGACAAATTCCCTTCTTATATCCTAAGTTTCGGTAATAAGCTAAAGTATGGACTGGGATATAATGAACATGCACACCTATATTTTCAGCACGTAAAGCTTCAAATATTGTCTTTCTATCTACCCTTAAACTCTCTAATCGCAATCGAAGCATGTATAAATGCCAACTTGATTCACCAGCTGCCTCTTGAAAAGGTACCACTACATTCGGAATGTTATGAAAAGCAACTGTATATTGATTAGCAATCTCTCTGCGTCTTTTCACAAAACTATCAAGTCTTTTTAATTGGGAACATCCAAGACTAGCTTGTATATCTGTCATTCGGTAGTTCATACCTAAATCAACCATTTCATAGCTCCATGGTCCCTCATCCCCTTTTAAAGTATCCTTCGTAATGCCATGTGACCGAAATAATCGAAGTTTTTTTGCATATTCATCTGAATTAGTGACAATAATGCCACCTTCACCTGTCGTTATATGCTTAACAGGATGAAAGCTGAACATCGTCATATCAGCTTGAGAACCAACCTTTTCTCCTTTATAAGAAGCGCCGATCGAATGTGCACCGTCTTCTATAAAAACTAAATGATGCTTTTTACATAACGCTTTAATTCCATCTAAATCCGCCGGCTGTCCTGTATAATCTACAGCAATAATTGCCTTTGTTTTAGAGGTAATCAGTTTCTCGATATTAATTGGGTCAATATTATAAGTTTGTTTATCAATATCCGCAAAAACTGGTTTTCCTCCCATATAAAGAACACAGTTGGCGGACGCTGCAAATGTCATTGGGGTTGTAATGACTTCATCTCCATCATCTATGCCAGCTGCATAACAAGCACCATGCAGAGCAGCTGTGCCATTTATAAAAGCAACGGCATATTTTGTGCCGACATATTCTGCTATCGCTTGTTCAAATTGATCAATTTTAGGACCCTGTGTTAAATAAGGACTTTGCAATGTTTCTACAACTGCCTGTACATCTTCTTCTGTAATCCATTGTTGGCCATATGACAGAAACTCCTGTCTTACTGGTTGGCCTCCATACAATGCTAATTCCATTTCATTTTCCTCCTTTGGAAAAAAGCCACCTTACATCAGGTGACTTTTAATCCATTCTTCCGTTTCTCTTAATCCTGCTTCTAAGGTATACTTAGGGCTCCAATTTAATAATTGTTTTGCCTTATCATAATTGCATAAAAGCTTTTGAATCTCACTTTGCGGATGAATATGTTCAATGTGTTTAATACGGTCCGAATCTCCAACAATTTTAAGGGCCAGTTCATTGATAGAAACGTCTCTTCCTAAGCCAGCATTTACAATTTCTCCGTTTACAGCATCTGAATATCCAGCATTCACAACAAATTCTGCACAATCTTCCACATATAATAAATCTCTTGTTTGCGTTCCCTCACCATATATATGAAGCTGCTCTCCAGCTATTTTTTTCTTCAGAAAAATAGCTACTACGCCACCTTCTCCTCCAGTTTTCTGAAAAGGTCCATATGTATTAAACGGACGGATTACAACAGTTGGCAAACCGTAAGCATGATAATAAGACAATACCATATTTTCCGCTGCAATTTTACTTCCTGCATAAGGAGAAGCTGGTTTAATTGCATGCTGTTCTGTAATCCCTGTTTCATCGGTACATTGATCATACACCATACATGTACTCATAAACACAACCTTTGTGTTGGTTTTTCTACACTGTTCCAATACATAGAAAGTCCCGATAGTATCGTTGTTAAAAGTTGTTCGAGGATCATCAATCGAATCTTGGACATTAATCGATGCTCCAAGATGATAGCAAATATCAAAGGATGTTTTAGCAAACAATTTCTCTAGCAATGCCTCATCCTTAATATCGCCAATAATGAATTCCTCCAGTTGATCTTTAAATTCCTCAATATTTTTCTCACTGCCATTGGATAAATCATCTAAAATCCAGACTTTATGTCCATCTGCCAGCAACTTCTTTGCCACAGCTCTGCCAATAAAGCCTGCTCCGCCTGTTAATAGAATATTCTTCAACTTTAATCCTCCTACTGAATTGCTTTACCTTGCTTTTAAGCTTAAAACATGAACCACATTATAATAAGATCCAATATTTTTTATCATAAACTTGTTCTTAAATAGATTATAAGATAGTAATTCGCCCTTTATTTGAAACAATCCCAAGATAATGGTGTCCCTTTTTTAAAGGACTTCTGAAATTTCATCCCTAATGTCCGTTCAAAATATTTAGGCGACAATCCTTTACCTGGACGGATAGATCGAACATTTTCAGTAGTAACTAGCTCTCCTTCTTCTACATCCTTAACAATGTAAAGAGAACGTCGATGTTCTAAAGAGGCGGATTCATCTTTTGTTGTTCCATAAGTAACTTTTCCTAAACTTTGCCATGCTCGCTTACTATCTTCCACTAGTACTTTCATTTCTTGCGGTTCCATGGAAAAAGTAGAGTCTACTCCACCATCAGACCGTAATGTTGTAAAATGCTTTTCTATTACGGTTGCTCCTAATGCTACGCTAGCAACAGAGACACCTACACCTAACGTATGATCTGACAAACCAACCTCACATTTAAAAAGCTCTTTCATATGTGGAATTGTTCTAATATTCGTATTTTCCGGGGAAGATGGATAAGTACTTGTACACTTCAATAATATTAAATCCTCACACCCTGCTTCTCTCGCGGCACGCACGGCCTCATCAATTTCAGCGATGCTAGCCATTCCAGTAGAAATAATAACTGGTTTGCCTGTCGAAGCGACTTTCTTGATAAGAGGAATGTCGACATTTTCAAAAGACGCAATTTTATATGCAGGAACATTTAATGTTTCTAAAAAGTCAACCGCACTTTCATCAAAAGGAGAACTAAAAGCTAATATACCTAACTCCTCGCATTTCTTAAAAATTTGTTCATGCCATTCCCAAGGAGTATAGGCTTCTTTATATAATTTATAGAGTGAACTTCCCTTCCATAAATTATTGTCATTCTCAATAAAAAACTCCCCTTCATCAATATCCAAGGTCATTGTATCTGCTGTATAGGTTTGCAACTTAATTGCATCAACACCTGCTTCCGCAGCTTTTTCAACAATTTGTAATGCTCTTTCCAATGATTGATTATGATTTCCAGACATCTCTGCGATAATAAAGGGAGGATGGTTCTCTCCAATTAATCGATTTCCAATACGTATCTCTTTCATTTGTACCCTCTTTTTATTTATTTTTTAATTTCTTTACTGTATTTTTCGAAGAATTCAGTTGGATTCATAAGAAGATCCATATTTGCTTCAATTTTACCATTTGGCCAATCCCACCATCTAACTTTATTGAGAATCTCAATTTGCTGATGAGTAAATCTGTATTTTAATACCCTAGCAGGTACTCCTACAACTACTGCATAGTCTGGAACATTTTTTGTAACAACTGCTCCTGCACCTATTACTGCTCCATTGCCAATGTTCACACCTGGCAATATCACTGCATTTGCCCCAATCCATACATCATTTCCAATGATAATCGGCTTATTCTTGTCTATTGATAGAATATCAATTGGATTAACATTTCCATTTATTATAGGCCCTCTTACTTCTCTTCCTATTATTGATTCCTCTACATATAAAATAGGATGGGTTGTGATCAAATCTATCGGATGATTTCTAACACCAATTATAGCTGAAGAATGTATAGAACAAAATGCACCTATTTTTTTTAATACTCCCATATCGAAACTACAGTATTTTAAATATCCATAACTAAACTTGCCTATTTGTATTCCGTTAATAACTTGTTCATAATCCTTAATTTCTGGATTTTGTTTACTTATAGGATATCTACTATAATGTTTGTCCTCAATTAGTCCCATACTTATTAATTGCTTAGAAATCACCTTATAACTAGCACTTGCAATAAAAATAAACAGATTATCAAAGATATCTTCTAATATATATTTGGGTGAATGAACAGGTTTATTTAAAAAGGTAATATCCCATCTTGTTGAATTATTATCAAGATAATAAAAGACCTCTCTACTAATTAATTTTAAATTAGCTGATAACTTAATCGCACTAGAACCTGTACCAAATATTACTATTTTTCTATCTTGTACATTCTTCTCGATATAATCATTTAACAAAATTAGTTGATCATAGTTCATTTATTTCTTCAACTCCGTGTCCTATTGAGGTTATTAAACAAATGTATCACTAACAAAACGAACCATTTTTACTCCAGTTTTTGCGGGAACAAAGGAATAATCATTAATATTCATTCCCTCTGACTCTAATAAAAACCAACGGAAACTGTCTAACCCTGCATTTATACTTAACGTACTAGCTCCGCCAAATCTAGCATTGCACTCTATTATGTGATAATTTTCTTTCTCGTCTTTTATAACCTGCAAAACAACATGTCCATATAAATTTAATTTTTCTACTAATCCTTTTGCTAACTCTTCTAAGCGTTGATCTTGAATGGTTGTAGTAATTTGAGATTCCCCATTTACTACTAAGTCTCTTGTTCTACATATAACTCCCTTAGCCTTTCCATTTTTGCCAACATATAAATCTATGCTTATTTCTTTCCCTTTTATATAGGGCTGATAGATTGGCTCCATTAATTTTTCTGCATGCAATTTGGCATTTTCCTCATTTAAATTTATTCCGATATTTTGCGAACCTGCACCAAATCGTTCTTTCACCACATATGAACTCGCTTTAACTTGATCAATTGACAAAGCAGTCGGAATAACAGGTAGGTTGAATGACTCTAACTCCTTAGCAAAAGTTAATTTATCTAAAGAAGCAGCAATTCCCTTTTCATCTGATACCATAACGTGTACACCCGCTGCTGCTAATTGGTCTTTATTACGAGCAAACCATAATAATTCGCCATCACGTGTCGGAATAATATATTTAATTGTATTTTCCTTACAATAACGCAACAGCTCCTCCACAGTTAAAACAGAAAGTAATGGCATATGCCAAAAATCATCAGTAAAATATGCTGCCATGCTATTCTCGTTACCATCTGCACTTATTATTTTGCTATCCCATCCTAACTTTTGAACAGCTTTTCTAACTGCTTCTATTAAAGGTACTTTTTTTGAGGCACTGGTAATTAAAATATTTCCAAATGCTCCGGTATCTTCCTTCTGTTTCTCCACTTGTTTCTTTTCGAAAGCAATTAATTCTGGAATCATATCCTCTACTTGTTTTTCAGGCATCCAGCCAGTATATTGTTTTAACTTTGTTACATCAGCTTGAGAGGCTTCATAAAGGATATCACTTTCTTCTTCCGAATAATTCATATCAGGGAAATGCTGTTTTAAAACAGCTACTACATCTGATACTTTTCGTGCGTTTCCATTACCAAGGTTCACAATACCACTTGCATCGCTAACAGCAAGCCTTAAAAGTCCTTCTGCCACTTCTCCTGCATAAATATAGTCAAACATGCCTTCTTTTCGATAGACTTTGATTGGCTCCTTATTTAATAGAGCTCTAATCCATCTTGAAATGATGTCACGAGAATTCTTTCCATAAACTCGATAAATTCGAGCATTAACCGAACTAAAAGAAACCTGATTGAACCCTTCTAAAAAGCGCAGTTCAATTTCATGCATTAATTTAGCCACACCTGTCAGATTCCGTGGATAGATAGGGTCACTTTCTTTTAACAATGTTGGCACGGAAGCCGGCTGATTAAATTGATATAAATCAGGATTATAAATTAAGTAACTAGATGCAAAAACTACTCTTTTCAGATTAGGATTATCTTTTAAACAATCCATTAAATGATGGCCTAATTTTACATTATGCTGATCATTCTCACTCCAGAATTCATATGTTTCCACCGATCTTTCAAACGTTGCCGCTAAATGAAAGAAATATTCCGGATCAAAAGCATCCAGTTCTTCTTTTGTTATGTAGTTTAAATCTCCTTGCCAGTATTTAATATTTTCAGACCATTCTGCTGGCTTGGATTTTAAATCTCCTACAAGAATTTCTGCACCTAATTGGTGAAGCTTAGAAACTAATTCCCTTCCAATAACTCCTGCACCACCGCTAACAAAAACACGCTTGCCTTTAAGCATGATTAACACTCCTTACTTAATAAACATCCATGTAGTAATGAATCGACAAATTCATTTTTTATTACAACATGCTGCTTCATTCTTCCCTCAAATTCAAACCCATTCGCTTCTAAAATCCCCACATGAAATGGTCGTATATCATACGTTTCTGTGAATAAACGATTAAATTTTAACTGCTGTTTCGCTATTCTTTTTAAAAAGTTTAAGAAATACTGAAAATCTTTTTCATACAGTTGATTATTTTTTACTCGGTTAGGATTAACTAAAAAGGATACTTCTGCTCGTTTAGCCTCCCAATCAATATTTGTCAGTCCTCCATATCCGATTAACTCTTTATTATAAAAATAACTAAAAAGCAATTGTTTAGGTTCTTCTTCCCCAAAAAGCGGGATCACTACTTTTTGGTAATACAAAACTTGTCCTTCATCTGTTATTGGCTGCTTTTGTCTTAATACATCCATTTGTTTATTTCGATATTCCTTTATCTTCATCATATCTTCTCGTCTAAGCGGCTCTATATGATAATTATCCTGCTCTAGAATATTCTCCTTCAGGCACTTATATTGATAGGATTTACTTACCATGCTGTCCAACCACCATCCACACATAGATTATGTCCTGTTACAAAAGAAGAAGCATCTGATGCGAGATAAGCAACCGCCCCTTTCAATTCTTCCGGTCTCCCTACTCTGTTCAATGGATTCTTCCTAGCTAGCTGTTCTACAAATTCTCCATTCTTCAGTACTTCAGGTTTTGGAAAAGGGCCTGGCGAAATGGAATTAGCTCTAATTCCTTCCTTGCCATAATGACTTGCTATATATTTTGTAAATTGGATAATAGCTGCTTTGCCAGCACCATAATTGGGCGGATTATTTTGGCCACTGTCCCCGTAAATTTCTGGATTTGGCGATACTACTCCATACATAGAGGAAATATTAATAATATTTCCAGAGCCTTGGGCAACCATATAGGGCAAAATACTATTCGTCAGGCGAAAGGCCTGATTAATTGTTCCATCAATACCCATTTCCCACATCTTGTCAGTCATGGATTCAATCTTCCCTGTTGTTCCATATGAAGCATTATTAATTAGAATATCAATCTTTTCAAACTCTTTCAGAGCTACTTCAACACAATTAGTAATAGAATCTCTATTTGAAACGTCTAAATAGATAGGTAGGCAAATAACTCCATATTGATTCATTAATTTTTCCGCTAGCAGCTTATTATTTTCTTGGTTTCTGCCTGCCAATATTACATTGGCACCTGACTCTGCAAGACTTTCAGAAATGGCGGAGCCTAAATGCCCACTGGCACCAGTTATAAGAGCGGTTTTATGTTTTAAAGAGAATAACTCCTTCAACGATTTCAATACTAATCCCTCCATTTTGACGGATTTATTATATTTTCAGGAATATCTCTAAAGGATATATTAATTTCATCCATAATTGAAGAGGAGAGCGTAGGCAATTCACTAATGCGTATGTTTTCTCTCAACTGGTCCAAAGATTCACATCCAACAATCATTTTATCCACATAAGAATTGTCTCTTATAAAGAGAAAAGCGAGTTCACTTATCTTCAATTTCTCCCTTGCCGCAATTTTTTTTAATTTTAGTAAATACGGAGAGGCAGCTTTTAAAGAATTGGGCAGCTCCTGTTCCTCTAAAAATAATAGCCCCTGCAAATAAACGCTTCTCACATGGATTTCAATTTTATTATTACTTAATTCTTGTAGAAGCCCCTCATTTATTAAACGTAGGTCAAAAACATTCATTGGCACTTGAATGATGTCAAAAATCCCTAACTCTATTACTCTTTTCACCTGCTCAGGTGAATAAATAGAAATTCCCATTTTATTAATGTGATACTTTTCTTTCAGGTTTTCAATCCATTCACGATCTTTGTTCGTTAATTTTTCCAAAACATTTGCATCATGGAATAACACACCATATAGCTTTTCTATCCCTAATTTGTTCTGTGATGCTTTTATAGATTTTTCTATTTCCTCAATATTATTTTCGTTCATAGAAGGAATTTTAGTAATAATATTTAACGATTCATCCATTTCTTCTTTTAAAAATGATCCTATTATTTCTTCACTTTGCCCATATCCAGGTGCAGTGTCAAATGTCATAATTCCGTGTTTTACAGCATAATTTAAGATTTCTGCTGCTTTTTGCTTATCAGGTTGACCAATTCGGTTTGCAATCCCATATACCTGCCCTAACTGAACCGTTCCTAAGGCTAATTTCTTTTGCGTGTGATTCATCTTATTTCACCTTTTTTTGTTCAATATGTTGATTTATCATAGTTAATTCTTTATTTCCCTCTAGATAGTTTAGAATATCCTCTGTAGAGATAAATTTATTATCTGCAAAATGCGTCGCAATAACGGATAAGAGTTGATAATCCTCTTGTGTATCTAATGTTAATCTTACATCTTTGTCTAAAACATACTTAGGAATTTCCACGTTAACTTGTTTAAATAATTCTCTATTTTCATAAGCATAGTAGGTTACATGCTCTCGATGATAATCTTTCTTGCCATGGTTATAGATATAAGTCAACGCTGAAGAAGAAATAATTTCAACTCCTAATCCTAATGGAATAGGTTCCTTATATATTACAATATCTCCTTGCACTCTCTTTATGTCTTCAATAACTTCATCAGCTAGTTCATAATGAAAGAAAGGACAATCGCCAAGTGCCCTGATCACATAATCTGCTTTATATTGTTTTGCACATTCAAAATATCTAGATAATACATCTTCTTCCGAACCTTGAAATACCTCTATGGCATTTTGATTACACCATTCTACAATCTGGTTATCAGCTTCTTTCTCAGAAGTCGCCACAATCACTTGATCAATACCTTTTGCTGCCTGGCATCTTGAAACTGCATAATCTAACACGTTCGTATGTCCAAATGGTAATAGCACCTTGCCAGGCAATCTTGTCGATCCCATTCGCGCTTGTAGTATAGCGATAACTTTCATGTTTTCACCTGTTTCCTATCTTATTTCCATTAAGGAATAAATCTTTTTATCTGCTTCATAACCTTGATCAAGTTTTGTCTGCATATGATCTCCAATTTCTCTTACGATACGGATCGTATGGAGACCTAATTTTTTCGCCGTTACGAAATCCTTATTGGGATTATCCCCAATATATACACAGTCTTTCATATCCACCTTTAAACAATCGCTCATCCTCTGAAAAGCTAGAGGATGAGGCTTCCAAAACTCAGAACCACCTAAATCATCCGTAACAATAATAGAGGGAATTTGCTTATCTAACCCTAACGCTTTTAACTTATTCCATTGCATGGATGAATTCCCATCTGTGATAATACCAATGGGAATCTTCTTTTCCGTTAATCTCTTTAGGCATAAAACAGCGTCCTCGTATAAATGAATAGAAGGCTCATGCTTACGATATACATCTACTAGTTGCTTTACATCTACTTGAATACCATACCTGTCACAGACATGATTAAATACCTTTCCTCGTCCGTTTTGTTTCCATTCCATTATAAAATGCTCGGCCAATTCTTCTTCATCGAGAAAAGGATTCACTTTTGCTAGAAAGGAAGCAACACTGTAAAATCCTGATTTTACATAATCATGCTCACAATACAAGGTGTCATCCAAATCGAATATGTAGGCTTTATGATTAAACATTTTAAAACTTCCTTTTTATCGTTCTGTTATCATCATTATTATTATCGGAAAAGTTTAGCGTTTATTAAACAAAAAAAGACTTGAGAATTCAAGCCTTTTTATTATTTTCGATACTGGGTTTTTAAACATTCCCATACCCGATATAGCCAATCTATATTTTTTAGTATTATAACAATATAAATAACCACATCTAATCTTTGAAAAATAGCTCCTAAAGAAATTAGAAAAAAGATTGTAAAATGATCAAATCCTGGTATAATTCCTTTACTTAAAAACCATTCCTTCCATTTGGCACGCTTCATTTTATTTCTTCTCATAAAAGGAAGTATATAATAATGAACAATAAATAAATCCCAATAGATTGTTACAATAAACAATATTTTTGCCCATAACGGTACATCTATAATTATTGCTAATGTTAAAAACAAAACTATTCTAACTAATTGATCAAAAAGTTTATCTAACTTTGCTCCTAAAGCAGAGCAATTATTAGTTAGTCTCGCTAAATTCCCATCTGCTCCATCCATAAAATGATGAAGCTGAAGAAGGATTGCACCTGTAATCCAATAGTCGAAAATAAAAAATACCGATGCGACTATTCCTAAAAAACCAGCAATAATAGTAACCATATTTGGTGTTAGCTTCAAATCATAGACTATTTTTGTAAAGAACGGATCAATTACATGGGCATAATAGCGATTAATTGCATAGTCGTGTTCTCTTCTTTGCTGAACAATGTATTTGTTTTTAAATACCTGATACTCTTTTGTTAAATTCATATTTTAGCTACCATTCTTTTAATAATTCATTTTCATACCCTAATGAAACGAAATGCTTTAATCTTTTAAGCCCCAACTCTGTTAGCTGTTCTTCAATCTCTACATAATACATACTCGCTATGATGATAAAGATTTCATCTATATTTTCATCTGCTAACACATTAGGAGTATGGATTTTCTTACCCTTTGCTACCTTCCCTGATAAATCTTTATTGTTATCTAAAAAATAAGACACAGTACCATTCAATTCAGTTACTCTTTCTAGTAATCTTAAGCCACTACCACCACTACCAAATATTATAATCCTCTTATCCATTAATAACTTGTGAATAATAGCATTTTCAGGCGGAATATCATCTTTCCAAGGTGTCATGGCTAAGTACTTTTCATATTCCTTTTTAAATGGGTGATTATTTAAGAGTTGCCAAGGTTTAGAGGCTTCAGTAAAATGGACAAGTTTTGGCCCTCTAAATGAACTATTGCCATAAACATCCTGACTTAATATATTCCATTCTGATGGGATTTCAAGGGAATCATTATACAATAATGCATTAATCCCATCTTGATCGTGATAAAGTAAATTATCCCCAAATTTATTTAGATAAGTAAAAACGTTTGAAGAATGATTACATTGCCTCCATTTATTTAAATTCATTAGTAATACACCTGCATTAAAATATGGTGCTTTCTTCGGCATATTCAAATATTCATTTCGTTGATTATTAGCTGCTTCTTTTTTTGCCCCAATAGAAAACTCACTTATATCCATATTCCACAATTCACTGATATCTCCATTGACTACGATATCACTATCCAGATAGACAACTTTATCTATATCATTACTAAGTAAGTTAGGTATTAAGATTCTATAATATGTCGCTGTTGAAAGATGTTTATCTACCTTCAATTTCTTAATCTCATCTTCATTTGTCATAAGAAACCTAAACTTAGCTTTATTTGTAATGAATATCTCTTCTAATTTGTCAATGTTCTCCTGATGAATACCGCCATTTATAATATAAAAATTTATGTTTCTAGTTTTAGTATTATTAATAATGGATATAATTAAAACTGCAAGATGTTTCACATATCTATCATCACAAGCACACACTATATTTATCAAAATAACACCTTCAATAATAATCATTTAGTCAACAGATTTAAATAATAACTTACAGAACTTCATAATTATTTTGTAGTTTCATTAAAACTCTTAAGTTAGATTAGTTCATCTATTATTACAATTTGTTGAGGATTAATTCCATATCTATTTATTAGGTTTTCTTTAATTACATACCTTTCTTCTGAAAGAACAGATATAAAATATGTTATTTGTTGTTTATTTTTAAGGTTTTCTATCCCTATTATGGGACAACCTTCAATTTCTTTTCCTACAATCGAACTATTGCTATCTATATAACTGATCACTCTTATACCATAATTATTTAATGTTTCCTTAAAATAATATGCCATTCTCTTAGATCCAACAATAACACTATTATTCTTTATACTTTGTACCTTCTGCTCTACTTTGTTTTGTTTAAGCTCCTGTTCAGATAATCTAATATAGTTTGAAAATACAGATTCATCCCATAAGTCAAATAATGCTTTTTGATAGTATCCTACTGCCTCAGTTATATGAAATAATTTTTTTGCTATAATTGATTCTAAATATGTTTGTGAATAAATTTTTTTCATTCTATTAGACTCTAGTAAGAAATGTCCCCATTCAAGAAATTTTATATATTCGTTAGGTGTAATTTCTTTTATTTGGGCATTACTTAGTTTGGTATGAATTATCAATTCTTCAGGTAATGGATTGATATCTAATCTTTTCAACTGCTCTAATCTTATTTTATCTGCAAATTGTTGTTGTATTTTATAACCAGCAGTCGATATTTGTTCCTTATGTCTTCTATAATAATAAAGTACCTCCGGAATACAATGAATTTTAATATTATTATTTAATTGTGTATACCATTGATAATCAACAGCTGCCTTAAAGCTTTCATCATGATAAAGTAATTTTTCCTTCGTAATCTTATCTTTACGAAACATCATAAAACTAGGTATTCCTGGTTGAAATAACCAATTAGCTCTAATTGCTTCATCAGTACAATCGTATGAATGTATAGCTCCATATCGATTATCTTTAATCTCTTGAACCTTACATACTACGACATCAATATCTAAGTTTTCATCTAGAAAGGCAGACTGTTTAAATAATCTATCCTTATGATTTATATCATCCGAGTCTGATATTGCTATATATTCACCAATTGCATGTCTAAAGCCAATATTCCTACTTGCTGCTACTCCTAAATTTACTTTATTCTTAATTAACTTTATTCGTTTATCTTTATATTTTCCAATTAAGTTAACTGTATTATCTGTAGAACAATCATCAACTATTATTATTTCGATATCTGCTAGTGATTGATTTAGCAGACTATCAATATTGTCACATATATATTTTTCCCTATTAAAACTAGGTATAATCACACTTACTTTTGGTTTTTTCATTCTATTCTCCTTTGAATATAGTCAAGGAGTTAACTTGCTTTTATTTTATAGCTTTTAGTATAGTCTGCAGCTACTTATTAACAATCAAGAAGTTTTCTCCTCTTTTGTATCCTTTACTTTCTAATTGAAAGGAAATTTCCCTATACCAACTCGAAGCAATAATAATAAAATCTTCATTAAAAGAAATTTGACTAGGATCGTTTATAACAACATTTTCTATAAACGAATCCCAATGGTTAGGGTTATTGTCATAAAAATTTTTTATTTTTATTCCAAGACCCTTTAAAAAAGAATAAGTTAACTTTCCAAGTTCTCCAGCACCAAAAATACAAATATTTCCATATGAAATACCCTTCAATAGAACTGATATATCAGTATCCTCTAAATAGAAAAAATAATCGTTAAAATCATCCATTAAAAATTCTTCATTTCTATTAAATATTTTCTTTTTTAATATTTCAACTTCTTCCCAAGCCCCTGTTCGTTTGGTTATTTTTGGTAACACTTTCTGTTCCAACTGATATAAATTACGCCAATTAAATAACAAACTCTCCCAATTTTTATGTTTCCCTTTTAATCTATCTTTTGATATTCGTTGTTTTTCTAATTTCTTCTGTAGATGTTCTTCATTATTAGCATAATCATGAAATATTATAGAAATTGGAGAATAAATTTGTTTTTTCATATCTGGTTCATACTCCAATAATCTAATAGAAAGATCTGGTCCTCCATGACCAAATGTAATATTATCATCCCAGCCTCCAACTCTATAAAAAGACTCAGCATTGATTGAGGCATTTCCCTCCAAATCAATATACGATGGGAAAAATTTATTGCCATGATAATAATGGTTCTGTTTTGTATTTAGAATATTATTATTTATCTTAGGTAAATAAACTCCTCTCACACATATTACATCGTAAACTTCAAAAGTTAATAAATGAGACTCAACTAATTGTATATCTGGTATTCCATCATCCTCTAGAAAGAGCAAAATTGGCCCATTAGCAAAAACTGCACCAACGTTTCTAGCTAAATAGGCACCAGTATTTTTATTTAATTTAATATAAGTATCGACAAAAGGAATTACTTCAATAAACTCTTCATCACTCTCACCATTATTTACAAATATTAATTCAAAGTTATGACATCGCTGTTTTTGAAGTATCTGTATGTTTTTAATAGTATCTGGGTGTCTTCTCCATGAAATTATTACAATAGATATACGAGGATTATTTATTATTGTTTGTCTTTCTGCTTTCTCGAAGCATTTAATGTACTCCTTTTTCTTAAAATCCCATTTTTTCTTGTTTAGCTCTTCATTTAAAGAATAAGTATAACTTGACATATTTTACTCCTAAGTATTGATAATAATACATAATTCATATATCAAAAAAACGAACAAGATATTTTAGCATTTCTTCTGTCTTTTTAAATATTTATTATATCCGCTAGGTAACATTCCATTCATTAAAGAGAGTCTATTTCTTATTTCTCCACTATAAACATAGATCTCTTCTTATTATTCACAATCTATAAAGTTATTACAATCTTATCATTTTGTTTTCTTAAAAAGTCGCACAATTCTTCTTATAAAAGGAATTTACTCTAACTGAAATTATAATTTTAACAATGGCCTGAAGCCATTTACTTTGTAACTTTTACTACCTTTTGTATAACTCCAGTAATTCCCATCTTTACCATACCATTTATCTAGACGACAGTACTTTCCTCTTATTACTATCTTATCATTTGTATTATCTACAAAATCGTTGCACCAAGAAGTTCTTCCATCTATTAAATTCCAATCAACTTCATCCATTAAAGGGCTTTCTATATAATTCGTCCAATCATTATCAATATCTTTTTTATTTTTCCCTCCAGTTGGTAAACTTATTTTCTTATTTAGTCTGTTTTCCTCTAATCTAAAATTATTTAAACCACTTTTAATATTAATCCAAGAAATTTCATTCTGCACATTACGATCAGCAATTAATTTTTTCTCTCCACCTATTTCATCCACCATAATAAAATAAAAGTCACCATCCGGATATGCAGAAGCTTCTGGCGGAAGGAATGGTCCTGTTTCTTCGCCTAATCCACTAAACTGTCCAACCTGATTGTATTTAGCAGCATAATGACAGCGAATTCGTTCACCAATTTTTATTGTATTTATATCCGTAACTTCATCTACATGAAGTAATCTTCCTGTTCTCTCTATCTCCACTCCAGTAAAATAAAAATTACCTTCTCCTTTAATTACAACATGATGTTCTTTATTCTCCAAATTTGATTCTTGAAAGAGCATTTGATTTATTCTTTTTGCAAAAAGCTCCTCATTTTTATTTATATGGGTAGTAAATCTTTTAACATTACCATCTATCCTTATTTCCATATTTTTCGAACCTAGTTTACTAGTAGAGCCAAAAATCTTAAATGATGTTCCTGTAAATTTAAACTCTAATTTAGAATCCCCGCTAGAAACCATCTGTTTGACAGGATAATTAATCATTTTGCTAGGAGCATAGTTTTCCTTTTTCCATTCTCCTTGAAAATCAAAAGCTCCACAATCACTTGCATAAAATTTGTAGTGTTGCTTTTTTGCATTTGTTTCAAGAAGTAAATGCACATTATATACACTTCCAATCACTTGATCCATTGTTTGTTTGCATCGATTAACATATGGAAGAAATGCATTGAGCACTAATTTTGCCTTCTGATAAATGTCCTCAGTCTTTCTAATTTCTGTGGCTCTTATAATCAATGCTTGATATTGAGTTCTGTTTATTGGGAGGATGTATACTTTATAGAATTCATTATTAGTTAGTTTTTGCATTTCATTGTTCAACTGATTAATAGCTTTATCGAGTTTTCTTGCTTGTTTTTTCTCAGCTAACTCTTCTATCTCTATAAAGTATTTTAGAACTCGCTTATGCAATTTTAAATATTGCTCTATCGATTGTTCTACTAAGCCTATCTTATTACTTAGAGTGTTTTCAATGTAACTTGATTGTTTCTTATGCCAATCCTTTGAGACAACTTCGATTTTTAATCTTTCTTCCATTAAAAGACTTAATGGCTGATATTTAGTTCCAATGATAGCAGCTCCGCCATTTGTAGTATTTATAACTTCGATATTTTTATAGGAAGATACATAATGTTCTAAATAAGTCTTCATATTAATAAACCCTTTAGTAGACTTAATTAGATTGCCATGTACATCTTCTACCATTACAATATTTTCTTTATCCTCTTCAATCTTTTCCTTTTCATTTTCTATTTCACTTGAATAACGTTGCTCTCCTTTTAGGGCCAGGTTTTGTCCGACCAAAATGATTGGATTAGATTTTAATTCGCATGCAAGCTGCAAAGTAACTGCAGCGATAGTTGGTGCATCATTAATTCGTTTTACATATTGAGCAGAATCTCCAATATAATATGGTGTAACGGTATCCTGAGAAGTAATCATATGAAGTTTAGGTCCAGGATAGTGCTTAAGTGTTTCAAATCCCACGCTCGTCCCATAAATCATGGGGACATCAATCACATCATTTTCAAGCATTTTTGTAAATACTGAATAGTTTATTTCTTGAGGATCATAAGTGCACACAGCATCAGGAATAATCCCATTTACAATAAGTGCTTTATTAGCAGAACCAACTGCAAAAATAAATGCTGTCTTTTGCGCTTTTATTTTTCTTAAGTTTTCATATTCCTCTTCTAAAGATGGGCCAGCAGAAACAATAATTAATGGTTTATCCTTAAATACTTCTTCATACCCATTAAGTATATTGGGGCTAGATAGAGTAACTGGCAGATTAATAAGACTATTCAATGTCCATCGAGAACTATATTTATTATCAATATAATAACTTTCATATTTACGAGTAATGGCTTCCCTAAAGTGTTCCGCAAACTCCTCCGATTTTTGATTGAAGACTCTTTCATAACTTGGAAGTACTATAAGTAATATTCTCTCTTGAATATTCAATGTTAAATTAAGTAAAAATTTTTCCGAACCATCTTCTACTGTATCGATGTAGAGATTTTTTAAACGGTTTAAATCTAGTTTTTCTAACCTATTTAATTCAAGAAATCTTTTAAACACATTCGGTATTGGTTCAAACATAGAATAATTCAATTTTGGATATCTATTTAATAATTCCTCAACATGATATCCAAGTCCTACCCCATAAAATAGCACGTGATCATACTTATCTAATTCGTCCTTGTAGCGATCTATCAAAATCTCTGCTTCTCTTATTGGATCATATTTACTATGAAGATAGTAAGGACGTTTATCTATTATTACAGAGAGCGTTGCAACTTGATCATCCTTTGTTTTAAGGATCTCTATATTCATCTCATCCTTATAATTTTCCAAAATACTAAAGGAACTACGCAAATGAGGAAATTTATTAATGATACTAGTTTGTTTATCCCCTATCATCTGAGTCTCTCCAATCATTAATTAAATTAAGTTTTCTTTCCGTATCCATGTTTTTAATATATCCTTTGATATTACTGCCTCCTCATGTGGATGTACTTTTTGAAACGTCGGAGTAATTAAATTTGGATAGTTCTCGCCTGTCGCACCATATGGTGGCCTGATTATATACATATCCTCTGTTTCTAATGCAACTCGACCTTCATCCTCGGTCATTAATTCTTCATACATTTTTTCACCAGGGCGTAAGCCGATTTCCTTAATATCAACTCGATGGGAGCTGTACTGTTGTTCCATATCATCGACAATGATTTCCACTAAATCCTGCAAGCGTATAACAGGCATTTTCAAGACAAAAACTTCTCCGCCGTAAGCTATTGCATTAGCCTTTAACATTAAAGCTATTGCCTGCTTAGGCGTCATCATATAACGAAGCATTTCCTTATTGGTCACAGTCACGTGACCTTTTTCTATAATTTGCTTTTTAAATAATGGGATAACCGATCCCCTTGATCCCATTACATTGCCGAATCGAACAGAACTAAAGATGGTATTTTTAGGACCCTTTTGATAGTTGGCTGCAGAGATGAGTCTTTCCGCTGTCAATTTTGTTGCTCCATATGCATTTGTAGGGGCAATTGCTTTATCTGTACTTGTAAATAGGACTCTTTTTACACCCGCATCTAATGCTGCTTGAATGACATTCTGTGTTCCGATAACATTTGTCTTTACTGCTTCAAAGGGATTATATTCACAAGCAGGCACATGTTTCATTGCTGCTAAATGAAATACAAAATCAATATCTTCCATCGCCATTAGTAATCTTTGTTGGTCTCTTACATCACCAATTAGGTATCTGATATTCGATTTATTTCCCATCTCTTGCTGCAGTTCAAATTGTTTATATTCATCCCTGCTAAATATCCGAACAACTTCCGGTTCACACTTTAAAAGTTCTATTAAAAGCTGCTTACCTATTGTTCCTGTTCCGCCAATAATTAAAATCTTTTTACGATAGTATAGATTATTATCCATTTAATTAACTCTTTTCTACTTATTTATAACCTGAAATGTCTTTTCAGTGATTGATTCAATTGATTCAAATTGTGGGAGAATTTCATAAGAAATAATATCTCCAATTAAGATGTAATCATGATTTTCAATTGCATCCAGCAGGTTAGGCAATTCAACTTCGAAATGATTAGCGACATTCAATAGATTTTCCTTATACTCATTTAACTCCGTATTACCCATACTCTTTATCGTACTATACACCCAATTTAAACCTTCCAATAAATCTTGAAGCAATCCCCATGCTTCTTCTGTTGGAGATTGATAAAACTGCTCTGTAAGCTGCTTAATAATTGGGATGGCACGATTACTATATTGGTTTAATGATACCGTTAAATCGTTAATAAATTCATCAATTGTTTTTGTCACTAATTCTATTTTTTCAATTGTATTGATTTGCTCCATAATTTGTTCTTCAAAATCACTATAAACTTCTTTTCCATTAATAATTAAATGACTAAAGTATAATTTGTTTTTTTCTAAGTCTTCATTAATTTTTTGTATAAGTATATCTATATTTTTCACGCTATTTTCATAAATAAGCATTTCACTGGATAGATGTAATTCCATTTAGTAACCCCCAACAATGTATTCTACTTACTATATCGGTATTATTTCAAAGAGTTGAATAACAAAACAGAAGATAAATAATGGAAGGAAAGGTATCGAGGCGTTATAAAAGCAAAAAATGACTACCGAAATCCGGTAGTCATTTAAGATTATTAACCTAATAATTGTAATACTGATTGTGGACGTTGGTTAGCTTGAGCAAGCATAGATTGTGATGCTTGAGAAAGGATGTTAGACTTAGTCATTTCCATCATTTCTTTCGCCATGTCTACGTCACGTACACGAGATTCAGCAGATTGTAGGTTCTCAGCAGAGTTACCTAAGTTACTGATAGTATGCTCTAAACGGTTTTGGAATGCTCCAAGCTTAGAACGCTCAGCAGAAACTTGGTTAATAGCTGCATCGATAGTTGAAATTGCAGCAGTAGCTTTTTTATGATCACTGATATCTAGAGCATATACTGCAGCACCAGTAGCGTTACCAGCATCAGTAAGTTTATTTGCAGCACCTGAAGCAAATTTAGCATCAGAAGATTTTTCTACAAGTTCAGCACCAATAGTTGTGCCATTTTCAGTTAGAATTTTGTTTCCAGTTGTTGAAGCACCACTAGCAGATGTATATTTTTCAGTTCCATTAGTAGTCCAAGCATTTTTTTGACCAACTTTATCGGAATCACCAATTTTTGCTGTAGAATTCTCAGTTCCAGCAACACCAAGTGCTTCAGCACGCATATCGAAAATGTCTACTGTAAAGTTTTGTTGTGAGTTTGCACCAACTTGTAAATGTAAACCATTTCCACTTTCTGTGTTACCAGCAGTTGCAACTCGCTCACCATCTTTTAATGCTTGTGAACCATTAAGAAGTTTCTTTTGGTTAAACTCAGTATTGTTACCAATACGGTTGATTTCAGAAGTTAATTGGTTCAATTCTTTTTGTAGCTCTTGACGGTCTTGATCTGTATTAGTATCGTTAGATGCTTGTGTAGCAAGTTCACGCATACGTTGCAGAATAGAATGCGTTTCGTTTAAAGCACCTTCAGCTGTTTGGATCAATGAAATACCATCTTGAGAATTACGTTGTGCTTGGTTTAAACCGCTGATTTGTCCACGCATTTTTTCAGAAATTGCTAGACCAGCTGCGTCGTCTCCTGCACGGTTAATACGTAAACCAGAAGATAATTTCTCCATAGATTTTGAAGCATTTACTTGGTTTGAACCCATTTGGCGATAAGTATTCATCGCTGATAAGTTATGATTGATAATCATTATTTGTTTTCCTCCCTGAATATAAATAGTTCCACATCCATGTGGTTAGCCGGTCATTTCAAAAAGTCGGCCGCCTTCTTGAATTGCCGTTCTATTAAATATATCGTCAGGGAATTATTTATGTTTAGTATATTAACAATAAAAATCTAATTATTTTTTCCTAATTGATTAGTAAGATTTTTTACGAAATCAACTGAGGCAATTCCCGCCTCATTATTCTCATTTTGGATGGCAACATAGACTTCTTTTCTATGTATTTCAATATGTTTCGGTGCTTCGATTCCGATTTTTATTTGCTCTCCTTCAATTGCTAGAATCGTTATCTCAATATCATTTGCAATTTTTATCGATTGATTTACTTTCCGTTTTAATACCAGCATTATTTAGAACCCTCCTTTTGTTCCTTGAAAAGAAAAAGTTCATGTTTGGTTTGATAATCTGAATCTACTAGTATGACTTGCTTGCCTCTTTTCAGCCTATCATTTATAACAATTGGACCTTGAAGATTAGCTGTAATGCTTTTCAGCTCTTCTTTAATGGTTAATAGAGAAAAGATGACTACTTCTTTTGTATCTTGTATTTTTAATAACTCTTTCACCTCATCGGAAATTTTCACTGCATATTCTTTAAAATACAAAAATGGATCTATCATGACAAAAGCTAATAAGGGGGTTGCTACTGATTGAAGTACGAAAAGGTCTGCTCCTCCTTCTAAAGGCAATATATAAAATTCCTTCTCCTCTTCAAAACCAGGTAATCCTTGTTCAAATCGAATTATTTTTTCTTTTTCTATAGCAACATTCCCATGAAATTTCGTTTTTATTTCCACTTTATTACCACCATTCTCATTTTAATTTATTATTTGCATCCAGTTAAAAAAAAATTCTGTTTACCATCCTATCTATAGGTAATTCTATTATAAAGGAAAAAAGCTATCCAATCGGACAGCTTATCGTAAAAAGTCTACTAATGATCTTTGCATAATTTGCGCTCCTACTTGAAGTGATGCATTATGAACCAGCTGCTGTGTTAAGTAGCCCATCACAGCTTCTTCAAAATCCATATTTTCATTCTCAGAAAGTGTTTGATTCGCAACAACTTCTTGCTTCTTCAATCTACTTTCAACCATTTCAGCACGATTCAATTGTGCTCCTAATTGAGACTGTGTAGAAACAACATCCGTTATATATCCATCAATTGCATCTAATGATTTAGTAATTTCCTTGCCTGTTGCATCGGGGTCCAAGATCATTTTCTTAATTGCCTCAATTCCACCAAACATATCTAATGAAAAAGCATTACTTGAAGTTATGTTAACAGGGATAGATATACCTTTTGAGACTTCTAATAGCACTTGATTTGAATTCGTCGAAACAGCAGTATCTTTTGAAATAACAATACTTCCACTATCTATTTTCTTTTCAGCAGCAACTGTTTCTCCATCTTTATATGGTAATTCTTCTTGATAGGTATATGTTATTTCTCCTGTATTTCCATCAATTTCAATCGAAGAGCCATTTTTATTTTTAAACATATTATCTGTACTATCATAGGTATATTTATTTCCTTGATAGTTTATTACATATTCAGAAGGATTAATAGACCCATCTGCTAAACCAGCTTGAAATCCCTCAAATTCCATATCTATTTGATTTAAATTCATGGGAGAGGAAGCTGTATCAGTGCCATTAAAAATATACTTATCCCCTACTTTTGTTTCTGCCAATGTTACTAACTGTTCTTGTAATGTGGTAATTTCATCGACAATATTCTTACGTGCCGTTTCATCATACGTATCATTTGACGCTTGCACTGTCAATTCTCTAATTTTTTTTAAAATTTGATTCGAGCTATCTAGAGCTGTATCAGCATTTTCCATCCAGTTATATCCTTCATTAAGGTTGCGCTGATATTGTTTTATCTCCGATACTTGTGTACGATAACGCATCCCTTTCATAGCTATAACAGGGTCATCTGAGGGTCTAGTTATTTTTTTCCCCGTTGTAATTTGATCAGAAAGCCTTTGTAAATCCTTATAGCTATTACTAATGTATTTCATATTATTATTGGTAAGCATTGATTGAGTTACTCTCATTATCTATTACACTCCTAGTTTTAATTAGTTAGGAAATAGAAGTTTTTATCTTCCTCCGACACCCATTCCATTAATAACTTTATCAAGCATTTCATCCACGATTGTAATCATTCTTGCCGCTGAATTATATGCCTGCTGGTATTTGATTAAGTCTACCATCTCTTCATCAATTGATACACCACTTACAGACATTCTTGATTGCTCAACTGAAGTCTTTAATATTCCTGAAGTCTTTTCCATCCTATTTGCCTCAGAAGCTTGTTCTCCTAATTTGCCAATAACCCCTTGATAAAAGGCTTGGACATTTGTTTTATTCCCGCCAAAATCAAGAATCGAATCCTTTACTTTTGAAAGGTTTAAGGCATTTGTTCCATTTCCAGCAGAGGACTCTGTAGCAGCTGCTATGTTATCTACATCCTCCAAAATTTCCTTGGACAATACAATACTACCAGCTGCTCCTTTTGGATTATCAGCTGTTATATTGCTATCTGTAAAACTAAAGAAGTCAATATCTTTGGCAGTTCCATCTTCTATTTCATTTAAACTATATCCACTTCGGTGAACCTCATTAAAAGCTGTTACAAACGTATAGACCATTTCATCTAAATCGTCAAACATAGCATTATATGTGCCCTTTATTTCTCCGCCTTCCATATAACCGTAACCTTCAATTACGCCTTTCAGCTTCCCTTGACTATTTAAGGCCTTGAAATCGTTTAAAGTATATACACCATTTGCAGCATCAGCATCAGCATCCGTTTCTATTCCATCAAACTTACTTTTAGCAGTCGGGTCATCATTTAGTTTAAAAAATTTAAAAGAGGTAACTGGGCTGTCTAATTCTTCTCTACTATCAAATTGGATATGGATGCCATTTGCTGTTCTTGTTGATGCATCTATTAGTTTAATAGGCTGACCATTAGAATCTGTTAAGATATCCCCCTCAGGTGTTGCCATGTATACATCATAAAGTCCCTCAGCACTTGCCCGAGCTAATCCGCCGCTGGACTTAGCTTCTACTTTAATATTCATCATCGTAGAAAGAGAATCAAGCAATCTATCACGTTCATCATATAAGTCATTAGGCAAATAGCCATTAGGCTCCACAGCACCTATTTGCTGATTCAATTGATTAATTTGCTTCAACACACTATTAATATTATCTTCTGTATTTTCTAATTCATTTCTATTATCTTTTTGAATTGCTTTTAAAGAAGAATACATATATTTAAACGTATCCGCCAAAGCAGATCCACGTTCTCTAACAACTCTTCTTGCCCCTTCATTTTCTGGCTCTGTCGCTAAATCCTGTAAGGAATTCCAAAATTGATCCATACTATTCGAAATCCCTGTTCCAGATAACTCATCCATAACATTTTCCATTTGTGATAACATTTGTGCCTTCGAATCCCAATATCCCAATTTACTAGATTCTTTGCGATATTGCATATCTACAAAGCTATCTCTAATTCGTTCAACCTGATCAGCTTGAACTCCAGTCCCCAAATGACCTGGCATTACCGGACTATTCTGACCAACTGTAGGAAATCCTTGTGTAGCAGCTAAACTTACTCTTTGTCTCGTATAGCCTAATGTATTAGCATTTGCAATATTATGCCCAGCTGTAGCAATAGCTGATTGCTGTGTTGTCAAAGCACGCTTTGCAGTTTCTAAGCCCATAAAGGTTGAAACCATTGATTCTCCTCCTAAATCTTTGATTCAAATATCGAAAATCCTTCTTTTTGATAAGGATTTTTCGTCTCTGACCGATTGTAATTATATGTGTCTATATCTGGCTTTAATAAATCAAGAGAGACCTCAATAAATTGCAGAGATTGGTTAATAAGTTGTTGATTTGTGTCATTTTGCGTTTTTATTAATCCCAGCACTTCTACCAGTTTCTGTTTTATTTCCATTAATATCTCTTTCGTTTGATCGTCAACCATTTTTATAACATCATTTAATGTTGTCTGCGTTGATACATTACCTAAAAAATTATTACAATTCAATTGCAATTCTTGATCCTTTTTTTGAATAGCTTTAATATACTTTTGTTCTTTGCCTGTGATTACTCTTAATTGATCTGTATCGCCTTTAATAAGGATGTCTTTTTTTTCAAAAGAAAGTTGCAACAGATCTTCATGCAAGGAAAGTATGTCTTTTAACGAAGCTTCAATCTTTTCGGTCTGCATCCGAAATCCTCCTATCTTTCCTTAGCTCTTTTTCCAGAATGATAGAATTTTTTCAGCAACTTCTTTTGAATCTACTTGATATGTTCCTTCACTAATTTGCTTTTTTAGCTCTTGAATTTTTTCTAGTCTTACTTCATCTTGTGTACCTTGAAGTTCTAACGCAGCTTTTGATATTTCCACTTTGTCTTCTTTTTTTATGTTTTGTG
Source organism: Niallia sp. FSL W8-0177 (assembly GCF_038006285.1). Lineage (NCBI taxonomy): Bacteria > Bacillati > Bacillota > Bacilli > Caryophanales > Bacillaceae > Niallia > Niallia sp. FSL W8-0177. The sequence goes on from NZ_JBBOUX010000001.1 coordinate 3,256,047, forward strand.
CAGTTGCATTTTTTTCCATCTGCTTTTTATATGGATTCATATTTACCGGATTATAATTATTAATTTTCATTTTTACACTCCTCTACAGAAAATTTGACCTTATGTTTCATATATGGAAATTTACTATACTCATCTTTCAGTTCTTATTCTTCTATCTTCTATATCGGTCAAAATTTTTCCTTTTAAAGACTAAAACTTGTTTTTATACAAATTAGACTGATATTCCTATTTCTATTCTAACCAGTCTATTCATATTTCATGTTCAATTTAGTCAAAATATCCCGATATAATAAAAAAGCAGCATAGAATTCCTGGGAATTCACTTGCCGCAATAGTTCTAATTACTTATTCAAGTATATATATTAATTAAAAGACCTTGGATTTCACCAACTGATTGTAATATATCTAAACCGTTTTTTTCTTTGTCTAATAAGGTATTGGTTAAGTCCACCAGCTTTTTATCCACTTCTTTAACAATTTTATATACTTTCGTTCTTCCTCTTCGATTAAAACCACTCTGCTCTTCTAGTTTCAAAGCATTGTTAACCGCTTCATCCATAAAATCTTTTACCATTTTTTTGTATCTGCGCAAATCATCTACCGTACGGTGTTCCGATAATTTTTTCCCTTGTCCCTCAATTTCTTCTACTAATTTTGTTAATTTGTCATAAACTGCCTGTTGACGATTTTTAGAAATAACTTCTTGAAAAGAAATACTCTCTGCCGGCAAATTATCTTTACTTTTTATTTTATCCGTACTTGTCCTCGATACTCTTTGTACTTCCATATATAAACCTCCCTTTCATAATTATAAATATATTTAGATTTCCAAGAGAAGATTGTTAATGTAGTTAATTTTATATTTATTACACACATATAGCATTTATATTATCATAAAATAGAAAGAAAAAAGCTAGTCCATCTTTTACCAGGACTAGCTTTGATTTAATAATTACGATTGTAGAAGCTGTAGAACTCCATTTGGTAATTGATTTGCTTGAGCCAGCATCGCTTGAGCTGATTGATTCAAGATATTATTTTTTGTAAACTCGGTCATTTCTTGAGCCATATCTGTATCACGGATACGAGATTCTGCAGATGTTAAGTTCTCATTTGTTACTTGCAGATTGCTGATTGTGTGCTCTAAACGGTTTTGGGTAGCACCTAGTTTAGCACGAATGGAAGAAATTTGGTTAATCGCTTGGTCGATTTTGAAAATTGATTTGCTTGCATCATCATTTGAAAGAATATTCAAATTATTAATCCCCAGCTTTACAGTGCTTAATTGCGGGATATCAATATTCAGATTCTGATTTGTATTGGCACCAATTTGGAATGTTAGAGCTTTGTTTGTTAAATCAAATTGTGATGAACCCTCTTTAACATTCGCTCCAAAAGATAGCTTCAATCCGCCGTGCTCAACTTCTCCATTTCTTGTAATAAGCTCTTTAGAGAAAGTAATTGGAGTAGTAGAATCGTCACCATTCACTTTAGAAACAGATAATGTAACTTTAGATTCTATTTGAACTTTAGCTGTACCATTTCCAGTAATTTGTGCTGTGTCTATCTTTATTTTCTTGCCAGTCTCTGTTCCAATTGTCTCAGTTTTTCCATCTTCACCTACTACTGCTGCAAGCTGGCCAATAGAAAATCCACTTGGATCAAAAATTTCAATATTGGCGCTTCTTTTTGTTCCATCATCCTGATATCCTGTAACCACCACAGAATATTCTCCTAATGCTAAGTCACTGTCTGGATCCATTGTAAGAACATCTGAGGAACTGATTCCCGCACCTGGTTGATTTAATGTATTAACAAATTGCGGAGTTCCAGAAACTGCCACTTCGTATTTGCCTGTTGCCAAAGTTGGATCTACTACTGTAGGAACCTGCTTTAAGTTTGTTTTTGCCTGTTCTCCATCAAGGAATTGTGTATCAACTGCACTAGAACCATCTAATAGCTTACGTGTATTAAATTCAGTTTTAGCGGCAACACTATCAATCTCTTTTAACAGCTGATCAATTTCTTGTTGAATGGAATTACGATCTGAATCGGTATTTGTGTCATTTGCTGCCTGTACAGATAGTTCACGCATACGTTGAAGCATTGAGTGCACTTCATTCATTGCTCCTTCTGCTACTTGCATTAAAGAAACACCATCTAGTGAGTTGCGTTCTGCCATAGATAAGCCTTTAATTTGCGAACGCATTTTTTCAGAAATCGCAAGTCCTGCTGCATCATCGGCTGCACGATTGATTCTTAAACCAGAAGATAATCTTTCTAGGTTTTTGGAAGTATTGAATTGGTTTTGGTATAGATTGCGGTAAGCATTCAGCGCCTGAATATTGTGATTAATTTTCATTTTAATATGCTCCTTTTGTTTTAATTTTTATCATATGTCATGATATTTTTTTCGTATGCCAATGTTTTTTGGCGAAGACCAGTATTTATCTTAGGTGTTTTTTCTTTCATGCTTGCAGTCCAAGCTGCAAGCAGTTCTTCTACTATCGTTTTAACTTCTTGGATAATGGATATATCTTTTTTTAAATTGGCATCAATAAGTTTTCCTGCTATATAGTTATATAACATGTCTAGTTGATCGGCGATAATTCCTGCCTCATAATTAATCCCAGCGCCAAGTCTCCAGACAATGTCATTAGCTTTCTTTAATTTAACATTCGCGAGGATATAATCTTTATTCTCTATATTTTCAATTGCTTCTTCTAAATTATTTAGGCATGCTTCGTATAATAACGCTGTGAGTTCTTGTGGAGATTTTTGATAGAGTACTTCTTCTGTAATAAGGTTAGCCATGATTTTCCACCTCCAAATGCTCCTGTTTTTTTTATCGGAACAACTTTTAATTTCTTTAATATTTTTTATTCATTTCTTCAATTAATAGAAGAATTTCTGCTATTACTGAATATAATTGAGGAGGAATACTATCTCCTAAGTCCATATCTAATAGATTTGCGACAAGAGAGGAGTCTTCTTGCATATGGATATTATTTTTTTGGGCCAATTCTATTATTTGTTGAGCAACTGCTCCCTTTCCTTGTGCAACAACGGAAGGGGCAGTACTTTTATCGTCATATTTTAATACTGCTGCAACTGGCCCATTTCTTTCAAAACGATTTTTTTGATTATAATATCTTGTCATGCTCATATTTGTAAGTTAACTCCTTTCTCTTGTATGAATTCATTAACGCTTGCAAGCCTTTTATTCTCTTTTTTCTCTATTGCTTCAGCTGAAGGATTCGTAAGATGCGTAAATTGGATATTTTGAACTTGATAACCAATCTCTTGTAAACGATCTACCGCAATTTTAGATAGCGGCGACATTTTCTTTTCAAAATCTGCTGAATCATTTTTTACGGTGATAGATAGATTGCGATCTGTCGCATTTAATAAAATTCCAACATCCCCTAATTTCTTCGTTTCTAAAAGAAAGTAAAGATTGCAATTTTCCCAATCTACCTGCTCTCCTTTTGATTTTGAATTGATAAATACTTGTATATTCTCATTTTTCTCGCCTAACAGCATGGGTAAATTAAAGAACATGCTTTGCAATTGGCTAGATGAATCTTGCTTATTTAATAATTGTTGACCATTAATATTGTTTAATGCCTGTTCCGCCTGCCTGCTAACTGTTTCATCACCTAAATTTTCACTGCTTGCCAATTTCAATAATGTTGTCTTTAGATTATCTTCTTGTTCTTTAGTTGGTGTATGGCTTGAAACAAGTTTATTTGCTACATCGCTCTCTCGATTTAAACCGAATGAGCGGATTTTTTCATACATTTGTCGTGAAGAAGGCTCTTCTCCTTCTAATATATAATTCCTCCCCATATCTTCAGATTGTTTTACCAAACTTTTCAATGGAGATACTTCTTCTAATAACGCACTATTTTTTGAAACATAGTGGACAATTTTTTGTTCAGATGGCTTATATTGAATACTCTCAACCATCTTCTTCACCTCTGAAACAATTTCAGTTGCTTTGGCAGTATTTCCATTAGAAAGATATTTTTTTGCCTCCGCTAATTGTGAGCTTGCCTGGAGTAATCGTTTTTCGGTACGCATATCGGCATATAACATTAAATCACTTTTTAAAATTGTTTGATCTAATTTAGCGATTGTACTTTCAATTATTTTGGATGCTTGCGGAATACTTGAATCTTTATATTTTTCCATTAATTTTTGTGCATTATCTAAATTCCGATAGATTTCTCTCTTTATATCTCTAAACTCATGTGTTGCCTCTGCTAATTTTTGCGATATTTTTGTTACCAATATATCCTTTGATGAGATGCCCATGGCTTGTAACTGACTATCCCATCGTTTCTCTTCCATCTCCACTTGTTTTGGAGAACTATCTTCTACATAATTTTTATTTTCCTGTTGTATTGCTGTTTCTACTTCTTGTAAAGCTTTAGAAATATTTTGTCTAGATGCCATCTCTCTGCCTTTACTACTTAACTCTAATGAAGTATTAATTGCTTTTTCTATCTTTTCTTTTTTATCTGGACTTAAGTTTTCATTTTTACCAAGCTCAGACTTTAAATCATGCAGTGCCTTTTCTAAAATAGGCTCCTTCTGTATTTGTTTAACAGCTTGTTTGATACTATCCAACTGTAATTGAGTTGTCGCGTTAGCCCTAGCAGCTTCTCTATTGCTCTCATTTTGTTGAACTGGACTCTTTTCATTAGGAATTTTTGCATTATCCATATCGATAACCTGATTAAGAGCAGTTTTTATACGCTCTTTGGACGCTACATTTAATTGATCTGCTTGGTTAAGAATCTGTTCTACTTGTTTAACCACTTCCGGCGGCATTTTTGGATTATTGGTTATCGTTTCTTTTACCGTTTGGATCGCTTTTTGTAGGTTTGACTCTTGCTTTATTTGGTCTTTCGTTTGGTTCAATTGATCTTGTACTGCTTTGCTTTGGTCTGTTGATATTGGTTTGGTTTGTTGGGCTGTTATTTCTTGTTCCGCTTTTGTGAGTGCTTGTACTAATTTCTCGCGGCCAGCATTTTCTTGGCCTAAACGCTGACTTATCGTTGCTTCTCTTACTGCCTGTTCTACTTGTTTAACCACTTCCGGCGGCATTTTCGGATTATTGATTATCGTTTCTTTTACCGTTTGAATCGCTTTTTGTAGATTTGGCTCTTGCTTTATTTGTTCTTTCGTTTGGTTCAATTGATCTTGCACGGCTTTGCTTTGGTCTGTTGATATTGGTTTGGTTTGTTGGGCCGTTACTTCTTGTTCCGCTTTTGTGATTGCTTGCACTAATTTCTCGCGTCCTGCACTTTCTTGGCCTAAACGCTGGCTTATTGTCGCTTCTCTTACTGCCTGTTCTACCTGTTTTACTACTTCCGGCGGCATTTTCGGATTGTTGACTATCGTTTCTTTTACCGTTTGGATCGCTTTTTGTAGATTTGGCTCTTGCTTTATTTGGTCTTTCGTTTGGTTCAATTGATCTTGCACGGCTTTGCCTTGGTCTATAGGTTTGGATGGTTGGGCTGTTATTTCTTGTTCGGCCTTTGTGACTGCTTGTACTAATTTCTCGCGGCCAGCACTTTCTTGGCCTAAACGCTGGCTTATTGTCGCTTCTCTTACTGCCTGTTCTACTTGTTTAACCACTTCCGGCGGCATTTTCGGATTGTTGACTATCGTTTCTTTTACCGTTTGGATCGCTTTTTGTAGATTTGGCTCTTGCTTTATTTGGTCTTTCGTTTGGTTCAATTGATCTTGCACGGCTTTGCTTTGGTCTGTTGATATTGGTTTGGATGGTTGGGCCGTTACTTCTTGTTCCGCTTTTGTGATTGCTTGTACTAATTTCTCTCTGCCCGCACTCTCTTGGCCTAAACGCTGGCTTATCGTTGCTTCTCTTACTGCCTGTTCTACTTGTTTAACCACTTCCGGCGGCATTTTCGGATTATTGATTATCGTTTCTTTTACCGTTTGGATAGCTTTTTGTAGGTTTGGCTCTTGCTTTATTTGGTCTTTCGTTTGGTTCAATTGATCTTGCACGGCTTTGCTTTGGTCTGTTGATATTGGTTTGGTTTGTTGGGCCGTTACTTCTTGTTCCGCTTTTGTGATTGCTTGCACTAATTTCTCGCGTCCTGCACTTTCTTGGCCTAAACGCTGGCTTATTGTCGCTTCTCTTACTGCCTGTTCTACCTGTTTTACTACTTCCGGCGGCATTTTCGGATTGTTGACTATCGTTTCTTTTACCGTTTGGATTGCCTTTTGTAGGTTTGGCTCTTGCTTTATTTGTTCTTTCGTTTGGTTCAATTGATCTTGTACTGCTTTGCCTTGGTCTATAGGTTTGGATGGTTGGGCCGTTACTTCTTGTTCAGCACGAGTCAATGCCTGCACAAGCTTCTCTCTGCCCGCACTTTCTTGGCCTAAACGCTGGCTTATTGTCGCTTCTCTTACTGCCTGTTCTACTTGTTTTACTACTTCCGGCGGCATTTTTGGATTATTGGTTATCGTTTCTTTTACCGTTTGGATTGCCTTTTGCAGGTTTGGCTCTTGCTTTATTTGGTCTTTCGTTTGAGTTAATTGATCTTGCACGGCTTTATCTGTTGCTATTGGTTTAGCTTGCTGGGCCGTTACTTCTTGTTCTGCACGAGTCAATGCCTGCACAAGCTTCTCTCTGCCCGCACTTTCCTGGCCTAAACGCTGGCTTATTGCTGCTTCTCTTACTGCCTGTTCTACTTGTTTAACCACTTCCGGCGGCATTTTCGGATTGTTGACTATCGTTTCTTTTACCGTTTGGATCGCTTTTTGTAGATTTGGCTCTTGCTTTATTTGGTCTTTCGTTTGGTTCAATTGATCTTGCACGGCTTTGCTTTGGTCTGTTGATATTGGTTTGGTTTGTTGGGCCGTTACTTCTTGTTCCGCTTTTGTGATTGCTTGCACTAATTTCTCGCGTCCTGCACTTTCTTGGCCTAAACGCTGGCTTATTGTCGCTTCTCTTACTGCCTGTTCTACCTGTTTTACTACTTCCGGCGGCATTTTCGGATTGTTGACTATCGTTTCTTTTACCGTTTGGATGGCTTTTTGTAGGTTTGGCTCTTGTTTTATTTGATCTTTCGTTTGAGTCAATTGATTTTGCACGGCTTTGCTTTGGTCTGTTGGTTTGGATGGTTGGGCCGTTACTTCTTGTTCCGCTTTTGTGATTGCTTGTACTAATTTCTCGCGGCCAGCACTTTCTTGGCCTAAACGCTGACTTATTGCTGCCTCTCTTACTGCCTGTTCTACTTGTTTAACCACTTCCGGCGGCATTTTCGGATTGTTGACTATCGTTTCTTTTACCGTTTGGATCGCTTTTTGTAGATTTGGCTCTTGCTTTATTTGGTCTTTTACTTTATTCAATTCCGTAGCAGACTCTTGTAAATTTCCTGTTTTTATATTAGTCAATACATCCATTATTTTAGTTTTGGCTATCGATTGCAGTTTTTCAGAATCTTGTATAGCTTGTGTAATACTTTTTATATGCTCTTTCGATATCCGTGGATTTTCGCTTATTTTTGTACGTAATAGCTCTATTCCTTTCTGAATATCCGCTTCCGTTTCGATTGAAGAAGATAATTCACTTATTAATTTACTCAAAGCATTATTTGGTTTTGAACTAGTTTCATTTTTTAAAGCATAGACTGTATTATGATGTTCTACTTGATTTTCCGATAAATTTTTTTGAAAATTAGGGTCTATCGCATTAGCTATTTTTGTAATGATATCATTTAAAGGCTCTCCATTAACTGCTGCATGAATAGAACGTAAATTAACTGCTGATATCTCTAGATTTTTGCTTGCCAGAGCACGTATTGAAACTAATTTTTCTTCTATTGTCCCTGTTTCATCTTCCAAAAATGCATTTAACTGAACTAATATATCTCTATTTATAGTAGTCTTTTTTCCTAAAATAGCCGTTGCCATTCTTAATTCATTTTTACTTTTTTCTGAAATACTCATATCTTCTATCATTTTCTCTGATGAAGGATTCGATGGTAAGTCAGGAGTTTTAGTGGTGTTTGTTTTAACTTTTATTTCACCACCATCCATATCACTAATTTGGACAGAAACTCGATTTTCCTTGGGAATCGTTTCTTCAAATTTCACATTAAAGTCTTTTCCTTTAATTTGGACAACCGCTTCAGTTTCTGAAATCCGAGATTTAATTTGGGCATTATATGTTTCATTTTTTAAAAGCTCTAATTGTTTTTCATTGGTTGTTACATTGGATAGTTGGGTTTTATTAGATATTTGCATAATAACACTCCCATAAAATACATTCTTCTTACTATATCGGCCCAATGCTTTCTAACTTTATTTATTCAAGAAAAATGGTAAAATTTAATTAAAAAAGTTTAATAGAAAAATAATTCTATTAAACTTTTTTAATTATTCTACCTTTTATCTAATACTCGATAGGCTGATTTATTTCGTTCTTCAATTTCTCTTTTTCGTTCTTCTTCTTTTTCCATCACATTGAGATCATTCTGTATTCCTGATAAACAAGAATGACACAGCTTCCCTTCGCGAATAATCGTTCCACACTTGGCACAAGGATATCCAAGATTAGGGAATTGGGCAAGCTTGATTCTGCCTTTTTTAATAAATTTATAAATCAACGTTCTTTCTACACCAGTTGCTTCGACCACATCATCCATCTGTGCTGTGCGATTCTGCTTTTTGCGAATATATTGGTATACTTTTTCATAATCTGCTTCTTCTTGTTTATAGCATTTCAAACACACATCTCGAATGTTATTTAACACATATATATCGCCACAGTTTGGGCAATTCCCTAGTTCAGCCATCTATGATTCCTCCTCATCTTGCAATCGTAAAGGAAGTGATGGACTTTGCTCCCGCTTCCTTTAGCACTTTCGCTGCATTTCGTAACGTTGCACCTGTAGTATATATATCGTCCACCAGAACAATATCTTGAGCAATAACAGCCTCTTTCTGCTCTATTTTAAAAATATTTTCTATCTGTAATCGTTGTTTCCGTGTTTTTTTCGATTGTTTTTCACTATGTGTGCGCACAAGACCATTTACGTAAGGAACTTTTGCATAAAAGAGAACTGCCTCTACTTGATTAAAGCCTCTTTCGTACAAACGTTCGTCACTTAATGGAATGGGCATCACCACTTTATTTTTTCCGAAATCCTTCGGTAAAAATGAAACGAAAGCTGCAGCAATTTGATAGTCCCCTCTATATTTAAACCGTGCAATCGTTTCTTTCAAAAAATCATTGTACAAAAATAACGATTGGTTGGATTGCAGTATTCCTTTCCATTCCTCTACGCCCTCCCACTTTTGACAATCATGGCACATACCATCCTTAATATGAACAGATTCCAGCAACTGCAGAGATCGGCCACAAGTTCGGCAAGTATCTCCCTTTATTACTGCTAACTTCTCTTTACAACTGGCACATAAATAACATTCTGGTTCTTTTGAGAAAAGATAGGTCCAATTAAATTCCGGTATAACTGGTGCTAAACAAATCACACAAATCATAATAGAAGCATCCCCTTCTCTCTTGCCTCCTGATTGCTACTCTTAATTTGCTTTCGTGCTAATACCATATTATTTGTTTTTCCATAATGAAAAAAAGTAATCGTTCCATCTGGAAATTCCTTTTTCCTCCCTACTCTTCCCGCAATCTGTACAAGGGCACTCTCTGTGAAAATCCGATTTTCTGCTCCTAACACTGCAACATCTACATTTGGAAAAGTGACGCCCCTTTCTAAAATCGTTGTGGTAACAAGCAAATTTACTTCTTTATTACGCATTTTTAGTACCTTTTCCTTTCGATCAGGATCTTCGGCATGAACTGTTTCAATCGTATCAACAATTGGCTGCAACAGCTTTTTTACTTTTTCCATATAATAAATTTTCGGCACGAATAAAAGCATTGGTTTATTGTGTGGAACCCGTTTTCGAATCCAATCAACTAGCATGACAGGCAGCTTATCCTTTTTCAAGCCCTTTTCCCAATTCCCACACCATTGAAAATCTGGAACAGGCAACGGATATTGATGAAAGCGTGCTGGAATAGTCACAGAGTGTATTTTGTTATGCTTGCACTTTTCTTGCCAGCCTTTATTGGGAGTCGCCGTTAAATAAATAAGTGTCGATTGTTCTTTCCTAGCTTTTTGCACAGCGTATTGAAGCGATTTATCGACGGAATATGGAAATGCATCCATTTCATCCAAAATAATGAGGTCAAAGGCTTGGTGGAACCGGAAAAGTTGGTGAGTCGTGCTAATGGTTAGCGGACTATACTGATGACGTTCTTCACTACCACCATAAACAGGCAGTACCTTTATTTCCGGAAAAACTTCCTGCAGTCGCGGAGCCAACTCGAGGACAACATCTGTACGAGGAGTAGCAATACATACACGTTGATTATCTCGCAGTGCTTTTTCAATTCCTTTAAAAAGAATCTCCGTTTTCCCAGCGCCGCAAACGGCCCAGATAAGGAGCTCCGATTGTACCTCGATAATATGCTCCATTTTCTCTGATGCCACTTGCTGTCCTTGCGAAAGCCTGCCGCTCCATTGTAAAGTGATCTTTGATGTTTCTTGATCTCGTTCTGGTCCGTGCCATGTAATTAATGGGGTACATTCACTTATTCTCCCCATCATGATGCAATTTCGACAATAAGTGCAGTGTTCCTGACAGCGCGCGCAGGGAAAAGTAGCAAATAACTCCTGATTTTCATTGCCACAACGCATGCAAATATATTTATTGCGTGCTTTTTTCTCCACACCTTTCCTATATGAGCAATAACCATTTTCGTAATGTGTTTGGATTTCTTGTTCAGAGAAGGGGAGTTCAGCTAGTAGTAAAGCTTTACCTTGGAGCGTGGCTTGGAGTTGTGGATTAAATGGATAAGCTCTATTAAGCGACGGCGTTATCAGTTGGTTTTGGGAAGCATTTGAGATTCGGAAAGAGTGAGGGGAATTACTTTTCGTTGGGAGTAATATATTGTCCTTTTGATAAAAACGCATTATTTTCCTCCTAGTTCTGATTTACATCAATTTAGAAAAAATGTTTTCGTCCCATAGGCGTTAATCATGCGGAATAAAGTATTCATCACCTGGCAAAAAACAAAGTGGAATCCACGTCCTTTTCCCCCCTGTATCCTGCCAACTTCCGTTGATAAATGGAATATTAGGATGATGAGCTCTATTGCTCGAGAGCAAGGCCTCTAAGTGGAGCGCTCGATATGGATATTCAATTGGTTTACGATTAACTGCTCACTTCCTTTCTTTTTTATACTGAATTTATTCTATACTGCCATTTGAATTCCTGCCTATTTGATAAAAAAGGACTAGTGAATAAAACCAGTTGCTTTTGTTTACTAAACTGCAATTTGGTAACTACATAATTTAAATTTTTTATCGTTAGTCGATATAAAATATAATACCAATTTTCAGTTTTTATATTAACTGGTAATAAAAAAGGAGTGTCGTTATGCAAATTAATCTTTTGTTTGAAGGAGCAGTAAAAGAACAATTTAAGCAACAAGTATCGACCAATACAGATGTACTAACGGGGCAGCCACTAGGTGGGAAAAAGGAAATTGAAGTAGAGCGTGACGGAAAAGCTTTTACTTTAAGATTCTCTGATGAAATCAAACACCTAAAAGCAGCGACAGATGAAGAAATTGCACAAATGTTTGCTCAGCAAGTAGAGGACCCATCTGATATTTTTTCATATCGTCCGCGAGACCAATGGCTTATTTTCAGTCAATATTTAAATGATAATGGTATCTTTGATGGGAAGAATGCGAAGGATATTGAAGAAATTGAAAATCTACTTGTAGATATAACGGATGGCTTAGATAATTTAGATATTGCTACACCAAAAGGCCGAGATATAAAATCTGGAAGCAAACCTATTACACAGCAATTAACTTCTGCTGAGGCACAATTAGAACTTGCCTCTTCAACAGCTGCATTACAACTATTTAGTGAGAAATATGTTACAGGCGATGCGAAAGAGGGCTTTCACCAATTGATTGAACAGTACACAAAGCGAAATGAAAAACGTGTATTGAGTTATAAGTCAATCGAAGAAAAATTTTATCAAGGGCGTGCGAAGATTTATGAAACACGACATATGGATGCATCTTCTTTAAATGCCAAACAAAAAAATAATTTATCGATTACAAATAAACTAGGCAAAATCACTTATACAGAAGCAGAAATTTCCAAAATGATTGAAGGTTATAAAGAAAAATTCGGAATGCTTCAAAATAAATCAGATGTTGATGTCCTCATTGCTAAATTGCAGGATGAGCTATCGAAGTTTGTTACAAAAGGTATTTCTAAACAAGATAAAGACTACGAAGCAGCAAATAACTTCGTTAAAGAGAAAACAGCAAAAACTTTTGAGCGCATTGCAGATTATTGGAAAAAATTATTATAATAATATACAACACCATACAAAATAACGTTTCCAAATCAAAGTTTGGGAACACCCCCAAAACCCGTAAACGTTGATTTAACAACGTTTACGGGTTTTTACATAATGGAAGATTTCAAAAGCTTCCGAGAGCAACAAATGGAGATTAATAAACAGCTGATTGAAGAAATCCTTGATCAGCATGAATACATAGAGAAGCGCTTATAAGAGAGGTACCGGTTGCTCGTAGAATCGATGAGCCAAACGCTGGTGGCTCGTAAAGAGATTACTGCAGCTGAGAATACGGAGAAGAAAAAATGGTGGTATTTTGGAAGATAGGGGAAGTTTAAAAATACCACCTTGTGGATCAAGAAGGGACCTTGAGCCTAGTCAAGTTCTTACAGCGGTACTGGACTGAATGTAGTAAGGGAGGATACAAAGCTGTAAATGCTTGACTAACACGATTTACAAGCTAGTCATGACGAAGGAATGAAAAGGGGCGCTCTTCCCCGTTCATTTTTCCTTGCGACTTCCACAAAAAAATCCCGATTCTTTTCCAAGAACGGGGATTCCAAACAGCATTTATTATCTTTTCTTTATCCAGCCAAGTCCCATTGATCCTTCTCCTAAGTGTGTACCAATAACAGCACCAAAGTAGCTTAAAGAGAATTCGATATTGGGGAATTCTTGTTCTAATTCTGCTTTCCATTCTTTTGCTTCTTCTTCACGATTACCGTGGATGATGGCAGCGTAGTAGCTACCTCCATTCGTTTCTTCGCGGAGAAGTTCGACAATTCGCCTCATTGCTCTTTTTTTTGTGCGGATTTTTTCAAATGGGACGATTATTTTATCCTTAAAATGCAGCAATGGCTTTACCTGCAGGAGACTGCCGATGATTGCTTGAGCACTGGAAAGTCGGCCGCCTCTTTGGAGATTGGATAGATCATCTACCATAAAATAAGCGTTGCTTGTTTGTTTTAATTCGTCCAGAATGGGTATGATTTCTGCTGCGGTTTTCCCTTGTTGGACTAATTTGGCTGCTTCTATTGCATAGAAGCCTTGAACCATGCAGCTTATTTCTGTATCAAAAGCAAATACTTCAATGCCCTCGACCATGTCTCCAGCAGTAATGGCTCCTTGATAAGTGCCGCTGATTCCACTTGATAAATGAACACTTATTACTTCATCATAATTCTTAGATAGTTCTTCAAATAGCTCTACAAATTTTCCAATAGCTGGTTGAGAAGTAGTAGGCAGGTCCATCTTTCTAACTGCTTCATAAAATTCAGATGCAGTTAATTCTCTTTCCTCCTCATATACTTCTGACCCTAAGAAGACTGTCAAAGGGATCATATATATATTGTACTTCTCCCTCACCTCTTTAGGAATATAGGCCGTACTATCTGTAACAATAGCTGTTTTCATGCAATTAGTTACCTTCCTTATCTATTCTTTGTATACATATTTTAACTAAAAAAGTTTATTAGCATTATCTATTAATTCTATTATAATGCACATAAAGAGGAATTTATATGGAATTTTAAATGGCAAGGAACTATTATAACAGATTTTTCACTTTATAGGTTGATTAGAATGGCAATAATTCTTCCCTATCACTTCCTCTAATTCTTTCGCATTTTCATATAATCGCAAGGAAAACACCAACTTCACCAAAATAGAACTATTCGTTAAAAAAAGGAGTTTCCTCAAACCAACAAGTGATTTAGGTAACCCCTTTTTTCTTAACGAACTTCTACCCAACCGTTTTTAATAGCAACAACTACTGCTTGTGTACGGTCGTTCACATTCATTTTTTGTAAAATATTACTTACATGGTTTTTAACCGTTTTTTCACTAATAAATAGTGCCTCGCCGATTCCTCGGTTACTTTTTCCATCAGCAAGAAGCTGTAAGACCTCACATTCACGTCTTGTTAATAAATGCAATGGTCTTCTTATTTCTACTACTTGTACATGATGTTCATCCGAATTTGCATTCTCTAATGCTAAACGGCGATATTCATTAACGAGATTATGGGTTACTTTCGGGTGTAAATAAGAACCTCCATCTGCTACTACTTTAACTGCTTCAACTAAAGCATCTGCATCCATTTCCTTAAGCAGATAACCGCTCGCACCAGTTTTTAGGGCATGAGTTACGTAATTTTCATCATCATGAATAGATAGGATAATAACCTTTGTCTCTGGAAATTTCTCTAGTAATTGTCTTGTTGCCTCTACACCGTTAATGGTAGGCATATTAATATCCATGATTGTTACGTCGGGTTGGTATTCTTCGATTAGCTGAATAGCTTGTGTACCATCGTCGCCTTCCGCTACTACTTCGAAACTCGATTCGAAGTCGAGAATTCTTTTTACCCCTTCTCTAAATAATTGGTGATCATCAATAATAACTATCTTTGTAGTCAACTGCTCCGCCTCCCTTATTTTCTTTAGGCTTTCGTCCCAATGTTATTTTTGGTAGGAAAATGAAGTTCTCGCTTTCCTATCCAGACAAGTATCCTCCACTCCATTCAACGCAAAAGTGTTAAACATCATTTTGGTTAAAATAACATACTTCTAGAAAACAGTCATTTTTATCATCTAATAGGAACGTTGATCATAATAATGGTTCCAACTCCAAGTTTGGAATCAATGGTTAATTCCCCATCCAGTAGTTCTACTCTTTCTTTCATCCCAATTAAACCAAAGGATTCTTCTTTTTTCTCATTCTTATCGAATCCTTTTCCATTATCCTTAACTAAGACGATAACTTGCTCCATTCGTAATTCTACTTTTACGGAGATTTTAGATGCTTCTGCATGCTTTAAAGCATTTTGGACTGATTCTTGAACTAAGCGAAAAATGGCAACTTCATATTTGCTTGGAAGTCTTGTTTCTTTTCCGATGGTGGCAAACTCAATTTTAATTGATTCATGATACTCTTCTGTTGTTTTCAAATATTTTTTTAGCGTCGGAATAAGACCTAGGTCATCTAAAGCCATTGGACGAAGATCATAAATAATTCGTCTTACCTCATATAATGCACTTCGTACCATCACTTTTAAATTTCTGATTTCTTCAAAGGCCTCTTTCGCCCCATGCTCTTTATATATTCTTTCCACTAAGTCAGAGCGCATCATTACATTTGCCATCATTTGTGCAGGACCATCGTGTATTTCTCGAGAAAGTCTTTTTTTCTCTTCTTCCTGAGCACCAATAATTTTCAGACCGAAATCCTGCTTTTGTTTGGCGTCTTCGATTACTTCGCCAACTTGCTTTAAATCACTAACCAAATAATTCATCACGACAGAAATTTGTGTGACCAGATGTTCTGCCCGCTTAATTGTTTCATCTAGCCCTAACAATCGCCGCTCTAGATCATCGCGGCGTTCTCGATACTGCTTTTCTAGGTGCCGATTCATGCTCAAATCCATTTGCAGTGTATGTGCTCTTTCATAAGCTTCGCGTACTTCTGCTTCTGAGTATTCATTAAAATGCTTACTCACTTCTGATAAGCGTTTACGGGCAAACCGAGACTGGATTTCTAGCTTGTCTCCTTTTTCTATCGTTTCTAATACAAGAACTTTCATTTCTTTTAATTCTTCGGTAAGGGTTTCATAATCTTGTCGACATTGTTCTCCAATACGAAAAATTTCATCTTTGCTTGAACCAACGGTTTTAATCATTTGTTCTACAATATAATCTAACGTTTTTGTGTCAAATTTCCTTATCAACATATTTAATTCCTCCAAAAAGGCTAAAACCCTTCCAACATCCATTCTTATTTTAGCTTGAAAGTTAATAATATGTTTAATTCATCGAAAAATAAATTAAAATCGTTATTTAGACATATATCCCCCTATATAAAACCATGTCCGAAGACCTATTAACATCAAGAATTACTGTGAAAAAGTATGTAAAAATGCAATAATATAATCTTATCCTATTCTAAACCAAAAAAAAAGTAAAAGAAAATAGATAGATAACGGCGCCTGTAATCAAAGACTCGTAAGCCTCTCCATGAAATATAGCCCATACCATATGTAGCGGGTCTTTTCGAGCATGGAGTTTTACTTATTATATCATGCTTGCTAAATCGCTATATTAAGATTTGATTACAATGCGAACAATAATTGAACAATAAACAATGTCGAATTATAATGAAATAAGACTAATTATCGATTTTCTACTATTTTTTTATAGAAAATGGTTACAAAAAAAGCTTATATAACGAACAAACCAATATTAGTGGAAAGAGACACAAAGAAAGGAGCTGCCCATATGCTTCCTTCCTATCTTACTGTGCCTAGCTACGGAGAATATGAACTAATTATTCAAAAATCACGCTTTATTGCTCATATCGCTCGAACAGAAACAGAAGAAGCAGCACAGGCTTTCATAGGAGAAATCAAGAAAAAACATAAAGAGGCAACACATAATTGTTCTGCTTACTTAATTGGAGAGCATGATCAAATTCAAAAAGCAAACGATGATGGGGAACCGAGTGGCACCGCAGGAGTACCAATTCTTGAGGTCCTGAAGAAAAAAGGACTGAAAGATATAACAGTCGTTGTTACCCGTTACTTTGGTGGGATTAAGCTTGGTGCAGGTGGGCTTATTCGTGCTTATGGAAAAACAACCTCTGAAGGATTAGCAAATATCGGTATTATCGAAAGAAAGTTAAAGCAAATAATCAGTGTATCCATCGAGTATCCCTTACTTGGTAAAATAGAAAATGAATTACGTTCAAAGAACTATGAAATTAAAGATATCCATTATTTAGAAAATGTCGAAATAGATGTCTTTGTAGATTCTGATGAGGTGGAGACTTATAAGGATTGGATAACTGACTTGACGAATGGACAAGGTATTATAAAAGAAAAAGCCACCTTGTACGCTGAAACCCTCATTTGAATTTTTTACAATTAATACAAAAATATACCTGGTATAGAAATAAACTACTAATTTACGTTAAAGAGTGATAGAGGTAAGATAGTATGTATGATTTCATTCCGCTATTTCTTAATTCAAAAAGGAGAAACTTATGGCAAATAATACAAGAGAGACTTTAATAAAGGATACAAAGAAAAAGAAACGAAAAAAAATTAAGCTTTTTATTTTTGTCCCATTGCTGGTTATTATCTTAGCAGGGATTGGTTATGGAGCTACCTTATATTCAAAGGCAAAATCAGTGGCTGATGATTCTTACGAGCCAATTGACCGTGATTCTAAAAGGGATACAAAAGTAGATCCAAACATTGATGACGTTTCGATTTTATTCATTGGAGTAGATGATAGTAAGAAAAGATCGAGCAAATCCGGCACAACCCGTTCTCGTTCCGATGCTCTCATGCTTGCTACTTTAAATGAAAAAGAAAAATCCGTTAAATTGCTGAGCATCCCACGTGATTCCTATGTATATATTCCGGAACGCGGCTATTCTGATAAAATTACCCATGCCCATTATTTCGGCGGAGTTTCATCAACTTTAGACACAGTGGAAGAATTGCTAGATATTCCTGTTGATTATTATGTAAAAATGAATTTCGATGCCTTTATGGATGTAGTAGATGCATTAGGTGGAATTGATGTCGATGTTCCAGTAACATTTACAGAACAAAACTCAAAAGATAAAGCAGGCGCCATTCATCTTGAAAAAGGTTATCAAGAATTGGACGGCGAACAAGCACTTGCCCTTGCACGAACAAGAAAAATCGATAACGACATTGAACGTGGGAAAAGACAACAATTAATTATGCAAGCCATTATGAAAAAAGCAGTCTCTATCGAAGGGATTACCAAATACTCAAAAGTGATGGAAGCGATCGGAAGCAATATGACAACAGACTTATCATTTAGCGATATGCAATCTTTAATTGCATATGCAACTGCGGATAATGGTTTACAAGTGGAGACACTAACGCTAGCTGGAACTGACGGCCGTGTCGATAATAAATACATCTATCAATTGGATGAAACAGCATTAGCAGAAACAAAATCGATTCTTCAGCAACATTTAGGAATCACTAAAAGTCTTCAATCTGACTCCAACAGTACAACGGATACAGATACAACAGTAGACACTGAATCAAATACTAATACTAATACAAGCACTACAACAGACACTTCTACTTTAAATTAATCTTTATACCTGACATACACTTATCTTCTGGTGTATGTCTTTTTTTGCAAAAAATTTATACTTCTTCTGCTTACATCTATATTTGCCTTCACTCGACTTCTATCAAAACTATTTACCTCTTAAAATACCAGTATTACCCACGAAACAATAGTATAAAAGTATGATAGAATCATACTAGCTTCATGATGAAAGAAAGTTTTACTCTTCTCTCGTTCCAATGGTTTCAATTAAATTACAGATCTACATCAATTAAATAAAAGGAGCAACGATATTGAAAAAAATATTCTCATTGTTGTTATCATTCATCTTATGTATTTCTCTATTACCTACATTTGGACAGCCCACTTATGCAGCAAGCGGCAGTGAACCACAAGTACATGTTATGCTAAAAAATTATCTAGGAAACAAAACTCAAATTAGCATTGCACCATCAGGAACATATAAAACGACAGATGGAAAAATTTCCTTAAACAATACAACAGCCTATACCCTTAAAATAGAACAAGCTAAACTTAAGCTATATAAAGGAAGTACTTTTCTTTATGAAGCTGATTCATTAACATTTGCTCCATCCAATCCTGATGATTATCTAACAATTAACAATAGAAAATACAAAGGTTCTTTTACCTTTATGATGGAAACGATAAATGGTTCTAATTATGTTCGCCCGGTTAACACTCTTGGGATGGAAGAATATCTTAAAGGCGTTGTTCCGAGTGAAATGCCTGCTTCCTGGAATATAGAAGCTTTAAAAGCACAGGCAGTGGCAGCAAGAACATATTCTTGGAATTATGGCGGCAAAACCATTACAGATACAATCAGCCATCAAGTATATGGTGGCTTAAATGATTCCCATCCTAATTCAGATCAAGCAGTTGAAGCAACAACTGGCCAAGTCCTAAAATTTAATAATCGCTTAATTGACGCTGTTTTCTCTGCAAGTAACGGCGGGGTAATGGATTCGGCGAAAAACGTATGGGGCAATGATTTTGCTTATTTAGTAAATGCACAAGATTCGTTTGATACAAGCTATACATGGAGCTTCAATGTTCAGAAAGCCCAAATAAATATGCAAGATTATGATGTAGCAAACCCAGATGCTTGGTGGAATAAAGTTTCTGAAAAAGACAGCACCATTACAACGAATATAAAAAAATGGTTAAATGATAATGGATATAAGGATAAAGACATCAAAATTGTCGCTGTTCCTACCTTATCTTTTGATAACCCTTCTACAACGAAAAGAGTAAGCACAGGTTCTATCTCCATTCAATTCTATGTAAAAAATCAGAGAGATTCAAAAGGAGCACTCCTTTTACAAGAAATAAAACAGGCAAATGTGGCAGCATCGAAAGTAAGAGCAATCATCGGCATAAATAATGTAAAAAGCTATCTCATTACAAAGAGCTCTTCTACTGTTGATACACACAGCATCGCTGGAAGAGGATATGGACATGGTGTTGGTTTAAGCCAATATGGAGCAAATAACCGCGCAAGTGCTGGACAGAAGTACAATACAATCTTAGCGTTTTATTATCCTGGAACACAATTAGTTACAGAATACAGTAAGACTGCTGCAATTACAGTTCCTGAACTAAAAGAAGGAAAAGCTGAATTTAATCAAGCAAACAATACGGTTAAAGTGGGCTTTACCCTAACAAAAGCAACTAGTACTGTTGTAACAATTAAAGATAACGATGGAAACAGTGTTGCTACACTTTTAAACAATGGAGCCTTACAAGCTGGTAGTTACGATTATACTACTAATGCTTCAAGCTGGAATAATGGCAGTTACACAGCTGAAATAACAGCAACGGACATTGCGAATAATAAAGTGACAACGAACATTGCCTTCCAGGTCGCAAAAATAGAAGTGCCAACTATTAGTATTAGTTCCATCAAAACTGCATATGATCAGAAAGGCAATACTATTAATGCATCCTTCGCTATCAATCAACCATCTAAAGTAACGGTGACGATTTCGGACAGCAAGAATAAAGTAATGAAAACTTTAGCTAGCAATAAGTCTCTATCTGCCGGTACGTCCTCCTATAAATGGGATGTCCGTAGTGTAAAAGATGGCACTTATACGCTAACGATAAAAGCGGTTAATAATATAGGAAAAGAAAAAACAGAGAAACAAAATTTCACGCTTAAAAAAGCTGTTGCACCAACAATAAAAGATGTAAAAACAAGCTATGATACAGCAGGTAACAAGATAAAGACTAGCTTTAATATCAATCAATCAGCAACATCCACAGTAAAAATCTTGAATAGTAAAGGCAAGGTAGTTAAAACTCTAGCCTCTAATAAATCATTAAAGACAGGAATCCATTCTTTTACTTGGAGTGTTGGAAAAGCAGCAGACGGCAGCTACACTGTGTCTGTAGAGTCTGTAAATGGAAGTAAACTAAAGAGTACAGTTACGAAAAAGTTCACCTTATATAAAGTAAAAACAGGGACTGTAAAAGCTTCTAATCTTAATATTAGACAAAAAGCTTCCACCTCTTCCAAAAAGGTTGGTTCGATCCCAAACAATAAGAAAGTCACCATATACGCGAAAAGCGGTTCTTGGTACAAAATTAAGTATGGGAAAGTCACTGGTTATGTATCAGCACAATATGTGAAAAATGTGAAATAGCCAAAAAGGTAATTATTATATAGAGCACGGAGCATAGCCTCTGTGCTCTTTTTTATTCACTCCCTTAAATAATAGATAGAAAATCGAATTAAAAGCTTGCAAATTTGTACATACTATTTTTATTGGTATTAAAGTAGTTAAGCGAGGGATTGAAATGAAAAAGTTAAATATTTTCAATAAAGTTACTCCTGAACACTTAAAGCATTATGATAGTGAGATCTTTCATCTTGATGATGAAGAAGGAGAAGAAATAGATTCATTTTCTCTCAAGAAAGAGAATGAATGGATGTAAATGCATAATAATAAAAGTCGGGAATGTCTCCGTTATTAGAGACATTCCCGACTTTTATAATCATTATTTTTTTTCTGCTGAATATCTTATATCATTGATAAATTTTAAGATAGGTTTATAATTCTTCCCTACCAATCCTATTTTCTCTACGATTAATTCAATAACCAACAATACTGTAACAATTAATAAAATGGCTCCCCACACCTTAGCTTGGGAAAAAATAACAGCAACTAAGCCAAAGAAAGAGGCCATTGCATAAATAATAATTACTGTTTGTCTATGAGTAAAACCTACATTTAACAAACAATGATGCAAATGCGATTTATCAGGCGCCATTAACGGCTGCTTATTCACTAAACGACGAATGATCGCAAAAAACGTATCGGAAATAGGAACCCCTAAGATAATCACAGGAATAACAAAGGAAATTAACGCTACATTTTTAAATCCGAGTAATGACATAACTGCTATTATATAGCCGAGAAATAACGCACCCGTATCCCCGAGGAAAATCTTAGCAGGATAAAAATTAAAGAATAAAAAGCCTAATGTGGCCGCTAAAACGATAGAGGAAATAGCAATTACATACCCATTCCCCATAATCATAGCCATTCCAGTAATCGTAAATAATGCGATACTAGAGACTCCTGATGCTAGACCATCTAATCCATCAATTAAGTTCATAGCATTGGTTATTCCTACAATCCACAGAATAGTGATCGGAATATCTAAGAACCCAAACTCCAATTTACCTCCAAAAGGAAGATTGATGAATTCTACCTGTACTCCACCCCAAACAACAACAATCACGGCTGCTAATGTTTGCGCTAGAAATTTCACTTTCGCTGAAAGATTATAAATATCATCTAGCATTCCAGTTACAATAATTACCGCACTACCAAGTAAAATAGGATAATGATAATCTTTATCCGGATTAATAATTAATGCTCCAATTAAAAAACTTATATATATTGCTAAACCACCCATGCGAGGCATAACTTTCTGATGAACTTTACGTTGTTCTGGTTTATCCATTGCTCCTAATTTAAATGCAAGCTTTTTTACTACAGGAGTAAGCAAGATAGAAGCGATAAAACATACAACAAGCATTATATAAATCATATAGATCCTCCCTAATGCCTTAATAACGCACATTTGTAGGCATCCGTCTTTCCTTACAATATCGAGATTTATTATAGCACATTTATGAGATACTTGGTCTCTATAATTTACTATCTTTTTTTACAATTATATTACATAAAAATAATTGCTTTGTTTACTATCATAATATAAGACGTATAAAAGTCCAGAAGGTTTCAACTGATTAATACATTTTTCACCAATTATCGTTCGTTCAATAGAGTTAGTATACGATTTTTCATGTAAGAAAACAGTGACTTAAAAAAGCCACTGTTTTCTTTCTATTTTCCAACATTCAATCCTAAATTAGAGTTAACGGTTGTATAAAAATGAAAGGATTTTTTATCTAATACTTTTTGATGAGGATCTATTCGGCTTATACTTACTTTTTGATAATCATTATATTTAATAAAGATTCCATAGCTTCCTTTTGCTAGCTGTATTAATGCTGAGTTAGGTAAAAATGTTTCATAGAGATACTCTTCAGCTTTCGAAATAGAGAAGGAATATTGATCGTCTGGATTGCTTCGATTTCGAAAAATTAATTCATTTAAATTCTCCGTATAATCTCCATATACATAGAATTTAAATGTATAACCATCTTCTTGGAAACTTCCGTCCTTAAAGAAAGCTGCCATTGATACTCTTATATGTTCATATCCTTCAACAGGAGTGATCATATATGGTAAGTTATCATTAACAATAACTTCCTTCACTTTTTGACTTTTATCCCACATAAATAATTTCGCTATTTTGTCAAATTCACCATTTAGGTACATTTGATAAGCAGATTTATTGATATGATGGAAAAATTGATTTGTTATATCATATTTTAAATCCTTTGTTGTTTCGACTACCTCTGCAAATTTTTTAAAATAGGCACTCTTATTTTTGCTTTTGAAAAAATGCTGTCTATTAAAAAATCTTGTAATACAGTCAAACTCATATAATCTATTTAAAATCATTTTTTCTATTTGTTCATCCAATTGCTTTGCTTTAACATAGTTAATAACTTTAATATTCGTATCCATTTTATGCATGATATCAGTTTGTTTCGTTAGTGAAGCATTATTTTCATCCAAACGATTTAAATAGTAAATCGTTTTGGTTGTAGTGGAGATGGCGCGCGCATGGACCAAAACATCGATGAAAAACTGCTTGTCCTCAGCAAATTTCATTTCTGGATACTTAATATTATTTTCCTTTAATAAAGATGTTTTTACCATTCTTGCTCTTGGTCCTAAATGTTGAAAGATATGGGGAATTGAAGTAGGAAGTACACTTCTTCTTTCCATGCATGATTCATGTTCTCCAACAATCTTTGTTGATTTGCTTTCGACCTGAATCGTTTTCCCAACCACATAATCATCATTAGTTTCTTTTAAAATAGAATACAATGTCTGTAAACCATCTTCTTCTAACCAATCATCTGCATCTAAAAATGTCACATATGGAGAAGTAGATAATTCTATTCCTAAATTCCTTGGATGTCCAGGCGTACCGGTGTTCTTTTCCAGAAAAACAACTTTAATACTATTTGGATATCTTTTAGCATAATCTAGCAGAATAGGTCGTGAATTATCAGTCGATCCGTCGTCTACAAGGATATATTCCACTTGATTAAAATCCATTGTTTGATTAATGACAGATTCAACCGTTTTCTTTATATTTTCCTCTGCATTATATACCGGAGTAACAACTGTAACTAATTTGTCCATTTTCTTCTTAAATATTCCTAAAATGTTTGCTTTTTTTTCATATACATAGTATCCATCCGTGTTGTAATGAATATTATTCTCTCTTTCAAAGCTATTTCGGTTATAGGATTCAGTCATTCCATTAACCTCCCCAATCCATATGTATTTTCCAATATATAAATTACTATTATATCTATCATTCATCATATACCAAGAAAAAGTAATTTTCCATTATTATTCCACATATTCTACGAACTAAAACAAATTTACACAAATAAGAAACCGCCTTATCTGGCGGTCTATATTTTTCCAATATATTCGGGATCACTTTGCTTTTTAAAGCCCTGTTCTCTAAATTCCCTTTTTTCTTTATCATTCATCTTTTTATACTTAGCTAAAAATTCTTCATAGGCAGGGATAACTTCATCAATTTTCCCTTCCATTTTCAGTTGACCATGTTCTAACCATATTCCCTTTTGACAGAATTTTTTCATCTGGCCAATCGAATGACTGACAAAGAACATCGTTTTTCCATTTTTTTTGAATTCATCCATTTTCGCTAAACACTTTTCAGCAAAAGCTTTATCTCCTACAGATAATGCCTCATCAATTATTAAGACATCTGGATTTGTATTTACCGAAATGGCAAAGCCTAGACGTGATTTCATCCCACTAGAGTATGACTTCACAGGCTGATCAATAAATTTTCCTAATTCAGCAAATTCAATAATTCCTGGTTCCAGCTCTTTTATTTGTTCTTTCGAAAAACCAAGCATCAAACATTTCAATTCAATGTTTTCTCTACCCGTAAGTTCATTATTTACACCAGCAGCTACGGCAATTAAAGAGGCTTGTCCATCGATTTCTACTGTTCCCTCTGTCGGTGGAACAATCCCTGCAATAATATTCGATAGAGTAGACTTACCTGATCCGTTTACTCCGACAAATCCAATAACATCGCCATGATTTGCCTCAAAGTTGATATCTCTTAAAGCATAAAAAGGTTCCCCATAACTTTTAGGCAAGAAAATATCCTTTAATTTATCGCTGCTATTTTCATATAATTTATACCGTTTTGTTAAATTTTTAACAATAACTGATTTCTCCATTAAACCACTTCCAATTTTATAAAAAGTCAATAAAGTGTTTTCTAAATCTAACGTGCATATACGTTCCAACAAAAAGTAACACAAGTACTAAACTCCAGAAATAGATCGTAATTCCTAGATGCTCTGTGACAAACCAGCCTTGTCCTAAAAGGGCATAGCGATAACCCTCAATTAAATAATAAACCGGATTTATCTGCATAACTTTCTCAAATTTGTCTCCTAGATGATTAGCAGGCCACAAAATCGGAGTTAGATACAAAAGAACCCTCATTAAAGATTGTAAAAGCATTTGAAAATCTCTTACAATGGTAGAAATAGTTGAAGTTATTAATGCAAGCGCAAATAAAAACATAACTGCAGCAAATAAAAAATACGGAATCTGCAAATAGTATATGGAAATTGGATACCCAATAAATTGATATATAATCATTACTAGAACCATTAATAATAATTGTGGATACAATAATGACATAATGACATAAGAAGGTATAACACTTAATGGAAAATTCATCCTTGATACCATTCTTAAACGCGTGTAAATGGATTTAGAACTTTTCGTTATGGCAGGATATATAAAGAACCAAATCAAAATACCTGCAAGCATCCATATAAAATAGGGATAGGTTTCTCCATTAACACCTTTTACATCATGCCTTTTTTGTACAAATCCGAATACAAACCAATAAATCGAAATTTGGATTGCCGGATTGATTATTTCCCACAAGATCCCTAAATAGTTATTGCGATTAGCACTTTTTAACTCATAAAGGGATAATCTTCTAATTAAATGAAAATGATTAACTTGCTCTTTTAATACTTTAACAATAGAAGCCATTATCTTATAGAACCTTTCTTTAAGCTGTTCCCATTATCTATTCTCACCAAAATTAATGGGATTACACTATATATATTTATTTTGAGGAATACAATGTTTATTTCTTGTTTAAATTAATCATACGTTAGCATAAATTGCAATGCCTTTATTACTATACATCCTTTCCGCTTATTTTGAAATGAAATATTTCAACCTAGATCATACAATCTATCAAACATTATATAAAGAAAAAAGATAGATTTCAAACCTTATCATAAATACCTTTCATTCCACTACCGATAGAGGTAGTGGAATGAAAGGTA
This sequence comes from Niallia sp. FSL W8-0177, assembly GCF_038006285.1. Lineage (NCBI taxonomy): Bacteria > Bacillati > Bacillota > Bacilli > Caryophanales > Bacillaceae > Niallia > Niallia sp. FSL W8-0177. The sequence goes on from NZ_JBBOUX010000001.1 coordinate 3,282,642, forward strand.
TTTATACTATCTTTACTACCCTATATTTTGAAAGTTTTAACCAATAAAAGGTATTGGTTAAAACTACGATTCACAACCTCAGCTTCAGGAGAGTTCGCTGAAACAACCTTCTTATCCATAAAAAGCCAAACAATCAACATGTAATTGTTTGGCTTTGACTTTAAATCCGGTCGGAACACTTGTATTCTGACCTTGTTAATTCGCTTTTATTTATATTTAGGTATCTCTAAATCCATACGATAAGAAGTTAACATATTATATAAATTATACATACTGCTTACTTGTTTGCTTGCCCATCCTATATCTGTAGCATATTGATGTACACCAGGTTTACTAGGGTTCCAGCGCATTTTATAAAGTGTGTCTTGTTTATATGTTGCATTATTAATATAATTCTTCCCTATAAACTCTGCTCCACCTATAATCGCTTTTTCTGGAGTATCCCAGCCCATCTTGTATGCATATTCAGATCCGCTCTTTACTGCAGAGCCATCCACTGCCCCGATACCATACATATTATATACTGTTTTCGGTGTAACTTTTTTTCCATCGACACTAGAAACTTTTATACCAGTTGCCAGACTTGAAGTTCCATTTCCAGTTTCTAATAAAGCATGGGAAATCAAATAAATTTCATTAATACCATATTTTTCTCCCGCTTTATTGAATGAACTTCCTTTTCCAGCTAGAATCCCTCTATTTTTAAGTATTTTATCATTTACTTCTTTTGAATTTAGATTCGCACTAGAAGATAATAATAAAAATTGTAGTTTCTGCTTGTTGTCATTCTCAAAATTACTTGGATTCATATAGTATTTAATGTCAGTTGGACTAGCGTTTACCCACGTATTATATTTAACTGTATACTTCGGTGTTATATCGGGTTTAACTTTCCCTACTGGCACCGAATATTTATAAAAGTCAACTTCATACCAGTATTTCCCGTCACTGTCTTTCTTAGCTGTTTTTGATAGAATGGTAACTTTATAATCTCCTTTAAAGGTACCTATAACCCAACTATTTTTGCTGGTCCCACCTCTAACATTCCACGTACCGCTCTTAACAAAAGCATAATCATTCTTGCTACTTACATATTCAAAGGCATCTTCTCTCATATATGCTTTATACTTTTTATCTGTTTGCGCATTTTTGCTAAGTTGAATATTCACAGCATCGTTTAATGAAGTTTTCAAGTCATTATAAGTTTTTGTCACTACTTTTGATTTTTCCATATCAAAAGAAAGATGCGCATCGCCGCTTCCCTCATAATATTTAATCACAAAAGTATGTTTCCCTTTTGGTAGATAGTAACCAATTACTTCTTTTGTTTTACCAATATTCCCATTCCAAGCATCGATTAGTACTTTTCCATCCACCTCAAGTACTGCTCCGTTATCTGCTTTCAGTTTAAAATTGTAATTACTGTTCTCCGTAACATTAAGCACTTTCTTGTAAACAGCCGAAAACTTGTTAGAAGGAATAGCACTATCAGGAGATCCTTTCTTCCAATTAAAATCGATATTATAGATTTTATTTAAAGAATCTTTTCCGCCAATAACAACATTTCTCTTTGAATCTGTTACCTTGTAAGAAGGTGATTGATTTTTGTTTATTACCTCTGGATAATACTCTGCATACCAAGTACCATCAATCATGTTTTGTTCATTATATGGCTGGATAGAGACTTGGAATTTAGCCGTTGATTTATTGTCATAGTATCTCACTTCAATCCAGTGAACATTATCGCCATTTACATTATCTATTTTTACCTTTGTTGCTTTTTCACGATAAGAACCATTTTTCCAATTATCAACGACAAGTTTTCCATCTATATACACTCTTACACCATCATCTGATAATCCTCTAATAACATATTCGCCTGCATCCAGCCTTTTAGCAGTCACATATTTTGCTGAAAAATTATCTTTATTGATTTTTGAAATCGGCGCATTTTTCCCATAATCCTTGGTAAGCGTATTAGAATTAGAATTATTGATTACATTTGATGTAACCGGAGCTCCAGAGAGATTTTTATTATTATAATAATAAGCTACCCAATTACCTAAAGGCTGGATATCAGCAAACGCATAAGCATTTCCTGTTTTCTCCATATAATCTGTTTGAATGATATGTTCTCCCTTTCCTGCTCCTTTAATAATTGCCTTATCAAATGTCCCACTAGAATTCTTCCAACGATCGATTACCGTCTTATTATCTAGTTTTACACGAATGCCATCATCTGCAAAAGTGGAAACAAAATAATCATTGTTTCCCGAAACTTTCCGTAAAAAAGAGGCGGAGAAATTATCTTTTGGCATCCCTGCTATAGGAGCATCTTTTTTCCAAAGATACTGGATGCTTGAAACTTTATTCTTTGAATTTAATCCACCTATAACTGTTCCATTGCCAGATAAACTGGTGTTAGGATAAAAAATATTCACCCATTCCTGGTTTGTAACTACTTGATTAATAGGCTTAATATCAAAATTCAATTTCGCGTTTCCTTTTTTCTCAAGATATTCCACTCTTATCCAATGAATGTTTCTTTTCGATGAATCTGCTTCATTAGTTCTATCGCTTATATTAATCTTATATGCGTCTTCCTTTGAATTCGCAGATGTCCAACGGTTGATAACTAATTTATCATCCACATAAACACGAATGCCATCATCTGCGACAGAACGGATTACATACTCACCTTGATTAAGCCTTAAGGCAGTTGTAAAGCTTGCTGAAAAATTATCTTTTGGTATACCAGACATTGGGGCATTCTTGCCATAATTAAAACTAAATGCTCCTTTGCCATCCCCTTTTAAAATGGTTTTATTTGCAGGGGCACCTTTTAAGCTAGTATTAGAATAATAGTAGCCAAGCCATTGTCCTAATGGAAGAACATCTGCATTTACAAACGCCTTACCTGTCTTTTCAAGATAATCTAACTGAAACACATTATTATTCTGATTTAGATTGGTGATTAATGCCTTATTTGCTTTACCTGAACTGCCTGTCCAGCGATCAAACAAAATGGAATTATTAATTTTCGCTCGTACACCATCATCTGCAAATGTATAAACAAAGTAATCCCCTTTATTTAAAAGCTTATAAAACGATGCTGAGAAATTGTCCTTATTGGTTGAAGCATTTGGCGCGCTTTTCCCCCAATTGTATTTAATATCTTTTATTCCTGTTGAAACAAAAGCGTTCCCTGAAACGTTTGTATTATTAAAATAGGACGCAAACCAAGTGGATGTTGATAATGCTTCTTGAACTGGTTTTAGAGAAAATTGCAAATAACTTTTTCCTGTTTTCTCTACATATTCAATTCGAATTTCATGGACATCCTTTCCTTGGCTATTCTCAATCTTTATTAGTCTAGTATCTTGAGAAACTCGATCACTATCGAGAACTAATTTCCCATCAATGTAGATACGTGTATCATCGTCATGCTTTGTTTGTAAAATATAATTTCCTGCTGGCAATTTTTTATAGGTAAAAAATTTAGCAGAAAAATGATTAGATCCAATTCCTTTAGCATTAGGCTTACCATACTGATAATCAAAGCTTAAATTGCCATTTTTATCTGGTGTAAATACTAAGGCATCTTCCGGATTGCCACTGAATTTTTCATTATTGTAAAAGTAACCAATCCATGAACCGAAAGGAAGCATATCTGCAAATAATACAGCATTTCCTCCGCCTTCATAATATTCAGTTTTTACGGTGTGATTGCCCGCAGATAAATTAGTCATTGGTGCTGCTGAGTAATTTCTACTTGAACTTGTCCAACGATCGATTTTCTTTTGATTATCCAAATACATTCTCACACCATCATCTGCATAGGTATGAAGAAAATAATCTTTTTGTGATTCCGAAATAGTTATATTTTTTTCAAAGCTAGCGGAAAAATTATCTTTGTTTATTCCGGCTATAGGCTCGTTTTTCCCCCAATTAAATCTTATATTGTTATACGATTTAGAAACAGGTGTTTCTGATAAGTTTTTATTATTGTAAAAATTGGAGGACCATGTATTTTCTGCTGCTTTTATGTTCGTTTGGGGTGACATTAACAACAAAAGAAAACATAAAAACAAAGCTGTACCTGCTATTCTCCAAAATACTCGAGTTTCTATTTCCCACTCACTCCTATCTATTTTTTCTATATTCTATTATCTAGTAAAATGGTAAATATGTTAAGAGGATTCGACGAAAATTCGTAGGTAATATTATCTATTTTTTATCGATTCTTGTCAAAATTGCTATTTTTATAAAAATTCACCCATCCACCAGAACTAGTCCATAAGACTTATTCATAGTAATTTATTTAACTATATGACAAAAAACTGCCTCCTATTAAGAAGGCAGTTTTCTCTATTTTTCATTTTATTTCCCAAAAACTATTTAAAAGTTATTACTTAGAAAGTTTATTCATTTCTTGTTCTTTTAGTCTTTCAGCAAGCTCTAATATATAACTTCTTAATTGTGAATTAATATCGGTGCGTTTTAACCCCAACTCAATCGTTGTTTGAATGAAACCAAATTGCTCTCCCACGTCGTAACGATTTCCTTCAAATTCATATGCAAAAACACGCTGAATTTTGTTTAACTTCTCAATGGCATCTGTCAGTTGTATTTCTCCTCCTGTGCCAACTTCTTGTGACTCAAGAAAATGAAATAGCTGTGGTGTAAATATGTATCTTCCGATAATCGCTAAATTAGAAGGTGAAGTTCCTTGCTCAGGTTTTTCTACAAATTTCTTTACTTGATATCTTCTCTTTGTATCCGGTAAAGGGTCAATTATCCCGTAACGATGGGTTTCTGAGTCAGGTACTACCTGTACACCTATCACAGAAGAAAGTGTTTGATCATATTGATCCATCAATTGCTTTAGACATGGTTTGTCATTATCAACAATATCATCCCCTAATAATACAGCAAATGGCTCATCGCCAATAAAGTTTCTTGCACACCAAACAGCATGTCCTAATCCTTTTGGCTCTTTTTGCCGTATATAATGAATGTCCACATTAGAAGATTCCTGCACTTTTGCTAATAAGGCAAATTTTTCTTTTGCAATCAAATTTTCTTCTAATTCTAAGGCATTATCAAAGTGATCTTCAATCGCTCTCTTACCTTTCCCAGTAACAATAAGAATATCTTCAATCCCAGATGCTATAGCTTCCTCCACAATATATTGAATGGTTGGCTTATCCACAATTGGCAGCATTTCTTTCGGCATTGCTTTCGTTGCTGGTAAAAATCTAGTTCCTAATCCTGCAGCAGGGATAATCGCTTTTTTCACTTTACTCATAAAAAATACCTCTCTTATAAATAAATTTTTAGTGCGTCTCTTGCTACTATCTTTAGTATACTGCAATCCAACTAAAAGCTCTATGGCTACACTTTTTGATGGTATTCCCATTATTTCGCCATTTTTTCACATAAATAAACAAAAACCTAATTTTTTGCAACTTTTCTCCTTTAAAGATCGTCTATACATTCAGGGATTAGTGTATCATCATCTATTATAGAACATTTATCATATACTTTTCGTTATTTAAACAATCTTTACGAAATATTACGCATGGAAGATTAGCTTTGCCGGATAATAATTACTGCATGTTCCCATAATAATAGAGTACTAAGCTCTTTTTCATGACTTTATTATATACAAAAAGTTTATCCATAACATTTAATAATCATTCCAAAAGACCTGTGATAAACAAATGACTATAAATTTGCTAATTATTACTGATTGAAAGGCAATGTTGCTTTTCTTATTGTTACTAAAAAAGATGTTCAGTAGAGATGATTTCTGCTATTCTTGAAATAAGTTTACTATCATTTTTTGTCAAGATATGGAGGATATTGTTAAATGAGTAGAAATAAACCGAAAAAAAAGAAAACATGGTTAAAGGTTACTGGTATTGTGCTTCTTCTCCTTATAATTGGGATAGGAATATATCTGTATACTGTATGGAATTCCCTTTCCACAGCTGTTAATAATATGCATGAGCCGATTGATAGACAGACGACCAAAAGAACGGACACTTTAAACCTTGGCAGCAAGGAGCCATTTTCCGTTTTAATGCTGGGTGTCGATGAGCGTGATGGTGACTCTGGAAGATCGGATACAATGATTGTCCTTACGGTAAATCCTGATAAAAAGTCAGTTAAAATGCTAAGTATCCCGCGCGATACTCGCACTGAAATAGTTGGGCATGGTACTACAGACAAAATTAACCATGCATATGCCTTTGGAGGTGTTGCAATGTCGATGGATACGGTAGAAAACTTCCTCGATATACCAATTGATTACTTTATGCAAATCAATATGGAAGGCTTTAAAGATATTGTTGATTCTGTTGGCGGAGTAACGGTAGATAATGATTTAGATTTCACTTATCAAGGAACCCACTTTCCAAAAGGACCAGTTAATTTGGATGGCGAAAAGGCATTAAAATTCTCCCGTATGCGCTATGATGATCCAAGAGGTGACTTCGGTAGACAGTTAAGACAGCGAATGATTATCCAAGCTGTTATTAAAGAAGGAGCTAGCTTAAGCTCTTTAACAAATTTTGATTCAATCTTTGATGCGTTAAGTAAGAACATCAAAACAAATATTACCTTCGATGAAATGATTGATATTCAATCTAAATACAAAGCAGCAGCTGGTAATATTGAGCAGCTTACAATTAAAGGCACTGGACAAACAATCGATAAAGTATGGTATTTAATTGTAGACGATGCAGAAAAAACAAAAATTCAAAATGAGCTAAAAGAACACTTGGATGTAAAATAAAGAGAAAAAGAATAAGGCAATAAAAAAAGACCTAAACTGGTCTTTTTTTATTGCCTTAAAGTTTTACTTTTTAATGATTACCTTTTGTTAAAAACCTCTTCTACTACTCTTTCAGCAGATTTTCCCTCTTCTAGATAGCAAAACTTGTCATAGAAGGTATTGAATTTATCACTTATTGGGTTAACTTCCGCCTCTTTGATAGATTGAATAACTTCTTCTGTCGTTTTCACTAGTGGACCCGGGGCTGTTTTTTCAAAATCAAAATAGAAACCACGTAAATTATCTCGATAATCTTCAATATCATATACAAAGAAAATCATTGGTCTTCTTAAATTGGCATAGTCAAAAAATACGGAAGAATAGTCTGTTACCAAAATATCCGACACTAAATAAAGTTCTCGAATATCTTCATAATTTGAAAAATCAAAAGCAAAGCCAGTGTATGGTGTTAAGTCAAAGTTTTCAGCTACTAAGTAATGCATGCGCAATAAAACTATATATTCATCGCCAAGCTGATCACGAAGCATATTTAAATCTAATTCTAAATCGAATTTATATTTTCCTCTTCCATAAAATTGATTATCTCGCCATGTCGGTGCATACAGAATAATCTTCTTATCCATTGGTAAAGCAAATTTTTGTTTTAAAGCTTCCATGTTTTCTGCCGTATTATCTACATGTAACACGTCATTTCTAGGATATCCAGATTCAATCATTGTTTTATTAAAAGCGAAAGCCCTTTGAAATATTTCCGTAGAATACGCATTAGGAGAAATTAAATAGTCCCAATTAGATGCTTCTTTTAAAAAGTTATTCTTATATTTAACTGTATTTGTACCAGGCATATGCACTTCATCCATATCGGCAGCCAATTTTTTCAGTGGCGTGCCATGCCATGTTTGCAAATAGGTTGTATGGTTTGGTTTTGGAATCCATAATGGTAAGCGACTATTACTCACCCAATATTGGGCTCTAGCCATTATAAATAACCACTTAATAGAGAAGCGTGGCACTATATTTAAATTTCTTCCTTCGAAATTTTTCATGTACTTTTTATCAACACTCCAGTACATTTTATATTCAGGATTAAAATCCTGCATATATTCAAAAATCGCTCTTGGATTACAGCTAAACTGCTTTCCAGCAAAACTTTCAAATACAACGGATTTTTTTCGAACCGGTGCATATCCCATCAACTTAAATGCTTTTTTATATAACGCTTTGATCTTTCGACTTCTCTTAATATCAGTCAATTTTCTTCTGATTCTACTTTTCCATTCTTTCGAACGATTGTAAACATATACTTTGACGGAAAGATAGCTCTTTACCTTGGTCTTTTTAATAAAAATTCTTCTATCTATTCCATCTATTCTGATCACTTTAGCTCTTCGCGATTGCAGAGGATTAAAAGGATTGAATGTTAATCTTGGACTGACCTTTACTATCTCTTCACCATTATCTATATAAGAAAGCTCTATATAGAATCGGAAATAGATTAATTCAGATGTATGTAAATATTCTTTTATAGAAAAGGTGCCTTTAAACCCAATATCATCATAATTTCTGATTCCATCCCCGTATAATTCGGTTAAATCCGTTCTAGTCACACTCTCTAAAGGAAGACGATACTGCTCATCATCTAAATGATTTGTAATGATTAGTGTTTTTTTCATATCATGTTTAGCGCCCATAAGCTTTGTATCTAATACATATCCGCTAATATTTAATAAACCGTCTTTACTAAGATAGGCATCTTCTACTTTCGAAATAAAAGACCTTTTCGTTGTTTTCAGGGAAAGATTCATTTTATTAGTTGTATATGGATAAAAAACAGTGCCCATATCAGCATATTGATAGTAGATCAAATTTAATTCTTGACGATTACTTACGATACGATATCGTTTGTATTCATCTTCTTCAGACTCAACAACAATATAGACATCCCATACTCCAGATTGTCCAAAAAAATCTTTTTCTTTATGTAAATCAATGGTAACTTCATAACTTCCAATCGTATTTTCATCGTCCAATGTATGAAATGGCAGATATTTTTCATTTTCCGTCTTTCTATTTAAAATGAGGAACGATGCTTTATTATCCTCTAAGATACTTGTTTTAAAACCAAATTGAATACTGAGCATATTGTGGATAATGCTGATCGTTTGTATTTGTTTATGATTAAATCCAGATTCACTCATTAAGAATCCCCTCTCCAAAATGCAAATTCCATTAAATCAAGTTATTGAATTATAAAGTTTATCCATTATCCGACAAACTTCTTATTCATCCATTCTCTTATAAAACACCTAACCAACATTATATATAACAATGTGCCGGAATTCAATCAACCATGAGAGCAACATTTATAAAGGTTGTAAAACTTCAAATAATGGCAGAGAGGAATAAATAAAAAATCACTTTTTTTCGCTATTCTAAACAAGGATAAAATGCATTCATTTGATAAATGATAAGAAAACATTCTTTACTATTATTTTAAACAATTTTTGCATAAATATTTCATTTTATGACAAAGCAATGATGATACTTGTCAATAAGCGGAAAAAGTTTTAAAATAAGATAATTAGGGAAAGCTAAAAAAAAGTTTTTCGATTTCACAATCATCATTCAAACATGGAACAATTATTATAGGTGTTTCAAATGACACATCTTAAATAATTAGCCTTTTAATAATTCTATCCTTATTAAATTGTCTATAATTGTAGGAGGAAAAAAATGAAGAAAGTTATTACCTATGGTACCTTTGATTTATTACATTGGGGCCATATAAATATTTTAAAACGAGCTAAAGAGTTGGGAGATCACTTAACTGTTGCACTTTCTAGTGATGAATTTAATGCCATTAAGAACAAACAAGCATATCATAGTTACGATAATCGCAAAATGATTTTAGAAGCAATCCGTTATGTGGATGAAGTAATTCCAGAGCATGATTGGGATCAAAAAATCAGAGACGTTGTGGATCATAATATTGATGTTTTCGTTATGGGAGACGATTGGGAAGGAAAATTTGACTTCTTGAAAGATTATTGTGAAGTTGTGTATCTTCCAAGAACCGTTGGAATCTCTACAACAAAAATTAAAAAGGACCTATTTAAAGTAAATGGTTAGAGAGTTAGCCATTTACTTATACTTAAAACTATTTTCTTTTCTATTTGAGATAGCAAAACTATTTCCTTTACAGAAGAAAATAGTTTTTTGTGTGTCTTTTGTTGAAAATACAACTCATCTCTATGATGAACTGAAGAAGAACAATCCAAACATCCCATGTATTTTATTAGCTGATTATAAAACCTATCGATTTTTTAATGACAAAATGATAACAGATCCGGTTTTATTATTTTCTCCCAAGTATCCTTTATCTTTTCTGAAAGGAATTTTTCATCTAGCAACATCTCAAGTGATTGTGCTGGATAATTATTACGGTTTCTTATCTTCTGTATCATTCAAAGAAAATGTTAAAAAACTACAAATTTGGCACGCCAATGGTGCCATTAAAACATTTGGATGGAATGACTTAAGTGTCAAAGATCGTTCCAAAAATGCCAAGGAAAGATTTGCAGCCGTTTATAAACAATTTGACTATATTATCTCTGGATCAGATAAAATGTCAGCTATCTTTTGCGAAGCTTTCTCTGCTTCCTCCCAGCAAATATTAAATACAGGAATACCTAGAACTGATATTTTCTTTGATAAAGATCATATGGAAAAAATAAAAACCAGTTTTTATAAAAAATATCCTAATCTAAAAAATAAGAAAATCATTCTATATGCTCCAACTTTTCGCGAAAACGAAGAAGAATCATCTAATCAAATTCGATTAGATTTTTCCTATTTAAAAGATAGATTAGAATCCGATTATATATTTCTCGTGAGACTTCATCCCAGTATAACTAATCAAATGGATTTTAGTGAATACAATGGTTTTGTTTATAATTTTTCTGATTATCCTATTTTAAATGACTTGTTATTTATTACAGATATATTAATAACCGATTATTCATCAATTCCTTTTGAATTTTCCTTTTTACAAAAGCCCATGATTTTTTATCCATATGATTTAGATGAATATAGAAAAACTCGAGGCTTTTGGGTTCCTTATCATGAACTAGTTCCCGGTCCTATTGCCTATTCAACGGAAGAAATTGTGCAATTTATTCATCATTCATCTTTCCAAATGGAAAAAATAGCAAATTTCCATCAAGAGTGGAATACGTATTCAATTGGTAATTCTAGTAAAAATGTTGTTCAAACAATAAATAGCTGGTTAACAAAACAATAATATATATAAAGAAGTGGCAGATTAACAAATGTTAATCTGCCACTTCTTTATAAGCCGACATTTCTCGGGAAATACTTGTCAACATTTGTTGATAATTTAGTGTTTTCAATAAATACAAACGCGGTATATATAAACTATAAGAAAAAGAGTAGAAAGGATGATAAATATGAAAATAAAAGCTGGTAGCTGGAGATTACTAAGTTCTCAGGATAAGCAATTTATTTTACAAACTGTTTGTACCCTTTCTCAATATAAGGGAAAAGCACATTCTAATTAAGCCTCATATAATTCAATTGGTAACCCATCAGGATCAGCAAAAAAAGTAAACTTTTTGTTCGTAAAAGGATCGATCCGAATATCTTCCACTGTAATATTATTCGATTGTAAATACTTTACAGTTTCTTCTATATTATTCACTTCAAAAGCAATATGACGTAAGCCGGCAGCCTCAGGATAACTTGGTCTTTCTCTTGGATTAGGAAAGGAAAATAGTTCGATTTGATAGATATTGTTTACTAAAAGGTCTAGCTTATAAGAATCTCTTTCTTCTCTGTATACTTCATTTATAGGCTTAAAACCTAAAAGTTCCACATAAAAATGTTTTGATACTTCGTAATTGCTGCAAATAATCGCTATATGATGAACCTTATTTATATTAAACATTTTATAACTCCTTTTCCGTTAAAAATAAACATCGTTATGCTAGAAAAAAAGCGAAGAAACTGTTTGGATTCCTTCGCCTTCTAGCTATTATTTATTGTGCCATTTCCATGCACTTTTAATAATTGTCTCTAAGCCTCTTTCTGCTTTCCAGCCTAGCTCGCTGAATATTTTCTCCGAGGAAGCAACTAATCTTGCAGGGTCGCCTGATCTTCTGTCACCTAAAATCACATTTGCCTTTGTGCCAGTAACCTTTTCACACATTTCAATTACTTGTTTGACGGAATAGCCTACTCCATTGCCTAGATTGTAAGTTTCTGCTTCTTTTGTTCCATTTAATAGAGCGTCTAATGCAGCTATGTGAGCATTTGCTAAATCTGTCACATGGATGTAATCACGAATGCATGTCCCATCCTCAGTCGGATAATCTGTGCCAAAGACAGAAATAGACTCTCTCTCTCCTAATAGTTGCTGAAGAATAATAGGAATTAAGTGTGTTTCTGGATCATGATTTTCCCCGATTTCACCAGATACATGAGCACCAGCAGCATTGAAATAGCGTAAAACCACATAATGAAGACCATATGCAGCATGAAAATCAGCTAAAATTTGCTCTACCATTAATTTTGATCTACCATAAGGATTAATAGGTGCTGTTTCTGATGTTTCTACAATTATTTCTTCTTTTGGAATTCCATATGTAGCCGCCGTTGAAGAGAAAATAAAGTTTTTCACATTATGTTTTAACATAACATTTAATAACGTTAATGTATTGGCTACATTATTCTCATAATATTTATATGGATCTTGAACAGATTCTCCAACTAGACTATATGCTGCAAAATGCATAACTGCTTTAATTGGATATTTAGAAAAAATCGCTTCTAAATCGTCTGCATTTCCTAGATCTCCTTTTACAAAAATAGCACGGGAATCTACTGCTTCCTCGTGACCTGTTGCAAGATTATCTAATACGATCACTTCTTCTTTCTCTACTAATTCTTTAACCAAATGACTGCCAATATAGCCAGCCCCACCTACTACTAATATCATAGATAATTCTCCTTTAAGTAACAGTTTATCCTCCCTTCTATTTTATCACATTATTTGTAAATTTTTTTACTGTAAGATATTAATCGTAAATTGACACTAAAAAAGGAATAGACTATTGTAAAATAGACAAAATCATAGTATCTTTAAATAGACTCAAATAAAGAAACCGCTTTCAAGTTTTCTTGTCTATCATTCTAACAACAACATCTTATTTTGCTATTTCGCGCAAACGTTTTCACAAATACCCCATCATGAACTCACTTTCTTAATACATCACCTTTATGCTATTAGGGCAATCGTTTTCTTTGCAGTACATAGGTAGTAACAGAAGTCTTTCTGTTCTCATAAAAAAATGGAAAGGAGAATGTTTTTTGAAAACGAAAAAACATCCTTATCTCGCACTATGTTTAATTTTTCTTCTTATTTTCACAAGCTTTGGAGGTTATCTTCCAAGTAAAAAGGCAAAAGCAGATAATTTACTAGATTCTCCTATCGTCAATGCTGATAAGTCTGTACAATTCTCCTATGACAATGCATCTGCACAGGAAGTGAAAGTAGCAGGAAACTTTACTGACTGGCAAAATGGAGCATTAAGCATGAAAAAGGACACAGATAATCGCTGGTCCCTTTCTATTTCAAATCTTGCAGCCGGCGTCTATCAATATAAGTTTATTGTTGATAATGAATGGATAACAGATCCAGCCAATGAGACTATGGAAGATGGCAATAGTCGCTTCGTTGTTCCCGGCTTAAATCTTGATTCTATACCGGGGAAGGTTGAAAAAAGTAAATCCTATCCATTAGAAGCGACGCTAGTTAATAAAGATGGCAGTACACAAAAAGAAACAGAGCTGACTTGGTCAGTGAAAGAGAAAGTAGAAGGGATCGACATTGTTGATGGCCGACTAACCATACAAGACAATGCAAAAACTAATGAATCCTTTATCCTGCTTGCTGAAAAGGATGGGGAAAAGGTAGAAAAGAAAATTGATATTGTTGGCAATATGTATTCGTACACTATTAACTACTATCGTCTAGATGAAGACTATACGAAATGGGATATATGGATTTTTAACAGTGGGATTCCTGATAATGGCTTTCCATTTACAGAGGAAGTGACAAATGATTATACGTTTACAAGTGGGAACTATTCTTTTCCAGAAAATGAAATAACGATTATTCCACGGAAAGGAAATTGGGAAGCGCAAGATATACAGAACTCTATTAAAATAGCTGATGGCAAACAAGCTGCAGAAGCATGGATAATTGAAGGAGTAGAAACTGTTTTCTACGCACAAGATGATGCTATTAAAGCGATAAAAGATTTAAAAGGAGGGGATTATGTAAGGCGCCATATTCAATTTATGTATGATCGTCCTGATTTGGATTATAAAGACTGGAATATCTGGGTATGGGGAACTGGTGTAAAAGATGACCAAATTGATTTTGATCGCAACCTTCATGGAATGGCGACTGCAGCAATTAATGTAAGCGAAGCCGCCCAAAGCGTTGGATTTATTTTACGAAAAGGCGAAAATTGGGATACAGCTATTAAAGAAGGAAATGGCGATCGTTACATTCCTCTAAATACATCGGATTTAATCACAAAAGTTTATGTTACAAGTGGTCAAGAGGAGCTATATATTGTGCCTGAAGTCACTGGACCCGTTTTAGAAAACGGAAATGCTACCTTCTACTACAGAGACAAAGATTTATATGCAAAAAACGAAATGAATAAAATAGAAAAAGTAGAACTTCAATTTAATGGAAAACGTTATAACATGACGAATGAAGCAAAAAATGAGCGTTTTTCCTATACAATAGAAAATATCCCTGAAGGAAAGCATCCCTATTCTTTCTTTGTAACAATCGATGGCATCGAAACAGAAGTAACTGATCCATATAATACGGAAAATGGAGCATCTATGCTTGTCTATGAAAAAGCAGATTTTGACTTGCTTACAGATATCACTCCAAAAGAAGTGACTTATAACGATAATGCCGTCCTTTCCGTTGATTGGCAAACAAACAAAAATACAGCTATCCGTGAAGTATATGCTGATTTACGCGCTATTGGCGGAAAAGAAAAAGTAGCAATTGATCCAAAATTAAAGGAGCTTACCATCGCCATTGACCAAAATACCACTACAGGGGCGAAAGAAATTCCCGTTTACATCACTGATCTGTATGGCAACACTCATACCGATCAAGCAAAAATCACGGTTAAAGCAAGACAATCAGTGGGAAAAGATGATTTTGACTGGGATGAAGCAAGAATTTACTTTATGCTAACAGACCGATTCTTCGATGGAAATTCAGCGAATAATGATCCATATGGCATTGGCTATGATCCAAGTAAACCTGGGACCTATCATGGTGGAGACTTTAAAGGAATTACGAAAAAGCTAGATTATCTCGAAAATCTAGGAATCAATACAATATGGATTAATCCGATAGTAGAAAATATCCAGTATGATGTTCGCTATGAAAATCCAGATACTCCTTATTATGCATATCATGGATATTGGGCTAGTAATTTTGAAAAATTGAATCCTCATTTTGGAACAATGGAGGATTTCCATGAACTAATTGATGCAGCCCATGAACGTGGAATAAAAATTATGGTGGACGTTGTCGTAAATCATGCGGGCTATGGGTTAAAAGCAAGTGATGCCGTAAATGATGGAAAAATCGCCAACTTCCCTACTGCTGAAGATAGAAATCGTTTTGCTGGAATGTTCCGTGATGGCGGCACAGATACTGTACAAGGCGAGCTATCAGGACTGCCTGATTTCTTAACGGAGGATCCAGATGTAAGGAAGCAAATTGTAGATTGGCAAACTAGCTGGATTGAAAAATCAAAGACAGCGAAAGGAAATACCATTGATTACTTCCGCGTGGATACCGTAAAACACGTTGAAAATACAACATGGTCAAGCTTTAAAAATGAATTAACAAAAGTTTTGCCAACCTTTAAATTAATTGGAGAAGCATGGGGAGCTCAAGTGAATGATGACCAAGGCTATTTAAATAGCGGGATGATGGACTCCTTATTAGATTTTGATTTTAAGAATTTAGCACGTGACTTTGCCAATGGTCATATAGAGCGTGTCCAAAGTGCGTTAGAAGAGAGAAACAATAAGCTTTCAAACACAGGCACATTAGGGCAATTTCTAGGTAGTCACGATGAAGATGGCTTTTTAGAATCTGTAGATGGTGATATTGGCAAGCTTAAGCTTGCAGCTGCATTGCAAATTACGTCTAAAGGTCAACCTGTCATTTACTATGGAGAAGAGCTTGGTCTGTCAGGGGCAAATAATTATCCCTACTATGATAACCGCTATGACATGGAATGGAATCTAACGAAAAACAACGATGTTCTGGAGCATTATACAAAACTATTAAATGTTAGGAAAAAATACTCCAGCATATTTTCCAAAGGGACTCGTACTCACCTAGCAGGTAGTGACGCGGAAGGTTATTCTGTCTTTAAACGCGAATACACAAATCAACAAATTTTTGTTGCTCTCAATACGAAGGAAACAGCGACAGACGCAACCTTTGAGGTTCCATTTATGAAAGAAGCAGTAGACTTATATTCTGGTAAAACATATTCTATTAGTGAAAATAAAATTACGCTAACCATTCCTTCTAGAGAAGACGGCGGAACTGTTTTATTAGTAGATGCGGGGCAAGCAAAGCCGCCTCACCCTACAGAACCAGAGGTACCTTCTACTCCTGGAGAAACGGATTCAGAAACGCCTCCAACATCTAATGATAATGGAGGGAATCAACCTGGATCAGATGGTTCCAACAATCAGGGTTCTAAACAAGCAGCAGAACCCTCAACCACTCCTAACAAAGGGAATGGAATAGCAGCACTTCCTAATACTGCCACTGACTCTTATAACCTTATTTTAATCGGGTTAGGTCTGCTAGTAATTGGAACGGTAATATTTATTCGAAGAAAGAAACATACAGCAAATAAATAAGAAAATGCCAGATAAGTTTTTTTCCTTATCTGGCATTTTTCAGTTTGTTTTTCTTTGTTTATAAATAGAGTAGAAAAAGGAGGCATGTCCAACGACATTGCGTTTCCATAATCTTCTCGGTTCTTTACCCATTCGATATAGCCACTCAAGCCGGAGGTCGCGAAAGATTTTAGGAGCTCTTGTCACTTCACCGGAAGAAAAATCAATAAAAGCACCTACTGCCATCGTAATCGTACTCTCTAGCTTTGAACGATATTCATTAATCCATTGTTCCTGTAACGGCATTCCAAATCCTACTAAAAGGATATCTGCTTTACTTTCATTAATCTGACTAATTATATTTTCCGTATTCTCTTTCGGGAAATAACCATCCTGATTACCTACAAATAAAATATTTTGATATGTTTGCTGCAGCCGCTCTTGTGCCTTTTGGGCAACACCTGGTTTAGCTCCCAAAAGAAACACTCGATATGGTTGATTACGCTTCTCTTCATTTAATGATGCAAATAAAGCCGGAATAAAATCTGTACCATTTAAATTCTCCTTAAAAGAAAAGCCGAAAAGCTTTGCTCCCATTTCAATACCAATTCCATCATTTAACAATAAATCAGCATTATTCAGCATTTCCCGATATTCTGTGTCCTTTTGGGCAATATTATATCCATGGTCATTTAGAAAAAAAACATCCGTTGCTATTCTTTTGTCTAGTTTTTCCTTTATATACTTAATAGCTTCTTTTGAGCTTATAACATTTACTTTTAAATTTCCTAGCCATTTCTTATCCATTTTGTATCCCCTAATGAGAAATTTTTTAAAAAAGCCCTTTTCTATTATATAAAAATTGTCTACTAGAAACAATTCAAGCTAACAATCCCTCTACAAAGCAGGACTTCTAATTTGTAAAACTTTTCTCTTTATTAAGAAATATTCACTACACAAATGTTGGAATATGTCGAAAGATTTCATATGAAAATGTTATTAACTTTTGGATAATAGTGATAAAATTTTATTGTACAATTAACAGATAAAGGCAAACCATCTGAAAGGGTGGGACGCAAAGCTTCGGGTCTAAGGTAGATTTTTTTACTATGATGGCTGGGCCACCTTATATTCTATAAGGAGGTTAATTATCATGATTAATTTGTTTCCCACCGAAATTCAAACTGAAAGCAATTTGGATAGTGAATGGTTATCGCTTATCTCGGAGGCATAAAAGCAGGGCTTAACACAAGAAGAAGTTCGTGCAATGTTAACAATACTAGAAAATAGCAACGAATAAATTGTTAGAATATTTTAAAATATGGTAGCGTTTCAACCTTAATAGTTAATCTATTAAGGTATCTTTTCTATTTCACTTCACCTGCAAACAAAAAAAGTGTCACATTGGACACTAAATAATGGGGAATAGAATCGAAGTGTGTATTGATTTTTTCTAATAAAGGATGGTGTTTCAAAGAAAGAGCTTTGAAACGGAAAGATAATTTTTGTGTGAGTAGTGTATATGGTGAAAGTCTTAAGATGTTGGGGAAGTTCGAGTGATAGTTTCCATCTGAATAATATGTTCTAGCTGTTTTATTCTTACATTACATTGTTCTAATTTTTCATTAGTCTTTGCCTGCATTTTAATTAATGTAACCATTAAATCTGGTACATTATTCACCTTGTTTTCCTCCTTTAAGGAATGGTTTGTTCTAGTTTTTTAGGGTCCAAGAAACGTACGGATTCAGCAATAACTTCTGTTACATAGACCTTTTTCCGCTCTTGATTTTCATAGTTTCTTGTCTGTATTCGGCCAACGACTCCAACTAGAGAGCCTTTATGACAATACTGAGCTGTATTTTCCGCTACCTTATTCCAAAAGGTACATTGCACAAAATCTGCATCATAATCACCAGCTTGATTCTTGTAGTTTCTATTTACTGCAACAGTCACATGGACAATAGAAGTTCCTTCTTGTGTTACTCGCAGTTCTGGATCTTTCGTTAGCCTTCCTACTAAAGTAACTTGATTGATCATCTTCTCCCTCCCTTCTCTCTTAAATTAGTAAAATCATACTATAAATTAGAGCAGAGGGAAAATGCCGAAAATTCAAGTTTTGAGCGTGTTTGCATAAAGAAAACGAAGATTTCGCCTAAGCGATTTTTAAGTTTTGGAGCAGATATAACGTTCAAATTTAAAGTTTTGCTTTTTTTATTTTTATCAATAAAAAAACTCCTTCATCGAATGTCTAGAAAAAGAATATCACTTCGCTTTTCCCAAACAATCTTGAAGGAGTTTTGGTAATTTATTTATTATATCCGTCGATTACTGCATTCACTTGCTCCATTACGCCTAGCTTCAGTGCTTCTAGCTTACTTGTGCTTTCTTCTAAAGAAGAACTATTTACGCTAAAATAGAATTTCGCTTTTGGCTCTGTTCCAGATGGACGAAGGCAGAACCATGAACCATCTTCTAAATAATATTTAATTACATTAGATTTTGGTAGATCAATCAATGTTTCTGTTAGACCTTCTGAACGCTTACTTGTTAAATAGTCTTCCACTGCTACAACGTTTAAGCCCTTAACCTCTTTGATAGGAGCTTTACGGAAAGTATCCATAATATATGCAATTTGCTCTGCTCCATCTTTTCCTTTTAATGTTAATGATTCTAAACCTTCTTGGTAGAAGCCATACTTTTTAAAGATTTCTAGTAAACCTTCATGAAGCGTTAATCCTTTTGCTTTATAATAAGCAGCAACCTCTGCAGCAAAAATAGCAGATTGAACAGCATCTTTATCGCGCACGAAATCACCGATTAAATAGCCATAGCTCTCTTCATAACCGAAAAGGAATGTATGCTCATGTGTTTGTTCAAACTCTTTAATTTTCTCTCCAATAAACTTGAACCCTGTCAAAGTATCAATAGTTGGAATGCCATAAGATTTTGCAATCGTGCGGCCGATTTCAGAGGTAACGATTGTTTTAATGACAACGCCATTTTCTGGAAGCATTCCTTTTGCTTTTTTCTCAGACAATAAGTATTCAAGCATTAATGCACCTAATTGATTTCCGGTAAGAACTGTGTATTCGCCACTTGTATCCTTCACTGCAACCCCTAGTCGATCTGCATCTGGATCTGTAGCAAGGAGAACGTCAGCATCGATTTCTTTGCCGTAACGAATCGCAATTTCAAAAGCTGCATGCTCTTCTGGATTAGGTGATTTTACGGTAGAAAAGTTAGCATCAGGTAATTCTTGTTCTTTCACAACTGTTACATTTTCAAATCCAAACGCTTCTAAACCAGCACGGACTGGCTTGTTTCCAGTACCATGTAATGGAGTATAAACAATTTTTAAATCCTTTGCTTCTGGCAAACGATTTAATTGGATTGTTTTTAGTTGTTCTACATAGGCAGCATCTACTTCTGCACCAATATATGTTAATAAACCTTTTTCTAGTAACTCTTTTTCCTCTAAAACTTCAATTGTAAGCTCATCTTCGACTTCATTTACATATTTAATAATGATATCTGCAGCCTCAGGAGGAAGTTGTCCACCGTCTTCTCCGTATGCTTTAAAGCCATTATACTCAGGAGGATTGTGACTAGCGGTAATCACTACTCCCGCAAATGTATTTAAATAGCGTACAGCAAAAGATAATGCAGGTGTAGGACGAAGCTCTTCAAACACATAGGATTTAACTCCAAGCTTACCTACTACTTTCGCAACTTCTAGGGCAAATTCTGGAGATTGATGACGAGAATCATACGCTACAGCTACCCCGCGCTTCATCGCTTCTTCTCCTTGCTCTACTATGTATTTCCCTAATCCTTCTGCTGCTTTACGAACAGTATAAATATTCATGCGATTAATACCAGGTCCTAGTTCTCCACGCATACCGCCTGTACCAAATTCTAAATGTTTGTAAAAACTGTCCTCCAGCAACTTATCAGATGTTTGTAATTCTGTTAGTTGCGTTTTTAAGTTCGCTTCTAATCCTGCAAAACTTGTCCACTTTTCTACGATCTCTTTATAAGCCATTGTCGCTGTTCTCCCACCTTTAAATTAATTAACCATATATCTTTACATTACCTAAAATATGTATATAAGTAAAGATTTTTTCAAAACCATTCTTGTGGAACACTCTTCACCAATTAGGTCGTAGTTCCTATCCCAATAAGATTCCTAGATCCATTTCACGCACATCATTTTTGTCTCCACATCTTTGACAGCGGGCCGTTTTCTCCATAGACTGGATCAGCAGCTGGAAAAAATGCACTTTCAATCTCTTCCTGTACACCATCTAAGTCTTTCTCTACATCTGTTTTTATATTATAATCTTCCCCATTTGGATATGCACCGATCACTTCAAATTCTGGAGAGGCAGATAATTTCTTATGACCAGTTCCTGCAGGAAGCAATAAGACATCACCACTCTTTACAATAAGCTTGGATCCACCTTCTCCGCCTATTTGTAATAAAGCAGAGCCTGTTTTTATCCCCAGAACTTCATGGGCATTGCTGTGATAATGATGATAGGAGAATACTCCTCCTGACCAGGTATTTTTCCAATTATTTTGCTGAAAGACCTTTTCCATTTCGTCTTCCTTATTCTCCATTGCCCTTTTATAATGAAGTGCTGGGAGATAAGGATGATTGGGTATATATCTATTCTGTTCGAAATAATACATTGTAATATCTGGATTCCCCATGGATGCACACCTCTTTGTCAATTGATATTACTGTATACCCCTCTTCTTCCTAAATCATTCCTACAGTTATTGATAGAAGCAACAAAACCATTAATTCAAATAATTACCTCTTTTCTTTTTATTCCGACTTTTGAATTTTCTACTAAAAATAAGCAAATTTCCGTCGATAATATTCAAGGTATCTTTTAATTTTGATATATGAGGATTATTTACATTAAAAAAGGAAGGCGAACAGTATGAAAATTTCCATCAGGTATAAATTATTAGCAAGCTTTCTGATTGTTTCTATTTTATTTATGATTCTGTCCTATTATTCTTATAAAAGTACAAAAGAAACAGTAGAAACTTATGATTATGTAATTGAAACCGTAACAGAATTACGCTCTATTTCTGAACAAATACAGACAAATGCAGCTAGAGAAATTTCAAACTTAAGGGGTTATTTTGTTTATAGAACTGATGCCTATAAAAATAGAGTAAATGGCGCAAGCACAAATATTGATACGCTTGTTAACACTGGGATAGAAATCTCTACTGAGGCAGAAACAGTAAAGCGATTAAAGGATATACAGACTTTAAACAAAGAACTTACTCATAAGGCGAATGCATTGATGAATAGTAATAACCCTTCTCCATCTGCTTTAGATGAGATTACGACATTATCTGACAGCTTATCTGATCAAACGGAAGCTTTTAATATTTGGCTGACCCATGATATTTTGAATCCAGAGGTTGAAAGAGCTCATACAGATTCTGAACAAAGAATGATGCTGGTACTTATTTTTAGTGTATTAGTTACGTTGCTATCTATCGTAATGGGTTTCCTTCAATCAGCTCTTATTATGAAACCAATTCAGTATTTAAAAACAAATATGCAAAAAGTCGCAAAAGGGAACTTACACACAGCAAAATCCCCAATAAAATCCAGAGATGAAATTTATCAATTAAATGAAGCTTTTGAACAAATGAAAGAGAATTTAGCAAAAATGATTGTTAACATGACAGAAAGCTCAAATCTTGTAGCAGCATCTGCAGAGCAATTAAATGCAAGTGCAGAACAATCAAGCAATGCGTCTGCAGCCATTGCTTCCTCTATTCAGGCAATTGCTGCTAGCAATGAACATGCAATTGTTAAAATATCTGGCAATACGCTTGCCTTAGATTCAATTTTAACCGGAGTAGAGGCGATTCAGGATCGTTCTTTGCATGTGTCTGCCTTATCACAAGCTGCCTTTACAAATGCAGAAAAGGGAACAAAACAAATCGAAGATAATTTAACACAAATGAAATTCATTTATGACTCTGTACAACGTTCCAATTCGATTATTGCTTCTTTAGCTGACCGATCACAAGAAATAGGAAAAATGATTGAGTTAATAAGTAATATTGCCGAGCAAACAAATTTATTAGCATTAAACGCGGCTATTGAGGCGGCTAGAGCAGGAGAAAACGGCAAAGGCTTTGCCATTGTAGCCGATGAAGTTCGTAAATTAGCGGAGCAGTCTCAAGCTTCCGCACAAGATATTTCCCAATCTTTACATGGAATTCAGCAGGATACATCCGACGCAGTCACCATGTTAAATGAGACAATGGATCGAGCGAAGAACGGAGTAACTATTTCAACAAATACGGTTGAATCCTTCTCGACCATTGTGTCCAACACTCAAAAGGTGGCCCCAGAAATAGAAGAGGTTGCCCAAACAGTTGCTACCATCACAATACAGATTAAAGATGTGGTCGAGGTTGCAAATGAAATTACCCTTCTTGCTAAAGAAAATGGAAATAGTACAGAAGAAGTTGCCGCTTCTACAGAAGAACAATCAGCATCGATGGAAGAAATTAAAGCTTCTGCTGAATCCTTATCCAGCATGGCAGATGAATTAATGAAAAGTGTGTCTCAGTTTAATAGTGAAAACTAAATTTTTTTGAAGCAAGAAGACCCGAAAAGTTAGCGTAAAAATTACTTTTCGGGTGTTTTTTTGAGGGGAATGGAATAATGATTTGTGGTTTGGCTGATTTCCTGCCCCGATCGGCTGATATTTTCTTACTTTGGCTGATTTCCTGCCCCAGTTGGCTGATATTTTCTTACTTTGGCTGATTTCCTGCCCCGGTTGGCTGATATTTTTTTACTTTGGCTGATTTCCTGCCCCGATCGGCTGATATTTTCTTACTTTGGCTGATTTCCTGCTCCGGTTGGCTGATATTTTTTTACTTTGGCTGATTTCCTGCTCCGGTTGGCTGATATTTTTTTACTTTGGCTGATTTCCTGCCCCGGTTGGCTGATATTTTTCTACTTTGGCTGATTTCCTGCTCCAGTTGGCTGATATTTTCTTACTTTGGCTGATTTCCTGCTCCGGTTGGCTGATATTTTCTTACTTTGGCTGATTTCTCGCTCCGGTTGGCTGATATTTTTTTACTTTGGCTGATTTCCTGCCCCGATCGCCTGATATTTTTTTACTTTGGCTGATTTCCTGCGCCGGTTGGCTGATATTTTTTTACTTTGGCTGATTTCCTGCTCCGGTTGGCTGATATTTTTCTACTTTGGCTGATTTCTCGCCCCGTTTGGCTGATATTTTTTTACTTTGGCTGATTTCCTGCTCCGGTTGGCTGATATTTTCTTACTTTGGCTGATTTCTTGCTCCGGTTGGCTGATTCCCTCGTATTTCCCTTGATTCCCCGGTGTATTTGACTAATTTCTCGCTACTTTTAGCCAAAATCACCATTCATTTCATCGAGTATTCCCTATAAATATTAATTTTTCATCCTTCTTCCA
This sequence comes from Niallia sp. FSL W8-0177, assembly GCF_038006285.1. Taxonomy (NCBI): domain Bacteria; kingdom Bacillati; phylum Bacillota; class Bacilli; order Caryophanales; family Bacillaceae; genus Niallia; species Niallia sp. FSL W8-0177. Next base: position 3,306,911 of record NZ_JBBOUX010000001.1, read on the forward strand.
CTCCTCACTCCTCCTTCTTTTTTCTCCAGACAGAATAAACAAAATAAATAGCAATTAATACCAGAAGAACAAATAAAAGCAGAAATAAATAGTGAAAGCCTAACATGACTGCCTCGAATTCCGAGCGTCTTGTATCATTCATCCAATCAGTAATCGTTCCATCTAACCACATATTCATAAAAGTAATCGCTAGCGCTGTCCCGATTACCATTCCAATATTTCTTAGCAAGGCAATAGTACTGCTCATCATTCCTAAGAATTGTAAGGGAACATATAGCATCATTATGCTGTAATTGGGCGATGTTAAGATCCCCATCGAGAACCCCAATAAACAAAGCAATATGATTAATGTAGGTAAGGATGTCCCAGGAGATAGGAAGCTCAGCCCAAGCATCGTTATACATAAAAGCCCTAAACCAACTAGGACTACCTTTTCTCCCCCAAACCGGTCTGCTAACGATCCACTAATAGGACCAAGTACTGCCAGAAGCAATGGATAACACATTAATAAAAGTCCTGACTGCTCAGCAGAAAAGCCTAAAACACCTCGTAAATAAAAAGGTAATATAACAGTCGAAGCAAATGCTGCACAATAGCTTGTCATTAAGATTAATCCACCGGCTTTCACAATGGGGGAAGAGAAAATTGATGGTTGGATAAACGGGTGCTCCTCCTTCTTACTATGGAAGAAAAAGAAAAGAAAACAGGCAACACTAACACAGGCAATCCCTAATAAATAGATCTTATAAGCTCCCTCGCCAATCGAGTTGAGAACAAAAACAAAGGAAACAATCCCTATCCCAAAATAGATGCTGCCTTTGTAATCAAAGCTAGAATGTTCAAAATGGCGGTCAATTGGAACAAATTTCTGTGCTAAAAAATAGGCTCCAATACTTATTGGAACAACAGTCCAAAATAAGATATGCCAAGAAAAGGATTCGATAAAAAATCCACCAACAGAGGGACCTAATAATGCTCCGATTCCGACAGATGTACTGATAATCCCAAGGGCTTTTCCTCGATGTTTCTCAGGATAAACATCTGTCACAATTGCCATATTAACTGCTTGAAGCATTGCTGCCCCACTACCTTGGATTACTCTAGCAATAATCAACATAGGAATATTGAAAGACAGGGCGGATCCACATGCTCCCACCGCAAAAACTAAATAGCCAAGATTATGTATACGCTTCTTTCCAAACTGATCTGCTAGTTTCCCCATCAACGGTAAAAACAACATAATCGCCAATAGATAGCCATTGACAATCCATTGGGTAACAGAAAGCTTTGCCGAAAAGTCAATGGATATATCGGTTAAGGCAATATTGACAAATCCAGCAGAAAAGTGGGACAAAAAAGCACCCGTACAAACAGATAGCAGTAAAAGTATAGATTGGAATTTTTGGCTCGAGGCTGATGCTTCTTTTCTTACTTCTAAAAAACTCAGCTTATTTTTTGTCATTTAAATCATCCTTTATGCTATGCATTCAAATCGAAAGAGGAGGAATGAGAGTATTATAAACTTCTCCCCCGTTTCCTCCAATTAAGCTATTCTCTTTCTACTGTAGAGCATGAATAGATTTAACCACTTCTTTACTGGTGGCAACTGTACCAAAGAACTGGTTAATGGTTTGCAAGGTCATCTCATGTGCCTCTTTTGAGAAGGCTGCCGTACAATCTGATAAGAAAATAACATCATAATCCAGCATAAAACCATCTCTTGCTGTTGATTCCACACATATATTTGTGCTAACACCTGCCATTAACAGCGTCTCAATTTTTAATGCTCTCAGAACAGAATCCAATCTTGTATTAATAAATGCACTATATCTATGTTTTATTACGATAACATCATTCTTCTCTGGTTCCAATTGATAAAATCCTGCTCCCCATGTATCCTTTCGGCAAAGCCCCTTCTGATTTTTTCCCTTTAGTCGCTTAATCCACGTTTCTGAATCTGTGCTGTCCTCATGAATTGTTTGTATATAAATAATCGGCACATTTATATCTTTCATCGAAGCGATCATGTCTTTTAGATTTGGCATCATTTCATCTACCATAGATACATCTAAATCCTGCTGAGCTAAGCTTCCTTCTTTATGACAATAATCATTTTGAACATCAACAATTAGTAATGCAGTATGTTTGGGATTCCATTCTAGTTGATTCATCAGCCTCATCCTTTCGTGTTAAATTTATACCTACCTGTATCCTTTTGCATTCCCATCAAAATGATCCATGTTATTTAGAAAGCTCATCCACAAATTGCATGTCAATTAGCTTATCGTATTGATAGCCATTTGTATAAACTCCAGTTTTTTCGACAACTTCCATTGGTTTTGCAAGTGCCTCTTCGGAAATAAAGCCATCCTTACTCCAAAGACTGTCTGCATAAGCCCGATCAAGCGAAGCCTGCAAGCTTTTCTCCGCAGTCGAAGGGAATTCTTGTTTTAAAATTTTCATCGCCAATTCATGATCCTCATCAATCGTCTTAAGTCCTTTCATAACTGCACTGACAAAGCTTTTTACTGTCTCTGGCTCTTCTTCTATTGTTGATTTTTTCACGCTTAATACCGAATATGGGTAGTCACCAAGACTGGCAAAGCTATAAAAGGGTGCTGCCCAAACTCCTTTATTTATTCCTTCGGTAATCTGTGGTTCTGCGCCATTCGCTATATCAGCTTGACCCGATTCAACTAATGAAACGACAGCACTTGCATCTGCAGGTTCTTCTAGTTTGACATCTTTTTCAGGATCTAAACCGACATCCATTAATAACCACCGCGTTAATAAATTGGGACTTCCGCCAAAGCGCCCTGCTGCAATGGTTTTTCCTTTTAAATAATCAGCAAGTTTCTCCTTACTAGTATTGGCTATTGTTTGCTCTGTATCCGCCATTAAGTATACATTGGCTCGATTTACAACATTTACTACAGAAACAATAGGATCAGCATTTCCTGTGTTAGCCATTTGATTCGATTCTGGGCCACCAATATTTCCCCATGCATCCCCGCTAACTACAGAAGTAACATGGGCACCGCCTGTTGCTGTAATTATTTCAACCTCTAGTCCCTCTTCTTCAAAAAAGCCTTCCCGAATCGCTGCATATAAAGGCAGATAGCCAATTAAATGAGCTGGTTCGGCAATAACAAGCTTCTTTGTTCCATTCTCAGACTCTTTTTTACTACTTGTGCCTTTTGTTGAGGAACATCCGCTAAAAATAATTAAAAGTAGTATTAAATAAATTCCAAAATGAAAGTAGCGATTTTTTTTCATGTAAACTTTCCCCCTATTTGATGCTTTATCTAAACTGGATAGAACTACTCTCTCAATCCTTTTCCTCTTAATAAGCGCTTTTCCAGCCAAACAGTCCCTATATACATCAACACTGATAATATGGATAAAACAACAACTCCTACCCATACTAAATTTATATTCATAATTTGTCCTGCGTACAAAATCATTCTGCCAATCCCTTGTCGCGAACTAATAAATTCTCCTACGATTGTTCCCGCTAAGGCTAAGGCAATATTAATTTTCAAACTGCTGACAATCCACGGCATAGCAGAGGGAATAACGACTTTTGTAAAAATATGATGTTTTTTTGCGCCAAGGGAAAAAAGCATTCTTTCTAAATCAGCATCTACACTTTTCACGCCACTATGTGCAGCAATAGCAGTTACAATCACAGTCATCATAAATGCCAGAACAACTTTTGAGCTGAAGCCAATCCCAAAAAGAATAACTAAAACCGGAGCTAATGCAAGTTTAGGGATAGCGTTAAAAGCAATTAAATATGGCTCTGCGATTCTGGAATAAAAATAGGACCACCAAAAGGACAATCCAAGCAATGCACCAAAAAATGTGCCAAAAAGAAAGCCGATTATAGTCGCACCTGAAGTGTATAGAAGATCACTCCATAAAGTTCCTTCCGTAAAAGCAATAACGCCTGTTTCCCAAATAATCGTCGGACTGCTCCAATAATAAGAATCGATTATTTTCCACTTTGTGAATAGTTCCCATAAAATAAAGAAAAGAATACCAATTAAAACTTGCCCAATTAGCGTTATTCGCTTCTTTCTTCTTTCCTTTAATTCCTCATCCTCTATAATCGGCAATGTATCTACCTCTTGCATTTTTACTTTGTGCGGCAAAATAATTTGCTCTGAATTGTCTCTCATCTATGTTCCTCCTCTTTTCAAGAATCTTATTTTTCTAATACTACTTCTTCCTTTAATAGTGCAAATAAATATTTTTTCAAAGCAATGAAATCCGGATGCAATAATGTATCTTGATTGCGTGGCCTTGCTAATGATACGTCTACCTTTTCCTTTAATCGTCCAGGTCTAGGGGATAAGACATAAATTTCATCTGATAAATAAATAGCTTCATCAATATCATGAGTTACAAACAAAATGGTTTTCTTAAAATCAGCCCAAATATCTAACAGCCAAGTTTGCATCAATAATCGTGTCTGGGCATCTAAAGCACCAAATGGCTCATCGAGTAAAATAATATCTTGGTCATATAACAAGGTGCGTAATAATGCTGCTCTTTGTCTCATCCCACCAGATAATTCATCTGGATAATGATGTTCAAATCCCCCTAATCCGTATTTTTGAAGAAGTGGTTTAGCTCTTGCCACAGCTTCTTTCTTACTCACACCCTTTATTTCTAGTCCTAATATGACATTTTGCAAAATACTTCTCCAAGGTAGAAGCAAATCTTTTTGAAGCATATAGCCCACATATCCATTCTTGCCAACAATGTTCTTGCCATCGAGGATTACCTCCCCAGTAGTAGGCTTTATTAGGCCTGCGATGATATTAAATAACGTCGATTTTCCACAACCACTCGGTCCAATTAAGCTGATAAACTTGCCTTCTTGGATTTTCAAATTGGCATCCCTCAATGCTACTACTTCTTTTCCTTCTTTTTTAAAGATCTTATTCGTATGGCGAACTTCTAGTTTATACACCCTAAAACTCCCTCATTTCATAAAATATTTCTATTAATAAAAAAAACCGCCAGAATTTCCTGAGTGTTGTATCTCAGTCTAATTCTGACGGTTTTCCTGCTCTCTTCCAAAGAGTTCATTTAACCAGCCAAATAAGATTCAATTTTCTTGTCTAACATAATAATTGTTCCACTAATCTCTCTCATGGAGTCATAATCCTTTAATATTAGCTGCACCTTGAAATGCAGTTTTTCTTCTAAATTGCGTAAAAGCATTTCCTTGTATTTATCAATTAATAGACGATCAATGATCTCCGCTAGGTTATCACTTGAACTTTCTATAATTTCCAGTACAGGAATACGCTTATGCTTAGCAATAATGATAATTTTATTATCGATTAAACTAATCTGCTGTTCAGTCAGCCCAACCTTAAAAATCAATTGATTGACAAGATTGTTTTCCTTCATGATGCTTTGCTTCAATTCTCCGAGAGTTCTTGGTAGCTGATCAACTAATATAATTATCACCCCCACTAAAGATAGCAGAACGAATAACCCATTCTATAACCTATCAAAAGCTCGCAGCACACAAGCAAAACAAATCTATCTATATAAAATATAGAATATTCTGTTTATTGGATCATATCATATCTTTGTACGACTTTCTTCTATTTTGTCAGAAATTCTTACTCTATTTTTTAGAAAAGGTTTAGATATCTAATTCCAATGAAAGAAATTTATACTCTAAATAATCTTCTAATCCATACTTTCCACCTTCGCGGCCGACTCCTGATTCTTTTACTCCGCCAAATGGTGCTTGTTCAGTGGTTGGTACTGGATCATTGATCCCAATTATGCCGTATTCAAGGCCTTCTGACATTCTAAATACACGAGAGATGTCTTTTGTATAAAAATATGCTGCTAATCCATAGGAAGTATCATTAGCCAAATGTAAGGCTTCCTCTTCTGTTTCAAATTCAAAAATTGGCGCTACTGGTCCGAATGTTTCTTCCGTCGCAATTTTCATCTCATGAGTGGCATGTAATAGAACTGTTGGTTCATAGAAATGACCGTTGTCATATTCTTCGCCAGCTGGTTTTTTTCCTCCATAGATGACTTTAGCACCTTTTTGGATAGCATCTTGAATATGCTCTTCCGTTTTGGCAACAGCTGCTTCGTTTATAAGTGGTCCAATGGTTACTTCTGGATGTAAACCATTTCCAACAACCAAATTTTTCATTTTTGTTACTAGAATATCGGAAAAGCGTTCTGCAATTGTTTTCTGAACATAAATCCGATTCGTGCATATGCATGTCTGTCCTGCATTGCGAAACTTACTTGCAATAACGCCTTCAGCTGCTTTTTCTAAGTCTGCATCCGCAAAGATGATAAAAGGAGCATGGCCCCCAAGTTCCATCGAGATCTTCTTCATGGTAGCAGATGCTTTTGCTGCAAGCTCTTTCCCTACTTTTGTTGAACCTGTAAAAGTGATTTTTCTAACTTCTTGTCTTTCCATCATCGCATCTCCGATTGGAGCCGCATCGCCATGAACTAAATTTAACACACCTTTTGGCAGTCCTACTTCATGAAAAATCTTCATTACTTCTATTGCTGTTAAAGGAGTGGCTTCCGCTGGCTTTAGGACAACTGTACATCCTGCTGCAAGCGCTGGAGCAATTTTTCTAGCAAGCATGGCGATTGGAAAATTCCATGGAGTAATTGCTCCGACTACTCCGACTGGCTGTCTTAGCACAATAATTCGCTTTGTTTCTGAACTAGCAGGAATGGTATCGCCATAGATACGTTTTCCTTCTTCCGCATACCATTCCAAATAATCTGCTGCTAAATTCACTTCCCCCTTAGCCTCTGTAACTGGCTTTCCCATTTCAGTTGTAATAATTGCTGCGAGATCTTCGATTTGTTCCCGCAGTTTATCAGCTACTGTTTTTAAATAAATAGATCGTTCCTTTGCAGTTTTTTTCGCCCATAAAGGCAGTGCATTTTGGGCTGCATCAATTGCTAGATGCCCGTCTTCCTTTCCTCCTCTTGCCACTTCTTCAATAACCTCTGCAGTTGCCGGGTTATAGACAGAATAAGTTTTTCCTGAAGCAGAATGACGCAATTCCCCATTAATGTATTGCATTTTCATACTCCTTTCTCAACTGTTTTTCCCCTATCATAACAAACATTTTCAATAACTCCACTTAATCCGACTTGCTTACTCCTATAAAAAACGGAGCATCTTATTAAAAAAAGACGCTCCGTTTCTCTTAATTCACATAAAAATATCCTATAACTCCAAGAATGCTTAAAACGATTAAAAGAATTCCATATTTGCGAAAAAACTTTACACCTGGATTCGCCGTTTGTTCACGAACTTCCTTTAAAAGTTTTTTCAAAGATTGAGATCGTATACTTGCTAATTCTCTTTTCCGTTCTTTCTTCTTCCAAATAGAATTTCGATCCGTAATTAAGTAATCTTTTAAGGCATAATTGAACCTTGGGCTTGTCCCGAATTTTTTCAAGGACCATTCAATATAATCAAGCATTTCATCTTCAGAACCATATATCGCTATATACGAAAAGACTTGGCGATGCTCCACGCCCTCCATTCCTCCTGGAAAAAGAAGGAGAAATCGTTCATATGGCTTAAAAAGACCATTGTCTTTCGTAATCTCTTGGGCTAAATCACTTGCTTTTGCTTTAATTGGTTCATTTGCCATCCGAAAAACATGTTGTGTTTGTTCCTGAGATAGATAGAAATAGGTATACAGTAATTCTAATACTTCAAACTTCTCCTTTTCCCAGCCCTTTATCTCAAAACTACGTTCCTCTTTGCCTTGTAAAAATATCTCTCCAAACTGCTTAACATCGGCAAGATCTACTTTTTCCAACTGTAATTGTATCAATAGCTGTGCTTTTACATCCGGCAGTACCATCCGCTTATATGATTCAAATGGAATAGACCTTTGAAAATAAACGATTATTTCAAAGACAATGGCCATAGGATGGCTGCTTTTTTTCACTTCATACACTAGTCTATTTTTTGTTGATTTTAAGAACGTTGCATTATGCTCAAAGGAAGAATTTACATGCAATAGATTTTTGATATTAATTAAAATTTGGGATAAGGAATGTTGAAAGCTGAATTCATGCTTTAGATAATCTTCAATAATCTCTGAGTAAGAAAAAATATCACTCATATAAGATAGAACTTGCTGATACGTTTCTGGATATTTTCCAAGAATTCCCCATAGTGATTGGCAGATATCTTCGCCTTCATAATAAGCAATCGTTTTAACAATAAATTCTACAACATCTACATGTTCAACAACCTTTTGGATTTCCAAAACAAATCGCAGATAATCTCGAACAATGGAAGCATCCTTCATCCGCTCTTCTCGATGGAGCACTTGTTTGAAAATATGTACGAGCTCGAGCTTTTCTCGATGATTTTTTTGCAGAAAAGTATACAGCATTTTCAATGTCGCCACTTTATCGTTATCATAAAAATAATAATCTAGTTTTTCCATATAAAATAGAAGAAATAAGTCATTGTATGATTGAAGAGCAAGTTTCTTCTGTTTATCCAATCCTTTTAAAGCCCGTTCACAGTAAACAAAAAATTCATCTAGCTCTGTGGCAGTTTCGAGTGCTTCAAAAGCAAAGTGAAGATAATCATGATCTTCTTCCTTAAAGTTTAAGCCGTTTCTTTTGTCATGACTTAAATCAAAAGTAAATTGGTTTTCCACGGCTCTTTTTCGGAGGCGAATGGATCCCTGTTCTACAAACATTACATGGATATTTTCTAATATTTCTGGTTCATTATGAAAAGTAGTTGCACCAAATAATCTTCTTGTTTCATAGGGCATATATATAAATAATAGTTCCAATAGCCACATTGCATATTTATGCTGCAGATGAGGTGAGGCCTGAAACGATATATACACTCTTTTCTTTTCCGCAACTGCCGTAATACAAGCAAATAATAATTCTTTGAATTTCTTTTCATCCAGTTGTAAAACATGAAACAGTTCTTGCTTTTTAGTAAAGATATTCTCTTTCGTATAAGAGACATATTCTATTTCTTCTAATTTTTCTCCTAGATTGTCGATATCTTCCAAGCTATAAAAATGTTCAATATGAAAAATTTGAGAGGGTTTATGAATCCATTCCTCTTTTCTACTTACAGGAATAATATAATTATGTACAAACAGGCGATTCTTTCGCTTTGGGCTTTCAGCAGGCGCAAAACTAGATTTCCCTATCACTAATTCTCCCGTATCAGGCTGCATTAAAGTAAATTGCGGTGGATAATTCTCTATTTCTTTGTCACTGCTTTTCTTTAATTCACTCGGCATATGATACGTACTAATTGGAATTAGGTATTTCTTGATGAAGCTTTCCTCCACGTTAGGTGAGAAAACTATAGTATCAGACTCATCACCTGTAAGAAAAAGACCTTTACTATCTCTAGTTACTATTTGCTGCTGTATCAGGCTTTTTCCCATTATCCTCTCCTCCTTCTTTCCTTGATTGTATAAGTTAGGTTTATATTAATGCTTCTATATTCATCACTATATTAACAATATAAAAAAACAACTTTCATTTCATTTTCGAAAAATAAAAAACAGCTAATATCTGTATTATACAGGCATGCTGTTTTTTTAAAAACCAACTTCGCTCCACTTTTCTAATAAATATAGAAATTCTTCCTGCTTTTTTACGAAAATTCTATATGTGATTGCCTATTCTAGAAAAGTTCTGGAGTCTGTATCCTTTTTCTTTTTTTGTTTCCTGATTTTGGTAATTGAGCACTCCTCTCTGTTCCCCTTTTCCCTTCTGTCTCCTGCTTTTGGGCACAGAGCGCTCCTCTCCGTTTCCTTTTTTCTCTCTGTCTCTTGCTTTTGGGCACAGAACGCTCCTCTCTGTTTCCTTTTTTCTTTCTGTCTCTTGCTTTTGGGCACAGAGCGCTCCTCTCTGTTTCCTTTTTTCTTTCTGTCTCTTGCTTTTGGGCACAGAGCGCTCCTCTCTGTTTCCTTTTTTCTTTCTGTCTCTTGCTTTTGGGCACAGAGCGCTCCTCTCCGTTTCCTTTTTTCTCTCTGTCTCTTGCTTTTGGGCACAGAGCGCTCCTCTCTGTTCCCTTTTTTCTTTCTATCTCTTGCTTTTGGGCACAGAGCGCTCCTCTCTGTTTCCTTTTTTCTTTCTGTCTCTTGCTTTTGGGCACAGAGCCTTCCTCTTTGGTGCCTCTTATCGCAATTTTTCTAAAAGAAGGTGTTCACGCACGCTCTTTTCTTTTATTTCAGCTTACATGTTATTAACTCGATTATAAACTACTCAAAATAGCTCCAACGGTTGACTCCAGCTAGCTTAAAATGTTTTACTAATATTCTTCTTATTCTTTTTTTGGAATGAATGATTCTACACCAATCATATAATAAGGGGGTTGTTATTTTTTCATTAGGAAAAAGTAATTTCAGTTCTTCTACATTGCGTAATACCGCTGCTTCGACTGTTTCTGCCTGTCTGCATTCTTCACAAACTACCTTCATTCCTATTTCTACCACTTTAAATGAATGACATGTTTTGCAAAAGATGCCTTTCTGTAATTCTTTATATTCATAGATTGGAATTTTTGAAAAAGGAGATTTGTCGATGTGCAATGCTGTTAGTTTTTCAGCCAATTGCTTCTGAAACTTGTTCAGCTTTTTAGAAGGATGACCCATCCTTTTTAAATATCGCTGGACTTGCGTTGGGAAAATAAATGGTAAAGATAGTGGAGCTTGGTATAAGGTAAACTCGGGATTAACAAAAACAACAGAAGAAGTAATTGATTTATTTTCCCAACCATGCTTTTGAAGTAACTGTTGAAATAATGATTCATTCCTCCTTATTTGATTTAGCGGATTACTAATTTCTTTATGCTTCATTGTATAGATACGATCATTTTGATAGTAATAATCTCCTTCATAATTCTTTATTTCGAAAAGATGAATTTCATCAGAGTTAATAATAGTGGAATCGATTTGAAAAGTAGTGTTATTTATTTGCAGTAGTAGATCATTGATTATATAACAGTCGCTCAAAAAAGTTTCTGTGAAGGAATCAAATAATTTTTCTCCTGCCAAGCCTTTTTTCAGATGAGCTAAGTACTGTTTTTCATTTAAATCTAGTTCCATACGTTGATCCAAGGATTGTAAAACGAGGATTTCTGGAGAAAATGTCCGAGGTTTATAGAGCATACTAATTTGTTTCATCCCTTCTTTTTTATTAAAAAAGGCCATTCTATAAGAACAGCCTCTTTTTCTATTCAACTGCAACAATTATTCTGCCTGTTATTCCGCCTTCTAATATTTGGGGTAATTCTTCAGGTAATTGCTGTAAAGATACTTCTTTATACACAAAGGAAGAAAGGTTTTTTGGTTTTAAATCGGTTGCAATTCTTCCCCATATTTTTTGTCTACTTACCATCGGGCAATAGACCGAGTCGATTCCAAGAAGATTCACGCCTCTAAGTATGAATGGAAATACACTTGTCGGCACAGCTCCACCACCTGTTAAGCCACTTACTGCGACCGAACCGCCATAGATTATTTTACTAATAATTGCTGCCAATGATTCACCGCCGACAGGATCAATTGCTCCTGCCCATTCTTGCTTGTCCAACGCTTTTATCTTACCATTATAGACATCTTCTCTGCCGATAATATGAGATGCTCCGATGCTTTTCAAATAGCCCTCTGCTTCTTTCTTTCCAGAGCTTGCGATAACGTTAAAGCCCAATTGGGAAAGCATCGCTACACCGAAGCTGCCAACTCCACCAGTAGCACCTGTCACCAATACAGATCCATTCTCTGGCTTCAGACCATTATCCTGCAATCTTTGTACAGAAAGAGCTGCGGTAAAGCCTGCTGTTCCAATAATCATTGCTTCTTTTAAGCTTAATCCTTCTGGAAGCGGAACAATCCAATCTGCAGGAATACGAGCATATTCACTATAACCTCCAGAATGAGATACACCTATTTCATAGCTAGTAGCAATAACAGGGTCTCCTTCTTTAAAGCGACTGTCTTCTGAAGACACAACTATCCCTGCCATATCAATTCCTGGAATATGGGGATACGTGCGAACAATTTTTCCATCTGGAGTGCTTGCAAGTCCATCTTTATAGTTTACGCCAGAATAATGAACTTTTATGACTACTTCACCAGCAGATAAATCCTCTACGCTAACACGCTTTGTTTCTACTGAAAAATTACTATCTTTATTATCAACTACAACTGCTTGAAAACTATTTTCCATTATTAAATCACCTCGTACTCATAGTATCAATTTAAAAATAGCAGGTCAAAGCAAAGAAATTACCCTATTAATATAGTAAAAATGCGAATTTTCTCTTATAGATGTGAGTGATTTTTTTCGGCTGACTATATTTTTTGATAAAATGCTATCGCAAAATCAAAAAGTACATAGTCCAAAATGGTTAAGGAGAGACCTATTCGATCATATATTATTACATGGATCCTATAGATTAGAACTATTTTCCCGCTAGTCGGAAAAACTTTCATTATGAGTAATATCTAACAATTCCATCACCAAAATCCATTGATTTCTTTATTTAAATAAGCTAATTTCCTTTAATTTATTCCATAATCTATCCGTTCTTTTTCTAAATGGATTTCTTTTATCATCTTTTAATTTTAAGCCTATAACCTGCGCAACTTTTTCGATTACTTCCTCGATATTTAAACCATTTGTGTCCACATGCTCCTTAAAAATAGGACGTTCTAGCTGTTTTAGTCGTGATTCAGCTTGGTTATATGCCCAAGAATCTTCTCCTTCTAATCTGCTGCGTAATCGTTTTTTGATCGTAGCTTTTGACGCCATCAGTGTAACATGTTTAACTATAATTTGATCATTCTGTAATCGCGAGATAATTTCATGAAAATATGCTTCATTCGTAATGGTCATCGGTACTATAATGATTCCATCGTAATCGCTGGTGATTTGTTTTAATAATGAATAGTTCGTCTCTCTCCAAAGAGAAAAATCTTGAAAATCATCCTTTTGTAAGGCAGGTGGAATATTTTTCATTAACACATATCCGAATCTTTCTGGATCAAATACAAATGCATTTTCTAATCTTTTCTCAAGCTCATAGGCAGTTGTCGTCTTCCCTGAACCAAATGTTCCGTTAATCCATATAATCATAAACTTCCCCCATAGTGTATTCTTCTTTTACTATAGCAAATTTATCAATCTTCTTTTCTTCTCACACAAAATTTTTTGAAAAATACCTACTTTTCGGTTTCCGAAAGTTGTATAATTTTTAGAATAATATAATTTATTTACAGAGACTATCTCTAAGGAGGAAAAAAAATGCAAATTCAACCAGAGGACATCGTTAGAAGTGGTCCGAACCAATATATTTGTAAAGAAGGAATCCTAAAGGAGTTAGACAATTTATTGTCTCCTTTTCAAGCTCCTGCCATCATAACGGGTTATAAATCATTTGAAGCCTATAGTCAGTATGTCTCTTCCATTCCTGAACACTGGCAAATTATTCAGCACGCAGGTTATAGTTCGCAACAGGCAATAGAGGAGATCGCCCCATCATGTGGAGCAGCTGATGTCATTATTGGCATAGGAGGCGGCATTATATTAGATACTGCCAAGGCAGTTGCAGATAAATTAAATATCGAAGTTGTTTTAATTCCAACCGTTGCTGGAACATGTGCAGCAAGCACACCATTAAGTGTCATTTATTCACCAGATGGAGAGTTTGAAAGAGTAGCATATCATAGACGCTCTAGTTATTTAACGGTGGTTGATCCTGCATTTTTAATTCACGCGCCGATTGATTATTTAAAAAGTGGAATTGGTGATACCTTAACAAAGTGGTATGAAGCAGAAGCGATTATCCGAAATGCGAACGATGAAAGAGCTCACTCTTTATTTGTCCAAGCTGCATTAAGCCAATCTGTTTTCATCCGTGATATTTTATTAAAGGATAGTATAAAAGCTGTTCAAAGCAGTGAAGCTGGAAAGGTTACAGCGAGCTTTACTAAGACGGTAGAAGCAGTTATTACTTTGGCAGGAACAGTAGGGGGATTCGGCGGGAGATATGGAAGAATGTCTGGATCTCATGCTATTCATAACGGATTAAGCTTTATCGAAGAAACACACACCATCCTTCATGGGCAAAAAGTGGCCTATGGTATTTTAGTCCAGCTCGCTTTAGAAAACCGCATCGATGAAATTGATGCACTGCTGCCATATTATCAGCAGCTCGGTTTTCCAACCAATTTAGCAGACTTACATATTGTAGATAATCAGGCAATAGCTCTACAAAAGGTTGCAGAACATGCTGTTAATCCAAAAGAGTCGCTTCAGCTGATGGGTTCCTATCGAGCAGATGAGGTAATTGCGGCAATGAACGTCCTGGAAAGTCTCACAACTAGCAAATCTGTATAAAAAATGAAAAAGGAGATAGAATTCAACATCGCTTATAGCGATGTTGATCCATCTCCTTTTAACTCTTTTAAAACGGCCATTACATCGAATTCTCCTAATCCATTTTCAAGAGCGGATTGATATGTTTTATGGGCTGATGCTCCAATCGCATTTAATTCAGCCGTTTCACTTGCTAGTCGTAAATCTTTTGCCATATGCTTAAGGGCAAATGCTGCTGGAAACTCATCCTTTAAAATAGACGATGATTTCATTTTTGAAATTGCTGTTCCGACTGCACTTTCATTAATAATAGTTAACATGTCTTCTTTTTTTATTCCTTGGTTTTCTGCAAAAAGAACGGATTCGGCAATTCCTTGTACTGTAATTCCCAATAATAAGTTAATGGCAAGTTTTGCATTACTGCCGGCTCCAGATGGACCAAGATAAATAGAAAGCTTGCTCATCGGCTCCAATACAGCTTTCACTTGTTCGTAAACTTCTTCTTCGCCGCCAACTAAAACAAGTAAATTTCCTTCCTTAGCCGGTTGAACACTTCCTGAAACTGGGGCATCAAGAAACTTCACTCCATTTTCTAAAGCAGTATTATAAATGAATTGAGACGTTTGTGGGGAAACGGTACTCATATCAATAAATACTTTTCCTGCTTTTGCATGTGACAAGATTCCATTTTCAAGATAGATGCTTTTCACAGCATTATCGTCTGAAACCATTGTAAAAATGAGGTTACTGTTATCAACTAGTTCTGTTAACGATTCAGCCTGTTTGGCACCAACAGCAATTAATTCTTTTCCTTTATCAGGTGTACGATTATAGAACGTTAATTCATAACCAGCCTTGATTAAATTCAAAGCCATCGGAATCCCCATATTTCCTAATCCTATCCAACCTATTTTCATACAATCATCCCATCCTTCCCATCCAATAGTCATACACATTTTACCATATTTTTTATCACAATACGTCAATGTGGTTATAGGATAGGAAGAAGAATTACCGTTTATAATCTTCTAAACAATACATTATTCTCTAGATGAATATGATCAAATGTTAAGCTCTCTAATTCTTCTAGTTTTAAATAGGTTAATCGGTACGTATTACATGCATGCAGTGGCAGTTCATAATCATTCGTAGCTTGGCGAATTTTCTTCAATATTCCCCCTGCTCCTTCATGTTCCTCTTCCAATATCGAGATTTCCGCACGAGCTGCTTCAAGACTTTCAGCTTCCTTACTCGCCTCATATTCTATTACTTGTGGAAAAATCCGCTGCTCTTCTCCAAGTAAATGTTGTTCTAATTCGTCCTTTAATAAATAAAACTGGGTATACACATCTTTCAAATGTAAATCGCGCTCTCCATGCACACGATAGACTTTACTAACAAATCCATCTAATTCTTCTAATAAATCTCTTGTATTTGCATGGTAATGATCAATAATATATCTCACTAAGTCAGTTAATGGCATATTCATCCAGTCAATCTCTTCGGTTGTCTGCATCTGTTCATACATAATATTGAGGACTTTTACTAAATCCTTATCTTCTAAATGTAAAGATTTAATTGCCTCCCCTATTGGTCGATTTCCCCCACAGCAAAAATCAATTTTATATTCTTTAAATAGTTTACTTGCTGCTGGAAACTTAATAATGATATCACCTGTTTTCGTCTCTTCTGTAAAAATGGCATTCATACGAACACTCTCCCTTATTAGAATAGCTAAAGTATAGAAGATATAGACAAAGGAAAATAGGATTGAAATCACAGATTAAAGATTGTTATAATTTAATTAGATAATCATCGTTTTAATTGTGAAAAAATACACAAATTGACTGGTGGTGTTAATAATGAAACAAAAAATGGTTAGCCCATGTCCTAAACGAGTTCCTATATTTTACTCCTTATCAGATTCAGAAATAAAAAAAATAACAGATATTGTTCATCATAGACTATTTAAAAAAGGCGAGATGATTATAGAGGAAGGAGATATTTCCACCTCTCTTTATATTATTCATAGTGGAAAAGTCAAGCTATCTAAGTTAACTATTCAGGGGAAAGAACAAATCGTTCATTTATTAACGACTGGTGATTTCTTTGGAGAAAGCAATCTTTTTCATGATGACATGGTTATGAACTTAAGCTGCCATGCTTTAGAAGATACAAAGATATGTGTATTAAATAAACAAGATTTTGATCACATAATGTTAAGTAATCCTGACATCTCTTTCAAACTGCTAAAAACGATTACCAAACGCTTATCTCGTACAGAAGATCTAGCGAGAACATTAGCAACGAAAGATCCAGAAGTAAGAATTGCCGATATGCTTATTGAATTCTGTGAGAAATTCGGGACAGAACATCAAAATACTGTTCTTATTACCCTCCCTATCACAAGAGAAGAAATCTCCAGCTATGTTGGCCTTACAAGAGAAACAATCAGCCGTAAACTTGCAAAACTTGCCGACAAAGACATTCTTACCTTAATCGGTAACAAACAAATTCTCATTCATAATAAAGGGAGGCTTCAATCAATAGGGGGATAACTTCCCCCGTTATAATAATGAAAAACAAATAAATATTCATCGCAGCTATTCCTTCTCCTTTTCCAAGCAGGAAACACTTTTACACAAGTAACTTCTTCTACTCTCCTAAGCTGTATGTCTTCCGCGCATGTCCAAATTTGATAAACTATCATTAATGATTTTAAAATCGTTACCAATTAATTATTTCTTCCTTTTTTATAGAACAACCTTCCTTTCTAATTAATAGAAAGGCGCTTCAAAAATCATCTCTCATTTCCATTCTTTTTGCTTCTTTTGAAATAATCTTCTCTACAAAGATATCTGTTTAAATATCCTAGTGAATTACTTCTTGGGAGAAGAACACCATTCTGAAGTCAAAATCTTTTAAAAATTCACTTGAAAAATATTTTAATTCGAATTACCTTATCTAAGAAGGAGGTTATAATATGAATATAACTATTGAAGAAATACCTAAATCAAGGATTGCTTTTTTCCGAAATGTTGGGGAGTATGGGGAAAAACAAAACAAAGAATTGATGGAATCCTTTAAAAAGTGGGCAAAATTGAATGGCATATTTGATAATTCTATTATTCTCGGCATACCGCAAGATAACCCAGAAATCACACCTAAGGAGGAATGCCGTTATGATGTTTGTATTGTGGTAGAAAATGATTTTAATGTAGCAAAACCAGCTCAAGTTGGTGAATTTTCCGGTGGGAAATACGCTGTTTTCTTGCTCGACCATACAAAAGAGGCAGTCAGTGAATTTTGGGGGAATATTATTTCTGAGATAGAAAGAAATAATCTATCATTAAAAGAACAACCAATTATAGAAAGATATACTTCACAAATGATTGAAGATCATTTGTGTGAAATACTAGTTCCTATACAGTAACCGAGCAGGGGCACAGTAGGGTATTAGACGAGTATTCGCTTGATGTCTTTATATAAAAGAATGGCGTTTCCTTATTTAAATTTTGGGCACAGCGAGAAAAGGGGGCTCTGTTACCTTTTTGCACTTTTTCTTTTGGATTTCATTCAAAGAGAGCTCTTCTCTTTGACTTTTTCTCTGTTCCCCTTCTTTTTGTGGCACAGAGACCATGGCTCTATTAAATGTTTCACTTGTTTCTCTTTATAATCGTTACTTTCCCTCTACATCCTTTAAAGTTTCTACATTCAACTTTCTTATGAACCTACTTTTTCATCATTCACGCTAACTTTCACTCATGCTACACCATATTGTATTCCACAAAAACTCTGTTTGATTATCAACATAGGAGATGCCCATCTACACTTCCCTTTCTAGCTTAAATACACTGAAAAGATCGAATACGGTTAGTATCTGTTCGATAATAGATCCAATATTTTTTTTGCCAACGATATCCTGCAATAGAATGACGTCCAATAAGAGTTGGAAAGAACCAAAATCCTTTACCATTTTCTAGCCAGATATAAGTAAAGCGGAATATACAGGGGCGGATAGACATAGATTCAACAGTTGAAGTGCTTGCTTGTGACTGGTTTAATTGTGGTGATCCAGGGTCTGTCCCCCCTCCAATCGGCGGTGCATCTGGATATGCTGGAGATCCACCTACTGGAGGAGGCGGTTGTTCTCCACCTGGAAACGGCGGCAAAATCCCACCTCCGCTTGGTGGTGAAGGAGGAACGGCCCCTCCTCCAATCGATGGCGGAGTCATTCTAGATTCTCCACCTTTTAGCAAACTGACCATCCTATATTGAGGTAGAAAAGATTGTTGTCCATAATGAGCATAATACGGCTGAAAATACATTACTATTCCCCTTTCGAGCTTTTGTATTACTCTATGTAAATAGCCCATTTGAGGTGCAGTAAATAATTTTCTTGTCCGCAATTACTAAGCCCCTTAATTAGGAATCTCCTTATTGCTTTATATCAAAATTCGCTTTCCATTTTTTACGGAAAAGAAAACCTACTAACCCCACATTGCCAATTCTCAGTAACTTCCCCATGTTCCTTCAATAAAATGGAGAGAGCGATAAGGAACAATTATACGAGTTAGTTAAAACAAATTCAGAAATAGCGACAAGTTTCCCGGGAAATTTTCCTAATATCCGTCGATATTACCTTATTAAACCTCAATCAAGCATACACCTTATCACTATTACAACTAGAATAGTAACATTAACCCTTAAATAATGGAGAAGAACGTCGAAATCCAAATGTCTCTTTTTCTTTCTTTGACCATGATACCCTGTCTCAAACCATGATTTTGCACATCTCCCCTCTTCTCTAGATATTCCCGAATAGAATAATATACCAATTCTACTCTTACATGAATGGTAAATTCAATCTTTGCATTGGAAAAGATATTGTTTCAGTCTTCCTTTATCATTTTCTTCCACTCATGGATATTTTTTGAATAACTCCTCTTTTTATATGGGCATTGAATAGATAAACAATTATCAAATGTGAAAAAAAATAAAAAAAAGAAATAATATATAGAGGAAAAAGAGTTTAAATGCCTAATATAGTATAAATAACCTATAATTACGACAAAAAATTTGACATTTATTTTTTTATAAAGATACCTATAGGTCTTTTGATACTGGTATTATGAACTAGTAAGTACTAATCTTATACTATAATAATCTGACTAATCGACGAAAGGGCAAAATCATTGAAAAGTGATGACGTAAAGCTATAGGGGCTTAGGGGTAACGAAGATCGATTTTTTCTACATGATAGCAAAAGTTATGACATTCATTACGCTTGCCAGCCAGTTACCGAATCCACCTTCGACGATTTAAATGAAGGGAAAAGTGAAGATGAGACAAAAAAATAATGATAAAATACTAATCAAACGATCAATCGTTGTAAGCGATCAAAACTATTTTTCACCAGAAACAGGTAATATTTGGAAAGGGCTATTTTTCGGAATGCTTATCAGCATCCCTTTATGGATTTCCTTTTTTGGATGGCTTCGTATTTTCCTTACTTTTGTTGGTAAAATAGACTAGGGATCAGTAAATATTTTACTTATACTACACAAAAGCATATAATCATTATATGAATAAGCGCGAAAAAACCATTAGGAAAGGGGCTTTCATAATGGCAGAATCAAAAGAAAAATTGGAAAAAGAACTTGCTATAGCAGGAAAGCATTATTCGGAGAAAAAATTCTGGTCCAAAATTGCAAAGTTTGGAAAAAAGGCCGGTTCCTCTGTTGTTTATGCGGTGCTTCTCTTGTATTACACTTTACAAAAACCAAATGTACCTAAGAAGGTCAAAGCAACTATTATTGGAGCATTAGGTTATTTTATCCTTCCTCTTGATTTAATCCCTGATTTTTTAGTTGGTATAGGTTATACAGATGATTTAGGGGCACTAGGACTTGCATTATTCCAAGTTGCTATGTACATTGACGATGATATTAAATCAAAAGCAAGATTAAAACTTACTGAATGGTTTGGGAATAAAGTCGATACAACCGAAATAGATAAAAAAATAAATAAATGAAAAAGGGACTATTTTTTAGTCCCTTTTTCATTATTATAGAAATAATCCTACGATTGTAGCCGTTAATATAGATGCAAGTGTCGCCGCTAATAACATTTTCAACCCGAACTTCGCAACAATATCTGCTTTTTTAGCATTAATTGCTTGAATCGATCCAGCAATAATTCCAATACTAGAAAAATTTGCAAAAGATACAAGGAAAGTAGACACAATCCCTACTGTTTTGTTTGAAAGTTCTCCAAGTAATGGCTGTAATTGCAGCATTGCTACAAATTCATTTGCAGCTAATTTCGTACCCATTACAGAACCAGCCGTTACAATTTCGCTGCCAGGTATCCCCATTATCCAAGCAATTGGTGCAAAAATATAACCCAATATCCCAGTAAAACCGATGCCGAAAATACTTGTAAAGAAACCGTCAATTAGAGCCAGTAAACCAACATAAGCAACTAACATCGCGGCAACAATTAAAGCAACACGACCACCATCTAAAGCTCCTGCAGAGATTGCTCCAAAAACAGAATTCGTATTGGAGACATCTTTTACATTGATGCTCTCATCTTCATCTTTTGAAATTGGTGCAAGAAGTGTCGCTATAATTAGTGCAGATAATGCATTTAAAATCATTGCAGCTAGTACATATTGGGGAGGAATCATCTCCATATAGGCTCCCATAATAGATGCAGAAACAGACCCCATCGCAGAAGTACATACAATAAATAATTTATTTGCATTTATCGTATCTAAATGGCCTTTAATCGCAAGAAGTGCTTCCGATTGACCAAAAAAGATTGAGTTAATGCTGTTAAATGTTACTACCTTTGATAAACCAGTAATCTTAGCCAAAGCTCCACCAATATATTTAATTGCTAGAGGCAATACTTTGATATGCGTTAATAAAGATAATAAAGTAGAAGTAAAAATAATGATCATAAGAACATTAATAAAAAAAACACTTCCGCCTTCTGGAACTAATCCGCCAGTAACAAAATTTACCCCTTCATACCCATAGTTAAGGACTTTAGAGACACCGTTAGATGTAGCTTCTACTATTTTTAGTCCTACCGTAGTTTTAAACATTATTAGTGCTACAATAAATTCAAGCACAAATAATACGAGAATAGCTCTGAAATTAATCCTTTTTTTATCATTTGATAGTAAAAAGGCAATAGCTATCGTCACAATGATACCTAATATCCCAACTAAAATCGACATAGAAAATTCCTCCTAAATAAGAAGCAATAACAACCCTTTCCTCTTTATATAAACTATCTCAATATAGTTAATATAACTTCAAAAAACATTGTTAATACATTAAAAACGATATACAGTTTTAGATGTTACCTTATATTTAGGTCAATGTCATCCTTTAATTGAAGAATAAGTTAAATTAATAAAATTTAAATCTTTCTAAATATTATCTAAATATATTTAATTCATATCATTGCAAATACTTATCTAGGTAAATAGCAATATAAAAAGCAATTCCAGGAAATTCTCCTCTGAAATTGCCTTCTGCATTTCTGTATGCTATTGAACTTTCCAGTAACAAAAATAACTATTTTAAATGGAGTTTACTTTTTCTTTTTTCGCTGCTTCAAATGCTTTATTCACACGATTTAAAAGCACACTATCTGAAAGCAAACGATAGCCTGTTTTTGCGAGGACTTGTGCTCCTTTAACAAGGGCGGAATCTCCTGTTGCTGATTTTGCGGCTTCTCGAAATTCGTTCGTATGGGCAATTAAGTCGTCTGGCCCTATTTTAATATGAGGATGAGCAGTTGGAACTTCATAGCTAATATTTCCAGCGTCTGTTGATCCTTTTCCCCGAGATCTTTCCGTTACAACTGTTTCTCCAACTGCCTCTAATTCTTCTTTTAAGATTCCATCTAAAATTGGGTTTAATACAAAATCCTTCACTTCATTTTGAAATCTTTCCACTTTAACAGTCGCACCAGTGGCAAGAGCAGCTCCTTCAGCGATCGCACGAACTTTTGCTGCAACCTCTTCTGTTTTTTTCCATGTTTCGGCACGTATATAGAATCGCGCTGATGCATATTCTGGTATGATATTCGGTGCATCTCCCCCGTTTGTTATAATCCCATGGATTCTGATATCATCAGGCAGCTGTTGTCTAAGTGCATTGATGCCGACGAATAATTGGATAACGGCATCAAGAGCGTTTATCCCTTTTTCAGGTGATCCGGATGCATGTGCTGCTTTTCCGTAAAAATGAAAGTCTAAAGGATCAACAGCAAGTGTTTCACTAGTCAACGATGTTTGTCCAGAAGGATGAATCATTAAAGCGACATCAACATCCTTTAAATAGCCATGTTTCACAAAGCTTCCTTTTGCACTCCCATTCGGACCTCCTTCTTCTGCAGGTGTGCCAAGAACAACTACTTTCCCACCAGTTTCAGACAGCACTTGAGATAAGGCAATACCCGCTGCAACACTTGTTGTTCCAATAATATTGTGACCACAAGCATGCCCTAGACCAGGAAGGGCATCATATTCAGCAAGAAAGGCAATGGTGGGGCCAGATATCCCACTGTCTTTTACTGCATAAAAAGATGTTTCATGTCCAGCAACGGCAATTTCCACTTTAAATCCCGCATTTGTTAGAATATCTACATGCTTTTTGCTTGCAAAAAATTCTTGATTGCCAATCTCAGGATTTGCATGAATTAATTGACTCGTTTCAATATAAAGCTCCTTATTTGTTTGAATGGATTCATTAATTAAATCAAGACTAGATAATGTATTACTCATTTTTTCTCCTCCTTAAAGTCCTTTAAATTGTTTTGCCAACTCATCTTTTGCAATGTCCACTACAATCGAACCACCGTTTGTATCTGCTTCTACCGCTTTCACCACTTCTTCTTCATGATAAAGTTCAACAATTTTCTGATAGGTTTCGTTATTCGCATCCTTTGTACGAGCCGCAAAGATATTTACATATGGTAATACGTTTTTATCCTCTGCATCTTCTAAATAAATGGGATCTTTTACAGGATCAAAGCCTGCTTGACCAGCGACACCATTATTGATAACAGATGCTGCAACATCTGGTAAGACTCTTGGTGTTTGTTGAGCTACAACTGGCAAGATATCAAGCTTCTTTGGATTTTCTACAATCTTAGATGGATCACCAAATAATCCAAAATCATCAGCTAATGTAATTAATCCAGCAGATTCAAGTAATTTTAAAGCACGCGCTTGATTAGATGGATCGTCTGGAATAGCAATTTTGTCCCCCTCTTTTATCTCACTTACATCTTTCACTTTTTCTGAATAGATTCCCATAGGAGCAATCACTGTTGTTCCTATGGGCGTTAAATCTGTTTTGTTTTCTTCATTAAACTGACTTAGAAAAGCAATATGCTGGAAGGAATTAATATCAATATCGCCATTCTCTAAAGCTTGGTTTGGTAAAGTATAGTCTGAAAACTCGACTAACTCGATTTCAATTCCTTCTGCTTTCGCCTTCTTCTTCAAAGTCGGCCAGACTTCTCCATCGGATCCCGTCACCCCTATTTTCACCTTCACTGTTTTATCTTTACTTGATGCACTATCTGACGTGCAGGCAGCTAGTGCCCAAATAGTTGTTAATAATAGTAAAATTGCAAAATATTTTTTCATCTCTCCATCTCCTTAATTAGTAATTTTTGTATAATTTTAACTTTATAAAGCGATAAATATCCCATCGTTAAAGTTCTGTCTTAACGTCTCATTATTTTTCGTGATAATGTATTTCCAATCCATTGAGCAATTTGTACAAGTATAATCAGTATAATGACGGTAACAAGCATAACACTGCCATCAAAACGCTGGTAGCCATATGTCATCGCCACATGTCCCAGTCCGCCTCCGCCAACGGTACCAGCCATCGCAGAAAAATCGATTAAGCTGATCGTTACAAAGGTTAATCCTAGAATCAGTGGTCCTAATGCTTCCGGAATTAATACAGTAAAAATGATTTGCAAAGGGCTTGCTCCCATCGCTTTAGCAGCTTCAATAACTCCTGGATCAATACTGACTAAATTATTTTCTACTACTCTCGCAATTCCAAATGAGGCTGCAATAGTCATAGGAAATATCGCTGCCCAAGTCCCAATCGTTGTACCCACAACTGCTCTTGTTAAC
Source organism: Niallia sp. FSL W8-0177 (assembly GCF_038006285.1). NCBI lineage: Bacteria > Bacillati > Bacillota > Bacilli > Caryophanales > Bacillaceae > Niallia > Niallia sp. FSL W8-0177. The sequence continues at coordinate 3,331,500 of NZ_JBBOUX010000001.1, forward strand.
GGGCTGATTGCCACTAAGAAAATAATAAAGGGAATAGGGCGGATAATATTAATTAGGATATTGAGCAAACGGAAAACTAATTTATTTTCCAAAATATTTCCCTTCCTTGTCACAAAGAGAAGTAACCCAATCGTAATGCCCAATATAGATCCTAAGATAAGAGTGGTAATAACCATTAATATAGTTTCTCCAGTAGATTCCACAATGCGCGGCCAAAAAGTACTCCAATCAACCTTCATTAAACAAGCACCTCCTCAACTGTTACTAATGCTTCTAATTCATGCAGAACCGCTTTAATATTTTCCTTGCTGCCTTCAAAGGAAACAAGAAGATTCCCATAAAACTTCTCTTGCAATTCCCGCACAGATCCATAAACAATGTTTACATCGACATTAAATTTTCTTGTGACCTTTGAAAGAACTGGATCACTAGCGATTTCTCCTTTAAAAATTACTCTATATAACTTATCGCCGCCCTTATTCCTCCATTCAGCCAATAAAGAAGCAGATGGACGATCCTGCTGGACAGACTGAATAAAACGTTGAGTAGTCGAGTGTTGGGGATTTGTGAATACTTCAAAGACAGAACCATTCTCGATTACTTCACCATTTTCCATCACAGCCACTCGGTCACATATTTCTTGAATAACATGCATCTCATGTGTAATTAATAAAATCGTAATGCCTAAATCCTTATTTACTTTTTTTAATAGACGTAGTATTTCACCTGTTGTATCTGGGTCAAGGGCCGAAGTTGCTTCATCACAAATCAATATATCTGGAGAAGTAGCAAGAGCACGTGCAATCCCAACCCGCTGCTTCTGTCCTCCTGACAACTGTTCAGGATAGTCGTCTGCTTTATCGGATAAACCGACAAATTGCAAGAGCTCTGCCACCCTTTCTTTTATTTCCTTTTTCGATACACCAGCTAGCTTTAATGGGTAGGCTATATTGCCAGCTACCGTTCTAGATGTAAAGAGATTAAAGTTTTGAAAAATCATGCCGATTCTTCGGCGAAGCTTGCGAATCTCTTTTGGTGATAGGGAGGCTACATCTACTCCTTGCACTTGGATATTTCCGTTTGTTGGTGTTTCTAATAAATTCACAAGTCGTAATAAAGTACTTTTTCCAGCACCACTAAAACCAATAATCCCAAAAATTTCTCCTTGTGCAATCGAGATAGAAACATCCTTTACTGCGTTTACTTCGCGACTGCCAAGCTTAAAGGTCTTGGCTACCTTTTGAAATTCAATCATTTGCCCTTCAACTCCTATACTAGGTTAAAAACATACGTATCTTGTCAAGAAGAAACAGGCTTTTAGTGAATGCAAAAAGGCCCTGCTTCTTCTTTCCAGAAAGAAAAAGCAGGGCCTTTATAAGACAAAGAAACTACTTTTTCTCATCTTTCAAATGCACAATTAGCATTTGCAGGAATTGGCACGGTGTTTAATATAAATCCGCTGCCGAGACTTCTTCGGGCCTGTCCCTCCGTCTCTCTGGATAAGAAAAATGTTTTATGTAATTTTGTAAGATTTGATAACAACTATAAAACTAGATAAATAAATTGTCAACTATGTTTTTGTATTTTTTTATTTGCATATATGCTTCGTTATAAAAATAAATTATTCTTATAAAACATTCACTTGATATAAATCCCTATTAATCTTTCCGATTAGTTTTTTCCATATTGCTCGTTACTTCCCCAAGGTATAATAGAGTTTAATTGCTTTTACATGCGGAATAATAAATTATTCTTATTACACTAAAGCTCCTTTACCATCGACTTCAATCCACTCAGAATATTCTCTTAACCTATTTCTATAATCATCGACATATATATATCAATATAATAAAAATCTTAAATGCAATTAAATTTATCGGAATAATTTTTATAAAAAAGAAAGTGTAATTTCTCTCGATTTATTCTTATATTGGATTACTTTTGCCTTTTTGATTAAACAAAATAAGACTTCCCGTTTTCTCTGGAAAGTCTTATTTATTTGTTTTAGCGCCGCTATTTAGGCTGCTGTCTTTTCTTCCATTTGTACTGTTTTGGCACGAGACCCGGGAATTATGTTAAATAATATATTTAAGATAATCGCAGTTAGCCCACCTGCCACAATACCGCTTTGGAAGAGGATGCGGATGCTTTCTGGAAATTTCATAAAGATTTCTGGAACAACAGTTACACCAAGTCCCATTCCAATCGAGCAAGCAAGAATGAGCAAGTTTCCTTGCTGATTAAAATCGACCTGTCCTAGCATTTTAATACCATAGGACACAACCATCCCAAACATTGCAAGTGAAGCTCCTCCAAGGACAGCTGTTGGAATCAATGTTGTAATAGCTGCAATCTTAGGAATAAAGCCTAAAATAACTAAAATGGTTCCTGCTGCATAAATGACATTCTTTGTTTTTACACCTGTTAATTGAACTAAACCTACATTTTGGGAATAAGCCGTGTATGGGAAGGAGTTGAAAATCCCGCCAATTACAGAAGCAATTCCTTCCGCTCGATATCCTTGTGCTAAATCTTTTTCCGAAACCTTTTTATTAGTAATATCTCCTAATGCTAAATAAACACCTGTTGATTCAATTAAACTCACAATAGCAACAAGAGTCATCGTGATAATGGAAGTGAGATCAAAGGTTGGAGTCCCAAAATAAAACGGAGTAATACCATGAATCCATTTTGCCTCCCCCACTTCTGAAAAATGAACCATTCCCATAAAAGCTGCAATAACAGTTCCAATGATAATTCCTAGTAAAATAGAAATGGTTTTGATAAATCCAGTTGTAAATCTATTAAGTAAAATGATGATAGCTAATACACCAAAAGCAAGTACCAGGTTCTTTATGTTTCCAAAATCTGCGCTTCCTTCTCCTCCTGCCATATCATTAAATGCTACAGGAATTAAAGTAAGACCAATAATTGTAACGACAGAACCAGTTACGACCGGAGGAAAAAATTTCACAAGCTTGCTAAAGATGGAAGAGATAAGAACAACAATAATACCAGAAACAATAATTGCACCATAAATGGCCGTTATTCCATGCTTACTTCCAATCGCAATCATTGGACCAACTGCAGTAAATGTACAGCCAAGCATAACAGGAAGACCAATTCCAAAAAATTTATTTTTCCAAACCTGGAGCAATGTTGCAACACCACATGTTAATAAATCAATCGATATAAGATAGGTTAACTGTTCAGGTGTTAATTTTAATGCTCCACCAACTATTAAAGGTACTAGCACAGCACCAGCGTACATTGCTAGTACATGCTGCAGACCTACAGACCATGTTTTTACTGACATTTTTTCCATTTTAATATCCTCCTGCATAAATGCCATCATGTATTCGCTGTTCAGCAAATGTTACTTTTCCACCCTTTAAAGAGGCAATTCTTGCTAGAGATTCTACTCGATAGCCTTTTGCGATTAAATCATCTGCTCCTTGCTGGAATGACTTTTCGATTAATATGCCAATTCCACTAACAGTTGCACCAGCCTGCTCGACAATATTCGCTAAGCCTAAAGCAGCCTGTCCATTTGCTAAAAAGTCATCAATTACAAGAACATGGTCATCTGAATGCATATACTTTTTAGAAACTGTAATTTCATTTGACTCTTGTTTTGTAAATGAATAAACTGTTGCTGTATATAAATCGCTTGTTAAAGTAAGGGATTTTCTTTTTCTTGCAAAAATAACCGGAACATCTAATGCTAGACCTGCCATTATAGCTGGTGCGATACCCGATGACTCTATTGTTAAGATTCTAGTAATCCCAGCATCTTTAAACAATCTAGCAAACTCCAAGCCAATTTCCTTCATCAGCTGAGGGTCCATTTGGTGATTAATGAATGAATCTACTTTCAAAACATGATCACTTAACACAATACCTTCTTTTTCAATTTTCTTCTTCAATAACTCCATTAACTAGACTCTCTCCTTTTTTGGAGGATAGCTAATAGCAATAAATGCTCTAACTAATCCTTAAATAATACAAAAAAGCACAGCCGCTTACTCATAGAGTAAGCGGCTGTGCTTTTAAAAGCAAAAATAGACTGCCCTATTTATGCATAGATCAGTATATCTCCATTTTATACGCTTACCCGTAGTCAGATGATTAACGGTCATCTGGTAGAAACTTGCAGGCCATATTCCTGCTATTATACGAGTGTATTTATCGATTGATTATTTGACAACATAATGGATTATAACGGATTTTTTCGAAAATGAAAACTAAATTTTTTTAATGGATAAAGTTTCCAGCTTAGTGATTGAATAATTAATTGCTAAAAGCCGCTTAAAAAAGACTAATTCTATAGCTTATTAGAATAGTCATTTAACTTTTTTGCCATCTCTAAAATTTCTTCCATAAAGACGGATGTATGTTCAATGGAATCTGCTTGTTTTTCCCCGATAGCTGCAATTTTTCCAATCGATTCATTGATGGACTGAGTTGTCTGTTTTATTTGTTCCATTGTTTGTGAAATTGTCTGTGTAAAGCTGACAGTTTCTTTAGAGAATTTTCGAATTTCATTCGCTACTACTTCAAAGCCTCTTCCTTTCTCGCCTGCTCTCGCTGCTTCAATGGCAGCATTCAATCCTAATAGATTCGTTTGATCTGCAACTTTTTTTATGATAGATACTACTTCATTCGTTTTCCTAATATTTTCTTCGGCAACACTTGATTGTTCTAAAAGAATCTTTGAGAAATCTACTAAAGAATGAGACCCATCTGCAATATGATCAATATGCTTTTGCGATTGTGTTAACGATTTTGTTATTTGATCGACAATATTCCGTATCTCTGTTTGTCTTTTTAATTGAACAGCTATTCCACCAATTACTTCTCCCTTTTTATTTAATATTGGGGAAGCAGTGCCAATAAATTCAAAACCATAAAAATCTGCCGGCACTTCCTGCTTTAAGGTTTTCTTAAGCTGAATTGCCTCTCTCAGCGGTTCATCAGACTGTAAGGGCTGATTTGTTTTGATATGTAAATTAATTATCTCTCCAGGAAAATAAGCGATAAATTTTTCTTTATCACAAATGGCTATCGAAAGATCTGCTGGTATTGCTGCTTTAATAATTGGTACAATGGGAATAATATCTTCTAAAGATTCTACTTGTTTAATCACTGATGCTGCACTCCAATCTGTCAAAATCACTTTACTATAATAGCATACCTCTTCCATATATTAGCGATTTTTTAATTTTCGCTTCCACATCCCTCCTTTGTTAGGAATTAAGATGTTATAATGACCGTAGTTCTCTTCTTATTATTCACAAATAGAAGCGAATAAAAACCTATTCATATGTGGTGATTTCCATGTTTAAAATACTTTTAATCGAAGATGATCAAACGTTATTTCAGGCAATAAAGGAACGTTTAGAGCAATGGTCCTACGAAGCGATTGGGATTCATGATTTTAATAATGTAATGCAAGAATTTACGGAAAAGAAACCTGATTTAGTCATTATCGATATCCAACTTCCTAAATATGATGGGTTTCATTGGTGCCGATTGATTAGAAGCCACTCCAATGTCCCAATTATTTTCCTATCTTCTCGAGATCATCCAACTGACATGGTGATGTCGATGCAGCTGGGAGCCGATGACTTTGTCCAAAAGCCATTTCACTTTGACGTCTTAATTGCAAAGATTCAGGCTACCTTACGAAGAGTTTATAATTACAACATCGAGCAGTCCTCTCTGAAAACTTGGTGTGGTGCCACCATTGATTTTGAGAAAAATACAGTTACCTCCGTCAATGGGGAAATCGAGTTAACGAAAAATGAAATGTTCATTTTAAAAATATTATTAGACAAAAAAAATAAAATCGTATCGAGAGATGATCTTATCAATGAACTATGGAACGATAAACGCTTCGTTAGTGACAATACACTAACCGTAAACGTAAATCGTTTGCGAAAAAAACTTGATGAACTTTCTCTCGGAAGCAATATAGAAACTAAAGTTGGACAAGGCTACATGGCTATTGAAGAGGACACGTTATGATCAGAAAATTTCTAGTAGAAAAAAGAAGCTGGATTCTCTTTATTCTTTTTTTACAGCTGTTTCAATTATTTATGTCCATTATTGATGAGACAATTTCCTTTTATTCAATGATATATATTTGCTTTATTAGCATCCTCTTGTTTGTGATTTTCTGCTTTATCCGCTATCAGAAAGAGACTACGTTTTATAAAAGCCTTTCTGCTCGAGAAGATGATTTAGATCTTACAACCTTAGCGTCAGCAAAAACACCTTTTGAAAAAATAATTGCGGATAGCTTTACAACCCAAACTAGCATGTTAAAGATAGAAAGATATCAAAATCTTCAGCAGCTTGAACTAGAAAAGGATGAATTGCTTTCTTGGATTCATGAAGTAAAAACACCATTAACAGCATTACGTTTACTAATAGATGCTATTGAAAATCAGGAAATGAAGACATCCTTGACATTCGAATGGTTAAGAATTCACCATCTCTTAGATCAACAACTGTACCAAAAACGTTTTTCATTTATTCAAAATGATCTCTACATAGAGAATGTTGATATCGAAATGATTCTTTTCGAAGAAATAAAAACATTACAGTCATGGTGCATGCAAAAAGGAATCGGTTTTGATATTGAACTACAGAAAAAGATGATATTAACCGATGGAAAATGGCTTTCGTTTATTATTAGGCAGCTATTGAGTAATGCCGTTAAATATAGTAATGAATCAGATATTATCATAAGAAGCTATGAGAATGACGGATATAACTGTTTAGAAATAACCGATAATGGAATAGGAATAAGCCCGCAAGACTTGCCAAGAATCTTTGCAAAAGGCTTTACTTCCACCTCCAAGCACCAAAATAATTATGCTACTGGAATGGGATTATATTTATCTAAAAAAATCGCAGATGTACTCAAAATCAATATTGCTGTCCATTCTAAATTAAATAGAGGTACCACCTTCACCCTTACTTTTCCGAAGAACAATGAATTTAATCAAATTCATAACTAAACATAGTGACTGCGAGGCATCGTGACAAAAATGTCACATGCTTCTTTTAATTGTTCGTCAAATCGAGGGAATGGATAAAATACTTTTTGTATACTTAATCTATCATGTAAAGGAGTGTGGAGTATGGATATCTTAGTTGCTTCAAAGGTCCATAAAAGTTATGGCAATAAAGCAAATCGTCAAGAAGTGCTGAAGGGCGTAAATTTGAACGTCCAAAAAGGCGAATTTGTCAGTATTATGGGTGCCTCTGGCTCAGGGAAAACAACCTTGTTGAACGTTCTTTCTTCTATCGATCAAGCCAGCGGAGGAACTATTCGAATCGTAGAGAAGGAAATTACCCGTCTCAAAGAAAAGCAGTTAGCAGAGTTCCGAAAAAATCACTTAGGATTTATCTTTCAAGATTATAATTTACTCGATACTTTAACCGTTAAAGAAAATATTCTTTTACCATTATCGATTACAAAAACGCCCAAAAAAGAGGCTCATCAACGTTTTGATACTTTAGCGAAAGAATTAGGTATTTACGAAATAAAAGATAAGTATCCAAATGAAATTTCAGGTGGTCAAAAGCAAAGAACTTCTGCAGCCAGAGCTTTCATCCATGAACCAAGTATTATATTCGCAGATGAACCAACCGGGGCTCTTGATTCTAAGTCTGCCTCAGATTTATTAAATAAATTGAGTCATTTAAACCAAACAAGAAGTGCAACCATCCTTATGGTAACCCATGACCCAGTCGCTGCAAGCTATTGTAATCGAGTTGTTTTTATTAAAGATGGCCAAATTTATACACAGCTTTATAAAGGAGACCAGGATAGACAGCGCTTTTTCCAAGATATTATCAAAACACAGGGAATTTTGGGTGGTGTGCAAAATGACCGTAAGTAATCTTGTTATTCGAAATCTCAAAAAAAATATAAAATACTATTATCTTTATATTTTTGCCTTAGTATTCAGCGTGTCCCTCTATTTTTCCTTTGTAACCTTACAATATGACCCATCGATGGACGTGGTAGAAAATTCAGTCAAAGGTGGCGCTGCGATTAAAGCGGCCTCTATTCTTTTAATAGCAATTGTTGCGATTTTTCTACTCTATGCCAATACGATTTTTATTAAGCGGCGCGGAAAAGAAATTGGACTTTTCCAATTAATTGGAATGACTAAAAGCAGAATTTTCCGTTTATTAACACTGGAAAATTTCATTTTATATTTTCTATCTATTGTTATCGGTATTTTTATTGGCGTTTCTTTTTCTAAAATAACCATCATGATTCTATTCAAAGTAACCGGAGTCCAAGGCATTGCGAAACTTCACTTTTCGCCAGAAGCTCTCGTCCAAACAGTCATTGTCTTTTGCGCCATATATGTTCTCATTATGTTAATGAACTATATTTTCATTAAAGGCCAAACGATTCTTTCCTTATTCCGGGTTACATCTTCAACAGAAGCACGAGTAAAGAAAATGTCTGTATGGGAAATGATTATCGGTGCTACAGGAATTATTTTTATCATAAGCGGCTACTACATCTCGTCCCAGCTTTTTAATGGCAACTTTCAATCCATGAATGAATTGTTTTTCGCTATGATTTCTATTCTCGCTCTAGTTATAATCGGAACATATCTATTTTATAAAGGATCTGTCAGCTTTTTGTTTAACCTTATTCGTAAAAGTAAGAATGGCTACATTAATATTAATCAAGTACTTTCCCTGTCTAGTATTATGTTTCGGATGAAATCAAATGCTATTTTATTAACAATTATAACAACCGTTTCTGCGCTGGCACTAGGCTTTCTTTGTTTAAGCTATATATCTTACTATTCTGCTGAAAAAAATGCAGAACAAAATGTTCCAGCCGATTTCACCTTTGACAATGTCCAAGATGCAGAAGCTTTTACAAGCCGACTGAAAGAGCAAAAAATTGCTTATAAGGAAAACAGAATTCCTGTTATTCAGACTATCTTTGATATTAAGGGAGTCTTGGCTAATATTCCCGAGGGATTCGCACAAGATACCAGCGAGATGCAATTGCCGGTTATTAGTGAAGACTATGTAGATGATGTTCATCTATCTAAAGAAGAAGTACTTTTTGATGGATATAGTTCTACCTTAGAAAAATTTATCCAATTAAAATCTACAGGCTCGATTACCATGGAGTTAAAAGGCCAATCCATCCCATTAAGTTATTTAGGAATGAAGGAAATGAACATTCTTCCTTTTAACTTTTCTAGCGGCGGACTAATGACCGTAATTGTCGACTCTTCTGTCTTTGATTTAGTAGAAAAGAATAGGGATAAAAGTCTTCAATCTCCTTCTACTCTTTATATTGCGATTAATATTAATAAGGATCAAGATATTATAGACGCTGATAAAATTTATCAAAAACTAACTTTTGAAAGTCAGAAAACTTTATCACGTTATGAGACAAGCCAGTCTCAAAAGGAATTTATGGGATTAGCGATGTTTATTGTCGGTTTTCTTGGGCTAACTTTCCTTATCACATCAGGGTGTATCCTTTACTTTAAACAGATGGACGAAGGAGAAGAAGAAAAGTATAACTATACCATCCTCCGTAAGCTAGGCTATACACAGAATGATTTAGTAAACGGGATTAAATCAAAACAACTATTTAACTTTGGAATTCCATTACTTATCGGCCTGCTTCATAGTTATTTTGCTGTCAAATCTGGCTGGTTCTTCTTTGGATCGGAATTATGGGCACCAATGTTCATTGTAATGGGGCTATATGCAGTACTGTATTCCATCTTTGGAATTCTCTCCGTTATTTATTATAAAAAGATCATTAGCGAGGCGTTGTAAAGGCATCACCGCTTATCATTCAAATAAAAAACATACTAAGATTAGTGGGTAAGGTCATCGACGGATGACTTTGCCCACTATTTTTCTTTTTTAAGTTATAGTGAGAAGGGAAAGAAAGCTCGACCAGCCTCAGGGATCTCGAATCCGAATGATAAACGGAGCTTCTTCACTTTCATTTTTGAATCAGCTTTAAGTATGTTGGGGCCAAGGAGCTCGTGTATAGGAAATTGGAATCGAAATGAAAAAGTGAAGATCTTTCAAAATGATAAAGAAGAGAGAGGAAAAACATTGGAATTAATTATTGCTTTAGATATTTCTATGGGGAAAAGTTACAAAGTCTTATATGACGGTCAAACATGTCTTTCAGAAGGGGAAATACTTCACAATAAGTTTGGGTTTCAAGCATTACTGGAAGAGATTCATAGCCTTCCAGAAGAACCTAAAATTGTTTTCGAATCAACTGGTATATATTCGAAGCCAGTGGAGACCTTTTGTCAGAAAAACAATTTAACCTATTTCTTATTAAATCCTCTGGAAGCCAAGAAACAACTAGAACAGGGAACACTCAGAAGCTGGAAAACAGACAAACATGATGCCCATAAATTAGCACAAATTCATCCATTTGTGGATCGATCAGAAAAAGTACAACAACCTGAAATTTATACAGAACTTCGTGATCTTTCGCGCTTTTATCAAGAAATAGAAGGACAAATAAAACATACTCGGATGTACTTGCACCATGCACTTCAAGTAAGCTTTCCGGAGCTTGAACGATTCTTTTCCAGTAGAGTAACACCTTATGCTTTAACACTAATAGAGTTATTTCCACATCCTGAATTAGTATTACAGACAAGTAGAACCAAGATTAAAAATTTATTGATGAAAACTACGCATAAGAAGATATCAGAAAATCGAGCTATGGAGAAGGCGAAGTTGATCATTGAATACGCGCAAGAATCTTATCCAGCTGTTTCACCAGATAGTGTTCCAACTCAAAAAGTTCAATATTATGCACGACAACTTCTTCATCTATTAGAGGAGAAAAAAATGGTTTCCGAACAATTAATTGTGAAGGCCCGACAACTTTCGGAATTCCAGTTATTTACTAGCTTCCCTGGCATTGGGGAGATTAGCGCAGCACTCCTTATTGGTGAGATAGGCGATCTGTCACGCTTTTCTAATCATAAAAAAGTGAACGCCTTTATCGGCATAGATATTAGAAGGTATCAATCTGGTAAATATGCAGGTCAAGACCATATCAATAAACGTGGAAATCCAAAAGGACGAAAAGTCTTATATCTTATCGTTAAGAACATGATACGCCAACAAAAAGCTGCCCCCAATCATATTGTGGATTATTATTATAAATTAAAAAAGCAACCTCAGGCCAAAAAGGACAGGGTTGCCACTGTAGCTTGCATGAACAAGCTATTGAAATGTATCTATTCCATGGTCAGGAACAATACAAAGTACGAATACTCGTACACGGTCTCTAAGGACCAATAACACATAAAAAGTATACCACACAATACCTCAGTTTGAAAAATTTAATAGAATAGCTGAGGTTATTTGTCATGCTCAAAAATAGTACTATCAAGTTCAAATATTTTTTTATAACTACTTGACTAATCGTAGGAAAGAGGCTGGGACATAACTAGCCTCTAATAAAGAGAAAGGTGAATTTGAGTCCACTCAAATTCACCTTTCTCTATTTTTTCGTGTTAATTCTTCTATTATTTTAGTTAATGGCAGTGAATTTTCTTAAATTCACTGCCATTAACGCGAGGCCCATTTCGTTTTCCACCTTCGATTTTCCTCGTACAGAAAATCGAGTGAAACGCAAATTAGCCTTCAAGAATCCAAAAACTGGTTCCACATCGGTTTTGCGTTTTCGATAGATGGCACTCGTTTTCTCTTCTGAAAGCTTCGCTCTCACATATTCTTTTTGCTGTTCCCATTTTTTGTTCACCATTAGTTTTCGATTGTTTCCTTCTTTTGCCTTGGTACATGATGAGCGGAATGGGCATCCTGAACAGTCTTCGCACTCGTAGATTTTGAAACTCCTTTGGAAACCTGTAGCGTCCGTTCGGACAGAATGATATTGAAATTCTAAACGCTTCTGATTAGGGCACATATATGTATCGGTTTCTTGATCATATTCCCAGTTATCAGGATTAAATGTATTTTGTTTGTACTTTTTCTTTTGTTCCTTCAAAAACATGTTATATGTTATCAGTGCTTCTCGGTTTCTGTTTGAGAGAATATCACTAAAGTTTTGTTCACTACCATAACCTGCATCTGCAACAATATGTTTCGGTAACTCGAAATAATGTTGCTCTATCTCATCTAAAAATGGAATTAACGTACGTGTATCTGTGGGATTTGGAAATAAACTATAAGCAAGCGCATATTGACCTTCCGTTGCGATTTGTACATTGTAACCAGCTTTCAATTGCCCGTTTTTCATATAATCATCTTTCATTCGCATAAATGTCGCATCTAGATCTGTTTTAGAATAGCTATTACGTGGTCCAAAGATTTTAAAATCCTGTTGGTACTTCCTTTTTCTCAAGACAAAATCAATCAACTGTTTACGCACTTGTTTCGGGTATTTTCGTTCACTTCGTAAGGCTTTTCGTTCCGTAACGTCTGAAGATTCTTCCATTTGTTTATCATATTCGGTCACTACTTCGTCTACTTTTTGAACCATTTGAGTGAGCTCTCCAAATGATAGCTGTTCATCACTTTCCCGTTCCATTTGGGGTATGATTTCGTTCTCAAGCAACTCATTGTACAACTGGTTTGACTTATCAATTAAACGCTGATGAAATTTCTCAATCGCTTTCTTCCAGACAAACGTAAATTTATTCGCATTCGCTTCAATCTTTGTGCCATCGATAAATATCGCTTCTTGATCGATCAGTTTTTCTTCGATCAATTGGCAGCGAAATTGGATGAAACATTGACGAATTAAATCTTTTACTTCTGGTTGAACGCGAAATCGGTTAATTGTACGATAGCTTGGTTCATACCCTTGAGCTAACCACATCATACGGATACTGTCTTTTAATAGGGCCTCCATTTTACGCCCCGAAAAGACAGATTGAGTGTAGGCACATAGAATAATTTTAAGCATCATGCGTGGATGATAAGCAGGACAACCTTCGTTTCGAAGAAATGGTTCAAACGCTTCTTGAGGAATACTTTCCACTAAATGATGGACATGGAAGGCAATATCATTATTTTGTAACTTTACTTCTAAATCTAGAGGCAAAACGATTTGATTCATGGTATAATCTTTAAACATAAGGACACTTCTTTCTGATTAGATTTGGTATGGTAACTTAATTTTATCAGAAGTTGTCCTTATTTTTTATTGTAAAAATAAGCAAAACGGTGAAATTTTACTTGTCGTAAAATTTCACCGTTTTTTTCGTCTTAGAGGTGGGTTTTGTCCCAGCCTCTTTTTATTAGTTTGCTTCTTGGTTCCAGCCAAAAAGTTCATTATCTCGTTGTTCGGATTCTAAAATAGCATGGTGAAAGGCTTTAAAATCAATAGGCTGATCTTTTTTCTCCGTAATCGCCTTAATATATTCACCAAGTTTCACCTTATTCTCCGGTGAAACTTGCCCAAATGGAATTTCTGCCGATCTGCCATAGTAAACATCAGCTGTTTTAGCCGCTAATTTTACTTTCTTACTATTAATTAAATAACGGGAATTAGGAACCGTATAAACAGTCTCCCAATCACTTTCTGTTTCCAACTGAATTTTTGATAGATGTTCTCCTGCAACTGAAATAAGGATTACATCAGGCTGTAAGTATTCAATAAGCTCATGCCATAATTTCACGCCTTCTGCTTGAAGATCTTTCTTTGCTTCTTTGCTTAAACTATCCCAAGTAGGATTAGTAGCAAGCGGTGAGCAAATATCTGTATGCAATGCCGTATTTTCTTTGTTACCATAAAAGCTTGCATTCATTCCATTCAATAACGGTTCAAAAGAAGGCTCATACCATGCTTTATATGGGTCTTTTTCAAAATACTGGTCAAGTGCAGTAATATACTGTTGATTGAATTGATAGTGATGGTCTCGTTTCATCGATTGAAACCTTTGGAAAGGGTCAGGGTCAGGGAAATCACGTCTAGACGGATTTAGACCTACAGTAATGATGCGGATAGGGGATTCAAAATATTTCTTACTATTACCAAAATACATAATTGGCATCGAGGGCTTTACGATATACGTCCTCTCTTTCTTACTTTCATACATTTCCCAATACTTTTTAATTAATTCGGTTTGTACTGCCTGTTGAATAACAATAAAAATCATCCTTTCAATTTAGTAAAAAATAATAGCAAGTCCACCAAAAAGGGACTTCCTTCCTCTCTATTATATATTATCCTTAGGCTATTGGTAAAGAATACGTCATCTTTTATAAAAAATCTTTTTATGGTAAAAAAACATAATCTTTCTCTATAAATTCCGGCTGATGCCCTGTTTATACACTAGGATAGTTAACTATTCTTTTAATCAAAGCACACAAAAAGAAAAGGAGCTGATCATTAAAGATACTTTTTCTAAACAAGTATATTTGTTTCCAGTTCATTCCTGTTAAAAGTATCAGTATAATCAGACCCTCGAAAAAAAGCTACGCTCTTTATTTTAAATCTGCGAACTCTCTTGCAATTCTTTCTATGGCTTCTTTTATAATCGGTCTTGGGGAAGGAATACAAATTCGTTGATGATTAATTCCTTCTTCTCCGAACATACTGCCATCTTCTAGTAAAACATTGGCTTTATGATAAATACGCTCATGCACTTCTTCTGGCGTTATTCCATATCCGCTGAAATCCATCCACATAATATAGGTTCCTTCTGGGATTGTTACTTTCACTTTTGGCATATTTTCATCAATGTAAGCCTTTACCCATTCCATGGTTCCGTCAATATATTCCTTTAATTCCTCAAGCCATTCTTCTCCTTCCTTATAAACCGCAATAAGCGCAGATATTGTAAAAGGAGATGCCAATTGGTGCCCCATTTCTTTATTAAATGCATTGCGCAGCTTCACATTTGGAATGATTAAATTCGTGCAGTGAAGTCCTGCCACGTTAAATGTTTTATTAATTGCCGTACATGTAATCAAATGATCCTGATTATCTGCTACCATCGCAATTGGAGTGAATTTCTGTGTACGTCTAATTAAATCCCCATGAATTTCATCTGCAATAATTAACACATTATGTTTTACACAAATCTCATTTAAACGAGTTAGTTCTTCTACTGTAAAAATGCGACCAGTTGGATTATGGGGATTACAAAGAATAAACAGCTTCGTTGATTCTTCCTTTGCCTTCTCTTCAAAATCAGCAAAATCGATGGTATAATACCCTGCTTCGTCTTGAAGTAATGCATTATTCCGAACCACTCTGCCATTTCCTTCAATTGCCGAAGTAAATGGCGGATAAACTGGACGTTGAATGATTACACCATCTCCAACCTCTGTAAAAGCACGCACAGCCATATTAATTGCATGAACTGTTCCCGGACTGTAGACAATAGATTCTCTGTCTATCTCCCAATTATGTCTTTTTTTAAACCAAAGCTGAATTGCTTCATAGTACTCATCTGGAAAAATAGAATAGCCGTATATGCGATTATCTACCGTTTTATGTAATGCATCTACTAATGCTTGTGGTACGGGCAAATCCATATCTGCTGTAAATAAGGGGATTGTCTCTTCATCATACCGCTCTGTAAGTCCCATCTCCTTAATAATTTTTCCACCATCCCATTTAATCGAATAGGTATTTCGCCGATTTACTACTTCATCAAAGTTATTAATCACTACATCCACCATCCTTTTGCTAGTTTGAAGTCATTATAACATGGAGTGTTTGGAAAAAACTCGACTGGAATCTTTACCATCTAAAGTTTATTACCTTTTACGCCAAACTTATTTCCTTTATTCAAATAAACCTCCGCTATTTTAGTGGAGGTTTACATCTGCTTCTATTATGCTTTGGAAACTGTACCAAGTAATGTATCTTGTGTAGCGGCTGGAAAGATTATGGTTGCCTTTGTTCCTTTGTTTAACTCGCTTTGGAAGCTCAAATTGCCATTATGACTTTCAATGATTTTGAAACAGGTCATTAAACCAAGACCTGTCCCTTTTTCCTTCGTTGTAAAAAATGGTTCACCAAGTGTTCCTAATCTCTCGTCCGGAATGCCTACTCCCTGATCCATAATTTCTATCGATATATTGCCATCCTGGAGAGACGTACCCTTAATAGAAATATATCCACCCTTTGGCATAGCTTCTATAGCATTTTGTAGTAAGTTTATAAATACTTGTTTTAGGTGTTTTTCCTCACATAAAATCATTGGAATGTCCCATTCGTATACTTCTTTGATCTGAATATTATGTAAGCTTAATTGAGTATGTATTAATGTAACAACGTCTTTAATAATATTACGAATATCTTTAACTAAAAAAACATCCGCCGTAGGTTTAGCGAGAAAAAGCAACTCGCCGACAATCCCATTAATTCTTTCTATCTCTGTCAATACGATTTCAAAATATTTATTTTGGGGATTTTCTGCCTTCGCTAGCTGAATAAAGCCTTTAATCGAGGTTAATGGATTTCTAATTTCATGGGCAATTCCTGCAGACATCTCTCCCAAAATCGCTAATTTTTCTGACTTCTGGAGCAAATGCATCGTTTGCTCTTTACTAGCTGTTATATCTTTTCCAATCGATAATATCACATCTTCACCATTTAACTTTATCGCTAAACAGGAGGCCTCATAGAAAAAATCATTTCCAGCAACACGTTTCATTTTATATTCAATAGGAGAGAGCGGTTTCTTTTTCTCTAAGGCAATATTCAGCCGCATTTTCCACCGTTCCATATAGTCTGCTGCGACAAACTCTCCAAATGATCGATTAATTAAGTCTTGGCCGCTAGATGCTCCCATCATTCTAACAGCAGCATGATTGACATAGACTAACTTGTTTTCTCTTAAGGAGTGAATAAATATGGATTCAGGTAATGAATCCATTAGAAGTCGATAGCTTTCTTCACTATCCTTAGCCTTCTTCTCATAGTATTTGGACAGATCATACCTCCAGCCAACAATCCACGCTAAGATCGTAAACAGAAAAAAGTCAATATTGAAAAATGGTTCGTGCTTTATAACAAATTGATAAGTAGTAAATAATATAGAGATTGTTACTAACGTAATTTGTCCCCATGTTTTTATTTGCCTATTACGATTCCAAAGCAGCATAGACATTGCCCCTTCAAAGTATAATTTCTATATACGTTCGTCTTAATGAACATCACATCTTTTCTCCTATCTTATCATTTTTTAACTAGAAGCGCATTTGCTAATATTAGAATAATTAATTGCTGTTTTATTATTTTCCATCCTCCAGTATAATCTAATGAAAGGAAACATTAAAAGGGAGGGACACAATGGTAGATTTTTTTAAAATTATCGCGGAAATTGTTAATATTCTTCATGATATTATTATGGATGCTGCTGCTATTCTTGGTTGGCAAGCCACAGACAAAGATTTGCATTTATGGATTATCGGCCTTATCGGAATTATTTCATTCTTTATTGTTCAATTTATTTTTAAACGGTTAGCCGCTTGGAGTATCAAGAGTATTTCTTTTATTTATACATTTACACTTATTCTTGTATTAGTATTTGCCATTGAAATTCAGCAAGGAATTACAGGACGGGGAAATATGGAGTTCGCAGATGCTGTGGCCGGGATTAACGGGTTTCTTCTTTTCTTTGGGATCTATCTAGTTATTACTCTATTGTTTAAAGGGATTAAAAAAATCCTTCGCAAAAAAAGTAATCATGTGGACACCAATAATCATTCAAACGAAGATAGCAATCTTCCATCTCGCCAATCACGCTATCATAAATAATAGTCTTCATAACTCATTAGTTACATTTTTGAAGATAAAGGAATGATACCTATGAATCGCTTGAACGCTTTTAGTAAGAAACATTCTAAAATTAATTATTCTGTTTTACTTGCTATTATTTTTGGCGGGTTCCTCATTTTCGGATTATCAGAGAACGTTAAAGGACCTGCTATCCCTATCATTCAAGCAGATTTTCTTTTAAGTGAGTCACAAATAGGATTTTTGCTTGCTATCAATTCACTTGGCTATTTAATTGCTTGTACCTTTACTGCCGCTTTAGCCAATAAAATTGGCATCAAATGGACTGGAGTTGTTGCTTTCGCCGCAATGGCTCTTTCAGGTATTTGTCTTTATTTCTCCGAAAAATATTTCACCCTTTCTTCCTCCTATTTCCTTTTATATATTGGAAATGGGATGCTTGAAATCGGACTGGGGATAATGGCAGCACGAATTTTCACAAAGAATACGGGATTAATGATGAATCTCGCTCATTTTTTCTATGGACTAAGCTCAATGGTTGCACCTATTATTGCCTCTTGGATGATGAAATGGACAATCTCAGGCGAAGAATTAAGCTGGCGAGGAATGTATTTTATTGTGCTGCTTTTAGCCATTCTCCCTATCATCCCTTCTATCTTCGGCAAATTTCCAGAAGAGGAAACTAGTGATGACGAATCAGTGTCATATCGATTTTTACTTCGCGATCCAGTTGCATGGCTTATTGTCATGATACTTTCCTTTGGGGTGGTATCTGAATTGGCTGTCGGAGGCTGGTTAGTAAACTTTTTAATTAAAGCGTATTCATGGAATGTGGAAACAGCTTCTGGTATGTTATCTATGTTTTTTCTCTTCTTTATGCTTTCACGGCTAGTTCTTGGCCCACTAACAGATAAAATCGGCTATACACTCTCCATCATGATCTTTGCTGCCTTTTCCGGCATTTGCAGTTTTGCTGCCATTATCATCGGCGAAAAAGGTGCGATTCTTTTCGCTATCGCCGGAATAGGAATTGCCCCCATTTACCCGACTGTAATGGCATTGCTTGCCAAAAGGTATCCGAAAGGAACGGGTACAGCCATAACCTTTACTGTTACTCTAATGGGAATTGCCAGTGTGTTCGGGAACCTGCTAATTGGAGTCATAATTGATGGGATAAATCGTTTGTTTTATACAAGCAATGGTGTCATTGGACAACAGGCAGGCTATGGATTTATCGCATTATTATCGTTGCTTTGCTCCATTTGCTGTATCATTTTATATTATTATTTACGTAAAAGGCAGGAAGTTATTTAATTGCTACTGCCTCCTATTTAATCTTTAGATAGATAGATTTTATCGATATGGTTGTCAAGATAAGCAGCAAGAAGAGGATGCAGCATCCAATATAAAAGAGTACATCAGGATAATACTTCCATTGATAAAAGTAATAAATAGATACTCCTATTAACACTATAAGAAATAATTCAAAAAGAAATGCAGTAATCATAAAAGCAAAATAAGGATATATAATTCCTTTATGATTGACATTGGTCAAAGTTATGCCATCCCAAAAGCGATCAGCTAGTCTAGCAAAACGCATATAGTCCTCTCCTTCAAAAAAGATATATATTAATCTATGAATTTCCTTTGAAAGTCATGCCACACTTTTTGAAGAGAGGGTTTTAAAAGGCGCTTTCCCAAAAGAAACACGCCTTTTTATTTAGTCAAACTGATAATAAAAAAACTGCTGAAACCTATTATCCCTGCTCTTTTCGATAGGTATCTCTGCTTTTATAACCAGATTGAAGGATCATCTTCATTTCTGCTTTTCTTTTTTCTCTCGTTGCTTCTTGTTTTGCACTATAGACATATCTTGCCCACTCCTTTTGATAACCTAGTGTAAGAGATTGGTAAAAGGCTAATAGCTCGGGTGTATTTATTAAATCATCTTCGACAGCTTGAATTTTTTCTATATAATCATTGACACGCTGACTCGCTTTGGAGGAAGCATCCTTTGCTGTCCTTTTTTCCTCTTCTTTTAAACCTATCACGGTAAATACTTCATCCAATCCAACCATTCGTGCAAATTTTATTGTACTCGTTCCCACATATCCATCTGAATCCGTATCTAGCCCCTTAAACAATTCATCCCGATGAATATAAGTGGGATAGACTTTATTTCCTTTCTTTGGATATGCTAAAAAGATGTATCCCTTCTTGTTCAGCGAATCTGTTCGTATAATCTTATCAATCGTTTCTCGCATTGCAGCCATGTCTAGTACAAAGGCGAATATAGCATCATATTTATCTTGAAGCTCTGTATCATATGCTTCCAATTCTCCAAAGTAATTCGATTCATTTGGTTGATTTAGAATCGCCATTTTTTTGTATTTTTTTAAATTTAATTTATCGACAATTGTTTTTACCATTTATGTTCACCTCTTTAATCATTGCTTTCATTTTTTCGCACTGAATAGTCTAAATAACCTCTATAAACCGAATCAATAACAGTAAATAACCCCAACAGGGATCGATGTTCAATCTCATAATGTTTCCCTAGCATAAAGGATTCATAATAAATATTATATGTAGATAAAGTTGCTAAATGGTTATTGTTGAAAGAAGTAATAGATAGGGTAGGAATTGATTTAACAGCCAATTGTCTTAGTTGACCTACTATATTTTTAACATCTCCACTTAAAGATATAACAATAACTAGATCTGTTGGCTTCATTTTGGCTAAAAGAAAATCAAATTCTGTTTCTGCGGGTATGATGTAGATTTTCTTATTATTAGAAATAAATTGCCGAGCCATTTCTTCCAAAGCATTTCTTTGACCCCATCCACTTGCAAAGCCGTATATCGTATCTGCATTTCTAATCTGATTATATATTGCTTCTGTATCAATATTTTTATATAGTTTTCTTGTCATTTCTATTTCTTTCATTTGCATAGTAAAAAAATCTAAATTTGGCTCAAAGGATTTGGGCTCATTCTTCAAAAAATATTTAAACTCACTATAACCACTAAAACCTATTTTTTGAGTCATCCTTAGAATGGAAGACTTGGAAATAGTGCATGCCTCAGACAATTCTAAAATACTCATTTTTTTACATTCTTCTATATGATTAAGAACATAATTTATCACATACAAATCATTTTCTGAGAGTTGATCATAATATTTATTCATTAAGTCTTTAAGCATATACAACTTCCTCCCTTGCCTTTATTATAAGGGATAATAGTATATTCAGAAAAACATTAATAAATAGAAAAGCAGAGTGCCCTTTTTCAAGCACCCTGTTTCTCTCTACTAATTAAGTTCTGGCCAATATTCTTTATTTGCTTCCATTAAATCATCTAAAATTTGTTTTGCTACTCTAGCATTTGGAACCGTTCTTGATAAGGTAATGGCTTGCCAAAGCTTTTGATAAGAATGTTCTTCCCAAGCTTCTACTACCAATTTTTCTACAGCTACTTGCTGCTCCATTAATCCCTTTTGGAATCGAGGAATAGTTCCTTGTACTAACGGTTCAGGCCCATTAACTCCGACAATACATGGAACTTCTACCATTGCAGTTGGATCAAAGTTTTGAATCGCTCCGTTATTTTCAACAATTAAAAGCATTCTTTCCTGTGTATCATATGCTATCGCACGGGCTAAGTCTACGATATAAGAAGCATGTTCGTCTATTTCTAACTCTGAACCTTCTGTAGAACCTAACTCTGCTATTCTATTACATTGAGAAAATATAAATTTCTCTCTTCCATCCATAACCTGATTTGCTCTTGTATAGTTAGGATCTGTATGCTCTACTTCATCTTGAGGATAGAAGTAATATTTTAAGTACGTATTAGGTAAGGTGTCAGGATCAACTGCATACACATCTTTCGCCTTTCTAAAAGTAGATTGCCAGCTTTCATCTGCATGTTGTCCTTCATTTTTTGCTAAATCATAGCCATAATCCTTTACATGCTCTTTCAATTTGGGCATTAAATCATTTCCTTCTTTATCACGAATATCTGTCCACCAGCCAAAATGATTTAGACCATAATAGCGGATAGTCATATCTTTCCGTGAAGGGAGACCTAGTATCTTTGCCATCAGATTTTCAATTCCAATCGGCATATCACAAATATTAAGGATCTTTGAATTTGGTCGTAATTTTCTAGTTGCTTCTGCAACAATCGCAGCTGGATTTGAATAATTCAACATCCATGCATTAGGCGAATATTTTTCCATATAATCTAATATTTCTAATACGCCTCCGATGGATCTCATTCCGTAGGCAATTCCACCAGGACCACATGTTTCTTGACCAACTACCCCATATTTTAAAGGTATCTTTTCATCCTTTTCTCTCATTGCGTACTTTCCTACACGAATATGTGCCATCACAAAATCAATATCCACAAAGGCTTCCTCTGGTTCCGTTGTAGCTAAAAAAGTAATTTCAGGATCTTTTTCTTTAATAATTATTTCACACGCATCAGCTATTTGCTGTTGGCGTTCTTTATCATTATCATAAAAATTAATTTGTCTAATCGGAAATTTATCTAGGTTTTCTAAAAGCATTAATATAATTCCCGGCGTAAAAGTACTTCCTCCACCTGCTACTGTGATTGAAAATTTTTTCATAAATAATCTCTCCTATTCTTCATTTTTTAACTTTTCAAACTCTTCTCTCACTTGAGGAACTGATAAGCCTACAATAATTTGTATGCCTTTATTATTTCTAACAACTCCATGAGCACCACCCTCTCTAAAGGCAATATCAGGCATCACTAGATTGGGATCCTTTACACTAATTCTTAGTCTTGTTGCACAATTATTTATTGTTTCAATATTCTCTGTACCACCTAAAGCATGAAGAAATATCGCAGCTTTTTCTCTATAACTGTTTTCCACAACTGTTACTGCAACCTCATCTTTTTTATCTCTGCCTTTTTGTTTTTCTTGATAATCTTTCTTTCTATATAGTTTAACCTCTTTATCATCCGTCTCTCTTCCAGGTGTAGCAAAGTTAAACTTCAAGATAAGAAAACGGAAAACCAAAAAGTAAATACCGGAAAAAATTAACCCAATTACGATTTGGGCTACATAAACATCCCAATGATTACCGAATAATGGAATCCAGTTTTTAGACATTATTTCAATCAGACCGCCACCCATATCTCCCACTACTCCGAATGTATATAGCGTTGCTGACAATGTAGCTGCGAGTACAGCGTGAACAGCAAATAATACAGGTGCAACAAATAAGAAAGTAAATTCTAGTGGCTCCGTAATCCCTGCCAATACCGCTGTTAAGGTAGCTGGAATTAGAAGGGCAGCTACTTTCTTCCTTTTTTCTTTTTTTGCTGTGAAATAAATTGCTAATGCAATCCCTGGTGCTGCAAACATCTTGGAGTTTCCATATAATCCAAAGCCACCAGCTGGGAACAAAGTTTTTAGTGATTCCGCACTTTGTGCAAAGTCCCCAAGATTACCCATCCAATATTTAACGATTCCATCTTCTACAACTGCTGGGCCAAACATAAATGGCGTATAAATAAAGTGATGCAATCCTGTTGGGATTAATGCTCTTTCAAAAAGATGGTAAAACCAAACACCGAATGTTCCTGAACTAGCTAAAAATCCTTGAAGGGAACCGATTCCAGATTGAATAATCGGCCATATCCATGCAACAACAACTGCGATAGGAATCATTATAAAGTAACCTAGAATGACGACGTACGTAGATCCCTGGAATATCCCAAGCCATTCCGGTAATTTCTTTTCAAAATACTTATTATGAAGCCAGACCGTTATACTAGAAATTAGTATTGCTCCGATAATTCCAGTATCCAATGTTTTTATGCCAGCAATTAGTTTCATTCCACTAGTACTGCCAGCTTCCTGACTAAAATCAACACCGAATGTTGGTCCAAAGAATTCTAATATACCTGATAGAAAATAATTAAAAGTAAGATATACAACAACTGCTTCCATCACGGCTCTTGCATTAGCAGTTTTAGCCAATCCAAGTGCAATACCGATAACAAAAAGCAATTCCATCTGATTAAATACTGTCCATGCACCATCTTCCAAAATAGTTAAAATACTATTCCAAGTTGTACCTTCATCTGCTATACTTCCGACAATTTGGGGATTATTTAACATAATAGTAATAGCAAGAACAATACCCGAAAATGCAAATAAAAGTACTGGCGTAAACATTGCTCCACCAAATCTCTGAAGCTTTTGCATCATATAAATCACCCCTCTTTAATTATTTTTTTGTATTTGCTAACTTCAATCTCTATTTAATCACCAGATGAAAGCCGTTTCAATAACTCGCGAGCATTTAGGTAAACGCTGTCATTTGTAGATAAACGTCCCAAATATCGGGAAAATTCCCGACAATTAGAGATAGTGGAAAATCAAAGTTTACTTGACCTTCCTTTCCAAAATGTAAATACATAGGGCATGGTACTCGTTTTAGCAGGTATATTTTTCGCCAGAAAAAAGATAATAAACAGGATATTAGGCAAAATTTGTTCGATGGCAAGAACCATTCCAATTGAAGAGAAGAAACATTATATGAATGATAGATAATAAATCTTTTCTCTAAGCGGCTTTCTTGCTAATACCTGCAGAAAATCTTAAAATAGACAAAGTATTATTTACTGAACAATGATTGGAAGGAGTTGCTTTTAATGGCACAATCTTTAAAAGGAAAAGTAGCTTTCATTACGGGAGCTGGAAGAGGGATAGGAAAAGCAGTTGCAGTTGCACTCGCAAATGAAGGTGTAAATATTGGTTTACTTGCTCGTACAGAAGGCGCATTACAAGAAGTAGCCAAAGAAGTGGAAGCACTTGGCGTAAAAGCTGCTTATGCAACAGTTGATGTATCCTCTTTAGAAGAAGTAGAACAAGCAATTTCTACTTTAACAAACGAACTAGGGAAAGCAGATATTTTAATCAATAATGCTGGAATTGGTAAATTCCAATCTCTTTTAGATATGGACCCAGAAGAATGGAAACAAATCATCGACGTAAATTTAATGGGACCATATTATGTAACAAAGGCAGTTTTACCACAATTAATCGAAAAAAATGGCGGAGATATTATCAATATTTCTTCTACAAATGGCTTAAATGGCGCTGCTACTTCTAGTGCATACAGTGCTTCTAAATTCGGTCTAATCGGAATGACAGAATCATTAGCACAAGAAGTACGCAGAAATAATATTCGTGTTACTTCCTTAACACCAAGTACAGTTGCAACAGATCTTGCTGTTAAAACAGATTTAATCAAAGGTGATGCAGAGAAATACATGCAGCCAGAAGATATCGCAGAACTGATTGTTTCTCAATTAAAACTGCATCCAAGAATCTATGTAAAAACAGCTACAGTACTAGGAACAAACCCGTTCTAATACCAATAGATATAACTGGAAAAGGGAATAGTGTTGCTATTAAATATAGCAGCACTATTCCCTTTCTTCCTTATCGTTTATTCATATCATTTGGGTGTGGACCTTTTCTTCTATTGCGGTTTAGCTCATTAATTTGTTTCATTTCTTCCTCTGTTAATTCAAAATCAAACACATGGAAATTTTCTTCAATGCGAGATGGTGTCACTGATTTCGGAATAACAATCGTATTATTTTGCAAATGCCAACGCAATACTACTTGTGCTGGTGACTTTTCTTTTGTTTCTGCAATTTGTGTGATGACTTCATCCTGAAGAACTTCTCCCCCTTGATCAAGCGGGCTCCAAGCTTCTACAAAAATATCATACTTTGCGCAAAATTCCTTTAATTCATTTTGCGCTAAATATGGATGACATTCTACCTGATTCAAAACAGGTTTAACCTCACATTCATTTAAAATGCGCTCTAAATGTTCAATTTCAAAGTTACAAACACCAATTGCCTTGACTCTGCCATCTTTATATAATTTTTCTAGTGCTCTATATGTATCCACATACTCATCAAATTGTGGGGTTGGCCAATGAATCAAATAAAGATCGACGTAATCAAGCCCTAATCTTTCTAAACTTTCATCGAATGCTCTTAGTGTATTCTCATAGCCCTGATCACTGTTCCACACTTTTGTTGTAATAAACAACTCTTCGCGTGGAATAGAAGATTCTTTAATTGCTTTTCCTACACCTGCTTCGTTTTGATATACCATCGCTGTATCAATGGAAGTATAGCCTACTTTAAAAGCAGTGCTGACAGCAACAGCCGCTTCTTCATCTGGAACCTGCCATACGCCAAACCCCAGTTGAGGCATTTTTAAGCCATTATTTAATGTAACAACATTCATCTTTCCACACTCCTTTTTCGAATTCTCTTTTAGTTTAGCGCGAATAGAAATAAATTACAAAAAGTACGATTTCCTTATCCTTTAAAGATTCACAAATTCTCCACATACTTATGAACTTATTTTGAACATTATTATTTTGATAGCTAGTAGTTGAGCATGTTCCTTATGATAGACATTGTGAAATAATGAACAATACATATATAGAGAGGGGAAAATTTTTATGAAAAGATCTTCTAGTATAGCATTTGTTCTTCTAGCTATATTTATGCTGATAATAGCAGGTTGTAGCAACAATACGAATACAGAAGAAAAAGCAAAGTTTAAAGCGGGAACATACGAAGGCATTTCCACTGGTCATGGAGGAGAAATTAAAGCTACAGTAACAGTTTCAAAAGATAAGATTGAGAAAATTGAAATCAGTGCAGACGGAGAAACAGGCAGTATTAGTGATGGGGCAACTACTCAATTAACCAAGGATATTATCTCCTCACAAAGTTTAGCAGTGGATGTTGTATCAGGAGCAAGTGAATCTAGTAACGGAATTATTGAAGCTGTTACAAAGGCGTTAGAAAAGTCGGGAGCCGATATGAAAGCCTTAAAAGATGCTGCAAATAAAGTCATTGTAGAAGAGCAAAAGCAGGAAGACTTAGATGTTGATGTCGCTATAGTAGGTGCAGGTGGTGCAGGACTTGCAGCAGCCGTGAAGGCTAGCGAAGCTGGTAAGTCTGTTGTCATTTTAGAGCAAATGCCTATCATTGGTGGAAACACAAATAAAGCAACAGGTGGAATGAATGTGGCAGGCACCAAATACCAAGAAGCGGATGGAATTAAAGACGACAAACAAACATGGTTTGACGATACGATGAAAGGCGGCAAAAACTTAAATGATCCAAAACTGCTACAAACTCTAGTAGATAATGCTCCTGATGCACTGAAATGGCTAAATGATATGGGAGCAGGTTTAACAAAGGTAACATTATCTGGTGGGCAAACGAACCCAAGAATTCATCAGCCAGCAGATGGATCACCAGTTGGTCCTGTTATTGTAGAGGTTCTATCCAATAAATTGAAAAAATTAAATACTCCCATTTTATTAAATACTACAGCTGATAGTTTAATAAAAAAAGATGGAGCGATTGTAGGAGTAAAAGCTACCGATAAAAATAAGAATTCCTTCACGGTTAATGCAAAATCTGTTATTTTAGCAACAGGTGGTTTTGGAGCAAATGCTGAAATGGTTATTAAATACAATAAAGATCTGGAAGGTTTCTCAACAACAAATCATGCAGGAGCAACAGGATCAGGAATTGCTATGGCAGAAAAGGCTGGGGCTGATCTCGTAGATATGGATCAGATACAAATTCATCCAACAACCGATCCAGAAACAGGCTATTTATTTACAGAAGGATTACGCGGAGACGGAGCCATTTTAGTAAATAAAGAAGGAAAAAGATTTACCAATGAATTATTGACACGTGATGTTGTTTCGAAAAACATTTTGGCACAGACAGATAAAATTGCATATCTCGTCGTAAACCAAGAAATGGCTGATGAAAATGCCTCATTAGCAGGATATATTAAAGATGGCTATGCTATAAAAGGAGAAACAATAGAAGCTTTAGGAAAGGCAGCAGGAATAGATAGCAGTACCATTGCTTCTACTTTAAAAAATTACACAAAATACGTTAAAAATAAAAAAGACGAAGAATTTGACAGGGTCCATCTCACTCAAACATTAGAAGAAGGTCCATACTATATAATTCCCGTAACTCCAGGTATACATCATACTATGGGTGGATTAAAAATTGATACAAAAACTCATGTTTTAGATAAACAAGGAAATATCATTAAAGGACTGTATGCTGCAGGTGAAGTTACTGGTGGTGTTCATGGCGGAAATAGAATTGGTGGAAATGCTGTTGCTGACATCATCGTATTTGGCCGTATAGCAGGTGAAACCTCTGCAATCGAAATAAAATAACCCAAAAGTGCCTTCTTTCTTTTTAGAATCAAGGCACTTTTTTCTCTCTCAATCAGTAAAATTTCGCAATTTTTTCTATCGGCATTCTGCTAGTATTAAAAGCTGGTGCAGCAGCTTTTCCTATTGCAATAAGGGTAATCGGAAATTGGTTTTCTGGTAACTCAAAACGTTTCGCAAATGCATCTTTATCAAAACCGCCCATTATAACGGTATCATACCCTCGTTCTTTTGCTAGCAGTAAAATCTGCATGGAAATTAAGCCTGCATCATAGCTAGCAATTTGTGCTAATATTTGTTTTGGTTGATTGGGATATAAACTTAGCGTGTTATTAATCGTTCTATCTGCAATGGATTGATCCATATAGCCAAGGGAAACATTTTTCTCATAGATTTCTTCCACATTTCTATAAGCATCTGTATCTCCTAAAACAGCAATAATCGCTGAAGAATCTTCTATTTGCGCTTGGTTATTGCCAATTTCTCTTAACTCTTTTTTTAGTTCCTGATCTTGGATTACAATAAATCTCCAAGACTGCAAATTACTAGAAGACGGTGCACTTGTTGCTAATGCTAAAATTTCTTCAAATTCCTTTTTTTCTATTTTATGAGCTGAATCATACACTCTTACCGATTTACGGCTTTTCATTATTTGGGTCTTCGGAATATATAGTGGAAAACCCAGTTTAATAGTTTAACAACAATTTAATCATAAATCGGATTATTTAGTGGAATATCATTATCCTTTATTGGTATAATTAACCTATCAAATGATAGGAGTGATGGTAATGAGAGAGTTTAAGTTTCGTGCTTGGATAAATTTGTACTCACATTGGCATATGACAAATGAAGTACAATATGTGGATGATAAGACACTTGAATGCAATTTAAAAATTATTGGTAATATCTATCAAAATCCAGAGTTGGTTCAGGTGTAATTTGAACGACTTATTATTCCTCCCAGATCTTACAGCAATCGAACCACCACAAGAGAATGAAACCGATATGATGTTTAAAGTGGAAGCAATCTATCCTCCAGAACGTTGTCCAGAATGTGGTTTTGACAAGTTATATAAGCACAGCTCACGAAAACAATTGATTATGGATTTGCCCATTCGTTTAAAGCGAGTTGGCTTACAATTGAACCGTAGACGTTATAAGTGTCGTGAGTGTGACTCGACCTTTTGGGAACGTCTTATATCCATTGACGAAAAGCGTAGTATGACCAGAAGGCTGTTAGAATCCATTGAAGAGCAATCAATGTCTAAGACCTTTGTAGAAGTCGCAGAAAGCGTTGGTGTTGACGAGAAGACCGTTAGGAACGTCTTTAAGGACTATGCGGCATTTAAAGAAAGAGAATACCAATTTGAGACTCCTAAATGGCTTGGGATAGATGAAATACACATCATTCGTAAACCTCGTCTGGTACTTACCAACGTCGAACGGAGAACTATCTATGACATCAAAAAGGATCGTAACAAGGATACAGTCATTAAACGCCTTTTAGAGATTGAAGATAGGTCTTATATCGAATACGTCACAATGGATATGTGGAAACCTTACAAAGATGCAGTGAATATCGTCCTTCCACACGCTAAAGTGGTGGTAGATAAGTTTCATGTAGTCCGTATGGCAAATCAAGCCTTGGATAGTGTTAGGAAATCTTTAAGAACTAATATGACACCAAAAGGAAGAAGAACACTTATGCGTGATAGGTTTATACTTCTCAAACGCAGGCACGATCTAATCGACCGTGAATTGCTACTTTTAGAAACTTGGCTTGGAAATATTCCTGATTTGAAGGAAGCCTATGAACTCAAAGAAGAATTCTATAAGATATGGGATACGCCAAGTTCACAAGAAGGAGAAAAACGATATATAAATTGGCGTCAGCGTTGTGTATCCAGTAATGTTAAAGATGCTTATAAAGACCTTGTTAGAGCCGTAGACAATTGGAATGAAGAAATATTCAATCACTTTGATAAAAGACTTACTAACGCATATACAGAGTCTATAAATAGCATTATACGTCATGTTGAACGACTGGGAAAAGGATATTCTTTCGATTCTTTAAGGGCAAAAATTTTATTCAACGAAAAGCTTCATAAAAAGCGGAAACCTCGTTTTAATAAAAATGCTTTTTACGATGCTTTACCAAATATGTTTGACCACGTTACAGATCACAACGTTTCAGATAACTTTGGTATCGACTTCACCAAATTTATTAAGGAGTTGGAAAAGGGAGAGCTATAAGTTCCGTTCCACCATAAATCCGAAAATCCAAGAAAAAAGCACCCTATATAAATTGATATGCTCCCCAATAAGTAGACAGGTTAAAAAAATAAATCTGTTTAGTTATTGGGGAGATTTTTTTATGAAAAAATATAGTCACTCTAAAGAAGAAAAATTAGAGATTTTAAATTTTTATAATAATAGCCATTTTACTCTTAACGAAGTTTCAGAATTATATAAAGTAAATACTAGAACAATCAAAGATTGGCAAAATAATTATCTATTTTTTGGAGAAGACGGTCTTGAAAGACAAACAAACCACAATAATTATTCTAAAGAAGTAAAATTGGGAGCTGTTCAAGACTATATATCGGGTAAATACTCATTAAGAGAGACCGTTAGACGATATAAACTTTCAGGTACAACCGTTTTAAGAAATTGGATTAAAAAGTATACTAGTCATAGTGAATTAAAAGATTCGGGTAAAGGAATGAGCCAAACTATGACTAAGGGAAGAAAGACTACGATAAAAGAGCGTATTGAAATTGTACAAACTTGTATTGCTCAGGGGAAAAGCTACAGAATTGTAGCTGAACAATATGAAGTTTCTTACCAACAAGTATATCAATGGGTAAAGAAATATGAAGAAAAAGGTGTGCAAGGATTACAAGACCGTCGTGGCCATACAAAAGCAGAAGAAGAATTAAGTAATGAAGCTAAACTACGTTTAGAAATCCAACGGATAGAACGTGAAAATGAACGATTACGTGCAGAAAACTTATTCTTAAAAAAGTTAGAGGAAATAGAAAGGAGGCATCGTTAACCAAAACTCGTAATACTAACCGATATGTCGTAATCAAGGAATTAGCTACGAATGGATCACTATCTATCGTTTTATTATGTAAAATAGCTGGTGTTACACGTGCTGCTTATTATAAATGGCTAAAACGTCAACCATCCAAAAGAGAAGTTGAGAATGAACAACTCCTAGAATCAATCAAGTTACTTTATAAGCAAGTAACTGGCATTTATGGGTATCGTCGTATCACACTTACTATCAATCGTCATCGTGAAAATAATAATTTGCCGAAGGTTAATAAAAAACGTATTTATCGTTTAATGAAATTGTGTCGATTGAAATCGGTTATTCGTCAAAAACGAAAAAAATATCGTAAATCTACTTCTAATTATGTTGCAGAGAATATACTTAGTCGTGATTTTAATGCCGAAAAGCAAAATCAGAAATGGTGTACTGATGTTACAGAATTAAAATATGGTAATGGTAAAAAGGCATATTTAAGTGCCATTATTGACCTATATGACAAATCAATTATTAGTTATATATTGGGACATTCAAATAATAACAAACTTGTCTTTCAAACTATAGTACCGGCCATACAAAGTTTAAAAGAAGATGAGCATCCACTAATACATAGTGACCGTGGCTATCAATATACTTCAAAGTTCTTTAAACAAATAATAGATAATGCTGAAATGGTGCATAGTATGTCCAGAGTGGGACGTTGTATTGATAACGGACCAATCGAGGCTTTTTGGGGTACGCTTAAATCTGAGAAATACTACCTGAACAAATATGATACATATGCGACACTTGAAGAAGCGATTCATTCCTATATTGCATTCTATAATTTAGAGCGTTATCAAGAAAGATTAAACGGCATGAGTCCCTTAGAATTCAGGAATCAAGCCGTTTAAGGTATTTTTATTATTTCCACTGTCTACTTGACAGGTAGCACTTCAAATTTCAGGGTGCTAGAAATATTATGTTACTGAACATTATTTATTAATAATTTGTACTTGCTCATGTTTATGGACATAATCTTTTGGTAAAGGAAGTTGACCATTCTCGTCCATTTTGTACTCTTTACCTTGAATTATAAATATAGTATTTTCATCATGTCCAAACTTTCTCCAGTCCTTCTCTTTCATTCCTCTACTCTCAAGATCAACTTCATGAATAACACCAGAAGGATCGATCCTATATCTTGTCGGTTTATTATTTATAGTGAAAGGCTCTTCGGTATTGATTCCCAATCTATTAAATCCTTCTAGTACTTCACTAGCTTCTCTTGCAGTATACATAATATTAATTCTTCCAGTCTCTGCAAACGTCTGTAAATGAGTTAAAAATTGCCTGTTTTTCTCTAGATGGACACGTTTCTCATCACTAATTTGATTATCGTAATGCAGTGTTTGAACGTAACTTGAATTTGAATCATTATTAAATTGATAGTTTATCAATCCATAATCTGTATCCACACTGTATACTTTGTTTTCTTCAATAGTTAAATTGTAATTTCTGTCAACCTGTAACCGTGGTGAAATAGATTTATCATTGTATTTCACTTTATTAGTTTTGGGATTATATATTTCTACATTCTTATTAGAATGAACACCATCAGTTCTCTCTACTGATTGTGAAACTGTGTTACGGAAATTTTGTTGTTGGACATTACTTTTATCAAAATAATTATTTAGTAATCTTTGAATACTAGAGACCATTTGACCTTTTCAAACCTCACTTCATCTCTATTTTATAATCTAAAGTAATCTTTGGAGTTAAAGTATAGGTAGCAGTTTCGCCTGGATAAAAGTCGGCAGAATGCCTAAATGCCCAACCCTGCTTTACCAAGATTTGATCACTCTTAGGTGCAACATCTAAATCACTAGGGCTATATAAAGGATAGGTTGCATCTATCCAATTTAAGCTAGAATTAGGTCTCAAACTTCTTTTTATACTATAAAGGCTAAGAGAAGATCGGTTAACTTCAGTACCCCCCACTGTAAAGCCAGTTAATATCGAGCCTTCAGGTATAGAATCTATGTCTGATAAATCAAAGTATTGTATCCTACTGGTAGTGTTAGTAGGTGTTAAAGACGAATTCAGAAGATTGATTTGGTACTCATTTCCATAATATAAATAAATAGGTTCCCCAACTATGACTCTTAAACTATAGGGATATTGGGTTCTCCCATCATCTGAAGGTGTGATGAATAAGTAATAGTCACCATAATTGTCAGTTGGGAATTCTACTTGTCTACTACCTTCCTCGCCAATTTCATTTCTTTGTATAATAGTATTACCATTCGAATCAGTTATCACTATGTCATAGGTTTTTTGTGATACAATAGTTAATTTCTCTGTAGGGTTCATTCCTAACTCAATTTTATAAACTCTACTGTCAGTATCTGAGTTGATTTCAGTTAGGTGATTCTTCTCCGGCATTGTTCTATCGGTCTTATCGTTTCTAGGCAATTCTATGGCATCTTCTACTTGATCCGGGGTGCTCGTATCCGCACTAATAGCAATTGGGGACATTAATAAAGTTACAAGAAATATTAAAATAAACTTTTTCATTTTGAGTACCACCTTTCAAAATTTTGGGAATTGATTAACTTACAACTACAACAAATATAATAGTCATTATAAAGCTATAAGTAATATCCCTCCTTAAAAAGATATTATTTTTAATATCGGAAAAAATCCCATTAATTTAATAGATATAATGTACTATTTTTTATTTAATTTTTATTCAAATTTTCAATTTATATTTAGATTCGCACTAATTATACATTGCATTAGGTATTGCAACAGAAGGCTTTTGAACTAAAACTTTACTATAACTATATGGGTAGATGAATAGAAAAGTAAATTAAATGCTTTTTTTATAGTTTTTTAACTTCTAAAGTATATTGGATATTTTTTTCATAATTCATCTATAACGAAAGAGCATCTTTATGGAATTTAGTTAACTTTGGTATTCGTTTTTCCATATTTCTAAAGAAATTGAAGAAGGGTGAATTATAAGCCCTTTTCCACTATATATTCCGAAGACCCATTATTTCTTCTAAATGAGACATATTCTTCCTCCGACTAATTAGTTAATTATTTTCAAGAACTAACTTACCATTGGTAAGTAATAATTGTCAAAGATGATGATTTGTTCTTTTCAAATGGGATATAGGCCTCATTAATAAATGTTTTATTAACAAAATAATTTACTAACGCATACAGATAAAATTAGACGCTATACTGGTCCACAAAAACACCCATTTTATCCTTAGTATCCGAAATTTTTTAAAAAAATTTAATTATTTAGTTAATTGCTTCGATACTAGTAATGACAAGGTATACAGCTTATTACAAAAATCCCCTTTTGTGTTTTTTGACAGTGATATAGGCCAATATTATTTGACAGGACCAACATTTTTCGAGATAATCGAAACCATAAAATTTTTGGGAGGGGTTGCGTGAATATTATTGAAAAGTTAATCGCAAGTGGAAATACAGTACTGTGGGGGTATGTTTTGATAGCCGTCTTGCTCGGCCTCGGAATATATTTCACCATAGGATCGAAATTTGCACAAATCAGGCATGTAAAGGAAATGTTCCGCTTACTAAAGGTAAAAGAGAAGCCACCTGAACACACAGAGAAAAAACAAATTTCTTCTCTACAAGCATTTTTCGTAGGGGCAGGTACTCGAATTGGTACAGGCAATCTTGCAGGAGTAGCCATTGCCTTAGCAATTGGAGGACCTGGAGCAGTATTTTGGATGTGGATGGTAGCTATTCTTGGCAGCGCTAGCTCTTTTGTAGAGAATACGCTAGCGCAAATTTATAAGGCAAAAGACAACGGACGGTTCAAAGGTGGTCCTGCCTACTATATGAAAAAACAACTGAACAAAAAGTGGATGAGTGCACTTTTTGCTGTCATGATGATTCTTTCATATGGTACTACCTTCAATGCCGTACAGAGTAATACCATTGCAGTTGCATTAGAAAACTCATTTGGCATTAGTCCTGTCATTGCCGGAATTGCTTTAGTCATTCTCACAAGTTTAGTTGTATTTGGCGGTATTAAACGTATTGCTGATATTTCATCTCTTATCGTTCCCTTTATGGCCTTAGGCTATATTCTCCTTGCAGTCTTTGTAGTAATCACCAATATTACAGAGATTCCTCATGTTTTAGTATTAATTTTTAAAAGTGCATTCGGTATTGAACAGGTAGTGGGTGGCGGAATTGCTGCTGCTATTATGAATGGCGTGAAAAGAGGTCTATTCTCTAACGGAGCTGGAATTGGTGGAGATCCAATCGCTGCTGCAACAGCATCTGTATCCCACCCAGCAAAACAAGGGTTTATCCAAGCCCTCGGAGTGTTTTTTGACACTTTACTCGTTTGTTCTGCAACAGCGTTTATTATTCTTACCTCAGATGCGTATGGGTCAGGTTTAACAGGCATTGAATTATCACAAGCAGCAATGGCAGAGCATTTTGGTGCTTGGGGTGGAGTATTTCTCGGCATTGCCATATTTCTATTCGCCTTTACTTCCATCATCGGCTGCTACTACTACGGGGAAGCTAACCTGTCGTTTATTAGTAAAAGCAAGGGGTTCTTAATCTTCTATCGCGTAATAGCTCTAGGAATGGTGATGTTTGGTGCTGTAGCTAGTTTGCAAATTGTTTGGGATTTAGCTGACTTCACGATGGCAATCATGGCTCTTATTAATCTAGTTGCCATAGCAATTCTTGGGCCAATTGCCTTTAAAGCACTTGATCATTATATGAAACAACGAAAACTAGGAAAAGAACCTGTATTCTTTCGAGATGATATTAAGGGGCTTAGAGGAGTAGAAGCATGGCCTTTGCGAAAGAAAAAATCGATAAAACAAGTCATTTAAATATTAAAGATAAATAGACTAGGCTGTCAAAATTGGCAGCCTAGTTTTGATTCTCGGTTTTAAAGATTTATAGTTTGAATTCATTGCAAAAAGAAAGTTACTATCATAAGAATATATCTTTTCTCTTCCACATATTTTGTATTAATAACCCATATGTAAGGAGAGTAAGAGATGTCATCAAATAATAAATGGAAGGAAATACAGAAACTTTTGAATCAATGCCATTCTGATTTAAAGGAGATCCAAAAAGATCTTATAAAATTAGAGAATGCCTTAAA
Source organism: Niallia sp. FSL W8-0177 (assembly GCF_038006285.1). Lineage (NCBI taxonomy): Bacteria > Bacillati > Bacillota > Bacilli > Caryophanales > Bacillaceae > Niallia > Niallia sp. FSL W8-0177. The sequence goes on from NZ_JBBOUX010000001.1 coordinate 3,367,778, forward strand.
AATAAGGAAGAAGGCTCTACATTAACACCATTTAGGTATCCTCACATGATAGATTAATAGAAAAGTAAAAAGCAGATCCTTAAGTGTCGAGACGAACAATTGGGGCCTGCTTAAATCATTTAGATTTCCACTAAAAACGTCTTAACTTCATAAGGCTTTATGGCAAATGTTATTATTTCATTTTCTTGTTTCTCTCCATTTTTCCCTTCCAGAAGATTACATTCCTGCCATCCTTTTATAGGAGCATCTGAGGTTAATTCTACTGTTCCTCTTTTCCCCATAAATTCATGTAACCGAACAATGACTTTATCCTCATCCTCTGCCTTTTTCACTGCATCGATAAAGCAATGATCAGACGCTATTTGGAATAAAGAAAAATCTTGTGATTGTAGCTTTCCTACCAAACTTTTTAATGGCTGATTTAAATCCCATGCCTCTTGGACTGTTCTCCCTTCTCTCCAATCACCTTGATGTGGCAGAAGAGAATAAATAAATGTATGTGCTCCTTGATCTTGTAAATAATCTGGGTAAGTACCAGCCTTAATAAGGGACAGACGCATCACGGAATCTTTGATGTCATAGCCATATTTACAATCATTTAAAAGACTTATTCCATAACCTTGCTCCGATAAATCTGCCCATTGGTGTCCAACCGTTTCAAACTTCGCATAATCCCAGCTTGTATTCCAATGAGTTGGTCGTTGTACATTTCCAAACTGAATATCATAGGTTGCTTGCGTTGAACGAATTTCAACAGGAAATGCCACTTTTAATAGCTGATGCTGTTCATGCCAATCAACAGATGTCTTAAAGTCTATTCTAGGATTTTCAGCATAGAGAATTACCTCTTGTTCTACCTTCGAATGGTGATATGTCCACACAAATTTTATTACTGCTCTTAAGGAGTTGTTTTCAATTATTTCTATCTTCTCTAATGTAGAAATCTCTTGATGCTTTTCTTGATAAAAAATATCAATGTCCCAAGCTTCCCATCTTAATGGCTTATCTTCAAATACTTGCAGGACATTTCCTGCCTGATTTTCTTTTAACACATTTCTTTGTGCCTTTTTATCAAATATACGAGTTAATTGTCCCTTTTCATTCCAAAGAATTTGATAAAAAGGTGTCTCTATCCCATTATTATTTATCACAAAAGGAGACTGCTTATTCGCACCTTGATTTTCAGACGATTTAAATAAAAGATTAGCTAATCCATGTGATGGAACGTCTTCCACTAATATAAGCCACTTTCCATTTACTTTTTCAACTTGCAGCACTTTCCCATTTTCTGATGACCATTCTCCCTCTTCTAGTCCAAGTTTAACTGGCACCTCCACCAATCCGGAACGTATCCATGAAGAGTCATTTATCACGGTAAACTGATCAGAGACATCTGAATCGATTATTCTCGTTAATACTTGCTTTTGTGCTTTATTAGCCAGTCCTTCTGCTTCTTCATATTCTAATAGACTATCTTCATATACTTCACGAATCGAAGAACCTGGAATGATATCATGGAACTGATTGCGTAATAAAATCGTCCAGCCTTTATGCAGCTCTTCCTGCGGATAAATGGTCCAATCAGAAGCTAATACACCAACTAGGACACTAAGCAGTTCTGTCTCCCGGTATAATAATTCTTGTTTGCGATTGCTTCTTTTATTATATGCTTGGCTGGTATAGGTTCCTCGATGAAATTCTAAATAGAGCTCTCCATCCCATGTATGAACATATTCATCTGTGGTCTTCACTTTTTCATGAAGGGCATCAAAATAATCGCCTGCTTTAGTTGATTTAACAGCAGGCAGACCAGGAATTCTGTCAAACCGTCTTCTCATTTCCAGCATATCCCGATTTACTCCCCCTCCACCATCTCCATAGCCATAAGACATTAGTAAATCCTGCGTTATATTTTTATCCTTATAATTATCCCAAGCTCCCTGCACCACATCTGCCTGCATTTCTCCATTATAATCATAAGCCCAGCCTCTGCTGTTCGGATATGGTGTGGTCACAAAGTGGGTCAAAATTTCTGTTCCATCAATGCCTCGCCATTGAAAGGTATCATGCGGCATTCGATTGTACTGATTCCAGCTAATCTTCGTCGTCATAAAAGTTTCTATTCCTGCTTGTTTAAGAATTTGCGGCAATGCCCAGCTATAGCCAAAGACATCTGGCAGCCATAGATACTTACTCGTTACCCCAAATTCCTCTTTCAAAAATCTCGTTCCATTCAGTAATTGACGAACAAAGGATTCCCCAGAAGGCAAATTACAATCAGGCTCCAGCCACATCCCGCCTTCTGGTTCCCATCTTCCTTCCGCTACTCTATCTTTCAGCTGGGCATAAATTTCCGGATAATCCTCTTTTAAATAGGCGTATAGCTGAGGCTGGGACTGCATAAATAAGTATTCTGGATATTTCTCCATTAAACGCAATACGGTGGAAAAGGAACGTGCCGCTTTTTCTCGAGTATGCTTCAAGCGCCATAACCAAGCAACATCAATATGGGTGTGGCCAATTGCATGAATCGTTACAGCTGCATGCTTGTCCATCTTTTCTAATGCTGCATTTAAATAGTTATTTGCCTTGTTAATAGATTCATAAAATAAATCCGATTCTGGTTCTGTCCAGTCTATTTCATAAAATGCTCGATTTAATGCTGTTAGGATCGTCTGATACTCTGGTCTGTTTTCATCTAAAATATGTATAGTTTGGATCATTGCTTTGGCTGTATAGTATAAATCATCTGTCGCTTCGTCTAGCCAGGCGATCTCTGCCTTCTTTATCTTATGCTCCTGAATAAACGGTTTACCGCCACCTTCTAAGCCAGACCACAAACGAAAAATCAAGCTGACATTTGTGCCGCAATGTTCCTCTTTGAGAAAAACTTCCCGATGATTCGCATCTACTCCTTGATAGATTTTCTTATTTACATACAAAAGCGACTCAAAACCTGAATTCGTTCCACCATCTGTTATGCCAAAATCAAAATATCCCAATACTTGTTTCCCTTTCCAGCTCACAGGGATTGCTACTTCTGTCTTTAACCAGGCATAATGATCCCTTCCTGCCCAATGATCTCCGACATGGATGGTAGCCCATTCCCCATTTTCTGGTGGTCTTGCCCCAATCTCTCCTTCTTCATCTAATTGCATCGAAAAGGAGTCTAAGGAAATTGATTCTCGATAGCGATATTTTTCCAGTTCCTTGATTCGTGCATCCAACTTCTTTTCTGTCCAGAACATAAAGCCCCTCCATATTAAGATAATTTTCAAAATTTTGATTATCTTTATTATCTAACAATAGGCGCTTTAGTCAATGCCAAAAAATAGTTTGGGGCGGAGATGGGGTTATCAAGCTGTTTGAATTCGTCACACTCCCTGTCCTAAATCATTTACATGCGTGCTTATTCTTTATACAACAAACAAAACCCTATTTAGAAAAGAAGGGTTTTGTTTGTTGTTCTATTTCTCTTATTCCTAACACCGTTATCTTCCTGCTGCTCTTCTAATTGGTTCAAGCTCTATCATTCTAACCTCTGGTCGGCCAATGGAGAAATAATTAATGCCTGCCTTACTTGCTTCCTCTAGTGAAAAGCAATTTCTACCATCAAATAAAAATGGTAAGTTCATTTTTTCTTTAAAAATTGTTAAATCGATTGCTTTAATTTCAGCCCATTCTGTGTAAATAAAGCAAATATCTGCTCCTTCTAGTGCTTTCTCTGGTGTTTGTTCATAGACTACCTCTGTAGGAAAGAGCTTTTTAAAGTTTTCTCCTCCTACTGGATCATAAACATGTACTTTTGCTCCTTCGTTTAATAATAAGCGGACATTGGGAATAGAAGGAGCTTCGCGCAAATCATCTGTGCCAGGCTTAAAGGTAAGTCCTAATACTGCTACTTTCAGTCCATTGAAAGAGGAAAATTCATTCCGCGCCTTCGAAATCAGCTTAAATTTTTGCTTCTCATTGACCTCAATCGCAGCCTTTACTGTTCGTAAAACATAGCCTTCTTCTTCTGCAAGCCAATGCAGGGCTTTCGTATCTTTTGGAAAACAAGAACCACCATACCCAATGCCTGGATTTAAAAATTTTTTCCCAATTCGCTCATCGTAACTCATTCCGCTTGTTACATCCTCAATATTCGCACCAACTGATTCACATAAGTTAGCAATGTCATTGATAAAAGAGATCTTTAAAGCTAGAAAATCATTCGATGCATATTTTACCATTTCTGCACTGCGACGATTCATCGTTAAAATTGGCTGCTGAAAAGGTTCATAAATAAAAGTTAAAATCTTCTTAGCCTTTTCGCTTTCTACCCCGATGACAATTCGTGAAGCATGCAGTGTATCTTTAATGGCACTTCCTTGGGCAAGAAATTCTGGATTAGAGGCAACCTCTATCGAAACTTTATGTTTTAAGTGATTTTTTATGTATGTTTCAACACGGTCATTCGTCCCGATGGGAACGGTAGATTTAATGACAATTAAACAATCACGCCTTACACTTTCGGCAATTTGCTTTGCTACTTGAAAAACATAGTTTAAGTTAGCAGACCCATCTTCATTTTCGGGCGTCCCAACCCCTATGAAAATAACATCTGATTGCGCATAGGCTTTGTTATAGTCAGTTGTAAAAGTTAATTTTCCGGCCTGTGAATTTTTTTCTATAAGTGTATCTAGCTCGGGTTCATAAATAGGCGAAATTCCTAGATTCAGAAGAACAATTTTCTCTTGCTCTTGATCTACACAAGTTACCTTGTGACCAACCTCTGCTAAACAAACTCCTGTCACTAAACCAACATATCCTGTACCTGCCACTGTGATATTCATTTTGACAAAACTCCTTATGTAAAAGATTACAAATTCGGAAGATTTAAATAGTAATATAGTTAGTATAATGGTTGATTATTTCATCTCTATTTAATCTTTTTATATTTTTGGTAAAGGAATGTAAATTTTCTAACTAATTTATAAGGAGAAAATAGGAAATTTATGCTAAACTATAGCTAAAATAGCAATGGAGGAAGGATCAGTGGTCATTATCTTACTATTTATATCTTTGTTGTTTTCTGCAGTCCTCTCTATTTTTACACTCACAAAAACACAGAAGAAATGGGTGGCACTATTCGTTGCGTTCTGTGGGAATAGCGTTGTGTTAGCAGGTTTAACATGGATTATATATATTTCTAATGAAGAAGTGAGATTATTTGGTTTTGGTCATTCGCCTCTATCCTTGCTGCCACTTTTCATTCCTGTTATTACATGGATTAACTACTTCATTCTTGAGCTAATTAAAAAGTTTTCCAACTGGTCTGACTCATCTTGGATGGATTCAAATAAATAGCTGACTTTTATTAAAATTGTAATCGAAGTATTTTAAGAAGAAAGAAGAGGCTGGGACATAACTAGCCTCTAATAAAGAGAAAGGTGAATTTGAGTCCACTCAAATTCACCTTTCTCTATTTTTTCGTGTTAATTCTTCTATTATTTTAGTTAATGGCAGTGAATTTTCTTAAATTCACTGCCATTAACGCGAGGCCCATTTCGTTTTCCACCTTCGATTTTCCTCGTACAGAAAATCGAGTGAAACGCAAATTAGCCTTCAAGAATCCAAAAACTGGTTCCACATCGGTTTTGCGTTTTCGATAGATGGCACTCGTTTTCTCTTCTGAAAGCTTCGCTCTCACATATTCTTTTTGCTGTTCCCATTTTTTGTTCACCATTAGTTTTCGATTGTTTCCTTCTTTTGCCTTGGTACATGATGAGCGGAATGGGCATCCTGAACAGTCTTCGCACTCGTAGATTTTGAAACTCCTTTGGAAACCTGTAGCGTCCGTTCGGACAGAATGATATTGAAATTCTAAACGCTTCTGATTAGGGCACATATATGTATCGGTTTCTTGATCATATTCCCAGTTATCAGGATTAAATGTATTTTGTTTGTACTTTTTCTTTTGTTCCTTCAAAAACATGTTATATGTTATCAGTGCTTCTCGGTTTCTGTTTGAGAGAATATCACTAAAGTTTTGTTCACTACCATAACCTGCATCTGCAACAATATGTTTCGGTAACTCGAAATAATGTTGCTCTATCTCATCTAAAAATGGAATTAACGTACGTGTATCTGTGGGATTTGGAAATAAACTATAAGCAAGCGCATATTGACCTTCCGTTGCGATTTGTACATTGTAACCAGCTTTCAATTGCCCGTTTTTCATATAATCATCTTTCATTCGCATAAATGTCGCATCTAGATCTGTTTTAGAATAGCTATTACGTGGTCCAAAGATTTTAAAATCCTGTTGGTACTTCCTTTTTCTCAAGACAAAATCAATCAACTGTTTACGCACTTGTTTCGGGTATTTTCGTTCACTTCGTAAGGCTTTTCGTTCCGTAACGTCTGAAGATTCTTCCATTTGTTTATCATATTCGGTCACTACTTCGTCTACTTTTTGAACCATTTGAGTGAGCTCTCCAAATGATAGCTGTTCATCACTTTCCCGTTCCATTTGGGGTATGATTTCGTTCTCAAGCAACTCATTGTACAACTGGTTTGACTTATCAATTAAACGCTGATGAAATTTCTCAATCGCTTTCTTCCAGACAAACGTAAATTTATTCGCATTCGCTTCAATCTTTGTGCCATCGATAAATATCGCTTCTTGATCGATCAGTTTTTCTTCGATCAATTGGCAGCGAAATTGGATGAAACATTGACGAATTAAATCTTTTACTTCTGGTTGAACGCGAAATCGGTTAATTGTACGATAGCTTGGTTCATACCCTTGAGCTAACCACATCATACGGATACTGTCTTTTAATAGGGCCTCCATTTTACGCCCCGAAAAGACAGATTGAGTGTAGGCACATAGAATAATTTTAAGCATCATGCGTGGATGATAAGCAGGACAACCTTCGTTTCGAAGAAATGGTTCAAACGCTTCTTGAGGAATACTTTCCACTAAATGATGGACATGGAAGGCAATATCATTATTTTGTAACTTTACTTCTAAATCTAGAGGCAAAACGATTTGATTCATGGTATAATCTTTAAACATAAGGACACTTCTTTCTGATTAGATTTGGTATGGTAACTTAATTTTATCAGAAGTTGTCCTTATTTTTTATTGTAAAAATAAGCAAAACGGTGAAATTTTACTTGTCGTAAAATTTCACCGTTTTTTTCGTCTTAGAGGTGGGTTTTGTCCCAGCCTCTTCTTTCTTCTTCTGTTTTATCACTTTGCTTTTTATTCCGTTTGTTTCCTTTACTATTATCCTCACTAATACTAGACTGATGTCCCTTAAGGAAGTTTTGATTTTTACTTACAATAACAAAGAATAAGTATGGTGAACCGTATCTGTTATTTGAATCGAGATGTTAAGAAATGACAAACGCCATCTTCATCACAGCTTAACTCTGTTACTTCTGCTGCTAATTCTTTAATATGGTCTGGAGCATTTTGCATAGCAACCGGCATGGAAACAAATTGAAGCATTTGGATATCGTTATCACTATCCCCAATTCCCATAGTCTCCTCTGCGGAAAGATTAAATCTTTCTAACATCTCTTTAATCCCAGTTGCTTTATTTACGTTGGCAACCATTACTTCCACATTATGCGCGGACGAAGTAGATGCTGTAAAATCGATTTCTTTTCTTAAATCTTCTAACACCTGTTTCCATTGATTAATATGTTCTTTTGTTCGAGCAAAAAAATAGAACTTGGAAAACTCTTTTCCTTCAACCGTGTTCTTCCAAGCAATCTTTCTACTGATTGCTTCTTTTCGAGAAAGCCACTCATTAATACCTACGCTTTCTGGTTTCGGGTCTCTGATCTCTTGTATAACATACTCTTTATCCTGACTTAATGTCATTCGAGAGTCCCCATATGGAAATAACTCATAATATACTTTATTCTCTCTTGCCTTTTTAATAATGGTATCCACTAATTCTAAAGGTAGAGTATGCTGAAAAATAGGTTCCTTTCCTATGTAACCAGCCATGCCGTTAGAAGAAACATATCCATCCACTTCAAATCCTTCTGGCACGACGGATTCAATTTCATCAAAAGATCTCCCTGTAGCTATGAATACGAATAGACCATCCTTGCGTAGATCATCAATAATCTCTTTTGTCTTCACGCTTACCTGATTCTGATGATTTAAAATAGTACCATCCATATCTAGAAAAATAGCCTTTGGCTTTTGTAACAAAATAATTCCCCCTTTAACATTCTTCATTGGCAAGTATACACCTCGTTGCGTTTTCCCTCAAATGCATTGTTTACAATTAGTTTGTTTTCTTGGAATGTGAGGAGGGGTTAGCTGTTAACTCTCTTTTGGTAGCTCTTCGGTGATATTTGGCTTTCATCTTGTTTATGAACGCCACTTTTTTCACTTCTCCTTTCCATTTTGGCTTTCATCTTGTTTATGAACGCCACTTTTTTCACTTCTCCTTTCCGTTTTGGCTTTCATCTTGCTTATGAACGCCACTTTCTTTCGCTTCTCCTTTCCGTTTTGGCTTTCATCTTGTTTATGAACGCCACTTTCTTTCGCTTCTCCCCTCCGTTTTGGCTTTCATCTTGTTTATGAACGCCACTTTTTTCACTTCTCCTTTCCATTTTGGCTTTCATCTTGCTTATGAACGCCACTTTTTTCGCTTCTCCTTTCCGTTTTGGCTTTCATCTTGTTTATGAACGCCACTTTTTTCACTTCTCCTTTCCGTTTTGGCTTTCATCTTGTTTATGAACGCCCCTTTCTTTCGCTTCTCCTTTCCGTTTCATTTTTAATCATAGTTTTCCATAGCGCATTTCTTGCTACTCTCTCGATTTTTCCACTTTCCTATCTTCTTCTGGACATGCAAAAAACTAGCATGTGCCTTATAAATACATGCTAGTAATAAACATTATTGCTGCTCGTCTTTCTTGAGGATTCTAAATTTCAACAATAACCTAGTAAACCAATATGCTACAAATACAATAAATAAATCCAAAAGGAATAAATGAATAACGTGAATTCCTCTATGAAACGTTACCAAGCCCATTGATTTTTCAATATTAGCGCATATAAAAGTATATACAGCACTCAATAGCACGGTTAGAATATAAAAGTTTTTCTTGCGATTCGTTGCATATTGATACACTAGCATAAACCCTACTGGCAGAAAGGAACCTGTAATATTTAATGCATTAGGAAGCATCGGTGTAAGAAAGTAAGTATGTGTTAAGTAATTAGTTCTACTAAGTGCTAGGTCTATGTAAGCCCAAAGTAGATGGACAGTATAGCCAAAGAATAATATTTCAAATAATCTCCTTCTGTCTACCATAAAATATAATATGATTAATGGTACTAATAAAGATAGAAGAATGATCCAAAACTGCCATGTAGCAAAATCTGAATATTTATCCCAATAGGAAGAATATAAAGAATGCAATTGTCCATTTATTTCATTAATTTTATCCCAATATTCCTTGTAGTTCATTTTATTCATCTCCTTCTAAAAAAATTTCCATTATTGAAGGTAGAGGCATGTTTAAGGATCTCCAATAATCGAAGTTAGAGACCTATTTTTTGTCCACACATCATCATGAGTTATTTCTCTACTTTAAATAGTTTGTACAATTTATTGGTAATTACTCATAAAAAAATGGAAAAAGCTCTTTCAATTTTCCACACCTTGAAATGATTCTAAGAAGAGTGGATGCAGAACTACCTATTATTTCATAGAAAAAAGGCCAAGTGCATTTTCCACTTGACCTTGTTATATATGTGCTCTATAATTCTGCTTTCAGCTTTTTTATATAGGAAGGAATTAGATTTTCTCGGCTGCAATTGTTGCAATAGAATTGTTTTACCATGTCATCACATAAGTACGTTTTTAGCACAAACGCTGGAATACGTTGAGGCAATCCACAATGCTGGCAGAAAAATACGTATCCAACCTCTTTCTTCATGGACCTCACTCCATTCATTCATTTTCCACACTTACTTGATTCTGATGATGCTGTACTTCTATACAATTTGCCCTTTTATTCCTGTTTTCTTCTATTATACTATTAAAATATAGGTAAAGCATGAGTACTAAAACTTAATTTTCTTTCTAATTTCACCTAACGTAATCTTCCATTACACTGATTTTATTTATTAATATTTCCAGCACTTGTTTTGTTTCCGTTTAAAAATGCTTCCCATTCTTCTTTTAATAATCCCATCCGTATGGAGTCATAATATACGCCGTTATAGTAGCGGCACTTTCTCATGCGTCCTTCCATTGTCATGCCCAGCTTTTCTCCTACCTTTATCATTCGCTCATTCCCTGACCATGTTGTATATCCCACTCGAACTAATGGCAAGGTCTTAAATAAATGGTCGATCCATAGCTTCAATACCCGCGTTCCATATCCACCACTCCAGTAGTTTGGATTATAGATAACAATTCCCATCTCTAACCATTTGGACGGTTCATGTTCCCAGTAGTAGCCAACTGTTCCTATTAATTCTTCCCCGACAATAATTGCCCAGTAATCATCTCTTTCTAAGAAGCGCTCTTTTTGAGTTTTTAAGAATCCTTCATAACTTAATGCTTTATGTGCATAATACGGAGCATCCCATTTTTTCCATTCAGGATTTTCTTCTTTAAATGCCAGTGTCCAAAGCTGATAAAGATCCTCCTCTTTAATCGGTCTTACTGTCAATTCTTTATCTTGGTACAATCGCTTCACCTCTCCTGTCTTTGGGAATCCCTAAAACCTTCCCTTCGTTTTCCTCTTTTTAAAAAATATAGTACCAATAAAACCAATGACTAATCCTAATATAACGCCAGTTCCGTCGATAATGATGGCGTCTTGCCAATGGCCTGTTCTTCCAGGGACAAAGCTTTGGTGCCACTCATCTGTTAATGCATAAGCAATAGAAAGAGCTCCACTTAGTAGATAAACCCATGGTCGTTTGATTTTCGTTTGCATCAGGGTGAGAAATAGCAGCAAAGTTAAGAGACAATAACCAATTACATGCCCTGCTTTCCGAAATAAAAATTCGATAAAACCATATGGGTCAGAATCCGAAGATATAATTTGACCATCGTACTCAAATGTAATAGAGGGAAATGGAATATTTGTCAGGTCTATCTTATCTCGTAGAAATGGCTTAATATCCTGTTCTTCATACGGCATATGGGAGAACATAAAAATGATAACCATGGAGACAATGCAGATAAAAAATAATAAATAAAATCTTTTTTTTCGTGAAAACTTTAAGGGCAATTTCTTTTCATTCCTTTTTGTTTATTCCAATTTCAGCACTCATTCTTTTACCTTATAATGTAAAATTTGGCGAAATGGTGAGTTTTAACCATTATACAATTATTTATCATAAGAAGCGTAGTTTTTTATCTTTATCTTCTACAAATTATCATTAAAAAATATAATAAACAAAATATTCCTATAGTTCAATTTTTTATTGTATAATCAAACTAATCGTTTCGAAAAACGAAATAAATAGGTGGCAGAGGAGAATGTTTATGAATAAAGAAATAGAAAAAACACTTTATCGTTCCGAAGTTCCTTTCGAACAAACCTGGAATTTGCGCGATTTATTCGAAAGCGAAGCAGATTGGAAAAGGGAAGTAGAAGCGATCGAAGAAGATATTCCTACTGTAAAACAATTTAAAGGGAAGCTTCACCAAAACGCTAAAATCTTGCTAGATTGTCTAAAAGCTCGAGATGCATTGGATGAAAGATTAGTGAGCGTTCTCACTTATGCAAACCTTAAGCAATCTGCAGACGGATCTAATCCTTCCAATCAAGAGAACGATGCAATTGTTTCTTCCCTCTATGCAAAAGTAAGCTCAAGCCTTTCTTTTATTAATTCAGAGATTCTTACGCTTGCAAACGATAAAATAAATACATACCTGAACGAGGAAGAAGAACTACAGCTTTTTTCCAAAACACTAACGGACTTAATGGATTTGAAGCCACATATGTTAACACCTGAAGCAGAGGAAGTATTAGCAGCATTTGGTGAAATCCAGCGTTCTCCTTATATGATTTATCAAAGAAGTAAAACATCAGATATGGAGTTTTCCTCCTTTATAACAAGTGACGGGACAGAATATCCTTTGACATTTAATTCTTTCGAAAAGTACGAAGAATCGGCAGATAAAGAAGTAAGAAGAAAAGCATATGAAGCCTTTTCGGCTGGCCTTAACCGTTATAAAAATACATATGCGGCTACCTATGGAACAGAAGTTAAAAAACAAATAATAGAATCTCGTTTACGAAACTATGAATCTGTAACAGACATGCTTTTACAAGAACAACAAGTCACAAAAGAAATGTACCATAACCAATTGGATACCATTCTTACAGAATTGGCTCCACATATGCGCAGATTCGCCAAATTAAAAGAGCGTGTATTAGGTTTAGAAAAAATCCATTATTGTGATTTAAAGGCTCCGCTCGACACATCCTATGATCCTAAAATTACGTACGAGGAAGCTTCCAAGCTTATCTTAGAAGCGCTTAATATTATGGGACCAGAATATATGGAAATAATGGAAAAAGGCTTAAAAGACCGCTGGGTAGACTTAGCAGATAACTATGGAAAACGATCAGGCGCCTTCTGCTCCAGCCCGTATGGAGTACATCCATACATTTTAATGACATGGCATAACTCAATGCGTAATACGTTTACCTTAGCACATGAACTTGGACATGCTGGACATTTTGCTCTTGCTGGCAAAAATCAAATTATTTCAAATACCCGTCCATCTCGATACTTTATTGAAGCTCCATCCACCATGAACGAAATGCTTTTGAGCAAGTATATTATGAAACAATCTTCTAACAATCAAATTAGAAGATGGGTAATTCTCCAATCACTAGGAACGTATTATCATAATTTTGTTACCCATATTTTAGAAGGGGCACTCCAAAGAAAAATTTATGAATTAGCAGAACAAGGAACTCCGATTACAGCTAAAGTATTATGTGAACAAAATATCGATGTCTTAAAATCATTCTGGGGAGACAGTGTGGAAATAGATGAAGCAGCAGGCCTAACATGGATGCGCCAACCCCATTATTATATGGGTCTTTACCCATATACGTACTCCGCTGGGCTTACAGCTTCAACTGCCGTATCAGCAATGATTGAGGAAGAAGGACAGCCTGCTGTTGAGCGATGGCTAAAAGTTTTAAAAGCCGGCGGCACTTTAAAACCATTCGATTTAATGAAACTAGCAAATGTGGATATGTCCACCCCTGAGCCAATCCGAAAAGCGGTTGCCTATGTTGGAAGCTTAATAGATGAATTAGAAGCAAGCTATTAATAGAAAAATACAAAACTGTTTCTCGTAAACTATTTAACTTCATTAAAAATAAAGTTTACTATACACTGAAAGGAAGAGGAAAATATCCCCTTCCTTTTTCTATTACAGTTTTTCCCCGTTTGACTTAATCACTTCTTGATACCAATAAAAGGAGGCTTTTTTCGAACGGCTCATGGTTCCTTTCCCTTGATTATCTCGATCTACATAAATCATTCCATAGCGTTTTTTCATTTCTCCTGTTGTAAAGGAAACAATATCAATAATTCCCCATGGTGTATATCCAATTAAATCTACTCCATCATACATTACCGCTTTCTCCAATGCTTCAATATGCGCCTTTAAGTAGGCAATTCTTTCCTTGTCATGAATAGAGCCATCAGCTTCGACAGTATCAATAGCGCCAAATCCATTTTCTACAATAAATAATGGTATTTGATAGCGATCATATAGACGATTTAACACATAGCGCAGACCTGTCGGATCAATGGACCAGCCCCAGTCACTTGCTTTGATGTACGGATTTTCAACCGCATTTGGCAAGGCGCCATTAACAATATCCCCTGTATTATTATTTTTCACATCACTCTTTACGGTAGTGGACATATAATAGCTAAATCCTAAATAATCAACTGTCCCATTGCGTAAAATCTCAGCATCCTTTGGCTCCATTGTAATTGAATAGCCTTCTCGTTCAAATTCCTTTAAAGCATAACTAGGGTAATATCCACGAACTTGCACATCTGGGAAGAAATATCTTTGTCTCATTTCTTCTTCCGCTAGCATCACATCTTCTGGATTAGAAGAAAATGGATAGATAGGAATATGGGAAACCATTGCTCCAATTTGGAAATCAGGATTTATTTTTTTACCAATAGACACAGCTAATGCACTTGCAACTAGCTCATGATGAGCAGTTTGATACATTACTTCTTTCGCATTTTCTCCTTCTTTGACGGTTACTCCAGAATTTGTCCACAAAAAGAGTGGATTAGAAACATCCATTTGATTGTTGATTTCATTAAAAGTCATCCAGTATTTTACTTTATCTTTATATCGATGGAAGCATGCTTCGGCAAAGCGGACAAAACAATTAACTACTTTTCTATTTCTGAAACCGCCATATTCTCTTGCTAGATGTAACGGCATTTCAAAATGGGATAAGGTAATAACTGGCTGTATTCCGTATTTAAGTAATTCATCAAATACTTGGTCATAGAAGCGCAGTCCTTCTTCATTCGGTTCTAATTCATCCCCTTTTGGAAAAATTCTGCTCCAGCCAATGGAAGTTCGTAAACACTTTAGCCCCATTTCAGCAAACAAGGCAATATCCTCTTTGTAACGATGGTAAAAATCAATTGCTTCATGATTTGGATAAAATTGCTCTTCTTCAATCAAGTCTGTTATTTTCCTAGGTACTCCATGAGCACCTGCTGTCATAACATCTACTACACTCGGACCTTTACCGCCTTGATTCCAGCCACCTTCAAATTGATGTGCAGCTAATGCTCCACCCCATAAAAAATCTTTCGGCATTTTGCTCATTCTTGTTCCTCCTTTTTAATGCTATTAAATTATCTTTTCTTTTTATTTTTTTGGATTACACTTATATTATAATTGTATCGGTATAATTTAATAAATACAATACAATATTTTTATACCCAATTAATCTAAATGAATTTTTTTCCTATATATGCTATAATCCAGCTATAACGTTTAAGATAATCGAGGTATATATATGTTAAAATACCAGCAAATCGCAGAAGAAATAGAGAAATATATTGAAGAGCATGGCTTAAAGCAAGGCAGTAAGCTGCCAGTTATTGAGACATTAATGAAGCAATTCGAGGTTAGTAAAAGTACGATTACGAAAACGCTGGAGCTTCTTGAAAAAAGGGGAATCATTTTTCAAGTAAGAGGCAGTGGAATTTTTGTAAGAAGACAGAATCGAAAAGGCTATATCAGCTTGCTTTCCAATCAAGGATTTAAAAAAGATTTAGAGGATTATTCTCTAACCTCCAAAATAATCAAATTAGAGATAAGAAAACCGACTGAGGAAATTGCCCTAAATTTAAATATAGAGCTTCATGAAGATGTTTATTATGTCAAAAGAATTCGCTATATTAACGGCCAAACTCTTTGTTTAGAGGAATCTTGGTATAATAAGGCCTTCATTACGTATTTAAATAAAGAAATCGTAGCAGAATCTATTTTTCATTACATAACAGAAGGCTTAGGGCTAAAAGTAGGCTTTTCAGATGTGTATTTACATGTTGGGAAGTTAACGGCAGAAGAAGCTGCTTATTTGGGATTAGAAAAAGATGATCCTAAATTATTGGTAGAAAGCATCTTTCATCTAACTAATGGTCAGCCTTTTGACTTTTCGAAGGTTACCTATAATTACGAGCAATCCCAATTCTTTATCCAGGCGAATAGTCATTTCTTTTAACGGAGGTAACACATAGCTAATCAGGAAAAGTTTCCTAAATCTGAAAAAATATATAATTATTGAAACATTCCTATATTTCCTTTCGTATAACAGGTAGTACATAATTGAAAGGTTGGAATAGTTAATGTTAATGGAATTGAAGGATGCTTTTCTTTTCTTAATGGACATCTTTAAAGGAAAACTCCCATTACATGATTTATATTTATTAGTATTCATTATAGTTGTGACATCAATTGCTGAAACCATTCAGGAAAAGAGAAAACAGTCAAGCAGGAGTAAAAACACCATTTTTATATATTTGAAATGGATACCTATCTCATTTTTGGCTAGTTCTATTTATCTAACAAGTTTTTATTTTATCACCAATCTATTTACAAAATTCTTATTTACAGCAGAATTGTTCCATCAAGAACAAAACGTTCGCTCGATTGCGATAATGTCTTTGGCTATGACAAGTATCGTTTCGCTAATTATTGCTATTTGGAAGTTATATTCTTTTTTCACTGTAAAAAAAGCCCTATTAACTTTGATAAGTAATTCACTGTTAATAGCCATGGGTGTATACTTTATTAATATGTTTTGGTATGAAGCTATCATAATGCCGATATGGTGTTATGGAATAATAGGGTTGGTTAATACAATCTTTATAAGCTTTTTACTTTTAAAAGAGAGAGAAAACTTGCAAAGCAATTCATCTCCTATTAACGCAGTAGATCAATAGATGAAGCAACTTGGTGCTCGCCCACTGGAAAGTTTATTGCAGTCTTGCGGATAATTACCACTTATACCAAATAAAAAACGAACAATTATACAATATACATGTATAATTGTTCGCCCTATTTAGAACCCACGGGTCCTTGCCTCTTAATTTCTCGATCTTTTTTAAATTGGATCTAGAAAATCTCACATAGTTTCTCTTTTTTTTTACATTCTTTCTTAGATTTTAAATCGGTGCACTAATTCCTGAAGCTCCTCTGCCATTTTGGATAATGCCATGCTTGAGCTTGTTATTTCTTGGAATGAGGCAGTTTGTTCTTCTGTTGCTGCTGCAACACTTTCAGTTCTTTCCAATGTCTCACGAGAAGTTTGGGCTATTTCTTCCACTGAATCTTGCACCTCTTGTACTTCTGCCGTGATTTCTTGCGTTGTTTCTGCCATCTTTTTAATATGGTCTGCGATGGATTCAACTCGATTTAGGATTTCCTTGATATGTTCATTTGTAGTATCAGATAATTTCGTACCACCATCTACATTTTCTTTTACAAAAGACATATTTTTTTCTGTCGTACTAGAATGATCATGAATAGAGCTTATCAGATCGTGTATTTGATTTACAGAAGTACCTGTCATTTCGGACAGCTTTCTAACTTCTTCTGCTACAATGGCAAATCCTTTTCCATGTTCACCTGCTCTTGCTGCTTCAATGGATGCATTCAATGCTAGCAGATTAGTTTGATTAGATATATCTTGAATACTTGCAAGTACCTCATTAATTTCATTTGTACTTAAAACAAGTGATTTCAATCCGTCTCCTGCTAAATCAACAGATGCATGAATGGCCTCCATCTGCATTTGCATTTCAGTCAATGCCAATTCTCCTTCTTTTGCTTTTTCTTTAATTAGCAGGGATTCATTTGCAACTTCGTTGGCAGTATGGGCCATATGCTTAATATTTTTCAAGGAATTATTAACTTCTATTAAACTATTTTGGGTAAGTGAATCTTGCTTATTTCCATTCTCTGCAATGGTTTGAACAGCATCCGCCACTTGCTCTACCGCTACAGTCGATTGTTCCATACTGGAAGCTAATTCATCGGAAGCTTGTGCAACATTTTTAGACGTCTGCCCTACACTTTTTATCATTATTTGAAGAGAATCAACGAAGGCGTTAAACGAATGTGCTAATTGGCCAAATTCGTTTTTCCCATTCACATTTACTCGCTGTGTTAAGTCCCCTTCTCCAGAAGCAATACTTTGAAGTTGATTATTAATTTTATTTAATGGTCGTAAAATAGACTTTAATAACAGAAAACCTAATACAATGCTCAATAGTGCTGCCATGGTGATAATTACGATTAATACCGTTTTTGTTATTTTATTATTTTTTTGATTTTGTTCTTCTATCTGAATAACATCTTGATTAATATGTTCCACTAATTCATTGACTGCTGGATCTAAAACTTCTTTCCTTAATGTCCGTAAATCCCCAAAATGGAGTTTTTTTGCAGCAGATGGATCTTCGGCATAAGCACCAGGCACTTTGTCACTTGTGGCTAAGTATGTTTGTAGACTGGATTGAAACGTTTGGATATCTTCTTTATACTCATAATAATTAGATAAAGTCTCCATTGTTTTCAAAGTATCATGAATGTCTGATTCTTTCTCATTGATTCCGTCACTATATTCTTTATTTCCAGTAAGAAGAAAGGCACGCTCGTCATTAGAAATTCCGGCAATACGATATTGCAAATGAGTAACAAGACGCTGAATTTCTTTTGCCTCTGTCAGTTCTTTACTATTTGCAATTAGCGACTGCAGACTCATATTGCTAAATCCGCCAATCCCCAACAAAGAAATAATTAAAATGAAGAAAATGATTGCCAATTGATATTTTATTTTCATTCTATCCCCCTGAATGTTTCTAGCTTTTTTCTTTTGTCCATTTCCTTTCTATATATCGGAGGTTTTTATTTTTTATATAGTTTGTATGCGATACCAAATTTTCTTTTCTCAAGAAAATTTATATTTATATCTGCAGATAAAAAAAGACAGCTTCAGAAAGCTGCCTTTTTTAATTTTCCACTCTAATTTTCCCATTATTTGTTTTCAGCTTTACTTTATTTTCCCCGTTTCCAATCACGGTACTTCCTTTGTATTTATCTAAAATATTGATGCTGCCATCATCAACTTGAACATCGAATGTGACATTTGTTGGTTCCTTATCTGTTACAATTTCGATACTTCCATCATCTGTTTCCAGTTGTATCGCCTGATCCAATGTGGCGGTTTTCATTGAAATTCTCCCATTATTCGTTTCTCCTTTCACGCTTCCGCTTACATGATCCAGCGATATTCTGCCATCGTCAGAGTTTACTTCTACACTTTTGGATTGAATATTTTGCAGATGAATGCGACCATTATTACTTTCTGCCTGTACTTGCTCAACCATTAGGTCCGCTAAATCAATCTTTCCATTATCATTATTTATGCGAAGAGATTTATATTCCTTCACAGGTACAAGAATTTTTAATGTAAGTGATTCATCTATAAAATTCATCTGAAAAAAGCTAATTTGTTTTTCATTCCAATTTACAACAAGTTTTTTCCCAACTACCTTGGCAGTAAAACTTCCCTTCGTTTCAGAGGAACCTTTTCCTTGCAACACAACCTTTGTTTCCTTTTCTGCTGTGGGAATAATTTCAATCCCTGCATTATTGGAATCTACTTCAATTCCAGTTATATTATTTTCTTTAAATATTTTCTCTTCATGAATATCTAGACTGTTATCGCGGAATGTTAGGAATGCCCCTATGCCGCCAATTAGAACAAGAACAAGTCCAATGACCATTAATTTTTTTAGACTAATCATGCTTTTGGCCTCCCTTCACTAATTTTGCATTAAATTTCAAATAATTGATGAAGCCTTTTGAAGAAATTCTTGTAATGTAATACATGGCAATTACAAGAAAAATTCCTAATCCCACTAGCAAAATAGTCATAAATAATTTAAAAAACGCAAAACTACCTGGATGAAAAACACTGTCAACAAGAACAAGTAGTGGGGAGAGTATAAAAGACACACCAACTATCCACCCAGATAGAATAAGGGCTGCTATGGTAACAAACGGTCCAAGTACAATAACCAAATTAAAGAATCCTAAACCAATAACTGCCCATACTGCTCGTAGAATATTTCCCGTTGTTCTGTTTTTCTCCACCTTTTCAAGGTGATAGGAAGCTATTAATTCTTTGGTAATTTGCTGAGGAGATCCTAAAGACTTGGCTATTTCTTCCTCCGTTTTTCCATCTTCTTTGCCTATAAAAAAATGTTCTTCATAATCATGGATGATATCTTTTCGTTCCTCTTGCGGAAGCTTTTTTAATCCAGCTTGGAGCTGTTTTAAAAATTGCTCTTTAGTCATTATTTACACCTTCTTTTATTAATTGATTGACACCATTAGAAAATTCATTCCATTCCGTAATAAGTTCATTAAGATAGGTTCTTCCTTTATCGGTTAACTTGTAGTATTTACGCGAAGGACCTTCTGTTGACTCTTGTAAATAAGTTGTAAAATATTCTTCTTTTGTTAATCTTCTTAAGAGGGGATAAACAGAGCCCTCTGAAATTTCAATTTGATTGGATATCTTCTGAACGAGTTCATAGCCATAGCGGTCCTTTTTATCTAAAAGAACAAGTACACATAACTCTAAGACACCCTTTTTAAACTGTACATTCATCTTTTTCACCTACCTTTATTCATCATCCAGTACCTTATAATAAACAGTACTATAATAAAAATAATACCTATTTCCATTAATATACCATTTAGTATTGTTCATTGCAAGGTACTGATTAAAAAATATATTTAGATT
The DNA here is from genome assembly GCF_038006285.1 of Niallia sp. FSL W8-0177. NCBI lineage: Bacteria > Bacillati > Bacillota > Bacilli > Caryophanales > Bacillaceae > Niallia > Niallia sp. FSL W8-0177. The sequence goes on from NZ_JBBOUX010000001.1 coordinate 3,388,148, forward strand.
TCTCTTAAAGTCGATTAAAAATACACAGAAATCTATATCTGCACCATTTTAATGAGGACAAAAAAATAATCGCTTATAAAAAAGAGAGGATTATCTCCCCTCTTCCTACTGCTTATAACCATTCTCTACGCCATGCCGTCACATTTTCTTCTCTGTAAATTTCAGCTTTTCCAATGGATTGAAATAAATTCATTTTATATTTTACTATTTCTTTAGCTGCCTCAATGCAGGCTGGATATATTGCGTTAGGATCCCAAAGCTCTGTTTCAGCTAAAATCTCACGGCATTTTTTATAAAATGCGTACTTATAATCTGATGAGATATTCACTTTTTGAATACCAATCTGAACAGCCTCTGCAATTTCTTCATCTGGATTAGCTGAGCCGCCATGCAATACAAGAGGAATGTCGACCGTTTCTTTAATTTCTTTTAAAATATCCATTCTCAACTTTGGCTCCATATCTTTAGGATAAATACCGTGACAAGTACCGATTGCAATCGCCAGTGTATCTACCCCTGTTTTCTCTACAAATTCTTGGGCGTCTTCAGGTCTCGTATAAATTACCTCCGATACCCCGCCCTCTACTGAGGTACCTGTATTTCCAATTGTTCCTAATTCTCCTTCCACTGATACTCCCAGTGAATGGCTCACTTCTACTATTTGTTTCGTTAACTGAATATTTTCTTCTAAAGAAAGCAAGGAGCCATCAATCATGACGGAACTAAAGCCTACATGAATCGCCCGCATAATATCAGCCATATTTCCGCCATGATCTAAATGCAGAACAAATGGGACATGGCTATTTTTAATTCTTGTTAATACATAAGAGAAAAAATCATCTTTGACAAAATCTAATTCAGTTGGATGTACTGCAATTATCGCAGGAGAATTATTGCTTTCTGCCTCTTCAACTACTACTCTCAAAAAATTACTATCTGCTACATTGAATGCTCCAACGGCAAATTGATGTTTTTGTGCTACTTCTAATAACTGCTTCATATTTAATAACATAATATATTCCTCTTTTCTTTAAATTTATAATGACTTTCCTTCAGAGCCTGCCAGTTCAATATAATATTTAACTAAGTCTTTTCCAGCCTTAATCGTTTGATGAATAACATCAAAATAATCTATTTCGTTTCCAACCATGTTTTTTTTTATACTATTTATCTGTGCTTTAAAAAAATCAGAGCCTACATTAATCTTATTAATACCTAATGAAATAGACTTTCTAATGTTTTCTTCTCCACATCCAGATCCTCCATGGAGTACAAGCGGGATACCAGTTTCTCCTTTAATTTTTTCTAAAATATCAAATCGAAAAGCTGGAATATAACCATCTGGATAATCCCCGTGACTAGAGCCATAAGAAATAGCTAGCGCGTCTATCCCTGTTTCTTTTGCATATCTAATGGATAAATCAGGATTCGTATACATTTCATCATCTGTCATCTGGTTCCTAGAAACAGAACCAATATTACCAATTTCCCCTTCGACGCTCGCATCATAGCTTTGCGCAAATTCTACCATTTCTTTCGTTATTCTTATATTCTCGTCAATTGGATAACGAGAAGCATCCATCATTACACTAGAAAATCCATCTCTTAAGCATCTCTTCACGAATCCAACATCCTGCCCATGGTCTAAATTAATGGCAACTTCTACACTTGCTGCATTTGCCATTTCTATAATTGGCCTTGTTAATAACTTACTTCCAAAATGCTGCATTAAATGATCTTGTAATAAATCTACAATGATAGGTGCTCTCAATTCTTGTGCTGCTTCAATCACTGCCTTAGCTGTTTCTAGGTTAAAGCAATTGATTGCCATTACCGCATATTTCCCTTGGTTGGCACGTGCAAGCATTCCCTTCATCGAAACATACATTCTAAGTCCCCTCCTTTATTGACTTACTCTAGCAAAATAAGCGTTCTTTCCTTCAGGTTAAAATGTAATCTTCACATCTGATAAATCTACTTCTTCCTCTTCACTCGATGTTTCTTCTATTTCTGCAGCTGGTTCCTTCTTCCATAAGAACAGCATAACTCCGGTAATGAGTGACCCGATAAGTAATGCCACACAAAAGAGAATTGGATGTGTCATCGCAGGTACAATAAACATTCCTCCTGATGGAACCGGAGATCCTACCCCCCACATCATAGAGAACCCTCCTCCGACGGCTGCTCCAATAGTGCATGAAGCAACAACTCTTACAATATCTACTGCTGCAATCGGGATAACGCCTTCTGTAATCATGCATATTCCCATCGGTAGAGCTATTTTGATGTTATCTTCTTCCGATTTTGTATATCGTTTCTTCTGAAATAATTTAGAAAGTCCCCAAGAAATGGCTACACCAAATGGGGGAACCATTGATGCCAATATTTTCACAGCTTCTGGCTCGTATATGCCCTCTAATAGCAAACCATCCGCAAACAAGGAAGCTACTTTATTAACAGGTCCGCCAAAATCAAATGCTGCCATTCCCCCTAATATTGCTCCAAAAACAAATCTCATCGATCCCTGCATACTTGTTAGAAAAGAAGTTAGCCCTTCTGTTGCCCATACAATCGGAAGGCCAAGTACAAAAAACATAAGTAATCCGATAAATAAACTAGATATTAAAGGAATAATCATCATTGGCATTAAGCCTTCTGCCCACTTTGGTACTTTTAAATTTTTTCTTAAAAATAAAACAAAGTAACCAACAATAAAACCACCTAGCATCCCACCCAAAAAACCTGCTCCAATGGCATTTGCTATCAATCCCATTAATAGCCCTGGAGCAATACCTGGACGATCTGCTATCGAATATGCTATTGCTCCTGAAATAACAGGAGCTAATAACCCCATTCCAAGTACTCCTAATGAAACAAGTGCTGAGGGAATATCAAAGGAAGCTTTATAATCTTCAATGACCGAACCACCTGTAAGATTCCCAATTGCAATTAAAAGTCCTGATGCCACAACAAGTGGCAACATATAACTAATGGCTGTTAAAGCATGCTTTTTTACTTGCATTTTCTTCAACATCTAGTAGACCCCCTCACTGTTTATTTAGCTCAGCGTCAATCTTTTGGTAAAGCTGTTTCGGTGCCTTTATAGCAATATGTGTAGGTATCTCAACAATTTTCTTCCCAGCAAAACGTTCTTTTCCACTAACCTTGATATCTGCAGCAATTATGACCAAATCAGCTTCCTCTATTTCCTTAGTTGTTAACTCATCCTCAATCCCAATAGTTCCTTGTGTCTCGATTCGAACTTTATGTCCCAGCTCTTGACCCGCTTTAATCAATTTTTCTTTCGCAATATACGTATGAGCAATACCAGATGTACAAGCTGAAATTCCCACAATATTCATCATGATTCCCTCCAAATTGATAAGTTTTTAACAACATTCCCTTTAATCGTTTTTCGTTAATAGCTTTAAAAATTCTTTCTTTGTCTGCAGTGTTTGTAACTTACTAATTGTTTCTTCATCTGCTAATAAGACAGCCACCTTTTGTAATAATTTAATATGGATAGTGGTTTTATCCGTGTCTTTAACTGCAAATAAGATAATAATATTGATAGGATTTCCATCAAGCGATTCCCATTCTACAAATGATTTGGTTCTTCCAATTGCAATGGATGTCTTTCGTACATGCTTTGATTTACCATGGGGGATAGCTACCCCCTTCTCCAATCCAGTAACACCTTCTTCTTCTCGATACATCACATCCTTTATAAATCCTTCTTTATTCGATATACAACCGTTTTCATATAAGAGGTCGGTTAACTCATTCAGTACTTCTTCCTTTGTAGTTCCTTGTAAATTTAACTCGATAAGATCTTCTGTTACAACCTTATGAAAATCTAATTCTTCTATTTTCATGTCCACTTTAAACTCTCCTACCTTTCTATTTTTCACCGATAATACTCTGCCGATTGTAGTAGTCCTTAATAAATTGATCTATCTTAAACTTATCCTCTTGATTTAAAATAGGACTCACAAGAATAGTAGGCTTATCAATGATACTATGTGTTTTCACAGTAGAAATAACTAATTCTACATCTTCATAATCTGTCTGTTTTATTCGTTGCTGGGCAATTATTTTCTTTATATGGATATCAGGAAAAGTTCTTCTTATTTTTTCACTTAATAAATGCGAAGTGCCAATACCACTTGTACATTCAATCAATATAGGAATCTGATTAGCAAAATGATCATCATACGAAATTTGAAAATACAAAGTAATATAGCCAATTTCTTCATCGGTTATATACTTTTCATAATGTCCTTCTTCTACTAATTGTTGAATGCTTGTCTTCACTAAGCCAAATATATGGGAAAAATTAGTTGCTATCGATTTTATGATTGGATTAACTATATAGATTCGATGGCTTAATCGATATAACATTGCATGCATATGCAATGTTAGCCTTTCTAATAATTCATCATCTGTATCGAAGCGATATCCGCTATTTTCTGTCACTCTTGCTATTAACCTCTTTGTTAAAAGAACAACCTGATCATTTTGATATGGCTCAGTACCTTGGTTTAATAAAAATCGTGAATTAAGTTTATACGCTTTCAAAATATAATAAAGTGAATAAATATCATATTGTTTTAACGAAAGAGAAAATTGATTTTCGATTTCCTCAATCATATCTTTACAAATACAATAAATAGCGGAATTTCCATCTATTTCTTCGTACACTACTTCTTCTTCATCTAATGAAAGCTTATTATTATGTTTTTCTATTATCGAAAGAAGAGAGCAGAATAAGGTTAAATAATAGGGCTGATCTAAGCTTAGATCATGCTTCACTTGGATATCATGCAGCAGCCTCTTAATTTTTATTAAATGATTATTTTTCACTTTTACTTTTTTGATAGAATCAGGAATATCATATTGACTAAAAGGGTCTCCCATTTGAGTTAAGTAATTCTCAATAATTACGGCCATCAAACGATAAATAGATAGTTTATCTCCCTTAATAAAGGTTCCTTCCTTTGTCCTTAATAGTCTTAAATGATAGGACCTTAATTCCTTTTCAATATGTTTAAAATCATTGAGAATAGAGCTCTGACTTACGATGTACTTTTCCGATATTTTTTGAATGGAGGTCTTACCGGGTGCAATGGCTAAAAGATATAATAGTAAATTCAAACGTCGTTCGTCAGGATAATCAAATATAATCGTTTCCGTTTCTAAAGGTTCTTTATGGTTCTGGAAGTAATAACCGAAGTTTTCTTTTTTTATTATCCTAAACGGCATTGAATTCGAATCAACTATTTGTTGGATATCTCTATATATTGTCTTCTTAGAAACTTTAAGTGATTGTGCTAACTCTGCAGCTGTCACATACCGTTTCTCCCTTCGTAAGATAGTAAGAATCATCTGATGACGCTCATTTATGACTTGACTCACAAAATCCTTCACCTCTTTTCTTCTTTCTATGGTAATATCTTATCCGACTGAAAGCGGATACACAATTACAAAATAATGCTGATTGTTATGTCCCTATTAAAGTGGGCACTCCTTATTTCTGATTTTCCGGCTGTGTTAAGAACTTGGGATTTTACAATAAAAGCTTTTTCCTTTCTTTTTGAAATAGCCGTCATAAAGACAAAAAAAAGCACAATAGCTGTCCTATTGCACTTTTCTTCTTTGTCTATTATTCTCTTTATAATAAGTAAGTTACCACTAACAATATCGTTCCAACGATAAAGCAATAATAAGCAAAATACTTTAAATTTCCTTTTTCCATTATCCCCATTAGCCATTTCATAGAAAAATAGGTAAAAACAAGGGACGTCATAAAAGCAATGAAATAAGGCCATGCCAAAGTTTTCATATCTGGGCTGTTAATCATATCCGTTACTCCAAGAATAGCTCCTCCAACACTTACTGGAATATAAAGCATAAAGGAAAAACGCAGTGCCGTACTTTGTTTCATCCCCAATGCAATGGACGCTATAACAGTGGAACCTGAGCGGCTGATACCTGGTATAAGTGCAATCACTTGAGCACACCCAACAATTAGAGCATCTCGCCAAGATAAATCCCCATCTCTTTTTACACCACGCATATTTCGAATGATCCATAAAGCTATACCTGTAATTAGTAGTGTAATGGAAACAGTATAAAAAGAGGTGAAATAATCAGCAATATAATCGCCAAACAGTACGCCGATCACACCAGCTGGAATGGTTCCAATAATAACATACAGGGAGAAACGAAAATCAGCTCGATACCTTTCCTTTCGCGTTTTTAGATACAAAAAGCTATGTGTTATTAATTGCTTGATATCCTTTCGGTAAATGAAGACAATCGCAATTAATGAAGCTGTATTTGTAATAATCTCGAACGATAAGCCTCTCTGTTCAATTCCTAGGAGTCTTTGGCCAATAATTAAATGGCCACTTGAGGAAATTGGAATCGGCTCGGTAATACCTTGGATGGCTCCTAAAATAAAGTACTTTACCATTAATAAAAAATCATGCAAATCCACTACTTAACCTCCAACTTATCTACTTTTTTCCTAGTATACGGGAAAGTGAGATGGAAATATAGGGGATCAATTTGTTCTATCTCTTATTCTACTAAAATGTAATCGTTTTAAAACCTTTTATATTCGGAAAACAGATATTTTTTTAGATAAAATCTACTTTACATCTGACTTCGTAAAAAAAGCATAAGGCTCTCCCCTTATGCTCTTACTTTAATATTTTAAAATCATAAGAATAAATAGAAGTTCCTTTTACGGATGATAAGATGTCATCTAATCCTGCAATTTTTTTCTCTTCTACCTTCTCACCATTTTCCAAAGAGTAGCTCTCCAGATAATACTTCTCTTTTTGCGAATCGTCATATCTTAATGCAAATAAATAATTCCCTGCAAAATATACTTCTTCATTATGACGAGCTCCGTTCTGCGGAAAATCCTCCAGCAGGAATTTATTCTGTTCTTTTCCATCTTTACTTACCGCAACAACTTCTCCTAATCCGTTAACATAGAAAAAAACATCCCTCCATAAATAAGCTGCATTTTTAGAATTCATGGAATCAGCTGCAGGATCATTGGCAACATATCCTGAATTTAACTCCACTTTTGTTTGTTCCAACGTTACCTTATTAAGGAGAAATAAAACAGTATTTTGGCTCTTATCTTTAGTTATCTCTGAGAGTAAAACATAATAATGAAGTTCGTCACTTAAGATAGGAGCCAATGCTGAATACTCATATCCTTTTTCCATTTCCAAACCCTTAATGTCATTGATTTCTAATTGGTTATTTTCCAAAGACGCTTTCCTTAAGACATATTCCTTTTCTTCTTCATCATTGGTCAAAATGAGAATTTCATCCTTAGTGTAACCCGAAGCCATTATAGAATAAGGGAGATTTCCTCCTTTAAACCCTTTATGATTTCCCCAATAAATATGGGATATATCCCTTTCTTTATCATTACCAGAACGATAAATAGAGAAAAAGACATCCTGTTTCTCCAAATAGCCTGTTCGTTCTCCGTTTTGTTGGTATTTCAGATCGATTACAGCATTCTTTTCTCCAATCAACCTTATAGTATTTTTATCCTCTAGCAACAGCTGATGGTTATTTAGCGCCATGCTTCCAAATTCTAAACCACCCATTTGAAAACCACTCGCTTTTCCTTTATCATCAATAAAAACAGCGTAACTAATTCCTTCATTATTCCTATCTTGATTAGTTGTTGTGGAGAAATAGACAACTGCCTCTTTATCATGTAGAAAATCTGGCTGATTAAGCTCTTCCATCGTAAGGTTATTTTCTGAATGGCCAATTTTAGTAGTGACAGTAATCATTAGAACGATAATTAGAAATAGAGCTATACCAAATTTCGTTTTCATACTATCCTCCTAAAGTAAAAAGGCGGTATGCTAATAGTGCAAACTCGCCTTATAATCACTGATTTCCCACTATGAAATTAACGAATCTCTGAAACTATCTGTGGCATATAACCACTGAACGAAAATATAAGGAGGCAGCAATAATTTTCTCTCTTGGTGTTCGGATAACAACTCAGCAATCGCAATGGTAGATTCCACGCCTCCATGCAATGATAAAAAATAATTCAGCTTTTTCATCACCTTAATTAACTTATCCAATGTCTCTTTATCTTTTCTTAACAGTTTATATGATATCCCTAAATCTGATTTTATTCCAAGCTGCTTTTGATGAACTTCTATTTCTTGATATTGATTATCGGCAAGCTGATCAAGTTGCACAAAGATTTCATTTTCGGCATCCAACTTATAAACACCATTATGAGGTATTCCTGTCACAACATCTGGATTTAATTTAATAATTAGAGGAGAGATATCATTAATAAACTCTGGTTCAAACTTATCAAACACCTCAAACAATACTTGAGCAAGCGTATTTTTATGAAAAAGTGAATTTATTGTGTTCAATTTTTCTTTTTGATGTTTTTCAATCGAACAAGCAACGATATGAGAAGTTGATGGCTGTAAATAATCACGATTCATTTGATCTTGATAAGTTACAAATATCCGTTGCATCAACTGATTATTCATCTCCACCATTTACAATTCACTCCGTGGTTACCTTAATAATACTCAACGGACCAGGTTGTGCCTCAGCCTCTGCAAATGCTTTATCTAAATTAGTCCCTAAAGTTAAGATTACAAGAGCGAGAATAGCGAAAACTACTTTTTTCAATATAAACAACTCCTTTTCATAAAGTTTTATTACTATTACTTTAACGCAAAGGAATTGTTTAGTGAAAGCAGTAAAATTCTATTAAATTTTCTAGTATTTAAATAGTTTTTTTCTTTAACTATTTAACAAACTAGCTATCATGATGGTATTTCTTTATTAGTTTTCGTAATCAATTGCTTTCATTAATAGATCAGCTGCCTTTTTATAGGCCTTTTTTTCATAAAAATGACTTCCAAGTTCTTTCGTAATTCTTCGAATTAATGCACCTTGATTTAATTGCATAGCTGTATCAAGAAGTTTCTGCATTCCCTTTTCATAAGAACTTTCATTTCCCTGCAACTTTTTCACCGAAAACTTTATGATATTAAGTAGAATATAATCATACTTTAACCGGTGTTTTTCTGAAATGAAAATTGCCTTTTCTAAATATTTATCTACTAGAACCCAATCCTTTAACTCTATATAAATCTCTACTAATCTTTTTAAAGGATAAACATTTTGTTGTTCTGAAGAATGATTTTCAAATATCTCTATGCTTTTTAAATAATAGGTAACAGCCCCCTGATAATCTCTCTTCCTTTCAAAGATTCTCCCCATGTTATGTTGAATCATAGCAATATAATTTACAAACTTCTCACTCTCTTTATCCTCCACTATAATCGCTTCCGCCTTTTTCAAGCAATCCATCGAAGTATCTAATTCATTATTCAATTGATATTGTACTCCAAGAGTAATTAATACAGTAATAATGTATTTTTTCTCTCCATATTTTTTAAAAATTTCATAAGCCTTTTGTGAATAATAAAGACTTACTTCCTGATTATCATATGTTCTTTGTTTAACCAAGCTGAGATTATAATATAGTTTCGCTGCATCTAAATTATCTCGATCAATTAGTAAGCTTTCTGCTTTTGAATAATAGTGATTTGCACGCTCAAAATCTTGGAAGTAATAAAAGTAGTTACCACATGCTAAAAAATAGTAAAAATATTCTCCCTCTAATCCATCACTTATTTCTCCAGAAATAAACCTTTTAGATAAATTAAAAATACTCCTAGCCTGCTCTATTTCTCCTTTGGCCGTATAATATCTCAACAGAACACCATAAAGGTGCAGATTAATTTTAGTAGAATTTAATTCATATGTCTGAACAAGCAGATAAGAAAGATCTTCATCCGATATTTTTTCGCTTTGCTTATAGTTTTCTACAATCTGTAATATCTTTTCATCTCTATTCGGACTACTCAATTCTGTTAAATCATAACCCAGTCTTTTGGACACTTTTCTTAAAAATTCTGCAGATGGATTGATTTGCCCATTTTCAATCCGGCTTAAATAAGTGATAGAACAAATCCCTTCCGTTAATTCCTTTTGCGTCAGCTGTTTATGGATACGTAGTTGCCTTATTCTTTCACCAACCATTATTTCTCCCTTCTCTCTTGTTATTTCCATTTCTCCGTATTGATATTACAATTATAGCGCTAATGTACCATTTATTAGAAAATATATGAGAAAATTCACCAATTTTTTTCAAATAACAGGAGTACTTCGACATATTTTTCATCACTAGAAAAAAACAATAAAAAACTTGGCCTTAGATAAATAGGCCAAGCTCTCTTTATTTACTTATCGTTTTTTAATATTGCTCATAATAAATCCACTCTTCGGCAATGTTGGCATCTCACTTAAGTCATAATGTAAATCTTGATTTGGTACATCATAGTCCATTTTCGTTGAGAGAGTTCGCAAAACAACCTTCATTAATTCAACTGTAACTCCTTCTCCGGGACATCGATGTCCTTTTGCTGGATCTCCTCCTCCATGGGGAATAAAATCATACAATCCTCCTTGCCAATTTTCAAATCGGCTTGGATTAAATTGATTTGGGTTTTCCCATAAACGTGCATCATGATTAGTTCCATAAATATCTAATAAAACTAAAGTTCCTTCTTTAAATTCTTGGTTCTTCCACATAAAATTAGTTCGGACACGAGCTCCAAGAAAAGGGCCAAACGGATAATATCGCCTTACTTCATGGACAAACATATCGAGATGTCGGTCATCAGCTGTGCGAAGCTTTTCTCTTTCTTCTTTATATTCATGGAAAGCTAAAGCAGAAAATGTAATGAAAGTGGCAATCGCAACGATTGGTCTTAACACATTTATTAACTCAATTGCCGCCATTTCCGGATCAAGCCTTGCTCCATCGATTTTCTTATAAAAAGCCATTTCATGTAAGGCAGTTCCTTGTTCTGTTTCCAGTTTACCCTCACGAACTACTTCGATCACTTGTTTAATCCACCGCTCAGCTCGATTACGAGCTATTCTGCCTTTCCAGTGCTCGGGGCCCAAGGTGCCAAATGCGTACACCATCGCAATAAAATCATCAGCACGCTCTGATAGTTCTTCTTCCGCGAGAGGTACTCCTGCCCATTGACAGGCAACTTTACATAAAATATTCTTTATTTCATCAAATAAAACAATTTGATCTCGCTGTTCCCACTGTTTTATTGCTTCTTCCAAATAGACTGTTGTAAGATTCGCCAGCTTTTGTTGATGTTCAGGAGTCAATAAGGACATAAATAGAAGTTTTCTGTGAAGATGTTTTTCATCATCCATCGTTTGAACAGCATTCTTTCCAAATAATGATTGCTGAATCCGATTAGGGGCTGCACCATTGCGCTGAAATTTCTCAGAGTCGTAGAAAATCTTTACAGCCTCTTCACCTTTTATACATATCACATTTTGCCCTAATAAACGCACTGTGAATATATCAGAATTAAATTTATCCATTCTGTTATTAATAAAAAGATATCCTTCCTTTAATAAGGAAATGGTTTTATCTAATCCTTTTTCTGAAGGTACGTTTGAATTGGTCGGCATCTCTGACTCTCCTTTCTAAACTGCATCATCATTCACAGAGGAAAAACAATTATTCTGCTTCTTATTACTTTGATTTTTTACTTTTAGCCAAAAGGATAAATCCAATACTGACGGCAGCTGCAGCTGTAAGAATAGGATGCTTGCTTATTTTTACGTACATACTTTGAGAACGAATCCATCCCTGATTAGTTCCTCTTTCATGTAAACCATATCCTGGCTGATATAAATTACTGTCTTCACGGCTGTTAGATGGTTGATCTTTATATTGAGTGGGTGGAATCCATTTCTCCATTAACCTGTCTGTAAATCTTGGTAATAATGTACCTAGTAGATTTAATAGTTTTGCTTGAGAACCAACATACATATCTCTCTTCGGATTTTCTGCCGCATATAATATTGCCTCTGCTACAGCATCAGGAGGATAAATCATTCCTTTATGAGTGGGCTGCTTATCCAAATAACTTCTAGCATGTTCAGCATATGGCGTATCTATTCTTCCAGGATGAATCAAAGTAATAGATACAGGAATTTGTTCCTTTTCCGCTTCCATTCGAATGCTTTCCGTCCAGCCATGGACAGCGAATTTCGAAGGTGCATATGTCGACTGGATAAGTGTTCCTCTATCCCCGAACAGGCTCCCTATATTAATTAGAGCACCAGCATTCCCTCGCTCTTTGAAATGGTTAATCGCAATCCTTGTACCGTAGACAACACCCCAATAGTTAGTATCATGCATTCGTTTCATGTCCTCAATGCTTACATCCATGGCATATCCGTATATCGTCACTCCTGCATTATTAACCCAAGTATCAAATCCCCCGAATGTTTCTAGCGCCGTATCGGCAATTTTTTTTACTTCTTGTTCTTTTCCCACATCAGCCTTTACATAAACGACGGAAGCTCCTTGTTCTTTTAACTCAGCAGTCAGTTTTTCTAAGGCATTCTCATTTCGTGCTGCTAGCACAAGCTTTGCACCTTTAGCAGCAGCCATCCTCGCTGTGACAAGTCCGATTCCACTAGAAGCTCCTGTAATTACGATGACTTGTTCATTGATTTCTTTTAATGTCCACTTGCCCGTTGAATCATCTTGTTTCTGAAACTTTCTATCTTTTAATTCCTTTAAGCTCTCTAAATGAAGTACTTTCTTATTGTATTCTCTTTCCTTGCTGCTCATCATCATACCTCCCATATAATAGTAATAAGCTTAGTATTTAGTAATTCAGCAATAATAATCAGAAAAAGAATGGAAGTGACATATAGAAGATATACCCGTAAAAGCAATAAAAAAAGAATGAAAAATATCCCAAAAAGGATGCTTTCATTCTTTAGATTACTCTTTAGCCCATGGCTTCAGATAATATTTTTTTCCTTTTTTCAGATGAACAAGGAGAGCTAGCATTGGAAAAGCTATCGCCAAAAGCAATGCCGTATTCGGACTGAATTGATAATAACTATAGCTTCCGATCCATGATCCAAACGCTCCTCCTAAGAAGAAAATGGTCATATATAACCCATTTAATCTATTTCGAATGGCCGGGTTTAAGCTAAAAATAACCTTTTGACCTAACAGCATATTTCCTGATACACCGATATCTAGTATAATCCCAGAGATTACAATAAGTGCAATACTTAAGATAGAATGATCTTTTACAAAAAATAAAAGAAAAATCGAAACAACTACTAGAACCATTGATACATTCGTCATGGAGTAAATATATCCCTTATCCCCTAACTTTCCAATATATGGGGTTAACAATGCACCCGCAATGGCAACAAAGCCAAATAGGGCAATTTCGTTATTAGTAAAATGCAAGGACTCGGATCTTAATAAGATGGGCAAAACTGTCCAATACAGACTAAAGGTAGCAAAGATACAAGCATGGTAAAATGCCCTTTGTTGGAGAGGCTGCGTTTCTTTTAGGAAACTTAACATCGAGCGCAATAAAGCAGGATACGTTATGCCAAGATTAGATTCTAATTCAAAATCTGGTAAAAATTTTAATAATAATAGCAAAATAGTAACTAATATAAGGCAAGAAAAAAGAAAGACCATCCGCCAGCCAAGCCAGTCAGTAACGGCGATTGAAAATGGTCGCGCCACCATAATTCCAATAAAAAGCCCACTCATTACTTTACCGATATAATTCCCAGCTTGTTCTTTAGGGACAATTTTCATCGTTAATGGCACTAACATTTGAGCAGCACTTGCTCCAATCCCGATGAATGTAACAACAAATAAAAAGATCATCCCATTTGTCGAAAATAAAGCACCAATTAAAGAAAGAATGGTTAGCCCTATTAACAAGACAATGATTCGTTTACTTTTATAAAGATCTGCCAAGGGAACTAAGAAAAACAAGCCAGCACCATATCCAATTTGCGTTAAAGTCGTTAACAGCCCAGAGATATTTGAAGCAATATGTAAATCAGTAGAAATAAATTGAATAATCGGTTGGGTATAATATATATTAGCTACTACAGCTCCACAGCTTACCGCCAATAAAAAAATGAGAAAATTTGTTTTCGTGTTCATTACCAACACTCCTTTCACCAACCAAGATGATATATAATTATAACATAAGGACTATATCTGAAAATGTCTAAAACATTAATACTTGGCTAGTTGGTACTATATTTCATAACCCTATCCAAAGACAAGCTTTTTAAGAAACCTATATAAAAAAACAAGGAGTGTTCCCCCCCCTTGTTTTTCACTGCTAAATTACTCCCATATAAATGTACAAATCTCCGCTTCGTTCATTTGATTGGAATCGAACATTTCTCCGTTCATTTCTTCCAATAAATTAGATTTCCTTGGGTATTTCCCATTATATTTCACCGTTAAAGGCTGTTTTTCGTCCGTTAAATTGTATCCTCGAAGAACTATTTCTTTGCTGTTTTCTCTCCGCTTAAATGCTGTTAGTCGAAAAGCTTTTCCGTCCAATTGAATAAATTCATATATGGACGGATATGCACCTTTATGGATATCTGTTTGCACACTAGAAAAAGGAATTTGAAAGTTAATTGCTGCATGATAGGATTCCAGCTTGTTCGTGCTATCGTGAAATCCTACGGCAAATTTCACTGCTTGATTTCCTTGGCACTGAGCTTCTGGAGTTGGGAAGTAACCCCAATCTCCTAATTCCCCAACCGCTCGAAGCAAAGTAATGGCAATAGTATCTTCCATGATTTCATATTCATTCAGTCCATAATTCGCAACAGTCACCCCTCTATTCTCATCATGTAAATTAACGAATGCATGCTGATGCTGTGGGTTAGTTGGATTTTCCCAGTTGGAACTTACCTTATTTGCTCGCTTCACTACTTCGAAAATACTGTCTGCTTCATGCTCCTCTACATGAATGCCTGTTGGAAAGAGCACTCGTATGCGATGGTCCTTCATTTGGTTAGCAAATGATGTTTCGAATAAAAGCTGATTACTGTTTCGCTCTAATCTTATTTTTGTTTTCAGCTCCAATGTTTCCAGCTTGTTCGAACGACCTGCATGACGGCCT
Organism: Niallia sp. FSL W8-0177; assembly: GCF_038006285.1. NCBI lineage: Bacteria > Bacillati > Bacillota > Bacilli > Caryophanales > Bacillaceae > Niallia > Niallia sp. FSL W8-0177. Next base: position 3,403,252 of record NZ_JBBOUX010000001.1, read on the forward strand.
CGAAATTCAATTAGCCCTTTCTGCTCTTCCAATAACCTTTCATCTGCTGATTTTGGAATCAGCATTGTTTGTGTTAAAAGCACTTCTCCATATGCAAAAGTATCACCGATAACCTCCACCTCTGCTTTTCCTGCTGATGATAAAATGGGCTGATCTCCTTTTGGCATTTTGTAAATATACTCATTGCCAACATCGCCCGTATTCTCAAAAGTGAGGAAGTTTGTGTATATACTATTTGTTCCTTTATCCAAAACAGTCAATGTACCATTTTGTTCTATTTGCACCTTTAAATGATTATTTTCTAAAAGATGCCCTTGCTGCTGAACAATTCTTTTGTGTTCTTGCTGCTGAGATTCTCCTTCTATCAACGCATAGGTTTGCCATGATAATGGACTCATTTCGTTTAATGGGAGCTCAACAGTCACATAAGCACCGATAAACGGCTGACGAAAACGATCCTCTGGAAGATCATATCCAAACCGGATATCTGTATAGATAACCCTTGCTGGAACTTCCACTCCCTCTTTATCGATTACTTTCATTGCTGGAAACTCTTCGGCTTTTAGCTTGCGATACAATTCATCTGGACGTCCGCTCGAAAAGGGAAGCCTTTTCCACTCTATCTCTATTTCAACCAAACCTGTTTTTGTACTGCCAGCAGTATTAAAGACAATAAAAGGGCGGCTTCCAGCTGGAAATTCACTCGTGTCAATTTGTTCTGCAAGCATAGTTAAAGCTTCTGTTTTTATAAATTGACCTACTTCCTCTGCTTTATGAAAGCGAGTCATCATTTCACGATGCACCTCATCCACACTGCAGCCGCAAATACTGTCATGGGGATGGTTTTGCATCAATTGTTTCCATGCAAACTGAAACATTTCATGGGGATATTTTCCGTCCTTTTGATAGGCCATTGCAGCCAATGGTTCCGCAATATTTTCTAACAATCTACTAACATCTGTATTTCTTTGTTTCAGATATACTCTAGAGGAAGCGGTATTTGCTAAAGTATACCAGCCATCTGTCTCCTGACTAGTTAATTCTCCTTTCACTGTATGTAAATTTTCAGGAATGTCTTGTTTTATTATTTTCATATACTCATCAAAACTACTATGAATGAAGGTTATGTCAGGATATAGATTATTGGCAGCTTCAATGGCAGCTGTAATATTCTTTTGAACTGGCTGATGATCACAGCCATTCATAAACAATAGATGATCTGTAGATGCATATTGAAGGGCATCCTTTAATTTCTGATCCCAAAATTGCTTTGCTTCCACTTCATCCACAGGAATTTCATTCCCATTACTATACCAATTGGCAAAAAGAATGCCTAAAACAGTGGATTTATCAGGGCCTTCCCACCACATTTCTGAATATGGTGAACTATATTGATCATCATTGATAACAATATTATTAAACCCCGTAGGTTTAACCCCGCGCCCAAACGCCGCCACATCCATACCAGACTGTTTAAGAATTTGTGGTGCCTGCCCCATATTCCCAAATGTATCTGGGAAATAGCCTAACTTAACTGGTGCTCCCCATTTTTGGCATTCTTGCAATCCAATTAAAATATTTCGTACATTTGCTTCACTACTAATTAAAAAATCATCTTGCAGAATATAGAAGGGACCAATTTTTAATTTTCCTTCTTGAATATATTTTTTGAGCTTCCATTCGTTTTGCGGCTTTATCTCCAAATAATCATCGAGAATAATTGTCTGCCCATCTAAATGAAAACTATTAAAATGAGGGTCTGTGTCAAACAACTCTAATAAATCATCGATGAGCTGAACCAATCGCATGCGATGCTGTTCAAAAGGCAAATACCATTCTCGATCCCAATGACTATGGGATACTATATACACTTTTTTCATCTTCAGCTACTCCTCTCTAGTTCCTTTACTGTCCTGTCATTTATTTTTTCTTTACTCGAATATCAAAGTAATCCATTACTAGTTCGCAAAACATCATATTTGCCCAAGAAAACCACTCTCTCGTATATTGAGTAGGATTATACACATCAAAGCCTTCATGCATTAAATGTGTTCCTCCATCACAGGCTACTAGTAAGTCTAGTATTCTTTCTTTCTCCTTTTTATCCTCTGTCGTTAGACCTTCCATCGCAAGAGCAATCGGCCAAATATAATTTTCCGGTGTATGGGAGCTGCCAATCCCTTCCGCATATTTCCCTTTATAAAAGTAAGGATTCTCTTCACTAAGTATTGTCTGGCGTGTTGCTCGGTATCTTTCATCATTTTCCTCCACATATCCAAGATACGGGGCAGATAATAGATTAGGTATATTGGAATCATCCATAATTGTAAAGTTGCCTTTTCCATCTACTTCATAGGCATAAATTTCTTCACCGTTTTGATTGCGTACAACAGCAAACTCCTCAATCCCCTTTTCTATCTCCTCTTTGAGTTTTTGAAAGGCAGGAACTTGCTCCGTTATCTTCAAAACATCTTCATAAATCTCGGTTAGATAACCTAGAACTACACTAGCAAACATATTCGAAGGCACTAAATAACCATATGTACAAGCATCATCACTTGGTCTAAATCCTGACCAGGTCATTCCAGTAGGCACTACTTCTGCCCCTCTCCCTTTGTTTATTAACGTATCCTCTTGTCGATCAGTCACTCTTTCAAATGTATAGGAGGAATTCGTATGATCTTGCTCTATCATCCATACCTCGATTATTTTTTGGACCGCTTCCTGAAACGACTGATTAAAATGATCTGTTCTCCCTGTTGCCTTCCAGAACAAATAACTAAGCTGGATTGGATAACACAGTGAATCAATTTCATACTTTCTTTCCCATATCCATGGATTCATTGTCGTTAAATCGGTTTGATGTCCTGCCCCATTCGCTTCTTTATTGAAAGCGTTCGCATAAGGATCTAAACAAATATACTGACATTGTCGTTCAATAAGACCGGCAATCATATTAGCCATTTCTTCGTCCCTTTCAGCCAATACTAAATATGGTCTTACCTGTGCAGTGGAATCTCGCAGCCACATCGCTGGTATATCCCCTGTAAGGAGAAAAGTAGTTCCATCCTCCAGCTTTTCAACTGTTGTTTCTAATGTATTGGCAAAGCAAGTATTGAAATTAACGGCCCAATCCGCATGTTCATCCCCACATTTTTCTGTAATCCTTTTTATAAATTCTTTTACCGAAGACATCGTTGTTTTTTGATATGACATTTTTTAACCCCTCTCATATTTGATATATCATTTAAACTCATTTTAATTTCAATCGTCTTTATTGTCTAGTGTTTCTTTTTCTTAATTTAATGAAAAATTGTTTGTCTATCAATGGATATAACTTCTCTCCTATTTATCTTCATAAAATTTACTTAGCTTTACTATTTACGGAAAGCATTTTCATGTTATAATAAATTTGATATATCATTTAAGGAGTTTATGATGAAAAAAGAACCACTTTATCAAAAAATTGTCACTGACATACTAGCACAAATCCAAGCCGGTCATTTAAAGCCAGGTGATCAAGTACCGACAGAATTAGAAATTTCTAAGCAATACAACGTCAGCCGCATCACTTCAAAGAGAGCTTTAACCGAGCTGGAAAACAAGGAGCTAATCGAACGAATCCAAGGAAGAGGAAGCTTTGTTGCCGAACAAAAACCGTCTCCTTCCCATGTTATTCTGTTTATTCTTCCTTTTCCCAATAATCCGGGACTAGGAGATTATGCACAAGGCATTAGTCGCTTTATCGCGAACACACCCTATACAGTGCAAATCCAGACAAATGCTTACTTAAGCCAGCTTGATGCCAAAAAAATATCGTCTATGTATGCGGGTCTTCTCCTTTATCCAGAGGCTGGAACATCGCATTTAGATATTCTTTATACCTTATATCTCGAGAAATTTCCGGTAGTGGTACTCGATAAGAAAATCGAAAGCATCCCATTTCCTTTTATTACCTCTGATAATATGCAAGGTGGTTATCTAGCAGCACAGCATTTAATTAACCAAGGACATAAGAAAATCGTCTTTTATGCTACACAAAATTTAGAGAGAAGTTCCACTATTCGAGAAAGGTATTTAGGCTATTTAAAAGCTATACACGAAGCGAATATCGCGTATCATGGTTCAAAAGTAGTGCTCTCAGCTGAGGACAACAGCGCTTTTATCCATCAGCTAAAGGAAGAAGAAATTACAGGACTGATAGCGGAAAACGATATTAATGCAATTCATTTAATGAAAGAAATCAAAAGATACGGCTATCAAGTTCCTAAAGACTTTTCGATTATTGGCTTTGATAATATTCAAGCAGCTGAACTTGTCGACCCAGCATTAACCACAATTGCCCAAAGCTTCGAGGAGATCGGATATCAAGCAGCTGAACAACTTATTCAATTAATTGAAAACAAAGAAGCAATTCATTCTGTCGTCATTCCTATTGAAATGATCATTAGAGAATCCACTAATTAAGGAGCGGTGTCTATGCTAGAATTAATTGATACAAGACAAGGGACAGAAAATCAACATAGCTATTCAAACGGGAATACACTTCCCTATACAGGCTTTCCCTTTGGCATGAATTTCTTTGTTCCGCAAACGAAACATACAAATGGAAGTTGGTTTTTTCATCCGCGTGATCGGGTTTTTCAAGGCTTTCGGTTAACTCATCAGCCGAGTCCATGGATGGGGGATTTCTCTCATTTATTATTAACACCTCTTTCAGGCGCCGTTCACCATGACGATATTTACCATAATCAAAGTTCCTATCGACCTGAAAGTTCCGTATACCAACCACATTATTTACAAATAACGCAAGCACGCTACCGAATTAAGAATGAATTGGTTCCTACTACATATGGCTCCATACTTCGTTCTGCTTATAGAGATTTAAAGCTACCTGGTTTATCTCTACATCTTCCTGGCAAAGGAAACGTTTCACTAGATATAGAGAAAAACAAGCTAACTGGATATGTTTCCAATTTTGCTGGCTGTGAAGATTCTGATTTTAAAATGTACTTTGTCATGACCTTTAGCCATCCCATCGATCAAGTTAATACTGGCTTTTTCCAAGAGAATAAGATGTTTACTTCCGCTCTTTCAGCAACTGGCGAAGACCAGCACTTTTTGATGCGCTTCTTATTAACCGAAGACAAACCGCTAGAAACTCGTCTTGCCACTTCTTTTATAAGCAGTGCTCAAGCAGAATGGAATCTAAGTCAAGAACTATCGCCTTTTTCATTTAATGCTCTCAAAGAAAGGGCAGAGGAAGCTTGGGAACATTACTTAAATAAAATTGAAGTGAAGAATAAAGATTTTTCTACAGTTAAGACATTCTATCACTGTATGTATCGGATGTTTCTTTTTCCGCAAAAATTCTATGAAATAAATCAACAAGGTGAGCCGATTCATTATGATACAACAAGCAAAAGTGTAAAACCTGGTGTCCTGTATACAAATAACGGCTTTTGGGACACATTCCGAACCGTCTATCCTTTCTATTCTCTTCTTATTCCAGAAGAATATGAAGAAATGCTGAGAGGCTTTCTGAATAGTTATAAAGAAACGGGATTTCTCCCTAAATGGCTGTCTCCCGATGAACGTGGACTTATGCCGGGTACGTTAATCGATGCTGTTATTGCAGATGCGTCGCAAAAAGGAATTGCTGTTGATATCATTCCTGAGTTGTTTGAAGCAATGGTGAAAACTGCTTCTACCGTAAGTTCAAAGCGAACCTATGGCCGACAAGGAATCGAAGATTATGATACATATGGCTACATTCCTTCCAGCCATCATGAAAGTGTAAACCATACACTTGATTACGCATTTAGTGATTTCTGCATTAGCAGAGTAGCCCAAAAATTAGGACAGGATGATCTAAGGAAGACCTTCGAAAAGCGCGCTTATAATTATCGCAATATCTTCCATAAAGAAACGGGATTTATGCGTGCCAAAGATAAACAAGGCAAAGTAGAAGAACCCTTCAATTCCTTTAGCTGGGGGCAGGATTATGCAGAAGGAAGCGCTTGGCAAAGCAGCTTTGCGGTTTTTCACGACTTCGCTGGATTAATAAATGCTTATGGTGGAAAAGAACCTTTTCGAAACAAATTAGTAGATCTGTGCAATCAAGAACCGATTTTTGATACCAAAGGCTATGGTTTGGAAATACATGAAATGAGCGAAATGGCTGCAATTGATTTTGGCCAAGTTGCCATATCCAATCAGCCAAGTTTTCATCTGCCTTATTTATTTACCTATGCTGGTGATCCCGCTTCGTCTCAAGTTTTATTAAAACAATTAATGACCCAGTTATTCTCTAGTAGTCCAACTGGCTATCCTGGTGATGAAGATAATGGCAGTATGTCTGGCTGGTTTATTTTTAGCAGTATGGGCTTTTATCCTATCTGCCCTGGTACAGGGGAATATGTAATTGGAATGCCGATTTTTGATGAGATTACAATACATCTACCAAATGACAAAAAAATCGAAATTTCAACTGCATTCAACCAGCCACAATTTAATTTTGTTCATCAGGTTACTGTCAACAATGAAATTTACAACAAGCTATTTTTAAAGCATGACGTACTTATAAAAGGCTGCACCATCGACTTCCAGCTTGGTATTGTGCCGCCAAATAAAGACTATGCAGAAACAGATTTACCTTATTCCTTGTCGACAGACAGTGCCTCCCTCCTATAAATAAAAGCACACCAAAAACCTACCCGCGCCGACCAAGCCAAAGGGTAGGTTTTCTTTATATTCAAATCCACTTCCTCATTCATCAATCGGCTCAAATAATTGCTGATAGCTGTCCCTAAACTCTTTTGGAGAAATACCACAATATTTTTTAAAGTTTTTATAAAAGTAACCTGGACTCATATAGCCAATTTTTTCGGAGATTTCATTTATATTCAGCTCTGAATTCAGCAATAGATTCTGCGCTAGCTTTATGCGATAGTGATTTAAATATTGAGAAAAACTCTTATTGGTTTCTTTCTTAAAAATCTGCCCTACATACATCACATTTAAGTGGAGCCTTTCGGCAATTGCTTTTAATGTTAAATCCTCGTGATATTCTTCTTGGATGATTTTGAGGACATTTTGAACATTCATGCTGTATTCTCTTCTAAACTTCTTATACTTCAGATTGTCCAACAGATCTTTAATGATCATTTGCAGCTCTTTAAAAGAACAAGCTTTATTTATTTTCTCCACCATCTCTTCATAGATGAATTCATCCTGAACCTCAAGTTCGCGATAAATATCCATGAATACCAGGAAGATAATATAGCGAGTGTATGCAGGTGAAGCGGCGGATTCCATTAACTCCGCAAAGATTTGTTTAATCTCCGTTTGAATTGTTTCTATATTTCTTATTCCTAATGCCTTTTTAAACGCTGTGAACGATATATTCGGTACATTTTCATTTAAAACATTGGCGGTTGCCGTGTCCATAAATTGTTGCTGTCTTTCATAAAAAGAACTAAGATATAAACTACTCTTTGCATGTTCATAGCTTAAGGAAACATCAGCCATTTTCTTTACTTCTTCCCCGATTCCAAAAGTCACTTTATTTTGGCAGTATAGCACTTGGATTGATTTCATTAAGCTCTCCAGTCCCCATCTTCCACCAAAATAGATAACGACCCATTGGTCTTCTTCATAATGATGAAAAAAATATAAATCTTTATTCGTATGTAACAGCTGATGAACTTGGTCATGGAGTTTCTTTTTATAGGTAAAGATCAGCACTTGATACCTTTTCATCTCCGTACTTATATCAAAGGCAGCAAGCATCTTTTTTAAATCCATATAATCAATATCATCATGTACCCAGCGTTTGAGTAAATGTGCAAATAAATATTTTTCGCCTTGGATTCGCAGCTTTTCCTCTTCAAACTCCTTGATACACTTTTTTAACGTCTCGATTAATTCCTCTTTGTTTATCGGTTTAATTAAATAATTCTCTGCTCCCATCTGGAGACTTTCTTTCACATATTCAAACTCTTGATAGCCAGACAACACAATAAAACGGAAAAAGATGGACGCTTCTTGTGCTTGTTTTAGAAAGTCAATCCCAGAAAGGATCGGCATGGTTACATCGGTTATCACAATATCTACCTTTTGTCTTTTTACAAATTCAAAAGCCTCTTGGCCATTACCTGCTGTGCCGACAATTTCAAATCCAAGATTCTCCCAAGGAATCAACTTTTGCAAACCTCTTACAATCATATATTCATCATCAACAAGCAGAACTTTATACAAAGCTATCCTCTCCTTTTAAAACAAGATTTCGATTGTTAATCCGCCTAATGGATTGGTCATTAACCTCATGCTGTATGTATCTCCAAAAAAGGATCGCAATCTTGCATTTACATTATGTATGCCGATAGAGGACTCTAACTGATTTTCTGAAGAAGGCGTTTTCAATAATTCGTTGATTTTCTTTAATTTATCTTCGTGTACTCCTGTTCCGTTATCTTTGATTAAAATGCAGGTATACCCATCTTGCTTTGAGACCTTTACACTAATTGTATTGTTTTTCCTTGTATGATCAATCCCATGTATAAAAAAATTCTCCACCAGCGGCTGAATAGAAAATTTAGGGATGCTAATTTCTCCAAGCTCCTTTTCTATCTGAAACCCGTAAGCGATTCGATCCCGATAGCGCATTTGATACAAATAAGCATATTTCTCACAAAATTCGAGCTCGTGTCTGATTGTAACTACTTTCTCTTGGGTAATGCTGTTTCTTAACAAGCTTCCAAAAACATAAACAACATTCGATAATTCATCCGCCCCTTCACTAACCGCATACATCCGAATGTACTCAAGCGTATTATAGAGAAAATGCGGATCAATTTGAGACTGAAGCGCCCGCATATTAGCATCCTTTTGTTTGATTTCTAAGTTATAGATATCCTCAATATTGCGATTAATGCTATCTAACATCTGATTGATACTATGAGAAATATCCTTTAGCTCCCCTTGCTTCGTCTTTTCTTCAATGCGTACTTCCATATTCCCGTTTGAAACTTGATTGGTTCCTTTTTGAATATCTTCTACTTGAATCACATATCGTTTAAACGTTTTTCGGAGCCCAAAAAGAAGAATACCGTCTAAAATAGCACTAACAAATAAAAAGAAAAACAGGCTTTTCATCGATTCGTTAATTACTTCCTTTTTACTGTTGAAAGCGAGCACCTCAAAGTCATTGCTTGTATGAACACTTTTAATATAATATTGTTTTTCTAAATCCTTAAGACTAATAACGGAAGACTCTTCTAAATTTGCTGCAATCTTTTGGTGGAGCACAGGGTCTTGTCTGTATTGTCCTTGATAGTATACTAGTTTTTTTGTATCAGAAATAATTGCTACTTGAAGAGATGTTTTCTCTTTGTCATTATCTAAAATCCGTTCTAATTCTTTATCATTAAAGACAATTGATACAATTCCAATTTGTGATAAAGTATTGGGATCCTTTATTGCTTTTTGGTAGACTACTTGATTGGTGCTGATAGGAATATGGAGATATTTCTTACCCCCCTTGTTTTCCTTCGTTGAATAATAGACTTCTTTATAATCATTTAATGAAATGGTTACCGATTCAATATCATCATCCAAGTAATACATCTCTGTTACGATGCGCGGAAGATAAAGAAAGGCATTATTTTTTTGCTCACTTAACGATTTTTGTAAATATGCTGCTGGTTCTAACTCAAAATACTGATACATACTTGTGATCATTTCTGAGCTGGCCATTAAATTAGCGACTACTTTATCTAACTTTTTCTCATTGTCTGTCACAATATTTTCTAATTGATTAGCGACCCTCTCAACAGAATCGATTGCGGTCCTTTGCTTACCCTGGCTTGTATTATAGCTGACTAATAAAGAAAAAAGAGTAACAGCAGAAATTAAGATAATAGAATATGTTTTTAATAGTGAATTAATAAAATACTTACTTCCCAATTAGCATCATCCTTAAGATACATATACGAGTTTTTGACTAAGTCTTATAAATAGCTTATTGGAAATAAGGCTAGCTAGTATGATAAATAGCGAGATACTTCCGAATAAAATTAGGGCAGGATTAAAATAGGTAAGAACAGAAATGACAGCGAGCAGCCCTCCTAGTTTAAGGAGTGTCCAGAAGTCCATAAAGAACAAGAGAAACGACAGCTTCCATACATCTTTTATCGCTGCTTCATATTGTGCCTCAATAAAGAGCGAAAACAGGAAGCTGATAGCCATTAAAAATAGGGCAAAAATAAGCAAGAAGTCAATGATGAGAAAGAGCAAATGATTAATTTGTAGGGAAAAATAAAGATTATAGCTTAAAATGACACCTAATAGCAAAAATCCGTAAAAGGAGAAATTGCCACGTTTATAGCTGGTCTTAAAGGTAGAAAAAACATTCTTCCATGTTAATTCCTGATGGTCCCAACGGCACTCTAAAGATAGCTTTACAATCGTTAACAATGCAGGGCCAATACCAAAAATAACCCCCCCCATTATAGTCAGCAGCCAAAAATACAGATTCAGTTTTACTACTACATAAAATCGGTTAAAAAAAGTAGTCAAAAAAGAGGCAATCATATCGCTTTTCTCCTTTCTATTATATGATGAGAAAAGGCACGTTAACTAGAGCTAACGCACCTTTTAAAGATTAGTTTTTAGAGGCTTGAAATGCATCAAATTGCTTCTGCATTTCTTCGCGGACTTTTTCATACCCCGCGCCTTCTAATTTCTCATTTAATTCAGGGATTGCTTTATCTGGATCTAATGTTCCTGTGTTTAATCCATCAAGGTATTGGCTCATTACATTCGAAATATTGGTGATTTCTGTTTTCACGGAATCTGTATTAAAGGTGAAGCCTAGAATTGGAGAGCTTGTTGCATTGGCAATATTTTCATCTCGCTCTTTGATCTGTTCATCAGTAATAGAATCTTGAACATAAACAATTTTATTATTGCCTGTATTCCAGGCTGCCATATGGTTATTTGACTTATAGCCATCTAATAATTTTACTTTGTTTTCTCCGGTCTTTTCCCATGCCTTCCCCTCTTCCCCATAAATAAGCCCATTTAATAGTTCTGGATCAGAATTTAGAAGACCTAAGAACTCTACTGCTTTTTCTTTATTCTTGGAGTTACTAGAAACAACAAAGTTTGCCATTTGCGCTTGTGCTGTAGACTTAATTGGATCTGTAATCGGCATGGAAACTATTGGCTGCTCTGCCACTGTTGATAAAAGGGTATCACCATAGTCATACGGTCCCTGTGTCTCTTGGCGAACAAACCATGTACCACTATTTAATGGGTATTCCGTATTGCTTGTTGCTGCATCTTTAGCAATATATCCTTTATTGTAGTAGTCATGCATGATTCGCAAGTTTTCTTGCATTTGATCATTTTCATACTGATTAATAATTTTGGCGGTATCTCCATTTAAATCCACTGCAAAAGGCATGCCATTTCCTAAGACAAAATCCATATTAGGGAGAACGCGGAATCCTTGCCCAACCGAAAATGGCATGACGTCTTTTTCGTTTTCTTTTATCACTTTCAAAAGCGGCTCAAGATCTTTGTATCCTTTCACATCAGAAATATCTAAATTATATTTATCAATATATTGCTTATTAAATGAAAACATCGTCTGTGCGTACACATTACCATTTACCGGGAACGCATAAAGCTTTCCATTCACTGTATTCCCTTCAATATAAGCTGGATCCAGCATGTCATAGGCTTCTTTCGCATATTTTGGAAGTAATTCCGTTAAATCTGCATAAGCACCTTTTTGCGCATTTGTTACATAGTTATTGGCATAGGCAATATCATAATTTTCACCAGAAGATACGATAACAGACATTTTTTTCTCATAATCGCCCCAGCCAATATACTGTAAATTAACACGAACGCCAATCTCCTTTTCCGTTTTCTTGTTAACATTCTCCATTAACACATCAAAATTTTCCGGTTTATCGCCAATTTGATACATTAATAAGGTGGTTACACCTTCTTTAGAACTGTTATCCGCTGTTGAATTTCCTTTTAAACTACACCCAGCTAACACAGTGCCAATCAAATACATCAATACAAGCAAAAAAGGAACTTTTTTCTTCATTTTCATATACCATATCCCCCTTTTATTTACTTACTCTTTTACCCCGCCAATTGTTAAACCGCTAACAAAATAACGTTGAAAAAATGGATAGCTGCACGCAATCGGTAAGGTAGATATCACAACCATCGCCATTCGCGTAGCCTCTTTTGGAATAGCGGCAAGGCCACCAGATAAGTTTCCACTTAAGCCCGCATTTTGGGTCATAAAATCAATATTGCTTTGGATTTTCATCAATAAGTATTGCAGTGGAATTAGATTATCACTTTGAATGTACAGCAGTGCATTAAACCAATCATTCCAATATCCTAGTGCGGCAAACAGGCTTATTGTTGCAATTCCTGGCACCGCTAATGGTAAAACAATTTGTGTAAAGATCCTCATTTCACTTGCCCCATCAATACGGGAAGATTCAATAATCGATTCTGGCACCTGTCTTCTAAAGAATGTTCGCATCACAATGATGTTAAACGGACTTAAAGCCATAGGAAGAATAAGGGCCCACACGGTATCTTTTAACTGTAGCATATTCGTCATCACAATATAGCTTGGGACCATTCCAGGGCTAAATAACATCGTAATTAAAGCGAAGATAGTGAAAAATCGCTTATAACGAAAATTTGGCCGAGAGATGGCATAGGCATAGGTTGATGTGAATGCAACATTGATAAAGGTTCCGACAACTGTAACAAATACGGTAATAAACAAGGATTGAATAATTTGCGTTTTTAAATCAGCTAAATATGTGTACCCTTGAATACTCCACTCACTTGGCCACAATGCATATCCATTCGTTATCAAGGCTGTTTCACTTGTAAACGATATAATAATTACGAATAAGAAGGGGAAAATACAAGAGAAGGCAAACAAGCCTACCATGATATTAAAAAAGATATTTGTTTTTCGATTAAAGGTTCGGACTCGAACATGCTCTATTTTTTTCTTTTTCACTGTATGATTTGGACCTCCTTTCCTCAAAACAATGCAGATTCTTCATCAAATTTGCGAACAATGAAGTTAGCCAGAACTACTAAAATACAGCCGACAACTGATTGATAAAGACCTGCAGCTGCTGTCATCCCAATATCACCTGTACTTGTTAGTCCGTTATAGATATAAGTATCTAAGACACTTGTTACTTCATATAAAGCACCTGAGTTTCTCGGGATTTGATAGAATAATCCAAAATCAGCTCTAAAGATATTGCCGACGGATAAAATAGATAGAATAGATATTAAAGGTACTAGCTGCGGAATCGTGATATTTTTTATCTGCTGCCATTTCGATGCCCCATCAACCATCGCAGCTTCATAATAATCCGAGTTGATTCCCATTATACTCGCAAAATAAATGACACTATTATAGCCGACACCCTTCCATATTCCTAAGACGATTAAAATAAATGGCCAATATTTTTGCTCGTTATACCAATTAATTTCTTCTCCACCAAAAAGAGTAAGGATACTATTCATTAGACCTTTATCTGGACTTAAAAATGCAAAGACAAAATAACTGATAATAACCCATGATAAAAAATACGGAAATAGCATCGAAGTTTGATAAATCTTAATCATTCTTTTAGAACGCAGTTCACTGAGTACTATTGCCAAGAAAACAGCAAAAATCAACCCTAACACAATAAACGCAACATTATATAAAACAGTATTTCTTGTAATCAAGTAAGCATTATTGGAAGAAAATAAAAACTTAAAATTATCAAACCCAACCCATGGACTTTCCCGCAAGCTTTGAAAAAATCCGCCACTTGAATAGTGGAAATCTTTAAATGCTACAACATTCCCGAATACCGGAATATAGAAAAATAGAATAAGCCATATAGTTCCAGGCAATGCCATTAACAAAAAGGCCTTATTTCTCCACAAATTTCGTAACATGGCCATTTTTCTATCCCTCCCCCCTTTTTAGAAAACGCTTTCTTTTTTTATATAGCTAAATTATAATATCGAAGAGGGTGATAACCAATAAACAAATTATAGGAAAAACTAAACGAATTATATGTTTTTGGAGTTAGAATATAAAGATGATGAACAAAATCTTAAATAAGGTTACATCCTTAATATGTACTCAATCACAGCCACTTCTGAAAACTTAATGATTTCCACCATAAAAAGAAAACCTGCCATTTGTGCTTCAAATAGTAGGTTTTCCTCATTTCCAATTATCTTGTAATTTTTTCACATCGCTTTTCGGCGGCAAGCCAAACATTCTGCTATATTCTCTGCTGAACTGCGACGGACTTTCATATCCAACTTGAAAGGCTGCTTCTGCAGCTTCCAATCCTTCAGCTATCAATAACCTGCGCGCTTCCTGTAAACGAATCATTTTTTGGAACTGTAAAGGAGACATACCCGTAATCAACTTAAAATTATGATGAAAGGAAGAGAGACTCATATTCACAGCTTTAGCTAGTTCCTCTACGCGAAGCGGCTGGGCATATGCCTGATTTATCAATTTAATGGTTTCTTTTATCGCCTGGGCATGGGTTCCTAAAATGGCAAATTGCTTTATCTGATCACCATCCTCCTTCTGTAAAATCCGATATAATATTTCCTTTTGATATAATGGCGCAAGCACAGGGATATCCTTTGGAGTATCAAGCAGCCTTATTAATCTAAGTAAGGCATCTGACATTTCAGAGGTGGTTTTATTTACAAGCATCGCTCTTTTAGGAGGATCTGAAACTACTTCCTTATGATTAGCAACTGCTTCTAAAATCTGTTCTGTCGTAAATCCAAGTCTAATACATAAATATGGCTTTTCCTTCATAGCCTCTGTTATTTTCCCGCGAATAGGCAGATGCACAGATATAACTAGATACTGGCTGGAATCATAGCGAAATATCTCCTCCCCCAACATCACTATTTTGGAACCTTGTATAATGAAACAAACAGAAGGCTCGACAATAGAATGAAGCGGTTCTGTTAATGTGGATGCTCGTACAATGCTTAGATGGTTAATTTCTGTTGCGTGTGTACCATCTGTTTTAAAGTGTTTTTCTACTAGATCCGTTAACTCATTTTTATTATTCACCATATCCCCCCTACTTTTCATACATTTTACCTCTTATTTGGAGAATTAGGCAAAGATTATACAGAAATCTTCTATCACTCTTGCTGAAAGTTTTCTTATCATTACAGTATGTTATCTAAAGACTAATAATTAGCTATGGAGGAAGAAATGAAGCATTTACAAGATAAAGTCGCTATTATAACTGGTTCATCGAGAGGAATAGGAGCAACTATCGCAGAAGAACTTGCTCAATTAGGGGCGAAGGTGATAATTAACTATTCAAGTAGCTCAGAAAAAGCCAAAGAAGTTGTCGCAAGCATCGTGAATAAAGGTGGAGAAGCTATTGCAGTTCAAGCAGATGTCAGTAAAGTTAAAGAGGTAGAACGTTTATTTATAGAAACGCTTCAGCACTTTGGAAAAATAGATATTCTTGTTAATAACGCTGGCATAATGCACACCATACCATTAAAGGCTGTAACAGAAGAAGAATTTGATTTACATTTCTCCATCAATGTAAAAGGAACTTATTTTGCTTGCCAACAAGCGCTTCAGCATATGGAGGCTGATGGAAGAATTATTAATTTCTCCACTTCTGTAGCAGGAATGATGTTCCCTGGTTACAGCCTATATGCAGCAACCAAAGGAGCTGTCGAACAAATTACAAGACAGCTGGCAAAAGAATTTGGTCCCAAAAAAATCACTATAAACACGATTTCACCTGGTCCTACAAATACCGAGCTGTTTATGGATGGCAAAAGCCCTGAACAATTAGAAAACCTAAAAAAACTAAACGCCTTCGGCCGCTTCGGAGAAACGGACGATATCGCAAAAGTTGTCGCCTTTTTAGCGAGTGAAGATGCTCGTTGGATTACAGGTCAGACCCTTCGCGTTAATGGTGGAATGGTTTAATTGTAAGAAAAAAATCGATTGAAAGAATCGGATTCACACTGAACAGTGCAAATCGATGTTCTTCCAATCGATTTTTCATTATATTATTTTGCTATTAATGAGATGGATGGTCTACTTTCACTCGTTTGATAAAGAACGATAGAACTAGACCAATGATTGCAACAATAATCGCAAAGCTAAATGATTTTTGTACACCAGCTGTAAAGGCGAGCAATGGACTTAACGGGTTGGTTAAATCGGTCGCAGCACTATCTATATATTCCGCTGAACCTGAAGCTAAAAGAGAAATAGCAATTGCTGTTCCGATAGCTCCACCAACTTGCTGCAACGTATTCATAATTGCAGTTCCATGTGGATATAATTCAGGCGGCAATTGGTTTAATCCATTTGTTTGTGCCGGCATCATTACCATAGAGACACCAATCATTAATACAATCAGCAAAGCAATAATAAAACCTGATGATGTATCAATATCAATTGTAGAGAAACCAAATAATGCAAGAGTTGCTAGTGCAAGACCAGGAATAACTAACCATTTTGGCCCAAATTTATCAAAGAGACTTCCCATAATTGGCGAAAGTAATCCGTTAATTAAACCACCTGGCAGAAGTAGTAATCCTGCTGTAAATGTGCTTAATGCAAGCACATTTTGTAAATATAGCGGCAATAAAATCATGGATGAAAGCATAACCATCATAATCATGATGACAAGTACTAAACCTATAACAAACATTGGATATTTAAAAGCACCTAAATTCATCATCGGCTGCTCACTTTTCACTTGGCGAATAGCAAACAAGATTAATGCTATTAGTCCAATGGCAATAGAAATAATCACTTCTAAGCTGCCCCATCCGCCGCCTTCTCCAGCATTACTAAACCCGTAAACAATACCACCGAATCCAATTGTTGATAAAATAATCGATAAAATATCAATCTTTGGCTTCGTTAATGTTGTTACATTTTGCATAAATATACTACCGAATACAAGCGCAACCACAAGCAGTGGCAGGGAAATCCAGAAAATCCAGTGCCAAGTAAGAGAGCGAAGAATTAATCCAGAAATAGTTGGCCCTACTGCCGGAGCAAAACTAATGACCAACCCCATCATTCCCATTACTTTCCCCCGTTTATGCGGTGGAATTAACACAAGAATTGTGTTAAACATAAGCGGTAATAATAGTGCTGTACCAATTGCCTGAACAACACGAGCAACCATTAAAATGGTAAAGGTAGGCGCGATTGCTCCTATAAGCGTTCCCGAAATCGAAAAAATAAGGGAAGTAATAAATAACTGTCTTGTCGTAAACCATTGTAGAATAAGTCCTGATACAGGAACTAAAATTCCAAGTGTTAATAAATAACCTGTTGTTAACCATTGTACGGTTGTTTCGTTAATACTAAAATCCGTAATAATTGTTCTTAGCGCCATATTCAGTGCCGTTTCACTAAATAATCCAATAAAGCCCGCAATTAAAAAGGAGGCAATAATCGGCACCGTCTTAAACTCCGTTTTCCCAATTGTTTCGCCTTTAGCGGGAATATCCATTGTCATTTCTTTTCCTCCTTTAAATCCAAAAAAATCACTGTTTTAACAGCACTGCTATTTGATTCGAAATGCAACGCAGGGGGTTACTGCTCTTATTCGTGAGAGCAAGCATGCACCCACCTTCTATCATTGCATTTAACGTAATACCCAGTTCCTTTGCCAGAGGTTCTGCAAAGCCAAAGTCCTCTAGCCTATTTGTATAAAGCGCCTGCCAATCGGTAAAAGTAGCATCACATGCCAAGCGCAGCGTTTCATGTGTTAACGCTGTTTCAGAAGCAATCAAACTAATTTGCAAGCCTTCAAGTGCACTGCAGCCCATCTGATCAAATTCATTTGCGATAGAATTCACATGTTGTTGAAATGCAGCCACAGGAGTTTCCCCACTATATAAGTCTGCTTTCATTTTCTCTACGACTAGCTCTCGCATTCGCTTAATTGCTTCTAATGCAATTTCTTCTTTCCCGTTTGGAAAGTGATAATACAAAGAGCCTTTGGGAGCACCACTCTCATCAATTATTTGATTAAGACCCGTTGCATGGAATCCTTGCAGTTGAAATAGTTTCGTTGCAGTAGTTAGAATTGCTTCTTTTTTATTGTTGCCTTTCTTCATTAGATCATCTCTTCTTAAAATTATTATAACAACTGGTCTACATAATATTAATGTGGCATTCTAAAAGTGTCAAGAAGATAATAGCTGATTTTGCTTCTTTTTTATACAAAAATTACTGATTCTTTACTTATTTTTAAAGTAAAGGGTTTTTATTTATATTCTTCACCAAGATGCCTTCTGGTACAATTGTTTCATCATAAAAGTGACTGGCATAAATATTTCAACCAAATAGCCCCCAGAACAATTAGACGGACATCGTAAAAATACATTCGTCCAATTGTTTTGGGGGGTATTTATTTTAAGAAAGATATGCTAGTGATAATTTAAAGCAGGCTGAAGACTTATCCCGCTTATTGTGGTAGGAAGTCATAAACAATTAAAGCCATTGATAAGAGACCCCCTGTCAAGAATACTAATAGGTTTCCAACAATAGAAAGGTATTTCAAGCGACTTTTTTCGCCTTTAAATCCGAATATCAATCCGACTAAAGGGATGATAAATATACTTGCTAATATACTATAACCGAGATAATCGTTCCCAATTCCAATGTTAAATCCTGTTTCATCATATAACTTCCGCATCATGTTAGCTAGAATAAAGACAACAATAAACTAAGAAGCAATAAAAAGATATGCCAGTGTTCTTGCTTTTCATTCGCCTACTCTCCTCTTTCCTGTTGTAAATTAATGGAACTTATATATACGTCATACACAAATAATGGAAATATATGAAGAGAAATCAGACTGATTTACCACAATAATTTCCTATGCTATACTCATAAACAAATTGGTTATCTTAAAGAAGTACTGGGTAATCAGATGGTATATAAGAAGGGAGATAAATTATGCGCAATAAAGAAGAGTTAAAACAGGAAATTCTTGCTGCCTATCATTTTCGTCATGCTACAAAAGAATTTGATCCAGAGAAGAAGATTCCTGAAAGTGATATGAAGTTTATTTTAGAAACAGCTCGTCTTTCTCCAAGCTCATTTGGTACTGAGCCTTGGAAATTTCTTGTGATTGAAAATCCAGAATTGCTAAATAAAATAAAACAATCATCTTGGGGAGCGTCTACAAAGATTCCAGCCGCTAGCCATTTTGTGATTTTATTAGCTAGAACAAAATTAGATACAGCCTATAATTCTACCTATTTAAAAGAACAGTTTACCAATGTATCCAAGCTTCCTGCTGGAGTGATTCCAAAAATGATTGAACGGATAAAAGAATTCCAAAAGGAGGATTTCCGCTTAGATACCGATCGTGCTTTATTTGACTGGGCTTCCAAACAAACCTATATCGCGCTTGGAAATATGATGACCGCTGCTGCCCAAATCGGCATCGATTCTTGTCCTATAGAGGGCTTTCATATGGAAAAAATGAATCAGTTATTAGATGAAGAAGGACTTTTAGAAGATGGCCATTTAGGTATTTCCGTCATGGTAGCATTCGGCTATCGTGCGAAAGATCCATATCCAAAAACACGCAGAGAATTTGACGATGTGGTGACGTGGGTATAAGTATTGTTTAAAATTGCTTAACAGAAACTCTCCCCGCTTTAGTGAATGTATTCAATGCGGGGAGAGTTAAAAAGGGATAACTAGTTCTTTATTTATACTGTCTCCATGCATCTTTTCTTTACGCTTCCTTTATACTTCTAGATATAAGACGATATTTTCTAGGGGTCACATGCTTAACTTGCAGGAATTTTTTTATAAAATAATCAGGATTCTGAAAACCTATATTTGTCGCTATTTGATAAATACGATCATCTGTTTCTTCTAAAAGCTGGCATGCTTTTTCTATTCTATATTCATTTAAGTAATCTTTAAACGCTACTCCATATTTTTTACTGAATAATTGGCCTAAATATACACTATTTATATTATATTTATCTCCTAATTTTCTTAAACTCAATTTTTCCATATAGCGCTCTTCAATGTCCCTTTCAATTTTAATTAAGATGTCTTTTGATGAATAATTTCTGATACTATATAAATAGTTTGCAAAATGTAATGAATAGGTTAAAAACTCATCCATTGAAATTTTTCCAGATAAAATATTCTTCTGATCATGAATAAACAGCGAGGACTCATCATTAGAAAAATTCGGTTTATTATTCTTGTTCCATAGATCTGTTAATTGATAAATTAACAGAGTAAGATTGTTTTTTATTAATTGAGGATGCAGACATTTCCGTTGAAATTCATCGTATATTTCTTTAACAATGACGGTTATTTTTTGCTCATTATTTTCTGATATACTATCCATATATTGATTTATCCGTTTTGGAGATAAGTGATATTGCTCTAAAGAAAATACTGGTGTATTATCGCAATAAATGATTGATTTATCGGCACAATAAAAATATTCATATTCTTTTCCTAAAACTACTTTATTATAGGAATCAGTTAGTTCTTCTATTTTCTGTACTGTATTTCCGATATACATTTTCACCCTGAACGGTACTTCACTTATTAATCTTCTTTGAAGTTTCTCTATATAATTTGCTCTATAAACCTCCGAACGATTGCATTGCCAAACAAGACTTACTGAGTATTCCATGTTTGTATTTTCTATATCATAAAGAATAAGGAAGTTCTCTTCCTGCACCATTTTTTCTATGACTTTATACAGCTTATTTCTCCACTCCTTTTTTTCATCTGTTGTAACACGTTCCTGCCTAGTTTCTTGTACAACATCCATATTAATAAAGGTATAGTTTTTGAAATCTCCATATCTATCTTTGATAAATTCAATGTCCTTTAAGGTAAATTTATCATATAATATATTTTTTAAATGATAATCATTAATTGCCTTGTTCTTTTTTTCTTCCTCTTTTTCTTTTCGCTTTAATACTATAAATCGTTTATTAATGGTTTCTAGTAAATCGATTAACTCCTTTTCCTGTATTGGTTTTAACAAGTAATCAGTAACCCGATATTGAATAGCTTTCTTCGCATATTTAAATTCATAATATCCACTTAAGATCACAAACCTTATTTCCTTATCCATACTCTGCTTTACTTGTTTAATTAATTCTAGTCCGTCCATAACAGGCATTTTTATATCAGTAAAAACAATGTCCACTTCATAGTCTCGAATAATTTGAAGAGCATCTTCCCCATTTCCCGCTTCATAACAAAGTTCAAAACCATAGTTTCCCCAGTCAATCATGACTTTAATTCCTTCCCGAATATATGGCTCATCATCAACAATAAGGACTTTTAACATTATTTATTCCTCCTAAATGATCTTTCTCCTATTCAAAATGAATTTGTGAAAGAAACACTAAATGAAAAAGTAATTAACACCTGCCTTAGAAATACTTTTCCCAGCTTACTCTCTATATAATGGGTAACTTAATGTATACTTCTGTTCCAGTGTAATTTTGGCTTTCAATTTCTAATTCCCCTTCCTCTTGATAGTGCATTTTTAACCGTAAATAGGCATTTAAGATTCCTGTGCTCTCTTCCCAATTGGATGTTGTCACATCATTTTTCTCAAGGTCCTCTCTTATTTTCCTTAATCTCTTTGCATCCATCCCAACTCCGCTATCTAAAATTTCAATATAAATAGCATTCTCTTGTGTAGAGACGATGATGCTAATTTCTCCTCCATTTTTCTTTTTCTCAATCCCATGAATACAGGCATTTTCCACAAAAGTTACTATCAGCATCTTTGGAATATAATGCTCCTTGCATTCCTCTTCTACATAGATAGAAAAGTTTAATCTATCTACAAAACGATATTTTTGAATATTTAAGTATCTTTGAACATATGCTAATTCTTCCTCGACAGTAACAAAATATGAATCACTCCATTTGGTCATTCTTCTAAATAACTGTGCTAATTCATTAATAACTGTTGCACTTTCTCGATCTCCATTTAGTAAATTCCTCATTCTGATGCTATCAAGCGTATTATAAAGAAAATGTGGATTTACTTGACTTTGAAGCGCATTTAGCTCTGCTTTTGTTTTGGCTAATTCTATTTTCTGCTGTTCTCTCTCCTTTTTGTACACTTCACCTAATAATTCATCGATTTTAACCACCATGAAATTATAACTCCTTATTAAATCACCTATTTCATCTTTCCCTTCATTTATATTGATTCTTTCGAATATCCCCTTTTCTACTTTCAATAAATGCTGCTCTGTTAGAGCAATTCTATCTTGAAAGGACTTATTAATAAGCAAAATAACAAGTGTGGGAAATAGAAAATTAAAAATTATTAACACCAGGAGTATGGTTTTCTTGTTCTCAATGAGATCAAAAATATTAATCTGATTATTAGATATATAGATATCCCATCGATCATTGATTGCTAGAAAAGAATCAGATAGATTAAATCTGGATTTTTCTTTTGATTTTAATTTTCGGAATATGGTATTCTTTTTCTCTGAGCCCTGATTACTAAAAATAACCTGATCATTATATGCTATTACAATATTATTACTCGTATCTTCATTTTTGATATTTGCCAATAATCGATAATAATTAATATTTATTTTTACAATACTTTTATATCCGTTGCTTCTATTTGGTAATTCTCTTATAAAACTAATCGTTCGATTCGACTCTAACTTTGGTGGGAATTGCTTATTCTCTTCATAATAAGGATATAAAATCATATTATGATTATTCTCTTTGTAAATTCTATACCAATTCGTTTGCTCGACCGCTCGCAAATTCCAAAAAACCCCACCGTTAATAATAGTTGGATTAGTAGTGTATATTTCTATACTTTCCAACGCTTGAGATACATAAAAATTATTAATGATGTTTTCTTGAACAAGGGAAATATAGTCACTATAATAATCTACATTATCTTTATACTTTTTTTGAAGAAATTCGTTGATTTTCAAATCTCTACTAATATAATTGGATACTTCCGTAATCTCGTTGAAGCTCTCATTAAGATGATATTTCAGCCGTTCTATCGTAATCTCCATTGATTTATTTTTTTGAATATCCTCATTTTCTCGAATGGAATGGATAATGACTAAATTAGTAAGAACGATAGGAATCACTACAGCTAATAAATAAATTAGTACCATTTTTTTCTTTATTTTTATATTATTCAGAAGCAGTGCAAGCAAATTTTTTTCCCATCCTTCCAAACCAGTCTCTACACAAATAGTAAAGCTAAAGGCTATTATCTACCATACTCAGACAGAAATATTAAACGATTGCGACTTCTGGTCCATTTGTTTTGTAAGCGTTTTCCACAATGCGTATTCTACCATTTATTCACTACTACTAGATAGAGATTTTTTTCATATAAATCAGTATTGCTATATTTCTTTGAAGATTTAGTTATAGTCTGTGCTTAATTCCTCTTCTTTCCCCCACACTCTCCTGTTATTTTTCTTTCAAATAGCTGGAGAATATAGTTTCCATATAGCGACTTATTATATAGGAGAAAAATGCAGGAATGATTACAACTAATATTGGTAATAACCATATACTAACTATAAAAAACACTAGAAGTATTAATAGAAATAGCGATTTAGGCAAATGGCTGATGGCTAAAATGGCAGCATTTTTCCAAACAATTTTTAATGGGGATTGAAATCTCGCTATATAGGAGATAGCATAAATAAAACAACAACATACCAAAGGGATAAGCAGAAGAAATATTGTTTGCCCTATTATAGATACAACACTCCCATTTGTTTGCGCTCCTAAAAACAGACTATTGTAATAAAACACAGAAATGGCAGCTACAAAAAATACCCAAGTAATAGTAGCCTGTTTAAAGCTACTTTTCATCGCTTTCCAAAATTGTTGAAATATATATCCCTCTTCCTCTCTAATAGCATGATGGGCTGCATAATACAATGCAGCCGTTGATGCCCCAATCGTAATGATAGGTAACGAAAATACTGTCCAAAGAATACTTAAATATAATAAATTAGCTACCTTTGTCAATCTCCTCATATATATGCCATTCATTAACCTATTCATACTGTTTCACCTTTTCTGTTACATGCAGCTCTACTTCCTCGTTTACTTGCTCCAACCATTGAAAGTCTGCATAACAACTGTTTGTAAGATCCGATTTACTAGTTACATAAACTCCCATTGTACAACCAACAAATCCTCCTGCCACTTCCGTACTTAGGATATGTGCATCTATATTCTTCACCACTTCTATTTCCTCGCCATCTTCTTGAGAATAATAGAAATGGAGTTTTTGACAATCGCCTTTTATTTTTAAGGTTAAATTACGAGAATCCTCTACTATACGTTCTTCCAGCTTCTCTTCCCCATTATAATTTGTTATGACTCTCAATTCTCTTTTTCCATCAAACAATCCTGAGACAAAGCGAATAGAATAACGATCATTTTGCAGAATGACAAGCCCGGCTTCATCCCCATTTTGTTGCGGAGTAAAATCCAGCCTCGTTTTAAGCGTATACCACATGGATTGTTGTCTAATCCCTATATAAGAAGGGGATGCAATATCTGCGATTGTATGTGGGGAAGCGTACATTCTTAACCAACCGTCTCTTTCATCAAAAACATACTTTTCTATATCAGGATTTCTTAAAAATAATAACCGCTTATCTAAAGGTTGTTCAAACAGAATTCGGGGATTTACTGTTTCTGTTGGAAAAAGTGGCAGCCTGTGCATCTGCTCTCTTGCTAACCTTCCTAATCCCGGATTAATGACTGGCCAATCACTCTCCCAGACTACTTCTGCTAGAAATGTCTCTCTGCCTAAATTGCTATATCCGTCAAAAATACGACTTGCAAGACAAGTCATATACCACTGCCCATCCGCTGTTTCCACTAAGTCGCCATGCCCTACATTACATACAGGATAATCACGTCCAAGATGCCTATGTGTAAGAATAGGGTTACATGGATTTCCTATATACGGACCATCAATTTTTTCACTTCTCGCAATCGTGACACAATGTTCAAACGAAGTGCCACCTTCTGCAATCATTAAATAATAATAACCGTTCCTCTTATATAAATGTGGTCCTTCTGGCCAAATTGCCTCTCTTAGAGCACCCTTCCAAAGTTTTGTACTGACTCCAATCAGTTTCATAGATTTTAGATCTATTTCCTGTAGCCATACCTCCCAGTCTCCATTGTAGCGCACTCCTTTGGGATTGGGCCTTGTCCCTACATAATAGCTTTTTCCATCTGTATCAAAGAATAGACTTGGATCGATTCCTGCTGCTCCTTCTAAATAATATGGATCAGACCAGGGTCCTGTTGGATCAGTTGCTGTCACAATAAAGTTTCCACCATTTGGAACATTTGTCGTTATCATATAGAAAATTCCTTTGTTATACCTAATAGAAGGTGCAAATATTCCTTGAGAATGTGTAACATCTGATAGGGGAAGCTGCGATTTTCGGTCCAATATATTTCCGATTAATTCCCAGTTAACAAGATCCTTACTATGGTAGATCGGAACACCAGGAAAATAAGAAAAAGTGGATGTAACCAAATAATAATCATCTCCAACTACACAAATAGATGGATCAGGCGAAAATCCTTTTAAAATTGGATTCTTAAAAGTCTGCACTGCCGATCATCCCTTCTTCTCAAAAATAGCACTACCATATTCTATAATTTCCGCTTAACGATAAAAACGCAAAGCTATAAAGAAAGTTATCATAATATCTCCGCTCTCCCGTTCTAAGGGGGGTATTCCAAAATTTCTCTACACAGTCTTTCGCATAATCAAACTTTCCTTCTGTTGCAAGGGAACCCATCGCATTTGTTGCTAATAGGCCAACAGGATGTAACACATTCTGCTCCACCTTTGTTCCATCTATAGCATAAACGTAATCCTCTTCTCCTTTGACTGTTTCGCAAAAGAATTTTTGAATCTTTGCCACGCAATTTCTTAATTCTTCGTCTTTGCCAAACCATTCGTAATCGAGGCCAATATTAGCCGCTACCCGATACGAATCACTATAAAAGTAGAAATGCTCGCTGTCATAGTAAGGATTTCCATCATAATCGGCATATTCTGCTGTAAGCCCCGTAACTGGATGACATGCTTTTAACAAATAGCTTCTACTCGCTTCCGCTGCTCCCTTCCAAAAATCACGATCTTCTTCATTTGCCCATAGGGAAAAAAGTTCATAAAAGTGGGGCAAATGATAGGAAGGATCAGAGTACTCTACTTCTGGAATAAATTTGATAAGCTTATTTTCAGGATTCCACATTGGAAAGCCATCATTGTTTTCTCCTTTATGGATGCAATAGTGGAGAATATCTTTCGCTTCTTTTGAATATTCAAAGATTCCGTCTCCATCTCCCCAGCGATGCGAAGCAAAAAATAATGCCATTGCAAAAAATTCTTCTCCGTCGGGAGCTGGTCCATAAGAATTTTTTACTCCTTCGGGTGAAACAGACCATGAAAAATAGTTAGCATGAACACCAGAATCCATCCACATATATGTTTTTGTCCATTTCCATAACCGATCAAATACTTCCTTTTGATCTAATTGCACACTTAACATCATTGCATAGGACATACCTTCTGTCCTTACATCGTTATTCCCCGTATCTACCACATATCCCATCTGGTTATCTGTTTCATAATAAATTCGTTCCTCCTCCTTTCCGAAAAATAACGTTTGCCAAATAAGCGCTAAGCGATTGTTAATTTCCTCTTCTTGATAGCCATATTTTTTAAATAAATTAGTATATTCCCCCGTCTGAAATGCTTTAACCATATTAATCTACCGAACTATCACGTTTTGATAGTAAGGCAGCTCACCTCCATCACTTATTTTTAACATCTTTATTCTTTTACTCCACCTATTGTTAGTCCACTCATAAAATATTTTTGTAAGAAGGGGTAGAGACAAACAATCGGCAATGCTGTAATAATGGTTGTTGCGGCTCGTATTGATGTAGGAGTGACCATAGAAGACGAATTTTTCATAGAATCCGCATTTGCACCTTGATTCGTCACAGAAGAAAGCAGTTTCATTAATTCATATTGTAATGTAGTTAATCGATCATTAAATCCATTGTATAACATCGCATCGAACCAAGAGTTCCATTGGTATACTGCTATAAATAATGCAACTGTTGCTAAAACTGGTTTGCATAGCGGCATTATAATACTTATAAATATTCTAAAATGAGATGCACCATCCATTTTGGCCGATTCCACTAAACTCTCCGGTAATCCATTAATATACGTGCGGATAACTAACATATTAAACGCACTTATCATTCCCGGAATAATATACACCCAAAAGCTATTTAACAATCCTAATTTACTCATCAAAAGGTAATTCGGAATCAACCCCGCATTTAAATACATAGTAAAGATATAGAGCAATGTAATAGATTTTCTAAATACAAATTCCTTTCTGCTTAATATATAGGCTAAAAGAGCAGTCAGAAATAATTGAACGATTGTAGCAATTACCGTTCTTGCAACAGTAATAATAGAAGCTTGGATAAGCGTATCTTTTTTCAATACAGTTATATAGTTTTCAAGTGTTAATTCTCTTGGAAAGAGGTAAATTCCTCCTTTAATAGAATCTAATCCATCATTAAAGGAAACTGCTAGCGTATTTAAAATGGGGTACAGTGTTGCAAGAATAAAAAACAGTAAAAAAATCCATTTAAAAATATCAAAAAGTACATCAGAATAATAGACCTTTTTCATCACTCTCCATCCTCCTTTAGAATAGTCTTTCTTCTCCCGCTGCTTTCGCTAAGTGGTTAGCAATGAAGATTAAGGTAAGACTAATTATTCCATTAAATATTCCAGCAGCAGTAGCTAATGAATAGTTATTTAAGCTAATTCCGTATTTTAAAACAAAGATATCAATTGTTTGCGATACTCCTTGCACTAATCCATTTCCTAATAAATATTGAACTTCAAATCCAGCATTTAATATATTTCCAATATTGATTAATAAGAGAATAAAGATAGTTGGTTTAATCCCCGGCAATGTAACATGCCAAATTTTTCTTAAGCGATTCGCTCCATCAATAGATGCTGCCTCATACAGTTCTTCATTAATCGATGCCATTGCCGCTAAATAAATAATGCTTCCCCATCCAGTTGATTTCCATACATTTGCAAAGCCTACAATCCACCAAAAGTATTTGGGATCTGCAAAAAAGTTAATAGGTGTATCAATTATGCCAAAAACTAACAATAATTGATTGATAATACCTGTTTCCGGAGACAATACTTCCATAACAATTCCTGTCACGATAATCCAGGATAAAAAGTGAGGAAGATAAGAAACGGTTTGCATAAACTTTTTGACTGTTTTATTTCTTACCTCGTTTAATAGAAGTGCAAATCCAATAGAAAAAATGAATCCTAGCACTAGGTTTATCATACTCATTGCTAACGTATTACGGACTACATTAATGAATGTAGGATCAGAAAAGAGAAATTTAAAATTGTTTAGCCCCACCCATTCTTGTTCAAATATTCCTCTTCCTGGCCGATAATTTTGAAAAGCCATTAACCAGCCACTAAGAGGAGCATAATAAAAAATTAATGCATAAATTACAAAGGGGATAGATAACAACACTAATTCTTTTTGCTCTTTACATTTTTTAAATAATTTTTTTAAAGAACCTACCTTTTTCGGAGATGGATGTACGACAGTTTCTAACATTACCGGTTTCTCCTGCTGCACCCTTTACACACACCTTTCCTTAATACGAAAGGGATTGGGAAAACGTCCTATATTTCAGGGCGCACCCCAATATTTCGTTAAATAATCATTACCAGCATTTTTAATTATTAGATTCAGAGACTTCGATTCTTCGTTGTACTTCCTTTGTTAAGGCATCTTCATAGGCCTTTACATCAACTTGAGAATTGTAAGCATCCATGTAATCATCCCAAGCACTTTCAAACTTATCTGGTGATGTCATAATAACTTTTGGTAACCACTGCTGCTTTACTTCCGTCATTTTTTCTTTTGAAATTCCTTCTGGTGTGCTGGCAGTCCATCCATTTGTCGCTGAATAAATAGGATACCAAGGTGCATTTTCCTTCACTGGTGTTAAGAAATCTGTCCATTTTTTATAGCCATAAGCATCAAGAATTTTTCGATCCAAATCAGATAAAGTAGCATAGAATTCATCTGGCTGTTCACCTGGAGATACAGCATTGATTCCGTCTTCCAGCATTCCAGTGTATGTCGGGAAATAATTATAATCAGAAAAATTATTCGTCACGTAATTCTGATTTTTTGCGTTTTTACGTTGTTCTTCGGTTCGATAGAATAAACCTTTATCATCTACTTCATAATCAACGCCCTTTTCTCCCCAAGTTCTCATAACCATCACCTCAGGATCAAGTAAGTCATTTAGGAACTTCAAGGAGCCCTCAACATCTTTATTACTAATGCTAATACCAAGACCATTTGCAACATTCAATGTTGGCGGACTAAAATATTGCGGTGTAACATTTTTATCTAAGACTAAATCAAGCGGAACATAAGTTAGATGATCTAAACCTTGTGATTTAAGAGAAGTTTCTGCATCCTGGAATTGCCAATATTGATCAACCATTCCTAATACACGCCCTGAAGAAATTTTTGCAATATATTGATCATAAGACATCGTAAAAGTTTCTGGATCAACTATTCCTTTGGCAAATTTCTCACTTAGGATTTTGTAATACTCTTTTGCTTCTGGAATTTGATCATAAACTTTTGCTTCCTTTGTTACAGGATCAATAACCGCAGCTCCGTCATTAGGATATCCCGCTAAAAATTGCGGTGGGTTTTCTAAACAGAAATATCTCCAATCATCAGACAAAATGGAAAATCCAATATTCTTCTGGCCATCCTCTGAAGTAGGATTTTCTTTAAGATAGCTTTCAATTAGATCAAAATATTCATCTAATGTGGTGATTTCAGGATAATCAGCCCATTCCAAAATGCGCTTTTGAATCCAAAATGCTTCATCACTATGGTTAACTGCCATATTCTGCCCTTTAACGACACCAAATTGCGGAATAATATAAATATGTCCATCCTCATGTCTAATTTGATTCCATTGAGCATCCGTATACAAGTTTTTAATATTGGGATAATCATCTAAATAATCCTCTAATGGAATTAATGCACCAGCATTGATTAATGCAGCTGTACCATCTGATCCATCAATAAAATCAGGATATTCACCTCCTGCAATCATTACCCCGATTCGCTCAGAAGCGGTTTGTCCTGTTAACCACGTAACATCTGCTTTTGCTCCTATTTTTTCAGCAATTTTATTCATCATTCTATTATCATCCGGTAATTCTTTACCAGGCACAGCCATAAATGCAGTAAAAGTTTTTATTCCATTTTCATCCACATTAGACGATGTTTCCTTATCTGATTCGCAGCCTGAGAGCACTAATAAACCTATTAAAAACAAAGATAAAACGGATATTATCTTCTTCATCTGTACACCTCCGGATAATTGTTCAACCAATAAGAATAAAGAAATGTATATACTCCATATAAAATAAAAGATAGCAAGGTCTTCCTTATCTCCCCCTTTTCATTCTAATAAAGAAAACGCTTTCTTCATCAACCATAACAAATGTAAACAATGTTTTCATCCATACATTCTAAAGAGAATACACAAAAAAGACATGATATATTTAATTTGTCTTATTTTTTTGGTTTTTTTATCCAAAATTATAGAGGGTTTAATGATGTGGTGAAGGAGGTATTGAAGGTTGTTTTATTGATATACAAATAAATAGGACATTTTTTTTAGTCCTATTCCTTAGGAGGAAAAAACAAATATTTTCCTCCTAATTCTTCCTATACTGGTGACTATATGGATTAAACGGAGTGAAATAAGAAACGGAGTAGTCCAAGTTTATCATCTCACTATATTCAAATACGGTGCCATTCTGCAGAATTCCTCGATTAAAAATCTTCATAGCAGCCGTACCCTTTTTACAGTTAAGCAGCTCGGCATCTTCTTTACTGACATTTATGGCACTATAGGTAGTAATAAAATGAGAGATTTGATAGCCACATTGCTGGACATACTCATGAACGGAGTTTTTTACTGCTTCCTCCTCTAAATCTGGGAAATAGACACACGGAAGTCTTGTCGTTTCTATTTGCATTTTTTGAAAATCCACAATGCGAACACGTTTATACTCCCATACTTTTGTTTTTTTACCACTTAAGTCAAATATTTTTTCTAAAGCATGATCTGCCTCTATTTTTTTAAAATAAATAATTTTTGATTGAATATCTTTAAACTTTCTTTCTGTGAGTGAATTATATATTAAAGGGCTTTTATACCGTGTCTCATTTACAAAAATTCCTGAACCCTGAATAACTTTTACACACCCTATATTCACAAGCTTTTTTAGTGCTTCACGAATAGTGTATCTCGATACATCATAATGTCTTGCCAGTTCTCTTTCCGTTGGGATTTTTTCGCCAGCTTTATATTTATTTTGATAAATCTTACTTAAAATATCTTCTGCTATAAAGTCTCTTTTTTTCATCATTCTTACCTCTCAAACAGAATAAGTTTCATCCGCCTCATCATTCTAACATATATTTATTTCTTAAAAATAAAAGAAAGAGACAGATCCCTTTTACTAAGACCTCTCTCTTCATTTCTATTATGGTGTATGAATAGCGCCGTTTGGTATTCGGGCTTGTGTCCATTCATGTTTGCGATAGATAACAGGGTAATTCTTCGCCATTTCCTCATCAAATTCTACGCCAATTCCCTCTCTTTCAATTGGGTAAATATAACCTTCATGCACTTTTATCGCATGCGGGAACATTTTCATTGTCGTTTCATCTGGTTCCTGAATCTCTTGAATTGCCGCGCTATGAAGATGAATATTTAAATGCGTATTAACCGCCACCCCAATTGGCGTCATATCAGAAGGCCCATGCCACGCAATGCGCACACCAAAATTTTCACAAAGAGCAGCTAGCTTAAGTGCTGGGGTAATTCCACCAATTTGTGAAACATGACAGCGTATATAATCAATTTGTCGATTAACGATTAGATTTCTCCATTCCATTGGATTATTAAAAAGTTCTCCCGTCGCAATAGGTGTCGTACATTGTACTTTTAGTTGGGAAAGCCATTCATTTTGATCAGGCGGCAAAATATCTTCTAAGAAATAAAGCTTATATGGTTCCAGTTCTTTTGCCAACTGAAGGGCTTGATTTGGAAATAACCGCTCATGAACATCGTGTAAGAAGTGAATAGAATAGCCATATTTTTCACGAAGTGCCTTAAACATAGTAATGACATCTGTCATATAAATATCTGGATCAAAATATTCCCCTTCACTTAGCTCGTTCGTCAAGTGCATTTTTTGATTTTTCCCACCATATTTCCCCAACTGACAACGAATATGACGATATCCCTTTTGGATTAACTCATCAACATTGGCGAAAAGTTCATCGAGTGTTAATCCGTCTGCATGAGTATATGCGGCAATGGCATTTTTAGATTTTCCGCCTAGCAATTGATAAAGAGGCATATTAGCAAGCTTTGCTTTTATATCCCATAAGGCCATGTCGATGCCGGCAATCGCATTATTTATTACTGGTCCATTGCGCCAATAGGAATTCACCATCATCATCTGCCATAAATCTTCAATATGATTGGCATCTTTATTTAATAATAAGGGTTTTAGATATTCCTCAAGGATGGATTGAACTGCTAAAGGCCGCTGCTGAAAGGTTGCACAGCCATATCCATAAATCCCTTTATTAGTTTCCACTTTCACGACAACTAAATTATGCCGATGTGGATTGGTTACAAAAGATTTAATATCTGTTATAATTGTCGGTTCCACCAAAATCTCCTTCTCTCTCTTTGCTTCTTCTTGTCAAATCAAAGCCAATCAATACTTAAATTTAAACATAGGAAAAATACAGCGTCAATTTGGTTAGGCAAGTCATAATATAACGTTAATTTACCGTACCAATTTTATAAACAAATCGGAAAAAACCTTTATTTTATAAGGACCAGATCATTATCTTGGTATTTTTAAACCGTTTTCAAAAATTAAAGAGCTATGCTATGATTTCCTTGTCAAATCAAAGTGCAATTATACATTTTCCGCATTTATGTAAGAGGAAAGGATGCTATGAAACTATGAGGGAAAAAGACACGATTTCAAAAATCATTGAATATGTTGGCGGTAAAAGTAATATTAAAAAAGTTTGGCATTGTATGACTCGTTTACGTTTCGATTTATATGACCAGTCGTTAATAAAAAGAGAGCAAATAAAACAGCTGGATGGAGTAATCGGAGAACAATTACAAAGTGATCAATACCAAATCATTATTGGTACCCATGTCCAAAAATTTTATACAGCAATCATCGATGAGTTAGGACTAGATGAAGATAAGCAAGAAGCACAAGAAGGCGACAAGAAAAAAGGAGTTTTTGGAAGATTACTAGATGTTGTTTCAGGTGTTTTCGGACCAATAGTTCCTGCTATTGCCGGAGCTGGAATGATAAAAGGGATATTAGCTGGACTCATTGCCTTAAATATTCTTTCTAAGGAAAGTGAAACTGTCACTATTTTAGATTTAGTTGCAAGCGGTGTCTTTTACTTTCTACCATTCTTTTTAGCAGCCTCAGCAGCAAAAATCTTTAAAACCAATCAATACTTAGCTATTGCCATCGCTGGAGGACTGATGTATCCAACCTTATTGGATGCAGCTAAATTAGGAGAAATAAGTCAATTCCAATTTATCGGCTTACCGATTCCCGTTATTAATTATTCTGGTACAGTTATACCTGTTATCCTTTCAGTTTGGGCATTAAGCCATATTCACAAATGGGTGGACCGTTTTATGCCAAATGTTTTACGCACAGTATTTACACCTACTTTGGCTCTATTTATTGCTATTCCTTTTTCTTTAATTGTCACGGGTCCATTGGGTGGTTATGTCGGTAAGGCATTGGCTTATGTTATCGAACTTTTATTTGATATTTCGCCTATAGTAGCTGGTGTTGTAATGGGAGGAGCAAGACCCATTGAAATTGTATTCGGAGTGCATCACGCTATCACGCCAATCGCCCTGCAAAACTTCGCCGATAAAGGCTATGATATGTTAATGCCAATGATGTTTATGACCAATATGGCAATTGCTGGAGCGACCTTTGCTATGTTCTTTAAAGCAAAAAATAAAATGGAGAAATCGATTATCATTTCTGCAACTATATCAGCACTACTCGGCATTACAGAACCTGCTTTATTCGGTGTATTAATTAAAAATAAAAAAGCATTTATTGCATGTACAATCGGAAGTGCCATTGCCGCTACCTTCTTTGCCGCTGCAGGAGTGAGAATATATGGCTATATCCTTTCTAGTATCGTAAGTCTAGTTGCCTATGTTGGTCCTTACTTCCCATATGCGATAGCTGGAATTATTATTGCCATCGGATCCGCTTTCTTGATTGCCTACTTTACGATTAAAAAAGCTGATACTAATGATGTAAATGAGCCTGTTTCTGATACACAGAAGCTTTAATGCTAGCTACTAAAATAGCTGTCTCTACAAAGAGACAGCTATTAATCATAAGAATAGATAAATATGTATTAATTAATGAAAGATTTCTTATCTCTCACAAGCATACCCATCCTTATCTCTATCCATTTTTGACTGATAAGCAGGATGAGAGCTTGGTACCCCATTTGGATAGACAGATCTTAATTCCGTACAATTAGCAAAATTATTATTGCCTGAATTAACAGTTGAAGCAGTTGCATTATTATTTTTGGAACTAGCGGTACTGCCTGAATTCGAAGCTTTTGTTGAAGATCTTGATGGCGTGTTCGCCGCAGCAACTTTGTCTTCTAAGTTATTTACTTTTTCTTCAAGCTCCTTCTTTTCACTTTCTAAGTTAGCGATTTTTTCTTCTTGTGATTTTTTGTATGCTGCAAATTCCTTATCTTGATCCTTGCTATCAGAGAGCTTAGCTTCTGTATCACTTAATTCAGTTGAAAGTTTTTCTTTATCTGATTCGAGTTCTACAACTTTATCTTCAAGCTCTTTTGCTTTTGTTTTTAATGCTTTTACTTCTGACTCTAATTTACTATTCTTTCCCTCTACTTCTTGTAATTGTCCTTGAGTTCCTGTATCAAGAAAAGAAGCCGAAAGAATCATTAATAAGAAACCACCAATTAAGGAAAAATAAAATATTTTCTTTGAAAGAATTGGATTTCTGCCTCTCACCTTTTTAAGCAAATAGATAACGAAGTAAATAAGCGCAAATACCATTAATAATAATCCTATAAGTCCTAAGCCAATCATGCTATCCTCCAAAAAATTATATTTAGGAGCCTCTTCCTATAACTTGAAAAGTAGTCATTAAGAAGTAAATCCCACCCATTTACTATCGGTAGTTTTTCCTATATTTCTATAAAATTCTTTCGACAAAATCTGCATATTCCTTTTAATTTTACTATCTCAATACAAAAAACTCCAATCTCACAAAACCGATATAACGCAGTTTTGATGAGATGGGAGCCTCTTTGATTTGCATCTACTTCTCTTAAACAACTACTCGTTAATCTATAGGCAAAAGTTATAGCGTAATACTATCATTTTTAGATACTTTCATAAATATTAAGAGAGAGAGAACTGTTATTATCGTTAATATTGTAGACAGTGCTGCTGCAATACCATAATTCCCCCGAATTACCTCCGTATAGATTGCTACTGTCATTGTTTTGGTATTTACCGTATATAGCAATATGGACGTAGAAAGCTCTGAAAGCATGGTAATCCAGCTCAATATTGCTCCAGAGATAATGCCAGGCAACATCATTGGAACGGTTATTTTGATAAAAGTATTTAACCGGCTACTGCCTAAACTTTCAGCCGCTTCCTCAATAGAAGGTGGAATTTGCTGTAAGGAGGCTACTGATGATCTTATCGTATACGGCAATCTTCTAATAGATAAAGAAATAACCATAATAAACGCTGTACCAGTAATTGCGATTATTCCACTTCCACCTATTCCCGTATTAAATGATGCTAATAAGGCTATCCCTAAAACAGTGCCAGGAACAATATAAGGAATCATACTTAAACTATCAATCAATGATGTAAATAGGTTACGTTTCCTTACCGCCAAATAAGAAATAAAGATAGCAAAAATAACTACGATTACTAGGGCTAAGAAAGGTATCCTTATCGTGTTAATTATCGCTGATCCCATTCTATCCCATGCTTCTATATAACTATTAAAAGAATATCCCTCTTGAAATACCATCCCTTTTGTATTTAAAAACGAGGTATACATCAGGTAAAATTGTGGCAGCATCGCAATAAATACAATGCCATAAACTACTATATAAACAAAAAGTTTCTTAAATCCTTTCATACTTTTGGGCTGCACAGGGTGAAGCGAACTCATACTAAAAGAATTTTTATTGGACACATATTTCTGAATTAAAAATATGACTAAGGCAATAACAATTGCAATAATAGCTAAAGAAGCTGCAAATGCTGCATTTCCTCCTACCTCACTAATGAACTGCGTATAAATTAACACCGGGAAAGTTCGATAACCTTCTCCAATTAACATTGGGGTTCCAAAATCGGAAAACGCCCGCATAAAAACTAGTAAAGCTCCTGCTAAAATGGTAGGAATCAACAGTGGTAATAACACTTTGAAAAACCGAGCTATTCCTGTACATCCCATACTCTCAGCTGCTTCTAAAATCGAATTATCAATACTCTTGAAGGCACCTGTAACATATAAGAAAATAAGCGGAAACAACTGCAAAGTAAAAACTAGGGTTATTCCAGAAAATCCGTAAATATCAAATGGAGGAAAATGAAGATATTCCACTAAAAATTTAGTAATGACTCCATTTCTTCCTAATAATAGGATCCATGAGTAGGCACCAATAAAAGGTGCTGACATGGAAGCTATAATAATTAATACTTGCAGCACTTTTTTTCCTTTAAACTGAAACATGGAAAATAAATAAGCTAAAGTTATTCCAATTACTAACGCAAAGAACGTTGCAGAAATAGAAACTTTAAAACTATTGATTAATGTTTCCGAGTAGTAACTTTTAGAGAAAAACTCAACAAAGTATTTTAATGAAAAGGAACCATTTATAAATAATGCTTGTATTAAAATCATTAATACCGGATATATAAGGAAAACGGTATAAGTAAGAAGGATAAATAAGGAGGAGCCGGTCCAAATATTAAATTTAAACTTGTTTCTCATTATTTACACCCCCAATAAATTACGTGAACCATCATCTGTAAATATATTGATTTTTTGTTTATTTATCGCCAGCCAGACTTCATCCCCAGCCTTCAAATCCTCTTCAAATGTTGACTCTTCACTTACTTGAATATTTTCTCCTGTATCAAGATGAATGAAATATTCCGTATTCATTCCTAGGTAAACACTATCAGTTATTACGCCACGAATAGTATCAGGATTTTGCTTTGTTCTTACATATTCCTCTGGTCTAATACTCACTCTAACTCTTTGACTATGTTCGCTGGCTAGTTCATCAAAGGGAAGATTAAAACCATTTTCGAACTCTATTGTGGCACTATCTCCAGTAGAAACTAGTTTCGCTTCTTGTATATTGGTTCTCCCAATAAAGGTAGCAACAAATTCATTAGCAGGGCGGTGATATAATTCTTTCGGACTTCCAATTTGCTGAATTACTCCATTATTCATAACAGCAATCTGATCTGAAATTGCCATGGCTTCTTCTTGATCATGGGTAACATATACGGTTGTTATTCCCACTTCTCTTTGGATATCCCTAATAGCTTGGCGCATATCAAGTCTTAATTTAGCATCTAAGTTACTTAGCGGTTCATCCATCAGTAGTACATCAGGATTTATTGCTAATGCACGTGCTAGCGCAACACGCTGCTGTTGTCCACCACTTAATTTTTCTGGTTTCCGCTCACTATATTGCTCAATTTGCATTAATTTCAAATATTGAGTCGTCCTCTGTTGGATTTCCTCTTTCGTAAGTTTTCTTTGTTTTAAACCAAATTCTACATTTTCTCTTACCGTTAAATGAGGAAAGATTGCGTAGTTTTGAAATACCATTCCAATATTTCTTTTACTTGGTTCTTTATCATTTATTCTGTTCTCATTAAAATAGAAGTTTCCTCCTTCTATTGAATTAAAACCAGCTATCATTCTCAGTAAGGTTGTTTTCCCACATCCAGATGGACCTAAGAGGGTAAATAAAGATCCATCTTTTATGTTCAGGGTTAGATCTGGAATTACCGCTACTCCTCCATATTCCTTTTTGGCATGCTCTATATTAATAAAACTCATTCTCTTTCACCTCCTGGCCTCTCATTATTTAGATTGAATATCAACAAATATTTCATTATAATGTTGGACAATTTCATCCTTATGCTGAATAACATATTCATAGTCTTCTGTTAATGTCTTAATATCTGCAAGCGGCTTCATATTTTCTCCGATTTCTACATCATCTCTAACTGGTCTATTAGTTGTTGATTTTGCAAGTACCTCTTGAACATCTTTAGAAATAATGAAATCAAGGAATTTTTTCGCATTATCCATATTTTTGGCATTTTTCACAACCGCTGAGTTTGCAGGTAAGAAAACCGTACCTTCTTCTGGATAAATAATTTCAACATTCGCTCCATCATTCAATAACTTCACTGTCGGATCTTCATAAGATAATCCAACTGCCATCTCTCCATCGGCCACTGTTTTATATACATTACTAGAACTAGAGTTGATTTTTCCATCTATATTTGTAAAGAGATCTTCTACATAATTCCAGGCATCATCTGAATCATATCCGCCCTTTGCAAGTAAAATATTCGTTAATTGCGAAAATGCACTTGATGAATTAACTGGATCAGCTGTAGAGATTTTTCCTTTTAACTCGGGATTCAATAAATCAGCATATCCTTTAATATCCACTCCTTTTGTCAGATCTTTATTTACAACAAGTACACTTCCATCTAAAGTAAATGGAGTAGAATACCCATTAGTATTGCGATATTCCTCTATTACGTTTTCGTTTTCAGCAGAAACATATTCTTCGAATAATTCTCCATGAAGAGCATAAGTAGTATAGGTTCCTCCAAACATTACATCCGCCACTGGAGAGTCTTTTTCGCTTTCCAACTTTTTGAATAACTCTCCTGTACCAGCCTGAATTAACTCAACCTTGATTCCATATTTTTCTTCAAAGGCAGGGATTGTCGCATTAATTAACCCTTCTGAATTTGGTGTGTAAATAACTAATTTATCCGATGCTCCTTCTCCCGCTTTCTCTTCAGATGAACAAGCAGTTAGTGCTAATACACCCACAACTACTAAAATGAACATTTTCCAATATCTTTTCATTTATTATCCTCTCCTTATCATTGATATGTTTAGGATAATATATAAGCAAACGCTTTCAAATGGTACTATTCTATAAATTCAGAGAAAATTCTACACTACTTTCTCTCCAAAAATTCAGTACAAGTATATCCTGTGTATTTCTTAAACACTTGATTAAAATACTTATAATCAGTGAAACCAACTTTTTCAGCTATTTGATAAATTTTATACTCTCCGCGTTGAACCTCTTCAATTGATTTTTTTATTCGATATTGATTCAGGTATTCATTAAAAGTTTGTTTGGTTTCCTCTTTAAATTTCTTATAAAGAAGAGATGAGCTATATCCCAGTTCATTTGACACTGCATTAAAAGTAAACTTTTTTGCGTAATTTTTCTCAATATATTGAATCATCTGCTTAACTAAATGATCATAATGACCCTCAAAAGATGAATGTGCTAACCCCTTAATCATATCGTCTATTTTCTGCTTTTCCTTTTGTTCCAGTTTCAATATATCTACCATTGTCCCTGCTTTTCTGATAGCTTCTTTTAATTCGGATTCATTTGTCGGTTTTACAATAAATTCAACTGCGTCATAAGAAATTGCCTTTTTTGCATTAGGAAAATCATTATATCCCGAGACAATAATTTTTGAAAAAATAAGATATTTTGTTTCTTCAAGCATTTGAAAGGCATTTTTTCTTGGCATATTAATATCTGTAATGACAATATCAGGCTTTAGTTCATTTATAAGTTCAATTCCTTCTTCCCCATCACTTGCTTCTCCAATTACTACGCAATTAACTGATTCATAATCGAAACCATAACGCAGCCATTTTCTTATTAATTTTTCATCTTCAATAATGAGAACTCTGTACATTTTTCTCTCACTCCCTGATTTTCATAATGACAGTCGTATGTTCCCCAGGACTTTTTACTTTGAAGTAAGAATTTGGGTACATTAATAATAATCTTCTCTTTGCATTATATAGGCCATGATGGTTCCCACTTTTCTTAAATACATTTGAATTTACTTTAACTAACGTACTATCATCTATACCTCCTCCATTATCGCTTATTTGTATCGTCAAACTTTCCCCAGTTCTGACGATATTAATTGATAAATGTAAATCTCTTCTATCTCTAAATCCATATTTCATACTATTTTCTACTATTGGCAAAATTAACAATTTCGGAATGAGGAATTCCTCTGTTTGTTCCTCTATCGTTATGTCAAACGTAAATCGCTCAAACCGTTCTTTGCAAATTTCCAAATAGTTTTTAATATAAAGCATATCGGTTTTAATGGCTGCTACTTCATTCATTTTGGAAATGCTATATCTCAAAATGGTATTTAGATTTAAGATTAATTTGTTAGCTAATTCTGTATCATAATAAGTTGCTACTCGTATCGTTTCCAATGTATTATACAGAAAGTGAGGATTAAATTGCGCCTCTAGCATTTTGCGTTCTGAGATGACATTTTCCTTTAGTAAAGAAATGTTATTTTGATTTAATTCTTCTAATTCATCGAGCATTTGATTTATATTTTCACTCAAAAACTGGAATTCATCTTTTGACTCTATCTTAAAGCGATAGTTTTTATTATTTGTTACTTTTTTCATTTCATTGGATATAAATTCCACATATCTAGCATTATTGTAAGCGATCTTTTTAGAGGAATAACGAGAAAAAAGTAATAAAAAGAAAACCAAAATCATGACGATGCTAAACGAAAAGCGCCATAATATGTTTAGTGATTCTAATTTTTTATAAACAATTAAATTCATATTTGATTCCAGCAGTCTATGTTTGGAGTAATAGTTCTCTTCTTCACTTTGAAAATTTCCATCCCTTACTTCTGAACTTACTTTTTCTAAAGATCCTTTTAAAAATTCGAATGAGCTACTGGAGAAAACATTATGATAATTATCATACAGTAGATATTGGGTTCCATTTCCTGAAGAATTTTGCAGAAAATCATTTCCATTCATTAAAAAAGCCGCATATCCAATCGTATAGGAATCCTCCTTTATCTTTTTTAAGGATAATAAGGTATGCTCTCTTTGAGGAGTCATAAATATCCGACGGATAACTTTTTCCTCTAATGGATTATTATCTACTACCGTATTTAAGAAATAGATCAACCTAATATCTTCTTTCTTCTCGCTATCAAATAATAAATTTTTATTTTTATCCAATAATAATAACCGAATTCTTATATTCCTTTCCTTTCTGCTTAGAAGGTGATAATACTCTTCATATAAATCTCTATCAGTTAATTTTCCATCTACATATCTTGCAAATATGGTTTCGCTGTACATTTCTAAATTTTCATCAAGGTAACTAGTTATACTTTTATACTGATTAGTAATCCTTTCCCTTTCTTCTGTTATTTCTTGGTTGATTGAATAGTAATAGTAGCCAAATAGTCCTCCAAAAATCACCAAGGAAGCCAGCGAGATAGTAATAAGCGAACTTACCATAATTTCCTTTCGTAATCTATCTTTAAATTTAAACGTTTTCAAAAAAAATGATTCACCCACCTTTCTTTACTAACTCCTTATTATTACGACTACTTTACCAAGATAATTAAAAATTGGAAAGGTAATTTGAAAAACGATACTCACAAACTATTAAATACCAAAAACAGCAGAAGAGACAATTCAAGATAAATAGGATTGTTCTATGCGAATTATATGACTTTCAGGATCATATTGTAAGTCGCATATTAATGTATTCTTCACCATATAAGATAAAAAGAAGCATAGATTTCTTTTCACTTTCTTTCTTAATCATTTATGTAGGTATGTTTAAATAAAAACAGAAGATATCAATATGAATCATTGATACCTTCTGTTATAAATACTCTACTATTTATTGCGCCTTGCGCACTTTTCCAAATAATATTGTTAAAAGGAATGGGACGATTATGACAATGGCCATTCCAATGAAGAATGCTCCCCAATTATTAGGGAAAATGGACAGGAATCCTGGCAAGCCGCCTACTCCTATTGAAGGTGCTTTTACTGCTTGGATAGAAATAAAGGCACCAGCTATAGCAGATCCAATAATGGCCGAAATAAAGGCAAAGCGGAAGCGCAGATTAACACCAAACAACGCTGGCTCCGTAACACCAAGATACGCGGAGATAGCTGAAGTTACTGACAAACTCTTTAATTTTTCATCTTTTAATATAAACAACATGGCAAGTGCTGCTGACCCTTGAGCAATATTGGATAAAGCAACCATCGGCCATAGAAATGTTCCGCCAGTGCTTCCGATCAACTGCAAATCTACTGCTAAGAATGTATGATGCATACCAGTAATAACAAGCGGTGCATATAATCCGCCGTATATTAATCCACCTAAAATTGGCGCAAAATCAAAAATTGCTACAACGCCATCTGTAATTAAGTTGCCAATAAAAAATGTGATGGGACCGATTGCAATAAATGATACAAAACCAGTTACAAGTAAAGCAATAGGTGCTACGAATAACATTTGAAAAGAATCTGGAATTCTGTTTCTTAAGAAAATTTCTAATTTAGCTAAAACATAAGAAGCAAGCAGGACTGGTAAAACCTGACCTTGATAGCCAACCTTTTCTACTTCTAAACCAAAAATGTTCCATGTCGGAATTTCTTTTGCACTTCCATATCCCCATGCATTCAATAAATCAGGATGAACGAGCATTAATCCAAGCACAATCCCTAATAAAGGACTGCCGCCAAATCGAGTCATTGCAGACCAGCCGATTAAACCGGGTAAAAAAGTAAACGCTGTATTAGCTATTAAATTGATAATACTAGCAAAGTCTGCCCATTGTGGATATGCTTGAACCACCGATTGCTCAAAAAAGATACCTTCACCTGTTAGGACATTATTGATTCCCATTAGTAAACCAGCTGTTACAATTGCAGGCAAAATCGGAATAAATATATCAGCTAACATTTTTACAGCACGCTGTAATGGATTTAAATTTTGTTCTGAGGCTTTTTTGACATCATCTTTCGACCCTTCGGATGCACCCGTTTGATTGATTAATTCTTTATAAACCTTCTCCACCGTACCTGGACCAATTACAACTTGAAATTGTCCATTTGCCGAAAACGACCCTTTCACTAAATCTATTGATTCAAGCTTCTCTTTATCTACTTTTCCTTCATCTGCTAATGCAAATCGCAATCTTGTCACACAATGCGTTGCAGCAGAAATATTCTCTTTGCCGCCAATCGCGTCAATTATATTACTAACCTGCTGTTTATCTATGCTCATTTCTTACGTCCTCCCATTCTATGATGAAGATGAATTCTATTCCAAAACTAATAAAACGTTTGCAAATATTTGTCGAATCTTGTATATACATGTTATAAAACTAATGATATAGATGTATATACAAGTTGTCAATGAAAAAGTAATACGTTTACAATGATATTTTTTTCCATTTGTTTCTGAAATATAAATCCTATTAGTAGTTATAAAACAAGTAAAATCGTATTGTATTTAATGATGATATTAAATCCTGCCAACCTTCCGTAGCTGAAGGGAGAAGATATTCATTCTTTTCTATAATATTTTAAGGATGTTTCTAATAGTTTGAGTTTGGAAAGCAAATACTTACAATGAAGCCATTAGCAATCAGCTGTTTACGTCATAGGAGTAGTAAAA
This sequence comes from Niallia sp. FSL W8-0177, assembly GCF_038006285.1. NCBI lineage: Bacteria > Bacillati > Bacillota > Bacilli > Caryophanales > Bacillaceae > Niallia > Niallia sp. FSL W8-0177. Next base: position 3,447,478 of record NZ_JBBOUX010000001.1, read on the forward strand.
TATAGGAGAAATTACTGGAAAGATGCTTCCCAGTATGGCAAAGATAAGAGAATTCTAGCCGAAATGGGGTTTTATCAGTCAAATCTGTTGGCTTTTCAGCCAAACTTCTTTTTTATCAGCTAAAACTGGGGGCTTTTCAGCCAAACTTCGATCTTATCAGCCAAAACTGGGGGCTTTTCAGCCAAACTTCGATCTTATCAGCCAAAACTGGGGGCTTTTCAGCCAAACTTCGATCTTATCAGCCAAAACTGGGGGCTTTTCAGCCAAACTTCGATCTTATCAGCCAAAACTGGGGGCTTTTCAGCCAAACTTCGATCTTATCAGCCAAAACTGGGGGCTTTTCAGCCAAACTTCTTTTTTATCAGCCAATCTCACTGGCTTTTCAGCCATACTTCTTTTTTATCAGCCAATCTCACTGGCTTTTCAGCCATACTTCTTTTTTATCAGCCAATCTCACTGGCTTTTCAGCCATACTTCTTTTTTATCAGCCAATCTCACTGGCTTTTCAGCCATACTTCTTTTTTATCAGCCAATCTCACTGGCTTTTCAGCTAAAGTCGAATTTTTTCAGCCAACATCAGTTTCCCTTGAAGCCTTACATAATTAACGTAAACACCTAATAAAGCTGATACCTTCCTTCTTTTACCCTTTTAGGCACTACATTATTCTTAAAATAAAAGCAAAATAGACTGTTCTATATGTAGAAACAGTCCTTCGCTTTCCATTATGGGAAATTCCTTGCCCATGTAGTTACTATTAATGTATAATCTCGCTTGCTTTTGCCTTTTCTGTCATTTTTCTTGTTCCATTTGCCAATGGCTTTTTTAAAAATAGAGCAATAATCAAAGCAATTACACTAAAGATGATAAGCATGCTGATTGAAAATAATACTTTTTCCTTTACCATCCCGCCTACGGTTTCTCTTAATAGGTTGATTGCATGTGTAAATGGTAGGTAGGGATTAATTTTTTGGAAAAAAGGTGGTGCAACTTGAATAGGAAAAGTTCCTCCAGAACCAGATAGCTGCAATACAAGAAAAATAATCGCTAATCCCTTACCTAAGTTGCCAAAAACAGAAACCAATGTATAAACAATTGTCATAAATACTAAGCTGATAAACATGCTGAACAATACGAATGCAACTGGCTCAGCTACGTATGCCTTTAAGATAAACATATCTCCCAGTGTCACAATTAAGCTCTGGCATAATCCAATTGTGACAAAGGTTAGCCATCTGCCAAAGTAAATTTGGTTCGGTGTGTAAATTCCTTCAGGATCTCGAACATCCACGCGTAATAAAGAAATGAGCAGCAAGGCACCAACCCATAAACTCAAGGTTGTATAAAAAGGCGAATTCGCTGATCCATAATTAGGAATAGGAAATAACGAATTTTCATTTAATACAATCGGATCAGATATAAAGTCACTTTCTTGTTGTATATCATTTTTCAACAAGGAAATAATTTCTCCTAAATCATACTCATCTTCAAAATTCCGGATAGAATCTGCCGTTTTAGTCAAGGTCGCTTCTAAATTTGGCAATTCATTTTGTACCATATCTGCCGCTTTATGAACAGCCTCTTCCACTCTAGGTAAATCTGTTTTAATAAATGCAGCTACTTTAGAAATATCTTTTTCAGCTGCCGGAAGATCATTACGAACAAAGCTTGCTGCTGCATGAATCTTCTCTTTTAGACTTGGAAAAGATTTTTGATAAAATTCTGCAGCATCATTAATCCTTGCTAGAACTTTATCCATATTTTTCTGGATAAGATTTGTTGTTTCATGAATCTTCTCTTCTATTGTAGGTAGGTCAGAATGAAGCTTTGTTAATTCTTCTTGCGCAAAGGCAAGTGACTCATCCGTATTTTTTAATATCTCTTCTAGCTTTGGTATATTCGCTTGTGCACTTTCCAAATCATTCATTGCATTTTGAGCCGAATCCTTTATCCCCTCTAAAGCACGATGAATAGCTGGCTCTGTTTGCTTGTCATAGCGATTCACTAGAGTAGTACTAAGCTCGATTGCCTCTTGCGACAACGCCAATAAACTGGATGCTTTTTCTTTATCCTCTGCCTGTATCGTTTGTAGCAGCTCTTTTTCTTGCTGAAAATTGGTTTGTAATGCCTGTAAGTTTTTAATTTCAGACAAAAGAGCCTCATCCCCATTTGGAGTTGCACTATTAAGAGTAGTAAATAATGCAATAGAACGTGTTAAACTATCGATACTAGTTTGCACTTGTGCTTGCAAAGCTACTGCATTTGTCTTTGTTTCCTCTTCAGTTAGATTACCATTTTGAACTAATCCAGCAAATTGATGAACAGCATCAGCCGTTTTTTGATGGAGAAGAAGATTTTGTTTATAAACTGGTCCCACCGCATCGAGCGCTTCCCCATTTGCATCGATAAACGCCGGCAGTGTATCTGCTAATTGCTTCCCGTTATTTATCCCTTGTTGGATTTTCTCTAATGAACCACTTGCTGTTTCCAGAAATGACTGCATGTCTTCTACATTTGATAATGCTTTTGTTACCATTTCACTAATGTCAGCAAAATGAGCATCTAGCTCTATCACGCCATCTGCTAGCTTTTGAATCTCTGGCGCCTTTTCCTGTAATACCAGAATGCCTTCTCCAACCTTATCTAGTTCCGGAAGCTTTTCTTCTAATAACAGAATATTTTTACTTGCTTCATTAATATCTGGAAAAGCTGCTTCTAATGTTAAGATTTTTTGGGCTTGTTTATTGATTTCAGGCAATTTACCTTCCAGTGTTACTACTTTTTCTCCTAATTCATTTATTTTCGGAACTTCTTTTTCTAATGCGAAAATTTTCTCTTCTATATTTCTAATCGTCGGTAATTCTTCTTCCAGCTTAATTCCAGCATCATTAAATACACCCAATACGGATTCACTTACCGTATGAATAAAGTTTTCTTTTACTTGCTGCACAATCGTCGAGGCACCAGTAGAAGTCATCTTTGGTGCGATTGCGTTTAACTTTTCATTTACGCTATAATCAATTTCTGGCTTTACTTGTTTGTCCTCTAAAATGGTTGCAATCTTGGCAGAAAAATCATGAGGTATGTACAAGCTTGCATAATACTCTCCTTTTGTAACACCCTCCTTCGCTTTTTCTTTACTTACAAATTCCCAGCCAAGCTTATCATTTTTCTTTAAGCTTGAAATAATTTCATCGCCAATATTGACGGAGGAATCGCGAATAACTGCTCCATCATCTTCACTTGTTACTGCTATTTTTATCCCACTCGTATTCGAATATGGATCCCACGAAGCAGCCAAATTAAACCACGCATATAAAGATGGCAGCACCATTAAAGCCACAATGAGAAGTGCAGCAATAGGCGCCTTAAATATACGAATCCAATCATTTCGGTAAATAGTAAAAACATTCTTCAAAAAAATCACCCTTCGTTAGTTTATGAAGCCGGATAGAAAAGCATTCAGAGGAAAGATTTATTTAATCTTAAACAAAAGCTTCCTTCTGCAATCCCTATCATCTTAATAACGGCAGTCACCTAAAATCCATCCTCTTTTTTCTTAGTATATATTGGAAAAATCTAATATTTCTCTATGATACCACTTCAAGTGATACAACAAAACATTATGGATAAAGGAATTCATACAAAGTCCAAGTAATCAATACAAAACAATCTTCTAAGTAGAAACACTGTAGTACCATTGAATTTTGATTTCTATTCCACCATTTCCGTTTCTCTTTCATGTTCCCACCAAGTTATAAAGCCAATAAAACTTTGTGTTAAGACCCGTCAGTATGTTCATACTCTTTTAAAGAGTTACTTTATCACATGAAACTTTTGTCCATCATCTTCGTAAAATATTAAAAGGAGTGATTGGGCAATGTTGGAAGTCAAAGTAACAAAAAATGATAACAAGTTACAAATAAAATGGCAGCTATGCACCATTGAAATCCCTTTATCAGATATAACAGCAGTAGCAAATGATGAAACCTATGCTGGGAAAGAAATAACCGGAATAAGAATTGGTTTCCCTTATGGAAACACTGACAGGGTCCTTATACATACCAAAACAGATCATTATATTATTTTTACAAGTAGCGGAAATTTGAAGGACAAGATTACGGATTTAATTAAGGAAGAATAAAATTCTTTATCGCCACGATATTGGCTGACTTGTATTTTTGGATAAAAGCCGTTTACTTGAGGTTAAGAGAAACTATTGATTAAAATATACTACCAGTTTTCGAAGTTAATATTACCTTTCTTAAAAATCTTAACCGTACAAGCGGGAGACTTAGTTTTCATCGTTGATGATAGCTGTGGGAGGATACTCCTTGATAAAAAAGATGGCAAGCTAGGCTGGGTATCAACAGCATGATTATAACTCAGAGGGACGGTTTTTTTCCGCTTTCCTTTTTTAGTATGTGCTACCAACAATCTTTTAAGGAAAGAGGAGATTTTCTTATTTGAACGCGTTATCATTTAATGGTATAGTTTATTTTATTAATAAGACTATACAATGAATATTAAGGATTGAATCTAACTATGCTTGTGATTAACGAACTTCCTGAGGTAACCAAGATTTATCCGTCAAGTAGCTTTAAAGGGCTGGAAATTTTATTCCGCATAGAAAATCATGATTATCACTTTCTAATTGGAAATTCTGTTAAACCTTTTCCCTTGAATGTAAAACACGTATTCAAAGAAAAGGATGTCTGTCCGTTATGCAAAAAGAATATTTATGCCGCTCCATTAGGCCAGCAGATTTGTTTAGAATTCCAGAAAAATTTACCCATTCTTTTGCAGTATTTTCAGAAAAAGTTTCCAGAAGTTTTTTAAAAGAAAAAACTAGTAGTGGTTCATGAATGATTAACGGCAGATAAGAGTAATTTCTAAGCTTAGTGATTGTCTTTATTCTGTGTCTTTTGCGCACTAACCAACCTATTATTCGTTTTCACAACTTAAATGTTCGTTCTCAACCCCTCTTTCTTTTAGAGAATATGCGTATCCTTCCTTGCATAGGTCTTTATGGTAAATAAATGTATCAGATACATGGATACTTATGGCAGCTGTCTCTATAGCTGTAACAGTTCTATCTGGGTTAAACATTCCAGTATACAAAAAACTATATATGAAATGAATCCAGGCTTCTTATTAAGTACAATCGCAGTAGTGCTAGTCAGCTTAACAACTTAAAAAACATCAAATGAAATTGAAACACATTATCATCAAATGGAAGAAATCTTGAAAATGAAAGCTTGGGACGCTTTGACCGGTCCAAGCTTTCTACCTAAAATAATGATAAAAAATCTAACAAAAGACTAGTAAAATAAAAGATGATATATTAAGGTTATGAATAGATTTAATTTTAATAATATTTAAATAGATATTCCTTTGATTCATTCTATCTAGGTTAAAGGGAATCATCAGAAATGCTCCCCTCCCTCTCCTTATGCTTATAGTTCGCCTTTTACCATATTACTTCCTCTTAAAACGACAAAATTATATTTTTTTCGCCAAAATCCGCACATTCTATTGAATTATTTAAAAATGATATGTATAATAACCAATATCAATAGTTTGGCAGGTGATTTATCATCGATGCAAATGAAATGAAAAGATTTCTATCTCAGGTATACAATAAGATTTCAAAAGATTTGTTTGGTGCTGGAACGACATTATTGAAGGTAACGATTGATCAGAATGTGATTACACTTCAAGCGAAGCATCCACGTGCCCCTCGCTCTGCTGCTCTCGAAGGAGAAGTACCGAGCCTTAAACAAGAGGTTGACTTTCATCTGTCCTTACTTTTTAAGAAAAAGCTAAAAGAACAACTAGAAGAAACGACAAATTGGAATATTGAAGCGATTCTTAGGGATTATGATTCTTTCACACAGCTTGCTTTTACAAACATTGTATTAACTAAACATTAATCTTGGATTTCTTCTTGGATTTATCTAAGCAGAACGCCACTATATACAAAAGATAAGTTTAATCTTTGTTTACAAAGAAAAGACAATCTTAAGTAGAAGGATAATTCTATTTAAGCTTGTCTTTTTTTATTATTTATAGCTTGCGAGAAAGATCGTTTCCTAAAGCCTAAAAAACTAAATCATTCGGAGGGTTCTAAAATGAAAATGAAAAAATTAGTTAGTGCAGTAGCCGCATCATCCTTTTTATTATTAGCAGCATGCAGTTCCGATGACACATCAAACAGTAAAGAAAAAAAAGAAAAGCTAGTTGTTTCCACTTGGGGTTTTAATGAAGATTTCTTCCGCAGTGAAATTTATGCACCATTCGAAAAAGAGAACAATGTAGAAATCGTTTTAGATACAGGTAATAACGCAGACCGCTTAAACAAAGTGAGACAAGGAAATTCAGATGTTGACGTCATCTTTTTATCCGACTATTACGCCCAGCAAGGAATTGAAGATAAAGTTTTCGAAACGATTGATCGCAGCAAGCTGACTAATCTAGACAATATTTATGAAACGGCAAAAGCTCCACTTGGTGAAGAGTATGGACCTGCCTACACTATAGCGCAATTTGGAATTGCTTATAATCCAGATGAAGTAGCAAAACCCGTTACTTCTTGGAAAGACCTATGGAGTGCAGATTTAAAGGGAAAAATTACAATCCCAAGCATTACCTCTACAACAGGCCCAATGATGGTAGACGTGGCTTCTTTAGTTAGCGGTGAACAAACTTTTAGCGAAGATAAAGCCTTTAAACAATTAAAATCCTTAATGCCAAGTGTTGTAAAAGAATATGGTCAAACTTCTGAATATGTAAATATGTTTGCTCAAGGAGAAATTGCCGCTGGTCCGATCATGGAAATGTACTTTGCTGATTTAAAAGAAGCAGTTCCTAATGCTGAATTTGTTACACCTGCTGAAGGTGGATATGCCGTTATGAATACAGTAAACATCGTAAAAGGTTCAGACCAAAAAGAACTATCAGAAAAATTCATCAACTATATTTTAGGAAAAGAAGCACAAGAAAAATCAGCTAAAAATAAAGTAGATTCACCGGTTAATACGCAAGTCAAATTAACAGAAGAAGAAGCACAAGGGTTAACATATGGCGAAAAGGTAATCACTAGCTTGCACACATTAGATATGAAATTTATCAACGATAACTTAAAGGGCTGGATTGATCGCTGGAACCGCGAGCTAGTTCAATAATAGAAAAGAGGGTCATCATGAAAGAGAAGCTGATATTGGATGTAGACACTGGCATTGATGATGCAATTGGTATTCTACTAGCCGTGAAAAGCAAAGCATTTGATATTCTAGGGATTACAACTGTTAATGGCAATGTCTCCCTAGACCAAGCAACAACAAACACATGCAAAATACTAGATTTAGTAAAAGCAGATCATATTCCAGTAATAAAAGGAGCTGCCACCCCCCTCGTACGGGCACCATTCTTCGAACATCGCATACATGGAGAAGATGGTTTAGGCGGAGCACTAAAGGAGACAGCTGTCACTCATCCAGTGAGTGATGGCTTCGCTCCCGACTTTTTAATCAATTCCATTTTAAGCTTTTCGGGCGAAGTAACATTAGTGTTTACTGGTCCCTTAACCAATTTAGCCTTAGCCGTGAAAAAATGTCCGCAAATTACGAATCATGTGAAAGAAGTTATTTTTATGGGTGGGGTTGTAAAAGGTCCAGGTAATGTAACGCCAACTGCTGAATTTAACAGCTATGTCGATCCCGAAGCAGTAAAAATCGTCTTACATGCAGGCTTTCCTGCTATCACGCAAGTCGGATTAGATGTAACAAGAAAAGCATTATTAACGAAAGATCATCTTCATTTAATAACGGATAAATCATTACAAGATTATATTGCTCAAAGTACAAATGACTATCAACAAAAATATTTTAACCGGTACGGAGTCCATGCTTGCGCTATGCATGACCCGCTCGCTGTAGGAATTGCCCTCAATAAAGGCCTAGTACAAACAGAAAAGTATTTTGTCGATGTTGAAACAAGAAGTGAATTATGTGATGGTCAGCTCGTCTGTGATTTTCAAAATCGTCTACAAAGAGAAGCAAATTTACATATTTCCTTACAAGTAGATGCTGATGCCTTCTTCCAGATGTTTATTGACATTTTGAATGGTCACTTTGAGGAAAGGGAGTGACGTCTTGAAGAAACGATATTTATATTTACTTTTACTGCCAGGAGTATTATTTTTAACAATATTTTTAGTAATACCCATTCTTTCAATGATGGGGACAACCTTTAATGACGGAGGATCCTTTAGTTTGCAAGGATATATCGACTTTTTTAAAGATAAATACTTTATCGATATCCTTCTTACTACTTTACGCGTTAGTTTACTCACAACTTTTATCTGTATTTTAATTGGATTTCCCGTTTCCTATTATATCGCGAAGCTTCCTAGCAAAAGAAAAGCGGTTCTCCTGTTATTCACGATTTTTCCATTGCTGACAAGTCCCGTTGTTCGTTCCTTTAGCTGGATGATTATTATTGGGAAAAATGGTGTGTTAAATAAAACGTTATTGAGTCTAGGGCTTATTCAAGAACCTTTAAATATTTTATATACGCCTAATGCAATTATTATCGGTTTAGTTCACCTTTTTCTTCCATTAATTATCGTAACGCTTGTTGGTGTAATGGAGAATATCGACAATGATTTACTGCGCGCAGCAGAAAGTCTTGGTGCTTCCAAAATGGCATCCTTTATGAAAATCATTGTGCCATTATGTGTTCCCGGCCTTGTGATTGGAAGTATTTTAGTATTTGTGGGCAGCTTTACCGCATATACTACACCTGCTTTGCTCGGTGGAAAACAACGGGTTATCTCCACTTTTCTTTATCAAAATGCAATTACCTTAAATGACTGGAAACTTGCCTCTATTGTGGCAACTATAATGATTATTTGTACCTTTATCATTATTTCGATCATGAATGGTGTTGCGAAAAAACTAAATCCAAAGGGGTAAACGTGTATGCAGGAAAAACATAGAGGATTGGCCCTGTTTACGATCCTTGTTTTTATTTTTTTACTTGGGCCGCTTGTAATAATATCGATTACCTCTTTTGAGAGTGGAAGTATTCTGAAATTCCCTCCAGAAGAGTTTTCCCTTAGATGGTATGAGAATATTTTTAAAGTGGAAATGTTTTTAAGCACCTTTAAAACATCCATTATTGTATCCATAGCAGGAAACATTTTAGCATTACTACTTGGTGTACCAGCAGCCTATGCGCTTAGCCGCTTTAACTTTGCTGGCAAAGGGATCATTAATGCTATCTTCGTTTCTCCGATTCTTATTCCAGGAATCGTTCTAGGTTTCTCGTTTTTGCGCTATATTGTTGTGACCTATAACCTTCCTATTTATTTATCCTTATTTATCGGTCATACAGTCATCATGCTGCCATTTATTATTCGCGTCATTTCTTCTAGTCTGGCAAACTTTGATTTTTCCATAGAAGAAGCGGCACTTAGTCTTGGTGCGAATCGAATTGGTACATTCTTTCGTGTTGTATTGCCAAACATTAAATCTGGCATTATCGCCGCTGTCATGATTGCTTTTTTAGAGTCCTTCAACAATGTGGATATTTCGGTTTATATGACTGGACCCGGTGTCAGTACGTTCCCTATTCAAATGCTGCTTTATGTAGAGAATTATTTTGATCCTACTGTTGCAGCCATCTCTGTTCTATTAATGTTCTTAACTGCTATCTTTATGTTTGTAGTGGAAAGATTAATGGGATTGTCTTATTTCACGAAAAGATAATGGAGGATAAAAATGGCTTTATTTACTTTAGAAAATGTATCCGTAGCATATGAAAAGAAAAATATATTAGAAGATTTTAATTTAAGTATTGAAAAAGGACAGCTTGTTTCCCTGTTAGGTCCAAGCGGCTGTGGAAAAACAACGACATTGCGCTTAATTGCAGGATTTTTAGAAGCAAGTAAAGGAAAATTTATTTTTGAAGGTAAAGATTATACAAAGGTTCCTGTGAACAAACGAAATTTCGGCTTTGTTTTTCAAAACTATGCGCTCTTTCCTCACCTATCTATTTTTGACAATATTGCATTTGGCTTGCGATTACGAAAAATCAACAAAAAGGAAATCGAGAAACGCGTTTTAAATATGCTGGAGATCGTTAACTTAAGGGGATTTGAACAACGATTTCCCAGCGAGCTATCTGGTGGTCAAAGACAACGTGTGGCAATCGCAAGAGCTTTAGTAATCGAACCTGATATTCTATTATTTGATGAACCACTAAGTAACCTTGATGCAAACCTTAGGGTCAATATGAGAGTAGAGATTCGCAGAATTCAGCAAGAACTAGGAATCACTACTGTTTACGTCTCCCATGACCAAGAAGAATGCTTCTCGATTTCAGATCAAGTTGCCATTATGAATAAAGGAGTCATTGAACAGTTGAGCGACCCAGCGACCATTTATCAATATCCCGAAACAAAGTTCGTTGCTGACTTTATCGGCTTTAAAAACTTCATTTCTTTTGATAAACGGACAGATCACAAGGATCATATCGAACTTGAAAAGGCTGGATTGATCTTCAAGGTTGATCGACATGCACATATGGAAAATCACAATAAAAAAGTGGGCGCCATTCGTCCCGATGATTTTATGATGGAGCCAAGCACAGCTGCTATCCCAACGAATGGAATGAAGGGAATCATTAAAATTACGACATTCCTTGGCAGAAGCTATCAATATGTGGTAGAAACAGCCCTCGGTGATTTTACGATTAATAAAGAAATGGTTCAGCCATTTAAAAACGGACAAGAAGTAACGGTAATTATTCCACAGAATCAAATGGTACTAGTGGAATAGAGGAGGGTTTTTCGTGCAAGTAGATACACTCGTTTTGAACGGAATTGTGTTTAATAGTTATTTTAAACAATTTAGAAAAGAAAATATTGCGATTAAAGATGGAAAGTTCTTTTATATCGGAAAAAAGGGAAAAGAATTTTTCCAAGCAAAAGAGACGGTTGACGCTGATGGAAAGTATATCATTCCAGGCTTAATTGATATTCACTTGCATATTGAAAGTACGATGGTTACACCTGCAACCTTTTCATATGGATTAATAAAGAATGGAGTTACAACTATCGTCCCAGAACCCCATGAAATGGCCAATGTATTTGGAATTGCTGGGGTAAAAGAAATGATTAAGGCAAGCGAAAATGAAGTGGTCGATATGTTTTATGGCATCCCGAGCTCTGTTCCAGCTACTGCAATGGAAACGACCGGCGGCGCAATTGAAATAGAGGATATCGAAGAATTGCTGCAAACAGAGTCCATCAAATGCCTAGGCGAAATCATGAATTACTATGATGTTCTCACAAAGCCAGATTGCAAAACCAATCAAATTCTCGACTTTGTTCGCAGCAACTATCCTGAACTAATAATTGAAGGCCATGTTCCTAAGCTATTAGATGATGAGTTACAAGAAATTGCTTTTGCTGGCGTCGGCTCCGACCATACTCACCAGACTGTGGAAGGAATGATGGAAAGAATTGCAATTGGCATGTTTTTAGAAATTCAAGAAAAATCGATGACAAAAGAAGTGATCGACTATCTCAGTGCAAATCCAGTTAAAGAACATTTTTGTTTTGTGACAGATGATGTAATGGCAGATTCTTTTCAAAGAAGAGGCCATTTAAATGTCTTGCTAAAGAAAGCTATTGCTATGGGAATGTCCATGGAGGACGCCATTTATGCTTGCACCTATACTCCTGCACAGCGGATGAGAATGTATGATAGAGGCGTTATCGCCCCAAGTAAAATAGCTGATTTTGTAATGGTGAGTAATATCGCAGACTTTTCCATTGATGCTGTATATAAAAACGGCCAAAAAGTTTTTGACCGAGACCTCCCTTATGTGCAAAGAGCGGTCTCCAAACAATTCCCTGCCTCTTTCTATGAAAGTGTAAAGCTTGCTCCCTTAAAGGCAGAGGATTTTGAAGTACCTATCGAAACAAAGAAAAAAAGGGTGACTGTCCGTACGATTCATGTACAAAATGGCTCTACTTTTACAGAAGAAAGACAAGATACACTTGCAGTGGAAGAAGGCAAACTACAATGGATGAATAGCGCTTATTGTTTAGTGAAAACATTTGAACGCTATGGGAAAAATAACAATCAAGCACATGGCTTAATTGGCGGAGATATTTTAAAAAAGGGTGCTGTTGCCACCACCTACTCCCATGATAATCACAACTTATTAGTAGTCGGAAAAAACAAAGCAGATATGCAGCTCGCTGCAAATGAAGTCATCAAAAACCAAGGCGGCATCTGCTGTGTCTATAATGGAAAAATCCTCTCCATGGTGCCACTACCAGTTGGAGGCATTCTATCGGAAGAACCTTTAGAAGTCATAGCATCACAGGTAGAAGAATTAACAGATGCTTTAAAGTCATTAGGTTACGAACATTATAATGTAATCATGTCATTAAGCACCCTGTCCCTGCCAGTAAGCCCAGCCCTAAAAATAACAGACCACGGCTTAATTGCAGTAAACGAAGGCAAAGTTGTTTCCTTTGAAGTATAAGGACATTTCTTGTGATGTCATTTTTGGCGAAGGAAAAACTTTTCTGTTTTAACCCCTTGATAGAACGTACAAGAGAGAGTTCTCACAATTTGCTTTGTGGGGATTCTCTTTTTTTATTTGCAGTTTGTGAAACTGTAAGGATCTTCTTTTAATAGATGATAAGTATGGGACATTTCTCCACTTCTATTTTTGAGGAAGCAGAAGAACGTCTCTATGTTTCCCACCAAGAACTTGCTATAATGGAAGTAAAGTTAAAGATTACTTAAATTATACATGTATTGGTGATGATTATATGAACAGGATATTATGGGCTACTTTTATTTTTGTTGTGTTATTTGCGGGACTGGCAATAGGCAGTTCACTGGAAGTGTTAAATCCAACCACCATCAATGGCATTTTCTCCATCCTTCTTTCTGTTTTTATTATGTTTCTTTTAGATAGCTTCTTGCATCTGCTGTCTAATAGTGAAACAAGCTGGAAAAAGAAGCATTATAAAAGTTTGTTAGAATGGGTTGATGATGGAGGAAACGGCGGCAGAAGACTGGAACAAAATCTTTTGAAAGACATTAAACCGAAGTATAATCTTTTAGACAACCTTGAGCTTATCAAACAGGCATTCACTAAACTCGAGAAGGAAAAAAGAGAACTCTTACTAGCTTACTTTAAGGCACAAAGAAACTCAGTTTCCCTTCCTGCCACCATTATGGCCATTTTTTCTACTCTATTCGCTGGCATCCTGTTGTATTTCATTCAACACCCAGGGATATTCCGTATAGAAATTAGCGTCAATGCTGACTTTGCTTTCATTGTACAGCTATTTACTTGGATTTTCTTTTTTATCATTGTAATGTATCACCTTGTCAAAATGAATAAAAGAGCATCCACCAAAAATGAACTATTTATCGAAATATTGGAGAAACTAAAGGACTGATTGTGAGAACGGGGGAAATATGGATACTATTACACATACTTTATTTGGTATAGGAATCTATAAAAGTGTTAATAAAGAAAAAATGACTAGAAAAGAAAAATATGCCCTGCTTGTTACATCCATAGGCGCTAGCCAAATCCCTGATATTGATGTTATCTCCCAGCTCTGGGACACTACAGGACAGTATCAGATGTGGCATAGAGGCATTACCCATTCTATTTTTCTAGCTCCTATATGGGCTTTAATCTTTTACATGATCAGCCGTTTTGCTTTTAAAATAAAAGGATTTCAATCATTCTATATTGCCCTTCTCGCCGTTTTCATCCACAATACTAGTGATGTATTCAACGCATGGGGAACAGGTTATCTCGAACCATTTTCATCTGTTCGTTTAACTTTCGGAACAGTTCCGATTGTGGATTTGGTGATATGGTTTATCTTTTTACTAACCTTTATTGGTTCCAAAGTTTATCCTAAAGTAAATCCTCATGTATTATTCCGTATTGGCTGGATTCTAATTGCACTTCATGTCGCTATCCAATCTCTTCAGGGTGCTATTTTATTCCAAAACTATAAAACGGATTATCAGGATGTCGCGCTGTCTGCCAGCTTTATCCCTTGGCATTTTACCATTATCGGAAAAAATGCTGATACGGTCGATATCATTAATGATTCCCTTCTAACAAAAGCTAAATTTGTGGACAGACTTACTTCAAGCGATGAAGTGGACCTTGATTACCTATTTGCAGAAAATCCTGCAGCTGCAACATTATACAGATGGTCGCCATTTGTAGTTGTAGTAGATGACGACAATAGAATCGGCATTTATGATCCACGCTTTTACCGAAATGGAGAATCTTTTTTAGGAGAGTATTTAGATAAATAATCTTATCCTATGACAGCTATCAAAATAGTACTATGCTAGACCAGGAAAAAGACCAATTGGCGGGATTTCCCACGATTGGTCTTTTTGTTCATAATCCACACAGTATGTGTTTTTCTACTCTGCTTTCGTTACATTTTCCTTATCGTTTTTTGCATATACTTGCACTTCTACTAACCCATTAGCCCAGTTCCCATTACTATTATCATTCACACGCTTTATTGCAGATACTGATAGACGAACGTACCTAAATTTGCCTTTTAAAGGGGTTGATTTAAACCCTGCCCATGTATTTTGGGACTCATCCGCTATTTCAACCCAATTCTCATTATTATTAGAACCATACACCTTGTATTGATAATACATTTCCGATCCATTATATAATCGAAATGCAATATCTATTCTAGAAAGGTCATACGCTTCTTCTAAATCGACAGTATAATCAAATGGGGCATTACCTGGGCGATACCAATGTGTATTATCTCCTGAGGTCCTTAAATTAAAATCATATCCATCATTCGCTAATTCAATTGGTCTTTCAAGGTCTTCTTCATTTGAACCATATGCTGTTTTCCCCTGTGAAACTAATGATATTCCTTCTGGCAAGCTGATATTTCCATCTTCCACATTCACTTTCCAGCCAGTGGCGTATTTCATGGACGCAGTATGATTTTCTCTGTCAATCGTTAACGGCAGCCACACATATCTAGAATCGCCCAGTTGCTTCGAATTCCAACGATCTCCCATATATACATATTGTTTTGTTCCATCTTGCTTAGTGATCGTCATAATATTGGTAGATTGACTATAATACGTACTATTGTTCCCAAGTGCAGCATGCTCTAAGATAAGTCCATCGCTTCCTTTTAGCGGTGTCCATCCATCGGGATTTGTTATATCGTTTGTATATCCTACCGTTGACTGATTTGGCAGCCATCCAGATTGACCGGATGTCACTAGGTAATATCCGTCATTCTCCACATGAACGATGGCAGGAGCTTCTCGGCCAACTCCTTCATAGAAGTTATAGGATTCAAAGACTGGATCTTTGCTATCTGATGATGAAAATGGATATGTTGTAAAGTCTACATCATCAAAACGGTCATTTAATCGGTGGATTCTCATCGAATGTCCTTCAGAAGAAATCAAGTATGCGGTATCTCCTTCTTGAAATACAGTGAAATCTCTCGAAACATAACCATATTTCTGTGGATCGTTTTGTTCAGAGACTGGTATTTGCTCCCTATCTCCAGCTTTAAAATATTCTTCATCTGTATACCATCCATTATTATTTCTCCAGTTTCTTTCGGTTCCTCCCGGACGCCAATGTCCTTGAAATACATAGGGGCCTTCAGGTTTATCAGCTGTTGCCACCATTATTTGACTGGAGGAATAGCCACTTCCATCCTCCCAGTGTCCCCATAATACATATTTCTTTGTTTTTTCGTTATAAAGGAGCTTTGGCCGTTCCACCTTGCTATACTGTAATCCTAATTCAGCACCAGGTACTGTTTCCGAAAATTGGTCCAAGATATTTCCTTCATTTTGCCAATTCACCAAATCTCTTGATGAATATAAGCTCACTGCAAAAAAGTTTGCGCTATTGTGTATTTTATTCTCTCCAACCCAATAATAGATTGGTTTACCATCCGGTGCTGTTTGTTGTAAGAAGCCTCCCCCATGTGCCTGAATATGATTTCCTTCTGTATCCAACCATGTATCTCCTACAGGGATTCCAAGTTCCGAATAATCAACTGTTTCTCGAACGTGCGCTGCATATTGAAAAGCTTGCTCTATTTGTGCTTTAGCCCTATTTAAGTCTTGAATGGTTATTTGCTCTTGTGCAAGGAGTTCTTCAGCATTTGTTAAAGCTCGAGTTATATTATTCCAAGTGCTTACCGTAAAGGTTCCCTTCTCTGTATCCTTATATTCATTATAAATTTCTGCTAGGCTTTCTTTTACACTTGCTAGATAACTCGTTTCAATTTCTTCCTCTGTTAGAGCTCTTGAATAAATTTTCACATCATCAATTAATCCTTGAAAGTACTCTCCATTGCCCCAATTCGCTTTTCCTAATTGAATAATTCCTCCAGTCTCCGATAAAATATCTTTTAGTTTATACGTACTCTCCTTCGTATCCTGCTGTATACCATCTACAAAAATAGTTGTTCTATTTTTGTTCACTACTAAATCAATATGTTTCCAAGAAGTACTGGATAGGGCACTTAGATTATTCCCTGGTCGAGCACCTTTATTATAGTATCGTTCTACTATAACATCACTGGTTTTATCCATTATCCCTAAATAACGCTCCTGTTGGTAAGATTGTGTTTTTTCATCGCTGGAAGCATAAAATACCCAACCATTTCCTCCTTCCGGTTTGCTATTATAAGAAATAGTTATTTCGTCTTTACTTTTTAATAATGGCTTACCGTTTTTCTTTTTGACTTGAAGCCAAAAGGTTTCACTCAGCTTTGCTGCTTTTCCACGTGGGGCATCTACATAAACAGGATTCCCTTGAACTTCAGCCTTTGCTCCTGAACCAACAATCCCATTCACCGGATCATCAAAATGAAAGCTTGCTATCAATGCATCATCAATGGAATTCTCCTTTGCTAATACTTCTTGTCCAATAAAGTACTGAGAAAAAAGTGTAATGAAAGTCAGAGCGGCAATCTTCATCAAATTATTTGAGTTAATTATCATTGTTCCCTCCTTTGGACTTATAAAGAACTTTAGTTTTATAAAAAGTCGTTTACTAACATGATCACTTAGTCTTTGCTAAGTTTGGGCAAATCTGTTAATGTAATCGACTCTCCAACCTTACCTTCTGATTCAAAAACAATAATTTCATTAATACCTTGCTTTAAGAGAGGACCTGGAATATAAAGACGCTGCTGCGGTCCTTTTTCCCAGAATCGACCTATATTGAACCCATTGACGGTTATAAAGCCTTTCCCCCATCCTTCTAAATCAATAAATGTATCTCCTATAGTCGAAGCATTAAATGTAAACTGATAGAAAGCTGGCTGCCCGGATTGCCAGGTTGCTTCAAAGTCTAATTTATTCAGATTATCCATGGGTAAAGAATAGATATCCCATTCACTTTGAAAAGCTCCATTGATGATTACCCCATCCCGAATTCCTTTTTCTTGATGATTCATTTTTACGGAATAATTGACTCTCCCCATATTTTCCACTAGAATGCCTAATTGATTTTTTGGTTCTGTTAATTCAAATTCTAATTTCTGTCCTATTTCTAAATCATATTGCGTGGCTATATGGTTCTCATTAATAAAAATTTGTGCTCGATCCATACATTCAATCAAGCGAAAATCTTCAATTGGACGTGCCTTACCAATTTGACTTTGATAATAAATATATCCAGTCCCTTGATTCAACTCCTCCATTGTCAGTGGATAGTTATGATGGAACCTCTTGCTCAATTTATCAAGGTTATGGAATAAGGATGTTTTAGCCCGTACCTTTAATTCACCATAAGCAATTTTTTCTATTTCTGTTGAAAAACGCACTTCAGGTATAGTGGTAAATTTTGCAATTACTTCTTGAAATTTACGATACTTCGGTGTAATATCGCCCCATTCTGTAAGTAATGCATCATAATCATAACTTGTCACATCTGGCGCCAATTTCTCATAATAATTGGCACCACTTGTAAAGCCAAAGTTTGTCCCCCCATGGAACATATAAATATTCACTGATCCTTCTTCTAAAATATCGGCTAATTCGTGTGCAGATTCCTCTGCATCTGTCGTATGATGAATGACATCTCCCCATGCATCAAACCAACCAATCCAGAATTCCATCACCATTAGTGGTTTTTTTGTGCCATGAAATGCTCTAAGTCGTTTAAAATGTTCCTTCACTTTTGACCCACAGTTAATAGTTGGTAAAGCCGTTTCCGGGATAGAACCATTTTCTAACATATCTCCCCATGGTCCGTCAGAGGTGACGAACGGAACATTTACGCCATGACTCTTCATCATGTCCGCCATTCTCTCCATATAATTTTTATCATTGGCATATCCACCGTATTCATTTTCTACCTGCATCAAAATGATAGGGCCGCCATTTGTAATTTGCAAATCTACAACTTGAGGAAAAAGATGCGCAAAATAACTACTAATTTTTTCCATAAATTTCGGATTCTCAAAACGAACTTTCACACTTGGATCTTTAATCAGCCAGTACGGTAATCCCCCAAATTCCCATTCTGCACAAATATATGGAGCTGGACGAAGAATCACATACAAGCCTAAATCACCAGCTAGTTGAATAAATTTACGTACATCCAATCTTTTTTCAAAATCGTATATTCCTTGATGCGGCTCATGTAAATTCCAAGGAACATAAGTTTCTACCGTATTACAGCCCAATGCTTTTAATTTTTCCAAGCGGTCTAACCAGTACTCTGGAACCACCCGAAAATAATGGATGGCACCTGATATAATTTTGAATGGCTGATTATCTAGATAAAAATCATCCTTTATTTCAAACCTCTTCATTTTTATACACCTCTCTATTTAAGTAGTAAAATATTGTATTTGCCCTTTTGTACTTCTCTATTTCTTTTTGCAAATAGGAGGGAATATCTAAAAACACACAGTGACCAAGATGCAGGAGATGTTTCTTCATGGATTCTCTGCCAAGCAAAAAGTGATTTGATTCTAGTTGATTTTCAATCATCTAGTAAACTGACTTGTGACTGGTGTGGCAGGCATGATAGAGCTGCGGCAATTGCTGTTTGTAGGTTACTTAAAATGGTAGAGTTAATAGGGAATTCAGAAGAACCACCTTAAAAACTATTAACTGTTTTAACAGAGTAAGGCTGTAATTTTGCTAGAAATGCAGACTGTTCAGCAGTTTATAGAATTTAAGATGACAATGATATGCAGACATTCCATGTTGCTACTTTCTAATTAATATTGCCCCGTGAGCATTTACTATTTGTTTTTCCAAGCAGGTATCCTTATTCCCCCATAAATCTCTCACTACTTTATTCGCTCCAATAAATCTATTAGATAGCTCACTAGGAATCTCAAGATTAGAGTCACCCACATTAAAGAGGGCAATATATTCATTATGTTCACTTCGTCCTTCCCAAACGATCCAGTTATCATCTCGATAAGCTTGTCGACGATATGTCAGCGTTCGATACATATCTAGTACTTCTTCATTTGTAAATAAGCTTAGAGTAAAATCATCAATATCCGGCAATGTTCCACCATACATTAATGGGGATTGGAAAATGGTCCATAAGGTCATCAACAAATACTGTTCGTTCTTTGTAAACCTTGTCCAGTTATCTCCCCCTCCTCCATCCACAGCCCGAATCCCAATATGGCCCAATGGCAACATATCGCAATCTGGCCAATTTCCCGGGCGAACATAGGAAACCCACTCAGCTGCTCGATCAAACATTCGATATAACGCATCCCAATGATCCCAGAAATCATCCGTTAATCTCCACATATTGGCGTGATCCTGCAAAAATGTTCCATTTTTCAACTGTGCAGGACCAGGAGATAAAGAAAGAACAATCGGTCGCTTGGTTTTATCAATCGCTTTACGAATTGCTGCAATTTCTTTTTTATGGGCATCATCATATAATCTTGAATAAGCGATATCATCCACTTTAATGAAATCTACACCCCATGAAGCATAAAGCTCTATTAGCGAATCATAGTACAGCTGACCTTCTGGCAAATCAACGTTTACGCCATACATATCCGAATTCCAAGGACAAATATTATTCAACGCAATATCTCTGGCTCGTTTATCCGTTCCTTTAATAGCCGTATTTTGATGAACAGCCTGTCTAGGAATTCCCCGCATGATATGAATGCCAAACTTCAATCCTAATTGATGAATATATTCCCCCAAAGCTTTAAAACCTTGTCCATTACTAGAGGAAGGAAAGCGATTCTCTGCCGGAATTAATCTAGAATAGTCATCCATATTCAAAGGGAAAAATTGATTATATCTAGTCGATTTGGCAGCTGGCTCTGCCCATTGAATATCTACTACAATATACTCCCATCCATATGATTTAAGATGCTTGCTCATAAATAAAGCATGCTCTCTCACTTCTTCTTCTCTAACAGACGCACCATAACAATCCCAGCTGTTCCACCCCATAGGTGGAGTCTTAGCAAAATATAAAAATGTCATATAATTTTCACCTCAAGAATATTGATAACGTTTTCAACAGTATGATAATAACAGAAGAATAAATTAACCACTTCAATATACTCTATGTAAAAAGACCTTGGATATCCCATTTCCGCAGATAAACAGTACTTCTTTCTTGAGATAATTTCTTTCTAAGCTGCTTCTTCTATTTCTCGATTTACAAAGTCTATTACTGGTTTAAAATTTATCATACATAACAGAATAGCTACCGATGCCCCAAACATCAATAAATAGATTGGAAATAGTTTCAATAAAATAAAGGTTCCTATCAAAATTAAAAAATTCAAATTACTTCTTATAGACTTTACTATTGCTAATTTAATAGTTAAGATGGCTGTTTCTTTAATCGTCTGCTTCCAGTTCGCCATTACAATTAGGAAGTTAATCGTAAATGTAATAAGAACTAATAGAAAAAGGATGTTTAACCAAAAAAGTACTTGGAGTCTTGGCAGTTGTGCAGTAATAAAGATATTTCCGACCATAATCCATAAAAAAAACAGCAATATTAAAGACAGCTTCAAAAGTCTTTTATATCCTATTTTTAAATGAATAAAGAAATTCTTCATAACCTTCGGCTCAGTTGTAACATCTTTCAACGTTCTAATAACAGCATAGGTGGAAGGAACGAGAGTCACCGATGAAAGATAAAGGATAGGCAAAGTCCCTAGGCGTATATCCAAAATAAAAATTAATACTGCGAATGGTAAGTTCATGAGCAAAAAGAGCATATTCATTTCAAATAACCAAATAATATAGTTAAAGTAACTAGAGTAATGATAGAGTCTGTATAACCACTCGTCTTTTTTCATAGGTGACTCCTTTCTTATTTCGTTCCACTGCTACCTACACCCAATTTCAATTGGAACAAATATTTCTGACCAAAGAAATACAACAGAATTTGTGGTATTGACAAAAGCAATGATAAACACATAACAAGAGACGTATTAAGTGTACCTGTAGGGTTTGTGGATGCTGATAAATTCGCAGCACCTAAAGCTAAGGTAAATTTACTTGAATCGGAAATATAAATTAATGGGCCCATTACATCTCCCCAAGCATGATTAAAAGTAAAGATGGCAATTGCCGCCAGCGCAGGCATGATGAGGGGCAATACTATTTTCCGATAGATACCAAAATTATTTAATCCGTCCATCTCAGCTGCTTCATAAAGAGAACCAGGAATGGCAGTCATAAATTGTCTTGTAAAGAAAACGTTATATGCTGAAGCAAAAAATTGTGGAATAATTAACGGCCACAACGTATTATATAAACCTAAGTTTCTAAAGATAACAAAAACTGGAATCAGTGTTATTTGAGCAGGAAGCATCATTGTCGCTAACAATAATAGAAAATATTTGTTCTTATGCTTATATTTCATCTGAGCAAATCCGTATGCTACCAATGAACTTGAAAATATCTGCCCGATAATACTTAAAATAACGACAAACATGGTATTTAAGAACCATAACCCTATCGGGCGAGATCCCCCAAATATATTAGAAAATAGTTCTATGAAATTTCTCCAATAAAACTCCTTTGGAAAGAAGGTGAAGTTTTGTATGATGTTTGTCTCCGGAGACGCAAGCGAAATCGAAACCATATATAAAAATGGGGCAAATAATATGAAACCAAAGAAACAAAGTACTAGGTACACCACTATTTTCTTCGGCAAATTTAAATGTCTATCTAACATATTATTTAACCTCCTCTTCGTAGAATACCCACATCTTGGATGATCTTAAGACAATCAAGGAGAGAACCAAAATGATCGCAAATAAGACCCATGCCATCGCGGAAGCATATCCCATTCGATAATAGGAAAATGCATTTTTATAAAGATAAGGAACAATCATGGAGCTGGCGTTATCTGGTCCACCATCTGTTAATAAATACACTTGGGTGAATGTTTGTAAGGATCCAATAATCCCCGTAATTAAATTGAAGAAGATAACTGGTGAAATCAGCGGTATTGTAATCGATCTAAACATTTTCAAACGGCTTGCTCCTTCCATCATTGCCGCTTCATACATTTCGTCCCCAATACTGTTAATGGCGGAAAGCAATAAAACCATCGTACCTCCCACACCCCACAGTGCTAGTAAGACAAATCCATATAGTACAGCTCCTTTTTCAAGTAACCAAGCCGGACCATCAATACCAATGTAACCCAATACTTTATTTAACAATCCATTTGCAGCTAAAATATTGGTAAATAAAATAGAGCTGGCAACGATAGGAACAATTGCAGGTAGATAATATAAGGTTCTAAAGAATCTCATGCCTTTTAATTTAAAGCTAAGTAAATATGCCATACCAAGTGAAACCAATAAGCTTACCGGAACACTCATAAGTGCATAAATGAACGTATTCTTTACACTTAGAAGAAATATTTGGTCTTTAAATAGATTGATATAATTCTCCAGTCCAACAAACTCCATTTTTGTTAGCATATCCCAGTCTGTAAAGCTCATAATAAACGAATAAATCATCGGTCCTACTGTTAATCCAAGAAACCCAATTAACCATGGAGAGATGAAAATAAAGAACCATCTTCTATTCATTTTAACGCGGTGCTCTTTACTAGATATTTTGGACATTGTAGATTCTGCCAATTTCACTTCCATCATTCTGGCCTCCCTCATGAGATATGTGTGAGGATTCCTCCATGAAACCGCTCACACATAGTAGTTATCACTCTACTAACTTAATATTTTGCAACAATATCAGTTAAATTCTTTTGCAGTGTAGAAAGAGTCTCTTCAGGAGTTAAGTTCCCTAGTAGCATTTCTTTAATTTTCGCACGCGCTTCTGTTGTCGCTTCTGAATACCAAGGACCAGTTAATAATTCATCAATCACGACACGTTCTTGGGCAACCGGAATCGCACTTAAATCAATCTCATGACCTTCAACCTTTTGATTTAAGAACTCATCGGAATTTAAGGTTTTTAAGTTTGCAGGACAGTCATACAAACCTTTTCCTACTAATTGTTGCGCTTCCTCACTAGCCATATATTCAATAAACTTCCAAGATGCTTCTTGTTCTTTCTCACTAGATTGAGTAGAAATAGTTAATGCACTACCAGTTGACCAAGATGTTTTTTCTGTTCCAATCGGCATAGGGGCAATTCCGTAATCAAATTTGTCTCCAATTACTTTTGCATTACTATTCATATCCCAGAATCCTGTCATATTCATTCCGACAAGCCCTGCCTGAAAACGGTTAACTTTATCTTCGGCAATTTGATAAGAGACACTCCACTTTTTAAAAGCTTCATCATACGCTTTGATGGTTGCTTGGTTTTCTGCTGAATCAATTACAACTTTGCCATCCTCGATTACAGCTCCGCCATTTGCTCGCAGGAAGTTGCCCCAAATTAATTGATAGTCACCTGCTGTACTTCCCCATTGATCAATTTCACCATCACCATTAGTGTCTTTTGTCAAGGTTTCTGCAGCCTTATAATAATCATCGATTGTCCAATTTTCATTTGGATATTCAATTCCCGCTTCATCAAATAAAACTTTATTGTAGTATAAAAGGGAAGAGCCGCCACGATCTGGTATACCAAAAATTTTATTATCTAATGTATAAAGATCAATAGCACTTCCCCATGTTGCTGCAATATCGATATTTGCTTCTTTAATTTTATCGGTCAAATCTATAAATGCATTTTTGGATGCAAAACCAGAACCGTTTTCTGCTACTTGTGCTACATCCGGTGCTTGTTTACCAGCAATCATGGTCTGTAGCTTTGTATCATAATCATCGGCAACGGTTATCGTTTTTACTTTGATATCAGGATTTTCCTTTTCGAAATTTTCAATTCTTTCTTGGTAAACTCCTTCAAAAGTTTCATCTCCGCCCCAATGCATAAATTCAATTGTCGTTTTGCCGTCGCCTGAGTCTGCATCAGAATTAGCGGCGCCTGCACAGGCAGTAGATAAGAGAGTAGTGGAAGCAAGCAATACTGAAAACCCTAGTTTTTTCCATTTTTTCATTTGTTGAGACCTCCCGATTTTTACTTTTTCTCCTTACTCATACTGAAAGAATAACTTTTTTACTAAAAAAAGTAAGCTAGTTATGATTTCGGACTGCAATATATATTTTGATTTAATAATATTGTTTCCGCTTTCATGTTTTTATGATAAGCTTTTACCAATTAAAAGTAAATAGCAAAAATAATAATTTTTTAGTAAAATAATAGGCAAAGATTAACTTTTTCTGACACATTACTTTAAAAGATAACTATTTTTTCTGTATTATCGAATAATCCTTGTGATCGATTAGTCTTACTACTAACTTTTTTTGGGAGAAGAGGAAAACAAAAATGAAAATAACCTTATCAGAAGAATCGCTGCCCATACTTGAGGCTATCGCTAGCTCTGTTCGCATTAAAATTATTAAACTACTTTCTACCAAACGTATGAATGTTAAGGAATTAGCACACGAGCTTGGTTTGAGTAATCCAGTTGTTGCAAAACATATTAAAATCTTAGAGGAATCCGGTGTGATAAAAACCGAAAAAATCCCTGGGAAGGCTGGTCTACAAAAGCAGTCGATATTAAAAGTCGATTTAATAGAAATTGAATTTCCAAAGAAAATATTTCAAGCTTTCGAATTTTACGAAACCTCTATTCCTATTGGACAATATGTCGATTACCTTATTACCCCTACTTGCGGAATCGCCAGTATAGAACATCTTATCGGGGAGTATGACGAACCTAAATACTTTATGGATACTGATCGATTTAATGCAGCAATATTATGGTTTACAACAGGCTTTCTCGAATATAAAATCATTAATCCTTTAAAGAATACAGATAAATTAGAAATGGTTGATATAAACTTAGAAATCTCCTCTGAATTTCCTGGGGGAAATAATGTCTGGCCATCTGATATAACATTTTCCTTGAATAATGTGGAAATTGGTACGTGGACTAGCCCTGGTGATTTCGTTGACACGAAAGGAAAGTACAATCCAGACTGGTGGTCACCAAAACTTAATCAGTATGGTACGAATTTAAAAATTAGAATTACTGATTATGGAGTTTGGATAAACGGAAAACAGCTTACATGGATTTCTTTTAATCGCCTTGCTCTTGAAAAAAGCGTATGGAGTCTTCGGATAGAAGTCAAAGAAGATGCCGAAAACGTCGGTGGATGCACACTATTCGGTAAAGGCTTCGGAAATTATAATCAGAACATTGATTTTAAGTTTTACTATACAGATAAAGAAGAGCCCTTTTAATTTAGGGTTTGGTTACATACTGAACAATAGACGACTAAAAAGGAGAGGTGAAAACCTCCCCTTAAAAACGTTCATCAAAAAAAACGCCAATATTACGAATAATCGTTTACCGTTCGTTTGGACTCACTTTAATCTTCTAAATG
This sequence comes from Niallia sp. FSL W8-0177, assembly GCF_038006285.1. Taxonomy (NCBI): domain Bacteria; kingdom Bacillati; phylum Bacillota; class Bacilli; order Caryophanales; family Bacillaceae; genus Niallia; species Niallia sp. FSL W8-0177. Next base: position 3,473,457 of record NZ_JBBOUX010000001.1, read on the forward strand.
CTCTGATCAATCGCACCCTCTTTCCCTTGCCATATTTTTTTACTACTCCATTCTTCATCCTGATCATTCCAAAAAGCGTCTTCTTCAGATAATCCCAGTGGTAAAAACACTGCTGAACAGAGATATAAGCTTCCAATGCCAATATAAGATTCCGCTAATGCAGGTTGATGTCCATATACTCCGGGTAACAACCACCCTTTTTCATCAAAGGTTCCAGGTGCTTGCATTCCTTTTTCCATTATAGCTGTTAACCCACATCTGACTTGAGCAGGAGTGACTGTAGCAGGCAAGGCATGTTGCAATGCTGATTGAGCTAAAGCTTGAAATGCTCCAAATCGATATGTACTAGATCGGCCAATCACAGGATAAGTTCCATCAGGTCCTATCATTCTTTCTTGAATTGCTGCATAACGAATGAATCTTGGCAGCATTTTTTCCCGATAATTTTCCAGCTCTTTACTTTGGTGATAGAATAGATTTAATATATCTATTGCCATCGGCTGTATAACAAAGCTGTTGTAATAATCCCAATGGAAGACTGGACCATCCCCATAAACGCCATCCCCTACATACCAATCGTCTAATAGTCTAATAGCATAAATTACTCGAAGCAAATCGTATTCCTTCTCTCCTAGAACATATAATGCTCCTTCTACCATGGCAGAAAAAAGATTCCAATTCATATTAGGAGGCATTGTTCTTCTCGTTGACTTTAGTGCTAGAATAATATTTTCTCGCACATACTTTGGAAGCGCGTCTCCAATTTGTTTCGGCGCACGAATAATCGAATGAGCTAAAAAAGCAGCATCAACTAGTGGTTGACCCGGGTCGGTAAAGTTCATGTAGTCCTTAGAGTATGGATTTGTTGATTTATCTAAACACAGAAGAACCATTTGTCGATATCTCTTTTGCATCTTTCTTTCTGACGATTCCGAGATAGAATCTAACTCAAGCCACGGAGCGATACCAGTCATCGTTCGTCCAAAAGCTTCTAACATTCCATATGATTTACGATCGGGATGAAAATCTGTTGGCAATTCTTGATGTAATTTCTCTTCACTTAATGCCTTAATTACTGGATATGCGATCTTATCCATTGCTTCTAACCATTTTCTTCTCGTCATAAGTAAAACTCTCCATTCCATTAAAAATTTTCTATCATTGATCTGGCTCAGAAATTGATAAAACCAAATCCCTCTCCTTTTTGACTAAATAAACAGGAAACATCGTAGTTTTTTTCCTAAAGTTCAGATATTATTATATTAAAAGAATTACTGAAAGGAATTTACATATGGCCACTATTACAGATATTGCCGAAAAAGCTGGTGTCTCCATTTCTACCGTCTCTCGCGTATTAAATCAGGACAAAAATTTATCCGTAACGGAGGACACAAAACGTAAAATATTTGAAATTGCGGAAGAATTAAACTACACAAAATACAAACAAAAGAAAAAGAAAAGTGCGGAACAAAAAGCAAAGCAAAAAAGCATTGCCATTATACAGTGGCGTATTGGCGAACAAGAGTTAGATGATATTTATTATATGTCTATAAGAATAGGAGCCGAAAGAAAAGCCCAAGAACTTGGCTATTATTTAATGAAATACTCTGATCTAAATGATTCTTTAAGCAATGTTGATGGAGTACTTTGCATCGGAAAATTCGATAAAATTACGATTGATAAGATACTATCAAAAAATGACAATGTGGTTTTTGTCGGCACAAATTTTCCTTTAAACAACTTCGATACTGTTAATAGCGATTTCTCTTATGCTGCCGAATTAGCATTGCAGCATCTGCTCGAACTTGGACATAAAAGAATAGCCTTTATAGGTGCAGAAGAAAGTAATAATTTATATGGCTATCGTACGTACCGCACTCCAGTAACGAACACTTACATAGACATGATGAAACATTTGGGATATTATGACGAAAAATATTTTTTCGTTGCAACAAATACTTACCTATCAGCTGAAACTGGTACAGATCTAGCTAGACAAGCTTTGGCAAAATGGGGGGGAAATCTTCCTACTGCTATCCTTGCTGGTAATGACGCTATGGCTATTGGCATTATGAACGTGTTAACTGCAAATAATATAAAAATACCAGCGGATATCTCTATTATTGGCATCAATGACTTAGCGTTCAGTCAATATACCAATCCTCCCCTTTCAACCGTACGAATTTTCACAGAAGAAATGGGGGAAATCGGTATGGAGACATTGAATCAAAGAATTTCCTCTCCAAAAATAGATCGCAGAATCATATTAACTACTGAATTAATCAAAAGGGCTTCCACCGCTAAACCACGTGAATAAGGAAAATTGCTTCCTTATAATTTATTTATTCCATATACTTCAAATTCGGTCAAAGCAGGAAACGGTGACTCATCCTCTGCTTTGACCAAGTTTGTTAATTGAACATATTTTACCGCTCTCTTTTTAAAATAAAAAAATTGTGGACTTGTGTTTTTCTGCAAGCTGAATGTTTCGCTTGATGCGTCTGAAAATAGCAAGGTAACTTCGGTCCAATAACTATCGTGAGGGAAATCTGCTCTGATTGTTATACCAATCTTATCTACCTCAACCAATCTACCAAAATCAATTGTCAATGTTGCATCAGACTGCCGATTTATTCCCCAAGATTGGTACGGATAGGACCCATGACTATTATTTGCATATATTCCGTTTATTGCATTGCACGCAAAGAATGTTGCATCATTTCTAGTTTCTACATTTGCACTCGCATGAGGATAAGCTCCTGAAAACTCCTTTTGATCATGAGGATTTAATGCCCAATTCTGATATCTTCTAATCTCTTCATTTGTCGCATATCTAACACCTAAATAATGTCTTTTGCTCTTAAAACGATGATCTGGCATTGCCTCTTTTGCCGTTTGCTCCATGTTTATTCTGTACGTCCAGCTATGACTTGGAATAAAGACAATTGTACTATCCAGACTTTCATCTAGCTTAACCATCAAATATTGATTTTTCTGTGCTACAAATATATTAATCTCATCCCCCTCTTCAAATATAAAATCTTGGGAAGCAATATAGCACATAGTATCTCCAGCACTTTCTAAGTTGTGACTTTCCTCTTCATAATCATTCCTCCCCTTTTTTATATTTCCATATTTATCACTGATACTTAATTTAAGCATTACATCCACCTCCATTGATTCTTTTTTGAATTATAATGTTTTTTTAGTACAAATACTACAAAAATTTCTGTTTTTTTACTTTTGATTATTACATAAAAAATCCTAAAGATCAGATTCAATCAACAATTATCATTGATAAATAAGGGTTCATTTTAAAATCACGCATTGTTTTTTTTAGTAAAAGTAGTAAACTATCATTATAACAAAATATTTACATTTTCTTATCTTGAGCAAACACCATCTTCTTCCACTTGAAACAAACTCGAATTTCGAAAGGACGTACATTTTATGGACAAATGGATTAAGGAAGCTAGTGCTTTTATCGAAAGGAAAACGACCAAAAATGCAATCGATATTGGTGCATCCTTCCCTCATGCAACAAAGCAGGGTAAGTATGATAAGGAAAGCCCTCAATGGTGGACAGCAGGATTTTGGCCTGGGATTTTGTGGAATGTCTATCACGCGACTAATGAATGCGCTTTCAAAATTTAGCCATTCAGCTTGAGCATAAGATGGATTACTTATTAAATAATCCAAACAAAGTGGATCACGATATAGGATTTATGTGGACACTCACGAGCTTAGCCCGATACCAAATAACTGCTGATGAAACAGCGAAGAATACAGCACTTCTTGCTGCTAATATGCTGCTCGCACGTTTTAATAGTGCTGGTCATTTCTTTAAAGCATGGAACAATTGGCATGGGACTAATGATAATAGTGGCATTGTTATCATTGACAGCATGATGAATATGGGATTGCTTTTCTGGGCATCTGAAGAAACCGGTGATCTTCGCTTTATGGTGGCTGCAAAAGCTCATTGCGATATGGTCTTAAATCACTTTATTCGGAACGATGGTTCTGTTCATCAAATGGTTAGATTTAATTCTTTAACAGGTGAATTAATAGAAAAACTTGGCGGTCAGGGGTATTCAAAAAATAGTTCATGGTCTCGTGGATGTAGTTGGGCTATATTTGGTTTTGCGATTGCCTATCATTATACGAAAGAAGAACGCTACTTATCTAGTGCAATGAAAGTAACGAACCATTTCGCGTTACACCTGCAACATGACCCTATTCCTCTTTGGGATTTTCGAATTCCTTCCCATACTGATGGAACGAAATATGACTATCGAGATTCCTCTGCTTCTGCAATAGCTGCTTGTGGCACCTTATTAATTTCCCAATATGCACCTTTGGAGGAAAAAAGATTTTACTTAGCTTTCGGAAGGGACTTATTAAAACGACTATACGAACACGCAGCAACAATAGAAGATGATCAAAATCAAGCACTCATTATTCACGGAACAAGTCATTGGCCAGAGAAAAAAAATTTAGATACTGGCTTAATTTACGGAGATTACTTCTTTACGCAAGGTATCTATGCACTCAATGGTATTAACAATAACTTTTGGTTAGGAGATTCTTGGAATGTACTTTAATACAATTTAATTTAATTTAATGCTTAAGCTGTTGAAAGAACAATTTTTGATCCTGTGCCACACCTATATAGTATTTACTAAGACAATTCTTCCTGCTCTTTGCAGAAAGGTAAAAAAACCATAGCAATCCTGTAACACGAGAATCGCATGAGAAATCATACTCTTCCTATCATTATGGGGGAAGAGTCAAAAAGAAAACACTTACTCACTTGAAAACTAGTGGTCTATTAGAAAATAGTTTAAGAAAAAGTATCAATATACAAATTATATTTTTCGAAAGAGAGTGTTCATAATATGAGAAACTATAAAATTTCTAACTGGTTATTCTTTCAAGGCGATGATTCTAATGCTTGGCAAAAAGATTATGAGGATAAATCTTGGCAACCCGTAACCGTCCCACATGACTGGAGCATTACCATGCCATTTAGTAAAAATAATTCTAGTGGTACTGGTTATTTACCTGGAGGAATTGGCTGGTACAGATGTCATATCCCATTAACAGACTTTACCAATATCGATAATAGTGTTGTTCAATTGACCTTTGATGGTGTTTATAAGAATGCTCAAGTGTGGATTAATGGATACAATCATGGCATTCGACCATCTGGATACTCGTCCTTTACCTTTGATTTAACAGAAATTCTTCCGTATACACCAGATAATGAATTAGTCATTGCAGTAAGAGTTGACCATTCAGATATTGCTGATTCTCGTTGGTATAACGGATCTGGGATTACTAGAAATGTTTGGCTGGAAATACATGATTACATTTATATCCCAAAATACGGAACTACATTCTCTACACTAGAGACCAAAACAGATGTCTCCAACATTCGTATTCAGCATTTAATCACAAATACATATCCTGCTGCTAGTGATGTAAGAGTTGTGAACGAATTAGTTTCTATCGATGGGGAACAAACCTATTGTTTTGAAAAGAAAGTAAAACTAAATCCACAGGAAACGTCGAATATTACATTTAATGAAAAACTAGATAATCCCAAATTATGGACAACTGATGAACCAAATCTATATATGCTCCATACTCATCTATATTATGAAGCAGACGACAACAAAGTCCATTCAGCCTATACTAATCACGTAGGAATTAGAACTTCTCAATTTGATGTTAATAAAGGATACTTCCTTAATAACCAAAATATGAAATTAAAAGGTGTGTGCCTTCATGAGGATGCTGGCTGCTTTGGGACTGCTGTGCCTGTAAGTGTATGGGTAAGAAGGCTTTCTAAGTTAAAAGAAATGGGATGTAACGCAATTCGCATGGCTCACAACCCACATGCTCCTGAACTGTATACCCTATGTGATATTCTAGGTTTTCTAGTTATTGATGAAGCCTTTGATGAATGGGAAAACCCCAAAAACAAATGGTGGCAAGGGCATAATGTTTATCCACCTAAAATCGAAGGCTATGCTCATCATTTTCCAAATTGGCACCAAGATGATTTAAAAAATATGATCATCAGAAATAGAAATCATCCTTCCATCATTGCATGGAGTATTGGCAACGAAATTGATTATCCTAATGACCCCTATGCAAATCCTTTATTTGAAGAAATGACAGGTAATAATGATGCGAACAAACCAGCTCAAGAAAGAATTTATAATCCAAATAGGCCAGATACTACTAGACTCACAACAATCGCCAATAGATTAATTAAAACGGTTAAGTCGATTGATGATACAAGACCTGTAACTTTAGCTGCAGCTTTTCCAGAATTGTCCAGCCAAACTGGCTTATTAACTGAAGTCGATTTAAAAGGATACAATTATAAAGAGCATCTTTATGAGGAACATCATAAAATGTTCCCAAACCAGCCAATCATAGGCAGCGAAAATGGACATGGATATTCACAATGGAAGATTGTTCGAGATACTTCTTATATATCAGGACAGTTCTTATGGACTGGTATCGATTATCTTGGAGAAGCTCATGGATGGCCCATACACGGATCCGCAGCAGGAGTATTAGATTTAGCCGGAAATGAGAAAACACGTTATTTTCTTCGGAAAAGCTGGTGGACAGAGGAACCTATGATTTATTTAGTTACTCGTCCATTAGAAACTAATACGAATAATCATTCTCAGATAAAGGAACTATCGAAAAAGTGGGATTACTGTATAGGTGAAAAAGTAGAGGTCATCTGTTTTTCCAATTGCGAGCAAGTTGAAGTAGAGCTAAATGGAAATAGGATACCATTAAAGTTTGATGAAGACTTTGGTTATTTTGTTACATATGTAGCTGCAACAGAGTCTCCTATCAAAGCTTTGGGATACAAAGGAGATAAAGTAGTCGCGGAGGAATTAGCCCCTGTTTTATCCCCAGCACAATTAAAATTAGATATATGGGAAATACCAGAAATATATAAGAATGTCTTACAATCAGTGTTTCCTAATATAACTCAGGACGTCATCCAAATAGAGTGCTCCCTTCTAGATAGAAGTGGAAAGTTATCAGATTATAGTCAGAAAGTAGCCGTTTCTGTGCAAAATGGAAGACTCTTAGGAATAGAAAACGGAAAATTAGATGACATAACCGATTACACCGAGCCTTTTAGAACATCAAATCATGGTAAATTAGTTATCTATGTCCAAAAAAATGGGGATAGTGAAACTCAAGTAAAAGTGGAAACAGATGGAATCAGAGATACTTTATTTACTTTAAAAACAATTAATTAGCGATTAATATATTGCTGAAGCTTTAGTGCAACATATATACTGGATTTCCGCTTGCAGATACTCTAGAGGATAAATTATTCGTTTTTTAAACATTTTTCATAAAAATAAAAGGCCAAGTAAAAGTATTTCCACTTCTACTTGGCTTTTTTATGGAGAAAGTCCTCCGAAGAACGTTCCCTCTGCTTATTTCACTAGACTTTCTACTACGTCGTCAATGATTTGTGTATTGGCGATTGGACCCGAGTATAGCCAGCTTGTGTCTGGACCGTATTCATAAATATTTCCTTTTTTCACGGCTGGAATATTAGACCATAAGGAATCTTTTAGCACTTCTGCTCCTTCGCCATCACTGTTGATTAAGAAAAGATGATCGGCATCCAATTGAGCTAGTTTTTCTAATGAAATAGCTGACCAGTTTCCTGTTGCGGTAGCGGATATTTCTTTTACTACTTCTGGAACCTTCAAGCCTAAATCGCCATATAGAACCGCTCCGCTTGATACATTTTCTCCCACAATAAATAATTTATTCGATACAAGCCAGATTGCTGCTGCTGATTCATCCTTAATAGATGCTTGAATCTTCCCTTTTGCATCTTCTGCCTTTTGGTCATAGTCTGCTAATACTTTTTCTGCCTCGTCCTTTTTGCCAATTACTTCTCCAATTGTTTGAAGTCTCTTGCGCCAGTCGTTATTATTTTCCTTTGAAACAACATAGGTAGGAGCAAGTTTCGCGTATTGATCATATTTCGCTCCCTCTACTTGTGCGCCCGATGACATTAATACTAAATCAGGAGCAAAGCTGGACACTGCCTCATAAGGCAATGAAGAGTCAATAGTTGGAACATCTTTTAACGAGTCTTGCAGATAAGCTTGAACTCCTTTTCCTTCTCTAATGGACCATTGAGCAACTGGCGTTACCCCTAATGATACTAAATCATCTTCTAAGTAAGAACCGATAATTCTTTTTGGCTCTGCCGGAACTTTCACTTCATTTCCGATAGCATCTGTTAATGTTCGTTCCTTTGTTTCTTGGGAAGCACCATTTTCTTTATTGTTATTTTCTTTACTATTATTTCCACATGCCGCAAGAACAGTGAAAACTAGTAGTAAACAAATAAATAATACCGATTTCATTTTCCGGTTATTCATTACGTATCCTCCTAATAGGTTATGTTATATTTAAATTATAAATGATAACGATTATCACTTTCAATAATAATATCGATTTTCAATTAATTTTATAGTAAAATTAATTGAAATGTTTCCGATATCCATTATTATTTAACCATTTACATACTATTATTTACTATTTTTCTCTCTATTTTATTAGAAAGTGGGTTCCTCATGAGTAAAAGTAACTCTATTGAAAATGATCAAGCTGCCATATTTAGACCAAAAGCTGCCACTTTGGTTCTCATAATTGGTCTTATAATGCTTTTCTTTTCTATTTGCATGTCCATCATTTTAGGAGTAGCCGATATTAACCTATCAACAGTTATACAAGGACTATTTCATTTCGATAATACGTCCACTGCTCATCAAATTGTTTATCGTTTACGCCTGCCAAGAGCACTTGCTGCAACCTTTATCGGAGCAAGCCTTGCTGTATCTGGTGCCATTATGCAAGGGATGACGAGAAATGCACTCGCTTCCCCTTCTATAATGGGGGTAACATCTGGAGCTATGTTTGCTGTATCGATTGCCTTTGCTTTTCTGTCTGCTGTTTCCAATATGACTATTATGCTCTTTGCATTCATTGGCGCAGGTTTAGGGGCAGCTTTAGTCTTCTTGATTGGCGCACTCTCCAAAAGAGGATTAACACCAATGAAATTAGCACTCGCTGGTACTGCTATTAGTGCCTTTCTTGGTTCCATTTCCACTGGAATTGCCCTTCGCTTTGATGTAGCAAAAGATATTAGCTTTTGGTATGCAGGAGGAGTAGCTGGAGTACAATGGATTAATGTAAAATTACTTATCCCTGTAGCTATACTAGGACTAATTCTCGCTTTTTTCATTAGTAAATCTATTACCATTTTAAGTTTAGGTGAGGATATTGCTGCTGGTTTAGGCCAAAAGGTTGGTCTAGTGAAATTATTAGGGACGATTGTCGTTTTGCTTTTAACTGGTGCTGCTGTGGCAGTCGGGGGAACTATTGGGTTTGTAGGACTCGTTGTTCCCCATATTGTTCGTTTTATTGTAGGATCGGATTATCGATTAATTATTCCTTGTTCGGCAGTTGTTGGTGCTCTTTTGTTAGTGCTGTCAGATATCGTTGCCCGTTTGATCCACCCTCCTTTTGAAACACCATTAGGAGCGATAACAGCGGTAATTGGCGTTCCTTTCTTTCTATATTTAGCACGTCGAGAAGGGAGGGGTCTGTAATGTCTTCTTTAAAATTAGCGAACAAAAAAATATATATTGTTAGCACCACCTTACTTACTGCTCTCGTTTTAGTCTTTATTCTAAGTCTAAATATGGGAACCATAAAAATTAGTCCGATGGAAATGATAGAAGCTTTTACCGGTAAAGGCACTGTTCAAAACTTTAATATTCTATATAACTTTCGATTACCTCGTTCTGTAATTGCCGTTTTAATAGGAATGGGTATGGCGATTGCTGGAGCAATTTTACAAGGGGTTTCGCGAAATAGTCTAGCAGATCCAGGTATTATAGGCATCAATTCTGGAGCTGGATTTGCCGTTATCCTTTATATCTTCTTTATTCAAGGAAGTGCCTTTCAAGCAGGTCCATTATCAGTTTATATCATGCCATTTTTTGCACTTGCCGGAGCTCTAATGGCTGCTGCACTCATCTACATCATTGCATGGAAGGATGGGGTTACGCCTGTTCGCCTAGTATTGGTCGGTATCGGCATTAACGCTGCTTTCGGTGCTTTAATCATCATTTTTCAATTGATGATGGACCCCCGGGATTTTACTCAAGCAACAATTTGGCTTTCCGGAAGTATTTGGAGCGCAAGTTGGAGTTATGTTCTTGCCCTTTTACCGTGGATTCTTATTCTTGTTCCAATTGCAATTAGTAAATTCCAATCCATTAATTTACTACAGCTAGGTGATAATCTGGCAAAGGGTCTTGGTGTTTCGATTGAAAGAGAGCGAGGATTACTTTTGCTGCTTGCTGTCGGACTTTCAGGAGCATGTGTATCAGTTGGCGGAGGAATCTCTTTTTTAGGGCTTCTTGCACCACATTTAGCAAGAATGCTAGTTGGTCCAAAACACCAACGACTCCTGCCGATAGCGGCCCTAATAGGAGCACTTCTCCTGTTAACATCTGATATCATCGCCAAAAGTCTCATGGTTGGCTCAGAAATACCAGTTGGGCTCGTTCTATCCTGTTTAGGTGCTCCATATTTTATCTATCTTCTAATTAAAGAATAAGGAAGCAGAGCCACGGTTCCTGCTTCCCTTTTTATGGTAAAAGAATATCCCCCTCTTATTGAATCAGCAAGGAATGGACTTCTCGTATTTTTAATTTTGATATGTTTGCACGCTTATCTGTTCCAGAGAAATAGGCTAAATAGGATTCTCCGAATAATTCAATGCGAACAATTTTCTTTAAATTAACAAGAAAGGAACGATGGGTACGATAAAAATACCACGGCAATCTGTCTACGAAGGAGAGAAAGGTTTCTGACGTTTCATATGACTTCTTGATTGTATGTACCATTGTTTTTCGTGCGATTATTTCTATATACAAAATTTCTTCTATTGGGATATAAACAAATCGATTACTTAATTTAATTAAGATCCGCTTTCCCTTCCCTGTATGAATCTGTCTTCTACTTTTAGAATAAGAATCCTTTATTTTATATAAAAGGGATAGGAAGGATGATTCCATAATAGGCTTCTGCAAATAACCAACAGCTGAATAATTAAATGCTTCAATTGCCATTCTCTTATCCTTGCCTACTAAAATAAGCTGGAAATCGGGGAGATAATCTTTATAGGCACTATTAAAAATAGTGGAATGGATAGATGGTAAGTCATAATCAACAATTATAATATTAGGCTTCGCTCGATAAATTAATTCTAATAATTCTTCTCCAGTCTTTGCTTCTCCTATTATTTTAAAACTAGAATGGATAGCAATCAAATGATGGATAGATGAATTAATAGGCGAATCGATACAAGCTACCGCTATCGTTAGCGTTTCCATTCTTTCTCCTTTCTATATAAGACAACTACCTCCTGATGTTCCATCTCATTAACTCCCTATTCACTGATGAAACTATCGGAATCACCTATGCAGCACGAAGAATCAAAAAAGTATCGCATCCCCTGTATTTTTCCCTGTAATAGATACTCATCCAACAGCCCTTATTTAAATGCCTCATATAACCTTATGTAAATATAACTTTATTTTATTCATAATTTCAATGTCATTCTATGATTCTCCGACTTTTTATGATTCCTTTATATAAAAAAGCTGCCATAAGATGTTTGATCACATGTAAATAGTTGAGATCTAAACACAATGATACGGCAGCGTGCTTTTTCTATAAAAAACATTTATGTTAGTCCTTGTTTTTAATAAATAATCCATTAAAAACTAATTATACCAACATCTCCGGCTTTCCTAATAGAAACCCCTGGCCAAAAGGAACCTTCAATGCTTTAGTCATCGCTAAATCTGTTTCCTCTTCTATTCCTTCCAAGATGACCTTCATCATCTTCTCATCCGCAAAATCCAATAATAAGTGCACCAGTTTTTGTTTTTCAGCAGAAAAAGCCAAATTGTTGGAAAAATAGCGATCTAGTTTAAGATAGCTAGGAGCAATCTCTAAGATTTTCTCAAAATTTGCTATTCCTTTCCCAAAATCATCTAAAGCAATTTGAAACTGATTGTCTTTTAGAAAGGCAATTTTCTCCTTAAAAAGAGGGGAATTCCATAGCTCTTCTTCTAATACCGTTTCATTTAATTCAAAGATAATCTTCCCATTCATGGCTGGGAATTTTTCTAGTAAAGATAGAATTAATGATTCAAATGATTCATGTATGATAGTCGATGGAAATATATTGATAAATAGTGGCTTCTTTCTTCTTGATGAAAGTATCTGGTAGTGTTCGATCGTATCGTTAATAAGAAAGGTATCTAATTCAGATAAATAATTCTCTTTTCTCGCATCAGCGAAGAAAGCTTCTAACGAGATGTCTGGCTCTTGGGATATACGTAGCAATGATTCATATCCAATGATTTTCCATTCTTTTATATTCCAAATTGGCTGATATACATGATAAAACTTTTTGCTTTTTAATCTTGTTATTATATCCACTTAGGGTATCCTCCAAAATAAACGAAAAGTCCTGATTTTTCAAATTTATCTAATCATACAAGTAAATTTACCGATTCTGTCAGTATTTGTCTATTGAACTTAACGCCATTTAGACATAATTTTAGTCATTTCTGTATGAAAAAGATACATTTTAAACAGAACTTTAGTCATTTTAGAGTAGCTACATAAAATTCCATGTTTCGACATATTTAATTTTATTTAAAAGATATAAAAGTACTAGCTAGCTTATAAAAACAAAGATACTCTTTCCTTTACCTCATTAATTTTCAACTTTGATATTTTCGCTTGTCTGTTTACTCCATCAAAATAAGCAATATACGTTTCCTTATAGGGACTAATTTCTGTCACCTTTTCTAGATTGATAATATAGGAACGATGCGACAAAAAAAATGTATCATCTAATTGCGGTAATAATTCTCCGATATTCTCCCGAGTCTCCACTATTTCTGCGTCCGTATATATAACACATTTCTTGCCTATTTTTTCAATAAAATATATTTCTTCCTTTTTAATATAATACACGCCTTTATTATATTTAACTGGTAAATTGTTGAAAGAATATCTTTCTCTCTTGCTCGCTATTACTCGTTTTGCTTTTTCAATAGCTTTAGATAAACGAAAACTTCTGAATGGCTTGACCAAAAAATCAATAGCATCTAATTCCAAGGCTGCTAATGCATGCTTCTCATCTTCTGCTAAAAAAATAAAATGAATTTGGTCCCCTAGTTGATAACATTGCTTCATGACTTCCAGTCCGTTCATAGATGGTAAATCGACTTCTGTTATTATCAAATCAGGCTTCCACTTCTTATATTGATAAACTAAATCATTGCCGTTATCACACATGACAATAATTTTTATATCCTTATGATCCTTTAAATAATAACGAATACGAGCGATCACTCGTTTATCTTTATCGGCAATCATTACCCTAATTAACATAGTAACTCCTTTCTCTATGTTTCTATTAAATACAACAGGATAGAGTTATTTTCTTAAAACTTCTTCTCAAAAATCAATGTTTTTATCATTGCAAATAGTTAAGCAACTGAACTATTTTAACATGTTCCTTTTCTTTAAACCAAACAAAAGTCTTTAGTGAATTCTCCTACTTTTGCCATAAAAAAAGGGCGACTATAATAGTGACCCTTTCCACTTGCACTTATGAATGCTTTTCCAATCCTTCAATAAAAGTAGAAACCAAATAATGAAAGCTTTTATCTACCTCTATCGGCATGCCAAATCCTTGTTGATTTTCAATAGAGGCAAATCCATGAAGAATGCTCCTTAGCCCACGAATGGCATGAATGGTCTCTTCTTCGTTTAAGTCATATGGCTTTAATACTTCTATTAATAATTGAATGATTTGATTTGCAGCTGTTTGAATTTCCTCTCCTTTCTTCGATGCTGACTCGATAGTTAACATGTAGAGCCCTGGCTGCTCTCTAGCATAGGTTAAGTAGGCAAAACTTAGATTATGGATAGTCTCTTCTTTTTCCCCTTCCATTATTGCTTTCTTTAATAATTGATATAAACTTTCTAATGCTCGCAATGTTAACAGATTCATAATATCGGGAAGCCCCTTGATATGATTATAAAGGGATGGAGATTTAACCCGAAGCCGCTTAGCTAAATTAGCTATCGTTACTTCCTTTAATCCTTCCGTATTGGCAATTTCGATTGCCGTGACAATAATATCATTATGTGTTATTCCTGCTCTTGGCGTCATATTTATCCTCTTTCCTTTTGGAGTAATGATTCTATCAAAGGCTGTGGATTTTCGAGTAGATCTCCATGCCCAGTAGCTAAAAGACTAACATTTAGAGACATCACTTTCTTCGCACTTTCAATGGCTTTCTCTTTATTCCAGGTTGCCATTGCTGGAAAAGGAAAGAAAGACCGAAATTGACCACTTATAGCAAAGCCTCCTCTTGTATGAAAAGCATCTCCTGTAATCAAACTAGTATCTCGTTTATCGAGAAAACCAAAGCTCCCTGGTGTATGTCCTGGTAAAGAAATACTTATTAGTGAACCAATTTGATCCCCCTCTTTTATTAGCACATCTGGATTTGTCTTGATATTTTTAGGTAAACCGCCTTTTAAAACAAAGGGTTCCTCTTGCTTGTCAATAGTATGATCCCCGCCTAATATGCGAGCATCCCGTACAGATATATAGACTTTCACATCTGGTAATCTTTCTTTTAGAGCATCTAATGATCCAATATGATCTCCATGAGCATGAGTAAGAATAATCTTCGTAATCGGTTTATTCAGTTTTTCAGCAAATGCGAGAATTTTTTTATAACTAAAAGGCAAAGCAGTATCAATTAATGTTAATTCTTCCCCTTCCTCGACGAGATAGCAGTTCACTGGAAAAATTCTTGGCAAAAAAGTCAATTGATATAAATAATTATGGTGGATAATTCTCAATAGTCAAACCTCCTGATTAGAAAACTAATGGCATTAGTTTTATTTTAACTAATACCATTAGTTTTAGCAAGTCATTGTTTTCAAACAAAAAAATACTCTTCATCATACGAGAGTATTCAAAAAAAACAGCTTATGATTTGTTATCCTTTTAAATCTCTCTTTTTTTGCCGCAACGTACACACTTATTGGAGTAATAGCTAAATTTATGGCGTCTTTTAAAAAAACAGATAATGGAACCTAGTCTCACTTTATCATCTCCATCCCCCAATAAATAACTCAAGTATTCAATTATCTTATTCTGTGATGTTACGACTTTGAAAGATTTAAGCCGCTTCTATATATTGTATTCATTATATAACAACATATTAATAAGATAAAAGGTAACACTGTAAATTTACTGTATATTTTTAATATTTCAATAGTGATTTGTACAGCAACTCTTCTCTTTACTTATTTTATTTATATCATGCATAAAATATGTAAGATTTCATCTATTAAAAAAAATATTTTTCTAACAATCAATAGGATTTATTTTCAGCATCTTGTATATAATAAATCATTGGTGAAAGCATAATATTTGAATTAAAAAGTGTCTGGTGGTAAGTTTTTTAGATAAACATATATTTTTTTTATGAAAGAAGGCAAGAATATGAAGGATCTATTTTCTCCTTTTTCTTATAAAGGATTAGAATTAAAAAACCGAGTGGTAATGCCTCCAATGTGTCAATATTCAGTGGAGAAGAAAGATGGAATTGCAACGGATTGGCATTATGTTCATTATGTAAGCCGTGCGATTGGCGGTGCTGGATTAATCATTATTGAAATGACTGATGTAGAACCAGATGGCCGTATAAAGTACAAGAATATACGCGATGCGAACAATGCGGAAGACCTCATTCTGTATACCGCAAATTTAAATTATGCCGGATTTGCTTAAGAGAATTAGCCTACAAAGGCCAAATTCCTGGACTAAAAAAAGCAAGCTGGTAATATAGAGGAGAATCATGGGGATAGTTTTCTAATTCCCTTTCGTGGTTCTCTTCAAAAAGAGAGACAGTAAAACGTTCTCGTCGCTTCCCCCAATGATATATATGCTCCTATTCTAAACTTAGGTACGTTTCAACATTATCTATTAAATCCGTATAATTCACATTAGTATAATCGGTCACATCCACTTCAAAAAGTCTCCCTAAATTGAATGTGTTATAACCTCTTGTTTTACATCTTTCTATGAACTCTTCATAAGTTAGTAAGTTATCTGCTTTTTCTCTATTAGTTAAATAATCTCCCTTCTTATAAGAATTAACTATATGACTTAAGTGTCTAGTTGGATCTAAGTCTCGTTTTTGCTGACGCATATATAATATATCCAAATCTGCGATTAACCTAATGGTAATTACTTTATAGTTATAATTTCCGCTTAATTTTTCTAGATAAGTTTTTTGTTTATTGCTAAAAGGATAATCTGAAATAATACCGTTATCTCTTTTCATTTGCTTTTCCATTATTTCATAGTATTTTTCCCATGCTATTCTTTCAATTTGCTGCTTCTCTTTTATATTACGAAAGCCGTACCTATCGAAATAGTCCTCTTTTATATCGTCTGGTGAAATCCTGACTAAACCGCCAAGCTTCTTTTTAATAATATTACTTAGAAAGGTCTTCCCAGTTCCTGGATAACCCGCTAATAAAATTAAGACCCCATTCATTTCTAATCACCTCTTCCACTATTCATACAAGAAAAAAGAGTACTTTTTTAAATACTTGTACTCTCTTCTCGCAATAAGGAGCAATATTTTGGGTAATTATTAGACGTTATTTATAGCCCCTTCCTTATTCATGAAAATTTCTATTTTATGTTTTACAATTTCCTTTACAGCTTCATTACATGGAATAATATTGTGTCGCAGGGATTTATTTTCTTTTGTTTCATCAAAATATTTTTTTGCTGTTTTTGTCCAAGTCACCAGTAATTCTGTACCTACATTAAACTTCCGAATACCGTTATTTATTAATTCGTGAATATCGTTTTCCTTTACACCTGTTCCTCCATGAATAACTAAAGGTACATCTACTAATCTGTTGATTTCTTTCAATAGCGGTATATTTACATCTGTTTTTGATTTGTATTGTCCATGATTGGTGCCAATGGCAATTGCCAATGCATCTACTCCTGTTGCTTTTACGAATTTCAAAGCATCCTGCGGATCTGTATAAATTTTGTCACTCTCCTCCACATGAATTCCTTCTTCAGTTCCCCCGATAGTTCCTAACTCTCCTTCTACAGATACACCATGCTGGTGAGCATATTCCACTACTACACTTGTCTTCATAATATTTTCCTTAAAGGGCAAGTGAGAACCATCAAACATAACAGATGTAAACCCTTTATCTATCGCTTCTTTAATGTCATTGAAATCACGTGCATGATCCAAATGGAGAACTACATCTACCATCTCCTTAGTAGCCATAGACTTACAAACCGCTACTATGTTTTCATGCCCGATATATTTAGCCGTATCTATACTTGTTTGGATAATGATAGGTGCGCCCATTTCTTTTGCCGCCCGTATCATTTCTGGCAGCATCTCTAAATTATGTGCATTAAAGGCACCTACTGTATAATTTAGTGCCTCGGCTTTACGAGTAACTTCTTTTAATGTTGTATACATATTGTGATTTTCCTCCCTAAATAAGTATCACTTAACACCACGGGTAACATCTTTTGAAATTTGCATCAGCAGATCTATTTTATTCAAAAAAGTCTGTAAATTATCGACATCATTACTTTTCGCTGCTTCTGCTCTTTTCTTGTTATATAGCTTTAATAATGTTTTAAAGCTTTCTCCAATTGTTTTTTTCAGCTGAAGACTTTTTTCTAGTGAAGCTATTGCATTCTCTTCATCACCAAGCTCGTAATAGGCTAAACCTATTTCTTCAAAGACCCTTGCCTGATTCTCAATATTCAACGACTGTACTTCTATTGATTTTCTCGATATAAAACCTAATAATTCTTCTTTCTGATCCTCCGTAAGCTTCTTTTTCGATATGGTATTCTCGTTTTTATTTATCTCTGATTTTCTTTTAAACCACATAAGCATTCCCTCCAAATCCAGTTAATTCCTCTTAGAAGGCCTTCATTAATGGACCAATCAGCCATGCATATAATAAAGCAACTGTTACAGTATCTACATCTGTTGCTGTTGCATTGACAAATCCCATAGAGTTAAAAATGGTTACTAATAGTGCCGGTAATAAGGTGATAAAAAATCCGTGGAATATCCCTCCTATAATGGCACCTCGTCTTCCACCTGTTAGATTTCCAAAAATTCCTGCTGTCCCCCCTGCAAAGAAGGCGGTTAATATCCCTGGTAAAATCATCGCTAAACCAAAGACAGGAAGAACAAACATCGCAATGATTGATCCAATGACAGTCGTAATAAAACCAACAATTACCGCATTAGGACTGTAAGGAAAAAGAACTGGACAATCAAGCGCAGGCTTTGCATTTGGAACAACACGCATAGCTATCCCTCTGAACGCCGGGACAATCTCCCCTAATAACAAGCGCACTCCTGATAATAGTACATAAACTCCTACTACAAATTGGATGGATTGCAAGAATGCATACATGATATAATTCGTGCTTCCAGAAAAAGTAGAAGCAAATTCCTCACCGGCAAAAATAGCTGTAATAATGAATAGAGGAACCATCACTGTCATTAAGGAAAGATACGTATCTTGCAAAAATTCTAATTGAGAAGGCAGCTTTATATCTTCCACTGATTTTTTCTTTTCGCCTTTTTCCCCGAATACTTTTGCTACCCCAGCTTCAAAAACATAACCAATTGTACAAAAATGCCCTAATGCAATCTCATCCATACCCGTAATTTTTCGTACAAATGGCTGAGCAATTGCCGGCATAGCGACCGCAAAGATTCCTCCAATTAAACCGCCTACCAGTATTAATGCTAATCCGCGTAAGCCAGCAAAATATCCAAAAACAGTGGTCATAGTAGCCATCCATAATATCGCTTGACCTGTAAGGAATATATATTTCCATCTAGTGAATCGAGCTATTAGAATATTAAAAACAAATATAGCTAAAAAGGTAAGTGCAATATCGCGACCTAACCCCAATTCATTCATAGCCTGACCATTAATAGCCTCTATGGAGGGAATAATCCCTTGCATATGAAAGCCTTCTGTAAAAATCTCTCCGAAATACAGTAAACTTCCTACAATAATACTGGAGCCAGCTGATAAAACCATAAATCCTAACAATGTCTTTAAAGAGCCCGATATAATTTGTCCAGTCGATTTTTTTTGTAAAATAAGTCCAAGCATCGCAATTAAAGCGACCGTAATAGATGCTTGCGTTAAGATATTTTGGATGATAAAGTTTATGACGCTCATTTTTATCCCTCTCTCTACCTATTTATTAAGATAGCACACCTTTTTCTCGTAAAATCGGTGTTAGTTTTTCTTCAATTTCTTGTTTTGAAACAATATTTTTCAAATAGATGATGTGAGTTTTGGCAGGATCAATAGTGAACTTTTCGAATTGAGTCTGGAAGTTTTGTGCCGTAATAATAATGTCTGGTTTTGCTGCCGCGCTTGAGGAAATGTCACTGTGATCTAATTTTGCATTTACTTTTAGTTTATTTAACACATCCTCCGCTGCCATCTGACACGCAAAGCTGCTTCCTAACCCAGCACCACAGACAAATAAAATATTTAACTTTTTCAATTAGCATTCTCCTTTAACTTTTTAATAGTTTGATAGCATTAGCAAAGTCCATTTTTATTGCATGAATTCTTTTCAAACAACTCTTGCTTAAAAATAGCTAGATTATCTGCATGGATTAATCTTTCTACCTTTTGTTTATCATTTATCAAATCAACCAAGCTCTTCATTATGTTTAGATGAGAGTAAGAATCTACAGCTGCTAAGCAAAAAATAATTTTCACAGGATCATTTTCTTCATTTCCAAACATAATTGGTTCTTTCAATGTCATCACACTAATTCCTAATTCATTCACACCGTCTTCTGGTCTAGCATGCGCAAGCGCCAAGTTCTTCCCTATCACAATATAAGGACCGTATTCTTCAACAGAATGAATCATAGCCTCAATATATCTAGCTTCGATAACTTGCTCCTTTACTAAAGGGAGAGAGACTCGCTCAATCACCTCCTTCCAATCTTCACATTCTTGATGGAGTATAATATTCTTATCCCTGAGGATATCTTGTAACATTGGCTGAATCTCCCTTGTATTAAATTTCAAGCGGTGTTGTTTAAAGGTATCTACTAGGTTCAGATAGCTCTCCGCTGTTATCTTTGCACCGCACGCTTCCATTAAGGTTAGTATGTCCTGCAGCATCTTGGTTGCATCTCTTTCATTAGACACTAATCTTCTTTTTTCTTTATTTTGTTCTAAGAAAGCATCAATCTCTTTTTTATCACTTTCTCTTAATATAGGATTAAGCAAAAGGGAGGGTTTCTTAGAATATTCAATCGGAATGGTTGAGAAAATAATGTCTACATCTAACTTGTCGATAAAAGACAGTTCATAGGAACTCAAAACAGTGACTATCTCTATATTGAATTGCTCCTTTAAATTTGCCGCCAACAGCCTTCCTGTAGAAATACCGTGATTACAGACAACTACCGCTTGATAAATATACTGCTCCTCTTGCTTCATCCGACTTGTCGATGTAGAAAAATAAATAGTCAAAAAGCCTATTTCATCCTCTGATAATGGTTTCTTTATATAACTTTCTATATGATTACTAAATCCTGCTACAGCTTGATAAATCCAACTATAGGATTCCTTAATTGTCTCTTTTAATGGATTGAATACCTTTATGTCATTCCTTGCTCTACTGAGTAAGCCTGTAATATGTTTATACAATCCCTCATATAAATCTTCTTCTTCCAAAGAGAAAGGGATAAGTGTTACTTTCTCCACATGAGTGATTAGTTGAATTGTCAATAACTGTGCTGTAACCCAATCAAGTGAATTACTCATATCTTTCGAATCAAAAGATTCAATCGTAAAGGCAATATATTTCATTTCTGATAGGGAGGGATATAGCTTAAAGCGCTCACAAATATGATCGATAAAATCTCTTATTTGCCCTTCCGTTAATTCTCTTTTTCCTTTTACCGTATCACTAATGGTATTGCCATCATGTATCCGTCTGATCCAAATGGCTAAAAATAAGATAACTTGATTATGATATAAAGGATTAACATCTGGGTTCAACTGCTTCAATTGCTGGTTATACAATTGTGCAATAATCTTTATCCGTTCTCTTTCCAAATAGTTTAATACTAGCCTAGTCTCAAAATTAATTTCCTTCGGCATTCTGCTCGATAGCGTTATATAATCGAAATCTGTCCGATTATTAATGACATCAAAAAGCATCGACCGAATAGACCTTTCATCCCCTTGTAAAACAACTCCTTGCTTCGAAAGACTTACGACTTGAATACCATACTTTTTTAAATACTGACGAATCTTACGCATATCTTCATCCACTGTACTTTTAGATACTTGTAAGCGTCCTTCCATTTCATATAAGAGAGTGGTCTTACTAGTATCAGCAATATCTAAAAGTAATACTAAGAAACGCTCATCAGGATGGTAATATTCTTTCGTTCCTTCCGCATTCATTCGCTCCAATAAGGTTTGTGCATCTCTATGTGCCAGAGTAAGCTGCATTCCCTTCCCTCTTTTTGTGGTAACCAGTGAATAATTGTTGCTTTGGAGAAACTCATTAATTATCATTAATTCATTTCGCAAGGTTCGTTGGCTAATATGGTATTCATTACTTAAATCTTCTAAAGTTAAATACGTATTTGCCGTTAGAAGTCTTTTCAATACTTGTTTTGTGCGTTCCTTCATGAAAAGTAACCCCTTTCATAATTTGATTATAATTAACTGTTTATAAGAAGTTTAGTATATGTTTTTGCAACTTTAACTGGCAAAAATGTAAGCGGTTAAATAATTATTCATATGCATAGTTATTGCATCTTTATCTCATTATCAAAAAAATATGAAATATGATAAATTACATAATTGTAGGCGTAGAAAGTGTCCAGAAAAATCGAACTGGATCATAAATAGAAAGTTCAAATGTTAGTTATTTAAAAAAAGGGAGAACCATCCCTCCGCTTCCTCAAAACCCAAATAATCCCACTTTTTCCTATTACTTTACCGTTTAATCTGCTTCAAATCGTCTATATATAAGAAAAAGGGAGGCGTTATAGATGGTTAAAAATGAAGATTTAAAAAACAAAACAGTGGATCGTGATTTTAAAATAACAGAGGAACAAAAAGAGAAACAGCTAGAAAAGAAAAAAGAGGATAAAGAGAAATAATAATCATAAAAAAGGGTACTTGCTTCAGGAGCTAGTACCCTTTTTATGATTTAATTTATTGCTGAACCTTTATTTTCCCTCTACTACTTCTCTCAATATTTCATAAGATCGTTTCTGTTTTTCAGGGTCATAAATATAAGAAACTGCCATAATTTCATCGACATTAAAGCGTTCCTGAAAAGCTGTAAGCTGGTTGCGAACGGAATCTTTGCTTCCTAAAAGAGTCACGCTAGACATGGATTTGGCCATTTCTTCTTCCTGTGGATTCCAAAGACCATCTAAACTATCCACTGGTGGCTGAAGCGGCATTTGTGTTCCGCGCACAACATTTAGGAAAAATTGATGAGTAGACGTCTGTAAAACAGCTGCCTCTTCATCTGTTTCGGCGGCAATCAGATTTAAACAAACCACCATATATGGCTTATCCAAATACTTCGAAGGTTTGAAACGCTCACGATAAATCTTGATTGCATCTGCCATATATCTCGGTGCAAAATGAGAAGCAAACACATAAGGCAGTCCTAGACTTGCCGCTAAGTAAGCTGAATCTGTAGAAGAACCAAGAATATATATCGGTACATTTGTACCAACACCTGGATGTGCTTTTACATAGCCTTGATCCTCTTCAGGTCCAAAGTACGTTAGAAGAGCATTAACATCCTCTGGGAAGGTATAGACGGAATCCTTTTGCGAACGTCTTAATGCACTCGCAGTCAGCATATCAGTTCCAGGTGCTCTACCAAGTCCTAAATCTACTCGATTTGGATAAATCGTTGCCATCGTTCCAAACTGTTCGGCAACAACTAATGGAGAATGGTTTGGAAGCATCACGCCGCCAGATCCTACGATAATGCTGTCTGTGTGTTCAAGCGTATGCTTAATAAGAATTGCAGTTGCCGAACTAACAAGTGTAGATGTATTATGATGCTCTGCAATCCAATAACGTTTATAGCCCATTTTCTCTGTTGCTTGAGCTAAATCCACCATTGATTCAATAGCTTCTTTAGAAGTTTGTCCCTCTCGAATCGGGGCAAGGTTTAATACGGATATAGGTATATTTAAATTTGCCATTTTGCAAGATCCTTTCTTATTTAAGTCATTCTTAATCATATCAATTGCCTTACAGGAAAAAAAATTATTTGCTTGCGGAGCACCACAGGAATAGAAAAGGAAGGATAAATAGCCATATAACTCATGAAAATATTGTTCCCTATTCAGTCACAAACATCCTTATGATCCACTCTAAAAGAAGCAGAAGATACTCCCCTCTGCTTCTATTTATACCATTGGATAGTTTGGGCTATACCGGTTTGAAATGTAAAAGTTGGCTGCCAGCCTAAAGCTGTTATTTTTGTTGGATCGATGGCATATCGTTTGTCGTGGCCGAGGCGGTCCGGGACGAATTCGATTAAATCTTCTGACTTACCTAGTATGTTTATAATGGTTCTTACTACTTCTAAGTTTGTTCGTTCATTATGTCCACCAATGTTATAGACTTCTCCATTTTCGCCTTTATGGAGCACTAAATCGATGGCTGCACAGTGATCAAATACATGTAGCCAGTCACGAATATTCTTCCCGTCTCCATATATAGGAATCTTTTGATCGTTTAAAACACGAGAAATCGTCAAGGGGATTAATTTCTCAGGAAATTGATAGGGTCCGTAATTATTCGAACAACGGGTAATATTAATTGGCAAACCATATGTATGATGAAAGGCACGAACAAGCATATCTGAAGATGCTTTACTTGCACTATAGGGACTATTGGGTTGAAGTGGGCTATCTTCCGTAAAGAAAGAAGTGAAATCGAAGTCTAATTCTCCATATACTTCATCGGTTGAAACATGTAGAAACTTTGTTACGCCAATTGTTTTTGCCGCATCTAATAATACTTGCGTGCCAAGAACATTTGTCCTTACAAAAATTTCTGGATTTGTAATGGAGCGATCAACATGGCTTTCTGCTGCAAAATGTGTTACGTAGTCGAACCTCTCTTTTTCAAAAAGAGCAAGGATGGTATCTCTATCTACAATATCTGCCTTAATAAAATGATAATTCTTCTTTCCTTCTATTCTTTTATGCTTTATTAAATCACCTGCATATGTTAGTAAATCCAAATTATAAATTTCATAATCCGGATATTTATTCACCATATATTGAACAAAATTTCCTCCAATAAACCCTGCCCCACCTGTTACTAAGACCTTCTTTCTCGCCATTTCACTTACCTCCTTCTCTTTTATATATAAAGCATTTATCTCTCTTTACTATTGGAATACAGTATGTCTATAATTATTATAATGAAAATTTCCCTGCCAATATAGACAAACAAAAAAACACTGCTTTCTTCAGATTTTTGTTCATCCATATAAGAAAGAGCGGTTGGGTTATAAAAAGAAATTCCTATACTTGTAATTTGCAATTCATTGCATCCTTTTAGCAAAGACAGAGACAGGAGAATTGTCCCCCTAAAAAAGGTACTAGCTATTTTCAGCTAGTACCTTTTTATCCTTCTTTATTGTAAATTCTCACTCAACATATCATGCACTTTCGTTTTTTCTTCTTCTGGAACATTTAAATAATAGGTTTGTCCGGGAGGAGTGCCTTGTCCTTTTACTTCATATTGCTCTACAGATTTTCGCACATCACGGTAATTTTTCTGTATGGTCATCATTTGATCAAACGTAATGTTTGTTTTTACATTTACTCCAAGGGCATCTAGTATTTCATCAAAATGAGCTACTGTTGATATTCCTGTGGCCTTGTCAATAATAGCCGTAATGACTTCCCTTTGTCTATCATTTCGACCAAAATCACCATTTGGATCTAAATGACGCATTCTAACAAATCCCAATGTTTGTGGACCATCTAATGTTAAAGTTCCTTTTTTATAATGATAGCCTTTTTTATAATATCCTTCATCAATCCAATCCAAGTCATTTTGAACTGTAATTCCCCCAATGGCATCAACTAAATCACTTAGCGCTTCCATATTTACTTGGATATAATAATCCATTTTAACACCTGTAAAATTTTCTACTGTATCTTTAGCCATTTTCACCCCGCCATAAGCATAGGCAGAATTGATTTTTGTTACTCTCCCATCTCCAATAATTTCTGTTTTTGTATCACGAGGAATACTTACCATCTGCATTTTATCTTTATTTGGATTCAAAGTCATGACGATGAGAGTATCCGATCTTCCTACATCACCTTTTCTTTCATCCACACCCATAAGCAAAATAGAAATGGGTTTTGTATTATCAAGCTTTTCTTCTCTTGCTTTTTTTTCTAAATTCGAATCACCCTCAAGAGGATTATACATTTTGTTTGCTGTCTCTTCTACGCTATGATATAGATAAAATACATAAGACCCTAATCCAATAACAAGTATTCCAATAATTACTCCTAAAGTAATCCATATCTTTTTCTTTTTGCTTTTCCTTGTTCTCATTCTCGCTCTCACTTTCCTTGTTAAATTTTCGCTCATCCATTTTATTATAAAAAAATGAGAAAATGATGAAAATAAGGATGATTCTCCTAAATTTTCTAACAAGAAAGCAGGAGAACCGTCCCACCCTATCCTTAATAGACTCATTTTGCTTCTTCGTAATACTAGGACCAATAGAGTAGGCTGCAATCCTTTCCATCTGGCGCAGGCTCATTGAATTCATTCATAGATTTCAATTTTTGATAAGCATCCTCTCCGCGTGTCACTTCCAATACAGTTAAATCAAATTTTATGGGAAAGGACTCCCCTTTGTCATTATATAGTTCATCTTCAACCGTTACTGTCTTCTTAAATGGGACTGGATTGGTTCGAGAGCCGAGCTTCGACTTTGCTTCTTCTTTCTTATCTGACTTTTTTTTCTGCACTTCTTCTTGAGCTTCATCACTCTCTTTCATTTTTACATCCTTGGTATCTTGTCCACATCCTCCAAGAATAGTGATAATAAATAAACTAGTTAGACACAGCTTAAATGTATTTGGTAGATTCTTTTTCATGTTCATTCTCCTTACTTGCTCTATATTAAAAACGACCTTCTATTTATTTCGAATCTTCTTCTAAATCATCAGGATAAATAGTTTCATCCAAAACGTCTTTTGTAGCCTCGTCTTTTGTCAAAATCTTGACCTGATAATCATCGGGGTCTACTCCACTATACACTTGATACATCATGCCTGTTATTCCAAGGGTAAAAATAGCAAAACTATCCATACTATCTTCATATTTCTTTTTATCAACCACTAACGTAAATTCAGAAAATGCTTTATTATGCGTGATATCCTTAATCGACACATAATCATCACTCTCTTTTATTTCCTTAATGGATTCTTCTAAAGAAGCTTCCATTTCCTTCATCATCTCTTTATGCTTTGCCTTAGACATTTTATAGGTAAGGGAACCATCTTCATTTTTAGTAACTTTAATGCCCTCTTTTTCTACATCGGCAATTACGGAATCAATATCTTCCCCTTCAAACAAAGAGGCTGGCAGTGTGATTTCAACATTTGAAAGACCTTTATCCACATTCATCTTTTGTTCATCTGCTTGTTTGTTATTATCCGTATTTTCCTTTTTATCCTTATCTGCTGAACAAGCAACAAGCAATATCATACATACTGCTAGAAAAGCATACGTAAATTTCCTCATAAAAAATCCGCCTCCAAATCATTTTTAACAGAACCATTTCCATTATTATTCCTTTTTCCTATTTTCCAATACATCTAAAAAAGAAGCATAGAGATGGTTCTTCCGAAGACATAACTTCAGATGATCCGTCCCTCTGCTTCCCTTAAACGAGTAATAATTCCTTCATTTCTTTTTCTGCTTTGCTCAAACTACTTAACCAGCTTTCCACAAACTTAACACCGTCGATTAATTCAACATTTAATCCTTTGGCATATTCATAAGCTGCCGGTGTAAAGCTGCCTGTTGTAATAACATATCCACCTTGAGCTCCTCGTTTGATTATATTCGAATGAATCAGGGCAATTGAATCAAATGGTAAATCTTCTTGATAACATTTTACTTGCCCAAGAAACAATCCTTTTTCTGTTTCATGTTCAAAGTCTACTCCAAAATCACCTGTTGGAGGAGTCACCCATGTCGATCCGCCTCTTGTCTTCTCCATAATTTCCGCAGCAAACCTTTCAAATTGGAGAGGATCTTGTTTTAAATAAATGGAAGAATAGTCCTTGTCTTCTTCCTCTTTACAAAACCTCAAATAAAGCCCCATCGCCAAAGTCTTTTTTAACTCGTCACTTGACTCGATATGATTAGCCAGTAGAGCAGTCTGATATTCATTTTCTTTTTTCGTCCATAAATATTTCATAAAAGCCAAGATTAAAAGAATTGCTACTATAATCTCTATGTAGAACATTGCACAACACTCCCTGCATTATTAAAGGGTAAACAGGAATGCTGCTTTTTATACCGCCATTTGGTATTTAAATCTAATCTCCGTTACTTAATTTGCGCCATTCTTCCGTTTAATAACATATCAATATGGGGAATATTATCTTCTAAATACACTTCAGATATGGCTTGAAAGCCAAAAGACTGATAAAAGTTCCGCAAATAGTCCTGTGCCTGGATTTTTATCCTCTCTTCTTTTAACTCTTGCTTGGTATAATCAATTCCGCGACTTACAAGCTCTTCTGCAAACCCTTGTCCTCTATATTCCTTCTTCACAAAAATCCTCCCTAAAGAAGCCTCTGGATATGACACCCCTGGAGGTAAAATTCTTAAATACGCAACAATCTCCCCCTGTTTTTCAGCAAAAAGATGATACGATTCTAAATCCTTTCCATCTACCTCTAAATAAGGACAATTTTGCTCCACCACAAAAACAGCGGTTCTCTCTTTCAGAAGCGTATATAATTCCACATTTGTTAACTCATTAAATTTCTTTATATGCCATTTCACCTGTATATTTCCCCCTCTTTAGTCCTGAGAGGACCGATCGTACTAAAGGTATATCTCAGTAGTACCGTCCCTCCGCTTCCGCCATTTTCCTCCTCAGCTCAGCTGCCACCTCTGTTGGATTTTCAATTTGGAAAATGACATAGCGATACTTCTCATGGTTATCCAATTCGATGATTACGACTGGAATCCTTCCTTCGTAAGATAAAAAGTACCATTCATCTTGGTATTTATAAGAGCCCTCATATATATTTAACGGCGAAATAGAAGTTCCAGGCATACGAATCATCCATTTCGGTGGATCAAAATAATCAACAAACACACTTTTAATCATTCTATAGGGCAGCTTCACTTTATGCTTGAAAGTGAACAGCATCATTAATCCTCTTATCTTCAGTACTGCAGCATCCTCTTCAAAAATAATTTCCCTGTTCATTTGACTCCCTCCTAAAGAATGTCTCTATGTATTTACGAATTAACCAGGATTATGTTTCATCTACTATTGTATTACCCTAGATAGCATTTTCCAAATTAAACGAAAAAATGCTATATTTTATAAACAGCTTAAATTAAACTGAATAGTAAAAGATAGTGAAAAGTGTTTTAGCAAAAGGAGGGTGTTCCTAGGGAAGAAATTAGCAAACTAGGAACAGAGGGATGGTTTGAGGGGAGTGGAACAGTCTTTTTTCTTTAATGAGAATGTGTGAACAAGCTTCAAGAGGAAGTAGCACCAATAATTTTAAATAATAGAAATGTAAAGAGGATAGTACGGCTGCTATCTAGTGAAGCTTGCGAAGAATCTGGCCACTCAGCGGTACTGCCGCGTCCCCTTTTCATTATTTAGAAGGAATAAAAGATTTGTTGTGGTTATCCTGACTGGCTACCGCATCGTCCGTAATTGTCGGAACACCTAATTTTCTCGGAGTAGCGTGTCGGTAGCACATATTTATAAACCAAACAGATTATAACTGATTGAGCTTGCTAACAGGCTCTTCTCCATTTTCTATACGTTTTATATTCTTTATAAAGAAGTCATATCTTTTTTTATGAAATTTCCGACCATCAGGCATTCCTGCTGTATGGGGAGTAAGTATCACATTACCCAGATTCCGGAGCTCGCTGTCAATAGGAAGCGGTTCGGATTCAAAAACATCCAGGCATGCACCTGAAATGTCCTTGTTTTTTAATGCAGCAATCAAGTCACTTTCGTGCACAATCCCGCCGCGGGCTGTATTGATAAAAAGAGCGGTCTTCTTCATTTTTCTAAATGCAGCTTTGTTGATCAGGTGTTTGGTTTGCTGATTCAAAGGTACATGTACACTGACTATGTCCGATGTGCTTAGAAGTCACAAGCTATTGTAAGCTATTGGTTAAAAACAATGGCGTAGGAAATGGGGACCATTTGATTGAGTGAAAAAAGGGGTACCAAAAAATCTGTCCCCCTCTTAGAAAGTCTCGAAATATATAGTTATCCTACTTAGCAAATGCTTCAAAATAAATCTTTTATTGGCAACTTCAGTTAGCGATACTTAGTTCTTTCCTCCATTCAATCATTTCCGCAATGAGCAATTTAATTGTTTCTGTACTCATAAATTGATCTTCTGCATGCATTAATAAAATAGAGAATTCTGTTTTATTACCCGCAGCCTCATTTTTAATTAATTCACCATGAATTTTATGACCTTCAACCAAAAGGTCTGATCCTTCCTTCATCAATGAAGCTGCACTGGAAAAATCACCATTTTTCGCTTGAGCTAGTGCTTCTATAAACTTTGTTTTCGCCATTCCTACATTCCCAATGATTTGAAAAGCAATTAGTTCTATTCCTTCCATTCCTATCCCTCGCCATCTAATAAACTATTTTTCTATCATTTCTAAAGCGGTCTCCAGAACTGCCGCTCCGTTTACTCTTCCATAATCAACAAAATCAATGACAGTAACAGGAATACTATTACCGACTACTTTCTCTGTATTGCTTTTTAAATATCCTACCTGTGGTCCCAATAAAATAATATCTGCTTTTTCCCAGTTTTCATGTAATTCTGCATCTGAAACTGCCCAAATATTTACCTCCATGCTCTGGTCTTTTGCCGCCTGCTTCATTTTTTCTACTAAAAAACTTGTAGACATTCCTTGATTACATACTAATAAAATATTTTTCATACAAACCACTCCTCCTATAGAATAGACTGTTTTATTTCCTTATTTATTCTGCATGGCACTTACTCTCTCATCTATTTTCAAAAATGGCAGATACATAAATACTGTTATGATGATTATTAATAATTGTAATACAGATGCTCGCCAGTCACCTCCTGTAGCTAGGAATCCTGAAATAATCGGTGGCGTAGTCCATGGGGTTTGAACAACCACGTGATTTATTAAACCTACAGCTGTCGCAAAATAGGCAACTGATAAAGAAAAAATTGGAGCAAGAACAAATGGAATGATTAACATTGGGTTAAATACAATTGGTAGCCCAAATATAATTGGTTCACTAATATTAAAGATAGAAGGTGTTAAGGACATTTTCGATATATCTCTATAATCCTTACGTCTACTAAAAATAAAAATGGCAATTAACAATGAAATCGTATTTCCCGATCCCCCCATAACAGCGAAGGTATCTTTAAAAGCCATATTAATTATATGGGGTATCTCTTGATGATTAGCGTATGCTAACATATTATCTTGCATGTTTTGTAATAAAAAAGGATCCAAAAGTGCTCCAGAAATAACTGCCTGATGGATACCGAATCCAAAAAATAAATTAGCGATAGAAGTAATTAATAAGAACCCTGGTAAACTGGTTGTCACATAGCTTAACGGCTTAGTAATAATGGTGGATATTAAAGTATTAAAATCCATATTAAATAATTGATTTAATAAAAAGGATGCAACTGCAAAGATGATAACATTCACCATAATTGGAATTAACACATTAAAAGATTTAATAACTGCCGGTGGTATATTTCCACTGATATTGATTTGCATTTTTTTATTTGAAGATAATTTTATAAATAAATCGGTTGCAAGCAGCCCTACGATAATTCCAACAAACATCCCTGATGCGCTTGTATAACTTACAGGAATCACATTAGAAACAAGAAAGCTTTCGGTTGATCCTTCTGGTGAAAAAGTCGTTGTCAATGGTGTAACTACTATCATTGTAGAAAGTACAACTAAGATTGGAGCTATTACATTTTTATATCCCCTATTTACACATAGATGATAAGAAATGGCAACAGCTACTAAAAGTGTCATGATATTCAGTGTACCGTTAGCAATGGATACCCCAATAGATTGCCAAGTTGTTAAAGTATCAGGATTAACCAAATTTCCCATAAAACCAGTTGGCTCTAAAATAACATAATTAATTAGAGTCATAAATCCAGCTAGTATCATAAATGGCATAATCGATGCAAAGGCATCACGCAAACTTCTTAGATGAATCTGCGCTCCTAATTTTTGTGCAACAAAAGCAAACCGATCTGCAATACCTTGCTTTGTTGAGTTATTCATGATCTATCCACCCTTTTTATTTTATTTATCCTAATTTACTCGTTTCGTACTCAAATCCGTTGTCCTTGCTCATTTTTTTATAAAATTCTCCACTTTTCTTGATTGTTCTTTCTTGTGTCTCTAAATTAAGAGAAACTAGTCCATATCGATTTTTATAAGCATTAATCCATGACCAGCAATCAATAAATGTCCATAAATGATATCCTTTGATATGGCAGCCTGCTTGAATGGCTTTATGGACATAGGCGAGATGATCTTTAATAAACTCAATTCGATAATCATC
The DNA here is from genome assembly GCF_038006285.1 of Niallia sp. FSL W8-0177. Classification (NCBI taxonomy): domain Bacteria; kingdom Bacillati; phylum Bacillota; class Bacilli; order Caryophanales; family Bacillaceae; genus Niallia; species Niallia sp. FSL W8-0177. The sequence continues at coordinate 3,505,624 of NZ_JBBOUX010000001.1, forward strand.
GATAATTTGTCCATGCTCATTAAGAAATCGTTCTTCATTCGCTACCCCCATACCATTTTCAGATATAAAAGCTTCTATATTACCGTAATTATCTCTAATGTCTATACATAGATCATAGATACCCTTTTCATAAATTTCCCATCCGCGGTACACATTCATTTTTTTCCCTGGCATATTATGAAGTTCAAAAAACCATTCGGGTAAAAAAGGGCTTTTTTTATTAATTTCTGTCAGGCGTGCCTTCACTCTTCTTGGTTCATAATAATTCAACCCTAAAATTTGAGAAGTATTTTCCGCAATTACTTTTAAATCGTTCTCTTCATATAAAGGCATCTGGTTATATTCCTGCAATATTTTTACCAATTTCTTTGGAAATGTTCCTTTAACCATGGGGTCTAAAAAGCTTCTTGTATAAAAGGCATCCGCAATTTCAGCTGCTTCTACATCAAACTCATTTTGGCTTCTCGGATAAGTTGGACTTAAGTTTAATATTACTCCTATCTTAGAAGGCAGTTGCTTTTCCTTAAAAGATTGAATAGCCTTCGCATGTGCCAATATAGTATTAAATGCTGCCTGTGCGCCACGCTTGAAATCTACTAAATTTGGATAATGAAAATCTTCTAAATAACTTCCTAAAATTGGTCCTAACGGCTCATTAAAGGTGAACCAATGATAAACCAAATCACCAAACTCTTCAAAACAAGCAGCTGCATAATTTACATATGCTTCAACCACTTCACGTGATTCCCATCCTCCCTTTTCTTGAAGTACATACGGCATATCAAAATGATAAAGATTAGCAAAAGGTTTGATACCGTTTTCATTCATTTCAGTCAAAAGGTTTCGATAGAAAGAAATAGCCTTTGGATTTCTTTCTCCTACTCCACCATCTGGAAACATCCTTGCCCATGAGATGGAAATACGGAAAGAATTATGCCCTGTTTCCTTCATTAATTGAATATCTTCCTTGTATCGATTTATATGATCAGTTGTTACTTCAGGTCCAATCCCCTGATAAAAACGTGATGGTTCCGTTTTAAACCAATGTTCCCAAACTGTTTCAGCTTTTCCTGTATTACCTCTACCTTCTGCTTGCTCAGCTGACCAAGCCGTTCCCCACCAAAAACCACTCGGAAACGTTAACATTTCTTTCATAATAAATGCCTCCCTCTTTCCTTTACGAACAAACTATAACACTCTTTTTAATATAAGTAAATACTTTTAATGAAAAGTATATATCTTTTGTGATTTATATACTTGTTTTTAACTGTATGGTATACTTATTATGAAAACCGTTATAAAATGGAGGATTTAACTTGAGTCAGTTACCTAAATATATGGAAATATATACAGATATTAGAGATAAGATAAATAATAACGAATATGAGATAAATGAAAAGTTACCTGACGGGGATACGCTTGCTGATTATTACCAATGCAGTAAACTGACAGTAAAAAAAGCATTAGATATTCTTGTAAAAGAAGGAATGGTTGTTAGACGTAGAGGTTCCGGAACTTATGTAAAAGGGGTTTCTACTAATGGAGGAGCTATTGCATTAGGTCCATCAGAAGGTTTATCTAACATTGTTGGAAAAGAAAATATTTCCTCAAAAATCATTCTTTTTTCGATCGAAAAACCGTCCTTAGAAATTGCCAAAAAACTTGAGATTGATGACGAATATATTTATCGAATTATTCGAACACGGCATATTAATAATAAGCCTTATTCGCTGGAACATACTTACATGCCTTTATCTATTATTACTGGACTAGAGCCAAAACATCTAGAAGGTTCCATCTATAATTATATACGCGAGGAATTAAAGCTGAAAACGCATAGCACCCATGTCTGGATTAGAGGAGACAAAGCAAATAGTGAAGATACTTCTTTACTAAAGATTCCAGACAACTCCTTCATGATGGAAATCGAAAAATTAGCTCAGTTAGAAGATGGAAGAATATTCGAATACTCCATCACACGCCATCTGCACGAGAGTTTTGTTTTTGAAACAGTTTTTGTTCATAACTAAGAAGGAAATAAGAGGGCAGGTGTGGAGTATCCCAAATCAGAAGGAAATTTCCAATCTTTACCCATTTAACCAGAACTGAGGACTATATTCATTAATAAAATAATAAAATAGTTTATATCCATTTTATTAATGAATAAGGGAGAAGAAAAAAATGGGAATAGTGAATGGAAAGACATATTTATCACGAATCAGCAGTTTATCTACAGAAATTTGGTTAGATGGGGAAAAAGTCCAGGATCTCTCTAACCATCCTGCTTTTAAAGGGATACTACATTCAAAAGCTTCTCTTTATGATTTACAATGTCAGCCTAACTTAAAGGAGGAAATGACTTTCTTGTCCCCATTATCTGGGGACTCTATAGGTATGTCATACTTACAGCCAAAGACAAAAGAGGATTTGCGAAAAAGAAGAAGGATGATCGAACGGTGGGCTAAGGAAACAGCAGGAATGATGGGACGGAGCCCAGATTATTTAAATACAGTAATCATGAGTTTTGCCACTTCTGCTTCCCTTTTAGAAGGAAAGGAAAATTGTTATCCAAAACATATCCAATCCTTATACGAATCGGCAAGAGAAAAGGATCTTAGTTTTACCCATACTTTTATAACACCTCAAGTTAATCGCTCGAGTATGTATCTAGAGTATTCCAACGAGCCAATCTCTGCCCAAATAATCGAGAAAAATAATAAGGGGCTAATTATTAAAGGGGCGCGGCTCCTAGCCACACAGGGAGGCCTTACAGATGAACTTTTGGTTTTTGGGGCGCCCAGATTTGCAAAAGAGGAAGCATTTGCATTTGCAATACCTTCAGACACTAAAGGAGTAAAGTTTCTCTGCAGAGAGTCCTATGTAGGAGGAGAATCTACTATTGATTATCCATTAAGCTCACGATTCGAAGAAATGGATTCTATTGTTGTATTTGATAACGTCCTTGTTCCATGGGAACGTGTTTTTTTCCATGAAGATCTAGAAACCGCAAGTATGTTTTTAACTCAAAGCTCTTTTAATTCATTTGCTTATCATCAAGTTATTACTAGGCAAATTGTCAAAACAGAGTTTATTTTGGGCTTAGCGGAAAATATGATAAATACGATTGACGTAGGCGAATATCAACACATCCAAGAAAAGATGGCAGAAATCATTATTGGATTAGAAACGTTGAAAGCACTATTAGAAAAAGCAGAGAACGATGCTCTCTTAAATGACCAAGGATTTATGATTCCAAACAAAACCATCCTGCTAGTTGCTAGTAATATTTTCCCGAAAATTTATCCTCGTTTTTCCGAAATCCTTCAACTAATTGGCGCAAGCGGTTTAGTATCACTGCCAACAGAGAAAATGTTTCACTCAGAAGTTGGGAAAGATTTAAATCAATATCTTCAAGCAACGTGCAGATCTGCAGATGAGCGCAATAAAATCTTTCGATTAGCTTGGGATTTAACAATGAGCTCCTTCGGCACAAGACAGACACAATATGAAAGATATTTTTTTGGTGATCCTGTCCGTCTTTCTGGATTTTTATATAATAACTACCCTAAAAGTAATTATGTAGAGAGAATTAATGAATTTTTGACAGACTGAATTATCAACGGCTGCCCAAATGACTACATATGGGCAGCACTTCTGCATAAGGTTAATAACTAATGAGCGCCCTTCCCTTTTCCTCCCAAATTCAGCCGTCGCATTATTTTCGTCAATAAATCCTGGCATACTTTAACTCAGGAACAATAAAGGATTATTACAGATGGCAATCGAATATTAAATTTTTAAAAAAGGAGGAATAGAATCATGCAAAAGGTTATGGAGGGAATAAATTATTGGATAAAAAGATTACCAGAAGAATTCAACTCTATGTCTGAAAATAGTTCTTCTCATCGTCCCTTGCCAAACAAGTGGTCAAAAAAAGAAATTTTAGGGCATCTTTGTGATTCAGCGATAAATAATATAGAAAGGTTTATCAAAATTCAATATGAAGAACCGGTGTATGCTATTCAATCATATGGCCAAAATCATTGGGTTAAGATGCAAAATTATCAGGATAGACCACTTGATGAAATGATAAATCTTTTTCAAACACTCAACAAACAAATTATTCACATTGTAAAAAACATCCCAGTCGAAAAGCTTTCCAATCTTTGCGACATAGGAAATAATCAGCATAAAACACTAGAGTGGCTGATACAAGATTATCATGAGCATATGGAACACCATATTCACTCTCAAATCTTAATCGAAAAATCTTATTAAAAGAAAAGACACACATTAAAATCTGCTATATTTATAACCCCGTTCTCCTTTTAGAACGGGGTTATAAATAGGAAGTCAATCTAAAAAAGTCATATTGTCATTTTATCAATAGAAATCTTTTTACAAAGAATAATAATTACTTAAAGAAATAGGCTCTCCATTTTCATGAGAATCATTTGCAGCAAGGGTAGCAGCTAATGTTTGAACACCATTTTCATAGGATGACAGGATTAATTCTGGCTGATTGGCAGCAATCGCTTTAATGAAAGCTCGATCCTGGGCCTCATAATAATTCAACTTTGGTCGATACGTAGTAGTTGAAAATTCATCTGTAATCGTTATATTGGAACCGTTAAAAGCAACACGGAAATTCTTCCCTAAAATTTCTAGACCCATCCGGTGATCTGGTTGTATAAAAGAGCAGCCTAATTGGCCGATTGCCCCGTTCCTTAAAGTGAAATTGACCGAAGTGACATCTGGTATATCAATATGAGGAATATCCTTTGAAACCAATAGATTCATATTTGCATAGATTTTATCTATATCTCCTGCTAAATAGCGAATTAAATCCAAAATATGTGTGGCTTGTTCTACTAATTGTCCACCTGATTTGGATTGTTCCCGATACCATGGAGTTGGAACAAATTTTGTTAAATAATAGCTGTTAACCATCGCAATTTGTTTGCCTTGTAGATACTCTTTTGCTTTTGCCACTGTATCTAAGTACCGTAAACAGTATCCTGTAGCACAAATAATCCCAGAAGCTTTAATAACCGCAGATTTTCTCTTTACATTATCCAGATTTAATCCAACAGGTTTTTCTACCATAATATGAATGCCCTTTTTAGCAGCCTTTTCCTCGATATCTCCATGGGCAAATGGAGGGACACATATAAAAAGTGCATCCAATGCAGTCTCTTCCATCATCTTGTCTACATCTGTATATGCTGGAATTTGATATTTCTTCCCTACAGCTGTTGCTTGGTCTTCGGATATATCACATACCGCTGCCATTTCTGCCTGTTCAATCAAAGCAATATTCTTCAAATGTACGGATCCAATTCCCCCGACACCTATAAAGCCTACACGAACTTTTCTCATAGCGGACACTCCTCTAAGGACTAACCTTTTTCAGATTTAACACGACATCCAGATGCTTGGAGGTATCTTGGGCAAGATACTCTGGCCCAAATGCATAGGCTGGTATTTCAGCGGTTACTGTATCCTTATAGCCTATGTTCTTTAATGCTTGGTACACTTTTTCCCAATTTACATCCCCAGCTAATAATGGAACAAAGCCAGTAATATTCCCAACGTTCAATTTAAAATCCTTAACATGAACTTTTCGGATTCGCTCTCCTAATATGGAAATCCATTGTTCTGGATAGCCATATTGTAATGCATTTCCGACATCATAATAAGCACCAATATAATCGGAATGGAACTCATCAATATACCTGGCCATTTCGAGTGGAGATAGCAAAAATTTATTCCATACGTTTTCGATTCCCACATGAATATTGTGTTTTTCAGCTAATGGCAGAACTTTTCTTAACTCATCTTGACTGCGCCTATAACAATCAAGGTAAGACGTTTCTTCATTAACTACCCCTGGGACAACTAAAACAGTGTCTGCCCCAATATATCCGGCTAATTCTATTTGTTTTTCAATCACTTTTCTCCCTTGTTCCCGTACCTTTTCATCATAATGAGAAAGAGGGAACTTCCATAATAGATTCGTAGAAATACTGCTTAAGCGTAAACGATAATGCTCTGCCATTTTCCGAATTCGTTTTGCTTCTTCTCTAGACGTATTCATCGTAAGCCCAATGCCATCTATACTTACATTAAGCTCTATTGCATCAAAGCCTGCATCACGACTGTACTTAAATACCATCTCTAATGGTGTATCATCGGGATAACACCACTGATTAATCCCCTTTAGCATCTTTATTCCTCCCTAAATAGCATCCCTGCATAGAGCTATCTCTATTGATTATTCGATTCAATTTTTTCTATCAAAACAGGCCTTTTGCTTTGCGCAGATTCATAGCCTGCCAGAGCAACCTCCATTGCTTTTAGACCATCTTCTCCTGTTATAGTAGGTGCAATTCCCTTTTGCACATTTGTAACAAAGTCTTCTACAAGAGCTTGGTTCATATCATCTCCCCAATAATCCCATTTTGCTCCCTCTGCACTGTACAGCTCACTTTTCTGCGCAAAGGCATCTACTGACAATGTTCCTTTCGTCCCGATTATTTCTAATGTAACGTCTCCCCATGTTGGGAATGTCTTATTTCTTGACCAGCTACAATCAATTGAAGCAAACACATTGTTTTCAAATTCCATTGTTACGATCCCACAATCATCTATCTCATAATCAGAAAAGAGATTATCTACTTCTGCATATACTTCTTTCACATCTGAATTCATATACCATCGCATAATATCCACAAGGTGAACTGTATGATCCATTACGGCGCCGCCGCCTGATTTTTCTTTGTCTACAAACCAGCCGCCCGGGTTAGTGCCGCGATTCGTTCCTTTTATAGCAATAATACTGCCAAGTTCTCCTGTCTCGATAATGTGTTTCGCTTTTACTATTGGTGTACTAAAGCGTACAGGAAAAGCAATTTGCAGGAATACATTATTTTCTTTGCAAACTTCCATCATTTCCAATGCATCCTTCCTATTTGTCGCAATCGGCTTTTCGCATAAAACATGTTTTCCTTTCTTCGCTGCTGCAAGCACATGTTCATGATGCTTATAATTTTCGGAAGTAATGATGACAGCATCTATATCTTGGTCTAAAAGATCTTCATAGTTTGAATAGTAATTGGTACTGTATTTCTTCGCTGCTTCTGCACCGCGAATCTCCTGGTCATCTGCGATTCCTACTAACTCTACTCCTTTGCTTTTCTTTAATGCCTCTGCATAGGCGTACGCATGACCATGAGCAAAACTAATAATTCCTACTCTCATCGTTTTACCTCCATTTCTTGTTTACGCAATTCTACTACTTTTCCTTCCTTTAATGACTCAATAGCAGCTAACGCAATTTCCATTGCTTTATAAGCATCTAGAGGAGTCACTATCGGCTCCTCCTTATTCTTGATACATGAAATAAAATGTTTTAATTCTGTTATATATGGATTTTCTTTTAATGGACTTTCGGGCACCGCGACTCCAGCTGAACCTGTATTATTGTGATTAATGCCTTTTACAAGCGGAGTTGCTTTCGAGCTATCATAGTGAATAACCCCTTCTTTTCCAGCTATTTCAAATTTTGTTGCAAAATTTTGGTGAGCCCAAGTTCCTTCCAAATGAGCAATTACTCCACTTTCAAAGCGCAATGTTACTAATGCATAGTCTAATTTTGCCATCGCTCTTCCTTCGGCACTTTTGGCATAGACTCGCTCTACCTCACCGAAGCACCAGCGTAGATAATCAAAATCATGGATCATTAAGTCGAGCACTAATCCACCACTGCTGTTATAGTCTGCATACCAATCTCTAGAAGCAGATGGGAATCCGCCTCCTCTTTTCGTATTTACAACACCTGGCTTGCCAATTTTCCCTTCTTCTATCATTTGCTTTGCACGCTGGTATTCCGGGAAAAAACGCACGACATGACCTACAAAAAGCTTCACGCCCTTTTTCTTGCAATAGTCGATCATTTCTTTAGCATCCTTTAAATTGCGAGCCAATGGTTTCTCACAAACAACTTGAAAACAATCATCTGCTACTTTTTTGACATATTCCTTATGAAATGGAGTGGGAACACAAACGGACACAACATCAACAGCACCAAGGCTTTCAATCGCTTCCTCATAGCTTGCAAATGCTTGAGCTCCTAATTTCCGTGCCAATTCTTCCGCTTTTTCTAAGGTTCTGTCCACAATTCCAACTAATTGAACATCATCCATGGTTGAATAGGCGAAGGAATGAGTACTCCCCATCGTTCCGGCGCCAATAACTAATGCTTTTAACATATACACACACTCCCTATTCTATTTATCAATTCTTTCTCTTTCTAAATATCTATCTTCTAACCCCTCCAAGTGCAATCCCTGCCAGTAAATGCTTTTGCAGAAAAATAAACATTAACAGCATAGGAATCGTGGACAAGACAGCACCAGCCATTAACAGCGGATAATCTGTAGAATATTGTCCTGAGAAAGTGGAAATCCCAACGGACAATACTCTCATTGACTCAGAGTTTGTCATAACAAGCGGCCATAAGAAATCATTCCATGCAGCGAGAATCGTAAAGATTCCTAAAGCAGTAAGGGCGGGTGTCGAATTTGGTAAAATAATTCTCCAATAGATTCCAAAGTACGAACAACCATCAATTTTAGCTGCTTCATCCAACTCTTTTGGAATGCCCATAAAGAATTGGCGCAGCAAAAAGGTACCATAGGCACTAAAAACGCCTGGAACAATCAAAGCAAAGAATGTGTCAATCCAGCCCAGCTGTGTTAATGTTGCATAATTTGGTATTAAAATTACTTGAGCGGGTACCATAAGCACGGACAGCATTAAAATAAAGAGAACATTTTTCCCAGGAAAATTTAAACGTGCAAAAGCAAATGCAGCTAAAGAACATAAAACAAGTTGACCAATCGTTCTACCTAAAGTGAGAATAATCGTATTCAGATAGTATTTTAAAAAATCCACAGCTTCAAAGACGTTCCCATAATTCTCGAAATGCCATTCCTTAGGGATAATCGTCGGCGGAACTTGCATGGATTCTCCAAAGGATTTCAGAGAGGTAGAAATCATCCAGAGAAATGGCACAATCATGATAAAAGCTCCGATAATGAGCAGTAAATGTCTAGAAACCCGCTTCAAGTAAATCCCCCCTTATTAAGAATCGTAATAAACCCATTTCTTTTGGAAAATAAATTGAATAATGGTCATCAATAGAATGGCAAGAAACAAGATAAATGCTTGGGCAGAAGCAATACCCATTTCACCATACTTAAAGCCTGATTCATAAACGCCATACACAATCGTACGCAGTGGTTCTAATAGCGCTGTACTATTACCAATCATGACAAATAATAAGTCGAATACTTGTAAGGAACTAATCATTCCTGTTATAAAAACAAAGAAAATAGTAGGTGTTAATAGCGGTAAGGTAATACTAAAAAACTTCCGAATCCTTGAAGCACCGTCAATGTCGGCCGCTTCATAATACGTCTTTTCTATTCCCTGAAGTCCCGCTAAGATTAAAATGATATTATTGCCGACACTCATCCATGTGTAGACGATAATAACGGATATTAAAGAAATCTTCGGGTCAAATAACCACGATGGCTGCGGAAGATGAAAGATACCTAGAATGTAGTTAATTAAGCCATAATCGGTGTTATATAGCCATTTCCATACCATCCCAACTGCGACCGGCATCGTAACTACTGGCAAGAAATACAAGGTACGATAAAAGATAATGCCTTTTATTTTTTGATTCAGCATGACTGCTATAAATATCGCAATAATGACAGTAAATGGAACGGAAACAAAGGTAAATACTGCTGTATTAACAATCGAACGAAGAAAGGAAGAATCAGTAAATAATTGGATCAAATTTTCTAACCCGACATATTCTGGCATGGAAATACCATTCCATTTTGTAAAGGACAAAGCAAATGAGGCAAGTGCAGGAAAAATATAAAACATAAATAGCCCTATCATGGTGGGAGCAATAAATAAATAAGCAGCAATAGCTTCACGATTGAATTTCTTTTTCTTTCTCTTTCTTGCCACAGTCTCTGGACTCTTTTTATTCACTACCATCGTTTCCAATCGTATCTCTCCCTTCTTTCTTGATTTTTTTCATCCCTTCCCTTTCCATTTGGAATCAATGAAAAGGGAAATTACATTAAAAACCAGCTTAATCCTTCTGTTCTTCTTCCAAAATCGCATTCATTTCTGCAGCAATTTTCTCCAAAGCTTCATCAATCGATTTTTGTCCTAAGAAGGCACCTTGGATTTCCGTTGTTTCAATATTTTGCCATTCTGATGTTTTTTCGGAAACTGGATAAGGGACTGCTTTTTCAAGCGCATCTAAGAATATTTGTAATTCGACATTTGGCAGAGAATCTAACCAAACCTTACTAATTTCCATATGGGCTGGTGTAGCAAATCCTGTCTTAGCCATCACCGTTGTTCCTTCTTTATTAGATAAGCTTTTAATTAGTTCCCAAGCTAATTCTTCATTTTTTGTTTTGCTATTCATTGCCCATCCAATACCATGGACAATGGATGTATCTACTTTTCCTTTCGGCAGGGGCGCTACCCCTAAATCCTCTCCAAGAACCTCTTCATACTCCGCTGCATGAACAGAAATTTCTGGAGTCATGGCCACCTTCTGGGACATGAACCACTGATCTGCATCTGTTTCGATTTGTGCCTTCACGGTCGGAGAAATCTTCTTTTCAATTAATCTATTCAAAAATGCAAATGCTTCTTTTGCTTCTGGTGTGTCAAATCCAGACTTTGTTTTGTCTTCACTAATGACATAACCACCTGCTTGATGCATTAAGTTATAGTAGCCTGATTGATTTCGCACAACTTGATTTAAATAGCCATAGACTCCTTCATCTGGTTTTGTAAGCTTTTCGCCAACTGCCTCTATGTCTTCCCAAGTCCACGTTTCATCAGGGTAATCTACGCCTGCTTCATCAAACAATCTTTTGTTGTAAAATAGGCCAATAGAATCGACAAAATATGGAGCAGCATATAGTTTATCTTCATAGGAATAAAGATCCACAACGGCTGGATAATAATTTTCCTTGGCGAATTCTTCGTCTCCTTGAAGAAATGGTTCTAAATCTTTAATCAAATCAGAAGTTACATATTGGTAAAAGTTAGGTCCATTCATCCAAAAAACATCAGGGCCACTGCCACCGCCCAGACTTGTTCGCAACTTTGTCCAGTACTCCGCAAACGGGGTATAGGTAACTTTTACATTCACATCAGGATGTTCTTTTTTGAACGACTCAATCGATGCATCAACTGCATCACTAACATTTTCATCCCATAATGCAACTTCAATCGTTTTCTTTCCATCACCCGATGACTTCCCGCTACATGCCACAAGCATGATGGAGATCAACACAAAGATACAAAGGCTTAATAACTTTTTCATAATCCCCCTCCACTTTCCCTTTAGTAATGATTGAATATTCTTTAAATCACCTATCCACTCTTTATAATTGAAAACGAAATTTTCCTTGAAGAATAACCGCTGCCGCTCCCAATAAGTCAAAATCCGACCCCAAAGAAGTACTTTGAATGTTTATGTCCTCTTTTAATATAGGAATCACCATTTCAGATAATTTCTCTCTTATCTTTTTGATAAATAAGGGATTATCCTGTACCACTTCACCACTTATTATGATTATTTCGGGATTTAGTAAGTGAATCGTATTAGAAATCGCAATCGCTAAATAACTGATAATTTCATCAAGAATTTCGATACTTAACTTATCATTCCGTTTAATTGCATCAATAAAAATTTCAGGGGTAAGTTTTCGGATGTCATTTTCAATTAAATTTTTTATTAACGTATCACGCCCTTTAGTTAGGATGGAGGAAACTATATTAGAATAAATAGCTGGCCAGTTTACATAGTTTTCTAGACAGCCATTGTTTCCACATTCACACTTTGAACCACCTGGGACAACAGTTGTATGCCCAATTTCTCCAGAGCTTCCTTTGAATCCACGATAGATGGTCCCATTAATCATCAAACCGGAGCCTACACCATCTCCTATAGTGAGATACATGATATCTTTATAGCTGTTAAAAGAACCGAAATAATATTCTCCCACCGCAAATGCATTTACATCATTATCTAAAAAGGTTGGTAAGTTAAATTTTTCTTCTATCAATTCTGTTAGCGGAACATCATAAAGCTTAAGTTTGGTGTTATAACCAATCATCCCGTTGTTGGAATCTACAATTCCAGGAGTTATGATGGAAATCCCTTCGCAAAACTCTAATCGGTCATTCCCTGCCACAAACTGTTCCAATAAGTCTATCAAAAGCAAAATAATCTCATTACCTTGAAGCTGATTTACTGGATGAACGTTCTTCCTTAATATTTTTCCTTCTAAGTCCATATCAGCCATCTTAATATAAGAATTAGTGATAGATACCGCTATAATGGAATGCTTACTCGGGTTAAAGCGAAGCAATACCGGCTTTCGCCCGCCACTGGAATGACCAACACCATCTTCAATTACCATGCCTTTACGAATTAAATCATTGACAGCTGATGTAACGGTAGTAGGGCTTATTTTTATTTCTTTTGCAACCTGACTTCTTGAAATCGGTCCTTTTTTTCGGATTGTATCTAAAATAATGGATCGATTTAATTCTTGTATGAGCTTTAAATCCCCTGTTCTTTGCACAAATGAAATCCTCTCCCTCTACTTACTTTTACCAATGACTTTAAAAAGAAATGAAAATTCTACTTGAAATGAAATATAAATTAGTTCGACTAGGATGAGTATTATAGGAAATGAATCGGGGATCGTGGTGTATGGAAGATTCTATCAACTTACTTTTTCTAGTGTCGTTATTAAGTATAGAAAAATAAACAGATCTGTTGTAAATATGTTTTTCATAACCATCCAAATAATTGTTTTTATTTCTTTAGCCTCCTTTTATAACCGTTAGATTTTAATCATAGAACGAAATAAGTAAGGGAGCTGAAAGGTAAATATTCGTGAAGATAGTGTAGATAATTCCAATATATTATTATCATAATGAAAATAGTACATTTTATAGTTAAAGAGCGATAGTCTTAGTAAATAGATTCTACCGCTCTTTATTTTTATTAATAAATGATTATTAGAATTCCCTGTAGTTAAACCATAAATAGGAATAAATGGAACTAGATCCTATATTTCTCTACGTATTCTTCTCCAGTAAGCAACTACCATTCCTCCAATTAATAACACTAATCCTACCAGCATAATTGTATAATTTTCTGTAGCTGTATTTGGGAGTATGGTGGACTGATTATTTTTTGGTTCACTTTGATTGATAACGCTTGGATTTGGCTGTGTTGGCTTTTCGCTTCCTCCATCATTTCCTCCTAGATTCGGCTCCGTCGGCTTCTCGCTTCCTCCATCACCTCCTCCTGGATTCGGCTCCGTTGGCTTCTCGCTTCCTCCATCATCTCCTCCTGGATTCGGCTCCGTTGGCTCTTCACTTCCTCCATCATCTCCTCCTGGATTCGGCTCCGTTGGCTCTTCGCTTCCTCCATCATCTCCTCCTGGATTCGGCTCCGTTGGCTTCTCGCTTCCTCCATCACCTGGTTCTGTTGGAGTTTCTGGGGTCGGCTGTCCTTTGGCAAAAGACCAAATATCAGAAGTTACTGATCCTGTATAATCATCAGAAGCTACTACGTACCAATCATATACTTGCCCTTCTTTTAGATTCTTCCATGCTATTTCTGCAATCTCGCCGCTTGCTACATTTTCTTGCTTGCCGATTTCTTCCTTTGTATAAACATTTACTGCAAAGTAATCCGTAGCAACTTGTTTCTCTTGGACTGTTAAATCTAAATCAATAGCCAATTCATCTTTCAATGGATACTCTATTGGGTCATAGAAATTATAATCATCTAAATATGGTGAATACGTATTAATAAGAATTCTATTATTCTTTTGATCAAAATGAAGTAGTTTCATATAGCCTTGCCCGCCTTCTGGACCACCTTGATAGTCGCCAAGCATTTGGTAGACTTTTCTATCGACTTTCCCGTCCTGATCATCATCCACTTCACTGATTAATGTCTCCGAATCATGATAATGTCCACTTAATACAAGAAAGACATTTTCATTCTTCTCTACTACCTTCTGGAAAATTTCTTCCCCAATAGGGCTTCTATTTCCGGAAACTAATAAGTATTCATGAAAATTAAGAATGGCTTTACGATCTGGATATTGTTTTAGTACATCATTTATCCATTTCATATCCTCGTCGTTTACTCCCCAGCCCATATATACCATGATAAAGTCATTTCCACCCGCAGAAATCAAATCATAATGACCACGATTATTCTTGTAAGATTCTCCGTAAAATGGCTTATCTTTAAAGCGATCTTCTCCGAACCATTTAGAGAATTCTTTGTAGTCATTTGATAATTGGTTGACATCATGGTTTCCGGCAAGCACGCCATATGGAATTTTGTTTTCTTCTAACGTTCTCATATATTCATCGGCATACACCCATTGTTTCTCATCATCAAACTCGTCGACAACATCACCAGTATGCATGACATATTTAATTTTCATCTCTTCTTGTTTTTCCGCAATCCATTCTGTTTGTCGCTTATAAATATATGGATAGCTCTCTGCATAATATTGCGTATCCGACATCCAAACAAATGTATAATCATATTCATCTGGTGTGCTTGGAATTTCATCTTGAATTAACACATTAACTTTATTCGTCTTATCAGCAAATGCCCTTACATCGACGTCTGCTTTTAATGTGAAATCTTCTGATCCAGCAATTTTATATGTTAGCAGCTTCCATTTATTTTCTTGCATGCTCCAAGCATACATGGAGACCTTTCTTCCTTGCAGTGATTTTCCGTTCCACACTAGCTCCACTTTATCTTGATTACTAATAGAAGGATCAAGCGCTACTTCAAAGCGATGATAAGGGAATTTAGTACTTGAATTCGTTGTTAGATACTTTCCGTCTAAGGAAGAAATCGCCGTAATATCCTTAGCAGTTAATGCCTTTTCCCCTGCTGGTGCCAGCTCAACTGGTGGTTCTGTGTCACTAGCATTTTCAAATGATTTTACTTTACTATCCGATGCTTCATATTTATATCCTTTATAATACGTAACATCCATCGAATCATTTGTTGGATCCGTTACCTTTACCTTCAACTTCGGATCTCCATCGACGGGTGCTGCTGTGTTATTAGCTGGCGCTATTAATTCTGGCTTATTTGGATTTTCATTTGAAACAGAGAAGGAAATATCTGCTTCTGCTTTATTGCCCGCCTTATCTATTGCGACCATTTTTAAGGTATGCTTGCCTGGAGCAAGCTTGGAAGAAGCCGTATCAAATGGTACCTTAATCTCTTCCTCATCAAGGGTTACTTCCAGTGATTCTACACCAGCAATTGTATCTACTGCACTCGCTTCAATGGTAAAGACACCTTTATATTCTTTCTCAGCTTCTATATTTGTTTTGATTACTGGGGCAGTATTATCTACTTTTATAGTAGCAGTTGTTTCCCTTTCACTATCTGTAGCTTTAATGCTGTAAGCTCCATCAGAAACAGTCGTCGTATCCCAAACATAGGTTTTTGCTTTTGACTGCTCTTCTGTTATCGTAAAAGTAAAATCTTCAAATGGACGATACGTGCCATCATCCCCCATATCAAATACTTGAGAAGGATCGGCCTTTTGTGGATCTCTAATGACCGTACCATCAGCTAAAATTAACCTTACATTCCTTAGATTATAATCATCTCTATTTTCTTCACTTTCTTCTAATTGGAATGGAGAAGCCTTATTCCCCGAGCGAACGGTAATAATATTTTCTCCGACGGCTAATTTATTTGGGTCAATCGGAATCGTAAACGTTTTCCAATCAGAATTATTATCCTTATCCAAAAGGTGGATTATTTCCTCTCCCATTGTAATAGCATTTTTGAAATACATATTCAAACCGCTAATATCAACAGCAAGATAAGCTTGTGTCTCTAATGTGCTGTAGGTGCTTTCCTCTACTTTTTTTCCATCAATAAAAAGTTCTACATCCCTAGCGGCTGTTTCTTTGGATGCTGCTTTTAAGATTGCTTTTCCAGTTAAAATATCATCATCTTTAACATTTAAATAGATAGGTGCATTGTTTATTTCATTTTTAATAGTAATGACATATTTTTCGGATGTTACCTCATTTTGCCCATCTGTGGCAACGAAATAATATTCGATTTTCTCTTTCGCAATAAAGTTAGCTGCAGATAGAATAGTGGCATAATATTCGCTGTCGCTCGCATCTACTGTTAATAATATTTTTTCATAATCTGTTTGATCATTCGTACGATAATACAAAAGCACAGATTTAATTCCCTTGTCATCGGTTGCTTTTGCTCGAATGGTTAAATCATTCATCTGCTGAATTTCTTGAACATTCGTAGCGTTGATGAGAGTTGGCGGAACCGTATCATCCTCTACATGAACTGGCTCGTTCGGCACTTGTGACGGTTCTATGGAGCCAGGAGTTCCTAGTTTTGTTTTCGAACTAATTTTGACTGATTGCGTGGAGCCATCCTCCGGGAATTTATAAAGAACGCCCATATTCATTGCCGTATCTAATTGCGCTGCCTCATCATTATAATAAGCAACATTTATCTCTTCTTTTGTATTCGTGGCAATTACTAGACCACGCATACTTCCATTGGCCATGCCATCACTTTTAATACGAACAATATCTTTATTTTCGACAAGGTTTGTGCCATAATTCGCATTAAAATCAGCTACTGTTTTATCCCCATTTTGAGAATTAATCACCCAGAAGACAAGGGTGCCTTGCGGTTCGATTATCGTATCATCTGGTACAGATGGCCAGACAACATCTGTATTAGGATCTGCATTATAGCGATATTGAATTTTATAATCCTTGAAGTTTATTGCCTTATCGGTATTATTATAGATTTCTATGTACTCATAGCCATCTGCAGTCCCGACATTAGCACTATCAGGCACTATTTCTGTAATAAGCAATTTAGGAACTTTGGTAAAATCAATATCCGTTTTCTCCACCGAAATTGTATATTCTTCGGTTTTGCTTTCGTTGATTCCATCACTAGCTACCAGATAATAAATAATGTCTCCATCTATATCTGCTGCTGGTATAGTTGCTGAGTATTTCCCTTGCGTATCCTTTAAAAGAGATACAGATTTAAAATTTTCATCCGGTGCTTTTTTATAATGTAAAGTCACAATTGGATTTGCTGTCTCATTATCCGTTACCTTTGCTTCTACTGTAACGGCCGTAAATGCTTTTGCTGTTTTCATTGCCTGATGAGAAATGGCCGGTGGTTCCGTATCTTTCGGAACATCAGGTAGATCCACTATCTTAGTTGGAATTTGGTCTGCTTCTATTTTCCCAGGTGTAGGATCTGCTAATACTTTATACTTAACCATTTCCGTTCCCGTTTGAGGAAATTGATAATGAATCACTTTGCCATTATTATCATTTTCAGAACCTAAATAACTAGCTGAGATCGTGATATTCCCTTCGGCATCTTTGATTTCAAGAGCACGATTACCACCATTAGCGAAACCAGGGAATGTTTGATCTGTAAACATTACTACTTCGTTACTTGTAAGATTTGTCCCATACTCTTTATTAAAATCAGCTAATGTTTTATTTCCGTTATTAAACCAGAATACAAGCCTCTCTTTTGATTTTATTTCAGTTGCTGGTAATGGAAATAGAATCGGCTCTCTCGAATTATCTGTATATACATAGTAGAAAGAGTAACTTGCTGTGTTCAATGTTTGGTTGGAATTATTATATAGCTCAAAGTATTCGTAATAATCTGTGCCTCCTCCCATTGAATTAGGAGCAAGTTCTGTAATTAAAAGAGGACGATCACTATATGTATCTTGCGCTGGTTCTTTTTCTAATTCGATTGTATATTCGGATGTTTTTGACATATTCATGCCGTCTGAAGCTTCCAGATAATAGACTACTTTGCCTAATGCAGCCTCTTTTGGTATGCTGGCTGTGAATTTTTGTGGTTGGGCCGAATCTTGTTTCATCTCTAATGCTTTTAATTCTGTATCTGTTTCACCTTGATAATACAAAGTAGCTGTTGGATTCTTTCTATCATCTACAATAGTGGCTTCGATAGAAATTGCCTCTCCTGCTTTCATGGTTTTTTTTGCTTCGTGCGTTATGACGGGAGCTTCTGTATCCTTAGTTACGGGATTCACTGGAACTTGCTCTGCTGGTACTTGTCCATCACTTAATGCACCTGGTGTTGGGGCAGCCTTAACTTCCTGCTTTACCATCTCTGTACCTTCTGTTGGAAAAGCATAATGAACATCTGCACCTGTATTATCCGTTTCACCTGGTAAATAGTTTGCTGACACTACTTCCTGCCCTGCAAGTTTTTTTATGAGGACACCTCGATTACCACCATTAGCAAAACCTGAAAAATCCCCTTTAATGGAAATTACTTGTTGTTCTGTTAATGAAGTGCTGAAATGTTTGTTGAAATCCTCTACTGAAAGTCCCTTGACATTAAACCAAAGAACAATGGTTTCTTGGGGTGCTAGTATTGCTTCTGGCATAGACATTATTTTATCTGCTGTATTACCGCCTATGTATTGGTAATAAAAATAATAGCTATTTAAGTCTATTGGCTGATTAGTATTATTATAGACCTCAATAAATTCAAAGTTATCTGTCCCTTTCGAATCAGGAGCTAGCTCGGTAATAAGCAATGGCGGTAGTTTTTTGTAATCAAAAGATTCTTGTTTCTTCTCTGCTTTCTCCTGATTTTGATTCGTTTCATTTGTTATTTCCTCTTTTGCTGGTTCCTTCTCTTCCGTTTCTTGAGGTTTATCCTCTTCCTTTATTACTGATTCTTCCTTTTGTTCAGCAGTTGGTGTTGATTTCTTCTCTTTGGAAATAGATGAGGATTGATTTTCATGCTGATTCTTTTCCTCCTCTTTTTCTTCTTCGGCTATTTCACCCTTCTCTTTGTCGGTTGTAGTTTCAGGTGCTTCTACCGTGTTATTTTCTGCTGTGTTTGGCGGATTCTCCTCTACTTTTTTACCAGTTGGTTCGGCCGCATACATCGTTAAACCAGGAAAAATAGGGAAATATGTAGAAAAGAAAAAAACCCCCATAACAAAAATGACAAAAGCCCTCTTTGTTATCCTCTTTTTTAAAGTCACAAGCTCATTCCTCCCTTAAGGTGATTATTCTACTCAGTAAAATCATAGAGGTCCTATTTTAAGGAACCTTTAAGCAAGTATTAATAAACATAAAATTTATGTAAAGAAAGGGAGATCAGAATTTTTTAACATTTTTACTTCACCTGTCGTAGTATATATGGTAAAGTATAATTACTACGACAGTCATAGTATGACAGATAAAGTATTTGAAAGGGGTGATTTTTTGATTAGCAGTGATATCATTCGCGGCTATAATGACACCATCATTCTTTTTTTACTATTAGAAAAGGATTCTTATGGTTATGAAATTTCAAAAGATATACGAACATTGACTAACGAAAAGTACATTATTAAAGAAACAACCCTTTATTCTGCGTTTAATCGATTAATCAAAAATAACTATATTCATTCCTATTACAAAGAAGGAGAATTCGGAAAAAGAAGGACTTATTACACCATAACGTCAGAAGGCAGAAAATATTATCAGGAAAAATGCCAAGAATGGTTCGTAACCCAGGAAGTAATTAACTTATTTATTAAGGAGGGATATAATGAATAGCATTATAAATTATTTAGACAATGTCTTTGCCAGCTTACCAAAAACTTTAGAAATGGAAACACTGAAGCAAGAAATGCTCTCAAATATGGAGGATAAATATAATGAATTAAAAAAGGCTGGAAAATTGGAACATGAAGCAATAGGTATTGTCATTTCTGAATTTGGGAATATGGATGAACTGTTAAGTGAGCTTGATCTTCCCTTAATCGAGGAAACAGCACTAGAACACCAACTTACGGAAGAAGAGGTAACAACTTTTTTACAAAAAACAACAAAAGCAATGAATTTTATCGGTATAGGTGTGATGCTATGCATACTTGGCTCCGCCCTGCTAATTCTCTTCCTTCAATTGTATAATCAAGGATTGCTGAACGGCATAACCGAAAACACAGCCACTTTAATCGGTGTTGGTCAATTACTTTTATTGGTAGCAATTGCTGTTAGTTTATTTATTTATAGTGGCCAGCTATTAGAAAAGTATAAATTTATGGAAAAAGCAGCTAATTTTGAGCTTTCCACTCCTTTAAAAAAGAAAATAACAGCAGAAAAAGATGCATATCAGCCAATCTTTTTTCGTTCAGTAATTATCGGGGTAGCATTATGTATTTTATCCCCAATCGCAATACTAATAACCTCTGGTATGAGTGATCAAGCAGCAGTTTATGGGGTCTGTCTTTTACTAGTCTTTATCGCAATAGCAGTATACCTATTTATTATTAGCGGCGGCAAAAAAGATGCATATGAAAAGCTGTTAAAAGTTGAAGACTATTCCTTTGAAAAAAGAACAGAGGATAAAGTAATCGGCGCCTTTGCAGCGGTTATCTGGCCACTAGCTGTTGTCATTTTCTTAATTACTGGCTTCGTGTACGGAAACTGGCATATCAATTGGATTATCTTCCCAATAGCCGGACTGATAATGGCCATGTTTAGCGGTGCTTATACCATTATAAAAAAAGATAGATAGGAAAACAGAGCAATGGCGGTGTTTGTGAAGGAATAGTTGCACAAAAGCAGAGAGGATATCAGCCAAACTCCAGGGGTTATCAGCCAAACTCAAATTTTATCAGCCAAAGCAGAGAGGATATCAGCCAAAGCAGCATCAAAAATGTCTCTCTGCTTCTTTACAATCTTCGAACTTCCAAACGAATACCTCTACTTCCACATTAAAATTACAAATAAGTACATTAAATAAAAAAACAAACACATATTAATGGATAACGGATATTTTTACGGAGGTATTTCTTATGTATGTTCATTTTTTACTCGGAGTGATGCTATTTTCCCATCCTGTACTTTTATCAGGTGATATTATTAAAGCAACAGAAAGTATATCACAACCAAAAGATAAGAAAGAAGAAATTTTTTTATGGAAATCCCCTGGTTTACCTGTTATCCATACAGATGAGTTCAATAAAGTGATGGAGGAAATAGATAAAAAAGTATATATCGCACCCAAAGATGCTGCCGTCAATAAGTATGGAGGGATTGTCCCTGAAGAAGTTGGCTATCGTCTGCATCGAGTTAAATTTATAGAGCAAATGTATGCACATTATTTCAATGATATTTCTAGTAACAAAGGGTATCCTCTAGAAGTGATTTATCCTAAGGTAGATAGTGAGCTGTTAGAAAGTATTCGCCGCAAAAAAATAGGCAGATATATAACATCTTTTAACATGAGGAATAAAGAACGGAGTATGAATATTTCTCTTGCTACTGAAGCGATTAATAACAGTGTCATTTTTCCAAATGAAAAATTTTCTTTTAATCAAATTGTCGGGAAAAGGACCGTGGAAAAGGGCTATTTACAGGCACCCGTCATTATTAACGGGAAATTTTCAGAAGATATTGGCGGTGGAATTTGCCAAGTTTCCTCTACCCTATTTAATGCAGTAGATAATGCGGGATTAAATATCATTCAACGATATTCACATAGTAGAAAAATCTCTTACGTTCCTCCCAAGCGAGATGCTACCGTTAGCTGGGACGGACCAGATTTTGTTTTTGAAAATAATTACGAACATCCCGTCCTTATTCAAGCCAAAATGTTAGGGCATCATTTACTCATAGAACTCTATTCAGCAGAAACTATCTCTTATCAACCTAGAAAAGTTCCTTATCTATAGAGGAAAAACAGAGGGAGGGTTCTTGTGAGAACAACATATATATCATTCTAAATAAGAAGAGGGATGGTCCTATTGAAGTTCATTAACCTCCATAGAAACATCCCTCTGTTTGTTTTACAAGTACTCTTTGTCGATTTCTATATTACTGCGCACTGTGTTTATAGGTCTTACGAGCTTTTCAATTTTTTCACGGTTTGGTTCAAAAAATGGTGGTAAGGATAATTTTTCTCCTAATGTTTCATATGGCTCGTCTCCCATAAATCCAGGGCCATCTGTTGCTAATTCAAATAAGATTTGCGGTGCAACATTGGAATATAAAGAACCGAAATAATAGCGCTCTACAAAACCTGAGTTTGGCAATTTAAAGCTGCTCAAGCGTTCTTGCCATTGATCTAATTCGCCACGATCTTCTACTCGAAAAGCAGCATGATGAACGGTACCAAACCCTTGTCTTGCTTGTGGAAGAATGGTGTTAAATTCTACAATAACTTGGGCACCATTTCCTCCTTCTCCCATTTCAAATAGATGGAATGATCCCTCTTGAGAAACTTCTTTCATTAAAAATACTTTTTCTAATACTTCTTGGAAGTATTCCAAGTAAGCAGTCCGAACAAATATTGGTCCTAATCCTGTAATTGCAAATTCTAATGGAACAGGTCCATTTTGCCATGGAGTCCCTGATGCAACTCCTGCATTTTTTTCATCCGAAATAAGTTGATATTGTTGGTCATCAAAATCTACAAATGACAATGTCTTTTTCCCAAACTGTTCTTGAATTCCTTTATGCTTCACTTCATACTTATCAAAGCGTTTTACCCAGTATTCTAAAGCTGCATCTGTCGGCACTCGGAATGATGTTTTGGAAATCTCATTTGTGCCGTGGACTCCCTTTGGTATGCCAGGAAAATCAAAAAATGTCATATCCGTACCTGGACTGCCGACATCATCCGTAAAATATAGATGATAGGTTTGAATATCATCCTGATTAACTGTTTTCTTTACCAATCTTAGCCCTAATACATAGGTAAAAAACTCATAAATTTTTTCGGCACTGCTTGTAATTGCTGTAATATGATGAAGTCCTTTTAACTCATTCATTATTATTTCCTCCTATTATTTATCTCGAGGTTGAGATATTTATATAAAAAATATATTTAATTAAGATATCTTTAATTCGAAATAATTTTATCACTTAATAGCATTTTGGTCAATTGTTTTTCTTTTACTATATTTTCTGCTTCCTTATAAACATCATAAATTCATATTCATCAAAAAATAAGCCAACTTAACGTAGCCTTCTATTAAATACGATTGACTAATTTTATCTAAGAATTGAGTGGAAGTCTCCATTCATTTTATCAAACAATTATGGACAAGTCTTGAAAACTACCTTAATCGTAAAGGAGATTCTTAAATAATTGTTCTAGTACATATTCTTTCTTGTTTTCTTTTATATTTTAGGGGATTATTAATAGAACGGAGAATATTCACATAACTTTTTGGGAAAGTTAACATTGTCAGTATTATTCGATGAAAGTTCTAAACTTTATATAAGATAAATGATCACCGAAGGGAGAGTTTGACATGAAACTATATCAAGTAAGAAAAGGACAATTTGTATATTTTAACAATGAGTTGCACAGGGTATATTCTGTGAAGCCTGTATACAAAAAGTCCGTCCATCTTATCAAACTTAAAGATTTAACCCAGCATTTAACCATTGCCTCGAAAATTGAAAAATATAAACCAAAACAGCTTGACAGTTTTATTTTCAACCATAAGGCATATACACTTCACAAAGATAAAAAAGCTGAAGAAGGGGACTATATCTTAATTACAAATCCAAATCCCGATTACATGGACAGCTATTCATTAAACGAAATTGAAATTGTATCGTCTGTTGAACCCGATGGAGTAATCACAACAAAACATAATGGAGTCAAACATAATGAATATTTACTGATGATTCCAGGCCGTGATAATGACAGTAACTCTATAGATTATTTTAATAAAAATTTGGCAAATAGTGATATATTGAGCGACGATTCTGATCAACCTGAAAAAAGTACTCAAGGTGATATGCCGAGTATTGGTGATGTATATAAAAAAATAGGTGGGGATCACCCCCTTCAGACGATGGTGGTCGCTATCAACGGCGAAAAAATTTTCTTGGGAAATAACTTAGAAGTCTCTTTGAATGAGTTAAACGATAAGGAAATATGGGAGTTTCAATATAGCCTCCTAGAGACAGACCTGAAATGAACACAAGTGTCAGAAAGTGGATTTGATGAAAATAGTGACGATTGTTTTTACGATTTCAATAGTCAGCAATCGGTTGTATTCTGCAAGTTAAACCAATAATGACCTATCAATGCCATATGTACTTGCTGCTCAGATTGCTCCAAATCGTAATGAAATCTTTATCTCTAAAAAAACATAAGAAAAAGAAGCGAAAAGACGGTTCTAATAAGGATAGACCTCACTAGAACCGTCTTCTTTGCTGTTCTACTTCAACAACTGCTTGGCTAATCTCCGTTCTTCTTTATCTTTTGTTGTGCTCATTATTGTTTTAAGGGCATGCTGTATTTCTGATAGCTGCCTAAAGGTTGGCGACCATTCTGCCAACACACTTAATCCTAGCCAACGTAAGCTTTCATTTTTAGTTTCTAGAGATGCGTAAACTAATGGTGCCCCTATTCCCTCGAATTCATGTAAATCTTGAATAATATACTCTAGACAATACTGTTCTTCCAGCGATAAACTGGATAAAGAAAAATGTGTTTCTGCAAAGGCACAAAGATCTTGAATAGACTGTAAATCCCTTGTTTCCATGATAGCACCATACAATATACTGTTTGTCGGCTCTTTCTTCAGCTTTTCAAATAATAGTGCCGTAATGTCTAATTGATAGAATCGAGCTATCTCCATTGCTCGGAAATCTACCTTCTCGCTCGATTGTAATACATCCAATGCCAGCTGTGACCATTTAGGGTTGTCTATAAACGGTTGAACAGCTTCTTGAATTGCCTTGCGTTCATGCTGCTTCCATTGTCCATTTAATCGCTCTTCCCAAATGTCATCTTCAGCATGAACAAATTCGCTTATTTTCATTATCGGATAAAAATCCTCTAAGCTTTCACAGTGGGTTGTGGCGTGGTGAAGGAAGCGAGTCATTACAGCACTGGCGTAAGGATATTGATCCATGCCGTCTTGATTTTCATCGTCTAATAAGCCTTCTATAATCATAGCCGCTCCCGTGTATAGCTCCTTGGAAATATTCACTTCGTAGAGCGCAACATCTAGCTCTCCCTTTACTGCACAACGATGCGCTAGGAAATCAGCAAATTTCCTATTTTCACATCCTTTTGTAAGCAGCCAATACTTCATTTCCGGCGTCTTCGCTTCTACTAGCTCAATCGCTGTCATTTTACCAATCCCTCGGACAGATTGAACTAGTTTCCATATTTGATCATTTACTCCCTTCCCTCCGCTTCTTATAGCGAATATAGCATATGGGGTAAACTCATCGTGTAAGCCGATTGTATATAAAAGCTCCTGATATTCCTCACAGTTCGTAAACCCGAGAACAAGAATAGCAAATTTAACAACATCTCTATGTGCAGCATGTTCTAATAGCCATAATGCCTCTTGCTGTGCCATCTGTTCATCCAATTCCGCTTGTCCTAACTGGTCTAGAAGCTCATCTCGATAGATGGCAATATGGTCAAAAATAATTTGATCATATGTCGCCTTTCTTGTTTTTATAGTGGGTTGTTCCAGCTGTTCTTTAAAAAGCTTCATCAGCTTACTCACAAAAAACGGCGTTTTCGGTTCATTCACGATGATATCAAATAACCCTGGCTCCAATGGTGGATTATCTTCTCCAAAAAAGTACGTATCATCTGGTAAAGTATTTTCTACTATTCTATTATTTTCTAGAACTTGTCTTTGAATAAACGGAACTATTTTCTCTTTATGATCCCAGGGCAGAAATTCAAGTTTTTCGGATTCCTGCAGAATCGTCTCATTATCAATTTTGATGCTGCAGTTTAAACTTACGTAGCCACCAATTTTAACAGAGACTTTATGCTTTTTCCCACCTTCCAAAGTGAGGACTCCCGATAGCTTTGTGTAAGGAATAATATGCGATAGTATTGATTTCCGTTTATTCTGAGCTACCGTTATCCCATCAATGATAAGCAACTCTTCTTTCATTTGATTGATCACTTCTATCACATGTCCTTTATAATAAACGGTCCAACTCTTTTGAACCTCTTTCTCTATATCCTTTGTTAAATTCCGCATTTCATGTTTTAATTCATCTTTAAAGCCCATGCCATTCCTCCTCATTTTTGAACACAACAAAAATGGATAGTTTAGTATATTCACCCATATCTACCCATATTTCTATTAAATACTATCTTTCCCTTTTAGGAAAGACTTTCAGTAAAAAAAGACACAAAAGGAGAGTTTTAGCGAGGACATCCCTCACCAAAACCGTCCCTCTGCATCCTCTGTCAGATCTTTCACTGTTTCTCCTTGGATGAGTTCTGGTTGGTAATAGTTTTCATTTTTTAAATCTTTTTTGCCTTGTAGTTTTCTAATAATCCATTCCGCGGCATCGTGTCCCATTTTTTCTTGGGGATGCGTTAAGGTTGTCAGCTTGATATTAGCGTTTTTAGCCATATAGGAATTATCCTGGCCAATAACAGAGAGTTGATCTGGAATGGCGATGTTCAATTTTCTGCATACATTAACAACCTCTAATGCTACCTCGTCGTTATAGCAGACAATCGCTGTCATTCCGTCCATATTTTCATGTAGAAATTCCTTTAATTTCACCTTTAAATCAGGCTTTGTTTCGGTTGTAAAAGAATAAACATGCTCTGCTTGAAAACGCAGCTTTGCTTCTCCTAATGCTTTTATGTATCCCTTCATGCGAAACTTTCCTTGTAAGTCATCCATTTTCGCTATAAGTCCAATTTTTGTATGCCCTTTTGCGATTAAGTCATTTGTTGCAAGATAGCTAGATTTCACATCATCAAGACAGAAGAATGGCACTTCTAGTTCTTCATAATAGGCATTGACCATAATGAATGGAACGTCTTGCTCTTTAAAGGCTAGATAGTAAGCAATATTTGGATTGTATAAATTACTTTTTGTCGGCTCTACAATTAATCCGTCTACTCCAAATGCCAGCATCATCTCCAATGCCTTCTTTTCTTGTTCCACATCATTGTTTGTGCTTGCTAATAATAAAGAGTAATCCTCTGCATTTAACCGACTTTCAATTCCTCGAATAATGGAAGGAAAGATATAATCAGATATATAGGTGGTAATAACACCAATTGTTTTCCTTTTGGATTTTCCGTTCCCTTTTAATTGATAGTAGTTACTTACATAGGTACCAGATCCTTTTTCACTTCGGAGAAATCCGTCATTGGACAATTCCAAGATTGCTTTTCGCACCGTATGACGGCTAACTTTATACATTTCCTGCAAGATTGATTCAGTAGGAATTTGTTCTCCAACCTGATAATCTCCAGAAAGAATTTTACTTTTTATATCATCAATGATGATCTGATACTTTAATTTCATTTAATGCACTTCCTTCAATGTAATGGCCATCCGGTATTTGTATGGTCATATTTTAGCATAACTGCTACAGAAACAAAACAATGCATATTAGTGCATACAAATTACACACAACTAATCACATTATATTTTTCCGACAATTTTTTATACGAACATACATAAATTTATTTTCAGGCTAGTATTAATAGTAATAAGGCTATTACTGCTTCTTTTTATTTGTATGAACATTTATAAATATATTTGACAAATGTACGTACACATTATAAAGTATAGGTAGAAAAATGATATGAATAAAGGCTATTATCTCCACTGATTACGAAACCGCTGTCAAGGAGGGAATATATGAAAAATAATCGAGCAAATGCCAAACAAGATATTGTTGAGGGGGCAACTTCACTTGGAATTGAATTCGGTTCCACGCGAATCAAAGCTGTCTTAATTAACAACCGTTTTGAAACCATCGCAACTGGAAGTTATGAGTGGGAGAATCTTTTAGAAGATGGGTACTGGACTTACAATTTAGTGGACATTATTACTGGCTTGCAAACCGCTTATAGTGAAATGAAACAAGAGGTTGAGCGAAATTACGGGGTAACTATTCGCACAGTTGGTTCGATTGGTTTTTCTGCGATGATGCATGGCTATTTAGCCTTTGATCATACTGGTGAACTACTTGTTCCATTTCGAACTTGGCGCAATACTACCACAAGTACTGCTGCAAAAAAATTAACTGATGTATTCCAATTCAATATTCCAGAAAGATGGAGTATTGCACATCTTTACCAAGCTATCTGGAATAATGAACAGCATATTCCGCGTATCGACCATATTACTACTTTATCTGGATATATTCATTGGTTACTAACTGGTCAAAAGGTCATCGGCATTGGCGATGCTTCCGGTATGTTCCCAATTGATGAAACAACGCAAGATTATAATGAATCAATGATAGAACAATTCGATGCATTAATTGCTGCAAAAGAATACCCTTGGAAACTGAAGGATATCCTTCCAAAAGTCGCTATTGCTGGAGAGCAAGCCGGAAAATTAACAGAAATAGGTGCAAAAATTCTGGATCGTTCGCGGAATTTACAACCTGGTATTCCCCTATGTCCTCCAGAAGGAGACGCCGGCACAGGAATGGTTGCAACTAACAGCGTAAAGAAACGGACTGGAAATGTCTCCGTTGGAACTTCTGTTTTTGCCATGATTGTATTAGAAAAAGACCTTTCAGCCGTTTACCCAGAAATTGATATTGTTACAACTCCAGATGGATCTCCAGTTGCAATGGTCCATGCCAATAACTGTACGAGTGATTTAAATGCCTGGATGCGCTTATTCCGTGAATTTTCAGAGGCAATGGGACAAAAGGTAGAAATGGACAAATTGTTCCATGTTTTATTAAACGCTTCTTTGAAAGCGGATGCAGATGGTGGCGGATTGCTAAGCTACGGCTATTTTTCAGGTGAAAATATTACTGGTTTGGAAAGCGGCCGCCCCTTATTCGTACGCTCGCCAGAAAGCAATTTTAATTTAGCAAACTTTATGAGAGTCCATCTCTTTACGGCCTTTGGAGCTTTAAAAATCGGTATGGATATTTTAACCCAGCAAGAAAATGTGGCAATAGATAGCATCTTAGGACATGGTGGTTTATTCAAAACTCCTGTTGTGGGACAAAAAATTGTGGCAGCTGCGATGAATACACCTGTTTCTGTCATGGATACTGCTGGAGATGGCGGCGCATGGGGAATCGCTATTCTTGCTTCTTATATGTTAAATAATAACGAGAATGATAGTTTAGAAGAATATCTCGACAAAAGAGTATTTAAAGAAGTAGATAAGCAAACGATTTATCCAGACCGCTTTGACGTAGAAGGCTTTGAAGAATTTATCGAACGCTATAAAAAAGGGTTAGCAATCGAAAAGGCTGCAATCGAAAATTTGATTCATTAAGGGATGATTGGAGGGATTTACATGTTAGAAAAGCTGAAAGAAGAAGTTTTTCTCGCAAATTTGGAATTACCTAAGCAGGGACTCGTGAAATACACATGGGGAAACGCCAGCGCCATTGATCGCGAAAGTGGTTTATTCGTGATTAAACCTAGCGGGGTTGATTATGAAACAATGCAGCCAAGCGATATGGTCGTAATAGATTTAGAGGGAAATGTTGTAGAAGGAACGTTGAACCCCTCCTCTGACACAGCTACTCACGCTGTTCTCTATAAACATTATCATGAAATCGGCGGGATTGTGCATACTCATTCCACTTGGGCAACTATTTGGGCTCAGTCAGGACTTGATCTTCCCGCTCTGGGAACTACACACGCTGATACTTTTTATGGTGCTGTACCATGTGCTCGCTTTTTAACACAAGAAGAAATTGATCGTGGTTATGAAGCAGAGACTGGTAAAGTAATCATTGAAACTTTCGAAGAACGGGGATTAGACATCTTAGCTATCCCTGGCGTTTTGCTTCATGGACATGGTCCCTTCACTTGGGGAAAAGATGCTAAATCAGCTGTTATGAACAGTGTGGTGTTGGATGAAGTGGCGAAGATGAATTTATTTACAAGAGAATTAAATCATTTTTCCAAAGAATTGCCGCAGCGTATTTTAGATAAACACTATTTACGAAAGCATGGAAAGAATGCCTATTATGGTCAAAAATAATATTTAACTATAAAACTATCATTAGAAAGAGGGAAATAGCATGTCAACTAATAAAGTATTTTGGTTTGTTGTAGGATCCCAGCATCTATACGGCGAAGAAGCGTTAAAGGAAGTCAAAGCCCATGCACAAACAATGACAGACACTTTAAATGAAAGTGGTCTACTGCCTTATCCGCTTGTTTTGCAAGATTTAGCAGTAAGCGCAGATACCATTACAAAGATGATGAAAGAAGTTAACTACCGGGATGAAGTAGCTGGCGTCATCACCTGGATGCACACATTCTCTCCTGCGAAGATGTGGATTCGCGGAACTAAGCTATTACAAAAGCCTTTGCTTCATTTAGCAACACAATACAATGAAAGCATTCCATGGGATACGATTGATATGGACTTTATGAATCTAAATCAAGCAGCTCATGGGGATCGAGAGTATGGTTTCATTAATGCACGTTTGAAAAAACAAAATAAAGTAGTGGTTGGCCACTGGCAACGAGCGAAAGTACAGCAGCAAATTGCTGATTGGATGGACGTAGCCGTAGCTTATAACGAAAGCTTTCAAATTAAGGTTGCACGATTTGGCGACAATATGCGTAATGTTGGGGTGACAGAAGGAGATAAAATCGAAGCGCAAATCAAATTTGGCTGGACCGTTGATTACTTTGGAATCGGTGACCTTGTTCAATATGTAAATGAAGTAAGCGAAAATGAAATAAATGATTTATTTGCACAATATGAAAAACTATATGACTTTGACTATGGAAGCTATAGTAAGGAAGATTGGGAAGCTAGCGTAAAAGTGCAGGCAAGCTATGAAATTGCCATTAAACGCTTCCTTGATGAAGGCGGATACAATGCTTTCACCACAAACTTTGAGGATTTATATGGTATGAAACAGCTCCCTGGTCTTGCTGTTCAGCGTTTAATGGCACAAGGCTATGGATTTGCCGGCGAAGGTGATTGGAAGACCGCTGCACTTGATCGCCTTCTAAAAGTAATGAGCCATAACGAGTCAACAGGCTTTATGGAGGATTACACCTATGAATTAGCTGTTGGCCAAGAAGCTGCACTTCAATCACATATGCTAGAAGTCGATCCAACTTTAGCAAGCAATAAACCGAAAATTATTGTATCACCATTAGGGATTGGCAATCGCGAGGATCCAGCTCGATTAGTATTTGACGGAAAAGCAGGAGATGGAGTTGTTGTTTCCATGGCTGACTTCGGTACTCATTACAAGCTTTTAATCAATGAAGTATCCGCATTTGAACCAACCGTTCCAGCCCCAAATCTCCCAGTAGCTCGGGTATTATGGAATATCAAACCAAATTTTCAAGAGGGCGTAAAGGCATGGATCGAAAACGGCGGCGGCCATCATACAGTCGTTTCTCTAAACCTAACACCCGATCAAATTATCACCTATGCAAAACTAGTTGATTTAGAATATGTCGTGATTAAGTAAAGACCTTGGAAGGAAGGTTCTAGCTCAACTCCAAAAAAAGGACGGTTCATGTGATTATTATATATTCTCACAAGAACCGTCCCTTTGCTTCTTTTGCTCTCATTTATTCAACTCATTCCTCCTGGACCACTACTTGAATTAACTCGATTATAATGGACTACTTCTCCTAATTTGTCCGCTTGTTTATTTTCATCAGGTGCTGTCATTCCAGATTTCTTTGCGAAAAATAGCACAATTCCCATCACAATTACCACTGGTGCAAATAACCATAAAAATATCATTTTTACACCTCCACATCTATTGTTTAACAATTGCTACTTAAGAATACGTTTTAAAGAGCTAATTAGTTTCATTTATTTGGAAAAATCTGTTGGACGATTCTTGTATTTTTTTCCGTTCTATGTAGTCGGTTAGATTTATGTATTGAAAACTTACAAAAAACCATATCTCAATTCTAAACAGCTCTTTTTCCCATTACACTTTCCCTTTATTTTCTTATTTTACCTTTTCAATACTTATTATTTCTGTTAGAGAAATCAAGATAAAATTTGATGCTCTCCGTAGCTATAATAAGTCAAAGCTCCCTCTTGTTTTTCCTTTTTTCATCCATATGATTGTATGGCTCTTGCATATCCAAAGGGAATACCGTGTTCTTTTGATGGACTTGACCATTTAGCAGCAATTTAAGATTATTTTCCTTTCTCCAATAGTGGAGCGGTAACCTGTTCTAATCCAACTAAGCCGAGAATCGTTAATAATATTTTTTGTGCCCCAATATGAGCATCGGTAGGGTTATAATACTCCTGCAGTGTATGGAATCCTCCACCTTCGCCCCCACCGCCGAGCGTTAAGGCCGGAATCCCTAAATGAATAGGAACGTTCGAATCAGTGCTACTTGCCTGATCTAGGATCGGTTCAAAACCTAGCGCTACTGTCGCACATCGAGCAGCTTGCACAATTACACTATTTTTATCTTGTGATCCTGCTGGACGATCGCCTACTTTTTCTATCTGAAGACTAACTTGTGCTTCCACATTCCAGCGAGCATTTTCTTCTTCCTTTGCTTGCTCCATCAAATGTAAAAATTTACTTTCGATTATTTCAAGCTCTTCTTGCGAATTCGAACGTAAATCAACTAGCATCTCTGCTGTCTCCGCAATCGTATTAACAGAAGTTCCTCCTTTTATCATCCCTACATTAAACGTCGTCTTTGGTTCAACAGGTGTTGCTAGATCAGAAATTTTGGCAATGGCTCGCCCTAATGCATGAATAGGGCTTGGAATACCAAAATTCCCAAAACTATGCCCACCAGGTCCTTTAAATAAAACATTAAATCTTTTGCTTCCTGTGCCTAAATAAGTGATACGACTTGGATCCCCAGGCTCTATCGAGATAAAACCATCTATATCTTGCCGATTTTCAAATAATGATTTCACCCCTCTTAAATCTCCTAGCCCTTCTTCCCCCACTGTGGCACCAATAATAAGATCTCCTTCTGTCTTTATCCCCGCCACAGCAAGAGCACGTATAATCGTTAAAACAACCGCTAACCCTCTTCCATCATCACAAATCCCCGGCGCATAGATTAATCCGTCTTCGTGGACAGCCTTTACATTTGTCCCTTTTGGGAACACGGTATCTAAATGAGCACAAACAACTAAGGAAGGACCATTCCCGCTTCCTGTCAGTACACCAAAAACATTTCCTACCTCATCTGTAGTTACTTTTTGAACACCTAACGATTCTAATCTCTTTTTATACCATTCTCCTTTTTCCTTTTCTTCAAAGGTTGGTGCCTCTATTTCCGTCAATTCAATTTGTTCCTTGGTTGTTGCTTCGTTATCCTCTTCTAAAAATTTGAGTGCTTTTTGGACTTGCTCATTCTCAGCAAGTAGTTTATATACTTGCCCTACCTTCTCGGTTAACCCCTCTGTTTTGTGCTCAATATTTGTCATGAAATATACACCCCTCTCTCACTTTTTAATCAATCATATAAAATTACAAGCAACAACATGTTTATCGTTAACTTGTAATTTTGAAGGCACTTCCTGCTTACATCGATCCATTGCAACTGGACACCTTGTGTGAAATACACATCCTGCTGGAGGATTTATAGAGTCTCAGCTTTATTTTTAAAATATTCTGTCTATTCTTATTACAGGTGTATGATCTTTCAAACAAATGATTGCTATATTTCCTTCTAGAGTGATTTTCATACCATATAGCTCAGAAAGTTTAGCAAGTCTTTACAATATGTCCTGATTATTGGAGAGAATCGGCAAACCTCTTTCCTAATTCCACTGGATGCGACATATCCGTATGACTTAATTGATCTTTTTCCTAAAAGTCTATTGGCAAATTTGGTACAGTGTCATTTTGAAAAATAAAATTACCTAAGCTGTAAAACATCGGACGATTCTTATAAATTTCTATTCCTAAGGGATTACCTTCATTATGATGGAGTGTGACTTCTAAATTCGTAAATCGAAGGATTCAATTTTGACTGGAGCTTACGTGTGATAAAGGAATCATCAGTCGCAGCAAACGTATAATGGTATCTTACATTTTTCGACTCCTTTTATTAAATCAGAATATTCCCTTAATTATTCTTTTAATCAAAGTATAGAGAGACCAATTATCAAAGTCAATAACACATATTAAAAACACGGTAAGACTATCTTACATAAACCTTCCACACTTCATTATTACGGAAATTCAGTTTGCTCATTATTTACTATAGTATGCTCGAAAAAAGCATAGATAGAGGCATGGCAATCTTGAAAGCAAAAGCTATTCTGGACCCAAAAGACTCGGTTCAAAAAATAATAGATATCGCTATTAGCACAAATAATAAAATGATCGTAATCCAAAAAAACATTGGCAAACATGCAATAACTGCTTCCGATGTAGCTGAATGGCTCAATATGACACCAAGAAATGCTAGAAGAATACTGACAAATTTAGAAGAACAAGGACTAGCCAAAATAATCGGCGAAGAAGTTCCTCTTACAAGAGGAAGACCAAGGAAGATATATCAGATTGGTATATAAAAGGACGGTTCTTGTGAGTCGGATGATCTCACTAAAACCGTCCTTCTGCATACCTTAATTACTGATCACTTCTAAAAGCTGGTTAATATCTTCTGTAGAAGCCGCATAGAGATGGGCATGATTATTCGATCTTACTGCGAAATAGACATTGTGCTTTTTACCTGAGTATCCGTATTTTAATAGATTTGAATATTGATTGGGACTTAGCTGCACTTGCAGATGTACTCCATTTGAATAATCTCCTCCTACTCCATAGAAATTAGTATTATGGACCCGATTTACATGAAAGTCATTTACAATTCCATCAACACCGAAAAACGCTTGATAATCAGAAGACATTTCCATTCACTCCTCCATTTCTTTTCTCCCCTTATTGTACTCCACATAGATAGAAAAAAATCTCATTTGTTCACTAATTCACATATATTTCATAAAGGCAGCAAGAGAAGTTCTTCCGCTTCCCTTTTTAGCTAAAAAAATTTAATTTATATTTTTCTTAACAGGTTTCTAACTCTTGTTTTTATCCTTTGTTTGATGTCCTCACTAGAACTTACCCTCTCTTTCCCTTTGACAACGAGCAGGCTTGTTCTTATAATATATGAGGAATGTAATAATAAAACCTTGTGTAGGACGTGGATTTTTCTAGAGGAAACTCTATTTTCGCCACACGATTGTCTTTTGACAATTGTGTGGCTTTTTATGTTGAAAAGGAGGAAATTTATTTTGGCAAAATGGAATTATGCTTTAATCGTTTTTTTAGGTGGCTGCTGTTATGGAATTTTGTCTACATTTGTTAAACTTGCCTATGCTGCTGGATTTTCGGCAGCTGAAGTAACAGGAGCACAATATTTATTTGGTACTGCCATTACATGGATTCTTGTATTATTTACAAAGAAATATAAAGTAACGCGCATGCAAGCTATTAAACTCTTATTATCTGGTATCCCGTTTGGGATGACAGGAATTTTCTATTATCAATCCTTACAAACAATAAATGCTTCTCTTGCAATTATTTTACTGTTTCAATTTGTTTGGATTGGCACGCTTTTCGAAATGGTTATTTATAAGAAAAAGCCTACAAAGGAGAAGGTCATCTCGATTATTATTCTTCTATTCGGCTCTGTCCTCGCTGGAGGCATTTCTTTAGAAGGGGGCATGGATATTTCCTGGCAAGGTGCCGGTTGGGGATTACTTTCTGCCTTCACCTTTGCTACTTTTATTTTTCTTAGCGGATCTGTTGGAAAGAACACCGCTCCTCTCCTAAAGAGCGGGCTTCTTTCCTTAGGTGGATTATTCGTTGTTTTTCTAGTATTTCCACCGGTTTATTTAATGGATTTCTCCACATTAATAGGGGTAGCACCATATGGATTGCTGCTTGGAGTTTTCGGTGCAGTTCTTCCGCCTCTGCTCTATTCTATTGGAATGCCACAAATTGGACCAGGACTTGGCACTATCTTAACAGCTTCTGAGCTTCCAGTAGCTGTCTCTATGTCAGCACTCGTTTTAAGAGAACAAGTTGGCATGCTGCAATGGATCGGTGTTGCCCTAATATTAGGAGGAATCGCGTTTAGTAATGTTAGGCTTTCCAAAGCAAAAATAGTAACGGAGTATTAAGGAGTCTCTCCTAAATAAAAAGACGGTTCTTGTAGGTCAAATGACCTCACAAAAACCGTCCCTCTGTTACCAGCCTTCTATTCCTGCAGCAAAGTACTTGTTTAGTGTATTGGCTTGTTCGCCTAATAATGTGTTCGCTTTACTGGCTAAATCCTGCATTTTAAGTGGCTTACCTGGTGAACCTGTCGGCGCATCTACTCTAGAGACCAACTGTTGACCATCTTTTAACATAACTTTAGCTATACAATATCTACCTTTTGGATAACTAATTTCTTTTACTGGAATTGCGGGATCATACTTTCGATGAATTTTTTTTATTCCTGCTTGAATTTCATCGGCAATTTGATTGACAGAAAAATTTTCAATAGATAATGCTTCACCCTTTAATATTAAAGCAGCACAGTATTCTACACTAAAACGACCCTGTTCTCCATTCGTTGGGGAAGTGTAAACTAATGCAGCATCACCATTGGGAGGGAAGTACAAATCGACAGAAGTAACCTCTTCAACAGTAAAATTTCTTTGTGCCTGTATATTCTGAATGGCCTCAATGGCATGGGCATTTGCAGAACAACATGGATATAATTTGAACCATAATCCTGGTTTATCTATTGTCCAAGGTTCTCCCCACTTTTCAAAAACCTCGAATGGATTTCCGCTTTGCTCCACATACATAGAAAGTACACCATTTTTAGCTTGAATGGTATTAGCACTTCCGACAATTCCCTTATCAACAAAATGAAGAATCTGCCAAGCACTTTGGGCTGTTAGACCAGCATGCAGCGGTTTAACCATTGTTCCAAATTGACTTCGGGAACCACTTAATTTAGATACGCATAAATTAATAGCTTGCGAGAATTTCTCTGTGTCGAAATGTAAATAATGGGCCCCAGCTGCAACTGCTCCGTAAATTCCCGCAGTTGCAGTTGTATGGAACCCTTTTTCATAATGTTGTGCACCTAATAGTTGTGCAAAGCACTTCATCGTCTCTATTCCTATTAAATAGGCTTCATAGAAGCGGTCTCTATCACGCTTCTTTTCTATTAGGGCATGTAATAAGCTCAAAATTATCGCAGACGGATGTCCTCTAATCTCAGAATGAACATCATCTAAATCTAATGCATGTGCAGAATACCCATTAATTAAACAAGCATCAAATGGGTGAACCTTTAAATCAGTGCCTACTACTGCTGCTCCCTCTTCAGTAGGATAAATAGCAGTATGTAAAACAGTGGAAAAATTCATGTCAAACCTCACACTAGCAAAACACGACAGAAAATAATCGAATACTCCCTTTTTCAAATTTTCTTTTGTCTCATTAGTAAGCTCCTGATAAGACGGGGAGGATTGAATCAAGTCGACTATTGCTTTTGTTAAATCAGTCATTTTTCAAAATATTCTCCGCGAGCTTAGCAAAAAATTCAGCGGCCACTTTAATAGCATCTTCCTTTAAATCAAACTTTGGGTGATGCCATTCTTGGGGTCCATCCACTCCCATCCATACGAAAAATCCAGGAATATAGTTTTGATAAAACGCAAAATCCTCCCCACCGGCACTTGGCACAGCATCGACGACATTATACCCTGCATCCAAAACAGTGGTTCGCACAATATCTTCATAATCTTGATGATTGTTTACCACGGGAAGATAATCATCCCAAACAAATTCAACCGAACCACCATTTCCTTCTGCAATAGACTCCGCTAGCTTTTTCATTATTGTCGGAACTGCCTCACGAGCTTTAGGCTGAAATGTTCGAACAGTACCTTCTAGTTTGACTTCATCTGGAATGACATTCCATGTATTTCCTCCATGGATGCTTGTGATACTGACTACTACATTATCAAACAAATCCATTCTTCTTGCGACAATTGACTGAACTGCTGTTACGTATTGACTAGCCATAACAATCGGATCAATAGCACGATGTGGTATACCAGCATGACCTCCGACACCGATAAACCTTAAACTAAATTTATCTACACTTGCCATAAGTCCACCTGATTTTACCCCTATCGTTCCTACTGGCAAATCAGGTTTGTTATGCATTCCAAAAATAGCTTCTACTCCTTCTATTGCTCCTTTTTCTACAAATTTCTTTGCACCTTGAGCAATTTCCTCGGCAGCCTGAAAAATAAATCTTACATTTCCATGTAATTTGTCCTTTTGACTATTGATTAGAATCGCTGCTCCTAAAATAGCAGTTGTATGGAAATCATGACCACAGGCATGCATTTTCCCTTCATTTTTTGATTTAAATGCAACATCTGTTTCTTCTATTATCGGCAAGGCATCAATATCTGCCCGAATAGCAATGGTTGGTCCCGCAAACGCTCCCTTTATTTCCGCAACAACTCCTGTTTCTAGACCAAGTTCAACAATGGCAATACCCTGTTCTGTTAACCATTTTTTGATCAATTCCGTTGTATGAAATTCTTCAAAAGCTAGCTCTGGATGCTCATGCAAATATCTTCGTTTGACAATTAAATCGTTTAATAGTTCAGGAGACATGTTCATGATTTATTATTCATCTCTTTCTAAAGTTTTTAAAAATTGTTTTGTTCTTATATTTTGTGGATGATGAAATAATTCTTTCGGCTCATTCTCTTCAATGATATTTCCATCTGCCATAAAAATCACTCTATCAGCCACTTCTTCCGCAAATTTCATTTCATGGGTCACAATAATCATGGTTGTATTTTGTTGTGCAATATCTTTTATAACTTGCAGCACTTCTGAAACCCATTCTGGATCAAGGGCTGAAGTTGGTTCATCAAATAAAATGGCATACGGCTTAACAGCGAGTGCTCTAGCAATACCCACGCGTTGTTGCTGCCCGCCTGATAATGTGGCAGGGTATTGATGAAACTTATCCTCAAGCCCTACCTTCACTAAAAGTTCTTTCCCTAATTTCTCCGCATCTTGTTTATTCATTTTCTTGGCAACAATCAAGGATTCCGTAACGTTTTGCAAGGCGGTTTTATTCTTAAAAAGGTTATAGTTTTGAAACACCATCGCTGTTTCTTGGCGAAGTTGATGAATATCTTTCCGCCCCATTTTTTGTACATTTACATTTGTCTCGCCTATATGAATAGTCCCTTCATCAGGCATCTCTAATAAATTCAGACACCGGAGCAATGTTGACTTTCCAGATCCAGACGGGCCGATAATAGCCAACACTTCTCCACGATTAACTTGTAAATTAACACCATCTAATACTATGTTCTCTCCAAACCTCTTTTTTAGATTTGTAACAGCTATCATCCTACTACTCCTTTATGATAAATACGGTTTTTCCATTCTTTTTTCAATAGCCCGCTGAACGAAGGTAACAAGAATAATTAACACCCAATAAAGCAGCGCTAAAGCCAAATAGGTTTCAAAAAATTTAAGAGAACTAGCAGCAATTATTTTCCCTTGCGCGAAAAGCTCCACTACTCCTAAAGTAAACGCTAAAGAGGTTTCTTTAATTAAACCAATAAAAATATTACTTGTTGCAGGAATAGCATTTCGTGTCGCTTGAGGTAAAACAATTCTCCGGAAGGCTTGCACTTTTGTCATACCAACTGATAAACAAGCTTCCACCTGTCCCTTGTCAACTGAATTCAATGCAGCACGAAATATTTCTGCCAAAAACGCTGCTTGTTTTAAACTAAGCCCTAAGATTGCTGCTGTTATAGCAGTCATCGCACTTAGAGCTGGAAAAATTTGTGGCAGCCCATAGTAAATTAAAAATAATTGAACCAATGTGGGAATGGCACGAAAGAACGAAATATATACAGCAGCAAGCTGCTTTAATACAGGAATATTCGATCTGGATATCACAGCTAAAATCAATCCGCCAATGATCGCAAAAACCATGGATAGAACAGCAAGAAATAAAGTAAGCGGTATGAATTCCAACAGTTCTGGTAATATATCAACTAAATATGGAAAATCTAAATTAAGATTCATACTGGACCTCCAAACTATTCCTTAACGGTGATATCCTCGTCTGCAAAATATTTCTTCGATATTTCTGTTAAGGTACCATCCTCACGTAATTTTTTTATTTCCGCATTAAATGCTTCTGCCAAAGCTTCTCCATCTTTATTTTTAAGGAACGGAAAAGCAACATCTTCATACACAAACGGCTCTCCTACAAACTTCAATGGCAAATTCCCTTTTTCAATTTCTGCGATTAAAGAAGATTTAGAGTTAACATAACCATCAACACGTTTATTAATCGCATCATTCATTGCACCATCTCGGTTCTCATATGTTTTAGGGATGATGTCAGGATCAAAATTTTCTAAGTTCTTCACATTGTTCGATCCTAATACTCCGGATACTGTTTTGCCCTTTAAATCATCTAAACTATCATATGCATTGTCTTTATTTGTAACAATGGTAGCACCTGCATACGCATATGGCTCTGAAAACTGATACTTTTCTCTTCTTTCATCTGTAACTGCAACAAAGTTTGCCACTGTATCAATTTTTTTTGTTTCTAATTGTCCCATTAAACCAGCGAAGTCTGATCTAACCCACTCCACTTGATAGCCTAAGTTTTCAGCGATTTTCTCTAATACTTCTATATCAAAACCTACTAATTTACCATTTTCCTCATATCCATTTGGATAACTTTGTGCGGTTGAACCTACACGAAGTGTTTTTTGCTCCTTCGAAGATTCCCCATTTTCAGTTTTATTATCTGTTCCGCTGCAAGCAGATAATAATAGTAAAAATGCTATACTCATGATTACAGTTATTTTCTTAAACATTATCAATTCCTACCTTTTCTTATATGATTTTGCTAAAAGTAATTTTTCTAAATAGATTGTAATATGGCCTTTCCCTAAATCCGTCTCTCCAACCTTTTTGTATCCTCGTTTTTCATACATTTCTCTAAGCCAAGGATGCTCTTTCGCCGTGCCAAGCGATACAGATGGACAATGAAGAGTATCTCTTAAAAAACTCTCCTCCACATAATGAAGGATTTTGCTTGCATATCCTTTTCTTTTTTCTTCTGGTGCAACTGCAACCCACCAAATATGGGGAATTTCAAACGGACCAGGATGACCGCTCCATGGCATGCGAACAGAAGCAGTTGCAACCATTTTGTCTTCATCTCGTAAATAGAAGCATATATTTTCCTTGATATTCTTTTCTACCAATTCTACATCTGCTGTTGCAGCAGCAAAGTGAATTCCCAACTCTCGAATAGAGGCATATCCTCTTAGAGATAGATCAATTAATTCGGGAATATCTTTGGATGTTGCTTGATGAAAAGATAAATTACTCACTTAAAAGCCCCCCATTTCTAATCGAAGCAATTACTTCATCTACCTTCTCACTGGCTAAGCCAATATATTGACTAGGATCTAATAGCTGATTAATTTGGTCTTCTGTCAATACAGCAGCCACCTTTTCATTCTGACCAAGTAATTTTTTAAATGGAATTTTTTGTTCAGCTGATTCCATTGCGATTTCATATATAAGATGATGGGCAGTTTGTTTACCTATTTTTTCTGATAAAGCAAACATGACACGTTCTGATAAAATCAGTCCACCTAATCGTTCCAAGTTTTTCAGCATGTTCTCAGGCTTCACTACAAGCCCCTCAAGAACGGTTATCATACTTTTCAATTGAGAGGATAAATATAAACAAATTTCTGGTAAAGCTATCCATTCACTTCTCCAGCTCATCGCATCCCTTTCATGTTCCATCACTAATGATTCATGCAATAGGGCAACACTATGTAAGATAGGTTTTGTTAGACT
This sequence comes from Niallia sp. FSL W8-0177, assembly GCF_038006285.1. Taxonomy (NCBI): domain Bacteria; kingdom Bacillati; phylum Bacillota; class Bacilli; order Caryophanales; family Bacillaceae; genus Niallia; species Niallia sp. FSL W8-0177. The sequence goes on from NZ_JBBOUX010000001.1 coordinate 3,547,690, forward strand.
GGCAATTCCTTCAAAAATAGCTGGATTACGTTTATGCGGCATCGTAGTTGAGCCCACATTTCCTGCTGAAAACGGCTCTTCCACTTCGTCGATTTCTGTCCGCATTAAGTTATAGAATTCATTTCCCAGCTTTCCTAATGAACCACTTATTAGCCCTAGCGCTGAGCCATACTCCGAAATTCGGTCACGTGAAGAATGCCAGCAAATCTTTGGCGCATTAAGTTCTAAAATTTCTAATGCCCGTTCTTCAATTTTTGGTCCTATACTTCCTAAAGCGGCGTATGTACCAACACCACCAGCAAGAACACCTGTGAAAATACGCGACTGGACGCTCTTTAATCTATCTAGATGACGTTCAAACTCACTCAAAACGACTGCGAGCTTAAAGCCAAATGTGGTTGGCAGTCCTTGCATTCCGTGTGTTCTTGCTGGCATCGGCGTTTTCTTATACTTAGATGCTAAACCAATTAGAAGCTCTGCTACTTTTTTTGTATCTCTTCTTATGATTTCATCTGCTTCCTTCAATTGAAGAATCATCGCTGTATCCGTTACATCCTGTGTTGTTACACCATAATGAACATATTCTCCATAATCGCCTGATAGTTTCTGCAAATGGTTAACTGTAGCCATTAAGGAATGTTTTAGTTTAGCAGACTCCTTTGCAATTTCTTCAATATCAAAATTTTCTATCTTTGCAGCGTCCTTTATAGCTCTTCCAGCTTCCTTTGGAATGATTCCTAACTCACTTTCTGCTAATGCTAATGCTGCTTCTACATCCAAAATCTTCTGTAATCTATTTTCATCATCCCACACAGAACGCATTTCTTCTGTACTAAAATTGTTCTGCAGCATTTTTAAAGCTACTACATGTGAACCCATTTCCTATCCTCTCCTAGTACCAATATTATTTAAATTATCAAATAATTAATTCCAACAAAACTAATCCGAATTATTGACTATTCTAACATATTCCAAGTGGTTAATCCCACACTTTTTTTCAATTATTTATAATTTTCATTTGATTGCATTTATTAGATTATATTTTTTTAGTGTTGCAGGCATTTATAATTGAGCAAAAAAAGACGTTCTAAACTCGCAATTTAAAACGGCAAAATGTAATTAGGCTCCTTCTACACGAAGAAGCCTATACACTATTTAATAGAAATTCTTTTCCTTCTACTTAATCAATTAAACTTCTCGTTAATCCTCAGAGGTAATATCATCTGCATAATATTTTTCTGAGATTTCAGCTAGTGTTCCATCCGCTCTCAGCTTTTCTATTTCTGCATTAAACACTTTTCTTAATGCATCCCCCTGTTCTGTTTTTGCAAACGGGAAACCAATTTCTGATTTCTTTAAGTCATCTTCTAATATTTTCAGTGGTAATTTCGATTTATTTATTGTTGCTTGCAAAATTGGCTTTCCTTGGACATAACCTGCTACAGCACCCTTAATTGTATCTGATTGTGGACCATCTCTTGTTTCATATTGTCTGACTTCAATATCTAATCCGTTTTTCTTCACATAATCTTCTAGTACATTAATTTTATTTGAGCCCAATACACCAGCAACTGTTTGTCCATTTAAATCTTTTACAGAATCATAAGGACTATCTTTAAGAACAGCAATCCCTGTACTTGTATAAGAATAAGTTGTCGAGTAATTATATTGTTCTGCCCTTTCCTCTGTATATTCAAAGGCATTAGCAATCGTATCCAGTTTTCCAACTCCAAGCTGCCCTACTAACCCTTCAAAGCCTGCCAGTGTCCATTGCACTTTATACCCTAAATTGTTTGCAATCGTTTCAAGTACTTCTACATCAAATCCGATTAATTTTCCATCCTCTTGATAAGAGTTTGGAAAACTTTGACCAGTTGTGCCAACGCGAATAACTTTTTCATCTGAAGTTTCGCTTTTACTAGCAGTTTTCGTTGATTCTTCTTGAGAATTAGTAGAATTACTACAAGCAGCTAATAGATTTATAGAAATAACAAAAATAAGAAGTGCATTAAGCTTTAGAAAGTTCTTCATTTTAATACCCCCGCTTCCTTAGTAAAAATCTCTTTATTCGCTCAAATGATTCTTTCAATTGTTCCAAAGAGGTCACCAAACTAATGCGAATCCATCCCTCTCCGTTTTTGCCATATATACTGCCCGGAACCACGGCTACCAATGCCTCCTCTAGTAATTGGTCGGCAAATTCAATCGAATTTATTGGTAACGGGACTTTAGCCCAAAGGAAGAATGTACCTTGTGGGGCAACATACTCCCAATCTAGTGTTTTTAAAAAAGATTCAACTAACAATTGCCGCTCATGATATAACTCTCTTAAAGCATTACGTTCGGCCTGCTGATGTAATAGAGCAAACACAGATGCATCCTGTATTCCACCAAAAACACCGCCAACGGCATTTTGTAAATAGGCGCTTAGATGTTTAATAAGCGATTCATTCCCGACCGTAAATCCACTCCGCCAACCAGCCATATTAAACGTTTTGGAAAAGGTGTAAATTTCCACTCCTACTTCAACTGCTCCAGGAATAGATAAAAAACTGATTGGCTTTTCATCCGTATAGTAGATATCTGCATAAGCAAAATCATGAATGACTGCAATTTCGTATTTATTGGCATATGTAATCGTTTCTTCGAAAAATTTCCTTGTGGCATTTGCCCCTGTGGGATTATTTGGATAATTTAAAAATAGAATCTTCGCTCTTTGACTGACTTCCTCCGGGATGCTTGAATAATCAACTAAAAATTATTTTTCTCGCTAATCGGCACGAAAAACGGTTCTCCACCTGCCAACTCAACGGCCGCTTGGTACCCAAAGAAACCAGGATCAGGAACTAACGCGATATCCCCGGGGTTTAAAAGGGATTGTGCTAACCCAGATAAGGCGATTGTAGAACCATTCATGATCGCAACCTGATTAGGCGAAAGATTTGCTCCATACTCCTTTCGGTAAAAAGCCACAATGGCTTCTTTAAACACTTGTTTTCCTCCATATGGTGGATAACCATGGTTTTTCTTATCATGGATGGCTTCTTGCAGACACTCCACAATACGGGGGAATGTTGGCTGATCCGGATTTCCTCTTCCCAGATTAATTACCTGCTTAGCTGATTGCTGGAGTTCTTTTATCCGTTTGTTTTGAACGACTAAATATTTCGGCTTTAATTTTCCCAGACGTTCCGAGCAATCAAAATACATTTAACCCCACCTCATTTTCCGTAATAAATGCTTCTAATTTTTGCAGACCATCTATTACGCTTTGCTTGGTTAGCTCCATTGGCAATGCATAAATTCTAGAGGATGGTCTTAAGATTTGATCAGCCATTTTATCAAGGTCCCCTTTCTCAGGGGATAAATGCAAATCTCTCCAGCATATTGGCAACTTCAATTTTTTGTATAAAGGAACTAATTGTTTTATTTCTTCATAATTTTCTTCTAAACTCAACTGGAATAATATTCCATACGCAACAAGACTGCCATGTAAATGTCCCTTTTTCCCCAAACTGACATATCCGTAATTAAAGGCATGTGCGCCAACGCTTTGCCCAAATTTCCCTCCTAAACCACCAACAAGACCGGCTACTGCATAAATCGTATCAATCATGCGGGAGAAATCTGCATTGCTCTTTTTAGCTTCAGCTGCTTGAACAGCAGCTTCCCCCCATTTTAAAATATTATCTCGACATTGCTTAGCAGCAGTATGAGACAGTTCCAATAGAATGGATATTTCTTCACTTGTTAATTTATTAAAACGAATTTTACTTTCATACCATTTAGCCAAGGTATCACCAATACCAGAAGTTAAATGCTCGATTGGTGCATTTACTAATAATTCTGGTTCAACCATTACCATATAATTTGATTGACTATGCCGTATCGTACCAAGATGGTCTCCTTCAGCAGAATAAACAATGCTGATTGGAGTAAAGCTAGCACAGTTGGAAGGCAATGTAGGAATTAAGATACAAGGTATTTTTGCTTTACTAGCTACCGCCTTTACCGTATCTAAAAGCTTACCTCCTCCAACTCCTATTATGGCATCATGCTGATGGTGTATGACTTCGCTCCCTATTCGGTCTATTTCTTCATAGCTACATTCACCAGCAAACAAAATTTTTTTATAGGGATGCTGAAATTCAGTTTCGGGCCAATATGGTTGAACTGCCTGCCACGACTTTTCCCCATGAATTACTAATGGAAATTGTAAATGGTTATCTTCCAAAAACTTCGGTAGTGTATTAATTACTCCTGAATAATGATAATAATTTTGAGGGCCAAAACGATGCACTAAATCGATCAATGATTAACCTCCTGAACCTTCCCTTTATCTTGTAAAGAGTTTAATTTTCTATTATTCTAATACACTTACTCGGAATTAGCAACCGCACTTTTCTGAATTTTCTAATCTATTGCAACTTTAAAAATCTTAGATCGACTAGTGACTAATAGTTAAAAAAAAGAGCTCTTTCTCCTTTTTCCTTTCTTCTTTTACAATAGCAATGTGCAAAAGGAAGCAAAAAAGAAGTGCTCTTTATACAATAAATTGATTATTTTCTTAAAAAACGATGATTAAACCCATTTTTATCGAAAGCTAGCCAGCCTAAATTATTCTTCGTATCAATCAATGAACCATTCGCCAATACTTGATGGGCAATTATTTCTTTCCACAAAGGGACATCTGCTTCCTTTTCTTGAATTAAATAATCATGTCCGCAATAGCGGGATATTTTCTTTTCCTGCGTACGACTTTGTCTAAATTCGAGAATTCTTTTTAATGTAAAACCAGATAATCCTTCAAAAGACTGATTTTTAATGGGGCTGCTTGTAAATTGATGTAGAATCCGTTTTTGTTCTTGCTGGAAATATACTTCTACTTCGATGGCAGTGGCCATATGAGCATCACCAGAAAGAATAAGACATTCACTTGGGTTCCATTCTGCTATTTGTTGATGAAAAAAGGAGAATCCTCTGCCGTTAAATTTCCACCATTCTAAATCTAAGCTTTTTTGTAGCGATGGAAGGACCGCAGTAAGGGGCATGATGACATTTTTTAAAAAGGATTCAATCAAATGAACGCCATATAAGGGGGTAGCAGAGATAATGACTAACGGTGTTTGCTGCTGCCATCCACTTGATAATAAGAGTTCCGATAAATAATCCCATTCTTTTTTGCGGATTAAATTCGGGCCATTTGTCCGCTGTTTCAACATACTACCCACAACATAGGTTCGTTCTTGTGGATAGGCCCGTTTTGTCCGAGTGTCTAATACAAGGCTTCTTGGATTGGTTGGCGCAACAAAACTCCATGCACGAAATGTTAACATCATATGCAGCCACTCTGTATACGTCTGTGTATTTACGGTTAGTCTTTTGGTATACTTGCTTATTTTGCGAAAAAAGGAAGCTGGGAAAGCAGCTGGATTATTCCCCCATCCCTGAAAAGCCCAATAGGCTGTTAGTGCATTAGCGATAACATGGTTTCCAAGCGGAGAACAAGCTACTTTCTCCTGCCATTCTTTCGTTATATTCCAATCATCTGTTACATCATGGTCATCGAATATCATGTAGGTGGGAATATTCGCCAACAAGCGGCGTACCTTTGGCAAAGATTGCTGGAATGAGGTTATATCTTTTTGCTGCTGACTGTATGCTCTTTTTAGACTGCTTATTTTTCTTTCATACTCTTTTGCCTGATCCGCCCCTATCTGTATATGAATCTGGTTATCTTCTAAATAGTCATCGAAGTCTTTTAAATACCCTGCCCCGGTTGCCACGTCCCATATCTCTGTATTCCAGCTTAAGATATACATCGCTGCATACTCGCCCATGGACAGAAGGTGATTATCCGCTTTTCGCGAAGTAAATTGGCAGTATTCCTTTATTATCTCTCGTCTTCCATTTATCTGGCTGATGGTAATATCAAAAGCAGTATTTTTATCATCCTCTGTCTCGCACAATTCCTTTATAGGCTCTTCTTTGTCCATTAATAGCTTGCCTAATGCGAATAGAATGGGGGCAGCTGGCGCTGGAACATCATCGGCATAAATTTGATCCCCTATCAAAAAGAGCGCACTCGGCCTTTTTTCTAACTGAAAGTATTCCTCCTGTAGTTTGGCATCTCCGAGACTAAGAGCATCCTTGCCAATTCCGTGCAGTTTACGGCAAGAACCATATAAGATGTTTTTTTCAGCCGTTGCTGGTATGAAGAAAGTGGGATATTGTAAGTTTCCATAACAAATAGAGACTGGACTATCAGCTGCTAATAATCCAAAATCACTTAAATCATAGCTTGTTTCGCCTTTTTTAAATACTAGATTGTATCCTAACAATGTTTGGGTGGGAAAATTTTGGGAGATAGGCTGAAGTTTGATTAAATAAATATATAAGTTTTTTCCTAATCGACATACTTGTATATCCGACTGAATGTCAAACGGCTGGTATTCAAACTCTTTTGTCGTTTGATTGAAGTGAATCGCGTATAGATTGGCGTTCAATTGATATTTTCCACTTAAAGCTATCCAAAGATAAGCTGATGTTTCCTCCACTCTGCGCACCAATGGCCCAGCTAAAATAACCGGCAGATCCATCGTTACCACCATCCATTTCTGTTCTCTTACAACCTATTCAGAAAAAGAAGAGAATATGTTTGCAGAAAAATTGTCCTTCTGAAGTGAACATCCTTTGGCTTCTGTCTTTTTATGGTGCCTGACACCCGATTGATGTTATGATAAGGGAGGAACTTTATTTCGATAATAATGGAGGAAAAATCCGTGAGCGATAAGCAGACAAGGGAACAAGAAGGTAAAAAGAAAATTAGCTTACAAGAAGCCATGAAGCAGCAGCTGGCAAATAAAGCACAGCAAGGACAAGGCGGAAAAGCAAGTTTGAGTGGCAATCAAAAAATGCAAAAAATGAAAAGCCAGTTAACAAAAAAGCCAAATAACCAAAGAAAACGCATGGGTGTATAATGAACGGTCAGAATCGCAAAGACATAACACCAGGCACACCTGTTGAAATAGTACTAAAACAAGATCAAAGAACCGGGAAACGAACAGCAGGCATTGTAAAAGATATATTAACAAAGTCTCCCTCCCATCCCCATGGAATTAAGGTTCGCCTAGAAGATGGACAAGTAGGCCGTGTACAGTTAATTAAAGAAAAATAAAAAAGGGAGGGGATATCCCATATGCTGCCAATGAACAAAAAGTACAAAAAACATCCCTGCACAAATTTTGCATGAAAGATGTTGAATAAAAAATGACCACACTGACTGGTCATCATTTTGATATTTATTTTGAATTTATAAAGTATGGCAGCTTCATCTAGGCTAAACCGTTACAGCTGGGTAACGGTTCCTTCCCAAAATAAAACAGCAACTTTGAATACATAAAAACCTCCTGTCCTAAAGCCGCAAGCATATATACAAATAGAGGGGGCATTAATTACACCCTCTTAATTTACTAAGTTATGGCGGCTTTGATTTAGCTCAAAAATGCCATTTGCTTTTAATACGCAGTGATCCAACTTCACAATGCAGAATCCAGCGTATATTAAAAGGCAAAAGATATTGAGGACTTCTCACAAGTTCTTAGTGCCATACCTTATTAAGCAACAGACTATAGTTCAGCAAAATATTTAATTGTTCTAACCATTTGGCTTGTATACGAATTTTCATTATCGTACCATGCCACAACTTTCACTAAAGACTTCCCATCAGGAAGTGAAGTAACCTTTGTCTGTGTTGCATCAAATAATGAACCATATGTTATACCGATTATGTCAGAGGATACCAACTGTTCCTCTGTATATCCAAATGAATCAGAAGATGCCGCTTTCATAGCAGTATTTATATCATCTTTCTTTACCGTCTTATTGACGACAGCGACTAACTCTGTCACTGAACCAGCTGGTACTGGCACACGTTGAGATACACCGTCTAATTTCCCCTCTAATTTTGGAATTACCAGTCCTATTGCTTTGGCAGCACCAGAAGAAGTTGGTACGATATTTAAAGCGGCTGCGCGAGCTCTTCGTAGGTCGCCCTTTGCATGAGGACCGTCAAGAGTCATTTGATCACCTGTATACGCATGAATTGTTGTCATGAATCCTTTTTCAATTGGAGCCAATTCATCAAGTACATCAACCATCAGAGCCAAACAATTTGTTGTGCATGAAGCAGCTGAAATAACCGTATCATTTTTGTTCAAAACATTTTCGTTTACTCCATAAACAATTGTGGGCAGATCATTTCCAGCTGGAGCGGAGATAACAACTTTTTTAGCTCCTGCTTCAATATGGGCTGATGCTTTTTCTTTTGATGTAAAAAATCCTGTACATTCTAAAACCACATCTACGTCATGCTTACTCCAAGGAAGATTTTTAGGATCCTTTTGAGCATAAATTTCAATTTCTTTTCCTGCTACCACAATAGAACTTTCTTTCGCTTCCACCTTATCAGCTAAAGCATATCTTCCCTGCGCAGAATCGTACTTTAATAAATGAGCCAACATCTGCGGACTGGTTAAGTCATTAATTGCTACTACCTCATAACCCTCTGCAGAGAACATTTGTCTGAAAGCAAGTCGGCCAATGCGTCCAAATCCGTTAATTGCAACCTTTACTGCCATAATTTATTTTCCTCCTTGTTAATTAAAATCATTTTACATAACTTTAATAGTAAAAAGCTGGTTAATATGATATTACCCTTGTGCTACATCAATATTCTATATCTCGCGATTCTTTGGTACAATGTAATAAACGAAGCATTCAACTATACTATCTGTAAGGAGAGTATTATGCCACAAATAGATCGCTATAAAAAAAGGATCGTTAATATAGATTTCTTTGCCATAGAAAATTTTAAAAAGTTACCATACCAGAATCGATTTACTATAGTATTTGTCACCAGTGGGAGTATAAAAGGAATGCTGAATAATCTACCTATTGCAATTTCTGCACCTGGGATAATCTGTTTGTCACAAACTGATGAGATACAAGTTTTTGAAAGAGAGAAAGTATCAGCACAATCGTTCAGCTTTGACCCAGATTTTCTTAGTACAATTCCAATTTCAAAAACAGAAGATTATTTTATGCCCAATCTAAAAATACACACAGGATTATCTTTATTTCAAAGAGACAGCACACATACAGGCGTACCCTTTATTACCACAAAAGCATTTCCAAAATTATTAGATTGGTTTTTTATTATTGGAACAGAAGTATTTGCTCAAAGCGATTCACTGTGGGTTTGCAGAATCAAAAAAAATCTTATTCAAATGTTAAGCTTAATTGAAAGCTTAAATTCGGAAAATGGACAGTCTCCTGTTGATACGGTTTTAGAATATATACACACTAATTACGCCAATAAAATTACTCTCGATGATTTAACACAATGTGCTCACCTAAACCGTGTTTCACTCAATAAATTATTTCATAAACGATGTAACTGTACTGCAATGTCATATTTATTATCCTATCGATTAAAAGTCGCAGAAGAATTACTCACCCATACTGGCATGAGTTTGAATGAAATTGCCCGTTCGACAGGCTTTGAGTATGATACCTATTTTATTAAGCAATTTACTTCTAAAAAAGGAATGTCCCCTACATCATTCCGAAATACTTCCCGTAAACTGGCAAGTTATCTGTAGCCAAGCAGGAGTAAATATCCCTCTTTCGCTAATCAGCAAGCAGGGCAAGCGTACTCACGCTTGCCCATTTTAAAGAATTTTCCTTGTAGCAAAATCCTCAAATTAGCTTGTTGAGGAGCTCCCCAAACCCGGCGAATGTTGCGTCATTTCACTGTGGCTCATTCCTTATTTGACTTGGGGCCAAATTGGCCCGAAATCCTAAAAGTACAACCAACTTTGCAAGGTGGTCTAATAGCCTTGAATACTGTTTCCATAATTCTTCATAGTCTTTTTGCAGTTCTGCAATTTCAGAGTGATAGGCATTAAATAAGAGTTTTTTTCTCTTCTCAGCTACTTTTTTCTATAATTAATTCTGCTAATTCCACGCTCTCCATTTATTCTTTATAAATGGAATTTCAATATATTCATATTTACCTAATTCACAGGGGCTCGATAAGGTTCATGTCGAGTTTGATATTGTGGCATTGGTCCACAACCTATTGAAAGTAGCAGGCATCCACCAGCTACTTTCGGATAGAAATCAACAGAACAGAATAGAAAAGCAAGAGGAGAAAAACGTGCCTTTTTCTCCTCTTGCTTTATTTTAGGGGCTTTTCAGACAGCCTCTTCTATTTATTATTATTTATATAATAATACTTTTCCTACTGTTCCGTCTTTGCTTTCACCAACTATGCGAATTTTCAAGCCGGTCGATGGAATATTGCGGCCTGCTTCTAGATTTCCTTGGTTGCTGTAGTCAGCACTATCATCAAATAGTGGAGTTCGTTTTGTAAAATTATCTTTTAATGTAGTGCCGTTAATAGCAGCATAATCTAAAAACATTTTATTAGATTTAGCTAAACTAAAGGCAGCATCATTTAACTGATAACGGGTTGCTCCTACAGTTCCATCACTCCAGTAGTTTGTATGTTGGTCTGCATCAACTACTCCTAAATAACCGTCTCCTGGATGCGCTCCCGTCCAGTTATCACTATATGACTCATCCACATACCAAACAACAAGACCTGGATCATAACTCATAAGACTAGCACCACGGCGAATATGCGCGAGACCCTCATCTACTCCATTTTGTGATCTCCATTCTAATAAATAATAATGTTTTGAATAGAATTTTCCTTCATCCTTTTTAAAGCCTTCTAATGCAAAGAAAGAATCCCCTTCTGCATCATCTGTTAATACTTCCGTTCCATTAGCTGTTACTTTGATATCATCTACATAGAAACCAGGATTAGCAACTGCCACGTCGGTCCAATAATTAAATTCAATTTCGACCTTTTGTCCAGCATATGCACTTAAATCAAAGACTCCATCCACCCATTCACCATTGGTACTGCCTGTAATCCCATTTCCAGGATTTTGATCGTTGGGATTTTCGGTTGTGGTAATATTTCCTTTAATCGTCTCACCATTCACCTTAATAGATGCATAATCCCATTCAGCCTCGATGTCGTACCATGTTTTAAAAGTCAACTCGGCACTTGTGGCATTAGTCAAATCTACTGCTGTCTTCATAGAATGATCGATATTATTTCCACTACCACTAAAGTATTCATATTTCCCACTTGCCGGTGTGTTTACATCTGTTGTTTTATCGGGAAGATTAATACGCACTGCGTCATTATTTGTTCCTTTTGTTACCGCTTCGTCCAGCAGTAGTTCTGTTCCTTTACTTGTAATTTCATTTGCATTTAACGTAGTGCCGCTTAACCAATTTCCCCCATGGGCGCCTTGCAAATATTCCTTGGCATATGCACTAAATCCACTCGGCTCCGTTCCTGGAACATCTCCGGCCCAGCTGCCACTAGCCATGATAGACCAGTAAGCCACAGCTTCACCGCCGCCAGTATACTGCGTATCATATTCATCTGGCAAACCTAAATCATGTCCGTATTCATGCGCAAAAACACCTGCCGCACCATCTTCTGGTTCAATGGTATAATCATATGCACCAAGTAAGCCACCGAAACGATCGCTATTAGATGTAGCCCCTGGCACTGCAACTAGGTTTCCTAAATTCCAACGATGAGACCAAATAGCATCTCCCCCTAGGGCTCCTCCACCAGCTTCTTCACCAACCCCTGCATGGATAACCATTAAATGATCGATAATTCCATCTGGCTCATTATATACACCATCGCCATCATAATCATCACGATCCCATACGTCGTACTCACTTAAGTCTACATTTGGATCTTGTGCAGCTTTTGATAATGCTTCATAGACTAATTCACGAGGACGCGCATCACTATCATCTGCCCCAGGATAATTTCCTCCATAATAAGCGGCCTCATGATCAGCTGTATACCAGCCAGCAACTTCCCCTTCTACCGAATAACTGCCACCAGATTGCTCTTCATAAAATTGTTTCATGGAGACAAGATTTTCACCGTTCGGACCTTCATAACCATCTTCGCCAAAAATCATATTTTGGAAGTGCTCATGTGTGTAATCTTCATAGAACATATCTGTCTCATCTTTTGTAATCGAGCTTTTTTTATAATCTGGAAAATCTATCGCTAAAACGAGAACCTTATCTTCACGAACTTCCCCTTCATATGCTTCCTCTTTGACAGATTCCACTGTATTTTTCTTTGCCTGTCCTAATTTATTTCCTTTTCCCTTTTGGAGACTATGATTAGATGTTTCGTTTTCTCCCTTTGTTTCTAATTTAGATAAGGCTTTCGGCAGTTTATCCTTAGTTTCTTTTTTAGCTCCTTCTGCTTTGCCTTGTAAATACTTTTGTAAAGCTTTTTCCGTTTCACCAGTGCTTGCATGCTTTGCCAACTTTCCCTCTTTTTTCAGCATTTCAATAATCCGTTCATCATTGGCAATGCCTAAATCAATAGGAGCTCCTCCGTAACTGGAGACAACCTCTTTATACGCTGCTTCTGCAGCAGCTTTCTCAGGAGGACTATATAACCCTAGTGAGAGAGTACTAATTCCAAGTACTGCTGCCAATGCTGTTTTTTTGAGTTTCTTCTTTACCACCAAAAATCCCCCTCTGAACACAATATGTAATATTACGAAACTTAATATTCTAAATTGATAGTCAATTCCCCTTTTTATTTTTGCAAAATAGTACTTTTATATCAGAAAATTGATTATTTTCAAACTTCAAATCTCGTACTAATCTCTAATTGTGCTTCCTCCATATATTAGAGCACTGTCTTAACTAGGAAATAACAAACATTAAATCCCAGCAATAACCTTCTTTTGCTTTTCAAACTATATGAAAATATTAATAAAAAAAAGAAAGGAGCATTTCTCTGTCTCCCTTTAAAAATCATGAAAAAAACGTAAACAACCTCCGATTACACTTTCTCCCAATAGAAAAGAGGGAAGGCGAAAATACCTTCCCTCATAAGCAAACACTTCTTCAAATACCTATTCTCTTTTTGAATCAATCATAGATGAACATTCATCGCCGACTGATTATATTTTTTTAATAACTTAGCAAAAGTCTCACGCTCTTCTTCTGTCCAAACCTTGGTCACTTCCGCCACCCTGCTTTTTCTAAACTTTTTTTCCTTTTGAAATTCTTCTAATCCTGTTTCAGTTATCTGGAGAGTATAAGCTCTTCCATCTGTTTCATCAGGAATTCTCAGCAAATAGCCCTTTTGCTCCAACGCAGCCGCCTGTCGACTTACAGTAGAAACATCTAATTGAAATTCTATCGCAAGCGCTTTAACACCAGCAGGGCCTGCTGTCACTATTTCATGCAGCAACAGATAAGCTGACCGATCCAAGCTGCTAGTTTTTTTATGAGAAGATGTATGGGTAACCCGTCGTATCAGTATAGATAATTCCACTTCAAGTTCTTCCAGCGATTGTTCATCCATTGATTAACTACCTCACCGTTTCCATTATTTCTATAAAATATGATAGCATACTTGATTAAAGATTTGTAATAAGAAGGGGAATCCATATCTCCGTAAAAACAATTGACGTTTCGTTATATAGTTGTATAATACAATTATATAGTTTCCTTATACAACTACTTGTCCAAAAAATAAAAGGGGGACAGATAAATGCTAGCCCATGATATTATGGTAAGCCGAGTATATAAAGTGAAAGAAGGCGACACCGTCCGTTCTGTCATCGAAAAATTCATTCAGTATAAAATTAGCGGTCTTCCTATCGTTAATGACCGCAATGAGATTGTCGGTTTCATCAGTGATGGAGATGTACTGCGATACATTGGCAAACATGATGATCATATTATCGACAGTATTTATTATACTGTTGTTATTAAAGGGGACGATGAAGATTTTGAACATAGATTGCAAAGTCTCTTACATTTGAACGTAATGAAAATTGCGAAGAAAAGGGTTATTAAAGTGTCTTGGGATGAAAATTTAGAAAAGATTGCAGCTCTGTTAGGTAAAAAGCAAATTAAAAAGGTCCCCGTTGAAAAAAATGGAGTTTTAGTAGGCATTATTAGTCGCGGTGATGTTATAAGGAATTCTTTTAAAGAATTAATCTAGTCTATAAAAACAAAGGGAATAAAAAAATAAAGGGGAGAATGAAATGTCATCTTCACAATCTGTATCAGCAGATTCAACCAAAAACAATTTAAATACGAAAACAGAAGCTAGTTTATTAAAACAGCCTAAAGCAGTATGGGCTGTATTTTTTGCGGGGATTATTGCCTTTATGGGGCTTGGTCTCGTTGATCCGATCCTTCCTGCTATTGCCGAGAAACTTCATGCCTCCCAAAGCCAGGTAACGTTACTCTTCACTAGCTATAATGCCGTAATGGCTGTAGCAATGCTGGTAACTGGGATGATTTCCTCCAGACTTGGAATTAAGTGGACACTTATTTTAGGAATTGTTATCATTGCTATTTTTTCTTGCCTAGGCGGACTATCAAATGGGATTTGGGCGCTTGTCGGACTTCGAGGAGGTTGGGGGCTTGGTAATGCCCTGTTTGTAGCAACTGCATTAGCGGCAATTGTATCTCTTTCAAACAGTGGTACTGCTAAAGCAATTATTCTTTATGAAGCAGCGATTGGACTTGGTATCTCTGTCGGTCCACTACTAGGCGGATGGTTGGGAGCCATGAGCTGGAGAGGTCCTTTCCTAGGGGTAGCTGTTTTAATGATTATTGCCTTTTTCGGTATTTTCATTTTAATGCCAAAAAATACTTCCATGAATACAACGAATACAGTAAAATCTAAAACGTCCTTGGCAGATCCGTTTAGAGCATTAAAACATCGCTCATTACTTGTTTTAGGGATTGCCGCAGCATTATATAATTTTGGATTTTTCACGTTGTTAGCCTATGCACCGTTTGTAATGGGCTTAGACGAACATGGACTTGGCTTTGTATTCTTGGGCTGGGGTATTTTATTAGCTGTCACTTCTGTTTTTATGGCACCAAGATTGCAGGAACGTTTCGGAACCGTAAAATCAATGTGTGCCATGTTAACCTTGTTTGCAGTTGTATTAGTTGCTATGGGAATTTGGACAACAACCCAATGGGTTATCATCGCAGCAGTTATTTTCGCTGGTGCCTTATTAGGAAATAACAATACGCTTATTACAACTGCCGTAATGAATGCTGCTCCTGTAGAACGATCTACCGCTTCAGCAGCATACAGCTTCTTGCGCTTTATAGGTGGAGCCATTGCGCCTTACACAGCAGGAAAGTTAGCAGAAATATTTAATCCATCTGTACCATTCCTTGTTGGAGCTGGATTTGTATTAGTTTCTGTGTTATTCATCTGGATTAATAGCAAACATGTCCATCATGTAGATGCAATGGGTTCTGGTCATTAATCAACATCTACCAATAATCATAAATAATTCCCATCTGTCTAAGTATAGATGGGAATGGCAGCAGAGGGACAGTTGTACTACTTCCCTCTAATGCTTGTGATCAGCCTTTAATCAAGTTTGGTTAACCGGAAAAGCTCCTTTTCCACTTCCCCTACTTCAACCCAGTCAACGTTATCCCCTTAATAATATGGCGTTGGAAGATTAAGAAGACGATGATTAGTGGTACAACAGCGATGGTAGCTCCTGCCATGACGATTTCCCAGTAAGTTTGGTTTTCACCGGAGAAAAAGGCAAGGCCGACTGGCAGTGTTCGCATTTCTTCTGTCTCGATAACAATTAACGGCCACAAATAGGCATTCCAGTTTCCTAAAAATGTGAAAATACATAGCGCTGCTAATGCTGGATATACTTGTGGAATGGCGATTTTAAAGAAAATTTTAAATTCATTTAAGCCATCAATTCTTGCAGCATCGAGTAAGTCATCTGGAATAGACTCCATAAATTGTTTCATGAGAAAAATACCAAAGGCAGAAATTACGCCTGGAAACATAATTCCCCAATACGTATCAACCCAGCCTAAGTCAGTAGACATGATATACCAAGGAATAATCAGCATTTCGGTAGGAATCATTAAGGAACTTAAGATGAATAAGAAAATAATACTCTTGCCAACAAAGGAAAATTTAGCAATAACATAACCAACAAGGGTGTCAAATAACGCAACACTTAAAGTAGTAATCACTGCCACGATAAAACTATTTAAAAACCATTTACTAAACAGGGTATCCACCATAATCTTCCGATAATTCTCTAATGTAGGGTGGTCGGCAAGCAGCTTCAGTCCATATACTTCCGTCGGCGGCTTAAAGGATGTGGATACCATCCAAATAAAAGGGAACAGCATAAAGATAGCCCCAACGGTCAAGAGAATATAGACGATTGATTTTTTTAAATACCTTCTTTTCTTCAACTCCTCACCCCCATAAAAAACTAGTACTCAAATTTCTTTGTCAAAACTTTCATTTGAATGATTGTGATAACTAAAATAATCAGAAATAAGATAACTGTTGCCGCAGAAGCGAGACCCATATCAAAGTGCTGGAAGGCTAATTCATAAATATAAAGAACAACGGATATAGTAGAATGAAGTGGTCCACCCTGTGTCATATTTTGCACTTGGGTAAAGGTTTGTAAGAAACTAATACTGCCAATAACTGCGGAAAATACAATGGTTGGATTTAGTAACGGCAAGGTGATATGAATAAATTTTTTCCAACCATCTGCCCCATCAATTTCCGCAGCTTCATAGAATATTTTCGGGATATTTTCAAGGCCCGCTAGGAAAATAATCATTTGAAAACCGAGACCTTGCCAGATCATCGTTAAGATAATAATATAAATTGCTTGATCAGGTGATTTAAGAAAAAGCTGGGCTTCCAACCCAAACTTCATGAGAATATCATTCACAACGCCGTTGTTCATTAGAATCCATTTAAACACCCAGCTTACCGCAACAATACTTGTCACATAGGGAATGAAATAAATAGCGCGAAATACCCCGACAAATTTATTAATCCTTTGCAAAAGCAGCGCTACTCCTAATCCACACATCAGCTGTCCTACTACACCAAAAACGACATAGATAAATGTATTTATTAGTGATTTACGAAAGACTTCATCTTTAAAAAGGGCTACATAATTATCCATCCCTACAAATGGTTTATCCTCTGATAGAATATCCCATTCCCGAAACCCGATGTTGAATGTATAAAGTGTTGGCAAAAACCGAATCGAAATAAAAAAAAGAAGAGGTATCAGCAAGCATGTATATACAAAGATATATTTTTGTTGCTTTAACGTAAATCTAGCAGTCTTTTTTGGGACGGCAGAATGGTTCTTCCCAGACATGAAAACCCTCCTTTCTGAATAAAGAAAGACGATTACCGCCTTTCTTTATTTCAGTATCTTTACTTGTTACTCCAATAATCATCGTAGAGCTTTTGTGACTTAGCTGCGAAATCATTGTAGGCATCTTCAATTGAAACTCCATTTAGCAACACTTCATTCACTGCATCAATAACATATTGTCTTTGTGCTGTTTCGTCGACATAGAATTGTGCATTGGCATATGGAAGCTGTTCGATGAATGGTCCGTATAATGGATCGTTTACATATTTATCTTGTGTTGCGACCGCTTCTTTTGCTGGCAATTCTCCTACCTCGTCAATCCAGCGTTCCATCACTTCATCACTTGTTAAAAACGCTAAGAATTTTTTAGAAGCTTCTAATTTCTCTCCTTCTACTTTAGCTGTAATGCCATTTGCCCAGAACGAAGATTGTGTGGCCTTTTCTTTATAAGATGGCAGTGGCGCAACCCCATAATTTAAGTCAGGTGCATCTGTCGCCAACGTACCTAAACGGAAGGAACCGTCAATATTCATCGCCGCATTCCCTGTCTTAAATGCTGTTACATCATCTGTATAAAAACCACTTTCGCCAACTTTATGTTTGGATCCGAATTCCACTAAATACGTAAATGCTTCTAAACCAGCAGGTGTATCATCCCAAAGAACTTGCTTACGATCCTCACTCAACCCTTGACCGCCAGCTTGATAGACAAGAGCATCATAAAACCAGTTGTTCAGCTGTGCACCAATTTCATACGCCATCCCCTCTGTTACAAGCTTTCCGTTTTCTCTTACTGTCAGTTTTTTCGCATAATCTACTAATTCATCCCATGTTTTTGGCGGACTATTTGGATCCAAGCCTGCTTTTTCAAAAAGATCTTTGTTATAAAACAGGGCAAGAGTACGAACCGCAGTCGGAATGGCCCAATATTTATCGTCCAATTTTGCTGCATTTACTAAGGAGAAGTATTCACTTTCGATTTTATCCACTGGAAATGCATCCTCAGGAAGAGGCTGTAAATAGCCTGAATCAATATATTTTGGCAGCCAGCCATAATATAAATTGATAACATCGGGACCTCTTCCAGCTGGAACTAGTGTAGCAACCTTCTCATTGTATTGCTCATATGGAAAAGTTGTCTGCTTTACTTTAATTCCTGGGTTTTTATCTTCAAACTCTTTAATAAGCTCATCCATTAAATCCACTTTCGCCTTATAGGCATATTGCCAATATTCAATAGTTACCGTACCATCTGCTTCCCCGCCAGAATCCTTTCCCTTTGAACAACCAACAATAACCATTGCTATGGCTAGAAAAAGAAATACACTTAAAAACTTTTTCAATAGAACCCCCTCCTATTAAACAAGTTTGTTATTATTGCGAAGCAGCTGCTTATAAGAAGTAAATTTATTTCTATATATTGCTGCTTCTTTTGAAAAATCAGCAAGCTTTTGACTGGACCTTATTCGCTGTCTCTCTGTTTCTTTTGGGTTAGGGCCTCCAAAAGCAGAGCGAACCATAACAAAATG
The DNA here is from genome assembly GCF_038006285.1 of Niallia sp. FSL W8-0177. Lineage (NCBI taxonomy): Bacteria > Bacillati > Bacillota > Bacilli > Caryophanales > Bacillaceae > Niallia > Niallia sp. FSL W8-0177. The sequence continues at coordinate 3,566,567 of NZ_JBBOUX010000001.1, forward strand.
AAAAGGATTAATCGCAGTTCGATATTGTTCTTCTGTTAAAGGAAGATGTGTTCCTAATATCTCCTGAGAAATTTGTTTGACTAGTTCAGCAGAACCATCTTTTATTTTTTTCCCAGTACTAGCTAATCGCTGAACCAAAATGCTGACAATCTGATGGGCATCACGGAAGGATAATTGGCACTCCCTAACCAGTACATCCGCTAATTCCGTTACGGTGGAAAAGCCTTCTGAACAACGGGTCAGGAGTTTATCTACATTTACCTCCATCGTTTTAAGAATTTCTGTCAGTAATTCAATAATTTGATAGGAATGAGAAAAGCCATTGATAAGAATAGGTTGGATATCATCCCCAATATCGACGATGTCCCCAAAAGGTGTGTTGTGGGACATCATAAAAGCAGCATTTACTTCCCCAATTGTCCGGCTAATGAGAGATTTCGTATGTTCTAAAGATGAAGGGTTTCGTTTTTGAGGCATGATGCTCGATGTTTGCACTAAGCTTTTATCTAATCTGATTGCTTCTACTTCATTTGTCGTAAAAAACAAGAGATCATGAGTAAAACGCGATAAGGTACTTAAAGAAATTTTGATCACACTAGCTATTTCCAGCATATAATCAGCGGCACTAATAGAATCATAGGAATTCTCCATTGGTTTATCGAAAGCTAATTGGATCGCCACAAATGAACGATCAATTGGAAAACCAGAAGTCCCTAAAGCAGCAGCTCCCATTGGAGACTCATTGATTCTTCTTAAAAGCGCGAAACCACGTTCCAAGTCCCTTTGTAAACTACTATCGATAGCTAACAAATAGTGGGCTAAGGTAGTAGGCTGTGCTTGCTGATTATGTGTATAGGCTGGCATAATCGTTAGTTCATGTTCTTTCGCCAAACGTAACAATACCTTTTTTAACTCTACAAGTAAGGTAAGAAACTGCAGAAGCTTTTCTCGAGATACCATTCGATACATGGTTGCATCCATATCATTCCGACTAAAGGCAATATGCATATTTCCAACAAGCACTTCGCCGATTTCCTTTTTCAAATCTTCTTCCAGCATAAAAAATAAGTCTTCATAAAGAGGATTATAGTGTTGGGGATAACCTTTTGCTAATAGTGCTTGATTCGCTTTAATGATTTTTTGGGTATCTTCTTTTGTTAAGATTTTTTGGTGGGCTAGCATAGTAGCATGGGCGATGTTAATTTCTAATAAATAAGGAAGGTAATGTTGTTTCGTAAAATCATAGATGGGTTCTAATATATGGTTTACATAGACTTGCGATCTACTGTCTGGCATTATATTGCTTCACTCCTCTCTCTAAATGGAGTAAACGGCGAGCAAATAAAATTTTCTGAATCCGTCATTCCTGGTGCACCAATCGTTAAAGACAGCACCTTTGTATGACTATTATTTTGTTCCTCTAATATGCTATTTACTTGATCAACAAGCAATTGGACAAAATTCCTCTTCAACGCCTCTTGTGTGTCTATTTTACGGTGCAGAATAAATTTTCCAAATCCATAATCGCTATTTCAGTCGTCGTTCCTCCAATATCTATGCCAATCGTATATTTGTATTCTTTGGCAAACAATAAATGGACAGGTTTTCTCCCCTTTTGTTGCCGCCTTTTTACTTTCTTTTTCAATAATCCAGCCTTCTTCCACCAGCTCATCTACCAATGCTGATATAGTCGGCTTACTCAGCTTCAATCTTTTTGCCAAACTTGTTCTTTGAATAAAGATTATCTCCTTCGATAATTTCTTGCAGTCCTTTTCTCTTACTGATTATCTTTAAGTAGGTGGGAGTTCCTGATTGTAAAATACTCATTCATTCCTCCAATCATGGCAGTTAGTAAACCTTCCTTACTTCTTAAAAGCTTATGATTGGCTAGAAAGTAATATGTTTGTATATATTCCGAAATTTTTTGTTATTTTAGTTGAGGCGCTTTTAAAGAATCGTTGTTTTCCTCATTCCTTTACTTGAATATCAGAAAAACACCATTTAAAAAATGGCGTTTCAGTTCGTAAATATATATATTACTTTCCTTATGACCAATCCAATGATTACACCTGGTAACACAAAAAGCATTGGTAAAAAAATAGGGCCGATTAGATGCCCAAATAGGAAAACCTCTGATGAATAGATTAATCCTACTGTTACAAAATAAGCTGCAAACACAAATGGAAGAAATAATAAAGGAGAATTTTCTCCTTTCTCATCAGCATCTCTTACTGCATCCCACATCGCAAAAAAATAAAGGCACGGATAAAACATAAGCCATTTTAGATTAACTTCCTCTAAAGACGCGGAAGTTTGTCCATGAAAACTTAATATAATGGCTGTATTAAAGTTAGCTTGTATGTTCACAACTAACTCAAGTAAGATAAAAATAATTCCTTTTATATATTTCTTATTAAGCAGCTGTCCAAAGCCAGGCAAAGCGATGGACCATAAAAGTTTTTCAAATGATTTCCTGTTCACATCTTTCCCCAGCCACCTTTTTAATAGATAAAGTAAATTTAGTGTACATCTTAGTGAAATCAACACATGCTGAGAATATAATCCATGGTTTTCAGAAAAAGTTTGAAGTTAGTATTTGCAAAAAATTTAAATTTTATCCATAAAATCCGCAAGAGAAATTCTCCTGCATCCTTCATAAAGAGTATAAAAAAGGACGGATGAACCGTCCCTTTTTTTCCTATATTGTAAATTTTGTAATCGTTTTTTCTAATTCAGCTGCTAAGTTTTTGAGGCTTTGGGCAGCTGAGGAAATTTCCTCTATTCCTGCTAGTTGTTCTTCTGAGGCTGCGGCCACTTCTTGTGTGCTTGACTTCGTGTTTTTAGTAATAGTAGAGATTTGATTAAAGGAAGCAGATACCTCTTCTGCTCCTGCTGAAATCTCTTCCGAAGTGGCAGACATATTGGTAATATTATCAGAAACTTCATAAGTCAATTCTAGGATTTCCTTAAATAGTTCTCTTGAGTTATTAGCAATCAATACACCACTTTGAACTTCATCCATGACTGCATTCATTGATTCGCTCGTTTGTTTAATCTCCCCTTGAATTTTCGTTACTATCCCAGCAATTTCTTGAGAAGAACGCTGTGATTCTTCTGCCAGTTTCCGAACTTCATCGGCAACTACTGCAAATCCTTTCCCGTGCTCCCCAGCTCTTGCTGCTTCAATTGCCGCATTAAGCGCAAGCAGATTTGTTTGATCAGCTATAGAAGTAATAACTTCCAATATTTTCACAATATCCTGTGATCTTACAATAAGTGATTTCGTCAATTCATCTGAGTTTTGAACTGATTGTTGAATTGTATTCATCTGGGTAATATTTTTTTCAACAGATTCCTTACCAGTTTGGGCTTTATTCAATGTTGAGCTGGCCTTTTCAGAAATAGTCGCCGAAGCCTCTGCAATTTGCTGTACTCCTTGTGCCACTTCATCAAGCGCTTCTGTGCTTTCAGTCACCATTTCCGCCTGATCGGCTGCTCCTTCAGCAACAGCTTGTATCGATTCCGTTATTACTACACTTGTTTGATTGGATTGATCTGCACTCACAGCCAATTGCGCAGATGTTTCTGCTGTATGTACAGAGCTTTCCTTCAACTGTTTAATCAATTCCCGCAAGCTATGTTTCATCGAATTCGTATTTTCCGCTAACTGACCAATCTCATCCTTTGATTGGATAGCTACATCCTTGCTTGTAAGATCTCCTGCTGCAACTAAACGCAGCTGAGCAACAATATTTCGGATTGGTTTTGTCATCCCGTTTGCAATCCAAATTGCCACACCAATTATCAGCACAGAAAATACTGCAAGTATAATGGTCGTAATGTTCTTAATACTACTAGTAATTTCTAATATATCATCCAAGGAAGTAAATAAATAAATACCTAAACCTGCACTTTTTAGGGGAGCATAAGTAACCAGTTGTTTTTCTCCATCCAGCTCTGTCTCTTTAGTTCCACTTGTTGTTCTCCCCTTCTCGAAAATAGTTCCTATATTTTTGGAAAAACCAGCTTCCTCAATTGTCTTACCGATTAAGTCAGCATTAGGATGAAACTGAACTATATTATTACTATCAACTAATACAGGATATGTGCTTTTATTTTGAGAAGTTTCATTTTGTAAAAAATCCTGTATAAGGGTTTCAAAGTTAACGGTAGCAGATACCACTCCCACTACTTCTTTATTGGCATTTATGATCGGCGTTGCTATTGCAAGAACTCGATTTCCTGTCGCATTGGACTTAAGGACATTCGAAACACTCTGTTCTCCTTTTATCCCTTTGATAAAATAATCTCTTTTTGATAAGTCTAATTTACCAACTAGACTAGGGTCTGTATGTGCTTCCACCATCCCGTTTTTTCCGATAACTACAACTGATTCATAAGTTGAATCTTGCTCTTTGACAATATTAATTTGTTTACTCCGAGCTACAAGATCTCCATTGATAATGGTATCTGATTTCGAAATAAGCGTAAGCTCATCCAAACGCTTTTGAATCCATTCCTCCATGTTTTCTACTGTATCGGCTGTTTGTTTACCAAGCCATTCCTCTTCCTTGTTTAACGTATTATTACTACTAACATAATAAATAATGCTAGAGGCTATTATTACTGGAATAAGACCAATTAATAGAAAATACAAAATAAACTTTGTTTTAATCGATCTGTCTTTTCCTTTTTTCATTCTTCCTCATCTCCCTTAAATAACTCTTTGTAGTGCCATAAAACATATAACTTTACTTCTTAATATTCATATCGACAAAAGTTGACGTATATCAATACTTTCGACAACCATTTTCGACATTTTCCTACCAAAGCTCAGTTCTCAGAGGTGGTTCTATCGCTCTCCTCTTATTTTCCAGCAGCCATCATTGATAAAGCGTTTTCCCTACTCGGCGATATTACTTCTCTGGATGAGAAATTGCTTTTACTGGTAGCTTCAGTACAACATAGCTCCCGTGGAAAATCCCCTAAATAAACCAAAAAAAAGCATAGGAAGGCTCCTAAGCTTCTTTACTCTTTAAGGGAAGCATGTCCCTACGATTCCATTTATTCATAAATATCTACTTCAACTGGCAGTTTAACATTATCCTTCGTGAAAGTCGCATACCATACCCAGAGGTTATCTTGAAGGAAAAACTTATTTGGCTGGATATTGCCCTCACTAGTAATAATGATGGTTTTGGCGTTATCTTCGGCAAATCCATAAATAATGGAAAAATTCTTTTCGAGCTTATTATTTGCCTGCCAGGTAATAGAACCTCTCTCTTGTCTCTCTTCTTGAAACTCCTGAAATTCTATTATAGGATAAATAATTTTTTGAAAGTCAGTAAATTCTTTATTAGTAAGTACAGGAACAATCCCCGACCTATTTTCCGCAAAAACGATACGGGACTGCGCATCAAACAACAGGATTCGTTTGCAATCACCAAATTGTTCCGATACTTCTTCACATACCCTTTCTTCCAAAGATGATGTAGGAGGAATAAAGACAGTTTTAGTTGGATTTGGATGCATCGCAATAAGGTAAATAACAAAAATGGTCAGAGCTAGCATGACTATCAAAAGAATGTTCTTCATTACATGTTGCCCTCCCTTCTTCCTTCCTTATTACTATGTCTCGTGAAAATGAAATACACATTTATACAGAGTACTCTTTCCATTAATCCTAGTATATGAACAAAAAGAAGCTGACTTCAAAAGTTGTTCTTAAACGACTTTTGCGTCAGCCACTACTTGCTATATCATGCGATTAAAAAGCAATAAGAACCGTCCCTCCGATTCCCTTATTGCATAGAAACCCATACACTCTTTACTTCTGTGTAGTTGTTTAGGGCATAGGAGCCCATTTCACGGCCGATGCCTGATTGTTTGTATCCGCCGAATGGAGAGGCTGCATCGAATGTATTGTAGCAGTTGACCCAAACTGTTCCTGCGCGGAGTTTGCTGGCGATGTAGTGGGCATTAGCAACATCTCTCGTCCAGACGCCTGCTGCTAAGCCATATTCACTGTTATTTGCACGTTTAATCAGCTCATCTAAATCGTCATATGGCATTGCCGAAATAACAGGTCCAAAAATTTCTTCCTTGGCAATCGTCATCTCATCTCGTACATCGGCAAAAACAGTTGGGGAAACAAAGTATCCTTCCTCACGTGGATTAAAACCACCTGCGACTAGCTGCGCGCCTTCGTTTAACCCTCTTTCAATATAACCAAGAACTCGTTGTTGCTGTTCAGCAGAAACAAGCGGTCCAATTTCTGTATCAGCGTGGATACCAGCACCTTGCTTCATTTTTTTCGCTTGATTTGCCATATCGGCAACGACATTATCAAAATGTTTCTTTTGAATAAAAACTCTAGACCCGGCACAGCATACCTGTCCTTGATTGAACATAACACCATTAAATGCACCTGGAATAGCTTTTGTTAAATCTGCATCTGGCAGGATAATGTTCGGTGATTTCCCACCAAGCTCCAATGTAACTCTTTTCAATGTTTTAGAGGCATTCGCCATAATCATTTTTCCAACTTCCGTAGAACCAGTAAAAGCAATTTTATCTACTAAAGGGTGATCAACTAGCGGCTGGCCAGCTGTTTCCCCAAATCCAGGAACAATATTCACAACCCCATCCGGGAACCCCGCTTCCTGGATTAATTCTGCTAAATAAAGAGCAGATAACGGCGTTTGCTCAGCTGGTTTTAATACCACTGTACATCCAGTTGCAAGAGCCGCTCCGAGCTTCCACATTGCCATTAACAGCGGGAAGTTCCAAGGGATAATCTGCCCAACTACTCCCACTGCTTCATGGCGTGTATAATTAAAGTATGGACCATTAACTGGAATCGTTTGTCCTGTAATTTTTGTACACCACCCCGCATAATAGCGCATATGCTCAATGGCTAATGGAATATCCGCATTAGTTGTTTCGCGAATCGGTTTCCCATTATCTAACGTTTCTAATTGGGCAAGCTCCGCACTGTTTTTCTCCATCAAATCGGCCAGTATGTACATAAGACGACTGCGCTCCGAAGCACTCATTTTTGACCAAGGTCCTTCGTCGAAAGCTTTCCGTGCCGCTTTCACCGCTAAATCAATATCTTCTGGACCTGCTTCATATACACTTGCCAAAACCTCATCTGTCGCTGGATTATAACTGTCGAATGTTTTTTGTGTTTGACTCTCCACAAATTCACCATTAATAAATAACTTTTTCTTACCACTTAGGAACTTTCCAACCTTTTCTTTCAAAACTACAGTCTGTTGGTTCATCGAATTCCTCCTTAAAAAGTAGATAATTTAATGGTCAGGCACTAATAATGGAAAACGCTTACAAAATAATGTTAACACTGTGGAAATAGAGATACAACTAATAAAAGAAGAAATATTTCGAGGATTTTTGACATGTTTGACGGCATTTGACAATAAATTACAGACATAGAGGAACAGTTCTAGTGAGGCATGTATTCACCAGAACTGTTCCCTCTATTGTTTCAAGTTCTCCCCTTCATCCGAACCAATAATAGTAGCGCTCAGCTGAATCGTCCGAATCCTTTTCAAAAAGTAATTCATAATCTCCAACCTGTAATACATGTAATAGACATTATCCACTTCGCTAAATTCTTCACTGGTTGGTTCACCTAAAGATTGAATTATTTCTTCTTCAGTTAAATAAATCAGTAGATGATAAGAATAAATGAGTGATTCAGGATACTCCTCATAATCATTAGAAACGCCAAATCCAGCCTGATAGTCTTTATACCTGAGGATATATCCACTTTCTGAGCCTGTTCTCCAGTCCGGTTGACCTATTTGATTTTCTATAATTGGACCAATTGGCGCTTTTAAAGAAATATCGATTCCCGCTATAACTCCATTTTATGGCGTTTGGCAAAAAGTCTGGATGTTTAATCTTTTCATTATTGGATGCAATAGCAGCTTCGTCAAACTCCTCTCCTATTGGTGGATGCGTTTCAGTATTGGTGTATTCACTTGCTTCCCCATTATCAGAATTCGTTTCATCGTGTACGGGTATAGTAGCTTCATCGTCTGAAATTTGTCTACTACTCATTAGATTATTAAACTCATATTCTGTCATTAAGGAAACTTCTATATTGTAACTTGGTGCATCATCCTTTTTTATTTCTTCAAATAAATCCTAAACTCTATTGGATACCACAATTGCCGCAAAACCTTGTTCCTCGGGCAGGCGATAATAGTATTGCTTGCTAGTCGTCCCCAAGCTTCGGATACACTAGCTCCAATAATACGGAGACCTCATCCTTGCCTAATATCTCCTTGCTTTTTTCCACTGGTGCCGCTACATTGACGTAAATTACATCTAACTTCCATAACACAATCAATATGACCAGCACAATTATAATCGATGTAATGATAATAATGAATATCTTTTTCACTGCTTCCCCTCACTACTTTCTATATCTATTAGACTATTTCAGTCCAATATATTTGGAAGAAAATTGAATAATTTCATTATTTTATTCCTATTTCCTTTCCCATTAAAATAGCTATCTTCAATTTGGAGGAAGATAGCTTGAATGTAGGTTAAACTCCACGTATTACTAAAGGTCAAGAATATTATTATATTCATCATTTTTAACTTGTTTTTTTTCGTCGAATAAAACGATAAATTCCATATCCTCCACCAAGTGCTACTGCTGAACTAATTGCCCCAACGGTCGTATCGTTTTCCATATTTTGGATTACTTCTTGTTTATCATTTAAATCAGTTTCTAGTTTTTTTATATTTTCTTCGCTTTTCCTTATTTTTGCTTCTACCTCCTTTTCTCTCTTGTCCAATTCCACTTGTATCCCTTCTAATTCCTTTTCCTTTTTACTTAACGACGATTCTCTACTATCGATTTCTTCTTCTCTCTTTTTATATTTATTGATTGTATTATTTAATACAGCTAGTTCATCTTCAAGATTGTCTATCTTTTGTTTTACCTCTTTATTCTCCTGTTCATATTGTTCAATTACATCTCTTGCTTCAGAAAGTTCATTTTCAAGAGAAGAAGTATCCACAGTGGTTACTTCTGGAATATCTCTACCTTCATCTGTGTTAGAGCTAGTAGAATCACTCGAACCACCATTATGATAATGATATTCTCCATAACTTAAGCCCCATTTTTCACAATTTGTTCTACAAGTATGCCCACCATTTGCATCTGTTCTTCCTGGATGGGCTTCTACTGTAGTAATACTTAGATTCAATACCATAAATCCTAAAATACTAAAACCTAACAAAATTATGATGTATTTTCTCATTGTTTCCCCTTTATATCTTTTTCCTTCAAAATAACATAAAACCCATGTCAGAATTTAACTAATTATGTCGAAATTAAAAATATAACAGAAAAGTCAACTTTTAGATTCATTTTTCATTTTACAAAATGCCTTCTCCATACTAGGAGTACATAAGTAACTCCTCTCACTTCTTTCCTCTCTATTAATTGTTACTAAAGTCAACAAGATTGAATTTTGAGAAATAAGTAACATAGGACAATTTTAATAAATCATATTCTTAAGCAATAACTTAAAGGAGATTAGAAAGATGCATATGATAAAATGGCTATCTGCTAATGAAATTAAAGCAGTACATCGATATCTTCCCAAAGAAGACACTGCTTTAAAAAATATAATATTGCAATTAAAACAAGTAGGCCATTAATGTATGTTTATGAAAATTCAGCAAATAACTTTCTACTGTTCAGAGGTATAAATGCATATAACTCTTTAACTGTTCTTTTTCCAAATAAAAAAGTTCCATGTATAATTATCGCGATAAGATTCAAAAATTGTATTGGTATAATGCCTGTTTGCTTAACTGTGTAAAAGAGAATGTTTATTATAGAATAAAAGATGAGAAAATATAGAAAATCTTAACTAATACCAATAATGATGCGAAAAAAATTGTAAAGCTCTTAAATTGTTCAGAACATAAAATTCGACAGCATTATATCATAACTACTAAGCTTCCTAACAAACTAAAAAATAGAATTAGTGAAAAAGAACATCTAAATATTAGTTTAGAAAATGCCATCTTAAACGATCCAACTTTTGTTCTTACTTTTTATTCGGCAACTAGTACTATAAATAGATTAACTGAAGACAAATTAAATATTTTAAATGGTATTTAAGTAAAGGGTATTCTATAGATTTAGAGAAAAGCACAGTTAAACAACTATATGACCTGAACAAAATAGTAAACTTAAAAGAAGCATTTAGCACTTATTGGCTTCTTTTAGAGGATAGCAAGGTAAAATTCTCTATAAAAGAAAATACCATCACAACGCTAAAAAATACTAATCTTAGCTGCTTGGAAAAAACAATAGAGCGGATAGTAATCCGCTCCTATATCTCTAGCTATCCACTTGATACCTTATGCAACAACACCCTTAAAATACTCTCACAAGAACCCTCCATCTGCTTCTCTACTTCACAATCGCTACAAACTTTTCTGCTTCGCGGGTTACTGCTTCGTAATCGCCTGTGGCTGCTCCTTTTGTTAGGCTGGAGCCTGTTCCTATAGCATAGGCGCCATTTTTGATCCATTCAGCTGCGTTTTCAACGGTAACGCCGCCGCTTGGCATAAAGTTTCCTTGTGGAAGAGGTCCTTTAAAATCTTTCACAATACTTGGTCCAAAGGCTCCACCCGGGAATACTTTGATAACATCTGCGCCCAGTTCTATTGCTGTTAGTGCTTCGGTTGGTGACATCACGCCAGGCATAACGGCGACTCGGTAGCGGTGGCACATCGTAATGACTTCCGGGGACAGATTTGGTCCTACTATAAATTTTGCCCCTGCCAAAATAGCAAGTCTTGCTGTTTCCGGATCTAATACTGTTCCAGCACCAACGATTACATCCTCTCCTGCATATTTATCAGCAAGTTTTTTGATCACATCCAATGCACCAGGAATTGTCATGGTTAACTCTAAAAATTTAATGCCGCCTTGCCGAATTGCTTCACTTACACGCAGCCCTTGTTCTATATTTTGTGCTCGAATTACTGCTACAATCTTTTCCTCTTTCATTTTTGTTAAAACTTCTATTTTATCCATAAAAGATCACCTTTTTCCTTTTATTTAAAATTAGCAAGGATATTTTCAACTGCCATTAAGCTCATTTTATTGACTGCATCCACACTAGAGGCAGCAGCATGTGATCCGATAATCATATTATCCAGCTCCAGCAGTTCCTTCTTTTCTGGTGGTTCCTTTTTGAAAACATCTATTCCTGCTCCCCAAATTTTCTTATTCCGCAGAACATTATAAAGGGCATCTTCATCAATCAGTTCTCCGCGAGCTGTGTTGACCAATACAGCCGTTTCCTTCATCATGCTGAATTCTTTCTCACTAAATAAATTGTTTGTTTCTGGAGTTGCTGGTAGATGAAGAGTTATAAAGTCACTTTCTTTCACAAGGTGTTCCAAATCCACATAAGTCACCTTGTATTCTTTAGCGAACTCATTATCTGGGCAAACATCGTAAGCTAGGATATCCATGTCAAAGCCATGGGCTCTCTTAATAACGCCCTTTCCAATTGCACCGGTCCCAATCACACCAAGTGTTTTTCCATATATACCAATACTTGTTTTTTTGCTCCAATCCATTACACGGCATGATTGATCGATTTCTACTATTCTTCTCGCAATCGCTAACATTAGAGCGAAAGTAAAATCCGCGACAGAGTCGGCGTTTGCATTTCGAGTAATCGTTACTGGGATATTGTTGGCTTTGCAATAGTCGATGTCAATATTATCTGTTCCAACGCCATATTTTGAAATAACCTTTAACCGTTTCGCCTCTGCTAGGACATCAGCATTCAATGGATCCACGCCAACAATAACTGCATCTACATCCACTATTTCTTTTTTCATTTCTTCTTCCGTCATGATTCTTCCATATGGGTTAGTAACCACTTCAAAGCCATGAGCAGTTAATATTCGGCTAGCCTCTTCACTGTGTTTTCCAAAAGATCTGGGAGTAATGAGTACTTTCGGCATTTGTCTCCCTCCTTTTCTCGTTTCCTAATTTTTAGGTATTATACGAATCGTAAATATTGTTCAACTTCCGCTAAATCCCGAAAAATTTTTGGCTTGAGCTTACGAATTATATCTGTTTCCTTCACAAAATCAGGGATAAAAAATGCTGGAATGCCAGCAAGATAGGCCGCTTGAATACCTGCGGGGGAATCTTCCAATACAAGAGCCTCTTTCGGATTCACCTTTAATCGAGTACAGACTTCAAGGAAAATATCAGGGCTTGGCTTTCCATTTGGTACTTCCTCTCCTGAAACATATAAATCAATGAAAGCAAGTGTGTCTGATACAGTTAGAAATCGATGAATTACTTCTCTCGCACTTGATGAAGCTACAGCTATCTTTATGCCCTGAGACTTTAAAAAGGAAAGTAATTCGTCCAATCCTGCTTTTTTAAAATGAGGTTCTCTAATAAACAAATATTCTAATTCATGCTTTTTTAAACGCATGTATGCTCGCCACTCTTGCACAGGTTGATCTGGACCATAATAATCAGCCATTTTTCGAATAATATCTTGATTCGTTATGCCGATCAACTGTTCAAATAGTGTCCTTTCAAAAGAAAAGCCATAATGGGCAGCTGCCATTTGCCACGCTCGATAGGCTAACTTTTCCGTATCAAACATTAAGCCATCCATATCAAAAATAACTAATGATGGAATTCCCAAACTAATTCTCCTTTCATTCAATAAAACGCCTGGGACAAATCAGCCTTGGAACAACTCCACATTGACCACATTGTCCGGTCTCTCTTTTTTAAGCGTTCTTTCTATATCTGACACTACTTTTTCTCCCATTCCTCTTAAGCATTCCATTGTATAGGCGGAAGTGTGCGGGGTCACCAGAACATTTTCATATTGGAAAAATGGATGGGTTTTATCCACTGGTTCCCCTTCTAAAACATCTGTTGCGAGCCCTGCAATTTTGCCGCTCTCCAATGCCCGCAATACAGCATCCTGCGCCCACAATTCACCACGTGCCGTATTAGTGATATACACCCCTTCTTTCATTAAAGAAAATTCGTGATCAGACAGAAGATGGTAGCTTCCCTCATTAACAAATGCATTTAATGAAATAATATCGGACTGTTTTAATAATTCTTCTAAAGAAACACTTTCCGCACCTTTTTGTTCCAGTTCCTCTTTTGTTTGATAGGGATCATATGCTAGTAATCTAGCATTAAAGCCATCCTTGAAAATCTCGCCAACTCTACTTCCTATATTCCCTAATCCAATTACACCAACTGTTTTCCCATTGATTTGATGTCCAACAAATTGAGCTCGATCTGCCCAACGGCCTTCTCTTGCTGCCGTTGCTGCTGGATATGTTTTTCTCACTACTGCTAAAAGGTTAGTAACTGCATTTTCCGCCACAGCATCCCTTTCTACTAATGCAGATACAATGGTCACAATCGTCCCTTTTTCTGTTGCAGCTTCTATATCAATGTTGTTATACCCTATCCCATGACGGGAAATAATCAGTGTTTCGTCCTTTTGTTCAAAGAATTCCCTCGTAAAAAAAGGAGTAACGCTGGATATAATGATCGTAAACCCCTGCAATTTTTCTGCGAGCTCTTTTCCCGAAATATTTACAGGGAAGGTAAATATTTTTATCTCTCCAATGCTTGCAAGACGTTCTATTTGATCAGGGAATCTTTCTCCAAAACTACTTGAATTTACAATTGCAATTTTGTTTGCCATTGCTTTGTTCCTTTCCGCTTAAATTGTGCCTTACTGAACATATGGGGAAGGAATGAAATCACCTTGAGAAAACGGTACTTTCATTCCTTCATATCTATTTTTTAATCGTTTTTAATCCATCTGTTAATGAAACTTTTTTGCTGTCTGGAACCGTTTGGAAAAATATTTCGATTCCTTTGGCATGTAACGACTTTAAATTATCAACGTCTGTTTCTGTTAACGCAACGGTGGGGATAACAAATTGTGCCTCTCCCTTTTTTGAAACGCCTCCTATATTGAGCCTAGTAACAGGTAACCCCTGTTCCACAACTTCTTTCACACTAGCAATATATTTAAAAAGTAGGACAACATTATCTTTTCCAAACTGATCGCTATTCCATTTTTCAACTACTTCTTGATTGCTGTATACCTGAATCTTCAATCCAGAAGAAGAGTTTGTATTTATATAAATATCTTTCATAAATTCATCAGATGCTGTTTCGTTGTCAATAACATAAAGGGCATTAGTCCCCAAACCTTTTGACCATTTTGTCATTACTTGTCCATGAATTAAGCGATCATCTACTCTTACTAAATTGATTTTCCCCATGCTGGCCTCCCTTTTCACATTAAATATTTATTTCTTTAAGAAATTCCGATTCAAATGATGAATTCCACTTGTACCTGTTCCCTGCACTGTTTGTATTAAATTATTGGCATCTTCTTCTGTTTGGTAGAAAGTTAATAATTCAATTAACATCGGCATATTGATTCCCGTTAATATGTGTAAGTCATACTTGCTTAATAACGATAAAGATACATTAGAAGGGCTGCCGCCCAATAAATCTACAAGTAAAATGGTTTCCAAGCCGTTTTTCTCATTCTCTTGCACTATTTTACTTGCATCCTCTCGCAAATCATCTACTGATTCACCTGGGCGCAGTGCTAAAGCTCGTAAATTTCGCTGAGGTCCCATAATCATTTCTGCACTTTTAATGAGCTCGATGCCGAATTCCCCATGTGTAATCACCAAAATTGCTCGATTTTCCATACACCTGCTCCTTTACTTTGGGATAATCTAATCAATTTTTTCCTTACCTATATAATCACTTCTCAAAAATAATAGATTTATAAAACTTTGATTGCACCGAGTACAATTAATGTACCAGTTAGCCATAATAATCCTTTGGTGATATTAAAACCTTTTTTATCAAAGTATAAGTAAACACCTAATACGGTTAATAAAGGTAATAACCCTGGTAAAATCGAGTCTAAAATATCCTGCAGTACAAATTGTTTTTCTGATAGAGTAAAGGATAGTGAGCTGCTTACTTTTACATAGGACCCTGCCAAGATGCCCATCATAAACAATCCAAGAACAGATAATGCATCAATCATCGTTTTAATACGGCTGCCGGCTAAAATTTCTTTGGCCGCATTACGTCCCAACCCGTAGCCCATTCTGACAAAATAATAGCCATAAAGAAATGTTACGAGCGTGAAACCAAGGAACGGAAATAATGCTCCAAGAGGACTGCCTGCCATCGCCCATGGCAAGGCGATTGCTATAAAAATATATTGGACAGTACCGGAGTCAATAGCATCTCCAATCCCTGCTAGAGCACCCATCAATCCTACTTTTGTATTGTTGATCATGTCTGGACTCGGCGCTTCTTCCTCTTTTCCTTCAGCAAGTGCTTTCGCGCGTGACTCCTCAAGGGATGCTGTAATACCAGTCAATGTACCTCCGCCCCAAATGGCTTGCGTGTTAAAAAATAATAAGTGCCTTTGGTACGCCTCGCTTAAATCTTTTTTATCTTTATATAATTTTTTCAGAATTGGCGTCATTCCAAATAAAAAGGAAGGAGCCACCATTCTATCAAAGGTATGCGGGATTTCATTTGCCCACCACCATCTTGCCCAAGCCTTAAGCAAATCTTTTTTTGTGATTGGCTCAGGGTAATTCTCTGGACTTTGTTTCTTTTCTTCTGCGCTCATCAATCAACCCACCTTTTTAAGTTCTTAAGCTGCTTCCTTCCCTCTCGTGAATAATACATACAGACCAGCAAGAATAGCACCGAAAATCGCATACGTTACCGTATTAATCTGTAAGTCTTTTAATGCAACACTCATGAAGTATGCTAGAAAAAAGAATAAAAGCAGTTCCTTTTTACCGATAACATGCATAATAACGGCAATACCCAGAGCAGCAAGACCGCCGCCAACTACTTCAAGCACGTGGATAATTGGACCATCGCTAATTGAATTAACAAAATCAGCAACAACCGGAGCTCCATAGTAAAGAGCAATAAACACTAATGGAACATAAAGAATGAAACTTATGACAATCGGGATAATGATGACAGATGTAAATATTCCTCTGTCATTTACATCTGCTGCATATTTATCTAACACTCGCAATGCAAACGTATTCAAAAAGAAGCGGAATTGATAAGCGTAACTACCAAGTATTCCAACCGGAACTGCGATAGCCACTGCTTTTTCCGGTGTAAAATCCCCTAATACAGCTACTGTTACAGCAATAGCTGCCGCGATAGCAGGCTCACTTGGCAATGCACCTCCTGGCGCAACTGCGCCCATATAAACTAATTGAATTGCCGCTGTAATAATCATTGCTTCTGTTATATGTCCTGTTACAATTCCCACAACTAACCCTGTCATTAACGGGCTAAAGCGCAATGTTAAAGTTGCATAGCCTATCCCTCGGGACATAACGATTGCAACCCAAATGGCGATTATTAGTGCTTGACCAATGGATAGTGTTGCCATTTGTCTTATCACTCCCTTATATTTTAAAAATGTTCATAATTGCACAAACTACTACAACACTAGCCTCCTTCCGCAGAAAAATATGAAATAATTATATAAAATATAAAATTACTTCCTAATCACACGGTGGCCGCCAAATTCATTACGGAGAGCAGCGACCACTTTCGCAGAAAAACTATCCTCTTCCAAAGATCGGTTTCTCATCATTAGGGACAAAGCAATAATGGGAACAGGAACTTCTAAATCTAATGCTGTTTCAACTGTCCACTTCGCCTCACCTGATGATGCTACCATTCCACGAATATTTTCGAGTCTAGCATCTTTTTGGAAGGAGGATTCCATTAATTCCATAAGCCAGCTCCGAATGACAGAACCATTATTCCAGACAGCAGCGACTTTAGCTAAATCAAAATCATACTGACTTTGATTCAACACTTGAAATCCCTCACCAATTGCTTGCATAAAGCCATATTCAATTCCGTTATGAACCATTTTTAAGAAATGACCGCTGCCAGATTCTCCTGCATATAAGTAACCATCTTGAGTAGAAACACTTTTAAATATTGGTTCTATTCGTTCAAAAATCTCCTGTCTGCCTCCGATCATTAAACAGGCTCCCTGATTGGCACCTAAAATTCCTCCTGATGTACCTACATCTAAGAAGTGAATGCCCTTTTCCTCAGCTACTGCAGCACGGCGGATGGAGTCTTTATAATTTGCATTTCCACCATCAATGACAATATCATCCGCTTTCATTTTTCCGAGCAGCTTTTCTATCACGATTTCACTTGGTTTTCCTGCTGGTACCATCACCCATACCACTCTTGGAGATTGCATATTTATAAGCATTTGATCTATACTTTCCACAATATGTATCCCATTTTCATTCGCTCTATTTCTAGCATCACTAGATTTGTCAAAACCATAGACAGAATGATGATTGTTTGCTAAGTTTAACGCAAGGTTATATCCCATTTTTCCTAAACCAATCATTCCAATTTGCATCAAACCACTCCTTGTTTACAAACAGCTTATTCTTTGCTAATGCTTGTGACTTTGAAAAAGTATTGCCATTATTGTTTATTCTTTCATGCAGATAATATTAAGCATGAATCTACTTTTTTTCGTGTACAATTGCTAGGTTAATAGATAAATGGGCATAGCTATCCCTTCACTAATTTGCTACGCTCATCGAGCATCCTAGAAAATGATGTACCAAATAAATGCAACTTATTTATATGTCAGAAAGCTCTTACAACTTTCTGGTCCATTCTAAAAACTTAGTAACTACCGGAAACTTACTACTATTTTTTTCACAAAGTGACATTTACTAGCTAGAACACCGGTGGGCAAATATCATTTGTTAATTCAAATTATACACGTTTTTTCGAGCGAGTCAACCAAAAATAGTCGAATTTTCGTATAAATACGTTTTTTCGTGTGAAAGGAGTTTAATATTAGTGAAAAAGATTGAGCATATTGGGGAACGTATCAAATTATTAAGAGAAAAACATGGATTATCACAAGCTGCTTTCGGAAAAAGAATTGGGGTCTCTTCGGGAAATGTCGGAGACTGGGAAAGTGAGAAAAAGAAATCATTACCTGGAGCTAAAGCCATCTATACTATTGCGAAGGAATTTGAGGTTTCTGCTGATTGGTTGCTTGCTGGAGAGGAATTTTTAGGAGATTCATCCTTAAAAAGCGGAAATATAGTAATCCAGGATGACAAACCATCCATCAGCACTAGTATCATAAAAGAACGAGAATCCATTAATGAACTCGCCCCCGACGAAACATTAACAGAAGAAGCAAAAGAACTAGTTTCCATATTTAATAATTTAAATGAGCGAGATGCAGCCGAATTATTAATGATTGCTCGAATGAAACGCGATTTTGAAAGTCGGTAACGGTCGACGGTTCTTGTACAGGCATTCGTTACCCAATGGGGAATGGTTCTAGTCCTATCTTGTGCCTATAACATGGTAACAGTAGAACCATCCCTCCGATTCTCTTATATCCTCTCCTGCTAGGTTTTTAACATTTTCTAATCCTTTGGAAATAGCGATAAACTGTTCCATATAAGTAATGGGACCTCATAGGAACCTATTCCTTTCAACCCGCTATTCATTATAAGAGCCTATTGTCGGATATCCTTTCTATCTTCCATTGATTTTCTTATCCTCCATGATTTGATAATCTGTGTCTCTAGGATATAGGGAGATACTTCCGTAAAGATTTTTTCTCCATTTTTAAAAATGATAGCGCTTTTAAATTTTTCATTGTGTTTTACTGGGTGTATGTGATCGATATGCTCGGTGAAGATCCATTGACAGTGAAATTGCCTAGGAGCATGGGTGGGAAATGCATATATATTTCTTTGGGGGTTAATTGGCATAGGCAGTCTTTTCTGCATTCCTAATTTATATGTAATGGAACGACGTCTTCCATCAAAATCAGAACCTCCAATTAATAGATTCTCCTTGATTATGTCAAAGGGAGTTTCTTTGACATACACAGTCCGATCTACTTCTTTTACCACTGCGTCACATTCGATTGCTTCCATGGGCATGATGGTCATCGTCCGTTCATTGGCAATATATTTATTTAAAATACACTCTTTCTTCATCCTTTACACTCCTTCTTTTTCACACACTTTTTAATCTAGTTCCTCCATTGTCTCTTTAATAAGTACTGCATCCAGCTGTAAATCAAGTACTTCACAAATCTTATATAAGGTACTTACTTTCGGTTCCTTTTGCCCTCTTTCGATTTGTCCAAGGTGAGCATAGTGTAAGCCTGTTTCATCCGCAAGCTCAAACTGAGTGAGCTTTTTCTGTAACCTCCTCTCTTTCAGTAATTTATAATCAATACAACTTTTTTCTCCTCTTGATTTCAACTTTATCACCTCCTTTAGAACTATTATGAAGGAAATGAATAACCAGTAAAACTTCCTATAGGTAGGAATTTGTTAACATTTTGTTAATTTTTAGGAACTAACTGTAAAAACAGAAAAAAGACGGTTCGATGGAAGGTCATTGACCTCACAAGAACCGTCCCTCTGCTTCCGTTAAAAATGAAAGTATTTCGCTTGGTGGAAGGGGTTTGCTATATAAGTAGCCTTGTAGGTTAGTGCATCCTTTTCTTTTTAGGAAGTCAGACTGCTCTTGGGTTTCTACTCCTTCTGCAATCACATTCATACCTAATTCCGATGCAAGGATGATAATCGCTGAAACAATGGCTGCATCTTCCTGACTAGCAGGAAGATGACTAATAAATGACTTATCAATTTTAATCGTATCTGCTTGAAACTGTTTTAAGTACATAAAGGAAGCATATCCCGTTCCAAAGTCATCAATAGAGACTTTTATGCCCATGCTCCGCAATGTAGAAACCGTATCTCGAACAAGAGATTCATGGTTAGATAACACACTTTCTGTTATTTCTATTTCTAGGTATTCAGAAGAAATCTTATATTCCATCAGTTTTTTGCTCACTAGTGCAGCGAAATCTTGTTTTAAGAGCTGTTTAATCGATACATTGATGGCGATGGGGATTTTTATATTTAACTTTTCCCATTCTTTTATTTGAGCACATGCTTTATCTAGTATCCACTCACCAAGCAGTAAAATAAAGTCACTTTCCTCCGCAAGGGAAATAAAGGCAGCAGGACTGATTATCCCTTTCTCTGGGGAAATCCACCTAATTAATGCTTCCACTCCAATAAAATTACCTGTTTCTATATTCACTTTAGGTTGGTAATAAAGAACAAACTCGTTTTCTTTCAGTGCTTTTTTTAGATTGCTCTTTAACTGAAAAGCACTGAAAGCATTTTCATTCATTTTAGGATCATACAAATTAAAGGCATTGCCACCCACTTTCTTCATACTATACATAGCAATATCAGCGTTTTTCATCAGTTCCTCAAATGTTTGGCCATGTTCTCCACTAAGACTTATGCCGATGCTTCCATGGGTGGAAAATTCTTGACCATCTATAATGATCGGTTCTTCAATTGCTTGGAGAATTTTAGCAGCTAATGCACGTAAGCTGGATTTGCTCGTATACTTACTAATTAATATAACAAATTCATCCCCGCCCATTCGTGCCACCACATTCTTTTCACCAATGGCTTCTTGAATTCGTTTCCCTACTTCTTGTATTAACCTATCTCCTGAAGAATGACCAAAAGTATCGTTATGTGGTTTTAAGTTATCTAAATCTAAAAACATAACTGCAAGGTGGTTCGTTTCTTGTAAGCGCTGCGAGAAGATCTCCTTTAAATACCGCAAATTCGGCAGATTTGTTAAACTATCATAATTTGCGAGATATTTAATTTTTTCTTCATGGAAATGGCGCTCCAATGCAATTCCTGTCAAATGACTAAAATCTTTCAACATTTCAATGTCAGAATCCTTTGGTTCTACCGGTTCCTTATAATAAATAGCAAATGTTCCTAATAAGGAGTCTTTAGATGAGATAATGGGCAATGACCAGCAGGAACGCAATCCATTCGCGAGTGCAATTTCCCTCCAATTTGACCAAGATGGATCTGTTTCTATATCCGCTGTAATTTTTAATTCCTTCATGTATGCTGAATGGCCACAGGAGGCAAAATTCTCTCCTACAGGAAACTTATCAATCTTTTCGATGAATGTAGAATCCAGGTTTGGACCATAGCCAAAACGCAGCCAATTCTGCTCTTCTTCATAATACATAATCGAACAAATTCCTTTTAAAAGTTCTTCTACACTTTCAGTAATATATTCAATTATTTGTTCTAATGGTTCACCCACGGCAATTCTTGATAAAGTAGTCTTTTGTTTCTTTTGCAGTTCCTCTATGTTTTTCTTGTCTGTTATATCTTGAGCGATTCCATGTATACCAATAACTTGATCATTTAACTTCAGAGGAATCGTCGTCAATTTGATATCCCGAATTTCCCCATCTTTTCGAATGATTTGTGTTTCAATCCCTTGAGTCGTTCCACAACAGACCTTGTCAAAACGCTGCAGCACTTTCGGAAGTTGTTCAGGTACGATTAAATCACGGAAATTTAATCTCGTTAATTCCTCCTTTGTATACCCGCTGATTTCTTCTGCAACTTTATTAACATCTAAAAAATTACCTTTCTTATCCAAGGTATAGACTCCATCTGGATCATGTAGAAATAGAGATTTATACGTTTGTTCACTTTTTTCTAATTTTGTAATGTCTCGTCCAAATACGATTAGATTTTGACGATTTCCAGCTGAATCAAATATCGGTACCTTAATTACCTCATATATACGCTCTTGGTTATAGAAGAAAATGGACTCTTTTACTTCTATCTGTTTTCCTGTCTTCCACGCTTGAAGATCACTTTTTACAATGGCAGGCACATATTCAGCAAAATGGGGATATAACTCTCCTAATTCCTCGTTTGTTTTCCCTAGGTATTCCTCTATATTAAAAAGTTTCAATGTTTTACGATTCGCTTCCATCCAGCGACCCTCTTTATCCTTTATAATAATAATATCAGGACTTGCATTTATATATGGTTCTAAATTCATTGCTCTCTCCCTAATTTCTACGGTCATATACAATCCATTATATAGCTTCAGCAAGATTTGGACTATATTGAATTCTTGGACAGTTTATTCATGGAAAGAGGATGGTCCATCTTATAAAGGGTTCTCATAGTTGGTAGTTCTCGCTCTTTTTAGAATTCCAATATCCGCTTCAACTTCTCCTTCGCTCCCTTGCGCCACCACTTTACAGCAGAAGGCGAAACTCTTTCGTTCTGTGCTATTTCTTCTACAGTCATCTGATGAACAAAGGTGGCAATAACCCAAGTTGTTTCTCTTTCAGATAGTTCCTTGCAAAGATCTTTTATGTAGTCCTCTTCTTCTCTGTATAGAATAGGACTTTCCATCAGCGCCCAGAACTCCTCACTTGGGTAAGCATTTCTTTCTGCCTCTCTTGTCCGCCGCTTCAATTCATCAAGAAATCTTCCTTGCATATGTCGATATAAATAATTGCTGTATTTACCCTTTTCCTCTTTAAAATGACTCATCGTTTCCCAAATGCTTATTAAACCAATTTGAAAAAACTCTTGCTTATCTTTATAAATCAGCAACTTTTTTATCATATGGTGGATCATCGGTGTAAACTCCTCCACTAATTGCTCGTAATTCTTCCCTTCCACGTTCGTTTCCTTCCAGAAAAGCGCCTTTCCTTTTTATTCCTAGGTACCTTTACTTTATGGAAAAATTGAGTGCCTTTCGATTGAAGAAAAAATAAGTTAGAATACCAAAAACACAAGTAATAATTAGAATTGACGTCTAACTTGAAGTTAGAGTGAGGATTATTTGATAAATAGCAATATTTTAAGAGACTGATATCTTTTAAATAAGTCTGCTGCTAGCCCAAAATATGCTATAATTCGAAGGGGAAAATATAGATAGAGGTGACATTCATGGCCATACACGTTGTTTTGTATCAGCCAGAAATTCCGGCTAATACTGCCAATATTGCGCGTACTTGTGCAGGAACAAATACAGCTCTGCATTTAATTCGACCACTTGGTTTTTCAACCGATGAAAAGATGATCGAACAAGCAGGTCTAGATTTCTGGGAGAACGTAAACATTACCTATTACGATTCATTAGACGATTTTTTTGTGAAAAATCAAGGTGAATTTTACTATATTGAGACATTCGCAGAGAAAACATATACAGCCTACGATTTCACTGATCAATCAAAGGACTATTATTTCATATTTGGAAAAGAAACAACGGGCTTGCCAAAAGACTTACTAGAAACACATAAGGACCATTTTCTACGAATTCCAATGACCGAACACATCCGGTCCCTGAACCTTTCCAACACAGCAGCAATACTAGTATTTGAAGCATTACGACAACAAAGATATTCACAAATAAAATAAGGAAGCAGCATCTCCTCTGCTTCCCTTTTTTCATTGGTTTTCTTGGCTCCTGAAATAATTACTGTAAATCAATTGAATCCATCTTGCGTATAGTCATGTTAACAATGCCAATAGCAACAATTGTTAAAGCGATAGGGATATAAATAATATTAGCCAAGGAAAAGTCCGTCCCGATCGAGGAACACATGATCATGACAATCAACAGAGAGGAGCCAATTGTTGCAGGGGTTGAATAATTTCTCATCCCAAAATAGAGAGGCACAAGCGATGCACCAGCAGTTGCCACATTAAACATCAAAATATTTAATAGCTCGGAAAGAAATTGATTGATCGTTATATTCATTTCAACTGTTAGATGCAATACTTGATTTAGCCCGAGAAAACTCAATACAACAAACAGATTAGAAATAATCAATGTCACGAATGTCATGATAAAAATCAAGACAATCTTTGCGCTCATTATTTTTTTCCGATCTATTGGGTAAGAAAACAAAACAAGCGCAGTTCGATTTTTGAACTCATCTATGATTACCTTCGAAATTAGTACAGAAGCAAAAACAACAAATACGCCACGAACCATTGTTCCAGCTACCATGGAATAATCCGCAAAGCTTTGAAAGGATTCCTCTCCTTCCATTATTTGCTCGAAAGTAATCATGCATAATAACCCAAGAATAACGATATTAGCAATAATAGCTCCTTTAATAAACCAACCTAATTTATGTTTTCTAAGCTCCAGCTTGATTAAATGAAACAAAATATATCCTCCTATTATCATTAAAAGTTAATTAATGATTGATTTTTTCCAATCCAACTTTCTTTATAAAATATTCTTCTAATGAGGTTTGTTTCTTTGTTATAGACTCCACATCAATATCCTCTACTATCAACGTTTTCGTTATTTGTGATGGTAGAATGGCTGTATCATAAATTCGAATAACATCATCATCGATCACTTTCAAATTATTCATATTCAATTTATTGTGTAAAACAAAAGCTGCTTTGCGCTGATTATTTGTTACTAACTCCAGATAATCTGTATTTTTCGCTTTTATAGAATCCATCGTTGCTTCTTCGATAAGTTTACCGTTTTTTATTACACCAATCGTGTCTGCAATTTGTTCAATTTCACCGATTATATGACTAGAAACCAAAATGGTCATTCCATATTCTTTATTAAGGATATTAAACAATCTTCTCATTGACTTAATCCCAGCTGGATCTAGCCCATTAATCGGCTCATCTAAAATTAATAATTCCGGCTTGGTGATAATTGCTCTGGCAACACATAAACGCTGCCTCATCCCCAAGGAAAAGTCTTTTGGTTTCATCGCTTCCACATTTTCAAGACCGACCCACTCTAATGCTTCCTTAATTGCTTTTTTGTTATGATAACCCATGTACTCACAATGTAATTCTAGATTTTCTAAAGCAGTCATTTTTTCATAAAAAATTGGATACTCAATCATGCTGCCAATTCTCGTCAGGTAATCAAAGGAATTCGGAAGAAGGGGCTTTCCGAAGATTGTAATACTTCCTTGTGTAGGCTTAATCATATTGGTCAGCATCTTCATAATCGTTGATTTCCCAGCACCATTAGGACCAAGAAATCCATATACTTCTCCTTGTTTAATATGAAGGGAAACCTGGGATACGACTTCACGTCCTTGTATTGTTTTGGTTAAATCTTTTGTTCGTACAGCATAGTCCATCTAAATCCTCCTCATTTACTATCTGTATTCATTTTAGCTCCTATCCCTTGCTTTTTTCTGTCTTAAATCTTACAAAAACCTTAAGTTTCCCTTACCCATTCATTCGCCTAAAGGTAATGTAAAATGAAGTTTTTTCATATGGAATAGAATGCACAGAAATTTCTCCGTTCATCTCTTCGACAAGCCTTTTGGTAATAGTTAGCCCTAAACCACTACCTTGAAATGCTTTATTCCTCGAATCGTCAAGTGTAAATAGGCGCTCAAAGATATTCGCTTGGTCAGCTTCGTCGATTCCCTTCCCGCGATCAAACACTTCTATATATACATGCTGTTCATCAAAATGCAGGCTTAATCCAATTACCTTCCCATCGAGACCATAACGGATCGCATTCGAAAGGAGGTTATGTAAAACACGATTTACAGCTTCCTCATTTCCCAGTGCAAAGACAGACTCATCAGGTATATCAATCATTACCTCTAGCCCTTTGGCTCTTATCCAATCATGGAATGTTAAGATATTTTTCCTGCATAGTTCAGATAAATTTACTATTTCAAGGGGAATTTCTTTATCACCAGACTCTAGCTTTGCTAGATCAAAGAATGTATTCATTAATTGAATAAGCTCCATTGTTTTGTCATGCACCTGACTTAATAATTGCACTCTTTCTGTTTCTGTAATGGGAAAATCTTTCTGAAACATTTCAATATAACCGGCTATTACAGTAAGAGGCGTTTTTAAGTCATGGGAAATATTTGCAAGCATACGCTTCATAGAATGTTCCATTTTGATAAATTCTCGGGACTTTTCGTGACGGTCATCTAATACTTGATTGATGCTTATAAGGAGATCTCTTAATTGTTGATCATTTGAGACAACGAGAATTCTTTCATTTGTTTGCATGTGAAGAATTTTTTTCAGTTTGTTTGATATATATGCTATATGTTGATCCCGATTTTTCCTTTGTCGATATTGATAGACGTTAAAAATAAGAAGAACCAAAATAATACTGATCCAGATAATCATTCAAACTCCCCTAACTTATAACCAATCCCCCATATTGTTTTGATATAAATAGGATCAGAGGGATTATCCTCAATTTTTTCGCGCAATCGTCTCATATGGACATTAATAACATTATCATCACCAAAATAATCATCGCTCCAAACAGAACGATAAATTTGTTCCTTTGTAAACACTTTCTTTTGGTTGCTAAAAAACAAAAGCAGAATCTTCCATTCTGTCGCTGTCAAATTAATTTCCAAACCATTCTTCCATACCCGATGATTTTCTTTATCTAATTCCAATTCATAGACTTTCATCCTTGATGGCTTAGATTCTTCACGACTTTTGTCAGCGTACTGTGTCGATCTCCTAATCGCTGCTTTTACTCTTGCAGCTAGTTCAATCATAGAAAATGGTTTTGTTATATAATCATCTGCGCCAAACCCTAATCCTAAAGCTTTATCAATCTCTGTGTCTTTCGCTGACATGATGATAACAGGAATATAACTAGTTGTTCTGATACTTTGAAGAACATCCATTCCACTCAATTCTGGTAACATGATATCTAATAAAATCAAATCATAACGCTTTTCCTTAAACATTTGTCCTGCCGTCTTCCCATCAAAAACACATTCCACCTTAAATCCTTCATTATGTAAATATCTTTTTACCATATCACTAATCGCAAGATCATCTTCCACAAGTAAAATAGTTTTTTGCACCTAAACTCCCCCTCTCTTATTTCCCTACATATAAGAGCTAATTATTCTATAAAATATATATATACCTTTTATACTACTATAAGTAGTATAAATTAATAATGGCATTTATATGGAGATTTACGAAAAGCACACGTGAGAAAAGATTCCTTTTGCTTACATTCCTATCCTATTTGGACAAAAAAAACTGCGCCTCCCGTTGTTAGATGTATCTAACAACGGGGCGCAGTAAAAGGACCGGGTTTTAGATATTTCAACTTTTTTTAGCCCAATCTCTTACCTTCTCCTTTCATAATGAACCTCAACAAACTGGTTATAACATTTCGTTCCTTTTAAGATCAATTCCAATTGATAATCAGCTTCTTTAAATAAAGGAATTCCTTCTCCAATTATTGCAGGGGCGATGGTAAGAATGAACTCATCTATTAACTTCTCTTTAAGAAAAGAATGTAATAGTTCTCCCCCGCCAACCATCCATATATTCTTTCCCTCTTGTTTTTTTAATTTATTTGCAAACTCGATGATGTCATCCTTTATAAATGTCACCTCGTCTGTATCCTTGTGTTCCTGTCTCGAAAAAACATAGCATTCCTTATTTTTATAAGAAAAATCATTAGTATGATTGATAATCCAATCATATGTTTTTCTTCCCATTAGAATAGTATCTATCGTTTCGTAGAATGCAGAAAACCCATTATCTCCTTCGCCTTCTACTTTAAATAACCATTCTAATGATTCATCTTTTGCAGCAATATAACCATCCAGACTTGTTGCCGTAAATAATACGATATTCCGCTGTTTTTTCATATACATTCCTCCTAAAATGTTCGATGGTTATAGTATAATATTTAATAATGACACCTTTTGTCATATATAAAATTTTAGAGGTGATTATATGCGGGCTGATCGGTTGATATCCATTTTGCTCCTGTTACAAAATAGAGGGAAAATGACAACAAAAGAATTAGCGAAGGAATTAGAAGTTACAGAAAGAACAATCCATCGGGATATGGATGCTTTAAGTACAGCAGGAATACCCATTGTAGCAGAAAGAGGGAAAATGGGCGGATGGACATTGCTTGACCAGTATCGTACGAACTTAACTGGATTAAAGTATGATGAAATGTTATCTTTGCTTATTTCTCCTTCTGTTCAATTGTTATCCGATCTCGGATTAGCAAAAGAATGGCATGATGCCCGCCAGAAAATGGTTGCCGCACTCCCGAACGCTTTTCGACAACGTTCCCTCGATGTCTGGAACCGAATTCATATAGATACAACCGCATGGAAACAACCAGCGAAAAAAACTGTTTCCTTTAAGATAATACAAGAAGCAATTTGGAAAGAAAAAGTACTGCATATTCAATATGAGCGAGCAGATGGAAATGTAATTTTTCGGATGGTCAATCCTTTAGGATTAGTAGCTAAAGGAAATACTTGGTACTTAATTGCCTCCTCAGACGAAAAGATACGAAATTATCGAGCATCCAGACTCCTGTCCCTAGTGATGACAGAGGAAGCTTTTACTAGACCACTGGACTTCAATTTGGAGAAATATTGGCTGGAATCCACACAAACTTTTATTAGCTCTCTTCCTGAGTTTAAGGTAGAAGTGGAAGCATCGCCATCGATTATTCATAGAATGAAATTCACCACACGTTTTGTGCAAATCGAAAGAATAGGAACACCAACTGCAGAGGGATGGTTCCCTGTAAGCCTGCGCAGTGATACAGAACAAGAAGCAATTGCCTATATTCTAGGCTTTGGCGATCAAATCAGAGTCATCTCCCCTTCCCCGCTGAAACAGGAAATTTACCAAATGGCGAAGAAGATAGTTGATTTTTATAACCGGTAGCGGACGGAGGAGAGCGTTGCTACTGATGGGAAAGAAACGATAGAAGAGGAGCTTAATTTAAAAAGTCTATCTTTCATTAGGATAGAAAGATAGACTTTTACTGATTGACTATTGCTGATTCTTATATTTTCCCGCTCAATTTTTTGCTTTCTAATTTCATATGGAATTTCGGATCTTTTGGTGTACTTGGATTAATTCCTTTTAAAGCAGGGACTATTGCACATATTAACTGCACTGCTATTGGATACACAAATGAATGATACAAATAATTATCTCCATTTTCTATTACTAAATTCTTATCCTCAAAGCCCTCTACCTTACTGCCAATAATATAGATATTATCTGTCCAGTCTGATAAGACGCTAATTAATTTATTTACTCTCGGCTCTTCTCCGGTATGCAAGAATATAATTGTAGAGTCTTCATTAATTGCGTTGTAGATTCCATGAATAAATTCTTCAAATTCATAACCCGTTACAGGAACACGCATCGTCTCTAATAATTTTAAAGCACTTTCTAAAGTATCCCCATATAATTCATCGGTACCAACAATTCTTATTTCTTTTGCATTTTTTAGTTTTTCACTATTCTTTTGCACCCATTCTTCCGCAGAATAGTAAATATCTATAAAGGCATCGCTCGTTTTATTTAATATTTCTATCACTTGCTTCGTTTCCTCACTACTCAATTTCCCATTTTCTTCTCCAATATAAAGAGCTAAAAGAAGCAAATTTAATTTTGTACAATAAAATCCTTTTGTTTTTGCACCTGATTTCTCTTCCCCACATTGAACAGTCAGTACATAATCAGCAATTTCATCAATTAATGCATTATCCGTTCCCGCCATGGATGCTATAATACATCCTGACTCTTTTGCTAATTTCATAGAATTATAGGTAGAATAACTACTTCCCCCTTGCGAGATTCCAATAAAGAGAGTATTTTTTGTGTCCTTTGTTAATAATTCCTCTGTAATTTGAAAAGGATAATAAGCTTCTACAGATAATCCAGTTAACTCACGCATTTTTTGTTGAACTTGCGCTCCTGAATGATAACTAGTTCCTGATCCTGTAATAATAATTCTATTAATCTCCTCTTTTTTAACAGTAGAAAACAGCTCACTTGATAGTGCAATTATTTCCTTCATTTTTGCTGGGGTTTCTTTTAAATAATCTGTAATATTCATTAATAATCTCTCCTTTTATAATATTCCAATCCAATGTATAATTATTCCAATAAAAACAGTCGCAATTGTCATCTTAGATATGCTTACTTTTTTTCTAATCATCCAAAAGACAACAAATGTTACTAATATTGGCAAAAGATTAGGCAAAATTTGATTCAATATGTCTTGAATTACTACTTCTGCACCATTTACGCTAAATTTCAATGGTGTGGTGATTTTTAACATAGTTGCTACCATTGCTCCCACTACAAGTAATCCAACTGTAGTAGCCATTGCCATAATTTTGTCCATCAGACCTTCTTTTTGGATTCTTTCCAATGAATTCACACCAACAGAATAACCAAACTTTAATCCAAAAACCCTTACTAATATATTGGGAACATTATAAAGCAGTAAAAACAGGATAGGTCCAATCAAATTGCCATGCTCTGCAAAGGATATACCAATACCAGCAGCAATTATCCTCAATGTTCCCCAAAATAATGAATCTCCAATACCAGCTAACGGTCCCATAAGTGCGGTTTTTACAGCATTAATCGAACTAGTGTCAAAATCTTTATTATTTGCATTTTGTTCCTCCATCGCTGCACTAATTCCAGCAATAGTTGGAGAAACAACTGGTGTTGTATTAAAAATTTCCAAATGTCTTTTTAAAGCCTGTGCCTGTTCTTCTTCCTTTTCATATAATCTTTTGATTACTGGGATCATCGTATAACAAAAGCCGAGATTCTGTATTCTCTCATAGTTAAAGGCACCCTGCAGAGCAAATGACCGCCAAAAAACGCTTTGCAAGTCTTTTTTACTGAGCTTCTTCCCCTCACTCAAAGTTAATCTCTCCCTCCGTTAAATTATTACTTTCGTCCTTCTTCTTTCCAGCATCGTTATTATTAATGAAAAAGTTTAATAGGATTGCTAAACATACACCCATTAACGCTATTGCCATAACATCAAGTTCTAGATATGATGCCGATAAGAAACCGATAAAGAAAAATACGGCCATTTTTTTAGAAAACAGCATATCCATCAAGAGAGCAAACCCAATGGCTGGCAGCAGGTTTCCGGCAATAGTCATTCCTTCTAAAATCACCTTTGGAACTGAATTAATTAGATAAGAAACTTTATCTGCCCCCAATAAAATTGCTAAAAAGGTTGGAACAAACACACTTAGGAAAAATAAAGAGATAGGTATCCACATCATGAGGGTAACTTTTTTAAAATCAGCTTTTTGGGCGTAATGATCTGCTTTATGTACAAAATAAGTATTAATTACCCTTACAAGTACACCTAGTGATTGAGCTAAAACGGCAATAGGAACTGCAAGTGCCAAAGCAACTTCCGGCCCCTTTCCAGAAATGATCGCAAAAGCAGTACCTAAGACTCCTCCTGTCACAACATCGGGTGGTGTAGATGAACCGATGCCAGCGATCCCCATCCAGATTAATTCTAGTTGGGCGCCAATAATAATCCCTGTCTTAAAATCACCAAGAACTAATCCAACCAATGCACCCAATACTAAAGGGCGTTCTAACATCAAGACTCCGAATAATCTGCTATCTAATATTCCTATACCGGCTATTAACCCCAATAATATTGCCTCATATAACAAAAATCTCGCCTCCCCTTATTCTTACTACCATTTTCTTAGATATGATGACGACCATTGTTCGTAGATCTTGATGAAATAT
Source organism: Niallia sp. FSL W8-0177 (assembly GCF_038006285.1). NCBI lineage: Bacteria > Bacillati > Bacillota > Bacilli > Caryophanales > Bacillaceae > Niallia > Niallia sp. FSL W8-0177. Next base: position 3,598,199 of record NZ_JBBOUX010000001.1, read on the forward strand.
TTTTTTATTTTAGTAAATCGCTGAATAATTGTTTTTTATCTCTTGGCAATATTCTGAAATCCAAATTTATACCTAGTTGCTCTATTTGTTTCAGGTTGTTAATATCTTTTTCGCTGACTGCAACTAAATCAGTCAACTTTTTCTTCCCTTCTTCGTATCTTAGCCCCCCTACATTTATCTCACTTATGGCACCTTGGGAGTTCTTAGCAACTTCTAACGCATCATCCGTATTTCTTACCAGAACTAATACATTACTTTTCTTCGCTTCAGCAAATTTACTAATTATTTCTCCAGATTCTGCAACTCCCCTAATATATAATTTCACATTATTAGGTTTAGCCAAATCGAGTGCCATTGCTTTTACTTTGTCATTTTTCGCTTCGTCATTTACCACAAGAATAACATTAGCACCAACAGAAGGTGACCAGCCAAAAGCAACTTGCCCATGGAGGAGACGATCATCAATTCTGAATAAAGAAATCATTTTCACACCACTCCTTTTACTAATTCATTGATGTATTTAATCCCATGTCTTCCTTCTTTAATAGATTCAGTTAAAATCGCTTCAACTGAATCTTCGTTATAAGAAGTCATAATGGTAGTTAAAATCATAGGAAGATTCACACCCGAAACTAAATGAAATGTTTCATTTTCTGGTAAACTCAATAATATTTCAGAACAAATATTATTAACACTTCCCCCGTACACATCTGTAAAAATAACAAGATCTGTTAAAGTATCGCTAAAAATTAACTCTGTTAATTCCTGCTTTCCTACTTCTCCAGATTTTGATTTTGTCATACAAAAACAACTCATTTGGTGGTTTGTACCTATAATTAATTCAGCAGTCTCGATTAATGACTTAGCTAACTCACCATGTGTTGCAATAATGATTCTCACTATTCATCCCTCCATAAGGTGCTTTTTGTATTACTGATTTTCTATCTGTTTAAACATAAATGCTATCGCACCAAGTGCCCCAGCATCCCCTCCAAGCCTAGCCAGACTTATTTCTGTTTTTATTGGAGTAAGGTTTGTAACTAATTCGCTTATTTGATTGATTACGATATCCATCGATTCGGAAACATCTCCACCAATAATAACTCTTTCAGGATTTATTAGATTTGTAGCATTAGCAATAAAAACAGATAGTTCAATAACAAAACTATCTACGATAGAAATTACTTGTTGCTCCCCATGAGAATACTTTTGAAACAAAACTTCTGGGGAATAACCTGACTCTGCCAATGCAATTCCTGATATTTTTGATTCAAATACACCTGGTTTTCCCATCAGGTTAAACTTGCCATTCTCAACATCACTCCGGCTTATTTGATAGGCAATCTCACCAGCTTGGTAATCATGACCATAAACTAGATTCCCCTCGTTAATGACTGCGCTTCCAATACTCTGCCCAATTTCAATAAATAAAAGATTTTTTATCCCTGAAGAATCCAGCCACATTTCGCCTAAACCTGCACAATTGACATCATTGTTAATAAATGTGGGAAAAGGAAAATGCGGTTTGAAAATTTCATGAAGGTTAAGATTAGTCCAATTTAAAGCTTTTGCTCGAAATACTATTTCTGAATTAGCTCTACCAGGTACCCCTATGCCCATACCTAGAATTTTTTCCTCTGGTATAGCAGATTCTTTTATGCTCTCTTTGACAATACTGATAATTTCTTCTACTTGATTTGTTAATTTCACCTTTTTTTTAAAGATTATCTTTCCAACTAAATTGGTAATAATGATTAAAATTCTTACTCTATCAATATCTAATCCAATACCATAAGCTGAATCCGTGTTATATCCTAGCATCAATGCAGGTCTCCCACCCCCCTTAACAGGACTTTGTTCTCCCATCTCTATTACTAATTTTTTTTCTAACAATTCTTCCACAATTGATGAAACTGTTGACTTACTTAATGATAATTTTTTTGCAATTTGAGCTCTGCTAATTAACTTTTCTGTTTTAATTTCTTCCAATATCAATGACCGATTAATTTTTTTTATCAAGTCATGATGTGCTGCAACTTTGTTTTTCATAATGCTTTATCCTATCTCCAATACTAGTTTGTAAATCCTTAAAAATTTCTATTATGTCTTATTCCCTTTAATTAGTTTTGTTACTGGACTAATTATTTGTATTATCACATAAGTTTTCTGACATTTCAATATTTTTTAAAAAATTTCTGATTGTTCTACTAATTTTATTAGTATTTTTTAGTTACGGGGAAGATATCAGGGAAATTAAGGGGTATATCAGCCAAAAACGAGGAGGCTATCAGCCAAAGTAGGGATATATCAGCCAAAACGAAGAGCATATCAGCCAAAGTAAGGGATATATCAGCCAAAACGAAGAGGATATCAGCCAAAGTAAGGGATATATCAGCCAAAACGAAGAGCATATCAGCCAAAGTAAGGGATATATCAGCCAAAACGAAGAGCATATCAGCCAAAACGAAGAGCATATCAGCCAAAACGAAGAGCATATCAGCCAAAGTAAAGGATATATCAGCCAAAACGAAGAGCATATCAGCCAAAGTAAAGGATATATCAGCCAAAACGAAGAGCATATCAGCCAAAGTAAAGGATATATCAGCCAAAACGAAGAGCATATCAGCCAAAGTAAGGGATATATCAGCCAAATTGGGGAAGAAAATTCATTTTGAAGATTCCTTTACTGAATTATCTTTGTCTATACTAAAATAGGGCTCTCTCATACAGTAGAGAGAAGCCCTGTTAAAAGTTAATAAAAGAGATTTTCTTATAGAGTTAAAAATTCTATTTTCATGCCAATGATTAGCTGCCTCGTTACTTACTCCTCTTTCATATTTAAAGTTAACAACGGGATTCTTTTTTCGTATTTTTTTACTAATGCTTCATTATGATCGTCCGAGCCTTCTATATTTCCACTTAAGAAAACTGGTGGTTCAAAATCATGATCTGCCATGATTCTAATTGCTTCTGCAAAGATACTATTTAGGATAGTCGCACCAATAACAGTAGAAGTTGGGGCAAACGGCACCTTCACCTTATCGTAGCTTAAGATAGCATCTCCTTTTGCCGAATGATTGTTTATCACTAAATCGACTGAATTAAAAAGATGGTTACCACTTTTATGACGAGAAGGCTGGCTTTGGGAATATTCTAATGAAGTTATCCCAATGACAAACGCGCCTTTTCCTTTCGCATATTGTGCTACATCAACAGGGACAGGATTTCGTCCAGATGTAGATAACACAAAAACGATATCATTTGGCTTAATCTCATATTCCTCTATAAAGTTTTGAGCATAATCATTTTTGCGCTCCAACTGGGAAGAACGCATTGCCCCTTCGTGAAGCATTAGTGGTTCGAATAAAATTGGTTTTAGGGGTACCAATCCACCAGCGCGGTAAAAAACCTCTTCTGTTAGGATATGGGAATGTCCGCATCCAAATAATTGAATAATGCCATCATTTTCAATGCTGTCTGCGACTTTTTCTGCCGCCAGTTGTAAATGTACTTTTTCCTTTTCTAAAACCAACTGTAGTAGATTGCTTACTTTTTCAAAATAGTTCGTTAGCATAAGTTAAGCCCCCAGTTTATTTAATATTTGTGCAACTTCCGTCGGAATGGTTTTCCCTGTTGCTTGGTCAATCGTGGAACCAAATATATGCGGCATAAAAAATTCTATTTCTATTTTCTTGACTGCATCAATGATTGTCTTTATATTGAACGCACTTATACCACCTGCAGGTTCAATACCACGAATTCCTTTTTGTGCAGCAACTTTTGTTAAATAGACAAGCTCCTCTAAATGAACTTCGCCGGATAGAGGCATAAATTTAATGGACTCCACTCCTAATACGAGCGCAATTTCTACGAATTCCTCTACCTTTACTTCCATACCAGAAGCTAATTTCACTGTTCCAACGGTTCCGCTTGGTTTTACTAATGCATTAACAAGCTGAGGAGAGGCTCCATTTCCTTCTAGAAATCCTTTTGCATAAACTGCACTTTCAAACGGCTGATTAATATGTCCTGGATTAGAAATAGCAGCTATATCGAGAACTCGTTTTGCATACACAGGATCACCGCCACCGCCAAGGCCAATCGAGACAATGTCAACTACTTCCTTCAGTTCTTTAACCTTACTCGCTCCTTCTTGCGTATTGGAAAAATCGGACGCTACGATTCCTGGAACAACAAAGCCTTTTCCAGCTTCCATGATGTCCTGTACATTTTCTTTATCCTTTGCTAGAAAGTTGAATAAGACAAAATCATAAAGCTTTTCTTTTAACATGTTAGCGGCCCTCTTTCATTTTTTCAATAATTTGTACCATGTTTTGAAGAGCAACCTTGATTATTTTTTCCCCTTTATCTGGACGGGCTAAGGTTGCATCACTTAAAATGGCTGTTTCAGTGAATTCTTCCCAAGGTGTTGGTGTCACATCGGCAATCATTGGAATGGTTGGCATATCATTTAATGCTTTCTCCATCGCAACAAACTCTGGAGCTAGATATAACATGTAGGATGTTTCTATTTCATCTGCGTGAAAGTATGTGCCATGGCTTGCTGGCGTTTCTCTAACTTCCGCAATAACTTTGCTTGTACCAGGATAAAATAGGTAGAGTACGATTAACTCTGGGTAAATTTCATAAAGCTTTCGTGCTGCTTCTTTCATGGCAAAAGCATTTCCTAGATGGCCATTAACCATGGCGAAAATTTGGAAGCCCTGACGGTATAAACTTTCTCCGATATCGAATAACATACTAATTAAAGATTCATTCGATACATTTATGCTGCCAGGGAAGTTCTTTAAACTCCAAACCTGTCCATAAGGTAACGTCGGTAAAACAAATCCATTAACTTGTTCGGCGAGCTTTGCACTTAACCGTTCCGCTAAAAGATTATCTGTACCTAATGGTAAATGCGGGCCGTGAGCCTCTACGGCTCCAATTGGTAAGATAGCGACCTTTTTATCGATTATTTTTTCTTTCACTTCGAATGAGTTTTCGTATTGGAATTGCATGCTTACACCTCGCTCATTATTTTTTAAATGTAAAGCATCTCGCTGGATTTTCTACAAAGAATTTGTGAACCAGCTGTTCCCCATTAAAGCCTTTTTGATTTGCTTCCTCGATGAATCTAGGAACCCACTTGGCAATAATGTATTCGAGACCTAAGCCGTAATCATAATGCTTATAATAGCTTTTACGAGCTGTATCACCAGAAATGAGGATTTGATTTTCATAGCCCTTTTCTACTAAATGCAGAATGCACTCAATTCTTAGCGACTCTGGTGCATATTTGATTTTCGCTATGCCGTCAAAGCTTAAGAGCGCTCCTGTTTTCGCTATTTTTTCATGATAAGATGGATCTGGATTACGATCCATATGTCCTAGACTTAAGAATTCAAGATTGACATTTTCTGATTTTAATAGTTCGATTTGCTCTAATGCCATCGTGCCAACTTCAGTATGGGAATGGATTGGAGCTTTTGTTTCATGATGTGCTCTTGCTACTGCACGTAAAGTCTTCTCTTCTAAGGGCGTAATTCGATTATAGCCTGTTCCGAATTTCACTTGTCCTGCTTTAAAGGGCGTGCCTTCCAGTCCTTCTTCCACTTCTCTAATGACAAACTCCGTTAGTTTATTAATACTTGTTTGATCAATCCATTCCGCATAAGTATCGTAATTGCCAATAAGCGGTTTAAGCTCCTCTTTAATCTTTCCATCCCAAAGAAAGCTCTTGTTAAAACCAGCTGTACCGATAATGTGGAGATCCAGCTCATCCGATATTTCCTTTACCGCTTGCACATCGCGGCCATAATCAACGGCTGTAGCATCGACAATTGCTTGGCCACCGTGGCCTTTGAAATCAGCCACATCCTTTTTCGATTTTTCTTTATCATCTAACAGTAAATCATCTGCATCTCTTTCAGCCCAATAAGCTGGACGGCAAACAATATGTTCATGTGAATAAGTAAACCCTAACTCTTTAGGCTGAATATCTCCTCTTAACGTCCGAATAAAGCTCATTTCATTTACCTCCTGATCGATTAAGTGAAAAACCGACATATGGATCAATGTCGGATTATATAATTGTTATTTAATTAAAGAGCATCCCGATCAATCTGAATAATGGTCCTAAGATGAACATATCAGAATCCGCAGCCCACATGGCGGTGTCTGGAATCGTCGAAGCAATCAGCGTTTTAACCATTAAGTATTGTCCCCATGCGACAACGGTTGCTGTTATGAAGCCACCCATTAGAGCGCCGCGGACGCCGCCAGTTGCATTTCCAAAAACACCAGCAGTTGCTCCATGAAAGAATAGTACAATCATTGTTGGTACAAACACATACCCTACTGTTTGCCCTAAAATAATTAGCCAGATGATACCGCCAGCAAATGCGCCAAGGAATCCAAGAATAACGGCATTTGGAGCATAGGTGAATACGATAGGTGCATCTAATGCAGGTCTTGCACCAGGAACTAGTTTCGTAGCGATCCCATTGAAGGCAGGAACAATCTCACCAATAAACATTTTCACCCCGAAAAGGACAACAGCAATACCAGCTGCAAAGGTAAAGGATTGAATAATGGCATACATGATAAAATTCTGATCGCCAGCTTGAGCAACTAAGGCATCTGCAGCAGGTGTATCTTTTAAGGAAAGAATAACAGCACCTATTACGAAGAGAATACTCATTGTCAGGGCAGTAATAACATTGGAGTCTCTAAGAAATTCAAGACCTTTTGGCAATTTGATTTTTTCCGCATCATTTTCTTTATTGCCAAACCACTTTCCAAACCAAGATGCTAGTAATGCAACGAGCGCGGAAGTGTGTCCCAGCGCTATTTGGTCATGTCCAGTAATTTTCCGCATATACGGCTGGACAATAGCTGGCTGGAAGGTCCAATAAATTCCCATAAATACGGATAATATAAGAACTAAAGCTGCGAATGGAATATTTGTTGTTGTATCAATAAGGACACCAGCAAATATCATGGTTGTCCAGAACATCATATGCCCTGTTAAGTAAATATATTTAAAGCGAGTAAATCTTGCTAATAACACGTTAATGACAAATCCGATAAACATCGCTAATGTAACTGCTGAGCCGTATTTCGCATTGAAGGCTTCTTGCCCCATAAAGGAACTAAATTCTGCTCCTTCAATCCCAAATACTTCACTCCACATCGGTTCAAATACTCCAAGGGAACCAGTAATAACACCTGCACCGGCATTAATGATTAAGAAACCAATCATTGCTTTAAATGTGCCGCTGATGATCTGGCTTGTATTCTTTTTCTGTAAGATCAAACCAAGCAACACAATAAAGCCTAATAAAATTGCTGGTATTCCGAAGAAGTTAGATGCTAGCCATTGAATGACCTCCATTGTTTTTTCCTCCTCTATTATTTAGGATTTATTAAACGATATTTGCTTCAAGAGCTGCTTTAATTTCAGTTGTATCAAAGTAATTATTAACGATAATGATTTTAGAGGAATGTCCTGCTAATGACTGGGATAGTTCATTACTTGTAATGATAAAGTCAGGACGCTCGGCAGAAGCACTGGAAACGTCTGTATTTTCTACATCTGCGTCTATCCCCATTTGGCGCAGCACATTTTCTACATTTATTCGTAAAATCAAGCTTGTTCCTTGTCCTAATCCACATACGCATAAAATTTTCATTAGATTTGTCCTCCTATTAATGGTTTAATCTCTTCATAGCTTTGTGCATTCAGCAGTTTTTCTACATTTTCTTGATCCGATAGAAGTGCCGTTAATCTTTGCAACACGGTAACATGCTCAGTACTAGAGGAAGCACCTAAAGCGAATACTAACCTCACTGGGTCGTTAAAAGAATGACCAAATTTAACTGGTGTCTTTAGTCTGACAAATGATACACATGCCTCTTTCACACCATCTTCTGGTCTTGCGTGAGGTAGCGCTATATTTGGCGCAAGAACAAAATAAGGGCCATTTGTTTGAAATGAACGCACCATAGCATGTATATAAGTTTCTTCAACAAGTTTACTATTCATTAGAAGCTTCCCCGTGCTAATAATAGCCTCTTCCGGTGATCCAGCTTCTACATCTAAAGCAATTAGAGATTTCTCCAAAAATTTCATATATCACACCTCCATGTTAGTTAACCAATTGCTGATCAATTAAGGATTGTTTCATATATTGATAGATATCCTGTGCTGTTTGAAGTTTGATTAATCTGTTCACTGTGTCTTTTTTGGAAAATAATCCTGTTAATTGGGATAAAGCCCTGAGATGTGATTCTTGATCCAAAGGAGCCAATGTAATGATTAAGGAAACATCATGCTTTTCATCATTTGAAAAAGAAACAGCTTCTTCCAGTTTCAATAAACTGATGCCTAGTTTTTTGACGCCATCTTCTGGTTTAGCATGAGGAATCGCTACCTTTGGTGAAATAACAATATAAGGTCCATACTCTTCAATTTTTGAAATCATCGCATCTCGGTATGCTTCCGTAATATATTCGCCTTCTATCAGGGAGCGAGCCGCTAATTTAATAGCTGATTTCCAATTTGGAACATTTAAAGTTGTCTGGATATGCTCTTCTTTTAAAACATCAAGTAAGTTTGGTTTATAGGCTTCGGTTATCGTCATTTCTGGACTATTTAAATATTGTCTTAATTCCTTCATTAACTCGTCTTTTTGATGTATCGTTGCATATCGCTCCACCACATCGATAATTCTATTTGTCGCAAGATGCTGCTTTTGCGTGCTATTAAAGATAGCGTTTACCTTTTTTAATAAGCTTTCCTTTTCGGCATCCGATAGAATAGAACTGACGATAAAAACTGGAGTGTCCTTTTTCTGAATCGCTGTTGTGGAAAAGATAAGATCAACATGATAGTTCTTCTCCTCATAATCTCTAACGGAAACAGAATCAGTAATATCGATTGTTGAGAATAACCCTTCTAATTGCTGTTTTAATATTTGAGAGGTGCCAATCCCATTTGCACACACGACTAATGCTTTCTTTCTAGAAATTAATGTTGTCCCAGCTCTCCGTAAGCAGCCTCCAAAGTGAAAAGAAATATAAGCGATTTCATTTTCTGGTAGCTGCTTCCCAATTAACTTTTCGAAGGGCTCAATTACTTTCTGTGTGAGGAAGTACACCTCTTCAAATTGGGATTTAACAGAGTCAACAATATTTTTTTCGACATCAAGTCCATATTTGACTCGATAAAAAGCAGGTTTTAAATGAAGAACAAGATTTTTCACCAGTGTTTCCTGATCATCGAATAAGGTACAGGCAAGGATTTGAAATTGATTCGTCATTATTTTGGCAACCTTCATTAATTCTTCTGAAAGGATATTATCATTTAAATCTTCTTCCGAATAATTAACTCGTGCCCCTAATAAGTAAGTGGTTAAATAAATCTGCTCATCTTCAGGAAAGGTTGTTTGGAATATACGTTGGAGTTCCCTGCAAATTTGTTTTGCAACCAAAAATGCTTTCGTGTTCCGTAATACTTCCTTTTCCACTTCATCCATTTTTATATATTGTTCTTGCGCTATTCTCATGCTAAATAACATAAATCGCAAACTTAAGCTGTAAAGCATATTATCGGTAAACTTAATATTTAATTCTTTTTCGCTTTGGAACAGTAAATGATAAACCTGTTTTAGCAATGTTAAAAGTTGCTCACTGTTTTTGGCATCGCTAAGTTGAATTTGTAGAGCAGCTACTAATGAATGGTGGTTTTGGACGGGGATGGCAATCGATAAATAATAGCCAATTGCTCTCCGAACTTCCGTTTCATCCCCTGATATGGTGTATCCTTGCTTCCGCTCAAAATCCAAATGAAGATGAAAAGAGCGAATGTCAGCTTTTAAAGATTTAATATCTTCAATAGTAGTCGTTCTACTAACTCTAGTTTTTTCCATTAGGTCTTCCAAAAAATATCGTTTTCCACCCATTAAGATATAAATAGCAATCCATGCCTTGCGTTCATCTTGTGAATATTCATAATGCCAGGCTTGTACTCTCTTTATATTGGTTGGAATAAGCTTTTTCACTTGATCTGCAAGTATAAATCCCGCACTCCGCACTTTTTTCACCTTGTCGATTCCAAGGCTTTCGAGCCAGTCATTTATTTTCTCTATATCATAATAGATGGTTCGGCGGGAAACATTTAATTTCTCTGTTAATTCTTCCACAGACATATACGAGTCTGCATGGATGAGTTGCATTAATATCGCAGTACTGCGTTTATCTAATGACATGTCATATTCCTCCTCGCACTTAAGAAATGTGCAAAAAGATAAAGGGCAATTGCTTAGCTTGATTCTACCTCTTAACGATTTATCTGGAAAGACCGATTATAATCAACAGCTTTTGTGCAAAATCGTACTCGTTAATCAGCATGATCCGAAAACAAATATTTATCTGTATATACGCTCTTCCCCATTCTCCAATGGATACAACCGATATTCCCATCTATGTGTACATTCCTCCAGCATATAATAGCCGTTCTCTTCATTCCTCACTATCCGAGAACACTGCTGTCTTGGGATCGCTCCTGACTCCTTGTCGTTTTCAACTTCTATCCAGCTTTCATTCGCTGATTTATCATAACGAACCTCTAAGCGATTACCATTAATCTCTATCGCTTGTCCATCCTCTTTCTTCTCAGCCATTTTCATAAAGGTTTCAATCTTTTCCTTCATTTCTGACGAAAAGGATTGGTTTTCTTCCTTCTTATTTTGGAGAGGATTATTACGGATAGAAGTGGGATTTAAATAAACATCCTTTTCTCCCTCTAAAGTTGGAAAACGAACCATATCTTTTGTAATCCATTGGGCGTTTTTCCACCCAATGGCACTTTCATCTCCCTCATCTCCCATGTCAGAAGAACGAACCATTACTTTAATGGATTGACCCTCCAGATGCTTGCCAATTAGTCCGAATTTTGTTTTGTAGAATTCATAATAATAAGTGGTTTCACCAAGGGTAAAGTTCCGATGTTCAATCACTAACGACTGCCTGTTATAAGGGGAATCAATGGTCGTATAATTGTTTTCCAAAAGGGAATTCATTAGCGCGTATAAAAGTAAAATAGGAATACTTAACATTAAAATAATAATCCCCCAAAAGAAACGTCTACGAGTGGAACGAAATCCCATTATAACTAAAATCAGAATGTTAAGACAGAATGGAAGGATATACCCAGTTGGCAGCAGAAAGATAAAATAATAGCCTGTATAGTGCATGATGAGTAGTGTTATATCCATTGCAGCTAGTAAAGCTAAGAGCCATTTTGTTTTTGTCATTGTATCAGTCCTCTTCTTTTCTATACTTAGAAATTCTATGTAGTTATCTATATTTATACCTTATTAATAAATTTAAAACAACCCTATTCACTAATAACTGGGCTTTACAAACAAAATTTAATCCCCATCTAAATTTAGACAGGGATGCCTTAATTCAGTTTCTCATAACAGAAGCTCTACACTCAAAAAATATAAACACATTAACAAACATCAACTCTCCTCACCAAACGGACAATTCTCTACCAAAATAGACCCAGTCGGACACCCATCAACTGCATCGAATAAATCATCATATAATTCATCTGCTAACGCTACTGTTCCTGTATTATGATCTATCATCACCTCTGATAATCCTTCCTCATCGTAATCAAAAATCTCTGGGGCCGCTGCTCCACATGCTCCGCACGCAATACATGTATCCTTATCAACCATTACATATTTAGCCATTCTTATCCCCCTTCCCTCCATTTCTAGCTCAAGCTTCCTCTCCTAATCTTTTCATTTCCAGCTAGTTCTCTCCGGCACCGTCTCTACCACTAACGCTCCTTTCCTAAATAAATACCTGCATTTTGGTTGCTTAAAGAAAATCTCATATACATCTTTTACTGAAAAGCAGGCAAAATTCGCTTCTTTTCCTACTTCAATCCCATACTTATCCTTTATAGAGTAAGCTCGTGCTCCATTTATCGTAATCATGTTCACTATTTGCTTCAGCTCCTCTCTTCCAGTCATATGTGCTAAATGAAGAGCCATGTGAGCTGCTTGAAGGATATTGCCATTTCCGAATGGGTAAAAGGGAGTTTGGATATCATCATGGGCAATGCATACATTTACGCCATATTCCGCTAACTCTTTCAAACGTGTAATACCTCTCCCCTTTGGATGAGCATCTGTTCTCCCTTGCATCGTAGTGTTAACTAATGGGCAGCAGACAATTGTAACTTGAGCCTTTTTCACTAATGACATGACTTTGTTGGCATAGGTATCTGAATAATAAAGCAAGGCATTAGCGTGGCTAGCGGTTACCTTTCCCTCCATTTTCCCTTGCATTGTCAGGCTTGCGACAACTTCAAGGAAACGAGAATGTTCATCATCGACTTCATCACAAAAAATATGAATTTCTTTTTCATATTTTTTGGCTAGAGAAAAAGCGAATTCCAATGATTGAATTCCTTCCTCTCTCGTATTTTCCAAATGCGGAACTGCACTAACTGCATCAGCTCCTAGTAATATTGCTTTTTCTAACCGCTCTTGATTTTCCGGACAAGAAATAATTCCATTTTGCGGGAAAGCGATTATTTGAAGAGAAAGGAATGACTTCAGCTCTTCTCTTAATTCCATGATGGCATGCAAAGCTGTTAAGTCAGAATCGGAAATATCCACTGCTGCTCTCACATATAGCACGCCATATTCCATCAACATTTTAAGAGCTTTGAATGCTCTATTTTTCACATCTTCTTTAGTCAGCGACTGCTTTCTGACAGACCAAATATCAATTGCTTCTCCCAATGTACCAGATTGATTAAACCAAGGTTCCCCTGCTGTCAGCACCGTATCTAAATGCGTGTGCATCTCCACAAAAGGAGGCAGTAACACATTTCCTTCTAAATCCATTTCCTCATTCCCCATTAAATTGCTTGATGAAATGAAGTGGATTTTTCCATCCTTTATACCTATATTAGTAGGATTTTCCTTAAAAGGAAGCTGAGCATTTTTTAAAACTAAATCAAGCATCTTCTCACTCCATTCATCTGTTTATCCCAGCTCTACTAATCTACTTAAACCGCCTTCGCCGAATCGATGCTCGAATTGGGAGCTACTAATCCAATCACCATTTTTGTATACATACCGCGCGGGAGATAGATTCGCAAAAAGATCATATATATTTGTAGCATCGAATAACACAAACTCAGCTACCCCTCCTTCTTTCATTCCATGGGCCTTTTTCCCAAAAATAGCAGCCGGAGTTTGAGTTATCATATTTAAAACAGCTATCAACTCCTCTTCACTCGCCAAATGTGCTGTATAGGCAGTGAGCAATCCTATTTGCAATAAATCAAATCGACCAAAAGGATGAAAGGGATCACTCACATTATCGGAGGCTGTCGCTAATCCGACCTTTTTCTGTAGCATTTCACGCACTCTCGTTATTCCTCTTCGAACGATTCCCTTATCTCCTCTGCCTTGCAAATACATATTGGCACCAGGCAAAGTGACAGCGTAGATATGTTGAAGAGCCATTTCTTCTATAATGCGATCGGACTTTTCCTCTGTCATAGCAGACAGAGAGCATAAATGCCCCGTCGTTACTCTTCCTTGAAAATCCCATTTCTTCGTATTATCAATAATTCTTTCAATTGTACAAACTTCCGGATTATCCTGTTCATCCACATGCAGATCAACGAACTTATCATATTTAGCGGCTAGTTCAAACAGCTGATCGATATCTTTTGTTGCGTTCGGTGACAAATGTGGTGCTCCGCCAATGCCATCTATCCCATAGGAAATCGCTTCTTTCAATACATCTCGTTCTCTTTCCGACTTCACCGATAGGTCTGAGAACATCGGAACAACTTGTATAGACACATACGACTTTAATAAATCTCTTGCTTCCAGTACTGCTTGCAGATGGCTTAATGCCAACTCATTCGATATATTCCATTCAAAGTTAACATGTGTACGTATATGTGTGGTGCCATGCGAAAGTGCTTGAAGCGCGCCTTTCATCACTCGCTGTTTTATTTCTTCTTTGGAAAAAGACGCCGCTTTTCCGCTATAATTTCTAATTGCCTCGATTAGCGTGCCCGACTTATTCGGCACCGTTTCTAAAGAGAATGCTTTATCAAGATGGGTATGGATATCAATAAAAGAGGGAAGAAGAATTCTCCCCCCCATATCTATTATTGGTTGATGATCTTCCTTACTGCTCCAAATGTCTTTAAATACGGAAAAATTCCCATTCCGCTTTTGGGTTTGTGGTTCTACTTTTGTATACATGCCGTTTTGAATCACAATGGTATAAAGCTTTTCTATATTCAGCAATGGCAAAGAAACATTGATCAATTGAATATCCTTCATCTTATTCACCTAAATATTTATTCGTAAATATTTTTGAAACATCTTCTTTCTTTTTAATAATGCCCAGATCCAGCAGCTCATCTTGGAGCATTGTCCAGCGCTCATCAGACATATAACCAAATCCACGCTCTTTTGCATCCCCGCCAAAAATCAATTCTTCTTCCGCTTTCGCTCCATAATCCATTAATTCCATGGATAAATCAGGATTTTTCTCCTTTAAGAAAGGATTAATCTCGTCTGAATGGTCGCGGTAATATTCCCAGCCTTTTGTCGTCGCCTTCATAAAGGATTGAACCAATTCAGGATTATCTTTAATTACATCTTCTGTCGTGAAAATAACATTGGCATATGTTTCAAACCCAGAGTCATGAATGAATAAGTAGTCTGTTTTTACTCCATCCTGCTCTAAAACATAAGGCTCCGAAGTAACATACCCTTGTGTGACGGCATTAGGGTCATCAATAAATGTTGACAATGATCCGGTATAAGCCATATCCTTCACTTCTAAGTCATTTGCCTTCTTAATATACTCCCAATAGCCACTGCCTGGTGCTGTGTATACTGTTTTACCATCTAAATCTTTGAAATCCTTTAATGCACCTTCATGCCCTATTAATACTTGAGGACTTTTTTGAAAAATTGCGCCAATTGCTACTAAAGGTATTCCTTTATCTCTGGCGATTAGAACATCCTCTGCTTGCGTATAACCAAATTGGGCTTTGCCAGAAGCGACTATTTGTGTAGACGAAATTTGCGGACCGCCTGGCTCAATCGTCATATCAAGTCCTTCTTCTTTATAGAAATCCTGTTTTAAGGCGGCATAGTTCCCACCATGCTCCGGCTGAGCAAACCAATTTGTAACTAATTTAGCTTTCATTAATTCTCCATCCTTAGAGCTTCCGTCTGATTCCTTCGCATCTCCACAGGCCGTAAGCAGCAACATAGACATGGCAGTGATGAACACACCAATTTTTTTGGATGATTTTATTTTCCTCATTCACTAATTTCCCCCTTTACGATTATCTAGTAAAAAATCACATACCTATTAATTGTCTCGTTTCATTTCTGATTCATGCCAGGATCCTAAAACCCATTTTGACAATAGATTGACCAACAGGAAAAAGACAATCCCTAAAATACTCGCAGAAATTCCACAGGCAAATAAGTAGGCTGTTTCCATGCGACTAGAGGCAACGGTAATCGCATAGCCTAACCCACCGTCTCCACCGCCAATACCCGCAATATACTCTCCGACAATTGCACCAACCACAGCAAGGGTACAGGAGATTTTCAGCCCAGCCATAATATAAGGGAGGGCAAAAGGAATGCGGACCTTCCACATAATTTTCCATTTAGACGCTTGGTACAAGGTTAGTAGATTAATCATTCCTCGATCTGTTGCATTTAAACCCACTAAGGTATTAGACAGCATTGGAAAAAATCCAATCGTAAAGGCAATAATGACAATCGCATTTGTTCCAGATCCGAACCAGATAACAATAATCGGGGCAATCGCGACAATCGGAATCGTCTGGAGAAGAATGGCGTAAGGGTACAAGCTTCTTTCCAGCATTTTCGAACTAGCCATTAATATTGCTGCAATGACTCCCCCAATCACACTAAAAATAAATCCAATGATAGAAGCAGTAATCGTTTTAGTCACTGCATTTCGCAAGTTCTCCCAGTTCTCTAGTGAAGCTTGAAGAATATCTGTTGGTTTCGGCAATAGATAGGGTGGTATTTGAAATAGCACGGTACCGTATTGCCAAAGGAGCATAAACAATACAAATACAATCAAAGGGGGAATCCAAACGCTAAACGCTTTCGTCCATTTTTTATCCGTTTTTATTCCTATTATCTGCACTTCGGTAACCTTTTGTGATGCTTGTTCCATAATATCCCTCCTTTTAAATAATCTCTGATTCTTGTTTCACCGGAATCTTACCTGGATTTAGTAAATCGAAAGGATCATTTTCTCGTTTCTTCATTAAGATCTTTTCCATTTTCAGATTATAACCGCCAAATCCAAGTAAGTACGTATGGGGATCATTAATTTCCACTTCTATCGTTCGGCAGAAATCAATAATTTCATATAATCTTTCTTTTGACTGATAGAGTATGACTGGTAAGGAGGCAGGAGTAATTTTTCCTTTTATCTTGATATACTCAAAGTGAAATTGAATCTCCTCTCCAAATTCCGCCCTCAATGTATCCATCTGTTCAAAAATACGATCCACTTTAAATCTGGCTTGAAGGTATGTCATATTCTCACCATGCTTATGAGCCCAAAGTGTTGCATGATTCCATGTAAAATCAGATACCTTTAAACCTTTATGATAGTTGTTAGCAGGTATCATTAAATCCGTGCTTCCTTTATATTTATCTACTAAGCTTTGTAACGCATCCAAACAGGACTCCTCTATTTCTAGCATCGTAATAGATTTCCCCTCATGAAGAACATCTTTTAGCGAATGAAAGTGAGAAGGAATCGGCCATTCACACACAGATACGAGACGTTTTATTATCTCTTCCTTATGGGCTAACTCATCCCCAAATTTCACCGCCTCTTTAAAGGTCGGGAAGGAAATGATGTGCTGGGTCCACTCTTGCTTCTCCTCCACTGGTAAAATAGCTTCTAACACAATCCCGGTTGTCCCGTAATTATGTATATAGTCCTCTATTTCCTCTCCTACTACCTCAAAGACTCTCGGCTCGCCTTCAAAAGTCATCACCGTCACACTTAGAATATTGCCATCCCATAAATTGCCCCACCGAATGGAACCAATTCCACCTGAACCTCCGCATAAGAAACCGCCTACTGTCGCAGTCATAAAAGTGCTTGGATAAATCCTTAGTTCTTTTCCTTGTTTTCGTAAGTTTTTTTCTAATGTGCCAAGACGCATTCCCGCCTGTACTTTGACAGTATCGTCTTTTAATTCTAGTAATTTATCCATTTTCGTTAAATCGAGCACAATCCCGCCTTTTAAGGGAATGGCCTGCCCATAGTTACCTGTTCCAGCTCCTCTAATCGTTACAGGTACTTTATTTTCGACTGCAAAAGTTACCAACCCTCGTATCTCTTCTATCGATGTCGGTTTTACTACACAATCAGCTACTTTATCCTTTAATTCTTCGAATAGTACGGGCGAATACCAGTAATAATCCTTAGACAATCGTTCTCTTAAGTTATCACTTACAATGACCTTCTCTTCTCCCACTAACTCTATTAATTTATCTAACCACATAAAAATCACCACCTATTAAAATTGTAAATAATGAGAAACCTTTGCTGCTATATCACTAAAATGATGGGAAGTTCTTAATTCAGCATTTCTCGGAAAGGGTAAGTCCACTTCGACTGTATTTTCAATTTTTCCTGGACTAGGGGTCATTACGGCAATTTTCGTTGATAAATACACAGCCTCAAATACATTATGGGTAATGAATAGAACGGTCATTTTTTCCTTTCCCCATATTTTTAACAACTCTGTTTGCAAGTTTTGTCTCGTAATTTCATCTAAAGCGCCAAAGGGCTCATCCATTAATAGTAGTTTTGGTTTCGCCACAAGCGCCCTGGCAATCGATACCCTCATTTTCATACCGCCAGATAATTCCCTTGGCAAAGCTTTGCGGAAATCCTTTAATCCTACTAATTCCAACACTTTTTCTGCCATTTCCTCTTTTCGCTTTTTAGGGATTTGCTGGAATTCGAGTGGAAGCAAAATATTGTCCATTACATTTCTCCAAGGTAATAAGGTAGCATCTTGAAAAACGAAGGATACATCTGTGCTCTGTTTTTGAGCTTGACGAGGGCTCTTCCCTAGAATCGTTAGTTCTCCATCTGTATGTTCAATCAACCCGGAAATCATCTTAAAAATCGTTGATTTTCCACAGCCTGATGGACCAACAAAGGATACAAACTCTCCCTGTTCAATATCGAGACTGACATTTTGAACGGCTGTTTTCCCATTTGGATAAATCTTATTAACATTTTGGAGATGAACAATCTTTTCATTTAAAGGATGCAGCTTTTGTCCTTCCATCACATTGGTATTTTGCATACAGAACCTCCTCCTGAGTTTTCGAATTATATTGTACTTTTAACTGTACGAAGATCGAAACGAATCATTTCCTTAATAGCACCGGCAAAGCTTTCACTAACTAATTGAAGAATCTGTTCCCCTTTTTCAATGGTCGCACTAGCAGCATCTCCCGCAATTCCCGTTTCCGATATATCCTTCATCACCCACGCAAAGTAACTGTTTCCTTTCAAATATAAATGCTGTGTATCTTTAGGTAAGTGGACAAACTCTGTTGGACTAAGTTCCATGTCCACCCATGCTTCTTTTAACGCTAACACCATGGACGTCTCGACCTCGCCTCCATGAATCCCATACTTTTGTTCCTTATCAGAAATAAGGGAATGTATGACCGAATAATCAGGGTTTAGTCGAAAGACATTCATCCCTGTTTCAATCCGTACTTCTCTTGCCATCATATTTAGAAGATCATGATTCCCTCCATGCGTATTGAACAGAAGTAATTTTTTAAATCCACTTTCTCGTATACTTTTCGCAATATCACGAATGACAGCCTGTAAAGTATCTGCCGATAATGTTATCGTTCCTGACATCCCTAAATGCTCTGTACTCTTTCCATATGGTAAGAAAGGTAAAATCCAAACATCCTCATCTGGGATTAAATTTAATGCTTCCACTAATAGCCCTTCGCCTATTAATGTATCTGTATAAACAGGCAAATGTGGTCCATGTTGTTCTACTGCACCGATCGGCAAAATAACAAGAGCATTTTCCTTATCTAATTCCTTGATTTCTTTGGATGTCAATCTAGGTAAAAACCTTTTTTCAAATGCATGACCGCTATATCTTCTATGTAACATTTTTTCCCATCCCCTTTAAGAAAACTACAATTTCCCCTTACACTTATCCAAAAATTAACTTTTTATGCCACGCCATCACAGCTGATGTTATATTTACTAACATAAACATAATATTTATATTAGTGGTTACTTTGCAAATAAACATTAGCAGTTTTGTGGATATTTTCATAATATTTTGTATACTTTGAACAAATTTGAATATTGGGATAATTTATAGATGAAGGAGATGCTTTTCATTCGATATCTTCCTTCTGTTTTAGAAATTTATCATCAGTTGGCGCAAAAGGTAAAGTTGCGAGGATAGAGGACTAGGAAAAAATAGCAATAAGCAATAATAGAAGAAGTAAGTATCCGCCGGTAGAACCGGCGGTTTTAATTTCGCCCTATAAGGGCACTTTACCAACGAAGCCCCTAAAGGGACCTCTAAATTGACCGCCAACCGTTTACTCTCCCTACTTATCTTTAAATGGATCGACGTATTCTCGTTTGCTCATATTATCTCGCAAACGGTCCTCTGCTTCTTGCTCTCGTATATACTTTGCAATTGTTTTTTCGTTTAATCCAACCGTACTTACGTAATATCCTTTCGCCCAAAACGTTCGATTTCCATGATTATATTTTAAATTTGCATGTCTATCATGGATCATCAATGAACTTTTACCTTTTAAATATCCCATGAAATACGAAACAGACATTTTCGGTGGTATTTTTACCAGCATGTGTATATGATCTGGCATGGCATGTGCTTCCATTATTTCTACATCTTTCATTTCACATAGTTTTCTCAATATAGCACCTATATCTTTTCTTAATTTCCCATATACTACTTTCCTTCTGTATTTGGGAATAAATACGATATGATACTTACAATTCCATCTTGTATGTGATAAACTATTGTCGCTCGACATGAGCAGAACTCCTCTCGTTATTTGAAGTTGGTTTGACGGCCATCTTCTATTATAACGATTGGAGTTTTTTTCTAATACGACTCTACAAGTTTTATTTTCACACAGGCAGAGCCTGTGGTTTAAAAAGAGTAATTAAAAAAGGAAGCAGGGGAACTATCCCCCTGCTCCTTAAGAGATGTTAATTATTTTGTCATTATCTGTTCGTTCTGGTACCCGTTCGACTTTCCCTACTAGGAATATATAGGACAGGGCGCCTACTAATGCGATGCAGGCAATGAATGTAAGAGCTGGTGCAAAGCTGCCTCCTTTTACTAAGAAGCCAATGACAATTGGAATAATAATAGAGGCTGTTCCCCCAATGAAATTAAAGACGCCGCCGGCAATACCGATTAGTCGTTTTGGTGCTAATAGAGAAACGAATACCCATGTGATCGAGGCGAAACCGTTACCAAAAAAGGCAATAGACATGAACAATACAATTAAGCTTGGACTATTCACATAGTTGGCTCCGATAATGGAGGTAGATAAGATTAAGCCTGCGATTATTGGTGTTTTTCTTGCTTTATTGCTAGACACTCCTTTTTTCACAAGGAAGTCGGAAAGGAAACCTGCGGAAAGGACCCCGATAAATGCGGCAATAAAGGGCAAGGATGCTAAAAATCCGGTCTTAATAAAGGATAAGCCGCGATACTCGACTAAATAGGTAGGGAACCAAGTTAAGAAAAACCATAGGGTGGAGCTAACTGCAAATTGGCCAATATAGATTCCCCAAAGCTTTCTGCTTGTTAAGACCGTTGCGAAATCTTTCTTTCCGATTTTCGGTTTGTCCACTTTATCAGCAGCTGCATCAACAAAGCCGTCTCCAGCTTGAATGTAATCAAGTTCGGCCTTGTTCACTTTTTTACTTTTGCTTGGATCGCGATAAAGAATGAACCAAAGAACGGCCCACACAAGTCCAATAATACCAGTAACAATAAACAGGCCTCTCCATCCAAACGTTTGTTGGAAGAAAATAAGAGTCGGTGTTAGGAATGCTAGTCCAATAAATTGACCTGAGGTGTAAATGGAAATTGCTCTTGCACGTTCATTTTCCGGAAACCAGCTAGCTGCAACCTTACTATTTGTCGGGAAAGCTGGTGCTTCAAAAACTCCTAAACCTACTCGTAATATAAACAACCCTAGGAAACCGCTTGCAAATCCTTGAAGTAAAGTCATAAGGGAGAATCCTGCAATCCCAATTGCATGAGTATTACGGTTCCCTAGTTTATCCAACACCCAGCCACCTGGAATTTGAAGCAAGCAATACGTCCAACCAAAAGCTGAAAAAATAAGACCCATTGTCACAGAACTTAATCCTAGCTCTTCCGTAATAAAGGGAGCTGCAATAGATATGTTACTTCGATCCATATAGTTAATAATAACCGTTATAAATAACATGAATACAACACTATAGCGAACCTTTGTTGCTTTGTTCTTCATACCTTAGTCCTCCTATCGTCCTCTTTCACTATCAATCCTTTTCTTTCTACGGCAGGGAGTTTCTCCCTGCCGTACAACCAGCATCCTTACCACTCTGCCACGCTTCCATCACGATGACGCCATACTGGGTTTTGCCATTGATGACCTGTTTTCGCCATTTCACGAACAACATCCTCATCAACCTCAATCCCTAGTCCAGGTCCTTGCGGAATTTTCACATAACCATCTTCGTAAGAAAAGACTGTTGGATCCTTTAAGTAATCAAGTAAATCACTGCCTTGGTTATAATGAATACCTAGACTCTGTTCTTGAATGACAGCATTATGTGCTGTTGCATCTACTTGTAAACAAGCCGCTAATGCAATCGGCCCTAATGGACAGTGTGGTGCTGCTGCTACATCATAAGCTTCAGCCATACTGATAATTTTTTTGCATTCCGTGATTCCACCTGCATGGGATAAATCTGGCTGGATAATATCAACATATCCATCCCTTAATAAGGATTTGAAATCCCATCTTGAAAACATACGTTCGCCTGTTGCGATAGGGATAGCCGTTAATGACGCAATTTCTCTTAATGCTTCATTATTTTCTGGTAATACTGGTTCTTCAATAAACATTGGATTAAATTCTTCTAATGCTTTAGCTAGCACTTTTGCCATTGGCTTATGCACACGCCCGTGAAAGTCAATTCCAATCCCGATATTTTTGCCAACGGCTGCACGAATAGCTGCAACGTTTTCAAGTACTTTATTCACCTTTTCATAGGAATCTATGTATTGCATTTCTTCCGATGCATTCATCTTTATCGCTTGAAACCCTTTATCGACACACTCTTTTGCCGCTCTTGCCGTATCACTTGGGCGGTCTCCGCCAATCCATGAATAAACCTTGATAGAGTCACGGCATGCTCCGCCTAATAATTGATAGACTGGGGCATCATAGTATTTTCCTTTTATATCCCAAAGTGCTTGATCAATTCCAGCGATAGCACTCATAAGAATCGGACCGCCTCTATAAAAGCCTCCTCTATACATGACATTCCAGTGATCTTCAATTCTTAATGGATCTTTCCCAATTAGATACGTCATTAGTTCTTCTACAGCCCCTGTGACTGTAGCAGCTTTCCCTTCAATTACTGGTTCTCCCCATCCAACAATTCCTTCATCTGTTTCGATTTTCAAGAATAACCAACGTGGTTGTACGGTGAATAATTCATAGCCTGTTATTTTCATAGAAAAAACACTCCTTATAATGAATAATTTTGTGCTAACAACGTAAATTTATTTGACTTTTCAGTTAATTCTTGTAAATATTGTTCCGTTATTTCCTTTTTTGTGTCTACTAACGAACTACCAATTCCCAATCCTGCAGCCCCGGCTTCTAAGTATTCCTTCACATTTGTTAAATCCACTCCGCCAGTTGGTAACAATGGTATTTGCGGCAATGGCCCATGAATATCCTTGATAAACTTCGGACCTACAGCAGTGGCTGGAAAAACTTTTATAATATCCCCTCCAGACTCGTACGCTTCCAAAATTTCAGTTGGGGTGAAAGCAGCAGGAATGCTAACTGCACCATATCTTTTGGTCATCCGGATGGTTTCCTCTTTATAAGTCGGGGATAAAATAAATTGAGCACCAGCTAACAGAGCACTTCGCGCAGACTCTGCATCTAACACCGTACCAGCACCTACCGCCATTCTGTCTCCAAATTCGTCGACTGCCCTTTCAATGGCTGTTAGCGCTTTCGGCGAATTCATCGTAATTTCGACTACTCTTATTCCCCCTTCATATAAGGACTTAACAATTTTCAATGTATCCTCTGGGTCAGCCCCACGTATGATGGCAATTAATTTATGATCGAAAATTTTCTGAAGTGTACTCATCTTATTACCGCTTCCCTTCTATTATCTATTCACTTCATCGGTTAAGTCGGATTGAAAAAATTGATTTAATTCCCTTTTGCTAGGAAGTCCTTCTATATCTCCATTAGTAGAACAAACCATAGCTCCGATGGCACAGCCTCTTTTTACTGCTTCACTGATGGTTAATTTATCAAGCAGCCCAGACAGGACGCCTGCAGCAAATCCATCTCCTGCACCTACTGGATCAATTACTGTTTTTACTGGATAACTATCAATATATCCTTTGCTATCAGTAGTAGAGTAATAGGCACCCTTCTCTCCAAGTTTAATAATTACTATTTCCACTCCCATCTCGTGGAAGGATTGAACTGCTCTCCCATATTCCTTCGTGCCAAATAAAAATTCACATTCACTTATACCTGGCAAGACAATATCGGATTTCGCCGCTATCTCCAGAATGACTTCTCTTGCTTCCTTATCATCCCAAAGCTTTCTGCGTATATTGGGGTCAAAGACTATTTTTAATCCGTTGTCTTTTGCAATTTCAATCGACTCAAACACAACTTTTCTACAAGATAGACTAAGGGCAGGTGTAATTCCAGATAGATACAAGTATTTCGCATTGGCTATATAGTCTCTATCTAAATCAGCTGGTTCTAGCCTGCTTGCAGCTGAGTCTTTGCGATAGTAATAAATATTGACAGCATCCTGATTCAAGATTTCTTTAAAGAGAATTCCTGTTGGTGCTTTTTCATCGGTCACTACCTTGCTAACGTCTACTCCTTCTCCTCGAACTGTATTTAAAATCATCTCGCCAAATTCATCTCGGCCAAGCCGGCTAATCCAGCCAGCCTGATGGCCTAGTTTTGCTAAACCAATCAAGGTATTGGTCTCAGCACCGGCAATCCTTGAAGTATACTGATTTGCATAACGGATTTTACCGAGTGTGTTAGGTGTAAATAAAACCATCGTCTCACCGATGCTAATAACATCCATCTCTTCGCCTCGTTTCTTATAAAGTGAAACTTCCATCAGTTTGGGGCTACATCCCACTGATAGTTAATTGAACATTCAGAACTTCACGAATAGTTGATTACAACAAATTCCCCCCGAATTCTCACAACCTTAAGGTTGAGTCTTACTGTCCGTTAAGTGTGGGATAAAATATACCCCATGCTTTCCGATATTTTCTTCGCTGTCCAAAGAACTCTTTCTACTACTTCTTCTTTTTGTTTAAGCATTCTTTCCCTTGGGCCTGCTACACTTATTGCTGCTTCCAGTTTGCGTCCTGGTCCAAATACAGGTGCCGCTACACAATACAATCCATCTTCTCCTTCTTCATCATCAATCGTATATCCAATCATCGAATACTGATAAAGCTCTTTTTCTAATTCCGCTCTGTCTGTCACCGTTTTCTCTGTAATCGGAACAAGTTCAATCTGGTCTAAAATCCGCTTTCTCTCTTCTTCTGACATATTAGCTAAAAAGGTCTTCCCCAACCCCGTGCTATACAATGGTTTACGATAGCCAGTTTGGGCAGTTGTACGGATGGAGCGATTGCTGTTTATTTTTTGGACATAAACTAATTCATTTTCAGCAAGCGTTGCCATAAATACAGTCTCTTGAACATTTTCCATTAATTTTTGCAAATATGGCTTAGCTTGGATAGATATATCCATATTTTCCATAGCAAGCGTACCAATGTGAACTAATTTTGCTCCTAATTTAAATCGCTTCAATACATCTATACTTAAATAGTTCTGTTCCAAAAGCGTTGCCACGAGATTAGATGTACTACTTTGCGGGAATGAAAGTTTCTCACTAATTTCTTTAATTGATAACCCATCCGGATAATGGGCAAGTAGTTCAAAAATTCGCAGAACCCTTTCGGCAGATTTAACTGACATCCAATCCTCTCCTTCTTTCATATCACATATGTGATGTAAAATCATATATGTGATTAATTCCGATACATAATATCACCCCTTATTTGCAGTGTCAATATGTTTCATGGAATCGCTAACAAAAAAATAATCACTAAAATAAATCCTTTGAAAGCAATTTTAAATCTATAACACCTCACCAATAAAATAGTTTGTTTCAGAAAAAAGAAGCTTCAGAGAGTTGGATTAACTCACTAAAAGCTTCTTGCGTTATATTATTGTTCCTTGTTTTTATAAATTTACTTAAACCAAGACGTGGAACCCTTTTTTTCAATTATCCATTTTTTTATTTAAACGATTTTCGTAAATTTTTCCAAAAAAAAGATAGGGATATGTTATAAAGATACAATTGACCTACAAAGAAAAAAGAACCGTGAAAATGGTTCTTTTTTCTTGCCCTCACCTGCTTGGCGTGGATACCAATATCAAACCGAAAGATCAATTGATTTCCCTAGTGTGGGATGGGGGGCTTCTAGCATTTTTAGTAATTGATCATTATTCTGTTCAGCGGTATCCATTGCCTTTTTTGTTAAAGCTATGCCGACATTTTGCGATAAGCTTGCTTGCTTCATTCCTATTGATAATGCAGCAATATCCATTTTTTTCACCACCTCTTCTTGTTATCGGTTGCCAGACATAACTGTAAACAAATTTTTACCAATCTATTACTTAGATCTTGGTAATACCTTAATTGCTTATAACAAAAATCCCCTTTTGCGGTATGTTTCTCTATCTTTATTTCTATTTATCTCCAATCTTCTTGCCATTAATTAAACGGCCGAACCGTCCCTCTGAATTTATTAAGTTGTCTTAGGCTCTAATTTCATTATTGCGCCAAAATATTGGGAGGCGGTAGTAAAGGTGATAAACGCAATAAGCTCACTGATTTCCGCTTCTGAAAGATACTCTTTCACTATATTGAATTGGGCATCTGAAATATCCCCTTTTTGCTTCAAAAAGGCTTCTGCAAACCCTACTGCAATCGACGTCTTTTCATCGAACAAGTGAGGTTCAGGTTTTCCCTTTGCCTTGCAATATTCACACCCATTGCTTTGTGCTAAGGTTCTTCTTACTTGTTCTTTTAGATAGGATGATAGATTCAAATCTTTTTCTAACACATCTCCTAATTGATTCCATCCATTTAAGACATCTAGATTATATCCTAAGAGTCTTTGAAAAGGTGTTTCACCGTTTTTTGATTCATTAATTCTTGCCATCCTTACTACCTCCTTGTAGAATTAATTTTACTGGAGATTACGAAAGGTTCCCATTAAAAATGATACATTTTTTATAGATACACTTTACAAACTTAATAAATATGGAGGTTTTTTATTAAAAATGAAAATAGATTCAATTGATAAGAAAATAATCGATGAATTAAACCAAAATAGTCGATTATCGATGAGTGAACTTGGAAGAAGAATTAATTTATCTTCTCCGTCTGTAACCGAACGCGTAAGGCAAATGGAGTCATTTGGAATAATCAAAAGGTATACTTTAGAAGTGGATTACAGTAAACTTGGACTTCCTATTCAATGTATTATTGAAGCAACCGTCAAAAATGGTGATTATAATTCTTTTAAAAGGTATATTGAGGAGCAGCCAAATGTAGAGTTTTGTTACAGAATTGCTGGAAATGCCTGCTATATGCTAAAAATGCAATTCGATACATTTGCCAAAGCAGAACAATTTATCGAAGATGTAAATCCTTTTGCTCACACTGTAACACATTTTATTTTTTCAAAGGTGGATACAAATTTAAAGATTGATTCAGACTGATTTTATTTAGATTTTGTTTAAGGAGATATGCCCCCTTAAAATGGATAAAAGTGTTTATTTTATATGGAGCGGTAAGAACGCACTTGTTATTGAGGAGATTTGTCCGTTATTCCCGCACGATTAGAAAAAGGAAGGTTCCCCTCATATGGTGACCTTCCCTCTTCTTATTTATTAGTATTTCTAATCAATAGTTAAATTTCTTCCGTTATAAACATTAGCTTTAGGAAACGCTTCTAACAAAATCACTACTACCATCTAGCTAATGTCAGCTGCACCAACTTAGAAAACGCTTAATTTTTATTCTGGACAATATTGATTAAACAGCCGTAATGACAACTTGCTTTTCACTTACTGTCCTTTCCTTTATCGTATCGATTTGTTTATAATCTGCACTGTTTGTAATAATAACAGGAGTAATCAGATTGTATCCTTCTTCTCTCATTTTTTCCATATCAAATTCTAATAACAAGTCACCAGCACTCACTTTATCTCCTTGTTTTACATGTGCTGTGAAGTATTTACCTTCTAGCTGGACTGTATCCATTCCAATATGAATTAAGATTTCTGCCCCATTGTCAGATGTAATTCCGATGGCATGCTTTGTTTTGAAAAGAGTCGTAACAATACCGTTTACTGGAGATACAGCCCGCCCTGCTGAAGGGATATTGCCAACGGAGGACAGAGCCTGTTTTTTTACTCTTAATATATTTCATGGACGCTTTTTATAAAAAATTTGGTCATTTTCTGTTTGTGTTGTTAAACAATCGCGCCATTAATGGAGTAAAATACTCACCTACACTTGGTCCATCATATAGAGTATTGTGTCTCTTATTTTTTCTGAGGATCCTTTTTCTAATAACGTCATATATGCCTCATAGCTGTCACTCGCATAGTAGCCTTCTGGTACTATATATCCTATATAGTCGTTAGTGTTACCAGCTATGAATACTGATACTCCATTGTAGTTATTAGTTATTTCTGTTCCAGTTTCATTAAATATTTCTCCAGGTATTGATACAAATAAGATCTCACCCAACTTTAATACTTGTATTTCGGTAGAAATGGTTAACGAATTTTCTAACGCTCCTGATTTCTTGATTAATGCAGAAACACCTTCAATCTCTGATTCTATCTTTCTTAAATAAGCACAGTTGTTTCCAGCTGTTACTCTTTGGATTTTATGTTTTTGTTTAAGTTCGTGCAATTTATGCTGCAGTTGCGCAGAATCTTCTATGTTGCGAAAGCCCAATTCTACTTTCTCTATTTTAGAAGTTATGGTATCAATCTTGATTTGTTTTTTGTGAGTTAATAATTCCAGTACCGCTGCTGATAATACTGTTCCTACCCTTCTTACTTCATAAAAACTTGCCTCTTTTCTTGTAAAACGGGTACTAATATCACCTGACGGACCATTTATAAATAATGCAATTTCTACATTATTTTCATTTTCTAAATTAGAGCTAGTTACTCCAGGGAAATCAGCACTAATTAGAAGGTTGTCTCTATTCATTATCGTTGGATGGCATGCAAAGTGATACACTATAACCTTTTTGTTCGTATTGCAATATTCAAATTCTATTACTTTTAAAATTGAGGAATATTCTATTTCAGATGATATCCTATTAGCAGCAATGCCGCTCGCTTCCCCCTCACAAATACTAACTTTACATTCTTCTAAATTTTCCAATGCTAGTTTAACAGCCTCAACAATTTTTTTATGTTGTTCATTTACCAGTATTCTATCGTATGGCATCCATAAATCAGGAAATGCTCTCCAGATGGGAGATGTTTCATGAATAGTCCCCCCTGGACCAGAATGAGTATGCGTAGCGTGAAGAAAGATACATTCTTTTGAAACATTCGTTTGGTCTGAAATTTTTTTACGAAGTTCGACTGTATAGTTTTGATCTATACAAATCAAATCTAAGCTAACTAGAATTATAAAAGTCTGTTGAGATCTGATTGCAACAATTCGTGCATAAATTGGATCATGAATTCCCTTAGATTGTCTTGTAGCCATATAACCTGCTAAAAGCTTACTTTCAGTAGGTGTGATATCAACTTTAGCTGATCCACAATAAATATTCATTTGATCACCTTATTCATTATAAAATACCAATCTATTTACCCAATACACAAAAAATAATCATTCCCATTAAAATTTTGATTGCACTAAAACCTTTCTTAATTAATAGGAAACTAATAACTCTAATAGCTAGGGGAAGTAAGCTAGATAAAATCCAATCAAAGATTTCCTGGAACTTTATTTCTGCACCTCCCACTTTTAGTACATAAGGAGTGGCTAATTGTACAAGTTGCGGGATTAAACCACCAATGACTACAATCCCTAACATCGTTGCCATTGCAATATATCTTTGAACACATATAATTGTAAAAATTGAAAAGCACTGCATATAGACAGTATTATTACCATCTGAGCTCCTTGTAAGATTTTAACTGGATCCTAGCTTTTTGAATGGCAGTTATTGTTAAGGGATCAGTTAATATATCTAATTCCTTTATTCTTTGTATGTTATAAGAACTGTGATTTAAAAGTTGTTGATCAACAAAACCAGGATGACACATCATTTCTAAAGGGGTCACACTTGCACGCTCAAAAATATCCAATAAAGTTTCATAAGAAGCATTATCATCATGGAATTTAGAACAAAACTCTAGAGTGTTTATCGCTGGATCTTCCTTATTTAATTGACGTATTGGCAGCCGGTACTCTTCAGCCAACACTTTTACAATCGAAGAAACTGGCTCTGTGCCGTGTAAATTATGATGAGTATCTATGTGAGTAGGATTCAATCCAAGAGTGTAAAAATCGTTAATTTGCGCCCTAAGTTCTTTTTCTATCTCCATTACATTTGCCTTGTTTAAAACTTCTTTCTTGCTATGGAAATATCCCTTTTGATTGACTAGTGATGGAACATTTTGATGAATAGGTTTACCTGCCGTTAGGTTGAGGTGAACTCCAACACCCAAAGAAGGATATTTTTTTGCTAGGCTCGAGGCATGTTTCGCTGCCGGCATGTTCACCATAAGCGTTGTTGATGTAACAATTCCACTAACATGTGCATCAATAATTCCGTAATTTACTCCTTTTGAAAGACCAAAGTCATCAGCATTTACTATTAAATATGGCATGATGAGTTTCTCTCCGCACTAGAAGGGAAATTTTTGGCTAAATGCCATGCTCCCCATAAACCGCTCTGTCCGCTAAGTGCAGCCAATTTAAGATCCATATGACCCCTGTGAATTTTGAACAAGCGTTGATTCATTTCACTTTCTATTAATGGAATTAATAGTTTTGACTGATTATTCATAATTCCGCCTCCTAAAATTATCGCGTCAGGGTTGAAAATCTGTATTATATTTGCCAAACCAATTCCTAAATATCGGCAAGTTTGTTGGATGATAGAAAAACAGGCTTGATCTCCTAACCTAACGGCCTCAAAAACCATTTCAGCAGTAACCGAATTCTTACCAGCAAGTTCTAATAGTACTTGAGATTGCTCTTGAATCAATAATTGCTCCCCTTTTTTTGCAATAGATGTTCCAGAAGCCAAAGCTTCTAGATAACCAAAATTCCCACAGGAGCATGGTGGTCCGTCTGGTGATACCGTCATATGACCTATTTCGCCCGCAAGATCTTGTTTTCCATAATATAGTTTTTCATCTATAATGATTGCACCTCCAATACCTGTACTGACTGTCAAATATATTTGATTCTTATAGCCTTTTCCTGCTCCATAAATCGCTTCTGCAATACCAGCAGCGTTAGCATCATCATCTATGATTATTGGAATATCATTGAGCCTTTTTCTTAGTTCTTCCACAATCTTAAAATTGGACCACTTTAAATTTCCCGTGAAATGAATAACTCCATTTTGTCGATTTAACGGCCCCGGAACACTTATACCGACCGAGATTAACCTTCCATATTTATGGTCCGTTTCAGCTATTAATGAATCGAATTCTTTCATAAGAATATCTATCAGCATTTGTGGTGATTCTATAGTTTTAGACATCAACTGACGTGTGCCAATAATTTTTTCATTAGTGGCTATTCCAATTAGAGTTTTAGTTCCTCCAATATCCACTAATCCATACAAACCACTCATTTTATCACCTTTTCTACATTTTTTCTGAACCATCTGAACTAATAATTTTGCTAACATCCTGCAAGGTTTTGCGTTTTTCTTTTTTAGGACTAATCCTAAAATGAAACCAACTAAGATATAGACCAAAACTAGTATCAATACCAAATTATATGGCCAGGCCGGAAACGGAAAAATGGAGCCATAGATCGGCAATAACATAACGAGAGCACCAATTATTTAGTGTTTATACCAATCCCAAATTGGTATAAACCAATTTATATAAATTTTATATTTGCCCAATATTTTTGTCAAATTAATTTTAAAAAAAATACGAATCCCTTATTTTGGATTCGTAGTCATAGTCTAGCTATAAATTTCAGTATTTATTTCATATCTGTCTCCCCTATATACTGAATGAGCAACCTCGAAAATTTCGTTATTTTGATCAAAGGTTATCTGTTTAAAATGAAAGACGGGTACAGAATAGTTTATTTCAAGTAATTCTGACTCCTGAGGAGTAGGCATTCTTACCTCGATTTTTTGTTGAGCCTTTGTAATCTTTATACTGTATTCATCCTCTAAGATTCGATATAGCGATTCGTTCTCGAAGTTTCTACTTTCAAGATTATTAAACTTTTCAATCGGCAGTATTATTGTTTCAATTGCTAAAGGATACAAATCTGCCAATCTTAAACGCTTCAGCATAAGAATCTTTCCCTCAGATTTTAAATCAGCAATCATGTTTGCAGGAGGTTCTACAATTATTCTTTTCTCTAGAACCTTGGATCCGGGCAACAGTCCTCGCGCGCTCATGTCTTCACTGAAGCTCTTTAAACGCCTGCCTTGTGGAATTTTAGATTCAGCTACATATGTCCCGCTGCCGTGTCGTCTTATGAGAATATATTCATTGACCAATTCTGAAATAGCTTGCCTCACCGTCATGCGACTCATTTCGAATAATTCTGCAAGTTCTCTTTCAGGTGGTAACACATCACCCGGTTTCAACTCCCCTCTTTCAATTTTTTGTATAATTTCCTTTTTCAGTTGTTTATATAAAGGGATTTTTTTATTGTTCATGTTTCACATTCCTTTTTTTTAAGATTATTCTATTGACATTATAACCATATTTTTATAATAATTAAAGAGAATTGGTATATATCAATTTATAAAGGAGGTATAAATTCGAATTATGGTGTAAATCTTTATGGATGGATATGATTCATTAGATTTTAAAAAATTAAAGGACGTAATGCATTACTTTTTAGGGTTTAATTAAATTTTGACTAAATAAACATACGGAGTGATTGATGTGAAAACAGCTATTATATTGGCTGCAGGTAAAGGAAAAAAAATGTGGCCATATAATGATTATTGGCCTAAGGCAGCATTACCAGTAGCTAACCAAGGAAATATCGTTCATCTCGTAAACCATCTTAAGAGCTTGTCTTTTGACCGGATTATTATTGTGACTAGTTATCTAGGACGCAGAATTAAATCTCTTGTTTGCGATTTTGAAGGAGTTGAAACTATTGAACTCTCGGTAACTGAGGGGACTGCAGATAGTTTAGAAAAAGTAGTGTCCCTCGTTAACGACGAACATTTGTTGATCATGTATGGAGATATCTTTATTACTCTAGAGAGATTAACTAGTTTTGTTGATGCCTATCAAAAAGAACTTAATACTGTAGATACACTCATTTTATCTAAACCTATAACAAATGAATTTGCACCTGATTGGTTTGGAATTTCCAAAGGGACCGGAAACAGCGTTCAGAATATTTATGGTCACCCTCGTCCTCATTATGTACAAGAGCGACTCATAGGCGTCTTTGCTCTAAGTACAAAAGCGCTGAAGAGAATGTTGCACCATAACCCAGGTTTCATGAAAAATGTACCGACAGGAGTTATGCCACAACACGAGATGGAATTTGAGCAAAGTCTACAATGGTTAGTAGAAGAAGGATATACGGTTTCATCCTATCCTGTCACAGATGGAGTAATTGATATAGATAAGCCTTGGCACCTAATGCAAGCTAATCAGCTGGCGCTATCGGTTATGACAAATAAACTTCAACATAATGATATTCCTGAGACTTGTAATATCCATCCGACAGCTGATATTCAAGGATGTATAAAGCTTGGAGAACATGTGGAAATAGGAAAATATGTAACGATAAAAGGAAATGCGATTATTGGAGATCATACAAAAATTGAAAATGGTGTAACTATAGAAGGAAACGTAGTAATAGGTTCTCATTGTCGCATAGAAAACTTTTGCAGGATAGGTCCTGATAGCGTCATTGGGAGTAAAAATCGCATTGGACATTGTGCAGAATTTAGCGGTATTACCTTTGATAACGTCAGTTTTATACATTTTGGTGAAGTATTCGGAATCATAGGTGAATCAACAGATATCGCTGCTGGAGTCACAGTAGGTATTACTCGTTTCGATGATCTGCCTCAAACTCAAAAGGTGAATGGTAGAAGAGAAATTCCTGAGAAATTTGGAAATGCTGTTTATTTTGGCGACTTTACTCGGACCGGTATTTTGAGTCTATATATGCCGGGAACTAAAGTAGGAAGTAATTGCGTTATCGGATCAGGTGTTGCAGTGGAGAAAGATATACCATCTAAGACGTTATTGTATGCCCAACAAACTCTAATTGAAAAAGGATGGGACACTCATCGTTATGGATGGTAAAGCTTAAAAGCTATCATAGTAATAAATTCAAAAATAAAAACTTTTAATGGAGGAAGAACAATGGGATCATTATTTGCGGATTATAGTAAATTCTTTAACAATATTTTAATGGAAGTTCAAGAAACACAAGAAGAAGCCATTATAGAAGGTGCTAACCTCATCTCACAAGCTGTTAAGTCGGGTGGAAGATTTTATGTATTCGGTTCTGGGCACTCTCATATGATTGCCGAAGAGATTTATAATCGTGCAGGTGGACTTGCCTTAGTCACAGCTATTTTACCTCCAGAGTTAATGTTGCATGAACGCCCAAATAAAAGCACCTATCTTGAAAGAATCGAAGGACTTGCGAAGTCGTACTTAAATTTACATGAAGTATCAGACAAAGATGTAATTATGATTGTATCAAACTCAGGAAGAAATACTGTACCCGTTGAAATGGCTATAGAGGCAAGGAAAAAGGGAGCAAAGGTCATTGCTATGACGAGCATTAAACATTCTCAAAGTGTAACTTCAAGACACCAGAGCGGAAAAAAACTTTATGAACTTGCTGATGTAGTACTCGATAATGGCGCTGTTATCGGTGATGCTGGTTTCCGGATCTCAAACTCTGACATTTATTCTGGAGCTACTTCAGATGCCGTTGGATGCTTCCTTGCTCAAGCTCTCATCGTTGAATCTCTACAGCTTTTAATAGAAGCTGGTATTACCCCTCCAGTATTTAAGAGTTCAAATGTAGATGGGGCTGATCAATTTAATGATGAGATATTTTCAAATTATGTGAAATGGTAAGTAATCCATAATTTGTGTTTCCTTATTACGCTTTTAAAAATAAACCAAGAAAAGGAAGAGAGTGCCAAAAGTCTGACTTTTGAGCACTCTCTCTTATTACTTTTCCCTCTCATTACAGCAAACCAAAAATCCCAAAGCTTGAAGTCTTTTGAATCCTTTCTGAAAAGATTGAAACCAGCTTCCGATATATCTTTATAGTCATTATTCTCAATCAAATTTAAAGCCTCTTCAATAATAAAAAGTACAACTTCTAAACTTTTCTGAACTTGTTTGTAGTTCCCCACTTACAGGTATACCTAATCACCACATATTAAAGATATTTTTTCTGAATTACTGCATCTTTAATTGCCTCTTTGGTTTCTACAATACCATCAGGCAATTCCCAACCTCTTCTGGGCTCCTTCTTTTACAAAACCAATTCTTTCTTCAAAAAACTGCCAAGAAAGCACAATAAGCCTTATTTCATTGAATGGCTCTTCGGAATATACTGAAGTTTTTTACAACAACAGCATAAATAAGAAATCAAATTACTGTAACAAAAACAACCAGTTTTGCTACGGGTGGTAGTGGCATACTTTTAGACTATCTAACTCGTATAAAATAATTAAGAATGTTAGCGGGACAATCAATAACAAGGTGAATAGTGGAACAAAAAAGCTTTTTACCACCGCTGGCATTACCTTTTACTAACCATTTTTTTACTTTTTCCGCAAAATAGGTTGCTAAGATAATCGGAATAACACTAGATGTATAAGTCATTAGAACAACGGGAATCCCTAAAAATTCGATTTGAATTGGTGATTCTAATCGTGTTCCTTGAAAAACTGTCATAATTGGATCAAGCGCTTTGATATCCACAAGAGTTGGGTGTACCAAAGCTGTAGCGATAGCCATCCCTAACATTGGTGTTCCGCCAAACTTTTTCATTGCCGTATAACCTAAGAAGATTGGCAAAAATACGAAGAAACCATCGCCTATCGCATTTTAATAAGGCATAGATTCCATAGGTAGACTCCACTGTGCCTGTCTGAGCATTTACTAGTACATTACTGATCCACCCAAATGCCACAAATAATGCATTAAAACCTTTGATAATACCTGTGGCAGCTAGCAAACCTAAAACTGGGGAGAAAATATTTGAAATAATATCAATAAAGCGATTGAGAAGTTGTCGTTTGTGAATAACGATCAGATAGTTTCTTTTTATGTGACTGAAACACTTCTTCTAGTGGAATATTGTACTTGTTGGCAATTACTATTAAATTACCCAGCACATCACCTAGTTCTTCCGTTAACTCCTGTTTATTTTCCTCATATGAGCCTACTACTTCATCTGGCCTGTCTCTACCAATTTCAAGAGCTCTTATAGCGCGTGCTACCTCACCTGTTTCTTCTGCTAAAAAGCCAATTCGAATAAATATGTCTAGATCAGACCAGCCTCTGCCTTCATAATAATCCTTTACCCATTGCTGAAATTCCGTTACATTCATACTCATCTAACCTCCAATTCAATTATAAGTTTATCAAAAATAATGAAAATTTTTTATGGTTTTAATAGGATATTTTCTAGGAGAATTCATTATTTTAAAAGGAATTACAAAAATAAATAAGATTCCTTTTTATTAAAAATTTATAATTTCGCTTATCCATTTTTGAACCATTTTTTCTCTATATTCGTAGTTGGGTATTTTATCAAGCGATATTTTAAACGACTGAAAATTTTCAGGTAAATGATAAACCTTTCTTCTTAATTTCTCATTATCAGTTGATTCATCATCTATTAGTATAATTTCTTTATTGTCAATTGTAACGAACGATCGTGCAGTATATTCTATATTATTAATATGTATATAGTAATGTCCTCTGTGATTCGGCCTGCAATATAGATGACATCCATTAAACTTTGTAAATTCTTCTTTAAATCTTTCAAACTGCTTATCTATTATATAAAACTCTTCTAGATAATATAGGTTTTCTATATGTTTATCTTTATTAATGTCAAAAGTATCTATGATTAATTTTACATCTGGATTCTTAGGAATATTTTTGTTGATTTTATCATATCCAAGGTTCCTAAATGGCATTAACATTTCTTTGACTAAAGTATCTATTCTTTCATGTTCTAAGTCAGAACCATAGTTCAATAAAAAAATGGTTTTCAACTATTTAAGCCCCCATTTCATTTGTATTGGTTACATAACTTTAATGTTTGCTTGCTTACATATATTACTGACTGATTGCATTTACTTTAGCTATATATACTGCAAAATTACTATTTTATTTAAAGGTATAATTTCATTCTGAATGGTATTGAGTGTAAAACCAAGTGTATATTCTTTCACAAGTAGTCAGCTGTATTTCAAAAAGCATTTAGAATAAAATGGGAATCAATAGAACAAAAGGAAAGCAGAAGCCCCCCCTGCTTTCTTACTCATTCACTCAAAATATCGTAAACAGGGGAATTTGGTTTCAAGTCAAAGTCATGGTTTAAGGGATTCTTATATTTTGGATCAATATACATGGATTGCTTATCACTGTTGGAGGCTTCTTTAAAATCTATAAAATCTGTATATTCTTCTCCTTTCCAGATCCATCTTCCCTGTTTGTTCTCTTCTTTATGATAAATATTTTTCACTAGTCGATTATCTACATTTTTTTGAAATTCATTAACGATAAATAACTGTGAAGAACTAGTTGTCATGATATTTTGTTGGATGGTATTCTTTTTGGTATCATATTGCAGAAGCAGCTGTCCCCCCTCTAACCCCTTTGTATCATTTTGATAGAGAATATTTTTTGCAATAATAGTGTTGGTAGTACCGCCACGCTCTTCGTCATATCCCCCAATAGATATACCGGTATAAACATTTTCATAAACTATGTTGTGGGTAATCTCAATATTATCTGCATACTTCTTTCGATGCTCAGATGTTGCCTCAATCCCAAGGTCATTAAGATAAATCGTATTAGCTTTCACTTTTATATTTTTGCCGCCATCTACATATATCCCCGCTGCACTATAATCATCTCCATAAGCGGGATTACCAAATGAAGAATTATTATATACTATATTATTTCTGATCATTCCATTACGGGTGAAGTCATCCTTTTTTCCCGTGCCTTCGTATCCAATTAGATCAATGCCAATATTATCATTATTACGAACTGTATTCCCTTCAATGATAAATCCGTCTATATTACCATTTAAGACAAGTGCTTCACTTGCTCCAAGCTTTAAATCTTGGACCACATTATTGCGAATGACAATATTCTTAATTCCCTCTGTTCCATAAACTGCTATTCCGTGTGCATTCCCATCCTCGTTCATGGTGCTGATTTTTCTTACTACATTGTTCTCTATCACAATATGACTGCTTGACCCTGCTATATATATTCCCATGACTGTTTCATCAGCAAGACTAGTAGATAGGTCTTCCATTATTAATCCTTTAATAGAAACATAATTTTTATTCTGAATGGTTATTAGAGATGTCTCCTCTTCTTTTTCTGCCTTCTCCACACCGCTAATTATTACTTCCTCTTGGTCATAGGCTTGAAAGACAATCGGAAGTTCTTTTTTTCCACTATGTTTAACTGTGAGTGGTTCTTTGTAAATCCCCTCACGTATATAAACAGTTGTTCCTGCTACCGCTTTATCTGTCGCCTTTTTTAATGTTTGAAAGGGATGTTCCTTACTTCCATCATTTCGATCATTTCCTGTTGGAGAAACATAAATGGATTGGTTTCCAGTTTCTTGCTCTTGGTTTATTTTGGGTTCTGTCTCTCTATCCTCTGTTTTTCCTCTCCAATCGATAAACCCATAAATTATGACAACAAGTATTACAATCGCAATTAAGATTACTACTTCTTTTTTCAAATTATTATCCCCTCATCTAATTTATTTTTAATTAATGGTACTCTAGCAGTTATTATACTGCAAGACTTGCCTACCGAAGCACATTCTACTTTTAGAAAATCACAGCAAAAAATAATGAGGCTGGGACAAAACCCACCTCTAAGACGAAAAAAACGGTGAAATTTTACGACAAGTAAAATTTCACCGTTTTGCTTATTTTTACAATAAAAAATAAGGACAACTTCTGATAAAATTAAGTTACCATACCAAATCTAATCAGAAAGAAGTGTCCTTATGTTTAAAGATTATACCATGAATCAAATCGTTTTGCCTCTAGATTTAGAAGTAAAGTTACAAAATAATGATATTGCCTTCCATGTCCATCATTTAGTGGAAAGTATTCCTCAAGAAGCGTTTGAACCATTTCTTCGAAACGAAGGTTGTCCTGCTTATCATCCACGCATGATGCTTAAAATTATTCTATGTGCCTACACTCAATCTGTCTTTTCGGGGCGTAAAATGGAGGCCCTATTAAAAGACAGTATCCGTATGATGTGGTTAGCTCAAGGGTATGAACCAAGCTATCGTACAATTAACCGATTTCGCGTTCAACCAGAAGTAAAAGATTTAATTCGTCAATGTTTCATCCAATTTCGCTGCCAATTGATCGAAGAAAAACTGATCGATCAAGAAGCGATATTTATCGATGGCACAAAGATTGAAGCGAATGCGAATAAATTTACGTTTGTCTGGAAGAAAGCGATTGAG
Organism: Niallia sp. FSL W8-0177; assembly: GCF_038006285.1. Taxonomy (NCBI): domain Bacteria; kingdom Bacillati; phylum Bacillota; class Bacilli; order Caryophanales; family Bacillaceae; genus Niallia; species Niallia sp. FSL W8-0177. Next base: position 3,637,694 of record NZ_JBBOUX010000001.1, read on the forward strand.
AAATTTCATCAGCGTTTAATTGATAAGTCAAACCAGTTGTACAATGAGTTGCTTGAGAACGAAATCATACCCCAAATGGAACGGGAAAGTGATGAACAGCTATCATTTGGAGAGCTCACTCAAATGGTTCAAAAAGTAGACGAAGTAGTGACCGAATATGATAAACAAATGGAAGAATCTTCAGACGTTACGGAACGAAAAGCCTTACGAAGTGAACGAAAATACCCGAAACAAGTGCGTAAACAGTTGATTGATTTTGTCTTGAGAAAAAGGAAGTACCAACAGGATTTTAAAATCTTTGGACCACGTAATAGCTATTCTAAAACAGATCTAGATGCGACATTTATGCGAATGAAAGATGATTATATGAAAAACGGGCAATTGAAAGCTGGTTACAATGTACAAATCGCAACGGAAGGTCAATATGCGCTTGCTTATAGTTTATTTCCAAATCCCACAGATACACGTACGTTAATTCCATTTTTAGATGAGATAGAGCAACATTATTTCGAGTTACCGAAACATATTGTTGCAGATGCAGGTTATGGTAGTGAACAAAACTTTAGTGATATTCTCTCAAACAGAAACCGAGAAGCACTGATAACATATAACATGTTTTTGAAGGAACAAAAGAAAAAGTACAAACAAAATACATTTAATCCTGATAACTGGGAATATGATCAAGAAACCGATACATATATGTGCCCTAATCAGAAGCGTTTAGAATTTCAATATCATTCTGTCCGAACGGACGCTACAGGTTTCCAAAGGAGTTTCAAAATCTACGAGTGCGAAGACTGTTCAGGATGCCCATTCCGCTCATCATGTACCAAGGCAAAAGAAGGAAACAATCGAAAACTAATGGTGAACAAAAAATGGGAACAGCAAAAAGAATATGTGAGAGCGAAGCTTTCAGAAGAGAAAACGAGTGCCATCTATCGAAAACGCAAAACCGATGTGGAACCAGTTTTTGGATTCTTGAAGGCTAATTTGCGTTTCACTCGATTTTCTGTACGAGGAAAATCGAAGGTGGAAAACGAAATGGGCCTCGCGTTAATGGCAGTGAATTTAAGAAAATTCACTGCCATTAACTAAAATAATAGAAGAATTAACACGAAAAAATAGAGAAAGGTGAATTTGAGTGGACTCAAATTCACCTTTCTCTTTATTAGAGGCTAGTTATGTCCCAGCCTCATTATTTACAAAGAACTATTAGTACAATTTTTGTATAGCCTGATGCCTACTTAAAACTATTTAGAAATTTACTCGCCTCACTGTTAAATTTCCACGTTACCCCGTACTTATCCACTACCATTCCGAAACTTGCTGACCATGGTGTAGAAGCTAACGGCATGATTACAGTACCATCTTCTGCAAGCTTTTCAAATATTTGCTGATTCCTATTTTGATCTGCATCAATAATACTGATTAAGACGGTATTCCCTTTTACGATTTCGCCCGTTATAACTTGCATAAAAGGCAGGACGTCAGAAATCATTAGAATATTCCCTGAAAACTCAATACGAGATTCCATAATCATGTTTTGCTCTTCTTCCGTTAATGGAGCATTAGGATCTTGACCAAAAGCGCCAAATCTCACCTTTTTTACATTTGTTGCATGTAATGCCTTTTCATAGAAGTCTATCGCTTCTTCTGCTTTTCCATCGAATTGTAAATAACCTATTGCTTTCATATTTAATTCCTCCTTTTTATATTTAAAGTATAATAGGACATAAGCGACAACTATATGTCGTATATAGGAGGAGAAAATGAAAAAAATTGAGCGACTTATATCAATAGTAATGATCTTATTACAAAAAGAAGTTGTTTCCGCATCAGAATTTAGTCGACTTTTTCATGTAACGAAACGAACGATTCAACGTGATATGGAAGCATTAAGCTATGCAAACATCCCTATTTATGCGAAATATGGTGCTGAAGGTGGATATGCACTAATGGATGAGTATAAATTCGATAAACGATTACTAAATCAGAAGGATATTGAAAATATACTCATAGCTTTAGGTGGTTTTGAGCAGCTGATTACAAATCAAGAAATTCAAACGACTATTCTAATCAAAGGAATGACCAGTGCAAATATATCTCCAAAATTAGATGTAACTTTTTATGATTGGAAAGGAAGAAGTCAAATAGATGAAGATGTTTTATTAATAAAACAAGCAATGGAAAATAACTGGTTAGTAAAATTTGAGTATGTAGATTCAATAGGAAATATAACTTCCAGAGTTGTAGAACCTTATAAGATGCATTTGCGAGAAATGCATTGGTACCTTTTTGGTTATAGTTTAGAACGGGAAGATTATCGAACCTTTAAATTGACGAGGATGACTAATATCAACAAAGGCGGTTTTTTTATACCGAGAACTGATAAGGTATTGGAAGCAGAAAAGCAGCATAATGAACAACAAGATTTAGTTAATGTACAGCTATTGATAGACGTTTCAGTCAGAGATCAATTTATCGAGAGATATGGCAAGAACGCTGTTAACAAGAGGAATTCAGAAAGTTATCTTGCCACTATTGAATTGCCTATGAATCCATTTGCCTACCAGTTTTTAGCGGGATTCGGTAATAAGGTGAAAATTATAAAGCCTAAAGCTTTTATTGCTGAATACTTAAAATTTTTGGAGGATACAGTGAAGCTTTATAAGTAAAGTTGATGTTAACCATCATTTTCAGTTCCTTAATAATTGCTTAAAAAAACTGGATCAATACTTTTATTATTATTGATGATTAAGTTTAACGGAAAAAAACTCCAATAAGTCATAAAATCCTTTAGAAAAGGGGAATCCAGAGCCTTCCCTCTGATTCCCTTCTCCCCCTCACAAGCGTTGCAATCGAAGTTCCTGGATAAACGCATCGTAATCAATTTCTAATGTTTCACAATTGGCTTTTACTTCTTCAAAGAAGTCGAATTCTCCATCTGCTGGGCGGTCACGGTTTTCGTAGTAAAAGTTGATTAGGTGGTATAGTTTTATAAAAGAATCTAGCTTCTCTTTTTTATTCATTTTTCCCGCTCTCCTCCTGTTTTTCGATACTGTCTTTTTATCTACAAAACTTTAATAGAAGCAATCACAAATCACCTATGCTCCTAAGCTGGAAAGAAGAACCGTCCCTCTCATTCCCTCCTGGCACCACGATTCTTCCAATTGGTTGACTGATAATTTGGCCGTTTTCCATTACTTTTGTTCCGCGGACAATGGTGGCGACTGGCATTCCTGTAATAGGAGTTAGGTCGTATGCTGTTACCTTGCTTTTACTGTGGAGCTCTTCTCTTTTAATAGTATGTTTTTTCTTCATATCTACTATGGTAATATCTGCATCGGTTCCTACTTGTAATGATCCTTTTTGCGGATAGATTCCATATTGCCTTGCTGGGTTTTCGGAAAGGAGTTTACAGGCATCGACTAAAGAGATTTTCTCTTCACTTACTGCGTTTAATAGTAGCGGTGCTAATGTTTCAACCCCACACATTCCAGCAGGAATATCCCATAAGCTGCCATCCTTTTCTTCCTCGGTATGAGGAGCATGGTCGGAGCAGACAACCGTTACGGTACCATCTTGAATCCCTCTCCACAGCTCTTCCTGATCCTTTTTATATTTAATAGGCGGATATACCTTCATCTGCGGGCCAACTCTTGCATAATCCTCATTGAATAAAAAGAGATAATGCGGACATGTTTCTGATGTAATATTTGTATAGCCATCTGCTTGCGCTTGTCTTATTAACTTTACCCCTTCTCCTGTACTTACATGAAGAATATGCAGTCTAGTGCCAAGACTTTTCGCCAATGCAATCCCAGATTGAATGGTCATTTCCTCTGCTAAGTTCGGGCGTCCTTGCAGAAGTGCCTCATAATCTCTTTTCCCGGAAGCTTCTACTTCCTCTGTCAGCCGTTGAATTATTTGATTATTTTCCGCATGAATAGCAAGAATTTGTCCCGTTTTTTGAACTTCTCGGAAAATACTATAGACCTCTCCATCTGAAAGCGGCGGAATGACGCCTTCGTCTCCATCCTTATAGTTATACATCAACTGATAAGTCTCTTTATTAATGGCATAGCCCCAGAAAAACTTAAAGCCAATAACCCCAGCATGATGCAGTGGAACGATATCCTCTCGGTTAGCATCCCCTAAGCAAATTCCCCATATAGCGAAATCCACATGTGCTTTAGCCGTGAGATTTTTCTTTTGTTTCTCAAAATTTTCGACATTATTAATAGGAGGATTAGTGTTCGGCATTTCAAACACAGTCGTAATCCCACCTGCCGCTGCAGCTTGGGTGCTATAATAAAAATCTTCTTTATACGTTGGACCTGGATCCCTTGAATGTATATGGGTATCCATAAAGCCCGGACACACATATAACCCTTCTCCATCTGATACCTCTACCACTTCTCCCGCTAATTCATCCTGAGTGATGGCCGCAATCTTTCCATCTTTAATATAGAGATGCCCTTTTTCAAATCCATTTCCGGTATATAAATAGCCGTTTTTAATAACATGATCCCACAACATACTCTCCACTCCTTTTTTATATGAAAAAATCGATTTATCAACCAATGCGGCGAAGATATCAGCCAAACTTTGGGAGGCATCAGCCAAAATGGCATGCTTATCAGCCAAACCTTGAGAGGTATCAGCCAAAACGCCTTGCTTATCAGCCAAACCTTGGGAGGTATCAGCCAAAACGCCTTGCTTATCAGCCAAACCTTGGGAGGTATCAGCCAAAATGGCATGCTTATCAGCCAAACCTTGGGAGGTATCAGCCAAAACGCCTTGCTTATCAGCCAAACCTTGAGAGGTATCAGCCAAAACGCCTTGCTTATCAGCCAAACCTTGGGAGGTATCAGCCAAAACGCCTTGCTTATCAGCCAAACACCCCTACATCCGACTACCGAACCACCACTCCACCAATAATCTCTTGTATATCCTTTATTCCATGTGCCTGCATATAGGCTTCCATTTCGTCGCGGATCGTTATCATTGCTTCTGGATCGACAAAGGAAGCTGTGCCAATTTGTACAGCGGACGCACCGGCGAGCATTAATTCGATGGCATCCTCTCCATTCATGACGCCTCCGCATCCTATAATCGGAAGGGAAGTTGCCTGATACACTTGGTAAACCATTCTGACAACGAGGGGCAAAATAGCTGGGCCGGAATAGCCGCCCATTACATTGCTGATCTTCGGTTTTCTAGTATGAACATCAATAGACATAGCCAAAAATGTGTTGGAAACTGTTAAAATATCGGCGCCGGCTGCTTCACAAGCTTTGGCAATCTCCACAATACTTGTTACATTAGGAGATAACTTCGGAATGAGCGGCTTATTTGTCGTCTTTCGTACCTTGCTTACTAATTCATGCGAGATGGATGGATCCATGCCAAACGCCATCCCATTATTTTTCAAATTGGGACAGGAAATATTTAATTCAATGGCATCCACCTCGTCCATAGCACCGAGCTCTGCGCTAACCTCCACAAATTCCTCGATGCTGTCTGCTGACACACTAGGGATAAGAGGAGTCGAAAAAGCTGCATAAAAGGGGATTGTCTTTTCTTTAAAATACGTTAATCCCTCACTTTGAATCCCAATCGAATTAATCATGCCACCAGCCTTTGTTTCACAAATACGAGGGGTAGAGTTGCCTGTTCGCCGATTTTTGGTAATGCTTTTGGGAATAATGGCCCCAATCTGATTAATATCAATATAATTAGTCATTTGTTCCGCAAATGTTCCAGACGCTGGCATAACCGGATTTTTCAAATGAAGATTGCCTAATGTTACTTCCAAGCCACTCATGCAAATACCACCTTTTCTAATGGAAAGACTGGTCCTTCCATACAAATCCGGACCGGTCGGATGCGTTCCTCTTCTTCAATCTGACAGACACATCCATAGCAAGAACCAATCCCGCATCCCATATTTTCTTCCAAGGCGATTTCCGCAAAAAGCCGATGTTCATATGCTAATTCCTTCATTAATTTAGATAGTCTTCTTGATCCACATGTATAGATACTATCTATCTTTTTTTCACTTATCCATGTTTCTGCTAAAAGTTTTACACAACTAGGATCACTCGTTCCAGCTTCATCATTTACAAACACAGCCTCCACACCAGCTGCCTTTAACTCCGCTTCCACTAAATAATCTTCTTTTGTTCTAGCACTGACAATCGCAAAACACGAAGCATTCTTACTTTTCAGCTTGAAAGCAAGAGCGGAAAGGGTGGCAATTCCTACACCTCTAGCAACAATAAGAATATTTTCACTTCCTTCCGCTATACTGAATCCCTTCCCTAATGGACCAAGTATATCCAGCGTCTCTTCCGACTTTCGCTCCGCTAAAGCCTTCGTCCCAACCCCTTTTACTAAATAAAGAAACTCCAATGTGCTTTCTGCTTCATTGATGCGAAAAATACTAAGTGGTCTGCGTAACAAGGGCTTAGGTCCTTCACAGCATTTGATATGAAAAAATTGACCCGCTTGAACTGGGAATAGCTGCTGATTGGGAACTTTTACTTTTAAATGAAAATATCGCTTGCTTACTTGCTTGTTAAATATTATTTCTGCTTTCACTGCCATCCTTTTTCTCTCCTTTCTTTAATTAATACACTGCTATTGCCTGCTGTAATACAGCTGCCTCTAACACATCAATACCGATTAAAATATCGTCTAAATCGGTATGTTCATCTGGATGATGACTAATTCCGTTTAAGGACGGAATAAAGATTAACCCAACCGGACCGAAGGAAGTCATATTCATGGCATCATGCCCAGCGCCACTTTGCATCCATTGATAAGGAAGCTTTTTTTCCAGACAAATTTTTTCTATTTGAAGAGTAAGCTCTTTCGATAACTGAACAGGCTCTTCCTTGCTAATCTCCTGTGAAGTTATCGTTAAACCTCGTCTTTCCTGAACATCCTCCATTTTTTTTAAAAGAGCGGTGAGTACTTTATTTCTAGAGGCAGTCGAAGTGGAGCGAATATCGACTTTCATTTCGACTGTACCTGGCACCACATTCATCGCCCCCATTAGAATGGAAAGCACCCCGATTGTGGCGACGGTCCCGTTATGCTGTTCTTCTTTCGCTGCTTCTTCTAAAGCGAGCGCTAGTTCACTTGCCCCAAGCAATGCATCCTTGCGCATATTCATCGGTGTTGTCCCAGAATGAGAAGCAGCGCCTTTTACTTCAATAATGAAGCGGACGGGTGCGGCAATCCCTGTTACAATCCCAATTTTCTTATTGGTATTCATCAGAATCGGACCTTGCTCAATATGTAATTCAAAGAATGCTTGAAAACGTTCTGTCGCTCTGCTTGCCAAATCCAATTGATCAAATCGCAAGGCACAAAGGGAAAGAGCTTTTTCAAAGGTAATTCCATCCTTATCCTTCAGATGTTGATACTTCTCCTTTTGCAGTGTTCCTGCCATCGCCTTGCTGCCAACCGTTGATACTCCGAATCGAGACGATTCTTCACAGGCGAAAGAAATAATTTCAATCGGATGTTCCGTTTCCAGATTTTGTTCATTGAGGCGTTTTATCACTTCTAAACCTGCTGTAACTCCTACTACGCCATCGTATTTACCGCCTTGGTAAACGGTATCTAGATGGGATCCTATGACAACTGGCGGAAGATCTTTGTGCTTTCCTTCTCTTCTCGCAATAATATTGCCGCAATAATCCATTCTAATTTCTAGGCCCTCATTTTTGCACAAACGCATAAAAGCATGACTGCATGCCTGCTCCTCATTTGTAAAGGCCACTCTGGTGATTCCTTTCGTTCCCGAATTATATTGATTCATATTATTCAACAGTTCTTCGTATCTTCTTTTTCGATCCATCTTTCTATCTCCTTGATTATGGGCCATGGAGCTCCGCCCTTCTCTTTATAAGCGAATAGAACTTAATAGATGCATAGATTTCATATGTTCACTTGCCTCTTTGGCCACTTCTTTTATTTGTTTCACTAATGTTGCTTGCTGCATCGCAATATAGTCACTTTCGCCAACAATGCTGATGCTGACATTCGTTTTTTTATCATCATAAAATATTGGCGCGGAAATAGCAGATACCCCCATTTCCAATTCTTCAATGCAAAATGCTAGTTGGGAATGATAGATTTCTTTTAATTCTTTTTTGATGTCGAGAGGATTTGTTTTCGTATAGGGGGTGGTAGCTTCAAAGGGTGTCTCATGCACCATTCTCTCAACTATCGCTTCCTCTTGATACGCCAAAATTACTTTTGCTGCCGCGGCACTATGAATTGGCATCCGCTGTCCCACATGAACAAAATATTTATTGCGCAGATCTGATGGCTGATGGGTGTAGACACAATAGACATCGCCTCCATGATAACGACAAATGAAGGTATAGAGATTAGTCTCAATAGATAATTTTTCCCCATATCTGCCCAGTAGTTTAATCGGATCCTGCAACCTTAAAAACTGACTGCCCCACAGCATCGTTTTCGGTCCTAGATAATATTGTTTAGTCGTTTTATCTTGGACAACAAGCTGATGTTCACACATACTTGTAAGCATTCGATGAATCGTACCCTTACTTAAATCCGTCTCTCTCGCAAGTTCACTGACACCCATCCCTATATTGGCATTAGAGGAGAGGCAGTCCATTACATCTGTAAAACGATTTAACCATTCCAAGCCATGTCTCCCCTTTTAAAATAAGTTTCTCTGAGCGGAACAATGTTCCATTTTTTTAAAATTAGAGAAGGTGTCATCAAAACATCCTTCTCTCTTAAAATATAGATTGTAACCTTAATTCTTAAACAATCTCTTTATCCTTTGATTCTGGAATTAAAAAGATAAATGCTAATGCAGATAAAATGTAAACACCGGACAATAAGCTAAGTGCATAGCTTAAAGAATGATTAAGAGAAATATAACCAATAATAAATGGCGCAAATCCCGCGATTGCTCTCCCTACATTAAAAATAATGTTTTCTGCAGTGGAACGGACTTCTGTATTATAATGCTCTGCTAGCAGGGCTCCATATCCACCCATCATCCCATTTACAAAGAATCCTAATACGCCGCCAAGAAGCAATAAAGCTGCTGTCGATGTTACTTGGAAATAGACCCAAACAATAATTGCCGCCGCAATCAGGAAAGTGATATACGATGGTCTGCGTCCAATTTTGTCTGCCAAATAACCAAAGATTAAAATCCCTAATATCATCCCGACAATCGTTGTTACCGTCCATAAAGTTGTTTTATTAAAATTGTAACCTAGTTCCGAAGCAAGCATCGTCGGCATCCACGTCATAATGCCATAAAAGCCAAAGTTTTGAACACTTGTGGCGATAATTAAGCCAATCGTTATCTTCGTTGTTTCCTTTGAAGCAAATAATTGTCCAATGGCAATCTTATTTTTATTTTCTTCTTTAAGTTTTGTCCAAATCTCTGGTTCCTTTAAATTTTTGCGGGACCAAAAAGCAAAAATCGCTGGTACTACCCCTGCAAGGAATACACCATGCCACCCGAATTTCGGTGCAATAAACAATACCGTTAAAGTTGCAAGAACAATCCCTAACTGAAATCCGACCGCTACAACAGATGTAGCACGAGAGCGATATTTCTTCGGCCAAGTCTCACTGACAAGCGTCATCCCAATTCCAAATTCGCCCCCAAGCCCTAAACCAGCTAAAAAGCGGAAGATCGCAAATGTTTCTAAATTAGGAGCTAAAGCACATAAACCTGTAAAAACAGAAAATATTAAAATAGTCCAAGTAAACACCCGTACTCGCCCAAATTTATCCGCCATTACTCCAAATACAATTCCACCAATTACAGCTCCAAGCAATGTAATGGTAGAAAGGCTTCCCGCCTGCGCTTGATTAATGCCAAAAAAAGCAATAATGAGCGGCAGCGTATAAGCCAAAATCATCATATCTAGCCCATCCATGGCATATCCAACCGTTGAAGACCATAGCGTTTTCCATTGATAACCCGTTATCTTCTTTTCCGGTACCTCTGAATTTTCATATGCTTTTATATTCACTGAATAACTCCTCCCCTTAACTTAAATATGATCCCTTCTATTCTGTCATCTCTCTATCAAAACCTGCTCCTCTCCTAAAATAATCTTTATATGTCCTTCTAACCGCATTGTTTCACTGAACGGAACGATGTTTCAAAATGAAGTAGCATAAACGTATAATACTATTAACTTTTTTGGAAATCTATCATATTGTCAGAAAATATGACAATATTTTTTATTTTCAGATATTATAACATAGTATGAGTCATGCAAAAATATCCTCATCTGGAATGGGGATGAGGGAGGAAGGATTATTATGAATACTGTAATAGTTTGGTTATCTGCCTTGTCCACTTTACCAAAGACTGTCTATGAACTATTAATCTAAGGCTAATCCCTGAGTCTGTTCCCATGTTTGAATGAATCATTCCATTGTCAAAGTGAATATAAAATGTATAAAGATTTTCCTCCATCTTTTGATAGCTAAATGAAATGTCGGGTTCAATGGCTGTGATGTCTCCAGAAAGGGTGGGATTTTCCAATTTGGACACTACTAGATTCTATATCATAGTTAGACCAAGTTACCTCATGAGAAAATGCTCCAGAGTTAAAGTCAAATGTAAATCTTAATTGTAATTGAGTAAAGCCGTCTTCTAAATTATGTATATCGATTACTTCTGTTTTTAGCTGTGTCTTGCTATATCCAAATCCATCATCTTTTAGGAAAAACATGATGATGAGTCCCCTCCCTTATTCTGATTAATATTATCTTAGCATTTCTGTTAGAGGAAGAGGCTGTCGTTTTGTATTTTTCCATCCGCGCCCCTCTATCAAAAGTATATTTTCGTCAAAATGCTGTAATCATAGACTATTCTAGCTTAGCATCAAAACTGTTCCCACAAGCAAAAAGCACCTTCCATGCTGGAAGGTGCAGATCCTGTCTACTTCACTTTTATCTCTCTTTTTTTACTCTTATTTCCCGCTTTATCCTGTGCATAAATAGTTAAAACCGTATGCTTCTTTTGTTTCTTTATAGTGATTTTATAGGTACCTTTTTTTCCTACTACACTTTTCCCAAGCTTACTTTTTCCTTTATATACATACACGGTTGCACTCTTTTCTGCTTTTCCAGAAATACTAGTAGATTTGGCTGTAACGTTGCTTGCAGTCGGCTTGGCTGGTGCCGTTTTGTCTGCTACCGTCACGGTTACTGCTCGACTTTTATTTTTCGCTGCATCTTCTGCATAGATCGTTAGCTTCGTGCCGGCCTTTTGCTTGGCAATCTTCACTTTAAATGCGCCTTTTTCATCCGCTGTCGCTTTCCCTAAAGTTTTGCTGCCCGCTTTTACGATTACTGCTGCCTTTGCTTCTGTTTTGCCTGTTACTGAAGTTGCCGAGTCACTTACACTATTTACTTTGGATAAAGAAGGAGCTGTTTTGTCTACTACTTTTACCACTACTTCTTTGCTTTTATTTTTCGCTGCATCTTCTGCATAGATCGTTAGCTTCGTGCCGGCCTTTTGCTTGGCAATCTTCACTTTAAATGCGCCTTTTTCATCCGCTGTTGCTTTTCCTAAAACTTTGCTGCCTGCTTTTACGGTTACTGCTGCTTTTGCTTCTGTTTTGCCTGTTACTGAGATTGCCGAGTCGCTTACACTATTTACTTTGGATAAAGAAGGAGCTGTTTTGTCTACTACTTTTACCACTACTTCTTTGCTTTTATTTTTCGCTGCATCTTCTGCATAGATCGTTAGCTTCGTGCCGGCCTTTTGCTTGGCAATCTTCACTTTAAATGCGCCTTTTTCATCCGCTGTTGCTTTTCCTAAAACTTTGCTGCCCGCTTTTACGATTACTGCTGCTTTTGCTTCTGTTTTGCCTGTTACTGAGGTTGCCGAGTCGCTTACACTATTTACTTTGGATAAAGAAGGAGCTGTTTTGTCTACTACTTTTACCACTACTTCTTTGCTTTTATTTTTCGCTGCATCTTCTGCATAGATGGTTAACTTTGTGCTGGCCTTTTGTTTAGCAATCTTCACTTGGAAAACACCTTTTGCATCGGCTATTGCTTGTCCTAATAATGTGGACCCAGCCTTCACTGTAACAGCTGCCTTCGCCTCTGTTGTCCCTGTAACAACTGTTGCTGAATCACTGACACTATTCACCTTTGGTAATACTGGTGCAGTTTTGTCCTTGACTGTAACGGTTGCCTCTTCACTCTTAACTCCATTTCTCTCTGCGTAAACAACTAGCTTGGTGCCTGCTGCTTGGCGCGGGATAGAAACAGCAAAGGAACCATTAGAATCGGAATAACCTGTCGTTAATACCGTGTTATTTTTCGTAATAACAATGGCGGCATTCTTGTCTGTCTTGCCTTTCACCTCAAGATCAGAGTCTCCTATTTCATTAACACTAGGTGTTGCCGGCTTCCCAATTGCTGCATCCTTCTTTGTTAAAAGGGTATACGTAATGTTTTGCCCCTTATTTGCAGGTACGGTAAATTCCTTTTCAGATTGAATCGCTTTAACTATCGCTCCGCCCCCCTGCAAATATGTGTAATTGCCGTTATATAATTTCTCTTTAATCGAATCGAATGAAGTATTACCCTTAAAACCATAAGGGCCTGAATCTGCTTTTAATGTGAGTGCTCCTCTAAAGTTTGTCATCAATTGGCCAAATGTAATGTTAGAAGTATATTTTTGCATGACTTCTTGTATTGCAAGATAATTTGAGTTCTTATTGTTAATGATTTGTTTAAAAATCTGATTTCCTTGTCCCGCTTGCTCTTTCACATATTGCATAAATAGATAGGACAAAGAATAGTTCGCTAGCGTATCACCATTGTAATCCCAATAGACTAAGGAGTGCCCATTTGTAATGCTTGAAGCACTATTATAATAATCAATTCTGCTTTGGAGCGCCTCTCCTAAATAGATTTGCTCGGCAGCCATCGCTAATCCCTCGTCCATCCAGACATCCATACCAGGCTTGCCTTGAACAAATACTTTTTGATTATAGTTAATCATATGCTCAAATTCATGGGCAAGAGTTGAATAGGCTGCGGACACATCTTTTGATGTATACATTCCCATGAGCGGATAAGTATCGATATAAAAGATTTCTGCGCGATTGGATGTGGAGTATGCATATAGATCCTGCGGTGAAAAGTATCCTGCTACATAACCGCCACTGCCACTAAAGCCATCCTGTATATCATAGGTTAAAATATTTACCTTTCCATCTCCATCCACATCTGATTCATTTCCAAAATTCGTAACATCTGATCTGTAAATTTTATTATCAAATTCTTTTCCTAATTGTTCTGCCTGCTGTTTGGAAAGCTGGTTATTATGAACCCAGACATTCGTATGGTCCCCACTGTAAAGCAAAGTTGCAGTTAACGAATAATCTTGATTTGTTTCTAAATTTGTTACCCAAAAGCTTTTATTTTCCCCAACCTGATAGCTTTTTTGAATGGAGCGCATATTCTTGTTGATCTTTTTACTATCACTTTTATCTGGATCAAAAGGCTTTACAAAGTCCAGTTTGTACGCATCTTGATTTATCTTCTTATTAAAGCTATATTCTTCATTGTTTATTTGAAAATTACCGGTAGATTCATAAGTATTTTCATCAGGGGATTCGTTACTGATTAACTCAAAGTAACGACCATCGGACGGTTCTGAGGTCCCATTATAAAAAGGATTCACTACTTTAAAATAAGTGGAATCAGAGTAATAGCTATCATCATTATTACTATATGTACCAATTCTCATATAAATATAAGGCTCTTCCTCATACAGTGATTTATCCAATGTAATTCCTAATGATACAATCCCTGAATATGATCCCAAATAACTAGTGGAAGTACCTATATAAGATATTTCTCCACTGCTTGCTGTATAAAAATTCACATCCAAATAAGGATCTTTGGAATAATCATCGTTTTCTATCACAAGAGAGACTTCCATTTTCGAATCCATGTACTCGGTAGTAGAAGAATAAGTAAGCAAGTGCGTGCTTCCCATACTATCAACCAATGAATCAATAAAACTACCTTGTTTAATTAATGGATAATCATTAGGATTCAAGTAATTCTGATTACCCTTTTTATTCTTACGAAGATTCTCCTGCTTAGCAATGCTTGTTTGAACCTGTCCATTCTTTATAGATGATTGCTGCATTTCATTACTGTTTGCTAAAACATTTGATGATAGACCAAAAGCTAATAGCAACGACATAAAGATAGATATTATCTTTCTACTTTTTCTCATCATTTTCCCCTCCGTTGCTATCATACTATATTCCTCCATCCACTTCTATATATTAGGAATATAATCCATATTTTTCTAAATTTATAGTAATAAAGTTTCTTTTTATGTAATCAAAAGCAAAAAAGAGCCTCCATATGATTGGAAACTCCTTAAATATTAGGCTAAACCTTACCAATATATAATATACCTTTAACATAGTTTTGTCCTTCTAAGATGGACAAAATTGATAGGATGTCTTTTTGAGGTACCTGTCACCATTAAAAAAAGAAGCAGAAAAGTCCCCTTCTGCTTCTTTTTCATTTATTAAATTAAATTAAATTAAATTAACCAGGTTATAAAGATTGGTAATGTAATTAATGATAATATAGTGCTAATCACGAAAGAAGATGCTGTTTCCGTTGTTAGCGAATCGAATCTAGTTGAAATCATCGCTGCAACGGCTGATCCTGGAAATGCTACTAATAAAATAGCTTTTACAGTATCGGCGTGGTTTAATCCTACTAGATGAGCAACCAATATCATAAATAATGGCAGCACTATCACTTTTAATAGCGAAATACCAAAAGCAACTCCTTGGAAATTGATTTTGCGAATACCTACGGTTACCCCTACCGCAAATAACGCAACACCAGATGTTACAGAGCCAATCTGATCAAGCGCACTTTGTATTATTTCTGGTGAGTGGAAACCACATAGTGTCAATACAACTGCTAGTAATGGAATACATGCAAGTGGTTCACTTAATCCATGTAAAATAATACCTATTGTGCTTCCCTTCTCATCCTTTGCTTTCCCTTTATTGCTTTCGCCAATATTCCCCACAATTGTTGCTAAAGGATCTAAAATGGCATTAACCACAATTCCTGTAATCGCAATAGGAATAGCAACTTCTTGTTGTCCGAATAAACTACCAAGCACAGAAATCCCCATAAAGGCAAATGCCGGCTGCGTAGAATTTAACGAGAACATCGAAGCTTTTGTAACATCATATTTAAAAACAAACTTCGAAATAAGTAGTAATATGACATAAAAACCAATAATACCAATAAACATATTTAAGAAAAACGGCCATTGATCGATTAGTGTTTGCTTCGATGTGGTTGTAATTCCAATAAATAAATGCGCTGGTAATGCAAATTTTGTTACTAATGTATTGAGACCTTTAGAAGAATCAGCATTAAAAATGTTTAAATAGCCACCTAAATATCCTAAAATAATGGTAAAAAAGATGGGGATTAATACTAAAAATATATGCCCAAGAGACATGGTAGTTCACTTCACTTTCCCTTTGTTCGTTTCTAAGCTGTTTGAATCGTCTTACAGTGATTGCAAGACGATTCTATTTATTTACTTGTCTTATTTTAATGTTATTGTTTTATATTCTGGCTTCCACATATAGTCATTAAGCGCTTGTTCTATATCCTCTATTTTCGCTTGCGCAATTCCTTCTTTGATTGCAGCTTCCGCTACTGCTATAGCTACAGCCTTAGATACCTCTTGTAATTTATCAATGGAAGGGAGAATTGATGCCCCAAGCGAGCTGCTATCAGCTAATGATGCAACTGCATTTGCGGAGGCCGCAAACATTCCTTTTGAAATAATAGCAGCTTTTGCAATAATTGCTCCCAACCCTAGTCCTGGAAATACAAATGCATTATTGGATTGACCAATTTCATATGTGACACCGTTATATTCCACGTCTTTAAATGGACTACCAGTAGCAATTAGTGCTTTCCCATCTGTCCATTTAATAATGTCTTCTGGTGTAGCTTCTGCTAATGGAGTTGGATTAGACATTGGCATGATAATCGGACGCTCTACATGCTTGGCCATCTCTTTTACCACCTCTTCAGAGAAGGCACCTGCTTGTCCAGAAGTACCAATAAGAATAGTCGGCTTTACTTTTCTAATAACTTCTAGAAGCGGAATAATATTTTCCTCGTTTCTTTCCCAATCTGCTACTTCTTTTGCAGAACGAACATATGGTTGTTGGAATGCTACAACCTCTGCTGTTTCGTCTGTTAATAACCCACGGAAGTCAATTGGCCAAAAGCGATTATACGCTTCTTCTCTTGAAACTCCCTCTAATACCATTGTTTCTACCATTTGATCTGCGTTCCCAATGCCAGCAGCACCTGGTCCAAAGATAACAACTCGCTGATCAGAAAGAGACTCTTTCGTAACTTTTAAAGCAGACATAATTGCCGCCAAAGTAACAGCACCTGTTCCTTGGATATCATCATTGAAAGTAAGAATTTTATCACTGTATTTTTCCATGATTGCACGAGCATTTACATTACCAAGGTCTTCCCAATGAAGGAGAACATCTGGAAAAGTTTTCAATGCATTTTCCACAAATTGTTCAATAAACTGATCATAGCTTTTGCCGCGAACACGACTAAACTTGTTACCAAGATATAATGGATCTTGAATTAAAGCTTCGTTGTTCGTTCCCACATCCAACACAATTGGAAGCACTCTACTAGGATCTATGCCAGCTGCTGCCGTATAAACAGCTAGTTTACCGATTGCAATATTAATACCACCGACACCTTGATCTCCAATACCAAGAATACTTTCTGAATCGGTTACTACAATTAAATCAATTCCATCACTAGGAATATTTAAATTGTTAAAAGCTTCTTCCATGTTCTCCATATTATCGATAGATAAGTATAATCCACCAGGAATATGGTATTCATGAGAGTACTTTTGAATCACTTCGCCAACAGTTGGAGTGTAAATAATGGGCAGCATTTCGTTCAGGTTATCCTGAAGTACTTTATAAAATAGAACAACGTTTCGATTATACAAATCATATAAAAGACCGTTTTTACGTAAATCACTTGTTTGGGCAGAAAATTGTTCGTAAATACGTTTTGCTTGTTCTTCTAATGTTAGAATTTGAGTTGGTAATAAACCATTTAAACCAAGCTCTTGACGTTCTTCTTTCGAAAAAGCTACGCCTTTATTAAGAAAAGGATTTAATAAAAGCTGTTTTCCTTTTAAATTTGTTTGAATAACATCTTGTTTACTAATTGTACCTATTGCCATGTCTTGCTCCTTCTTTCTTTTTTAAGTTAACAGAAATTCTCAAATTAAGATATCTTTAATTCAAGATAATTTCCGACACTTCTTTTCCTTACGAGGTTTTATTAAGCCTCGTTCCTTCCTATAGTTAACTAATACTTCTTCTTCCCCCTTCTCTCCATTAATCTATAGGTCATTCTTATTCTTTTTTTAATAACTTTTTCTACCCTAGTTATAATTCGTAACCAAATATACTCCTGCTAAAAATACTTGTCAAGGAATTGATTTAGACAAAAGTTTATGAAAAAGGATTGGGACTTTAGTAGCCGCGTAGATGGTACCGCTTTATCATTATAGAAAAAAAAACAATGAAGCCATGTATCTTTAGTGGAAACAATCTAGCACCTTTGTTTTTAGGTTTTACCTCCAGCTTACTCTTTACCCTTTATTAGGAGAACAAGGTAAATTTAAGTTGCTTCATTGTCGAATGAAAATTTTATAAAAAACAGCCTCCTGATGAAGACTGTTTTCTGTCTTCAACTTTTGTCGAAAAAATACCTATTTCTACTTCATTCTTTTTCATACAAGAAGAAATTTACTCGTCAACGTCCATGAATGCCAGTCTAGGTAGAAGGATCATAATTGTATCACTTTTGCAATACATAAAGTGGTTATAAATATTATCCCCACGTTTCATTTTAATATGTTCAAAAAACTATAAAATAATCCTTCATTCACGTAATGATTGAGCTCTGTCCAAGAGCATTAGAAGCAAGTCTCAATGTTACCTTTTTTCATCATATAACAAGAGCTATATTTATACGCTAAATTAAATGTTCACTTCGTGTTAATAAAGTGCACAAATGTTATATTCATTGAGCTTAATGTTAATCTCACTCGACTTTTATATTATGTTTTTTAGAGAGTTAATATACTATTTTGAGAAATAAAATAAAAATCACTATTATTTACGCTAAATTCTTTAGGAATTGAGTCATAAGTTATTAATAAATAAGGATAAGTTTCAATATTTAAAATAGACCTTATCAGGTTGATTTTTTTATGATAGGAAATAGCTTTTTCAATTATTTGATAATATCCAATGGAAGATTGATGATACCACCATGAATTATACTGATTAACAATATTTTCTTTTTGTTTTGAATCTAAACCTACTAAGACTTCTTCCGCAAGTGAATTTTCCACTTCTATATATTGAATATACTCACCATTATTAAGTAATTGTTCAAAATATAGGTTCCATTGCTCAATAATATTTTTTTTAATTTCATTAATATCTAAATTTTCAACCCTAACTTCAAAATGAGGAAATTCCTTTTTATCAATCCAATTATAAAGATATAATAAAAAATTAAACTCGTTAGGTACAATTATTGTAAAATTTCCGGAATTCTCCACTGCAAAAACCTCCATTTTTATCTAGTATTTTAACAAAAATAATAGGAGGAATGGACACTGATTAAGCAAGAAAATTTCCTCCAACTAACATAGATAAATAATCGTTTTTACATTAACATTATGGATAAATACATCTATTAGATTTTTAAATATAAGTACTTTAGAGAGGGGAAGTATTTTGAAGAAAAAATTATTTCTAACATTTGCTTTAACTATTTTGTTAATAGGAGGATGCTATTATTTCTTTATCTATTTTCCATATCCACCTTCAAAAGATTTTTATGACTTCCCAGTTCCTAGAAGTGCTGAAATGATAAGAGAAACTGAAACTTCAAAAACATATAAATGGTCAAATGCATCAGAAGAACACGGGATTCCCTTTGGATATGTAAAAGCCATAAAATCAAATGGCTGGAAAAAAGGAGAACAAGCGGGGGCCTCGACTTATTATAGCAATGGAGTGCATCAAATCATATTGACTTCCACAACGGATATAATAGCCATCGAAAAAGTAAAATAAGATATAAGAATTTTGTTGTAGTGTGTTGTTTTTGAGGAGAAATACAACTATTTGGAGGTTTGGGTATTAAAAAAGCATGAGGCTTATTATTTTTTTGTTCTTTAATATAGGCTATAAAGCTTATCCAAGTGAACAGACATTTTTAATTAATAGTTTTATCAGTACAGTAAAGAAAGAAGAAAAAACTCTTCAAATAAGGTCTTATTCAACTATCCTAAAGCTAATATCGCAAACCTTAAATTGGATATTGATCAGATTCTTTTCCTCTTGCATGTAAAAATTGAAGATATTGCTCAGGTTTGGGGTCGGGAAAATAAGCAAAAATCCGTTCTGAATTTACCATACTTCCCTCTTTAGCCTCTATATAGTCAAAATAACTGCTCCAAGGATACTCTTCCAAGCGTTCTACGATACCAGCTCGAATTGGATTAAGATGAATGTACCGATTGACCTCTAATTCATATTGAGCAGAAGTGATCAACTCAGATCCATAACGACTTTCAAACACATGCCCTGTAAAATTATATTTTTTATTGAAATATATCGCGTAATTAAAATGAAGAGTTCTTATAATGTCACTTGGGGAATGTTGAAGGGTTTTTATTTGAAGATGGATGTGATTTGTCATCAAACAATAGGTTTGCAGAATAAATGGCTTTTCCTCCATTACTTCTGTCAACAATCGAAGATACTTTTTACGATCTTCCTCGTCCAAAAATAAAGAAGTACGGCGAATACCTCGACTTGTAATATGATAACTAGCACCAGGATACCAAACACGCTTTTTTCTAGGCAACGAACAACCTCCTTTTTTATGAAATTTGCTTGCATATTATGAAGGATAAAATCGAGGGAGATTAGCAAAGGGACTTATAACTGTATCCTAGGAATAAGATAAAGAGAGGCAGCTTAAAATATAACATTCTACCTCCCAGACAAAATCCCTCCATTTTCCGACAAAAAAATAGGAAAAGAAATCAAAAAATGATCCCTCTTCCCTTTGTCCTCCAGAGAGAGACAGAATTAGCTTTTTGTCTTTTTATGGTGCCTGTCACCAGGAGTTGTTCCATTCTCCACCCCAAGTTCCTGCAGCCATCGACGGTAGCTGATCGTCAGGGCGTCTGACTTAAGATGCAATTCCGCCTGTAGATCCAATGGCAATAATTCCGGCTTTTGGCTTTGAACAATATCTAAATCTTGATAAAAGATTTTATCCTGGAATTCGATAAATGGTTCATCTGGTTTATCTAAATCATAGTTTCTTGTTAGCAGCATAAAGGCTTTCGACTGTTCGTTATCTTCTTGATTGACGACAAGCAAAATCGTCAACGCGTCTTCTGATCCATCTGTTGTTTTCGTGAAACGAGCAGTTGTTGGATTTAGAATTTCATACACATAATTGGCATATCCACCTTTTGAGCGTCCATCTGGATTGGGCTGGTAGACAGGAATTTTACTTGTAATAAAACGGTTATCAATAAAATCCACTTTATAATCGACCACTTCCGCATGGTCCTCATCCCCAAGCAAGCCTTCATGAACAAACATAAGATGAGAAACATCAAGGAAGTTTTCAATGATTCGCGGTGCATTTGCTTTTACCTCATAAGGACCACATATTGCTGTTCGATATCCTTCTGTACTATATTCAGGATAAGAAATAAGCGGTGCTGGATCGTCCCCCAGATTCACCCAAATAAGTCCAAGATATTCCTCACAATGATAAACAGTTGCTTTCGCTTTTCTTGGAATAGCTCGTCCATTTGGCAATGCCGGTATCTTGACACATGCTCCTGCACAATCGTATTCCCAAGCATGGTATGCACAAACTAAATTCCCGTTTTTCACCTTACCAAGTGAAAGCGCCGCTCCTCTATGAATACACAAATCTTTAAAGGCATGAACGCCTTTCTCATTTCGAAAAATGGCTACTCTTTCCCCAAGCACAAATACTTGTTTCGGATCATCCAGCAATTCCTCTGCTTTACATACTGGATGCCATTCATTCCATAGTCTATCTTGTTGCATAATCGCGCCTCTCCTGTTCCTATTTTTAGTTAACATTTACCGTTGGCTTGTTTGTATTTACACGCTCTCCTTGTTTTTGCGGCAGAACTAGATTAAGGATTAATGCAGCAATGGCTCCTATAGCTGTCCCTGATGATACAAAGTAAGTTACAATTTCAGGCAGGCCATTTAACACATTTGCCGGCATTAACACAGCAAATAAAGCAAGCATAATTGGAACTCCAATAACAATCATATTTCTCTCCGTAAATTCCAATCCTTTCACGACTTTAAATCCATTCATCATAATGATTACGCATAAAATCGCAAATACACTATTAATCACCACACTAGGGATGCAAGCAATCAAACTCGTCAGCTTTGGCATCATTCCTAGAATAACTAACATAATTCCACCCATAATAATTGGCTTACGACTCTTTACTCCTGTAATCGCAATAATACCAGCATTAGAGGAATAGCCCGTTACTGGTGTTCCGCCAAAGAAAGAACCGACAAAACAGCCTAACCCTTCTCCAAATGCGCCGCCATTTAAACGCTTATCATTCAGCTCTTCGCCCGTTACATTGCTTACAGTAAACCATGTTCCCGTCGTTTCAATAGTGACAATTAAATAAACTACAATCATAACAAGAATGGCATGAACATTGAATTGTGGCGCTCCAAATGCAAATAGACTTGGCATTTGAAACCAGCTTGCATTTTCTAATGAGGCAAAACTAACTAAACCGAAGAAAGAAGCAACAAGCGAGCCTAATCCTAACGCTAAGATAACCGATACTACCTTTATATATTTCCATTTAGATTTAGCCTTTTCCCCTACGTACATACAGAAAATCAATACAGCCGCTGTAACGGTCGCAACCAAGATATTTTCGCCAAAACTACCCTCTGCTGTATAAATAGAATTAATCGCACTCGGCATTAAAGAAATCCCTACAACCACAATAACGGTCCCAGCAACAATCGGCGGGATGACTTTTCTAACCACTTTACTATAGAGTTTAAGCGGATAACCAAGTAAGGCAATAATTAACGCACCAGGTATTAAGCTGCCTATCATCGCTCCAATTCCTGATGTCGTTCCAATTGCTGCAAGTGCACTTAATGGTACAAAGGAAGGTCCTTGCATAACAGGAAGCTTCATTGCAAAGCCTGCTTGAATAATCGTTGCAATTCCACATGCGATAAAAGTCATTTGGATCAGCAATGAACTATCCTGTACAGAAAAGGATAATAAACCTGCCAAGATAATCGGTGGGATAAACAAATCCATCGCTAATATTTGCTGAACTCCTAGAAAGATCGATTTGCCGACAGTAATTTCTTCTTTTCCTTCCTGTATCTTCCCCTTTGCTTCCAAATCCTTTGCCATCTTCTCCATTCCAGTACCCCCTATTGATGATACTTCCTATAATCTTTGTTTCTTCGTTAATAAGTAAATTCACCGAACAGAAAAAGCTCGAAGTACATACCTTCCTTAACAAAAGAAAAGCATGCACTTCGAGCCCTTTATAATCAAAGTATGACAAGAATAGACATCTCCCTATAAAGGGGCGTTATGTCCATTTTATCTCTGCTTTTCATAGTCAGTTTATTTACGGTAAACAGGTAGAAACTTGTAGGCCATATCCCTACGATTATATGAAAATACACTATTTATTTTTGAATATTATAGCGACCTGAAACCTTTTGCAACTTTCAAGCTCACCATCAACATTCACTTCATTTTTTAAAATACACAATAAATTTTTTTATTTACTAGTAATTATCAACTTGCTACAATGACTATATTAACACAAAACACGAACATTAGGAAGGTGTTTATGAGCAATTATACGCATATTTTTCAAGGAACTGCTTTTTCTAGTGAGTCTCCCAAAAAAGTAACTATATTGAAAGACTATTTATTCTTTATCGATACCAATGGAATGATAAAAAAAATGGTCGGACCGGAACAGTCCGAATATTCCACCTTGTTGGAGACTTATGAGGGCCAAGCTAACTTCCACCGTTTAGCAGAGGGGCAATATTTCTTGCCTGGTTTTGTAGACTTGCATGTTCATGCACCACAATGGGCACAGTCGGGTACAGCTTTAGATATTCCACTATACGATTGGCTGCATACCTATACATTTCCATTAGAAGCGAAGTATGCAGATTTATCCTTTGCCACAACAGTATATGAAGACTTAGTAAGCACCTTGCTCGCAAATGGAACAACAACCGTTCTTTATTTCGCAACTGTCCACAAAGAGGCGAGTTTGTTATTAGCAAAAATCTGTGCAGAAAAGGGTCAACGAGGTTTAGTAGGTAAGGTCGTCATGGATGATCCAGAACAAAATCCATCCTATTACCGAGATGCTGATACAAAAACAGCTCTAGCTGATACAGAGTCATTTATTTTAGCTGTGAAAGAGTTAGCTAAAGAGACGAAACAAGGTGTTTATCCTGTTGTTACACCTCGCTTTATTCCAAGCTGCTCTGATGAAGCCCTTAAGGGTCTTGGGAAGTTGGCGGCGAAATATGATACCCATATTCAGTCCCATTGCAGTGAAAGTGACTGGGCCCATGGTTATGTAAAAGAACGCTTAGGTAAGCATGATGCGTTTGCTCTCCATGATTTTGGATTATTAGGCAACAAATCGGTTATGGCTCATTGTAACTTCTTAGATGACAACGATGCCGCGTTATTTGCGGAAACTGGCACAGCCATCAGCCATTGTCCGCTATCGAATGCTTACTTCGCCAATAGCGTACTGCCCATAAAACGATTTCAATCAATGGGAATTGATATCGGACTAGGTACAGATATTTCCGCTGGTGCCACTCCAAGTCTTTATGATAATGCGAAGCAGGCCGTTGTTTCCTCGAGAATGCTAGAAGATGGCGTAAATCCAACTCTTCCCGCAGAGGAAAGAGGCGTTCCAGATTCCCGAATTTCTATTCATGAAGCCTTTTATTTAGCAACTGCCGGCGGTGGTGAAAGCTTAAGTCTGCCAATCGGACGTTTACAAGAAAACTACACATGGGATGTACAAATCATCGATACAAAAGCACCAACTGCAAAATTACCGATTTTCTCTGAAGCAGAAGATTTAGATGATATTTTCCAAAAGATCCTCTATCTCGTACGCCCAGATAATATCTCGGAAGTTTGGGTTCAAGGAGAGAAAGTTCACTCCCGTTCTTGAGAATTCTATTAGTCTACAATCAATCAGATAGCATAAAGCACCCTAATCAAACGTTTGATTAGGGTGCTTCTACTAAATAAAAAAGCTAATACGAAGTGTCCTTTGTAGAGAAACAGTGTCTTTTTATGGTGCCTGTCACCCTATCTCTACCTTCACCCCAAAATGATCAGATACAACCGGCGTTGTTCTTCCATCAAAAACCGTTTCATATGAATAAACAGAGAGATTAGAAGAAACAAAGATATAATCAATCCGCAGAAGATCACTATTATTCTCCCAGCCATCAATTCTCTTCTCCACAGTATGGCTGCCATTTTTGACCGTGGCATCTAGAAAAGCGTCCTTTATATAAGGGTGCTTGGAAACAACACTATACCCTTCCTCTTCGATATGGGCAGGGTTATTAAAATCGCCCATCAACAAGATAGATCCACCTGCCCGTGCTTCCACTTCCCATGCTTCGACAAGCTTGCTCCATTCATATAAGAAAGGATAGCTTCCGGTTTCATCCTGCCACCAAGAGAGGTGCAATCCGTACACTAAATAGTTTTTTTTATTTGCTTGAAAACGAACTTCCAGGGCTTTTCTTGTATGATAGTCTGTATAATCATCTTTGCAGGACAGCAATATCCCTCTTGCATTTGTTACTTTAAATCGAGTAAGAATGGCGATTCCTTCATCATATTGGTCGTAACCTATATGACTAGGAACCCAGCTCCAATAAAATTCGAGTCCTTCTTTCTTCAGCTCCTGCTGGAGAAGAAACGCAAAGTTATCTTTTTTAATCACTGTATCTTGATTGGGGGCAATGAAAAAAGAATCCACCTCCGCTTCCTCTGCATCCATCGATTGATTTACTTCCTGTAAGGAAATAACATCATAGGAATCAGCCAGCAATTGCTCCTTGATCGCTTTCAGTTTTTCTAAAGGTCTTTCTTCTATCCAGCTATGGGTATTTAAAGTTAATAATTTCATTCACTTTGCTCCAAATAGTCATTAATATCCGATTTCAGAATGTCAGCCTTTGGACCATAGATAGCTTGAACACCGCCATCCTTCTTAATTAAGCCCATTGCGCCAGCTGCTTTCCATGACGATTCATCGCCAACTTTATCTAGCTCTTTTACGGAGACACGCAGCCTTGTCATACAGGCATCTACATCGGTAATATTAGCTTTTCCGCCTAATAAGTCGACAATTTCTAAGACTTGGCTGTTAGTAGGACCAGCGTTTCCAGCTTCTGTGGTGTTAGAATCTGCATCACTTTCATAGTTACCATTACGACCTGGTGTTGAAAAATTAAATTTCTTAATCATGAAATTCGCAATAAAATAGCTCACTATAAAGAAGACAATACATACAATGACAAAGTTTAGGACGTCGCCTCCCAAGCCTGCTTTAAAAGCAATCGGCAAACGTGTGATCAATTCTAAGTTTCCAAAGGAATGGAGACGTAAATGAACAATATCCGCAGAAGCAAAAGCTAATCCTTGTAAGATAGCATACACAACGTAAAGTACTGGAGCAGCAAACATAAACATAAATTCTAAAGGCTCTGTAACCCCTGTTAAAAAGACAGCGATGGCTGCGGAAAAAATCATTGATTTATATTTTTTCTTTTTATCCATATCTACATTTCGGTAGATTGCAACAGCGACACCCATCAAAATTGCTGTCGCACCAATCATCTGCCCTACTTTAAAACGGGCTGGAGTAACAGAAGATAGCAGTTGATTATATGCCGCAATATCACCCGCATTTTGTAGATTCACTAAATCACTTGCCCATGCTAGCCAAAGTGGATCTTGTCCAAATACTTCCTTACCAGCCATCACACCAGACATGATCGTATATGTTCCACCTAGTGAGGTATAGTTAATTGGAATCGTTAACATATGGTGTAGACCAAATGGAATAAGTAGACGTTCAGCTGTACCATAGATAAAAGGCGCTAGGATTGGAGCGCTTTCACTTGAAGTCGCAATCCACAGTCCAAAATGGTTAATTCCTGTTTGAATCGTTGGCCAAATCACCGCAAGGATCAAGGAAACGATAACAGACCAAAGGATAACCACAAACGGTACAAATCGTTTTCCATTAAAGAAGGCCAGTGCATCTGGCAGCTTTCTGAAATTGTAATATTTATTATAGACAATTGCTCCGATAAAGCCGGAGATAATCCCCACGAAAACACCCATATTAAGTGCAGGCGCTTCCAATACACTTGTAAAATATCCTTCTACTAAAATCTTCGTTCCAAATAAAGTATGCGTAAATGCGCCATCTTCAGATAGCATTTCATTTGTGACTCCAAAGATAGAGCCTGTAATTCTATTAATTAATAAGAAGGCAATCCCCGCAGCAAAGGCCCCGCCTGCTTTTTCCTTTGCCCACGAACCACCAATTGCTAAAGCAAATAAAATATGTAAATTCCCAATAATCCCCCAACCAATATTCTCTACAACGCTTCCAATTGTGATAAAAACAGAAGCATCGATCATGGCAATCAGCTTACCTAAACTAATCATAATTCCAGCTGCCGGCATAACAGCTACCACTACCATCAATGCTTTCCCGAATTTTTGCCAAAATTCAAATGACAACATCTTTTTCATTGTGTTCCCTCCTATTTCCAATTAAAACGTTTGCACTAAATCATATCTATGATTATAGTAATATATCTACCATTTTACAAGAAAAATATTCATAATTTTAGTAATAAATTGTGAAAATAACGCAAACGATTGCATTAAGCGGAATCACCTTCAGAAAAAATCCTGCTTTTAAAAAGAATGATAAATAAATTGCTTCTGTTAACCTAACTGTCTATCTCCTATGGACAAAAAAGACCGGTTGTCTTTTTGTGGTGCCTGACACCACACTAAAAAATCCCCACCACTATGGATGAGGATTTTATCAAGTTTTTTTAATATAACCAAAGCCTTACTTCACCAAATACCCTTCCACTTCATTCAAAGTTGGGATTGCTTCTTGGCCGCCGCTCCGTGATACTTTTATTCCTGCTGCAACGCTTGCGAAATTAGCCGCTTTTACTAAATCATTCGTATCTAAATAGGCACTAGCAAGAGCACCTGCAAAGCAGTCGCCTGCTCCTACTGTATCCACTGCTTTCACTTTAATAGCATCTACTACTGTTGCTTCTCCATTTTTGTATACTAAGCTTCCATGTTCGCCCATTTTGACAATGACATCAGGAATGCCTTTTTCATTTAGTTTTTTCGCTGCTTCTAGTGCTGTTTCTTTATTTATTACATCAATTCCAGTGATGCGTTTTGTTTCTTGTTTGTTTGGTGTTACTAAGTCAGCATATTGAAAGGCTTCCTCAAAGATTCCATCTGCAGGTGCTGGATCTAGGATTACATACATTCCACGTTCTTTAGCAGCCTGCATCGCAGCGATGATAGATTCCTTGCTAGTTTCCAATTGGACGAGCAGAATTTTCGCATCTATTTGGGCAAATATCTTCTCGATATCTTCTTTTGATAGAGAATCATTTGCTCCCTTTGTTCCAACCATTGTGTTTTCACCTGAACTGTCAACAATCGCAACAAAAGTACCAGTGCCTGATTCTTCACTTTTCACAATATAACTAGTATCCACATTTTTGGCCTGTAAATTCTCAATCAATTGATTTCCTACACTATCTTTTCCAACTGATCCAACTAAACAAGTTTTTTTGCCAAGCTTCGCTACAGAGACAGCTTGGTTTGCTCCCTTTCCCCCTGGCAGCATCTTAATCGAATCACAAAACATCGTATCCCCATATGCTGGATACTTCGGTGCTTCTACAATTATATCCATATTAATACTGCCGACAACTACGATATCATAATTCATTTTAGCCTTCCTCCAGTTGGTTTTAATTAAATATTTCTCTTGTTAATCGAACATTTTCTTCCAATGAATGATTACTATTAAATACAGCACTTGTTCCTAATACATACATCGTCGCACCATTTTCTTGGCATGTTGGAATGGTACTCTCTCCAATATTGCCGTCTACTTGGATCTCAATTTCCCGGTTATACTGCTTTATCTTCCCATTTAGTTTCGCGATCTTTTCATACATAGAAGGAATAAATTTTTGGCCGGCAAATCCTGGATTTACAGTCATCACTACGACATAATCGATTAAGTCATATACTTGATCAAGGAATTCAAGCGAAGTTCCCGGATTTATCGCTACTCCTGCTTTTATTCCTTTCTCTTTAATTTTCATTAATACACTATGTAGAGCATTGGTTGATTCTTGATGTACAGAAATCATGTCTGCTCCACACTCTGCAAATAAGTCGATATGTCTTTCCGGCTCTTCTACCATTAAATGAATATCTAATGGTGTTGTTGTAAGTCTGCGAACCGTTTTCACAAAGTCTGGTCCTAATGTGAAATTGGGAACAAATTTCCCATCCATAATGTCAATATGATAAAAATCAACACCCGCTTTATCTAACTCTTTTATATTTTGTTCTAAATTTCCTAAGTCTGCACACATCAAAGATGGTCCGATTTTATTCATTAATACTTCCTCCATTAATTGTTGACGAATTTCTTATAACTAACTTTGGCTCCAATTGATATTGCTTCTGCTTATTCTTCGGATTTTTTATTAATTGGATTAATTCATTGACCGCTAATCTGCCAATATCCTCTTTACACTGATCTACAGAGGAAAGAGTTGGATACATATAGGAAGCAAGACTAATATTATCATAGCCTACAATCTTCACTTCACTTGGTACTTTAATGCCAAACTCATGGCATGCACGCATGGCGCCAATAGCCATTGCATCATTTGCACAAAAAATGCTATCAAATGAACGGCCCTTTTCAATGAGAGCCTTTGTATTTTCATATCCACTTGCGGTTCCAAAATCCCCATAACATATATGCGTTTTAACAGGATGCCTCGCCTCGTTTAAAGCAAGCGTGAATCCAGTTAAACGATCAATCGCACTTTTCTCATTTTTAGGTCCGGAGATAAACACAATATTATTACATTTTTCATCTCGAATAAGATGAGTAACAGCCAGCTGTGCACCTAAAGTGTGATCAACAGTTATGGCAGAGTATGGATGTTCAAAATTTGCACGGTCAATTGTAATTGTTCTGATTCCGCGTTTTTCTAATTCTGCTAAGTCACTTGCATCTACATGAAGGGAATTTATAATGGCTCCACTAACATAGTGGTCAATCATGGATTCTAGATAATATTCCACTTTCATGCGATCATCATCACTATTACATAAATACACATTATAACCGTTTTCATTTGCAACCTTTTCAATTTCCCTAACCAACTCAGGAAAAAAGGGATTATTCAATGTTGGTACAAGAAGCGCAATTAAATTGGAGCTTCCTTCCGAAAGACTTTTGGCTATTTTATTTGGTTTATAATTTAATTTCTTTATGACATTTTCTACATGCGTAATTGTTTCAGGCTTCGCACCACCTTTATTATTAAGAACTCTTGATACAGTAGCAACAGAAACACCTGCTTCTTTCGCAACATCTTTGATTGTTATCATCTTAATCCCTCATTTACGTAACCGATTACTTATTTTCATTTAATCATTCAAAAAAAATAATGTCAACTGAAATTATATATTTTAAAAACTTACCGCTTTTTATCAATCCAGCGAAAAGGCTCTCCTATAAACGAAACCGGTTACTTACCTTTCCCTATTATTCTTCCAAAAATGATTTTACTTGAAAAAACTAATTTAAATTAATAGTTGTACCTTTAAAAAAATTCTGTTATATTTTGAGTAACCGTTTACGGAACCGATTACGTAAATTTCATAAAAGGAAGGTAAGCCAAATGTTTCTTGAGAAATTAAATGATGCTTTTAATGGCTTTATTAATTTAGGAGGATCTGCCATGATGTTTATCATCATTACGATTCTTTCTTTAATCGTTGGCGTTTCTATCTCGAAAGCAATTGAAGGCGGTCTAAGAATGGCCATTGCCTTAACAGGTATGGGAGCAATTATTTCTTTGCTTACTACTGCTTTTTCACCAGCGCTAAATAGTTTTGTAGAATCTACGGGAGTTGCCTTATCTGTTACGGATTTAGGATGGGCTCCACTCGCTGTTATCACATGGGGATCTGTTTACACACTCTATTTCGCTTTTATATGCCTTTTAGTAAACGTATTCATGTTGATCGCTAAGAAAACAACAACCTTAAACGTAGATTTATTTAATATTTGGAATCTCTCTGTCATTGGTCTTCTTACTATGTATTATTCTAATGATAATCTAATTTTAACAACATTATTCGTAGCTTTTATTTACGCATTAATGCTTATCAATGCAGATGTAATGAAGCCTACAATCAATGAGCTTTTAGGCTATGACCAAAACAACATTACAACAACTGCTCATCCATCCTTACTAATCGCACCACTTGTTATGGTGTTAAACAAGTTTATTGATATATGCTTACCATTTATTGATAAATTTGACTTTAATGCAGAAGCATTAAATAAAAAAATTGGTTTCTGGGGCAGTAATTTCGCAATTGGTGCCTACTTAGGGATATTCATCGGTATTCTTGGACAATTGTCAGTCGCAGAAATTTTCACCTTAGCCTTTACTGGTGCTGTTGCCCTTGAACTATTTGCATTAGTTGGCAGCTGGTTCGGCCCAGCTATTGGTCCTTTATCCGAAGGTATTACATCGAAAATGAGTAAGCGTTTTAAAGGCCGGAAATTATTGATAGGAATCGACTGGCCAATCTTAGCGACACGCGCAGAACTATGGGCAGTAGCGAATATTTTAGCACCAATCTTGCTGCTAGTCGCTATCTTTCTTCCCGGCAATACAGTCCTTCCATTAGGAGGAATTCTGCTTACTGTATTAGCCCCAGCTCTTCTAATCGTAACAAAGGGAAGAGTAGTACGCATGACCATTATTGGAACCATTTTAATTCCTTTATTCTTATGGGGAGCAACTTTTATTGCTAAATTCGTGACGGAAACCTCCAAAGCTATGGGGAATTTTCCTAATGGACTGGCTGCTGACGCCCTGTTCTCTTCCGTGGACTCTGATCCAATTGAAAAAATGCTCGCTATTCTATTTGGAAAAGCTGTCGATACTTGGGATATCAAATTAATAGGATTCTCCGTGCTAGCTCTTGCCGCTTATATCCTGTTATTCGGCTGGTACTTTAAACAAATGAGAAAGGAAAATAAGAAAATGGAATTGAAACAAAATACAGATAAGAAAGTTTCATAACTAGAAAGTAGGATGTTAACCATAAAGTTTTAAGGTTAACATTCTATTTTTATTTTCACGGAGTGTAAGAAAAAAATCGCCAAAACTACTTTATTCTATCCTTCAGCAGATTCTACTGCCAAAAGAAGTCCTCATCTTCTATTTATTCAAAATTTTTATTCAAAATACGAACTTTTTAAGTTACAATGTAAATATTGTACGTAAATAACCCGTATAATCCCGGTAATATGGTCTGGGAGTCTCTACAGAGTGGCCCTAAATCACTCTACTATGGACGGAAAATTTCTTTTTCTAGAAACCGTTCTACTTTGCTGAACGGTTTTTTTCTATAGGACATTGCGGGAAATAGTAAAGGAGAAGGAAAATGGAAGATATACTAAAAGACATACTAGCAGCATTAAGTGTTGTATTAAATGGATTGCCCCAAGGGTTACTGGCGCTATCTTTTGGCTTTGCGTCCGTGCCAACCGCACTTGCCTTTCTTGTAGGTGCTGCTGGGAATAGCTTAACAAGCAATGTTGCCGTTATTTCCTTTCAGGCGGAAACCATAACAGTTGCAGGAACAATGGGGAAAAATATGTGCGAACGGCTCTCTTCCATCTTTTTTGGTGCCTTTTTATTAGTTATTATAGGTGCTTTTGGATTGATGGAACAAATCGTTGCCTGGATTGGTCCTGTTATTACAAATGGGATGATGGCTGGTGTTGGTTTTATGCTTGCAAAGGTTGCCTGGGATATGGCAAAAAACGATCGATTGATTGGGGTCACTTCATTCGCTAGTGCCTTATTAACCTATATTATTTCAAAAGACTTAGTATATACCATCACTGTTTCTGTGCTGCTTTCTAGCATTGTCTATCATTTCACTAAAAAAGAATCTGCCACTGTAACAAATATGCTAACAGAAGATAAATTTAAGCTCCAAAAGTTTATTCTCAACCCTTCTGTTATTCGCGGGGCACTCGCTCTTGTTTGTTTGAATATTGGTGCTAATATTGCCTTTGGAAAAATCAATGGAGAAATCGCCGGAGCAAATGTAAATATTGACACGCTAACGATTATTAGTAGTTTAGCAGATATGGTCTCTTCTCTATTTGGTGGAGGACCTGTGGAAATCATTATTTCCGCTACTGCCTCTGCTCCCCATGCAGTATGGGCAGGAGTTCTAACAATGGCCATCATGGCAGCGATCCTGTTCTTCAAACTTTTGCCGAAGATTGGAAAATATGTACCTAGTTCATCCATTGCCGGTTTCCTTTTCGTCTTAGGGGCGATTGTGACATTACCAGGCAATGCAACAGCTGCACTAACTGGTACAGAAGCTAGTTCCCCTATTGTTGGAGCCATTACTATCATCGTAACAGCCATTGCCGATCCATTTTTAGGGTTATTAGCTGGCGTTGTGATGGAATTTTTACTAGGACTCTTTGGAGTTTAAGAAAAAGGAGAATTTATGATGGAGACTTATTCACTTACTGTTGCCGGAGTAAAAAGAGAGTTACCGATTATCCCTATTTCAAATGATTTAAAGATTGCAAGCTTTGTTATTTTAGGCGATACAGAAATCGTCGTTGCAGCCGCTTCCCTCTTAGCTGAGCAATTGAAAGACATCGATTATTTAGTAACAGCTGAGGCAAAAGGAATTCCCCTCGTCCATGAATTATCGAAACAACTGAACATGTCAGAATATATTGTTGCTCGAAAAAGTGTAAAACCCTATATGGACGAACCGCTAATCAATCAAGTCGTATCCATTACCACACAAAAAGAACAATTACTCTGTTTAGATGGAAAAGACGCCGCCAAGATTAAAGGAAAACGCATTGCCATAATTGATGATGTCATTAGCACTGGAGAGTCGATACGAGTACTCGAGGAACTCGTTACCAAAGCAGGAGGAATCATTGTTTCAAAAGCTGCCATTCTTGCTGAAGGAGATGCTGCCGAAAGAGATGATATCGTTTATTTAGAGAAGTTGCCTGTGTTTTAATAGGTTGGGATACAGAGGATGTTTTTTGTGAAGGATTAAAAAAATCGTGTCGTAAAAACAGCCATTGGAACAAACATTGTTCTAATGGCTCTTCATTATTTTATTCACTTTAAAAACAACGCCGAAACCTCTACAATACTCCCCCAAAAAGAAAGCAGGAGGAACCGTCCCGCTAAATAATGGAATACCCTAATTCTTGTACATCTTTATTAAACATTTTTACTGTATCGAGGGATATAGTTTTTAGGTCTCTTCCTACGTTTGCTAGTTTGTTAAGGATGTCTGGAGAGCAGGTGATGATCGAGCAGCCACATGCGTCTGCTTGCATGATGTTTAATAGCTCTCTCGAACTGGCCCATAATAGCTCCGTTCCTTCTTTTTTGCTGCATATTTTGGCGGCTTCTTTCATAGTGGGGATAGGATCAATTCCCGAATCTGCAATTCTGCCGGCGAATACGGAAACAATATTCTTTGTTCCAGATTTGAAGGCTTGAACCGTTTCTTCGACTTGGTCTAGTGTTAAAATGGCTGTAATGTTTAATTGCATTCCTTTACTGGATAGTTTTTGGATTAAGGGAATAGATGACTGCCCCATCGAATTCGTAATTGGTATTTTAATATAGACATTTTCTCCCCAGCTATTTATCTTTTCTGCTTCTTTTTCCATGATGGCAAAGTCATCGGAAAATACCTCAAAAGATATTGGCAAATCTGGTATATAGTGAAGTGCTTCGACTGCAAATGCTTCATAGTCTTGAATACCGGCTTTTTTCATTAGACTTGGGTTTGTCGTAAATCCACGGATGATTCCACTTTTATATGCTGCTAACATATCAGCTAATACTGCTCCATCTGCATAGATTTTGACGTTTAATTGATCGATTAATTTATCCATTCTACTCCACCACTCCTACATATTGGAATCTTCATCGAGATGATTGATTGTAACGGTTTTCGTTTTAATAAAGTTAGGAATAATTAAAATGAGTACTAGCAAAAAGATAATCGCGTAGATGCCAGCTGTGGTAAATAGGTTTCCTGCTTGCCCAAGAAGTATCCCAATTAGAGCAAAATCCACATCACCGAACGTAGAATTGGCAAAGCCTAAATCTCCTAATACAGGGAGAAGTAAT
Organism: Niallia sp. FSL W8-0177; assembly: GCF_038006285.1. Lineage (NCBI taxonomy): Bacteria > Bacillati > Bacillota > Bacilli > Caryophanales > Bacillaceae > Niallia > Niallia sp. FSL W8-0177. Next base: position 3,672,565 of record NZ_JBBOUX010000001.1, read on the forward strand.
GCAGGTAAGAAGGTTAGTGCCAACCCATTTACAAAAGAACCAAGCATTGCTCCTTTTCTTCCGCCTGTTGCATTTCCATAGACGCCAGCCGTAGCTCCACAGAAAAAATGAGGAACGAGCCCTGGTATAATTAATACACCACCAGCAAATCCAAGAATGAGCATTCCAATAATTCCTCCTGCAAAGCTACAGATAAAGCCAATGATTACCGCTGTTTGTGCATACGGGAAGAAGACGGCACAATCTACTGCTGGAACTGCATTTGGGATTATCCTTGTAGCAATTCCTTGGAAGGACGGAATAAGGTCTGCAAGAATCATCCGCACCCCGTTATAAACGATTGTTACACCAATGGCAAATTTCAAAGCACTCATAATAGCAAATAAATAAGGGGACACCCCGTCCGATAGGGTGTTAACAAATTCTGAACCAGCTGCGATTGCTGCTATAAGATAAATAACACACATCGTTAGTGCCGTAGATAAGGTTGTATTTCTTAAAAAGGACCATTGCTCCGGAATATTAATTTTCTCCGTACTATCCTTTGGACTTCCCACAAACTTTCCAACCCATGCAGACAGATAGTATCCGATGCTCCCAAAATGGCCCATCGCAATATCATCCCCATCCGTAACTTTTAATGTATATTTCTGCCCGATTGCTGGGGAAATCGCACTCCATGCGCCTAAAATAAAGCCACCGATCATAACGAGTAATGCTCCTGATAAACCAGATGCACCTAGCACTGCGGATAACAAGCAAGCCATGAAAAAGCTATGGTGACCGGTTAGAAATACATATTTGTACTTTGTAAACCTTGCTATGACGATATTAAGAATGAGACCTAGTAATAAAATCGACATCGTTTCTACACCAAGCATTTTTTGAGCGGTAGCAACTACTGCTTCATTATTGGGAACAACCCCTTGGATGTTAAACCCTTTTTCTATCATTGCTCCCAATGGCTCCAGATTGGCAACAATAAAGGATGCACCTGCACTCAGCATAATATAACCGAGAATAGGACCAAGTGTACCGGTTAAAACTTTATGAAATGGTTTCCGCAATGCAACAAGGCCAATGAATGCAATTAACCCTATTAAAAGTGCTGGCTCTGAGAGAATATCCTTAAGAAATTCTAAAACATTTGTTAAAAAGCCCATTTTAAAGCCCCCTCAACCGTATGTTATTTTTTATTAGAAGCAACCTCTTGCAACACTTCCTGGACATCCGCTTTAATTTTCTTCTTATTTATATAGCTCCTTACCACACAAACTCTTTGCGCCGTGCTATCAAATTGTTTTGCTAATTCATCAATCGTCACGACTAAGTCACAGTTTCTTCCCTTGGCTCCGTTAAAGTCAGATGATTCGACCTGTGCTGGAATTCCCAATTCTGCACAAATTTCTTCTATCTTCATTTTCAACATTAAACTACTGCCAATCCCATTTCCGCAAACGGTTACAATTGTAATCATTGTTAAACATCTCCTTTATAATTCACTATAGCTTTGAATAAGCTCGAGAAATGATTCAGTTGCTGTCATTTCTATCATTTGGTCGATATTCTCCTCTTCCTCTAATAATTCTGTTAGCTGACTTAATGCTTTTAAGTGCGAATGATTATCTACAGCAGCCAATACAAAAATCAAGTGAACATTTTTCTCTGGATCATCTGGTGAAAAAGAAATAGGTTCGTGCAATTTAAGTAGACTCATGCCTAATTTTTTCACACCTTCTTCTGGTCTCGCATGTGGAATCGCTACATGCGGGGCGAGAACAACATAAGATCCCAGCTTTTCAATATTGGTAATCATTGCATCGATATAGCGTGGTTCTATCGCTTGTATGTCAAGCAATGGTGACGAAGCAACACGAATTGCCTCCTGCCAACTATCTACCTTATCTTTTATTTGAATCAATTCTCGTTTTAATAGATCACTTATCACTGGTTTGTACCCCCTAAAATGAGCAGCAGTATGCCCCATTACTAAATCACAAAGTGCTTCATAGAGTCCATTTTCATTATGGATGGTCGTAAAAGGCTTGATGACTTCCATTATTTGATTAACGCTGACTCCTTTTAAATCCTTTTTCCTGAGAACACGAAAATCAAATTCCTGAAGAATACGCGCTTTATCTAACGCTGTTAAAATAGGATTAACCATAATAATTGGTTTTGTTGTTTGAAAAGGAATGGTTGAAAACAACAAATCAAATTCATCTTCCCTTTGATAGTCATAGTCACTTAGGGAATAAATAGCTAATATTTCTACCTCTGGCACAAGCTTTTCTATCTGGTATTTGAGCATATTAGATGTCCCCATTCCATTCGGGCAAACAATGACTGCCTTTTTACGCAGATCCACTTGAATATTTGCCGCATCCACATAGGAACCAAAATGTAAGGTAATATAACCTGCCTCCTCCTCCGAAATAGGACGGTTTACGAATTCCTCTAATGGCTTGAGCGCCTTTTTTACTAACACAAACAAATCCGGAAATTCTTCCTTTATTTGCTTTAATAATGGATTGACGATAGGAATATGAAATAACATTCGATAGTAAGCCGGTCTAATATGATAATAAAGAGAGTGAGCTAACTCCTTCTGATTGGAAATCGACACACAGGCTAGCAGTTCGAATTCTTGAATGATTACTTGTGTCAACGCATATAATTGCCTTTCCATTAAGAATGAAGCTTCGTTTAGATGGCTATCCTTGCATTGCAATCCTATCAGAACGCTTGTTATATAAAGGTGTTCATCAGTCTCCTTTGAAATGCCAAGTTTGGTGACTTTTTCAGAAATAACCTTATACTCGTTTAAGTTCGCAATGATTTCTCTCCTATCATCTGGATAGAAAATACTGCCTCCTTTTTGTATTCTCAATAGAAGAAAAAGCAGAAAGACGATTACTTCTTGGACCTTTTCTTCAACGTATTTAATGCCAAGCTGTTTTTCCATTTCTGCTATAATAGCAGCAATCTTTTTGTGACTATGTTCATAAGCCCCTTGGCCATTTTCTTGATTGTATAAGTCCTTTAATAGCTCAGATCCTTCCTCATAACGTATAAATTCCGAAATGCAAAGCATCATGAGAAACCTTATATTACCTTCCTCCCCAACCAATTCGTAACCATGCCTTCTTGTATACTTAATAATTACATGATATTGTTCAGCGAGCTTAGATGCTTCTTTAATAGAAGTAAGGACCGTATTTTTGCTTACCTTAAGTAAATCAATGAAGTGATTCACAGACACATATTCTGTATTCGTAAATATTTTTAATAGAATTAACCCTTTTCTTTCCGTTGGTGAAGCAATATAAGTATTTGTCTTTACGACCGGTATCTTTCCTTCTTCCTGTTCCTTCCATTGATTAGGAAAGATTAACCCTCTTGAACGATCATTTTTAATAGGGGGCATCCCCTGATCTATTAACCAATTATTGATTTTCTTTACATCATACGTAATTTGTCGCCGCGTACATCCTAACTCCTTTTCTAATCTCTTGATTCTTTGAGGACCATAATTTTTTAATACCTGTAATAAAGCAGCCGCCCTCTGATCCAACATCTTCCTACCTCCTTCTACGTACAGTATAAAATATTCTAACGAAAGAAAGCGTATTCATTTAGTCCGAATTGTGGCTAGTTCGTTTGAACAAGATTGGATTGATTTTGAGGTCTATTGTTTTTTACTTATATGGAAGGTACCTAATTCTAATTAAGAGGGAGTGTTGCAAATAGTTTAAGCAGGCAGTGAGGAGTTTTGAGCCACTATTTGCAGACATCTGAGCCAGGAAGTGCGGGGGAAAAGCTATTGTTATTAAAAATACAAAGTAATTAAAGAGCCATTAGAACAATATTCGTTCCAATGGCCGCTTGTATTATCTGAATCTTTATGCATAATTTACCTTGTTATACGCTTTTCAACTTCTGTGGGAATTATATAGATAGCGTTAAACCATAACGTTCCCTCATCAAAATTCGCCATCAACCAGGGTTTTATAAGAATTGTATCTGCGATTTGTTGCCTGTTCTAGTTTTGAATGCCATCCTCTGCTCCCTCCTACCTGAGTCCATCAATAAATGTCGCAGAGGAATTTCTTTATGGTTACAGATTATCAGCCTGCTATTTAGTAAACTGGGTCTCGAACTCTATTGAAATCTGCGTTTCCTTAACATTTTCTAAATGAATAGCTAATTTCTTAATATTATTATTTTGATTTTGTTGTTGGTTTTCACCAAGCGAACTAGATAATGGTTTAGCATCTATTACTGAGAATTTAGCATTAGAAGGATTCTTTATTGTTACTGTAATGAACTTTTCACCCATTACCAATATAGCTGTTTTTCGATCTACACTTAGACCAATATTTGCTCGAGTATGCATAAACCAATAAATTTCTGATGGAGTACTTAATGTAATATTATCCTCTATAAGTATGTCATTTCTATCATTAATCAAAGATGCTCTTCTTTGGATAGATTTAGCATTTTTATACGCATCTGTCATATCAATAAGGGTACTAGCCTCATTTTTCTTTGAAGTAAAGTCTATTATTTTTCCTTTTGCAAAAATATTTTGATCTGGACCTTCATCTGGATTTATCACTAGTGTATTTTGACCCTCTGCTCTTTTCCTATAATAATTCCAGCGCTTGCTTTTCTTATCAAAGTAGCCTGGAAGATTATAATTATCCATACCAAGATCAATAGCCCATCTCTCACCTAATGCATCAATTACAAATGTCCCTATATCTAAATCGCCATGACTAGCTTGATTATCACCAGCATGTATGCCTACAAAAGATGACTTTGAATCCCATGAACTTCTCATAGTTACAATACCAGCACTACCATTGAACATTTTGTCTAATGGAAGGGAATAATTTTTTTCTTCTTTTGGTCTGTACCAAATCATATTTAGAGGACTATATGTTTTTAGCACACTATCTGCCAATTCCGGCTTATTAAATTTATTAGAAAACCAAAATAATTGTGGTGATTTAATAAAGTTATCTTCTTGAGAATCACCTATATTAAATGCGCCATTATTTCCTTTGGTATAGATTGCATAATATCCAGTATTGGCTATTCCTTTTACTTTGGAAAACTCATAATCTGTACCTAAAGAAGTTTCTAAAGAGGAGAAAAGCAATGCCAAATATTTTGTTGCATAATTCCAATATCCAGGTCCTTCTTCCGTTCCTCCATCGTCACCATACGACATTAAAGAAGTTTTTAATGAAGAAAGAGACTTTTGAATAATTTCACCCGTAATTCTTTCGGTAAATGGTGATTCATCTGCGATTGCCAAGGCACTAATTAATATACCGCTATTAGAAACTGTATTCCAATTATTACTTTCATCTCTCCAAAAAGTAGGTATTTGAGCTTGACTATTTTGATCATTATATACTATAAGTGCTGGATTAAGTGCCTTTTTAAGTATGGACTGTTTTAGAATATCCTTTTGGTTCTGATCTAAATAATCATAAAGCCAATCAAAACCAATTCCTACTGCCGCAGCCATCTCAGCTGTATCTAAAAAATGTGCAGGGTTCCAATCATAGAACCTATTTCGATCAGATACTCGCTCCAACTCTTTCCAAGCTCTTTCAGCATATAACTTATTACCACTCAACCTATACATTAAAGACAATGTTAGGGTTCTGTCTAAGACAGTTCTACTAATTGGCAGTAATCTCACACCATCTGATTTTTCATATGTCACCACAGGCTTTTCTAATAAATTATTAGCATTTATTGTCAGCTCTTTATACCAACGCTTTAAATTTGAATCAGTTTTTAGAGATTCTTTTATTTTTTCAAAATCTTCACTTGTTGCTAATAGTCTGGGATGCTTTTTATTAGGAGATACTCTCTTTAGGTCATTTATAATCACTTGTGCTGCTGGTTCCTTTAAAGAAGAAATATTATTTTTTCCTTTATATTCAACATTATTCTGTTTTGAGCTATCCCTATGGATGGTTACACTACTAAAAAAAATAATAAGAATTAATACAAAATATGAAAATTTCTTTTTTATTTTCATCCCAAACCTCCCATTCATTTTATATTATTTCTATATTTGTTGATTAACTCAAAATAATTACTCTCACATTTAAACGTTAAATATTTACTTTTATTTCCCAGTATTAGTCTTATTTAATAAAAATAAAATACTCCTACCTATATTGGTAAAGAGTATTTTATAATTTTATTTCTAATCTCTACTAAATAAATCCCTCGTATAAACCTTGTCTTCAACATCTGCTAAATCGCTAGATAATCTATTGGCAACAATCACATCAGAAATTTCTTTAAATTGATCGAAATCATTAATCACTCTTGAATTATAGAAAGTCTCTTCCTGCAATGCTGGTTCATAAACAACCACTTCAATACCTTTTGCTTTAATACGTTTCATGACACCTTGTATGGCTGATTGTCTAAAGTTGTCTGAATCCATTTTCATTGTTAAGCGATAAATACCAACAACTTTTGGATTCTTTTTGATAATCATTTCTGCAATATGATCTTTTCTTGTTCTATTAGCATCAACAATTGCTGTCATAATATTATTAGGAACATCTGCATAGTTAGCTAGTAGCTGCTTTGTATCTTTTGGTAAACAGTAACCGCCATAACCAAAGGAAGGGTTATTATAATGGGTTCCGATTCTTGGATCTAGGCCTACACCATCAATAATTTGCTTTGAATCTAAACCTCTTACTTCAGCATAAGAATCGAGTTCGTTAAAGAATGCAACTCTCATCGCTAAATATGTATTAGCGAATAATTTAATAGCTTCTGCTTCAGTAGAATTTGTGAATAAAACATCTATATTCTCTTTAATTGCACCTTGGACTAACATATTAGCAAACACCTTTGCTCTTTCTGATTGTTCTCCCAATACAATTCGAGATGGATACAAGTTGTCATATAGTGCTTTACCTTCTCTTAAAAACTCTGGTGAAAAGATAATATTATCCGTTTCAAACTTTTCTTTAATCTTCTCTGTGTATCCAACAGGAACAGTTGACTTGATAATCATAATAGCTTCTGGATTAATGGATAATACATTCGCAATTACGGCTTCAACCGTTCTTGTATTAAAATAGTTTTTTTCCGGATCATAGTTAGTTGGAGTAGATATAATTACATATTCTGCGTCTTTAAATGCAGCATAATTATCTGTTGTTGCTGTCAAATTTAAATCCTTTGTCGCTAAATATTCCTCAATTTCATTATCAATTATCGGTGACTTCTTATTATTGATCAAATCCACCTTTTCTTGAATAATATCAAGTGCTATAACTTCATTATGTTGAGCTAGAAGAATAGCATTAGACAATCCAACATAGCCAGTGCCTGCAACTGTTATTTTCATTTAATTATATCTCTCCCTTGATAAACTAGTATTCAAATAAAAAACAAAAATTTTTTAAGCGTATACTGCTTCTCGAAATATGCCTGATATTCTCCACAAATAATTTGCTCGCATCAATCCTGTTACTAACATTTTCTAACCTAACCATATTCTTCTCTAGCAAGCCTTTGGCGGGTTTTCTTCACTTGTAAACTAGTAATTAATTAGTATTATTCCTGTTTCTTTCAATAAAAAGTAAGAAAAAAAACTATAGCGAAAGTTCATTTTCCCTTCTCTTTATCTAATTTGTTTGTTGTCTTTTTGAGAAGCCCGATATCTAATTTTTATAAAACCTAACCAGTTTGAACTTCAGTAAACTTCAACTCTGATAGAGCATGAATTTCATGTTTCACTCACTTTGTCAGAAGATGAACAAATCATCTACTTAAACGTGAGTAATACTATCGTTCTTCATCTCTTTAAATACTCTTTTAATATATTATTTGCCCTCATCATCAGGTAGACAAATTCCACTTTCTGTTTTCGATACAAGCTCAGAAACATACGTTCTTTAAACGTCCAACTATCAAACTGAACTCCCTTTACTGCCTCCAGGAACTCCTGATCTTGCATGACCTCACGAATCTTCTCCAAAGCTTGCCTCTTCTGATTCCAATTGGAAAAATGCAGTACAGTACGACGAACTACTTCATTACCATAATGGAAATATAGTTCATTCTTATGCCCGACTTCAGTTCCTGCAAGGTTACAGGCGGACATGTACGATTTTTTCAGTTCATTCCAAAAGTCCGACCTATAGGAGTGACTCGCACTTTCACTATATACCACGTACAGATAAGGGGACTCTGCTGCCAACACTTCAAATTTCTTAACTACTCTAAAACAAGAAAAACAGAAAATACAGTCCTCTGCAAACCTCATATTCGTTGGAAAAGCAAGCTCATTATCAAGCAAAAATTTTCGCGAAAATAGGTATTGATATACCTTCCCGCCAAAATATGTTGCTTTATAGTTTTTAGAGAAAGGCTCATCGTAAAGCCTTTCACAAAGTAACCTTGCATCAGCCTCGTTATAGCAACCTGGTTCGAGCGGTAATGGTACTTTCCTCACTATTTTTTGGTTCATAACAGCATATGCAAACATGTAAATCTCTTTATCAAAGCCTACACTGTTCAAAATCTTACTGTACTGTTCGGGGAGCACTAAATCATCAGCATCCACAAATGCAATATAGTTACCAGTTGACTTTCGAATACCGGTATTTCTAGCTGCCGATACCCCACTATTTTTCTGTGAGACTACCATAAGACGATGATCTATAATAGTCTTCAGTTTTTCTAGTGTCAAATCTGTAGAGCCATCATCTACCACAATCACTTCAATCTCCTCATATGGAATCTGAAGAATCCTTGTGACACAATCCAATATATACTTCTGTGCGTTATATGCCGGAATAATAAAAGATACTTTTTCCTTTTTCATTGCATCACCTTCTTATTTCTTCTTGCCTCAGTATTTTTTGAAAATTTGTATAAACATAATAAGCCTTATATAGTCCCTAATCATTACTATTTCAATAACGTAACAACCGTTTTTCCAAGGCTAATTTACCCTTTGTCATTTTGTCAAATAGCTGAAGACTTTGACGAAATTCTATCTGTTTATGATATGCCAGATAGAAAATGACATTGGGAATTATACAACAAAGTATCCCGCGAGTAACAAGCGTAGTAAAATCTGAAAATTGTAGCAAACTAGAAGGGATATAAGTCAAAATACACGCCAAAATTGTTACAATGACATATCGAAAAAGTTTTCTTAAATAAGGCCACATATCGCTTTTATCAAATAACTCGCTAAAAATATTGTGTAGTAGCCAAGGCATACCTATCAACAATGTAGCTAATACAGTGGATAAAATTATTCCATATATTCCCCAAAATTGAACCATAATCAAATTCATTATCAAATTTGCCAAAGCTGTTACTAAAGGACGGAATCTATCCTTATTCCAAATTCCTCCTGCATCCTTAAATAAATTTAGGAGTTGATTTATTTCGTATATGAAGTAATAAATACAAAAATAAATTACAGCAATAAAAGAAAGCTCATATCTTTCTCCAACCCAAAGTTTCATAATTGGCTGATACAAACATAACAAGCAAACTGTACAGAATCCGGAAATCCATACAATAATCAATGTGAATTTTTTCAGGTCCTCTACGTTTTTCTCCTTTGTTTCCTTAATCAAACTATTACCAATACCTGCAGTACATGAATTAAATACAATAGTGACTAAGGCAATTAAAGAAGATAGAATATAATAGTAATTTTGATAAACAGCTAACATGGTAAGACCTAAAAATGCAGATATCACAATTGTATCTACAGAGTTCAGAATTACCGCACCGACCTTTGATGTAAACAAGTCTCTTATCCTTTTGTTAATCTGACTAATTACTGTTTTTTCGAGTCTACCTTTCGCACGATAATTAGGATACATTTTCGTAGCAACAACGGCAGTTAAAATATTGGTCATCGCCTGTGTAAAAAGTGCAACGATTAAATACCAGTAATAATTTTGTAAGATAAACAAAACTAACAATTGTAAACCGTACTGAAAAGTGTTTGTAAACAGTTGTACCTTGCTTATCACATCATTTCGTTGATGTGCATTTAACAAGCTATTTTTATATGCAAATAGCCAATAAGAAAGTACAGTTGCTCCTAGGTTTAATAGATATAGAATATAAACATTCAATCCACCAGGTACCTCACCACTAATCAAGCTCGGTATAAAAGGTAAAATTATCAAGCCTACAACCGCAATAATACACCCAATCACACGGTAATATATTTGATATAAGCGTAGCAATGCACTGATGGTTTTTTCATCATCTTCTGCAATGGGTTTATACATACTAAAAACCATGGCAGATCCTATTCCCAGCTCTACTAAATTCAACACTTGAAGAATCGACGTGAACAGACTATTCAAACCAAGATACTCAATACCCATCCAATAAATCATTGCTGTACGCATTAAAAACGGTACAATAATTTGATATATCTTCAAAATACCGCCAAAGATGATATTACGTGTTGCATTTTTTGTGCGTTCTATTTTCACTTGTAAAATCCCCCTCAATTACGTTTCATGTGAATTGAAAAAATTCATTATCAATACAATCAACATAATTGTAATGGTTAATACATATTAGTTAACATATATAAAGAATGATAAATATATCATTCTGTTCAGTAATATTTCCATAAATACTATTAAATTTAATTCCAGATATCTTTTGGAAAAACAGCAATCAATTGTTCCTGCATTTCCGATAGGTTCGGTAGTTCCATTGCCTGCATTTTAAGAGCTTCATCTAGCGTTTCAGCCATTTTAACTGAAGTTCTTCCTGTTGAGAAGTACCAGTCATAAAACTTTATAATTTCCTGATCCATTCCCTTTTTTAAAAAAATAGCCGGAACTCCATAGGCCTCTGCCAAAATAATACCATGCAAAGTAGACGAAATAACAAGCTCTGATGCAACTACATCGTTCAAAAAAGACTTATGATCGTATGTTTCTATATTGATATAATTCAAATCATCTCGTCGGTTTCCATCTTTTCCATTCTGAGACATATGGTATATCACCGAAATTGGGTATTTTTTTTCTACATTTTCTGGCTTATAGATTAAAGGCAGCAATATACCTGGATCTCCATATACCTCCGGGCATTCATATCCGATGCCTTGCAAGAACCATCTCGTTATTGGTCCCCTAACTGCACGGATATCATATTTTCTATTTTTTTTTTGTTTTACCACTGCTTCCATACTACTGACACTATGGATTCCACTTCCCCAAACTGTAGCATCAAAACCACCCATGCCAATCAATGAGCCAACAGTTAATAAATGCTTCGTACCATTTACCTTTTGTTCTTTGTCCAAGCCGTAATAATCAAGCATCCAATCATATATCACAATTGCCAATCCATCACCTAAATTGGGCTTTTTATTCCACCACTCTAGGTTAACTTTATTTTTTTGCGATTTCTTATATCCAATAGACAGCTCATTTCTCATTAAAAATCTTTTTATCCTAGACACATATAGTCCTCCATCACATATTTTTTTTGAATGGTATTCCTAATAAAATGTAAAAAGCAAAACCAAAAGCACTAAACACCAAAGTTGAAGACGTAACGCCAACTATTAACAATGAAATAATACCAGCAATTAACACCGCTTCATGCCGCTGATACGTACCATTTTTTCTTTTTGTTGCACTTATAACCATCGCAACATAAAGAAGTAGCCCCACTACTCCAGTAGACACCAAAATGCTAAGTACCATATTATGGGCAGAGGTTGCGAACACATTTCCTGTTATCTCTACATATTTTTCTGCATATAAATAACCCACTCCATATATCGGGCTGGAAGAAATCACATTTAAACAACTTTCCCAAATGAATGTCCTCGTTGTTAGCGTCGGACTTTTTCCTAAAATATTCACAACAAAATACTGCATAATAGGTGACCGATCTATTAATATGGTAAAAGTAACGAGCAGTCCATAAAGTGGAATAAAAACTTTATAATTTAAAATTTTATATATAATTTTTTCGCTTCCCTTTATTATTTTACTAAGGTTAAAAAAAATAAAAAACCCACCTATCAATAGGATACCAACATTGGCTGCTGTTGATTTAGAGTGATACAAACATATTGCCGAAATTATAATGGCAAGATAACTCTCTATATTAATTTTTTTATTTTTCACTTCTGACAAGTATGCAGTAATGATGCATAGTGGTAAACTATAAACTAATCTTGCCGTCTTATACCCTAAAAACCAGTTTTCAGTGTATAGGTCATCGCTATATAATCCACTTGGGTATAATACCATTGATAATGCATCGGCAATAATAATTACCCATAGAGTATTTTTCCATATTCTCAAAATTGGAATAATACTTTTCTGGTAGGAATCGATACAAAGCGAAATTAAGAATGGAATAGATAACAATCTAAACGCATACCCAACATTTCCATAACCAAATTGTGTACATAATAAAGAAAATAAAATAAATACACTTAGCCATTTAAATGTAGTTGTGTATTTATGTCTAATAAAAAAATTTCTTATGACAAGTCCTATAATCGCAACAATTCTTATCCAAAAAAGGATTTGAGTCATTTCACTAAAAATGGAATTTAAAAAGGTAATATTTATACAACTAATAAGGATTACTAAACTTATTAAATCCGTTGAGGTAATCTTCTTTATTCTAAAGTTCATTATTTTCCCTCACCAAAATTAAGGCTTGCTATTCAAACCCCATATTATAAATCAATATAAACTTAACACGATTTCGTTATCCAGAAAAGTCTATATATGTAATTATTTCACAAAGCGAGATGTATCATTTTTGTAAAATAGCAAACAGTTCCGGATAATGTCTCATAATTTTTTCAATAGCAATATCGTTATTTCCGCCTTGCACATTTTGCGATTGTAACGAAGAAGAAGGCTGTCCAACCACCCAAACTGGGCAAAGTCCCCTTTGCTCCGGCTCCGATACCATGGCGCGTGTACCTTGTTTCACAGCCATAAATTTTAGCCAAAGATCATCAACCGATGGAGCTAGCGACATAAGCAATTCTTCTGAAAACAAATCTTTATATAATACACCAGGTGGATAGAGGATGCCCCCCTCTCCGATTGGTAAAATTCGATAACTAGGCTGCTCAACTTTTTCTGGTAGCATTGTTCTCCACTTTACATAAGGGGCAAGTCGATCCCCTTCCACTGCAATCCAACGTGCTTGATTGCAAATCACTGTATTGGGATACTTTTTATGCATTCTTAACAATTTTTCAACCGTATTTTCCGGATAGATAACGTCATCATCGACTGTAATTACAATAGCATCTGGATTTTCAAGCATGGAATAATAATATTTTTTGTGCGACCTTAAATCGTTACAAAATCTAACCTCTAAGCCATATTGCATATATTGTTGGATTTCTTGCGGAATATCTTCTTCTGGATACTGTTCTTCTGCAAGCCATAGAATAAACCGATCGACCGGCACACTCTGATTCAGAAGTGACTTAATCGTCCATCCGACTATGTTATTACGGCCTGGATAGGTCGTCATTGACAGAATGATTTTTTTTTCGCCTTTACTTTTTCCTATGCAATTTTTAATTGGCTGTTTGCGAAGTAGTAAATTTTCCGAAACCATAACGAATCTATTTAATATCCAATTTAATCCCTTGATCCTTTTGTTATAGGGCAGTTTGTATTTATGAATATCCTGTATTTTCATGTATCCTCCCACTATCTTCTAAAGAAGCTTTGGATGCAACACTATCTACCAGAAAGCTTAATCGCACTTTGACAATAATCTTATATGAGCAAAACGACGCGATAAAAAGCTGTAGCAGTTTTCTTAGGCTAGATTTTCATGCGTCTATTACAACAAATTGTGAGCATCCTTTTCTTCCGTTGCGCAGGTCGCTGCGCAATTTGATTTATTCACAAGTGTATCCACTTGCTATTTAAAATCCTTACTATTTTAGTGTTATTCTTAAAAATAACTTTTGAATTTTCATTTTTTCATAAATAACGCTAATGTATCCTAAAAAACGAAATTCTTTTCACTAATTTTATTAGTCAGTTTCTTGTTTATAAAATTGATTATTCTTTAAAAAATTTTTTAATCTACTAATCTTAATGTCTGATAGTTTAATTAATATATGTTTATTTCTAAGCAATTTAATAAAAATTCCTAAGCTATAAGATAAACCAAACTTATACCTTACAAGTGCCATTCCAGTAAGTCTTATGGCAGAATTCCTTATATTTTTATATTCTTTAGTACTTAGCTTTTCTCTGAAAAAATTATTTTTTCTTATATATACATCCAAAATATCCGAAAATTTTTCTTTACTCATCGCACTAGTTATACTTTTGGAGTTAAAGTCCCAACTATATATTATATTTGAATCAACTGTAAATGAAGTTGAATAATAATCACATTTTAAACTAAACATAACATCATTACTGCTTAACGTTGAATCAAAAGTAATATTATGTTTTTTAATCATTTCTGCTCTAAATAATTTTGACCAAACCACTTGTATTTGATATTTTATTTTACTAATATCCCTAGTTTCCAAATATTCTTCGATTGGTTTGGAATAAGAAAGGTGTCTAGTTGTTATATTACCATTTTCATCTTGAGATGTAGGTGGAAAATAAACTATATCAAAATCTGCTGTTAAATACGGTTCTATATACTTATAGAAATTATCAGTAAAATGATCATCACTGTCTGCGAACAAAATCCATGGAGAAGTAGCCTTTTGAATCCCGATATTTCTACAAACACCGGCACCTTTTTTATTTGTTTGGTTTTCATACATAGATATATTTAAAGGAAATTGCTTCACAATTCTTTTTAAGTTTTCTATTTCTGTAACACTACTCTTATCATCAACAATAATAATTTCAAAATTATCCTTTTCTTTCACCATTAGTGAATTAAGGAGCTTTCCTATCCTATCACTTGAATTAAAATGTGGTATTACAATAGATATCAACGAATTCATTTTTAGCCCCTACTAGCATAATTTTTTATAATATTAGAGTTTATTATCTATTACTTTTAATACTATTCGAAAGTAATAGTTGCAAAAAATATCCTTTTCCACCTGATGGAAAGTAAAGATATACTATTCATTTATTTTATATAAATAGTATAATCTTCAATACTTTTTCTATCAGAGGCGGGAACAATTGTCTCTTCTTTAAAGTCACCAATTGCAATAAATAATATTAGTTGTTCAGAATCGTCAACTTCTATTAACTTTCTTATATCCTTTTCATCCCTAGAATTCATCATCGCGTTTAATGGGACAGCAGCTAAGCCTTCGTGTTCTAAGCCATAAATCACTGACATTGAAAATAGGCCACCATCAACAAAAGCCTCATTTCTTTCTACAGGGCTCAAAAATGTACTATTAGAAACACTTATTGCCAAAACCACCTCAGGCAATTTGGGATATCCTTTAAACCCTCTTTGCAAATATAGTAAATTTTTCATTTTTTCTTTATTAGTTACAACGTAAACTTTCCATCCTTGTCTATTACAAACAGAGGGAGTTTTTCCAGCATTCTTTATTGCATTATTCACTTTATTTATATCTATAGGTTGTCCAGAAAACTCTCTAATACTATATCGATTTTGAGCTAATGAATAAAAATCCTTATTATGATTTTGCTTTTTTTCCTCTCGATAAATAGTTTTAGTTCCTGCTTCTCTAAATACTTGATTGTAATCTTCCAAAAAAGTGCTATCTATAATTTCACTCAAAAAACTCACATCAAAATTCTTACTCTCGTGAAATTTTTTATACCGCAGTATAATAGAGCGCCCTTGTCTATAAGGAAAACTATCCTGAGAATAGCCACTTTTTGTATAAACCACTAAAGCATCATTAAGAACAGAAAGTGCCTTTTTACCAAATCCTAATCGAATATTTTCATTACGAGACAATCCTTTTTCAATCGCATGAACATTGTATATTATTCTCGAACATAATTGTTCATATGAACAATCATAAATTGAAAAGGAGGCTGTTTTCGAAAATCTTCTTATATCTTTACCTGCTAAATAACGAAGACGAATCTTTTGCAAAAATTTTTTTCCATATTCCTTCAATTTATTTGTATTAGTTTTCATATATACTCCTCTTCTTATCAAAAGTACAACTATATATTAGATTTCAAATAATTTATCGCCTTTTCTCTCTCTAGGTTTAGTTTTTTATTGACACTATCATAATCAATTTCATTAGATAATATTGAGGACAAGCCATCTAATGATAAGTTATCTGAACGTTGAGAATCAAGACCAAATAAACCTAATAAATAACCTAGCTTTTCTTCGTTACCATAACTGTTTCCAACACTTTTTCTAATTATTGTACAAAATTGTTTATTATTTATAATTGAAAATATTGTTCCATGAAAAGTATCAGTAACAATAGACTCAGCATCACGAAAATAAGCTAAAACTTCAAACGGGTCACAATCAATAAATTTATCACAACAATCTTGGACGCCGCCTATACATATTACCTTAGCACCTTTATTTCTAGCATATTCCTTAATCATTTTATTTTCTTCACTAGTAAGCCTGCCAGAATATCCATAAACTATAATATATTTATCTTTAAATAGACGATTTTTGGGAATTTTCGATTCTAATTTCATATAATCATATGCTAAAACAGGATCTACATTTACTGAAGGATTATTGCCAGTGAGTTTTTCTATTACACTGCGAGAGTTTTCATCTCTAACGGAGATTTGAGCAAATGCCTGAAAATCTTCCTTTAACATTTCACCAATTGAATATTCATTTATTTTTTCATATGTTGTATTACCAAAGGACCCTGCATACGAAATGACTTTCTTTGCTTCAGAATTATGTCCAAAAAGATCTCTAGAAAATCCAACATTACTATTTGATTGCACACAATTGAATACCTCATCACTACCAATAACTTGTACATCAACATTATAATTATAATTAGGTTGTTCAGTTAAACCGAGAAGCGGAAAAAAACGGTTAGCATATGTTCTTTTGTGATTAAAAAAGCGAATCTTATCTATCAATTTAGCATTAACTTGATTATATTCTTTAATTTTACTAATCTTTCTACTGAAACTATTTTTCCTATCAGCAATATCAGTTTTAATTAAAGGATCTCCCGGACGATAATCTAGAAATTGCACCTCAATATTCTGATCAGACATTTCTATTAGCCGCTTTAAGGCATAACCCTGTAAGAATGATCCATAATTATAGATTCTTTGCATTGACATAATTCCTACTGTTTTCATTCACTTGCTCCTCATTAAATCTTTAATAATTATTTTGAATTGATCGATAAATTGTGTATTATTTGATACAAAATCCTCATTGGTATCCGAGAAATTTTTAATAGTTTCAGATAAGTCTTTTATATCATCAACCAAATATATTCCATAACCACGCTCTTGGATTCTCTTTGCAAAATCAAATTGATGATTATTTACATGTTCATCAAACTCAAATTTCCTAGGCACTACAATCGGGGATTTATGCTTTTCTAAAACACTTAAAAAGCTTGCTGGACCTCCATGGGTAATTACTATACGAGATTTTTCAATGTAATTCGTCATTTCATCAAAACTTACAAACTTTGTCCACTGACAGTGCTTTGGCTCGTAATCTGAATAACCTGTTTGAATAAAGACTTCATCATCAATTCTTCCATTTGCTTTTAATTGATCAATTTCCATAATTAACCTGTTAAATTGTTGCTCATGTGTTCCAACTGTTACAAATATCATCTAGAAAATACCTCCTAAATTTATTGCTTTAGGATATACCTTCTTCATTTCTTCCCATTGAACAATAAATTTGTCAGAAACAGGATATACTAATTTTCCAGTAAGGGTTGGTGAATCAATTCTATCAAATACCTCTATATACACTGTTTTACAACCAAATAACTTTCCTAGATAAAAAAAAGGCACAGCAACAGCGGCACCAGAGGAAATAATAATATCTGGTCTTTCCTTTTTTAAGATTTTATAAGCTAAAATTGTATTTCTAATTGTGTTTTTCACATTACGATTGGTTGGGTAGTAACATGGGTACATTTTTTCATTTTTTAAGATACTTTTAGCATCACTTTTATCGAAGGTAACCCAAAACCTTTCTTCATTTTCCCAAAAAGGTTTTAACATATGAAGATGCGTTAAATGACCTCCACTTGAACCAACTAAACAAACTTTCATAATATTATTCCTCACTAATTACCCTATTTATTTTAAAACAATAATAATTATTAACTATTAAAAGTATCTTTAAAAACTTAATTTCTACTCGATTATTCTGCTTATTAGATTATTCCTACGAAATTAAAATGCATTTTTTGATCCAAATAACACTAAAACTGTTCTTAAGATAATTTTAATGTCTTTCATAATAGATCTCTCTTTGATATAAAGCAAATCCAACTCTACCATCTCAGAAAACCCAATATTACTTCTCCCGCTAACTTGCCACAACCCTGTGCATCCTGGCACTACTAGTAGTCTTTGTTTATCATATGGAGTATATTCTGCCACTTCTCGAGGAAGTGGTGGCCTCGGGCCTACTAAACTCATTTCACCCTTCAGCACATTAATCAACTGCGGTAATTCATCTAGACTAGTTTTTCGGATAAACTTACCCACTTTTGTTACTCGTGGATCATCCTTCATCTTAAACATTGCACCTGAAACCTCATTTAAAGCTAATAATTCTTTCAATCGCTCTTCAGCATCAGAAGCCATCGAGCGGAACTTATACATATAAAATTCTCTTCCATCTTTTCCTACTCTTAATTGTTTAAAGAAAACTTTCCCTTTTGGATCTTCTAATTTAATTAAAAGACCAATAATAATAAAAAGGATACTTAGAACAATTAATCCACAAAATGAACCAATGATGTCTATTGATCTTTTCATTACAAGGTAGCTTCGAGCTGTATTTACAGATATATTCTTTTTCTTTTCTAAATACAGAGATTGATCCTTATAAAATTCAGACATCACTATACCACCTATCCCTTAACTTTTTTATGTAGTCTATAGATAACTAATAATAACATTACAATAACAATTATTATAGCTTCTATTATTAGGTATCTAGTAAATTATATAATTAAAATATTCCTAAAAACTTCTTTCTTTGTATACGCTCTGGAATCTC
Organism: Niallia sp. FSL W8-0177; assembly: GCF_038006285.1. Lineage (NCBI taxonomy): Bacteria > Bacillati > Bacillota > Bacilli > Caryophanales > Bacillaceae > Niallia > Niallia sp. FSL W8-0177. The sequence continues at coordinate 3,691,792 of NZ_JBBOUX010000001.1, forward strand.
TTTTATTATATTTTTATCTTCAATTAGTAATTCAGCATTTTCTTTAAAAAGATAAATATAATCCATTCCAAAATTTTCTTTAATCATCTCTAAAGACTCAGCCATTTTAAAAGTGCGATTATGAATATTATGGGCATCTGAAGCAATAAAATGAGTTAAATTATGCTCTATCATCTGTTCCGAAAACTTTTTCACATTTTTCCCAAAGTATCCTACTACACTGGATGCTGTTACTTGAGTCAATGCTCCGTTTTTTACAAACTTATAAAGAAGATCCGGTTTTTCTTGCAATTCTTTGTTTCTTTCAGGGTGTACAATAATTGGAATAATCCCCTCTGTTTGCAATTCATATAATAATCTTTCTGCATATCGTGGTACAGAGGAAGAAGGAAATTCAATGAAAAGATATTTTGTATGATTCAGTGTTAGAACCTCACCCTTATTATAATCTTCTAACACTTCTCCATAAATTCGAACTTCCTGCCCTGGAAGTATATTAAGAGGAAGGTTTTCTTGTTTTAAAACAGCATTTAAGTCATTAACCTTTTCTAGAATGGATGACTTCTCGTTAATATATTGGTTATTCTTATGATGAGGTGTAGCAATAATTGTTGTAATCCCTTCATTAATAGCAGTCTTAGCCATCTCTAAACTATTTTCTAATGTCTGTGCTCCATCATCAATATTCGGTAATATATGACAATGTATATCAATCATCGTGCTACACCTCTCTATTTTTATTCATTTAGTATCTTTCTATCACATTATCAAATAGTAACATTGATCATTTTTTCCGTAAATAGCATATACCGGCGGTATTTTCGATTATATCTTGTTAGATATTAGTTTGTACCGTAATAATAGTAATTACTATTTTTATCATTCTTTTTATTATTTAATACAACGCCCAATATTTTCCCTGTAGAAGAAGCGAGCTGTTCTTTTGTTTTTACCACAGCATCTTTATCCGCTTTCCCACTACCTACCACTAAAATACTTCCATGACAAAGATTTGCCAGGACTTGAGCATCCGTTACCGCCATAACTGGTGGAGTATCAAATAAGACAATATCAAATTCTTCTAAAGCTTGTTCTAGGAAATAGCTCATGGCTTTTGATCCTAATAACTCAGAGGGATTCGGTGGTATTGGACCGCTTGGAAGAACATATAAATTTTTCTCGTCATACTGGTGAACAGCTTCCATTAACTCCATTTGGTTCGTTAATATAGAGGTCAATCCAGTTGTATTATTTAAATTAAACGTATAATGCACAGTCGGTTTACGTAAATCAGCATCCACTAGTAACACTGTTTTGCCTTGTTGAGCAAAAACAATTGCTAAGTTAGCAGTTGTGGTTGATTTCCCTTCCCCAGGTCCAGAAGAAGTGACTAAAATAGACCGAATTTCTTCATCTATACTTGAATAAAGGATATTGGTTCGAATATTTCTGTATTGTTCAGAAATAGGTGATTTAGGATCATACTTTGCGATAAGCTTCCTTCTATTATTCAGTCCTAGTCCGCCTTTTTTTGCTCTTTTACTTGCTGCCAAGTAAATCCCCCCTACCTCTTCCTTTTTGAGTGCCTCTTTGTTTTGCTTCAAAACTTTCATCAATTTTTGTAATAGCTCCTAGTACTGGTAACTCTAGTAATTTCTCAATATCTTGTTCTGTTTTTACTGTGTTATCAAGATATTCCAATAGGAACGCTATTCCACCACCTATTATTAATCCAACTATTGCTGCAATTGCAATATTTAATGGTGGATTAGGACTAACAGGAGATTGATTTTCTTGATCTTCTGCTAATGGCAATACAGTGACATTATCGATACTCATAATATTCTTAATTTCTTTTTCGAATACTTCTGCTGTTTTATTTGCAATTTGCAAGGCCACTGTTGGGTCAGCATCTGTGACTGATACAGTCATAACCTGTGAACCTTGTGAACTTTCTACTGTCACTTTACTGTTCAATGTAGACACACTCATATCTAAATCCAATTCGTCTTTTACAATATTTAAGATAGCCGCACTTTTTAAAATAACACTATACGTGTTTATTAATTGTACGTTTGCTTGTACTTCCCCTGAATTTAATACAGCTTTTGAATCATCTTTTGCCTGGTTTACAAGAATTTGTGTCGATGATTTATACTCTGGCGTAATAATAAAATAACTTACAACAGCACTTACTATCATTGCTACTAATGTAATGGAGACAATAAGTGATACTCTTTTCTTTAACGTATCAAATAATTCTTTTAGACTAATAGTTTCTTCCATGACTTCCTCCTAGAAAAATATAAAAACCAAAAATATTATATCATATATCGTTGCATATATTGTCATTTCTTGTCATAATTTTAAATGAAATGTTTTTACGTGTTTTACTATACCAATTAATTTACATTTTTGATATATATTTTTTAAAAAGGGAGAAGTTTCCTATCTAATGTACTAATTTGGTAGATTACTAAACGACTATACTTAATTTTTTAGGAGGTTTCAATGAAAGCTATTATTTTATCCATCCTTTCTATTATTCTCGTGGCTATTCTTGTTATTGGGAATATCCAATGGAATAATCGGGAGGACCGTCCTCTATCTAACACCCATCCTACTAAAGACGCAAATGGCGAAGTAGAAAATAAAAAAAATGAAGACCAGTACTTTAGTCTTGATGACTATATGAGCTTTGCAAAGTCATGGCCAGAAAGTGCACAGAAAGTACTGGAAGAGAAACTTACAGAGAAACAACCCTTTCATATATTATTGGTTGGTTCCGATGAAATTGGTGATCAAGAGCTTGGGTTAATTACACCATTGCAAGAAGCATTAGCTAGTAAATATGATAAATATGTAACAATTGATAGCATTACATATGAAGAAACTTCATCCGATTATGTAAATAATAATGAATATGAATCTATTATCGAACAGAAGCCAGATATGGTTATCTGGGAGCCTTTTTTGTTGAATGATAACGGAGTAGTTGATATTTCTACAACCTTATTGAATGTCAACCAAGTGATTAATGAAACAAAAGATGTCCTGCCAGATGTAACATTTGTTTTAATGCCAGCACATCCCCTGTATAATGCAGGCCTCTATCCTATGCAAGTAAGCGATTTGAAGAAATTTGCTGAATCGAAAGAAATTCCCTATTGGAATCATTGGGAAGCATGGCCTGAGAGCAATGATTTAAAACTTAAAGATTATTACGTTGAGTTAGGTGATAGATCACAAGCAAATGAACAAGGCTTTAAAGTTTGGAGCAGCTATCTGTCTAAAAAACTTATATCAGAATAAATCTTTTCATTAAGCGAGAATTTCTCGCTTTTTTTTTCAAGAAAATAGTTCTGTATAACGCACATGGATAGCATGTTATCACATTTTCTGAATATTTGTAAATATTACTTTACTCCTATCTCTTTCCTGTAAGCGCTACCTAGTTTCTTCTATTATATATATTATTTTACTCAACCTTAAAGGATGTCTGTCTGCTGTAATTGTATGAATAACATAATGAATGAAAATGAAGAACGATGGGAGGATTAAAATCTTTTAGGAGGGATTGCAGGGAAAGTAGGCAGAAAGGGGATTACTTTCCCTTTATCAAAGTTTAACTATGTATCTTTTGATGGCTCTTACGTCTATTTGATCGTTCCTTTACTGCTTGCATTATTATTAAGCATATCCTTTTCAAAATCATCACTAATTAAGTATTCCACGCTTGTTCCTAGTTTAGCCGCTACTTTTTCTAAGAAGTGTAGAGAGGGATTATTTTGTAAGCCTCTGTCGATGTTGCTTAAGTATGTTTTGGATACCTCTGCCTCTTTTGCCAACCTAGATAACGAATAACCTTTTCGCTGACGTAAATATCGAATTCTTTCGCCAATCATTCATTCTCCTCTTTTCCTTTAGGTACTCTTTATTGTAATCAAACCTTCCTCTTTTAATGTTTCCAAGAAGGAACAAACATGCTGCTCGCATTTTCGTTGTGTTACGTCATACTTTTCCATTAAGGTAGCTACCACTCTGTCAATCGAGATTGGCTCCTTTATTAATTCCCAAATATCGCCTCCAATATGGCCTAAATTATAGTATTTGCTATTCGCAATGCTTAACATTACTTTTTCTCCATTCATATCACTCACAATATGTCCTAGGGTTTGCACAACGATCGTCTGTTTATCTATTTGCGTTTGTGTTTTCCTCATTTGTCTTCTTCTCCCTTTTGCTTTGTTAAAATAAGTTCTACCAGTTCATTTACAGTAAAGCGAGATTTCGGCCGCTCGATTTTATAAATAAAGGTACTTTTTAAGAATTTAGATGTGGTTATTAAGTGCCATTCCAATAAACTTAATGGTTGTAGAAAGCTGTTCCGAAAAGTATGCTTATACAATATTTGCAGCCGTTCAAGATTCCGTTTTTCTTTTATTTCAATCTTCTCTCCATCCTTTTTTGTGAGCTCAAAGATGCCTGCCAGCGGGAGACAGCTTGTTTCAAACTGCTGTTCTATCGGCACACTAAATTTCTCTTCTCGATAAGCAATCGGTTTGAAAGAACGATTAGTCATTTCAAACTCATGCAAACTCTCAAGCCATAACTTTTGATAGGGATAGGTAGGGATAACAATTGGATTTCCGCCTTTATTTAATTGGACTGGAATAATGTCGTCACTTATCAATTTATAGCCTTTTTGTAAAAATGCTCTTGCTAATGTGGACTTGCCCGCGCCACAGTCCCCTACAATGGCATATACTTTTCCCTCTATCACAATTCCACTGCCATGAAGAGGAAGAATTCGTTTTTGCATGAGCAGAATACCCATACATGTACCTAATAAATAGAGGCGCATTTCATCCATTTTATTTGCCGACAACAACGTGATAGAAATGCTTTCTCCTTTTTCGATTAAGAATATCGCGATATTTGGAACATGGAAGAGAACCATATCCCTCTCTATGACAAAATAGTTATTTGCCTTTGCTTTAGCATTCCAATATTCCCGCAGGTCCTTTTCTTTAATCACCAGTTCTGGAATGGCTTCTACCTTTTCTTCTTTACATAACTCCGGCAGCATGAATTCGCTGTACACATGGCATCCAAAAGCATAATAACGAAATGCACTTTTTGTTATCATATGTCCCTCCTACACCTTCTTCCTTATCCTATCAAAAAGAAAAGCCTCAACCTTCTTAGCAGCGAAGGATGGAGGCAGATTGAAAAAATATAACTATTATGTCCTAAAAGTGGAATTGAGCATTAGCTCCAGCCAAGATCAGGGAATGGCGTTCCCGTTTCATATGTTGCATCTAACTTATTGTTATTAAATGGTCCTGCCATCGTTTCTTTTACATCTAAAACTTCTAAGTTCGGCTCTTTCCATTCAAGCTTGTTCATCTTATCACCTCCTTTCAAGTTGAAAGATCTAGTAACTTCCTACTCATCCTGCCAATTTTAGCTTCTTTAGAAACCGATACACGATAATGCTTCTGAACAATGCTCGGACATCAGGATCCACTGCGTATTCAGAAATTGCTCCTTTTCCTAACTTATCCAGCCCCCTTTTCAAGCAATTGTAATTGATATAAGAAAGAATCACTGGATCTTTTGAAACCTCCCTAGCCTCCTGCAATAAACTCTTCCAATGGGGAATCACTCGATAAAGCCAATCCGTCCCTTGAGCCCCTCTTATTTGCTGATTCAGTCGTATTTCATCAGGCAAATACCCCTCCGTACTTCTTCTTATCAGGGCACGATCCATTCCCTTCTGTACATACTGATCTTCTGGAATAGACAAACAAAAACGAATAACTCGTAAATCATTTGTCGGGTCTCGACTGATTAATCCATATTTCAGCGAAAGTTGGGTCATGAATGTATTGGAAGCATTCCAGTGAAATAAGTCATCAAAATGTCTTCTCCTTTGCTCAAATGCGTTTAATTCAGAAAACCATCCTGTTGCATCCATTCCTGCTTCTGCTAATTTCGTATATATTCTTGTTTTCGCTGCAAACTCTGGATTAATCAGCGGCGGCGGCCCTCCCGTTGTATATTTCTTCCTTTGCTGATTTAAAAAAGGAAAAGTTTCTCTAAGCACCATCGCAGCAACCCTTTTCCGCGGTCTTGCAATGTTTTTGCTATATGCTTCCACTTCTTTATAGAGCTTAAGCAATCTACATTGTTTTAGTAGAAGAGGAAAATAATCCTGCACACCTCCCCACGATATAGACAGGTTTCCGCGATTTCCATTCAGAAGAATACCAATGTCCCGTTTTTGCGCCTCTTCAAAAATCCCCTTAATCCAAAATGAATTTTCAAAAAACTTATAGGGCATTTCCATTATTTCTAAAAATTCGTCTATCTGTTTGTAGGAATCCTTCCCTTCGAAATCCAGATAATGATCCTGCAAACGGCCAATATAATTCACTGTTTTATGTACAAAGGATGATTCATTGGCTACTAAATTCTTCGGACCAAATGGAATAAAATCTTTAGGTGGTATATAGCTAAAAGTATGTAAGCCAGCATCTTCTGGAAGATGTTTGGCTGCTAAGCTGACAACCGATCCTGAATCCAATCCACCACTTAACTGAGACCCCACCTTTTTATGGGTTCTAAGCCTTGCTTGAACAGCTGATTGATAAATCTCCTGAAATGCTTCTACATAGTCATTATCACTAGGTAAATGTATTGGTTTTACTTCCGAGCTTATCTGACTATATCTCTTTACTTTTTTCCTTCCTTTTTCAATTGTGATGCTATGTGATGGCGGCACTTGCTCAATCCCGACAAAAGGCGTAATGGAAGAATCAACCGTATCTACTACCCCAGCAATAGCTAAATATTCAGCTAGCCATTCCTCATTTAACCGTTGCTTAACATTTGGTAATTTCAATAACGATTCTATTATTGTTGAAAAGTAAAACTGCCTATCCTTATACACATAATATAAAGTTCTGCTTCCCGAAAAGTCTCTTGCACCAAATAACTTTTGCTGCCTTTCATCCCAAAGAAAAAAGGCAAAATCTCCAATCAGATATTTCGGGGTTTCTTCCCCCCATTTAAGATAAGCAAGAAGGATTAACTGCGTATCAGAAATAGTTTGCTGCAAGGAACGATCAACCTGCAGGGATTGAAACAATTCCATTCGGTTATCGATTATAGAATCAGAGGTAATTACCACCCTGCTCGTTTTATCGTAATAGGGATTTCTCTCTCCCATTGATTCTGGTGTAATCCACCGTGCATGACAGCCAAGGAAAATATTCATCCTGCTATATACTTGAATATCATCGGAAGGGAATCCTTGAAACCCATTCATTATTTTCCCAGCATACTCCGTTGCTATGTTCGCTTGATTTTCATATAAGATTCCAGCTATACCACTCATTTATTGTACTTCACCCTCATTTATTCTTAATAAAGAACGAAACAGTTAAGAAAATACGAATATTAAGTAGTTTTCCCTCACCTTATTCTTTATTAAGAACATATCATACTAAAGCCTTCCTAGCAATACCTGTTTATAAATTTATCGCGAGATTTTTAAAGGTTATTTCATTCATTATTTGTTTCCATTCTAGAGAGAATCGATAAATATCCTCTTCAACTAGCTCACTGCCAGTCTGTACTTCAATAATTTCCATTGTACTTGTTGCTCTTAAAGCATGCTTTGTTCCTAGAGGTATATGAATAACATCCCCTGACCGAATATGCTGTAGTTGATCATCTAATACCAGGACACCCTCTCCTTTAACAACTGTCCATACCTCACTTCGTTTGTAATGAACTTGATAGCTCAGATTCTTCCCTGTTTCTACACATATTCTTTTTGTTAAAACTTCATTTCCTTCGAGATATTTCGTGTGTTCTAGCACCTTATACCAGCCCCACCTTCTCTCTTCAAACATAGGTCTTTCTATTAGGTCTTTTAATATTTCCTTCACTTGCAGACTATCCTCTTTATTTGTTACTAAAATACCATCTGGACTTGCCGCCACCACCACATCATCTAAACCAATTAATGTAATAGGAATATCCAACTCATTTACAATATGAGAATTGGTGATCCCTTTACTAACAAAGCCCTTTCCACTAATCGGATTTTGCATTTCCTCTGTTAACGTATTCCAGGTTCCAAGGTCTTTCCAATAGCCCGTATAAGATAAAGCAATTACTTGCTCTGCCTTCTCTGCCACCTCGTAGTCAAAGCTATTCTGGGGTAATAGGTGATATTGACTTACTAGTTGTTCATATTGAATAGGGTAGCCTCTTTCCAACAAGATATTAAGCAGATATTCGATTCGGAAAGCAAACACCCCACTGTTCCATAATCCGCCACTTTCTATTAGTCTTTCTGCCTCTTCTCGTCTCGGCTTTTCCTTGAAGGCGGATACTCGCATATAGTTCCTCTTTTCTTCTTCATAAGGAACCATATATCCATATTTTTCAGAAGGATAGGTTGGCTGCACTCCTATTAAAGCGAGCTCTGCATTACTTTCTTTCAGCGTTTTCTCAAGCTCCTTTACCTTAGAAAAAAAGTGATTTTCTACAAAAGGGTCAACAGGAAGTATCGCTATCACTTCATGAGGACTGCAGCCTTTAACAGAATATAAATAGACAGCAGCTAGAGCAATTGCTGGAAATGTATCCCTTCTTGTTGGTTCCACCACAATCGGCATTTGTGTTCCCACTTGTATTTGAATCATTTCCACTTGTGATTTACTTGTTGCAATCAGCGAATCCTTAGCAAGATCATTTTTTTCTAGCTGTCCCCATACTCTTTGAACCATCGATTCCTTATTGCCCTCTTCATCGGTTAACACTTTCAGAAACTGCTTTGAACGGGCATCATTGGACAACGGCCATAGACGTTTGCCAGAGCCGCCAGACAATAAAACAAGTTTCAATTTCATCCTCTCCTTTTTGAAATTAAGCCAACGTTTGATTTCTAGCTAATTCTTGGGAAACAAGCATTTTTCTTAATGCTCCCTTTGTTTGCGTCAATTGCTTATATTCTCCTTCTTGTATTACCTTTCCAGATTCCAAGACTAATACCTTATCTGCATTTCGAATCGTTGATAAACGATGAGCAATTACGATTATCGTCATTTTCCCTTTTAATCGATCAATAGCCTGCTGAATCTTCTGTTCATTTTCACTATCTAATGCACTTGTTGCTTCATCTAGTATGAGAATAGCTGGTTTTCTCAAGATGGCCCTCGCCAAAACAAGACGCTGGCGCTCTCCGCCTGAAAGCCTTATTCCTCTATCTCCAATAACCGTATCCAATCCTTCCGGCATCTGTTTAACAAAGTGCTCCGCAGCAGCAAATGACAAAGCTTGCCATAATTCCAGTTCTGTCGCCTTTGGTGCAACCATTAATAAATTAGCTCGAATGCTGCTATGAAATAAAAAAGGCTCCTGAGCAACATAACTAATGGAATTCCGATATAACAGTAACTCCTCCTCTGTTAACGATTTTCCGTTTACAAGCAATCTGCCTTTTTCAGGCTGCAGCAAGCCCATTACTAAATCGACTAATGTCGTCTTTCCCGCTCCTGACGGCCCAACTATTGCGGTTGTTTTCTTAAGCGGAAAATGAATATTTACGTTTGTTAGTGTCCAGTCTTCCTGAGATGCTTGATAGCGGAAATAGACATGGTCACATTCTATTGCTTGTTCGAGAATAAACGGCTCCCATTCCCTTGTGCGAAAGGTACTCCATTCTTGGCTTTTGTTACTTTCCGCTTGAACACGCAGAACATGATCTAATGCCGGAAACATGGAAACAATTTGTTCTACATTACTCTGCAAGGAGGAAAATCGCGGCCATAATCTTGAAAAAATCAAAATAATTACCATAAGCTTCTCTGGCGGCAGTTTAAGAAAGGAAAAAGAAATAGAAACAAAAAGAACAATCAAGAAACCAGCCATCAGTCGATAAATGAATACAGACTTAGTATTTAAGTGAACTAAATTCATCACATTATGGTGTATTAAATGAGACTTAGACTGAAACCAATCAAAGAAAGATGGCTCAAGCATATTGCTTTTCATATCTTTCATTCCACTAAACTGTTCTGTAATTCCTCCAAAGTAATCGTTCATTAACTCTGTTGTTTCTTTGCCGATTGTTTTAGAATTCCTCACGAATTTCCTCATAAAAACACTAAGTAGCCCCCCACTAATTAAGACAATGCTTGTTAAGGATGGTGATAAGAGAAAAGCCAGCATTATTTGAACAATAGTAAAAAATACAATGCTGATTAATTGGATAATACTATGTGTTCCCACGCCGATTCGTGATATTTCTGTTGTGAGAATATAGTTAAAATCCGACTTTCTTTTTCTCAGCATGTATTCCCACTTCACTTTGATAAGTGATTCATATGTCTCTAGTCGCAACTGTTTAATAAAGTTCTGCTGGATATCTGTATTTAAAATCGTTTGACTCCGTTGCAGCAAAGCCTGGCCAACTATCAATATAAGATAAATCAATAAGACAGAAGCCAAATTTAGTTGAAAAGGCAGCTTTTCCATTGCTGCTACTATTAAAGTAATAGGAAACAGATCATTTATCTGCATATTCAACAATCCAATAACAGAAAGCATTGGTATTAAAAGATAAATGCTAATTCCTTCAAGGGCACTTATTAGAATGCTAAGAAAAATATTAAGATACATCTTCGTTCCAGTAACTGCCTGCAGTTTCTTAAAAAAAACAATAAGATTTCTCATTTTCTAAAGTCTCCTAAGTGAAACTTTTTGCTTTAAAATTACTCGCCACAGCCATAAAATCGGTCTTAATGGAAGATAAAGAAAGTGCAATGATTTTGGTAAAGGAAGCACTTCTGCATCCCATGAATTGGCATAGAATTTCCGAATAATGTAAGCTGCCTTCTGCTTAAATGGTTTCATCATAAATAGATACTTTTTTCCTTCCTTATCCCATGTCTTGTCTGGAGGATGAAAAAAGTTGATTCTTTCTCTCATGAATAGAAAAGCCTTTTGTGCAAGTCCCTTCGATTGCTTCTTTATCTTTCTCTGATACCTTTTTGGGCTTAATTGTAGGTTTTCTACTAAATAGAGCGCTTGTTGATAGAGGTGGCAGGCTTGATTTTCCATAAAGACCATTGGATAACTATTAATATCTTCTTCTCTCTTCAGCAGTTGCACAATATCTACTAGCCACCGAATACGAAACCAGCCATGACGTGCCCCGTGTGTAACAAGATAATAACACAATATTTCCTCACCTAAAGTATGGAATGCTGTTGACCCTATAGACACCGTTTTGCGATTATTCCATAAGTCTGCAAAGCTCGGCTCTTTACTAGGACCGGGATGAAGTCTCCAATGCACTTCCACTTTGCAATTTTTCTCTTTATGAAGGAATTCAAGATGATGGTTTCTTTTTTGCCAATCTTTTAATTTTCGTGGTGGTTCATACTCCATTTCATATCCTTTTGCTTGCAGTATTTCTATCGTCGACTTTAAATCTTGAAAGGAAATCAGAATGTCAAGATCGTTGGAAGTTCTAGAAGATAAGTCTCCGTACAAATAATAGGAAAGAATTGGTCCTTTTAAAGTCAGCATGCGGATCTCATTCTTCGTTAATGCAGTTGAAATATTATCTAGTTCTTTGATCAATTGGAGCATTTTGATTGTATTGTCTTTATATAAACCCTCTACTAGTTTGACTACGTTGTTAGGCAAATAGGGAGAGTCTGTACCAGACAGTCTTAAATAGATGGATGGATACACTTTATGAAAATAAACTAACTGAAGAAACTCCTTCCAATCTACCTTTTTATGAAATTCTTCTATCAGTTTTACGGAGTCTTCTTCCTCATTCAATAGCCTTAATAACAACTGCAGTTCATTAGCACAGCTATGCAGATCAATTTCTTCTGATCCCTTCATTCTTTTCACCTCTTTTACTCATACCACCGGCAAATGTATTCACAACGGTGAACCGTTGTTTACCGCGTGCACCTGTCACATAATGAGAACCACTTCTAACCCATGCATGTGCCTCCATTTTGCCTGCTTGGTCCCTAGCAATACCTAGATATAAAGTGGTTGGAATCTTTCTTCTATTTAACATTCTCGTTGCTGCAATTGCTTGGACAAGGCAAGCACTTTCCCAAAATGTATATTTGCTCATCGTCTCAATCGCCAAAGATACATCTTTTATCATCTTTTCATTGCCATTTACCTGAACTTCCGTTTCCATCGATTCTTCGCCCAGACTAGGAGCAACTTTCGCGAATGGCAATAGTTTCAAAAACCTACCTCTTGCCAAAAAAATAAATGCCTCCATCATTAGGCATTTTAGTTTAAAATCCATTTCTATAAATTTCTCGACTTTCCGTATCACTCTAAACATGCTTTTAAATCTACCTTTATTAGTAAATTATCTGCTAATAATTCTGCTAAAAAATATTCTACTTGCTGCTCACATTCTTCTTTTGAAACTTCATAGTCCTCCATTAACATTGCTACGATTTGCTGCTCACTTATCGGATACTTGCAATATTCCCATATCACAGTTCCTATTTCTCCAATCTTGTAATACGTATTATTTTGCTCATTCCATATATACATTTGGCTATTTAATTCTTTCCATGTATTTTCTTTATTAACTTGATAAAAACAATCTCTCACTAACTCCTCATTTAATAACATCATCATCGCTCCTAACTGATTGATTGTTTCTTTGTCCAGTGAACGTCTGAAATGATATAAGATTTTACTACATTGATTTTCGTTGCCTTTTCCCAAATTTGCTGTTTGTGCGCTATTTTTTCCTCTATAAACTGTTTGAATTCTGTACGAAACCGTTCCGGAGAGAAATTCAAAGCATGCTCTCGACAATGGACTGGATTGAATGGTAATCGTTCGAATTGCTCCACAGCCCTTCTTATCGCTTCTGGAGTTTGGTCATAGAAGAAATACCCCGTTGGATGAAGCGATTCATTGTATCCTTTGACCGTTTCTAAGGACCCCCCTTTTCCATAAGCAATGACTGGCGTACCACAAGCCTGTGCTTCTAGAGGGGTTATGCCAAAGTCTTCTTCCGCTGCAAAGATAAAACCTTTTGCTCGCTGCATATGGTCTTTTAACACTTGAAAGGATTGATAGCCCATCAAGTGAACATTTGAACCTGCTTTCGCCTTAATTTTTTTAAATCCGGACCGTCGCCAATTACGATTAATTTCTTATCTGGCATCAGAGAAAATGCTTCAACTATTGTATCTATTTTCTTGTAAGGAACCATCCTAGAAGCAGTAAGGTAGAAATCCTCTTTGTCTGGATAAAAGCTAAATTTAGAGATATCCACGGGCGGATATACTGTTTGGGATTCTCTTTTATAAACCTTCCAGATTCTTCTTCCGATAAAATCAGAATTAGACATAAAAAAATCTACACCATTTGCTGTTCGATAATCCCAATTACGAATTTGGTGCAGTAGAAATCTAGTTAAATATCCTTTTATTCCTTTATCCATCCCTGCTTCTTTTAAATATTGGTGCTGAAGATCCCAAGCATAGCGAATAGGAGAATGAACATAAGAAATATGCAGCTGATCTGGTCCAGTTATGACCCCTTTTGCTACAGCATAGGAGCTAGAGATAATGAGATCATATTTAGATAAATCTAATTGTTCAATGGCTAATGGCATTAAGGGAAGATACGCACGGTACTTCCTTTTCGAAAAAGGAAGCTTTTGAATAAAAGTCGTGTTCACTTTCTTATGTTGAATAAAATGCCGATCTTTCTCATCTAAGTAATCGACTGTACTGTAAAGGTCTGCATCTGGATAAATCTTGAGTATCTCCTCTAGTACTTTTTCTGCCCCATTATAAACTACCAGCCAATCATGGATAATTGCTGTTTTCATAGGAATGCCTCCTTTTTATCATGCCTTCTTTCTCTTATGCAGCCAGTGTTCAGAAGTTGTCTCTTTTTCACTTGCTAAAGCTTTTTCTATTCTCCATTCATTGATTTTGGTATCAATAAACGCTTTAAATTCTTTTTGAAAACGTTCATTCGAAAAATATAAGGAGTGATTTCGGCAATTAATCGAATCTATCTGGATATGCTCAAACTTTTGGACAGCTGCCGCAATTGCTTCCACATTTTGTTCATAAAAAAAGAGCCCTGTTGGACTGGTAGATTCATTGTATCCTCTAACTGTCTCCCGAGACCCGCCTTTCCCGTATGCAATAACAGGTGTTCCACATGCTTGTGCTTCTAATGGAGCAATTCCAAAATCCTCTTCCGCAGCAAAAATAAAGCCTTTCGCACGCTGCATATAGTCCTTTAATACTTCAAAAGGCTGGTACCCCATCAACATAACATTTGGTCCGGCTTTTGCTTTAATTTTCTTAAAGTCTGGACCATCTCCTATGACAACTAGTTTCTTGTCTGGCAATAAAGAAAAAGATTCTACAATGGTATCTATCTTTTTGTATGGTACCATCCGTGAGGCGGTTAAATAAAAGTCTTCTTTCTCTTCTCTTAACGTGAACGCAGATACATCTACTGGAGGATATACTGTCTTGGTTTCCCTCCGATACGTCTTCCAAATTCTCCGCCCAATAAAGTCAGATACGCACATAAAAAAATCCACACCATTTGCTGTTCGATAATCCCAGTTTCGAACATAGTGCAGAATGAACCTTGTTATCCAGCTTTTTATCCCCTTTTCAAGACCCGATTCCCTTAAATATTGATGCTGCAAATCCCAGGCATAGCGTATTGGTGAATATACGTAAGAAATATGCAGCTGATCCGGACCTGTTATCACTCCCTTTGCAACTGCATGAGAACTGGAGATGATTAAATCGTATTTAGAAAGATCCAATTGCTCGATTGCTAACGGCATAAGAGGAAGATAATTACGATACTTCTTCTTCGAAAAAGGAAGCTTTTGTATAAATGTTGTTTTCACCTGTTTATTTTGAATAAAATGTCGATCTTTGGCTTCTAGATGTTCGACCGTACTGTATAGATCTGCATCTGGGAAGAGTTTAAGTAATTCCTCCAGCACTTTTTCCGCCCCGCTGTAGACTACTAACCAGTCGTGGATGATGGCTGTTTTCATAAGATTCGACCTCCTTCAGTATGCTTGCTACTAAAAAACTATTATAAATTTATTAGTTTTACTCATACATTTTTGTTAATTGTCGATTTATGTTTCTGAAATTTATTTATATAGATTACACTTAATAGTAATTGCAATAGTGATTTATATGAATCTATATAAAGGGTGAATAATGACCTATAGTTTACACCTATCTTACAGCTTGCATGTAAATTTACAATCCATTTAGCAATCGAACTGCTCACTACTCCCAACGCTGCCGCTTCTCCACCCATAAATCTATATAAAAGTACTGTAACAATTAACCCCACTATAATACCTAAAATCTCCGAGCAGGTAATTCTATGAAACTTAGCTTCAGCAGTTAAAAAGTTGACTAATATCGCATTTCCTATCGAAAAAGGGACACTGCTTAAGAGTATTACCCCCATAATGATGGAATCTACAAACTCTTTCCCATAAATTAAAGGAATCACTAAAGGCAACACACTACTTAAGAATATTGATACAAAGAATGTCCCGTAGAATAGCGTCCCATGTATTCTTTCCACTTTCATATATCTCTCGGTACCCTTTAAATCCATTAATTTAGGCATCAAATAGACACTTATTGCTCCATGAATTAGGGATATTAACATATTTCTAATACTTACAGCTACTGTATATAAACCTAAAATAAACGGACTTAGAACTAAGGAAATCACCAACTGATCCATTTGATTACCAAAACTAGATGTTATGGAATAGCCATAAATTTGAATACCTCTCTTTGTTAATTCTTTCGTTTTATTTAAAGTGTTATTTAATGTTGGTTTGATAAACTTTAAAACCATTAACAAGGAAATGATACAAATAAGAACATTTAATAAAGTAGTTATAACAATGAAATTATAGACATTGTATTTACCAGCAAAAATAAGAACTAAAATTATTGTAACAATCCCAAATGGCGTCATTAATTTAATCGCCATCACATGCTTAAACTTATTTATACCTTGTAGACTTCCTATTAGACCATGAGACATTATGGCAAAAGGTAATGCTAGTAATGATATTTTTGCCATATTTATAATAGAAGCGGGTTGATTGGAGATGATCATTGGAAAAACTATAAAGCCGATAATTAAACCAATAGGACCTATAATAGCATTAAGTATAAAATACGCACTTAAATAGCTGCTTTGTTCCTTATTATTTTTCTTTCCTAAGAAAGTAAGTGCACCAGGCAACCCAAACGTAAAAAGCAAGATGAATAAATTCGGCCATCTAGTTGCTATTGCCAATTCCCCTCTCCCATATGCTCCTAAATAACGTGCGCTTAATATACCAGTAATTAAATTGACAATCATTATAAATAGATTGACAGATAAACTAGATAAAAATAATTTTTTCATCTAATAGCTCCTATTATTACAATAGTTTTCCACATTTATTCCTATATTCATCTAACCTCAATTGCCTTTTCATATACTGTTAATCGCTGCTTTGCCGCTTGATTCCAACTATATTTTTGAGCAGTATGATAAGCATTCACTTGTAAATCATATAATAATGCCGGTTGGTTAATTAACTTTTCAAGAGCATTCCGCATTAACTCTTTATTTCTCCTTGGCACCACAAGTCCATCATGCATATTCGTCAAAATATCTAACGGACCTGGTGTTTCAAAGGTGATTGGCGCCAGACCACAAGCCATAGCCTCTATCAATGTTTTTCCAAATCCTTCAGATAAAGAAGGAAAAAGATTAATTTGGTAATGTTCTAGTAGTTCCGGCAGTTCGCTATGTTTATATTTTTCCATTACCTTTACTCTACTTCTTACCTCAGGAATGTAATCTTGATAGACCGTTTCCCTATTACACCCTGTTCCCAGAAAAGTTAGTTCTATATTTGGATACTTCTGAAGTAGTTCATTCATTACTTCTGATGTATATTTTATCCCTTTTCTTTGAATGTAACTCCCGATCTGCACTATTTTAATCGACTTACTGTCATCCCTTTTCCGAGTAAATTCTCTCCCTATAAAGTAATCTGGTATACCATTGGGAACAATATAGACGCTTTTAGGATTGACTTTGAAATGGTTGATTGCATATTTCTTATCATTTTCATTTAAGAATATAGACACATCAGACATCTTTATAGACTTAGCTACTTCCCAAAGTCTGAACCCACCCCAATATATAGGATATTTCCAGCTTAAATTCACATGGCCATTCTTTGATTCTTTTAATAACTCATGATGGGCTAAATGCTCTAATCCGTGACTACTAAAAACGGTAGTAGGACGATTTCTCATAGAAGATAATACCCAGCCATCCCCTGAAGCGACGTCTATCACATCATAATCATTCCATTTCATCTTATTCCAAGCTACTTTCCACGGGAATAAGACCTTATCCGTTAGCCCCCCAGAAAAACTTTTTAAATCATCCATGAAATACGTATCGGCCTGCACGCCTAACTCTCTAAGAGCATCTCTAAAAGCTATTCGAGTACCAGAAACTCCGGTATTTGGATCATAATCAGCACTTGATATTAGAGCTACTTTCATTTTCACACCTCAAATGTATTTATATAATTGTTTACTGCCTAATGTGAGAATTAATATACTTTTCTACTAATGACACTGTTTTTCTAATATCAAAATTATCTTTGAACTTGTGATAGCCATTTCTCGCAACATAATTATATTTTTCTTCATTTTTGTAAAGCAACGCTATTTTTTCGGCTAATTGATTGTAATCTCCTGGTGAATATAAGATACCTGTGAAATCATCCTCAATTAACTCCAACGGTCCTCCTATCCCAGCTGCGATTACTGGCTTTCTAGAAGCCATTCCTTCAATAATCACCCTGCCAAAAGGCTCTGCTCTAGTAGAAGCATGCACTAGGATATCGATATCTTTCAGTAATGCCAAAACGTTTTCTCTATGACCTAGAAACTGAATATAATTACAATCCTTTGCTAATTCTATTAAATGATTCTTGTACTGAAGTTCTTCTTCTTTCGCAAACAATACATCTCCAATTATCAAAAATTTGATCTCGGGGTACTTTGGGTGCAAAAGCTTTGCTGCCTTAATGAACACGTCTTGCCCTTTCCATCTAGCTATCTGACCCACAATAGCAACTTTAAATTCCCTCACGACTTCTAACCTCCTCTAATGGAAGGATTCCGTTATAGACAATTTTTGTCTTCTCTGTTTTTCCAAATTGACTGGATACAGACTTTGAAATACATATAATTTCGTCCGCAAACTTTGACAGCAAAACAAATAATTTCTTATTTATTCCACCATCAATAATATCCCTTACATGCCAAATAACTTTTTTAAATGCCAGCTTCCCAACAACAAGTCCAATAAAATGGGCTTTCATTGAGTTAGAATAGACAATCTTTGCCTCATTCTTATACATGAAAGAAAAAAGTCTAACCATTGGGACAAATAAAGAGAATATGGACAAGAACCTTAAGGTACTTTTTTCATCTCTGTTATACTTCAATACTTTCTCGGAAAATGGAATGACAGCAACCTCCACACCAGAGATTTCCGATACTCTTTCCACAAGTGGACCGTCTTCAAAGCATACTAATGTGGGCTGGAATCTTTCTTTGTTGATATAGGTCAATATATCAATTAAACTTCTTTCTCCCCCTCCAATTATTGCCGTGTGTACTAGGAACAGTACTTTAATCTTTCCAACTTGCTTCACTGGCTCCCCTCCTTTTCGCCATTTTTATACATAAAAAAGAAGCAGTTCTTGACTACTTCAAAGTTAATTTTCTATAAATTTGCTAATTTAGGAAAAAGAGAAGGATAGCTGTTTAGTTCTTTCCTTATTCTCTGTACATCCGCATCCACCATTACTTTTACCATCTGCTCTAACTCTGTCTTCGCTCTCCAATTTAACTTTCTTCTCGCTTTCGATGAATCTCCCAAGAGAACATCTACTTCTGCTGGACGGTAGTATTGAGGATCTATCACTACATAGTCTTGATAATTTAAATCAAGATAGCTAAAGGCGATTTCACAAAGTCTGCGTACAGTTGTTGTTCTTCCAGAAGATATAACGTAATCATCTCCTGATTCTTGTTGCAGCATCAGCCACATTGCTTCTACATAATCTGCTGCATAGCCCCAATCCCTTTTGGCTTCTATATTGCCCAGCCTCAATTCCTTTTGTATCCCCATCTTTATTCTTGCCGCAGCATCTGTGATTTTTCTGCTGACAAATTCAATTCCCCTCAATGGCGACTCATGATTGAAAAGAATGCCACAAGAAGTATGCATTTTATAGCTTTCTCGATAATTAATTGTCATCCAGTGTGCGTATAATTTAGCCGCTCCATAAGGGCTCCTAGGGTGAAATGGTGTTTTTTCTGTTTGAATCTCCTCCTGCACTAATCCAAACATTTCACTTGTTGATGCTTGATAGAATTTTATCCCTGGATTCGTTAACCTTATAGCCTCCAGAATATTCACTGTTCCTATACCTGTGATATTGCCTGTTAATACTGGCTGTTCCCAAGAGGTCCCAACAAAGCTTTGCGCTGCTAAATTATATACTTCATCAGGTTTGGCTAACTGTAATGCTCTTATCAAAGAAGACAGGTCTGTCATATCTCCGTCAACTAATACCACTTCTTCCTTAATTTGCAGATACTCTAATCTCCATAATGTATCTGTACTTCTTCTGGCCAGTAACCCAAACACTTTATATCCTTTATTTAATAGCAATTGCGCTAAATAAGCTCCATCTTGACCAGTTATCCCAGTAATCAGTGCAGATTTCAATGATCTCGCCATCCTTCCTTTATCCCTCTAGGTTGTCTAAGAGCTTCACTCTACTCGACCATAAACAATTGCTATTAACCCACTTATATCCATTTATCCCTATTTCCTTTATTAGCCGCTTATCTTGCTGTAACATCTGAATCGTGTTTACTACCTCTTGAATATCTGTAGCATTTACTAGGTAGCCAGTCGTTCCATTCACTACTGCATCTGGCACTCCTCCGTTGTTTCCTCCTATAACCGGCAATTTATGCATGCCCGCTTCTAAAAAGACGATCCCGTAGCCTTCTACATCTCCTTGCTCTTTCAATTCCCTATTCAACATAATAAATAAATCCGCTGCCTCATATAATGCTTCCAATTCGTTCTGATCTATGGCCCCTGTAAAAATTACAAACTTCTCTAATTGTAATTTCTTTGTCTGTGCTTCTAACTTTTCACGTTCTGGCCCCTTGCCACAAATAATATATCTAATATCCGGATTATCTTGCACAAGCTCCTTTAATGCTTCTAGTACTTTATCATGGCCTTTACGCTCTACTAGTCGACCAACTGTTAACAAAACAAATTTATCCTGGAGTTGGTACTTAGTTACTACTGCTTCTTTATGTAATTTTTCAGATTGAAGATTGGCATGGATTCCTGGATGAATGACCATTAACTTACTTTCATCGATACCTGATTGTATCAGCACATTTTTCGTATAATTGCTATTACATATTATTTTCGTGGCATGTTTTAAACTATAATTTAGTAACTTATACTTTAATGGATTGGTCTTGGATTCAAGGAAATCAAGACCATGGATGTATGGGTAAAACTTCACTTTTAACCATTTCTTAGCAACCGGACCAACCAATCCAATCGGCATTATATTTCCGAAATGAAGTTCCTTTATATGATGGTTTCTTTTAATAGAACAAATAGAGAATAATAGAACAAATAACTGCACTATTTGTTTGACCATCGATACCTTGTTAGAGATTCCGATTCGATATGTTTGAAAGGACTGTTCGCTATCGAATTCTTTATAGAACTCCTCTCCTAATCTATTAGAAGTTAAAACAACTGTTTTCATTGGATCAAGATGAGAAACAAGCCCATATACATAATTTTGAATCCCACCCTTTTCTGGTGGAAAATCTACAGATATAAATAATCTATTGGTCATCACTAACACTACCTTTATACTAGATTTTAAATTTATTTTTACATAACCTTTTCAAAAGCGCTCACTAATCGAGCAGCAATCCCCTTATTTCCATATTTGGCTATAGAGAATTCTCTAATATCTAATGAATTACTTGTTTTCTGAGCTACTTTTAATATCTCCTTAGTAAGTTGTGCTATATTTCCTTCTTCAAATACGTTTTCCATCCCTAAGCTATCTAGTACAATAGGAATCTCTCCACTAGAACTTCCAATAGAAGGTACCCCGCATGCAGCGGCCTCAATTAAAACCCTGCCAAACTGCTCTCGCCAGTTAGGCATTGTAATAGAAGGCAGAACATGAATATCCATCCCATTAAACCATTTAGGCATTTCGGAATGAACAGCCTTATTTATAAAAATGACTCTTTCTTTCACACCCATTTCTATTGCTAATTTTTTCAACTCATCTATTAAAGGTCCTCTTCCTACAATTAACAAGTACATATTACTTATTTTTTTATAAATGGAACTATATGCTCTAATTAATAGATCAATACCTTTTTCCTTTACAAGACGGCCAGCAAATCCTATTACATAGGCATTAGATGGTATATTCGCTTCCATTCTTGCCTCTTCTCTTAAATCTGCAGAAATATGAAAGTGGTCTTCATCTACTCCTAGAGGAACTTGGCAAATCTGATTTTTAAATCCTTTTTCTTTTAATACTGATGTAACATCTTCACTAATGCTTACTGCAAGAGAGGAGTTTTTATAAACATACCTTTCCATCTTTCGAAATAAGAAGGGATAGTCTTTTTTTATATTTTGTGCCGAATAAAATCCAATTGCTTTGGTGTATTTTAAAGCACTTTTTAAAATTTGAAAACAACTAATTGAATAGGGTTCTTCCGCAACATAGACAACATCTGGCTTATTACTTTGAAAAAATTGTTTTAAACTTTTTTTATAGAAATGGAGTGGAATACTTTTATTAAAATATATTGGGATTTGTAGAATTCTTCCACTAAATGCCGGCCATCTTTTAACTGAAATTGGCTTATCAGTAAGCCCTGGAGCAATAAAATTACTAGGTACTATTAAATCAACTTTATGTCCCATTTTCTCCATTTCCGCATATATTTGCTGGTTGATATCTGTAACACAAGCATGACTAATGACTACTATATGCATGAACTTCACCTCGATAACTACTATATTGTTTATGAATCCACCCTACTAACAGCCATGTTAGTATTGAGGTTGTATAGAACCCTCCATTTACCCAATTTCCAATTCCCCCTGCCAAAATTCCTAATACCATGATGTATTCTATTTTCCTTTGCCTACTTATTAGTTTGATAAGTTTATACATTGTCATAATAACTACTAAAATGTATATAACTCCTCCAATACCTAATGCTACTATCATATTAGAAAGGTCCATTTCTGTTGACATAGCATCCTTTCCCCCTGATTTATCAGCAGCTTTTGTTACAGATGCAATGCCGTGCCCAATGGGATTAGTGGCGATTGTTTTCATTCCTTCAACAATCCTTTCAATGTGACCTAAACCAGTTTGTTCTTCTGATAACGGGTCAACCAAACCTTCTATCATATGTTGTACTGCTGGTTCAGCAACGCCAAACCATGATGGATTTAAACGAGGTAAAAGGGACCAAATAGAGAATAGGACCATAATTGATATTAATCCTGTTACTATTTTTTGAAGCAGCGTTTTCTTAGATACAATCAAAATCATTATTAAAGCTATAGCCATAAAAAAAATAACTGTTCTAGAACTGGCAAAAAAGATGGATAGCAGAGTTATAAGAACTACTGGTAGATGAATCAGGCAGTTTTTCTTTAATATCAACTTTGTAAATCCAATCATAAAAGTAATCATTGTAAAATAAACAAATTCCTGTGCACTCGGAAATGTGCCAATTGCTCTTACTGTATCTTCTGCTAGATACAAAGCAGCATACCCCGTCAGATCCACCCACATTTGTTCAAATGGAAGAATTCCAAAGAATGTCTGGTAGATGCCATAAAGTGCAATCAGTGTACCGATTACTTCTACAATATTTAAAATCCTGACTATATCCTTTTGCTTAATTTTGTAGAATGCAATGAAATACCATAACCAAGGAACAATTATATATATCGCGGCTACGAAACCTGATATCGGACTCCCAGAGTATGGATTAAACATTTGTACACAACCAAAAATAAAAAGAGCAACCATTAATTTATCCGGCTTCTCTTCTCCTAGGTTCTGTTGACTTTTCAATTCCCAAAATAAAGAAAGAGCTAAAATAATCGTTATGCTTGGTCCAAGTATTAGTAAAGGATCAAATGAGCTCCAGCTTGCAATAGGGATTAGTGCCCTTCGAATTAAGCCCATGAAAGCTAAGTAGACAATTAAAAAGAAAATGATACGTTCTCTAACGATTGCTAACATGGCTAATGTAATGATAAAGAGACTAGCAAATATAAGTACTCTTATATTTCCAGGACTTATTGAAAGTCTGCCAACAACAAGAAGAGCTAAGAATAGAATCCCTAACTCCATTAATCTTCTTCTATAAAGAAAAGTAGTCAATATTCAGCCCTCACTTTTAAGACACATCAATTAAATTCTCATATTGCTTTTGAAATAACTTATACGTATCATCCCAAGTGATATTTAGCGATCGTTGTCTAACTTGGAATGACATCTTGTCTCTTAATTCTGGATTTAATGCTAATTTTTCCATTGCTTCTAAAACCGATTCCTTATTTCTGTCAACGGTATACCCTGTAATGTTATCTTCGGCAATTATATTAGCAATACCAACAGAAGTCATAATGACTGGTAAACCACATGCCCCTGCTTCCAATGATGCAATGCTAAACGTTTCATATAAGCTAGGGAGAACATATATATCTGACAATCTATATAAATCGGCTGGATTCTCTTTGAAGCCGTGAAAAATAATATGATCGGTTACCTCCTTAGAAAAATCTTTCAATATTGCTGATTTGTCCCCTTTTCCTACTACTAATACTTTTGCCTTTAGTTCTGCATTCCTCGATAATAATTCTTGAAAAGCCTCTAATAGAATTCTTAGACCTTTCCTTGACCAATCCCCACCAACAAAAACGAATACTAAAGCCTCTGTAGGAATTCCTAATTTTTTCTTATAATGCTTTTTCTCTTCAATAGATGCTGGTCTAAAAGCTGAAACATCAACCCCGTTATAAATAATACTTATATCATCTTCTTTATAAAGAAAATGCTTTAAAACTTCTTTTTTAACATGTTCAGAAACGACTACTAGATGCGGAATACGGTCTGGCTGATAACAAACCCCTTCCATCCATAAAGCAAAATTGCCTTGTAGCCAAGAATTTATTTTATGAGCAAATGATTTTGTATGTTTGAGACGATCATTTAGTCCAAGAGTTCTATATGCCCGATGGCAAAAATGAATAGTAGACATATCTACTCGGTTAAAAACTATTGCACCTGTTGTATGAACTAAATCATATTTTTTAATAAACAAAACAAGACTTGCTATAACCGCAAAAAGTACACTTTTTAGAAAAACAGGTCTCTGTGGAACTGGAATTTTTATGAATTTAACTTCGCTAAATTCCCCACTTAATTCAGAAGCAATAACAGTGATCTCATATTCATTACTTAGTCGCCTAATCATCTCTGAGAGATGAATTTCCATTCCACCTCTATTGTTTATGTTATGGGCAACAATCGCTAGTTTCTTTTTCATCTAGCTTAACTCCTTACTATGGTTTTTAATTTTTTTTGAAATCCTAATCGAGTATGAATATTTACGGAGAATTTTTGGAAGTTGGATTTTGGATTTTTCTTTAAAAGTCGAATAAGTTGTAATATTCCCGGTCTGTCAGATGTACCAATCATTATAGACCATCCTATGTATAATAATTTTCGGATCGGATTTGACATATATTCAGATAAGATCAAAGTTTCATTAAATACCCCTTGTAAATACGCTTCCTTATTAAATTCCCCTCTCTGATCGAGATCAAATCGCGGAGCTGGATAATGATCCACTGCTGCTTCCGGGTCATATACCAGCCTCCATCCCCGCTTTCTTACACTTAAACTAAATGCCATATCATTATGTATTTGTGCTCCCTGCCCTAATAATCTTTCATCAAAAGATAATCCAGCAATTGCCTTACGGCGAAAGCTCATGTTTGCTCCTTTTAAAACATCTACATCCCGAGCTTCTCCATACCCTAGATGGTGATTTCCAATGACACGACCAAACCATTGTACTTTTCCAACAGGATCTTTCCTTTCCACTTCTTTGTGGTTGCCGTGAACTACCCAGTCACGCCCACCGACCCCGCCAATTTGCTCAGAACTTTTAAATATATCGATTATCTTTTGAAGCCAGTGAGTATGCGGCACTGTATCATCATCTAATATACAAATGAATTCTCCTGCAGCCTGCTGCAGCCCTTCGTTTAATGCGGCAACTTGACCTGGTCGAGTTACGATTGCTTGTTTAATAGAAATAATAGATTGATAGTCTTTTAGAAAGCTTGCAGTTTGGTTATCTGTATCACGAACTACCACTATTACTTCATCAGGTTTATGAAGTTGTCTGCATAATCCCTCTAAACATCTTTTTAAATCATTTGTCCGCTTATAGGTCGGGATAATTACCGACGTTTCCATTTCTTCATCCCTCCACTCAAAACGCATCCTTTGATCCAAATAGGACAAAAAAGGT
Source organism: Niallia sp. FSL W8-0177 (assembly GCF_038006285.1). Classification (NCBI taxonomy): domain Bacteria; kingdom Bacillati; phylum Bacillota; class Bacilli; order Caryophanales; family Bacillaceae; genus Niallia; species Niallia sp. FSL W8-0177. The sequence goes on from NZ_JBBOUX010000001.1 coordinate 3,717,630, forward strand.
TTTAATGATTAACTTAAAATCAATAAATAGGTTTCTTTCTCTTATATATTTAAGATCAAGCTCTACCCATTCACTAAAACTAAGACTGCTTCTTCCACCAACTTGCCAATAGCAGGTGATGCCTGGAACTACCTTTAATCTTTGTCTTTCATATGATGAATAGGCAGCAACTTCTTGGGGAAGGGAAGGCCTTGGTCCTACTAAACTCATTTCTCCTTTTAAAACATTTATTAACTGTGGAAGTTCATCGATACTAGTCTTGCGGATAAATTTGCCGATTCTTGTTACTCTTGGATCGTCCTTTATTTTAAACACAGGACCAGTAGCCTCATTTTTATCCATTAACGAGGCTTTAAGGTCTTCTGCATTGGATACCATAGAACGGAACTTATACATCTCAAAGGGTTTTCCGTCTTTTCCAATTCTCGTCTGTTTAAAAAAGACTGATCCCTGTTTGTCCTCGAGCTTTATTAATCCAATAATGAAAAATAATACCGAAAGTATAAGCAGCCCTATGATGGCACAGAGAATGTCGAAGACCCTTTTGAAAAGAAGATAAGCTTTCTGCTCTTTGATCAGCACTACTTCTGTCCTTACATTTAATTCTCTTACTAATGATTTTTCTCCTAACGACAACTACTTTCACCAGCTTTCTTGTTAACTGCTAATTAATATGTTCTAGTTACAATAAATATTATTTATCTAGTAACAATGATAATAATATTTATTTCTCTTTAAAAAAACTTAACGAAGAAAACGAACTTGTTTCCTTCGTTAAAATTTCTTAAATAAGGCATTTAACCTCCCCTCACATCACACTTTTGCAGACTAGCGCTAAGGTAGAGCCTTTATTCTACCCACAGCGTGACCGAGTGCCTCTATTGATATTGGTTAAGAGACATCACCAAAAAACCATAATATTCTTAATAAAGAACGAATCTTCAAAAATATATAGCCTTATAAAGGTCTATATTGTAAGATCATAAAAGATTTAATTTAAAATACTTTATTTACATTAAAAGCAAATCGTTCTTTTTGAAGAACAATTGACTAATCGTCATTATAGCAATGTATCTAATAGAAGGAAATAGCACTTTTTGTCGAATGGAGTTTATTTATAAAAAACGCTTAAGTTAAGCAGTTTTCTTTTCAGCTCTAGTTTATTCTCACTTTTTTACGCTGCCTTTTACTCACACGCTCATCATTAAGCACTGCACCTAAAAAAATCGCTTTGGAATTCGAAAGCATATCCCGTGTAAATTCAACGGTTTCTATATTGTTTTTATTGCTGCGCACAACCATTAATACCCCGTCTGATATATTCGATAGTAATAAAGAATCAGCGACAGATACTAGTGATGGCGTATCAAATATAACCATATCGTACTGGTGGGATACGTTACTTACTAACACCTCCATTGCAGGTGAACCGAGTAATTCTGATGGGTTAGGAGGCACAGGTCCACTCGTTAACAGGTCAAGATGGTCAATAGGTGTTTCTATTACACATTCTTCTAGCCTATCCCTGTTTACTAGTATAGTGCTTAAACCAATTTCATTATTTTCTTCAAATGATGTGTGTAATGTTGGATGACGAAAATTGGAGTCTACAAGAAGAACTCTTTTTCCTACCTCTGCAAAGGCAATTGCTAGATTAGCAGAAAAGGTAGATTTTCCTTCTGATTCTTCTCCTGATACAATTGCTAAGGTTTTAATCTGATTTTCATTAATAGCTAACTGAATGCTAGCACGTATTGCATGGTATTGTTCTCTGATTGGCGATTTGGGTTTTAGGTGGGATAATAGATTACTTACCCTTTCTAATTTAGATTTCCGTTTCGGTAGTGGTGACATTTAACGATCTCCTTTCTGCTTTTAAGGATTCCATAAGTGATTGAGGGATTCTGTCTTTTTCAGAAATAGCAGATAGCGTTCCAACTACCTTTATATTTAATTTTTCTAAATCTGATTTTGATCTTACGGTCGTATCCAAAAAGGCAAATAATAAGACTAATCCCACTCCCATAATCCCCCCTAAAGCAACCGCAATTGCTATATTAACAGTTATACTAGGGCTGATTGGCTTTTCATTTACTATTGCTTCATTCATTATTTGCACATTATTAACCTTCATTAGGGATGGCAATTTTTCTAAAAAAGTAGTAATAGTAGTATTGGTAATTTTTGCAGCTCGTTCTGGATTAGTGTCTGTAGTTGTTACATTTAAAACTTGTGTAGAATCTTGTTTAGCAACTTGGATTTGACTACTTAATTGCTCTGCCGTTATTGGTAATTGGAGCTTTTCAACCACATCATTTAAGATGACTGGATTTCTGATAATAACAATATATGTATCGATTAAATCCATATTGGATCTTACATCCAGTTCACTGACATCAACGACTTTTTCAATATTCTTATTAACCAAAAGCTGTGAGCTGCTTTGATAGAGTGGCGTTATTTTATAATTAGTATATAAGCCGCTTACAATGCCAGCTCCAATGGATACCATCATAATAAGTAACATTCTTTTTTTCAAAATAGCTAAAATCTCTTTAACCGACTTTATTCCTTCCAAATAGAATACCTCCCAGATTATTCGTGCTTTATAAAATTACACTCATTGAATATTCGTTCTTTATAGAGAACCTATGTCCATTATACATCTTTTCTTTCTATTTGCCATAGTAATTTTTAGTGATTTATAATTTTTTTACTTTAATGTAAGTACATACATTATTCTGTTATATATATTTGTTAAAAAAACTAGATAATAAAAGAGAATTTTTTAAGTCAATTTCCTCATGAAAAAGAGTTAAAAATACTTTTCTCATATTACAGTTTATTTACCATTGATTGAATTGATAAGAGTCCGGGTATTCCTATGCTATAATGATGGGCGAGGTGAATTTTTTAATGGGTAATTTGCAAGTGTGGTCACAATCAGAGCGATTTATAACTGCTTTTCAGCGGTTTAACTGGATTGATTTAGGTATCGCTTTGTTAATCTTTTTAGTTTTCTTAGGTTTTAGAAAGCTATTTACTAAGTACATTTATAAATTAATATTAGCATTGGTAAAAAAATTACCTGTAGATATTGTTTCAAAAATTTTCTTAGCATATGAAAGGCCCCTACGCTGGTTCTGGGTCATACTTGGAACTTATTTGGCTTTAACTTACTTACCATTCCCGATTACAACCTTTAACTTTGTTCAACAAGTTTTTAGATCGTTTATAATCGCTTTAATTGGCTGGGGAATTTTTAATTACTTTTCCGATCAATCGAATCCGTTTGAACGAATGATTTCGCGAACAAAATTAGATGCTGATAGTATGCTTATTCCATTCTTAGGAAGAGTTTTCCGCATGCTTGTCGTTATCTTTACGGCTGTGAGTATTCTAGATACATGGCATATTCAAATTGGCGCCTTTGTCGCTGGTCTCGGAGTTGCAGGTCTTGCCTTCTCCTTAGCTGCACAGGACACGGTTGCTAACTTCTTCGGCGGGGTTGTCATTATTACCGAAAAGCCGTTTGCAAAGGGAGATTGGATTCAGACACCTTCAGTAGAAGGAACTGTTGAGGATATTTCCTTCCGAAGTACGCAAATTCGGACATTTGCGGATACAATCGTGACAGTTCCAAACTCGAAGCTTTCCAATGAAGCTATTACAAACTGGTCGAAGATGTCAAAACGACGAATTGATTATGAACTAGCCATTTCCTATCGTACACCAAATGAAAAGCTCAAAACAGCATTAAAGGAAATTGAAGCTATGCTTCATGCACATCCAGGTGTACATCCTGATACGATAATGGTTCGATTTACCGATTTCCGCGATTATTCATTAGGAATCTTCGTCTACTTTTTCACGAAGACAACTGTTTGGGATGAATACTTAGCGGTGAAAGAAGATACAAATTTACAGATACTTAGCATCTTAGAGAAATACGGAATTGAAATAGCCTTGCCTAGCCAGCAGATTTACTTGCCGGAGAAAGAGGATGGGAAGAAATTGATGACTGGGGAGTAAGTATTAGAGGACAGCTTTAAGTGTATTTTGCACTTAAAGCTGTTTTTCTATTCGGTTTATAAATGGAAGAACTTATCAAGCCCAAAAACAGCATAATCACTCTTAATTTTACAAACAATACCTCTAACTAGGGGGTGTCACAATGTTATGGAATAGTGCCAAGAAAATCATCTGGCTGTTATTTGCGAGCACGATTTTATCAAGTATATTGAGTACGTCCTTGATCATCATAAGCATGAAAATTTATAAGGATGTAATAAGTTTAAGAAGAAAATTAAGCAACACAGGTGACAATGGAATTAGATTTCAAAAGTATCGACAGCCATAGAACTTAAATTGCTTTTACTTTTTATAGACACACCAAAAAAAGCGTCTAGAAAAGCTACCTTTTCAGACGTTTTTTCGTTATTCAGCCTCTCGCAAACGAAAAAGACGCTAAAAACATTAAAATATACGCTAGTAAACTTCCACCTATAAAAAACACTAGCCCCGGTATATATTGAAACAACAAATAGACAGCGATAATTCCAACTAGCATGGCCATCGTTTGGAGAGGGCGTGCAAAGGAAAGAATAATGGCGTGTTTGACATATTGAACTAGCGAAAAATCATAATGGACATATACAGGGAAAATATATAATAAGACCACACAAAACCAAAACAGTAAGGATAAAAATATCAGACTAATAATTCCATAACCTGGATTCATTTCTGTCTGAAAAAACCTCAAATCAAAATAGAGAAAAAACCCTATTAGGGATAAGGCGTAGCCTAATATATTTGCTCTTTTAAAATCCGATTTATAGTAACGCCAAAATGTCGCTATAATTGGAAGGTCTTTATCTCCCATAATCCATTTTCTCACAACCGAAAACAAAGCGATAGTGGCTGGGAATAAGCCGAATATCCCCCCTCCAAGTATGATTCCGCCAACCCAAAGCGCATTTACATACATTAATTTTGCGACTATCTGACTCCCATGGTACACTCGAGCAAAAAGTCCATCCATCTTTTCCTCTCCCTTTTTGAGCACATATTCCGATTTCTTTTCCTCTTAACATCTACAGAAAATGCCACAGCTTAAGGAATAGTCGCTAAAGATAAATCCTTGAGCTAACTATTCCTATTAGGCTAGCTTATTTCAGCGCTTAACCATTTTAATTAGCTTGGTAACGGTCATGAGCTGCTTTTTCTACTTCTAAATATTGATCTTGCCCCATTTGTTTTACTTGCTCTACATATTGATCCCATTCGCTAAAGTCTTTATCTCCTGCAATGAATGCAGCTTCTGTTTCATTGATAAATGTTTCTAAATCAGTTCCTGTAGCTAGCTTGAATTTCAACTCATCATCCGTGTAGTTAAAACCATTCCAGATTTCTTTTGGAGCATCTGGCTGTACTTTATCTCCAACAGCTACAGAGCTTGGTAAAGCTTCTGATCCACCAAAATACTTTTCTTGTACATACCCAGGATAACTTCCTCCCATCCAGGTAACATACGGTGTTAGAGCTTGGTCAAAAGTTAATCCATCTGGGTTATTGGTAATTTTTTCAGTGAATTGAGGTTTCCCATCGCCATTTTTTTCATACGTTTCTCCTTCTACTCCCATAAATTGCAATGTTGCCCCTTCTTCCCCGAAGAAATAATCAATCCAACGAATAGTCGCTTGCGGATTCTTATTTTTATCTGTTATCGCAAATGCTCCAACATGTACAAGAGGTGATTTCACATGACTGTATAATGTATCACCATGAGGTCCCTTTAATCCGCCTAAACCAATGTAGTCTTTCTGATTAGTGAAGACTGTCTCTGGATTCGGAACGATCGCTGTTCCTAAAATTCCTTGCGAGCCTTTCGCATTCAATTTATTGTCATCCATCGTATAAATCTCTCCGTCAATCAGTCCTTCTTTATTCAATTTATGAATAAATTCGAGCACTTCTTTAAAACGGTCGTCTGTGCGGAAAAATCTTAATTCATTTGTTTCTGGATCCACATCGACAAATTTATGACCTAATCCTCTTGTGCCAACACCCCAAGAGCCTTTAATCGAGTCCATAATTTGGGCAATACTTGTCGCACTTAATGGAATCTCATCCTTTTTGCCATTTCCATTAAGATCTGTTTCCTTTACAGCCTTTAAATACTGATAAAATTCATCAATCGTTTTCGGCTCATCCATCCCTAATTTTTCTAACCATTCTCCTTTTATCCAAATTGGTTTACCAATAAGCATCGGCAAAAATTCCGGGCTATAGTAAGAAGGGAGTGAATAAATATTTCCGTCCGGCATCGTTAAACCTTTCTTTATATCTGGATGCTTGTCCATGGCAGCCTTAATATTTGGTGCATATTCTTCAATCAAGTCATTTAGCGGCATAAAAATTCCTTGCTTGCCGTATTTATAGAGATCTGCTGATGGAATCCGCGAAGAATAGAAGACATCTGGATACTCACCACTTGCAAGAGCAAGGTTTCGCTTCTCTGTTAGCGTTGCAAAAGGCACCTCATTAAAGGTCACATTCACGCCAGACTTTTCCTGATATGTTTTAAACACCAATGTTTCTTCATAGTCATCAAGATTCGGTTCATATTTTCCTGTGAAAAATGTTAAATCGATCGGTTCTTTGACAATTGGAAATCCTTCTTTATTCACATTGTCAACAGACTCTGTCGTCACTTTATTCTCCTTTTTATCAGAAGATGCGCTCTTTTGACACCCTGCTAGCAAGGAAGCACTCATTACTAAAGCTGTTGTCACCGTAATAAATTTCCTTCTTTTGAACTTAACCATTTTTTCTCCTCCTCATTTATCCCTTTATTGAACCAATCATGACACCTTTTACAAAATATTTTTGCAGAAATGGATAAAGCACTAACATAGGCAAACTTGCTACAATAACTACTGCGTATTTAAGTCCTTCAATTTGCATTAAATGCTCTGAAATGGCATTGTCACTTGCACTCGACATGCCAGACATATCCTCTTGAATCAGCATTTGTCTTAAATAAAGCTGCAATGGAAATTTGCTTTCATCATTTAAATAAATAAGGGAATCAAAGTAGGCATTCCAGTGCCCCACTCCATAAAACAATGTCATTACGGCGATAATGGGCATTGATAACGGCATGACAATCTTCAGCAGAAAGGATATATTTCCACATCCATCAATGGATGCTGCCTCATGCAGTTCATTTGGGATACTTTGAAAAAATGTCCTCATAATAATCACGTTATAAACCGAAACGGCGCCAGGTAAAACAATTGCCCAAATTGTATCCAGCATTCCTAAATCCTTCACTAATAAGTAGGTAGGAATCATGCCCCCGCTGAAAAACATTGTAATCATAATAAAAACAGTAATCATATTTCGTCCGTAAAAATCTTTCCGTGATAAAGGGTAAGCAATCATAACGGAAAACAATAAATTAATAAATGTTCCAAACACTGTGTAGATAATAGTATTTCGATAGCCGATTAAGATTTTTTCATTTTGAAATACCTTCACATACAAATCTACTGTCAGCTCTTTCGGGAATAGCCAAATATCCCCTAAAACCGTACGTGCTGGATTACTAAATGATGCACTTAACACGTAAATTAATGGATAAATCATTAGACAGGCAATTATTGCTAAAAGGGTATAATTTACCACCACAAACACTTTGTCTCGAACACTTTCTCTTTTTAACATGAAGGATTTTCCCTCCCAAACACTGTACTTACCATAAGCTGACCTTGTTTACCTTCCGAGCCGTATAATTCACCAGTAATAAAATAATCAAATTAACAAAGGATTCAAATAAACCAATTGCCGTAGAGTAGCTATAATCAGCTCCCAATATACCTGTCCGATAAATATGGGTCGAGATTACGTCTGATGCACTCATATTTAAAGAGTTCTGCATTAAAAAGACCTTTTCAAATCCTACACCAAGAATGCTACCGCATTGTAAAATCAACATAATGATGATAGTTGGCTTGATGCTCGGAAGATTGATATGCCATATCCGCTGCAATCTGCTTGCGCCATCTATTTTGGCTGCCTCTTGTAATTGTGGATCAATCGCTGACAGAGCTGCCAAATAAATGATCGAACTCCACCCCATATTCTGCCAAACTCCAGAAAATACAAAGATTGTTTTAAACCATGCAGGTTCTGCCATAAAGTAAATTGGCTCTCCACCTAAAATGACGATTAGCTGGTTGATAATGCCTGTTTGTGGAGATAAGAATAAATAAAGAATTCCTACTACTACCACGACAGACAAAAAATGGGGCGCGTATGTAATTGTCTGGATAAAAGATTTAAAGTACTTATTCTTTACTTCATTAATCATGAGGGCAAGAATAATCGGAATTGGAAATCCTACCGCTAATTCATATAAACCAATTAATAGCGTGTTCGAGAGTAATCGTTCAAAATAAAAACTCTGAAAAAAACGCTCAAAGTGTTCCAATCCAACCCATGGACTATTGAAAATACCATCGACTGCAATAAAATCCTTAAACGCAATTTGCAAACCATACATTGGGATGTATTTAAAAATAATAAAGTATGCAATAATCGGAATTATCAATAAATAAAGATCCCAATTTTTTCTTATTTTCCTTACTATTTTCTTTTTCTCGCTTTTCCTTGCTATCTTCATCTGTGCTGCTTTTTCTATAGCGGACGAGCTATCCACACCCCTCACCTACCTTCCATCTTTCAGCTTGATTAAGCGCATTTTGTAAACAGCTATTTTAAGAATAAGCAGGCAGCCAATCACCATGTGCTTCAATTAATTCATCACATAATTGTACGATTTCATCAATGGACAGTTCAGAAGCTGTATGGGGATCTAACAATGCAGCCTGGTAGATATACTCTTTCTTTTTCGTGATGGCAGCTTCGATTGTTAGTAGTTGTGTATTAATATTTGTGCGATTTAGTGCAGCTAATTGCTCTGGCAGATCTCCTACATAGGTCGGGAGAATCCCGCTTGCATCCACCAAACAAGGAACCTCTACACATGCCTTTTCTGGCAAGTTACTAATCAATCTACCTGTATTCAGCACATTTCCGCCTATTTTAATAGAGTTGTCTGTTTCCATTGCTTCGATGATGTAGGAACCATATTCATGGGTGCGTTTATGAGTGACATGTTTATTTCCAACTAACTCCGCTTTTCGTTTTTCCCATCCTTCTATTTGTTTTTCACAGCGGCGTAAATACTCATCTAGCGGGATATGGTAATAGTCTATTAGTTCAGGATAATTCTTCTTTATAAAGTATGGATGATATTCGGCGTTATGTTCCGATGACTCCGTAACGTAATAGCCAAATCGCTCCATCAATTCAAAACGTACCTTATCCGAATGAAGGACCTTCTGCTTCTCCCTTGCCCTTTCTTTAATTTCTGGATATAAATCTTTGCCGTGCTGTGTTATTTCAAGCAACCAAGCCATATGATTTATCCCCGCAATCTTCCATTGGACATTCTCCTTAGCCATTCCCAATGCATCTAATAAACGATCGGCACATACCTGCACACTATGACACAATCCAACGGTTTTAATAGCGGTGTTCCTTAACATCGCCCCTGTTAACACAGCCATAGGATTCGTATAGTTCAACAGCCAAGCGTCAGGGCACACCTCCTCCATATCATTTGCAAACTCAAACATAACTGGTACAGTTCTTAAGCTGCGAAAGATACCTCCTATTCCAACCGTATCTCCAATCGTTTGCCGCAGTCCATATTTCTTCGGAATATCAAAATCAATAACTGTGCTTGGCCGATATCCCCCTACTTGAATGGCATTAATAACATACTTAGCTCCTCTTAAAGCTTCTTTTCTATCTGTGTATAAATGTATCGCTATATTTGCATCTAAATTTTCCTTTAATTGATGCAACATCATAAATGAATCATTCAATCTCTCTAAATCAATATCAAAGAGTGCAAACTCAAATCCCTGCAATGCCTCTACCTGCATACAATCTCCTAGTAGATTTTTGGCGAATATCGTACTCCCTGCTCCTAAAAAAGTGATTTTCGACATATCTTCCTCCTTATTTCGTTAGTGCTAAAGGGAAATAGTACAAATCTTGCTATACAAAAAATTTACAAATTATCCACTTTTCAGACAACATTCCCTTGTTATACTCATCTTAAAATGCGACAGAAAGACTTACAATGGTAAGATATTTTGAAAGGGTGGTAAAATGTTGCTGTCAAATAATCCATTAACTACTTATCGCACTTACTTTTTTCGTTTTCCTGAAAAGCAACAACAACGAATAGCAGGTATTTATACGTTAGGATGGGAGAAAAGGAATAGTGCTTCCTATTATTGGGATGGGCTTAAACGATCAGAGAAGGGGAAGATTATTTTTCAATATACATTGCAAGGAGAAGGAGAAATCATCATCCAAGATCAGAAAGTTCGCTTAAAGCCCGGATACGCTTTTTTCGTCAATATCCCTAGTGATCATACCTATTATCTTCCAAAGGATAGTCAAGAGTGGGAGTTTATTCATATCACTTTATATGGGGAAGAAGTGTGGAGAAGCTATCATGAAATAGTGAAAGAGCATGGAAATATTCTTCGTTTGGACGATAACGCCTATCCAAATCAGCTTATTTTTAAGCTTTTTGATAAAGCGGTTCATGAAGAAATTAAAGATGCCTTTGAATCTTCTTCCCTTGCCTATACATTCATCATGGAGCTTAAACGCTATCTTATGCATACAAGCCATTCCAATAAAACCATACCAGAATCGATATCCAATGCCGTGCGTTACATTCAACATAATTATGCAAATCCAATCATTTTAGATGATATTGTCGAAGCATCCGGACTTAGCAAATATCATTTTTCCAGACTTTTTCAGTCCATTATGCAAATCACCCCTATGAATTTCCTAACAAGAATCCGGTTAAATAAAGCCATTGAATTAATGAAACAACAGGACTTAACCATTGAAGAAATTGCCTTACGAGTCGGTTACTCCAATGGAAACTATTTCACCAAAGTGTTCCGCTCCATCATCGGCGTGTCTCCTGGAAAGTATCGAAACAGCGAGAATTTCGTGCCCTTTGATGAGGTTATTGGACCGAGTTCTCTTTTTGCTTATAAGGAGGGGACTAAGATTCTATGCTGAACAAACCTATTCTACCTTAGCATGTTGTCGATATTATCCATGGGGGATAATTAGAAAGTTATGATTTTATTCCACTACAAGGCATCGTTTAAAATAACGATGCCTTGTAGTGGGTCTATGAAAAGTATGATAATGCCCATAGAAAGCTAAGAAACGTGGAGAAAAGAAAGATTTCTTCTCTTAAAATAGTAGTTATCGCGGCATAGTACTGAAATGCTGGTTGGATCGATCGAAAAACAGAAATAGGGCGTGGAAATAGTCTTCTGCCTGTCTAAAATCAAACCACACCACTGTATAAATGTTAAGATGTGCATGGCTAATTATTTGACGTATATTTATTGCTTCCAGGAAGTTTTTTAATATTATTCCAAGCTTCAATTGCTTCCTCACGACTCTTCTCTTGATTATTAATGTCGGCAAAAAAATCACGAATAAATTGATTGTATTCAAATTGAGGAGCGATTATTTTCTTGTATGATGGGTCCTTCTTTCGTTCTTCTTCTTTATACCAAGCGTCTACTGCATCCCGATATGTTTTTCCAATGTTGTTTTTAAAATAATTTTGGATATACGTAGAAAAATGAAAATTAGGAATAACTGTCTTGAAGAAGGCTCTTACATTTTGACTACAACGATGATTTTCCGAAATGATTGTATCAAGACTTAAATCGGCCTGTATCTCTGACTTACTATTTATCTTTACCTTTCTAATCGGCTTCTTTATCTCTCCTGTTCGAAGAAATGTTTCAATTCTATCGGAAATCTCTATTTTTGAACCTGAAACACTTATTCCAATTTCCCTGCAAAAAGATTGTAATTCCTCTTTTAACCAATAAAAATCTTTAAAACTATCTATACTGATATCTTTCGTAAGATTTGGTCTCATATTTTCCCCTCCCCATTTTTCATACTCCTAATCTTAGATTAAGCATTTGGATATTCCTTGTAAATAGTGTAAAAATTATTATTAATCTGACAGAAAATAGCAAACCCATTGACTCTACCCTTAGAGGAGAGTTTACACTTAATGTTTGTAGATACTTCTTAAGGAGACGAACATTATGCTTAGACAGAATATTACTCTTTCTATTTTACTTATAAATTTATTCATTGCCTTTCTCGGTATTGGTCTGGTTATTCCTGTAACTCCTACGATTATGACTGAGCTTCATCTTTCTGGAGCGATTGTTGGTTACATGGTGGCAGCTTTTGCGATTGCCCAGCTTGTTGTTTCTCCTATAGCTGGTCGCTGGGCCGATCAATTTGGTAGAAAGCGCATGATTGTCATTGGACTACTTATCTTCGGAGCGTCTGAATTATTATTCGGACTTGGGAAAACGGTCAGTATTCTTTTTCTTTCACGTGTGCTTGGCGGGATTAGTGCGGCGTTTATTATGCCTGCTGTTACGGCTTTTATTGCCGATATTACTACAATGGAAGCTAGACCGAAAGCACTTGGCTATATGTCTGCTGCTATTTCCACTGGATTTATCATTGGCCCAGGAATTGGCGGATTTTTAGCAGAAATTGGGACGCGTATGCCTTTTTATTTTGCCGGAATCTTAGGCTTTACAGCTGCGATTCTCTCCTTTTTCGCCTTAAGGGAACCTGAGCGACGTACAGAGGAAAATCAAGCAAATGCAGAAAAGGTGGGCTGGCAGCGAATTTTCGTGCCTATCTATTTTATTTCTTTTCTCATTATCTTTATTTCATCCTTTGGATTATCTTCCTTTGAATCACTATTCTCGCTTTTCGTCGATCATAAATTTGGATTTACGCCAAAGGATATTGCAATTATCATAACAGGTGGGGCAACGGTTGGGGTTATTGCACAAGTAGCCTTATTTGAAAAATTGACAAAGTGGATGGGCGAAATTCTGTTAATTCGATACAGCCTGCTTTTTTCCACTATATTAGTCTTGCTTTTAACGATCGTACATTCGTACTCTCTCATTCTCCTTGTTACGATTATCGTTTTTGTTGGCTTTGATTTAATGCGACCAGCCGTGACGACCTATCTTTCTAGAATCGCGGGAGACGAACAAGGCTTTGTTGGCGGGATGAATTCCATGTTCACAAGCATTGGTAATGTATTTGGCCCGATTATTGGAGGAATATTATTCGATATTGATTTAAATTATCCTTTCTATTTCGCAGCTGTCTTTTTAGCGATCGGTATCGCCTTGACTCTTATTTGGAGACAAAAATCATTAGCTAAATCTTAGAATGGATGGAGTTGATTAAGATGGAAGAGAAACTTTACTCCATTGGAGAAGTCGCAAAAGTAGCGAATATTACCATTAAAGCACTTCGCCATTATGATAAAATCGGCTTATTTAAGCCTGCTTATGTCGATCCCCAAACGAATTATCGTTATTATCGGGATACTCAATTATACCGTCTTGATATTATTAAATTGCTTATTTCAATCGGCACACCTCTTGGGCAGATTAAAGAAATCCAAGAAACAGATAACTTGGATTTCGTCGCTTTTTTGGAAAAACAAGAAGAGCTAATATCTGAAAAAATTGCTTCTTTACTGGAGACGCAACAGTCCATTCGAGAGCTCCGCGAAGAATTGCAAAGACAAGAATATCCGTTTGGAGAAATCATCCTAATGGAAAAGGAAGAACAGGCCATTATCCAAACAAGCGTTAAAAATATTGGGCCACAGAACATTCTTAATCCTTCCTATAGCAACCTAAAGAAAGCAACAAAGGAAGAGTTTCGCAACAATGGCTATGGCTCCATTATTCCATTCAAACAATATGAAAAAGTGGAAGAGATCACTTATAGCTATCTTTACACACCAGTCCCTTTACGAAAACAGCTATCCAGCCTTTCCAATGAAGCAGAGCGAGCAGTTATTCCGAAGGGGACATATGTATGTATCAAATTAAAATCCTCCATATTTACAGAGTATTTTCAAACCTTGCAAAAGCTCCTTCACTATGTCCAGGAACAAAACTTAACCGTGACCAGCGACATTTACGAAACATTCTCGGTGGGGCTTTACCATAAGAAAGAAGAATATATTAGTGAATTTAGCGTGCGGGTTGCGGAGGATGAGAGCAGGAAAAATAATGTTGGATAACTTTTTTGGGGCTGTTAGCTTAAGGGATTATGGCACTTAGCCTGCTCTGTTACCGAATATATGAGTAGCAGTAACAAAAGGGAACGGAGAGACTTCCTATGTTACCTTTTGCTAAGGATACCTGGGGAAATGGGATTAGAGAGCTGTTCTCTGTTACTGGAAACATTGGATGCTGGCGATAAGAGGCGCTGAAAACCTTTCTCTGTTAGCTAGGAGAACTTTCGTCCAATAGCTCAGAGAACTTCTCTCTGTTACAGGAAGCATCCTCCTTTTTCAATAGATACAAGCTTTTAAGTCGCAAAAATACATTCCATGCAAAAAAGTCAGGTCCTAGACCCGACTTTTTTATTTGCATTTCTTTTCCTTTGGCAAAAATAATACTTCGAAATCTTCTAAATCATCAATACCGTCTGCTTCCAGTTTCTTACCGACAGCGGCTACCAATAATCTCATTCCTTCTTCGACTTTTGCTTGCTCGCTTGGCTGCAAATGATCTAAGACGGATCCCATTATTTGTTGATTGGGCTTTGGGGATTTTTCTTCAATTCTCTTTACCATTCTTTCTGTTAACATAATCTGAACGGAGCGTTTGTCATTCGGATTCGGTTTCTTTATCAGAATGCCCTTTTCTGTCAGTCGTTCTACAATATCCGAAACAGTACTTTGTGTGATACGCAGATTTTGGGTAAGCTCCTTCACACTTATTTTTTTATGAAGGAAAACTTCTAGGATGAGACGCGCTTGAGGAGCAGTTAGTCCATGCTCTTCTGCGTACCTTTGGCGGCTCTTCATAATAAATCGATTCAAAAAATCAATCGATTCCCAAATGTATGTCGGCCTATCTAACATTTCTTAACTCCTTTCTATAAGAAGCTGGAAGAAAAACTCGCAACATTCTAGCGAATTTTTCGATGAGAATCTTTTTATTACGATGCTTCTTCAAACTGGCTATTATAAAGCTCAGCATAAAATCCATTTTTCTCGATTAATTCTTTATGTGTTCCGGCTTCGATAATATCGCCGTCTTTCATGACAAGTATTAAATCGGCATTTTTAATTGTTGAAAGTCTATGGGCGATCACAAAGGAAGTTTTTCCTTCTGTCAGCTTATCCATTGCTGTTTGAATCAGTAATTCCGTACGGGTATCCACGGAGCTAGTCGCTTCATCTAGGATAAGTAATGGCGCCATTTTTACCATGGCACGTGCGATGGTGATAAGCTGTTTTTGACCTGCTGATAAACTTGTTTTGTCATCCAAGATAGTATCATAGCCGTTTGGCAATGTTTTGATAAAATGATGCAAGCCAACTGCTTTGCAGGCAGCTTCTACCTCTTCATCTGATACTCCTTCTCTTGAATAGACGATATTGTCGCGAATAGACCCTTCAAATATCCAAGTATCTTGCAGCACCATACAGAAAAGCTCATGCAGGGCCTCTCTTGTCATTTCGTTGGTTGGAATCCCGTCAATTGTGATCTCGCCGCCATTTATTTCATAAAAGCGCATCAGCAAATTAATTAATGTTGTTTTTCCAGCGCCAGTCGGTCCTACGATTGCGACCTTCTGGCCAGCGGCTACTTGTACGGAAAAGTCTTCAATGATTGTTTTATCTTCACTGTAGCCAAAGCGGACATGCTTAAATTCCACATCACCTTTGATATTTGCCAATTTTGCTGTTTTCTCCTCTTCTACTGCTAGTTCTTCTTCGGACAAGAACTCAAACACACGCCCACTTGCTGCTGCTGTGGATTGCAGATTTGTCGCTGCTTGCGCAATTTGTTGCAGCGGCTGTGTAAATAAGCGAATGTACAGCATAAAGGCAACAATAACACCAAATGAAATATGGCCATTTACAGCAAGAGCAGCCCCGACAATACATACAACCACATAACCAAAGTTTCCAATAAACATCATTAATGGCATCATCAGCCCTGACATAAATTGCGATTTCCACGCACTCTCATATAATCGTGTATTGATAGCAAAAAAGTCATCCTTCGCCTGCTGCTCTGCATTATAAGCTTTCACGACATTATGGCCAGAATAGATTTCTTCAATATGACCATTTAATTTTCCAAGCTCTTGCTGCTGTTGAGCGAAGTATTTCTGTGATTTCGAAATAATAAAGAACATAAACGCAAAACCAATAAAGGTGGAAAGAATAGCTGCAATTGCCATAATCCAGTTGGTGTAGAACATCATGATTAAGGAACCGACGAACATAGTAATAGCCGTAATTAAGCTGCTAATACTTTGGTTCATCGTCTGTCCCACCATATCGACATCATTTGTAACCCGGCTAAGGACATCACCTGTTGTTGTATTATCAAAATACTTTAAAGGCAGACGGTTAATTTTTACCGAAATGTCTCTTCTTAATTGTTTTGAAATTCTCTGGGTGACAGTTGCCATAATATAGCCTTGCACATAGTTAAAAATAAAGCCTAAACCGTATAGGAACACCAACAGAATCGCTACATCATATACAGCATCTAGATCAATGTCTCCCATCAGTCCTGCTGTAATATAATCCGTCATTTTGCTTAGCTGATCAGGACCAATAATGCTAAAAATTGCCGCTGTCATCGCCAGAATTAAAGCAAAGATGATAATCGGAAAGTAAGCTTTACAGTAAATTACCAGCTGCTTTAAACTGGAAAAATTCATCCCTTTTGCACGCGGAGGAATCGATTTTGCTGGTTGGTTCCCCAACTCCTCATTTTGGGTTGGATTTTTCTCTTCTTTTACTTCGTTTTTCTTAGCCAATTTCGAGTTCCTCCTTTGATAATTGTGATAAAGCAATTTCTTGGTAAACATCGCAAGTTACCATTAATTCGTCATGTGTCCCCATTCCAACTACTTCGCCTTTATCTAATACCAGAATGCGGTCAGCATCCTTAATCGTTCCAATTCGCTGTGCCACAATAATATTAGTGGCATCTTGGATCTCTTCTTTCAGTTTAGAACGGAGGACACGATCTGTTTTATAGTCTAACGCGGAAAAAGAATCATCAAATAAATAGACTTCTGGATCTTTATAAATGGCACGTGCAATCGATAATCTTTGTTTCTGTCCACCAGAAAGATTGGTTCCACCTTGTGAAATCGTCGCCTCATATTGCTGATCCATTTTTTCAATAAAGTCTTTTCCTTGCGCAATTTCCACTGCTCGTTGGATTTTTGTCTGTTCCACTGAATCCTTATCTTCCTCTCCAAACGTAATGTTGGAAGACACAGAGCCACTGAACATAACTGCTTTTTGCGATACATATCCAATTTTGTCTCGTAATGCTTCTAGCTTATAATTCTTCACATTTAGACCATCTACCAAAATTTCGCCCTCGGTTGCTTCCATAAAGCGAGGTATCAAGTTCAACAGAGTACTTTTTCCGCTCCCAGTAGAACCAATAATCGCAACAGTCTCCCCTTTAGAAGCAGTAAAGCTAATATTTCGGAGAATATAATCACTCGCTCCAGGGTATTTAAAGCTCACATCGCGAAATTCAATCTCTCCTACTTTGTCTCCATTTGTTTTTGAACCACTCTTAATTTTCACATCGGTATTCAGGACTTCGTTTATTCTCTTAATCGAAACTGCCGCACGAGGAAGAAGAACAAATGTAATGGAAACCATCATAAACGCCATAATGATTTGCATCGCATAGGAAGAAAAGACAACCATGTCTGAGAATATCGGCAAGCGGTCTGCCATTGCCGCATTATTGATTAACACTGCTCCAATCCAATAGATGGCAAGCGTCATCCCCGACATTATCAGGGAAATCGTCGGCATCATCAGGGCCATGATTCGAGAAGTGAATAAATTTGTATCCGTTAATTCCTTATTTGCTTTCTCAAATTTTTCCTCATGATAGTTTGCTGCATTATAAGCATGAACAACCCGGATTCCGTTTAAATGCTCTCTTGTTACCATGTTAAGATTATCCGTTAACTTCTGGATAACTTTGAATTTTGGAAGAGCAACTAGCACAATCGTAGCAATCAGCACTAATAACACCGCAATTGCCACGCCTGTAGCAGCGGTCCATTCCCAGCTTTTCCCGGTAATTTTTAAAATTCCCCACACAGCAATGATCGGTGCTTTAATAACAATTTGTAAGCTTAATATAATCAGCATTTGAACTTGCATAATATCATTTGTCGAACGAGTTATTAAGCTAGCTGTTGAAAAACCAGACAGCTCTTCCATCGAAAAAGATAATGTCTTATCAAAAACCTTTTTGCGCAGACGATTCGAAAAGCCTGCGGCCACTTTCGCAGCAAAGAAAACCGTGATAATCGAAGCAACCATACTTCCGATCGCACAAAGCATCATAAATCCACCTTGAGCTAAAACGTCGCTTAACTCACTTCCCTCTGTCTGCACTAGTCTTGTGATTTCAGACATATAATCTGGCAGCTTTAAATCAAGCCATACTTGTAAAATAATAAAGACTAATGCACATGAAATGAACATCCAGTCCTTTTTTTGAAAGTTTTTAAAAATATTTATCATGAATCCATTCCTCCCCCTGCAGCCATACATCAATCTCACTAAATACATCGCATCCGATATATCGTATGCGATTATATTAATGATTTTAGAGTTCGATGTCAAACAAAAGCTTTTACCAATTAAAAAACAGCCCTCAAATTCAAGGGCTGTCTGTTTATTTAATAATCTCTTGGACTCTGCTCTTAAAGCTTTTGTATACATATGTCCAAATAGCTGGCTCGGTGCGATATCTCTTCTGTAGGCTTTCGTAAAAATCTTTTTGTTTTTCCGCAAATGTTGGATCCTCTTTTGCAGGAAGCTTGGCACGCCCTTCATTAACTATTTCTTGGACTTCTGGTGCACGCGGTCCCCATTTGCCAATTAACTCGCCTTGTTCATTTAAAATAAGCACCATAGGAATCGCTCTGCCGCCGTTTGTTAAATGGCGATCAATTAAATCTGTATCTGCATCTCGCAATGCCACATGCATTGGCAAATCCGCCGCTTCTACTATTTTGCGAAGAACAGGATTAATCACCATCGCATCGCCACACCAATCTTCCGTAATCGTTAGGAAATGTAACTTATGCTTTTTTAATTCTTCGGTAAAACCATCTTGCGGCAAAGAGAAGTTTTCATATACTTCATGGCTTTCCTCTTTTAATGTACTCATGTTTTCCATATATGTTTGAATCGTTGTGCCTTCTTCAAAATATTGTTGCTCTGTCTTCATTATGGTACACGCTCCTTTTCTATGTAGACCTTCTCTATTATTTTACTATGTCTATGTGTTTCATACTATTTTGACGATTTGGGATAAATTGCTTTTTTTGATAGATGAATGTATAGGGCTTTGTTACAATTAACTTAACAAGATTTCTTAAGATTGGAGTTATGGCATGAAGAAATTTTTTTCAACACTAGGAATGGCTTTGATTGGAGGAGTATTTGGCGGAGCACTTATGCTCACTCTTTTATCGCAAGAATGGACTATCACGAATATTCTTCTTGGAGTCGTTTGTTTCCTTGCATTTTATATTATACATATTATT
Organism: Niallia sp. FSL W8-0177; assembly: GCF_038006285.1. Classification (NCBI taxonomy): domain Bacteria; kingdom Bacillati; phylum Bacillota; class Bacilli; order Caryophanales; family Bacillaceae; genus Niallia; species Niallia sp. FSL W8-0177. Next base: position 3,737,457 of record NZ_JBBOUX010000001.1, read on the forward strand.
TTACATGAAGGTGGACATCTTATTTTCGGAAAATTAACTGGCTATTCCCTTGTCTCCTTTCGCGTTTTTTCCTGGATGGTCGTTGCCACTAAAGACGGTTTAAAGTGGAAAAAGCTGCATGTGCCAGGCACATTAGGCCAGTGTTTAATGGCTCCTCCCGAATATGTGAAAGGCAAGTATCCCTTTAAGTTGTATTTATGCGGCGGAGTTATCATAAATTTTCTCAGTAGTTTAGTGGTTGGCGGCATTGCTTTGATTGTATACGGGAATGCTTTTCCTATCCCTGTCACTCTATTCGTACTCCTTGGCCTCTTTATTGGAGTCACAAATATTATTCCTTATGGTTTTAACGATGGGATGACATTAAAAATGGCGTGGAGCAACGAAAAAAAGCAATGGCAGCTATTTAGTCAATTCTATATTAATGCGCAAACTTCCAATGGCATTTCTTATCAGGAGCTGCCAGAAGAACTATTTGCACTGCCCGATGGCGATGATGGGAAGGATTATTTTTCCCAGTGGGGACTGTGCATGCAACAAGTGCGCGCAATGGACCGCCTCGATTTTGAAGAAGCAAAGAGAATTAATGACTTACTGTGGGCAAGGAAAGACGAGTTAATCTCCCTTTTCCGAGTGGAGGTTGCCAAAGAGCGCTTGTTTTTGTTAACTGTGCTGGAAGGTGACAAAGAAGAAGTCCAATCTATTTATAAGAATAAAGAAGTAAAACGCTTCTTAGCAATCAAACAGATGAGCAATAAACGAATTGCCGCCGCATATGAGTTGCACGTAAATGGCGATCGCCAAAAAGCAACTGCGCTTTGCGAAGAAGGAGCTCAGTTGGAGAAGCATAATCCGAATATGACGGATATTGTGCTAGAGAAGCGATTGATGAAGACTTTGTTGGCAGGATGAGTTTTGGTGGGGTGGGATTGAGTTGGTTTGGGTTGGGGGTTGGCTGATATATTTAGAGTTTGGCTGATATTTTCCTAGGTTGGCTGATTCCTCCTCCACTTTGGCTGATATTTTCTCAGGTTGACTGATTCTACCTCTACTTTGGCTGATATTTTCTCAGGTTGGCTGATTCCTCCTCCACTTTGGCTGATATTTTCCTAGGTTGGCTGATTCCTCCTCCACTTTGGCTGATATTTTCCTAGGTTGGCTGATTTCTCCCTTACTTTGGCTGATATTTTCCTAGGTTGGTTGATTCCTCCCCCACTTTGGCTGATATTTTCTCGGTTTGGCTGATTCCTCCCTCAGTTTGACTGATATTTTCCCAGGTTGGTTGATTCCTCCCCCACTTTGGCTGATATTTTCTCGGTTTGGCTGATTCCTCCCTCAGTTTGACTGATATTTTCCCAGGTTGGTTGATTCCTCCCCCACTTTGGCTGATATTTTCTCGGTTTGGCTGATTCCTCCCTCAGTTTGACTGATATTTTCCCAGGTTGGTTGATTCCTCCCCCACTTTGGCTGATATTTTCTCGGTTTGGCTGATTCCTCCCTCAGTTTGACTGATATTTTCCCAGGTTGGTTGATTCCACCCACGCTTTCCGCTGATTCCACCCTAACTTTAGCTGATCCTCTTCCCGCTTCTCCTAATATATCCATAACTCGGCTGACCTTCGCCCAAACTTTCGCTAATAAAGTGTATTTTCTTATATCCTCTCATCCATTTCATCGAATATTCCCTTCACTCCAAAAAAAGCTCCAATAAAAGTCTATAATTAGACTAATTGAAGCTTCTTTTTATTTTATTTTTGCCTTTTTGTATATGCTCTACCTATCTTAGCTTCTTCAGACCATCTTGCTGAGGCAATGCCGGGTACAGCTCCTTTTAATAAAGGATCTTTTGTTTCGTTCATCCAATTTGCCACTTTTTCGCGCAATTGCCTTGCTACTTCAGAGTATGCAGGATCATGGATAAGATTTTTATATTCTAATGGATCTTTTTCTAGGTCATACAACTCTTCTGCCTCATTTGGTACATAATATTCTTTGCGAACCTCAGCTCCTGATGGGCTGCTGTGGATATCCATCGGCATATAAATTTTGGGACCATCCTCAAAATTTTTCACATACTTATATTTCTCTGTCCGCACTCCGCGCATTGGATGGTAATTATCATGCCAGGTTAATTCACAAAAGAAGTCCTCACGAATTTTCTCATTAGATTGTTTTAATAATAATGGAGCAAAGCTTTTCCCATCTAAATCATCGGGAATCGGTAAGCCCGCTAAGTCTAATAATGTGGGCATAATATCAATATTGCAAAGTAATTCCGTCGAAACAACATTTTTCCCAAACAGTTTTGGATTATAGAAAATTAAAGCTGTTTCTAATCCTGCTTCTTTCAACGTTCCTTTTGCCCTTGGGAATGCTATTCCGTGATCTGTTGTATAAATAACAATTGTATTGTCTATTAAACCTGTTTCTTCTAATGTGTCCATAATTCTTTTTATTGCAGCATCTAGCACTTTTACAGAACCATTCATTAACGCTATTTCCTTACGAATGGCTTCCGTGTCTGGTAAATATTCTGGTACTTCTACTGCTGAAATTTCATCTGCAAATGGTTCATACTCATCAAAAGTACGATGTGTTTCCCAAAATCCAATATTTGCAAAGAAGGGTTTACCATCCTCCTTTTTTTCTTGCAGGTATTTCACTGCACTATCTGCAACTTGCGGCGCTCTTGATCCTTCAATTTTCTCATAGCGGTCATATCCTAGCTTATAAGAAGAAGTCCAAGTGCCTCTTTCTGTGTGTCCTACTGTCTCATGGCTAAATCCAATTAAAGCTGATTCATAGCCAGCCTCGGAAAATTTAGTAGGCATTGTATCGATGCTTTCCTCTATTCCAAACTCATAATGCGCTAGACCAATTAATCCATTATTATGTGGATACAAACCTGTTAAGATACTACCACGACTCGGACTACATTGAGGTGCTGGACAAAAGAATTGATCAAAGCGCACCCCTTCTGCAGCTAATCGATCAATTTCAGGAGATTCAACAGCTTTTCCATAACAGCCTAAATGTCTACCTGTATCATGCGAAATCATAAAAACAATATTAGGTTTATTCATTTATATTCACTCCTTTTATTCTCCTACTATTTCTTCAATCTCTGTTTTGATAATAGATACATGTGGTCCATAAATTACTTGAACTCCATTTCCACGTAACATTACTCCCTTAGCACCTGTACCTTTTAATACAGCTTCTGATACTTTCGAAGAATCTTTGACGGTTACGCGCAATCTAGTTGCACAATTATCAACTTCGGATAAATTATCTTTTCCACCTAATCCAGAAATAATGGTTGCAGCTCTGCTACTTCCATCTGTTGCGGCAGCTGCATCTTCTGCCAACTCCTCGTCCTCTCTTCCAGGTGTTTTATAATTAAATTTCACAATTAGAAATCTAAATACTACATAATAAACAACAAAGAAGACTATCCCTATTAGGGGAATCAGAATCCAATTTGTTTTATCGTTTCCTTGTAGAATTCCAAACAAAGTCAAGTCAATTAATCCAGCAGAGAAGGTCATTCCCACTGTAATATGGAAGATATGAGCTATCATATAAGATAGTCCCCAAAAAGCTGCATGTACTACAAATAACACTGGCGCTACAAATAAAAAGGCAAACTCCAACGGTTCTGTAATACCAGTTAAAAAGGAAGTCAATGCTCCTGTTGCCAGTAAACCAAATATCTTCTTTTTATTCTCTGGTTTCGCTGTATGATACATCGCTAAGGCTGCCCCAATTAATCCAAACATCATTGGGAAGTATTTCCCACTCATAAAACGTGCTGTTCCAATGTAATACTGTTCAACATTTGGATCTGCTAATTGAGCGAAGAAGATATTCTGCGCTCCTTGCACAACATTCCCCGCGACCTCTAACGTCCCCCCAAGGCCGGTTTGCCAAAAAGGTAAATAAAAGATATGGTGCAATCCCAAAGGCCCTAATAACTTTACAACAAACCCAAATAAGAAGGTTCCAAAATATCCTGTTTTATCTACAAGTCCACCTAATTGAGCGATTCCTTCTTGAATTGGCGGCCATACTATATACATGGCTATTCCAAGGAAGATGGATACAACAGAAGTAATGATAGGAATAAAACGGGATCCACTAAAAAATCCTAAAAACTGTGGCAGTTGAACTTTATTGAATCTGCTGTGCAGCATGTATGTAACTAAACCAGCTATGATACCGCCAAATACACCTGTTTGTAATGTCTGAATTCCTAATGTCATGCCCTGCCCAACGCCAGCTAAGTTTTCAGTAGCTAACTTATTGGTAATTTGTAACATTGCATTTAGCGATGCATTCATTACAAGGTAGGAAAGAACGGATGCAAGTCCAGCAACCCCTTTATCGGATTTTGCTAGGCCAACCGCAATTCCAATAGCAAAAATTAAAGGTAAATTTCCAAATATAATGTTTCCCGCGGAACTCATTATCGTAAAAATCGCCTGTAAAATCGTATGATCTAAAAATGGATAAAGAGCAATTGTATTAGGGTTAGAAAAAGCACCCCCAATTCCTAATAAAAGTCCTGCGGCAGGTAATACAGCAATTGGAAGCATAATTGCTTTCCCAAACATTTGAAACTTACCAAAAAGCTTGTTAAACATATTTTTTTCTCTCCTCTCACACTGGCCCCTGTTCTGTTGTGACTCTCGATTTTTTAGTTGTTTATTCATTTCAAGGTACAATTGATAAGTGCTATCTTTTCCAAGAAGTATATGCAGTTCATCCTCCCGAAATAGTGCTGCGTACACTCCCTGTAATGACTTTAATTCCTCTAGCCTTACCTGATCCTCCCTCACTAGCCCTAACCGTAATTTAGTTGCACATGCCTCGGCATACTTAATATTTTCAATGCCTCCAAGGTGTCTCATAATATTTGCGCATATCTGTTGGAAATCCATTTGAAACCTCCCGTAAATAGACCTGTTAAACTAGTGCAATCTTTCCTCTTGTTGTTGCTAGCAATAGAAAAAGGCAAGACCTAAAAAGACAGAGAGAATATTTCTCTATCTTTTTAGGTCTTGCCTGATTGAACAGTAACAATCCCCTGTATTCTACTTATTGCTTTTGTCCCAAAGTCTTTGAATATGCAAGGTTAAAAACCCAACTTCTGATTCTGGCACTTCGTATTGATATTCTTGATTTAAAAACACCGCTAGCACTTCTGAGCATTCATATGCTCTCTTATATTTACTCTTCACAATATCGAGCATCTCGTCATCCATCTCATGAAATGCCTCATTTTTTTCCATTCTACTGATAACAAATTCTAAATGCGTTAAAAATCGATGGTATGTTAAGGAATCCTTATCAATTTCCATATTAAGCTGACTTGCAACAATATCCAATAAATCTTGTAAGATCATCGTTCGCTTTAAAGGGACATCTACATTATTCGAATTCATTGTTCCCGTATGGATATGTAAGCCTATATATCCAGCCTCATCAATAGGAAGTTGAATGCCAAGTTTTTTCTCTACTTGGTTAATCGCCCATACCCCAATTTCATACTCCTTAGGATATAAAATCTTTACTTCACTTAATAATCTATTGCGAATGGCTATCCCTTTTTTCATCCGATCAATGGCAAATGCCAAATGATCTGTTAGCGCAATATGAATATGACTATTCAGCTCAACTTCTAAAAATTCCTCCGCATAAGAAATAATTTCTTCTGCTATCGTTATATAGGATTCTGGCAATGACTCTAGCAATTCCTGAAATTGTTTCGTTTCATTTTTCAAGATAAAAATCTTTTCAATTTTACTCTCTTGAATTAAATCATTCTTCCCTTTTTGAAAGGCAATACCTGCACCAAGCACAATTTTTTCTGTGCCCTCTTCTATAATAACTACTGCATTATTATTCAATATCTTATTAATCCTAAGCATTATCCCATCCCCTTTTTCAAATGAAGGGTTTTATTATAAAGAGGCAATTAGAACTTCCTCAATTCCAGCATTCCCTTGCTCCTTATATTTCTTTTCCAGACTCTTCACATTATCTCTATTCAATATAACCATTGGGGTTATAGTGCTAGCCGCATTTTCTTCCACTTTCTCTAAATCGAATTCAACAAGTATATCTCCAATAGATACTTGATCGCCTTCTTTTACATGAACGATAAACCCTTCTCCTTTCATATTAACTGTATCCAACCCAATATGAATCAGAATTTCTAAACCATTATTACTTTCCAATCCTATAGCATGTTTCGTTGGAAACACTTGTTTTACTGTTGCTTCGATCGGAGCAACTACTTTTCCTTCAGCTGGGACAAAAGCGATCCCATCTCCCATCATTTTTTCAGCGAAAACAGGATCCGGAACTTCTTCTATTGGAATGACCTTTCCTGTGATTGGTGCTTTTAATCTTTCTTGCTTTGCTTTATTGTTTCCAAATAGTTTACCTAGTACCAATTTCCATACACTCCTTTATTTTGACAAAAAAAGACCTAAAACAACTAGAGAAACATTCCTCCCAATTGTCTTAGGTCTTGCCTGATTGAACAGTAACAAATCCTCGATATATTAATTGACTTTATCTTATAATAGAATAAAAGCGTTGTCAATCATTTTTTGTATTCGCTTACTATCTATTTATTAACTTTCCAATTTTCTCGATTGTGTATGGATAATACGTTTTATAGTTTTAACAAATATAATCCTTCACCATTTGTTTATGCGCCTCATTAAGTCAATTCCTCAGGCACCCTCTGTAGCAACAATTTCTGGCATTAGGCCCTAGGACTTCTTTACGTTCATTTTATCTCCCTCAATCTACATTAAATAGTACGAATGAGTTTTCTGTTCTTCCATTCACATCATAACACACTTTTATCCAAAACGGATGAAAGTGTGCAAATTAATAAATAAACTTGTGAGGAAAAGGCTATTATATAAATTAGTAGCTCACAAGTTTTCAGAATAAGAAATGATAGTTTCTTTCCATTCATCAAATGAATTTACTTCACATAGTTGAATCATCAGCTCTTTATTATGCACTAATTCTTGTATGAATAGTAACAAATCTCTAACCTCACTGCTTTTAGCTTGTGCAATAGTAAAAATTATTTTAACAGGTAAGCCTGACCAATCAATCGGTTTCTTTAGAATCCCTATGCCAATTTTCGTTACTTCTGAGCAAAGTTCTATGGGGTGAACAAGGGCAATTTGATTTCCAAAAGCTGTACTAGCCAAACTTTCTCTTATTAAACAAAGTTCTTCAAAATTTGGAGGCGTTATTCCTGTTTTCCCTATTAAATCACACATTTTAGTAATTGCCTCTTTTTGGTCATTACAGTCCAAATTACTCTGAAACAAATCCTTAGAAAAATACTTATCTAGTATATATTCTGTTTTCACCTTAGACTTTTCTTCTAGCAATTTTCGTTTCTCCTCTTCTGTGAAAAAAGGACTAATCACTTCTATTGGTATGTTATTTATGTCAACAGGAACAGTGGAGAATATAATATCAGGATTAAAGGCTATAACATCTTCTTGATGATATAAAGAGAAGTTTTTAATCATATGAGCTTTTGGAAATGTTTGCTCTATCTTAAATTTAAGTAATTGAGCCGTACCTTGCCCAGTTGTACATATAATAGCTATTCGATTGAAGTTCTTATCATCAAATTTTTTAAAGTCTCTTTCTAGAGCCAAACCAATATGCATTGTCAAATAAGCTATGTCATCATCAGTTAACTGACACTTAAAAATGGAATTCACCTTTTCCGCTAACAATACTGCTAGATTGAAAGCAAAGGCAAATTGTTTTTTTATATCATGAAGAATGGGATTCCTCAAATGAATGTCTTTCATAATCCTTCCTATCAAAGGACGCAAATGAATAAGAAGGCCAGACCGAAGCTTCTGATCCTTCCATAGAGAAATATCATACATCGATTCTATCTTTTCTAAAAAACTATCAATAATCATATTTATTCTTGCATCCGATATATGCATTCCAGCCTGGCTATCATTTTGAAAAATTTGACCACTAATATGAGAATATACATAGACTATTTCAGCATCAGACATTTTCATTGTAAATACATTCTCTACCTTTTCTATAATCGATTGAGAAACTTCATGCTCTAACGAACCTTCCGTCATATTTTCTGTGGGAATATCAATAGGATGCCCTGCTAAAACACGTCTAATCATAATTTTTATATGATAAATAATATTCTGAAGCACTATATCTGAACAATTAATATCTCTAATTTTCCATTCCTTCACAATGAAATCTTCAATAAAAAATAACTTTGGCGTTCCATCTAAATATATTTTTGGTCTAAGCATGTTAGCAATAGCTAACCTTTTCCCTAACTCCGTGCCACTTATTTTAAATCCGTAATGTGGCTTACTCTTTAACACTAATCCATATGTTTGAATTTCCTTTTTCAACTTAGAAATTATGCTGCTCATTTTGCTTCTGCTTACATAATATTCATCACATAATTCTTCTAGTTTTACATACTTAACCTCTTCAATCAGTCTTTTGAATACATTTTCTAATAGATCAGAAGAAGAAAAGAAGGGCGTATCACTAACCCTGGTGATACTTTTTAATATTTCTTCTCTATTGCTCGTACGAAGATAATATCCTTCTCCTCTTTTGGCCACTATCTTACTATTAAATTTCTCTAAAAAGACGTTTATGCTACCTATTGAATTTCTGATTGTTTTTTCGCTTACGCCAAATGCAAACATTAAATTTTTAATAGGTATATATTGCTCTTCTCTAAGAAATTCTTCCAGTAATTTCATATCTTTCTCTATTAAATTCATGTTTATCATCCTTTTTTAAATCCAATAAAAATTACGTACGCTTATCATATCGCTGTGGCACGACATCTCCCGTTTCAAAGAAGTGTTTCAGCATTTTTTCTTTAAATCTTTGAATAACAGGGGCATATTTTTCATCATTAATCTTGTTGCATGTTTCATATGGATCTTCTGTTAATACATAAAACTCGTCTTGTTCATACAAACGGTAGATATATTTATAAGATTGATCCCGAATCATCATAGCCTTCGTATGCTGCGGCATTTTTGTTTGTTCTATCGTTCTAGCCCAATATTCATTACTTGGATCATGACCTGCATCCATACAATGTGATTCCCCTTCTAATCTTCCACCTTCAGAAAAAACTACCTCTCTATGCTCCTCTTTTCCTTCTAATACAGGTTTAAGAGACTTTCCAAAATGAGTATAATCAGGTGTAATACCAGCAATATCTAAGATAGTTGCCTGAATGTCGATTAACTCTGTCAAAGCTGCAGTTACCCTTTGCTTCACTTCCATACCTTTAGCAGGCTTAATAACGAGGGGCACATTTGTTAACATATCTTCAAAGGTATTCTGGTTTTTCTCTGCTATTTCATAATCTCCCGTATAATCACCGTGATCACTAAAGAAAATAAACAAAGTATCATCGTATAGTTTTTTATCCTTTAATGTCGCAATCAGCTCCCCAATATAGTGATCAAGTTCTGTTCCCATCGCATAATAGACGTGTTTCATTTCTCTTAATTGTTCGTCTGACCAATTATATAGCTTCTGGTTTTCTCTTATCCCCCTTAAAATGCTAGGTTTTAGTTTCCACTCTTCTTCTGTAAGGCGAATTGGATTTGGTATATCTTCTTTCTTAATTTGCTCATACCATTTCTGATCTACTTGATAAGGTGGATGAGGAAGACTTAAGGCCAGATAAACACAGAAAGGATTTTCTTCATATCGTTCTTCCTGAAGAAATTCGATAGCATTATTAATTTGTTCCCAATCTAACTTAGCAGGGCTTTCTTTTACTCCCTTAAAATGAGAATAATCGAAGTCTTTGGACTCCTTCTTTTTTGGTTGAGCTCCTCTCATTTTGCGGAAAAATTCTGCATACTGATTATCCCTTGTAGAACAATATTCTGCAACATCAACATCGGCACGTAAAAAATCATTACGTCCGCCCCAATATACGTGATATCCTTCTTTTTTTAATGTCTTTAATATATTCGGATCCTCTTCTCCCATTAAATGGTGCATCGTTCTAAAACCTTTTGTATGTGGATACCAACCTGAAAGAAAGGAACTTCGACTTGGGACACAAACAGGCAGTTGACAATATGCATTCGAAAAACCTACACCATCTTCTACTAAACTATCAATATTGGGCGTTACCGTTGTAGTATTACCTGTATAACTAATGGAATCTGCTCGCCATTGATCTGCTACTATCATTACAATATTTGGCCTTTTCATACCCGCAACAAGAAAGATTATCTTTCTTGTCATCCACCTCCTATTTCAAACTTTTGTTTTTTATAAAAATAAGTGGGAACTAAATTATTCCCACCTATTTACATTACTGTATTAGTTCTTCTATTCTTTTAAGCACCTTGCTTCCTTTTGCCATCGCATAATCTCGGCTGTCAATGACTTCGCATGGCTTCCCATTTGCATCTGCTACTTTCTTTACCGTTCTTAATTTATGACGAATTTGTGGTCCTAATAAAACGACATCAAATCGGTCAATTAAGTTCTCTAGTTGATCAACTGGATGGGCTTCTACTGTCCAATCCGCTTTTTCCGGACCAAACGAATCTCTAATACTTTTTTCTAGGATACTTGTTGAAATTCCGCCTGCACATACTAATAAAATATTCATTATAATACCTCCGTAAGTTTTTCTATTAAGTCTCGCATCGTAATGGTTGTCATTAAATGATCTTGAGCATGGATTAACAATACACTTATTTGAACTCCATCCCCCCCAGCTTCAGCTGCTAATAACGTAGTTTGTTTCTTGTGAGCTTGATTTAATTCTTCTTTCGCTAACAACATAAGTTCGTTTATTTTATCTTTCTTTTTAGGCTTTATATAATCCATTGATTCTAAAATGTATGCTCTTGCATTTCCACTATATAGGATAATTTCCATACACAGTTGTTCTAAATTCATTTTTGTCTCTTCCATCTTCGCTTTCATTCCTTCCTTATTGGACGCTTATGCCACTTTCTTGATCATTACTTCTTGCTGTCATTTGTTCTTCCTCTTGTTCTTCTTTCATCATGTCTTTCTCAAAACTCTTATGAAATGGATAATATATAGCAATGTCCACAAGAATGATTATCAAGGCAACCAATCCTGCTTTGACAGATGCAGAAGCTGCCATCGCAATTAAGATAACTGGTGTTTGGGCTGGTACATTTAAGATAGGATAATTAATAAAATGGAACCAATCAAATGCTGCATAAGTAATTATTGTATTAATAACCGGCACAGTAACAAATGGTATGAACAATTTCGTATTAAAAGGTATTGGTGTTCCGAACATCGTTGGTTCACTAATATTAAACACAGAAGGAATAAAGCCAATTCTTCCTATTTGCTTCAACCCTTTAGATTTACTAAAAAGATTAAGGAAAGCTAGAGCAAAGATTCCTGCTCCTCCAATCAAAATAAATCCAAAGTGTACCGGTGTAGTAAATACCTTGTCATAAGGAAGCCCAGCTGAATAGTTATTAAGATTCTCAACGATATTTTGAAGTTCTATCGGTAATATAATGGGCATAATGATACTTCCGCCATGTATTCCCATAAACCAAAATAAGTTTATTATGAGCATGAACAAACCAACTAAAAATACATTATCAAAATTATTTACAAGCGGACTAAAGATAGTAGTAATTAATTCAGGAAGCTTCACTCCAAATAAAGCAGTTAATATACCGTTAATAAGGATGAAAACCAATACCGTGACAATACCTGGTAAAATTGCATTAAATGAAGTTTTCACATAAATCGGTACAGAATCAGGAAATTTAATGCCTATATCTTTCACATGAAATAACCGAATGATTTCTACAACAATTATCGAAATAATAATCCCTGAAAATATACCCGTAGCGCCAAATGCACTCATATTAACTTGTAAGGTGGCAACATCATTAATCAGTATAGAAGTTGGCTCTCCTACAATGAAAAAATAAATCATCAGACTAGTAATTAGGGCACCCAGCTCATTCAGCTTATAATGTTTGGCTAAATTATATGTCAACCCCATTGTGAAAGCGATGCCAATTATTCCAGTAGAAATATCATTTATTCCTCTTATCCATAAATGATTGTCCCCCCAATTCGCCCAACCTACAAGCATCTTAGCAAATATACTCTCTGAATCAAAAACTACTTCAGGAATCGGCGGCTTCCCAATAATAACTCCTAAGGCTCCAACAATAGTCAGTGTAAGCGTAGCCAAAATACCTGTCATAATAGCCTTTAAATAACGATTGCTCGATGCCCAATCTGCTACTGGCCCCATAACCTTCTCTATATTTCCCATCATTTTATCAAACATTTTTATTCCCCCTTTATCTTTTATTTTGTTTTAACTTCTATCTTCATTATAGATAAGCACCATATTAGTTCCATTTAGATATTTACCAGATAAACTGGAAAAAGAAAAAGACATGCTTTTTACATGCCTTTTTTACTTTATATATGAAAATATGAGTTAGCTAACTCCCATGCTGTGTCAATGTTTGGCTGATATTTTTCTAGTTTTGGCTGATTTCTCCCTTACTTTGGCTGATATTTTCCCAGGTTGGCTGATTCCTCTCCCACTTTGGCTGATATTTTCCTAGGTTGGCTGATTTCTCCCTTACTTTGGCTGATATTTTCCTAGTTTTGGCTGATTCCTCCTCCACTTTGGCTGATATTTTCCTAGTTTTGGCTGATTTCTCCCTTACTTTGGCTGATATTTTCCTAGGTTGGCTGATTCCTCCCCCACTTTGGCTGATATTTTCCCAGGTTGGCTGATTTCTCCCTTACTTTGGCTGATATTTTCCCAGGTTGGCTGATTTCTCCCTTACTTTGGCTGATATTTTCCTAGTTTTGACTGATTCCTCCTCCACTTTGGCTGATATTTTCCCAGGTTGGCTGATTTCTCCCTTACTTTGGCTGATATTTTCCCAGGTTGGCTGATTCCTCCTCCACTTTGCCTGATATTTTCTCAGGTTGGCTGATTCCTCCCTCACCTTGCCCAATAATTAATGGATAATGAGTACATTTTCATTCTCTACTCATCATCCATTCGAATATTTATCCTGATTGCTTATGGGTTTTGATACTTTCTTCCTCTATTTTCTCCTATACTTCGCAAATTCATTCTTACTAGCATTTTAGCAGCTGTTTCACGTGAGGATATGTTGGCAAATTGCCGGAATTCTTTATTTGTAATAGTGGCTTTTATTAATAAAAAATAATCGTTCACTGTTTGGTGATGGGCATTTTTGTCATATGTGTGGCAGTGAGGACAGAACCATTTGCGTTTTTGACGTATCATCGCAAATTTTTCGCATGCTGGGCATTGTACACCTGTGATGAGGTCACTTTGTGGGATTCCATATTTTCTTAGTAGATCGATACTTTCAGGAGTGTTATTTTTCAAGAGATTTTTGGATACTTTGCGGAGGAGCTTCCCTTCTACCACAGTCACTTTATATTTTTGAGAGAGATTGTCCCATTTTTCTAAAAAACTATGACTGTGAATGACTTTATCTCTGATAGCTGGACTTCCTTTTAATATAGTAGATGAACTGCTGAATATTATGATGAATTCGATGGGGATTGGCGGGAGATTATGCAGTTGAAAGTACTTTTGCAATTGACGTTGGTGCCTTTTTGCTTGGGAAATTGGATTCGAATAGCCTTCTACCTTTTCATCTACTTTGCGAATCATCTGATTAAAGTTGGAGTCAATCTCTACTTCTCCATAATAGTTTTTGCATTCGACAATAAGAGCAAATTTTTGCGTGAGGATGAGATAGTCCATCTGGAAATATGTTTTTCCATCGTAGAGGCGAAGATTATGAATGATGAGGCAATCTTTGTCTGGCAAAAATTGAAAGTAATACTTCATATCTTTCTCACCCCGATAGCCTGCTAACAATTTCCTTAAATCTTCCATTACATTCGGTCTAAGCTTATACATTTCTTTTAATCTTTTGATTAGAATTTCCGTAGTTTTTAATCTATTGCTCTTACCAATTTCGTTTATAAACAATTTACCACTTCCTTTCTCTATTTCATTTATTCTATTTGTTTGCTTGAAAATCCTTTTTTTGGTGGGGAGAGGGATTGGGGTTGGCTGATATTTTCCTAGTTTGGCTGATTCCACCCTCACTTTGGCTGATATTTTCCCAGTTTGGCTGATTCCAACCTCACTTTGGCTGATTCCTACTCTACTTTGGCTGATATCCCCCGCACTTTGGCTGATTCCACCCCAACTTCGACTGATATCCGCTGATTTCCTCGCCTGCTTCAGCAAAATCCACCCCAATCAAGCCAATTCTCCCCCATATTTCAGTCCATTCACATCAAACTTCTCCAACCACCCCGCTCAATTAGTCAAACTATCTTAAAACTCTTCATAAACAGCTGGATCTTGATCGGCAATTCGCCCGTCAGCACGGGTTAGGCTGGAAATTTTATTCATTTCGTCTTCGTTCAGTTTAAAATCGAATATCTCTAAGTTTTCTTGTTGGCGTTGAGGGGAGCTTGATTTTGGGATTGGTAATGCTCCTAGTTGGGTGTGCCATCTAAGGATGACTTGGGATATTGTTTTTCCATGGGCTTCTGCTATTTGTTTAATTGTTTCGTTTTCTAACACGTTATTGGCGCGGCCGAGCGGGCTCCATGATTCGGTTACAATACCGTTTGCTTTATCGTAGGCCAGTTGTTCTTTTTGAGAGAAAAATGGGTGGAGCTCTACTTGATTAATGCTTGGCAGTACGCCGGTTTCTTTTTTCAAGCGGTCGAGATGCTCTGGCAGGAAGTTACATACGCCGATGGAGCGGATGAGTCCCCATTTTTGGGCATCAATTAAGGCTTGCCATGCCTCTACATATAAGTCTGTTTTTGGGTTTGGCCAGTGAATTAGGAATAAATCGTAATAATCTAATTTGGTGCGGTATAGTGATTCTTGGATGGTATAGATGGCTTTGTCGTATTGATGATGGCGTCCTGGAAGTTTGGAGGTAATAAATAACTGTTGTCTGCTTACGGTGCTACGGCGAACTGCTTCTCCAACTGCGCCTTCATTTTCGTAATTGAATGCAGAATCTAGTAACCGATAGCCCATGTCTATTGCTGATGTCATGGCCTGAACCCCAGTTGCTCCTCGTAAATTATAAGTACCAAAACCAATTGCTGGAATAACAAGACCGTCATTAAGCGTGATTTGTGGAATAGTTGTATGCATGATTAATATCCTCCTTCTATGAATTAGAAAAGATTTCCTCTTCAAAAAAAGTATAGTGGAAACCTAGTAGCTAATTCTAGTGATATGCTTTCAGCAAGTTATCTTTACTTCAAAATATTTCTTCATTTTCCGAGACTGTATGTTAAAATATAGGATATATATTAAAAATTGTATAGGGAGGGAAAAGTATGAAAAGCACAGGAATTGTTCGTAAAGTGGATGAATTGGGTCGTATTGTTATTCCAAGAGAATTGCGAAGAACATTAGGAATTGAAATTAAAGATCCTTTAGAAATTTTTGTCGAAGGGGAAAAAATTGTCTTCCAAAAATATAAAGCTTTTGAAGAATGTGCCATTACAGGAGAAGTCTCCCCCGATAATATCACGGTTGGGAATGGAAAGCTTGTGTTAAGTAAAGAAGGCGCAGCATTATTAATGAAAGAGTTGGAAACTGTCTTTGCAAGTGAATCACAGAAGTAAACTTTATAATAGGACAATTCCACCTTTTTCAATCACAGCGGAATTGTCTTTTTCTATGGAAATCGATTCATTAAGAAGGGCAGACTCTCGCCTAGGAGGAACTGCAGACTACTACATTTCTTCCTAATTTCTTCGCCTTATATAGCATTTGGTCACTCTCTTTTATTAATTCGTCTAGTGATTTCCCCGCAGAAAGACCACCTATTCCAACAGAAACGGTTACTTTTCCATTAGGCTGTGTCTCTTCCCCAAAGAATCGATACTCTTCCACATTTTTCCGAAATCGCTCGGCAATAGTTGCAGCTGTTTGCATATTCGTTATTTTGGTAAAGCACATTATAAATTCTTCGCCGCCATATCGAGCAAACACGTCTTCTTGTCTCATCGTATCATTTAATAACTGTGCAATCGTACGTAGTACAGCATCACCAGCTGGATGCCCATGGGTATCGTTATATTTTTTAAAATAATCCACATCCATCATGGCAATGACAATGGGAACATTATGCTGCATTAATTTTTCAACATTGGTCCGAAAAAAACGAAGATTGTATAAATCGGTCATACTATCATGTCTTGAATAATATTCTAGTTCTTTTCGTAATAATTGTTTTCTACTTACCCCATTTTGCATAAAAAAAATGCTGAGAACGGCAATGAACTCGAATACTATCAGGACAATTACTGTCATAAACGAAACATGAGTTGTCTGCAGAATAAGGAATAACCTTAAGATCTGGTAGCAGAAAAATGCGCTTAGCATATGCTTCATATTTACAATGGAATATGGTGGATTATGGGACTTCTTATTTTGAAAAAAAGCGCCTATTATAAAGGGCAGGATGATTGCCTGAAATATTCCTTCCATTACAACGGTTCCACCAAGCTGATAACGATATAAAGCCGGTAGGATGGTCGAGATTAATCCACATTTCCATCCCAATAAATAAGAAATATAAAAAATCGGAACACCTCGTAAATCCAATCGCACCTCCCCATAAATTAGTGGTTCCCACATGGCTGCAATACTTAATAGACTAACAACGATTGGAGTAACCCACATATACTTGAGAATATTTTTATATCGCAAGACAAGATATTCTTTTAACTGAAGTGCCAAAAACATAAAAGCAATTATTAATGTCATATTATTTAAAAAGGCATGGAACGTTATTTTAATGTCAATCACCCTATTTTCATGTTATCTCTTGTTGAATTGCGAATGATTATCCACTCTAGTTACATGGAAACTATTCCTACTTTTGTCCCTGTAAAAGATGCTTATTCCTAGGGGATATTTATTCAAGAGGATTTATAGAGGAATCACTTTACACATTTGAAAGGAAGTATCCCAAAACGAGCAATTAATGACGCGGTGCAAAAACCATTATCATTACACCTATTAAACAAATTCCTGCCCCTATCCAGTCATATATATCTGGTGTTTTTCTATCTATGCCCCACCCCCATAATACGGAGAGAATAATAAAAATTCCTCCATATGCAGCATATACTCTACCAAAGGACATAAAAGATTGGAAGGTTGCAATAACACCATATAAAACGAGCGATATCCCGCCAAAAATCCCCCAATAATAGGGTTTTCCTTCGCGAAGCCATTGCCAAATAAGATAGCCTCCACCAATTTCGGCTATACCGGCGATGATAAATAGAAGAATTGTCATGTCAAACCACCTAAGATTTTAGTATTTCCTTTATTATACCAAATTGGAGGCAGTTTAATGGTCGCTTTCTCTCCTGCTTCTTTTCAATAATTTCACCGTAAATTGATGAAAGAGAAGGAGCGTGACATAAAGAACTGGATAAGTAAATATAGAATATGATTGCTTCCAACCATTTAAATAGAAGGTACCGCTCCAAATAAATATCGTTTCAAAGATCATGGCAAGGACGACCAAGACAAAAACATAAACTATCTTATTCCTGAGCCTCTTTTTATACGGAAAGCAATTGAGAAAAATAATATTGACCGCAGGGTAAATTCCCAGAATATAGATAAAGCTTTCCCAATCCGGTCCTTTTTCGAAGTAACCATAAATATTATATTTCAAACTAAGATAGATATCTGTTAATAACTGAATTAACATTGCAAATAGTGTTGTTGTCAACATTTCAATAGGAGTTAAACGTTTTGGTATGCTATAGGCTAGCGTATTAAATAAAAGCACAATAAGGATAAGAACGAGCATGGAATAGACTCCAATCTATACTAAAATGTTCTTTCTTATCCTTGCCGAAATCAGATAAATTACTCATCTTCTTGCCATTTCATAAATAGTTTTGTTACTAAATATCCACCAATATATAGGAGCAAATAAATCAAGAAGATATGAAAAAAGTTAACCCATTTATATGGTTCAAATAATCCAATGCTTGTTAACAATGGTTTAAAGCCAAAACCAAAAATGGCTGCTAAAATGACAGCATATAGATAGAAGTTCTTTCCGTGTTTTAATGTCCATTGAAATACTAGCATAACCGCGACTGGAATAATCGACCCATCTAACGAAAAGCTTGGTAAGAAAGGAAGCATCTGGTATGGATAGGCCCATAACCCAAAGCGAATACCAATTGCATCTGCATAGAAAAATAACATATGCACGGCGAATCCAAAGAAACCAATGATGAAAATCCGCTTGCGGTCAATGGTAAAATATAAGACGATCAGGGGAACAACTAACATAAGCAGCACCACCCAAAATTGCCATGAATCTATGCTTGAATACAAACTCCAATACTCTTGTGCCTCTTTTGTATATTTTTCTTGAATGGAAACTAATCGATCAAAAAAGGAACGTTGTTGGTCATCATCTGATCACCTCAGGAATTATTTTCATTTTTGTAGTATGAGCTTTTTTTTAGAAAATATTTCTCCCCTGCAAAGCTTATTAAATTAGAAGAATAGGGAATGCTTCCATTAATAGAGGTTGGTTCGATTAAGATTAGCACTGGAGGTCCGATATGCATCATCGAATTTGGAATAATCCTGCTTATTTTCGTTATTTATTCTTTATTCTCTTTATCATTAGTATCATTTTAAATCGCTATATTCTGCAAAACCATGATAATTACTTTATTTTATATATATTATGCTCTATTTTTCTGGGACTCGGCTTCTACAATAGCTCTCTTTGGAAAATTGTAATGTTGACGTTTCTAGTCGTTATTTGTAGATTTTTTTTCATTCCGGATCCACATACTTCGTCTATGCTTACTTTTATTACCTATTTATTAACCTACCTTCTTATCACATTCATATCCGTTGCCTTTATGTCCCGTGTGCAAAGAGTGATGGAAGATAATTTAGCTTTAACAAAAGTACTTTCAAACGCACTAGACTCCCGAGATTCCTATACGATGCACCATTCGAAAAACGTCGCAAAATACGCCATGCAAATCGCCAAAAAAATGAAGCTCCCTCATCATTTATGTGAGGTTATTCATATCGGGGGATTACTCCATGATATTGGAAAAATTGGCATCCCAGAATCTTTATTAACAAAACCTGGAAAGTTAACAGAAGAAGAATACGAATTAATAAAAACACATACAACAAAAGGGTATGAAATCATTAAACATGTGAAGCAATATAAAAACAGCGGAATATTAGATATTGTCTTATATCACCACGAGCGTTTTGACGGAAAAGGATATCCACGACAATTAAAAGAAGAAGAAATCCCCTTGCTTGCTCGTATCGTCGCAGTAGCAGACACGTTCGACGCGATGTCTTCTGGACGTGTCTATCGAAAAGAACTTCCTTTAGCGGAAATTCTCCACGAAATTAGGCTGAATAAAGGAAAGCAGTTTGACCCAAACGTAGTCGATGTCTTTCTCGCTCTTTTTGAAGAAGAAAACAAACCATTTACAGCTGATTAATAAATTAGTGATTTCCTTAACAAGATCTCACCAAATCCGTTGACTTCTTTAAAAAAATATGCGAAAATCCAATAGTTCGCATACGAACAGTTCTGATAAAAACTATTAGAAAGGGAGAAAAATTTCAGATGAACGGGTCGTTAAATAATGAATTAATCCGCTCCTATTCTCGCATTAATAAAGCCTATAACCACCTAGTGCACCTTGATGCGAAGAAACTGGATTTAACAGCCGTGCAGCTAAAGACACTGTACAGAATTTATTTCTGCCCTAATATCGGCATTGG
Source organism: Niallia sp. FSL W8-0177 (assembly GCF_038006285.1). Classification (NCBI taxonomy): domain Bacteria; kingdom Bacillati; phylum Bacillota; class Bacilli; order Caryophanales; family Bacillaceae; genus Niallia; species Niallia sp. FSL W8-0177. The sequence goes on from NZ_JBBOUX010000001.1 coordinate 3,757,420, forward strand.
AGAACTTGCAACAAAACTATCTTTAACCAAAAGCACCGTTAGTGGCGTTATCGATCGACTATCCCAACGACAATTAATTGAACGAACCATTCCTGAAAACAATCGTCGATCGGTCAACATCCAACTAACTGCAGAAGGTCAGCACGTCATGCAGCAATATTTCGCCGGAACTTCCATTCTAGCGGGCAAAGTGAGAGAAGTTATGCAGCTTCCAGAGGAAGACATAAACAAATTACTTGAGCTAAATGAAAAAATACTGACCATTTTAAATGAAATTGAGGAGGAACAACCATGAATAGTAAACGCATGATTTTATTAAATATTATCCTATTGATTGTGTTAGTTGGCGGAGGGTTTGCCGGCTATTACTTCTACGATCAATCTGTTTCCTATATCAAAACAGATAATGCACAAATTGCTGGACAACAAATCAGCATCGCATCACCAGCAACAGGGAAATTAACGGATTGGAAAGGCGAAGCAGGTACTTCTTTTAACAAAAACCAAAAAATCGGTACTGTAGAAGTTGTAACAGAATCAGGTACAAATAAAATGGATATTACCGTTCCAGAAGATAGTACCATTGTTCAATCTAGCGCTGTTCCAAATACATTTGTTGCTGCAGGAACTTCCCTTGCTAAAAGCTATGATTTAGAAAATCTATGGGTTACAGCAAATGTCGATGAAACAGATATTAACAAAGTAAAAGTTGGCCAAGAAGTTGATTTATATGTAGATGCCTTCCCAGAGACTGTTTTAACAGGGAAAGTAGACAGCTTGGGACTTGCAACAGCAGGAACATTCTCCCTTCTGCCAAGCAACAACAGCTCAGGAAACTATACAAAAGAAACACAAGTAGTTCCGGTAACAATCTCTATCGATAACTACGGCGGACTAAAGCTAATTCCAGGTATGAACGTTTCCGTAAGAATTCATAAGTAGGTGATGGATATGACCACTTACATCACAAGCTATATTATAGGAAGCATCCTCCTCCTGCTGATCATCAATCTTCTTTTACGAAAAAAGAAGACAGTAGCAGAACCAAACCGCGTTATGGAAGATGCCAAGAAGGAAAATGACACTGCGTCATCCCTTACAAAATCAGAGATGGTGAAACAAGAAGAGCCATCGAAGAAAGAAGATGGCGTAGCAGAAGCAATGGAAACAAATGAAGGAATATCCGATGAAGAGGAACGCCTTGCTAATGCGGTCGAATCTAACGAAATAGCGGATGAAGAGGAGCCAGCAGCTGTGGCCAAAGAATCAAAAACTGCAAAAGCGCCTTATAAACCACTTGAAATGGGCGAAGAAATCCACCGCGGCAAAGTGATTATTGCCCTCATGCTAGGTGCATTTGTCGCTATTCTGAACCAAACTTTACTAAATGTGGCCATTCCACATATCATGAACGATTTAAATGTATCAACAAGTACTGTCCAATGGCTGTCCACTGGATATATGCTGACAAATGGAGTGTTTATCCCAATCACCCCATTTTTAATCAATAAACTAGGAACACGGAAACTGCTGATTTCAGCAATCTCCGCGTTTACTATCGGATCCATTGTCTGTGCAACCTCTGTTGGATTTTCGATGCTCCTAATTGGGCGTATCATCCAAGCAGCAGGTGCCGGTTTACTAATGCCACTTTTAATGACCGTCTTTTTAATTATTTTTCCGCCCGAAAAACGCGGAACAGCAATGGGAATTATGGGCGTCGTTATGATTTTCGCCCCAGCCATTGGGCCAACTTTATCAGGCTGGTTAATCGGTCATTATTCTTGGAGAGTTTTATTCGAGCTTGTTATTCCAATTGGCATTCTCGATTTAATTATCGCTATTCTGTGGATGAAGGATGTAACGAAAGTATCCAATCCAGTCTTTGATACAATTGGCTTTATCACTTGTACAGTCGGCCTAGGCTCCTTACTTTATGGTTTCAGTGAAGCAGGAAATAACGGCTGGGATAGCAGAGTAGTTGTTCTTTCTCTTGTTATCGGAGTAATCTTCTTATGCCTCTTCGTCTGGAGAGAACTGACAACAGAAGCGCCAATGGTGGACTTACGTGTATTCAAATATAGTATCTTTACTTTAACAACATTAGTAAGCATGATTGTCAATATGGCAATGTTTGCGGCAATGCTGCTTTTACCAATCTATTTGCAGAATATCCGTGGCTTCACTGCCCTCGATTCAGGATTATTAATGTTGCCAGGTGCGATTGTGATGGGAATCATGTCACCAATTTCCGGTAAACTTTTTGACCGCTTCGGGGCAAGACCACTAGCGATCATCGGTTTAGTCATTACGGTTCTCACCACATGGGGCTTCACTCAATTAACGATGCAGACATCTTATTCTCATCTCATGATGCTTTATATTTTCCGGATGTTCGGGATGTCGTTTATTATGATGACGGTAATGACAGAGGGAATGAACCAGCTTCCATTAAGCTTAACAAGCCATGGGACTGCTGTCTCCAATACAGCAAGAACGGTTGCGGGAAGTATTGGTACTGCCTTCTTAATCACAGTTATGACTAATCGTACCGCTTTTCATTTAGATAACTATAACAACATTATCTCGTCTGCCAACCCATATATTGCAGAGAAATTAGCTCAGCTTGGTCAAGGCTTAGCTGGTCTCACAGGACTTCCGACTGGAGCAGGCCAAACCCTAGCGATTTCTACGATTTATGGAAAAGCAACTCAAGCATCTACAATCAGCGGAATTAATGACGCTTTTATTGTAGCTACAATTATTGCGAGTGTTGCATTAGTGCTATCGTTTTTTATCCGAAGAGCTACTGCAAGTTCGAAATAAAGTTAAAAATAGGAAAAATCCCGAAGCAGAAGATGGTGCTTCGGGATTTTATTTTTTGAAAAGAAAACTGGTTTATGAAAGAGTGTCGTAAGATAGAAAGTTAATTTTTTAGCAATATTGTCATTAATATGCTGAAATAAAGGAGATGATCAGCAAAAATAACCGGTTTTTCAGCCAAAGTAAGGGGCGAATCAGCCAAAGTACAGAGGGTATCAGCCAAACTGGGGATTTATCAGCCAAAGTACAGAGGGTATCAGCCAAACTTGGAAAATATCAGCCAAAGTACAGAGAGAATCAGCCAAACTTGGAAAATATCAGCCAAAGTTCAGAGAGAATCAGCCAAAGCTCAGAGGTAATCAGCCAAACTTGGAAAATATCAGCCAAAGCTCAGAGGTAATCAGCCAAACTTGGAAAATATCAGCCAAAGCTCAGAGAGAATCAGCCAAACTGGGGATTTATCAGCCAAAGCTCAGAGAGAATCAGCCAAACTTGGAAAATATCAGCCAAAGTACAGAGGGTATCAGCCAAACTTGGAAAATATCAGCCAAAGTACAGAGAGAATCAGCCAAACTGGGGATTTATCAGCCAAAGCTCAGAGAGAATCAGCCAAACTGGGGATTTATCAGCCAAAGCTCAGAGGTAATCAGCCAAACTTGGAAAATATCAGCCAAAGCTCAGAGGTAATCAGCCAAACTTGGAAAATATCAGCCAAAGCTCAGAGGTAATCAGCCAAACTTGGAAAATATCAGCCAAAGCTCAGAGGTAATCAGCCAAACTTGGAAAATATCAGCCAAAACAAAGTCAGCGCTGCCACACAAAAAAGCACCTCTCAACGAGATGCCTTTTCCCCATAATACCCTTTAATCAGCTGATCCATTACCCAGTTGGTTCTTGCTCCACTTACGCCTGTGCTTGGACTAGTGCCTTTTCCAGTTAACTCATCCACCATCAATTGAATCATATGCTGCTGAATATGACGCGGATTTTCGATTACCCACTCTTCCGTTCCTTCTGAGGTTGTTAACGTAATGGGACCATTCCCAAAGGTTGCAAAAGTCAGTTTCCCTTTGCTTCCGACAATTTCGTTTTCGTCCATATGGTCATAGGCGCCAAAACACCATGTCCCTGTTCCATGCACACCTGATTCAAATAGATAATTGCCGGTCACCATGTCTTCTGCTTCGTAGCTGCCATTTTGGTTGGTTGCGAATCCTTCTGCCTCCTTAATCGGTCCAAGCAGAAAATCCAGAATATCCAATGTATGGCTCGCTAAATCAAGGAATAGTCCACCGCCTGCAAGTTCTGGCTGCACTCTCCATGCTTGATCATCTTTTAAAGGTGGCTGGTATTGGATTGTTCGCACAAAGCGAATATCCCCAAGCACACCGCTGTCGACTATTTCTTTTATTTTTAGAAAACGAGGAAGTGCACGTCGATAATAGGCAACATATAAAGGCACATCTGCTTGTTTACATGCTTCAATCATCTCTAGGCACTCTTGATAATTTCTTGCCATTGGTTTTTCAACATACACTGGTTTCCCTGCTTTTGCGGCAAGAAGTGCATATTCTTTATGAAAAGCTGGTGGAGTAGCGACATAAATAGCATCGACATCTGGATCATTTATTAGCGCTTCTCCATCGTCATACCATTTGGAAACATGATGACGCTCCGCATAATCCTTAGCCAATTCACCATTGCGGCGCATAACTGCCACTAGCTTTGAGTTTTCAGCTAGTTGAAAGCCTGGTCCACTTTTTACTTCTGTCACATCTCCACAGCCAATAATTCCCCATCGAACTTCTTTTTCTATCTTTTTCATCTATTTTTTCACCTCACCTTTTTATTCGCTCTTCGCCTTTGAAAACCCTTCATTTTCCACAAAATATGTCTAGTCAATTCAGATTTTTATCGCTTGCCCAGGATAAATAAGGTCCACATTTTTAATCTGTGGATTTTTTGCTTGGATGGATGAAAGGCTTGTTCCATAGATTTTGGCAATTTTCGTTAACGTTTCACCACTGGAGACGATGTGGACTGTTTCTTGCTGCGGGTTAATCCATGCCCCCGGTTTTCCTGCTATTTTCGTGACATTTATCATTCCTTGGGATGTGTTAAAAATCGAGTATGTTCCTGGCTTGACGATTCCCTTTTTATTTTGGCCAGCTTTAGCATCTGCTGCTGTTAGAAAGGCACCTGTTTCCTGCTGAACAGTGTACTTATTCGCCTGCATTTTGTCTGCTCCCCAGTGTCCAGGACTTTGCATAATCTGATTCCGGTCAATGTTGACGCCTTCTAGGATGATATTATTTTCATGTTGATACATATGAATAAAGGGAGCGACTTCTCCCCGTGACCATGCATAGGTCTGCCATAAGTAATCAACTTCCCCCTTCATGGCATGCATTACTCCATAGGAACCGTATACGCCTATTTTGTAGGATTTTAGTTCCTTTTTCACAGCCGCAGTGTAAGCTTGGATTTGTGCCATTTGCTTTCCTGTAACCTCACAATCAACTGCAAAGTAAATAGCGGTTCCTGCCGGCTGTCCAACTGCCTTTGCCCACTTTTCTGCGTCCTTCCCATCTACTGTTCCTTGCTTTTCTGTAAAATAGGAAATCTTATTAGCGCTTTTTTGAAAAATACTAATTAGCTTTATTCCTGCCTTCTGAATCACTTCAGCCTCTTTCTTATTAAAGGACTTCCAGCTATCCCCTAAATAGCGTGCGGCATAACGAAATCCTGCTCCATACAAGTCTTTTGCCATTTTCGCTGTTAATTTGGTAGCACAATCAAAGCCTATTGTCATTCTGACCCACTCCTTTTTCTTTTTATATAGAAAAAAAGCAAATAAATGGTCAGCACCTTTTCCATCTGTAAATGCATATCGTCATGTAGTGAAACTATTATCTTGGAAAGAAAAACGGGAAAAAATTCTGCAATGAGCTATCTCTTTCATCCTATCTATATTGGCGAGAAAAGAAAGTTATTCTTTGTTGCTATTTAAGAATCATTAAAGAGTATGAATAAACGACAACTGGAAGTCGTATCCGGTCCTAATTTTGCTCATCAAATAGTGGTGCCGGATCAAAAAAGTTATTGACATCCTTGTTATTCACTTTTATCATGATATTGTACTCGAGTTCAAAAAAATATACCTTAGTACAATTTTATAAAAAAAGGTGGATAAGAAGAATGACAAATATTAGAACACATCCAATTGACATTAATGGAAATCCATTTAGTAGAGCCGGATTTGTCATCGTTTTAATGATTGGTACTTTTTTAACTATCATAAACCAAACGTTATTGGTCACAGCTTTGCCAAAGATAATGGTTGACTTAGACATTAGTGCTATTAACGCACAATGGCTCATTACTGCATTTATGTTGATCAGTGGCATCATGATTCCCACTTCAGCATTTTTGTTAAATACAATAAATAATAGAACATTATATATGACAGCAATGGTAAGCTTTGTAATAGGCACAGTAATTTGTGCTCTCAGCCCTACATATAACATACTGTTATTAGGACGTATCATCCAGGCGGTTGGTTCAGGATTGATTATTCCTTTAATGCAGACATTAATGTTTTTAGTATATCCGGTTGAACGACGAGGAGAGGCTATGGGGTTAGTAGGAATTGTTATTGCATTTGCTCCCGCTATTGCTCCTACTTTATCTGGGTGGATTGTTGATTATTTTAATTGGCGATACTTATTTTATATTATTCTCCCAATTGCTGTGATTAACATGTTGCTGGCATGCTTCTATTTGAAAAACGTCATTAATTTAAATAAACCGAAGATTGATATCCTTTCTATTATACTTAGTAGCTTAGGTTTAGGTTCCCTTCTATATGGGATTAGCGTTGCAGGTAATATAGGGTGGCAAAATAAAATTACAGGGTTCTCTTGCATAGCTGGTCTCCTAATCATAATCTTATTTTCCCATCGACAATTTAAACTCACCCAACCTTTTTTGGAGTTACAAGTTTTTAAAAGTAGAACATTTACATTGTCTACAATGATCGTTTCTATTATTTTTATGACAATGATTGGATTTGAAATTCTTTTACCTATTTATACACAAACTATAAAGAGCTTCTCAGCACTTCAATCGGGGCTAATATTGCTTCCTGGTGCGATTGTACTGGGTATTATTTCTCCAATATCAGGGAAATTATTTGATAAGTATGGCGTTAAAAAAATATCAATAATGGGCATGTTCATTCTAGCGGCAGCAACTTTTCCATTCTTATACCTCTCTAACAATACAGCTACTTGGTGGATTGTTTGTCTTTATTCATTTAGAATGCTAGGTATGGGATTTGTCATGATGCCGTTAGCCACTGCGGGAATAAATGCGTTATCTAATGATTGGATAAGTCACGGTTCTGCAATAAATAATACTGTTCGACAAGTGTTTGCCTCACTAGGCTCCGCAGTCATGGTTGGAGTTATGTCGGCTACTGTGACCAAATATTCAAGCTATTACGAAGACTCTTCCTTTATTCCGTTGTTGAATGGTCTTAAGAATGCCTTTATATCCGGCTTAATTCTAATCGTCATCGCATTTATACTATGTTTTTTTATAAAGTCTCCATCGAATAAAGCTGAATAAACAGTATCTCTTCTATTAAGTCATCTGCCTTATGGGTACTCTTTTAAAAGGAGAAAGGATATCTGGAAATTCGATATAGCTTTGAAATTTAGAGATATTGGGGAATTATTTAAATCGACTTACAAAAGTTCCATCTATTAATCTATTTGTAACTTAAGAACTCTTAACAAACAGTGATCTAAAATCAGTCATAAATTATTTCTTAAAACTTAACTAAAACGATTGGTGAGTTTTAGTAAAAACAACTATGTGGAGGAATTCAAATGAATCATTTAAAGTCAGACGACCCAAAAAGTACATACATTCAATCTTACGATAACGTATTAAAAGCATTATGGCCAACACAATTTTCCTCTTATTTTGTAGAAACGTCTTATGGAAAGACCTATATAATTGAGAGTGGAGATAAGTTGTCTCCCCCACTACTCCTTTTGCATGGTGCTAAAATGAGTTCGACCATGTGGTATCCAAATGTGGCAGAATGGAGTAAGCATTATAGAGTCATTTGTATTGATATTTTAGGTGATACAAATAAAAGCATTGCAGAGAAACCATTCTCCAATCGATTAAGCTATGCCTCTTGGTTAAATGAAGTGCTAGACTCTTTGAAAATTGCTAAAACAAATATTGTAGGTTTATCCTATGGTGCTTTACATACGGTTAATTTCTTGACCTTTTTCCCTGATAAGGTGAATAAAGCTGTTATTATGAGCCCAGCTGCTACTTATATTCCTTTTCAGCCTGAATTCTATTCTTACGCTATCGGATTAGTTAGTAATGAAGCAGGAGTTAACAACTTTTTAAACTGGATTTTTGGCAACCGTTATACTGTTGACCCTCTAATAAAACAACAATTAATAGCTGGAATGAAGGACACTGTGTCTTCTCCACCAAAAGCAACTCAGGTGAAACAAGCATTCCCCTATGTATTTGAGGATGAGGAATTAGCTCAAATTCAGACTCAACTTCTTCTGTTACTTGGAGAAGAAGAAGTAATGTATGATCCTGTGGAAGCTTTTAATCGTGCCAAGAACTCCTCTCCTCATATTATGACAGAGATTATAAAAGGAGTTGGTCATTTGATGTCGATGGAGAAGCCAGAACAAATTAATAATCGCGTCTTAAATTTTTTTAATAAATAGAAAAAGATAAAAGCCCTTATTGATATTACATGAGGGGCTTTTATCTTTTCATCCTCTCTTAAAAATAAACAAAAGTTTATTTTTCTGTACTCAAGTCTATTTTTATGGTAGATTGGTATTATAATGATAACCATCATATTTTAAGGAGTTAAAATTGTATGAGTAAAAAAGAAAAAATCATTGAAGCAGCTAAACAATTATTTCGAACAAAAGGCTATCATGATACTGCAATCCAAGATATCTTGGAACAAGCAAAAGTTTCCAAAAGCACATTTTATAATTACTTCTCTACAAAATCACAATTGATTCTTTCTATTATTCAAAAAGTTGACGAAAAAGTTGACGAACAACAAGATACGTTATTGCTGGAAGGAAGTCCATATGATAAACAGCTATTTCATTCCCAGCTTCGAGTAAAGCACTCCATTTATGGGACGGAGAAAATCTCGGAATTGTATAATATCTCTTTGGGCGAAAATGATGAAGAATTACAAAGTTACATGCAAGAAAGACATTATAAAGAACTAAATTGGCTGTCAAAACGCTTAATAGACGTTTATGGAAAAGAGATCGAAAAAAGTGCAATGGATTTATCCACACATTTTATTGGAAGTTTAGGTTATCAGTTTAGATATTCCGATCAAATAAAGCTGAATATAAGTAGTTCTGATATTCTAGATTATAATATTTTACGTTTAGAAAATAACATTGAGATTACAAAACAAACGAATCAAGTTTTATTTCCGTATAAATCAGCTAATTCAGCCGACGATCAAGAATCAGCTATTAGGGAAATAAGAAAATTACTTGACAAGTGTATAAGTTGGGATGAATTATCACAAGAGCAAAAAGAATTAATAAGTTTTATTTTAGAAGAAACTCAAAGTTCTTATACAAGATGGGGTGTTTGTGAAGGTGCTATTCGTCAATTACAGACACTATCTTCCTCCACAGATTTATCTTATCAAAATATATTGAAAGAATTATTTGACATTATCCATACGCAAAAAGATATTTATCAATAATGTTAAATGTTATGTAACACACTTTTTTATATAAATCAGCAGTGTAGCTAATTGAAAAGCGCTATCCTACCTTAATAAATTGAAGGCTATCAATGGATTTAACTAACCTATATTTAAATAAGTGTAAGGAGAGAATACCATGAACAACTACTTAGAGAGAGTAAGGAAGCTGAGTAACTTGGAGCCAAAGACACTGGAGCAAATGGCATTAAAGTTATCAGAAGAAGCTGGGGAAGTGTCGCAGGCTGTGCTTTCTTATTCAAATGCAAGTGGAAGCGACTATAAACAGCTCAATAAAGAAGACATTAAGGAAGAATGTGTTGATACTCTCCTTGTTGCTTTATCATTATTTTATAAGCTTTCTAATCAAGAAGAAGAGCTGTATGACTTACTAGATAAAAAAATGAATAAATGGGAAAACAAAATAAGTTAAACAAAAAGCCTGCGCTATAGCGAGTCTGTTGAAATGAACAGATAATACCAGCTCGGAATAAAGGTTGGAGTGGTAATTACTTCTTTTGTCAAAATGCCTTTACAACGCAGCAAATAAATTTTTCAAAGAGCTTTGATTCTTAATACTGGACTAGTGAGTCTTTGATTAGAATAAGAAAATTCCTAACTATAGGATTTAAACGATAAAAATATAATAATAAAGGCCGTTTTCTTGTCATGTTATTCCAAATATATATTTTTTTCCTCTAATATTCAACGAAGTCTTATTTATGAGATAGAATGAATGCTATACAATCCAATACATATGGGAAAAAGCTAGATATGCCTGTGTTCCCAACATGTCGGTCTGCACTTTAAGCTATTGCAGCTGCTGACTCCTGAATAAAAATCACTCTTTCTTATCACACTAAGAGAAAAAAGGGTGATTTTTTTATGACTAATTTTCTGCTGACTAACTTGTTTTCGGCATTTCTCCTTCATCGCAACTTACAATGGCACCGTAAACTCGTCTTTCTTGCCATCCCATTGTTTTTTCTATTTATGCTTCTGCAAGGAGAGTATATTATTGCTCGTTTGAAAAAAAATACCTTTCATTTATAAATTAACGGGGAACATGGATAGCATCCTCTTCCCCCATTTTTATTTAGGTTTTCAGCAATGAAATAGGAAATATAGACAAACATAATGCCATAAACAAGTTGTTCTAATTGGTGTAAGTCGATAAAAAACGGTAATCGGCTTCCGCAACGTCTAATATCCCAAACTATTTAATGTATAGTGAGGATGTATGGAAATACATTCAAGCAACTATCTAGGATAAGCGCGAGGGCGGTGAATGGTACTCCCGCATTGACGCAGACGGCGAAGTTATTTCTTCCCTCCGCGATGAAAAGTATCAAACACAAGAAAATATCGTCGATTCCTGGAAATGTCCCTATCATCATGCAAGAATGTGTTTAGAAATGATCAAACGCTTAGCTAATTAAAGAGAAAACCACTGCTCCAGCAGTGGTTTTCTCTTTATCCTTTTAGCACCTTATCAATAGCAGCAAGCTCTTCCGCACTAAAACGAATATTATCCAGCGCCTTCACATTGTCTTCAATTTGGCTTACCTTGCTTGCGCCAATCAGTACACTTGTGACAATGCCATCACGCAAAATCCAGGCCACGGCCATTTCGGCAAGGGTTTGCCCTCGTTCTTTCGCAATATTGTTTAAAGCTCTGACTTTATCGATCGTCTGATCCACATTTTCTTTATGCAGCCATAGTCCCGTTTCCCGATTGGCACGAGAATCCTCAGGAATTCCATTTAAATAGCGGTCTGTCAATAATCCTTGAGCAAGTGGACTGAAGGCAATCGCTCCAAGCTGTTTTTCCACTAAAACATCCTTCAATCCATCCTCGATCCAGCGATTAAACATGCTGTAAGAAGGCTGATGAATAATGAATGGCGTTTTTTTCTCTTCAAAAATCCGCGCGATTTCTCTTGTTTGCTCCGATGAATAGTTGGAAACACCAACATATAACGCTTTACCTTGACGGACCAATAAGTCCAAAGCCTCGGCCGTCTCCTCTAATGGCGTTTCCTCATCTGGACGATGGTGATAATAAATATCCACATAATCAAGCCCCATCCGCTTTAAGCTTTGATCAAGACTAGCCACTAAATATTTCTTCGAGCCACCATCACCATACGGCCCAGCCCACATCCCATATCCTGCTTTTGTGGAGATAATCAGCTCATCCCGATACGACTGTAAATCCTTTTCTAAGATTCTTGCAAAATTCTCCTCCGCACTACCAGCAGGCGGCCCATAGTTATTCGCCAAGTCAAAATGCGTAATCCCCAAATCAAACGCTCTTCTTACAAGAGCACGACTATTTTCAAATAAATCGACACCCCCAAAATTATGCCACAGCCCCAGTGATAGCGCCGATAATTTCAATCCACTCTTCCCCACACGATTGTAGATCATCTTTTCATACCTATTATCATTTGCCATATACATAATTCGTCCCTCTTCTCTCATTATTTTAACTACTATTTTTTGAAAAAAAATAATATTGTGGACTAGCAATATATTGAATCTTAATCGTTGTTTAATGGTCAGCGGCTACTTCGGCGATACTATGTCAGTTAGTTTGAGAGCTACGAAAGTTTGTTTGCGCGATTCACTAGATTACTTGTGGGTTTTGTCCGTTTATTTGCAGTTCTTGCGAGTTTCCTTGCGGCTCTCCACACTTTACTTGCTCCTTCCGCATACTTACTTGCGACTTCGCACACTTTGCTTGCGCCTTCCTCACACTTACTTGCGACTCCGCACTTTCCATTGCCTACTTTCCAAAAACAAGCTCATAATTATAAACAGCACCAATTAAATTGGCATCATTTTGAAAATCGCATATAGCTACGTCGGGAATGAATGGAGCGATTTTTGTGCTTTCTACTACTCTGGCAAGATGAACGTTCAACTCGTCTAGTAAGCCTTCCTTAGCAGAGACACCGCCGCCAATTATGATTTTTTCCGGATCGAAGCTATACTGCAGATTGTAGATGCCTGTTGCCAAATAGTGATAGAACGTTTCTACTTCTTCTTTTGCTGCCTTATCTCCTTGTTCGGCGAGTTCGAATACTTCTTTGCCGCTTAACGGAGTTTCTAATCCCATTCTCTTGGAATAGCGTTTCGCCATATTGACAGCCGTCCCTAGGTCACTAAAGGTTTTATCCTCTTTTAGCAGCATGTATCCAAACTCGCCTCCAAATAGATGCTTCCCATGACGAATTTTTCCATCCACAATAACTGCACCGCCAATTCCCGAACCAATAACTACGAACAGAACATTCTGCATTCCACGAGCGGCACCTTTCCATACTTCCGCCAGACCTGCACAGTTTGCATCATTTTCCATGGAAACAGGACAGCCAAATAGTTCCTCTAACTCGAATATAACCGGAAAGTGGTGAATATAAGGAACAGCACTTGCCCCTTCAATCACTCCTTTTCTTTGATTCACCGCACCTGGAGCACTAATTGCAATGCCCTCAATAGTGTATTTTGCGTCCATTTTTTCTTTTAACTGCATCATTTCTTGTTTCATCTCATCCCACATTTTTGGTGTGATGAAAGAGCCTTTGTCCACTAGCTTTTCTTTTTCCCAGACAGCAAACTTGACGGAAGACCCGCCTATATCCATTACTAATAAGGACATTTGAACACCCTCCATTTGTGTACGCTTTCACTTTTATTATATGCTTTGAGAAAAGATCACCGCAAAAATTAAGCGATGATCTTCTTCCTAATTATTCAATCCCATTCTTGGCACTTACTTCTTTAATCCAATAACCCGATTTCTTAATAGTTTTCACTTGGGTATGAATATTGTTTGAAATAAATCCATAGCGGTTGCGATAGGCATTCATCCAGCTCCAGCAATCGATTGGAGTCCATAAATGATAACCATAACAATTAGAGCCCTCCTCGATTCCCTTATGAATCCATTCCAAATGTTCTTGAATAAATTCAATGCGGTAATCATCCTCGATTACGCCTTCTTCATTTAAGAAACGTTCCTCACGGGAAACGCCCATGCCATTCTCTGATACAAACCATTCGATATTTTTATAGTTATCACGAATATTGATGGCAATATCGTATAGCGCCTTTGGGAATATTTCCCATCCTTTATCCAAGTTCATACGACGCCCAGGCATGGCGTAATGATCGTAATAGCGATCTGGCATCCAGTCCCCGACACTGTTTGGTGCTACATCTGGTGCTTTTACGCGCGAAGGATGATAGAAGTTTACCCCAAGTGTATCAATGGTATTTTCTTTTAAAATCGCTAGCTCTTCTTCTGTTGCTTCCCAAATTACTTTATCCTTTGTTAAAAGTTCCACTAATGCAGGCGGGAATTCTCCGTAAACGGCTGTATGCAAGAACATTTCATTGCGCCAGAGGTCCGCAATTCTTCCTGCTTCCACATCTTCTGGCTTATCGCTAGCTGGATAGGACGGAGTTAGGTTTAAGATTGTGCCTATTTTCGCGCCTTTTTCGTTCATTTTTAAGTCGCGGAATTCTTTAATGGCTTTTGCAGATGCTAGGTTCAAGTTATATGCCACCTGTACTGCCTTTTTTCCATCTACTACTTTTGGATAATGGAATTGGTATAAATATTGCCCATCGACAATGACCATTGGCTCATTAAACGTGAACCAATGCTTCACGCGATTGCCGAATAATTCAAAGCAGCGGCGAGCAAACTTGGCAAAAAGATCAACGACATGCTTAGATTCCCAGCCGCCATACTGATGATACAGCTCGACAGGCAAATCGAAATGATGCAGGTTCATTACAGGTGTAATCCCTTGCTTGATAAATTCATCAATTACATTGTTATAAAACCGTACGCCATCTTCGTTTAAGCTTGCTGTTTCGAAATCATCAATTAAACGTGTCCACTGAATCGATGTACGAACAGAGTTTAAGTTGATCTCTTTCATTAATGCAATATCTTCTACATAACTATTGTAAAAATTAGATGCTGTATCTGGTCCTACATGATTATGGAATACTTCCGGCTCTGTTTCATACCAGTAGTCAAAAACGTTCGCATGCTGTTTATTAAAACGGCCTTCACTCTGCGGCCCAGATGTTGCTGCACCCCACCAAAAATTTTCCGGAAATTTTTTCATGATACTAATCTCCCTTATTGTTTTCTTATATGCTCTAAAGTAAAAGGATGATTCCCCTCTATTTGATTAATAGAAGGACGAATCTCTCTTTCTAGTATGTATTGAGAATTATCAAGTGTCGGTTTGCTTTTACCAAAAATAAAGATGCTCTAGCCAGGATGTTTTTTCAATGACATGAAATAAATAACCTATTAATCCATTTGATAAATAAAATTCTAGTGTTTCTTCTTTGAGTATAATCATTCTACTCATGATTTAACAAAAATCCCCTGACTCTATCTCCGAGCTTCGGCAAATATTCATGCCCATACTCTGGGAAGAAGATCATCTCTTTTGGTGAAGAAATCTGATTATACACAGCAAATTGCGTTGCTGGCGGACAAACTCCATCTTCTAACGCAATTGCCACTTTACTTCTGCTTTAATTCTCGGTGCCAAATGCTGTAAATCAATGTATTCTAATGTATCGAAAAACTCCTCTTCTCTGTCATGCATTGGGTCGCGGAATCGAAACCAATATGCCAATTCCTCATATGCAGATGAATTAATGTCTAACTCAAATACTTTGCGATAATCACTAAGGAAGGGATATTGCACTACTACTTTTTTCACTCTCGGTTCCAGTGCTGCACAGACTAATGATAAAGCTCCCCCTTGTGAGGACCTTGAACAGAAATAGCCTCTTCATCAACTTCCTCCATGCTCATTAAAATTCTAGCTGCATGAGCAGTATCTAAAAATACGCTTCGATAATAAAGGCTCTCTGGTCCTTCTTCGACCCCGCGGATAATTAATCCTTTTAATGTCGTTCCTTTCGCCGTTGTCTTATCTTCTGACTCTCCGCCTTGCCCGCGACAATCCATCGCAAGAACAGCGAACCCCTCTGTTACCCAGGAAAGCTTATCACCAAAGTCCCCACTATCGCCATGGTAACCATGAAACATCAGCATCCCAGGCACTTTTCCTTCTATTTTTTTCGGGCGGATATATTGGCATCTTATCCTTGCACCTTTTACACCTGTAAAATATAAGTTGAAAAACTCTGCCGTTTTGGAAGGAATCTCTACTCTTTCTAACTCGTAATCTAAGCTTTGTTCTGCTAGCTCTTGTATCGCTTTATCCCAATACGCATCATAATCCGCGGGCTTTCGACCAGATCCTTTATATTCTCGATATTCATTGATTACCTGCTCTTTTTTCATGAAGGACACCTCCGAACTGTTATCGTTTTCATTATAATGTTTATACTTGTAATTGTAAATGTCTATGTTTATTTCTTTTAATGTAAAACCAAAACTTTTATTGAAGTATTTTTTCGATTATAAGTGCGGTTATTGGCTATTTTATTGAGTAACTTTCTTTGTATACTTGCTGATTATGTGTTTTGTTGGAGCTGATGGAGGATGAGGTTGCAGCATTTTTGGTATTGTTGCGGTTTATTCAACTTTGTTTGCAGTTTTGCTACTTTTGCTTGCGACTCTCTCCATTTTACTTGCGACTCTGTCAACTTTGCTTGTGGGCTCCCCCTCATCCTCTCCAATCCAATAAACTTTTCACAAAAACAATAAAAAATGTATATCTGCGGAATTGGCTGCATTTGTTAGAAGTAACAGATTTGCATTTAAAGGGGGACTTACAATGGGGCGACATTCAAAAAAGGTAATGGTGATGGAATCGGTAAAGGATTGGGTAATCAATGGACGGGTGAAACCGGGGGATCGGATTTATTCGGAGTATGAGCTTTCGAAGCTGTTTGATGTAAGCAGGCACACGGTTCGATTAGCGATTGGAGAGCTTGTCGATGAGGGATGGCTCTATCGGGAGCAGGGTGTTGGCACCTTTTGCGGGGAACCTTTTGCTAGTAGAAAAGGTAAGAAAATAGCGAATGGGAAAAACATTGGGGTGATGACCACTTATCTTTCTGATTATATTTTTCCATCGATTATCCGTGGAATGGAAACTTATTTAACAGAAAAAGGCTATACTTTAACATTAGTTTGTACGGAAAATGATCATGCAAAGGAGCGATTATGTATCCGCAAGCTCCTTGATTTGAATATGGATGGGCTTATTTTAGAACCTACGAAAAGTAGTCATTTCAATCCTAATCTAGATTATTACCTGGAGCTGGAGGAACGCCATATTCCCTATGTAATGATCAATCAATATTATTCGCAGCTTTCTCCCTTCTATTTAATCATGGATGATGTAAAAGGCGGATATATGGCAACAAATCATTTAATCCAGCTTGGGCATGAACAACTTCTTGGTCTCTTTCAATCAGATGATTTACAAGGCGTTCATCGCATGCAAGGCTTTTTGCAGGCGCTGCGAAATGAAAAGCTTCCGATTGCACCAGAGCTTGTCGTTACTTTTACAACAGAAGAATTACATGCTGGTTTGGAGGAGAAAATTTTGAATACGCTTACAAATCGAAAGAATATACCTACTGCTATCGTCTGCTACAATGATAATATTGCCGTTATTGTTCAAAAAGTTTTACAAAAATTGCATTTATCTGTACCAGAGGATATCTCCCTTGTTGGCTTCGATGATACTGCATTAGCTGACTCACCAAATCTTCCCTTAACTACTATCGCCCATCCGAAAAGTCATATGGGAAGAGATGCAGCTAGAAGAATAATTGCAGCCATTGAAGGAAAAGAATACACGCTTTTCTTGAAAGACCCGATTATTTATGAACCAGAACTAGTCATCCGTTCCTCCACTAACATTGTAAAAAAGAACAGATCCGCCGTGTATTGACACACGCGGATCTTAACATACTAGAATATTAATTTTCCTATTAATCCACTGATAATTCCTAAAACGACTACCGATATGGATACAAATACGAGCACTTTTCTTGGAAAGGATTTTGCTACCATCAATAAAGATGGCAAGCTTATACTTGGCAGTGTAATAAGCAGGGCTGCAGCTGGTCCTGCTCCAAGACCCATCGCCATTAACGTTTGAATAATTGGAATTTCTGCGGCTGTTGGAATAACAAAAAGCATCCCAGCAACTGCAAAAAGCAGAATAGCAAGCAAACTATTAGACATGCTGTCACTTAGCTGCGGGAAGAGCCAAAAACGCGCTGCCCCTAGAATTAATACGGACAGAACATAGGCCGGTACCACATAAAGAACCATGCTTCCAAGAGAAGTAAGCCATCTATTTAAAAATGGACGCTTATCTACTTCCGCATCTTCTATTAATTTATCCACAGAGACAGGAGTTGGATTTTTAACAAAGCGGTTGGCAAAATAGCTAATGCCAAATGTTAAAACTAGTCCAACGATAAGACGTAATAATGTAAACTTCCAAGAAAGGACAAAGGTCATAAAAATTAAGGTTGCTGGGTTGATGGTTGGATTCCCAATCCAAAAAGCCAAGCTTGCGCCGACGGAAGCATTTTTTTTACGAAGCCCCACAGCGACTGGCGCGGCACAGCAAGTACACATCATTCCTGGTATGGATGCTAGTCCTGCTGCTGCAGTACTGCCAAAGCTCGTTTTTCCTAGCACCTTTAATAGCCAGCCAGTCGGCAGAAGCACTTGCACAAGGGAACCAAGTAGAATACCTAAAATTGCTGCCTTCCAAACAGATTGGAAGTAAGTGACCGTATAATCTACTGCGGCACTCCATGTGAATGTTCCGGAAATTTGATCCTGTAAAATCGAATCTCCGATAGAATTTGTTTGAAAAGAAAGGATGGCTTTATGATAATATGGCCACCATTTCACATATGTGAGACCGATTACTGCGACTAAAACAAATAGAAAAGCGAACCAAAACGTTCTTTTTTTGCTTGATTGCTCCTCTGCTAACGTACTCATCACTTTCACCTTCGATATATTAGATTAATTGCGTATAAATTATATCATATTTTAAATTTTAGGTACCCGAAAAATGATTCAACCTCCTTTTTTTCCCATCCAATCTACTAGGCATGCAATGAACCGCCCATTGCTTTATAATAGAGAAGGATACTTAATAAAAAATATTTAATTTACTAGAAAGAAGGTTGGTGTCATATGACACAGTCTTATTCCGTTAAACTTACATCTTTATCCTCCAAAGGGGGCTGCGGCTGCAAAATCGGTCCTGCTGACTTATCTGAAGTTATTCGTACATTACCACCAGCAGAGAAAAATCCAAATCTTCTTGTTGGCTTAGATACAAGCGATGATGCTGGCGTTTACAAGCTGACAGATGAATTAGCAATCGTGCAAACAGTCGACTTCTTTACGCCAATTGTGGATGATCCTTACTCGTTTGGACAAATTGCTGCAGCGAATGCCTTAAGTGATATTTATGCAATGGGTGGAAAACCGTTAACTGCCCTAAACATTGTGGCTTTCCCTATTTCTGTTTTGGAAAAAGAAATTTTGGCTGATATTATGCGAGGTGCTGGCGATAAAGTGAAAGAGGCTGGAGCTACCCTTGTTGGCGGACATTCCATTGATGATAAAGAACCCAAATTTGGTCTTGCTGTCACTGGAACCATTCATCCAGATAAAGTACGTACAAATGCCGGTGCTAAGCCTACTGACAAACTAATTTTAACAAAACCAATCGGTGTCGGTATTCTAACCACTTCTATTAAAAGAGGTCTTTTATCAGCAGAAGAAATTGATCGTGTGACAAAAGTTATGGCTACACTGAATAAGAAGGCTGCTGAAGTGATGGAGGCTTATAATGTGCATGCTTGTACAGATGTAACTGGATTTGGATTACTTGGACATGCTTCAGAGATGGCGAAAGGAAGCAATACAACCATCCATATTAAGCGCGATCAAGTTCCTGTTCTTCCACGCGTAAAAGAATTAGCGGAACAAGGAGTAATTCCTGGCGGTACGAAAAATAACTTTGCCCACCTAGAAGGCGATGTTACTTTTGCTTCTGACTTAGATGAGCTTGATCAGTTGATTTTATGTGATGCTGTAACGTCTGGCGGATTGCTTATTTCGGTGGAAGGTGAACAAGCAGATGCATTGCTGCAAGAATTAGTTGATGCCGGTGTAGAAGCGGCGATCATTGGAGAAGTCACAGAAGAGAGCCCTGGCCATATTTTTGTTGGGTAAGAGAAAGGCGGAGCTACCTTGTTTCAAGATATAACAATCGAACGATTATTTGAATTACGGGAGAAAAAGGAATTTTCTTTAGTAGATGTTCGCTCTCCTTCTGAATTTAACGAGCATACAATTCCTGGCAGTATCAATATCCCTCTTTTTACAGATGAGGAAAGAGCAGAAGTTGGGACTCTTTATAAGCAGGTAAGTGTGGAAGCGGCAAAAGCTCGCGGCTTGGAAATCGTGTCTGCTAAACTGCCTGCTTTCATCCAGTCCTTCCAAGAATTATCAAGGGATGTAGTGGTCTTTTGCTGGCGGGGCGGCATGCGCAGTAAAACAGCGGCAACCGTTATTGATTTAATGGGCGTGCATAGCTACCGCTTGCAAGGCGGTTTCCGAACGTACCGCCAATGGGTTATCCACCAATTAGATACAATGGAAATGGCTCAGGAAGCAATTGTCTTAAACGGCTACACGGGTTCCAATAAAACTGTTATTTTACAGCATTTAAAACAAGAAGGACTTCCTGTATTGGACTTGGAAGGAATGGCCAATCATCGTGGCTCCATCTTCGGACAAATTGGACTCAAGCCCCATAATCAGAAGACTTTCGACTCCTTGCTTGTCGGTGAAATCGAAAAGCTGCCTGCTTCTCCCTATTTTTTAATGGAAGGTGAAAGCAAGCGGATTGGCAAAGTACTGATGCCTAACTTTCTTCTGAAAAAAAAGGAGGCTGGCCTTCAGCTATTTATTCATATGCCCATCGAGGAGCGAGTTCAGCATATATTGGCTGACTATTCTCCAGCCGATCATCATGATGAATGTGTAGAAGCATTCCAATTAATCAAGCGGCGCATCCACACACCCGCGGCTGCTAAAATTGAAGAAGCTCTGCAGACTAGAAATTATGCTGAAGCTGTTGAATTGCTGTTAACCTACTATTATGATCCACTCTATGAAAGAACGGCTTTACAATATAAAGATGAGCAAACTATCGATTTATATGTGCAAAACACAGAGGATGCGATCATCAAAGTGAAGGAGTTTTGGCAAAAGAAGAGTCGGACTTCAGCGAAGAGTGAAGTGAACTAATTTAGAAACTTTGCTTTTGGAAATAGCTTTATTACTTGTTATTGAGGACAAGTGATAAAGCTTTTTTTAGTTTGGAAGGCGTGGTGCGAGTAGAATGTTAAATGAAGGAAGGGAATTTGCAGTGGTGATTGAATGTGGAGTCGATTTGAGTGCCGTTTTGTGGTAATCCTTCTAATTTTGGCGGAGATTTGGAATTATTGGCTAGAAACACTGAGACAAGAGCAAAATTAAACGAAGAGATTTTAGGATATCAGCCATTCTTCAGCACTTATCAGCCAAACCTCAGTACTTATCAGCCATTCTTCAGATTTATCAGCCAAACCTCAGATTTATCAGCCAAACCTCAGATTTATCAGCCAAACCTCAGATTTATCAGCCAAACTTCATAACTTATCAGCCATTCTTCAGATTTATCAGCCAAACTTCAGTACTTATCAGCCAAACTTCAGATTTATCAGCCAAACCTCAGTACTTATCAGCCAAACCTCAGTACTTATCAGCCAAACCTCAGTACTTATCAGCCAAACTTCAGATTTATCAGCCAAACCTCAGTACTTATCAGCCAAACCACCAGCAACTACCAACCCCCTCTCACTCACACCACAAATTCCAAATAAAAACGCCTCTCACATGCAGATTATCTACATCCAAAAGGCGTTCTCTTATTACAATACTTTGATTTTATCTAGATCAGCTTTATCCAGTACTGTTTTCATATATTCAATAATTTCTTCTCGCATTTCATCGCGTTGTAAAGCAAATTCTAATGTTGTTTTTACGAATCCTAATGTTTCACCAACATCATAACGATCTCCTTCGAAATCATAAGCAAAAACACGTTGAATTTGGTTTAATTGTTGGATGGCATCTGTTAATTGGATTTCTCCGCCTGCACCTGTTTTTTGATTTTCCAAGTACATGAAGATTTCTGGCGTTAGCACATAGCGACCCATGATTGCTAGGTTAGAAGGTGCTGTTCCAGGAGCTG
This sequence comes from Niallia sp. FSL W8-0177, assembly GCF_038006285.1. Classification (NCBI taxonomy): domain Bacteria; kingdom Bacillati; phylum Bacillota; class Bacilli; order Caryophanales; family Bacillaceae; genus Niallia; species Niallia sp. FSL W8-0177. The sequence goes on from NZ_JBBOUX010000001.1 coordinate 3,779,341, forward strand.
GTTTTTCAATGAAATTATTCACCTGGTATCTTCTTCCTTCGCTCTCGCCTGGATCGACAATTCCGTAACGGTGTGTTTCATTATCTGGCACTGTTTGAACGCCGATAACAGAAGCATGTGTTTCTTCGTATTGGTCAATTAATTGTTTTAAGCATGGTGTATCGCTCTGAACGATGTCGTCACCAAGTAAAACAGCAAATGGCTCATCGCCAATAAAGCTTTTTGCACACCATACAGCATGTCCTAAGCCTTTTGGCTCTTTTTGTCTAATATAATGAATATCTGCAAGATTTGAAGAATATTGAACTTTCTCAAGCAATTCAAATTTCTCTTTATCACGAAGATTCTGTTCTAATTCATGTGCGTAATCGAAGTGATCTTCAATCGCTCTTTTTCCTTTACCTGTAACGATAATAATATCTTCAATACCAGAAGCAATTGCTTCTTCTACGATATATTGAATAGTAGGTTTATCGACAATTGGTAACATTTCTTTCGGCATCGCTTTCGTTGCTGGCAAAAATCTAGTACCTAGACCAGCGGCTGGAATGATCGCTTTTCTTACTTTTTTCAACTTATTTCCTCCTTTAGGCAATTCACTTTTGATTATACCATTTTTTTGCTAAAAAGGAATTCAAATACGAATTTCTTCTTTGTAAATTATTAGTAAAAAACACAAAGATGTTCTGTATAAAATCCTATCATCCTACCACTTCGTTCTTTATAACGTACAACTATTATATCACTTTGGCTTTTCTTTGAGAATAGTTGTATATGTATTTTTTAATAACTTATCACTTTTTACAATATTTTGTCAAATTATCCCTAAAAAGCATTAATTACATCTATAATTTTCAGAAAACTTATTATTTCAGCATACAAAAAAAGAGTTGTGATGACAACCCTTTTCTTCTAATATTATTCCGGATATACTTCTTCTTCGGTGACCCACTTGTGGTTTGTTACCCTTTCGCCACCTGTTGTCGGTTGATAATCTACCATATATACGGTTGTGTTCTCAGCGGATTCAATCGTTGCTTTTGCACCTTTCATCCCTTCCATATGATCTGCTTCTAAGGTAACCTCTGTCCCTTTTTCAAGCATTTCATTTCCAGCATCCTTTATTTCCTCTTGGATAACCCATTTATGATGCTTGACTGGTTTTCCACCTGTTGTCGGAGTGTAAGTCACTTCATACGCAATCGTGTTAAATGCATTTAATACCGTCGCTTCTGCTCCGTCCATTCCTTCCATATGATCTGCCTTTAAGATGACTTGACTACCTTCTTTATAAGTTGGATCTGATGCTGGCTCTAGGTCATCGGGAATATCTGAAGATCCTGTTTCTTTATGTTCATGCTGAGTTTGCGTAGATTGATTTTCACCATCGCTATTTTTTTCACCAGATGAACAACCGTAAAATAGTAACAGTACGGCAAAAATCGCCGCCATGTAAAAATGCCTTCTTTTCATTTCATTACCTCCTCTATTATTATGAATTCTTTCACTTTAGAGGTTATTTTAAACATACGTCTATTTATTAGCGAGAGGTAATTGGATTGTGAATGTGGTACCCATTCCATCTTCTGAGACAAAATCTATTTTGCCCTTATGTTCTGCGATAATGTTATAGCAGATTACTAGCCCTAGCCCGGTTCCTTTTTCTTTTGTTGTATAAAAGGGTTCCCCCAGCTTATTCTTTACTTCATCTGGTATTCCTTTCCCATTATCATTAATAGTAACAACTACCCATTTTCCATCAAGCTTTGCTTCCATATTTATGGTGCCGCCATTATCCATTGCTTCAATCGCATTTTTGACCAAATTGATAAAAACTTGTTTCATCTGATCCACATTGCATAATGTAATTAAATGATCTCCATATGTATCTAAATTAATGACAACATTATCTAAATTGGCTTGTGATTGCATCAATGTATAGACATCGAGAAGAATTTTCCCAATATTTGTTTCTTTAATCTCTGATCTGGCTGGCTTTCCTAAGAACATTAGCTCGCTTGCGATTGTTTCGATTCGATTGATTTCAAGATCAAGGATTGGATAAATATCATCTAATTTCATCGCACCTTGGTATGCCAGCTTTAAAAAACCTTTAATAGCCGTGAGAGGATTTCTAATTTCATGGGCAATACTTGCTGCTAGTTGTCCTGCTATTCCAAGTTTTTCATTTTTTATCTGAAGCTGCTGATTCTCTTTTCTGACACTTATATCTCGAGCAATGATAATAATGGTGGAACTTAAATCTTCAAAAAGAAACGGATAAGCTAAAACTTCTACCTCTACCTTTTTTCCTTTTGAGGTAATCAGCTGCATTTCATACGGAGTCGAAATTTCTTCTTTCCATATATTTCTATTTTTATCTAAATAGTTTTCTAGAAAATCTGGCTCCATAATCTCATAAGCTGACTTTCCGACAAGATCTTCTGCATCTAGTAACTTTGCAGCTGCTTTATTTACATACATAATAATATTGTTGGAAGTAATAAATACCGCGTCTAGCATGTCCTCTACTAGCCGGGAATAGTAGGTTTGTGCTAATTGTAAATTAGCAATTGTCTCTTCATATTTACCATTTCGCACGGGGGATGGAGGTAAGATTTCTTTTTCATAAACACTGGATAATGTAAATTCCGTATCTGTCATCACATATGGATGGTATTTTTTTAAGCGTATATAATTGCTTGCTGATAACTCCATCCCGTCATAAACACATACCGTATAATTATGATAATTCCTTATGTACTCATCCACTTCATCCTCATATTGAAGTAATTTGTCTATGTTACTTTTTTCACTTAAGACTCTTGGTATTATTTTCCCCCAATAACGGATGGTAATTTCTTTATTGAAAAAAAGGGTAGGATCCACCAAGTCTTTGCTTGCCTCCAACATATTCTCCAAACATAGCTCTCCGTTTTTAAAATAAACATCTTCACTATTAATAAAGTTTATTTTATCAATTAGCTTAGTATGTAATCCGTTCGCTTCCAACTTTTTTATTATTAGTGGCCATATTTTCTTCTGATCGACAAAAATTACTATTTGCTCCAAAAGCAGACCGGTTTTTAAGAAGGACGCCGCATTAGTTATGTATTTATCTTCATCGTTCATTAAGTACAAGATATGGGCGCCACTTGTCATATCAGAGAGATTTGTAAGAGCAACCTCTGGATGAAACCTTGTCTGAGGAGTATATACAGCCATTAAAAACCCCCAACTTTCTTTATAAAGTTTAATATCCTTTTATTATAGCATGTAAATTTCCGACTATTTGGATGATTTTATTATTTTTTCAAAAAGAGAGAGTTCCTTACTATGCAGGAAGGAACTCTCTCTCCATCTATTCTTCATATTCATACAATGTTACACTCTCAATATAATGAACAAATCTACGAAGTTCTTTCGCCTGTTCTCGATTCACTTCTCCTTTTTCATACATCTTCTGTATGGCTGCACGTTGCTGATCCACGATACCTAGACGCAATTCTTCTATTTGTTCCTGCAGCCTTTCATTAAATGATGCAGTTGGTTTTTCCCAGCGATCGACCATCCGTCGGTATTCTAAAATAACGGATTCCACCTGCTGTTTATGTTCCGCTGTCTCTTTCCATTGTTCTAAATAGAAAAGAGCAGATTTCATCGAATTTAATAGAACTTCTTTGCTGATACGAATTTGTTCTCTTCGATCGGATTTATTGCCGCGGTGCTTCCGAACAAAACGTTTCCAGCCTCTCATGGCCTTTCCAAACAGAAATCTCGTCCCAGTCTGCACATTGGTACATAGAATTTCTTCGCATTAATCCAATGATTTTTCAAAAATCGCAAACACTTCTTCTGAAATTTTTTCCTTTTTTACTAACTGGTGTACATAGTTACGTTCTTCTTTTAAGGCGCGCAATCTAATTTCAACCAAGGCTGAATAATTATTCTCTTCCTCTTCTGTTCTTGCCACTTGATAATTTAATTGCTTAATGCGTCGTTTATACTCATCAATTAGTTCATAAGCAGCCGCTGTATTTTCTTCATTCATTTCTAAATAGAGCTTATCAATAGTAGAAAGCATAATTTTTTTCTTTGCCCTAATTACTAGATCTTCATCATTTATTTCTGTCTCTCCACTACTTTTACTAAGAAATGGCAAAAATATCGTAGCTGCAAGTAAAGTGAACATGATAACACCTGCAGCTAGAAAAAGAATTAAGGAACGCTCAGGAAATCCTTGACCAGTATGGATGACAAAGGGGATAGACAGCACCCCTGCCATTGTTACCGCCCCGCGGACTCCTGTTAGACTGACAAGTAAAGTATGTTTAATACTCGGCTTTTCAATTTCTCTCTTCTTGTTCATTTTATATTCATAAATGGAAAATAAATAAGACCAGAAAAAGCGAATACCAAGAATAACCATTCCAATTAACATAACATATCCGATAATTAACCAGTTACTTAAAGAAGGATCTTCCACTGTATCCACAATAGAAGATGGGATATTCAATCCGAGTAATAAGAAGACTATTCCGTTAAGAATAAAGATAACGATAGACCAAATATTTTCCGTTAATACCTGTTCCTCCGCAAGCATCGTTTCTGTTCGTTCACTGACTAAGGAGTGAATAATTCCACCTACTACAACAGCAATCACCCCAGAAGCATGGAGCATTTCCTCCGCTATAATAAAAATTAGAAACGGTGTCAGCACCTGTAACAAGGAGTGAAATGTAACATCCTGAATTCCCTGTTTTCGTAAAATAAAGCGGATGATGATGATAAGGAGACTTAAAACAAGTCCTGCTACAGCTCCTATAAAAAAGGTATACGTGAAATCAGTCAATGCCTCTGTAATCGAGAAATATCCTGTGACAACAGCAGCAACTGCGTAATTAAATGCCACTAGTCCTGAAGCATCATTAATCAGCGATTCTCCTCTTACAAGGTTGAGCACACTTGCCGGAATATGAATACGTTTCGCAATCCCATTGACAGCTACTGGATCTGTCGGGGATAAAATTGCCGCTAAAGCAAAAGCTGCTGCGAGCGGGATACTGGGAATAAGCCAATGAACAAAATAGCCGCCAACGATAGTTGTAAGCAATACTAAAATGATGGCATTGCCTAAAATAGAAGTGCGCATCTTCCATAGCTCTTCTCTTGGAAAATGCCTACCATCGTTATAGAGCAAGGGGGCAACGAACAAAAGCAAAAACCACTCTGCCTCTAGTTCAAGCTCAAAGTCGGAGAAGAGAAGTGCCATCACTACTCCAAAGGCAATTTGCGTTAAGGCAGTTGGGATAGAGGGAAGATAATGACTGACAATATTTGAAATCAGTAAACAAAATAATAATAAAATAATTGTTATTAATAACTCCATCTTGTTGGCTCCTTGCAGATTCTTATGCTAGTTTTTCTCCTTTTTATGTAGATTATGTTGGAATGAGATTAAAAAGAGATTCCCAACAGGAACCTCAATCCATAATTAAACCATATATCTTTCCTTTATCAGTTTCAAATGATGAAGCTCATGACCGGCGATAATATAAGCAAGAGCCAGGACAGTAAATTCTCCATTATTAGCAAAACCCCTGTTTTCCCAAGTATCTTCTGAAAGACCTCTCAACAAGCTTACCGTAGATTTGCGGACTGCCACCAATTCTTCTAATAGGTCCTCTATTGTTCTTGTCGAAAAGCGGGCATTCTCCACATAGCCTTCATCATCATAGCCGGCTAATGGTGTTTTATCTCCTCGAGCAATCCGCATTAAGCGATATGCCTGAATTCTCTCCGTATCGATCATATGACCAATTACTTCGATGAGCGACCACTTTCCCTCTGCATAGCGAAAATCTCTTCGGTCTTCGTTTTTCTTTATATAAGCAACTGTTTCTTCTATTTGAGCATTAATTATTGCAATAATATCTCCCTCTGGAACTAAGCCTACATACCCCCGATAATGTTCTGGATAATCGCAAATTGCTGGTCTTATCATGCTGACTCCCCCTTATTCTTCTACTGGAGATTTAGGTCCTGTTAATTCTAGCTGATAAAAAGCTAAATCTAACCATTTCTCAAATTTATAGCCGGCTTTTTTGATCGTGCCTGAATACGTAAATCCTAATTTCTCATGAATAAAAATACTTCCTTTATTCGTACTGTCAATTCCTGCAATAAGGGTTGCATATCCCTCTTCTTCCGCTCGCTCGATTAGCGCTTTTAATAAGTGTGTGCCAATTCCTTTCTTTCTTGCTTCTTTATGAACATACACCGAATGCTCAATCGAATATTTATAAGCAGGCCATGCGCGAAATGGTCCATATGTTGCAAAACCAAGCACCCTCCCAGCCTCCTCGAAAACAAAAAGAGGATATCCGCCCTCCAGTTTCTGGTTATACCATGCTTTTCTGTCTTCTAAGGAATGTGCACGATAATCATATACAGCCGTTGTATGTAAAATAGCATCATTATATATTTCCAAAACCTCTTCTAAATCTGTTTCCTTCATCTCACGGATCATCGCCATATCCCCTTTTTTCTATAATTTGAAAAATTCCATCTAATTTTATAATCTTATTAAGTAAGATACCAATTTGGGGCGAAAAATGAAAGTATTATCTACCTTATCTAATGAAAAAAGATGTCCTATTAAAGACATCCCAGACTGTAGACAAACTCCTGTATTTTGGAAATAGAAGTTTAACTAAAAAAATATTTATTAACCTCTTTGAATCAAGGGGTTACTTTCCGCTCCAAGCAACGATAAAAATGCAATTCTACTTCACCAATACCTTTTTATCGACAAACTGAGATGTCTATTAAAGACATCCCTTACTCTTTCCTGCTATTATAGCCACTATCTCCAAACGGCTGTAATTTCTCCAGCCACTTTTCTTCCAACTTAGTCAGCTCTTCCTTTTCATTGTAATAAGGATCATCTTTCCTTGGCTTTAATACTTCTACTATCTCAAAGGAAAATGCCTCTTTTCCATATTGCTTCCATTCGTCCACCAGTTTTTTATTTGCATATCCGCCATTTTCCAAGGAAAATTTTACGCCATTAATGGTTTTGAAATTTCTTGTACTAACGACACAGACTTTCCCATTCTTCTTATTAGTGATTGTATAAATACCGGCTTCAACTGGAATTTCTTTATATTGCATTTTCAACTCTTTTTTTCGATCCATTGTGATTCACCTTTCTCTTATTTTTTTACCAGTAAAGACTTCCATCTGCTTTACGGTCAAGAAATCCGTATTCGATTAAATATCTTCTAATAAGAACATAGTCATCGTAAATTGTTTTTAAATGTTGATTCAATTGCTTCTCCGTGTAGCTTTCTTGCGCATCTAAATACTTCGCTATTTCCCGAAGCACCCCTAATTTCTGCTTTTGTTTGATTGGAAATTTACTTAATATACCATTATTGAAATATTTGGCTACTATCTTTTCCTGCTCTTCTTCCGTGATATTATATCTGTCGTCAACCATTACAGCAGTAGGATGAACAGGGACAAAGCTTGGCGCATGATGGTCCTTTTCCTTCAGCAGCTCCATTATTGCCAGAAAATTTTTCGCCTGCCTTTCTTTTTCCTTAAGAGCAAAACGATGATGCCGAATGGTTGAAGCACTGCCGATTTTCAACTCCTCTTTCACTTCTTCATCCCTTTTTCCCTGATAAAACAGCTCCAGCAATTTTGTCTGATGCTCCGTTAACCCTGTCAGCTTTTTATCTAAGCTTAGTAAATAATGAAAAACTGATTGATGGACATCCTCGATATGACGCTTCATGTACTTTTCCGCTTCATATAATCTGCCGCCTTCCGGGTAGATAACCCCTTTCTCGATCTCCTCCCCACATAAAAGACAAAGATACGAATCTGAATTCTCTATATAACCTTTTTTTAATTCATCAATCGTTGCATTTTGAAAATAAGATGAAACATTCATTTATAAACACTCCATTAATTCGTTTGTTATTTTACAAACAATTATTATTTACGTTAGTTAAATATTAAACTTTCTTTGGATAATCGTCAATAGTCTTAGGAGTTTTTTGTTGATGGATCTTTGGCGTGCTTTGAGGCTTTTGGGGTTTCTTTCTTTTTCAGCTTCTATTGGAGTTAGGTTATGCAAGCTATTTTTCTTCTCTATTCTATTTTTTGGTTTTCATCTGCGCTATGAACGCCATCTTTCTCTTCCCTGCTCTCCTTTTTGGTTTTCATCTGCGCTATGAACACCATCTTTCTCTTCCCTGCTCTCCTTTTTGGTTTTCATCTGCGCTATGAACACCTTTTTTCTCTTCCCTGCTCTCCTTTTTGGCTTTCATCTGCGCTATGAACGCCATCTTTCTCTTCCCTGCTCTCCTTTTTGGCTTTCATCTGCGCTATGAACGCCTCTTTTTTCTTCCCAACTCTATTTTTTGGTTTTCATCTGCGCTATGAACACCATCTTTCTCTTCCCTGCTCTCCTTTTTGGCTTTCATCAACGTTATGAACACCTTTTTTCTCTTCCCTTCTCTCCTTTTTGGTTTTCATCTGCGCTATGAACACCATCTTTCTCTTCCCTGATCTCCTTTTTGGCTTTCATCTGCGCTATGAACACCATCTTTCTCTTCCCTGCTCTCCTTTTTGGTTTTCATCTGCGCTATGAACACCTTTTTTCTCTTCCCTGCTCTCCTTTTTGGCTTTCATCTGCGCTATGAACGCCATCTTTCTCTTCCCTGCTCTCCTTTTTGGCTTTCATCTGCGCTATGAACGCCTCTTTTTTCTTCCCAACTCTATTTTTTGGTTTTCATCTGCGCTATGAACACCATCTTTCTCTTCCCTGCTCTCCTTTTTGGCTTTCATCAACGTTATGAACACCTTTTTTCTCTTCCCTTCTCTCCTTTTTGGTTTTCATCTGCGCTATGAACACCATCTTTCTCTTCCCTGATCTCCTTTTTGGCTTTCATCTGCGCTATGAACACCATCTTTCTCTTCCCTGCTCTCCTTTTTGGTTTTCATCTGCGCTATGAACACCATCTTTCTCTTCCCTGCTCTCCTTTTTGGTTTTCATCTGCGCTATGAACACCTTTTTTCTCTTCCCTGCTCTCCTTTTTGGTTTTCATCAACGTTATGAACACCATCTTTCTCTTCCCTGCTCTCCTTTTTGGCTTTCATCTGCGCTATGAACGCCATCTTTCTCTTCCCTGCTCTCCTTTTTGGTTTTCATCAACGTTATGAACACCTTTTTTCTCTTCCCAGCCCTCTTTCATCTTAGCTCTCCATCTATCAATCTCTGAATGGACATTCCCAAACAAGTGTACTACCATGAAAGAAACAGCTTTTATTGGAGGATATATGGATGAATATTCTTTGGGATTTTGATGGTACGTTATTTGATACGTATCCTGCTTATACAAATATTATTTATAAGGTATTAGGTGAAAAGGTGGACAAAGCTCTTATCTATAAAGAGCTAAAAGTATCTTTTTCTCATGCGATGGAATATTTCAACATATCAGACCAGCAGCGAAGTGAGATTAAGCTTATGAATAAAGGAATTGCTGCGGATGAGGTAAAACCTTTTACAGGGGTAGAAGAGATTTTGAAAGCTGCGAAAACAAATGTAATTATGACGCATAAAAGCTATAATGGTGTTGTCCATTTTCTTCGGCACTATGGGTGGGAGCTTTATTTTGCTGAAATAGTAACATTGGAGAATGGTTTTCCGCGGAAGCCTGCGGTTGATGCCTATCACTATTTGCACACGAAGTATTCTATTGACTTAGCTATTGGTGATAGAGAACTAGATTTGATTCCGGCTAGGGAATTAGGCATACAAACTTGTATATTTCAAAATCAATGTGAATTTGCTGACTTTCAACTTTCAAACTTTGCTGATTTTTTCAAAGTATACCCAATGAAGGCGTAATGATAAAGATAACAAAGAGCATTCCTTCCATCACGGAATGCTCTTTACTCTTTTTCCAACACTACTTCGATGATTTCAGGGCGATTAAAAATCCGCTGGGGAATGATGCTATTTCCTAAGCCCCTATTCACAATCATTGCTGTGTCTGCTTTTTTATACATACCAGCTGTGTATTCTGGCATGAAGCCTTGATCTGGTGCGACGACTCCACCGATAAAGGGCAATCTTACTTGACCACCATGGGCATGACCTGTTAAAACTAAATCTATTTTTTCATAGAGAGAAAAAAGCTCTGGTCGATGGGAAAGCAATAAATTGAAATGTTCTTCATCCTTCAATCCACCTATTATTTCAACTAGCTCATCCTCTCTAGATAAAAAGGTTGGATCATCTACACCCATAATATTAATCGTTTCTCCTCCAACCTCTACAAGAGTCTGTTCATTTCTTAACACAAATACACCTGCATGCTTTAAATTCGCTTCTAACGACGGAAATTCCCCTGACCAGTATTCATGATTACCTGTTACATAATACGTTGGCGCTAGCTTAACAAGCCTTTCCATTAAAGTCATACTTTTTTGTTCATCGTATTTTTTTGAATCCACAAGGTCTCCCGTAAAAACGATCAGGTCTGGTTTTAGCTTTTTTACTTGCTGTATTAAACGCTGTTGCTCTTTTCCAAATTGCTTGCTATGTAGGTCCGATAACTGCACTATTTTTATCGGCTTTGTTATTTTGGGAGACGAGAGAGTAAAGCTCGAGGTCGATAAATGATTATTCTGGTAGTATGAAAAAAATATACATATGCCTATTAAAATAGCAAGAAGCAACACTCTTTTTTTCACTATATTCACTCTTTCTCCCAGTTCACCTCAAATCCACCTTGTAATCCATCTCCGGTCACAATAAGCTTATAGGTTTCTGTTTTTTTTGCATCAAAGGTTAAAACTTTTTTCTCTTCATTACTTATGCCAATTCTTCGATTTTTTTCATCTATCAAATAATACCCGAAGCCACCGCCATTGCGATTGGTAAAATCAATGTGAACGGTAACCCTTTCCCCTTTTTTCGCTTTAATCGGAACCTCATCCTCCCCGTTAAAATAAGCAAAATAGGCTTCGTAGGACTGTTCGCCTCTTACTGTATTCCATTCTTTTTTCACCGTGAAGTCTGGGATTGTTAACAAAAGAAAGAGAATAGGTGTACAAGCAAATATCCACTTAAACCAACTTACTTTTGCGGCTATTTTAATCCCTATATAGAATAAAATCGCGCTAAAACCAGAAACGATAGCAAGGATAGGTAGAACATTCCACATAATCGGCAAAAAAAGACAGACTCCAACCACAATATATAATAATAATTCTAGCTTTGGAAAATAGTTAGATACCCAATCTATTACGATCGAAATAAGAATTCCAAAGCCAAAAAAGCCTATCCAAAAGTATGGATTTTCAATTTCATGTGAAAATAAATATAAATCGAAACTTGATAGAAAAATATAAGAAAAAAAGAGTGTTGCCGCAAAACCAGCTCCTGCTAGTTTTATGAAGGCATATCCCATTCCCCTTCTAAAATTCTGACTATCTACCATATTTGTTCCTCCTAAAGGATAGTTACTCATATTCTATCAAAATAAGAAAATAAATTGTTAAAATTTTGGAAAATAAGCATAAGTTAAGGAAAACTTCCATCAGTCGGTTTTGCTGAGATGGTTATCCTAGCCTTTAGGCATGCGATAAAATCAATTATTGATTTTATATGCTTTTATCATCTTATTCTTTTCCGTCTCAAATAATCACGAGTAGATATCCTTATCTATATATTTTTCAGGAAGTAACATGAAGATTGCTATCTCCTTATTTTCTATTTTGACGGTCAAGCAGCTCTCTTTAAGTTATCCTATTGGGATTCGAAAATTTATTATGCTGTGGGGGATTTAGCTTTTATAAGCTGTGAGGAGGAGGAGGGCATGTTATAACCAACCATTCCGCTTCGCCTCGGCAATGGCCTCCATTCGGTTTTTTGCCCCTAATTTGCTGATTGCTTCTGAGATATAATTGCGAATCGTTCCAGAAGATAAATAAAGCATTGCCGCAAGCTCCTTTACCGATTTCCCTTCTTCAATCAGTACTAATATTTCTCTTTCGCGCTTTGACAATGGGTTTTCCTTTCCTATACTGCCAAAAATCAGTTCAGAGGCGAACTCTCTTTTGCCGTTCATGATTTTGCGAATAGCTTCTGCTAATTCCTCGCTAGGACCATCCTTTAATAAATAGCCATGAACATTGGCATTTAGCGCTCTTTCAAAATATCCTGGTCGCGCAAATGTCGTTAAAATAATCACTTTACAGGGGGATTTCTGCCGCTGTAATTCCTCTGCGACATCCAGGCCGCTTTTAATAGGCATTTCAATATCTAATAGGCAGACATCTGGATTATATTTTTTTATAAGCTCTAATGCCTGTTCGCCATTTTCTGCTTGTCCCACGACCTCCATATCCTCTTCAAAATTAAGCAAGGTTCCTAATGCTCCTCTTAGCATGCGCTGATCTTCAGAGATGATAATTCGTATCACAATATCTCCTCCTCTCTTCCTTCCTTTTGAATAATGGGGACAATGATGTGAATAGTGGTTCCCGAATCAGATGTCATACTCCATTTTCCGTCAACCAATTCCAGTCTTTCACGCATTCCCTTTAATCCATTCCCTTGCGTTTCCTCCGCCTTCACCCCTTTCCCGTTATCCTGCACGATAAGCTCTATCTCGCCTAAACGTTGTTGAATCAATACTTTACTGATGGTCGCCGCACTGTGCCTGATTATATTTGTTACTGCTTCTTTTAAGCAGAGACTAATAATATTCTGGGTTAAAAGCGGGACCTTTTCATCTTCTAGTTCGATTGTTAGTTCGCTTTCTATCTCTGCTGCCTGTATAGCTGTCTGTATCTCTACTATTGCTTCACGAATGGTTATGGCGCGCATATCAGACACAAGCTCGCGAACTTGCTTTAATGCCGAGCGTGATATGCTTTCCATTTCCTTTGCTTCCTGTATAGCACTATCTGGTTGAGCCGGTACCATTTTTGCGACAAGCTGGCTTTTTAATGTCAGCAGGGATAAGGTATGGCCGAGCGTATCATGCAAATCTCGAGCAATTCTCATTCGTTCTTCTCTTTTGACAAGATGGCTAATTTGCTCATTCGCTATATCTAATTGTCTTTCTAAATCCATCCGTCGGTTCATCGAGCGGATTCCAAAAGGAGAAATCAGCATAATGATAAAGAACGGCACTAAGAAAAAGAGAGACTGAGGATTGACACCCTTCCAACTAAAAATAATTGGAATAACCAAAGAAATGGCGAAAAGGCTGTAAAAGTAATAGAAGTACTTTTTGCCTGAGTAATATCCGATAAAGTTAGCAGGAAAATACCCCATAAATAATAGATTAGGATCATAGAAGATACTAAAAAACATGACTATCAAGATTTGCACAACCAGCCAATAATTAAATATACTCTCTTCCATATGACAGTATAATTGTCGATACGCCAGGAGGAAAACAAGTACAAGCAGGATACCAATCAATTGCTTTATCCCCTTCTCCTGCATTACCTGAATAATCGGAAGTAATACGTATACTAAAAAGATATAAGGAAAAAAACCATATCTTTTCGGAAAAAGCTCGAATCTCTTTTTGGTATCCATTTTGCGCCTTACACCGCCTCTTGTTTTTTTCCAATATAAATTGATAATACCATAAATAGGAGAAGATACCCGATAATCATCAGATAATTTAGAAAGGATGGATATTGATCTCTAATAATCTCCCACGCTCCATTAGCGAAATGATAGGAAGGAACCCATTTCGCCACTTGCTGCATAAAGGATGGAAACACATCAATCGGCATCCACATTCCTCCTGTTATTGCCATAGACATATATAATAGATTGCTGATTCCTGAAGCTGTTTCCACTTTTTTGATATTACCGATAATGGTTCCAAGCGCTAGAAACGGGAGGGAACCGAAGAGAATCCAGATTCCGCAAAACATCCACTGGGAAAAAGAAAGATGTACCCCATTAATAAGAACTCCATCTGTAAATATTACCAAGATAGAAAATAAATGAATAACTGTTTGTGCCACCATCTTAGCCCCAAAGTAAGCAAATTGGGAAAGAGGCGTAATATGCAGGAAAATGGTCCACCCTTCTGCTTTTTCCTGCACAATTTTGATTCCTAATGTCATAATACTAGACCCCATAATACTAAATGTTGTCATCGACATTAAATAATGTACATTCCATAACGCCTCATCATCTCGTGGTGCCGTGAAAATATTGGTAAATAAAAAATAAAAAAGGACGGGAATAAGTAAGGACCAAAAGATATAATATTTATTCCGCAGTGTTCGGACGATTTCCGCTTTACTTTGCATCCAAAAAGATTTCATTCTCATTAACCCCCTTCGTATCTTCCATTAACTGCGAGAAAACTTCTTCTAACCGACCAAGCTTTACTTCAATATGCTGAATATCCAACTGTCTTTCGAAAAGTTCTTGTAAAAGCTGATCCGAATTTGTAGCAATCAGCGTTACTTTCTCCTTCTCTTTCTGTACATCCACAACATATGGCAATTCTCGGTAGAAATTTAGACTATAAGGAGATTTCTCCTGAAACATTACCCTTGGTTTTGTAAGTTTTTCCTTCAATTGCTCTGGCGTACCGTCGCCTACTACCTCCCCCTTATTAATCATAATAATTCTTTCCGCTACTTCGTCTGCCTCCTGTAAGTAATGGGTTGTAAAAAGGATTGTCTTTCCTTGCCTATTCAATTCTTTGATTTTTTGCCAAAACTGTTCTCTTGACGTTACGTCCATGCCCACGGTTGGTTCATCTAAAAACAACAAATCAGGATTTCCTGCCAGTGCCAACGCAAAATTCAAGCGTCGTTTCTGCCCGCCAGAAAGCTTTTCCGTCCGTTGATTCCACACTTCTTCTTGAAGCCCCGTTAGTTCCAACAGAGTTGATAACGCTAGCGGACTTTGATAATAGCTTTGAACTAATTGGATTAGCTCCTTTACCTTCAAGCTGTCCATCACACTAACTTCCTGCAGCATCCCACCTACCTTTTCTAATACTTCCTTTTGTCTAGGATTCTTGTGAAAAAGAGAGATAGTTCCTCGGGTAGGCTTAATTAAGCCAAGCATCATCCGCATCGCTGTCGTTTTCCCTGCGCCATTCGCTCCTAAGATTGCCACCATTTCTCCCCGTTTTATTGAAAAGGATATATCTTGAACTGCTTTCTTCCCCTGAAACTCTTTCGTTACATGCCTTAACTCTACAATTGTTTCCAACTACTCCACCTCCAAGCTATTATCCTTAGTATAGCGAGCAAATAAGGGGCGGTTTAGTCGCAGATGTCAGGAATTTAAGATGACAAATGTCATTTTTTTATAAAAAAATGCTCTGGTTACTAACCAGAACACGGTTTGTTTCCTTCTTCTCTTGTCATTACGAAAAACTCTACATCATTTGCATTCATAAAAGCAGAAACTTTACGAAAGCCAAATTTTTCATATAAGGCATTGGCTCGTTTATTAAAGGCTGCAACTGTTAAGCGCAACGGCTGCTTCGTTTCTATGGAATCGATAATAAATTGCATAAAGCCCATGCCCCGTCCCTGTCCTGTTAAGTCAGGACGCATACCGAGGCCGATATCGAAGTATCCTTCTGGATATGCTTGAAACAGATATCCAATTGGAACCTGAGCAACAAAGCCTGTGCAATAGAATCCGACTAGATTCCCTTCCTGTTCAATCGCATAATAAGGGTTTTCTGCAAATTCTTGTAACGATTCCTCTGTTACCTCCCCATTATATAAATCATAGGGGGCAGGATAGGTCCAGCTAAGGATTTCCCTGGCCACCTCTTCTGTCATCTTTTGGATAGTGTAATTCATCCGCTATTTTCTCCTGTCCTTTTATTTCGCGTAAATCCTAAATATCTTGTTCCTTGAAATTGCAGTTCCCCGCTGTCCCCTTCAGCCAGCATGCCGTATTCTTCGTCTTTCAGTTGAAATTCGGTGCGATCTCCATTCGGAAATTCAAATGTGGCAAAGTAATGATTATATGCATGAGTATTTCCTCCGCCGTGAATACTTGTTCGCTTGCCTATTACCTTCGCAGCAGAAGTAAGACGTGGCTGCTGATTGTTCTTGCCCCACTGAAAGATTCCCTTTAAAACATTAAATAAAATAATAGCAAACACAAGAAAAATAAAGAGGCGTACAACTGTAAACATAATATCCCCACCAAGTAGAAATTCTTCCATAGACCAATCTCCTTTTATGATAAGATTATTTTCTTTTTCTCAATATAGTACTTATTACGCCGCTATATGGGAAAAGGTTTCAAAAGGTAGTCATCGTTTTCCTAAAAGGTTATGTTTTTTCACAAAAAAATCTAGTGCTCTCCGCACTAGATTCTGTTAATATACTCGTATTTGTGAATTACTGATGTGGTGCACCTGGAGGATAGAAGCTCGGCGGCATCTTAATCCATCCATGCTCCCTCATTCTTGTTTTCAGCTCCATCCCAAAAATGCTTTTCTCCGTATGGAAACGAATCCACATTAACCCCACATCACTTCGCACACTTTGCGTGATATTAGTGGAACACATAACAATATTGCTTGTCACTTTTGCCGCCAGCAAATTGGCTATCTCCATATCAGTAGATTTCGCTCCTAATGGAACGGCATTCGGATCAGACTTAGGCTTTGACTCAGCAGAATTCGAGAGAGGAACACCTTCCTTAATCATAAACTCCTCTAAAGTTCTGCGTTGCTCTGTTGCTAATTCCTTTGCTTCATGAACCAATTTAATTAAAACATTATCTGTCGTTGTATTAAGTGCCATCTCAAGGACGGGAATTTCATCCGCAATTGCAGCATGATATGTCCAGCAGCCCATCGCCTCTCCAATATGAAGCAAAGGTTTTGGTTCTGAATCAAATCTTGTCCTAATATAATCAAGAAGCGCTTCCATCTTATGTGCCATTACTACACCTCTTAGTGTTTTTTACCTATAATGTTTACAACTAGATGGCAGTTTATTCAAAATAAATGGAAAGGCAAGCAAAAAGTGAAAAGAATCTCCTTTTTTGACAAATGAGCGAGCAGTTAAGTTCACACTAAAACTTATTGATGCTTTTGTTTGCGGGTCTATCTAGTTTTCTTGCGACTTTCTCCACTTTGCTTGCGACTTCCGCTCTTTTACTTGCGACTCTCCACTCAACGCAGCACGCCGATCCGCTTTCTTACTTCTTCTAAAAATGGCAATGTTCGCGCTCTAGCTTTTTCTGCTCCTTTTTGGAGAATAAGATCTATTTTTTCCGGATTTGCCATTAACTCCTGATATTTCTTTCTTGGTTCTTCTAAGAATCGATTCATCACAGCAAATAATTCTTTTTTCACTTCGCCCCATCCGATTCCGCTTTCGTACTTTTTACGCATCTGCGCTATTTCTTCGACACTGGCAAATTCCTTATATAGTGTAAATAGAATAGACGATTCTGTATCCTTTGGAGCTTCTGGCGGAAGCGAGTCAGTTTTGATTTTATTAATGAGCTTTTGTAGCTTTGCCGGTTCTTCAAAAAGCGGAATTGTGTTATGGTAGCTTTTGCTCATTTTTCGACCGTCTAAACCAGGCAAAATGCTTGTTTCTTCATCTACAATATATTCTGGAAGTACAAATGTCTCTCCATATTGGTGATTAAAGCTATCCGCAATATCGCGAGCAATTTCCACATGCTGAATTTGATCTTTTCCGACTGGTACCATATTTGCTTGAAAAGCAAGAATATCAGCTGCCATCAAGATTGGGTACGTAAATAATCCCATATTTACCCCGTCATCTACCTCTTTCCCTGCTTGTTTATTGCTAGCAACTATCCCTTTATAGGCGTGAGCTCGGTTTAGCAATCCCTTTGGGGAAAAGCAAGATAATATCCAACTCAATTCAAAAATTTCCGGCACATTCGATTGACGATAGAAGATTGTTTTTTCAGGATCCAATCCAAGCGCTAACCATGTCGATGCTACTCCATATGTTAATGTTCGAAATTCTTCCTGATCGTGAATTTTTGTTAAACCATGGTAATCCGCAATAAAATAAGCTGCTTGATAATTGTTATTTTCTGCTAGCTTCAAAGCGGGTTTAATCGCTCCTATATAGTTTCCTAAATGAATCTGCCCTGTTGGCTTAATACCTGTTAAGACAATTTGCTCCATTTGATAATCCTCCCTTTTCTTAAGCGAAACCTCCGTCAGCGGGACGATAAGCATCGGATAAAACACAAAAAGGGCTACTCATCCTAAAAAAGGACGAGTAACCCGTGGTGCCACCTTCATTCGTTTATATCCGATAAACGCACTTATCCGTACAGAAACATAGCCGTTTCTTATACTTTGTCTTTTTTAACGGTAAGACGTTCCGCGCAGCCTACTATTGGTTCAGCCTTGAAGCTCCGAAGCCCATTCAGCAATCAATCCGTACTGATTCGCACCAACCATCAGCTCTCTTAAACCTTTCAACTGCCTACTCTTCTTCCTCATCGCTCAATAATATTACATATATAGTAAAATATACATTTCAAAAGGTCAAGAGATCCAAAACGAAAAAATTTTTAAACATAAAATCAACATAACCTCTTGTATTTGCAAATTTTATCTGTTAGTATCTTTATCAAGTTAGCGCTAACTTTAAATTTTACTAATTATATCTTTTAATATATATGCTTTGATTGGAATCAGTAGTGCCTATTTCCCTGTTCTTAGAGAGTCAATGGCCGGTGCAAATTGACACAAAAATAGACGCGAATTACCTCCAGGAGCATTCTTTGTGAAAGAATTTTATTCGATTAGCAAAGAACGGATGAGCCGTTACCCATAATGAGTGGAAGAATAGGAATAATTATATTCTTCAATTAGGGTGGTACCACGTGCTTACAAGCAACCACGTCCCTTTTTTTAGGGGCGTGGTTTTTTTGTTTATTAATCATTTAATTTAACGAAAGGAGAAAAAAGATGAGTCCATTTATTGAACAGTTAACGAGCGACCAAGAAAAAGAAATGAAGAGGCAGCTAGATGTCTATCGCCAAGGCGTGCAAGACATCATTCCAACAGAAGAACTCGCAGAAAAAATTGCAAAATCCCTTGTGACCAATACGCCATTAAAAGTAAAGCTTGGTCTTGACCCATCTGCGCCAGATGTTCACCTTGGCCATACTGTTGTACTGAATAAATTACGCCAATTCCAGGAAAATGGGCATACTATTCAATTGATTATCGGCGATTTCACTGGGAAAATCGGTGATCCAACTGGAAAATCTTCTGCTAGAAAACAACTGACAGATGAAGAAGTAAAGGAGAATGCGAAAACTTATTTTGAGCAATTCGGAAAAGTATTAGACATGGAGAAGGTTGAGCTTCATTACAACTCTAAATGGCTCTCTTCCCTTTCTTTCGAAGATGTTATAGGACTTGCTGGAAAAATAACCGTTGCCCGCTTACTAGAACGAGATGATTTTGAAGAGCGATTAGCATATGGAAAATCGATTTCCTTGCATGAATTTTTTTACCCATTAATGCAAGGGTATGATTCTGTTATGTTAGAGGCAGATATTGAGCTTGGTGGGACAGATCAGCATTTTAACATTCTCATGGGCCGCCACTACCAAGAGAAGTTTGGAAAAGAAAAGCAGATTGCTATATTAATGCCGCTATTAGAAGGATTAGACGGGGTAGAAAAAATGTCTAAGTCAAAGCATAACTACATTGGCATTGATGAGAATCCCAATGAAATGTACGGCAAAGCAATGTCCATCCCTGATCCATTAATGAGCAAATACTTTGAGCTTATTACAGATCTGGAGCCTGCTGAAATCACGCAAATAAAAAAAGAATTGCATACAGGAACTCTTCACCCTCGGGATGCTAAAATGCTGCTAGCCAAAACAATCGTCCGTATGTACCATGGCAAAGAAGCAGCCGAAAAAGCAGAACAGCAATTTATTGCAGTTTTTCAAAAAGGCTCCTTACCAGAGGATATTCCAACCGCTAAGTGGACTGGAAAAAATCCTGAATCGCTTGTTCGGCTATTAGTAGACTTACATCTATTAACCTCGAAAAGTGAAGCAAGACGGATGATACAAAACGGTGGTGTACGCATCAATGGAGAGAAAGTCGAAGAAATGGACCTTGAAGTTTCAATCAATAAGGACTTGATTATTCAAGTAGGAAAAAGAAAGTTTGTAAAACTGCTTAGCGAATAAGAAAAAATGGGCTAGCTGCTAGCCCATTTTTCTATTCTCTCTTTAGGAGCTTACTGCTTCGCCTCCATTTACGTGCAGAACTTGCCCTGTTACAAATCGGGAATCATCGGAAGCTAAGTATACAAAGGTTGGTGCTAGTTCAAATGGTTGGGCCGCTCTTTGCATTGGATTCTCTGAACCAAAGATAGCCACTTGATCAGAGGAGAAGCTCGCCGGAATTAATGGTGTCCAAATTCGTCCTGGCGCTACTGCATTTACTCGAATGCCATCTTTGATAACACTTCTGGCAAGAGCGCGAGTGAAGCCGACATTTGCTGCTTTTGTGGCAACATAGTCAATTAACAGAGGTTCCCCAGCATATGCAACAACAGAAGCAGTGTTAATAATGCTGCTGCCCGGCTTTAAATGAGGAAGCGCTGCTCTTGTCGTATAAAAATGAGAATAAATATTAACCTTAAATGTATTATCAAATTGTTCATCCGTAATATCTGTTAATCTCGCCTGTTGAAATTGAATGCCGACATGGTTACAAAGAATATCCAATTTTCCGAATACCTTAACTGTTTTCTCTACAATATCTATACACTGTTTTTTCTTGCGCAAGTCTCCTGGTAATAACAGACATTGCTGCCCTAACTCCTCAATTCTTTTTTTCGTACGATTCGCATCCTCATGCTCATCTAAATAGGCAATCGCTACATCTGCCCCTTCCTTTGCAAAGGCAATGGCAACGGCTGCACCAATTCCACTATCTCCTCCTGTTATTAAAGCCACTTTCCCTTTCAGCTTTCCACTTCCTATGTAGTGGTCATTTTCAATAATTGGCCTTGGAACCATATAACTTTCAAGTCCCGGCTGACGAAGCTGTCTATTTTCAGGAAAATTAATCGGTATTTCCTCATACTTTGTGATTCTTCCGTAGTTCGGATAAAGCGGATATGGGTCTGTCTGTTTATTGTCAGCAAAAAGTTCTTGAACTTCCTTTAATCCCAAAAGCTTCTCTGATTGATGATTTCTTGTTTCTACTAATTCATAATATGCTTTTGGCACTTGGTACATCGGATCTCTCGGATCATTTACATAAATAGACATACTGATCCCTCCTCATAGTCGTAACATATCGTATGTGGCATTTATTATTTGGTGCCTAATTATCTTTTTGGGACTAACTCTCTTTTGTCGGAAATGAATACATTAAAAGAAGAAATGAAGGAGGGGTATAGATGAGATATGAATTTAACCCAAAGGTAAAACTATTACTACAAAAGCATTCTAATGAAACTGTGTATATGACCTATATCAACCATAAATGGACAATGCCCAAAATAACGTTAAGACCGCCATATTTTAAAAGGCCAGTTTATGAATTACATTTTCCAAAAATATGAGAAAATTAGAGGAATGGAATCTTTTCCATTCCTCTTAGCTTGTCGACAAAAAGATATTGGAGAAGTAAAAATGCATTTTCATGCGTTGCTTGGAGTGGAGGGGGTGAGACTCCCTCGAGGAAAGTTGATATACCAACGTTTACAGCGTTATTTTTTTAGTCCAATATTTTTTTAGGAAAACTCTTTGAATCATATTTTAACTAACTATTCCATTAATTATAATATTTGGTAAGTAAGTGGACGCGACGCTAGAGCCAATAGGGATTTATTGACAAATATACACTATTAGATGCATCCGGTATCTCTACTCTTCTTATGAGGACGTACCCTCCCATGTCTCTTAGCGTCGCGCGCTTACATTCCTTCGTTTGGTCTCATCATAAGGCAGAGGCTGGCATCATGCTCCTGTATGGACTCTAAGTCGTAAGTCTCTCTAAAAGCCAGCTTTCCTGTCATCTTTTTGAATATAACCGTCTTATAGATTTTTATTTGGGTTGGAGGATAGAGAGATCTTGTCTCATTCGCTCCTTATCAAACAGTACTTCTTGCTGACAAAGTCCATGAAAAATCTTTAACATTTTATTACATAGAACGACTAATGCTTCTTTCTTCTTCAAAGGGTTTTCTTTTCTAGAGATATAATACTGATATAAATCATAAAAGGTTTCATTATTTCTAATCAAAGGCAAGACAGCACGATAGAGAAGGGCTCGCAGCTTTCTTCTCCCTCTTTTGGAGATTCGCTTTTGTCCAATCATCTTTCCAGAAGAGTTCTCTCGTAAGGTTAATCCCGCTAATTTAATAAGTTGGCGTGGATGTTTATAATGCTTGAGAGAACCCACTTCTGCTAGTAAATCTATAACGGTAGTTTCCCCAATGCCAGGGATTGATAATAAATAATGATATTCCGCTTGTTGCTCTGCTAGTGTCTTTAAACTTTCATTTACCTGTTCTAATTGCTTTGTCAGAAGTTCGTATTGAGTAATTAAAGAGTAAATTTCTATACGAGCCATATTGGAGCCTTCTGTTAATCCAATAGATTGTACCGCCACTCTCTTTAGTTGTGCTATTTTAGGTCTTGCTGGATACTTTAGTTTTTCCTTTTCCAAGTATAAAAGGACTAACTCCTCGATTTCTTTTTCCATTAAGTCTACTGGTAAAGGGGTATGTTTTAATATGGCACATGCATTCAGCCCTAAATCTTTAAATGCTACTTTAAATTCAGGAAAGTAACGATCCGTCCAGCGAATGATACGATTCTTCACTTTCGAAATGTCCTTTTTCAGATTCCACCGAATAGAGGAACCTTCTCTAAGCTCTGCTTCTATTCCTTCTATTTGACGAGGATCACTAAAGTATCCATTGGTTATTAGTTTAGCAATGACTCTCGCATCCTTCTTATCATTCTTCGTTTGTAAGTTATCATCCAACTCCTTGGAACGATTCACATGTAGAGGATTGACCATGACAAAACGAATATCATTTTGGGTAAGAAAAGCAGCTAAATTCATCCAATAGTGCCCAGTAGGCTCGAATCCAATCAATAAATCATCCTTTTGATGAATTGCCTTTAGATTTTGAAGCTTGAGATAAAATTGATGAAAACCATGATGAGACTGGTGGATAGAAAAAGAGGTACTTAACTCAACCCCTCGATCGTCCACCGCACATGCATAGTGTGTATTTTTAGCAATGTCAATTCCAATGATTAAAGTGGAAGTAGACACTTGATTTAAACGGTGATTACGGGTATTATTCATAATAGATTCTCCTTCTGACGCTGTGTTGATTGGTCTCAATATTAGCATCATAAAGGAGGATCTTTTTTTGTGCAATACCACAGAAACTAATCCCACAGGAATGCTCCTGTGGGATTAGCGAGACAGTCTGAGACCCTGCAGGCTGTAAGCCGAAGCGGCTCAGCGCGAGCCCCACGGAAAGCGAACCCCCGGAGCGGAAAGTAACGTCTAAATTCAAAGAGATTAATAAATATACTTTACTCAAACCTCTATTTCCAAAATACAGGAGTTTGTCTACAGTCTGAGAGGAATGGAATCTTTTCCATTCCTCTTTTATAGGCTAATTCCCTGATTCACTCACCTTCCGCTTCAAAGCAGCATGAGCTTGTCCCCAAAAGATAAGTAAGATACCAATAATCTGCAGAAAATCAGGACGATATGCTGTTAAAACTATATCCATAAAGATTGCAACTGCTGGATCGATAAATACCAGGATTGCAATTGTCCCTGAAGACAGCTTTGGCAAACTGCTAAAAAACAAATAATACACATACCCCGTATGGACGATCCCTGTTAATAAAATATAAAACCAATTCTCTCCCGTTAACTGGCTAAAATAATCCCATTGGACAAATGGCAATAGCATGAGAACCCCTACACCTGTTTGGATAATGGTTGTTAAAATAGGATTTAATTTTGAAATTTTCTTGCCCATCAAAGTGGTTAATGCATAAAACAAGGCTGCTCCAAATGCCCACGGCAATCCAGCTGACATAAGACTTTCTAAAGACAGATAATCTTGCATTCCCCCAACTAATAATGTTCCAATAAAGCATGTAATAACCGTCAACATTACTTTTAAAGTGATCTTTTCCCGATAAAGAAAACTTCCCAGTAACACAACTAGAACCGGTGCCAAATGATAGATCGAAACGGCAACCGTTACGGACATATGCTCAAAGGAACGAAAGAAAAAGACCCAATTGACAACGAGAAACACACCACACAGGACACTAAAGCCAATCTCCTTTTTCTCCACCGTTTCTTTTTTCTTATTTGAAAATAAATACACCAAACTTAATACGACACATGCACAAATGCACCGAATAAATACAAGTTCGATTGATGGCAAATTTGTTTTGGCAGAGAAATAGCCAATCGAACCAAATATAGCCATCGATAATGCAAATTTCATTGCTGCACTCATAATACTCCCCCAAATTCTTCCCAGTTGCTCATTTTACTCTTAATGATATAGAAAAATTGGTCTTTTTGGAATATGTTGGGATGATTTTTTCAGTTTATTTCGTAAATTCTTGAAAAAAATCCTTATTCATTAGAAAAAGAAGGGGTGTGGTCATCATCCGCAGACTGAATACACTTCACTTTCCATAGGGCGAGCGCCGAGCCGCTTCGGCGTATACGCTCCTGCAGGGTCTCGGACTTTCTCGCAGCTCCCATAGGAGTCTCCGTGTATTCAGTCAACTCCATTTTCCCTAGTAATTTTAGTTTACTAAAAAAAATAGAACTAAATAAACACTAAAAACGGAGTGTAATGGAGCGGAGGACACTCAAATCCTATGGGAAGCAAAGCAATCTTTAGACCCTACAGGAGGCTTAGGTTGTTCCCCGGCGCATAGAGTGTCAGTAGCGTAATAGAACGAGTTGATTTTACTTCTTAATTAGAGATTGTTTGTCTTTATCTATTATATATTTTATCCTAGCCTCCATTCAGAAAACAAAAAAACCCTTTCTGAGAAAGGGTTAAATTCTTTTTGCACCATAGTATTTTGTTTTCCAATAAGAGTTAGATAGCTTGTCCACTTTTACTCCTTTGGAGGAGGAACTATGGATAAACTGATTACTTCCTATGTATATGCCGACATGGGAGGCACCTTTTTTATATGTTTTAAAGAAGATTAAATCTCCTTTTTTCAAGTTTGATTTCTTTACTTTTTTTCCTTTTTTATACATGCTCGCGGTTGTTCGCGGCAGTGATTTGCCGACCTTTTTGTAGCTATAACCGACAAAGCCGGAGCAGTCAAATCCTTTTGGAGATGTTCCTCCATATTTATATGGTGTTCCAATGTATTTTTTTGCAACAGTAACAACTGATTTCTTTGAAGCAGCGCTTGCTTCATGGGCATTAAATATGCCGGAAAATAACAAACCAAATGACAGGAGTGACATAACAAGAACTTTTTTCATGTAGTGACCTCATTTTAAAATATTGTTCCCAAGGCTTCCTTCTATCAACAAAATCTATCTTCTCATATTATTCAGATAATTAGGTTACAGCTAGATAGAAATTCGATTACAAATCTATTACACTATTATTCAAGAATAACTTTCCTACGGTTCCAATATCTTCTTATTAGCTAATTTCTCTAAAGAAAGGAACGAACATGATATACTAATAGAAAAAAGAAGGAGCGTATAAACAGTGGATTTTATTGCTATCGATTTTGAAATTGCGAATGCTGATATGGCAAGTGCCTGTTCCATCGGATTAGCTTATGTAGAAAATAACGCGATAATAAAAGAACAATATTTTTTAATAAAGCCGCCAAGTCTATCATTTGATCCAAAGTTTATAGCGGTTCATGGAATAACAGAAAAGGATATTGAGAATGCGAAGAGTTTTCCAGAAGTGTGGGAACTAATAAAAGAAGATATTTCTTCCCATACTATTATCGCTCATAATGCCCAGTTTGATATGAGTGTTCTGTATTCCTGTCTAGAAAAATATCAATTGGCTAAACCTGATTTTTCCTATATTTGCAGTATTCCTATTAGCAATCGGGCAACAAGAGGAGCAAAAATTGGGCAATCATTGAAGGACCGGACCTCTTATTTTGGCATTTCTATGCAAGAACATCACCATGCAGGTTCCGATGCGCGAGCATGTGCAGAGCTAGTAATCGCTTGTATTCAATCGAGAAAGAAGAATTCGTTAAGCCATTACTGTGCGTCCTATCCAACTCTTCCTATAAAACAATTTTCAGAATTAAAACCACAAAGAACTTTTGGAAGAGCAACTAATTTTTCCAACAAAAAACCATTCAAGAAGTTTTCTTCCGTTTCCATATCAGACATAACACCAACAACGGATTCCTTTGATGTGGATCACCCGCTATATGAAAAAAATCTTGTATTTACTGGTGATCTGCGTACACTAGAACGGAAAGATGCGATGCAGCAAGTAGTTAATGTTGGAGGTATTATTAAAAGTGGTGTCAGCAGTAAAACAGATTATTTGGTGGTCGGTGACCAAGACCAAAAGCTTGTTGGATCTGAAGGCATTAGTTCTAAAGAGAAAAAAGCGTATGATTTACAGGCAAAAGGAAAGCCCATAGAAATTATTAACGAACAGGAATTTTTAGCACTATTAAAAAGAGAACGAGTCAATCATTAATTGAATAGAAAAGACTGTTTCTTCCCCACTAAGAAGCAGTCTTTTTATTATCCTTTTTTCCCTTTCTTCCATCGGAAAGGCATAAGCAAAACAAAAAATAAAAAAAAGGCGACTGCCTCAAGAACCAGTATGTAATATGGATATGGACCTAAATAATCGAGTAAAGAACCATTTTCCGGTTTATATGCTAAAAACATATAATTACCGCCTGTATAAACATTAACAATCCATGCAAGCACTGCGCTGCTATTGAGAAAAACAAAGGACAAAACCATCCCTTTTTTAGTCGGTTTATATTGGTGGACAAGCACAAAATAAAGACAAGTCCATATAATAAGAATATGCGTAACAAAAAAGTGAAAATAGCGGAAATGGGGATAACCTATAAATAACTCAGGTGTGACAATAGCCATTAAGGCGCCAATCATGCCGAAAAAATAGACAACTTGAAAAACAAACTCCCATTTTGTAATCAAAAGCAGCAAACAAAGCACTAAGCTAATGGAACACAGATGGAACGGCAGCATAAAAGAAGCATCCCATAAACCATCCTTATACATCCAATAATGATACATCACCTCAAAACCAAGTAATAATACAAAGAAAACAGACTGAAAAATACCCCTGATCATTTGGATGCAATTCCGAAAAATAACAAGGAAAATTCCCCCTATTATAAGAATACCTATCATGATTAGATGGGAAACAGAAAATAATTCAAAGGGAAAATCATCATAAAGATGCCCGTACCATCCCTTCATTACCACCATTCTCCTTTCTGATATTTTCCGAAAAAAAACTTTTTCCAAATTATTTTTAAAAACTATGTATAAAAGTTTAATAGTTTGGGAATATTATAGACAAATACTACTGAAAAGAAAAAATCATTTTTAAAGGAGAGGATTATGATGAAACTACAAACAAATACTGCAATGACTGATTTTATTGACAAAGATAAATTCGAATTAGAATCCTACCTTGAATATTTATTTAACCTTGCTTCGGAAAAATAATCTGAAGGATACGATGATTTTTCTTTATTAAAAAATCATCGTATCCTCCAGACTCCTTTTAGGTGACATGGTGGATATCACTATCCTTCTAGCAAAAAAGGAAAATTATCCAACAAGTCATTCTCCTACATTTTTGTAAATTTAATAGAAAAAGTACTTATTTTTTCCAATTTAATTTGGTAAAATAATAAAGCAATCTATAAAATATAGGAGTTTTAAATGTTAATGGTACTTTCTCGAATGAATATAGAAAATGTTTGTGAACTTATGGACACAATCGATTCTTTAAAAATACAATTACTTAAATATGGGATTGAAAAAGGATTAAATGATCCCAATACCATTCAAATAAGTGAACTGCTGGATACATATATTGTCATGTATCAGAAAAAAATGGCTCAAAAATAGACAAGTATACAAAATTCTCCTGAATCCTCTTCTACAATTATTCCTGCCGAATAAGATTAATCATATCTTTCATCGCCGCTGCCGCTGCGCCCCTTGGATGTGACGCACCGCCAACACAGCAAATTGCTCCCATTTCTTCCGTTTCAAACAAGATTCCTTTATTTGTTCCCTTTACATGGATTAGCGGATTTTCAGGAGGAATCATTTCGGGTTTTACTTGTAAGATAAACTTATCTCGTTGCTTTTTCGCTGTTGCAATTAACTTCCACTCACAGCTATTTATTTTGGCACGCTGTATATCTGCTTTCGTAATCTTGTCGATGCCATCGATATCCACATCTTCTAAAGTTAGATTCGTATGAAGTAATCCATTTGCTAATAGCAATATTTTGCATGCACTATCCAACCCCTTAATATCTAAATCAGGATTTTTTTCCGCAATTCCATTTTCCTGTGCTAACTGTAATGCTTTTTCAAAAGTCAGGTTTCCCTCTGACATACTTGTCAGGATGAAATTGGATGTCCCGTTCAAAATCCCTTTTATCGATTGAATGGTACTGCCTGCCAAACTAAATTCACCGATATCTAATGTAGGCAACGCTGCTGCCGTAGCACCACTATACTTAATATGACACCCTTTTCCTTTGGCAATTGCCAGTAATTCTGGCAAGGAATGAACAAGTGCCCCTTTACTGATAGATACGATATCCATTTTTGCCTCGAGCGCTTTTTTTATGTAAGAAAGTGCTGGTTCGCCTGTTTCTAAATTCGTAGGGGTACACTCTACGAGAATATCTCCTTGGATTACTGGAGATTCAAGCACTAAATCTTTCATACTAGCATATTGCGAAATTCCGATCGATCCTGTGGGGAGCTGATTTAAAATAGTTAGATCCAGGCCTTGTGGTTCATAGATCATCCCTACAGATCCAACCACGCCAGTTACTATCAATTCTGTCTGATACTGTTTTATATACACTTCTTTTTTCCGATATAATAATTCGATAAATTCCTTCCCGACTGTGCCATATCCCGTAATGATTATTTTTTTTTGTTTCATTGTTTCAGATATTCCTTTCTTTGCTATTCTTGCTATAGACTTCTTTTTTTTCGTTTGTATTTCCTTTATTTTGGAATAAAAAATTTTTCACTGTAACTTTTCTTCTCATTAAACGTGTTATAAGCAATAGGGGGCGAAGATGAAGGATTCAATTGATACTATTTATCAAACTTATTTTAATGATATTTATTATTTTCTCCTTTCACTCTGCCATAATCATCATTCTGCAGAAGACTTAGTTCAAGAGACATTTTTCAGAGCACATCTCTATCTGGAAACTTTCCAAGGAAAAAATGTGAAGGCCTGGCTTTTCACGGTGGCGTATCACGTTTTTATCGATCAGTTTCGAAAAAATAAGCGACTAGTAGTCAAAGAGAATGATTTCTTTCAAGAAAAGATGGAGAACGCGCAAAGAATAGAGGAGACAGTCTTATTAAAAGAAGAGATTCAAAGAGTGAAAACCATTCTAAAAGTATTACCAGAAAAACAAAGGATGGCCGTATTACTAGCAGACTTCCAAGAGCTTACAACAGAGGAAGGTGCCATGGTAATGAACATTAGTCCAACCTACTTTAAAGTTTTACTCTTCCGAGGGAGACAAACAATAAGACAGAGGGGGAAACAAATTCGTGAGTGAAGAGTACAAAAAAAGGTTAGAAGCATATAAAAATGGAGAACTTTCTAAAGAGGAAGCAGAAGAAATAGAGAGAGATTTAGAAAAAGTGGAGCAATATTTTCAAGTTTTTGAGGAAGCAGAAATAGGCAATCCTCATCAAGCCGCACCACTGCTGATTGATTCAAAAAAACAAAGGAGAATTGTAAGAAGAGGAAAGTGGATAGCCCGATTACAAACAGCGCTCACTGCATTAGGACTAATCATTCTTTTCACCATTCTTTCTTCCATTTTCACTGCCGTTTATTACGCTTGGGGCACTCCCGATAGAACAGATGTATACCGAAACATTATTGATTTAACCCTTACTGTAACAGATCCCTATGGGCAGTACAGTGGAACAAGTACAGCTACAAAGCCATACTTTGGACTGGAAACAACAACAGATATTGAAAAAAGAGTCGGGGATGAAATCTATAAAACGGGGGAATATAAAACAAATTTCTTCTTTTCTCTCATGGGAGTGCCTGAAAAGAAAACACAGGGAGTCATCTCCCAACAACAAGCCTCCTTTTCCTTTTTACCAAAAGAATCATCACCATCGGAATGGAAGCGACTAGAAAAAGTAAAGAATGGCACTGTTGCGTCTGTTTATCTGTCCTTCTCTGAATTATTATCAACAAATAAAGTGTTTGATTATTTAAAAGATAGAAATGTAGAAATTATCTGGTTTGCTGTTGATACAGGGGTAGAGAATAGAGACGAATTTGGTATAGACCCAATCGGGTTTCCTAATACCCCCATTTGGCATGATGATGATATGATTACAGATTCAACCGAAAAGGAAGGAAACTTTTGGTTTTCCATTGAATCGAGCTCTTCTTCTTCGCCAGAGTATACAGAAGGAGATGCGGAGATTCTCCATAAACAATTTCTAAAAACACTTGCATTTTTGGAACCCTATGAAAAAAAGGCGGAAAATTTTTATTTTGGTCATTTAGAATTAAATAAACGAATTGCTTATATGAAAAAACATGGTATTAATCATTATGGGGTTGTTATTACTGGTCCTACAGAGGAAATTCTCAAATTAAAAAAAGAAAGCTGGATAAGGGCAATTCATATTGATGAAATAGGGTTTTGGAATTGGGATGAATAAAAGAAGCATAAGTACCCACAGGGCGCTATAAAGCACTGTGGGTCTATTTTTTCTATAAATACTTCCGGTGCAGCGCTTTTCCATCATAGCTATAAAGAAGCGGTTTATCTTCTACTACCGTCTCCATATGCACGCCTCTTCCCCATAATTGATGAATATACGGAAGAACCTTTTCTAAATATTTCAAGTCTAATTCAATTCCCTCGAAGCCATGCTTTAAGTACAACTCGCCATTTTTATTATAATCACCATCATTGACTGTAATATATGGAAAGCCCCCATTAACGCGCATGCTGACTAATTGATCTCGGACTTGTTCCCATGCCTTATCGACAATTTTATAATCTCTTCCTTGCTTTTGGAACAAATACATATCTTCTCTCATGACAAGATCTTTGGTTAAATAGTTTCTCAGAAACGAAATATCTGATTCTATTTCCCGAACTTCAAACATTTTTTCCCGTCCTGATCCCGGTTTGACACCTCTTTGCTTCATTTCTTCTGTTGGATTATTATAGCGTTCCTCGATATCTTCAAATATCTTTAATCCTAGATAATAGGGATTAATACCCGTTTTAGATGGCTGTACTACACCAGCATTCAGCTTCGCAAATTCAATGGCTTCCGCACTTGTTAAATCTAATTCTCGAACAATCCGCTGATGCCAATAGGATGCCCAGCCCTCATTCATAATCTTTGTTTCTAATTGCGGCCAGAAATAAAGCATTTCTTCGCGCATCATCGTTAAAATATCCCTTTGCCAGTCGGTAAGCTCTCTACTAAAGTTTTCAATAAAAAGTAATAAATCCTTCTCTGGCTGGGGCGGGAATTTCTTGGCTACCTTTTTCTTCGGCTTCTTTGGTTTATTTCGGTCGTCTAATCCCCATAATTCATCATAAGGCGTACTTGCTGTCTCCTCTTCCTCTACAAACTCTACATCGTCCATAGACCAGGCTAATTTAGGTCTCATTAAGCTTGGATCAATATGTTCATCAATGGCCAATACCGCATCTAAAAACGTTTCCACTTCCTGCTTCCCGTATTTAATTTCATATTGACGAATCCGATCAGCTGTTGCAGCCATACTTTCAACCATTTCTCGTTTGGTATTTTGAAAGCGAACATTATTTTTAAAGAAATCACAATGTGCCAAAACATGGGCAACGATAAGCTTATTATTTATTAAAGAGTTACTATCAAGCAAAAAAGCATAACAAGGATTTGAGTTAATGACTAATTCATATATTTTGGATAAGCCTAAATCATAATGTAATTTCATTTTATGAAACTGCTTTCCAAAGCTCCAATGGGAAAATCGAGTTGGCATTCCGTAAGCACCGAATGTATAAATGATATCCGCAGGACAAATTTCATATCTCATTGGATAAAAGTCTAGTCCAAATCCAGTAGCAATCTCAGTGATTTCTTCAATGGCATATTCCAGTTCCTTTTGTTCTACCTCATTCATTCCGCTCTCTCCTTTCACCGTTTAAACTAATGTATGAAAAGAAAAAGAGAATCATGAGTAAATTGAATAAAATTGAGTTGGATGGATCTTCTTATTTAATGCTTGTGTGGGTGTTGGGGAATTGGTTTTAGAGTAAGTATAGTGCTGGTTTTTTGTGGTTTATCTTGGTGATAAAAGCTAGTTTTTGTTGGACTAATTTGGTTTTGGCTTTCATCACGGGTATGAACACCTTTTTCAGTTATCCTGACTGTTTTTTAGTTTTCCTTCTGCCTACGTACGCTTATATGCTGTCGTTCCTCTTACTTTCCCGCTTTCATCCCGCCTTTTGCCCTTGACCGTCCCTCTTTCTACTTTTATTCCAAAAAAAGGAGCATTCCCACGGAACACTCCTTTTCTCCTTATTCTATTATCTCTTTCACCTTTTTCACAACGTATCCGGAGCTGCCTTTATCTTGTACGCTTTCCATCATCATTGCAATCAAGAGATTCTTATTGCCTTTATCATAGGTAACATACCAGCCGTTTTCTGTTCCTTTTTCGCCTTGCTTTTCTTTTAATTCAGCTGTACCTGTTTTTCCTGCGAATGTCTTGCCGCTTATTTTTCCGGCACGTGCTGTACCGTGAGGACTTTCAATAACCTGTTGTAAGTCGGCAGAAATGGTAGTGGCTACTGATTCATCCATGATTTTTTCTTTCCAAACCTTACTCTTCTCTTCACTATCTAATAATACAGGTGTTATTAAATTTCCACCGTTCACAAATGGTGTGTATGCTGTCGCAAGATGAATCACGCTCATTTCCACATGCCCTTGGCCATATCCTGAGTCTGCTAAAAGCGGCTCCGTATCTAATTTACCATAGGTAGATGTTTCAATTGGGTAAGCATAATTAAACGGTTCTTCAAACCCGAATTTTTTTAGTTCTGCTGCAAATTTATCTTTGCCTAAGTCAAGTGCTGTTTGCGCAAAGTAAATGTTATCACTATATATCAAAGCATCTGCGAGATTTACAGGCTCTGAGCTTGTATGCACTCTTGTGACATAATAACCGCCCCAAGATTTATCCTTCTGCCACTTCTTAGTGGTAATCTTTCTTTCCTGTTCAGGAGTGATAACGCCCTCTGTTAATGCAGCAGCTGCTACAAGCGGCTTCATAACAGAACCAGGAGCATATTTGTTTTTAAAGCGATTGGTAAAAGGATCTAGCTTATTATTTTCATATGCTTCTTTGTCAGATGTTGTCAGGCCAACAATCATCTTGTTTGGATCAAATGCGGGACTGCTGACTAGCGCTAGTGTTTCCCCTGTTTGCGGATTAATAGCTGTAGCTGCACCTGCTTCGCCATCCATTTTTTCATATATTTTCTTTTGCAAGTCTGCATCGATTGTTAACTTTATATTTTCGCCATTCTTTACATCTTTTTTGGCTAAACTAACTGTACTACCGTCGGCTTTTTTAATAGAAATTTCTTCGCCATTCGTGCCCTTCAATCGTTCTTCCAGCACTTGCTCTAAGCCTCTTTTTCCAATTACATCACTGCTTGAATAGCCCTTCCCTTTATTCTCCTCTAGCTCTTCTGCAGTGATGCTGCCAATGTAACCAATTAAATGGGCAGCACTTTCGCCAAATGGATAAATTCTTCCTTTAGTATCCTGCTTCTGCACACCAGGTAGTTTAAAGAGTTTATCTAAATAAGCACGGTCTCCTGTGGCAACTTTTTTAATTGGTACAAAAAAGCTCGGTTGTACCCAATCAGCCTTGATCGCTTTCTCTATGGTTTCTTTTTTAATATCCAAAAGCTTTGCTAGATTACTTACGACTGCATCTGGATTATCTCCCATTTGTTCTGGAACCAGTCCAATTTCATAAATAACTCCATTCATTGCCATCGGATTTTCATTTTTATCAACAATACTGCCGCGTTCTGCAGGTATTGTGTTGACTGAAATTTTATCATCAGGACCTAACTCAGAAAAAATATAAGTAGTATCCCAATTAATATACCAATTCTCATCCTTGTCTCGCTCTTCTTTTACAAGCTTGGCCTTATTATCAAAGCTGATTTCTCCGGCCATGCTGTTCATTTTAACCGAAAATGGAATTTCTGCTTTCTCTACTTTATCAAATTTTTCGTCTTCTGAAGGCTTCTTATATGTTACCTCTAAATCTTTAATACCTAAATCTTTATAGATTTTTTCGTATCTAGAAACAAATTCTTCTTCCGAAACATTTTTCTTTGCTTCTGTTGATAAGAAAGCATACATTTCTTTGAATTTTTCATCATTCCACAGTTTTATATATTGTGATAGCCGTTCATCTGGGGTAGGATCATTTTTATTGCATCCTGTTACCACTGCTATCAATACAAATATCAGTAAAAGCATCCATCTCTTTTTCATTCCTATCTCCCCTTCTAATCTACTATTACTAGCGTACCATTTTTTTATAAAAACGGAAAAAGAATTACATACAAAATGGTCATTTTTTTTATTTCTTCTTTCCTGCATCCTGTATATTATTACCTTTCTGACAAAATAATAACTTTATTACGAAAACCAATTGAAAAAGTTACAAATCGTTTTTAACATACTTTTGTTTCATCATTTGCTAAAATACAGGCTAAGGGGGGATATAGATGATTGTGTTATTTGATGGAGTTTGTAATTTATGCAACAAAAGTGTGCAGTTTATTATTAAAAGAGATCCAGTTAACCAATTTTCCTTTGCTTCCTTACAGAGCGAAACGGGCAAAGATCTATTGAAGAAATATCATTTATCTGAGGTTGATAGTGTCATCCTATTGAAAGATGATAAATACTATTTAGAATCGAATGCTGCTTTAGAAATTTGCAGCCATCTTACAGGTGGATGGAAGCTTCTAGCTATTTTTAAAGTAATCCCGCCTTTCATCAGAGACCCTCTTTATCGAATTATTGCTAGAAATCGTTATAAATGGTTTGGCAAACAAGATTCCTGTATGCTCCCAACAGAAGAAATGAAAAAGCGTTTTTTCGAATAAAAAAAGACCGCTTTCTCATCAGAAAACGGCAGAAAATTGGAGATAAAAGGACTACTCGTAAAACAGATATTGGGGTTTAATAGAAATCTTAAAATTTCTATTAAAAATGCTCAATTAAGTTTTATTATGCGAATAATCAGAAGGCGTAGGTGGGCACTTCTAAAAATAGCAAAAATATTCTTAATATATTGCGGTAAAAACAATTAAATCATATTATAAAGATAGATGAATTCTTGATTTTTAAGTGTATTTCGCCATTTTAAGGCATTTAGTACTGTTTTTTCACAAAAAACCTTCGAAAATATAACTTTAGGAATATCATTTAAAAAGGTGAGCTTTTCTATGTAGGAGTGAAGCAATTGGATTTTTCAGCGGTTGGGGAAAAAATCAAGGAATTACGAAAGCAAATGGGACTATCACAAAAGGAACTTTCTCACAATATTTGTACACAAGCGCAAATAAGCAAGATTGAAAAAGGAGAAGTACTTCCATTGTCCTCTACTCTTTATCTTATATCGAAACGATTGGGAGTAGACGTAAATTACTTCTTCGATATTGGTACGACCCCTAGACTAGATTATGTGGAAGAAACTTTTCGGCAACTAAAAGCAGCTAGAAGAAATACTGATTATCACACAATAAAACAGATTGTAAAAGCAGAAGAAAAAAATCCTTTATTTACGCACCATAAAAAAAACTATCAATTGTTGCTTTGGCATAAGGCGATTTATGTATTTGAAATCGACCGTGATTTTAATCGAGCAGTAAAGATTATTAATGAAGCAATTAAACTTACCTTTGACACTGTTTTCACAGAAAGAGAAATAGAAATCTTTATTAGCAAAGGAATCTTCCACTATGAAGAAGGATTTATTGATGATTCTTTGACCATTTATGAACAAGCCTTTAAAGCGATCAACCAACTACCCTATTTACAGGATGATACGATTAAAAGCAGATTATATTTTAATGTTGCAAAATCCTTAACAGATCAATCAAGGTACGATGCATCCATTACCTATTGTAAGGAAGGTATCGATTGGGCGATCCAACAGGATAACCTTTATTTGCTGGCTCACTTTCACTATCATATCGGATATAACTATGAATTACAAAAGAATTTTGATCTAGCTATTCCTTATATGCAAGATGCACTCATGATTTTTCAATTAGTAAAAGATCATCGTTATACTGATTATATCGAAGGAAAAATCCGCAGCTGGCAAACATAATATATGTATTATAAAGATGTCTTCCAACTATTCTCTCTTACGAATCGAGAAATAGTTGCGGGTATCTTTTTTCTATTATTTTCTTAAGCGGGATATGATCATTTTCCATCTGCTGCCCGCATATATACCTAGTTAGTTTGCACCTGTTTATAAAATTAGTTTTCACTCCCAATAACTAATGTCCTAACGATAAGATTCTATGAATAATTACCTATTTTCGTAAAACTCTATCTATTTAATTAAAATAAAAGGTCAATAGTCTGATAGGTTATGGTAAGATAGATATACCATAGTTTAATCATTAGGAGTGAGTGATAAAAAATGAAGAAGAAAGTCACAGTATTGGCAACTACCGCTATTCTGTCAACCACTTTCGCAGCGAACGCCTCCGCTAGTACTTATGTAGTAAAAAAGGGGGATACTTTAGGACAGATTGCGAAGAAATTCAATACGACTGTTAATGACTTAAAGTCGCAAAATAATCTTTCATCAGACCTTATTTTGATCAATCAAAAATTATCTATTGGCGATGATTCAAAATCTAGCAGCGATACAACTAAAGCTAGTAAAT
The DNA here is from genome assembly GCF_038006285.1 of Niallia sp. FSL W8-0177. NCBI lineage: Bacteria > Bacillati > Bacillota > Bacilli > Caryophanales > Bacillaceae > Niallia > Niallia sp. FSL W8-0177. The sequence continues at coordinate 3,816,690 of NZ_JBBOUX010000001.1, forward strand.
CTTCTACAAAGACAAGCTCAAGTGCCAAAACATATAAAGTCGTTTCAGGGGATTCTCTTATTAAAATAGCAAATAAGCATGCTATATCTTTAGGAGAGTTACAGCAATGGAACAATCTATCCTCTTCGCTTATTTATCCTGGTGATATTTTATATGTTTCCAAACCTGGAAATTCTAATTCCAACCCATCTAGTAATTCTGGAAGTTCTAGCAGTAACAGCAACACAGCTGTAAAGGAAAATACAACTGCTTCTACAGGAACTTATACGATTAAAAGCGGAGATACTTTAAGTAACATTGCCTCTTCGTATAAAATGTCTGTAAGCCAACTAAAGCAATTAAATAACCTAAAATCTGATTTGATTTTCCCAGGACAAAAGTTGAAGGTTACTGCCTCTGAAAAGGCAACTGACACTGGAAATTCTAATTCCAACCCATCTAGTAATTCTGGAAATAACAGCAATACAGCTGTAAAGGAAAATACGGCAGCTTCTACAGGAACTTATACGGTTGTAAGCGGAGATAGTTTAAGTAAAATTGCCTCTAATTATAAAATGTCTGTAAGCCAACTAAAGCAATTAAATAATCTAAAATCTGATTTGATTTTCCCAGGACAAAAATTGAAGGTTACTGCCTCTGAAAAAGTAACTAACACTGGTAATTCTAATTCTTCTTCCAGTAAACCGACCCTTATTTCTAACGGAAACAATGGACAATCCTATGCTTCCAAAGTCGTTTCTGTCTCTAAAAGTTTAGTTGGCATTCCATATGTTTGGGCAGGCTCAACTACTGCAGGGTTTGATTGCAGCGGATTTGTTTACTATGTGTTAAATCAAAGCGGTAAATCTATTGGACGTTATTCTGCTGAAGGCTACTATGACCGCAGCTATTATGTAGATGTGCCAGCTGTTGGAGATATTGTCTATTTTAAAAATACCTACAAACAAGGTATCTCTCACTTGGGTATTTATATTGGCAACAATGAATTTATTCACGCGGACTCAAGCGGCGTTCGTGTTACAAGTTTAGATAACTCATACTATAAAGAGCATTTTGATAGTTTCAAACGTTTATATTAAAAGATAATAGTAGAAAGGACTGTCTATTTAGCAGGCAGTCTTTTTGTTTGCTTTCGGGTTAGTTCATTTCCTCCCCAGTTTGGCTGATATATCCCCTACTTTGGCTGATTTCCTCCCCAGTTTGGCTGATATATCCCCTACTTTGGCTGATTTCCTCCCCAGTTTGGCTGATATATCTCTACTTTGGCTGATTTCCTCCCCAGTTTGGCTGATATATCCCTTTCTTTGGCTGATTTCCTCCCCGGTTTGGCTGATAACCCCTTACCTTGGCACAATTATTCTTCCATTTTGCTAATACATTTGCAATTTCGCACCATTCTGCGCCAAACTTTTACCAAACTGCCTATATTTTCTCTTCATTCCCTATATTCATTACTTCAAAACTAGTAATCCAATTGCGCTCTCTTACTTCTCTTCTTCTGTCCCCTACCATCTCCATTCAAAAAGCGTTATAATTAAAGAATGGACTTTTTTGGTGCCTCTACATTTTAGAGCACATCTTTAAGCAAAATTAATCGATTTACAAATATGGGAGGGATACATTATGCTTCTAGAAAAGTATTTGGAGCCAGTGAATTTTTGTGCAGAAAACTTAATGGATTTATTGGATGCAAATGATCCCCAAATGAAAAAAATTGTGGAAAAGGGACTTCTTCTGTACAGACAAAGCTTTGTCTATCAGGTCAAGTTCTCCAATGAATTGGTGACGGGAATGATCCAAGATGTGACGCCTGTAAGGGCCACTTTAGATTTGGATTATGTTCAACAGAGCTCTTGTACTTGTCACGCTGAAGGATTTTGTCGCCATCAGCTCGCTCTATTTTTCTATTTACTCGCACAAGTTGGGAAAGTGTCCACTTGGTTGGAAAATTGGCGTAAACCCATTGAGAATGCAGAAATGTTAAAAAATCTCGGTATTATGCGAGCAAGTGATTTACTAAAGGAAAAAGAAGACAAAGAGCCAAATTATACAGATTGGATTGAAACATTTGAAAAGAGCTTTCAATCCCTTATAGAGACGAATCATACTAAACCATATATGATTGCAGAAACGTATTATATTTATATACGAAAAATAAAAGCAGCTACTCCTCTCCAAACAGAGTGGAAGCTCCTGTATTTAGTCATCGCCCATGTATTTACTTTCAAGCAATTATTAATACTTAGTAAAAAATTAGATCATAATACACAAACAATCAATCGCTATTATCGACATCTTTTTCATGATTTAATGAATAGCATCGAGGATAACCTCTATAAATTATCGAACTTTACCTTTCCATTTGCGTTTGATAATTTTTTAATTAGTCTAAAGGGTGATATTAGAACCATTCTTACCATCCAGCCAATATTAGCATTTGAATGTATTCAGCTTTATCGCTTAATGTGGACAGATCTTTTTGCCACGAAAAGATGGAGACAGGATGAATTGGCACAATTATCAGCGAGCAGCAAGCCAAGCTTTTCCGAAAAAATTGCCATCATTCATCTTGAAATCCTACTTCAAAAGGATGAGAATGCCCTTAAAATCATTCAATCACTCGATACACAAGTGACCTCGTACATGCTTTATTGGATTGATTATTTATCGAGTCGCAAAGCTTGGAAAAGAATGGATTTATATATACCAGCATTTATTCAAGAGCTGAAAAATTATATATGTACAGATGATGATGACGATTATTGCTACGAATTTACACAGATGGCAATCCGATCAATTCTTCCTTACTGCCTAGCTATGAATAAAGAAGACTTGCTTGAAAAAGCCTATATTCATACACTTCCATATAGCTACCGCAAATACGAGGATTTTCTGTATGAGAAGAAACAATTTGATAAATGGATGGATCTGTTTACCATGATGGGATATGGACTAGATCATCTTCACAAAGAACAAATAAAAACGCTGCAGGAATATGATCAATCATTATTGCTTTCCTTATATCATCGTTCGATTCAAGAACATATCGAAGGGAAAAATAGAGAGCATTATCGAATCGCTGTCCGCCAATTAAAAAAACTGCGTACCCTTTATAAAAAGCTGAAAAAACAAACCGAATTCGAGCAATTCTTATTGGTTATCTTAGAACGTACGAAACGATTAAGAGCCTTTCATGAAGAATGTAGAAAGGGAAAGTTAATCCATGCTGAAAACTAACTATCTAAAAATAAATGTTCATTACTATGACAATAGAGGATTTTTTTTAACAGGAGAAATAGAGAATCGTTATCTATATCCTAATTATTGGAAAAAACTTCTTTTTCAGCAGCATCAAGAGAGCTATTATGGAACTATCCTAGATACTGTAACAATTGATGAAATAGAAGGCGTATTATTAAGTGGCTGGCAGTTGGTGACTTTGCTTGCTACTGAAGGGTTCAATCGTTATGTAGATTGGGATTGGAATGATACTGCACAGGTTTGTCTGGCTGCTGCTCCAAGTATTTTGGAAGCTATTAAACATAAAGAATGGATACCGGATTTCAGCCAATGGGAGGCTGGGAATTTCCAATGGTCCCTTCCCAATCGTGTCATGGACGAATTCGATCCGAGCTTTTGGGAAATGGAACTTCACGATGAGTTGGCAGGTCAAACAAATAGAGATTTTATCCAGCAGTGGTTCCAGCATTCGCTCAATCATTATTTAGAAGACCATCAAGAGACAAAACAAAATTTCCATGAACAAATCCAAACATTAAAGAATGCAAATATTCCATCCGAGCAGCTGGCTGCTTATTTCACTGAAGATAAATGGCAGGAATGGATGGGGTTAAAAGAAACAGACTATCCATTCACATTAGGAATCCGTCTGGAAGAACCAACTGAAATCGATACAACTTGGGATTTGGACTTATTTTTACGTTCAAAGGAAAATCCTGATCTCGTTGTGGATATACATGATGAAAGTAATATGCCGAAGAAGTGGTTAAACTATACCTCCTATATAGAGGAGGAACAACAGCGCTGGCTCCTGCTTTTCCCATGGTTAAAAGGAAAAAGCGGGATAACCAATCAATTAACAGAAGAAGAAGCTTGGCTTTTCTTATCAGAAGCTAGTGAAACATTCCTTGCCCTTGGAGTGGATATTCTTCTTCCTTCTTGGTGGCAAGCAATGAAGTCAGCCAATTTGAAAGTGAAAGCAAAGGTTTCGAGTGCAAGTCATCGTCCATCCTTTGTCGGCCTGCAGGCAATGCTGGACTATAATTGGCGCTTTTCTATGAATGGCGTCACCCTCTCTGAAGATGAATTCAATAAATTAGTGGAGGAAAAACGCCGCCTTGTCTTTATTAAAGGCAGTTGGATTAAATTAGATCCTGCTTTTATTCGCCAAATTCAAGATTTAATGAAAAAAGCTGAAAAAGAAGGTTTACATGTCCGCGATATTATTGAACAAGAGTTAATGCAAGCAGAAGAACAGCAGAATGATGAGCTAGAGAATCCGAAAACATTTGCCAAAATCCAAATCGAACTAAATAGACAATGGCGAACGATGATTCATCAATTAAAAGAAGTAAAGAATCTACCATTAGAAGACGTTCCGCACAGCTTTTTAGGCGATTTGCGTGCATATCAAGTACTTGGAATGAGCTGGCTTCTCTTCTTAAGAAAGTATGGTTTTGGCGCCATTTTAGCAGACGATATGGGACTAGGAAAAACAGTTCAGCTTATTTCTTATTTATTAAAAGTGAAAGAAATAGAAGCGGAACTAACGACTCCTGCTCTTATCATTTGTCCTACTTCTGTCCTCGGCAACTGGCAAAAAGAGTTAGAGCGATTCGCACCTGATTTAAATGTATATCTCCATTATGGAGCTAATCGCTTAAAGGATGAGGCCTTTTCTAAAAGAGCACACGAATCAGATGTAGTCTTAACCTCTTATGGATTAACACATATCGATAAGCAAAACTTCGAAGAGCTCACATGGAGTACCATTGCAATTGATGAAGCACAAAATATCAAGAATGCGCAGACAAAGCAATCAAGAGCTGTGAGAAAATTAAAGGGAGCACATTATATTGCACTCTCTGGAACACCGATGGAAAATCGTCTCAATGAGCTTTGGTCTATTTTTGATTTTACCAATCACGGTTATTTAGGTAGTCTCGGACAATTTCAAAAGCGCTTTGTCATTCCGATTGAAAAGGAAAATAAAACCGAACAAATCCAGCAATTGCAGACACTTATTCGTCCATTCTTGTTAAGAAGAACGAAAAAGGATGAAGAGGTTGCCTTAAATCTCCCTGATAAACTGGAGCAAAAGGAATATTGTCCTTTAACAACGGAGCAGGCTGCCTTATATGAACAATTAGTTACCGATACATTTGTCCAAATTGAACAGCTCTCTGGATTTGAGCGGAAAGGCCTTGTCTTGCAGATGTTAAGCAAATTGAAGCAGCTCTGCAATCATCCTGCCCTTTATTTAAAAGAGCAAGCACCTACTAGCCTAATTGATCGATCAGTAAAAATGGAGAAATTGGCAGAACTGACCGATACCATTATAGAGAGAGGTGAAAGCTGCCTTATTTTCACACAATATATTGAAATGGGACATATGATTCAGGAAATGATGAAGAAAAAGTTCAGCATCGATGTTCCATTCTTAAATGGTAGTATGTCCAAGCAACAACGTGATCGCTTAATTGAGCAATTTCAAGCTGGAGAATTTCCGATTTTCCTCCTTTCCTTAAAAGCTGGGGGAACAGGATTAAATTTAACAGCTGCCAACCATGTTATTCATTATGATCGCTGGTGGAATCCTGCTGTAGAAAATCAGGCGACAGATCGCGCATACCGCATTGGCCAGACTCGTTTTGTTCATGTTCATAAGCTTATTTGTACAGGAACATTAGAGGAAAAAATTGATGCGATGCTGGAAAAGAAACAATCACTAAATGACCAAATTATCCAAAACGAAAATTGGATGACAGAGTTAACAACAGATGAATTAAAGGATTTGGTGTCATTGAATGAAAACCCAGCAGCCTTATAGGATGCAAGCAGAGCACACCCAAATGGATAATGACAGAAGACATGAATAAAAACCCCACCAAGGATACAATTTACTCGGTATCCTTGGCGGGGTTTATCTTTGATTGAACTATTTATGTCCCAACCCGTTACTCGTCTTCTTTTATAGATCTGTTTGTTTATTTATCCTCTGGAACTTTAATATCTTTTCGTTTTTCTTGTTTAGTCATCTTATAGAAATAAACAGTTTTCGTTGTTTTATGGCCAGCTAAATCGGTTGCTGTGAATTCAAATTCATTTAAGCCATTTTCTAAGTCTAATTCCACTTTCTTGACTGTTTTTTCTAGACTTCTCATAGCATACGGCTCTTTAAATGTCTGATAATAAAGCTCACTCCCATTTAGAGCTAATTGAATATCATCAAAATTATCCTTTACTGTTACATGCACAGTTGGATTTTTGCCATTGCTATTTACAATTCGATTGCCAGAAAGCCCTTTGAAAGAGATGACGGGCGCCTCTGCATCAACGATAAAGCTTCGCTTAAAGACTGCTGTATTATCAGCACTGTCTGTTGCTTTGATTTCAACAGAATGCACGCCATTTTCATAAGGAATAACTGTATTAAAGGTATATTCTTCTTTCTCCTTATTATAATCAGCATCTACTTTTTGTCCGCCAATCGTAAATTCTTTAAGGTCCGAATCATCCTTGATTGTTCCACTAAACGCTACTTCCTTTTCTCCATACACCTCTAAAGCTTCTGGAGTCGTTAAAGAGATTACAGGAATTGTTGTATCCTTCTTCTCTTCTTCTGCAACCACATTTGCTTCCTGTTTATTGCCAGCATAATCATATGCAACAACTGTTACAGATGTACCTTTTTTTACTTCATTCGGCAAAGTAAATTCAGTTGTTTCACCGCTGACTGGAGTAGTTACAACCGATTTTCCATCTACTAAAATATCTAAATAAGAGATGCCAGAGCCATTTTCATCATCAGATGCAGCAATTTCCAATACTTTATTACCTTCTGCTAAATCCACTTCAACTGTTGGACTTACTGTATCAACAATAACTGGAATATCTACTATCTGTGGCTTTGCACCTTTATAGTCAAGAGTTGCACTAACGCGGTAGAAATATTGCCCTTCCACTAGCTTTCCATTCACTTTTCCATCCCAAGCCCAATTGGAATCAAGAACATATTTTGTTCCTTTGCCGCCATCATAGAAATTCTTTCTAATTTCTTCTTGTGTACGTAATGTTCTTACGGTTTTTCCCTTACTATCAACAATGGAGAATTGAACTTTCTTTGCATTTCTTAAAAATGATAGAATCGGAATAATTTCTTCTTGGACTCCATCATTATTTGGAGAAATAGCAATTCCTTCTTTTATAAACTTACTTGTAATCGGATCATATCCAAGGTATAGGAAGTCTTCTCCTTCTTTTGTCACCGCTCCAGCCATACCATAGAAAGATGTTTCATCATATTTCATCCCATCTAAAATTGGGGCTTTGTTCCAGTCACCTTTAAAGCCAACATATGGCACGGTTAATGTTGCATTTTTTTCCTGTGGATCTGTTAATGTTACATACCCTTCCACAAAATAGCCGTTTTCAAATACGCGATCAATCGCTACAGGCGTTTCCCAACTGCCTGTTTGAGAAGGATCAATTACTTTTGCATTTGTTAAATCAACAGATACTTTAATTTTTTTGCTTTTATTGGCAGGAATGCTGATCGTTGTTTCATCCTTATCATTTACTTTTATCTTTGCATCCAAAATCTTCTGTGCTTCTAATAGGTCAGCAGTATAGCCTAGCTCTCCGTAAGCCGCAAAGTCTGTTTGAATATTTGCAGCCACATCATACTTAACCTTCTTATCACTATAATTTTTCGCTTCTAGAGTAAAAGTAAAGGTGTTTCCTACTTCTTTTAAGGCTACTTTCCCTTCTTTCGTCTTCTTCTCCGTTACAATTACAGGTGATTGTAACGCTGCATGCAGCTGCATTAATCCAGCTCCTTGACGGCGTGGAGAATATGGTACTTCCCAGTCAAATGCACTGTTTACTGTTCCAATATCTGTCACCGGTTTAGCAGTGTTCATTAAAAGATTTTTGGCAATGTTTACTCGATCAAAGCCTGATACATCGAATTCATTATCTACACGTTCTAATACGAGGGCAGAACCTCCTGAAACATGTGGGGCTGCCATCGACGTTCCACTCTTCATCCCATATTGATTATTTTCTAAAGTAGAATAGATTTGGCCGCCTGGCGCTGTGATTTCTGGTTTAAAATCTAAGTTATTCGTTAGGCCCCATGAGGAAAAGCTACTCATTTTTCCTGCTTCTGGATTAGCGGAAGTTATTTTTTTGCCATCAAATGTAATCGAGATATTTTCACCACTTTGAAGAGCTGCTGCTAATTTATCCCCATCTGTTTTTAATAAGAATAGTTGAGGAATCTTAATGCTTGCATCTGTTGCCATGCTAACAAAGCCATCTGTATTATTATAAATAATTACACCAGCTGCCCCTGCCTTCTGTGCATTGATTGCTTTATCCACGAAGCCGATTTCGCCTCTTTGGATGAGCGCATAGTTATCCTGCACATCAACTGCGGCTAATTCCTCTGGTGTTCCTAATCCAGCATAAACAATTTTAAATGTTTTTTCCGCAACTGAATTCGGATGAACACTGCTTGCTGACAGGAATCCAGCTTGTTCCGTTTGACCATCATATTGATAGGAAAGTGCATCAATATCTATAAAACTATTTTCAATAGACGCAACTTGTAAACTATCATAGGCGACACCTGGTGAACCAGATACGCCAATATCAGGATTAGAGCTAGATGGATTGGCAAAGCCATTTCCAAAGTGGGCGGAGTTTCCAGCCGAAATAGACATCATTATTCCATTTTCCACAGCACGCTCTACAGCTTGCTGCTCTGGTGCATCAGCCGCAACAAAGCCTGCTGGAGATCCTAAACTCATGTTAAGGACATCTGCACCTAATACGATCGCATCATCAATAGCTTTAATATAAATATCTCCCCAAGTAGTAGAAACAGTTGGATCATTTCCGAAAACCTTTAAGGCTAAAAGCTGTGCCTCTGGCGCAACTCCTTTAATCCCATTATTGTCTTCATCGCCATTTGCACCAACAGTACCTGCGACGTGCATCCCATGCATGCTTGCCCCTTCAGCGATATCTTGGATAATATCATTTTCATCCATATAGTTATATCCGTATGGAACCTTTTCGCTATAAAATTTGCCTTGCAGCCCATTTTCCTTTTTAAATTGGGCAATTTCTGCTTTGCTTAATTCCTCTTCTGTTTCATCAGAAAGCACCATGTCCTTATGATTCGGGTCAATGCCGGTATCAATTACACCAACAATCATTCCTTCCCCTTTAAAACCATAATCTCGCCAAGCATCTTGAGCTTGTACAAGTTCTTTACTATATATCATGTCTGCTTCTTCTTCTGGTCTTTCATAAGCTGTGGCAATATGTACTTTTGCTACCTCTGGAAGTTCTTCGATTTTTTCAATATCCCCGTACTTCATTTCTCCACTAAAACCATTAAAAATAGTGGTGAAATTCTCTAATTCCTTAAATTTTACTTTTTTTGCTTTTACTTTTTCTTTTACTGTTTTCTGCTCTGCTAACTTCTCACTCTTTAATTTTTCTTTTGTTGATTTAGGCAATTCTTTTACTTGCTTTGCCTGTGCTTGAGCATATTGCACCGTCGGCTCCGTGTTCATCTCTACCACTACCCGGACCGTATCGGTTTTTTTATAAGCAGTCTCTAGCTCGTCCGCCTTTATGGTTTGGATATTTTGCTTGTTTTCTTCTCCTTTTTTACTTATTTCCTTATCAGGTACAGTTGCTGCCAATACACTATTGGAAAATAGCATAAAGAGCATAATAACTAGAAAAAATACTTTTCTAAGTTTCACGTTAAAACTCCCCTCTAATCCTTCTTTATTTTCGGAATATATCGAACTATATAAAAATATCATAATATTCTTATATTTTTTAAGGGACGAAAGTACTGTCTCTTGCTTGATATGCTAGTAATTTAGTCAGTTAATATCGCATTTTTATTCTTTTTTCGGCAAGAGTTGACGTTATTCTGCTTTTCTGCCAATTTCAGGATATAATCACCTTATAGAAAATAGTGGTACAGCTGTAATAGAAGCTACTTTTAAGAAGGAAATGTTAGCAAAATGATAAAACACTTTCATTTCAGAAAGAATGGTCGAATAAATAGTGAACAATATGGAACAAACTTTTATTAATATAATTTTTAAAGAGATTGTTTTCAGATGGAGCAGGGAAAATATTTTTGTACTATACGAAATAAAATTATATTCACTTATTTTTCAATCAGAGCATTCGAGAGCTTAGATAATTCATGAAGGTAAGGTATAATAAAAGAAATGAAGAATTTGCCTGGGGAGGGATTATTGTGAAAACGTTTAAATTAATTTCCTTACAGATCCTGACGAAGGAAAAGCTAATACCGATTAAATTGATTGATGGATTGATTATAAATAAAGAAGATGATTTTAATCATTGGCTAATTGAAGTTTATACAGAATTAGCTGCTATTGCTTTTCTTGATGAAGCATTTCAGAAGAAGGAAGAGTTGCTTGTTCAAGCTGTTATTTCAAAAAAAGAAAATGATCCCGCTCCTTTTGAAGTAACCATTCTTTCTATCCAAAATTTTGGCGATAAAGCAAGCATTCTATTAGAAGGAACATTAAAAAGAGACAGAAAAGACTATGCAGAGCTATTGCTCCAATATCTAATCGAAGAAGGCTATGAAGGGAAAAAGCTATCGAATAAATTTACTGAGCTGATGCAAAGTAAACCACAAACGTTTTTGGAGAAGAAGTTGTAGGTTATAGAATAGACGAATCTCAAGGTCCAAAATAACCTTGAGATTCTGAACAAATAGACTTTTTATCGATCTAAATCGTCTTTGTCATTCATATCATCTTTATCTTCGATCATGTCTTCACCAGGATCATTATCATCCTTTGTTGGATCTAGATCATCATCTCTATTTTCATCTGGTACATCTGATTCGTTGTCATTATCCAAATCAGTACCTCTGTCTGGAACAACGTCATTCGTATCTAGATCTTTATCTTCGACTGTGGTATCATCATCCGGTGGAGGACTTTGATTATCATCATTGTTACCACAAGCAGTTAACAGCATAGCAGATAATGCTGAAACTCCTAATAACTTCATCCATTTAGTCATTCGTTATACCCCTTTTCTTGATAAGTATCATTCATGACCAATTATTTGGTCAGTTATTAGGTTATCCAAGAAAAGAAAATTATTACGCCTTAATATTCAATTCCAATAATAAACAATGTTTGAATGAAAAAAAGAAGAAGCTCCTCGTTATACAGACACCTCTTCTTTCTACCTTTTTATGCTTCTTTCTTATCTCCAAGAGCAAACATAATTTCTGCTTCACATGCAATTTCTCCGTCAACAGTGGCTACACATTTTCCCTTTCCAAAGTTGCCACGTAATCTCGTCATTTCTACTTCTAATCGCAGCTGATCCCCAGGAAACACTTGCTTTTTAAAGCGACAGTTATCCACTCCAGCAAAGAAAGCTAATCTTCCTTTATTCTCTTCCTTGATCAACATGGCAACCGCTCCTACTTGTGCTAAAGCTTCTACAATTAATACACCTGGCATAACTGGGTATTCAGGGAAATGACCATTAAAATATTCTTCATTTGCCGATACATTTTTGATTCCTACAGCTTTTTTACCTTCTTCCACTTCTAAAATTCTATCTACTAATAAAAATGGATATCGATGCGGAATAATTTCTTTAATTTGATTAATATCTAACATTTTGTGACCTCCTACTAATATGTGGTTATATTATATTGTACTAAAAAAAGCTATGAAAAAGGAAGGGATATCCCTTCCTTTTTTAAGATGTTTTTCAAAATAATTATTTTAGCTAACATCCTGAACAGTTATTACATTAACTTGATCATTCCAGCACATCACCAAAAAAGGAATCTGTAATTATTTTTACAAATTCCTCTCTTAATTACTCTTCATTTATTAAATTGACAATATGCGTCCAGGTTTCTTTTTTAAAGGTATCCGTTGCTTTTCCGTTTCCCATAACACTATAACCGACAACGGCTCCAGCTAGAACACTTACAGCCAGTACTAAAAGAATGACAACAATACGTAGCCATATAGGAAACAGACGAACTCTAATCTTCTGCTTAGGAGAAGTTTTCTCTTCTGGATTATTCTTCTCTTTTTGATCTTCTTTAACCTGTTCTCTTGTCTTAACCATTTCTTGACTACTGCTATTTAATGCCATCACTTTTCTCCTTTTTAACGTATTCCATTCACTAATCCCATCATCTGATCTGCTAAAGAGATGGATCTGGACTGAAATTGATAGGAGCGCTGTGTAGCAATCAGATTGACCATTTCTTTGCTTATATCCACATTAGATTGTTCTAATGCATTCTGTTTCATTGCGATTTCATTTCTTCTGCCGCCATTCAAATCAACCATCACTTGATTTTCATCAGCAGTGTCAGAGAGTCGATATAAGTTCTCCCCTGTTTTTTCAAGGCTTTGTGGATTATTAGCATACGATATGCCAAGATTAAAGGTTTCCTGACCGCCATTATCCAATTTAACTGTTAAAGATCCGGTTGGTGAAAAAGCATATTCTTTAACATTATTATTTAATAAAATTGGGTTATTATTCTCATCAAGGATAGCATGGCCTTCTTTCGTAACCAGCATGTTCTCATTATTAGATACAGGTGATAAATACATCGCTCCATCTCTCGTATAACGCATTTCGGAAGTTCCTCCGTCTTGCACCAATACTCTGTATAATTGTCCTTCTTTCGTCAGTGCTGTATCTAAAACGCGATCAGTTGCTTTAATCGTTCCTTGTGTCATCACTAATTGTGTTTGAGCCATTTTAGCGCCTACGCCTTGCCTAATTCCGTTTGGCGTCTGACGATTGACTTCTTGTGTTTCATCCTTTTGATTATTAAATTGCTGATAAAGCATATCTGTAAACGTCCCATTTTGTCTTTTATAGCCTGTAGTATCTACATTAGCCATATTATTACTAATAAGATCCATTTGCTTTTGCAGCTGTGTTAAAGTATTACTAGCCGTTATCATCGTTCTATTCATAGCGATTCCCCCCTTTACTACTATCTAAATCATTCTTATAGCTTACCAATTTCATTTGCGGCTTGATCCATACTCTTATCATAAGCCTGCAATATTTTCTGATTAGCTTCAAATGCTCGATAAGCAGTCATCATATCTGTCATTGTCTGCGCTGTATCAACATTAGAATTCTCTAAAAAGCCTTGATTGATTTGAAAGGTAACTTGGTTATTTGCATATGCACTTTGTAAAGTGGCTCCATCTTGTGCTCGATACAAACCATCACCCTCTTTTACGAGTTGTTCTGGTGAATCTGTATAACTTATTCCAAGACGATACGCTTCTCCATTACTGCTTGTAAGCACTCCATCAGATGTAACAGAAAAATCCGTGCTTGTAAGCTGAATTCGTTCGTTATTTTCATCTAAAACGTAAGCACCACTAGAAGTAGTTAAATACCCTTGGCCATCTAATGTAAAATTTCCGTTTCTTGAATAGGCAACTCCATTATCATTTTGTACTGTAAAAAATAATCCGCCGCCAGCATTCGTTCCATTCCCTGGAACATTCGCGTTTAAGATCGCTAAATCTGTCTTTAATCCTGTTTGATTAAGATCACCCTGAGTAAACTTCGGTATTGCTTCTTGCATATAGACTCCTGTTGCTAAATAGCCTACTTGCTGCTTTTCTGTCGCACCAACCGCATTTTTCCTAACACTTTGCTGTAATAATTCAGGAAAAGCTCTCATGGATGATTTGTCTGCCTTAAAACCCGGTGTCGTACTATTGGCCATATTATTAGAAAGCATTTCGGTTTTGCGTTGCTGAGCAAGCATACCAGAAGCTGCTGTATAGAACCCTTTAAACATAACTGTCTCCTATCTATACAAAGATTTCGATTCAAGCATATATATTCTATTATAAAAAAAATATCAAAAGATTACATTAAATTTTGTTGAAAAAAGTCTAAAAATGTTCATTATATTTATCATTTATTATATCGGCTATTCATAAGAACAATCTACTGGAAGATAAAGGAGGAAGAATCTTATCGCCACTGAGAAAAACAGAAACGGCAAAATAAAAAATCGGAAAAAGAAAAAGAAATTTTTCCATTCCGATTTTTTATGTTTAAGACTTATTCAAACGGGTATGAAATAAATAGATTTCATTTTCCTATGCATAAACGAGTATTTTCCACTTGTTTATGCACCCCCCATTTTTTAGCCTAATTTTCTTTTGGGAAGACGATCAATATTATCTAACATTATTCCTGTCCCGATTGCTACACAATCCATTGGATTTTCAGCTACTAATACGGGAACCTTCAACTCATCCGCTAATAGTAAGTCAATCCCGTGCAGCAATGCTCCACCACCAGTTAAGATAACTCCACGATCAATGATATCAGCAGAAAGCTCAGGCGGTGTTCTTTCTAAGACACTTTTAGCAGCTTGTACAATAATAGATACGGACTCTCTTAATGCTTGCTCAATTTCCTCTGAATGTACCGTAATGGTTCTTGGAAGACCAGAAACCATGTCACGACCGCGAATATCCATTTCTTCTTTTCGAGAACCTGGAAAAACAGTTCCAATATTAATTTTTATATTCTCTGCCGTCCTTTCTCCAATTAACAGCTTATATCTTCGTTTAATATATTGTAGAATTTCATTATCAAATTTATCTCCAGCCATTTTAATACTAGAAGAAGTAACGATATCACCCATTGATAACACTGCTACATCTGTAGTACCGCCACCAATATCAACAACCATATTTCCACTTGGTTGGAAAATATCCATTCCTGCACCGATCGCTGCAACCTTTGGTTCTTCTTCTAAATAGATTTTCTTTCCACCGCTTTTTTCCGCTGCTTCTTTAATTGCTTTTTGTTCCACACTAGTAATATTTGTAGGACAACAAATAAGAATTCTTGGCTTTGAAAGAAATCCTTTTACGTTCAATTTATTAATGAAATGCTTTAGCATCGCTTCTGTTACATCAAAATCAGCGATAACACCGTCCTTTAATGGGCGAATAGCAACAATATTTCCTGGCGTACGTCCGACCATACGACGAGCTTCTTCTCCTACCGCTAATACTCTGCCTGTATTGCGATCTAATGCCACAACAGAAGGCTCATTTAATACAATCCCTTTTCCTTTTACATGAATGAGAACATTTGCTGTTCCTAAATCGATACCAATATCTCTAGCAAACATTATATATGCTCCTCCTTCGCCTTTAGCTTTTCCATTTTTTTCGTTTGTTCATTTTATAATTTCATTTTCCTTATAGAGACAAAGAGCTGGCTTCCACACTATATGTAACGACATCCTCATATTTAAGTTTCATTAAATGTAGTTAAATGAAAAACATTCCTAAGAATACCTTTCATTCACACAGTTATAGCACCTTTTTAAATGCCACTAAATATTTACATCGCTTAAATATGTCTTTCTTATCGCTCTATATTAAATCAACCATTTTCATTCTTTTGTAAAGTGAATTATGTATGTTTTCAGGTTAAAATTTGTATGTTTTTTTCTCTATCTATTTAAACCACTCTAATTTTTTATTTTATCATAAGATAACGAAATAAGTAACTTTTTGTAAAAAAAATGAGTTTTTTTTCACAAAATAATCCTCTTTTTTTCAAAAAAGAAAAAGGACATTGCTTCCAAGGTCCTTAAAGCTATTATGTACCCTTTATCAGCATTCCAAAATGAGTTGCTTTTTATACTCATTCTTTTTCTCTATCGATGGAGGCACCTCCACCGATAGACTGTTGAAACTCCATTTTTCTAAACTTCCCTTTCTGTTTTAAATATTTCCAGGGTAACTTCCTATCGATACTTTTTCTATATAATTAATGTCGTCATAATAAAGAATTACCCTGGAATTTCTTACTGTACAGTTTCCCCTTCAAGCTCTTCCTTTTTATACTTCATTTTTGTTGCTTCCCCACCGCGTAGATGTCGAATAGATTTATGATAATCAAGGATCTCTTTCACTTCATTTGCTAAATCTGGGTTAATTTCAGGAAGTCTTTCTGTTAAATCTTTATGGACTGTACTTTTGGATACGCCAAACTCCTTCGCTATTACGCGAACCGTTTTTCTCGTCTCCACGATATACTTTCCAATCTTGATAGTTCTCTCTTTGATGTAATCGTGCACACCACTCGCCCTCCCTAAATTGGATGTGAGAAGTGTGAAATGAGACTCGCTTTTCGCTTCATCGAAATTCTTCATCCCGCACGTTTCCTTTCCTGCATAATACTTTTCTTCATGCGGCAGAAAGTTAAAACCTTTCTGTTGTTATAGGGATTAAACATGTCCTCAACTACATATCCACTGTCTTCAAACGACCCCTCACTCCAAACTTCCGCTTTGTAAGGTTTGTAACATTTTATTAGCTTGGGTAAGACTTTATGCAGAAAAATATGAATAGGGACAAGGTTTATCTGTTTTTTTCTATATTTACTTGTTTTTTTTGAATTAAATGGCTAAGTCTTATGTGAAACAATTGATAGGAATTATATTTTGCAAAGAGGAAATTGCTGATGTACGGTTTTACATCTGTTATTTTTGGTGAAATATCTGTCGTTTTCACTGTTTGGAGGTTAAATATTTCCCGAGAAATTTGTCATTTTCCGCTCGTAAGTGACAATTTTTCATTTGTGTCTCTAACTTATAGTTAAATTATACTAATACTTTTTACTTATTAATATTTTGAGTCATTATTTTTCTTGCCTTTAGTGGACTATTCGAGGATATAAATAGAGATGTCTAGATGAGAATTTTTTCTATTTCTTATTATTTTCGACATTTCCCATCCATAAAATACTTCTTTCGAGAATACATAAAGGTTGCCATAAAGCAGCTATCACTCGCATAATATTATTTTATGCTTTGTAAAAACTACTTATAGCAACCTCTAGTAATTAAGCGTTCGGATCTGTGGATGTAGATCCTTCTGAATCTTCATCCTGATTAGCGTTTGTTCCATTTTTTAAATTGTTATCTGTCGGCATTTCTTCATCGGAATTGCTTGATTCTTCTACTGCTGATCCGTTTTCAGAAGTAGCACCAGAAGTATCATCACTTTGTAAAGCACTTAACGGTTTACCAAAATAATCAATAGGGTTCACAGCTACATTATCTTTTCTTACTTCAAAGTGTACATGAACACCTGCTTCTTGATTCAACTTACTTTTTCCAGCAGTTGCTAATGGTTGGCCTTTCTTGACTTCAGCGCCTTCTTCCACTTGGAAATCCTTCACAGATTGATAATATGTTTTAATCCCATTGTCATGATCAATTTCAATTGTATTCCCTAATAGAGAATCCTCCGCAACTTTTGTAACGGTTCCACTTAGAGCAGCTACTACTTCAAATTCGCTGTCATCTTCCATTTTCAAATCAATACCTGTGTTTGGCTGATATTGATTATTGTAGAATACTAAGGATTCAGCTTGTTTTTCTTTACTAGCCGTATTATCATAGAACTCTTTTTGTGTAATGAAAGACTCTTCATCAACTACTGGCCATGCAAAGTTCTCAAATTCTTTTGCAACTGGTTCTGCAGGTTCATCTGTTTGTTTTGTTGGCATATCAGCGTTATCATATTTATACTTATCTGTTTCTGATGCGCTATTTTGATACCAAAGGACACCTGTTAGAATAATAGCTGCACTTGCGATATAAATGGCTGGAAATGCCCAACGCTTTTTAAAAAAGCTTTTTACTTTTGACTTTGGAGAAGTACGTTTGTTTTCTTCCTCTCTCATTTTATCATCACCTCAGCAATCATTCTGAACAGATAATGATAAATATATACCTACATGCTAAAAAAATTTTTTGGACTTATTTTTCGACAAAGTTCTAGAGTTTATACATAGAAACGAAAATTTTAATTATTAGCTGAATAAAGAACGCAAAAAAGCAAGCCTTCTTGAAGAAGACTTGCTTTTTAAAGTGGGGAAGTTATGGGATTAAGCTGTAAGATGAATCTGTAATTAATGCTTTGGCTGATTCCTCCGCCGCTTTGGCTGATTCCTCCGCTACTTTGGCTGATTTCTCCGCTGCTTTGGCTGATTCTCCCACTACTTTGGCTGATTCCTCCGCCGCTTTGGCTGATTTCCCAGCTACTTTGGCTGATTCCTCCGCCGCTTTGGCTGATTCCTCCGCTACTTTGGCTGATTTCCCCGCCACTTTGGCTGATTCCTCCGCTACTTTGGCTGATTCCTCCGCTACTTCGGCTGATTCCTCCGCTACTTTGGCTGATTCTCCCACTACTTTGGCTGATTCCTCCGCAACTTCGGCTGATTCCTCCGCCGCTTTGGCTGATTTCCCCGCTACTTTGGCTGATTCCTCCGCTACTTTGGCTGATTCCTCCGCTACTTTGGCTGATTCCTCCGCCGCTTTGGCTGATTTCCCCGCTACTTTGGCTGATTCCTCCGCTACTTTGGCTGATTCCTCCGCTACTTTGGCTGATTCCTCCGCTACTTTGGCTGATTCCTCCGCTACTTTGGCTGATTCTCCCACTTCTTTGGCTGATTCCTCCGCTACTTTGGCTGATTCCTCCGCTACTTTGGCTGATTCTCCCACTTCTTTGGCTGATTCCTCCGCTACTTTGGCTGATTCCTCCGCTACTTTGGCTGATTCCTCCGCTACTTTGGCTGATTTCTCCGCTGCTTTGGCTGATTTCCCCGCTACTTTGGCTGATTCCTCCGCTACTTTGGCTGATTCCTCCGCTACTTTGGCTGATTTTCTTATTTCTGGGCTGTATATTTCGCTAGCATATCATCAGATGCTGTTACATCTACCCCTTTATAATAGTATTTTACGATTTCCTTGTAGTTTTTCCCATTTGCGGCCATTCCGTTTGCCCCATATTGGCTCATGCCGACACCGTGACCGTATCCTTTTGTAGTAATATAAACGGTATTTCCCTTTCGTTCCATTGTAAAGTCCGTTGATTTTAATTTTAACTTTTCTCTAATGTCTGTTCCTGATATTTTTTTTCCATTAATCTTGGCACTTGCAATCCGTTTTCCTTTTGTATATTTAACGTCTTCTAATACTTCCCTATCGGCTGTCAGCGTAACGCCTAAGCTCTTCTCCAAGTCCTTTACTGGTATGGTCACTTCCCCTTTAAATTTCGGCGAATTGACATCCCAGGGGCTTTTCACACTTTGTAAATAAGAGATCGAATTAGCCCAGACATCATCTGAATTTTCCGTGTATCCGTTGCTTGTAGAAAAAAAGGTGGCATCAATAGGAGTACCCTCATACGTTAAAATTTGCCCCTTTGTAGCCGCTACAGCCTCTTCTATCTTAGCCATATTCTTTTTCCAGTCCAACCCATCGTTTTCCCAAATTTTCTTTAATTCATCGCGATTATTATACACTTGATAGTTAATTGTATCGCCAACTAAAGCTCCCTCTGGCAGATTTGTTTTCTCTTGATTCATCATTCTTTTTACAATATATGTTCTAGCTGTTAAGGCTTGTGCTTTTAATGCTTCTTTTTCAAATTTCGCTGGCATTTCTGATGCAACAACTCCAACTACATATTCTTCTAAGTCTAATTTCTCTACTTCTTGTTTATTTTCACGATATACAGCTACTTCAATAGCAGGCTCTGGCTTTTCTGCAGGTGGTATATGACTCTTTACCTCTTCCTTTTTATCCTGAATAGAGGGGAGAACAAGGATGGTAGGAACAAGTAAAGTAATAACAAACAGAATGACTCCTAGTACGATGAAAGGTTTGATTTTAATCATGAATAAAGCCTCCATAAGATAGAAATAAGACCTTCTTAACTGTCTCTAAAACATTCTTATGGGAATGGACAAGCTTTTATTCCTTCTTTTTTCTAGAGAAATACCCTTAATTTATGGTTCTAAATATTTCGGTTTTGCATACTATTTTAGCAATCCTGTTATTTAAACATCTTCTGCATTTCCCTCTATTATATAACAGCCTTTTAATAAAAATTATGGCACATACCTAAACACAATTTGAGCCTTCATTGAACTTCTAAAATATTTTTCATATTATGTATAATTTTACCCACAAAAAAACAAACTTTATCTATCGGAATGAAATCGATAAATAAAGTTTGCTTAATATATTATGCATTTAAATCTGCAACATAGCTTGCTGTTAACGTTAATTCGCTTTCTTCAGTAATTCTTTCAATATCAGCGCCTAATGCAGCTAATTTTTCGTGGAAATTAACATAGCCACGATCTAAATGCTTAAGCTCTGTAACGCGTGTAATACCGTCTGCAACAAGTCCAGACAATATTAAGGCAGCTGCAGCACGTAAATCAGTAGCAGCTACTTCTGCGCCTTGAAGATTAGTTGGTCCATTCATAACAACAGAACGACCTTCAATTTTCACGTCGCCATTCATACGTCTAAATTCTTCTACATGCATAAAACGGTTTTCAAAAACAGTTTCTGTAATCATGCTAGTTCCCCTTGCACGAAGAAGTAATGCCATCATTTGAGATTGCATATCTGTTGGAAATCCTGGATGAGGCATTGTTTTGATATCTACAGCTTTTAAATTTTCTGCACTAATCACACGGATACCGTCTTCTTCTTCTTTGAAAACAACACCCATTTCTTCCATTTTGGCAATCAAGGATGATAAATGTTCTGGAACAGCACCCTGTACAAGGACATTTCCATTCGTAATAGCAGCAGCAATTAAGAATGTGCCTGCTTCAATTCTATCCGGAATAATCGTATGTTCTGTACCATGCAGCACTTCTACACCTTCAATACGAATAGTTCCTGTACCTGCCCCTCTTACTGTTGCGCCCATTTTATTTAGAAAGTTTGCTAAGTCAACAATTTCCGGTTCTTTTGCCACGTTTTCAATAATAGTCGTACCTTCTGCTAAAGAAGCAGCCATCATGATATTTTCCGTAGCACCAACACTTGGGAAATCAAGATAGATTTTCGCACCTTTTAAACGTCCATCTACGGAAGCTTCGATAAATCCATTACCAACCTGAACCTTTGCTCCCATTGCTTCGAAACCTTTTAGATGTTGATCAATTGGTCTTGATCCAATTGCACAACCACCAGGTAATGCTACTCTTGCATGACCATTTCTTGCTAACAAAGAACCCATTACTAAAACAGATGCGCGCATTTTTCTTACGTACTCAAATGGCGCTTCTACGCTTAAATCGCTTGATGCATCTACAGTTACTTCTCCGTTTTCAAAATGTACTTCTGCATTTAAATATCGCAATACTTCATTAATCGTATATACATCTGAAAGAGTCGGAACTGATTTAATTATACTTTTTCCATCACTTGCTAATAATGTAGCGGCGATCACAGGCAAAACGGCATTTTTTGCGCCTTCTACTTTAACCGTTCCATTCAACCTTTTTCCGCCGCGGACGATGATTTTATCCAAAGTCTATTCCCCTCCGCGTCCAATATCTCTATATTAATATTCAATCGTTATGATGGGTGTGCCAACTACGAAGGTAGTTTTTCCTCCCATATCTTGTGTTCTTAGTCCTATTTGTACATTCATTTCCTTTTCGCTATTATCAATTCGTTCTTCAAATAACGGCGTATATGCGGAGGTGGATATAAAATCATCCTCTTCCAACGCCTCTACTTTTTTTGCCTGAAATGCATCTAGCAAATGGTTAACTTTATAAGGCAAAGTCTCATTCATCTTATCACTGAATTCGCCTTTAATACAAGAGAAAATTGTTGGTTTTCCTCGAAATATGTCAGAAATTTTTTTATTAATTTCCATATCTAACCTTTTCATTTCTTTGTCCGCTAACTTCTTTCCTCTCACCTCATACATAATATATGATTGGACGTTATCAGTTGTTAAAGAAGTGGTTAAGATTATACTTTCTTCTGTTTGGCCACTGGATTTCAAGACCATCTTTGCTTGCCAGCTCTGATGATTTTTCGTTTCCACCCAATCACCATTTGGGAAAACTGTTTTTAACTCCGACTGATATGCTTTTGCATCTTCAATGCTTGTAACATTTTCCAGTCTTTCTCTTGCATGCAGAGACCATTCATTAATCGTTACATTTTCTTGTTTTTGTAAAATTTCATTTATAGTTATTAAGTCAGACTTCGTTCTCGCGATAGTGATGTTATTCCCAATTGTAAGACAAGCCAAACCAATTAATATTGTTATTATAATTAACGTTTTATTTATTTTCATTGTTATTCCTCCCCCATACTACCATTGTTTCCAAGGAGAAGAATTGCATACTAATGATTAATCGTCACTTTTTGACATGAATAAAACGTTAATCAATGAACAAACTATTTAAGCACACAAAATGAATTTTACTTAAAAAACGAACGAATGAAAACATGTATGAAGACCTATCTTTGTAATTAATTATTTCTTATTTTGGTAATTACTTCAATATTAATGGTAATTGTTGAGACCAAACTAAATAGTCGAGTAAAAAATTACTGACAACCGATCCCATTATAATGGCTAATAATACATATAATACTCGTGCTTGAAAAACTCTGTTTTTACGAAGGAATTTCTCAAAATTTAGTGACTGTAATGCCCACCACGAAAGAGCGATAAAAACGATATGTATCAAAATACTCAGTAATGCCTGTTGTCCAAAAGCTTCTACCATTTTTTCCTCCCATCTATCCCTTCTGTTTCAACTATTATTTGACGTATTGACTTATAAAAAGGTTTCACTTTGTGTTATTATTTTTTTATTTTTTTCATCTTAAAAAATGTAAACATTCATCCAGAGTGGGTTTCTCTACTCCATGCTGACTGTTTGTTGCATTTTTATGCCCAATCCGGAGTGTTAGCTTTACTCTTAGTGTCACTTATTTAACTGCCCAATAATTTTTAAAATAATAGGACATCTACTTTACCGCTCTATATCTTTCCTTTAGATCTAACCCACTAAAAAAAGTCCCCTTAGGGACTTTTTTAGTATTTTTTCTCAACAATGGATAAACGATTCATTGCACGTTGAAGAGCAAGTTCTGCACGTCTAAAGTCCACATGTTCTGATTTTTGAGCATGTAATCTTTGTTCAGCGCGCTCCTTAGCACGTAAGGCACGATCATAATCAATTTCTTCCGCTAATTCAGCAGATTGAGCAAGTACTGTCACCTGATCTGGGCGAACTTCTAATATTCCACCATTCACCGCTATATATTCAGAATCTGAACCATTTTTCAAATGAACAGCTCCTATTTTAAGTGGAGCAACCATTGGAATATGGCCTGCTAAAATTCCAAGTTCTCCACTTTCTGCTTTTGCGATCACCATTTCTACATCTGATTCATGCACCGGGCCATCAGGAGTTACTACATTGACTTTAATCGTCTTCATTACTACCCCTCCTGATTATTTTATACTTCTACACCCATAGATTTAGCTTTTTCGATTGCTTCTTCAATACGACCAACTAAACGGAATGCATCTTCTGGAAGGTGATCATATTTACCATCAAGAATATCTTTAAATCCTTTTACCGTTTCTTTTACAGGTACGTAAGAACCTTTTTGACCTGTAAATTGTTCTGCAACGTGGAAGTTTTGAGATAAGAAGAATTGAATTCTTCTTGCACGGTGAACAACTAATTTATCTTCATCGCTTAGCTCATCCATTCCTAAGATACTGATGATATCTTGAAGCTCTCTATAACGCTGTAGTGTAGATTGCACATTTCTCGCTACATTGTAATGTTCTTCCCCAACTATTTCAGGAGAAAGGGCACGAGAAGTAGAAGCAAGTGGATCTACCGCTGGGTAAATACCCATCTCTGTTAATTTACGCTCAAGGTTTGTTGTTGCATCCAAGTGAGCAAACGTTGTAGCTGGAGCTGGATCTGTGTAGTCATCCGCTGGTACATAGATTGCTTGGATAGAAGTTACAGAACCTACATTTGTTGATGTGATACGTTCTTGTAATTTACCCATTTCAGTTGCTAATGTTGGCTGGTAACCAACCGCTGATGGCATACGGCCAAGCAACGCGGAAACCTCAGAACCAGCTTGAGTAAAGCGGAAAATATTATCGATGAAGAAAAGAACATCTTGTCCTTGTTCATCACGGAAATATTCAGCCATCGTTAATCCTGTTAAGGCAACACGCATACGAGCACCTGGCGGCTCATTCATTTGTCCGAATACCATCGCTGTTTTCTTAATAACGCCTGAATCCGTCATTTCATGATAAAGGTCATTTCCTTCACGAGTACGTTCCCCAACACCAGCAAAAACAGAAATACCACCATGTTCTTGCGCGATATTGTTGATTAATTCCTGAATTAAAACTGTTTTACCTACACCGGCTCCACCAAATAGACCAATTTTCCCACCTTTAATATACGGCGCTAATAAGTCTACCACTTTAATACCAGTTTCTAAAATTTCTACTTGGGTTGATAATTGCTCAAACTTAGGAGCTTCTCTGTGAATAGAATCACGTCTTGCACTTGCTGGAATTTCTGAATCTAAATCGATTGTTTCTCCTAATACATTAAATACACGACCTAGTGTTACATCCCCAACAGGTACGGAAATAGATTTTCCAGTATCTAATACCTCTGCGCCTCTTGTAACGCCATCTGTAGAAGACATTGCAATAGCCCGAACTGTGTTATCACCTAAATGAAGGGCCACTTCAAGGGTTAATTCTATGTTAGAAGAACTATTTGGACCTTGAACAATGCGTAATGCGTTGTTAAGGTCAGGTAGACTTCCTCCATCGAACTTCACGTCAACAACTGGTCCCATAACTTGAAGAACTCGTCCTGTGCTCATTAATTTCCCTCCTAAACTTTCTTAAAGCAGGTTCTGCTAAAACATTAAGTCTAGCAGAACTTATTTATATCGTTATTCTAACGCTGCAGCTCCACCAACGATTTCCGTAATCTCTTGTGTAATCGCTGCTTGTCTTGCACGGTTATACTGTAAACTTAAATTGTCTATTAATTCTTTCGCATTATCAGTAGAATTCTTCATCGCTGTCATACGTGCAGAATGCTCACTAGCTTTACTATCAAGCAGAGCACCATAAAGTAGACTTTCTGCATACTGTGGTAATAGAACATCGAGAATTTCTTCTGCTGATGGCTCAAATTCATAGGATGTTAATGTCTTATTAGAAGCATCCATTTCCGTTAACGGAAGAACCTTCTTCTCTATCACATCCTGCTGAATAGCACTTACATAATGACTATAGTAAACATAAAGTTCATCAAAAGTACCATCATCATACATACCTACTGCTTTGCTTGTTACATCTCTAATATCTAGGAAATCTGGTAAATCAGGAATTCCCACTACATCCAAAATGACATTATGTCCTTGCTTTAATAGAAAGTCTCGACCGATTCTACCAATAACAATTATGGCATATTCATCTTTTGATTGATGACGTTCTTTAATTGTTTGATTTAGCTTTCTTAGTACGTTACTGTTGTATGCTCCTGCTAATCCACGTTCAGAAGTAATAACCAGATATCCTGTTTTTTTAACAGGGCGTGTTTGAAGCATTGGATGGCTAACACCTGAGCTGCCTAGAGCCACAGAATGTGTCACTTCTTCCATTTTAGACATATACGGAATAAATGCTTTTACATTAATAACCGCTCTATTCATTTTCGCCGAATACACCATCTGCATGGCTTTCGTAATTTGGCTAGTCTTTTTTGTTGAGTCAATACGAGCTTTTATATCACGTAAAGATGCCAAAGATTCTCACCACCAATCTATAAGTTTGCCTTCTTATTCAGAAGCTACAAACGTTTTTTTGAAGTCGTTAATTGCTGCGTTCATATCATCATCAGATGGAAGATCCTTAGTTTTAACAATATGTTCTACCACATTTGTATGATTATGATCTAACCAATTTAAGAATTCTTCTTCGAAACGTTTAATATCCACTACAGGAATATCATCTAAATGACCACGTGTAAGTGCATATAGAATTGCAACTTGTTTTTCAACTTTTAATGGCTTATTAAGATCTTGTTTCAATACTTCTACTGTACGAGCACCACGATTTAATTTATCTTGTGTCGCTTTATCTAAATCAGATCCAAATTGAGCGAATGACTCTAGCTCACGGAATGATGCAAGGTCAAGACGTAATGTTCCAGCAACCTTTTTCATTGCTTTGATTTGGGCAGAACCACCAACACGAGAAACAGATAAACCTGCATTAATCGCTGGACGTACGCCGGAGAAAAATAGATCAGATTGTAAGAAAATTTGTCCATCTGTAATCGAAATTACGTTTGTTGGAATATAAGCAGAAACATCTCCTGCCTGTGTTTCAATAAATGGTAGAGCCGTAATTGACCCTCCACCTTTTGCATCACTCAATTTAGCGGCACGCTCAAGTAGACGTGAATGCAAGTAGAATACATCCCCTGGATATGCTTCACGACCTGGAGGACGACGAAGTAATAGGGACAGTTCACGATAAGCAGATGCTTGTTTTGTTAAATCATCATATACGATTAAAACGTGTTTACCGTTATACATAAACTCTTCACCCATTGCTACACCAGCATATGGAGCTAAGTATAGAAGTGGTGCTGGTTGAGAAGCAGATGCTGTTACAACGATTGTGTAATCTAATGCACCATTTTTACGTAATGTTTCTACAGCGTTACGTACTGTTGATTCCTTTTGTCCAATCGCAACATAAATACAAACCATATCTTGGTCTGCTTGGTTTAGAATCGTATCGATCGCTACAGATGTTTTACCTGTTTGACGGTCACCAATGATTAACTCACGTTGTCCACGACCGATCGGCACTAGTGCATCAATGGCCTTAATTCCTGTTTGAAGTGGCTCACTTACTGATTTACGATCCATTACACCAGGTGCTAAATACTCAATTGGACGAGTCTTGGTAGTGTTAATTGCACCTAGTCCATCAACTGGTTGACCAAGAGGGTTTACTACGCGTCCAATCAGCGCATCTCCTACTGGGACTTCCATGATTCTTCCGGTACGACGAACTTCATCACCTTCACGAATATCTGTATAAGGTCCAAGAATAATGATACCGACATTGCTTTCTTCTAGGTTTTGAGCTAAGCCCATTACTCCATTAGAAAATTCAACAAGCTCTCCAGCCATACAGTTATCTAGGCCATGTACACGAGCAATACCATCACCAATATTAATTACAGTACCAACTTCACTTACTTGAACTTCCGATTGGTAACTTTCAATTTGCTTTT
This sequence comes from Niallia sp. FSL W8-0177, assembly GCF_038006285.1. Taxonomy (NCBI): domain Bacteria; kingdom Bacillati; phylum Bacillota; class Bacilli; order Caryophanales; family Bacillaceae; genus Niallia; species Niallia sp. FSL W8-0177. The sequence continues at coordinate 3,844,218 of NZ_JBBOUX010000001.1, forward strand.
TTATAAGAGCACTGATTTCTTCCGCTTTGATGCTCATGCGTTTCACCCCTATCTAAAGAATTACTATCCTAATAATTGTCGTTGTAGACGGTTCAGCTTCCCTTGAAGACTACCATCATATATTTGATTACCGATTCTCACCTTAATTCCGCCTAATAGGTTAGAATCAATGATATTTTCAATATTTAGCGATATTTTCCCCACTTTTGCAGCGAATGTAGCTGAAATAGCTCTTTTCTCATCCATAGTTAACGGTTTGATGGAATATACTTTTGCATCTGCAATCCCTTTTGCTTCATTAACTAGTGCAATAAATTGATCACATATACTAGTAATCATCTCTTCACGATGACGATCAATCAATAGCATTAAAAGGTTTTGTATATACTCACTCGCAGAAGCAAATGCCACTTTCACCATTTCTTTTTTCTTTTCTAATGCAATATTAGGAGATTGTAGAAATGTATGAATATCAGGTGAAGAAGTGACTAATGATCTTACTACTCGTACTTCTTCATCTAGCTGATCGATCTGTCCGTTTTCTTTGGCGATTTGGAAAAGGGCTAAAGCATAACGCTTTGCAACACCTGTATCCATCATCGTTTCTCGCCTACCTCTTGAATGTAATCATGAATTAACTTTTCTTGATCTTGTTCATTTAATTCTTTTTCAATCACTTTAGAAGCGATTAAAACAGAAAGAGAAGTGACCTGATCGCGAATTGTTGCAACAGCTTTTTCTTTTTGCTGTTCAATTTCTACTAGAGCAGAATTTTTGATTCGCTCTGCATCTTTTCTTGCATCATCAATGATTGTTTCTCTTTGAGCATCTGCTTGTTGTTTTGCTTTATCAATTAATTCTTGTGCGTCATTATGTGCTTCTTTTAATAATGCTCTTTGTTCTTCTAATAGTTTGGCAGCTTCTTGTCTGCTTTTCTCTGCATTATCTATTTCATTTGCAACAAATTCCTCACGATCCTTCATCATTTTCATTAAAGGACCCCATGCAAATTTTTTGATTGCCCACAGTAATAATAAGAAAGATAGTAATTGAACGATTACATCACCGCCCGCAAAATTCATTACGGCACCTAATACTAATCCATTTGTGAACACGCTTGATTCACTCCTTTCAGATAGTGTTTTGTATCACATACAGGAAACCTTTATTCGCTTATGGAAAAAAGGTGAATATGCTTATTTATAAAATAATAGGAACAATTTGTTAGCTATCGAAATACGCTTTTCACATGTTTTTCATGTGAATTGTTGATTTTAAATAAAGGAATGGCGAAGGTTCTTATCGAATGATCTTCGCCATAACTGGAATAATATTATTCTTATTCTATTAAAGAACCATAAATGCGATAACAACCGCCATGATAGGAATCGCCTCTACGAATGCAACCCCGATGAACATTGTTGATTGAAGCATACCTCTTGCTTCTGGCTGACGAGCAATCCCTTCTACTGTACGAGAAACGATTAATCCGTTACCTAAACCTGCACCTAGTGCTGCTAAACCAATTGCAATTGCTGCTGCTAATGAACCCATTATTAAAATCCTCCCTAAATTGTAATTATTATAAAGTTTGTCCATATTCTGAACTGGGTATATATATTAATGGTCTTGACTTACTTTATGAGCCATATAAACCATTGTTAATAAAGTGAAAATAAATGCTTGGATACTTCCGATAAAAATGGAGAATCCCTGCCATACCATTGTTAATGGGAAGGCCGCTACTGTTCCAATATAATTGGCTTTCGCTAAACCATTTACTAGTAAGTTTAGTAGTACCTCACCTGCATAAATGTTTCCGTATAAACGAAGACCCAGTGTGAGTGTGTTTGAAAATTCCTCTACTATTTTCAATGGTAATAAAAATCCTACTGGTTGGACAAACTCTTTAAAGTACCCTTTTGTACCACGCATTTTGACACCGTAGTAATGAGTTAAACCGACTACCATAATTGCCAGCGTTAACGTTACACCAGGGTCTGCAGTTGGCGATTTCCACCAAAGCTGATGGTCTACTGTAATAGCAAAAGGTAAACCTAACATATTGGAAATAAAGATATACATTAGAAGAGTGATTCCTAAAACATGAAACCTTCCTCCGTCTTTCCAATCCATGTTATTTTTAATAATATTACGGACAAAGTCCATAATCCACTCCATCAAATTTTGTCTGCCGGTCGGCTTCATTTGAAGATTCCGAGTGAGAAAAAACGCAATTAAAAAAACAATTAAACTTGATACAACAATCATTAAAACATTGGAATAGTTAAAATATAATCCAAAGTGTTCATGAATCGGTGCTTCATGATGCAATATTACTCACCTCTTTTCTCACCATTCTTATGTAAAATAAAATAACGCACTAAATAATCTGCCATAATGACAATATAAGCTGTCATCAATCCAATTACAACACTTATTAAGTGAACTTTTTGTGGATATTCTACGGCAATTAAGCAAACTATTACTGCTGTAGCCATTCGGGAAATGGTTCCTAAGCCATAAACCTTTCCTTGTTCTTCAATGGCTTTATCAAAGACCTTTGCTCTTCTAACCAGTAAGGTGAGATTGAATACACTGGCACTTGTCCCGACGAATAGACCAAGAAAAACAGATTGATAGGGGGTGAGCGCCCAAGCAAATGCACAAAATGATAAAAAGAAATAAAGGTATTTCTTAACCCTCATATAAATCTCAAACAATTGTTCCAATTCTCTATCCTCCTTATTTTCAGGGCATCACTCTAAACCCGCGAAAATAAAGCGAAGCAGAGAAAAAGCACATTCCTTTTGTATCATTTCGGGCATTATACCATATGTTTATCTTTCCTTTTCAACCGATAAACGAAGCGATTATATCGCTTGCCCCTTAACTCTATTAACACTATACTAGTGTTAAAATCTTGATACTCCGCGGGTGAAAACCTATTCATACCCCTTGTAAGCATACAATAGGGTATTGTCAATGTCAATGCATTTAAATACAAAAAAAAAAATTCATTGCTCACCATTTAACAATCTCTTTCTTATAGCTTATTTTATTTTTAGAATTTTTTCAAGCATGTCCTCCTTCCCAGCTTTTTTGGCAAATATTTTCATTCGATATGTCCCTGCTTCTTCTACTTTTGTTAGGGCAAATTCACCTTTTAACCGACCTCTTTTTACTTCTTTTTTCCAATCTAGAAACCGGACAAATTGTAATGTATCTTCTCTAAAAAGAGCAATTCCAAATTCTTCAGCACCAGTCGGCAAATAGGTCTCATATTCATAACAGCTTTCTCCATTTTTCTTGTGAAAATCGAATCCCATAATTCTTGGATAATCTGGTTCTTCCAATACATATAAATAGGGTAATTCAATTAATTTTCCGCCTGCCCTCACTCTAATTATACCATCTTGCAGTTTCCTATTGAAAAGGTTATCATCGATATTCATTATTATTGGAATATTTTTCTTTTCTCCTGGTTTTATTGTAAAAGAAAGAGGAAGTTTCCAGCTAATCCCGCGCTTTCCTTTGGGAAAATCAAAAGATATTTTTTCCTTTCTTTTCCCTGCATTTTTAATAGTGATATACGCTTTATATTGATTCTTTTCTTTTACTAATTTATATTTTCCGAAACGAATACTACCTGGCATAATTAAAATATTGGCATCTACGGCTTGGTCAACTTGAATTCGACCCGCTCCCTGCTCATACACTTTATATGTCACATTTTGTCTATTTTTGACTGACTTTGCGGTATTCATTAAAGCCGCTTTTACTTCTTCCGGACCCCAGTCAGGATGCACTTCCAACAATAACGCACAGGCTCCAGCAACAAACGGAGCTGCCATACTTGTTCCCTGTAAAGCCATATATCCATCTGGAACTGTGCTATTTATCACAACTCCAGGCGCGAGAACATCTGGTTTAATTTCCCATGTACTTGTAACAGGTCCACGCGAGCTAAAATCTGCCAGTATATCCTTTTCCCACTTTTTTTCGATGGTTACATATATTTTCTTTTTTTGAATAGTCTTCTTTATAAATTCTCCTTCCTCCTTTGTAATTCCTGCTACTGGTATAGGGACTTCTTTTTCTAGCATTCCTTGAAATGCTCCGGGCAAGTTATTAAATATTAATACCCCGACCGCCCCAGCCTCATAGGCATTCTGCACTTTTTCAGTAAATGTCAATTCTCCTCTTTCTATTAATACTAACTTTCCTTTTGCATTCGTTAACTGCTGCTTCTTTCCTATTCCACCGCTTGCTAATGGAATAGATGCCATCCCCTTCCATTCTTTACTGTTCTCCATATTTGTTAAGGCAATTTTCTTATCATTTATGGTGAAAAAAGGAGTATGGATATTTGGCGTGGTAGCGCCAACGGAAATGGCTTTAGCTGCTGTTCCTGGAGAGCCAACTGTCCATTCGGCCGGGCCAGCGTTTCCAGCTGCTGCAACCGCAATTATCCCCTTCTTAACGACTTCATTTAAAGCCAGACTAATTGGCAAATCTGGGCCGTTCACATCACTGCCTAATGATAAATTGATAATATCAACTTTATCTCTGACAGCTCTATCGATTGCTGCTAATATTTGTTCTGTTGTTCCAGAACCACCTGGACCTAATGCTCTATAGGCATAAATTGTTGCGTTCGGAGCAACTCCTTTGATTTTTCCGTTTGCTGCAATAATTCCAGCAACATGAGTTCCATGAAAAGTATCTTTATTCCCTAACCCTTTTGTTTCCATCGGGTCCTTGTCCTTATCCACGAAATCATAGCCACCCCGATAATTTTTGGCTAAATCAGGATGTTGATAATCTATCCCTGTATCGATGACCCCTATTTTTATTCCTTTGCCACTAATATGATCTAATGACTTGCCTAAGTAATTCCTAATTTCATCTGCTCCTATTATTTCAACTGGGTCTTCTGCTTCTGCCATATAAGTCTGAACCTTTGAGACTTGGTTCACGCTTTCGCTTTGTTTTAATTTTTCAAGTTCATATACCGGTCCTTCCACAGAAAAACCACTGAATACCTCTGTAAAAATATATCTTCTTTTTAAATCAGGATATCGGCTAAGCAGCCGATCGATTTCTTGTTCGGCATAATTCTTCTTTGTATGCACAATAGCAATTTGAACTTCATTGGAATTTTGCGAGGGAAGATTTGGAGTTTTTAAAGATGCTGCCATTGTTAAATGTGATAGTAATAGTGGTATAAAGAGGAGAATTCCGAGTGTTTTTTGTAGCATTATTACCGCCCCCTGCAAATCTTTATGCTTTTTATTTTGACCGCAAGTTGTGTTTTTATGTATTGGCAAAAATACACATCGCAATCCAGATGTGACATTTATCACAAATGAATATTCAACTATTGAGGAAAGCAAAAGACTCTCAAATTTATAAAGATTCTTTTCCTAAGAAGACTTTTTTAGATGAGCAGAATAAAAAAATACCCAGAGCTATGTTGCTCTGAGCATTTCTTCCAACGGTATTATTTTGTACCAAATAATCGGTCTCCAGCGTCTCCTAGACCTGGTATAATATAACCTTTTTCATTTAATTTTTCATCTAGTGCCGCAATGTAGATATCTACATCTGGGTGTGCCTCTTTTAATGCCTCTACCCCTTCAGGAGCTGCGATTAAGCACATAAATTTAATATTTTTTCCGCCTCTATTTTTTAAAGAGTGAATTGCTTCAATTGCAGAACCACCAGTAGCAAGCATTGGGTCTACAACAATAAAATCTCTTTCTTCGACATCCGAAGGTAACTTAACATAGTATTCCACTGGCTTTAATGTTTTAGGATCACGATATAATCCAATATGTCCAACTTTCGCAGCAGGGATTAATTTTAGAACCCCATCCACCATTCCGATACCAGCACGCAGGATAGGAACGATACCCAGTTTTTTACCTGAAAGAACTTTTGATTTTGTTCTTGCGACCGGTGTATCAATTTCAATTTCTTCTAATGGCATATCACGAGTAATTTCAAAAGCCATTAAAGTAGCCACTTCGTCTACTAACTCCCTAAATTCCTTCGTACCTGTTTGTTTTTCTCTGATGTATGTAAGTTTATGCTGAATTAATGGGTGATCAAATACATATACTTTTGCCACAACTATTCACTCCGTTCCTTCATTAGTATAAATATCCACTTTTTTCGACAGGATACTTCGTTAACACACTTCTATTTATTCTACAGAAAAAGTATTTCTGAATCAACTGAAATTCTTTTCTAAATTTGAATTTTCTATGATAGTTTTTCCGAAAACCTAGAAAAAAAATCGTCTTAAAAAAAGAGAACAGTCAATAAGCCGCTATGCGTCTTATCGATTGTTCTCTTCCTCTTATAGTTCCTTGTACAATTCAAATTTACTTGTTAATGCTGTTACTCTTTTGGCAGCTTCTGCTAACTTCTCAGCGTCTTCATGGTTTTTAAGTGTAAACCCAATAATAGATGCTATTTCATCCATGTCCTCTAAACTAAAGCCACGAGATGTTACCGCTGCTGTTCCAATGCGGATTCCACTTGTCACAAAAGGACTTGCTGGATCATAAGGAATTGTGTTTTTATTTACAGTAATCCCCACTTCATCCAATACATGCTCTGCCACTTTTCCAGATAAACCCAATGATTGAAGGTCAACTAATAATAAATGATTATCCGTACCGTTCGACACTAAGTTTAATCCTTCTTTTTGCAGACCACTTGCTAACCTCTTTGCATTTGCAATAATATTCTCTGCATAATCTTTAAAATCAGCTTGCAATGCTTCCCCGAAGGCAACAGCCTTTGCTGCAATTACATGCATCAACGGACCACCTTGAATTCCTGGAAAAATAGATTTATCAATCTTCTTCGCATATTCCTCTTTGCATAGAATCATTCCTCCACGTGGCCCACGTAAAGTTTTATGTGTTGTAGTAGTAACAAAATCAGCATAAGGAACTGGATTTTGATGTAAGCCTGCAGCAACCAAACCAGCTATATGAGCCATATCCACCATTAAGTATGCTCCAACCTCATCAGCAATTTCACGGAATTTCGCAAAATCGATTTCACGTGGATATGCACTTGCTCCAGCTACGATTAATTTTGGTTTATGAGCCAACGCTTTTTCACGAACATCTTCGTAGTTAATATAATGTGTTTCTTTATCCACACCATACTCCACGAAATTATATTGAACACCACTAAAATTAACAGGGCTACCGTGTGTTAAATGCCCACCGTGTGACAAATTCATTCCTAACACAGTATCTCCATGCTCTAAAATGGTAAAATAAACAGCCATATTTGCTTGCGCACCTGAATGCGGTTGTACGTTTACATGTTCCGCACCGAAGATTTCCTTCGCACGATCACGAGCAATATCCTCGACAATATCTACATATTCACATCCACCATAATAACGTTTAGCAGGATAACCTTCTGCATATTTATTAGTTAATACAGATCCTTGCGCTTCCATTACCGCTTCACTAACAAAGTTTTCTGATGCAATCAATTCAATCTTCGCTCTTTGGCGTCCTAATTCTTGTTTTATTGCTTTAAAAACCAGTTCATCTTGCTCCGCTAAATGCTTCATATGTATTTCCTCCCGACTATTCTCTCTTTTCCACCGTAAATCTGCCTCTATTCTATCATGTATATATTTTAAAAAGAAAGAGCAAATTTACGAATTATCAAATGATTTATACACTTTTCGTTCGGTTTTTTTAAAGTATTTTCGTTATTTTTTTTAAAAGATACAAAAAAAATTATTTTTCTACTATTTCAATAAAATGAACCTGTGTTAAAATATTAATTTTTTTATTATCATTGGGTGGTTTTCTTAGCAAAAAATTATTATTTAGCGATAGTACTCAGGGGAATAGGATATAGGTGAGCGGAGGTGTCGGAGTCTCTATTATCTTTTTTCTCTCTCTTCTTAATTTCAACGCCAGTGCATAAAAACAAGAAACCAACAAAATCCCTAAAAAGCATGCAGGAATTTCATTGGTTTTTCATTAACAAGAAAGATTTTCTTTTGTGTTCTCATATACAGCTCTTGGACCACCAATTAATTTAGGACGGGATTTCGCCAGTGTGACATGAGCATTTCCTAGTTCCTTCAGCGAGGTTCTGATTGGTACAGCAACATGCTTTAAGTGCATACCAATAAAGGTGTCGCCAATATCGATTCCGCCATCTGCCTGAATAAACTCTACGACCACCGGATCTTCCATCTGCTGAAAAGCAAAAGTGGCCATAGCTCCACCGGCATGACGCACCGGTACAACAGAAACTTCCGGTAAGTTCCTTGCTAACATTACTTTTCTTTCGACTACCAAAGCTCGGTTTAAATGTTCACAGCATTGAAAAGCAAGCGAAATCCCTGCTTGCTGCTGAAATTTTTGGCATTCTTCAAAAATTAAGGAAGCGACATCTACCGTTCCCGCGGTACCAATCTTTTGGCCGATAACTTCACTTGTACTGCAGCCAATCACAAATAATTGCTGTTCTTTCAGCTGTGCCTGTTCTTGATATTCCGTTAGAATCGTTTGTAACTGCTCCTTTAGCTTAAGTGTTTCCTCATTCAATTCAAACACCCCTCTTCAAGTTACCTACATTTCTTATACTATAACCATCATTGCACAAAGATATAGGGAGTACAAGTATACTATTCTTTAATTTGAAAACGACAAATGGTTTGCTGCAATTCTTCTGCATGCGCTTGTAATTCCAATGCTAATCCATCCACCTTGCGAATAAGTGCCGTTTGATTATCCGCAATATTCGTTACCTGTTGTGCTCCGGCAGCCGTTTCTTCCGCAATCGCTGCAACTTCTTGCGATTGCTGAGTTGTTTCATAAATTTGCTGTTTTTGCTTATGAATCAATTCGGTTATATCAGCTGTTGCATCTATCATTTTATTTGTAGTTTCATTCATTTCATTGAAAATTAAATTCGTTTTCTTCCCTGTTTCCGCTTTTTCTTGGGCATTCTCGACTTGGTTTGTAATTTGCGTGACGACATTTTTAACTTCTGTCTGCATATTACGGATAATCTCCGCAATTCCTTCTACTGCTTTACCACTCTCATCAGCAAGTCTTCTTACTTCTTCAGCAACCACGCTAAAGCCAGCACCATGTTCTCCAGCTCGTGCAGCTTCAATAGAAGCATTTAATGCTAATAAATTCGTCTGTGAGGCAATTTCTCCAACAAGCTTTAACACTTCTTCAATTTCTTTAGAGTGAATTTCTAAATTTTGCACAGACTTTAAGGAATGCGTATTTTCTACTGCCAACTCCATCATCCCATCCACCAAGGAACGAACTACTGTATTTGTCTCTATTAACTTTTCAGACATTTGTCCGGAAATAGATTTGGACATATTCGCTTTTTTTTCCACACTAAGAGCGATATTCATTGATTCTTCCACAGACTCTGCTGATGCTTGTACACTTTGTGCAGACATTTCAGCCCCCCCAGCAATTTCTCCAACCGAATTAGAAATTGCTAATGTTTGCTCCAGTGCATTATCCGATTCAGCAGAAATCCGTTTTACTGTTTCGTTTGTTTTGTTAAAATTATTTTCAATACTTTGAACCATGTCGCGTAAATTAAAAAGCATATGATTAAAGGCTAAACCTAAAGATTTAATTTCATCATCTGATTTTGAAACTTCCGCATCTTGGCTTATATCTCCATGTGCGGCTTTTAATGCACTTTGTTCCAATCGCTTTAACGGTTTAATAATAAACCCCGCCGCCAAAAAGCCCAAAAAACCAGACCAAAATATACCTAATACTAAGGTGACAATATTAAAAATAACGGAACTAATGGCGATTTTGCTTTCAATGACTGGATAGAGAATATACATAAAAAAAGCACTTGTTGAATACGTAATAATCGCAAGAATCGTAATAAATAGCGCCAATTTCTTTCGTAAACTAAACTTATACTGCCCCTTTGTTCCCACTCTTTTTCCCCCTCATGAATAAGAAACACCTTACCACTCACTTTTTGTTATTTTTTCCATTATTTTATCTATCAAGATTTCTAATTCTTCATATGTGTCTCGATACATCGAAACAGTCCCTCCAAAAGGATCACTCACATCCCCATTCAGGTCATCCTCTGCATATTCTTTTATCGTAAACGTTTTCTCAATGGAGGATGGATATGCTGACACAAGCATATTTTTATGTCCTTTTGTCATAGTGAATATATAATTCGCCCAGTCTATTAACTCTTTTGTGACCATTGTGGAAAAATGGTTATGCTGGATTCCCTTTTCAGAAAGAACCTCCTGCGCCTGCAAAGATGCAGCACTACCATCTACCGCATAGACTCCAGCGGATTTGACTTCGACATCAGCAGAAAATTTATGCTTTAAAATAGCTTCTGCCATTGGACTTCTGCACGTGTTACCTGTACAAACAAACAATATGCGAATCATCATTTATCCTCCTTTATATGGTTCTATTATAGACCATTTTACCTAAAAATTCTATTTAACCTACAAAGAAGACGGTGCAAATACTCGTTTATTATCGGTTAAAACTAGTATATTTTTAGCATTTATTAATTGTTAGTATTTTACACTACCTAAAAAATTGTCTTTTCACTCTATATTTTCTAAACAAACGAACGCGAAATGGCTTTCACCAAAAGATGAAAGCCACTTCTCCGTATCTAGAACTACTATAAACTAATAAGCAGCTTGATTCCAAAAATAAGAAGGATTCCTCCTCCAAGCATTTCTCCATAGGAGCCTAACCAACCCTGTACTTTTCTTCCAATTAGTAAGCCTAACCACGTCAGCACCATCGCACTAATTCCAAAGCAAAGCAGAACCACTACTGTTCTTGCCTGATATATTCCTAGACTTAAACCAACGGAGAAGCTGTCCAAACTAACACTAACCGCAAATAGAAGCAAGCCGAGACCAGCCGGCGTAATGCGACTTGTCTCCACTTCTTTAAATCCTGTCCAAATCATTTGAATTCCTAATATAACCAGAAGTGCTCCACCTATATATCCGGCTATTTCACTAAAATTTTCCGAAAGAAACTTCCCTGTAATCATCCCCAGCAAAGGCATTATTACATGAAAAACCCCAATTATAAAACCGATTTTTGCGATTTGCTTTAATCTTAATTGAAACATCCCCATCCCTAGCCCAACCGAAAATGCATCCATTCCTAAAGCAAATGCCATTAAAATAAGTGTAAAAAGTTCTCCTACGACTGCAGACATTTTTTGGCCCCCTTGGACTTGCTCATTAGAGATTATGCACGTCCAAGTTCTTTTAGAAGTAAGAATCTGCAAATAATTTAAGAGCTAACTTCTGATTTAAATACTATTTTATTACTTGGTGGGAAGCAGCTTTCATCAGTCTGTTCATAACAGCTTGTCCAACACCCTCTGTCGGAAAAATTTCTCCGAAAATAATATCCACTTGCTGATGATCAAAGCTTCGCAAACCATCATATAGATCAGCGGCTACCGTAGATAGATCCTGTCGCTCACCACAAGCATAAATAAAATCAGCTTGATAGAATACTTTATTTTCCTCTGTAGTTAAGACACCGACTCTATGTCCCTTTTGTTTTTCTTCTTCTATTAGTAATTGAATTTTCTCCTTAGAACCATCGACTAAAAACAATGGCGCATTGGGAGCGTAATGAGTATATTTCATGCCAGGTGACTTTGGTTTTATTTCCGTATCAGTCAGCGCCTGATCAACTTTCACTTCGCCAACAACACTTTCTAGTTGTTCTTTTGTAATGCCTCCTGGGCGGAGAATCATTACTTTCTCATCCGTACAATCCACAACAGTAGACTCTACACCTACTCCTGTGGAACCACCATCCACTATTCCGGCAATGTATGTATCTAAATCTTCTTTCACATGAATTGCTTTCGTAGGACTCGGTTTCCCAGAACGGTTAGCACTTGGAGCTGCAATGGGCAGGGCTGATTGCTCAATAATCTGTAATGCAACAGGGTGATTAGGCATTCGAATCCCTACTGTAGAAAGACCAGCAGTCGACAACTCCGATAACACCCCATTTTTCTTTTCGAAAATAATCGTAAGTGGTCCCGGCCAGAAGGCATCCATTAATTTCTCCGCTGTCTCCGGCACCTTTTCAACTAATTCATCTAATTGCTCTCGTTTTGCAATATGGATGATAAGCGGATTGTCAGACGGTCTTCCTTTAGCAGCAAATATTTTTGAAATGGCGGAATCTTCTTTTGCATTTCCCCCAAGGCCATAAACCGTTTCTGTCGGAAACGCAACCACCTCATTTTTTCTTAAAAGATCAGCAGCTTGTTTTATTTGTGAATAACTTTCCTCTTTATCCACATTTTTATCCACTGACCAATAATTTGTCTTCATTCAAATCCACCTTTTTCCATTCTAATATCAATTTCTCTAAATCGCTTCTTATTCCTCATTTTTCGACAATACCACCATTTGTGAAAAAGGACAAGTTTCTTCTTAAATGGGGATAAAAATCTGACTTGTCCACAAATTGTGAATAAACACCCCTGAAAAGTGGATAACTTTTACTATTTATCCACAATATTCATCGGAATATACATAAAATGTAACTTATCAACAGTGTAAACGTTTTTTACAGTATTCGACTCTTTCATTGCTGCTGGAATGTTTTCTTCTTCTATCGCTTGAAATCCTAATAAACGAAATAATTGCATGGAATGCGGATTATGAACCTTACAATAGATAGCATCCAGGTCTTTATCCTTCGCTAATTTTAACGCTTGCTGTATTAAAAACAATATATCTTCCACATTTCCTTTAGAAAGAACCATCGAACGCAGTAATCCTGTTTTCCCAAAAGGTTCTATTCCAATTGTGCCTATCAGAGTTTGATCAGCTTCCGCTTCCATAAGCAAAAAGTAGTCCAGCCATTCTTGCAACCCTTCTACTGTCACTTCTGCATTTGTTAAAAAAGCAGCAATTCTTTCTAAATCTCCTATTTCTGCTTGTCGAATGATATGCATCTTCCTCATCCCCTCACCATCTAGTATTTAATCTATTACTATGAAATGATGGAGGAAAAAATGCGAGATTTCTTACTTAAGGCCAAATTCTTTTATTTTGTTATATAGCGTTCCTCTTGATATTCCTAGCAATGTTGCTGCAGCACTCTTATTTCCATAGGTTTTTTTGAGCGCTTCTTCTATTCGTTCCATTTCGTTATCTTCCCTATTCCCTCTTTCACCCCGAATAGAAACCTTATACTTTTCCACAATTTCTGCCGGGATATGTTCAAGCGTTAATTCTCTATTCCCCTCACATACTAATACACTATGCTCTATCACATTCTTCAACTCTTTTATATTACCTGGCCAATCGTATGAACATACAATATGCATTGCTTGTTCATTTATTTTTATTATGTTTTTCTGATATTTTTCATTGTACATCTTTATAAAACTATTAACTAAATGCGGTATATCTTCTTTTCGGTTGCGGAGGGGAGGAATTTCAATATGGACAACGCTAATTTGGTAATAAAGCTTTTCGTTAAATTCCCCTTTTCTTACTAACTCTCCTAGAGGCTGGGTAGAAGATAAAATAAGTCTTGTTGCTGGCTTTTTCTGCTGCTCCCCACCAACCCTAGTAAAGGATCGCTCTGTCATATAGTGCAAAAGTTTTTCCTGAACGGCTAAAGGCATTTTATCTACTTCTTCGATAAAGAGTGTCCCTGACTCAGCCTGTTCTATCTTTCCTTCTATTTCTTCTGGATCTCCTGCATTAAAAGTCATTTTCTGATATCCAAACAGTTCCATCTCCACCAAATCTTTTGGAACAGTGGAACAATTTAACGATAAAAACTGATTCTTTCTTTTCGATCCCCCATAGTGAATCGCTTGCGCTAGCTGTTCTTTTCCGGTACCTGTTTCTCCAGATATAAGAACAGGTATTTCAGCCGAGGCTATTTTTTGTGCCATTTCAACCGCTCTTTTCACTTCTTTGCTGCTTGATAAAATAGAAGAAAAAGGCTCATCTTTTTGTACATATATAGAGGTAGTCGAATCTAATTCTTGATTTAGGTGTATTAGCTTCGTAATATCATGTTCTGTTGAAATGCCACCGATTATTTTATTATCTACAAGAACAGGTGAAGCATTAATTAACACATGTGTATGTTCATTTGGGCGATGATACGTTCCTCTAATCGGATTGCCTTCTTTTAAAATACGATGCAATTGAATCGAATCTGTTTCAAAATGCTCGCCAATTTTTTTGCCGATAATCGCTGCTTTTGTAATTTGATAGGTATCTTCTGCTACACTATTCCAGTAAAAAACGGTTCCATCACTATCTACTGCTGTTACAGCATCATTCATTGTCTCTGCAAGTGTTTCAAAATAAGTAGCGAGATATTTATTTTCCTTTTGTAAAGCTTGGATTCTTGCTGTTGCAGTTACAATCCCTTGAAATTCATTTTGTGTCTTTATAATGACTGGTCTTAACCAACTTAGATTTTCTCTCTTTATATCCTGTACAGCAATTACCTCTGAAGGTAATATATTACTTACTTCTAGCCAATCTTTTATTGTTTGATTATTCCTTACAGCTGCTAAAAGGTATTGCTCTTCATTTCCAATCGTAAATAGCTGCTCACTTTCAATAATAACGTAGGAATAATCTGCTAACACCTCTGTTAGCGTGCTAATTTTTTCGTTGTCTGAGAGGATGGTAAATGAAGTTTCAATCTTCATTTGTGAATCTGTAAACATATCTTTATCCTTTCTTTCCTTATTATTGTTAATTTATCACTAAATAACCGTTTTTTCCAATAAGGGAAAATGGATGCGATTTATGCTATAGAAAAAAGCTGGCTCTAATAGGACTACACTCGAATGATTAAAATGCAGAAGGTACTACTTCCTTCTAGTAATATTCTTGTGTTCCTAATAGAGTCAGCTTGATAAAGTTGATTTATTTTCGACTATGGATTTAACACTGCTTGCTAGCACTTTTCCAAAAGCCAGCTAGCAATTACACTGATTACACTACTTTTTTTGTGCTTAGTTTCGCTTGTGTGAAAAGCAACAGATAATCGAATCCTCCTGCTTTGGAGTCCGTTCCAGACATATTAAAGCCCCCGAATGGATGCACCCCTACTAATGCACCAGTACATTTCTTATTAATATACAAATTGCCGCAATGCTGATTTTCTAATGCATACTCGATTCGATCTTCTTGAGAAGAAAAAAAGGAGCCAGTCAAGCCATATTCTGTATCGTTGTATACTTCAATACCTTTTTTCCAATCAGGTACCTTACAAATTGCAAGAACTGGACCAAAAATTTCCTCTTTCATAATGCGAGCATCTGCAGGAACATCGATAAAAATGGTTGGTTCAATATAGTAGCCATTTCCTTCTGCACGCGACCCGCCTATTGCTAGTTTCCCTTCGTTTTTTCCAATTTCAATATAGCCTAGTATTTTGTTTAATGCTTTTTCATCAATTACTGGCCCTACTGCTGCATTAGTCTCTGGTAGGCCAATAGCTAGATTTTTTGTTCGTGTTAGTACCTTTTCTACTACTTTATCGTACACAGATTCCACAATCATTGCTCTAGATCCGGCAGAACATTTTTGACCTTGAAAACCAAATGCCGCTGCCACAATCGCTTCTGCTGCTGCATCAAGATCTGCTGTTTCATCGACTACAATGCCATCTTTCCCACCCATTTCGGCTACAATTCGCTTTAACCATATTTGGCCCGGCTGTACAACAGACGCACGCTCATAGATACGACAGCCTACAGCACGAGATCCAGTGAAGGAAATGAATCTTGTTTTGGGATGCTCCACTAAATATTCTCCTACTTCCAAGCTATCGCCAGGAAGATAATTAATAACACCTGATGGTAAACCCACTTCTTCCATTAATTCCACAAACTTAGCGGCAATAACTGGTGTATTATCGGACGGCTTTAAGATAACAGTATTCCCCGATACGACTCCAGCAACTGTTGTCCCTGCCATAATAGCAAGCGGGAAGTTAAATGGAGAAATAACAATTCCAACCCCAAGCGGAATATAGGTAATCTTACTATCTACTTCACCAGCTGTCGGGTACAGCGGTTGATGGATCGATGTCTCACTTAAACGAATCATTTCTCTCCCGTAAAACTCAAGGAAGTCAATTGCTTCCGCAGTATCTGCATCTGCTTCAACCCAGTTCTTCCCTGACTCTAAGATTAAGTATGCGGAAAACTCATGTTTTCTTTCCCTCATTAATTGTGCAGCTTTAAACAAATATTCAGCACGCTCAGCTGGTTTTACTTTCTTCCATGTCTCAAACGTATGCAAGGCTTCCTGCATAGCCTTTTCCGCATACTCTTTATTCCCTTTACTTACTTCTCCGATGACTTCATCCACATTCGCCGGATTAATCGATACCGTTTTTTCTTCTGTCATTATTTTGTCTTTGCCAATTACAAGAGGGAATGTTTTTCCTAATTCCCTTTTTACTTTTTGAATAGCCGCTTCCATTGCATGCTGATTCTCGATTTGAGTAAAATCGGTAAACGGTTCATTTTTATACGGTGGGATACTTGTCAAATTCGTCATCTTTATTTCTCCTTTTTTGTTTATATTTTTTCATCCTAAGTCTTGCAAACTTAATATATAAAAAGGGGAGCTCGATTCAATCGACTTACTTAAATAAGTTTTTCAAAATAAACCAAACGTTTGCTGGTCTTTCTGCCAATCTTCTCATAAAATAGCCGAACCAATCTTTTCCGTATGGCACATACACTCTTACTTTGTACCCTTCTTTCACTAGCTTATTTTGCAAATCCTCACATATTCCATACAGCATTTGAAATTCAAACTTGTCTTTAGCAATCCCCTGATTTGCGGCAAGCTCTTTAGTGAATTGGATTATTTTTTCATCATGGCTGGCAACAGCTGTGTAGTTTCCATTCAGCATATGCATTTCAATAATTTTTTTGTAATTTTCGTCTACATCCTTTTTCTCTGGAAAGGCAACATCCGGTGGCTCTTTATAAGCTCCCTTTACCAAACGCAGATTTGCATTTAATTCATTCAAACGTTTCATATCTTCTTCTGTTCGATACAAATAGGCTTGAATGACCAAACCAACATTATCATATTCCTTGCGGAGCTCTTCATAAATATCAATGGTTACTTGGCAATGAGCGTAGTCTTCCATATCAATGCGGACAAAGTTTCCGTATTGGCTGGCTCTAGAAACAATTTTCCGCATGTTATTCAAGCATAAATCCTTATCAATATCCAACCCCAGTGATGTCATTTTGACTGATAAATGGGAGTGAACGCCAGATGCATGAATCTCATCTAGTGTTTTTAAAGACATTCTCGTTGATTCATCGGCTTCTTCTTTCGTGTAGACAAACTCTCCTAAATGATCAAGCGTAACCACTCTACCAGATTTGTTTAATTCGCTGACTTTTGAAATTGCTTCTGCTATCGTTTCACCAGAAACGAATCGTTTCGCTCCAAAGCGTAAACCATATTTGCGAGCTAGTTTATTGGCGGACTTATTCTTAGCTAATGACTGAAACATATTTCTCAATGCAACTTCCATTATCAAGCTCCCCTTTTGAACACTTTTGTTTAAAATTTAAACACTGTACATTTGTGTATAATTCATATTTCGATTATACAATAATATCAGCTTTGAAATCTATAATTTTCTGATTAATTTTTATTATTAAAATACTGGAAGCGCATAATTTTTTCTTTTGATTACGGCTTAAAATTTAGAGGGGAGAGTATAAGAAGTGATTAATGAGGCTGACGATCACATAAAAAAGACTGTCTGACTAGTACGCTTTTAAAAGAAGGTTCTAACCCCTCTTTTAAAAGCGTACTTCATAGACAATCTCTTAACTAATTTTGTATGTTCTCGCGTTGTGTTTTCTTCTTGTCATTCTTTTTGCTAATACTCCATATTTAGGAGAGCAAAGGAAGCTTATCATAAAAATGATGCCTGTAGAAAAAGCCATCGCCCCTGAAATAGAGGTATCTAACCATACCGCCATATAATAGCCAATAAACGCCGCTAGAATCCCAAACCCACTGCTTAACAGAAAAAGAAAGGATAATCGATCTGTCCATAAATAAGCGGCGGCCGCTGGAGTAATAAGCATCGCTACTACCATAATGGCACCGACAGCATCAAAAGCAGCCACTGTTGTTAAGGATACTAAAGACATAAATAAATAATGCATAAAGATAACAGGAATGCCCAGACTTGCTGCAAGTGCTGGATCAAATGAAGTAATTTTCCATTCTTTATAGAATGCTATAATGACCAATAGAACTACAAATAGCACGGCGCTTAGTAATACTACTGCCTCTGGAACCCTTCCTAAAATCGGAACTTCTACTCTTTCCCATGGAATGAAAGTAATTTCCCCCATCAACGTATGTTTCACATCTAAATGAGCATTACCTACTTTTGTTGCAATTAAAATGACCCCTATCGCAAATAGTGTAGTAAAGACAATTCCAATCGAAGCTTCTTGCTGAACTCCGTGTGTATGCAGCCACTGAATGACAACCGCAGTAACAAGTCCAGCAATAACCGCTCCAATTAACATATGAATTCCTGTTAATTCTCGTGTTATTAAATAAGCACACACTATCCCCAATAACACGGTATGACTAATAGCATCAGCCATCATTGCCATTCTTCTTAAAATCAACAAAACGCCAATTAAACCACAACTTAGTCCTACTAATGAGGCAGTCAACAATATCCAACCAGTATAGCTCATTATTGTTCTACCTCCCTCGTCATTTTTACTAACTCCATGCCCTTCCTTTGTCTTTTCTGTTGAAAAAAGACAACAGCCAATCCTTTTTTACTTCCTAAAAATAAGGAGATAAAGAAAATAGCAGCTGCGGTTACTACGATAAACGGACCAGTTGGCCATCCTTTTCCAATTGTGCTTAAAAATGTCCCCATCATTCCGGAGGCTCCTCCAAACAAGGCGGAAAGAATCACCATCACTTTAAAGGATTCTGTCCAATATCTAGCACTTACACTTGGAATTATTAATAAGGCTGCCATTAATATGACGCCGACCGCTTGAATACCAACCACAATAACTAAAACAAGAATTGCCATGTAGAGTGCATTCATCCCAGTTATGGATATACCTATTCCTTTTGCAAAGCTTGGGTCGAACAAAAAGATTTTCCACTCTTTAAAAAGAATTACTGTTAAGAAAAGTACAATAATAGCCACCATCATCATAGTCCAGACATCTCTTGATACCATGGATGCCGCTTGCCCAAATATAAAACTATCCAGCCCGCTCTGATTACCGCCAGGCATTCGATTAGCAAATGATAACAGCATAATCCCTAAGCCGAAGAAAACAGATAACACAATTCCCATGGCTGCATCTTCTTTCACACGACTGGAGCTTCTGATCCACTGAATAAGAAATGCACCTAATAAAGCGGTAATCGCTGCTCCAATTATCATAACAAAGAGATTTTTTTCTCCCAGTAGTATAAACCCTAATACCACTCCTGGTAACGCAGCATGAGAAAGAGCATCACTCATTAAACTTTGTCTCTTCCAATAAGCGAAGCTTCCAATAACACCTGCTGCCATTCCTAATAAGAACGTACTGAATAATACAGATTGCGCATTATAAGATAGAATACTAAACATTATCTCTTCTCTCCCATCCAGTGCAATGTACCACCATACGCTTTCCTAATATTTTCTTTTGTAAAAGTCTCACTTGTAGGACCATGGGCAATGACCGTTTTATTTAATAAGAGAACATGGTCAAAATATTCTTCAACTGTCTGCAAATCATGGTGGACGACCATGACTGTTTTACCTCGCTCCTTCAGCATCTTTAAGGTTTCCATAATCGCCTTTTCCGTTGTCGCATCTACTCCGGCAAGCGGTTCATCTAAGAAGTATAGATCAGCATCTTGCGCAAGCGCGCGCGCAAGAAACACGCGCTGCTGCTGGCCACCTGATAACTGACTAATTTGACGATCTGCATAGTCTTCCATCTTCATTTCTTTTAAAGCTGCCATCGCCTTTTGTTTATGCTCTTTCTTCGGCCACTTGAGCAACCCTATTTTCCCATATAAGCCCATTGTAACTACATCGAGAGCATTTGTTGGAAAGTCCCAGTCTACCGAACCACGCTGGGGCACATACCCAATTCTCGATTTTGCTGTTTGATAGGTTTCACCGAAAAAATTCACCTCTCCACTAATAGCATGGTGAAGCTCTAATATTACTTTTAACAAAGTGGATTTTCCAGCCCCATTTGGTCCGACGATACTCGTCAGAGTTCCCTTCTCCACTTGAAAACTAACATCAGATAACACTTCATTTTTTCGATAAGCAGCGGACACATTTTCCACTGTAAGTATTGTTTCCATCTTTATTCCACTCCTCTGCTCAATGCTTGATAGATGGTTGCAACATTATGTTCATACATCCCGATATATGTTCCTTCTTTCGATTTCGCATCGCCCATAGCATCAGAGAATAATTCTCCTCCAAGTTCTATATCAAGCCCTTGTTTTTTTGCTCCTTCCACAACCGCATTGACGGAGGCTGGGTTAATGCTGCTTTCAACAAAAACTGCTGGAACTTGATGCTCTACTAGTAATGCAATAGTATCCTCTATATCCGACAACCCAATTTCAGCTTCCGTACTTAAACCTTGTAAACCAACAACCTCTATATCTAGCATTCTTCCAAAATAACCAAATGCATCATGTGCTGTAACTAATACCCGCTTATCTTCAGGCAATGATTCCATTTGTGTTTTTGCTTCTTCTTTTAACGAATCTAATTTCGCAAAATATTCCTGTTTATTTTGTTCAAAATAGTCACTATTATCAGGTGATGCTTTCTTTAACTCGGTCGTTGCAGCATCAAGTGCCTCTTTCCACAAATCAACATCAAACCAAATATGGGGATCAATCGCTCCTTCTTCATCCTTCAAAAGCTTCTCCTCTGCAATAACATCCCCGATCGCAAGAACTGGTTTTGTTTTGCTGATTTCTGCAAAAACCTTTACCATGTTGGCCTCTAGATGCAACCCGCTATAAAAAACGATATCCGCCCCATCCATTTTCTGGATATCTCCTTGTGTCGCTGTATACAAATGTGGATCCACTCCAGGTCCCATTAAGCTTTGCACCTCTACTTTGTCGCCGCCAATAACCGACATAGGCTCTGCAATTTGCGCAATTGTAGTAACAATCGTAAGCTTACCATCTTCTTTAGATCCCGTTGATTCAGCTGAACATCCTGTTAGAAAAACAAACGACATTAGCAATCCTGTTAGTATCAATTTCCACATTATTTATTCCTCCTTTTCTTTATCGCAACAAATATACCCATTGGACAATTTGTTTCCTCAAGGAAACTTTTATGTTTATATACAAAATACTTAACTATCCGAAAAATGTCAATGATTTAATCATAATTAGGTAAATTTTTTTAAGTAACTTTACTAACATTCAATAAAAAAGATGCCTTTATTAACAGCATCTCTCTTAAAAACTATTTTGTTATCCAAATATCTTCTCCCATAACTCCACAAGAAAGAATTTCACTTCTACTTCCTCTTCTTTTTCTCCTTCTACAAATACAGGATCTTGTTTCTCTTCCGCTTTAGTTTGTTCTTTCTTTTCTTCCTTTGCTGGTTTATCTGGTTTATCTGCCTTTCCTTCTTTCTTCTCAGCTTCCCCTTCCTCAAATCCATCACTTACCGCAACTCCATTAGAGAAATCCAAGAAGCATAATGGTGGGAAAAGAACACACCACCAATTGGCCCCTTCACCTTCTCCTAAAGTAATTAGAATGGCATCATATTGACCAGCTGGATATAAGAACTCCCCATAAAGCTTTGTTGGAAAATCTACTTTATCAAACGTAACATTTACGGCTTGGTTGGCATTTTCATCTTCTACTACTCTTTCTGCAATCTGTTGAATCTCTGGTAACTTTTCCTTCAATAAGTCTTTAGCCACTTCTTTAGAAGTTAATTCGGAAACCCAGTTTGTAATTTCCTCATTTACAGCATCTCTTACTTTTCTTTTTAACTCCTGATCATCTTCCTTATCACTATTCGCTAATATTCTTAGACGAATCGCATCGTTTGGAATAATTACTTCATTATTAGCTGTCACTTCATTTTTGGGAATATATAAACTCATCATTGTAGATAAAATAAGTACAAATAAATAAATAGTTGCCATCGGTTTATTTTTCATCTTTAGCACCGCCCCTTCACTAACACAGTGTGGGCAGATTAATAGAATCTTAAACTAGTAAATTTCATTTTTTTAGAGTAATTTTTGTAGATTTGGAATTTGCCCTCATTTATCTTGCGGTTCTGCTGCTTTTTCTTGCGATTCCCACACTTTTACTTGCGACCTCCTCTCTCTTTCTTACGATTTTCACACTTCTACTTGCAATTCCACCCCTCTTTCTTGCGACTCAACCTCTCTTTCTTTAACAACGGCTCATCCCCAAATAAAAAAGGCATATGCTATACACCGTATAACCGTGTATAGCATATGCCTTTTCTACTGCCAGCATCCCACAAATCAAAAGCCCACTTCTGCAAATACCATGCGATCTTTGCCATTGATATCATATTGAACTTCTACTTTTGCCTGAGGGAAGGCGGCTTCTAAAAGCTTTGCAACAGCATCGCTCTGGCCTGCGCCTACTTCGAAGCCGATAATAGCTTTTTCCTTGACGACTTGAGGTAGTTCTTCACATAGCCTTTTATATAAAAGGAGTCCATCCTCTCCAGCGAACAGTGCTCTATGCGGCTCGTGCTCAGTTACAACGTCAGACATCGTCACAACATCCCTTTCTGGTATATAGGGAGGATTGGATAGTACAACATCAAAGCTCTTCCCTTGAGCAATAAAAGGCTGTAATAAATCTCCTTGTACAAAATCTATTGGCTCTGCCCCTAAATTCGCAGCATTCTGCTTTGCAACAGCTAAAGAAACTTCATAAAGATCACTAGCTATCACCTGCAAGGATGGACATTCTAACTTCATAGTCACAGCAATTGCACCACTTCCTGTCCCCACATCTATTAGCTTTAAGTCCGCACCTTCTCCAAACAGTCTATCTATCCGCGTAAGTGCGGATTGTACAAGCTCTTCCGTTTCTGGTCGAGGAATGAGCACTTCCTTATTCACCTTAAAAGCTCTGCCATAAAAGTCTTCTTGACCAATAATATATTGGACTGGTTGTCCTTCAGCATGTAAGGAGACTAACTTTTGGAAATCCTTAAATTGTTCTTCATCTATGTCTTCACGAAATTTTATAAGCAATTCAGATCTACTCACTTGTAAAGAATGCCTTAATAATAACTCCGCTGCATATTCTTCTCTATTATGCTCCTTTAAATAAGAAGAAGCCCATTTGAGGGCCTCGAATACCTTACACATCAGAAGCACTTTCCAAACGACTAGATTGTTCTTCAAAAATGAGGGCATCGATTATATCATCCATTTTCCCTTGAAGAATCTGGTCTAACTTTTGAATAGTTAATCCGATACGATGGTCAGTCACACGGTTTTGCGGGAAATTATACGTACGAATACGTTCAGAGCGATCCCCTGTTCCAACTGCAGATTTACGTTGTTGATCATATTCTGCTTGTGCTTCTTGCTGGAATTTATCATAAACACGCGCACGTAATACTTTCATTGCTTTTTCTTTATTTTTTATCTGTGATTTTTCATCCTGACAGGAAACGACTGTACCTGTTGGAAGATGCGTTAAACGGACAGCAGACATCGTTGTATTAACACTTTGCCCTCCAGGACCACTAGAAGCAAATGTATCTACGCGTATATCTTTTTCATGGATTTCAATCTCTACTTCTTCTGCTTCAGGCAAACAAGCAACTGTTGCAGTAGACGTATGGATACGTCCGCCAGATTCCGTTTCCGGCACACGTTGTACACGGTGGGCCCCATTTTCAAACTTTAATTTGCTGTATGCCCCTTTTCCGTTAATCATAAAGATGATTTCTTTGTAGCCGCCAACACCCGTTGAGCTCGCATCAATGACTTCCATCTTCCATCCTTGCGCCTCCGCAAAACGGCTGTACATACGGAAAAGATCTCCTGCAAATAAAGCAGCTTCATCCCCTCCAGCAGCACCTCTTATTTCCATAATAACGTTTTTATCGTCATTAGGATCTTTAGGAATTAATAATATTTTTAAACGTGCTTCTAGCTCTTCAATACGTGCAGCCGTTTCATCCAATTCCTCTTTTACCATTTCACGCATTTCAGGGTCTAGCTTTTCTTCCAGCATTGCTTTAGCTTCTAAATGCTGTTCTTTTACTTCTTTATATTCACGATAAACTTCTACTGTTTCTTGAATATCCGATTGTTCTTTCGAATAGTCACGCAGTTTTTTTGTATCATTCACAATTTCAGGATCACTTAATAATTCATTAAGCTTGTCATAACGATCCTCTACAGCTTGAAGACGATCAAACACACTATTCACCTCGTTTTTATCCATAACGTACTCATTATATTATAGGCTATTTTCCTCGTCAAAACCAATTCTTATGAAAAATAGCGTATTAGTTAAATAAACAGAAGAATGTAAAGCCAATTTTTTTATTATCTATTATAATAGATATAACACTAAAAAGAGAGGAAATGAACTATGTCCCTAACAAACCATTCCATTTATGAATATGTGATGGACAAGGCACCCTCTATTACGAAAACTTGGTTTGCTATTAAAGATGGAGAACCAGGCTCTATTTATTCAAAAAACTCCTCCCCTGCTGTTGAAAAATTGCTAAAAAAACAGCATACTTTTACCATCCAGACTGTCATCAGTGCATTTCTAGAGGATGAAAGCATCTTTGCTAATAACCTAGAAGTATGGGCAAATGAGGTTGCTAAAAGCAGGGTAGAGCTAGCAACGCCAGTTCATGAAGTATTAGAGGCATTGAGCATCACCAGAAAAGCAATATGGAATACAATTGAACAGTTTATCCTGGAGCATAAAGAGGTTTCAACAGCCTTAGTTTTACAATGGAGCTCTAAATATCAATCTACTTTTGATCAATTGACAAATCAATTTACCAGTATGTATCATGCTTTTACAAAAGAAAAAATCCACTCGCAGGAGGAGCTTATCCAACAATTAAGTGTTCCTGTTATCCCAATTACTGAATCGATTGGTGTTCTTCCCCTAATCGGTGACATTGATAGCCTACGGGCAAAACTAATATTAGAAACCGTTCCTGTACGCTGCAAAGAGGAAGGCATTGAGCATTTGTTCATTGATTTATCAGGTATTTCTTCCATTGATACAATGGTTTTGCATGAGTTAATGAAACTAACAAAAATACTTTCTTTTATTGGTATCGAGTCTACTATTTCTGGACTCAGTCCTGATACTGCTCAAATGATTGCTGCCTTGGGAATTAAATTAGGAAAGGTTTCCACATTTAGTACGCTCAAACAAGCGCTATCTTTACAGGGAAAATCTTTAGAAGTCGCAGCCTCCAGCATAAATGCACTGCCTTTTCGCAAAGCATAAACCATAAAAAACTCCGCTAAATTGTTTACACCACTCAGGAAATTGATTTCCTGCGTAACAATAAATGATTTAGCAGAGTTTTTACTCTTTTTCTATTGAACTAGTAAATTCGAAATTAGAATCCTTTATTCAGAATCTCTTCTCCTACAAATTCATCACGTATCTCGCCAACAATTTCTTCTAGAATATCCTCCATTGTAACAAGACCTACAATTACGCCTC
This sequence comes from Niallia sp. FSL W8-0177, assembly GCF_038006285.1. NCBI lineage: Bacteria > Bacillati > Bacillota > Bacilli > Caryophanales > Bacillaceae > Niallia > Niallia sp. FSL W8-0177. Next base: position 3,870,080 of record NZ_JBBOUX010000001.1, read on the forward strand.
TTTCATTTTTCACTAGAGCCATATGCACTCTCTCTTGCTGCATTTTAAGAAGAACATTTTTAATAGGCGACGTTTGAAGAAAAATAGGCATCTCATGAATAAATTCTTCCATTTTTGTTTCTCTTCCCGCTACCACATTTGTTAGCATCTCTTTTGTATTTACATACCCTACTAGCTTTGTACCATTCTTTGTAACAGGATAACGAGTGTATTCTTGTTTATCCAAGACTGTCAGCATCTCTTCCAGTGACATTTCTATTTCTACATTTACAATTTGTTCTCTCGGAATCATAATTTCTTTGAGAATTCGATTATCGAAAGCAAAAATATTCTTTAAATAAGCTAATTCTGTTTGATTGATTTCGCCACTCTCGTAACTTTGAGTCACAATCAACTTTAATTCCTCTTCCGAATGGGCTATTTCATGTCCAGTTGGTTTGATACCAAACCAACCGAGGATCGCTCTTGATGATCCATTTAAAGCATGGATAATCGGCTTTGTAATCCGCCCAAACCAATATAAACCAGGAGCAAGCATCAACGTCATTTTTTCAGCATATTGAATAGCCAATGTCTTTGGAGCTAATTCTCCGACTACAACATGTAAAAAAGAAACAACAGATAAAGCAATTGCATAGGAGAGTACTGTTGATAAAGCATTAGGCACATCAAACCTCTCAAATAAAGGATGAAGAATTTTTTCTACTGTCGGTTCTCCTAATGCTCCTAAAACCAATGCCGTAATGGTAATTCCAAGCTGACAGGCAGATAAATAATAATCCAGGTCATGCGCTACTTTCTTTGCAGTAATTGCCTTTTTATTCCCCTCGGCAATAAGCTGATCCAATCGTGACGTTCTTACTTTTAAAATAGCAAATTCCGCCCCAACGAAAAACGCCGTTAACATAATAAATACTGCTACTAAAAACAAATTCAATAGTATTATACTGTCCAATTATTTCCCTCTTTTAAAGGGATTCACCTCCATGAGTTATCGATAAAGCAGTTTTGACATCTAGATTGTTTTAAAAGCGTTTTGTATAAGGCTAACCTCTTTGATTTGATAATTATCCATATCGGTCACTGTCCATAACCGGTCCCCTTGTTCTACTTGATCCCCAATTTTCGCTGTATCTAATAGCTGATATTGAATCCAACCGGCAATAGTATCAAGTTCTTCCCTTTCTTCAAATGGAATACCAAAACGTTCTTCTAGTTCATCTAGCAATACACGGCCATTAATGAAATATTTATCTTTCCCTGACTCCCGGATGTCCGCCACTTCATCTGCATCAAACTCATCACGGATTTCTCCAACAAGTTCCTCTAGTATATCTTCCATTGCCAATATACCAGAGGTACCACCATACTCATCAATAACCAATAACATATGCACTCGCTCCTGCTGCATTTTTAACAGAGCATCCTGCAATCTTGTTACTTCTAACACAACAGGAAGGTCGCGAACGAATTCGTCTAATTGACGATTTCTTCCCCAAGCCATCTGTGTTAGCATTTTCTTTACATTCACGACACCAATAATATGATCTTTATCTCCATCCTCTGTTACAGGATAACGCGTATAATTATGCTCATCCAAGACTTTTACAATCTCTTCATAAGACATATCTTTATTTAGTGTTACCAACTCTGTTCTAGGAACCATAATATCCTTCGCTACTCTTTCATCAAAGGAGAATACATTTTCCATATACTCAAGCTCTGTTTGATCAATTTCTCCACCTTGATAGCTCTGTGTCATTACTATTTTCAATTCTTCTTCAGAATAAGCCTGTTCGTGCTTAGCAGGTTTAATCCCCATTAAACGAAGTACTACTTGTGCCGAACCATTCAATGCCCATATAAAAGGTTTCATTACCTTACCAAACCAATATAATGGCGGTGCCAGCAACAAGGTTAATTTCTCAGCGAATTGAATAGCAAGTGTTTTCGGAGCCATTTCTCCTACCACCACATGCAAGAAAGTTACCAATGCAAAAGCAATAGCATAGGAAGCAACTGAAGCAACAGAGGGAGAAGCATTCAGTAAATTAAAGATTGGATACAATAGTTGCTCAATTGCCGGTTTTCCTAAAGCACCAAGACCAAGCGCTGTTACGGTAATACCTAATTGACAGGCAGAAAGATAGTAATCTAACTCACTTGCTACTTTCTTCGCCATAATGGCCTTCTTATTTCCTTCTGCTATTAACTGATCAATTCTTGACATACGAATTTTAACAACAGCAAATTCAGCACCAACAAAGAAAGCTGTTAGCGCTAATAATAGCACCAGTAAAAATAAATTGATTATCGTTATTATGTCCAATTATTTCCCTCGTTTCGAGGGATTCACCTCCAGGAATGGTTACATTAAAGACAGTAATTTCATTACGTCTAATAATTTTGTTTCAAGTGTACGATACACTTTCTTTTTCTCTTCCTGCGGCGCATCTTTCAATCGTTCTTCCAAAGAGGCCAGTTTTTTATGCAAACAGGCAATTTCGTCCTGTACCTCATCCATTATTGGTTCAATTTCTTGGTCTTCCATTGAATGAATAACATTTCGTATTTCTCCAATCGACATACGTTGTTTTTTCAAAAGTTTTATTCGTTCCAATGTATAGAGAACATCTTCGGAATACAGGCGATAATTGGAATCAGATCGCGTCACCGGAAGCAATTTATTACTTGTATAATAATCAATCGTTCTTGTAGATAATCCACTTAATTTCGCCACTTGGCCAATACGCAATAACGCCTTCCCAATGAAAAAACCCCTTTCTGTTTATAAGTTAATTATATAGTAACATGAAAAAAAAAATCCGTACAGTATTACGTTATGGTTTATCATTCACGTTGTTACTGAATTTAACTAAGTATAGCGAATGACTTCCATGAGTTTTATCAATTCTACGGTTTTGTACGGCTTTTCGAGCTTTTTTATAAACAATAAAAAAAAGCTCCCGTTAAGAAGGACCAACCATTCCTAACAAGAGCTTTTTCTTATAAAGCCGTTGAGGTATTATCTTTATTTGCTTTCTCTGTACTTCTAGGTACTTCATGATGATGGCGGCATCTTGGTTCATAAGATTCAGAAGCACCTACTAAAATTACAGGATCTTCGTAGTTAGCTGGGGCACCATTAATCAACCTTTGTGTTCTGCTTGCTGGAGAACCGCAAACGGCACAAACCGCCTGAAGCTTCGTCACTAATTCTGCGATCGCCATTAATTCTGGCATTTTTCCAAATGGCTCGCCTCTAAAGTCCTGATCTAAACCGGCACAAATCACTCGATGGCCACTATTTGCTAAATGTTGTATAACTCCAATAATTTCATCATCAAAAAACTGCACTTCATCTATTGCAACTATCTCTATATCGGAAGTAACATATTCAAAAATGTCGGCTGATTTACTAATAGGAATCGCATTAGTTGCAGTTCCATTATGGGAAACGACAGATTTTTCACTATAGCGATTATCGATACTTGGTTTAAACACTATAAACTTCTGCTTAGCAAATTGCGCTCTTCTTACACGGCGGATGAGTTCTTCTGATTTTCCTGAAAACATACTTCCGCAAATAACTTCTACCCATCCATGATGTTTCATTACATACATGAAACCGCTCCTTCCTAGATAAAACAACTTGTCTCTTCCATTACTCTATTTATATTTTTCTAATTAATAGTCAAGATATGAAAATCACTATTCATATTCTCTCTTACATACTTTAACAGCTATCCATGCTAATGGAAATAATAGATTCACTTCAAATATCATTTTTTCACTAGCATCTCGAGTGAAAAATAGAAGAAAAATAACATAAGATACTTAAGAATAAAAGTTATATTATGACTTTCATTCTTAAAAATCCTACTATCAGTCCAAATAAAAAACAGGCAAGGAGAAGTAACTTCTTGCCTGTTCTTGATATTCCATATTACTTAAGACCGTATTTTTTGTTGAAGCGATCAACACGTCCGCCAGCTTCAGCAAATTTTTGACGTCCAGTATAGAACGGATGGCACTCAGAACAAGTTTCAACTTTGATTTCTTTTTTAACAGAACCAGTTTTGAACTCGTTACCACAAGCACATTTCACCGTAATTTCGTTATAAGTTGGATGAATTCCTGTTTTCATTCCTTTTCATCTCCTTCCGCCCTGCAACTTTCGAAACAGAGTTCTAAAACAGTGCTTAGACACTGTAATTGTAAAACACATTGATTATATTATAACAAGTACATTCTTGTTTTGCAACACTATTAACCATGCATTAATTACCAAATATTGAAAAATACTGAAAGCCTTCCATCATAGAAATAAACTATTTAAAATCACTTCTATATATTTAGGAACGTTTAGCAGTTCCTGCTTTCATTTGTTCACCAAGGATCGCAAAGAAATCCTCATTGCTTTTCGTTTGTCTTAATTTTCTTAAGAACTTTTCAGCAAAGTCTGGTGAATCAGACATTGACTTACGAATAGCCCATAGCTTGTCTAAATGTTCTTTAGGAATCAATAGTTCTTCTTTCCGTGTTCCAGAGCGTCTAATATCAATAGCAGGGAATATTCTTCTTTCTGCTAATGCACGATCTAAATGAAGCTCCATATTACCTGTTCCTTTAAATTCTTCATAAATAACATCGTCCATACGTGAACCAGTATCAACTAATGCTGTAGCCAATATCGTTAAAGAACCGCCTTCTTCGATATTACGTGCAGCACCGAAGAATCGTTTTGGTCTATGGAATGCCCCTGGATCAATTCCTCCCGATAAAGTTCTTCCACTTGGAGGAATGACTAGGTTATATGCACGTGCTAATCTTGTGATACTATCCATCAAGATAATAACATCACGTTTATGTTCCACAAGACGCATTGCTCTTTCTAATACTAATTCAGCAACTTTAATATGATTTTCGGGAACTTCATCAAATGTTGAGCTAACAACGTCTCCACTTACAGATCTTTCAATATCTGTTACTTCTTCAGGTCTTTCATCAATGAGTAAAACAATCAGCTCTGCCTCTGGATGATTTGTTGTAATACTATTTGCTATTTCCTTAATCAGCATTGTCTTACCTGCTTTAGGAGGAGCTACAATCAGACCACGTTGTCCAAAGCCAACAGGAGCTAACACATCCATTATTCTAGTAGATACATTTCTCTGTGTTGTTTCTAAATGTATTTGACGATTCGGGTATAGAGGTGTTAAGGCTGGAAAATGAACTCTTTCTTTCGCTGACTCTGGATCGTCTCCGTTAACAGCTTCTACTTGAAGTAAGCCAAAGTATCTTTCGTTTTCTTTAGGCGGGCGAACTTTCCCTGAAACTTTATCTCCATTTCTCAAATCAAATCTTCTAATTTGAGATGCTGAGATATAAATATCTTGTGAACTTGGAGAATAATTAATCGGTCTTAAGAAGCCAAATCCTTCTGACTGAATAATCTCTAGAACGCCTTCCATGAAGAAATAGCCTTCTTGCTCTGCTCTTGCTTTTAAGATGGAAAAAATCAGTTCCTTTTTTGTTAACTTACTGTAATAGGCAACTTTATATTCGCGAGCTAATTCATACAGCTCTTTTAATTTCATATTTTCTAAACTAGATATATTTAATCCCATTTTTACACCACTCTTTTATATTTTCAGTTATCCCTACCATTTATTTCGAAATGTGGGAAGGTTATTCTTCTGTTTGAGGCGAAAGCTTTTTTGAAGAGAAATTTTGATGCGAGAAATAATTAAAGTGAAGGATGGAAAAGAAGAATCCTGCTTCTTCTCCAGCTATCGATAAATCGTATACTTTCATTTTCTTATAACTTTTTCATAAGAATGGCTGTCTTTCAATAAAGCGGAAGGAGCCGTGATTTGAATATAAATTTATCTTAAGAGGAGTTTTTATTTTATCCTTCATGTTTCTATTAGCTTCGACGAGAATCAATTAAAAGCAATCTCTATTTTACCTCCATCTACGAAAAATGTGCAACAAGAATTTTTTTACCAACACTTGTTCACTCCATAATGGAAGCAGAATATGGATGAAGTTTCGTTTTTCATCCTTCTTTTTTAGGGTCTTTCGAAAAGGAAGGTATGGAGGAAGCTTAATGAATATTCCCGTATTGGAGGACATTTATTCTTTCATAAACAAATTTAAAAGGATGGTCCCTACATGCCTTTAGTAGCAAAAATCTGCTTTTAAAATACGTATAAATAATTTATCTAGACTTATTTTCTTTTTCCAAAAAGTTATTAATGAATTTAGAACAGAGGGAACTTCCTCCCCCTGCTATCCTATATTGGCTAATAAATAGAAAAAGGTTCAACACATGATTCGAATAACACGGCGCTGTACTAGTTCACAATTGATTAGCCATTATTTATTTGTTCATATTCCTCTTCGGTCATCTTTTCTCGCCATATTGTCGCCCCTAAACCAGTAAGTTTTTCTACTATATGGCTGTACCCTCTATCAATATGCTCAAGACCTGTAATTTCTGTCACTCCATCTGCCATTAGCCCTGCTATTACTAAGGAGGCACCAGCACGTAAGTCACTTGCTTTTACTTTGGCACCTTGCAAATGAACTGGACCATTAATAATGGCAGATCGTCCCTCTACTTTTATTGTGGCATTCATTCGACGCAGCTCATCAATATGTTTAAATCTAGCACCGTAAATTGTATCTGTAACCATACTTGTACCATTTGTCTTTGTTAAAAGGGATGTGAATGGCTGCTGAAGATCTGTTGGAAAGCCAGGATATACAAGTGTTTTTATATCTACTGGTTTCAAAGAATTATTGGAGCTGATAAACACTTGTTCATCACTTGATTCTATCGAGACTCCCATCTCTCTTAATTTCGCAATTAAAGACTCTAAATGTTGGGGGATTACATTATCCACAAGCACACCATCTCCAACCGCTGCTCCAATAATAATATACGTACCTGCCTCGATACGATCCGGAATAATAGTATGACGGCAACCATGAAGATGATCTACCCCTTCAATCCGAATCACATCAGTCCCTGCACCTTTTATTTTCGCTCCCATATTGGTTAAAAGTGTTGCCACATCAATAATTTCCGGTTCTTTAGCTGCATTTTCAATGATGGTTTTCCCTTTTGCTCGTACTGCTGCAAGCATAATATTAATTGTTGCCCCTACGCTTACTACATCTAAGTAAATTCTTGCTCCCCTTAACTCATCTGCCCGAAGATAAATGGCTCCTTGTTCATTTGTAACCTGTGCACCAAGTGCTTCAAATCCTTTAATATGCTGATCTATCGGTCTTGGTCCTAGATGACAGCCACCAGGTAAGCCAATTACCGCCTTTTTAAATCGTCCTAGCATGGCTCCCATTAAATAATAAGAAGCACGCAATTTTTTTACCTTCCCATTCGGCATAGGCATAGAAATCATAGAAGAGGGATCAATTGTTATATCAGACTCTGATATAGATACCGTTCCACCTAACTCTTCCATAATCTCTTTTAATATCTGAACATCTGAAATGTCAGGCAGTCCCTCAATTGTAACGGGAGATTCAGCTAAAATGGTTGCTGGAATAAGTGCCACTGCACTATTTTTTGCACCACTCACTCTAACCGTTCCTTTTAAAGGTGATCCACCTGCAATCATAAGTTTTTCCATTTCTAGCTCCCTTCTAAGCCAATGCAAAAGTACGAATTCTGCTATAAGTTAATCAAGATGAGGCTTGGATGTAGAATCTTGTTTGAATTACTGTTACTTATTATACCAAATATTAAGACTCAATGGAAAAGTATATATGTATGAACTTTACGTTCTATTGTGTTAACAAAGTACAAACATTTTTAGTATTACCTATATAAGGAGTCCTGATACTTGGAACCAATTCATCGATAACTTCTTTTACTATAATCTTCCACTTTCATATACGCTTTTTCCATAAACAAGTCATGATATCCCTTGGTAATTCACAAATCAACTGAAACCGCTCGCTATTGATGATTGCTAGTAACCTTTTGGAATATAAATAGGGAAGTTATTTTCGAAGTATTTACCTACGCAATTATTTGAAGATATTACCTTTCCCCCCTTCCAAAAACAGCTTTTTTTGAAGAATGCCATAAAAAAAAGGATATCCTTTAAGGGTCTGCCCCTAAAAAGATATCCTCTCTTTCCTACAAATAAAATTATGCTTTATTAGAAGAACCAAATTCTTTGATTTTGCCGATTACAGTTGCTTTAATCGCATCACGAGCAGGTCCTAAGTATTTACGTGGATCGTATTCTTCTGGTTTAGCAGCTAATGTTTCGCGAACTGCTTTTGCAGAAGCAATTTGGTTTTCAGTGTTAACGTTGATTTTAGCTGTTCCTAAAGAAATAGCTTTTGTGATATCTTTAGTTGGGATACCAGTACCACCGTGTAATACTAATGGTAAACCAGTTAAGTTACCGATTTCTTCCATTTCTTTGAAACCTAAGTTAGGCTCACCTTTGTAAGGACCGTGCACAGATCCTAAAGCAGGAGCTAAAGTGTCAATGCCAGTACGTTTAACAAGTTCAACACATTCGTTAGCATCAGCATAAATTACACCTTCAGCTACAACGTCATCTTCTTGTCCACCAACAGTACCAAGTTCTGCTTCTACAGAAACACCTTTAGCATGTGCATATTCTACTACTTTAGAAGTAATTTCAACGTTCTCATCAAATGGATGGTGAGAAGCATCGATCATTACAGATGTAAAGCCAGCATCGATTGCTTCTTTACATTTTTCGAAACTTGAACCGTGATCTAAATGAATAGCAACAGGAACTGTGATGTTATAGTCTTCCATTAAACCTTCAACCATTTTTACAACAGTTTTGAAGCCACCCATATAACGGCCTGCACCTTCAGAAACCCCAAGAATAACTGGAGATTTTTCTTCTTCTGCAGCTTGAAGAATTGCTTGAGTAAACTCAAGATTATTTAAGTTAAATTGACCAACAGCATAGCCTTCTGCTTTTGCTTTGTTTAACATGTCTTTCATTGAAACTAAAGGCATATTTCTTCCTCCTTATTTAATGATCGTTCTTTTTTACAAGAGAATCTTTATTAAATTTCCCAAAGGAAAGTTGAATATGTATATAATACCTCAAGTAAAACAAAACGAATCATTCCATTTAAAAACTCAATTGTAATCATACCAAAATAAATCAAGAAATGCTATCGTTCAAGCTTTTTTTTCTATTTTGTCACAAATTAGTAGACTTTTTGTCGAATGAAAGCACTTTAATTCTAAGTCCACTTATGATGGCTTAGTAAAAAATATCACAGATCTAGTTTTCGAAAACCAATAGCTTCAAAACAGAAACTACATTTTTCGGGTTAAGGGAAAACATATAGGAACTGGCTGGCTAATAAATATGTATAAAATATGGCGATTAATAATTAATGTACTTCTTAACAGCCTCTCTCAGATCATCAATATCAAACGGTTTAGCAAAATGCGTTAGGGCACCGAGGTCCTTCGCTTCTTGAATCATATCTAGTTCTCCATAAGCTGTCATGATAATCACACGAATATCCTGATTAAGCTTTTTCATTCGTTTTAATATTTCAATTCCATCCATTCCTGGAATTTTCATATCAAGCAGCACTAAATCAGGTGATTCTCTTGTCACAATTTCTAACGCCTGATTTCCATTTGCAGCTTGGAATGTCTTATATCCTTCCTTTTGAAAAACTTCATTCAAAAGGATTCTAATGCCGAATTGATCATCAACAATTAATATTTTCCCTTTCATAAGGAACCTTCCCTTCTAACTCAAGTTATATGTATGTATTCTCTCGTTTTTATCATACTTTATCTTTTTCTACTATTTACTCGACTTTTCCTGCTAATCCCCTTAAATTTTACCTTTTCCTTCAATTTAATTATAATTATCTACTATATGAAGCAAATTACTGTTTTAATTTAATAAAATGGAGGTTTTCCACTTGCTTAAAATGTTTTCCACTCAACTAAGTGGGTTATTTAAAAGATTGCATGAGAAAGAAGAGGAAGCAATCGAAGACAGCTCAAGACTATTAGCCCAAGCCATTGTCAGTGACGGAAAGGTTTATATCTATGCAACAAATGAAATGGCAGGAGTGATAGCAGAGGCTACAACTGGGATGGAGCCGATGCTAAATACAGAAAAATGGGCAAATGCATCGCTTGAATCTATTACCTCAAACGATCGGTTTATTCTTTTTGCTCGAACAAATGAAGAGGAAGAAATAAACACATTTGCTAAACAACTATACGATGCTCAAGTTCCCTTTATTTCCATCTGTTCTATTACCAATCCTGATATTGAATCACTGGTTGACTTTGCAGATGTTTCTATCGACTTAAGACTTTCTAAAGGCTTATTGCCTGACGATGAAGGAAAGCGATATGGCTATCCATCGTTAATTGCTGCTCTTTTTATTTATCATGGCATTAAATTTACCACTGATGAAATTTTGAAAGAATATGATTTATAAAAGAGAATTACTATTACACTAAACGTTAGAAAACATTACAAAAAGAGGCTTTTCCAAATAAATGGAATAGCCTCTTTTTTTAAGTTCGCCAAAATTTTATTTTTCTGCTAAGCGGATAGATGCACCGACAAACTCACGGAAAAGAGGTTGCGGGCGAGTTGGTCTCGAGATAAATTCTGGGTGGAATTGAGAAGCAACAAACCAAGGATGATCTTTTAATTCAACAATTTCCACTAAACGGCCATCTGGGCTAGTTCCTGAGAATACAAATCCTGCATTTTCCATCTCTTGACGATATTGATTATTGAACTCATAACGATGACGATGTCTCTCATAGATTACCTCGTCTTGATATGCTTCATACGCTCTTGTATCTTCTTTTAATTTACATGGATATAAACCTAAGCGAAGTGTTCCACCTAAATCTTCCACATCCTTCTGTTCTGGCAGAAGGTCAATAACTGGATGTGTTGTTGCTTCGTTAATTTCAGAAGAATGAGCATCATTCCACCCTAAAACATTACGAGCAAATTCGATAGATGCTACCTGCATACCTAAGCAAATCCCAAAGAAAGGAACCTTCTGTTCGCGTGCATATTGCGTTGCAAGAATTTTTCCTTCCACACCACGGTCTCCGAATCCACCTGGTACGAGAATTCCATCTGCATCTTGTAATATTTCTTGCACGTTTTCTTTCGTTACCTGCTCTGCATTAATCCAATCGATCTCAATGTCAGCATCATATGCATACCCAGCGTGCTTTAATGCTTCTACTACAGATATATAAGCATCTTGTAATTCAACATATTTACCAACAAGGGCAATTTTTGTTGTTTTAGAAAGATGACGAACGCGATCTACTAGTTCAATCCATTCTGTCATATCTGCTTCTTGGCATTTAAGCTTTAAATGGTCACATACGATTTGATCAAGATTTTGCTCTTGAAGAGCTAACGGAATAGTATAAAGTGTATCTGCATCACGACATTCAATAACAGATTTATTGTCTATATCACAGAATAAAGCAATTTTATCCTTCATATCTTCAGAAATAGGTTTTTCTGTTCTTACTACAATCACATTTGGCTGAATTCCTAAGCTGCGTAGCTCTTTTACACTATGTTGTGTTGGTTTAGTTTTCATTTCCCCTGCAGCTTTGATGTATGGTACCAATGTACAATGAATGTACATAACATTGTCACGACCAATATCACTTTTAATTTGACGAATAGCTTCTAAGAATGGTAAAGATTCAATGTCTCCAACCGTTCCGCCAATTTCTGTAATTACTACATCTGCATTTGTTTCACGACCAGCTCTAAATACACGTTCTTTGATTTCATTTGTAATGTGCGGAATTACTTGCACTGTTCCACCAAGATAATCTCCTCTACGTTCTTTTCTTAATACAGTAGAATAGATTTTTCCTGTTGTCACATTGTTATATTTCGTTAAATTGATATCAATAAAACGCTCATAGTGACCTAAGTCTAAGTCTGTTTCTGCGCCATCATCTGTTACAAACACTTCTCCATGCTGATATGGACTCATTGTACCAGGATCCACATTGATATACGGGTCAAACTTTTGAATCGTTACACTTACACCACGATTTTTCAGCAAGCGTCCTAGTGATGCTGCTGTAATACCTTTTCCGAGTGAAGATACTACTCCACCTGTTACAAAAATATATTTTGTCATTATATTATCCCCCTTGATTTAAGTTTGCTCCAATTCCTCTTTATTTAAGACGAATTAACTAATTTTTTTAGAGGGGTATGAAACGATTGCTATTTACTTTCTTTACTAAAAAATAAAAAGCGCTCCACTTACTTTCTAAAAGTAAGGGAGCGCTATATTTAGCGAATTTAAGTTCGTTCCTCTTTTTAAGGAGCCCAAAAAAGATTTTACTAGCAACGACTATAAATGTCAAGACTAGGAGATTATTTATCCTCATCCTCGTCATCAAATTCGTCGTCTTCTTCCTCTTCATCCTCATCTAGCTCATCGTCATCGATTTCATAATCTTCATCGAAATCATCATCTTCTTCCGACAAATCGTCATCTAATAGATCATCATCTTCTTCATCTAAATCCTCATCCTCATCTAGAAGCTCTTCGTCATCTAGATCAGCATCAAAGTCATCAAAATCGTCATCCTCATCAAGGCTATCAAAATCACCGAAGTCATCATCAACAGCTTTTTTCGCTTTCTTCTTCTTCGGTTTTGTAACTGTTACGACATCTTCTTCTGATTTATCTACAGGGTACCATAAACGAAGTCCCCAACGATTGTCTCCTAATGATAAGAAGCGACCATCAATATTAACATCTGTATATAATTGTGCTATTTTTTCATTAACCTCTTCTTCACTTAACCCAACTAATTTTGCTACTTGATCCATTAGTTCATTAAATGCATAAGGTGTTTTACCACCATTCATAATTTCATGTGCTACATCAATTAGCGACATTTCTTTTAGTTCTTCTTGAGTGTATTTATCAATACTCATTCTTTCGCACTTCCTTTCTTATCTACTCTTATCCCTTTCCTGAAAGCTCGGACCGAAATTCAGGTGGAAGTTTCACTTTTCGGGAGTTTATTATTTTTTATGCTTTTGTTGACCATTCTGCAATAAATCCTCTAACCTATTTTAAAGCCTTTTGAAAAGAACTCTAACTAAAATAGTAAAAATACATATTCTCCATTATAAACAAATTTTAGGTGAATATGCTAGTTCTAGTTAAGGTTTATTTAACTTTTCTTCAAAATAAAAGTTTTCCTTCTCTTTTCCCGTTATTTTTGAGTGTTTATTCTTAGCTAGTTTAAAAAACAGAAGGGATAAAAGAAAGAAGCCAATGGAACCTAATTGGTGCTTATAAAGGAAAGAAAACACCACTATATATACAGGCATTCCCAGCCATATCCATAATTTCCGCACTGTTAATCCACCCCAACTAAATGTAGAATATTCTTACTTCTAGGATAACGATTCTATCAAGGGGCACGCAAGTCTAAACGCTATTTTTTTCTTCTCTCTTCCATTATCTATTGTATTTTTGGTGAATAGCAATCTCTTACGGACATGACCAAGCAAGGTATGAAAAGAAGGGAATATCGGCAATACTATCCTTCTAAGGAGGGCATTATGAATGAAGACATTCCTGATTATCCTAAGCATTATTGCCATACTTATTTTCCTTCTTTACCTGGACTTTCAATTAGGAAAGAGAGCTCAGCAAAAAAAAATCAATCGAAAAAATCATCCTTTTAGATATAGTGACTTTCACATTTACTCGGACGGTACAGAACTATTTCCAGCCCTTTTTCAAGCAATTGAAGAGGCTGCTGAACATGTCCATATTCTTTTCTATACTATTAAAACAGACAGTATTTCCAACGAGTTTCTCAATCTTTTAAAAACAAAAGCACATGAAGGAGTGGAAGTGCGACTTATTTTAGATTGGTTAGGAAGTTATAAAATAAGAAAAAAGGTTAGGGCAAAATTAAAAAAGGCCGGCGTTCAGTTTGCATTTTGTCAGCTTCCAATTTTCCCTTATCTTTTTTATTCCTTGCAGGTTAGAAACCACCGAAAAATTGCTATTATCGATGGTAAGGTTGGTTTTATGGGGGGCTTTAATATTGGCAAGGATTATATTCATGCTAATTATAAATTGAGCCCTTGGCGTGACTATCATCTTAAATTGATTGGTGAAGGGGTCGATGACTTACAACGAGAATTTTTAATGGATTGGTTAAAAGCTTCTAAGATAAATTTACTGCAAAATCGTGTATATTTTCCCCTGCAAAAAAAGGGAGAATCTAGACATCAAATAATTCCTACACAAGGGGTTTATTTAGAGGAAATAGTCTGTCATGTCATAAAAAACTGCAAAAGTTCTCTTCTAATTACCACTCCTTATTTTATACCTAGTAAACAAATAACAAAGGAGTTACTAAGAGCATTACATAGAAATATTTCCATTACCATCCTTATACCTGATAAGGCAGATCACTTGTTAGTCAAAGAGGCCTCCTTTCCATATTTACGTACATTGATTGCACATGGAGCAAGTGTTTATCAGTATATGAATGGTTTTTTTCATGGTAAATTAATTAACATTGATAATGAAATTATTATTATAGGTTCAGCCAACTTTGATAGACGGAGCATCTTTTTAAATCATGAGTTAAATTGTTGTATCTACGACCAAGGCTTTATAGAAAGAATGAACAAGATTACAACAGAGGATTTACAGCAGGCAAAGGAGTTATCGCTTGAAGGTTTAGATACTATCACAATCAGAAGTAAGCTAAAAGAATGGATAGCCCGCCTTTTCGCTCCATTTCTATAAACGGATTAGCGATTACGGAACTATCCTAGACGATTTGCATAGACATGCCCAGGACATAAGTATTCCAACAAACATAAACCCAAACAATTATACGAAGAAGTAATAAAACATCTTGTGACTGTTTGGGTCTTTATTAAAAAAAGAATTACTTGTAGGTATTTCCCGCAGACGGACTTTTCATGGTGCTACACCTAAGCTGCTTCGGATTTGCAACCAATATCCAATTAATCATCGTTGCTGTTTTTTATGACTGGTATTTTTATTTTGACAAAAAATGATTCCTCCTTATAGGTGTAATCAAGATAGCCATGATGCTTCTTCACGATATCAAGGATGATTCTTGTTCCATATCCACGTTCTTTCCCCTTCTTCGTCGACTTACCAAATTTCTTATATAAAGAGTCTAAGATGGAAACTGGAATAGGCAAGCAGTCATTTTTGCATGTCAGTAAGTAAAGCCCACTTCTTTTGGAGAGCCGAATAATAATATGGGGCTCTCGTCGATACTTTTGCTGCCATTCTCGACTTGCTTCTAAGCTATTAGACAATAAATTCCCTACTAAACCGACGATATCCTTTTCTTTCATCGGCAACGTTGATAAAGGGATATCAAAATCATATTTTAGCGTGATATTTTCCTGGACCGCCTGCTTATAAACTCTATGTAAGACAGAAGCTACAGATCCACTTTCCCCTTTTATAGATAGATTTGTTTCTTCATATCCTTCTACCAATTCGTCTAAATAAGATTTAGCATGGGAGGAACCCTCTTTTTCCAGCATAAAATGCACTGCTGAAATATGCTTTAGAAAATCATGTCTTTCGCTGCGCACTACTTGAAAAAGTTCATTATATTGGCTTATCTCCTTCTCATAGGACTCTTTTGCCTGTTGCAGTGAAAAAATTTTTGCTCCAATCATAAACCGCACTATTTCGATTAGTACGAACAACAGAAGGAATAATATATTCCAGTATGTGAATGCAACTTGAATATGCAAAAGCAAAACCAATGATTGTACAAGCCAAAAGAGAACTTCTATTCTGGAATTAATAACAGCTTTATCTGCATGTAAATATTTCGAAAGAACAAAGCATATCCCCACAAAGAATGCAAAGATCCAATATGCTTGCACCGAAAAACTTACGTGGTCGATTACTCTTTTGCTATGTATGGTGCTATAAACAGCAATAAGCAGCCAATAAAAATGGTTATTATTAATCATATATACCTCTTTAAAAGTAATTTTCCTGAAGAAAATCTACTTTTTCCTTTGTAATCATTGCCTTTTCCTCTAATCCTTCGAATGCTACAGCATAAGAGTTCTTTGCATAAAGAGAAAAATTTTTAACATAATGAATGTTTATAATAAAAGATCGATGGGAGCGTATAAAATCTCTTTCTCTCAGCTCTCCCTCTAATTCATTTAGCGTTTGATATGTTTTGATCGCTTCGGCTTTAGTATAAATGGTTGTTGACCTTCCGGATCGTTCAATAAAAACAATATCCTTCTTTTGGATAATGTGAATTTCACTCTTTTGTTTAATATAAAGTCTTCCTGCAATCTCTGTAGACTTTGTCTTTTCTAACGCTCGCTGTACCGATTGAGTAAGACGCTCCTTATTATAAGGCTTCATAATATAGTCATGGACATTCAGTTCAAAGGCATGAACAGCATAGCCACTAGTACCTGTTACAAAAATGACCAAAATATTCAAAACATGAGAATGAATAATGTCCGCTAATTCATATCCCGATAAACCTGGCATTTCAATATCCGCAATTAATAAATCAATGCTTTCTTTTTTTATTTCCGTATAAGCTTCTTCCGCCGATATCGTTGAGAAGATAATCTCAACATCAGGAATACCGGAAACAATGCCTATTAATTTATCTAGATCAATCATACGGTCATCTACTAAACCAACTCTCAACTCTTCTTTCTCCCTTCATCCCCACAAATACTGACAGAAATTACCCTTTTTATTTTACCATGATTTCTCTACGTTCGGATGGGTTTCACCGCATTTTCCATCCCCACAAGTATTCCTATATGCGACATCTTCCCTTTTCACGACATGATAAGCCATTTTCGTGACATAATGGCAGAAAAAAAGAGGCTCTCCAATTATGATAAATGTAACGAAACCAATACGAGGTGAAAGAGTATGATAACGATTCAAACGGTAACTAAAAAATTTCAAGATAAAAAAACTTCTGTAACAGCCCTTAAACACGTGTCATTTTCCATACAAAAAGGAGAAACCATTGCTTTACTTGGAGAGAATGGAGCAGGCAAGACAACGCTTCTACGTTCTATTGCCACCCTTATCCAACCAACAGAAGGAACTATAACGGTTGATCAATATGATACAAAGAAAAACCCCAATGAAATTAAACAAAAAATTGGTGTTCTATTCGGTGGAGAAACTGGTCTTTATGAGCGATTAACTGCAAGAGAGAATCTAGAGTACTTTGCCAATCTATATGGATTAGGAAAACATGAAACAAAGGTTAGAATCGATGAGCTTTCAAGAATGTTTGGGATGCGAGATTATTTAGATCGAAAAGTTGGCGGATTCTCTAAAGGAATGAGACAAAAAGTGGCGATTGCCCGAACGATTATTCATGACCCCGAAATTATTCTTTTTGATGAACCTACAACAGGCTTGGATATTACTGCTTCAAATGTATTCCGTCAGCTTGTTCATCAATTAAAAAGAGAAGGGAAAACCATTTTATTTTCCAGCCACATTATGGAGGAAGTTGCGATGCTATGTGATAGCGTTGCAATGATACATAAAGGAGAGCTTGTCTATCATGGAAAGCTTGACGATTTATACAAAGCGGAAGGCAGCAAGGACCTAAACTACATCTTTATGAGCAAATTAGTTAGAGGAGGAAACACATATGCTATTTAAATTATTTTTGAAAGAATTAAAGGATTCATTTCGTGATAGACGAACATTATTACTTACCGTTTTCTTACCGATTATTATGATGACAGGCTTAACCCTCTTTTATGAAAAGTTAGTATCTAGTGATGAAGGAGACACCTACCAATTAGCCATTCCAACAAATATAAATGAAGAGATGCAAGCAAATTTAGCTGTTTATACAAACATTGAATTAGTAGATGCTGATAATCCCGAAAAAATGGTAAAAGACGGAGATGCACAAGCTGCCATTCTGATAGAGAATGATTTTAGCGAAAAACTCAGCAAAGGAGAAAATACCAATATCGTTCTCATTGGAGATTCTTTTAGTGAAAAATCTTCTACATTACTTTCAATTGTTATGAATGCATTAAATGAATACGAAAAGACGGTGGTAACAGAACGGTTAAATGAAGCAGGTGTCGAAAGTACGGTTGTGCAGCCTTTCTCTATTGAACAGCAAGAAATTTCTGCAGAGGACCCAACCATTAATTTAGTCGCTATG
The DNA here is from genome assembly GCF_038006285.1 of Niallia sp. FSL W8-0177. Taxonomy (NCBI): domain Bacteria; kingdom Bacillati; phylum Bacillota; class Bacilli; order Caryophanales; family Bacillaceae; genus Niallia; species Niallia sp. FSL W8-0177. Next base: position 3,888,384 of record NZ_JBBOUX010000001.1, read on the forward strand.
CTTATTCCATTAATCCTATCATTAGCTTTAGGAATCGGCGCTTCTCCTGCCGCTGCAGATCTGTTTGCAGGAGAAAAAGAAAAGAAAACAATGGAGGCATTATTAATGACTCCCGTAAAGCGTTCAACTTTAGTTATTTCTAAATGGTTAACAATCACTACTATCGGGGTTTTAACTGGTTTGATCACTTTGCTGGTAGTTGTGCTTGAAATTGCCTTTTTTACGGAAAATTTAAAAAATGCTGTTCCTGTGCATGATAATTTTGCATTAATTATCGTTTTTGCTTTGGTTATGACGATTATTTACTCTATGTTAATTGCTTCCTTGCTTATGATTACTAGTATTATTGGTAAAACGATTAAAGAGGCTCAAAGTTATAGCACGCCGATACTGCTTCTGACTATTTTTCCAATGATGCTCTTATCAACTACTGGAATAAATGAATTAACTACTAATCATTTTATTATTCCTTTTGTTAATGTATTTAGCACTTTAAAGGAGTTAATATTCGGGGAAATAATCTATCAGCATTTGCTTCTTACCCTAGGATCTAATTTAGTCTTTATCGTAATTTCATTTCTGATTGGCAGAATGCTATTTTTGAAGGATAAATGGGTTATTAATTAAGCAGCATGAATGTTCCTTTGATAAGATATACAAAGGAACTCCAGACTGTCGACAAACTCCTAATTCAGTAATTAGGGGTTTGTCTTAGTTTATAAATATACATTCCCTGTTTCTCTTCTACAGGCACTTCCTCCCCTTCCGTTCCTAAAAATCTATTTTCTATACTTTTAATTACGTTTTTGATGTCATCGAATCCAAAGTCTCACTGCCCTTATTTGACGATTCCAGTCACTTTTCTATTTTATTTCTTGAAAATTGGACAGCAGGAATTTTTTATACTTTGGAAACAGGCAGTGCAGGAAAGAAAATTTTGAATATCAGTTATTCACTCCACATAATTTTTGTTTTAAAGAATTAAAATTGTATAACCTTAAAGATTATTTATTGGACAAGTTGATCGTATTGCCAGTAGCCCAAATGTTTTTAGTTTCCAGTTAGAAATGTATCTTGATTAAATTTTGATAAAAGTATTCTAAAATAATCAACATCCCACATAGACACGCACAGGGGGAAAAGTCATAAGATTGAGGTGATGTATATGTTTTTAAAAAGATGTATAAACATTTCAGGCTGTATTATTGTTTTATTTATGTTATCTGCATGTCAATCATTAACAAAGTTTAAAGATAAAACAATGGAAGAAACAAAAAAAACAATGCATTTTACTGAGGGTAACGAAAACGAAACAGCTGAAACAATGGAGAGGTTGATTGATAAGGGAAAACTCGATCAAGTGGTCTACAACGAAAAACTTTATCAGCTGAAAGAAAAAGTTGATGAAGACAAAAAAGGAAAAGTCATAGGGGTAATAGGCAAAACTTTCTTTGTAGATAGCGATGGAAAGAGATGGTCAGAAGAAGAACTGAAAGAACCGTATCTCTCTCTAGACCCTGATGAAATCAAAGAGAAAAAACCTTTACGCTATGGGAAGGTTTACAGTGCAAACGAGGATTCCAATGCCGAAGATGAAATCATTGTGGAGTTTAATCGTGAGTATTATCGGGCGGTTTTGATTAAGAATGAAAAGGAATAAGGGAGGGTGTGACATGAGTACAGCCTTATTAGAAACCAAAAGTCTTACAAAAAAGTTTGGCAAAGAAACAGCTGTTTCAGATGTTTCACTAACTGTTCAGAAAAACAGTATTTATGGTCTACTTGGACCAAATGGAGCTGGGAAATCAACAACACTAAAAATTTTGACAGGAATTTTACGGAAGACTTCTGGTGAGGTTTTCTTCGACGGACATAAATGGAAACGTTCTGATTTGCAAAATATTGGATCTTTAATAGAAGCTCCGCCCCTTTACGATAATTTAACAGCATTTGAAAATGTAAAAGTACATGCCACGTTGCTGGGCCTATCTGAGGAGCGGATACACAGTGTGCTAAAAACTGTAGATATGCAGCATGCTGGTAAGAAAAGAGCAGGCCAGTTTTCTATGGGGATGAGGCAGCGACTGGGAATCGCTATTGCTTTATTAAATCATCCTAAATTATTAATTCTTGATGAACCTACGAACGGGCTTGATCCAATCGGTATTCAGGAGCTCAGAGACCTTATCCGCTCTTTTCCTCAAGAAGGAATAACCGTTATTTTATCTAGTCATATCCTTTCAGAAGTCGAACAAATAGCAGATCATATTGGGATTATCATCGGCGGTCACCTTGGATACCAGGGCGAAATAAATAAAATTGATGATTTAGAGCATTTGTTTATGGAAGTTGTAAAGGCAAGCCGTGAAAAAGAGGGTGTAAAAAAATGATAAATTATATGAAGGCCGAAAACCTGAAGTTTAAGCGGACTTTTTCTAGAAAAATGATAATCTTTGTACCGCTCCTTAATATAGGTTTTTCTTTTTTAATGAACAATCAATTTTTTGTTTCCGGTACTTTTAACTGGTGGTCTATTATTTTTATGCCGGTGATGATTGCTTTACTTTGTTCATTATCTCATCAAAAAGAAAAAAAAGCCTCTAATTATACTGGCACATATTCATTGCCTATTGATTTGGGGAGATTATGGTATTCTAAGATTGTCATTATTATGATTTATTCGTTATTATCTCAAATTGTATTTTTATTGTTTATGTTACTCATGGGATTCGTTATAGCTGATTTTACCATTGTTACGCTTTCTACAGTTGCCGCAAGTTTATTGCTTTGGGTAACAAGCCTTTGGCAGGTTCCACTTTGTTTATTTGTGGCCAAAAAGTGGGGTCTTACGATAGCGGTAATGTTGAATCTCATAGGAACATTTATTCTGGGTATAATGCCGGCATCTCGCTCTTTTTGGTGGTTTATTCCTTGGAGCTGGCCAATTCGAATGATGTGTCCAACAATAGGTATTCACCCTAACGGTCTGTTGCTTGAAAAAAATAATCCTTTGTTGAGTTGGATGGTCGTCCCTCCTGCTATATTGATTTCTGTACTATTATTTTTGATAATGGCGTTTTTGACCAGCCGTTCGTTTGCTTCTTCCATTGATTATAGAATAAAAAAGCAAGGGGCGATGTAAAGTGAGACTGCTTTTGAGGTGTTTACAAGCTGATTTTCAAAAAAACAGGCACACCTCCTTTATGTGGCTGCATTTCATTATCCCTATAGTTTGTTCAGTTGTATTAATCCTGTATTATTATGGAAGAGACCAAAGCCAATTTCACTTGTATAAATCTTTTATGGAAGCTATTGCTATTGCATTGCCGTTGCTCATAGGGGTCTTATGCGGCATGACCGCATCTTTAGAAGAACAGGCTGGAAAATTTCAAGTGTTGCTGGGAGGCACATCTCCAAAAATTATTGCTTATGCCAGTAAAATGTTAATGCTTCTTCTCATGGAACTTTGCTCAATTGGCATAGCGCTTTTCCTTTATATAATGGGATTAACATTTATTTTAAATGTGCCGGATTTGTCTTATGATATTTTTATAACAGGTGCTGCCTGGCTGGTTGCAGGTAGTGTCATTCTATATGTTATTTATTTTTTTATCAGCTGTATGTTTGGAATGGGTGCTTCTGTCCTGATAGGCGGAGCAGGCCTGCTTATGACAGCACTCATGAATACTGGATTAGGAGATGCGATATGGAAATATAATCCTTGGGCTTGGAGTATTAGACTATCAGGTTTAAATGGGGTTCTCCATTTTATAGAAAAAGATAATTATTCTTTATTAATGCATGAAATAAATTCAGGAGTATTCATTGTGATTTTTGGTACAATCTGTATAATCATTGCCGGTCTAATATGGTTTAACAGATGGGAAGGCAGAAAAACATTTGAATAGCATGAGGAGGACGGGAAATGGCAAAAATCCTTGCTGTCGATGATGAAAAAGATATTCTTGCACTGATACAAAACATTTTGCGCCGTGACCAGCATAAAGTCGACACTTTAGATCGTGTTAAAGGCCAGCCGCCTGATTTATTTCAAGGATATGATTTAATTTTGCTTGATGTTATGATGCCGGACATTGACGGTTTTGAGCTATGTAAACAGATACGCCCTTTGGTGGATTGTCCCATATTATTCCTCACAGCTAAAACCGAAGAGGAAGCGATAATCAATGGCCTCATTACTGGCGGAGATGATTATATTACAAAGCCCTTCGGCGTTAGGGAGCTTAGTGCTAGAGTTAATGCTCACTTAAGAAGGGAACGGAGAGACAAACATCAATCGAAAAGAGTCATCTCTGGTTTTTTATTTCATTTTGATAGTAAAGAAGTATTTATCAATAACCAAAAACTTAACTTAACAAAAAATGAATATAAAATATTTGAATTTTTAGCTCAACATAAAGGGAGAACTTTTTCAAGAGAACAAATTTACGAAGAGATATATGGATTAGAGGGGAATGCCTTGTATTCAACAATTACGGAGTTTATCAGAACGATTCGCAGAAAATGTAACGAGCATAATGCAGACCCTATCAAAACGGTATGGGGCTTTGGGTACAAATGGGAATAAATCATAAAGGCCAAAAAACACTTCTTAGAGAACTGATAAAGTATATAGCTGCGTTATGTATTAGTTTGATTGTACTTGCTTTACTCTATTTATTTATGAATACCATCGCTATGAATATGGGCTTCTCACATCCAGCAAATTATAATGAACGAGAAGCAGAGAAACTTATGCCGAAGCTGGAACATGTAGATAAAATAACTGCTGATATGATTCCCGATACGATGTCATTTGCCCTCCTTGATAAAGAAACAAAACAAAAAACAGCTGGAACTATTAAAGTAAAAGATCTGAAACTGGTAAAAAAGAAGATTGAAAAAAAACCGTATGTTAATTATAAACAAAAAGGATATTTGGTTATAGAAAGAAAAAATGAGTATTGTATTTTGCAATATTCATTACGGGCAGATTTTAGCTCACCTTTATTAAGAAAATACCTTCCTAATTATGAATTAACGAGTATCAGTATTTTGATAGTCTTGCTCATTATAGACATTTCTATTATAACAACGTACTTTGCTAATAGATTAAGAATACATTTTGAAACACTGAATGTAATTACTCGATATATAAAAGAGCAAAATTTGCAGTTTACCCCCGAATTTACACATATTAAGGAATTTGACGATGTAATTGACTCCTTAATTGAAATGAGAGATGCTCTTCGGTCATCACTCGAGGCTCAGTGGCGGTTAGAAAAAAATAAGAAAGAGCAAATTGGTGCTTTGGCACATGATATCAAAATCCCGATTACCATTATTAAGGGAAATGCTGAATTACTCAGTTTGTCTATTCAAAACGAAGAACAAGCTGAGTATACAAAGTATATTCTTGGAGCAGGAAATCAAATTGAACAATATATTTCTCAGCTGATTTATCTTTCGAAAACAGAGGAGTCCTTAACTATTCATTTGGAGAAAGCCTTTATAGATAAGCTGACAGAAACTCTGCAGAAAGATATATCCGCCTATAAAGGGAATAAAAAAATAACTATTTCATTTAAAAAAGAAAATCTCAAGAAAGAGGCGGAAATAGACTGGCAGCTGTTACATAGGGCGTTATTGAATATTTTAACAAATGCGGTTGATTATACACCGGAAGATGGGACTGTCTCGGTGCATGCGGAATGCGATTCTGATACTCTTTACTTTTTTGTAAAAGACACAGGAAATGGATTTTCGGAAAGCGGGCTAAAAAAAGCAACAGAACTTTTTTACATGGATGACAAGGCCCGTCAGTCTAAAGGTCATTATGGAATGGGGTTGACCTTCGCAAAAAATGCTGTGAATCTCCATAATGGAGAACTGACTCTTGGAAACACGATAGAGGGTGGCGGAGAAGTGCGAGTGAAAATACCCTTATATAGAAATCATTAAACCCACGCCCTATCTGGACGTGGGTTATAATGCTTCGCGCTATATAAAGGCAAATGAAAATGCTGATGATGATCGATGCTGACAGCAATGCTAATATAATATTCAGTTTCATCATCTCTTTATTTATTTCTTATATTATCTTACAAAGACTGAAGAGTATTATAGGAATAGAAAAAAGAAAAGGAGAAATCGGAAGCTCTGCAAATGTTGAAGAAACAACTTATTAAAAAGAGGAAAGCGTCTATTTTCGCTTTCCTCTTTTTGATTTATTACATTTTTTCTGGTGCAGATACGCCAATAAGCGCCAAGGCGTTTCTTAATGTGATTTGCGTTGCTTGGATTAATGCTAAACGTGCTTTTGTTCTTTCTAAGTTGTCTGCATCTAATACTTTTTCAGCATTATAGAAGCTATGGAAAGTAGATGCCAAGTCGTAAATATAATTCGTAATACGGTGTGGCATTCTCTTTAATGCCGCTTCTCCTACTGCTTGCGGGAATTCTCCTAATTTCTTTAATAGATCAAATTCCTTTTCCGCCGTAATTAGTGCAGCATTTAGCTCGTCCTTCGGCTCGATTCCTTGTTCTTTTCCTTGTCGAAGGATACTAGAGATACGAGCATGGGCATATTGTGCATAATATACTGGGTTTTCATTCGATTGGGATACAGCTAGATCTAAGTCAAAATCTAAATGCGTATCTGCACTTCTCATAGCAAAGAAATAACGAGTTGCATCTAGACCTACTTCTTCTACTAAGTCTCTCATTGTTACAGCTTTTCCTGTACGCTTACTCATCTTCATTTTTTCGCCATTTTTGTATAAGTGAACAAGCTGAATAATTTCCACTTCTAATGCTTCTTTGTTATATCCTAATGCTTGGATTGCAGCTTTCATACGAGGAATATAACCATGATGATCTGCACCCCAAATATTGATAAGCTTTTCAAAGCCTCTATCTAATTTATCCTTATGATAAGCGATGTCTGGCAATAAGTACGTATAAGATCCGTCATTTTTAATAAGCACACGGTCTTTATCATCTTCAAAATCAGTAGAACGTAACCATGTCGCTCCATCTTGTTCAAAAATATAGCCATTCTCCTTTAACTTGTTTAACGCTATATCAATCTTTCCGTTTTGATAAAGAGATGTTTCGGAGAACCACACATCAAATTTTACACGGAAATCTTCTAAATCCTGTTTCAGTTTAGCCATTTCATACTTCAGTCCGTATTCACGGAAAAAGTCAAAACGTTCCTGTTCTGAAACATGGACATACTTATCCCCATATTCTTCTGCTAACTTTTTCCCGATTCCGATAATGTCTTCCCCATGATAGCCATCTTGCGGCATTTCTTTTTCCATTCCTAACGCTTGGAAATAACGCGCTTCTACAGATAATGCCAAGTTATTAATTTGGTTACCAGCATCATTAATATAGTATTCTCTTGATACCTCATAGCCAGCTTTGTCTAAGATATTACAAAGAGAATCTCCTACAGCTGCTCCACGCGCATGACCTAAGTGAAGGTCGCCAGTTGGATTAGCTGAAACAAACTCTACTTGTACTTTTTCATTATTTCCAACTGTAGTTTGTCCATATTGCTCTCCCGCTTGAAGGATGGTTGGAATTAAATCCGTTAGATAGCTGTTATCCATATAAAAATTGATAAAACCTGGACCTGCTATTTCTACTTTTTTAATAGAAGCTTTCGTTTGATCGAAATTCTCAATAATAGCCTCCGCAATCATTCTTGGCGCTTTTTTGGCAACTCTCGCTAATTGCATCGCCATATTCGTTGAATAATCACCATGGGCTTTATCTTTTGGCAATTCCAAGATTACTTCTGGAATTTGTTCTTCTGCTGCTAATCCAGCTTTTATGACGCTTTGTTTAATTTCTTCCTTTAGCTTGTCCTTTATTTGATCTACAATATTCATTCTTACTCTGTCTCCTCCTTAAATGAAATAGTCATATGATAGGTTCCATTATTGCTGCCTTGCATCTTTAAATCATATAAAATATCTAATGAACCTGTGGTTGCTTGCTGTTCCACTTCTAGCGCAAGTCTCTTTGTATCGGTAACTAGCTGAAATACACCGTATGGACTTTCATAGCTGCCGATCTTTTGTTTATTAATAAGAAAAGGAAGGCGCATTTTGACCGCTCCACTTCGAAGGATTAGTCCTTCCTTTTCTGTGATTTTAATAATTGTTTTAATGGTTCCTTCTTCTATGATTTCTTCATATTTTATATATTTACTAGTATCTTTTTCTAAGTATTGACCAAACCCAATCCACTCAATACTTTCTTTATTTTTCCCATTATATATATGTGTTGTAACGTGTAATTTTACAGGCACCTGTTGCCCTGATGGTTGAGACAACGACAACACTTCCTTTTCATTTACTGTGTAACTTTATAAGTATAAATTTTTTAAAGGGGAAGTGCAAGATGGTTCGCAAAAGAACGAAGATATTCTCTCTTGACAGAACCCTGCATGTGTAAAAAGGGTGAGACATAAGTATTTCAACCCAATATAACCCCGAACAATTATGCGTACATATTAGAGAATATTCGTATAATTGTTTGGGGGTTTTTATTTATTTTAAGAAAAAAGGTTTGTGGTAATCACCCGCAGACTGAATACACTTCGCTTTCCATGGGGCGAGCGCCAAGCCTCCTCGTTCCTGCGGGGTCTTGGACTTTCTCGCAGCTCCCATAGGAGTCTACGTGTATTCAGTCTGCTCTGTTTTTTCCTAGTAATTTTAGTTTGCTTAAAAACAAAATAAGCTTTAAAAAAGGAGTGAAATGGAACGGAGGATACTCGACTCCTGCGGGAAGCAGAGCAAAGCCTAAGACTCCACAGGCTTTAGCCGAGGAGACTTAGGTTGCTCCCCGGCGCATCGTGTGTCTGTAGTGTAATGGAACGAATTGGTTTCACCACTGAATTAGAGATTGTTCGTCTTTATCCAATATATATTTTGTTTTGTCCCAGCCTCTTCTCTTTAATAATTGCTTAGTTCCTTGATTGGTGTTTGGATAATCACAGGGTTTTTAGATGGATCTAGCCATTTTAAAATTTTCACAACATTTGCCTCTGTCGTTGCTGTACAGCCTAGTGTATAACTATTTGCAATATGGAAGAAGATTGCGCTTCCTTTATTAGGAATTCGCTTTGTATTATAGTCAATAACAAATCCATATTTATATGCCGGCACATTCATATTTTCAGCACTTTTCCATTGACCTTTTGTTTTCTTTTTCGACTGCCAAGTATTATATAGCTTGGATTTCGGATCATCTACCCATACATCATCTTTGGTTATTTTTCGATAAGGTAATTTTGTCCCAGGGTTTTTTTGTGTACCAAACGCTGTTCCGATCGTAAACTTACCAATGGGTGATTTTTTTCCGCCTTCATTCATATTTGAGGTAAAGCCGTATTTCCCAATATGTCCAGTTGTCGTTAAAACTGGAATCCATTCACCCTTTTTATTTTTTTCAAAGGTACGAATATCAGCAGAGGATGTATTATAGCCATTTGAAGTAACAAGGATCAATTGTTTATTTTTTCCTACTGTTTTTAGGCCTGCTGCTAAATTTTTTGGTGATGCGGGTTTTTTGGTTGTTAGGTATTTACTTGATGCCCAGCCTGTCTTACTGCCCACCGTTACCTTGCTCCAAGATCCCTTTGTTTGAGATACTTTTAAAGATTGATTTTTTTTGACTGTCGTAACTACTTTATAGTTAGTTCCTGCACCACTTCTTACATTTAACGTACTTGCTGTAACATACATCGTTTTTGTAGATGTCGTAGCTTTTGCTGCTGGCTTTTTTGTCGTTAAATATTTATTAGAGGCCCAGCCGGTTTTCTTTCCAACTGTCACTTTATCCCAAGAACCTTTTGTCTGGGTTACTGTTACAGCCTGATTTTTCTTAACGGTTGTCACTATTTTATAAGAAGTACCTGCCCCGCCTCTTATATTAAGAGTGCTTGCTGTCACATATTTCGTTTTTTTACTAGCAGCTTGAGCCGTATTTACCGAATGAAAGCCAGCAAATAAAACCATTACTCCTACTAATAGAACAAAAATCCTTTTTCCCATTTCCATCCTTCTCCCTATGTATAATCAAGCTTCTTTTTTTCATGGACAAGCATGCGCAAAATGCTCCATATGTAGTCTAGCAGAACACTATTTCAGTTTCTTAATATCTACATTACAAAGCTACAATATTTTCATTGCCATTCCAATCTCGAGGGGAATTTTCTTGCCAAACGGCACTTATCTAGTAAAAATTGATAGTAGCCTTTTTCTAAAGTTAATGGTTGAATTTTAAAGCGTCTACTAAATAGATTAACTTCTCACTTTCTATATTTTAACATATTTATCCATTTTTCCGATGGTAAGTAAAGTGCATCCAGTTACGGAGGAAAACCACTAACCAGTAATAATAAAGCCAAACAACCATATGAAATCTTTGGTACAATTGTTTGGCTTTATTTCTAGCTGGAACTATGTCCCCACTTATCAAAATTATATTATTTTACAAACCCTAAAATCATTTCACGAATTAATTTACTTGCTGTATTCGCTGTTTGTTCAGATGGATCGTAAATTGGCGCTACTTCAACTAAATCTGCTCCAACTACCTGAACATTCGAACGTGCTATTTCATGAATGGATGCTAATAATTCTTTTGAAGTAATCCCCCCTGCATCCACCGTACCTGTTCCAGGGGCATGCGCAGGATCTAATACATCAATATCGATAGTTACATATACAGGTCTGCCTGCAAGTGTTGGCAAGATTTCTTTTAATGGCTCTAGCACCTCAAACTTAGAAATATGCATCCCTACTTCTTTTGCCCACTGAAACTCTTCTTTCATTCCAGAACGAATCCCAAAAGAATAAACATTTTTTGGACCAATTAAATTGGCTGCTTTTTTGATCGGTGTGGAGTGAGATAATGGCTCTCCTTCGTATTCATCGCGAAGATCTGTATGGGCATCCATATGTATGATAGCTAAATCTGGATATTTTTTATACATTGCTTGGAACACGCCCCAAGATACTAAATGCTCTCCTCCCATTCCAAGCGGAAATTTATTATCATCTAATACTTTGTCCACAAATTCTTCAATCATATCTAAGCTGCGTTGCGGATTTCCAAATGGCAAAGGAATATCTCCTGCGTCAAAGTATTTTACTTCATCAAGCTCTCTATCCAAATAAGGACTGTACTCTTCTAACCCTACAGAAACCTCTCGAATTCTTGCTGGGCCAAAACGGGAGCCCGGACGGAAGCTAACGGTCCAGTCCATTGGCATACCATACAATACTACTTGGCTTTCTTCATAATTTGGAAAACTTTTAATAAATACATTTCCTGAATATGATTCATCAAAACGCATTGGTCATCTCTCCTTTTTATTCAAAGACAGTCCAATCATTCACTTGCTTTGTTGCTATCCCCTTCACAGAGATCTTGAACAAACTTTGGTAAGATGAAGGCTGCTTTGTGTAACTCTTTCGTATAATATTTTGTCTCTATCGAATGGAATCGACTTTCTGGAACATTTAATGGATCATACTTTTTAGATCCAATTGTAAATGCCCACATGCCACTTGGATACGTCGGAATATTGGCGATATATAATCTGGTGATCGGGAATATTTCCTTTACATCTCTTTGCACGGAACGAATGAGCTCTCCCTTAAACCAAGGATTATCACTTTGAGCAACAAAAAGTCCATCGTCCTTTAACGCTTTCGCTATTCCTGCATAAAAGCCTTTAGTAAACAGATTAACAGCTGGACCCACTGGTTCTGTTGAATCGACCATAATGACATCGTATTCGTGCTCGCTTTTGGCAATATGCATAAACCCATCGCCTACTTGTACATCTACTCGTGGATCATCCAGCTTACCTGCTATTTCTGGTAGAAATTTCTTACTATATTCAATTACTTTACCATCGATATCAACAAGCGTCGCTTTTTTGACACTAGGATGCTTTAAAACTTCTCGAATAACTCCGCCGTCCCCACCGCCAACAACTAGAACATACTCAGGGTTGGGATGTGTAAACAGTGGAATATGGGCTACCATTTCGTGGTAAACAAACTCATCTCTAACAGAAGTCATCACCATATCATCCAATAATAGCATATTTCCCCATTCTTCCGTTTCTACCATATCTAACTTTTGAAATGGTGTTTGTTCTGTATGTAATGTACGCTTGATTTTCATCGTGATTCCAAAATCGTCGGTCTGCTTCTCTGTAAACCAAATTCCCATTGACATATCCTCCATTCATTTGATTGGTATAAAGTTTCTTATATGCTAAAAGTTCCTTATTTCTTCATTTCTTGTGAGTACAATCTTCTTTTTATACTTCCCAATCAAACAAATAACAAACACGAAAAAAGTATAGTGGATATTCGTTAAAATGCAAAGATTTTTTTTATATTCCATGATAAAAATGTTTAAAACGCCAATGTTTACCACATACTAGTTTTATCTATTTACCTTTCATTTAATGTGATAAAAGAACAAAGAAGTTTCTATTTAGGAGGTGTCATGTTTTGGAGGTCATTGTAAATAAACTTAAAAACTCTGGCAAGTATTTACGTCTATTGATTATATTAGGGCTTCTTTTCATGATAACCGCCAGCATCATTTTTATCGGTATATATGTATATGCTCGTACACTAGGCCCTCCACCACTTGCTGTTTCTCAGTCAACAATCTACTATTCAGATGATGGCAGCATTATTGGCGAAAGCAGCAATGGACAGAAAAGGTATTGGGTGTCCATTGATGATATTAGTCCCTATTTAGTAGACGCTACTGTTTCTATTGAAGATAAAAATTTTTATTCCCATCACGGCTTTGACTATAAACGAATTGGCGGTGCTATTTTAGCCGACATAAAAGCAATGGCAAAAGTTCAAGGGGCGAGCACAATAACCCAGCAATATGCCCGAAACTTATTTTTAGAGCATGAAAAGACGTGGAAGCGAAAAATTGCAGAGGCCTTTTACACCCTTCGATTAGAAATATTCTATACAAAGGATGAAATACTAGAAGGCTACATCAACACTATTTATTATGGTCATGGAGCATATGGAGCAGAGGCGGCAAGCCAATATTACTTTGGAAAAAAGGCCTCCGAACTAACTTTAGGAGAAGCAACCATGCTTGCTGGTATTCCGAAGGGACCTAGTATTTATTCTCCTTTTTCATCGATGGAGAATGCGAAGAAAAGACAGGGCATCATCCTAAATTCCTTAATTGAAAATGGATATATAACAGAGGAAGATAAAAAGTTAGCAGCAAAGGAAAAACTATCGTTAGTAGGAAAATTTCCAAATGCTAGTGTGGAAACAGCACCTTATTTTCAAGATACTGTAAAAAACATTCTAAAAAACCAGCTTCACTTAGATGATAAAACGATTCAATTAGGTGGATTAAGAGTGTATACAACCTTGAATACAGAGCAGCAAAAAATAGCAGAGGAAACGATTAATCAAACGATAAATAAGGCTAGTAATATACAGATTGGCTTTGTTGCTATGGATCCAACTACAGGCAATGTTAAGGCAATGGTAGGCGGAAAAGATTATGAGGAAAGCCCATTCAACAGAGCAATTCAAGCAACTCGGCAACCTGGTTCAACGATCAAGCCTTTATTGTATTATGCAGCTCTTGAACATGGATTTACACCTGCTACGATGATGAGCAGCGAACAAACAACCTTTCGCTTTGATGATGGGAGAGATCCATATACCCCGCATAATTTTAACAATCAATATGCCGATGGAAATATTACCATGGCACAGGCACTAGCTGTCTCTGATAATGTTTATGCTGTTAAAACCCATCTTTTTTTAGGGCAAGATACATTAGTGAAAACAGGAAAGAAATTCGGCATTACAACCGATTTACAAGAGGTTCCATCTCTCGCTCTTGGAACGTCCAATGTTCGTGTGATTGATATGGCAAATGCTTATAGTATATTTGCCAACGGAGGAAATAAGGTATCTCCTGTTTTCATTACAAAAATTGAGACAAATGATGGGCAAATACTCTATGAACATAAGCCAAAACCAGAAAAGATTTTAGATACGGATTTAACGTTTGTGATGAATCAAATGATGACAGGCATGTTTGACCCTACTCTTAATGGCTATGCCTCGGTAACGGGAAGTACTATTAAAGACGACATCACAAGAATTTATGCAGGAAAATCTGGCTCCACTGAATCAGACAGTTGGATGATTGGTTATACTCCACAGCTAGTATCCGCTGTTTGGACAGGCTATGATCAAGGAGAGCCTATAACTTTAGCAGCTGATAAAACATATGCAAAGAAAGTTTGGGTTCAGTTTATGGAACAAAGTTTAAAAAAGGAGCCGATCAAAGGATTTACACCTACTAAAGGTACTGTTGGAGTTTATATCGATCCTAAGAGCGGCAAACTCGCATCAGCTGCATGTAATACAAAAAGAATGATGTATTTTACCAAAGACACTGTACCAACAGAATATTGTGCTGATTTACCAAAAGAAGATTCTAGCGAAAAACCAGCAAATAAGGAAAAAGGAAAAGAAAAAGTACCATGGTATAAACGAATTTTACCTTGGTAGGATAAACTTGATAAAGCATACTACCAGCTATTTTGAGGGGAGTATGCTTTTTTGTTTAGGTGCGACAGGGGAAAGCTCTCTTCTTCCTCTAAATGGTACCAGAGAGCCTTTCTCTGTTCCCTTTCCTCTCTCTTCTTCCTCCAAACGGGAACGGAGGGCCTCTCTCTGTTCCCTTTTCTTTCTCTTCTTCCTTCAAACGGGAACGGAGAGCCTTTCTCTGTTCCCTTTTCCCTCTCTTCTTTCTTCAAACGGGAACGGAGGCTCTCTCTCTGTTCCCTTTTCTCTCTCTTCTCCCTCCAAACGGGAACGAAGGGCCTTTCTCTGTTCCCTTTTCTCTCTCTTCTTCCTCCAAACGGGAACGGAGGCTCTCTCTCTGTTCCCTTTTCCCTCTCTTCTTCCTTCAAATGGGAACGGAGAGCCTTTCTCTTCTCCCTCCAAACGGGAACGGAGAGCCTTTCTCTGCTCTCTTTTCCCTCTCTTCTTCCTCCAAACGGGAACGGAGAGCCTTTCTCTGCTCCCTTTTCCCTCTCTTCTTCCTTCAAACGGGAACGGAGGATCTCTCTCTGTTCCCTTTTCTCTCTCTTCTTCCTTCAAACGGGAACGGAGGGCCTTTCTCTGTTCCCTTTTCTCTCTCTTCTTCCTCCAAACGGGAACGAAGGCTCTCTCTCTGTTCCCTTTTCTCTCTCTTCTCCCTCCAAACGGGAACGGAGGGCCTCTCTCTGTTCCCTTTTCTCTCTCTTCTTCCTCCAAACGGGAACGGAGGCTCTCTCTCTGTTCCCTTTTCCCTCTCTTCTTCCTCCAAACGGGAACGGAGAGCCTTTCTCTGCTCCCTTTTCCCTCTCTTCTTCCTCCAAACGGGAACGGAGGGCCTCTCTCTGTTCCCTTTTCCCTCTCTTCTTCCTCCAAACGGGAACGGAGAGCCTTTCTCTGCTCCCTTTTCCCTCTCTTCTTCCTTCAAACGGGAACGGAGGGCCTCTCTCTGTTCCCTTTTCCCTCTCTTCTCCCTCCAAACGGGAACGGAGGCTCTCTCTCTGTTCCCTTTTCTCTCTCTTCTTCCTCCAAACGGGAACAGAGGCTCTCTCTCTGTTCCCTTTCCTCTTACCTCCTATCCCCAAAGGGCTTAGACAGCGAGTCTCTCCTCCTATTCCTCCTCCAACCACACATCTTCTACATGCTTTCTTTTTTGCTGCTTGTTTATTTTCCGATATTCTTTCGATTTAAAAATAATATCGAAATCATAATCTTCTGGATATAGCTCTGTTCCTTTTATATAGAGCTTTAATCGTTTTTGGTTCACGGTTCTTTTTTCCTGCCGAACCTGGACTATATATCTTCCTTGTACATCAGGACCTTGATAAACAATTCCCATTTCATCCGTTTCTGTAAGAATCACATTATCCCCTTTCTCAAAAATAGGCTCCCGGGATGGAGTGGGATTAATCGTTTTTTTCTCAACTGACTTTCGCGCGTACTTATTGACTACAATTTGCTGCTGAAAATCCAGCTCCTTTAAATTCTGGTCATGATGGAAATTCCGATATGTTTTATACGTTATCTGATGCGCTTTTTCGATGAGCTTAGGGTGCAAGCCTAATTTGCTTGCAATTTCAAACGCCTGGCTTCTTCCGCTTTGTCCCAGTAATAGCTTATATGTTGGTCGCAATGTATTGATATCAAATTCCATTGTTCCATTTAAAAAACCTTCTGTTTGATCTGCAAATTCTTTCATCTCGCTATAATGTGTGGTCGCAAATAAGGTTGCTCCTTTTTGATAAAGCTGTTCTAAAATGACAATAGCAAGCGCCATCCCTTCTCCCGGATCAGTCCCTGATCCCAGCTCATCAAGTAATACAAGGGAGCGATCATTGGTTGTTCTTAAGATATCAATTATATTCACTAATCTGGAGCTAAACGTACTTAAATTTTGTTCAATGCTTTGTCCGTCGCCTATATCCACAAATATATGTTGAAAAATAGCGATTTTACTCCCTGCCTTCGCCGGAATTAGTAAACCAGATTGAGCCATCATTGTTAATAAACCAATTGTCTTTAATGTGACTGTTTTCCCACCTGTATTTGGTCCTGTAATAACAAGGGCACGATGCTCTTCTCCAAATGAAAGAGTTAAAGGAACTGCTTTGTCTCCAAGCATTGGGTGCCGAGCCTCTTTTAAATAAATCGTATAATCTTCTGATAAGAAAGGCGGCTTTGCAGCAATCACTCGGCTATATTTTGCTTTCGCAAATAAAACATCATAATAGTGCATCGTTTCTATCGCTAAATTAATAGCCTCTTCCTCAGCCAAAAGCTTCTCCGTTAATTCATATAGAATTCTTTCTACTTCAGATTCTTCTGCTAGCTTCATGGTTTCGATTTCTGCTTGCATGTCAGCAAGTTAGATTGGCTCAATAAATACAGTTGCTCCAGATGCGGATGTATCCAGTACGCTACCTTGGATTTTTGTTCGATATTCTCTTTTTACAGAGAGTGTCAAATGACCGTTACGTTCCGAAACAATTTTGTCCTGAAGATAACTCGCATATTTTTTGGATTTCACTAATTGGCTCGCTTTTTCTTTTACTCTATCTGTCAGGATGGACAGCTGTCTTCTTAAATAGGCTAAATCACTTGAAGCATAATCATCCACATTACTATGCCTAATACATCTTGCTATTTCCTCTGTAAGCTCTCTAACATCAGGAATGGATTGAACATAAAGCGAGACATTTGGTGCCGCATATTCCTTATCCCGCATAAATAGTTTAAGCTTTGTACAATGTTCCAAAAAGGAAATAACAAACGGAAATTGATCTGCCCGAATATAAATCCCTTTTTTCGCTTGGCTTAAATAAATAGACATTTCATCAAGTGTATGAATCGGCACACTACTAGATATTTCTATGATTTTCATCGCCTCTTCTATTTCCTTGATTGACTGCTCCATTTTTCTTTTATCCTGCAGCGGCCGCAGTTTTCGTATTGTCTCTTTCGCTAAATTTGTTTTGGCATAGGATTCTATCTCTTCTAAAATTTTATAAAAACCTAATACTTCAAATGCCTGTTGATTCATTTTAATTCCTCCTATTTTTCTTCCAATAGCCCTTAAAAATAGAAAAAGCCAGCGTGAACAAACACTCACACTAGCTTTTTGGGTAGACCTATCCACTTTAAGAAGCGGAGTAGGAGATCCTTTACAATAAAAAAATAAAAACTATGACAAATATGCCATAGCTTTTTATCATCTATTGCTTGCTATGAGGCTTATTCTTAACCTTCCTTGAAATTCCCATGCTAAATAAACCGGTATATCCCCAGTTTTTTAACAAAATTCAAGGCCGTATATAATTAACGGTTAGTTAAGAACACTCACACTCATAAAACAATCTCCTTTAAAAGGGCTATTTATTATAATTTCTCTTTCAGTTTATCGATTTCCTCGCTCAATTGTCAACATTTTCAAAAAATTATCCTAACAAGTCTTGTTTCAGCTGTTCTACAGAGTTATCCCATAGTCGCTGATCATGTTTTTTCAGAAAATCTGCCAGCACCTTTTTAGACTTCTCATCCATATGATCGACCATAATATGTCTTTTCATACTTTTATCCATCTTATTCACATGCTCTGGAAGAGACTTATAACCTCTTCGAATAGAACGGTCTACAGTCATTTCACATGCTGTTACACCAGCATAATAAGGACCTTCAGGCTTACGGTCAATTGTCACCCAAACTAACCAGTAAGGCTTGCCATTAGGAACCTCTTCCTTTGTTTTCAAAAATTTGATGCCACGTTCCACTGCACTTCTTGCATGCATGGCGCCGATATCAACGATCGCTTCTCCCTCTTCTACATCAATAATAACAGGAGATACATTTTCTAAACTAAGACTGCCAATTCCAAAGCCTTTATGCCCATCGGTTGGGTCATTTTTAATAATATTAAAGCCTATTGTTTTCTTCTTTTTTTCTTCCATTTTCATACTCCTTTTGCGATTTATTATAAACGATCGCGGATTGGTATAGCTTGACGATTTTTATTAGTCGTATATATAAAACCGACTTTTATCCTCTGTAAAATCAAAAGAACAATTGATTAAACAGCGACAGAAAAAAGTATCGTATCACTTCAATCCAAGGGAATATCGTATAGCTTGATAAACCTGTAACAATTAATACAATAAATAAAATAGATCCATAAACTTCATACTTGGACATCGCTGCTCTGACTCGTGAGGAAACCAGATCTTCAATAATTCGGTAACCATCTAAAGGAGGCAAAGGAAGCAAATTAAAAGCAAATAGTAATAAGTTCATATAAACAAAAATTTCAAAAAACGGATATAAATCAAAATTACTTCCCATTGGTACTTGTAACTTTATTAATATTGCAAGAATGATAAAACCAAGAAAAGCTAATATTAAGTTACTGACAGGACCTGCTAAAGTCACCAATACTCCAGCTAATTTTGGCCGCTTAAAATAATGACGATTAACCGGTACTGGCTTCGCCCATCCGAATCCTGCGATTAAGATAAAAATTGCCCCTATGAGATCAATATGAGCGATTGGATTTAGCGTTAACCTTCCTTGCTTTTGCGCCGTGGGATCTCCAAATTTATAGGCTACAAATGCATGTGCGAATTCATGGAAGGTAAAACCTATTACAATGGAAATAATAATATATGGCAAATCCGCCAAATTTTGCGAAAATAACAAATGATTAGCTCCCCTCTATACACAGTTTCTATGGAAAATGAATATTCTCTATCTAGTAATGTTTCCTTTTAAAATTATACATGATATTAAATTGGAAAGGAAAATTTTCTTTTGTTGGCCTCTTCATAAGACTCTATTTACATGCATATACGCTGATTAGAAACTTGCACTTTTCCAAGAAATATGAAAAACTACAATCAAAACTAAGGAGGATTTGAACAAATGCCATATGTCACTGTAAAAATGTTAGAAGGTAGAACGGAGGAGCAAAAGAAAAATTTAGTAGAGAAAGTAACAGAAGCAGTTGTGGAGACAACAGGCGCATCAAAGGAAAAAGTAGTAGTCTTTATTGAAGAAATGCCTACAAACCATTATGCTGTTGCAGGCAAACGCCTAAGCGATCAGTAAAAGCAGTTCAAAAAGGTCCCGCCCAGCAAATCAAATCGTTGCACGGCAGGACCTTTTTTTAATGATTTCTTTTCTCTCTTAAGCTTTCAATATACGCATAGGCAATCTCTATTTCTTCTTCCGTATATTTTTGTTTGGCCTTTAATGTGAATACTTTTTCCTTCACTTCTTCCTTTGGAAGGCTATCAAAGAAAAGAACGGTTGACACAAGCTCAAGGAAGCGAGAATTCTGGCCATTCATATCTTCTAGACAAGGAGACAAATCAGGCATTTCCACCTCATTAAGGTCCAAAAATTCCTTTCCATTATCGGTTAAAGTATATCGATATTGGAAATATCCTCCCTTTTTCTCTTTTACTTCATTCAAAAAACCCATATTGCATAATTCTTCTATTCGCAAGGTTAGTTCTTCTGAATAGGGACCGAAAAAGTGAAACTGATATTTTTCATGAAATGGAAAATCGAGCTTTTTTGCGATATATATCATTTTTTGCAGCTTTTTTCTTCCAATAATTTCGCCCGAAGCAGCAATTGCTTTCATTACTTTGGCATGATCTTTTAACAAATTGGGTCATCTCCTACTCCATTTAATCCTAAGACATACATCTATTGAATATCCAACAATTGACGAATTTGTTTTTTTATTTCCCCTTTGGAACTGTCATCCTTTAAAATATCCTTAGGAAAATATAACTTGTGATCGGTTCTTCTTTTTCCAGAAATACTATCAACAATTTCTGATTCTCTGGAAAGCTCTCTAATTTCTCCGTTTTTCATCAATAGATGAATCGGTAATCGCTCTTCCTCTTCTCCAGGTCGATAAAAATCATAGGGAAGATCTGACGAAGAATCGACAACTAAATAATACTCCGGATCCAAACCTACTTTTTGGAATAAACCAGATAATTCTTGAAGCTTTTTATATTCTTTAGCTGGATCAAACTCCACATATTTAAAAAGATTCCGGTTCATAAACCTGCGGCAGAGATCCTTCAAAACGGCATCATCTTCTTCTTGCCACATCTGAAAATAGTAGAGAATAATAGCCTCATCCAATTTTAAGTAGTCTTCTAACGATGTTTCGTCTTCAAAAATTGAGTAAAAATGAATAGGGTGATATTTAAAAGAGTAGAATTGCTCGTGTAAATATTTCGCTCTATGTAGAATTTTCGTAAGAATTACTTCCGCACTTCTTGTCACTGGATGGAAATAGACCTGCCAGTACATTTGATAACGGCTCATAATATAGTCTTCTACCGCGTGCATTCCGCTTTTTTTAATAACAGCCTGATCTTCACGCGGGCGCATTACGCGCAAAATTCGTTCCATATCGAAATTCCCGTAGCTAACCCCTGTAAAATATGCATCTCTTAGCAAATAATCCATTCGGTCTGCATCTATCTGACTGGAAATTAAACTAACTACTAGTTTTTCCTTGGAGGTTTTGGCAATTATTTCGGCAACCTTTTTAGGGAAGTCCTTCTCTACTTTTGTCAAAACCTTATTAACTTCTGTTTTTCCTAAGATAATTCTGCGTGTAAATTCTTCATGATCAAGATCAAACACTTTTTCAAAAGAATGAGAAAAAGGGCCATGGCCTAAATCATGTAAGAGAGCGGCACATAAAGAAAGCAACCTTTGGTCATTGTTCCATTCTTCTCGGCCTTCAAAAACATCGTCAATGATTCTTCTAACAATTTCATATACTCCTAGAGAGTGATTAAACCTGCTATGTTCTGCACCATGAAAGGTAAGATAAGTCGTGCCCAGCTGTTTAATTCTTCTCAGTCGCTGAAATTCTTTTGTTCCAATCAAGTCCCATATCACTCTGTCGCGAACATGAATATAGCGATGGACTGGATCTTTAAATACTTTCTCTTCATTTAGCTTATCCGTCGAATATGGCATCTTTCTCACTCTCTTTCATTCATTGGCTATTTTTTATCATTCTAGTAATTAGAGTAATTCCATATTCTAAAGATAGAAAAAGAGGGTTCCGTGTAGGCATTTTAAAAGGGAAAAGAATCATGGCTTTCTCCATAAAATAACTATCCAGTGGAAACTCCTCTGTTTTACTAAGGCTCTGTTCATTTTCATTGTTGTTTTATACGAAGATTATTTTTTCAGCTTCGCATTGATCTTATCCATTAACTCTTCTTCTGTTAATGCAGCTAGTGGACGATTATTGACAAAAGCAAATGTTTTTTTACGACCAGGACCGCAATAGGATTGACAGCCTATATCAATTTTAGCATCTGGATCAATTTGCTTTAAACGGGGTATTAACGTTTTTAAATTCACTGCCTGACAATCGTCGCAAACACGAAATTCGTTTGCCATTTGGACAACCCTTTCTATACATGCTCTCCAATTACGTTATCGAAAATTTATTCGACAACATTCTCACTTATTACTATATGGTATTTTACCCCTTCTCCACTAGCAATGCAAGATGCAAAAGATTGTAAAATAGTGACGAATTTGTGGAGAAAATCCACTAGTCCAACAGTATTATTCCCCCACTACTATAACAATAATTTTTGTAAACTAGCTCGCTTCTCTATATTAATTAAGCAATATGGGTTATAATTTTCTCTTGAATATAGGGAGGTTATACAATGAACAAAAGTAGAATATTAGTAATGTGCAGCATTGTTCTTGCGATGCTTATTGCCTCTATTGATACGACTATTATGAATACAACTATGCCAATTATTGCAGAAGAACTTGGCGGTACGGAATTATACGCTTGGTCTTTTGCTGCTTATATGATAGCAAGCACAATTCTATCACCAATTGCAGGAAGACTTTCCGATTTATTTGGAAGAAAAAAGCTGTTTGCTTTTGGAATTATTGTCTTTTTAATTGGTTCCCTGCTATGCGGAATCTCATCCACTATGACTCAATTAGTTATTTTTAGAGCATTGCAAGGGATGGGAGCTGGATTCATGATGCCATTTCCTGCAATCATTGCTGGGGATCTTTTTTCTATTGAAAAGCGAGGGAAAATCCAAGCATTATTTACTGGCATGTGGGCTTTATCCGCCATATTAGCCCCTACTCTTGGTTCTCTCTTTGTAGAATTTATGAGTTGGAGATGGATTTTTTATATCAATTTACCAGTATGCATTATTGCACTCCTAACTTTAATTCCATATAAAGAAGTCTATCAAGCTAAAAAGGCACAGGTGGATTACATCGGAGCAATGCTATTTGGAATCGGAATAACTTGTTTATTACTAGTTACAGTCCTTGAAAGCTACCTTTATCTTTATGCTATAATAGGTGTCCTTCTGTTAATCACCTTTTATTTCTTTGAAAAAAGACAAACATCTCCTATTGTTCCATTATCCATTTTCAAAAATAAGACGATCACTTGGATGTTTATTAATGGATTTGTTGGAACATTGGCCTTATTTGGAACATCGAGCTATATTCCATTATACCTCCAAAATCAGGCAGGGTTGTCTGTATTATGGAGTGGGGTTTCTCTCCTTGGCCTATCGGTTGGATGGATGGCCATGTCTGTTCCTGCAGGGAAATGGATATTAAAATATGGCTATCGCATTCTATTAATTATTGGAAATGCACTATTGCTGCTTTCAGGAATATTATTAGTATTATTAAATGAATCAAATGGCTTCTGGTACGTATTTATTCTTATGGTCGTACAAGGTCTTGCCTTCGGCTTACTAAGTACAGTAGGTGTGATTGGTGCCCAGGCACTAGTTGGAAACCATGAAAAGGGAATTTCCACCTCCTTCTTTATGTTTTGCCGAAACATGGGAACAGCTATTGGCGTAACGATTATGGGATCATTGCTAAATAGTGGTACAACCTTTATGGATGGCATTCACCATCTCTTCCTATTTGGATTTATTGTTAGCATATTTGCTTTTCTTTCTGCATTCTTCATTCGAAACGAAGAAGCTTTAGTTGAAAAAAATGTATAGAGATTCCCATCTTCTTTGTTCCAAAAACAGTCGGTTTATCGCCGGCTGTTTTTTTAATCCTCTTTATCCGCTAATTTCCCTTTTTTCTATTCTATAAAAAAATCTACTATCCTTGTATTTCTTTTGTATAAACATCCAAGTTTCTGGAAAAGATGGGACTAGAAATATTTATTTATCGTGATTAAGTTGGGAGTTGAGTTATCAATGAAAGTTAGACAAGATGCATGGTCAGAAGAAAATGACCTATTATTAGCAGAAACAGTTTTAAGACATGTACGAGAAGGGAGCACACAGTTAAATGCCTTTGAAGAAGTTGGGGATAAACTAAACAGAACTTCGGCAGCCTGTGGATTCCGCTGGAATGCAGTCGTTCGCCATCAATATGAAAAAGCACTTCAGCTTGCAAAAAAACAACGAAAGCAACGACAACGGATGTTAGGAAAAGATCAAGGCGGCAAGAAAAAGCTATTATATTCACCACCTGTGCCAACAGTGGATGATTTCGAAGCACTTACTGTATCCACTAGCTTAGAAATGGGTTCTATGGATTTAGATTCTATGGAAACATTCATTACAGCAGAAACATTAGATACAAATGTTAATAGTCCACAAGAAGAAGAGCTTGCAAACTATCAATCAGAAGAAGATGAGCAGCCATTACCAGCGTATGAAGCGAAACAAGCACCTGTCTATTCATCTGTAAATCATAGCCAAGCTGGCACACTAAATTTCGACATGGTTCTTTCCTACTTACAAAATTTCCGAAATGCTACCATCCAGATGGAAATCTTAAAAAGCGAGAATGAAAGATTAAAAAGAGAAATGACTTCCATTAAAAGTCGAAACAAGGAATTAGAAGACAAGCTCCATCAAATCGAAAACAACTCAGAAACCATGCAAGAAGATTACGAGACACTGATGAAAATTATGAACAGAGCCCGAAAACTCGTCCTCCTAGAAGAAGACGAGCGCCCAACCAAATTTAAAATGGACCGAAACGGAAACCTCGAAAAAGTCGCAGAGTAACTAAAAAGCGGAAGCGCCTTGCTCATCAGCGTACAAACTGGAGGGCTTCGACTGAGATAAAGGATACACGGCGAACGCCAGTGAGTCGATGTTGACTTATCGTAGGGAGAAGACCGAAGTTTGCTAGCTGATAGGCGCTGTAGCTGGATTATGTTAAAGCGGAAAGGGACTGTTTAGCGGCGTGTGGGATGGAGCAACATTTCCTGAGATATAGGAAACACAGTGAGCGACAGCGATCTGATGTTGACTTATCGTAGGGAAAGGTTGTGAAGCCCATCAGCCGCTGGTCCCTTGAAGCTGGATTATGTTAAAGCGGAAGCGCCTTGCTCATCAGCGTACAAACTGGTCGACTAAAAACGCCACGTCCTGTGGCAACGTCGACACTAGTACATCCTATACGTCGAAGGGCTTCGACTGAGATAAAGGATACACGGCGAACGCCAGTGAGTCGATGTTGACTTATCGTAGGGAGAGGTTGTGAAGCCATTATCTAATCTACCTGTAGCGGTCCAAATTTATTAAAAAGAGAGAGGATTAATAGTTGGCAGCACATTTCTCGATTATAAATAGAGGATAAGAAAAGGGATTTTCTTTACTTGAAACCCCCTTCCTTATCCTCTTTTTGGTTTTAGCGAAATGGCTGCATGATTTTCTCGTTTCTTTCCACAACCCGATCATAATAAGATTCAAATAGCGAAAGCTCTTCTCCTTGTAATTGATCTGCAAATAAAAATTCTGCATGATCCTTTAAAGCTAGTAACAATTTGGTCATAACTTGATCAACTGTTAAAGATACTCCTAACAATTCTGCTAAGGATGCCATTACTTCAGGGTCTATCTCGGGATACTCAAACTTTGTCGTCTCTCCTTGTAGACCAGAAGAATAAAATTGTTTGATGATCCCTGCTCTATCCTGTCCACTTCCATTTACGCAAAGATAAATTTGCACAGCAACTCCGTTTCTTAAGCGTCTCTGGGAAATTCCAGCGAATTTTTTTCCATCAATACTTAAGTCATAGCTGCCAGGGCAATAGGAACCAACAATCTCTTTTGCTTCAATCGTTTTTCCATACTCACGGAACATATATTTAATCAATTCAAACATCGTATCATAACCACTGTTAATATCAATTCGTTTCTCCTGCTCTGGGAGAATAAGTGATATATTTAACACGTCCTTATCTAATACGACAGCTAGACCACCTGAATTACGAACAATATAGTGGTATCCCTGCTCCTTTAAAAAAGTTAATGCCTCTTTCAAATGTGGTAATCTCGTATCTTGAATTCCTAATACAATTGTCCGATCATGCACCCATGTTCTGGCCGTAGCTGGCGCCATCCCGCTTCCGACGGAAGAACATAAGGTATCATCCATACCAAAAGATGTAAGCGCGGATACATGTAAACCTGTTGTAGACTGATCAATAATTCTCCATTTTTCTTGTTTTAATAAACTAGTATTGCCAACCATCACTTAGCTCCTTCTGTTTATACCAACTATCTATTCTATTTTAAAAAGTTTTAGTCCTCTTTATTCATCACAATGATTTATTATAACGAATTTAGAGCTATTTCAAAAGCACTCTTCTCTTATTTGCATATATTTTCGTATCAATTTTTAGGAATAAACTTAAATCTGCTTCGTTCATTCGCTCTAATTACTTTTTCTTTAATCCGGGACAGATACTACCCATATGTTGTATAACTTGAAAATTTTATGAGAGGGATAAGATAAAAGGTAGATGACATAAACAAAAAAGACGCCTCCCATTCTAAGGAGACGCCTGCTTTTAAATTTATTTTGTTAAGCTTTGACCAGCTGTAATTAGAGCTAATTTATAAACATCTTCTTCGTTACATCCACGAGAAAGATCGTTTACAGGAGCATTTAATCCTTGAAGGATTGGTCCTACTGCTTCAAAGTTACCTAGTCTTTGGGCAATCTTATAGCCAATATTACCAGCTTCAAGGCTAGGGAATACAAATACATTTGCATCACCTTGAATTGGAGAATCTGGAGCTTTTTGTTTTGCTACAGATGGAACAAATGCAGCATCAAACTGGAATTCACCATCGATTACTAATAATGGATCTCTTAATTTAGCTTCTGCTAATGCACCTTCTACTTTTTCTGTTTCTGGTGATTTTGCAGAGCCTTTTGTAGAGAAGCTTAACATTGCAACACGTGGATCAATGTCAAACATTCTTGCTGTTTTCGCACTTTCCACAGCGATTTCAGCAAGATCTTGGCTATCTGGAGTAATATTGATTGCACAATCCGCGAATACATATTTCTCATCTTCACGCACCATGATAAATACACCAGATGTCTTTTTCACACCTTGTTTTGTTTTAATGATTTGTAAAGCTGGACGAACTGTATCTGCTGTTGAGTGAATAGCGCCACTTACTAAACCATTTGCTTGATTAGCATATACAAGCATTGTTCCAAAATAGTTTTCATCTAAAAGAATTTTACGAGCATCTTCTTCCGTTACTTTTCCTTTACGTCTTTCCACAAAAGAAGCAACTAGTGCATCAAACTGAGCATATTTCTTTGGATCATAAATTTCTGCGTTTTCTAATGAAACACCAAGATTGTCTGCTTTTGTTTGAATTTCTTCTATGTCACCAATTAAAACAGGGATTAACACTTTATCTTCTGCTAAACGACCAGCAGCTTTTAAAATTCGCTCATCTAAAGCTTCTGGAAAAACGATTTTTACGTTTTGACCAGTTACTTTTTCCTTTAAACCTGTAAATAAATCACTCATTAATTTTCTTCCTCCTTTTTATGTACACTTAATAGGATACTCTACCATCATAAAATTTCAAGAAATTTTCCTTACTTTCTTCTATTTTTATCCCATATAAAGCAAGATCTACTCATCTCACTCAGAAGAAGATGGAGAAGAAAAAACATTGGTTGTAGTTCTATTTATACAATGTGATATTTCCCTATATTTATCTTCCTTATACTCTTTTGACCAAACTGAAACTTCCATTTTTTAGAAGTCACAATAAGTTCACAATTATCCTAAGGGTTATTCCACTAAAATCTGGAGAAACTATGATATAGTTAAAATCGTATTAACGTTATTAATAAGGAGTGAACATATAAATGAGTGAAGCAGCAAAAACATTAGATGGCTGGTATTGTCTTCATGATTTCCGGACAGTAGATTGGACTACCTGGAAAATGTTACCTGACGAAGAAAGACAAGAAGCTATCACTGAATTCCTAGGTCTATTGGAAAAATGGAACACTGTTCAAGAAAATAATAGCGGCAGCCATGCATTATATACAATTGTTGGGCAAAAAGCGGACTTCATGATGATGATTCTCCGTCCCACTATGGAAGAATTACAGCAATTAGAAACAGAATTTAATAAAACCAAATTAGCTGAGTTTACGGTTCCAGCTCATTCCTATGTTTCTGTTGTAGAATTAAGCAATTACCTGCCTTCCGATTCCGATAAAGATCCATATGAGAACCCATATGTAAAATCTAGACTATACCCAATCCTACCAGAATCCAGCTATGTGTGCTTCTATCCGATGGATAAACGTCGTCAAGGAGAAGATAACTGGTATATGCTACCTATGGAAGATCGTAGAAGCCTAATGCACAGCCATGGCATGATTGGCCGCCAATATGCAGGGAAAGTAAAACAGATTATAACAGGATCTGTTGGTTTCGATGACTATGAATGGGGAGTAACCTTATTCTCAGACGATGTTCTTCAATTTAAAAAGTTAGTATATGAAATGCGTTTTGATGAAGTAAGCGCCCGTTATGGTGAATTTGGTTCTTTCTTTGTAGGAACCCTTCTAAAACAAGAAGCAATCACTAAATATTTACATGTAAACTAACACAATATGGAGAATTCCCTAAAGAATCTAGCTGATAGATGATTTAGGAGTTCTTCATTTTTTTTATAAAGTTTTCTCATTAATTTAAATATAAAATTCAACTCTCCTTGTCATAACTTATTCCCTTTTCTCATAGGATGAAATAGTGAGCGATGACCTATGAATGAAACAACATTCACCGTCTACTTTCTAAAATTTATGGTCAACTTCGAATGGCGGAAGTATGTAGTGAAGAGTGGATAGAAGATAATGGAGGGATGAAAATGAGTCAGTCAAATTATGGGAACTATGGTTATCCACAAGGATATAGGAATTTTTCTGGGCAAATTCCTACCTATGGAAATCAGCAAGGGTTTCAACAACAAGTACCAATACAGCAAGGAATGCCTATGCCTACACAGGCACCAACACCAACACCGCCTGCTACACCTACTACATTACCAGGACAGTTGCCAATAGAAGCATCCTATATCGAGAATATTTTACGCCTTAACAAAGGGAAAATTGCTACTGTCTATGCAACATTTGAAAACAATAGAGAATGGAATGCCAAAATCTTCAAGGGAATTATTGAAGCAGCAGGGCGAGATCATGTTATCTTAAGTGATCCACAATCTGGAATTCGCTATTTAATTCTAATGCTCTATATCGATTATGTTACATTTGATGAAGAAATAGAGTATGAATATCCTTTTGCCGCTGGTATGCCAGGGTTAGCAACATCCCCACCTAGATAACCAAAACACCTTCCCGTGCATCACTCATTTAGTGATGTACTTTTTTGTTCTTTATTAAGATTAATAATGTTTCTCTTTTTATAGAGACAAAAAAGAATAGGATGAACATTATGATCTGCTCACCTATCCTTTTTAATATACTCTTATTACATCCATTTCCATGCAGCAATAATCACTAAGAGCCACGCTACTATAAACGCTACTCCGCCAAGTGGTGTGATAGCGCCTAATACTTTTATTTGGGTAACAGCCAATATGTATAGGCTTCCTGCAAAGAGGATAATCCCAATGAACATCAGCCAGCCTGCCCAGTTTAACAAACCGCTTTCTGGAAACTTCCCTAAGAGTAAACCGATTAGAATTAAACCAGTACTATGAAACATTTGGTAGGTAACGCCAGTTTTCCATACTTCAAGGTATTTATTTGTGATTTTCCCCTCTAAGCCATGGGCACCAAACGCTCCTAAAGCGACGGATAATAATGCATTAATTGCTCCAATAATAATGAAAGCTTTCATTTTTATCTCCTTTTTTAAGGCTTTTTGCTAACAGAATCTATGTAAATAGATTGGATATTGCTTAACCCTTTTATTTACGATCGTAAAACAAGTATGCTTAAAAATCAAATAAGGAATCGCCATTTCCTTCGTCCATTTTTATTTTATTTGTTTGTGTCTGTATAGGTTGTTTTGGAATGCTTATTGGTGCTTGAACAGCTTGGAAGGATGGTTGCTGAACGGGTTGCTGAAAGGTTACGCCTTCTTTTCTTTCCTGTTCTAAAACCAATTCACATAAGGATTTAATTGCGTAAACTCTTTCTCTTATTCTTGCGTCAGAATTGCTTGCTTTTGCTTCTGTCAGCTGATCCTCTATTTTAGCTAATAATTGCTGGATTGATATATTCACTTCATCCCTCCTTTGCCTGAAATCGCAGGCATTCTTGTCCAGATGCTCTTTTTACCTCGACAGATGGCATCATTCTGCCTTTAAATTGGAATGCCTTGCACCCTTTAGGGAACTGACTATCCCATGTAACATAGTAGAATTTGCATTTATAACAATTAACCTTCTTCTTTTCCATTCCAAACCCCTTCTAATCCCTTAGAAGGAAATACATGATGAGTAGATACT
This sequence comes from Niallia sp. FSL W8-0177, assembly GCF_038006285.1. Taxonomy (NCBI): domain Bacteria; kingdom Bacillati; phylum Bacillota; class Bacilli; order Caryophanales; family Bacillaceae; genus Niallia; species Niallia sp. FSL W8-0177. The sequence goes on from NZ_JBBOUX010000001.1 coordinate 3,918,847, forward strand.
TCTATTTATCTAATAGAAATGACCCTCATATATATTTCCTTTATTATATTCTTCTTTTCACAAAAAATCATCTATACACCAATTGATCGGGGACTGTCCATTATTTTCAAGCATCCTATTTATAGTAGAGAATGGTCTGCTTCCTAGAAAACCACGGTGAGCAGAAAGTGGACTTGGATGTGTCGATAAAATGGTGCCATGCTTTTCTTGATCAATAATAGCAAGCTTTTTTTGAGCTGGATTTCCCCATAGCACAAAAATAACTGGTTCTTCTCTGTCATTCAACATCTTTATTACTTTGTCTGTAAATACTTCCCATCCTTTTCCACGATGAGAATTTGCTTGTCCCGCTCTCACTGTTAAAACGGTATTTAATAGAAGCACTCCTTGGTCTGCCCAGCTTTTTAAATAGCCATGGTTCGGAATAGAACAGCCAAGATCAGCGTGAAGCTCTTTATAAATGTTTTTTAAAGATGGCGGAACTTTTACATCTGGCTTAACGGAAAAGCTTAAGCCATGAGCTTGATTCGGGCCATGATAAGGGTCCTGTCCCAAAATAACAACCTTTACTCTGTCATAAGGAGTATAGGTTAAACTATTAAAAATATCTTCTCTTTTAGGATAAATAGTAGATTCTCTGTATTCTGTTTCTAAGAAGGTTTCCAATTGGATAAAATACTCCTTCTGACGCTCCTGTTCCAATAATTGCTTCCATGATGCTGCCATACTATCTCCTCCTTTATTCTCCTGCAAAGCTGACTTCAAGCGTATAGCCTAGTCTTCCATAGAATTCCTTCAATGTTTTTTGAGCATTTTCCTCTGCTTTCACTAAAATCCCCTGGTCTACAGCCTCTTCCTTCATCGTTTCCTTTGCTTCATCCATTAAACTATATGCTTCTTCCCACTTTACATCTCCTCTAAAAATGCCTGCAACAGAATATGTTTCTACATTGTCAAAATCAATGGAAGGATCCTGAAGAAAATCTGCCTTTGGTAACTCGATATGGATGCTTTTCTCATCCTCATTTACTTTTAATTGATTTTCCGTAACTCGTGATAAGTCTACACCAGCTGTTAGTGTCCCTGGTACAACTAACAATATTTTTCTTTTTGTTCCAGGGAAATCCGTTTCAATTTCCTTACCAAAAATTTCATTATCCTCTTTTTCTAGAATTGTTTTTACAAAAGCTTGAGAGGTGGCTAAAGTGGATAAATCTTTCATCTGTTCTAGATAAGCTGTTGTTTTTAGAACAGACTCTTTCGGAAAGGCTACTTTCCACAAACCTACTATTCCGGCTATCAAAAGTATGATTAACACACTTAAAAAAAGCATGATTTTTTTATTTAACCGATTCCTTAGTCTATATAAACCAAAAAAAGGAAAGCGAATTCCCCTTCTGTTATTTAACTCCATTGCTGTACTTGCCTGTTCCCTTTTCCCTGCACTTAACTCCCGGTTGATTCGTTCTTTTTCTTTTTTACTTACCATTTAACCCCTCCTGATCCTATTATTGTCTCCTTCTATTATATAGGGAAATTTGTCGATTGTGGGGATATTTGTCTATGTAGTATTTCCCAAATCGCAGACTATGAAAAAATTACCAACGAAAAAATTGTTTCATTACCATTTTAAGAGGCTATATAAAAAACATAGATAAATTCCACTATTTTAGGAGGCTATCATTATGTATAAAGTAGAAGTAGTAGAAAACGGTGTACAAGCAACAAATATTATTAATGCATTAGAAAATCAAGGCTACAAAAAAGAGAATATTTACATTTTTGCTCACGATAAAGACCGTTCTGAGGATTTAACAAATGCAACGGAAACTGGAAATGTATCGATGAAGGAGCAAGGTTTACTTGATTCTATCAGCAACGTTTTCCGAAAAAGAGGAGATGAATTGCGTTCTAAATTACAATCAGTTGGCTTAACAGATGCAGAAGCGGCCAAATACGAGGAAGTATTAGATACAGGTAAATTAGTAATCGTTGGTTCACAAGAATAAAAAGAAATCCCGCTTTCTTCTAGCGGGATTTTTTTATCCTAATAATTGGTCATATAGCTTCTTTGCATAGACAACATCTTTTGTTTCATGAATTAACGCTCTCCCATCCTTAAAAAATACTACTCTGTTCCTTTCTAGCTGAACAGATAGGAGGAAAGGATTTTGTCGAACTTTGTAGCCTTTCTTTTGAAAGCTTTCAGTTAATCGTTGAAAAGGAATATTTTTTGGAATAGAGGGGCGAATTTGGACCGTTTCTCTTCCACATAATACAGCTACCCTTGTCTGATTCTCCTTTTCGAGAAAAGGATATGTCCGTTTTTCACCACATGTAGGACAATCACTTCTCTTCGCACGGCTTACTTTCACATTGTGATATTCATTATTCCATAAATCAAACGTTAAAAAAGTTCCGCGCAAAGCAGCTTTGTCTTCTATTAAAAGCTTCAACGCCTCTGTTACTTGATGAGAAACGACCATCTGTACAGCTGGCGCAATAATTCCAACCGTATCACAAGTTAAACCAGTCATAGGCATTGTTTTCAATAAGCAATGAAGACAAGGTGTCTCACCTGGTATTATTGTGTAGCTCATCCCCGAACTCCCGACACAGGCCCCATAAATCCAGGGAATTCTATGCTTAACAGCCATATCATTTACTATCATTCTTATTTCCATATTATCAGTAGCATCTATTATTAAGTCGATATTCTCAACTAACTGTTCTAATAGCGCAGCCGTTGCCTCACCAATTATTCCTTTCACTGTGCAGTCTCTATTAATTTCCTTTAGTCTATTTTCGGCGGCAAATGCTTTTGGTATTTTCTCATCAGCATCCTTTTCTGTATATAGCTGCTGCCGCTGCAGGTTGCTTTTTTCGACATAATCTCTATCTATAATGGTTAAGCTTCCGATACCGCTTCTGCATAACATCTCTGCAACGGAAGACCCTAATGCACCTGCACCAATAATTAATACATGCTTCCTGCCAATTATTCTCTGCCCTTCTTTTCCAATAGAGGAAAACAAAACTTGGCGTGAATATCTGCTTTGATCCATTTGTAACTACTCCTTCCTCATCCCCCGCTAACAGGTGGAATAAAGGCAATTGTATCGTTTTCTTCCACTGTATCTTCTTCCAATGCAAATTCCTCGTTTACCGCAACCATTACTCCTTGAAGAGACAGCGAAGGAAATGCATTTAATAAATATTCCTTAAGCTGTGCAATCGTCTGCCCTTGCCATTCCAATTCCATTGCCTCTTTTCCTATTATTTCTTTCACTCCAGCAAAGAAAAGTAATTGGATCAATTTAATTCCTCCTCACTTGGTGTGCCATCTTCATACCTTTTCGTTCCTTTCTGGTTCCCAATCCACTCTTCACCAGATTCCCAATGTTCCCTCTTCCAAATTGGCACGATTTCTTTTATTCTTTCTATCGCATATTGATTGGCCTCATAAGCATCCTTTCGATGAGGAGTCGAAACTGCTATCACTACCGCTACATCACTGATTTCCAGCTTGCCGATTCGATGAGTAATTGCAATATCAATGTCTCCCCACTTCTCCTTTACCTCTTCCCCTATTTGCGCAAGTTTTTTCGCAGCCATCGGCACATATGCCTCATATGTTAAAAATAATGTTTTTTTTCCAGCAGTCATTTCCCTTACCGTACCAATAAAAGTAGTAATCGCACCTGCATTTCTTCTTACAACCTTATCAATAACCTCTTGCAAATTAATTGGACGGTCCGTTATTTCAAATCTCATATGAATTCCTCTCTCGATCTACTCTTACCTTTTTTTCTTATCGATTTTTCTATTTTTCTTTCAAACGGAAAGATTATATTTAAAGGTTACCATAAACAAAGACAGAATTCTCTTACTACTCTTTGCTCTTTTCCATATTTTTTATCATTGGTATGCAAAATCATCTTGTAAAGCAGACTAAGCAAAGGGTGCTGAAAAGTTGTATGATTAATTAAAATGGTCTACAATTATTCAATCAAACAAAATTACTTTTCGCTGAAATAATAGCCATTACATAGGAGGCGTAACAAATGAAGAAAGTACTAACTTTAGCAGGTTCTGACACAAGCGGTGGTGCAGGTATTCAAGCAGACTTAAAGACATTCCAAGAACTAGGTGTTTATGGTATGACTGCTTTAACAACGATTGTAACAATGGACCCTAAAAATCATTGGCACCATAACGTATTTCCACAGGATATTAATACAGTTAACGCACAATTAGAAACCGTGTTATCTGTGGGAATTGATGCTATGAAAACAGGAATGCTTGGATCTGTTGAAATCATTGAAGCAGCGGCAAAGCTAATTGATGAAAATAATATCAAAAATGTTGTGATTGATCCTGTCATGATTTGTAAGGGCGAAGATGAAGTTCTTCATCCAGAAACAGCTGATGCCCTACGTGAATTGCTTGTTCCAAGAGCAACTGTAGTAACACCAAACCTTTTTGAAGCTTGGCAGCTTGCACAAACTGATAAACCAATTAAAACAGTAGAGGATCTAAAAGAAGCGGCAGTTAAAATTCACGAACTTGGACCTAAATATGTTCTCATCAAAGGCGGCAGTAAGTTAGGACATGAAAAAGCAATTGATCTTCTGTACGATGGAAAAGAATTTACTCTCTTTGAGAGCGAACTAATAGATACAACGTATACTCATGGGGCAGGCTGCACAAACTCGGCTGCTATTACAGCTGAACTAGCTAAAGGTGCTACCGTAGAGGAAGCTGTTCAAACAGCAAAAGATTTTATTACAGCAGCTATCCGAAATGGTTTTAAATTAAACGAGTATGTAGGACCAACTATGCATGGAGCATATCGTAACGAAAAAGAAAAGCTCAGTGCAAAATAAAAACAGCAGTTCAATATATTCTCCTTTTGCCATGCTATTATAAAAGGAGAGTATGCCCTTACCATTTTTTATTATTTAAATAAACTATTAGCAAGGAGGGATATTCTGTGGAATTTGTACAACTGGAAAAAGTGCAAAACGAAATCGACCGTTTTAGTGGAAAGGAAATCTATATCCACTTAGAAACAACAAATGGCGCTTATGCCAACCATAATGATGAAACCTTCTTCAATTCAGGCGCCTATATCCGTAACGCCCAGCTAACTTATGAATATGGCAAAATTACAGGAAACGGCCCTTATCGAATTGGCTTAAAAACAGCAATAGGCTGGATTTATGCTGAAGGTATTACCCACTATGAAATTGACGATAAAAATAGATTATTATTGGCAGGCTTAGACTTTACTGGAAAATTAGCAGTAGCCTTAGAAATAAGCGAAACACCATTTGAATAAACAATTAATGGAACATACTTTTTTTCATTACATGAAAGGAGGAACTCAGATGGAAACAGAAAGACAAGTATTAGTTATTTTTCCTCACCCCGATGATGAAGCATTCGGCGTATCTGGAACCATTTCAAAATTTTTACACGAAGGAGTTCCAGTTACTTACGCTTGCTTAACCCTTGGACAAATGGGAAGAAACTTAGGAAACCCACCATTTGCAACAAGAGAATCCTTGCCAGAAATTCGCAGGAATGAATTAGAGGAAGCAGCAAGAGCAATGGGACTAGAAGATCTCCGTATGCTCGGCTATCGTGATAAAACAATCGAATTCCTAAAAGAGGAAATATTAGTCGATGAATTTACAGCATTACTAGATGAATTAAATCCTTCCTTAGTAATTACTTTTTATCCAGGTTATTCTGTGCATCCGGACCACGATGCTACAGGAGCAGCTGTTGTAAAAGCCATCGCAAAGAGAGAAGCTTCTAAACGACCAAAACTTTATTGTGTAGCGTTTTCCAAGAACACAGAGGAAGATCTTGGACAGCCAGATATTGAAATTGATGTGGAAAATTTTGCAGACCAGAAAATCAAAACGATTGCAGCCCATCTTTCTCAAACACAACAATATGTGGCAGTATTGCAAGAAGGAATAAAGAATCAGGATCCAGAAGTTTTAGCTCGACTATATACGGAAAAATATTGGACATATAAATTTTAATTTTAAAAAAAACAGGGAAAGTGATAGGGGCATACGTATTGCGAATATAAAAAGGTTTGTGGTAACATCTGCTTCTGCGAGAAAAGAGACGCCTTAGCCCCTTCTTTTTCCCTAGTACATTGTTTGTCTGTAGAGTAACAGAACGAATTGCTTTCGCCTCTTGGGTTTTTATTTACCTAAATACCCAAAGTTGTGAAAGCAATCGTTATTAAATCGCTATATTAGATATTGTTCATCTTTTCCCATTATCTATTTTGTTTTGTCCCTGTATGATTTTTATTAAAGAATAATCGCCTAAATTAAGCTTTCAGCCAAGCATTTGCAAGTAGAAGCGCTCCTTTTGCTGCCTCAGTGTGCGCCAATGCATTTAGCATAACAAAATCATGAATGATTCCACCAAAACGAACAGAGGTTACCTTTACTCCCGCTTCACGAAGTTTATTCGCATAAGCTTCTCCTTCATCTCTTAACACATCTGCCTCAGCTGTAATGATTAAAGCATCTGGTAGCCCAACTAATTGATCTTTTGTTGCTCTTAAAGGAGATGCTGTAATTTCTGCTCTTACTTTTGGATCAACAGTATATTGATCCCAGAACCATTGCATACCATCTCTTCTTAAAAAGTACCCTTCTGCAAATTGTTTATAAGAATCTGTTTCAAAGGATGCGTCTGTAACAGGGTAAAATAGTAGCTGTTTTTGAATAGCAGGACCTTTGCGTTCTTTTGCCATTAATGTGATAGCTGCGGACATATTTCCTCCCACACTGTCACCTGCTACAGAAATTTTATTAATATCAAAGGCATACTCTTCTCCTTTTGCTGCAATCCATTCTAACACCGTATATATTTCTTCAATCGCAACCGGATATCTTACTTCTGGAGAAAGGCTATAATTGGTGAATACCACGGCAGCGTTCGAACCTACTGCTAATTCACGAATTAGGCGATCATGTGTATGTGCATTACCGAATACCCATCCTGCACCATGTGTATATAAAATCACTGGCAATTTAGTTGTAGAGCTGTTCTCTGGACGAACAATTTTAATTGATACTTGATTGGTCGGTCCACCTTTAATAAAAAATTCGTTTTCTATCACTGGTAATTTATCTATTTCACTAGATTGCACTTCATCTACTGCTACTCTTCCTTCTGCTGGCTCCAACTCAAATAAATATGGGGGATCAGCTGTGTCTTCTGTAAATTTTTTAGCCGCTTCTTCTAATACAATTTCATTTTTGTTATTCATAGCAAATTACTCCTTTTTTAATTTTCCAAAATTTAATTGTGCACAACTTATTAGATTAAAATTTTTTACTCCTATGTTTTCTGTTCCTTTACATAAAGAGTATAAGTAGTTAGTTTAATCTGCTGCCCGCAAATTAGATTGTGTACAATTTAATTTTATAATAACCATTTCCTCATTCAAAGTCAATTTATTTTTTATTAAAAATGCTGAGGAAAAGTCTTTTTCCTCAGCATTTCATCAAAAAGATATATTTTATAAATTTTCTACTCTTTCTTCTAATACTTCTTTCGCATTCTGCACATGATCATTATCTTCAGATTTCACCATTTTGACAAGAAACTTTCGCATAAGCAGCATTTTTAGTCCCTTAACATGTACAGTGCCTTCAAACTCTACTTGTGTGCCTTCAGGAATTTCCGAAAAGCGATAAGCATAGTCAACCATCAGTCCATTGGAGCTACTTCTTCTAGTAAATGCCTTATTTTTATCAAATGTAAGATATTCTATTTCTGCATACACTCTATTTCCACGAACATTTCTTATTTCTTTATATTTTGTGCCAACGCCAATTGGCTCTTCTGTCAACTTCTCTGCCGATATTACTTTATTCATATACGCGGAAGCATTTGCCATGTCAGCAAAATACGCAAAAACCTCTTCAATGGGCTCACAAATAATAACACTTGCATGAAAATCAGCCATTTTCCACCTCAATAGGATCTATCTTTTTAGGTTTATCATTACTATTATAACGGATAAATGACTAATTGAATAATTGATTTCTAGTGGAAGAAATGGAATTTTTCTTTGCGGATTAAAACCTATAGAAGTTTACAAAGAAAGGTAGATGAACTTATCCATGTTCATCTACCTTTTTTGACTATATTATTCTTCTAATGCTTTTCTAATTGCTTGAGCAACTCCACTTTCTTCATTTGTTCCTGTCACAAAGTGGCATTGGCGTTGAATATCTTCCACCGCATTTCCCATTGCTACTGCTCTGCCGGCCATTTGAAACATGGAAACATCATTATAATTATCCCCAATTGCCATCGTGTCAGAAAGAGAAATGTCACGAGCTTTCACAAATTTCTCAAGCGCAATCCCTTTTTGGGCATCAACAGAAGTAATTTCTAAGTTCTCCTTACCGGAAGCACTGATTGCTGCTCCTTCAAGCTTAGTCAACTCTTCTCTAACATTACCTAAAACAATGGGATCAAAATGGAATGCTAATAATTTATAAATAACCTGGTCATCATCCTCAAATAATTCTTCATAACTATCTAATTGATGAATTTCCTTAAGTCGTTCCTCAGCCGCTTTTTTAATCTCTTCCATATCTTTCACATGGCCACTTACTGTAAAAATATCCATAATCAGTGATCTTGCTACTGTTTTATCAAGCGTATACGTCCCTCTATTAGTATAAACTTCATAATACACTTGATATTTATGTAAAATTTCAGCCATTTGTCTGGCTAGATCTTTACTTAATGGATTTGTATCGACGATAATATGCTCATTCGTTCTAATTTCTGCTCCATTTGCACAAATCATCGGTGTAATAATACCTGCCTCTTTTAAAAGGTCTCCTGCTTCTTCATAAGCACGACCAGTAGCAATTACTACCTCTACTCCTTTATCTTGTGCTTCTTTAATTGCTTCTCGATTTTCTTTCGTAATTTCTTGTGTGGATGTTAACAACGTCCCATCCATATCAATTGCTATGCATTTAATCATCTAAACACCCTCAATAATTTATTCAGCTTCATCAAAATTTTCTAATTCCTTTATCATCATAACATGAAAGAACAAGCAGCAAAAGGAAGAGAACTTTAAGAGATGCTTGTCTTTTTGTAAATTATTTATCTGCTTGCTTTATATGCAGGAGCACAGGTTAGGAATAGGAATGCCTTTACTTGCGGCTTTCCACTCTTTTCTTGCAGCTCTCCACTCTTTTCTTGCGGCTCCCCGCTCTTTTCTTGCGGCTCCCCGCTCTTTACTTGCGGCTCTCCACTCTTTTCTTGCGGCTCTCCACTCTTTTCTTGCGGCTCTCCACTCTTTTCTTGCGGCGCTTCTTATCTAATACCCTCACCAACCCAACTAATGAAATATCCCTGCTGTCCTCTTTCCCTTCTCAGCTTTCTTCCTAAACCATCTTCTATTTTGTCTTTTCTGTGAACGGATATGTGAACATTTTTCAAACAATGAGTGAACTTTACCGCAAACAGACGAAATTTCATTATGATATACCTATCATTTACCAAAAGGAGACGATCGGAAAAATCAACTTTGTTAAAAACCTTTTATATCAATGTTTATCGACTTTTTCCATCATTAAATTACATAGGATGAACATCAAGGAATAGCACTTTTAACAAGTTTTTTTATCCTACTACCTCAATTAAATCTAATTGAATTTCATCTTATGCAATGATTTTTATCGCTTTAGCGAACTGGAAGATTCACAAATCTGTTCAAAATACAAAAAAGGAGGAGAAATTCATGGATATGATTTTTCTATCGCGTTTACAATTTGCTTCAACGACCATATTCCACTTTTTATTCGTTCCCATTTCTATTGGTTTAGTATTTATTATCGCAATCATGGAATCTTTTTATGTGAAAACTGGGAATGAAGAATATAAAAAAATGGCAAAGTTTTGGGGCAAATTATTTTTAATCAATTTTGTTATTGGTATTGTTACAGGGATTCTTCAAGAATTCCAGTTTGGTATGAACTGGTCTAACTATTCTCGCTTTGTTGGTGATGTATTTGGGGCACCACTTGCGATTGAGGCATTGCTCGCTTTCTTTATGGAAAGCACCTTTATCGGACTTTGGATATTCGGCTGGGATCGTTTATCAAAAAAAGTACATTTAGCATGTATTTGGCTTACCGCATTTGGAACAACCATTTCCGCTTTCTGGATTTTAGCAGCAAACAGCTTTATGCAGCGCCCAGTTGGATTTGAGATTAATAATGGCCGCGCTGAAATGAATGATTTTTTTGCACTTATTACAAACGGCCAAGTTCTTGTTGAGTTCCCTCATACTGTATTTGGAGCACTAGCTACTGGCGCATTTTTAGTATGTGGAATTAGTGCTGTTAAATTGCTAGGCAAAAAAGATGTGGATTTCTTTAAAAAATCTTTTCAAATCGGTATTACCGTTGCATTAAGTGCTACTTTTCTAACACTTGTTGCTGGTCATGCCCAAGCGCAATTTTTAGTAGAAACACAACCAATGAAAATGGCTGCTAGTGAAGGACTATGGGATGAAAGCGAAGATCCAGCACCATGGACCGTTTTTGCCAATATTGATGTAGAAAACAAACAAAATAGCGGAGAAGTAAAAATCCCTTATCTACTAAGCATCCTCTCTTACAACACATTAGATGGCAGCGTAAAAGGGATGAATGACCTGCAAGCAGAGTATGTGCAGAAATATGGGGATGGCAATTATATTCCTCCAGTTAAAACAACATTCTGGAGTTTCCGCATTATGGTTGCAGCAGGAGTAGCAATGATTCTCCTTGGGATATATGGCGTATTTCTGGCTTGGAAAAAGAAATTAGTTACTAAACCTAATAAATGGTTCTACCGTTTCATGGTAGCAGGAATTTCCCTGCCATTTATCGCTAATACCTCTGGATGGATTATGACAGAAATTGGCAGACAGCCATGGACCGTTTTTGGATTAATGACAACAGCAGATAGTATTTCCCCAAGTGTTTCAGCCGGGCAAGTATTATTCTCTATCATTGCCTTTTGTACCATCTACGCGATTCTAGGTGCTATCATGGTTTACTTATATGTAAAAGTTATTAAAAAAGGGCCATATTTGATGGAAAAAGAAGATACAAAAGTAACGAATGACCCGTTTGCAAAGGAGGGTTTCCATGCTTGAGTTAAATGTTCTTTGGTTTATCTTAGTCGCTGTTTTATTTATTGGATTCTTCTTTTTAGAAGGTTTTGATTTTGGGGTTGGAATGTCAACAAAGCTTTTAGCAAGAAATGATATGGAAAAACGAATACTCATTAATTCTATTGGTCCTTACTGGGATGCAAATGAAGTGTGGTTAATTACTGCAGGGGGCGCCATGTTCGCCGCTTTCCCTCATTGGTATGCTACGATGTTCAGCGGATTTTATACACCGCTTGTAGTTGTTTTATTAGCATTAATCGTTCGGGCAACAGGATTTGAATTCCGTGCAAAAGATAGCCACCCTGCATGGAAAAAGGCATGGGATCTTTGTATTTTCTTAGGAAGCTTTCTTCCACCTTTATTATTTGGCGTTGTTTTTGCTTGCTTTATGCAAGGACTGCCAATCGATAAAAATATGGAATTAAAAGCTGGCTTCTTTGATGTTGTAAACTACTATACATTAACAGGAGGGCTTACAGTATTAGTCCTTTGCCTTGTACACGGACTAGTATTTACTACCTTACGTACCGTTGGGGACTTACGAGAAAGAGCAAGAAATTTAGCACAAAAGCTTTTGCCTTTACTAGGTATCTTATTAACGTTATTTTCTGCATTAACCTATATTAAAACAGATATTTTCCAAGAACGCGGCTTAATCCTTTCCTTTATCTTCTCATTAGGGGTTATTGCTTTTGTCGTTGGCGGATTCTTTATCTCTCGAAAAATGGATGGATGGGCTTTCGGGATGACTGGTGCCGTTATCACCTTATCCTTTGCTTCCATTTTCATCGGCTTATTCCCTAGAGTAATGGTTAGCTCAATAAGTGATGCATTTAGTTTAACCATTCACAACGCAGCTTCCGGTCACTATTCTTTAAAAGTGATGACAATTGTAGCCCTAACGCTTCTGCCATTTGTTCTTGGCTATCAGATATGGAGCTATATTGTGTTCCGGAAACGTATTACTGAGAAGTCCCATTTAGAATACTAATGGATAAAAATCTTTTAAAACTTACTGGGATCAAGCCGATTCTCGCAACTATAGGAATATTAACCATTGTGGAAGGAGCTGCTATTATTCTGCAGGCCAAATGGCTTGCAGAAATAATAGCCTCTTTATATAACGGAGAGGCCTATCAAGAACAATATGTAAAGATCATATTGTTCTTATTAGCTTTTTTAGGGCGGCATTTTTTACACACTATCCAACAAAATATCGCTACCGCATTTGCTGAAAAAACGAGTAAAGAGCTTCGTCTTCAGTTAATGCAAAAATTATTTGAAGTAGGTCCTAAGTTCACCAAGAAACAAGGAAGTGGAAACATTGCTACACTTGTCCTTGAAGGGATTAGCCAATATAAAACATATTTGGAGCTTTTTCTACCAAGAATGCTGGCTACCGGAATAGTTCCAGGCATGATTATTCTATATGTATATTGGAATGATTGGCTATCGGGTGTAATCTTAACAGTTACAACGCCGATTTTAATCGGATTTCTAATACTTGTGGGCATGGCAGCTAGCAGCCAAATGAATCGGCAGCTTGCCACCTACAAAATCTTATCTAATCACTTTTTGGATTCTTTAAGAGGACTAGAAACACTGAAGTTTCTAGGAAGAAGCAAACAGCATAGCGGAAATATCGAAAAAGTAAGTGAACAATATCGCGGGGCAACGATGAAAACATTACGATTAGCATTCTTATCCTCCTTTTCTTTAGACTTCTTTACCTCGCTTTCTGTTGCAGTGGTAGCAGTAAACTTAGGATTACGCTTAATAAACGGTGATTTAGTTTTATTACCTGCCTTAATGATTCTTATTTTAGCACCAGAATTTTTCCTGCCTGTTCGAATGGTCGGAGCTGATTATCACGCAACATTAGACGGAAAAGAAGCTGGGGATGCAATCCAAACGATTATCCAAACCCAAAAATCTACCAAAATGACAGGACAGTCTATTTCTTTAGGTAATAATCCTTTCTTAACGTTTGACCATGTTACCTTTCAGCATCATCCAAAGGAAAAGGCAACCTTAAAAAACCTTTCCTTTACGATTGATGGTTATAAAAAAATTGGTGTTGTCGGTGAAAGTGGCGCGGGGAAGTCTACGCTTATTGACCTCCTAAGCGGGTTTTCTCAGCATTGCGCGGGGAGTATTTCTGTAAATGGTGTTTCTTTACCTAGCCTTATGACAGAGGAATGGAGACAGCTGACTACGTATATCCCGCAAGCTCCTTATATATTTAGCATGACGTTACGAGAAAATATTGCCTTTTATCATCCAGATGCTACCGACGAGGAAATTATCCAAGCATTAAAAGCAACTGGGCTATACGACATTTACACCACTTTTCCTAATGGTCTAGATGAAATATTAGGAGATGGAGGAAGAAATTTAAGTGGCGGGCAGGAACAAAGAATTGCTTTGGCACGTGCATTCTTAACCAATCGAAAAATCATGCTGTTAGATGAGCCAACTTCCCATTTAGATATTGAAACGGAGTTTGAATTAAAAGAAATGATGCTTCCTTTATTTAATGAGAAATTAGTATTCCTGGCAACTCATCGTCTTCATTGGATGAAAGAGATGGATTCGATTATTGTCATGGATCAAGGCACCATCGTAGAAACAGGCACACATGAAGAGCTAGTCGCAGCAAAGGGCTTTTATTATAAGCTATTACAACAGTAAGGAGGATGACTCTAAAAATGAATGAAAACAAATGGATTTCTCCATTTCTGAAAGCAAATAGTGGCCGAATTGTCTTAATTCTTTTCTTGAGTGTCCTAGCTTTACTTACAGCTGCGATGCTTACCTTTACTTCTGGCTATCTTATTTCTAAATCAGCCATCCCAGTCGAAAATATATTAATGGTTTATGTACCAATTGTTGGCGTGAGAACCTTTGGTATTAGTCGGGCTGTTTTAAGCTATTTAGAAAAATTGGCTGGTCATCATACCGTTCTGCGCATTTTATCGAAAATGCGGATAAAGCTATATCAAATTTTAGAACCACAAGCTTTGTTTTTAAAAAGCAGATTTAAAGTTGGCGACATGCTCGGGATTCTTTCTGATGACATTGAGAAACTGCAAAATATATATTTACGGACCATTTTCCCTACCTTTGCAACCTCTGTTTTATATATTTTAGTGGTATGTGCTATTGGGATATTAGATATTCCTTTCGCCATTCTTATGGCCATTTATTTAGGCCTATTATTATTCGTCTTTCCTATTCTTTCTTTAGTGCTCATGCGCGAAAATCAAAGAGAATTTAAACAAAAAAGAAACGGGCTATATCAAAAATTAACGGATAGTATTTTAGGTATTAGCGACTGGGTTATCAGCGGTCGGTCGAAAAGCTTTATAGAGGAATATGAAAAAGAGGAAGCGATTGTTGCGCAAATCAATTATAAACTTGTTCAATTTACTCGGTGGCGCAACTTTGCTTCCCAAGCAGTTGCGGCATTGATTATCCTTTCTCTCGTTTTCTGGTCTAGTAAGCAATATATCGATGGAGCTATTCCTGTTACATTAATTGCTGCTATTATTCTAGTTGCCTTACCAATCTTGGACGCTTTTCTAGTCGTTTCTGATGCATTTGAAAAACTGCCAGCCTATCAAGACTCGCTAGCTAGACTTAACAAACTAAATGTTCCTGAACAAAAAAACGAAAGAGTTCGTCCGATCTTGGACACCGATATAGTCAATATTCAAGTTGATCAAATTTCTTATCAGTATGAGAAAGAACAAACTTTATCCCTATCTAATGTAAGTTTAGATATTCCACAGGGGAAAAAGATTGCCATTATCGGTAGAAGCGGTGCTGGTAAATCAACCTTACTGAAATTGATTCAAGGAGTAATCCAGCCAACAACAGGAAGAGTCACTTATAATGGAGAGACATCTGCTTCGTTTCATGCAGAGACTTCTTCGATTATATCTGTGCTCAATCAAACACCTCACCTCTTTGCAACAACCTTACGAAATAATATTTTACTAGGGGTAGAAGAAGCATCCGATGAAGAACTAATAAAAGCGATTAAAGCGGCTCAATTAGAGGAGTTAATTTCCTCCTTGCCAAATGGGTTGGCTACTTTTATGGAGGAAACTGGCCAACGTTTTTCTGGCGGAGAGAGACAAAGAGTAGCACTAGCCAGAATATTGCTCCAAAAGACTCCTATTGTTATTATGGATGAACCAAATGCCAGTCTTGACCCAAAAACAGAAAAAGCATTGCTTAAAACAATCTTTACAACATTGGAAGGAAAAACAATCATCTGGATTACCCATCATCTTGTAGGTGTAGAAGAGATGGATGAAATTATCTTTATGGATCAAGGAGAGATCGTTCTGAGAGGAAGCCATCAAGAACTGCTAGCTACAAGCAGCCGCTACCAGCAATTATATGCATTAGATCATCCAGAATGAATCCGATAATAGGCGAGTCTTCATTAAAGAAGGTCGCCTTAATGTTTTATTTGTTTCGGTTCTTCCTCTGTTACCTTTTCACTCTTCGGTTTTCGCAAAAGAGCCTTTGAGGATACCTCTTCACTAAGACATGTTGAACGGCCTGCCCTGCTCTTAAAAATTTAATGAATTACATCTTCTACTCTTGCTTCTGTTACTTGGATTAAATTGTTAACTTCCATTTCAATTTGAACACCAATCTTCCCTCCACTAACAATAATTGAGGATTGTTTGTTCACACTCTCATCCAGGATTGTCTCATATTTTTTTTTCATGCCGATTGGCGAACAGCCACCCCGAATATAACCAGTTGTTTTTTGAATATCCTTTACGGCAATCATTTCTAGCTTTTTTGCATTGACTACTTTTGCTGCTTTTTTTAAATCAAGCTCTGCTTCAACAGGGATAACAAATACATAAATTCCATTCCCCGTATCTTTCACCACAAGTGTTTTATACACCATTTCGATTTCTTTACCAATCTTACCCGCAACGGATATACCATCGATTTTTCCATCCTTATTTTCATAGGTATGTACACTGTAGGGAATCTTTTCGGCATCCAAAATTCGCATTGCATTTGTTTTGGTAATAGCCATAGCTATATACACTTCCTTTCCTAACGCTGGTAAATTTTCTCTAATTAAACCATATCATATCGCCACCCAAAATGAGTATTAATTATTGCAGAACCAAAGCATCATATTCTTCATATAGTATGGAAAGTAGAAATCGACTTGCTGGGAGGAATAAAATGAAACCGACCTATCAAGATGCCCTTGCCTATTTCGGGGTGAGCGGTGCACATCCAGGTGGATTAACATTAACAAAGTTCTTATTAGAACAAGAAAAAATTACGAGCCATACAACATTACTTGATGGCGGCTGCGGCACAGGCCAAACATCAGCTTATATAAAAAAGAACTATCCATGTGCTGTTACAAGTATTGATTATCATCCTACAATGGTGAAAAGAGCAAAAGAACGATTTAAAAAAGAAAAGCTGTCGATCCAATTAGTGCAAGGAAGCCTAGAGAAGATGCCCTTTCCTTCCAACAGCTTTGACATCATTTTAATAGAATCTGTACTAATTTTCACTAATTGCAAAAACTCCCTTGCCGAAATTAAAAGAGTGCTCAAACCAGGCGGCATCCTACTATTGTTAGAAATGACGGCAGAAAGAAGTCTCCATGCAATAGAACAACAGAATATGTGTGAAGTATATGGAATTGAAAAGGTTTATACAGAAAAAGAATGGATATATTTAATGACGGAAGCTGGTTTTCCCAAAGTAGAAATAAAACTTGGGCACTCTGTTTTTTCCCATATGATGACGGGAATGGAAAAAGAAGATGAAGCAATTGATAGAACCGTACCAACGAATGTCCAATTAGAAGGTAAATTGATGGACCATTCCTATATTCTTTATACCTATGGTGATATAATCGGTTATCGAGTCTATAGAGCTAGTTTGTAAAAAAAGGAGGTTACTCAAAAAGATTAGCATCCATTTGAGTAACCTCCTTTTTTATTTTCAGCTGTCCTTTAGTAAAGCTTTATGAATCCATATAGCTGCTTGCGATCCTTCTCCCATTGCGATTGTAACCTGCTCCGAATGAGCCACAACATCACCCGCTGCCCAAACCCCATCTATATTGGTCATTTTCGTACGCGCATTTACGATTATATGATTATTTTCCATTATCTCGACCCCTAAAGGCACTGCCAAATCTGACTTTACTTTATTCCCGCCAAATGCAATAAAACTATGACTCGTCTCGAGCATCTTCCCATTTCCCAATACATACCCTTTGATTTGGGAATCATCTGCTAATACACGATCTATTCTCTCTGTAAAAACGGAAATTCCACTATCACTTAATTGTCTTCCCAGCTTTTCGCAAATAGCCTCCCCACCATGATTAATATACGTAATATCACTTGTCCAATACAACAAAGTAAGGGCCATATTTGCCCCGACACTTCCATTTCCAATCACTATTGTTTTTTTATCCTTTACTTCATATCCATCACAATCCGGGCATAAATAAACACTGATTCCAAGACAAGGATACAATTCTGTAAATGGAGGAATATTATCCATGACACCTGTTGCAAGCAAAATTTTCCGAGATTGAAACAAGCCTTTTGCCGTTGCTGCCGTAAAATGCCCCTCTTCCTTCTTTAAAGAAGTAACAGTACTCTTCAGAAACTCTACCCCAAGGTTTTCTGCCTGCTTCCTTCCTAAGCTCCGCAATTCTGAGCCGCTGATTCCATCAGGATATCCTAAAATATTATGATAGCTTTTACATATCGTAGATCGACCATCCTCTGCATCAATAATAAGCACATCATGATTATATCTTCCTAATTGAATCGCTGCCTGCAATCCTGCTATGCCACCGCCTATAATAATGCAATCAAGAACTTCGGCCATCTTTTTCCCTTCTTTCTTTTAGTCAATCCTGTTTCTTTAGTTTTTACGTGGAAACTATTCTTATTCTTCCAAAATACTGTCCGAAATGGGCAAAATTAAAAAATGGCTATGTATTACGGGATTCCCGAATACATAGCCATTTAATCCTATCTTATGAAGATACTACTTCTTCTTTAAAGAATTGCGGTAAGTGTTCTTTATGTGCTTCTAGCATTTCATCCAAAATTTGTTTTGCCACTTTGTCTGACGGCAACAACGGATTAATCGTCATAGCTAATAATGCTGTATGATAATTCCCGGTAACTGCCGCTTCTGCTGCCACTCTTTCAAAGGACTTAATTTGTTGAACAAGTCCGCGAACTGCAACAGGTAAATCGCCGATTGCAATCGGTTTTGGACCATCCTTTGTGATAATACTGCTAATTTCTACCGCTGATTCATCTGGAATGCTTGCAATAGCTCCATTATTTATTGTATTGACAGGCTGAATATCTCTTCTGTCATTGTACATAGAATCAATTAAGCTGCAAGCTGCATCACTATAATAAGCGCCACCTCTTTTTTCTAGCTGCGGCGGTTTTATGTCTAAGTTTTCATCTTTATAAAGTTCAAACAGCTCTTTTTCTAATTGCTGAACGACTTCAGCACGTGTACCTTGTTCTGCTGCTTCTTCCAGCTCATTTTGCAGCATTTCTGATTGCTTATAATAATAACGGTGATACCCACATGGAATAACTCCTAATGCTTTTATAAAGTCTGGCTCCCAGTCAATAGCAGCAATATTCCTCATCGTATCACTTTTATGCTTCGACATTTTCTCTAAAAATTCTGGTGTAATGTTCTCCCCATCTAAGTATACATTTAACCCGAATACCATATGGTTCAAGCCAGCAAAATCAACGTGTACACGACTAGATTCTACTTCTAATAGCTTAGCGATACCCATTTGGATAGAAATCGGTACATTACATAACCCGACAATCTTTTTCCAATTACTATGACGAAGAACAGCTTCTGTCACCATTCCAGCTGGGTTTGTAAAGTTAATGAGCCAAGCGTTTGGACAAAGCTCTTCCATATCCTTTACAATATCTAAAATGATAGGAATGGTTCTTAATCCTTTAAACAGTCCTCCTGGACCATTCGTTTCTTGTCCAATCACATTATACTTTAGAGGAATTCTTTCATCTTTTGCACGTGCAGCTAGTAAACCAACTCGAAATTGAGTTGTAACAAAATCAGCATCCTTAAGCGCTTCTCTTCGATCTAGAGTTAAGTGAATTTCAATTGGTAAACCTGCTTTCTTCACCATTCTCTTCGCTAGATTTCCAACAATATTAAGCTTTTCTTGTCCTTCAGGAATATCTACTAACCAAAGTTCCCGCACAGGTAATGAATCATATCGCTTAATAAATCCTTCCACTAATTCAGGTGTGTAGCTTGACCCACCGCCAATAGTAACAATTTTAATCCCTTTTCCCATAATAGATCGCCTTCCTTTTCCGTTTATTTCTGCAATCCCTTACAAAATTACCGATAAAAATCAAACGAATATCTCTTCACTTACAACCTTAACGTCTAACTAGTCCCGAGTAAATAGGATGCTGGGAAATAGGTTTTTTTCACACATATTGGAACGTGTTCCAAAAGAAAAACATGCTGTTCCACAAGGAATACTGCCCCCTCTAAAAAAACAATAGAATTCCTTTGCTCTATTTGCTTATAAAAAAACTTGATAAAGAGCTTTTACCCTTTATCAAGTGACTTTTTCCGAGTGCTTGCCCGGAATATTAATTGATTAATTACTTCCGATAACATTAGACCCATTGCAATAGATCCTGAAATTAAGCAGACCTTTGCTGCTAAGCTTACCGCTACATAATAATTATTCTCGACAAAATTACGCATCGCATTATAAGCAGCTCCCCCCGGAACTAAAGGAATGATCCCAGCGACACTAAATATAATAACTGGTGATTTATATATTCTGGCGAACACTTGACTTATGACGGCGACAAGAAAAGAGCCAGACAAGGCCGCAATTACTTCATTTTGATGAAAATGAACAATTGTCCAATATGCCATCCATCCAATTGTCCCTGCAAATCCACATTGGATTAATAATTTCCGAGGAATATGAAAAATAATTCCAAAGCCAAACGTTGCAACAAAGCTAGTTATTGCCTGTGCTAAAAATTCATTCATTACTTATTCCTCTCCTTAAAAAATAAAAAATGCAACGGCGATCCCTGAACCAATTGCTGTAGCTGTTAAAAAAGCCTCTGCTCCTTTTGAAATACCAGATACTAAATGACCTGCTATTAGATCCCGCACTGCATTTGTAATAAGCAAACCTGGTACAAGCGGCATTACAGAGCCGATAATAATCTTATCCACCTCTTGTCCAAAGCCAATGGAAACAGAGAAAAAAGCCACTAGCCCAATAACAAAGGCTGCCGATAACTCAGCAAAAAACTTTATTTGCAAAGCTTTGTGAAAATACAAGGAACACAAAAAGCCTAAACCACCAGCTAGCAAGGCAGGGATAAAATCTCCCCAAACTCCATTGAACATGATTAAAAAACAACCACTTGCAATGGCAGCTGCGATGACTTGAAAGGAATCCGAATACGTACATTTTTCATCTTCCACATCTTTCAATAAATGGTACGCTTCCTTCATACTTACTGTTCCTGTACTTATTTTACGAGAAATATCATTTACACGAGCTACCTTTTCTAAATTAGTTGTCCGCTCAATAATCCGATTTAATTTCGTCTTTGTCGGTTCTTCCCCTTCTAATGATAAAATAATGCCTGTTGGGGTAACAAAGCAGTCAGAATCGGTCACACCATAAGCAGTTGCAATTCTTGTCATCGTATCTTCTACTCGATGGGTCTCCGCTCCATTTTGCAGCATAATACTTCCTGCTAATATGCAGATCTCCATAATGTCATATGTTTTTTCCACTGATATATATGTCATACTATCTCTCCAACTAGAACAGTATAGGTACTCTCAAAATCATCCACAAGAAGTTTCATCTCATTAGTACTTTTAGCATTCTTTATTAGTCATTTAAAAAAGCTATTTTTATCATAAGCAACAAATTACAGTTTATATGAAATATGGCTATTTTATCAATAATTGAAGGGAAAATAAAATAGAGGAATTTTTATTAACAAAACAGAAGAGTGAAAAAAATTTTTTCCAAAATAAAAAGTCCATTATGACATCAAATGGACTAAAAAAATAACATATAGTGTTTTTTATTAATCGTTCTGAATGCCAAATCTCGCATTGATTTGACCACGGAGCATTTGCTTTTTGACTTTCCGCTCTTCTTCTTCCTTGTTTTTTTTCATAATCTCTTGTCTAATTTCATGTGTCCGAACTCCTTCTTCTCGTTTATTAGCAATCTCAATCAGTCTTTCTACATCAGAGAATGAATATTTTCTATTTCCTCTTTCTGGTCTCTCCGGAAAAATTAATTTTCGCTGTTCATAATATCGAATTTGTCTTTCCGTTAATCCAGTTAGTTCACTTACAACACCAATAGTAATGACCTTTCTTTTCTTATAGGACGGTTCATGATCCATTACATCTCACCTCATGAAGTAAAGTAGTATTCTCATTTATCCTAATTATAATACTTTTCAGATAAAACAGAACACCTTTTGTTATATTTCCTAACATAAAATTAAAAAATAGGTAAGATTTCCTTACATTTTTAATGATTTTTTCTTTACTTTTCGTTAAAATGCTAAATGTATAAACTATTTCTTATTTTCCAGCCAAGGAATAGGTAATAGGTATTATTTTTTGTAAATGGAGAGGAGCCTTCTTAGATGATAACCAAAGAAGCAGTCGATTTAGCTAAAAAGATTGTGGAACTTGATCTTTTGAGAGACGAAATTTGGGAACACTTAGCAGAAGTTGCGGGTGAACACGCCCATGAACTTCTTCGAATTGTTCAGAATAGCTAAACAAACTGTATAACCTTTACAATTCATGTTGTTATATAGAGGAATTCCCAATCAAAAACGATTGATGGATTCCTTTTTTGTTTATAAACAGTGACTCTATCATTCATTAACTTTCAAAGAAACAAATCATGTTACTTTATTGTTAATAAACTTAACATCATTTTATAAGAATTTACCTACAATCGCAAGTGATTGTCTATTTCTTTTAATAATCTAACAAAAAAACCATCCGTTAAGTCCCCAATAAAATGGGGAACTAACAGATGGTTGTGATCATTAAATACTAACATCTTTCTTTTTGAAAAACCAAAAAGTGATGATCATGATTATCGCATAGTAGATAAATAAGATACCTAGAGACATCGGCATGGTTATTGTTTCGATTATTTTATCTTTAAACAAGAAAACCGTTTGGTCTAAGTGTGGGAACACTAACAGTTTTAGCCAGGCATACTTTTCAGCTAACGATTGAATAAGTTGACCAATTGTTGAGGAAACAAACAATATAAATACCCCAACTCCCACTGCGATTGCTTGATTTTTGAATAATGTCGATAGCATAAAGGATAAAGTTAATACAAACAATAATCCCGGTAAATAATATAGGATGCTTTTCAAAAAGAACGGTCCACCACTTGCTACAATTTGGTCAACTGTCCCAAAAACAAGCACTTTATCTTCAAAATTTCCAACTCCGAAAAATACAATACTTACTAAATAGCCAACACCCATTAAGAACGCAATTAATATGGCAGTATATATCAATAAAGCAATATATTTAGATAGTAGGATTGCCCAACGCTTATATGGTCGAATCAACAATTGCTTAATGGTTCCATCTGAGAATTCCGAGGAAACGCTACCCGCACATATAATTACCACAAATAAAGTTACTAGAGATTTCATTCCAATAACTATTCCATTCATATTGGACCAAGTATTTGAATACGGACTGACGTCCTGCTTTAAATTATTTTGATAATCTTGGATTTTCGTTTCAATCGATTCTTTCGTATCATCCCAATCAAAATCTTTTCCACTTTTCATTAAAGTATCTTCTGTTTCAGCTGTAGGCAGTTTCTGTTCCAGTTCATTTATTTCTGCTTGTACTTTTGCACGCCAGTCATCTCCTTTATATTGGGGAGTTATCTTCGTTTCCAAGAAACTTCCGCCAATAAGGGCAAATAAGAGAATGATGGGAAATATCCAGCTGTTTTTCTTTTCCCAAATCTTTATAAGTTCATTTTGTACTAATCCAATCATTTTGTTTCCTCCTCTCTCTTCTGATTGGTTATTTCTAAGAAGCGATCCTCTAATGTAGCTTTTACAACATAAATGCCGTATACAGCAACATTGTTCTCGACAAACAATTTATTAACAAGAGGAATCGTTTCTTTAGGCAGCTTCGCCATCAACTCTCTGCCTTTCACGGAACTTTCCGCGACTTCATATTCACTATTACGAAGGAGTTCAACTGCTTTTTCGGGCGAGTCTAATTCAAACGTTACTTCCCTTACACTTACTTCTTCATCCGAAACTGTTTCGTCCATATTAGAAATATGAATTAATTTTCCCTTTTCAATAATCGCAAATCGATGACACATTAATTGCATTTCCGATAAAAGGTGAGAGGATACTAAAACAGAAATCCCTTCACTCGCTAATAAATGCAAATAATCACGAAATTCGCGAATCCCTTGGGGGTCTAAACCATTTGTAGGTTCATCTAGAATAAGAAGTGCTGGTTTATGTAATAACGCCTGAGCAACTCCAAGACGCTGCCTCATACCAAGCGAATAGGTCTTCACTTTTTGATGAATGGCATTTTCTAATCCTACTAGTTTAATAACTTCATTAAAGCGTTCTTCTGAAATTGGCTCCTTAGCCATTCTTGCATAATGCTTTAAATTCTTATATCCACTCATATATTTATAGAACTCAGGATTTTCTACAATCGCACCTAAGCTGCTCATCGCTTCTGAAAAATTATCATCCACATTATAGCTATCGATGATTACTTTTCCATTCGTTCTATTTATTAGGTTAACAATCATGCGGATAATCGTTGTTTTCCCCGCTCCGTTAGGACCTAATAATCCGAATATCTCCCCTTTTTCCACAGAAAAACTAACATTATCAACAATGTTTCTGCCTTTAATTCTCTTAGTGAGATTTGTGACCTCTAATGCATTTAAGCTCATTTTTTTCTCCCTTCTATATAATTGCTCTTAAGTAGTTCCGTCTACCCACAAGATGTATTCCTTCACTTTCCGTATACTAATACGGTTTTTTTTAGGAAAAGTTTCAATTAAATAAACTTTTTTGGAAATTTTTTTCTCCATACTGACAACACGCTGGCTGATTACATATTTTTTCTAGTGGGAGCAGACCAAATCCGCTATAACTCTTAGGAAAAATAAATAAAAAACCGCTCGCCTTTGATTTATTCAGAGGGAACGGCTATGGATATTCCTATAGAACTTGTATGTTTAAACAGTGGTTGTAGATAAATTGTTAATAAGTTCTTGAACTGATTTATACTCATAACCAAGATCTTTTGCTACTGGAGCAGAGGTGATTTTTCCAGCAAAAGTATTTACACCTTGTTTAATAGCGTAATTCGTTTCAATTGCCGCTACTGCGCCTAGATTAGCAATTTGAAGTGCATATGGCATTGTTACATTTGTTAAGGCAATCGTAGATGTTCTCGGAACAGCACCAGGCATATTTGCTACAGCATAATGCACAACTCCATGCTTCACATAGGTAGGATTATCATGGGTAGTGATATGATCTACTGTTTCAAAAATCCCGCCTTGATCAATTGCCACATCCACAATAACAGAACCTGGAGCCATCTTCTTCACCATCGCTTCTGTTACTAGCTTCGGTGCCTTTGCACCTGGAATTAATACAGCACCAATCACCAAATCTGCATTCACCACAGCTTCTTCAATGTTTACTGGGTTAGAAATAACAGTACTTAGGCTTGCACCAAATTGATTATCTAACTCTCTTAATCTTTCTGGATTTAAGTCTAACAGCGTTACATTCGCCCCTAAGCCAATGGCAATTTTCGCTGCATTCATTCCCACAACTCCACCGCCAATGATGGTTACATTCCCTTTTTTGACACCAGGGACACCTGCTAATAAGATTCCCTTTCCTCCATGAGGCTTTTCTAAGAACTGAGCACCAATTTGAACAGCCATTCTTCCTGCAACCTCACTCATTGGTGTCAATAATGGTAATTTACCATTTACTTCAATTGTTTCATAAGCGATTCCAGTCACACCATTCTCTGTTAACGCCTTTGCTAGTTCCTGTTCTGCCGCTAAATGTAAGTACGTAAATAAAATAAGTCCTTTACGGAAATATTGGTATTCTGAAGCGAGCGGTTCTTTTACTTTTATAATCATTTCTGCTGTATTCCATACTCGAGCAGCTGAGTCGATTATCTGCGCACCCGCCGCCGTATATTCTTCATCTGTAAAGCCACTGCCGATTCCTGCATTTTGTTCTACTAAAATTTCGTGACCGCCATTCTTTAAATAAGACACACCGGAAGGAGTAATTGCGACCCTATTTTCATTGTTTTTAATTTCCTTTGGGATACCAATAATCATGAGAATTCCCCCTTGTGATAAAAATTAACATTAATTGTTAGTTGTGTTAATATTATAATAGGACGAATTCAGAAAATTATCTTTGTTAAAATTAATGAAACAAAAATCGCTCATTTGTGAAAAAACACAAAGGGAAAAGAGGAAAGGTTTCTAATCCTATTTCTATTCTTTCTGCCAATGCATTAATTTTAAATCTAAGTAGATCATAAATTTTTGACTAGGAACCGACAAATCCACTTCCATGATTTCTACCATCCGCTTTAAACGATAAGTAAGCGTATTAGGATGGATGTGCAAACGCGCAGCTGTCTTTTGAATATTTTCACTTTCATCTAAGTAAGCCTCTAGTGTTGCTAATAATTCTGTATGATGGGTTGAATCATATTTTTTTAGATTTCGAATGGCAACATTTTCCGATCCATCTTGTCTTCGTTTTTCTAAAAGGATATCTAAAAACTGATAGATACCTAACTCTTGGTAGTGAACGAATGCCCCTGCTTCCTGAGGGAATTTCTCACGTACCTCTAAAACAGTCCTCGCTTCTCTGAAACTCTTTGGTATATCTCGATGCTGTTTGTAAATCCCTCCAAAGGAACCCCTTACTTCTTTAATAGAAAATCTTTCTTCTAGGTTTTGTTGAAAACTTTTAATGAATTTTTTATAACAAGCAATAGAGTCCCCGTTATCCTCAAGGGGAGTTGCCAAAATAATTAATTCGTTATCTTCAATAGTGGAGAAAGAAATTTTTACATCTTGGGATACCTTCAATAGATAGAGGATATGCTTTTCTATTTCCTTTGTAATCATTTTAGAAAACGGAAAAATCATCACCGTAAAGCAAGCTGCTGCAGACATTCCCATTTCCTTTAATTTTTCGTCTATATCTGTCTCTTTCACATACCCAGTTAACATTCTCCAAAAAAATTCTTGATTGTCCTGTAAAGTAGGAGTTTTGCTTGTAGCAAAGCGTGACAATAAATGACGCGCTACTGATGCCGCGTTCTCTAAAAACCCCATCTTTTCTTCTGTTAGAGAGGTACCCATTTCAATGGCCCAAATATATCCGATTACCTCCTCCCCTCTCCAAATGGAAACTGCCACCCGATTTCCAAGGCCGATTTCCCTTTTCTCTTTAATTCGAATTGGCTTTTTACTTTGAAGAAGCTGCGGAATCACCCCATCCTTCCATAAACGATTGATTACCCTCTCCGGAACCCTGCGGCTAATTATGGTAGAGATTCTGACCATATCCGTTTCTTCGTCATGACTGCTGTATACTAGCACACGATGATGAGGATCCTCCAACGTAATCGGACATCCTAATAATTCACTAACATGATCTACAAAACTTTCAAGGGAATCATACATATCCCTTCTAAACGGGTTTCGCGGCTCAGCTGTCATCCATCTACTCCTCTCCAAAACGCTTACTAAAATCGTTCAATCTTGTTATATCTTTATTTTATCTCGTTTATAACGCTTTCAACAATAAGAATCTTTAGAAGATTATATTCTTTCGGCCAAAACGGTATCACTTCTCGTTTGCTTGTTCTCGCCAGTAAAACCTAAGATGGGTTGGTTCCCTTTTACCTTTTCTTCAACAAAAAACCTTTCAAAAGAATTTACTCCTTTGAAAGGTCTGTCACGCAGGATTAAATCAGCCGTTTTTTAGGCTTGCTTCCATTAATATCCTTGTTTCTTTTATCCTTTGCATATTATAGGATGATTCCTGCATTAATGTCTCATCTATATAAGCAGGATGGGTCATTACTTCAATGCTTGTTCCAGGTTTCACACGCTCTCCTAATTTTTCAAAATAATTCTCTGTAATTCCCTCACCATAGAAATCATCAAGAAAAACATCTGTTAATGTTGGAATATCCGTAAAATGAGTGCCTCCATTTCTTACAGGTAATTTATATTTTTCCGAAAGCTTTTTAATTACCGGATAAAATTCTTTTATTCCATGCATATGATGATGACTATCTAAATGGGAAGGGGCAAGGCCGGCATTTAAGCACTTTTCAATTTGTGCGGTCCATTCTCTTTCTAAATCATCTAAGCTTATAGATTCTGGATCGCCATATACAAAAGGCTGCTTTTTAAAATTACCAGACTCATCTACAAGTGTTGGAACATCATGTAAAAGTGGCCTTCCCCATGTTAATACAAGATGGACACCAACTTTTAAAGAAGGTGTCTCCTTTGCTAAAGTGATGGCATGCTTTGTTGCTGTTGCATTCATCATCATGGTTGCGGAAGTAACAATTCCCTTAAGATGGGAATCAACAATTCCATAATTAACTCCTCGGCTAAAACCAAAATCATCTGCATTAATGATTATTTTTGTCATGGATTCGTCTCCTTTTAAAGCTAGTCACATTCAGCATAACTCCGCTTTTTACATACGAATATTTTCCTTTTCCGTGAAAAACTGTGGTAAATATTCCTTATGTGCTTCAAGCATCTCATCTAGGATCAGTTTAGCAATTCGATCGCTTGGGACAAGGGGATTAATGGTCATAGCAAGCAATGCCTTATCATAGTCACCGGAAATAGCTGCTTCTATCGCTACCCTTTCAAAGGACTTGATTTGGGTTACTAATCCTTGAACTGCTACTGGAAGTTCTCCCACTGTTATTGGCTTGGGACCATCCTTTGTAATTATACAGCTTACTTCTACCGCTGATTCATATGGAATTCCTGTAATGGCACCATGATTAGCAGTATTCACCGCTTGAATATCACATTTATCTGTATAAATGGAGCAAATTAAACGTACAGCAGCGTCACTATAGTAAGCTCCTCCGCGCTTTTCTAACTGAGGAGGCTTAATCGCTAATTCTGGATCTTTATATAATTCAAACAAACCCTCTTCTAACTTCTGTACAACCTCTGCTCGCGTTTCCCCCTTTTCTGCTTCCTTTAATTCCTGAGCGAGCACATCTCCTGTTTTATAATAATAGTTGTGATAAGGGCAAGGAAATAAATTCAATCCTCTTAAAAACGAAGGTTCCCAGCCCATCGCGTGAATATTTTGCATCGTAATAGCCTTTTTCGGATCTGTGATTAACTTAATGACCTGTTCCTTTACACTTTTACCATCTATATAAACGTCTAGCCCGTAAACCATATGATTTAACCCTGCAAAATCAATTCTCACTCTGGCAGGATCAACTGCTAGTAAATCAGCAACCCCCCGTTCCATCCCGATTGGCACATTACACAAGCCAGCAACTTTTGTGATACGACTGTGGCGAAGAACTGCTTCTGTTACCATTCCAGCTGGATTTGTAAAATTTATGAGCCAGGCATTCGGACAAAGCTCCTCCATTTCTTTCGCTATTTCCAAAATAACCGGAATAGTTCGAAAAGCTTTAAATACCCCCCCAGGTCCATTTGTTTCCTGTCCGATGACTCCATACTTCAAAGGGATTTTTTCATCAAGTGCTCTTGCAGCGAGCTGACCGACTCGTAATTGTGTTGTAACAAAATCCGCTCCCTCCAGAGCCTTTTTTCGATCCAGCGTAAGGAAAATATCAATAGAAACTCCCGCTTTCTTTACCATTCTACGCGCAAGCTCCCCAACAATTTCTAACTTTTCCTTTCCTTCCTCAATATCTACCAGCCAAATTTCTTTAACTGGTAACTCGTTATGATATTTAATAAAGCCTTCTATTAGTTCCGGTGTATAGCTTGAGCCACCTCCAATAGTTACAATTTTTAAACCGCGACTCATTCTACCGACCCCTTTCTCGTTGTCTGTTGCATACACTCCTGCCGTAAATCAATTATTTCAACCGCAAGATCCTTCAATGTCATTGCATTCATTAAGTGATCCTGTGCATGAATAAGAATAATCGGAATCATAAATTGATCTCCGCCGGCTTCAAGATGGAGTAATTTGGTCTGGATTTTATGAGCCTCCGATAGTTCTGCTTCCGACTCTGTTATCTTCTTTTTGGCTTCAGCAAAATCCTTTTTTTTCGCGTCTTGAATTGCTTCCATCGCAAAGCTTCTCGCATTTCCACTATGTAATATCAGCTGAAAGGAGAGTTGGTATAATTCTTCCTTATTCATGTTTGCACCCTTCTTCCTTTAGAGACTAACTGAATCCGAATCTTTCGTAAGCTCTGTTTTATTTTTGGAATCAATTTTTACTTGTGCATAAACAAATGGTAAATAAACAACTGTTGATATCACTAAATTTAATGCTGCCAAACCAGCTCCCCAAAAGCTTCCCCCCGTCGCTAAGTACCCGCCAATTATCGGTGGTGTAACCCATGGAATCTTAGCCGTTACCGGTGGAACGATGCCATACTGCACAGCAAGATAAGAAATGACAGTTGTAATAACTGGCCCAATTACAAATGGAATAAACCAAATAGGGTTTAAGACGATTGGCAAACCAAAAAGGATTGGTTCATTAATTTGGAATACCCCAGGCGCCCCACCAAGACCAATCATTTGTTTATACCGTTTTCTCCCTGCAATTATCATCGCAATAATTAATCCTAAAGTAGCACCTGATCCGCCCAAGTAAACAAATGCATCTAGGAAGGATCCAGCTAATATATGATATTCTCCTAATGCTTGAATTCCTGATTGCGCTAAATCAATGTTTTCTGCTCCTGTTTTTTCAAATAATGGTGTCGTAATCCCACCTAATATGTTTGGACCATGAAGTCCAACCATCCAGAATAAATGCACTAATAAAACAATTAATACTGCAAATGGAAGAGAATCAACTGCATTTGTTAATGGAGAGACAATAACCGTATTTAACCAATCATTTAGAACTTTTCCATCTGTTATCATTCTGAAGATAACGCCAAACACGCCAACTAGAAAAATAGTTCCCATACCTGGTACTAATTTTGCAAAGGATTTAGAAACAGCTGGCGGTACTCCATCTGGCATTTTGATGATTAAAGCCTTGATTTTCGATAAACGCAAGAAAATTTCTGTGGCGATTATCGCTACGATAATAGCAGTAAAAAGGGCAGTGGCATTGAAGTAATTGACAGATACTAGCCCCCAGACTCCACCTGCAACTGTTTCAGTAGCAGCTTCATCTATTGGTAACGTGACACTTGCTGTTTGGGGCAAAAGTAAAAAGAAACATGCAGCAGAAATAAGCATTGCTTCAAACCCTTCATCCCCATAGGATCTAGCTAATTTATAGGAAATCCCAAAGACTGCAAATACAGAAAGAAAAGCAAATGTTCCAAACCATATGTCCCCACCCAAAGTCGACCAGTTAGCTCCGAATATTGCTTCCATCATTTTTCCATAAGGGGGAATAATTTGACCTAGATTATTAAAAAGTACAGCAAATGAACCTACAATGGTAATAGCAATCATTCCAATTAACGTATCCCTGATAGCAAGCAAATGTCTTTGATTACCAAGCTTTAATGCAAAAGGCATAATATATTTTTCAATAAATCCCATCATCTCTTTATTCCCCCTTTATTAAAGCTGTGGCATGTTCTAACACTTTTTCACCATTACATAATCCATAGTCCTGTGGATTAATTGTTGCAACTGGAATTCCTCTTTGGTCGCCGGCCTTTTTTACTTGTGGTAATAGAAATCGTACTTGAGGACCTAACAAAATAACATCAGCTTTCTCTATCTCGTTGTTCACTTCTGAGGCTGCTATTGCCCAAATCTTGCAGTCTATCCCTTGGTTTCTGGCACTTTGCTCCATCTTTGAAACTAATAAACTTGTAGACATTCCGGCTGAACAACATAGTAAAATATTCACTATTCCATCCCCTTTTAATTGATAGATTATTCCGATATTTCATTCTAAAAAATGTTTCCTTTCGTACGTCTTTTTATCAGCCACCCTTCTTCGGAAAGTAGTAATATCTTATATTCATATTGTAATAACAAATATGACATATTTCAATAACAAATTTATTTGTTACTACAAATTTGTTATTTATTTGCTTATTAGGAATAGAAAAGATATTCTATATTTAGGGACAATATGGAGGGAAACGATTGTGGAAGAAATGAACAAAGATGCTGCGCTACACTCGATTGTAAAAGAGTCCATTATCGACATGATTAAAAGCGGCGAATATCAACCAAATACTAAATTACCAACCGAAGCTGAATTTTGTAACACATTCGGTGTCAGCAGAACAACGATTCGCACAGCCCTTCAACAACTAACAGTTGAGGGCTATGTTTATCGAGTACAAGGAAAAGGTACCTTTGTAGCCGAAAATAAAATCAAACAATCTTTAACTAGTACAGTAGAGCAATTCTCTGAACAAATTACTTTGCAAGGGAAAGCCCCTTCTATCAAGGTGCTTCAGCTGAAGGTTATTGAAGCGACCGATTTTCTAGCTAAGCAATTCAACCAAAATATAGGGGATCCCGTTAACTGCTTAGAACGCATGCGTTATGTAAATGATGCTCCACTACAATATGAAATCTCTTATCTGCCTTGGCACAAGGCACCAGGATTAGATAGCGCTGCTTGCGAAAAATCTTTATACAAGATGTTGGAAACGAAGTATAATATTAAAATCCGCAAAACAATAGAGCACTTAGAAATAGTTTTAGCAGATGACACTATTTCTAAGAAATTGGAAATTCCTGCAGGATCCCCTTGCTTTCTACTTGAAACCTTTGCTTATGCAGAAGATGAAACTGCCATTGAATACTCCAAAACTATTTTCCGAGGAGACAGAGCACACTTTGTTATTGAGCGGAATTATTGAAGAAGGCAATCAAAAGGATATTTGTAATAACAAATATCCTTTTTTGTTCCAACTGTTTTTCCTCTATTCTCTTCATTCTAACTTCTCTTTCCTAGCCTTCTCCCTCGCCTAGTTTTCCACAATAAATCCACAGAACATCTTTTCTCCTACTAAATATCACCTGATTCCTACTTGGTTTTCCACAAATACAATAAAAATCACCTGCGTTATCCACATACCATCCACAAAATTAGTATATTTATCCACAAAAAGACCGGTTATCCCATAAGCATGTTCTAACCGGTCCTTCATCTATTATGCTGCTAATTTTGAGTTAACATTTGAATTGATTTTATTTTTACTAAACGACTTACTAAGATGACACCAATGATGGATCCTGCAAAACTGCTAACAGCAAAGGATGGCAAATAAAAGAGAGCACCCGTTTTTGTCCCTAAGAAAAACGATGCATATGGTACTGCCACTAAGGAGGCGATGACGCCTGTTCCAATAAATTCACCTAAAGCTGCAAAGATTGGCTTAGCTGTTTTATGAAATAGATAGCCTGCCAAAAGTGCGCCAATCATACTTCCTGGAAATGCTAATAAGGATCCCGTTCCTAATAGGTTTCTTAACAAGGAAGTAGCAAAAGCGATGATAACTGCTGGAACCGGTCCAAGTATTGCTCCCGCTATTACATTTAAAGCATGCTGAACAGGATATGCCTTGGCAATACCTGCCGGAAACCATACTAAGGTTGAGCCATATGTCCCAATTGCCGTAAACATGGCCATAATCACCAATAATTTAATTCTTTTCATCGTAATTATTTCCTCCACTCAAAATAGTTTTAAGCATGGAGACTAAGCAAACCTTCTATTGACTCGTAGACCCATAAGGCTTACAGGGCAATTACACGACAGCTTTTTACAAACTAAAAAAGCCAGATCTAAATAGACCTGACTGCTAAAGTCAAAAGAAATAGAGTGAATCCGCTACTTCCCTACGCTGGTATGATCCAGATCAGGTCGTTAGGGTTAAAAAACGAATTTGTTTTTCTCTCAGCCACCAACTGGCACCCCTAGTAGTCCATATATGCTTATACCTTCATTTTAACTTATTTCATTTAGGACGCAAAGAATTATTCTCATTGTTTCTTGGACAATTTATCCACAAACTGCATATCGATTAATTCTTCGTATTTATAGCCTTCCGTATAGACACCCGTTTTCTCGACAACATCCATTGGTTTTGCAACAGCTTCCTCTGAGATGTAACCGTCCTTGCTCCATAATTCATCAGCATAAGCACGATCCAAGGATGCTTGTAAAATCTCATCCGATGTAGTTGGAAATTCTGCTTTTAACACTTTCATGGCTAGGTCTGGGTCTTCATCCACTTTCTTAAGTCCTTTTAAAACTGCTTTTACAAAGCTCTCCACAACTTTCGGTTCTTTCTCAATCGTAGATTTTTTTACACTGACAACAGAATAAGGGTAGTCTCCCAAACTAGCAAAACTGTAGAATGGCTCTTTCCATGCTCCCTTTTTCATTCCTTCTGTGATTTGCGGTTCTCCACCATTAGCAATATCCGCATTTCCGGATTCTACAAGAGAAACTACGGCACTGGCATCAGCTGGTTCTTCTAACTTTACATCTTTTTCCGGATCTAATCCTAGCTCCATTAACAGCCATCTAGTTAAAAGATTCGGACTACCACCATAACGCCCAGCTGCAATAACTTTCCCTTTTAAGTAATTTGCCAGCTCTTCATCGTTTGTACTATCAATCGTTTCATCTGAGTTTCCCATCAAATAAACATTAGCACGGTTAACGACGTTTACTACTGACTGAATCGGATCAGAACTTCCTAAATTGGCCATTTGCACAGAATCTGGTCCGCCCATAACGCCCCAGGCATCACCGCTAACAACAGACGTAACATGTGCTCCTCCGGTTGCCGTAATCACTTCTACTTCCAATCCCTCTTCTTTAAAATAACCTTCTTCTATGGCAACATACAGTGGAAGATAGCCGATCAAATGAACTGGCTCTGAAATAACAATCTTCCGCAACCCATCCTTCGTTCCCTTTTCTTCTTTTGATGAACATCCTGCAAGGATTAAGACAAAACTAAAACACATAAGTAGAAAAAGCCTCCACTTTTTCAAGGTAAAGCCCCCTTTTTCATATATGAATAGAATGGGAAATTTAGTAGTAGATAAGAAAATGAAGATGAACCAGAAGTATATTGCGGATAATGGAAATACATATTCTATTTCATATATATGGAACATTTTTTCTCTTTATGTTCTTTTCAAGGGGGAAAATATTCTATTCCACATTTCTTCCTCGCAAAAGAAGCCTTTCTATCCATACTGTAGCAAAGTACATTACAATCGAAAGAATAGACAGCACAGCTACGCCCACCCAAACAAGATTGATATTCATAATTTGTCCTGCATATAGAATCATTCTGCCAATCCCTTGTCTAGAGCTAATAAATTCGCCAACGATCGTACCTGCCAAAGCTAAAGCAATGTTTATTTTTAAACTACTCACAATCCATGGCATTGTAGTCGGTACCACCACCTTTGTGAAGACATGCCATCTCTTTGCGCCAAGGGAATACATCAATTTTTCCAAATCTTTATCAACTGCCTTTACGCCGCTATATGCTGCAAGAGCTGTTGTAATGATGGTCATCATAAAAGCAAGAACTACCTTGGAGCTAAAGCCTATTCCTAATAAAATAACAAGGACAGGAGCAAGAGCCAGTTTCGGCACTGCATTAAAGGCAATTAAATATGGTTCAGATATACGAGAATAATAATACGACCACCAGAAGGAAAGACCTAATAAAGCGCCAAAAAAGGTACCTAATCCAAAGCCAAAGATAGTGGCTCCTGATGTGTATAATAGATCACTCCATAAAGTTCCTTCCGTCCAAGCTACATAACCAGTTTTCCAAATAGTAAACGGACTGCTCCAATAATACGAATCAATTATTTTCCACTTAGAAAGCAGCTCCCACGCAAGAAGAAAAATAAGTCCAAAGCTCCATTGTCCAATGCGGGTGAATTTCTTTCTTCTTTTGGCAATGGCCTCATCATCCTCTATATAAAGAACTTTCGTTTTATCCTGTGATTCCATATCTCCATTCCTCCCTCCCTATTCTTTTTCTTCTGTTGATTTTAGTGCTTGTAGTACATATTCTTTTAACTGAATAAATTTAGAGTCTAGCAGTGTTTGTTCATTTCTTGGTCTTGGTAATTGGATCGATACCTTCTCCTTAATGGTGCCTGGTCTCGGCGTCAAAATATATATCTCATCTGATAAAAAAATAGCTTCATCTATATCATGGGTGATAAACAAAATAGTTTTCTTAAAATCTCCCCATATTTGTAAAAGCCATTCCTGCATAAATAAGCGTGTTTGTGCATCTAAAGCACCAAAAGGTTCATCCAGTAAAATAACATCTTGATCATAAAGCAATGTTCGCAACAAAGCTGCACGCTGCCTCATTCCTCCAGAAAGTTCTTCCGGAAAATGTTTTTCAAAGCCTTCCAATCCATATCTCTCTAGTAAAGGCAGTGCTCTTTGGATCGCCTCCTTTTTAGGAACACCCTTTACCTCCAATCCTAAAATCACATTATGAAGAATATTTCTCCACGGAAGGAGCAAGTCTTTTTGAAGCATATAGCCAACATGCCCACTCTTTCCAACAATGTCCCTTCCGTCTAACAAGACATGGCCTGTTGATGGTTTTATTAATCCTGCAATTATATTGAATAGCGTTGATTTTCCACATCCACTTGGACCGATAATACTGACAAATTTCCCTTCTGGAATCTGCAAATTTGTATCCTTTAATGCGAAAAACTCCTTGCCATTTTTTCGAAAAACCTTACTACTGTCCTTAACCTCTAATTTATACAATTACAGCCCTCCGTTCTAAAATATTCATATTTTTAAGGTGTTTTTTATAGACCAATTCTCGTGCCTGTTATACTCAACTGAATTATCGTTCACTTCACATGGTCTCGTGTAGAGAAAAAAAGTGATCAACAGCCTTTAAAACTCCCTATTGTCAATGAATATGCCATGCTTCTAAATTTACTCTTGCTATACTATATGTAAAATTAGGCGAATGGGTAATTATTATAGAAAAAAGTTCATTCGAATAAATGAAGGCTTTACAGGAGACTATTCCGAAATCAATATTCTGAAAATTTTCGCAACTACAACTTATCCACAGCATTTCTATGTTAAAATGAACTTATATTTTTACAAGAACTGGAGTCCTGTACATGTTAGAAAAAATCAATGCTTTTCTTGGGAAGTGGATGCCCCTTTTAACCCCGATTAGTGTCCTAATTGGGGTATTGCTATCAGATATCCTTCATCATGTCTCTTTCTTAGTTCCATGGATTTTTGCAGTGATGACTTTTATAGGGAGCTTGACATCTAACTTAAAATCAGTGAAATATACAATCACCCATCCGTTTTCTTTGCTTTTAACACTGGCTATTCTACATATTCTTACTCCTTTGTGGGCATTTTGGATTGGTCACTTATTTTTCCAAAATGACCCTTACACGATTACAGGGCTAACATTAGCTGTTGTTATTCCAACTGGAATCACGAGTGTTATCTGGGTTAGCCTCTATAAAGGAAACATTGCACTTACTCTTGCGATTATCTTGCTCGACACCTTACTGTCTCCGTTCCTTGTTCCATTAAGTATGAACCTTTTTGTAGGAGAAACGGTACAGCTTGAGGTTTGGGGGATGATGAAGGGGTTGCTTGGAATGATTGTTCTGCCATCTATTTTCGGTATGGTGATCAATCAGTTTTCAGTGGAAAAGGCGAAAAAGTGGAATCACACACTATCCGCTTTTTCTAAAATTGGGTTAGCACTAGTTGTTAGTATTAATAGTTCTGTAGTAGCCCCTTACTTACGAAATATTGATAAAAAGTTTCTCCAAGTAGCGCTTACTGTTTTTGTAATAGCATTATCTGGATACTTTTTTGCGTGGATATTAGGAGTAGTTACCAAACGAAGCAAAGAAGAAACAATAGCAATGATCTATTCTGGCGGGATGAGAAATATTAGTGCTGGAGCAGTTCTCGCTGTGAGCTTTTTCCCTCCAGCAGTAGCAGTTCCCGTTGTGATTGGCATGCTATTCCAACAAATTCTAGCAGCTTTATATGGGTACTTCATTAAATTAGTCTATGAAAAGCCTGTAATAGGGAAAATAAAGGAAGGGAAAATTTCTTAATTCATTTGAAAATTAAGAGGTTTTAAGTATTCTAATCGAGGATAATCCCAAACGACTGATAGAAAATGCTACTAATATTTTCCTTATCAATCGTTTGGTTTTTTATTAGTTTGTGAGTATTACCCGCAGACTAAAATCCATTTCACTTTCTAAGCTGCTGACTTTCGGTCTCCTCAACTTAGCCTTTGAGGTCTTGACTTCTTCTGCTCGCTAATCCTATAAAAATCTATGTGTCTGCTTCGTGTTAATTTTTATGATTTTTTCTCTATAATCATGGCACACATTTCTATCATCTCACTTGCCATAATCTTTAATGTTTCGGTTGTGAGCATTTGATCTTCTGCATGCATGAGAATAAGGGAGAATGGCAGTTGTTCTCCAGCAGCTTCTCTTTGGATAAGAGAAGCATGGACTTTATGAATTTCATTGTAAAATTGAACACCTTCTTCTATTTTTTGCTTCGCTTCGTCCATTTTTCCATTTCTTGCAATCTGAATAGCTTCTACATAACAACTTCTTGCTTCTCCAGCGAATGAAATAATCTGAAAAGCTGCTGTCTGCATTTCCTCTAAAGTATTCAATTTCACCACCCCTATTCTCTTCGTCAATTTTTAGCTAATGATAATGCATGATCTAGTATTTTCTCTCCATTAGCTGTACCGTATAATCTTGTATCAATGACATCCACTGGAATTCCAAATGGTTTCGCAGCACTTTCTGCCGCCTGTTTCATAAATCGTACTTGTGGCCCTAGAAGAATGGCCATTACCCCTTCGCTTGAAGTTGCTAATTCATCAGCAATTGCTCCTTCTGGAATGGCATAAACATCAATTTCTTCGCCTCTTGCCTTAATAGCTGCCTTCATTTTTGATACTACAATGGAAGTAGACATACCTGCTGCACAAGCTAATATTATTCTTTTCATTCTTCATTCCTCCTATTATTTAATAAAATCATCATTTTTTACGGTGATTTCTCGAGATTTAATGATTTCCTTATACCAATAAGCTGACTTTTTCATTTTTCGGTTTCGATTTTCTTCT
The DNA here is from genome assembly GCF_038006285.1 of Niallia sp. FSL W8-0177. Taxonomy (NCBI): domain Bacteria; kingdom Bacillati; phylum Bacillota; class Bacilli; order Caryophanales; family Bacillaceae; genus Niallia; species Niallia sp. FSL W8-0177. The sequence continues at coordinate 3,957,641 of NZ_JBBOUX010000001.1, forward strand.
AAATTAATTTCAACTAGTCCATATCTATTTTTAAAAGCATTCATCGGCGAAACATTGTCCGTAAATGCCCAGAGCATATATCCTTTACAGTTTGCACCTTGTTCGACTGCCTTTAATAACCATTTAAGATGTTCGCTAATAAACTCAATGCGATAATCATCTTGGATTACTTCACTTTCGTCTTTATACTTAAACTCATTTTCCACACCCATTCCATTCTCGGCTACAAACCACTCAATATTGCCATAATCCTCTTTCAAGCGAGTTGCCATATCAAACATAATCTGCGGATAGATTTCCCAGCCTCGGAATGGATTCATTTTCTTACCTGGCATATCGAACATTTCATAATAATAAGCCGGATGAAAAGGGGTATTTTCGTTCCATGCCGTTGTCCTTGCCTTTACACGATGAGGATAATATAAGTTAATCCCCACATAATCAACGGTATTATTTCTTATTACCGTTAAATCCTCTTCTGTATGTTCAAATAAAATATCGTGTTTGTGTAAAAGATCCATTAATTCTGCTGGATATTCTCCTTTAATCGAGGGATCTAGAAATACTCGATTAAAAAACAAATCATAAATGCGGGCAGCATCTTGGTCATGCGGAGCCGAAGATCTCGCATATGTTACCTCTGGGTTTAAAACAACCCCGATTTTAGCTCCTGTTCCATGCAGCTGCTTTTCTTTAAACAAGGCAACAACCTTAGCAGTAGCAAGTGCTTTATGATAATTCCACTGCATCCACTTTTGGGTATTTTGCTCAAATGGATAACGTATTGCATCTAAATATACACGGGTCTGCACAACAATTGGTTCATTAAAAGTAAACCAGTGCTTCACTTTACGACCGTAACGCTCGAATACTTTTTCTGCATATTTGACGAATAAGTCCACAACATGTCTATCGTTCCAACCGCCATATTTTTCAAAAAGAGCAGCCGGTAATTCATAATGCTCTAAGCAAATCATTGGCTCTACACCTTTATCTATCAGCTCATTAATAACATTATCGACATATCGAGCATACTCCTCGTCTACCACTGCGTTTTCATAATCCACCAAGAAACGGGACCAATTGATCGATGTCCGGTAATGCGTTAACCCAATTTCCTGCATTATGCTGATATCTTCTTTATATCGATGGTAAAAGTCTGTAGCGATTCCTGGTCCATAGCCATTGTGCCAAACATTTTTATTATTTTTATACCAGATATCCATATAGGAATCTTGTGAATCCTTCTTTCCAGCCCATCCTTCCGTTTGCCACGCAGATGATGCTGCTCCTAAAATAAAATGATCTGGAATAGTAACTTTCATTTGTTCCATTATTTTTTCCTCCTTACCCTTCACAAGTAGCTGTTAACTGCATTGCCTAATGATCCATCATAGACCACCTCACAAGTATTGGTCGGATAGGAGAAAAGAGGAATCATCCCCTCTTTCCTATACGATCCGATTGTCAGATTTATCTCCCCCTCCCTTTCCCTATTAAATTACTCTTCTTCCGGAACAGCAGGAGCCTTATTGGCAATCAATACAAATGGCAAGTAAATTAGAACAGATACGACAATACAAATGATCTGGGTAATAACCGCTCCAATACTTCCGGCCGTAGATAGGTATGCATTAATAATAGGCGGAGTCGTCCATGGAACCATAACAACAGCCTTAGCAGCAAAGCCAGTTACTGTAGCAATATAACCGATTGTCCCTGTAATCAGCGGGGTAATAATAAAGGGAATCGCCATAACCGGATTTAACATGACTGGTAATCCAAAGATAACTGGCTCGTTTATATTGAACACACCTGGTCCTGCGGAAAGTTTTGCAATACTTCTCATTTCTTCTCGTTTAGATACCATAAAGATCGCTATTAATAAACCAATGGTTACTCCTGAACCACCAATATTCATATACACGTCCCAAAACGGCATTGTGATAATATTAGGAATTTCCTTTCCCTCTTGGAATGCCGTCATATTAACAGTAATAGATGCCAGCAGCAGTGGTTCTCTTATCGGTTTTACCATTTGATTTCCATGAATACCAATCACCCAGAAAAATTGGGCGACAAACATAAGAATCAAAATCCCTGGCAGTCCTTGCATGACACTTTCTAAAGGTCTTTGTACAATGTTATATACTGCTTCATATAAATAAATCCCTGTAACTTTGAAAAAAAGAAATCCAAAAGTAGCAACAATCGTTACAGTTAAAATAGAAGGAATTAGTGCTGAAAACGAAGTCGCAACATTTGACGGAACACTATCAGGCATCTTAATTTGCAGCTTATCTACTTTCGATAACTTGCAATAAATTTCAACCGATACAATGGCGATAATCATTCCGAGGAATAAACTTTTTGGGTCAGAAAACTGCCTGGCTAAAACATCAACCACTAATTGACTCTTCTCATTAACAAGCAGTTCTAGCGTTGTTGGAACGACAGAAACATAGGACATTAATGCTAATATTCCAGGGAATAACGACTGATGGCCATTGATCCGTCCGAGCTCTATCCCAATAAGAAAAACGGCCCCAATTGTAAGGAAGTTCAAGGTAGCATATTGGATCGCTTTCATAATTGGCTGGTAATCAGCCAAAAAGGCAAATGCTTTAAAATGGGCTAAACCACTCTCTGTTCCCATCACCATATTCGCGATTAAAACGGCAAATGCTCCTGTTATAATGACAGGCATTAACGTCACAAAAGCTTTTTTTATGGCCATAATATATTTCTGATTTGTTATTTTGTAAGCAACATTTCCAAGGGTCTCGGTAGCTTTGTCTTTAAAACTCATTGATTAACCTCCATTCCTAATTTAAATGGAAATGATATGATTCATTTCTTGTTTTCCATTCTATTGGATAAGCGCTTACATTTACATGCACTTATTTTCCACGTTAAACTGGAAATGGCTGACTCAAAAAAAGGAACTCTAATCCGGAGTTCCTTCCCTTCTATAAATTCCTATTGGCCAATAGCTAAAATACATTCTTTGAATTCGTCAAAGGACTTTACCTTTAATAGCTGATTCACCATATAGGCATTTCCTGATATTTTGACTAGCAGCTGATATAGCTTTTGAATATCTTTCTTGTACTTTTTTTGGACACTTAATAAGAAAATAAGCTGCACTTTATTTTCGCCCCATTGAATTGGTTTTTTTAACGTGCAAATAGATAAAAAAGTACTGTCAGTGATTGGTTTTAGAGGATGAGGAATGGCTATGGAGTTTCCATAGCTTGTTGGAGCAATCTCTTCTCGTTCCATGATTAACTCAAAGAAATGATCTGGCGCAATCCCCTTCTGTATAATTTCTCTTGCTAAAAACGCCAATACTTCCTCCTTCGTTTGATACTCTTGTTGAAAAAATCCAAGGTCAGGATAAAAATATTGTAAGGTAGTTTCAACTCTATCCACAACCATATGCTCTAATTTACTAATGTCTTCCTCTCTTAAAATAGTATGTACATCAATAACAGGTATGGTTAATTCCCTGTTAATAGGAATGGTACTAACAATGAAGTCTAATGTACTTAGATCATAATTATCAATGGTAAACATATTAGCAGTTCCTACAATTTCAAGTTTATTGCCAAAGGTGGACTGAAGCTTATGATACAGTAATTGAGCACTTGCCACCCCAGTAGCACAGACAATCAAGCATCTTTTTACACTGCCTTTTGCTTTCTTTCGCTCGAGCGCTGCGCCAATATGTAATGCCAAATAGCCTATTTCATCTTCATTAATGTCCATCCTCTTATGTTTGCTTAAGTATTTCCCCATAATAACAGCAGCGTCAAAGGACATTTGATAATTTTTCTTGATTTCAGCAAGAAGAGGATTCTTTATAGTTAAATCATATTTATATCTATTGATAGCCGGCTTTAAGTGCAGACATAACCCGTAGATTAATTCTTCATCATAGGCTATTTCTAGATCCAATTCTTGCTCCACTTCTTGGAGCATCGCTTTTGTTAATGCTAGAATATCTTCCTCAATCATTTCTAACATATTCTCTCTGCTATCAGACTGGTAAACTACCATTTTCGCACCTAATAAATGGATGGTTATATAGGCTATTTCAGATTCAGGAAAAGTAACATATAACGTTTTTTCTAGAAAAAAGACAATCTGTTTGGCAATCGCAAATTCTCTCTTTTCTTTAAGAGGCTCCATTTCCTTTAAAGGCATGGAAACATAATTATCATTTTGTATGCGAATACAGGCAATCGCAATATGTGTTGCTAAATTATTTACGCCAATATCTGATAAAAAAATAGACGCCTTTTCGGCTTGTTCGATAATAATTTTTCTTATTTCTTCTAGTTTTTTATTTGGAAGTATCCAATCTGTTTCATCTTGGTCAAACACATATGCCGCAAGACAATAACGCAGCTTAGCTTCTTGTCCCATGATTTTTAAACCATAGTTTGGCTTCTTATCTAAATTTAAATTAAAGTCTTTTAATAATCTTCTTACTTCTTTCAGATCATTTTTAATAGAGGATTCACTTACAAAAAGCTCCTCAGCAAACTGTTCAATTTTCAAGTATTCTTCCGCCAATAATAGACGTTTTAGAATATAGTCGACTCTTTCCTCAGGTTCCGTTGGAAGGGGTGTACTTACGTTATTTTCATTCATTATTTTTGTTAAAAATGGTTTAAAATAATGATAATTTCCTATAACTAATTCATACCCCTTCCCTCTTGTCAGTACTATTTCTGCTCCATTATCTTTTAATGTATCGATCAATGCCTTCATATCACTTCTAATTGTTCGCGTGGTTACATCCAGGGCATTTGCTAAGTAATCACTGGAAAGCGGAGACTTTGACTGCATAAGCTGATGCAGTATCTTTTGTTGTCTTATTGGTAACAATTTCACTCACTCCTTTTAACCAATTCCCTTCTATGTTAGTTATATCCATCATATCTTATCAGGCCTTTTATTAGAAAGCGGTTTCCAAACAAATTATCCGTTATCCATAATGCCAATAATCTGCAGCAGACAGCACCTCGCCTTTTTTCATTCCTGATACGTATGGGTGCCCTTTTACATAATATCGTAATGGTTTTAGCGTCCATTCCTCCTTATTTGGAATCCCAATTCTCGGAGACTCGATTATTTGGGATGGTACTTTCCCATCTACAATCCATAAAGATTCTTCATTTATAAAGACACCATTTAAAGCCTTGGTGATTTCCATTGCTTTTGTTAGCTTCCCAGGTCCATTGCATACATTTATACCATTTGTTTTTCGGTTCTTTTCCATCTCTTCTATTCCTTCAAAAGGTTCAATCGCCCGGATAAGAACAGCCTGAGGATTTCCCTCTTCTTTTGTAACAATGTTTAACATATGGTGGGTATGCATCGTGTAAATATAGATGGTTCCACCTGACTTATACATCGATTCCAATCGAGGCGTGCGTCTGCCTGCATAGCTATGACAAGCCATATCTTCTATCCCAACATAGGCTTCCGTCTCTACAATATAACCACTATACGTATATGCCGGCGTTTTATGAATAAGCTTTTTTCCTAAAAGTAACTGTGCTATTTCTTCTGTTGACTGGTTTATATAATCAATCATTTGTCTCTCTCCTATTATATTTCTTCTAGTATACGTTTCTTTCCCCCAAAAAAGAAAGGATCACCCCTTTATAAAAAGAGATGATCCTTTTCACCTAGTGCTTAACAAGTTCTTTTTGTTTTGCTATAGCTGCCAATCCAGCTTGATTTAATGTATTCCACGGTTTGTTAAAATGCGGTTGGAAGAAGAAATCGATAAATCCTAATTCGTCAATCGTCATTTTAGTTTGAATACATACAGATAATGTATTCATCATTTGCGTAACATCTGCTTTTGAAATTAATTGTGCCCCCAAAATTTCTCTTGTCTCTTGATGGAAAAGTACTTTTAAACGAATTTCATGAAATGTCGGCATAAATTCTGGGCGATCATTATCGATTACTTCTGCCACTTCATAAGGGATATTATTAAATTTAGCCGTAACTTCTGTTAATCCGGTAGATGCCATATTTAAGCCAAAAATATGCAAGCCAGAAGTCCCTTGTGTTCCCATGTATTTCAATGGTCGTCCAGCAATATTATAGCCGACAAGTGTTCCCATTCGAACAGCATTTGTTGCAAGAGGGATATACATTTTTTCTCCAGTTGGATTATAATTAACAGCACAGCTGTCACCTGCTGCATAAATATCTGGATTACTTGACTGCATATATTCATTAATTTTAATAGCACCATTAGGAAGGAGGTCTACTTTACCTTTTAACAGATTTGTGTTTGGTCTAAAGCCCACACATAAGATAACTAAATCTGTTTCATATTCTCCTTTTGTGGTATAAACCTTTGTTACTTTTCCTCGTTCATCACCTGCAAATTTTGTTACAGTTTGTTGTAAAGCTAAGTGAATGTTACGCTCCGCAAATTCTGCCTCAACCACATCTGTAAACTCTTTATCTAAATATTTATTTAGAATTCTGTCCTCACTATCAATTAACGTGACATTTTTTCCATTAAGCGCGAATGCCTCTACTAACTCAACACCAATATATCCCGCTCCAATTACGGTAACATTTCTTACATTCTTAGAACGCTCAATAATTTCATTTGCTTGATTATAGTTTTTAGAAAGCAATATATTATCCAGATTAATTCCTTCAATTGGTGGGATTATTGGCCAAGAGCCTGTAGTCATTACTAACTTATCATATGGATCAATCTTTTCTTTGCCTGTTTGTAAGTCCTTCACATGTACTTGCTTGTTTTCTGTATCAATTTCTAGGACTTCATGCTCCATATGCATCGTTGCGCCAAGCGCTTTTAACTCTTCTGGTGAAGAATAAAATAACTGACTCGCATCTTTGGCAACACCGCCAACATATAAAGCAATTCCACAAGATAAAAAGGAAACATTATTATTTTTTTCATAAACAGTTATATCTATATTTTTATTTACATTTGCTAACGTTTTGACCGCTGCTGTCCCAGCATGTGTACATCCAATTACAACTACTTTCATGTATAAAAACTCCTTTTGTAATAGATTGAATGTGAAACCTTTCACTTAATTAGTGAAAAAAATCACATATATTGTGATAGAATTCACATTCCGTTCACATCTTTATTATACATCGAATATTTCTTAATGCAAGTATTTTGTGATTAAATTCACAAAAGAAAACGCGGAAATTTATTCCAGATTTAAATAGAAAGCAAAACCTCTTATTCAGTCTACCGATAATGCAACAATCTTTCTTTTTTAATGAATTAAAACCCAACCTATAATATTTTCGCTATCATTAGTTGGGTTTGTCTTCGGTTGAAAAACCTCTATTATTTGCCAACTCAAAAACACTTTTTAATGCTTCTACGCCTTATTTTGCACGGTAAGCTCAACTAGCTGATCAATCGATTGGTCTAATGCTTCCTCATATCCCAACGGATCTGATAAAGCACGCCAGCCCTCCTTTCGTATAAAGGATAACGCTTCTTCCATTTCCTTATCCTCTATTCCAAGTTCTGTTAATAAGACTAAGGTACGTTCCAATGCACCAACCATTCTTAGTGGTCCGTAATGAGCAGGCTCTCGATATAGTCCTTTTGCACTTGTAAGAATATAGCCGCTATAATCTCTAACAAGTTCTACTAGCTTCTCATTTTTGCGTGTTTCCATATCTGTCAAAAGAAATTACCTCCTCTTTTTCCCTGTTTTTTTTCTTTCTTGGAGATTCTTTTGAATAGCCTAAACTGATGAGAAGCTCTGGCTCCATCTCATGTGGAAGCTCCAACAATTTCTTAATGGCTTCTTTATGAAAGGATCTAACTGGGCAATTTCCGACACCTAATGAATGGGTAGATAAAAGAATATAGGCAGCGGCTATTCCTAAATTTACAAAACGCAATACTTCTTCCGAATCTTTTCCGCCTTTATGGAGGGCTTCTGCAGGGTTGGAGCACAACACAATAACAGCCTCGGGATCTCCTGATAGACCAGGGGAAAATCTTTTTATACTTTTTATCTGTTCTTCGTTCTGGACTATGAGGAAGTGAGATTCTTGAGCATTGCTCCCTGACGGACTATGTAAAATACTTTGTGCAATTGAATCAACTATTTCTTGAGGTAATCCGCCACGTTCTGCAAATGCGCGTGAACTTCTTCTTGTTTTTATTGCCTCCAGTACATCCAATATCCATTCCTCCTTTAAAAAGAAAAGCCTCTACTTTCTAATACTTTTTTCAAATTTTCTCTTAAACTTGCTGAGGCAGCGATCGTTTCTGGTCTCGTGCATCTTCTAGCAGTATGTTCTCTCCATCCATAGTCCTTTCCCTGCTTTTCTGGTTCTCCAGCTAAGGAGACTCTACGGCCATCGTAGGTTTTACGAGAAATCATCGTATGATCGTATTGTTCTAGCAGCTCGTCAAGATTTTCTATTGTATATTTTTCCTGATGAACCATTACTTTTTCTGGCAATCTCGGCTTTACGCCTCGCCTTGTTCCTTCTTTTTCAAAGCCGATCGATAATCCCGAAACAGCAAATACGCCTGCTGGGAGGCCGAGTTCCTCTGCAACCGCATCAGGATGGTTACGAATGGAACCAACAGGTACACAACCTAACCCTAATGATTCCGAAGCCACTACTGCATTTTGCAGGGCGAGGGTGGCGTCCATTGAGGAAAGAAGAAACATTTCTAGCGTATTGGCTAAAAAAGAATATCCTTGTGATTCTGTCACATATTTCAAACGGTAAATATCTGCACAGAAAACTAGAAACACAGGTGCCTCATGGATAAATGACTGTTCGCCAGAAAGGGTAGCTAACCGTGATCTCCTTTCTTCATCCTTTATTACAATAATGCTATACGCCTGCAAGTTTGAAGAAGTTGGTGCACTTCTAGCTGCAGTTATAATCGTTTGAAGAATATTGGCCGGAATATCTTTCGATTGAAAAGCCCTTACTGATTCATGAGCAGTAAGTACCTCGATCGTTTCATTAAGTAAATGCTCCTCTTTTGATAAGCCTTCTAACTCAATTCTCGTTTCCCTTTTTGTATATTCCCTCACTCATGTCACCACCTTGCTATTTGATCAATACGCCTTTCTCCATCAATAATGCATCATCTATATATACGGTAGGTTGGGTGACAACTCCATCTATATGAACGCCTGCTGAAACTATTCCACCAAACGTGGCATTGCTTCCAAAAGCTACATGAATGGTCCCGTATACTTTTTCATCCTCTAATACCACACCTGTGATCCTTGCCTTATCATTTGTTCCTATCCCAAATTCTGCGAGCATTCTGCCTTCCCCATTGCCTAATATCTTTAATAATTGCTCTCCTTCTTCTCCTTCTGCCTCGACTAGGCGACCTTCTTTTATTGTAAGCTTAAGTGGATTACTTAGCTTTCCTATTCCAGCCACAGAGCCATCCACGACAATTGTGCCAGTTGCAGTTCCTTCTACTGGTGCTATATATGCTTCTCCAGACGGCAGATTACCTGATTCCCCTGGATATAAGTACATCCCCGTACTTGGGATGCCCTTTCTTTCTGTAATATCCAATGCTAAACAATAGCCGTCTTTTTCAATTTTGACATGCTTTCCCTTTGTAAGCTGGTCTGTTATTTCTTCCGTAAGAATTCTCACTTGTTCATAATCTGCAGAAATGGCTCCTTCTAAGAACATATCCTTTGTTATTCCTGGCATTGTCGCAAGCCTTGTTCCTGTCTCTACTGCTTCTTTTCTAGCTTGTGTATGGGTTAAGGAATGCGCCGTTACACAAACAGCCACATCTGCTGCTTTCATGGCCGCTGCGACAGTTGCTGGTGGCTCTTGTCCCGACTTTTCTCTGTCCTGCATAACAATAAACATCGTCTCAGCACGTAACGCTTTGCCAGCTTCATATATGGATTCAGCTATTTCCCTCTTTGCTTCATCTGTGACAACGAGAAATGACTCTCCTTCTTTTATGCCTAAACAGTTAGCAAGAACATTTTTGCTTGTTTCTATCATTTTTTCATTCATTTTACCCTCTCCTATATCATTTCTGATACTAATTTTGCCATGATTGCATTGGAGAGAATGACTGGTTTATTAGCTATTTCGGCTACCATCTCTCTAGCATTCTCTGTATACCCCATACAATCCAACAAAATTATATCTGCTTCCTTCTTTAATTCTTGAGCCGCATTCTTAAAGGTCTCTCTACTCATATTATATGGTGATGCCACACTAAAAATAGGTTTTAATCCTAAGGGGGCATATTTAGGAAGAGACGTCTTTATTTGTTCCTTAAGTGGAACAATTACTCCCAGTCTTCTATTTCCTACTAACGCATTAATGGTGGGGGGAATGATATGATCAGGTTCAATTAAATAAGCTTTCCTTGTTTGCAGCCCTGGAAAAACACCCGTGCACAACAGCAATATTTGGCTTATTCCCATATTCTCTAAATAATAGATTTTCTCCTGTAAAATTGGCTTTATTTTTTCGCGAGACATAACTACCGACTCATTTGTTACTAGTCTAGAGGTTAAAACATAATCGCCTTCTTCAGGATATAGATTTGTCTGAATATAATCTTTCGACATCCCATCTAATACTCCAACTTGGACAAGCTCCGCTTTGTTTACATACTTCTCTACAATTGGAGCAACATCCGTTCTTGGAGCTTGACCAATTGTAATCATTCCAAGTTTTTTCATATAAACAACTCCTTTTTATAAGTCACTCTCTCCTCTACTATAAGGAAAGAAAGGAAGCAATGCTCCCTCTCTGCATTACTTGGTTAAGACTGAGGAGAAGCAGCTTTTCCCATTGTTTGCAGGACTTTCATGGAACCATATAAGGTTGTTATTCTATTAAATTCATCTTTATCATAAAACTCACAAGTACCATTAGCTGTTTCCTTTGCCACCTCTATGGAAAAACGAACTGCATCTGCAATATCCGTTTCATGACTAGCTCCCGTTCCACACCCTGGGACGATTGATTGAGCAGTTATTGCCAAGCCAATAACTGGTGCGTCTGTCGCCACAGATGGCTGCAAAATAGAATTGATATGGTATAAATCATTTCCATATGGCGTTATATCTTGTGAAGTGACAGGGAAGGTGACGGGAAATTTCCCTGTCGTCATTTCCATAATTCTTAGTAAGTCCTCACTAACTCGAAGAATGTAACCTTCTTTTACTGTTGGAGAAAGAGCAATCCCTTTATGATTAATCACTCTATTTCCTTTTGTGGTATCAATTGAAATAATACTGTCCATTTCTGGAATTACTTCATGTTTATTCATTGTTAAAATATCAACTGGAGAATCCATAAAATCAACTGGTTCATGCGGTCTTGTTGGTGCATCTGGGCAAATATGTGTGGATACAATCACATCCCCAGCAAGTACATCTCCCTTTACCTGCATATCTGCTAGTTTCAAAGCAGAAGCAATTGCCGCTACGGCACCATCAGCATCAGAGACTAGCCCAATTCTGCTTGGTCGTGCACCAATGCCCCCTAATCTCCCAATAATCCCCAATGTCGGAACGGTGCCACCAGCAGATTTCCCTTTTGCTCCCGGTATGGTAATCTTAATAAAATCTGTGCTTCCTTTTTCCCCTGTTACTTTTACAACATCTGTTTGTACATTTGGATATTCTTTAAATAAATCGGCAACGGTTTCTCCTGTTACAAATGCATTATCTAACGTTTCTAAAGCTACTAAAGTTTGTTTTAAAACCATTCTATCAATCTCTCCTTTTTAAAGATAAGTTAGAATTTCTTTGTTTATTATTTTTTCAATTGGTTGGATTAACTTTTGGTTACTCATCGTACTACTTAAGCGTAATTTTTCCTTAGGAACGGTTATAACAGCTACTTGCTGCCCTTTTGCCATTTCCGCGGTTACAATAGGTCTAGCTGTTTTTGTATCCAATGTCATAATAAGATCTGGAAAGGTGCCAAAACGCACTCCATCTTTCTCAATTGTCATATACTCGTTCCAAAAGGTCATATCATAGCAATCCTCAATCGTTACTTTTCCTACATCAAAACCTCCTATTGTTTCTAAAGTACATGCCGTTACTGTTCCTTCTGTGACTACAGATCCTCCTAGTTCAGACACAACTGCTTCGATAGCAGATTCTCCTTTATTAGACAGCAAGGCTTTGCCAACTGTAATTGCTTGCGATATGGCTCCATTCGCTCCGTTTTGCTTTGCATATCCCACTGTTATAGGATTTCTTGCCACTGCTACTAACCCGCCAGCATCAACGGACAATTGGCGAACTGCTTTTGCTGTTATATCAAGGGAACCAGTGATAAGCATTTCTACATACTTATCTCCTTTCCCGCCAACGGCTGCTTGATAAGAAATATAAGTAGGCATCTCTGTTAAATTTAATGACCCCATTGTGCCAGTTGGATGAGCTCTTCCATTACAAGGCAGATCTACTACTGGTAATCCTGTCATAGCGGATTGAAACCAGCCATTTACTGTAGTGCCAGCTCCATTTTCATTGGTAATAATTCCTTGAAGTGGTCTATCTAGCTTACTTGCCAATAGCTCCATTGCTTTGACATAATGAACTGGCTTTACGTACTGCTCTTTAGCAGCTGGAGCGCCAACTAGCGAAACCGTTACAAGTAAGTCTTCATCTGCCATTTCCTCTGCTATTTTTAAGATAGGCTGACCAACCTCTAAAGCAAGGCGTCCTATTTGAAGTCCATCTTCTATTTTTCCTCCTCCGCCGCCGCCTAGTATGGCACCACCATATACAGCAAATTCAACGATTTGTTCATCTAATTTTATTGTCACGTTTCATCTCCTCATTTCCCTAATTTAAATACAGAGTTAAAGAAACTATACAGTGCATCCCCAGCAATAAACCCTGCAGCTAAAATACTCATTGGCGTCTCTGCTTCTTTTCCTTTTTTCTTCACCCACATTAATCGAATCGCAATCCCTACCAATACTGCAATGCCTGCATATGGAGTTAAAATTAATAAACCTGTTGCAAACATTACTCCTAGTTGTCTGCTTGAACCACCAAGTATTTGTAAGATAGCACCTGGAATAGCCCATATTAATAATTGCCGAGCGACTTCCATTGAAGTGCCTGCCTGAATCGTAGAAACATAGACAGCGTCTATTGGAGGAACAAGGTTATTGGCAAAATATCCTTTATAAGTGATTAGCACTGTTAGCAATGCGACTCCAAAGGCAACTAATGACGTCATATATTGTTGCTTTCTTCCATCTATTTCATATTCTTTATCAGCGCCATTTCCTCGTAAAATATGGCCTGTTTTAAAGTCATAGCCCATATCTGCAAAGGCCGGTCCTGTTGCAGCACTGAATCCTGCAAGTAAAGCAAGTGCTAAAGGCGGAAAACCAATCATCATACCAATAAGGAGGGTAATAAAGGCAACCGCAAAGGCTGGAAACCACCCTGAATGCATGGCAGCAATACCAACGATTAATTCATGAACAAACGCAGCAAATGCGGCAAAAATCAGAAATCCAATCAACATACCAAATGACATATCTGTAATAAGTCCGCCTGTTAAAGCAATAATTAAAGCAATCGCAATATAAACAATAAAGCCAATTCCTAAAGTCTTTCTTGCTACTGAAATAGGTGTTGTATAATTCGAGTCGTCAACATCATTTTCCATAGCTGCAGCTACCTCTTGATTTTTTCCCTTTTGCTTTCTCTTATCTTTTCCAAAGATTAATAGCGTAACTTGGACTAACGCCACAATTCCTGCACCAATCATAATGCCATGTGGAATGTAAAGGGCGTTTACATCTACACCAAAAACAGGAATAGAATATTGTCGGAATAGTAAGCCAATCCCAAACATCGTTAAAGCCCAAATGTTACCGATAAAAGCAACCCCAAAGGCAGACATCGGAATATGCAAAATCGAACCGATAACGCCAATAAGTGTTCCAATTCCAAGAAGCCCTGCCCGTTTTCCTCCCTTATCACCAGCAACGATAGCTTGTGCTGTTGCTACTCCTGGTGCCCATGTACCTGATGCAGGAAACAGCTTGGAGTCAAATAGTTTATATAAAATGGCAGCATCTGCAAACATGGCCAATGCTGCTCCAATCAACATCGGAACAATCAAATCTGGTTCCCCAATTAGAAAAGGAATACCGATAGGAATTAATAAACTATTTGCAGCCCCAAAAGTTGCTGCAGATATAGAGGTTTGCATTAAATTCTGTCTATGAATAGACTTATACCTTTTAAAGATAGTAACTGGAATTCTAGCAATCAGCATTGCTAGAAGCGCACCAATAATAGATGTATTTGGTGTCACTCCTAAAGAGACGATAATTTGCATCCCGATAATGGCGCCAAACACTGCTGTAATAATGGTAAATATGAGGGAAACAGGTTCAAATAGACGAGGGTGTTTTTTTACTGGTTCTACTTGTTTCATAGACTAGCCTCCAAATTATTTTTAAATAGCATTTTGATGTTAAAGAGTGGGGTCATACTAAACTAAGTGGTACATTTGATGGTTTGAATAAAGAATATTAAAAATAAGGCCAATTAATTCGTTATGCTTATTTACAAATATAATCTGGCAAACAATGAAAATTTTGGTTGTCCATATGACAATGTCAGTATAACTGTGCTGCAAACTGTCCTTCTGCTTCGACTGCATCGATAACGGGAACTTTCAATTCATTACGCAATTGGTCTGCCAGTCCAATTGTTGAAAAACCTGTGCAAGCAAACACAATTACCTTGGCTCCTTGATCTAACAAATCTTTAGCAGCCTTTAGCCCCTTTTCCTTCCCTTCCTCTTTCAGTAAATCAGTCGTATTTTCTACACCTTCTGGAACTTTGAAGCCAACCAACAGCTCCCCTAAAATTTTCTTCATAACTTCTGGAACATCCTGAGTTATCCCTAATATCCCAACAGGTTTTCCTAAAGAAAAAGCTGTTAATGCAGCAGCACTTCCCGCCCCTATTACTGGGATAGACACCGCTTTTCTTAGTTCTTCAATCCCAGGATCTGCCGCACAGCTAATAGCAAGTATCCTTGCTCCTTCCCTTTCCATCTTTTTTCCTAACTCTACGATTTTTGGTATTGCTTCTTTTTCTGAAGCATCATCATAAATACCTAACGCTTGATCTGGAATACATTGATTTACTGTTGGCAATCCAAACAATTCTGTAATTATTTTGCCATGATGGTCCAAGACTGCTTTATTCTCCGTTGTAAAAACACGAATGACACCAATCATATCCCCACTCTCCTAATTTAAATTTTCTGAATATTTATATTTTATTTTAACTTTTCTGTCTTTTTTTCACAATGTCCTAAAAAAACAAAAAACAGAAGGATCTATTGTGCTCCGAGTACAATAGCCCCCTCTGTTTTAGGAACCCTTAAAGTTATGAAAGAATATACAGCAATAGTATAAAACCTTCTCTTGGAAAGTATCTAATTTAATATCTGCAATTTCTTTTATTCTATCCATGCGATATTTTACTGAGTTACGATGAATATATAATTGATTTGCTGTGTCCTTTAAACTGCCATTAAAAGTCAAATAATAAAAGAGTGTTTTGACAAGATCACTGTCATTTTCTTTATCATATTGTATTAACTTACCTATTTTCCTTTCGATTACTGGATCCATATTGACATAGTCGGAACTGTCTAGTAACAATTTAAATAGCTCAATATCTTCATAAAAGTACATTCTTTTCCCTTTATTAAGACTGGATCCAATTAAAAGTGAATTTCTAGCTTCTAAATAGCTTAAATGTATCTCCCATAATAGCGCTCTTCCGCCAAATCCTACTTGAAAATCGGTATATTTCTTGATAAGAGGGAGTAATTTATCCATCCATAGTTGATTTGTTTCTTTTGTTATAATTGGTTGATAGGGAACGGCTGATAGGATGACAAGCCGGCTTCCTTGTTTCTGTGTGTAAATCTTATTAGCATGGGATAGATTAATGGATTCTATAATGCTGCTTAAATCATGTAACAATGATGAACCTTCTTCCATAAGGGTTGCACTTTCCATCACGATTATTTCCCACATTATTTCAGGATCCAATCCAAGTTGTCTTCCTTTATTCACTACTTCCTCTTGGGGGAGAAATATGCCTGCAAGCAGTTCTTCAATAAAATTTCCTCTTAAATGATTCTCTGTATCCATTGCTGTTTTTCTTCTCATTAGTTCTAAAGAAAAAACTAGACGTGCCTGTTCAACACAAATTTTATCCATTTCATCCAACTGTTCTTTTTCAATTAAAAATTTGCCAACTCGCTCCTTATCTACTGTAATATCCCACTGCTTTATATGCGTAAATTCGTTCATCCATCCTTCCTTTGGGGAGCAAACAATTTTTTTACCATCTTTATCTAAGAGAATAATAGGTGCTTCTATCATTTGTGATACATTATCAGCAACCGTTTGTATCCCACTGTTTTCAAGAACCAATGTCGTTAACTTCTTATAAATTTCTTCCGACCTTCTAAGTAGAGCAGCATGCTTATTCACAATTTGTTCCATGACAGCATTTGTAATATCAATGTATGGCACACCAACTGGAAGCTGAA
Organism: Niallia sp. FSL W8-0177; assembly: GCF_038006285.1. Taxonomy (NCBI): domain Bacteria; kingdom Bacillati; phylum Bacillota; class Bacilli; order Caryophanales; family Bacillaceae; genus Niallia; species Niallia sp. FSL W8-0177. Next base: position 3,974,276 of record NZ_JBBOUX010000001.1, read on the forward strand.
TAATAGGAAGGTTATATTTATTACTTACCTCCATCATTTCTTTTGGCATTTCATGTAAATACCTTTCCGGTTTTATTGCTAATGCTGCAGCATTTGCCTGCGCTAATTTCTCCACAAGCTTTGTCAATAAGGAAAGATCATGTCTTATGGAATAAGCTGTTGTGAGCAGCAACTCTCCCCCTCTTAACCAGCCGTCGATGTCGGGAACCTCCATAATATCAATATTTTGCACGTTTCTATTTAATCCTTCCCTCCCACTTATCACCTTTGCATCCTTTAAAACAGGGAGTCGTAATAAATCATTAACTGTAATGCCCGATTGATTCATTCTTACCACCTCCACTACAATATCTTTGATCCATTTTCATTAAAAGAGGCTTCCTGTCTATCGGAAGCCTCCATTCATAAGTTTTACTGAACCCTCATAGCCAAATCTCCAGTTTTTGCCCAGCCTACGCGAAGAATTACGAAATAAAGAGGAAGGGTAATCACAATTGGAAGAACCATACCTACTGCCACATAAATTAAGAATCCCTGCAAGCCTTGAGTGGCCATAATGCTGATTGGCGCAATTAAAGAATTCAATCCTAATCCAGCCAATTCATACGTTGCCGTGAATCCGAATCCTAATGTTGCAATCGGGGCACAAATGACGGCTGCTACAAAAGGTGGAATGATTAACAGCGGATTTTTCACCAAATTAGGGAATTGTACTTTTGGTGTAATGATCGATTGTGCAAGAAATCCTCCTAAATCATTTTGACGAAGAGACATCGCTGTAAATCCAACAAATTGGACCGTACACCCGATTAATGCAGCCGCACTTGATACTGGATCCATTTGCAATGCAATTGCTAAAGCTGCTGATGATGCTGGAGTCATCAGTAGGATGCTCCATACTAACGAGATAACCATTGGCGCTATTAAAGGTGAGCCTTGTACCGATGAAGTGATTTGGGCACTAATCCATTCTAGCATCGGAGTTGTAACTGCCGCCAAACCTACTCCAGCAATTCCTCCAACTAAAATTGCTGCAGCTGGAATGGCCACCATATCTAAAATTGTTTTTCCGTTAACCCGCTTCCCAACATATGTTGCCACTACCGCTGCTAATACTGCGCTGATTGGTTGTCCGGAAACAAGCACCATTCCAGCATCCGTTGCATGCAGCGCGTTCCCCCCAATCGTACTACAAACCATCGCACTAAAAATAACTAATGTGTTTCCACCTAACTGATAGGCAATTCCCGCTCCAAATGCCGGGGCTAACAATACCTTTGCCACTCCGCCAATTTGAACTAAGACATCCCAGCCAAATGCTTTTCCGATCGATTCTAACAACAATCCCATTCCTAACGTTACAAGGACTGCATTTGACATTCCTGCTGAGGCTTTATACATTCGTTCCATAAAATATTCTTTAGTCTTCATCATTTTCTACTCCTCTATTTAAAAATAATTATTAGCTAGATAAAAACAAAAAAGCCTGTCCAATAATGGATAGGCACCTTCAAGTCTTAAAAACTGTTTAGCGCCTTGTTTTTAATAACAAAAACTGGACTAAACAATTCCCGTTATAATACAGAGGGATTATTTAATCCTAAGAGCATAATATGAGTATAATAATCAGTGCTGTATTTGTTTTGATCTTCATGTTATGCTCCTCCTAAACCGTTTAATAGTGTGTAGCTATAATATCATCAATATTCAGAATATGTAAATAATTTTTTTATTTCAGTTTTTAATAAAACGCTATCATCAAAATCAGAATGCAATCTTCTTCTTTTCTTTCTGTAAAAAGTGATTATTATTCAAGAAAAATAAAATCAATATGAAGGCTATATGTGGATTTTTTTACTTTATTGAAGTTTTGTTAGATTATTTAACAAAAAAAAGAGTGGCGAACCACTCTAAATAATTTCGGTATTCTTTGTTTCTTTTCCAAAAAACAGAACTACTGCTGCCCCGATTAATACAGCAATACAAAAAATAGTAAAAATAGAGGGAATGGAGACCTTTTGTGCTGTTAAATAAGGAACTAATAATGGTCCTAAGATTCCGCCAACTCTTCCAATCGCAGCTGCCATTCCTGCACCTGTCCCTCGAACCTTTGTAGAGTATTGTTCTGGTGTATAGGCATAAAGAGCTCCCCATGCACCTAAGTTAAAGAAGGATAAAAGAATTCCTGCTGTAAGAAGCATCGCTGTGCTTCCCGCTAACCCAAACATAAAGGCACTTCCTGCTGTCCCAATTAAAAATAGCACGAGTACAAACTTTCTGCCTGCTTTTTCAATTAAATAGGCTGCCAAAGCATATCCCGGTAATTGTGCTAGTGTCATAATTAATACATATTCAAAGCTTTTTATCATACTAAATCCTTGAGATACCATGACACTTGGAAGCCATAAAAACATTCCATAATAAGAGAAGACTACACAGAACCATAAAATCCATAAGGTTGCTGTTTGCTTCCGATTTTCCTTCGACCATACAGCTTGCAGGCTTTCCTTAATTGTCAGCTTTTTCTCTTTTTCTACTTTTAAGAATTTCGGTGAATCCGGTAAATGCAAACGTAAATATATAGCGTAAAAAGCTGGAAGAACGCTTATGATAAGTGCTGCCTGCCAGCCATATTTTGGGATAACAAAGTAGGAAATTACTGCAGCGAGTAACCAGCCAAATGCCCAAAAACTTTCAAGTAAGACAACGACTCTGCCTCGTTTTTCCTTTGGAACACTTTCAGAAACAAGTGTAGATGCTACCGGCAGCTCCCCACCAAGTCCCATTCCAATGAAAAAACGTAGAATTAGAAAGATCGTTAAGGAAGTAGTAAAGGCAGAGAGCCCGCTGCCAATAGAAAAGAGTAATAATGTAATCATAAATACATGTTTTCTTCCGATTCTATCTGCCATTAATCCAAAAACAAGTGCACCGACAGCCATTCCTATTGAATTCATACTGCCAATCCAGCCCATCTCCTTGCCCGATAAACCCCAATCTGCTTGGAGAGCAGTAATAATAAATGAAAGCATTCCAACATCCATCGCATCAAACATCCACCCTAAGCCTGCGATACCAAGAATCTTTCTTTGAGATATTTCCTTTTTCATTGTAATCCTCCCATTTTCCCCTTAGGTTTCCACTGATAGGTGTAATTATGAAAACTAACTATTATAATAACACTTGTCATGACACTATTCATTACATTTCAAACATTTTTAGCAAAAATTGCGGTAAATAATGGATTATCCTCATAAATAATTCCAAAAAAAGCGTTAATTACTACTATATTCAAGATTTTTGAAAAATTTCTAAAAAAAAATGTTATCTTTCCCTTTACTTTCTTCCAAATAAGCATAAAATGATTGTTATGTTTTCTATTTTTAAATGTAAAGGGGAGTTTTAACTGTTGAGTGTTTCAACAAATAAAATACAAAATCAGTCTCTTTTTAATATATCTTGGCCACTGTTTATTGAACTTGCTTTACACATGGGTATGGGAGTAACTGCTACCTTAATGCTAAGCCATTATTCTGATAGCGCAGCTGCAGGTGTAGGAGTTGCCAATCAGCTTCTGGGAATTTTTATTCTAGTCTTTAATGTAACATCCATTGCTGCCATGATACTAATTGGGCAAAAACTTGGGGCTAATGAGCTTAACCTTGCTAGAAGGTTTGCACGCTCTGCGGTTGGTTTAAACTTCTGGTTCGGAATAATTATTGCAGCCCTCGTTGTTATCTTCGGTGAACATTTATTACAACTTTTCGATATTCGCGGTGAAGTATTAGAATATGGATTAATATTTGTTCGTATATGTGGTGCGTCCCTCTTCTTAGAATCTCTCTCACTTGCACTTAGTGCCATATTAAGAAGTCACGGCTTTACAAAAGAATCCATGATTGTTAGTGTTTTGATGAATGTAATTAGCGTAACCGGTTATGCCATTAGTATTCTTGGTGTTTTTGGTTTACCTATTACAGGTGTCATTGGTGTTTCTTGGACTATCGTTATAGCCCGTACATTTGCTGTACTTGTTTTGCTTTATCTTGTTTATAAGAGAATTGCTTTAACTTTTTCCATTAAGGATTTCATCAAAGTCAATAAACAAGATATTCGAGATATGCTCTATATCGGCATTCCTTCTGCGGGAGAAAATTTATCGTATCAATTTTCTCAGCTTATGATTACTGCAATGGTTGCTTCTTTAGGAGATGCCTCCTTAGCAGCCAGAGTATATATTAGTAATATTTCCATGATCTGCTACTTATTTACATTAGCAATTGCTGAAGGTACTCAGCTCCTGGTTGCACGTTATATCGGCGGGAAGCAGTTTGACCGTGCATTGAAACGAGGCATTAAAACACTTAGACTGGCCATGGTCGTTTCATTAGCGGCAGCTCTTGTAATGGCATTAATCGGTCAGCCAATATTAGAGCTATTTACAGATAACTATGAAATTATTGCTATCGGGCTACCTATTCTCTGGGCAGTGGTCTTTACAGAACCAGGAAGAGCAATGAATATTGTCTTAATGAGTTCCTTAAAGTCCTCCGGTGATGTTCGCTTTCCTGTCATTATTGGTATTATCTCCATGTGGGGAATTGCCGTTACGTTGAGCTATGCTCTCGGAATTACATTAGGGTTGGGACTTCTTGGTATCTGGTTGGCTCAAGGGATAGATGAATGGTTTAGAGGAATATTTGCCTTCAGACGCTGGAAGACAAAACCTTGGGAACGAGTGAAAGTTAATCGTTCGATTGCATAAAACTATTTTGGAAAGGTCTATGTAAAAGAGTGTTTTACATAGACCTTTTTTTGGTTTGGCTGATAATTAGTGTTTTTCGCGAATTTTCTCTTCTTTTTCGCGAATTTCTCAAGTGTTTTCACGAATACCTTCCCTCTTTTCGCGAATATCCCCCCAATAATTCATATTATCCCCTTCTCCTACTTTTTCCCTAATTATTGAAAATTACAAACTAATCATTGAAAAGCGCTTTCATTCCATTTATAATATCACTAAACCGGTTTACTAAATCGTTTTATTAGAGGTGAGATATAAATGTCTACTATATATATCCCTTTAAATTCCTTTTTTGATGAAAAAATAGCAACGAAAGATTTACTTCAAGCCATTTCAATTATTGAAAAATCAAATGCCTCCGGAATTGAAATTAGGAGAGAATTATTACATGAAGAGGAGTTGCTAACAACCTTACAACATATACAGCCTATTCTCCAGCAAGCTAACTTATTTACCGTTTACTCTGCTCCTATTCCAATCTGGAACAATGCTGGGGCTGTAAATGAGCAAGCACTTCATACTATCTTGGAAGAGAGCGAGATTCTCTCAGCAAAATGGGTTAAGCTACCCTTGGGGCATTATCTGGAGAATAAATCAGATCTACACGACTTATGGAAAATTATCCACAACTACCCTTCTCTTTCATTATTAGTGGAAAATGATCAAACAAGGGAAGGGGGGAAAATCCAGCCGTTAGCATCCTTTTTTGAAAACGCTTCTAATTTAAGGATGCCAATCAAAATGACATTTGATATAGGCAATTGGACCATTCAGGAGGAAGATGCATTGGCAGCATTCCAAATTTTCCAGCCTTATATTTTTTATTTTCATTTAAAACATGTATTTAAACAAGGCAAGCATTTTTTTACCGAGCCCTTGCCACTTGACCCAAATGCTGATTGGCGAAAAATGGATCATTTGATTCCAGCTGCCATTCCGAGAGCATTGGAGTTTTCCTTGGAGAGATCAATGGTGGAGATTAATAAATTTATAGATATTGTCCATTCAAATCAAAGGAGGGAAAAATTACATGCACTCAATTGATGTCATTACATTCGGCGAAGCCATGGCGATGTTTATAGCCGACTCTTGCGGCCCACTACATGAGGTACAGCATTATACAATGGAACTGGCAGGGGCGGAAACAAATGTAGCAATCGGCTTAGCTAAATTAGGATATAAAGCTAGCTTTGTAAGTAAAGTTGGTGCTGATGCCTTTGGAAAATTCATTATGGAAAACCTCCAAAAGAATCAAGTTGATGTAGAAAAAATCATGACAGATGCATATTTCCCAACCGGATTTCAATTAAAATCACGGGTAACCAAAGGTGATCCAGAAGTCCAATATTTCCGAAAAGGCTCTGCTGCAAGCCATCTAGCTATTGCTGATCTTGATGAAGATTATTTTCAGAAGGCAAAGCATCTGCATATGACTGGTATTCCATTAGCGCTTTCCTTGGAAACTAGAGACTTTGCTCAGCATGCTTTATCATTTTTTAAAAAGCAGTGTAAAAAGGTTTCTTTCGATCCAAATTTGAGACCAAAACTTTGGAATTCAGAAAAGGAAATGGTAGATACCATCAATTTCTTCGCGAAACAAGCGAACTATGTGTTACCAGGAGTAGAGGAAGGCATCAAACTAACGGGCTATCAAACGCCTGCCGATATTGCTTCCTATTATTTAGACGCTGGCGTAGAATTAGTTATCATCAAACTTGGCGCGCGAGGTGCCTATTATAAATCCCCTACAGAAGAAGGAACCATCTATGGCTACCCTGTAGCAAAGGTGATTGATACAGTTGGTGCAGGTGACGGCTTTGCTGTTGGAGTAATAAGTGGGTTCTTAGAAGGTCTTCCTGTAGAGGAATCCGTGCAGCGCGGAAATGCAATTGGCGCGTTAGCTGTACAATCGCTGGGTGACAATACTGGCTACCCGGATAAACAAGAACTTAGGCAGTTTATAAACAATCATTCTCAAAGGAGTGTACGTATATGAATACCCTTTCTAAAAAAAGATGGATTCGTCTTATCCCGATTGTTTTTATTACTTATAGCTTAGCTTATTTAGACAGAGCAAATTATAGTTTTGGAGCTGCTGGCGGCTTAGCTGAGGATTTAAATATTACTGCGGCTACCTCTTCTCTACTTGGTGCATTATTCTTTTTAGGCTATTTCTTCTTTCAAATTCCAGGTGCTCATTACGCAGAGAATAAGAGTGCAAAAAAGCTAGTATTTTGGGCATTAATCCTTTGGGGTTTCTTAGCAACAGCTACTGGTCTTATTTCAAATGTGAACGTTTTATTCGTCATACGCTTTAGCTTAGGGGTAGTAGAAAGTGCTGTTATGCCTGCGATGCTAGTATTTCTAAGTCATTGGTTTACAAAAGCAGAGCGTTCTCGAGCAAATACATTCCTCATTCTAGGAAATCCGGCAACTGTTTTATGGATGAGTATTGTATCTGGTTATATTCTTGAATCACTCGGTTGGAGATGGATGTTTATATTAGAAGGTTTACCTGCCGTGATTTGGGCATTTTTATGGTGGAAACTCGTCAATGATCATCCAAAAGATGCAAAATGGCTTAACAGCGACGAAAAGGCTGCCATTCATCAATCATTGCTGGACGAACAAAAGGAACTTAAACCAGTTAAGGACTATCGTGAAGCATTTAAGTCAAAGACTGTTATTCTGCTCAGTCTTCAATATGCGCTTTGGAGCATTGGCGTATACGGTTTTGTGATGTGGCTTCCTACTATTATTAATTCAGCCCCAAATGCAAGTATTGTAACAACGGGCTGGCTCGCATCAATTCCTTATGTATTAGCATGTGTGTTAATGTTAGCGGTTTCTTACTTCTCAGATAAATTTCAAAATCGCAAACTATTTGTCTATCCATTCCTCTTAATTGGGGCAATTTGCTTCTACGGCTCCTATTTAATTGGCACAAGTAATTTCTGGTTATCCTTTATTCTCCTTTCTATTGCAGGAGGAGCAATGTATGCACCTTATGGTCCGTTCTTTGCGATTATTCCAGAAATCCTTCCTAGAAACGTCTCTGGTGGGGCAATGGCATTAATCAATAGTATGGGAGCATTAGGCTCTTTTGCTGGAGCCTATATCGTTGGCTATTTAAATGATTTAACTGGTGGTTTTGGAGCTTCTTATAATTTCATGGCAATTTCCTTATTATTGTCAGCTATTTTAACAATTATTGCTACAAAAAAGGAAAAGAAGGTAATAGGAAAATTAGCACAGCAACCATTGCATGAGTAATTTTTAAGCGTTTTCCTCTTTCGCTTTCTTGTAACGATAGATTGTTTTATACTAGAAAAAGAATCTATTAAAGTAGCGAGAGAGGAAAACAAATGGCGAAAGTAACCATGGCGGATGTAGCGAAATATGCAGGTGTTTCTAAAAGCACCGTTTCACAATATATCAACAAGCGTTATGAATATATGGGAGAAGACACAAGGGAAAAAATCAAAAGTGCCATTGAACAACTAGGTTATCATCCCAATTATATTGCACGCAGCCTTAAGCAAAAGAAAACTTCTATGATTGGAATTATTGTAGCCGATATTGTTCATCGTTTTTCGACAGAAATCTGCCGTTCTATTGAAGATTACTGCTTCGAGCATGATTATCAGGCAATCATCTGCAACGCTGACAACAATCCCAAAAAGGAACGAACATATATCGAAACATTGCGTGCCAAACAGGTAGATGGTCTGATTATTTTTCCTACAGGGCAAAACACCGATATTTATGCCAAAATGATAGAGGAAGATTATCCCGTTGTTTTTATGGATCGAGATATTCCGGAAATAAATGCTTCTTTTATTTTATCCACAAATATAGAATCAAGCTATCATGCAATCAAATTATTTTTGGAAAATGGCCACAAGAATATTGCTATTTTGACACAGCCATTAACTATCTCAACAAGAAAAGAACGAATTGAAGGCTATAAGAAAGCATTGCTAGAAAACTCTATAGACATATGCGAAGACTATATTATCAGCTCAGAAATAGAAAATGTGAAAACTGAATTACATCACCTATTTCAGAAAAAGAACCCGCCCACTGCTATCCTGGCAGGTAATGATTTAGTATTCTTAGAGACTTTAGCATTTTTACAGGAAAAGAAACTGCGTATTCCTGAAGATGTATCCCTAATTGTTTTTGATAATTTTCCTTTTGCACATCTTTCCAATCCTCCAATGACGATGATTGCACAGCCTGCCTTTGAAATGGGAAAAAAGGCTACGGAAATATTATTAAAACAAGTTAACAAGGAACATTTTAAAGTAGAAAAAATTATTTATCCTTGTGAATTAATTGTTAGACAATCCTCCATAAAGAAAATATAAAAAATCGATCGGAGAAGCGTTCCTTCTATATGAGCAGAATGACGCTTCTATACTGTTCCATTACTCTATTAAAAATTTTTACTGTTTAAATAAACCGGTTTAGTATTGAAAGAAAGGATGGTTAACAATGATCATTCAATTAGCTTTGGACCGATTAACTATTTCGGAAGCAATTCATATAGCCCAGTTAGTAGAAGCTGATATTGACTGGATTGAAGTTGGGACCTCTCTAATCAAGGAATTCGGAATAGACAGCGTCCGCCAAATGAGAAAAGCATTTCCCCATAAAAAGATCCTTGCTGACACGAAAACAATGGATAATGCGAAATATGAAGCAGAGCTTAGCTTTGCCGCCGGGGCAGATATCATCACGGTTATGGGAACAGCCCCAAAAGTAACCATTGAGACATGTATGGAAGTAGCAAAAAAGAAGCAAAAAAAAGTAATGATTGATTTATTAAACACTTCCAGAGAACAAATGATATCACTTGCCACGATTAAGGATGCTATTTTTTGCTACCATATAAGTAAGGATGAGCAAGAACTAAATGGGAAAAGCGAATGGGAAACCGGCACTGCCTATCTAACTCCAATTGCAGCGGCAGGCGGAATTACTATCGCTTCCATCCCACAGCTTCAAAAAGGCGGCATTGATATAGCCATTATCGGATCCGCTATTACGAAGGCTGCCGATCCAGCAAAGGCGGCAAGACAATTTAATCAGGAGGTATTGTCCAATGAGTAAGCTTACAGCTATTCAACAGGAAATCCAAGTCGTTTTGTCACAAGTCGATGAGAACTTATTAATTGATACAGCAGCATTAATTAGAGAAAAAAGGAGAATTTTTGTCGTGGGAGAAGGACGATCTGGGCTCATGGCGAAATCCTTTGCCATGAGATTAATGCATTTAGGAGCAACCGTTTATGTAGTGGGCGAGACAATTACTCCTTCTATTTCTTCTGAAGATATATTAGTCGCGATTTCTGGTTCTGGGAAAACAAAGTCTGTTATTTGGACGGCTGAAACTGCTCATAAACTAGGATGCACTGTGTTAGTCTTAACTACTGATCCTAGCTCTCCACTTGTGGAAGAGGCAACCCATACAATCTGCATTCCGGCAAGCACGAAATATCGGCAGGCAAATGAGATGAAGTCTATCCAGCCCTTAGGCTCATTATTTGATCAATGTGCCCATATTGTCTTTGATACCATTTGTCTAAATTTTGCTGAGCTAAATGAGATTGGATTTGAGGAAGCCTTTAAGAGACATAGCAATATGGAATAATAATGCTTAATAAATACCCGTAGAAGCGAGTGACTGAGTTTACGTGCTCCTAAGCGGGTATTTTGTGCCTCTTTTGAAGAGCATATCGGCTGTTTTTATCGTAAAAGAACAATCCTCTTATTTTCACTGCTATTGTTTATCCCCGCCAAAACACAAATTGACAATTACTAAAATGGTTAAATCACTCTACTCTTCAAGAATAGTCGATCCTCGAACAACAAGCTTCGGCTCAAAAATATGTTTGCCTTGATTTTTGTTCCGTTCATTAATTTTTTTTAGGAGCATGCGTGCACAAGCCTCTCCCATTTCCATTAAGGGCTGCTTAATTGTGGTAATTTTTGGTGAGGAGATTCTATCTAGAAAGACGCCATCAAACCCAGTTACTGCGTAGTCTTCTGGCACACTTTTCCCCTTCTTCTGAATAGCACGAATCACTCCTGTTGCAATGCGATCTGAGGCGCAAACAAATCCAAATTTACCATCGTTCTTTGATAGGAATTCAGAAACCTTTGCCTCGGCTGCTCTTGAACTATTTGCTACTCTTATAATTTTTCCTTCTATAGCATTCTCTGAAATTGCATCTAGGTACCCTGCCTCGCGAAGTTGCCCAAAAGGCTCTTTCTCATCAATTCCGATAAAAATTAGCTGCTTATATCCTTGGTCTAAAATATGTTTAGTCGTAACATATGTCCCTTTTTTGTTATCCACATCGACAAAATCAAATCCATGCAAATTCTCTCCAAATAATACAACCGGAATTGTTAACTTTTCAATAAAAGCATAGTCAGATTCGCGCATACCCGTAACAATGATGCCATCACACTTTCCTATATTAAGTGATGTCCTTGTTACTAGCTGTAAGGAATAATGGTTCTTATCCAGCTCCCTGCTCATTCCCGTTAATAAATTCATATAATAAGGTTCAACCGTGTCCATTTCTTCTAAAATAAGTAATTTAATCACTTGTGTTCGATTATTAACCAATGCTCTTGCCGCATAGTTAGGAACATAATTTAATTCTTCCATTGCTTTATATACAAGCTGTTTTAATTCATCTGTTACTTGCTCTGGATGATTTAACACTCTTGAAACTGTCATCTTTGAGACATTTGCTTTTTTTGCCACATCTGAAAGTGTTGCCAATGGAACTCCCCCAGTATTAAATTTAGATTTCTCTATTCATTAGATTACTAATTATTGAAAGCGATTTATTATACTACTTCATTTATTCTACAACAAATAATTATTCACTATTATATTTAAACTAAACTTTTTTATAATTATGCTTGATAAATAACGAAAATGGGTTGATAATAGAGGGGCGCAAACGTTTTCCTTTTATCTTTTTATATTATAATTGTTTTTTGCTAGATACTCAACTCTTTAATAATGCAAACGCTTGCGTAGAAAGGGAGATTTTATGTTAAAAGAAGCGATTTATCATCGGCCTGGCAATAATTTTTCTTATATTTATAAAGACGATCTAGTCCACATCCGTCTCCAGACAAAAAAAGCAGAAATGGAATCTGTTCAGCTTATTTTTGGAGACCCTTACATTTTTGTGAATCAAGCTTGGCAATACGAAAAAGCTCCCATGAAAAAAAGTGGCAGCACAGAGCTTTATGATTATTGGTTTATTGAAATAAAGCCTGAGTATCGACGCTTACGCTATGGATTTGAGCTTTCATCTGAAAAGGAGACACTTATCTATACAGAAAAAGGATTTTATGAAGCAATTCCAACAGACGATACTGCCTATTATTTTTGTATCCCTTTTGTGCATAAAGAGGATTCTTTTCATGCTCCCGACTGGGTAAGAGATACGGTTTGGTATCAAATTTTCCCAGAACGCTTTGCCAACGGGAATCCTATGCTTAATCCTGCTGATACGCTCGAATGGGGAAGTACAGAGCCTACCCCTACTAATTTTTTTGGCGGCGATTTTCAAGGTGTTATCGATCATGTTGATCATTTAGTTGATTTAGGAGTTAATGGTGTTTATTTCACTCCAATATTTAAAGCTTACTCTAATCATAAATACGATACGATTGACTATATGGAAATCGATCCCCAGTTTGGCGATAAACAGACGTTTCAAAAAATGGTAGATGTTCTTCATGATCATGGGATTCGGATTATGTTAGATGCTGTTTTTAATCACAGTGGCTATTTCTTCCCTCAATGGCAAGATGTCATGGAGAGGGGGGAGGAATCTATCTATAAAGATTGGTTCCATATTCGTGAATTCCCAATTCAAACAGCACCAATTCCAAACTATGATACATTTGCCTTTACCCCGTTTATGCCAAAGCTAAACACAAGCCATCCAGAAGTAAAAGAATATTTATTAGAGGTTGGCCGATATTGGGTAAGAGAATTTGCCATCGATGGCTGGAGGCTGGACGTTGCCAATGAAGTAGATCATCCATTTTGGAGAGATTTCCGCACAGAGGTGAAAGCATTGAAGCCCGATGTGTATATTCTCGGAGAAATATGGCATGACTCTATGCCTTGGTTGCAAGGAGACCAGTTTGATGCTGTTATGAATTATCCGTTCACAACAGGTGCCGTAAATTTCTTTGCGAAGGATTCGATTACTTCGACAGAATTCAAACATACGATTACCAATGTCCTTCATATGTATCCAAATAGTGTTAATGAAGTATCTTTTAATCTATTAGATAGTCATGATACGCCTCGTATTTTGACCCTTGCAAATAATCGAAAGGATAGAGTGAAACTACTCTATTTATTCCTTTTATCTTTCACAGGAACACCTTGTATCTACTACGGCGATGAAATAGGGATGGATGGCCCACAGGATCCAGGCTGCAGAAAGTGTATGGTGTGGGAAAAAGAGAAGCAAGATCTTGACTTATTTGCCCATATTCAAAAATTAATTTCACTTCGTAAAAACCATCCGGCATTTGGTAACAAAGGATCATTTATTTTCTTGGATTCCAATAATAATAATATTACAATGTACCGAAAAACATACAAAGAGGAACATATTATTTTCTCTATTAATAACACAGATCAAGAACAAACTTTCACGATTCCCGTTGAAAATATCGATAATAAAAATGTTCAAGATCTCTATCATGATAAAGAGATTATTTGGGACCTAGAAAAAGAATTAACACTGTCTCCAGGTGCGTTTTCAATTTTACAATTCAAGGTGAAAAGCTAACACCAACCTTCTTTTAAAAAGCGGATTCCTTCTGCGCTATGCAAAGGGAATACGCTTTTTTGTTTTTGCAATTAATTTGGTTGGGACTTATATGCGTTGAACACCACTTTTCCCCCTATCCCTTCCTCTCCCCAAAACAGCACTTTCCCCAGCCAAATAAAAAAGAACAGAGCATACAATACACTCCATTCCCTCTCACTCTATTATTCTCCTAATTTCTCCCTTAGCCGTTCAAGGGTTATTTCTGCGGTACTTCCGACTTGCCAATCTGCTAATTTCATGCGGTCAGGGGTGCCAACACCAACTGCAAACATATTTGCTCCCTTTATTGCTTGAATGCCAGCTTCCGCATCTTCCACTCCCACACATTCACGCACTTGTAATTGCAGCTGCTCTGCTGCTTTTACAAAGATTTCTGGATCAGGCTTCCCTTTTTTTAATTTTCCGGGATCGACGATGGTATCAAAAAAGTTTGTTACTTCTAAACGATCTAATATCACTGGACCATTTTTACTTGCAGAAGCAAGGCCAAGCTGTAAGCCGGCTTCTTTGCATTCTACCAAGAAGTCTTTTATCCCTGGCAATAAATCATGAGGGGTAATTTCTTTAATTAGCTCTTGATAATAGGTATTTTTATCGTGTGCCAGCTCTTCCACTTGCGCTTCAGAGAATTGCCCGCGAATTCCCCCATGATCTAGTATTTTATATAAAGAGTCCATGCGGCTAACACCTTTTAATTCCTCATTAAACTCACGATCAAAAGGAACTCCAATGGCCTCAGCTGTTTTCTTCCACGCTAAATAATGATATTCTGCAGTGTCTGTAATAACTCCGTCTAAATCAAAGATAATTCCTTTTAACATATTAATTGGCCTCCCTATATAAAAGGAGCCGTGCTTGCTTTATTCTAGCGCTCTTCTCTAGCAATAGAATACAATCAATCAGCGGCTCCCTTCTTCTAACTAGTTATTTCTTTCCAACAAACTCTTTTTCTAGTAAAATATCTTTTCCATATAACTGCATCTTTAGCGAACTCCCGGATAGAAGTTCTAATTTCACTTCCTCTGAAGTCGTTGTGACCCGAATTAATCGATTCCGATAATTGATTGTAAAGGTGTAGCTATTCCATCCTTTTGGAACAAATGGTGCAAAGGAAAGAGTTCCTGCTGCTGTGCGCATTCCAGCAAAGCCGTGGACAATAGCCAGCCAGCTTCCTGACATACTAGTTATATGCAATCCATCTTCTGTATCGTTATTATAATTATCAAGATCTAATCTTGCCGTGCGCTGATACATCTCATATGCCTTTTCCTCCAGCCCGATCTCTGCTGCTAAAATAGAATGGACGCAAGGGGAAAGACTTGATTCATGGACAGTCATTGGCTCATAAAAATCAAAGTTGCGCTTTTTCTCTTCTAAGCTAAATTCATGATTTAAGAAATACATCCCTTGTAAAACATCTGCCTGCTTAATGAAACAAGAACGTAAGATTTTATCCCAAGACCAATTTTGATTAAGTGGTCTCTCTTCTTTTAAAAGGGTATCTACGGTTCTTAAGTCTTTATCAAGGAATGTATCGTGCTGAACAAAGATTCCCAATTCCTCATCTACTGGGAAATACATCTTGTCAATGATTTCTTGCCATTTTGCTAATTCACTTTTGCCAATATTTAAATCTATTTTTCTTTTTGAAGTTGTTTTTTCAAGTAATTCTAAAGTATATCTTAATGTCCACGTCGCAATCTTATTCGTATACCAATTGTTATTCACGTTATTCTCATATTCATTTGGTCCTGTTACTCCATGTATCATGTATTGATCATTTTTTTTCGAATAATGTACGCGATCTGCCCAAAAGCGACTGATTCCGACTAACACATCTAATCCTTCATTTAGTGCATAGGTTTCGTCACCTGTGTACGTTGTGTAATTAAAAATGGCGTGGGCAATGGCACCGTTACGATGAATTTCTTCAAAGGTAATCTCCCACTCATTATGGCATTCTACCCCTGTGAAGGTTACCATCGGATATAATGCACCTTTCAGTCCCTGCTGTTTGGCATTATGCTCCGCACCTGGCAGCTGTTGGCGACGATAGCGTAATAGCTGCTCTGTTACTTTAGGCTCTGCTACTGCCAAATACATTGGAACGATATATGCTTCTGTATCCCAGTAGGTTGCTCCACCATATTTTTCTCCTGTAAAACCTTTTGGCCCTACATTGAGACGCGCATCGTCCCCATAGTACGTAGAGAATAATTGGAAAATATTGAATCGGATCCCCTGCTGCGCTTCTTCATCCCCATCAATTTGAACATCCGCCTTTTCCCAGCGGGCTGCCCATGCAGCAATATGTTCTTCTTTTAAGGAATCATATCCTTTTTCTTTCGCTTGTTTTGCTAACAAGTCAGAAACAGCACCTAATCTTTCTTCTTTCCAATCGCGAGAGGTCGAAACTGCCACATATTTCTGGAGGTGGATTGTATCCCCATGTTTAAGCTTATTGTTATATGCATTAGCAACATACATCGGCTTTTCATTGTAAGAAGTTACTTCTAGATGATTAATGGTATTTGCCATCGAAGCAGATACTGCAAATCTTGGTGTTCCAAAAGGATTATCAACCGTTTTCATTATTAGATTGGCAGCATTAGCTTCTACTTTTCTGCCAGTCTCTTCCCAGAATTTTTCTTCATAGTTGGAATCTTCATTAGTCACATCACCATCTAAATATGGAACCAATTCAATCTTATGCGCTCCTGTTAGCGTTGTTACCTTTATATCTATTGCACAAACTTCTTTTGCAACAATACTTAAAAAGCGTTCAAACTCAAACTTGATTTGACTTTCTCCTTTTTGGAGGATGAAGCTTCTTCTTAAAATGCCTTCCTTCATATCTAGCTCTAGGTGAAAATCAATAATGTTTTCCTTATACAAATCTACTTTGGTACCGTCTACATAAATATCTACACCAATGAAGTTCAGCGCATTGATCACTTTGCCAAAATATTGAGGATAGCCATTTTTCCACCAGCCAACCCTTGTTTTATCAGGAAACCATACACCTGCAATATACGTACCTTGATGGAAATCCCCTGAGTATCCTTCTTCAAAGTTACCACGCATCCCCATATAACCATTTCCGATGGAGGTTAGACTTTCCTGCAGTCGCTTTTCTTTTTTTTCCAACTTATTTGATATTAATTTCCAGCTGTTTATTTCGAAAAGACGCTTATTTGTCATAATCTTCTCTCCCTATGCTTTATCTGAATCTATCTTTAGTCTTTTTTCTTTAAATCCTGTTCTAAAAAAAGCAAATGCAATCATTAATACCGTTCCAAGTCCTTGTATCATGATGAAGGTTGCAACATCAAATTGAATAAATCCATAGATTACAGCTAATATGGTTGGTAGTCCTGCTGCGTTAAGGACAATGGTTGCTGCCTCTTTAAAGGTTCTTATATCGGTAATATTTGATTTCTTTGTCAGCCATAATACGAGTGACATAAATAGAAATTGCACTACATTCATCGCTGTATAAACACCTGCTAGTAATAGTAACAGGATTGGCAGAAGGAACGCTTTGTTCTGCACATACCATAATGTTCCGATATATCGCAGGACATCTTCCTTGTTTTCTATTTTGAAAGGATATTTCTCCTCATTCATTGGGTAATACAATTGAAACCCAAACCCATTTTCTTCGGCAATTACAGCATAGTCCTCTTTAAAAACAATGGCATTTTCATAACCTTTAATAGCAATTGTCTGATCTTCTCCAGTCATCTGATATTTATTGTCCTTATCAATTGCAATCACATTTCCGCCTGTCTCTTCTGTATATTGACTGTCTATTCCCACTAACTTACCGTTTTTAACTTGTTTTGAAGACAATGACTTGGCAAAATCATCTGTAATTAATTCAGCTGTCTGGGGAAACAAAAACTCAAATGGGAAATTTGTTAGTTTTGCCATTTGAATAGAGGTTGGCATCATCATACATGCAATTAAGAAAATAAAAAGGAAAATCATTTTCGGCCATGTTAATAGATTCTTACCCTTAAATACATTTGTCGGTGTAATAATAGACTTGAAATATTGCATCAAAAATGGTTCCGACTTCTTCATTGTAATCCCACTCTCTTACTTTAAAATTCTTTGTTGTTTTCTTTCTATCCTAAGACGCCCGCGCCACTACTAGCAGACGTCTCTAACATTTCTTCAGTTGGTCACCGATTAGCCTTTTGATCCGCCGCTAGTTAAACCAGATACAAAGTTCTTTTGCAGGAAGAAGAATAAGACAACAATTGGTAATGCTGCGAGAACCGCTCCTGCCGCAAATAGCGCTACCTTTTGTTCACGCGGGTTGGAAATTAATGTTTGTAATCCAACAGCCAATGTTAATAATTCGTTGGAGCGTAATAAAAACTTAGATAATAAGAAATCATTAAATGGTGTCATAAATGCCCATAAAGCTTGAACGGCAAGCATTGGGCGCACTAATGGTAAGTTAATTTGTACAAAGATTCTTAAATGACCTGCTCCATCAATTCTTGCACTTTCGTCAAATTCACGCGGTATGGTATCAAAATACCCTTTCATTAACCATACGTTCATCGGGATACCACCACCGATATAGATTAATGACAGCAGCCAATAAGAATCAATTGCTCCAAGTACTGTTGCTAGTACGTAATAAGCAGTTAATGCTGCCATTGTTGGAACCATTTGAATAACAAGGAAGAAAATTAAGCTATATTTTCTTCCAACAAAGCGATAGCGGCTGAATACATATCCAGAAAGAGTGACCAATGTTACTTGCACAACCATTACTGCAACCGCAATAATAATCGTATTTTTATACCAGCTTAAATAATTCGTTTCACTAAAAAGTCTTTGGAAATTATCAAGTCCCCAGTTTGCATCCAATTTCAATGTAAATGCCGCCATATTAGTAGCTTGAAAGGCACTTGATGCCGTTACTAATAATGGGTAAATGATTACTATTGATAGGATTCCAAGAAAACCATATGTTAATATTCTATTGATAAGTCGCGATGCTTTCATGCTCATCCTACATCATCTCCTCATTGCCAAAAGCATTTGTTTTCTTAAATGTTATGAGTGATACTGCAATTACAATTGCGGAAATAATCAATGTTACCGCTGCTGCAACTGCATATTGCGGTGCTTGCCCTGTTGTTAATTTATAAATCCATGAAATGAGGATATCTGTCGATCCTGCATTCCATCCAATACTTCCTGGACCACCTTCATTAAACAAGTAGATGATAGAGAAGTTGTTAAAGTTAAATGTATACTGTGTGATCATAACTGGCGCTGTTGCAAAAAGGATCATCGGTAATGTGATATTGCGGAATTGCTGCAAAGCAGTTGCTCCATCAAGGTTTGCTGCTTCATATAAATCATCTGAAATAGATTGCAATACTCCTGTTACCATTACAAAAATATATGGAAATCCAAGCCAGCCTTGAATCATAATAAGTGCTGTTTTTGTCCAAGTCGCATCTGTCTTCCAAGAAATTGCCGGTATATCAATGAATGGAAGATGATTGATCAATGGGATTACTTGTGCGTTAATGGCACCAATACTGTCATTAAACATATTAGAGAATCCCATGATCGAAATAAATGCTGGTACAGCCCATGGCAATAAGAAAAGAATTCGGAAAAATGCTTTCCCTTTTACATGCTTCTGATGTAGCACTACAGCAGCAACGACACCAAGAACGATTTGTAAAGTGGTTGCCCCAAATGTCCAAATTAATGTCCAAACAAGGATTTTCATAAATGTTGCACGATAAGAACTTAAGAAAAAGATGTTGGTAAAGTTCTCAAAACCAATCCAATCAATCAGCTTAAATGGCGGTATATGTTGAAAATCATAGTTTGTAAATGCTATAAATAATGTCACTAATACCGGAAAAATAATGATAAAAGCCATTAAAATATAAGACGGGAATGTAAAGATGTAAGGGAATCCTTGCTCCCAAAGATTTTTCAATATATCAACCGTCTTCGTATTGATTTTTTCTCCTCTATCTCTTAATGCCCCTATTTTACGAGCATCATAAATGTTTAGTATATAGAAGAAGAGAAAGATAACAGTTAAAATTAACTGTAATGTTCCTTTAATCATTAGGAATAACGAGTGATCATCACGAGGTATACTTCCTAATGTTATTAAGCCTTCCAAAGCCTGAAATCCAGTTAATGCCATCTCTATTGCAAAAACCAAGAAGAGAGCAAAAAATACTATTCCTTTAAATGCTTGTTTATTATAAAACTGACCTAACCCAGGAATAATGGATAACAGGGATGCTTTCTTTTTATGATTTGTTTCATTTCGACTCATTGTGGGCTATCCCCTTTCTATAAAATTGCATATTGTTGCATAATGGTAATTTATTGATTTACCAAAAGAAATCATCACTCGCCCAACTTCTTTTGATAAACCAACTTGTTTTGAAAGTGTTTTCAATGCAAACGATTGCGTTATGGAAAGACGAAATTTCTAATTATCAGTTATGACAATTAGAAATTTCGACTAAAAGGGAGTGGAATATCTCCCTTCCTTTAAGCTACCTTATTTATATTTTTGATCAATCGATTCTTTAATATTTTTCACTGTATCTTCTGCAGATTGTTCAGGTGTTTTCGCACCAGAAACTGCATCAAATATTAGATATTGTCCGCCATCCCATACTTCAGCCATTTGTTGAATATTAGGCATTGGAGAAGCGTTTTCAAAGTTTGCAATAACTGCTTGAGCTAATTCATTATCTGCTGGTACCGCTTTACGTGCAATTGTGTTTGCAGGAATTTCATTTGTAGCTTCAAAGAATTTTGTTGAATTATCAGCATTCCCAACATACTCTAACCATTTTGCAGCTAATTCCGGATCTTTCGCATAAGAAGAAGCTACCCACGCTTTTCCTCCACCAAATGCAGCGAATTTTTCACCATTTGGTAATGTAGGGATTGCACCAACTCCATAATTAACGCCAGCATCTTTAAAAGTATCTGCCATCCATGGGCCATCAATAATTACAGCTGTTTTCCCAGTAGTAAACATTTCTGTGATAAAATCACCAGAACCGGTTACGTCCTGCATACCTTTAGGCCATTGATCATACCAAGTCTTTGCATATTTAATGGCATCGATTGTACCTTGATTGTTTAACCCAATGTCAGTTGGATCTGTTCCTTCACTTCCAAATGCATATCCGCCATATCCAGCAACTAATCCATAACTAAAATAGAAGTCCGTCCATTTTGCTAAGAAAGCTGTGTTCTTGCCAGACTCAGCTTCAAACGCATACTTGCTATCTTTTGTTAATGCTTCTACCTCTGAGAAATCTTTAGGCATTTCTTTAATTAAATCTTTATTATAGAACCCTACTAAAGTTTCGATAACAAATGGTGTTCCATATTGTTTGCCATCAAACGTTACTAGTTTTTCTTCCGTTTCTGTAATTCCTTCAGGCTGTGCTGTTACTTCAGCTAAATGCCCTTGGCTTCCCATTGAACCAACACGGTCATATGGTGCGATAAATACATCTGGACCAGTTCCAGCAGGACCATCTAGCGCTAATGCGTCAGCTTGATCTGTCATCGCCATTACGACGACTTTTACTTCAGCATTATTTTTAGATTCAAAATCGCCTTTGATACTATCAATATATTTTTTATATCCATCTCCATCTACTGACACTGTTAATGTTTGTTTTCCGTCAGAAGATCCGCCTTTTGAACTTTCTTTCGTATCATTGCCGCCACAAGCGGTTAAAGAGAATGCAGTAAGCAACGCTACTCCTGACATTAATAGTTTTTTATAACTCTTCATGAAATTTTCCCTCCTTATTTATCTCACATTCTTATTGTAGATTTGAAACCGTTTTAATGCAATCGCTTTCTCTGTGTTACCGATAACAGAATGTAACATAAAAACATAACAATGAATAAATTACGCTATTATTGGGTAATGTCCGTAAAAGTATGTATATTTCTATGGACCAATAGAATTTGATTACCTTTGTCCGATCCTTTTTTATTAGCTTAGAGAACCTCTCCATGTACAAATAACGGAACGCAAACAAAAAAGAGTCGAAGTTATCCCTCCTAAGGGATACTGTTTCGACTCTTACTTATTAAAATTTTATCCTCTTACTCTTTTCAAAGAAACTTTCCCCATATTAAGCTTTGAGAAAACAATTGTCAGAATAAACGGTATAACAATTGCGAGCACCATTGCAATTAAAAATGTAGGCATATGTTCTGCTTTGATAGATAAAAATCCTGGCAATCCTCCTACCCCAATAGAATGAGCCATAACTCCTGATCCAACTGAGATAACTGCTGCCGCCATCGATCCAATCATGGCCGCTAAGAATGGGAAGCCATATTTTAAATTAATACCAAACATGGCTGGCTCTGTAACGCCTAAATAACAGGAGATTGCCGCTGGAACGGATACTTGTTTTTCTTGTTCGTCTTTACGATTTAAATAAATCATCGCTAATACTGCTGATCCTTGGGCAATGTTAGATAAAGCAATCATTGGCCATAGATTTGTTCCGTCAAATACACTCATTAATTGTAAATCGATTGCATTTGTCATATGATGTAATCCTGTAATAACAAGTGGTGCATAAGCAAAACCAAATATGGCCGCAAATAACCATCCTACCGAAGAGGTTAGTCCAGAATAGACAACATCGGAAATGGCAGAACCAATTGTCCATCCAATTGGGCCTAATACGGTATGGGCAATTAATACAGTTGGTACTAATGCAAGGAATGGCACAAAAATCATCGAAATCGCATTTGGAATGATTTTACGCAGACGCAGCTCTAGGAATGAAAGTAATAGACCTGCTAAAATAGCGGGAATTACTTGAGCTTGGTACCCAATCATGTCTACTTGAGCAAACCCAAAATCCCAAAATGGAATTTCTTCTGCTCCAGCTACTGCATAAGCATTTAATAATTGCGGCGACACCAGTGTGATCCCTAATACAATTCCAAGAATGGGAGTAGCCCCCATCTTTCTTGCAACTGCCCATGTAATTCCGACAGGCAAGAAGTGGAATATCGCTTCTCCTATTAACCATAAGAAATCATTTGTCCCGGCCCAAAACTGCGATACTTCTACTAATTTTTTAGTTCCGCCCTCCACTAATTTAATTTCGCCTATAACATTACGGAAACCAAGAATTAATCCTCCCACAACAATCGCTGGAATGAGCGGAGTAAAGATATCTGCTAAATGGGCAATCATTCTTTGCAGAAAATTCATGTTTTGCTTTGCTGCCTTTTTCGCTTCATCTTTAGAAGTATCACTTACTCCCGCAATAGCGATAAACTCATTGTAAAAAGATGAAACTTCATTGCCAATGATAACTTGGAATTGGCCTGCTTGAGTAAACGTTCCTTTTACAAGCTTGATTTTTTCAATGCTGTCAATATCAGCCTTAGATGGATCATTTAAAACAAAGCGCATTCTTGTCGCACAGTGTGTCACCACAGAAATGTTTCCGCTTCCACCAACATGCTCAAGAAGTTCTTTTACCTGTTCTGTGTACTTCCCCATCGTTCTTCCCCCTTTTGACTATACTATCCTGTATTTATTAAATCGATTATAATTCCTATTGCATAATCAACACATGTATATACAAGTGTTGATTACGTTTTCATTATAGTTGTATATACAGGTAGTGTCAATACAATTAAAATAAATATTTGAGATTAGGGAGAAAGGCGTTATTTGTCCATATTTTCCTAATAAAAATAGATCCCTACAATTTATTCATTTCCCTTCGTGTACATTCCGGAAGATATGAATAAATGTGGGATCTGAACTGCCAAGCCCTATATAAATACAGCAATACAAATAGCAATAACTATCATCATACTAAAATATAAATAATCAAATAATGTAATAGAAGTTTTTTGAAAATATGTCCTATCTTTTTCTCCTGTAAATCCTCTTACTTCCATTGCCATCGCCATTTGCTCGGAACGGCGAATTGCCTGTGTTAACAAGGGAACTGCATAGCGGAGGAAAGCCTTCCAGGTACCGCTATGTTTATAACCTCGAATTCGATGGGCTTCCTTTAATTGGGCAAGATCTGATTGAAACATCGGTATACAGCGAAAACCAGCCATCATTCCATATGCCCATTTCGGAGATAATTTCCATTGATGAATAAGACTCATCATTAATTCGTATAAATTCGTGGTGGTTGTAAAAAGCAATCCGATAGTCACAAATGCCAGCATCCGCATGGCAATAAGCAAACCACTATTGATACTTTCCTCAGTTACTTGAAACCAAGCCCACTTCCAAACGACTGTTTCTCCTTTTCCAAATGCCGCTAACATCCAAAAGGTAAGTACAAAAAAAATAGAATATGGGAGAAGCACTTTACCAAGAAATTTCCCTTTCCACCCCCCCAATGTTAAACCAAGTATTAACACATATAGCCAAATTGCTACAGTCGAAAAGGCGCTTTGAATCGTCATTAAAATAACCATTAATATGATATGGGTCATTAATTTCATCGCTGGATTAAGTTGTGATAGATAAGACTCGTTGCTTTTGATTGTCTTCCGCCTCCTTTAAATCAGCGATTAATTGATAATGAATAGGAGGAATAATAGCTAGCCTTTTACAAAGCTCTTGATTGGAGAAAAGCGAGTACGGCTGATCAGCAAAAACTAGGTTCTTTTGTTGTAGGACAACGACTTTGTCTGCATATTGATCCACTATATCCATATCATGTGTAACCATAATAATGGAAGTTCCCTCTTTCTTTCTTTTTTCAAGAACCTGTAATAAATCATGCGACGATTTTGCATCTTGCCCAAAGGTAGGTTCATCTAATAGAAGAATATCTTGATCTAATAACAGCATCGTAGCTACACTTAATCTTCTTTTCTGCCCAAAGCTAAGGGTGAAAGGATGTTGATTTTTATAAGGCTCTAATCCAAATTCCTGCAAAAGCTCTGTCGTTCTTTTATGAATAGCCGCTTTATCCCATTGATATTGAATACCGGAGAATGATATTTCATCAAAAACCGTTTGAGTAATAAATTGGAGCTCAGGGTTTTGAAATACAAATCCTAAGTGCTGATACAGCTCTCTGTCTTTCCACTTTTTCAGATCTTTTCCATGAAAGCAGATGTCTCCTTTTTGGCTTTTTTTAAGATGAGCAAGCAGCTTTAAAAAGGTGCTTTTTCCCGCACCGTTATTACCAATAACAGCAATCCATTCTCCTTTATTTACGGTTAACTCGATGTTTTCTAAAATGTTCTCTTTAAGGTAAGCAGCAGTTAAATTGTTCACTTCCAGAATAGGGTCGGGTTTTATTTCAAGAGCCATTGTCCTTTTTCTTTCATATGCCTTTATTAATTCTCGTCTTCTCGAATGATTTTCATTTTGGATTATATCCTCCCACTTATATGGAAAAACTTGTGGAAGCCATATACCTGCCTCTCGCATCTCCGCTTTATATTGTTTAACTACCATAGCTGGGTCGCCATCAGCAATTATTTGCCCTTTTTTATTGAAAAGAATGACACGATCCATCCATTCGATACAGCCATCTAACACATGCTCTACCATTATCATTGTTTGCCCAGCTCCAGCGGCAGTATCTTTCATTACCTCAAAGACTTCTTTTCTACCTGCCGGATCTAGCTGTGCTGTTGGTTCATCTAAAAAAAGCACCTCTGGCTCCAATGCTAAAAGGCAGGCCAGTGCTAGACGCTGTTTCATTCCCCCTGAAAGATTTGCAATAGGAGTATGCGGCTCTATTGTTAGTCCTACCTTTTCAAGAAGTTCAAAAATAATGGCATCCATTTCTTCCCTGGGTACTTTTCTATTTTCGAGACTAAAGGCAATTTCCTCATCAACATGCTGCATGCAAAACTGGGTATCAGGATTTTGGAAAAGAACCCCTGTGCTTTTTCTCCTAATCACTTCTCCCGATACATATGCTTCGATATGTTCTGGAATAATGCCCGCTAAAACAGATAGAATAGTAGACTTCCCACTGCCGCTTGGACCAAGGATTAATACTTTTTCTCCTTGATTAATATGTAGTGTCACTTCTTGGAGGACAGGTTCCCTATCCTCCAAGAAGCGCACAGACAGATGGTTACATCCTAACAATGAACTCATCATTACTCTCCTTCTTTCGGTTCACTTTAGAAATCGCATAACCATTTAAGACTCCTGTTTTTCCAAGTCCCTCTACAATTGCCTTTGCTAATAATCCACCCAAAATAAGACCACTTATTACTTGAATAACAAAGGTTAATAAAAGTGTCGTTGTCGTATAATAAGAAAAACCATTTGCTAGAAGGCTATATAGTATGCTGCCACAAGCTGCCAATCCTCCAGATAACATTAAGACAGAAACATGGTATTTTTTATAACGAAAAATCGCAAATGCTATTTCTGCCCCGACTCCTTGGAATACGCCGATTAAAAGTGCTGATAAACCAAAGTGACTGCCAATCAAGAGCTCGACCGAAGCTGCTACTACCTCTGCAATTAAAGCAGCCCCTGGCTTCTGCAGAATAAAGGCAACTATGGGACTGGCTATCACCCATATGCCAAACATAAAGTTAGCACCAACTGGGCCGACAAGTGCCGAAATAGGGAGCCATAAAGTGGACCAGCCCATATAGAGAACGCCGCATGCTACGGCAATCACTACTAGTAAGACAACCTCTTTAACTTTCCAGTTCATATAGACACCTCAAACGTCTTTACTGGCCACTCCTCCACATGGTATGCCATATCCCAAAACTTATATTCTAGCTGACAGCTTAATAAAAAGTATTCCTTTAACTTTTCCTTCTGTTCTTCATTAAGGGTTTCAGCAAGTTCATCTAATCGCTGACAAAGCGGAGTAGTAACTGTCATAGGGCCATCCCCATAAAAATGGATCCAGTCATAAAAAGGATGGGTACTATCTGGGTTTACCTCTTCTAAAAGTTTTTTCCCGATTTCTACATACGTCCATGGACAAGGTAAAAGCACTGCGATAATATCAGCAATTCCTCCTTGATGGGCAACTGTTAGCATATGGCGAATATAATGGTGAGCAGCGGGAGCTACTGGGAATCCTTGTAGGTCTTCATATTTAACACCTGCTACCTCACAAAAATTATTATGAGGGTGTATCTCACTATGAAGCACAAAGGAAATTTGGTTATTAAATAGCTCGATGTCTTGTCTGTTCGTACTTTTTGAAATCGCCAATCCATAAATTTTCATAAAAGCATTTAAATATTCAAAGTCTTGTTTCACATAATGTATAAGCTGCTCTTTCTTTAAATCCCCCTTAGCAATTCCTTGTACAAATGGATGTTCCATAATTGCCTGAAAAATTGGTTCTGCCTGTGCACGTAATTCTTGTGAAAAACTCATGTCCATTTCCTCCTTTAATTTTTATTGAAAAGGAAAACATGGAGTAACTTTGTATACAAAAAAGCCACTCCAAAAAATGGAGTGGCTTTATAATGAATAAATAAAACACTAATATTCAATGGGCCGACTCCACTTTCCTACGCTAGTATGAACTAGATCAGGTTCAAAGGGTCCAAGTAATCTTGTCTCAGCCAAAAAGGCTCCCCTAGTGGATTTTCCTATTCAATTACTTACTACATTACCGAATACACATAATTTTTGTCAATCATTTTTCACTGATACTTTTTGATTATTCTGTTTATCCTTCCTATTAGAAGGGAAACTTAAATATATATTTTCCGTTGATCTTTTAGAAACTTTCACAAAATAGACATATTCATGTGATGTCTTTCACAAAGTTTAAGTGTATAATCACTATATAAACAGTAATAACATTTTACAAAAGAAAGAATGATAAGATATTATGGAGAAAAGTAACAGCAAAGTAAATGATTAACGAATTTGTTCTCCATTTAGTAATAAATAGCTCTAAAAACTATTAATCTATTCATTTAGAAAAAGGGAGTTGCAAAATAATGAAACAGCAAAATATTAACCGCGTCGTTTTAATTGGTACAGGTGCCGTAGGATGCAGCTATGCTTATTCATTAATTAATCAAGGCGTTACAGAAGAACTTGTTCTGATCGATGTCAATAAAGAAAGAGCTGAAGGGGAAGCAATGGATTTAAACCATGGTATCCCATTTGCCCCAGCACCAACGAAAGTATGGGCTGGCGACTATTCAGACTGTGGAGAAGCTGACTTAATTGTCATTACTGCTGGTCTACCTCAAAAGCCAGGAGAAACTCGTTTAGATTTAGTTGCCAAAAATACAGCTATTTTTAAAAGTATTGTAAAAGAAATTACTGCTAGCGGTTTTGATGGAATTTATTTAATTGCGACAAACCCTGTTGATATTCTGACTTATGTGGTTTGGAAAGAGTCTGGGCTTCCGAAAGAACGCGTAATCGGTTCTGGAACTACATTAGATTCTGCCCGTTTCCGCTATATGCTAGGTGAGTATTTTGACGTTGATACACGAAACATCCATGCTGCTATTATCGGTGAACATGGAGATACGGAACTGCCTGTATGGAGCAGTACAACGATTGGATTAGAAAGCATTGAAACAAAGCTTGCTAAAAATGACAAATACTCTCAAAAAGACTTAGATGAACTTTTCATTAACGTCCGCGATGCAGCTTATCATATTATTGAGCGCAAAGGTGCCACTTATTATGGAATTGGCATGTCACTTGTCCGCATTACAAAAGCTATTCTTGGCAATGAGAACTCTATTTTACCAGTATCTGCATACCTAGATGGTGAATATGGACATAAAGACATCTATATTGGCGTACCTGCCATTATTAACCGCCAAGGAATCCGTGAAGTACTGGAGCTAGAATTAAATGAAAAGGAAACAGAACAATTTAATCATTCTGTCGAAATTTTACAACAAACAATGAAATCAGCTCTAAATTAATAAGGGATAAAAGCCTATTGCGAACGCAGCAATAGGTTTTTTATGATTTCAGCAGTCTACTAATCACTCCTAGATCCGTTCATCGATAAAATTCAGCGGTTCATATCCATGTTCTCTTAAATTAATCGATCCGTTTTGTTGAAATACAATTCCCTCTGCTTCTAGCAATCTTCTTTGAAGCTGGCCATGTTCACCGCTTAATCCAATACAGCCTTTACTATTAAGCACTCTATGCCAAGGAAGTTGGTATTTTTCTGATAAGGAATGAAGAACTCTAACAACTTGTCTTGCTGCCCGAGGACTTCCAGCTACAGCAGCTATCTGCCCATAGGTCATTACTTTTCCTTCTGGAATATCTGCAATAATCTCCACTGCTTTTTTTGTAAAAGGGTTCATCATCTTTCCTCCTATATTTACTACTATTCTAACAAAATTCTTTTCCACTTAAAAAGTGTATCTGTCATTTATGATAGAGCAAGAGAGAAATAGATGAAATGTTGATTCAACCGGGAGATTCTTCAAGAAATAAAAAAAGAACTGTTATTCCAGTGAATAACCAGTTCTTCCAAATCTACTATTAATGCCCACCCAAATAAGCCTGCTTTAATTCATCACTTTCCTGTAATTCTTGTGCAGATCCTGATAAAACCACTTTTCCTGTTTCAATGACATATCCTCTATGTGCAATCGATAATGCCATATGGGCATTTTGCTCCACTAATAAAACCGTCGTTCCTTCTTCATTAATTTCTTGAATAACCTGAAAGATGGTACGAACAATAATCGGTGCTAATCCCATGGAGGGCTCATCTAAAAGAAGCAATTTCGGTTTTGCCATTATAGCTCTTCCCATTGCCAGCATTTGTTGTTCTCCACCAGATAAAGTACCAGCTAATTGTTTTTTTCTTTCAAATAACCGCGGAAAAATCTCATAAACCTTTTGTAAATTCTTCTGAATTTCCTGTTTATCTTTTCGTAAAAAGGCACCTAGTTCAAGATTTTCCTCCACAGTCATATTAGAAAAGACACGTCTTCCCTCTGGAACATGTGACATACCTGCCTTTACAATCGATTGTGCAGGCTTTCCTGCAATGGACTTGCCTAAATATTCTATAGAACCCTTTTTGGGCTTGATTAGACCGGATAATGTCTTTAATAATGTACTTTTCCCCGCACCATTCGCACCAATAAGCGTTACTATTTCTCCTTCCTTAATATCAAGCGTTACTCCCTTTAACGCCTGAATATTTCCATAATATACATTTAGATCCTTTATATGGAGCATTATTCAGCAACCTCCTCCCCTAAATAAGCTTCGATTACTTTTGGATGATTTCTAATCACTTCAGGTGTACCCTCTGCAATCAGTTGCCCATGATCCAAAACATAAATTCGTTCACAAATCCCCATAACAAGAGGCATATCATGCTCTATAAGTAAAATGGTCAGCTGAAACTTTTTGCGAATAAAAGCAATCAATTCCATCAGTTCATGTGTTTCTTGGGGATTCATCCCTGCAGCAGGTTCATCCAATAGCAGCAATTTAGGACCTGCCGCTAAAGCTCTTGCTATCTCTAAGCGGCGCTGCTGGCCGTACGGAAGATTTTTCGCTTTTTCCTCCATATATCGGTCGAGTTGAAAAATCTTAAGAAACTCTATTGATTTTTCCTCCATTTCTTTCTCCCCTTTAAAATGGGAAGGGAGCCGCAAAATACTGCTTAGCATAGAGTGCTTAGCCAAAGAATGGTATGCTACCTTTACATTATCTAAAACAGATAGTTCTTCAAATAAACGTATATTTTGAAAGGTTCTACTAATCCCTCTGCGTGTTACCTGAAAAGGCTGCAAACCCTTTAAGCTTTTTCCGTCAAAAAGAATTTCTCCTTCTGTTGGTGCATATACACCCGTTAACATGTTAAAGGTAGTCGTTTTCCCCGCTCCATTTGGGCCTATTAGTCCAATTAGCTCTCCTTGATTCAGCTCTACATCAATCGCGGACACTGCTTTTAAACCTCCAAAAGAAATACCGACATTTTTCATTTGCAATAAAGGTTCCTTCTTAGTCATTAGAATTACCTCCTTTGCGTTTAAACAAATCTGTAATTTCCTTTGTTCCCATTAATCCTTTTGGACGATAGAGCATGACGATTACTAAAACAAGGCTATATATAATCATTCTCGTTTCTGGATAATCTTGAAGATAAGTAGAAATAATAGTCAAGAAGCTTGCTGCAATAACAGATCCTGATAAACTCCCTAATCCTCCAAGGACCACATAAATCAAAATGTCAAAGGACTTTAAAAATCCAAAGTTAGTTGGGTTAATAATATAAAAGTTATGAGCTTGAAGCGCACCGGCTACCCCAGCGAATAAAGACCCTAATGCAAAAGCGGCAACCTTATAATAAGTTGTGTTAATTCCCATTGCATCTGCTGCAATTTCATTCTCCCTAATTGCAATGGCTGCACGGCCATGTCTTGAATTAGTAAAATTAACAATGACTAGAATAGTAATAAATAAACAAATAAACGTACTTGTCCAAGTAGTCAAATGAGTAATCTGCATTCCCGCTGCCCCACCGACATAATCAATATTTAAGAAGAAAATCCGAATAATTTCTGCAAATCCTAATGTGGCGATGGCTAAATAATCGCCTCTTAATCGCAAGGTTGGAATTCCAACTAATAGTCCAGCTAGTGCGGCAACAATTCCACCAGCTAAAATAGCAATTGGAAAAGGCATTTGAAACTTCATCGTTGCAATTGCTGATACGTATGCCCCTACCGCCAAAAAGCCAGCATGCCCAATTGAAAATTGTCCGGTAATTCCTATGACAAGATGCAAGCTAACTGCCAGCATAATATTGATAGCCATTAAAATAATCATATTGCTGTATAAAGTGTCAATCCAGCCGCCAGTCATCAGGAACTGAATTACGCCGTAAATAAGTGCGGACAGTATAAGGAATATCCAAAAAGCTTTTGAGTTTTTCACCCTTCCAGTCACCTACACTTTCTCTTTTGTATTCTTACCAAGAATGCCTGATGGTTTAAAGATAAGAATCAAAATTAAAATAATAAAAGCCGCAGCATCTCTCCATAAAGAAAAACCTAAAGCACTAACAACCGTTTCAACTACCCCTAAGATAAGTCCGCCAATCATCGCGCCTGGAATAATGCCTATCCCCCCTAAAACAGCGGCAACGAATGCCTTTAATCCTGGAATAACTCCCATTAGCGGTTCAATTTTGGTGTAATAAGCGCCAAAAATAACGCCTGCTGCTCCCGCTAAAGCAGAACCAATGGCAAAAGTAGCGGAAATAGTCCGGTCTACATTAATCCCCATTAATCTTGCAGCGTCTATATCATGAGAAACCGCCCGCATTGCTTTTCCTGTCTTCGTTTTATGAACGATAAATTGCAAAATCAACATTAATCCAACCGACGTTCCTAAAATAATTAGGGACTTACTTGTAATTTGTGCCCCAAACACATCAAATGTCTTTGTTGGTAAAACACTTGGATAGGTTTCTAAGCCCGCACCTCTAAAATAAATAAAAACATACTCAATCAATAAAGAAACCCCGATTGCTGTAATGAGGGCAGCAATTCTTGTCGCATTTCTCAACCGTTTATATGCAATTCTTTCAATGATAATTCCAAAGATAGCACAAGCAATCATGGAAACAATCAATGCTGGAAAAAAACTAAGTCCCCAACCAGTAATAGCATAAAAGCCAATAAATGCTCCCACCATAAATACATCGCCATGAGCAAAGTTAATAAGTTTAATAATTCCATATACCATCGTATATCCTAAGGCGATAAGAGCATATATACTTCCCAAGGAAATGCCGTTAACTAGCTGTTGTATCCATTCCATCTATTTATTCACTCCCTTTTGCTAAGCAATAACTTTTTCACATAGCCTACTACTAATTAATTCTTATAAAAAACGTTTTTGTTTATACTCTCTATCTCTATCATTCTTTTATCTCCAATTTTCCTTCCATGGAAAATAGGGAGGCTCACCCTCCCCATCCACCAAGTCTTATTTTGGATCAACCTTTGTTTTAAATACTTGTTTTCCATCTTGATATTCTAAAACTGTTGCTGATTTGATTGGGTTATGATTTTCATCGATTGTCACTATCCCAGTAATCAGCGATAAATCTTTTGTTTTTGCCAATTCTTCTTTAATCTTATCCGAATCAGTACTTCCTGCTCTTTCAGCAGCATCTTTTAATAGATAAACAGAATCATAGCCTAAAGCATTAAATGCATCTGGGCTTTTTCCGTATTCATCCTTAAATGCTGAAACAAACTTTTGAATTTTCTCATCTGGATCTTCCGAAGAATAGTGGTTTGTAATAAACGTATTATTTAAGTTCTCTGCTCCTGCTAAATCAATTAATTTTGGAGAATCCCAGCCATCAGCACCCATAAAAGGAGCTGTTATACCCATTTCGCGCGCTTGCTTAATAATTAAGCCCACTTCTTCATAATAGCCAGGAATAAACACAAACTCTGGATTCTTCCCTTTAATTCTCGTTAGTGTTGCGCTAAAATCTGTATCCTTTGCAACATAAGATTCTTCTGAAACTATTTTTCCACCAGCAGCTGTAAAGGTTTCTTTAAATGCTGCTGCTAATCCTTTTGCATAATCACTTGCACTATCCGCATAAATGGCAGCATTTTTAATTTTCAAATCATTGATAGCAAAATTTGCAGCCACATTTCCTTGGAATGGATCAATAAAGGATGTACGGAATGCATACTCATTTAGCTTTCCATCCTCATTAACCGTAACGTTTGGTGCTGTACCCGATGGAGTTAATAAGACTGTTTGCTTGTCATTAGCTATTTGCACTTGTGCTACTGTATCACCACTTGTAGCTGCCCCTATAATTGCCGAAACCTTATCTTGGTCGATTAGCTTCAATGCACCATTAGTTGCCTCCGTTAAATCAGATTTATTATCTACCTTAACAGGAACTATTTTCTTGCCATCTATTCCACCATCTGCATTAATCTCTTTAATAGCTAAATCAATACCGCTTTCTAATGATTGTCCATATGATGCAACAGCTCCAGAAAGCTCCAAGTTCACTCCAACCTTAAATTCATCCTCTTTTGATGCATTTTTACCACCAGCACTACACCCAGCCAACATTCCAGCAACTAAGGTAGAAGCGGTAATTAAAAGACTTAATTTTTTCTTCATACAAATCCTCCTTTTGTTTGATTATTCTGACAATAAAAAGAAAATAATACTACCTATTAATTATAAGTGCTTATCAAATCCATTAATTTAACTAGTCAGACTATTCTAATCTTTTTTATATTGCGAAATTAATCATAACGAACAAGACAAAAATAATCAATAGCCGACAAACTTCACCATAACGTTACTATTTCTAACGTTTAAAGGAATAAATTTCAAATATTTTTTAACAATTCTGTCAAATATAAAATAAATCTTCTTACTTTTGTTAGTATTTTTACCAAAATAAAAAGGTTCCCATGTCCCCTTAATAATTCATCCCTATTTGTCATGGATATAAGTTACTTTTTCTCACACAATCGCGACTTTCCTTCTCAAAAATTCATCCATAAATTTTTAAAAATTTTTTATATAACTCATTTTTTTCTTATTTTAGGGAATATACAGTATTAATAAGGTATAGAAAGGAGTACGATGAATGAAAAAAATTCTATTTTCTTCACTCTTTATCTTTTCACTTATAGCTGGTGGCTGCTCCAATGGACCAGCAGAAAGTCAATCAAAACTGCCGACAATGGAGAAAGCCGACGCAGCTGGACAAGCTAATATGAAGACGGAACAAACTACGGAGAAATCCCCATCAAACAATGAACAGATGAAAGAAATTCGCTCTATGCTCAAGATGCAAGGTAATAAATTACCGATGAAATTCCCAATCACTGATTCCGAATATGTTGGAGCTAAAATTAATAAAAATGAAACAGACCAATATTCTATTTCGTTCTATCGAACACAAGAACCTGTCTCTATCAATGATAAATCTTTGGACACAAATGATAATTTGCTTGCTACGTTTAAAGCAGAAACATTCCATGATAAAAACAACCAAGAGGAGCTTTTTCCCGAGACTTCATTAGATTCTATTCCAGATGAAATGAAGGTAGATTTAGGACATAAAATTACAGGAATGAAGGAAGGAGCAGCGGGAAGTTCGTATTTACTTTGGAAAGAGGGACGATGGGTAGTACAAATTAAATCCATTTCTGCTGATAAGTTAGACACTACTGATATCGCAAGAAAAATGGTAGATTATTTGGAGGAAAATGCTCTGCCAGTCCCACAAGAAAATGGAAGAATAGAAGTAAATTATCCGGAAAATGCCGATAAAGTTGAGAGTATGGCGAGATGGGAAGAAGGAAATATTGTTTATACTTTAGAAACAGGAGAAGTACCGATAAATGCTTTAATGATGACTGTCTCAACAGAATAATTCGTATTGCTTTAGTGAAAAACAACTGGATTCCGGTTAAATCTTGATTTTTTATACCAAAACAACGTGGGTATCAGCCAAAATTCAAATTTATCAGCCAAAACAACACGGATATCAGCCAAAGTTCAAATTTATCGAGAGCGTCTATAATTTTGTGTAAATGGTTATACTTACCAATTAAGGAGATGATCATTTATGCAAGATCTACGGAATATGACAATTAGAGAGTTGGCCAGTCAATGTGAAACAGTGGATGATATCCACATGATGTTAAAAGAACTTTTTAAGGAAACTCTTCAACAAGTATTTGAAGCTGAAATCGAGGAACACTTAGGTTACTCTAAACACAATGTTAATGGTATTAACTCGGGATATAGTCGAAACGGATATAGTAAAAAAACCATTAAATCTAAGTTGGGTGAAACTAAATTAAATATCCCTAGGGATCGTAAAGGAGAATATGAGCCTCAGATTATTAAAAAGTATGAGACCTCCATCAATGGCTTAGAGGATCAAATTATCGCCCTTTATTCCAAGGGAATGTCTACTAGAGACATAGAAAGTCATATGAGAGACATATATGGAATTAGCGTTTCTCCGACTTTAGTTAGTAAGGTAACGGATAAGGTTTTGCCGCTTGTTTATGAATGGCAATCCCGTCTACTAGAACCTGTTTATCCCATTGTATTTTTAGATGCTATTCATTTTAAGGTAAAGCATGAAAATAGGATTGTGAGTAAAGCTGCTTATACCGTTCTTGGTATTAATACTGATGGGATAAAAGATATTTTAGGTATTTGGATTGGCGAAGAAGAAAGTGCTAGTTTTTGGTTAAATGTATGTCAAGATTTAAAAAGTCGCGGGGTCGAAGACATCCTAATAGCCTGTAAAGATGGGCTTTCTGGTTTTACTGAAGCCATTAACGCTACTTTTCCTAAGACTGATGTTCAATCTTGTATTATTCATCAACTACGGAATAATTCCAAGACTGTTCCCAATAAAAATCGTAAAGAATTTATGAACGATTTAAAGAATGTCTATAAGGCTTTTACCATTGAACAGGCGGAAATGGCCTTTGAAGAATTTAAAGCAAAATGGGAAAAGAAGCATCCATCTGTTATTAAGTCATGGGAAAATAATTGGTTAGAACTTACCACTTATTTCTCTTATCCAGTGGAAATTAGAAAATTAATTTATACAACAAATACTATTGAAGCCTTTCACCGACAACTAAGAAAAGTCACCAAAACGAAAACGGCTTATCCTACGGATAATGCTTTAAGAAAAATTGTTTATCTAGCGACTATAGGTGTAACGGATAAATGGACTATTCCTGTGCCTGGATGGTTAGAATGTAAACAACAGTTTGAAATAATGTTTGAGGGGCGATTTGGGAAATAATCATTTTTTATTATTTTCTTACGCTTTAGGGCTATGCCCTAAGGGTTTATCGCTTTGGTTCTCCCAAAAGAAAAAGAGAGGATAACTCCTCTCCACTTTTGTACAGAACCCTACTAGGTGCTCGGGGTGCTCCCCAGCATTGCCCTATCCCCCTAGTAGGTAAGAATCTTATAGTTATAGTATTAACCATTTATTGTAATTCAATCATTTACACAAAATATTTTACATTCCCAATTTATCAGCCAAAACAACACGGGTATCAGCCAAAATTCAAACTTATCAGCCAAAGCAACACGGGTATCAGCCAAAGTTCAAACTTATCAGCCGAAGCAGCAGGGGTATCAGCCAAAACAACACGGGTATCAGCCAAAATTCAAATTTATCAGCCAAAACAACACGGGTATCAGCCAAAGTTCAAATTTATCAGCCAAAGCAACCCAGATATCAGCCAAAGTTCAAACTTATCAGCCAAAACAGCAGGGGTATCAGCCAAAGTTCAAATTTATCAGCCAAAGCAACACGGGTATCAGCCAAATTTCAAACTTATTAGCCAAAACAGCAGGGGTATCAGCCAAAGTTCAAATTTATCAGCCAAAACAACCCGAGTATCAGCCAAAGTTCAAATTTATCAGCCAAAACAACACGGGTATCAGACAAAGTTCAAATTTATCAGCCAAAGCAACACGGGTATCAGCCAAACTCGCTACTTTGCAGCCATTTCTCATCTAACAAAAAAGAGCTACTGGATAAGCGGAAATCCGTCTTCTCCAATAGCTCTTTTGTCTATGCTATAAAAAATATTGCACCATGTAACGATCAATTGAAATTAGGCACGGATTTTCATTACTGAACAATCATCGCATTGAATCATATTTTTTATTAATTCTTTATTCTTCTCTTCAAATAGTTCATTATGTGATGAGACCATTGCGCTATTACTTGCCTCTGGCTGGATATACAATTTAGCTTTGTTGACTGCGTTTGCAGCGTCTTGAAAAGCACCAGCAATTAAATGGACTTTGCCTTCATGCTTTAGAATATCTCCAGCAGCAAATATTCCTGGCACAGATGTCTCACTATTAACATTACCTGCTATGTAAAAATCTTCAAGCATGTCAATTTTTAATTTACTATTTTTTAAAAGCGACGAATCCATTTCATAGCCATGGTTGATAACTACTTCATCTACTTTTAAAGTCTTAACCTCTTCTGATTGTGTATTCGTTAATTCAACAGAATCAATACGATCATGATTTTCATTCGCAATCAGTTTAGTAATAGAGGTATGGAACAAACACTCTACATTGCTTTCTAGCAATTCTCTCGCTTTTGCCTCATGACCAGCAAGTGTATCTTTTCTACATGTTAAATACACTTTCTTAGCTATCGGCTCTAGTTCAAGAGCCCAGTCCACTGCAGAGTTTCCTCCTCCAGAAAGAACAACCACTTTATCTCTAAAATGCATTAAAGATTTTACCGTATAGTTTAAGTTTGCCACTTCAAATCTTTCGGCACCTTCAATTTTTAATTTTTGTGGAGTGACGATTCCGCTTCCTACTGCCACAATGACTGTTTTGGAATAATGAACTTCTCCTGAATCTGTTTCCAGCAAGAAAATTCCTTCTTCATTTTTGGAGATAGAATGAATCTTCGTATTTGTCACTACTTCGGGGTTAAAGGTCAACCCCTGTTGGACAAGCTGTTCTCTCAACCTTTCCCCTGGCATTGGAGTGATGCCGCCAACATCCCAGATCATTTTCTCTGGATATAAATGCAGCTTTCCGCCTAACTGTGGTAAAAATTCAATAATTTTTGTCTTCATTTCTCTAAGCCCACTATAAAAAGCAGAATATAGACCTGCTGGCCCGCCGCCAATTATCGTCACATCGAATAGTTCTGTATGCTCCATTAACCCGCTCACTCCTATAATGAAAGTTTTATACTATCTATATATGATTAACTCATTCTGTTTATTAGTTAAATTGATTATCATTCTCATTTACATACTACCTTGTTTTTGGAACTTTTTCAATCCTATCTAGTAACTTTTAAACAACATTTTGTGAAATCAAACAATCTCTCTACTCAGAATATAGAACTAACTGCCAGTTTTAGATCGTACGTTTCTTTTTATACACTAAAAGTGCAGAATCTTGAGTTATTTAGTGAATCAGGTAGTATTTATAAGTATACAGTATATTTAATTTAATCAGAAAAAACTTTACGAACGATATAAACTGTATATGCTATATTTTCACGTTTGCACTGTCTTTTATTTGTTTTATATAATAAGAAGGACTCTACAGGAGAAGGATATGGATAAGTCCCATTACCATACTGGGAGTAACAACAAGCAAGTAATACTATATCACACTAATTTTCACCCAAAGTTCCACTAAAAGTATTGCCATAATACTCGCTTAATTCCTACTATTCCTCTATAAATAATCAGTTTTATTTTTTATTTCCTATTTATTTATCCATATTCGGAAATTCTCCCAAATAAAAAAGAAGGAGAAGTGATTAATGCCTAAAATTGAAGTTAAAAATCTTACAAAAATATTTGGGGGAAACCCAAAAGAAGGGCTGAAAAGACTAAAGGCTGGCGAAGATAAAACAAAAATACTGAAAGAAACAGGAATGACAATTGGTGTTGATAATGCTTCTTTCCAAGTAAAACAAGGAGAATTCTTTGTCATAATGGGATTATCCGGCAGTGGAAAATCTACGCTTATACGTCTCATTAACCGCCTGATTGAGCCAACCTCAGGTGAAGTGCTAATTGATGGGAAAAATATTACTACCATGAATAAAAAGGAACTTATCGATATACGACGTAAAAAGCTCAGTATGGTTTTTCAGAATTTTGCGTTATTTCCAAATCGAACCGTGCAAGAAAATGTTGAATATGGTTTAGAAATCCAAGGACATCCGCAGAGTGATCGTTCAAAAAAAGCTCTTAAAGCCATTCATGATGTCGGTCTAAAAGGCTATGAGGCAAGTTTCCCTAATCAACTTAGTGGTGGGATGCAGCAACGGGTAGGTCTTGCTAGAGCATTAGCAAATGATAGTGATATCCTTCTAATGGATGAAGCATTCAGTGCATTAGATCCTCTTATTCGTAAAGAAATGCAAGATGAACTCATCCGTTTACAAAACAAGCTTGGAAAAACAATTATTTTCATCACTCACGACTTAGATGAGGCTCTTAAACTCGGTGACCGTATTGCCATTATGAAAAATGGCTTGATTGTACAGTTAGGGACAGCT
This sequence comes from Niallia sp. FSL W8-0177, assembly GCF_038006285.1. Classification (NCBI taxonomy): domain Bacteria; kingdom Bacillati; phylum Bacillota; class Bacilli; order Caryophanales; family Bacillaceae; genus Niallia; species Niallia sp. FSL W8-0177. The sequence continues at coordinate 4,014,076 of NZ_JBBOUX010000001.1, forward strand.
GAAGAAATTTTAGAAAATCCAGCGAATGACTATGTATCGACATTTGTAGAAGATGTTGACCGTTCGAAAGTGTTAGTTGCTGGTCAAATTATGAAACAGCCCGATCTTATTACCACTTGGAAGGATGGTCCGAGAATGGCCGTAAGAAAAATGGAAGAAGCTGGTCTATCCAGTATCTTCGTAGTAGATAAGGATAAACAGTTAAAAGGCATTCTTACTATTGATGCTGCCATTAATGCCTATAAGGAAAATAAGTGGGTTGAAGACGTATTAGAACACGATTTCCATTCTACTACATACGATACCCCATTAAACGATTTAATTGGGGTTGCAGCAGAATCAAAATTCCCTATTGCTGTTACAGAAAATAATAGATTGTTAGGAATCATCGTTCGAGTCTCTATATTGTCTGGACTGATTCTCGGAAAAGAACAAAAGGAGGCTATCATATGAACTACTTCTTCTTTCCATTAGAAGAATGGACAAATCAATTTGTAGACAATTGGCTGCTGCCAGTTTTAGGTGACTTTTTCAACTCCTTCAGCGGAGTGTTAAGCGTATTTATAAATGCTGTCACCAATTTATTTACCTTCATCCCTGCTGAAATAATAGCAATCCTTTTAGCTCTTTTAGCTTGGCGCCTTGCGGGAAAACGAATAGCTCTTTTTACCATTATTGGTGCTCTTTACTTAGGTTCGGTAGGTCTATGGACAGGCGCTATGCAAACTCTCTCTATTGTTATTGTAGCAACCTTTTTCTCTATTGTTGTCGGGGTTCCTTTAGGAATATTCACTGCTAAAAATCGAACATTGGATCATATTATCCGACCATTACTTGATTTCATGCAAACACTACCTAGTTTTGTGTATTTAATCCCTGCTATCCTGCTCTTTGGTTTAGGAGAAGTCCCAGCAGTTATCTCTACCTTTGTTTTTGCTACTCCGCCAGCAGTCCGTATGACAAGCTTGGCCATTAAACAAGTTCCCGCTGATATTGTAGAAGCTGCTAAAGCTTTTGGTTCTACTTCTTGGCAGTTGCTCGTAAAAGTTCAGTTACCTAATGCCATCCCAACTATTATGGCTGGAATTAACCAAACGATTATGTTGGCATTATCCATGGCTGTTATTGCATCAATGATTGGTTCACCTGGACTAGGAAGCACTGTTTTATCCGGTATCTCTAGTGTAAATGTTGGATTAGGTCTTACTGGTGGACTCGGAATTGTTGTTCTCGCCATCATCCTGGATCGAATAACACAGGGCTTAGGAAAAAAAGCATAAAAACAAGCAATCTATTAAATTAACAGGAGAAAGGAAGTATACAAATTTTATGAAAAAATTAAAGCTTAGCTTTTTAATGTTACTACTATTCACTCTTTTAATTGGCTGTTCCTCCCAAAACCAAAATACAGGAGGTAGCGAGTCAGGAAATTCTAAAACTGTTACTTTCGGTGTTACTCCTTGGACTAGTACTATTCCGCCAACAAAAGTTGCTAAACTATTATTAGAAGATATGGGCTATACGGTTAAGGAGAGTAATGCTGATGCCGGCGGCGTTTATACAGGACTTTCCCGCGGTGACTTAGATGTATTTATGGATGCTTGGCTACCTGATATGCATGCAAATTATATGAGTCGATACAAAAATCAATTGGAAGATTTAGCAGTCAGCTATAAAGAAGGGGAGCTCGGCTGGGTCATTCCCTCTAATGTAGAGGGCATTGATAGCGTAGAAGATTTAAAAGGAAAAGAAGATCTCTTTGGCGGAAAAGTGTACGGTATTGAAGAAGGTGCCGGAATGACCGTCACTTCTAAGGAAATGATTGAAGAATATGGATTAGATTTAGAATATGTTGCTTCTAGTGAAGGTGGCATGCTGGCACAAGCCTCTAAGTTTATCAAAAGTGGCGATCCTGTCCTTTTCTTAGGATGGCGCCCACATCCAATGTTTGTTGATTATGACTTAAAAGTATTGAAAGATCCAAAAAGTTTCTTTAAGACATCAGAAGTTCACGTAGTCGTAAATAATGGTCTAAAAGAAAAATCCCCTGAGGTTTATGAATTCCTCAGCCACTGGAGCATGCCTGTTGAGGATATTGAAGAAATGATTGTTAAAATCGAAGATGGCGCTGATGAGGAAGAAGTTGCACAGGAATGGATCGATAATAATAAGGATAAAGTAAATGCTATGTTAGGGAAATAAATAATGAAGCGGTTGGGACACCGATATTCCAACCAATATAAGCCCGAACAATTATATGGAGATTCTTATGCGATTTTCATATAATTGTTCGGGCTTTTTTTATTTTTGGAAAGAGGATTGATGGTAATTGCTATCCACAGCGCTAGCACCGATCCGCTTCGTTATTACATTACTATGGGAAATGACAGAAGTAGATCCACTCAATTATTATCTAATCCCTCATAACGGAAGTATGCGAAATCAGCGTATGTACTTGCTTTTTTATCCATATCGTGGACTGCTATCCCAATGAAATTTCCGGTAAATCCCCCTGCTAAAAATAGAATATCTTGGCTGCTGGTTAATTCTTGCCAAGAATGTTCTTCATCTGAACGAAAGTAAAAGGTTCCTCTCGCTCCGTTTCCAATAACCTTTAGCTGCACTTCTCCTGCAGTAATAGTGATGATGGCTGGATCTAGTTGAAATTTCCCATCTTCACAACGCATAAAGCGAAGAACTTGGCCTTTTTCTTCATCAAATGTCACGTAAGCATATAGATAATTGCTATCATTTAAATAAAGCATGAGACCAGCCATTTGATTAAAGGTAGTAGGATGGAATGCTACGCTTGTTTCGGCCTGAAATTGAAAGTCCTTTTGACGAATGGCAAGAATATGATGCTCGAACATGGACTGAATGGATTCCCCTGCAAACATACGTAAATAATTAGATCTACTTGTTAAATCACACCAAGAGTCATCTGCTAAAATACGTAAAGTATTCCACTCTTTTTTTAAAGGGCCAGCAAAGTCATCCTCGAAATCAGTATTGTTTTGAAAAATTACTTGTTCACGCGTAATAATTTCAGTCACCAGACTGGGACCATTTGTACCAGATGAAAGGCGCAGCCAGCCGTCCTCTGTCCAATAAACCTCTTCTATCGCTGTTTCTCTTCCTAGTATCGCGGCTTTATTTTGTAATGGTCTAGTACATAAATAAACCATATACCAATTTCCAAGGGGCGTCTGCACGATGCTTCCATGTCCTGAGCATTGGAGCGATGACTCAGGTTTATCACTAGCTGTAAGCATAGGATATTCTGGATCTAATTCATAGGGTCCTGTTATTGCCTTTGAGCGGCAGACAGTTACTGAATGCCCTTTCCCAGTCCCTCCCTCTGCCGTTATTAAGTAATAATAGCCTCCATATTGATAGAGATGAGGAGCTTCCGTTTTAGCTAATTCTGTCCCATCAAATAGTTTATAAACGGATCCAATCAGCGCTTGATTCTTAGCATCATACTCCTGCATGACAATACCTGCTGATTTATTTCCTGTTATCATGCGATAATCCCAAATTTCATTTAACAGCCATTTACGTCCATCTTTATCATGAAATAAGGATGGGTCAAATCCACTGCTGTTTAGATATACAGGACTTGACCAAGGACCATTTATATTTGGCGCGGTAATCAAATAGTTATGACAATCCTTAAATGGTCTTTTTGTACTTTTAACATCTGTATAAATTAGGTAGAACAGCCCCTCTGAATAACTAATTTACGGAGCCCATATGCTACCATTTTGTGGATTGCCTCTTAAATCAACTTGATTCGTAATAATATCTGTTTCGTGTTCCCAATTTACTAAATCATTAGACTGATAGATTCGTACTCCTGGCAGCCATTCAAAAGAGGAAACAGCAATATAATAAGTGTCATCTACTCTTAAAATATTGGGATCTGGATTAAACCCCCGTAAAATAGGATTTTTAACAGTGGTTCGATACATAGCCTTCTCCTTTCTGACTCACATTAACTCCTTTTCGCAACAAACATAACGTTCCTGCTAAAAAAAGAGAAAGGCGATAGGAAAAGCAATAAACTGGGTACCTATCAATGTTGAAAATCCAGCAACGAGATAGAGTACTCCAGCCCATCTCGGATGTCGATTTCTCCAGATGAAAGCTGTCGCAACTATAACAAATGCTAGGACAAGTACTAGTGTAATACCGAACCATATAGCTAAGACATTCATGGCTTCTAAACTATCCTGCATCTCACCGAAAGAGACACCTTCCTGCAGAATAGGAAACACTGTTTCTTTATATGTTTCTGTATCCATAGAGGTCATTGTTAGTGAAAATCCTCCTAGAAATAGGACACATAACACCATTCCTGCCATCCCAATTATTACTTCCCATTTCCGTTTCATTTCCCTCGTTCCCTTCTCCTAGTCTCTACCTGTAGTAATTTTCTATTTCCCGAAATGTTACTGTTTCTCGATTCTCCTTCTTTCCCCAATCGTCCCATTTATCCGAGTGAATATGAGTCCCTATTCTACATTGAGAAAAGGTTACATTGGCGTATGGTCTCCACGGCCGCCCTAAAAAGACATTTGTTACATCCTTATCTGCTGTTAAATAGCAACGAGAAAATAGGAAGCCATTTTTCCCGGTTGCAGTACTTGCTGCCGTAATATATCCTGGCAGGTTGTTAGGCCGTTTAAGAGATTTCAATTCACATTCTTCAAACTTTGCTTCTCCTCCACCAAATATATAATCAACGGTTCCTTCAATAGAACAATGGATAAAGGTTGTTATATTGTTCTGAAAATTATTTTTTATTTCTGGAGTTGTAAAAGGAGTTCCATCCTTTTGTACATCTGGCAATGGACCGAGACAAACGGTATCTTGGTACCCTTTTATGGAACAATTTTTAAAGCTAACTTTGTTTCCTTCATTATATAAAGCAACTGCTTGCCCCACTATTTCTCCCGGCCCCGAATTATTTATGATTTCGATATTTTCTATCCAGATATTCTCTCCATTGATAAAAAGAGTCGCTGTTTGAAAAGTACCAATTTCACAACCAAACTCATCCAATTGCCGTGCATATTTATTTCCAATAATTCTGACCGTCCCTATTCCAAACAACTTGCGATTTGATTGATAAAGAAGGATATTTTCATAGTAATCTCCACCTAGGATGATGAATGTAACAGGTCTCTCGATATTGGAACAATGCATAATGGCTTCTTGAATACTCGTAAAATCACAATCATTGCCTTTCCCAATGACAAATTGAAGTTCATTTTTCATAAATGCTTCTGCAAAAAGTTTTCCCATTGCTTTCTCATTTCCTTTGTCTCTTGATGACCGCCAGTTACAATTTGGCTGTTCCACTGATTTTTTGCATCATATTTTCCATATATTTTTCCTAATTCCTCATCTAGCAGCATTACGCCTTCCAGCGGACACATGCGGTCATCTTTTCCAACAAGACTCAAGCGCGGTCTTGGGACAATTAACGATTGTACAGCTAAAGTAGAAAACTGCTTTAAAAAGCCTGGCACATAATAATAAAAACCATGATGATCTAGCCCCCGTTTCTGCCTTAATGTTTCTATATGTACCTGTGCAGCTATATCTACGGTTACTTTTATGCGCTCATCTAGTGCTGCCATCCACCAGCTCATAAGGCCTCCCATTGACATTCCAATCGTCGCTACTCTGTTTTGGTCGATATCTGGCCGGTCTACAAGATAATCTAGAAAAGCAATATTATCAAAGATCCGCATCCCCCATAGCGATCTTCCATCTAATAACATTTCTTTAACTAATTCACTCTCTAATTTACCTTTCCGCTCATTAAATCCCCACATATCAATGGATCCAACGGCATATCCTAAAGTCGTTATAGCCTCGACAAAAGAGGGAGATTGTAAATAACTGTTACTTATTAACAGCTCTTCTTTTCCTTGATCGAAATTCCCTCCATGTGAATGATTAAAAAGGACGATAGGCAGTGGACCTTCCTTGTTTAGAGGTTTAGCAACATAAGCGGGTACGGATTCCTCCTCATTTAATTGCAGCATGAGGCTTTCTAATACATAGTTATCCTTCTCTTCTCTCCTTATTAGCTGCACCTTCCTATCCTTTGCATGTGGATAATCCCCTAATAACTCGATTAGCCTTTTTCGCTGTTTTTCCACTTATGCCTTCACTTCCTTTAAAAGCGCTTCTTCCTTCTTTGTATTTTTAGACTTACAGTTTATTAACTCGATATCCTCACAATTTTCTAGAAAAAAAGCTGGACCTTCATGGTTTTCAATCGTCACCCGGTTAAATAAAATATCCTTTGCAAAGCCTACATAAAAGCCCCGGTTATTCATATCTTCTATGCCTGCCATCATTGCTGGTTTTCCAGGAATCGCATCTACCGCCAATGAAATATCCACTTGGTTAAAAGTTAGTTCTGATATATATTGCTCGGCTAAACCGTAAATAAATCCGGCTGCAGACTGAACATTCCTAGCCGTTATATTGGCAAAATGAATGCGCCTAAACATCGGAGTCTCATTAGTTACTGGGTAAGGATTTTTATCCCATACGTATTTCTCCTTTCCTTTAGGCCCACAGAAATAATATAAATTTAAAATGAACGGACACATTACACCTTCCATTACGATATTGCTTACACGAATGTCTTCAACTACTCCCCCACGTCCTCGTCTCGACTTCAACCGAATGCCACGATCAGTATCTTGAAAGACGCAATTACTTATGGTGACATTTCGGATATTTCCGCTCATTTCACTGCCAAGCACTACTCCTCCATGTCCATGAACCATGGTACAATTTGTAATCGTTATATTTTCACAAGCTATCCGTTCTGCAGTGTCCTCTGTTCCTGCCTTAATCGCAATACAATCGTCCCCTACATCAATATGACAGTTACTGATTCTAACATTCATGCAGGATTCTGGATCAATGCCATCTGTATTTGGTGAATCTTGCGGATTATGGATTTTTATATTATCGATCGTAATGTTGTTACTGCATATGGGGTTAACCGTCCAACTTGGAGAATTTATTAAGGTCACATCTTTAATCGATATGTTTTCACAACCATCTAGGCTAATCAATTTTGGCCGCGGATAAAGCAGCTTCTCTCGCTTATTTCGAAAAAGTTGCCACCATTTCTCTCCATTTCCGTCAATGGTTCCAAAGCCAGTGATCGCAATATGCTGGCTATTTTCTGCGTATAAGCATGAAGCATATACTTCTCTAACTACACCTTCCCATCTAGATGTAACAACGAAATAGTCTGCTTGCTGATTAGAGAATTTCAATACTGCTCCTACGGCTAAATGAAGTTCAATATGATCCTTTAAAAAAAGCGCACCTGTCAAAAACTCGCCTGGCGGGATAACAATTCTGCCTCCTCCATTTTCATATGCCTTATCTATCGCCTTCTGAATCGACTCTGTACATATACTCCCATCATTCTCTGCACCGAATTCAGTGATAATATAATCGCTCATTTTATAATCTCCTTATTCGTTAATGACTTCCTCCACTTCCACTAATGCCTGTAAAAAGGCCCCTAAGCCTTTTTGGTCATTGCAAATAATTGGTTCACTAATATAATAGGTATAAGTTCCGTCTCGTTTGTCAGCTCCGCCAAGTCCTGCTACCTGACAATTTTTATTTAAATTGACCCATCCCTCTTTTGTCAGTAAAACAAATTCATCTAATAATCCTTGGTAGCTTTTCTTTAATGGATGCAGCCATTCTTGTTTTTCTAGAACTCCCAGCCGTATCCCTTTTGCAATAGAACATACGTACATACTGCTTGCAGACGCCTCCAAATAATTTCCCTTTTCCCCTTGCTTATCGACTACCTGATACCAAACACCCTTTTCCTTATCCTGATAGTTTAGTAATGCTGCCAATGTATTCTTAAGAATTTTTTCTAAAAAAGGGCGATCAGGTGTATCCTTTGGAATAATTTCTAATGTATCTACTAATGCCATGACATACCATCCCATAGCTCTTCCCCAAAAATTCTCTGATAGTCCTGTCTCTTTATTAGCCCATGGCTGGACTTTCTTCTCATCCCATGCATGATAAAGAAGCCCTGTCTTTTCATCTAATAAGTGTTGATAACTGATTTTGAATTGGTGAAGTATATCGTCAAGACCTTCTCCATCTCGATATTCCATTTGATATTGCGCATAGAATGGCGCCCCCATATATAAGCCATCCAGCCAAATTTGATATGGATAAATTTGCTTATGCCAAAAAACACCTTCTGATGTTCTTGGATGCAGCTCTAATTGGGATTTCAATAAATCGGCTGCTTGCCGATACTTTTCCTCCCCCGTTTGTTTAAAAAGTTGAAATAGTAATTTTCCATTGTTAATATGGTCAATATTAAATTCTGATACTTCAAATCCTTTAATCGTTCCATCCGGTTGCACAAAATAATCGAGGTTTTCTTTTATAAAATGCAAATATTTCTTCTTGCCTGTTCGTTTCCAAAGGTTTTCAAACCCTTTTAAAACAACTCCATAATCATAAGACCATTTTCCGTTATAGCCTCTATCTTCATATAATCGTGGAAGTCTTTCCATAATGGATTGTGCTGTTCTCTCTGACCAACTCATTTCTGTCATTCTTATATTCTCCCATCCTATTTAGATTCTTTATAAAGCCTCTTCATGAAGATTGTTGCTTGCCTTATAAAAATCTTGTTTTTAAATTTTTTAAGGTGAGTGTCTAGCCGAAATCTGCTTTCCCCTCACCTTTATTCAAAATTATTTCGTTTGTTCGTATGCTGCTTTATATTCCTCTTTAATCGTGTTTCCGCCAGAATCTCCCCATGTCTTTACAGCTTGTTTGAAACCATCCAGATCTATTTCGCCTAAAATATACTGGTATGTGGCATCAGTAATAATCTTTTGTAATTCCGATCCTTGTGATGTATTGGTTGCAGATTCTAAAGAATAAGCAGGATTTAACACGGCATAATTCGCATTGTCTGCAATCATCTCATCTGCTAATGCTTTAATAGGGTTGGGATCTTTTAAATCATAGCCTGACTCTTTTGGTCTAGAAGCCGCAAATGGCTGCACTTCCTGTGTCCATAAATCCTGATTGGTAATTTCATATGCACCATCATCTGTTAGTTTATAATGGACATCTTCCAAACCATATGTCATTAATGTGTAAATTTCTGGATCTAGTAAATCATTTACAAACTTGAGAATCCTCTTTAATTCTGCTTCATCCTTTACTTCGGAACGCGGAAATGCCAATAATCCGCCAATTCCATTATTCGCAGCCCAAATGGCACGCTCAGGATTTGAATCCGATACCATATCGTTCACTAATGCTAATTCCATGTTATCTTGGATGCCTGCAGCCATCGTTTGTAGGTTTTTAGCATCGAAAAGTGCGCCAATATAAATTCCTGCTTTTCCCTGTGCAAAGCTTTGCTGCTGGTCTGTTTTTGCGGTAACGGCAAAGTCTTTATTTATCCAGCCATTGCTATACAGCTCCTTCATATAATCCATTGTTTTTACATAACCATCCGTTTCAAATTCCGGGATGAAGTCTCCATTTTCATCCATTTCCCATACATTAGGTGTACCGAAATAAGAACTTAATGTTTTAAAGGCTCCATATATTAAATCGTTCCTATCTACAAATCCAGTCGTATCATTTTTCCCATTACCATCAGGATCACCTTCTGTAAACGCTTTCGAAACTTCCATTAATTCATCAACAGTCTTCGGGACTTTCAGGCCTAAATTATCAAGCCAGTCTTTACGTAAAACGACACCATTACGAGCTAAATCCTTCTGGAAGGGAATGCCATAAAGCTTTCCTTCTATGGAAGCAGAAACCCGTACATCTTGTGAAATTTCCTTCAGATTAGGGAATTCATCTAAATAATCTTCTACATTCCAAAACATTCCAGACTTCAATGCATTGCGGACAGAGGAATTATCTAGAATGGTTAAAGTAACAATATCTGCTAATGAATCAGATGCTAAAGCTGTATTAATTCTTTCTTCCTTTGAAGCATCTGGAATCCACGAAAATTTGATTTGAGCGTTAGTTTTCTCTTCAATTTTGTCTAAAATAGTATCTGTTGGAGGAGATGCCGTATGTAGAATATTCAGCCATGTAATTTCAGCCTTACTATTTTCATCATACGTCCCAGATGATTGTTCTTTTCCTCCACTACATCCTGCTAATAACAACATACCTGCTAAACTAACACTAGCTAACTTTGATAGTTTTTTCATTTAAACGCTCCTTTACAATTTGATAAAGTGAAGTTCCATCAATGAATGTTCGCACTGATTAGTGGAACCATTCGGGTCTATATCGATGCTCTCCCACCTATCTTCCCCGAATTGGATAAGCTGAAAGTTAAGTCTTATTGTCCGTTAAGCGTAGGATAGACAGTTGTATCTTCTACTTCTTCTGTATTTTGTAATTCCATTCTAGTAAACACTTGATTTGCTGTCCAAGTAATCATATAAAATAAGAAACTAATACCGAAGAAAGTGAGAATCCCAGGAAAAAGTGTGATTGCTGTCCAATAGGTAGCTCCAATCACAACAAACAATAATAGAGAATATTGCAAGCAAGAAAAACCAAAGATAAAGGACATCTTTATGCGAAAGAATATTCCCTTCCAGTTATAATGAGCCATTAATGGATAAATATAAACGGCAGAAAGGAAATATAACGAGAATATGATCATCAAGCATACTTTGAGATACCAGTTTGTAACATGGAGTAAATCGATTACTAACACATAGCCGAGTAGTAAATAAATCCAGCTAGTAACCATGGATTCCTTGAAGGACTCTTTGTAATACTTCCAATAAGAAGAAAAGATAGGGACACTGGTATTTCCCCTCATCCACTGTCGGATGATACTAACTAGTGCATAGGTTGCTGGTCCTGCCCCAAATATCCCCAATCCTAATAAAGTAAAGAGCCACCAGAGGAAATTCACATAAACTAAGTTTAAGATTGTTATAAAAATGTGATTTATTTTTTCCACTGATTTTAACATCCAATTCCTCGCTTTCCCCTAACTTTAATAAACCCCATCCTCACCAAACTTCTTGGCAAGCTTATTTGAAAGCATAACTAAAACTAATCCTACTAATCCCTTAAATAAACCAACAGCAGTACTAAAACTTAATTGTCCATTCTTCAAACCAGCAGTATAAATATAGGTGTCAAAAATCTCTGCAACACTTCTATTTAATGAATTCAATAATAGATACATGTGTTCAAATCCTAAATCTAACGTGCTGCCAATTTTTAAGATTAATAATGTAATAATTACTGGTCGAATGGCTGGTAATGTTACATGCCATGTTTTGCGCAGTCGTCCTGCTCCATCCATTTCCGCTGCTTCGTATAATTGAGTATCTACAGCTGTAATAGCGGCAATATATATGATAGTAGACCAGCCTAGTTCTTTCCAAATTACTTGGGCAATATAAACGGTTCGCGTCCAATCAGGTGAAGTTAAAAAACTGACTTTATTGAAGCCCATTGCTGCTAACATTTCATTAATCAATCCACCATCAACATTTAAAAAGACATATGTAATGGAAACAATAATTACCCATGACATAAAATGGGGGATATAAATTAACGTTTGGATACCAGATTTAAAATATTTGTTTTTGACTTCATTTAGCATAAGCGCTAAGATGATCGGCATTGGAAAGAAAATGAAAATATTTAAAGCAAATAAAATAAGTGTATTACTTAAAAGCATAAAAAAGGTTGGTTCTGTAAATAAGCGAATAAAATGCTTCATCCCTACCCATGGGCTGCCCAAAATTCCTAAAAACGGTTGATAATCTTGAAAAGCAATGATCAATCCGCCCATCGGTAAATATTTGAAAATAATAAAATAGAGAAAGCCAGGGAAAATCATTAAATATAGAAGTTTGTTCTTTCTCATATTAGCCCAAGTTTTTTGTCTTCTAATCTTCTTACGCTGCTTCATAGTTAACTCAGGTAATGTCTGATTACTAGGCTTAATGACACTTTCCATTATTTACCCCCATACTTTATGATGTGATGTTCAATTCATACTTTAAGCATATGGAAAAAGCATAATTACGTATATAATCATTATTTGATAACGCTTACAAAACCTTGTTATATCAATAGTTTCCTCTTCCCCACCCAATGTAATGATTACCATTTTGTCCAAATGATTATCTGCCTTTTCAATCGAAAAAAACGCACTTGGTAAGCGTTTTCCTTTTCTGAAATATTGATTATATACGTAATTATCCTCTCTTGATAAAGTAACTTTATAGTAAGAGAGTAGATCTATTTCTTACGCTGTTTTCTACAAAGAGTCTTGACTTTACGAAGGCTTCTAAAGTCTGAGAATCCGCAGATACGCACCTGCGGAAAGCAAAGTGGATTTAGGCGAACCACCTTTATTGAACCGGCCTTTCCCCGTCTGCTTGCTGCTCGTTTAACAGTCTTAACCGAGCAATTAAAACATCTTCAGTAAAGCAACTAGCTAAACAAAATAATAAGGAGGATCTATATGGAGAAAACGCATAAAAATAGGAAAATAACAAAAGGAGGAAAGGTCTTTTCTATTATTAATGGAACCATTTTAATCATTATCGCCTTAATTTGTTTTCTGCCTTTTGTAAATGTTCTAGCTAGTTCCTTTGCTTCTACACAAGAAGTTGTAGCTAAACGATTTATTCTAATTCCTGAAACTTTTTCGTTAGATGCATACCGTTATATTCTTTCTACACCAACACTTTTTAAATCTTTAGCAGTATCGGTTGGCGTTACTGGCGTCGGTACTTTAGTAAGTATGGTCCTAACTTCTTTGATGGCCTATGGCTTATCACGTAAATATCTTCATGGAAGGGGATTTCTTAACTTTCTTGTTGTATTCTCTATGTTATTTAGCGGTGGAATGATTCCTACCTTCTTAGTAGTTAAAGCCTTTGGGTTAATTGATTCTTATTGGTCTTTGATACTGCCTGTAGCAATTAATGCGTTTAATTTAATTATCATGAGAAACTTTTTCCAAGCATTACCGGATAGTTTAGAAGAATCGGCTAAAATGGATGGCTGCACGGATTTAGGTGTCTTTTGGAAGATTATGCTACCTTTGGCACTACCATCAATTGCAACCATTTCTTTGTTTTATGCTGTTACCTATTGGAATACTTATATGACAGCTATTCTTTATATTAATGATTCTACAAAATGGCCAATTCAAGTTTTATTGCGACAGATTGTTATCGTTTCAAGCGGTATGCAAGCAGAAGGTTCGTCAGTTGACGTTATTCCACCTGCGCAAACGATTAAGATGGCCGTTATTGTTATAGCAACAGTACCAATGCTTATTGCGTACCCATTTGTTCAAAAATATTTTGTCAAAGGGGCATTAGTAGGCTCTGTAAAGGGGTGACGTTACTGAAAAAAAGGAGCCTTTAAAAAAACGATATTCTAGTAACTTATAACCTCATACATTTAAAAGCGTGCCATTTCTCATCCAGCTTGCCCTTACCGTTTAAGAGGGTATCTTAGAAATACCGGATGTGCTCTGCGGTTCATAAAAAGCGTGCAAGATTAAGCTCTTTCTTGCACGCTTTTTAATTAATGATTATATTGTTTCCGATAATCTCCTGGGGTCATGCCGACTTTTTTCTTAAAAAAGCGGATGAAGTTTTGAGAATTTCGATATTGGAGTTTTTCGGCAATCTCCTTAATCGGTATATTTGTTTCTTCGAGCAAGGATTTAGCTTTTTGCAGTCGGAATCCCATTAGATAGTCAACAAAGTTTTCTCCATATTCCTTCTTGAATACGCTGCTTAAGTAATTCGGATTATAATGAAGACGGTCAGCAATAATGTCTAAAGAAATTTCCTGGTCATACTCTGTCTGAATGATTTGAACAATTTTATCAGATAAAGACCGAAACTCCTTATCTGTTTTATCCTGTGTGCTGATAATAATTGGCGTAATAAGATGCTCAATTAGCATTTGTTTAATTCGAGCAGGATAATAGGCATTAATCGCTTCATAATAAAGTGGCTTTATACTATCAAAAATCTTCGCCTCTGCACCTAACAGCTGCCCAAGTTGAATAATCTCATTAATTAACCGAATAAGTGTCACCTCTAAGCTGACTGGATTTTTATTCATCCGGAAGATTTCGTTAATTAACGTATCTACTGTCTCCTGCACTTCCTCCTCATTACCTGAGCGAATCGTATTTAAAAGTTCATTTTGTAATTCTACAGGATATTTAGAAATAGAAGCATCATTCAAGAGAGGAGCAATATCATCATAAAAAATGATGGACTCTGGTCCTACATTTACACGATAATGCAGCGCTTCTTTTGCTAAATCAACTGCCTTTTTGCTACTAATTAATGTTTGATAAACAGGACTTATCCCTATGCTGATAGTAATATTTAAATATTCCTTTGCCGCAGATTGTATTTCCTCATAATACTTCATAATTCTTCGACTGGAATCATGATCATTTACATCGGTTATAAATATGGTTGCTTGCATCTCATCATTTAATACAATAGGTATCAATCTTTCCTTAGCAGGGACTATTTCTTCGACAATATTATTTAAAGCCAATAAGTATAAATCTTTCTCAACAATTTTTTGGCTATCCATATTGTCAATTTGTATTAATCCTGTGTAAAAATGATGCCTATCATTAAAGAAATAGCCAAATTGTTTTAACCTGTGCTTTGCTTCATTTGTTGTTATTCTATTTCTAAATAAGCTTAAGACAAACAGCGTCTCAAGTTGTGGTTTTTGCATGGTTAAGCTAGCCATTAATGTTTCATTCTGACCAATAATCTTATCAACAGAATCAGCAACAAGGGAAAGTTCATTCTTCTGCCCACTTAGATGATCTATTGCTAATTTCTCCTGTAATTTGCGGATAGGTCTTGAAAAAGAATTTGCTAACATATAGGAAATGATACCGACCAAAATAATCAATAAGGTCGAGACAATTAGTAAACCAATCCTTGTATTATTAATCATATTAGAGATTTCTTTTGGATTAATCTGTACAACATAAATCCAGCGATTATAGTCTGACTGAGCATACACAAACTTTTTACCATCTGTGTCTACTATTTTGATATTCTCCCCCTCATTTATCATTTTCTCATAATTCTCGTGAGACAATATCCTTTCCTTTTTTCTACTTGAATATAATAATTCATTTTTACTATTATAAATTTCTACTAAACTATCTTGTTCATTATCAACAATCTCATCAATGCTGCTTCTTGGAATATTAGATATCCCTAAAGCAAATTTATCCCGCTGATAAACAGGCAAGGTCATAATCATCTCAATTCCAATACTTGTAGGTCTCCAAAATAAGCTTTGCGTCGCCTCTTCCACATACTTTTCCTTATACCCAGCTATTTCCTCTTCCGATAATTTCTTTAAAGAGCCGTCAATTATTCCCCAATTTTCTGCTAAGCTGATCAGATTATGTTGACTTCCTTCTATCCCCATCATTTCTATATAACTGATTTCTTTTTTTATATCACGATATGTATCAAAGTCTTTTCCTGATAACGGCTTCTTAAAAATCGTCTCAAAGGTTGCAGTAGAACTATATGCCGTATATCCATATTCAATCGTTCGCACCTTTTGCTCTACATTATTGAGAATTTGTTTTGTATAATTTTGTTTATCTTTCAGAAATTCCTCTTCAACGGAGTGATAGGTAGAGTTATAGATAAATACACTAAAGCCAACTACAATACTAATCCCTAAAAGGAAAAAGGGAAAAAATAACTTGTAAAACAACCTTAATTTCTTCAAATCCTCTCACTCCTTATTTCCTCTTACCTCACCATCATTGTAAGCGTTATCATATTATTCAATCATTTAATACGGAAAATAATCATTTTCTTATCTAGTATCAAATGATTATTTTCTATATTCTGGATTAGATTATACATATAATAGCATATCTAGTCTATCTTTTGCGAGTGGATTTTTTCACGTGTGCAACAAATGTCCGATTGACAAAAAGCCTGAAGAATTATAAAATGTGAACGTTAACATTATTATCAGGAGGAACTATGGTTACCATTAAGGATATCGCAAAGCTTGCAGGCGTTTCGCACACCACTGTGTCAAGAGCGCTGAATGATAGTCCCCTTATTAAACCTGCGACAAAAGACAAAATTAAGAAAATCGCAACAGAATTACATTATGTACCAAACTTTAATGCTAAAAGTCTCGTAAACCAGAAATCTTACACAATTGGCGTTTTTTTCTCTAGTATCAGCCATGGTACCAGTTCAAGTTTTCTTGTCGATGTCATAAAAGGTGTAAATTCTGTGCTAGATGAAAACTACAGTATCGCAGTAAATGGAATTGATACTCTAGTCCATTTTGACAAAATCATTTCCAAACGATTTGACGGGATTATCGTCCTAAGTCAAAGTGACACAGACAATGCATTTATTTACTATATACAACAAACTGGCATACCGTTGGTCGTGCTAAATCGCAGACTAGATGATCCTTCTATTCCAAATGTTTCAGCAAACGATCAACAGGGTGTAGAACAAGCCATCGATGAAGCAATTAGCCTTGGTCATAAGGACTTAGCGTACATCAATGGAAAAAGCTCTTTCCGTTCCTCTGCTGAAAGAAAACAAGGATTTATCAATAGCTTGTCGAAGCATCAGCTTCCCATACAGCCTGAATTTATGGTCAATGGGGATTATAGTATGGAAAGCGGCTTTGAAAAAATGAAGCAATTGCTAGACCTGCCGACGCCGCCTAGTCTTGTATTTTGCGCAAACGATGATATGGCAATCGGTGCATTAAAGGCTTGTTTTTTGAAAGAGAGGAAAGTGCCCCATGATATCTCAATCATTGGATTTGATGATACAGCTTTTGCGCAATACTCTACCCCAGCCCTAACCACTATTCATAAGCCTATTGATAAAATCAGCGAAATTGGCATGCAAATGCTTATTGCGTTAATGAATAGCGACACTTTAGAGGAGACACAAATCTTAGTAGACACATTTTTAGTTAAAAGAGAATCGCTTAGTTATCCAACAAAACAGTCATAACTGTTTTGTTTTATCATAAAATGTTAACGTGTGCAAAAAAGGAGGAACTATAGTGGAAAAGCTTTCAAAGCAATTAAAACCTAATTTGTCTATTTTTCCAGAAAAAGTCATTCAATTTGGCTCAGGCAATTTCATGAGAGGATTTCTTAATTGGCAACTACAACAAATGAATAACCAGCATTTATTCAACGGTAGTGCTGTGTTAGTGAAGCCGACCAAGCATGTTTCTAAACCAACCTTAGAAGAACAAGATTATCTTTATACAGTCGTGCTTGAGGGGTTCTATCAAGGTCAAATGGTTCAGACGAGTGAAATTATTACAACTGCTAATCGATTAATTAATCCTTATGAAGACTGGGAAAATTATTTACAATTGGCAGAACAAGAAGAATTGACCTTTATTATTTCTAATACTACAGAAGCTGGAATACAATTTGATGAAAGGGATTGTTCTATCGATCAACCTTCAACTAGTTTTCCTGGAAAACTTACTGCCCTACTATTCAAGCGCTTTCAACTAAAAAAACCAGGATTTACGATTATTCCTTGTGAGTTAATCGATCGTAACGGTGATCAACTTAAAGAAATTGTCTTACAATATGCAAGTCTATGGAATTTAGAAGAGGAATTTATTAGCTGGATTCATGCTGAAAATATATTCTGCTGCAGCTTAGTAGATCGCATTGTTCCAGGTTATCCACGTGATACAGCAAATCTGCTTAATGAGGAACATGGCTATATTGATAACTTAATGGTTAAAGCAGAGCCTTATTTATTATGGGTCATTGAAGGTCCACAAGAATTAAAAGAATCATTTCCACTCGAAAGGGCGGGATTGAATGTACTGGTAACCGATGATATGACCCCATATCGAGAACGAAAGGTTCACTTATTAAATGGTCCACATACAGCGATGGTCCCACTTGGATTACTTGCTGGTCTTGAAACTGTGGAAGATGTGATGAAAGATGCAGATTTTGCGGTCTTTATTAATCAATTAATGCAGCAAGAAATTATACCATTATTACCTCTCCCTTTAGATGACTTAAAGGCATATGCAAACTCTATAATCGAACGCTTTAAAAATCCCTTTATCCGCCATGAATTATCATCCATTGCTTTAAACAGTGTTTCTAAATATAAAGCACGCTTATTACCGCTGCTAATTAAATACCAAGAAAAACAGCAGCAATTGCCTCCATACATGACTGCTTCTCTTGCTGCTTTATTTCTAACCTACAGGGGAACACAATATAAACCAAAAGATAGCGATGAAGTCCTTGAAGCCTTTTCAAACGCATGGGAAAATCCCGAAACTATCGCTTTTACTATTTTGAATGACAAAAATTTATGGGATACTGACTTAACCTCTATTCCTAACCTTGTGGAAGAAGTAACTGCATATATCCATATGCTTAGAAAAGACGGTGCTCGAGCTGTATTACAAAAGCTAAATAATGAAAAGCAGCCTCCTTCCCTATTAAAATTAAATGAGCGAGACAATGTCGCGGTTGCCCTAAGACCAATTAACGCAGCGGAAACAGTCTATCTTGATGGCATCTCGATCACAGCTAAAGCTGATATTCCCCAAGGCCATAAAATAGCCTTAACTGATATTCAAAAATCTAGCAATGTGATCAAATATGGCTATCCTATCGGACATACGCTGACGGAGATTACGCGGGGGGATTGGCTTCATACGCATAATGTAAAAACAAATTTAGATGGAGAACTTGAATATACGTATGAGCAAGATATCCATCAAGTAAAATACCCTAAAAAGGAGCTTACCTTCCAAGGATACAGACGGGCAAATGGAAAAGTAGGAATTCGCAATGACTTATATATTGTTCCGACCGTGGGTTGTGTAAACGGAACAGCAGAATATATGCTGAAAGAATTTGAAGCTCTCCATCCTGGCTTAGGTACATTCGATAATATTACCATTTTGAAGCATCCCTACGGCTGCTCCCAATTAGGAGAAGACCATGAAAATACTCGCAGTATATTAATAGATGCTGTGAATCATCCGAATGCTGGCGGAGTACTTGTTTTTGGATTGGGCTGTGAAAATAACGTTGTTGCTGAATTTAGAGAGTTACTAGGAGATTATGATGCAAATAGAGTTAAATTCTTAGTTGCACAGGAGGTAGGCAACGAAATAGAAGCAGGCTTAGAACTATTAGAAGAAATATATGAAGCTGCTAGAAATGATCATAGGGAACCTATTCCGATTGCTGAGCTAAATGTTGGTCTAAAATGTGGCGGTTCCGACGGTTTCTCTGGAATTACGGCTAATCCGCTATTAGGAGCATTTTCAGACTTCTTAATTTCCCAGGGCGGCAGCACTATTCTAACAGAAGTCCCCGAAATGTTTGGAGCAGAACAAATGCTCATGGCTAGAGCAGAAGATGAAAAGGTTTTCGAAGATATCGTCCATTTAATCAATGATTTTAAACACTACTTTCATTCTTATGGGGAGCCTGTTTATGAAAATCCTTCCCCAGGAAATAAGGCGGGAGGGATTACCACTCTAGAAGATAAATCATTAGGCTGTACACAAAAGGCTGGAACAGCACCGGTTGTGGATGTACTGCAGTATGGAGAGAAAATCTCCAAAAAAGGGCTAAGCCTATTGCAAGCACCAGGCAATGATCTAGTAGCTTCTTCTGCGCTTGCCGCTGCTGATTGTCATTTAGTTTTATTTACAACTGGCCGAGGAACGCCTTTTGGCAGTTTTGTTCCAACTGTAAAAGTAGCAACCAATTCTACTATTTATGAACATAAAAAGCATTGGATGGACTTTAATGCCGGTCCTTTACTAGAGCGACCAATGAATGAAGTATTAGAGGAATTTATTGGAAAAGTAATAGCGGTCGCAAGTGGAGAAAAAACACGCAACGAAGCAAATGGCGTTCGCGAAATCGCTATTTTTAAAACAGGAGTTACTTTATAACAGATTGATTGGTTTATGAAAAGCGTTTGGCTAAGGTGGAGAAGATTGATAGAAACATAGTGTTAACCTGTAGTGCATTCATTGAAAGCAGTGATGCTAACGCTCTCTCTGTTACCTTTTTTGATCTTACGTTGAGTTTTCGAGCACTGAGACAATAAAAGCAATATTAAACAAAAATTATAAAAATAACGAAAGAGGGATTCTAATGTTTCTAAATGACCAATTTCTATTAAAAAATGATATCGCGCAAAAACTATTTCACGACCATGCAAAGCAGATGCCTATTATCGACTATCATTGTCACTTAGATCCGAAAGAAATTTATGAGAATAAAAATTTTAAAAACCTTACGGAAGCCTGGTTAGCTGGTGATCACTATAAATGGCGATTAATGCGCGCAAACGGAATTCCAGAGACTCATATTACTGGCGATGCCTCTGATTATGACAAATTTTTAGCATGGGCGCGTACAGTCCCTAAAACAATTGGTAATCCCCTATATACATGGACCCATTTAGAGCTAAAACGTTTCTTTGGTATAGATTTATTACTGAATGAGGAGAATGCCCCTCTTATTTGGGATTTAGCCAATGAGAAATTGGCTACCGCTGACTTTAAGCGTCGCAATATAATTATCCATTCAAATGTTAAAGTAGTTTGTACGACCGATGACCCGACTGATGATTTGCATTACCATGAACGCTTAAAGAATGAAGAACGACATTTTCAAGTACTTCCCTCTTTCCGTCCCGATAAAGCATTAAATATTGACCAAGATGGATTTATCGAATGGGTAGAAAAGCTAAGTATACAATCACATGTTACGATCAATTCCTATCAAGGATTAATAGAGGCACTTAAAGCACGTGTAGATTATTTCCACCAAATGGGTGGAAAATTATCGGATCATGCACTGGATATCTTAACCTATGAAGAAGCAGATGAGAAAACACTGGAATCGATTTTTCAAAAAAGACTTAAAAATGAAGCATTATCCCCATATGAAATCAGTGCATATCGTACAGAAACCTTAACTCGCTTAATCTGTTTTTATCATGAGCATAATTGGACAATGCAGCTTCATATCCATGCATATCGCAATACAAATTCAGCAATGTTTGACCAATTAGGCCCTGATACTGGATATGATGGGATGAATGATCTCCCTCTTACCATACCTTTGCAGCGTCTGTTAGATCGTGCAGAAAAAGAGGGGAAATTACCGAAAACCATTCTTTATTCCCTTAACCCTAATGACTTCTTTGTTTTAGCTACTTTAATGGGGTCTTTTCAAAAACACACGCCTGGAAAGCTTCAGCTAGGTTCAGGATGGTGGTATAACGATACAAGAGCTGGGATGCGCCATCAATTAACAGTTCTTAGTGACACTGGTCTCCTTTCCACCTTTGTCGGAATGCTAACAGACTCACGAAGCTTTCTCTCGTACACAAGGCATGAATATTTCCGCCGAGTGCTCTGTGAATTTATCGGGGAAATTGTCGAACGAGGCGAAGCACCGGAGGACGAGGACTTGCTTGGAAGCTTAGTTAAGGACATTAGCTACCATAATGCTAAACAATATTTCGGATTTGAGCGTTCATATGTTGAAAATCATCAAGGATAACTATAACCAAATTTCCAAAGAAAATCAGCATATGACATTACATCTCTCCCTTTTAGATAATAAAAAGAGACCCTTCATTCTCGTTTGTCCAGGTGGAGGGTACCACCATTTATCAGAAAAAGAGGCGCAGCCAATTGTAAAATGGCTTCATTCGATTGGTTATCATGCTGGAATTCTCCATTATCCTGTTGGAACAATCAATCATGCAAGCATTATAAAGGAACTAGAAGAAGTATTTAGCCAACTACGAAACAATGCCAAGGATTGGAATTTATTAGAAAATAAAATAGGTGTGCTTGGCTTTTCTGCTGGTGGACATCTAGCCAGTCTTGCTTGCACCAAAATAAACAATCGTGCGAATGCGCTAGTCTTATGCTATCCAGTTATTACCTTCACGGAGCCTTATGGGCATTCTGGAAGCCGAGAGCATTTTTTAGGAAAAAATCCGCCTAACCATTTAGTAGAAGCTTATTCGATTGAACATTTGGTCGATGAAAATATGCCGCCCACCTTTATATGGCACACTGCTGATGATCAATCAGTCCCTGTTCAAAATACCATCATGTTAGCGGAAAGCTTAGCCAAATTTAACATTCCTTTTGAATATCATATTTTTCCTTCTGGAAAACATGGGCTGGCATTAGCAGAGGAATCTCCCTATGTCCATCGCTGGTTGAGCTTAGCAGAAGCTTGGTTAAAAACTACTTTGTCATAATAATCATTTCATTAAACTGCATATGGGAGGGAGAATAATGCCAGACAAGATAACTATATTTATAGCAGGTGATTCTACTGCCGCAGAAAAAACACCAGATAAGCGTCCAGAAACTGGTTGGGGAGAAAAACTTTCCACCTTTTTCACAGACCAAATTGTTATTGATAATAGAGCCGTCAATGGTAGAAGCACAAAATCTTTTATAAACGAAGGACGACTATCTGCCATTGAGGAGGCAATTCATCCTGGGGATTATCTCTTTATTCAATTTGGACACAACGACCAAAAAGATGACCCAGCTCGCGGTACAGATCCATACGAAGACTATCAAACAAACTTGCATACATTTATTCATACCGCCAATAAGCATAATGCACACCCAGTATTACTTACTTCCGTTTCTCGAAGGCATTTTAGAAATCAGCTTATTGATCATATGTCTCTTGGTGAATACCCACAAGCTATGAGGGAACTCGCCAAAACCTCCAAAGTAGCACTTCTAGATATTCATAAAAAATCAATAGACTTTTTTCAATCCCTAGGCCCAGACTTATCCAGGAACTTTTTTCTCCATCTTGAAGCCTATGAATCTAGCAATTATCCAATTGGAGTAAAAGATGATACTCATTTCAATAATCAAGGTGCTGAAGCGGTCGCCAAGCTGATATGTAATGCAATAAAAGAAAGTGACCTACCTTTAAAAAGATTCTTAAAATACTAGTTCAAGAGGGAACCTCATGTTAACACCATTAAATAAAAAGCAGATGATCCCTATCTAAACGGGGATCCTGCTTGCTTTAACTGATTTCCTCCTCCGTTTTGGCTGATTCCCCTTTCGCTTTGGCTGATTTCCTCTCCGCTTTGGCTGATTCCCCCTCCGCTTTGGCTGATTCTCCCTTCGCTTTGGCTGATTTCCTCCGCTTTGGCTGATTCTCCCTTCGCTTTGGCTGATTTCCTCTCCGCTTTGGCTGATTCTCCCTTCGCTTTGGCTGATTCCCCCTTCACTTTGGCTGATTCCCCCTTCGCTTTGGCTGATTTCCTCCTCACTTTGGCTGTTTCCTCTCCGCTTTGGCTGATTCCCCCTTCTCTTTGGCTGATTCCCCCTCCTCTTTGGCTGATTCCCCCTCCTCTTTGGCTGATTCCCTCCCCGCTTTGGCTGATTTCCTCTCCTCTTTGGCTGATTTCTCTTCTAATTTGTAAAGATATTACCTCCCTTTCACTAGTTTCTAACTAATCTATTCCTCCCACCGAAAATCTTTCCAAATTTCACTTCTTTCTTATAGAAATAGGCTTAAAATAAATGCCCTCCCTAAAAAGAGCGGCCCTCACACATTATTGTTATTCTTTTATTTGAGCATCGGAACTATATAAAAATGCAAGATAATAACTCTAGTGAAAAAAAATTCACCTGTACGTAAAGATGTTTTCAAAAATTTTTATCGGGGTAATGTATTGGTAAGCCTATCCCTTACATAGCCAAAACAATATACGTTTTATAAAAGAATAATGAAAAATTTTTATCCCTCTTACTATGCAAGTAAAATAATTGCCTTTCGCCGTACAAGATTTCTAATTTTAATAGGGATAGAACGACCAGCTAGCAAAGGAGATGAACTTCGATTTACCTTTCAAATACAACGATAATAATGAACACTATAAAAAAGCATTATTATAAGAGGAGGAGAAAGTAAATACTATGAGTGACCAATTAAACCCTGACAGTAGGAACACCAACACAAATAAGAAAAATAATTTAAAAATCATTGCCATTATCTCTACATTTGGTGGTCTTCTTTTTGGATTTGATACTGGTGTTATTAATGGGGCCTTACCCTATATGGCTCGTCCAGATCAGCTAAACCTCAATGCAGTAACTGAAGGTCTTGTTACTAGCTCGCTCTTATTTGGAGCGGCATTCGGAGCGATGTTCAGTGGGAAACTCGCGGATAGCTATGGACGAAGAAAAGTTATTTTATATTTAGCTGCTATTTTTCTGATTACAACACTAGGATGTACTTTCGCACCGAATGTCCCCATCATGATTACTTTCCGCTTCTTACTCGGTATCGCTGTCGGAGGAGCATCAGTTGCTGTCCCTACCTTCTTAGCAGAAATGTCTCCTGCCGAACAACGTGGTCAAATGGTAACCCAAAATGAACTAATGATCGTTAGTGGTCAATTACTTGCTTACATTACAAATGCTATTATTGGAAATACAATGGATGGGGCAGGAAACTCTTGGAGATATATGCTTGTCATTGCCACCTTACCTGCTATTGTCTTATGGATAGGAATGCTTGTTGTACCTGAAAGCCCAAGATGGTATGCATCAAAGGGCAGATTCAAAGATGCTTTTCGTGTATTATTGCATATTAGAAAAGAAAAACGAGCAAAAGCAGAGCTACAGCAAATAAAAAAAGCAGTGGAAACAGAAGCACATGTGGAACAAGTTGGCTTTAAAGATTTAGCTGTTCCTTGGGTTAGAAGAATTGTCTTTCTTGGTATTGGGATTGCCATCGTTCAACAAATCACGGGGGTAAATACCATCATGTTTTATGGAACACAAATACTAGAAAGCACTGGATTCTCTACCGAGGTCGCTCTCATTGCCAATATCGCCAATGGAGTAATTTCTGTATTGGCTACTTTCCTCGGAATTTGGCTGTTGGGACGTGTAGGAAGAAAACCAATGTTAATTATCGGACTAATCGGTACTACAACTACCTTACTACTAATAGGGATTTTCTCCTTCACTTTAAACGGAACAACTATTCTACCGTTTGCTGTACTTAGTATGACGGTTACTTTCTTAGCATTTCAACAAGGGGCCATCTCCCCAGTAACTTGGCTTATGTTAGCAGAAATATTCCCATTAAAACTTCGAGGATTAGGAATGGGTGTTTCCGTATTTTGCTTATGGATAACAAACTTTATAATTGGTTTAGTTTTCCCGATTCTTCTCGATAAGATTGGCTTATCTAATTCATTCTTCCTTTTCGCCGTACTTGGAGTATTTGCCATAACATTTGTTAGCAAATTCTTACCAGAAACAAAAGGAAAAACATTAGAACAGCTCGAACAGTATTTCCGAAACTTTGATAAGAATTCCCGTGGTGTTCAGAAAACCACTATTGGAGAAAAACAACTCCATTCTTAAAAAAACGAATTGAAATATACAATTATTTCATGAAAGAGTTCCACTTAGAAAAGGAGGAGCTCTTTCTTATTTTTACACTTTGCATTTTTTCAAACATTTTATTTTACATTTGTATAAAAAAATAGATAATTTTATTTCATTTTATATAGTTTATTAAAAAACACTAATCATTTTTTCACTTTTTCACTTTTTCGCGTTGAAGCGTTAAAAATAATCATTGACGATTATCTAGTTATTACATATAATAAACTCCAAATTCAAGGAAAATGGGGAGTTTAAGGTGAAAGAGTTTTTCAGTAAATTATTAAATGGTATGAGTATCGGAATTGTTGTCTCGTTAATCCCAAATGCATTGCTTGGTGAAATCTTAAAGCTCTTTATTCCTTTCTTTCCTCCGCTTCAGCACGTATTAGATATTACTGCATTTATTATGAGTTTATTGCCCGTGCTTATTGGTGTAATGGTAGGAATATCCTTTAAGCTATCCTCTATACAGACAGCTAGTATCGGTATTGCTGCAATGGTTGGTAGTGGTGTTGTGCAAAAAACAGCGGAAGGGTTATTTACGTTAAATGGTATAGGGGTTGTTTTGAACACAGGTATAACCGCAGCGCTTGCGGTATTATTTGTCCGTTTTATCGGTGACCGCTTGAAGGCCTATTCTATTCTTCTATTACCAACATTATGTATATTAATCCCAGGAATGGCTGGGTACTTATTATTACCATATATGAAATCTAGTACTGGATTAATTGGCATCGCAATCGAAAATGTTACAAACTTACAGCCAATTCTCATGGGTATCATTATCGCTGTCTTGTTCTGTTTAATTATTCTTTCGCCTATCTCAACAGTAGGTGTAGCAACCGTTATATCTCTGTCAGGAGTTGGCTCAGGAGCAGCAAACCTTGGCATTGTGGCAGCAGGTATTGGACTGGCTATTGCAAGCTATAAAGCAAACTCTTTAGGTACTGCGTTAGCACATGTTTTGGGATCCCCTAAAATACAAATGGGTAATTTCTTTATGAAACCTAAGATTGTTATTCCAATGATTATTACCGCTGCTGTGTTGGGTGGATTGGCTGGCTATTTAAATATACAGGGAACTCCTTATAGTGCTGGTTTTGGATTATCGGGATTAGTCGGACCTATGAATTTTATGCGCTTAGCTGATGGCGGTTGGACTAGTAAAAACATTACGATTATGGTTTCTACCTTTTTAATTATTCCATTTCTTTTAAATGTATTCCTACTGTATATTTTTTCAAAAAAATTAAAAATGATTAAATCAGACGATTATAAATTAAACTTTGATTAAATTTTAGTCAGAAAAAGTAGAGGATACCAGTCTTTAAAGCCTGGTATCCTCTACTTTTTTTCTCTACTTTGCTATAGCGATAATGCCCTCTTCATCATCTAACACTAATTTCAACCCCATATATGGGTCCATATTTAAATATTCATCTAACCACAATCTGAGTGCTTCAATCATATTTTGAGTGATAAGGACTTGTTTTCGATCATGTACATATGCTTCTGCTGAAAAGCCATAATCATCATCATACATTAGCTCTACTTCTACTTCCTCTGGTCGCACTTGTTTTTTTCGTGCTACATAGACGCAGATTGCATTGATAATATCCTGTTCTGGAATGATTAATTTCTCCAATTATTTGCTTCCTCTCTTTTTTTGTTTCGATAGAAAGTAAATATCCTTTTAATTAAATTGAATACTAATACAATCGCAAGAACATTAATGAAAAGCCCTAATATAGACCCAAATGCTCCCATATTAGCGAAAAGGCTGCCAAACAACAGACCGGCAAGTCCTCCAACCATTAACCCTCTCATTAAGCCTCCACCTGAGAAGAAGCCACCAGATTTTTTCGCTGTCGTTGATTGATTAGATTTTGACGTATCATTTGTATTATTTTTCTTTTGGAAAAATGAATTTGTATTACTATTATTGTTGTTATTGAAGCTTCGTTTCCCAGATTTATAAGACTTTGCTTCTACTGTTGTTACAGAGTCTTGAAATACTATACTTACTGGAGATAAAACTAAACCTAACGTGAGAATTGCTGACAAAATTTTCTTCATGTTTTTCTATTCCTCCTAAAAAATTGTTTTGAAATTGACATACTAATTTATAGACTTTATCATTCTCCTTGCTTCCTTAGTATTTGCAAGAAAAATAAAAAGCCCTTCCATTGATTTGGTAAAGGCTTCTAAATTTCTATCTATTTATCCCTTTACCAAGAACGGCAAAGGTCTCGCAAACAACATCTCGTTGCCAGTTAAGCCGGCGATTTAATCGCGTATTGACGACTTAACTGTAAGCTACTCCCCTTTGGAGTATACAATTTTTAAATATATATACATTTTAATATAAACAACTTGTCTAGTCAACTTATATGGTGTAAGCCTCTTCACCCATGTTTCCTGAGATTCCGCTAACTACTAAAAATTAAACCTCCTATTTTTTGTAAATCAATGTATAGGATTAACTTATTTTCACACCCTATATATATAATTCCAAAATTAGTAAGTAGGTATGTAAATGAGCGCAACATTAACCTTTCCAAAAGCAAAATATAGCACAGCAGGTATCACCTATTTAATGTATCAAAAGCCAAGTATTGTTGCTTGGTGGTCTGCTGTTTTCCCTGGATTTGGACATTATCTTCTTAATCAGTATGCCCGTGCAACATTGCTGACTGTTTTAGAAGTAATTATTAATACAGGTGCTAATATTAATGAAGCGATGGTTTACTCTTTTTGTGGAGAAATAGAATTAGCAAGATCCGTTATTCATTTAGATTGGATGATTGGATATATTGTGATCTATTTAATAACAATAGGCGATAGTTACCGCTCTGCTGTACAGTTAAATAAGTATATTGAATTATCCACACCTGATTTAGCCAGCGTAGAGATATTCCCATTTGAAATACAATATTTACAAAATAAGAGCCCTCTTTTAGGTGTCTTCTACTCACTTTTCTTTCCTGGATTGGGCCAATTGTACAATCACCGAATATTTTTAGGATTTTATGCAATATTCTGGTGGTGGATATATATTTTATTATCACATGCACATAAAGCTATAATTCTGACCATTACTGGTGATTTTGCTTATTCTACTGCTATATTACACCCACATTGGCTACTTTTTATGCCTTCCGTATTAGGTGGAGCCGTTTATCATTCCTATATAACCTGCGTCCACCATAATATTCTTGCAAAAGAATCACAGCAAAAACGCTTAACAGACAGATATGTCGGTTCCAAATTTAGCATAAGAGGTGTAAAGGGATGATTATTGTCGGAACTTTCCAGCCATCTATTGAAATTGAACGTGCACTTTCTGAAATGGAAGCACTAGGTGTTCCACCAGAAGAAATGATGGTCCTATATATGAATGAGTTCCCTCCTATTAGTAGGAAAAAAAAGGCTTCTGCCGATATCCATGTTTCTTCTTTTGAAATTGGTATTGCTTTTGCTACAGGTATGGCTGTCATTGGTGCTAGTATTGGCTTTAAATTAATTTTAGGACCTATTTTTAGTGGTCTTCTCGCTGCTATTATCGGTTTTTTTTGTGGTTATTCTCTGTATTATCTTTTCCATCGGAAGAAAAAGAACAAGCTGTCTCAAAGCTTGCCTGAAATCATTGTGCTTATTCAAAGCACAAAAGAAGTTGCTCCATTAATTAAGGAGATTTTATGGAAACATAAAGCACTAAGCGTTGGAATGAGAAAAAGATTATAAAAAGAAACGAAATAATAACAAAAGCCAAAAATCTAATTAGTAAGGTTTTCAGCTTTTGTTGCTATTCGTTTTTTTGGTGAACATCTTTTTTAAACGAATTGACCAAAATATTTTAGAAAATTTAGATATTTTATCCATACAAAATGCAAAAGAACATGTTAATATATTGGCATGGTATGTTGATGTAAGGAATCCTTACATCAATTGTGAAAGGGGGAAGGAATGTAAAATGAGCTTAGATGACTTAAATAAACGTGTACAAACAGATCTAGCTTATCTTAATTACGGAGGAGAAAACTGGGTTCGTCCAAAAATTCACGCAGAGGGACATGTTTTCGATGTAGTCATCGTTGGGGGTGGACAATCTGGCCTAGGGATTGCATTTGGTCTTTTACGCGAAAGAGTATCGAACATTCTTGTTATCGATGAGAATAAAGAAGGATGGGAAGGACCATGGGAAACTTATGCTCGTATGGTCACCTTACGTACTCCTAAACATTTAACTTCCATCGATCTTGGTATCCCTTCACTAACCTTTCGATCCTGGTGGGAGGCACAATTTGGTAGAGAAGGATGGGAAAAAATCGACAAAATCCCTCGTCGGGAATGGATGAATTACCTGAGATGGTATCGTAACATTCTGCAATTACCTGTTCAAAATGAAGTTAAATTGACTTTAATTGAACCATTAGAAAAAGGGATACACCGACTCCATATTAAAAGAAAGGGGACTATTTCATCTTCCTTACTCGCTCGAAAGATAATTCTAGCAACCGGCATCCAAGGTGGAGGGGAATGGCATGTCCCAGCCATGATATCCGACAATCTACCTTCTTCTTTATATACTCATACTTCTTCATCCATCGACTTCTCTTCCTTAAAAGGAAAAAAGATTGCCATTTTAGGTGGAGGTGCATCTGCATTTGACAATGCCAACTTCGCTTTATCACAGGGGGTAGCCCAAGCACATGTATATGTTCGCCGTCATAAAATGCAACGCATTAATCCGATTAGGCAAATGGAAGCATCTGGAATGATTGAACATTTTCCTGCCTTAGCAGATGACGAAAAATATGCTGGCATGGCCCATTTTTTCCAGCATAACCAACCACCAACAAATGATACTTTTAATCGAGCGTCTTCCTGGCCTGGTTTCCATTTGCATCTCGGTTCTCCCTGGCTGAAAGTAGCCCAAAAAGGAGAGCAAGCAGAAGTAACTACACCAAAGGGAAGGTTTTTATTTGATTACTTAATCATTAGCACAGGTTTATTAACAGATCCCAAACTGCGGCCAGAACTACGTTTAATCGAAAAGCATATAGCCCGTTGGAAAGATCGCTATAAAGCCCCGGAGGCAATAGCATCTCCTATGCTTGATGCACATCCTTATTTAAGCTATGGCTTTTCTTTCATTAGCCGTGACACAGAAGGAGAAGCATTGCTTCACGGTATATACTCGTTTAATTATGCTGCCCTTATTAGCTGTGGTTTATCTGCTTCTGCATTATCTGGCATGAGATATGGCATTCCCCGTATTGTTAAAGCCGTTACGGATGAACTATTTCTCGATGATAGAGACATGAATTTAAAAGATTTTTTTGAATACGATACAGAAGAATTCACTGGAGAATGGCCTGTGAACCAAAAGGATCCCTCCAAAGTTATTTAATAACAAGCTAAGACTCTTTTATGCAGTCTTAGCTTGTTTATTTTGCCGTGTTTTAAATACAGGATGCTGGGTATTAATTAAAAATAACGATTATAACTGATACATACTATCATTTAGGGAGTATTGAAATGGAAAATAAAAAAATAGACCAGTTAAAAAAATACACCATTGATAATGAACAAAATGCGGGGTTAACAACCAATCAAGGCTTAAAAATGGCAGAAGATGAATTCTCTTTAAAGGCAGGATTAAGAGGTCCCACTTTAATGGAGGACTTTCACTTTCGAGAAAAAATGACTCACTTTGACCATGAACGAATTCCTGAGCGCATTGTTCACGCCCGAGGAGTTGGTGCACACGGTGTATTTCAATTATATGAATCCCTTGAAGCCTACACGAAAGCTGACTTCTTAAATGATACAAATAAAACTACACCTGTATTTGTTCGTTTTTCTACTGTCCAAGGATCTAGAGGTTCTAGTGATACCGTTCGAGACGTACGAGGATTTGCTGTTAAATTCTATACAGATGAAGGGAATTATGATTTAGTTGGCAATAACATTCCCGTCTTCTTCATTCAAGACGCCATTAAATTTCCTGATTTTGTGCATGCTGTAAAACCTGAACCACATAATGAAATTCCACAAGGAGCAAGTGCACATGACACATTTTGGGACTTCATTGGTCAAAATCATGAATCAGCCCATATGGTGATGTGGGCAATGAGCGATCGTGCTATCCCGCGTAGCCTCCGCATGATGGAAGGTTTCGGAGTACATACCTTCCGCCTTATAAATAAAGAGGGGCAAGCTCATTTTGTTAAATTTCATTGGAAACCAAAGCTCGGCATTCATTCACAGGTTTGGGATGAAGCACAAAAGGCTGCTGGAAAAAATCCCGATTTCCACCGCCAAGACTTATACGAGGCGATCGATAAGGGCGACTATCCTGAATGGGAGCTCGGTTTGCAACTCATTCCTGAAGAAGACGAATTTGCTTTTGATTTCGATATATTAGATCCTACAAAAATATGGCCAGAAGAGGAGGTTCCTGTTAAAATCGTTGGAAAGCTAACCTTAAATCGAAATGTCGATAATTTCTTTGCGGAAACAGAACAAGTTGCTTTCCATCCTGGGCATGTTGTTCCAGGAATCGATTTTTCTAATGATCCATTATTACAAGGACGTCTATTCTCTTACACAGATACGCAATTGTCTAGACTTGGCGGACCTAATTTCCACCAAATTCCGATTAACCAACCAGTTTGTCCTTTTCACAATAACCAACGGGATGGTATGCATCAAATGACCATCCACCATGGAGAAACAAGCTATCATAAGAATGCCTTGAATAATAATCAGCCAGAACCAGTATCTGTTGAGCAAGGCGGTTATGAACACTACCAAGAAAAAGTAGATGGTAGAAAAGTTAGAGGCCGTAGTGAAAGTTTCCTTGATTTCTATTCACAAGCTAAACTTTTTTATAATAGCTTAGCACCATTTGAACAACAACATCTAAAAGATGCTTTTAGCTTTGAACTTGGAAAGTGTAAAACAGAAGCGGTGAAAAACAATGCAGTCGCTCTCCTTAATCGAATTGATCGCAGTATTGCGGAAGAAGTGGCCAAAAACATTGGAGCAGCATTACCTCAAGAAAACCTAGAAGTAAAGTCAGCTAAGAAATCTCCAGCCTTAAGCATGGCGAATACCATAAAGAAACCTGACACTCGTTGTGTAGCAATTCTTTTAAACGGCGAGCCGGACAACGCCCAATTACTTCAATGGGTTCAAACATTAGCAGCGAATAAAGTGAATTTCAGCATCGTGGATAAAAATCTGCGTACGATAGACGGAGAATTAAAAGTAACGGACATATACGATACTGCTGATGCGAGCCTATTTGATGCTGCACTACTTATTAGCACCAGTACGAAGCTGGAAACGAAAGCTATTGAATTTATCGAAATGACTTTTAATCATTATAAACCTTTAGGTATTTCCCTTAATAATTATGCGGTATTAGAAAAGAGCCGCATAACAATACATGAACCAGGTATATTCGATCTTGCTAAAAATACGATTAATGACTTTATTACAGGTATAGCGGAAGCTCGATTCTGGAATAGAACTATATAATAAAAAGCGACTGGGACAAAACAAAATTTTTAATAGATAAAGATGAACAATCTCTACTTTAGTGGTGAAACCAATTCATTCCATTTCACTCCGTTTTTAAAGATTATTTAATTTTTAAGCAAACTAAAATTACTAGGAAAAAAACGGAGCAGACTGAATACACATAGACTCGAGAAAGTCCAAACACCCGCAGGAACGAGGAGGCTTGGCGCTCGCCCCATGGAAAGCGAAGTGTATTCAGACTGCGGGTGATCACCCCAAACCTTCTTTCTTAAAGTTAATTAAACCGCGAACAATTATACCAATATTTATTAGTGTGTATGTATAATTGTTCGTGGTTATATTTGATTGAAGCACT
The DNA here is from genome assembly GCF_038006285.1 of Niallia sp. FSL W8-0177. NCBI lineage: Bacteria > Bacillati > Bacillota > Bacilli > Caryophanales > Bacillaceae > Niallia > Niallia sp. FSL W8-0177. Next base: position 4,047,590 of record NZ_JBBOUX010000001.1, read on the forward strand.
TATGTCTCTCCCTCTTTTTTATTTCCCTCCATCTTTATATTTATAAGCTCTCCATGTTGCAAACCATCCTTTTATCCCGTAGACAAGTCCATAGATTATCTAACTTTTAGAAGAAAAAGGCTGTCTTATTTTTATAAAATAGAATCAATTCCACCGTTCAACTATTCATCTTTCTAAAGTATCGATAAATCCTTTCTAGCTTTTTCGCTTGTCCGGATGCTTCCATGTTTCCAAATTCAAAAAACTTTACTTTCTTCATTCCTACAAATTGAAATACGGCTTTTTTCATGAGATTTTTATGAACATTATGTAAAAGGAAGAATGGATACATTCTCGGTCCTTTCATCGTGGAGATACAAATGACCGACTTTCCTTTTAATAACCCCTTCGCTGTATATTTACCTGTATTCTTATAGGCAAAATGAGCTGAGAAAACTTGATCAAAGTATCCAAGTAACATAGCTGGCGGCCTCCCCCACCAAATTGGATAAATAAAGACCACTTTATCCGCCCATAATAACAGCTCTCTATATTTAGCAAAAACAGGATTTTTATGCATATGGCGTCTTTTATTCTTTTCATCAAAATATAAGATAGGATTAAAATTTTCTTCATATAAATCTAAAAGCTGTATATCTTTTATTAAGCCGTTTTCCTTGCATCCTTTTACTACATTTTTCAAAAAGGCGCCATTTAAGCTTTCCTTGTTTGGATGAGTAAAGACAATTAATACGTTCATAAAACCCCTCCCACATAGTTGTCATTTGATAACTATACTACCATCTAACAAACTAGTTATCAATTGATAATTGTTATTTGATAACTTTTTATGCTATCTTACCTTTGAGGTGATTTTTTTGAACGAAGAGCAATTTTTTCAAAAAGTTATAACATTTACTGCTTCTGTTTACCAACTAAAGCATGCGTTAACCAATGATTTAAGACCAAATGATTTAACTCCCATTCAGTATAGTATTCTTGAATATGTTTCCATTAATCAGCCCGTTATCCTAAGTGAAATAAGCAACTGTCTGCAAATATCACTACCAAATACAAGCCGAGAATTAAAGAAATTAACAGAAAAAAATCTAATTAGGAAATTTACAAATGAAAAGGATCGCAGAAAACAATATATGTCGCTTTCAGATGAAGGAAAAAAGGTAATGAATCACGTTTTTGTTGAAATTGAAAATAAGTTAAAGAAACGAATAGACCACCTTTCTGCTGAAGAATTAGAGGAAATAAATACTGCGATGGCATTATTACAAGGCAAAGTGTTTTTTTAATAAATATACAGAGGTGAATAATCATGTACCAGCCCTCCTCCTTTTTACCACCTAAAAGAAGCTTAACGGTATATGGAAATAGTAAATTGTCGCTGGAACCAAATATTTGTAAAATAACGCTTGGTATTAATACAGAATCGAAAAATGTAACAACTGCACAGCAAGAAAATGCCCGTCTCCATCAACAGGTTATTACAGCTATTTTAGGTTTAGGCATTCCTTCCTCCAATATCCAAACAATAGACTATACTATTTTTCCGCAATATGACTTTGTGGAAAATCAACAAGTATTCAAAAATTATAGAGTAACCCATCTGCTAGCTATTCTTGTCGAAACCATTCAGCTTGCAGGTACGGTTATTGATACAGCCGTACAAAATGGCGCTAATCAAGTCATGAGTATTCACTTTGATGTCAGCAATCGTTCCGAACATTACGAACGAGCGCTTCAAGGAGCAATTAAAGATGCTTTGTCAAAGGCAAGAGCCATTGCTGAAACTCTGCGTATAACCATCGATCCTATCCCTGTAAAGGTTATAGAAATCCCATCTGGTTCTAGTATTCCTATGCCATTAGCAAAAATGTCATTTGCGGAGATTGGAGGAGTTTCTACTAATCTAGAACCAGGACAGCTAACCATTGATGCTACGGTTGAGGTCAAATTTTCTTACTAAACACATTTCTCTCCCTCCCACCTAGCTATGAGCTGTATTTCCCGTTATAAATCAGATCCTTACACTTGAAAATGCCTTCTATCTTCTGATAAAAGGCATTTTTTCGTCCCATTCCTTTATGTAATATATCCTCTTCAAAATGATAACGTTTCAATAAAAATTTCCCCATTATATGAAAAATCTTTGACATCCTGATCAAAATAATGTAAAGTACCTAATGGTCGAACGTTTATTAAACAAACCGACCTTAATATTCGTATTTAGGAGTGTATTTAATGGATAACGTGTTTGATTACGAAGATATACAATTAATTCCCGCTAAATGTATTGTGGATAGTCGTTCAGAATGTGATACAACCGTTACACTAGGCGGTCACACATTTAAACTTCCCGTCGTTCCTGCCAATATGCAAACTATCATCGACGAAAAAATCGCTGTATACTTAGCTGAAAATGGCTATTTCTATATTATGCACCGTTTCCAGCCAGAAACGCGCAAGGCTTTTATCCGTGATATGCAATCTCGTGAATTAATTGCTTCTATCAGCGTTGGGGTAAAAACGGAAGAGTACGACTTTATATTACAATTAGCAGAAGAAAACTTGGTTCCTGAATTTATTACAATCGATATTGCTCATGGTCATTCTAATGCAGTCATTGCCATGATTAAACACATCAAAAAGCACTTACCAAAGTGCTTCGTTATTGCTGGTAATGTGGGAACTCCTGAAGCAGTAAGAGAGCTTGAACATGCTGGTGCAGATGCAACGAAAGTAGGTATCGGCCCTGGTAAAGTTTGCATTACCAAAATTAAAACAGGTTTTGGAACAGGCGGCTGGCAGTTAGCTGCATTGCGTTGGTGTGCAAAAGCTGCAAGCAAACCTATTATTGCAGACGGTGGTATCCGCACACATGGGGATATTGCAAAATCCGTTCGCTTTGGGGCAACAATGGTTATGATTGGCTCTCTTTTCGCTGGACATGAAGAATCTCCAGGAGAAACAATTGAAAAAGATGGAAAGCTTTATAAGGAGTATTTCGGTTCTGCTTCTGAGTTTCAAAAGGGAGAAAAGAAAAACGTGGAAGGCAAAAAAATGTATGTAGAGCATAAAGGTCACTTGCAAGATACGTTAACAGAAATGGAACAAGATCTTCAATCCTCTATCTCTTATGCTGGTGGAAACAAATTAGATGCCATTCGCAATGTAGATTATGTTATCGTAAAAAACTCTATTTTTAATGGAGATAAAGTGTATTAAAATTAGCATATAAATAACCCCAAACCTTCTACGGAGATGCTAGTAAAATTTTTCGTATAAGTGTTTGGGCTTTTTGATTAAACACGGAGTGGAAAGGAGCGATGGACATTCCACTTTTTCACTAATAACTTAAAGACTGTTCGTCTTTATCCATTCTATACTTTCATTTGTCCCACTCTCTCTGATTTTACAAAAACAGCCAATTAAGAGAGTGACATAGGTTAAAATCCCAGGTATAATATAACTAACCTCTAGATTAATCCTCCTGTATCCCCAAAAATAAAATAGAAAAAGAAAGGTTGATTGTATTTTTATGAAGAGCTTTTCCTTCCACACAAACCATCGCAAACGAGAAAAATCTCCAGAAACAAGAATTAAACTGATTCCTCTTACCGGCACCCAAAGCAGAAGTGAAATACTAAAGAAAATAGAAATCAGCTCCCAATTTAATATGCGTTATCGAGGACTGTATGAATATTACGGAGATGATTTAATAGCATATAAAAAGGAAAATCCTACTGATTATTTCCGCAATGAATTTCTGCGAACATTCTCCAGTTATCTCACTGACTATCTTGAAGATAACATGCCTGCATCTTGGCATAAATGTAAGAAATCTTTTATCGAGTTACTCCTCCTTATTCACCTACCCAATGCCTTAAAAATTTCCAAAGAACGTAATAGCATGCAGCACTTTATATCTGAATTTAAAAACTTTTCCATATGGCTGGATCACAAGGAAAAAACGATGTGGACAAAAATGTTAGCTTCTTATGAACAGACATTTCATGAGCTAAAGTTATGTGAGGAATTGTTAAATAGATTATATCTACAAATGTATCCTCGATTTTTTGCTTCAGATTGGGATTATCAAAAAGATTTATCAAGAGTTAGCCAGCTCCTAGAGAAATGTACAGAGGTGGAGGATAATTTCTTTCAAATAAACACTATAGATGGAAGAGATACCGTTTATTTTTCTAATCTCCACACAAAGAAACAATTTCAGGTAAATAATTTTCCGATTGAAGAGAAATTTCTGGGGCTGATTCTTCATGGTTCCATCGGTCGTTTAGAAGGACATTCATCATGGTCACTGCTTCTTACAGCAGGGGTGTATCCAATGCGAGCCAAGAGATATTTAACTTTAAGAGAAAATTAAAAAATAAAAACATCGAGGCAAAGAAAATACATATGCTCCGATGTTTTTATTTTTTCTCCATTATTTCTTCTCTTTATATAGGACGTATAATTATTATTATCTAATAAATAACGTTATAATTATTATTATACATAATTGATGGTTGTTAATTAATAAGATATACATAAGTTTTCTTATCATCATAATAGACAAGGAGTTATAAGAATTATGACTATTCTTTTAGTAGATGACAATACTGTCAATCTATTTGTAATGGAAAAAATACTTAAAAATGCTGGTTACGATGATTGCGTCTCGCTAACCTCAGCTAATGAATTATTTCATTATCTACAACTTGATGCTCCTAACTCCACAGGGAATAGTGTGGACTTAATATTACTTGATATTATGATGCCAGAGATTGATGGCATTGAAGCTTGTAAACGCATTAAAAAAGTGGAAAATCTCAAAGATATTCAGATTATCTTTGTCACAGCATTAGAAGATAAAAATAAACTCGCAGAAGCGTTAGATATTGGCGGCGTAGATTATATCACAAAACCTCTAAATAAAATTGAACTCCTCGCAAGAATACGCGTTGCATTGCGATTAAAAGCCGAACTGGATTGGCATACCCAACATGAAAAAAAGATTCAATATGAATTAGACTTAGCCACTCATGTACAAAGAAGCCTATTAAGCTCACCTTTACAAGACGAGCATATGCATATTGAAGTTTCTTACCTGCCTTCTTTTAACCTTGCAGGTGATATGTATTATTGGCATAAAATAGATGAAGATAAATATGCCATTATCCTTTTAGATATGATGGGGCACGGCATTTCTGCCTCTTTAGTATGCATGTTTATCTCCTCTGTCCTAAGAGAATCCGTTAAACAATTAGTAGAGCCTGACCTTGTTATAAAAGAATTAAATCGCTATATGACTTTACTAAAAAATGATAAAGAAGGGCTGCCTTTTTACTTTACAGCTATTTATCTAGTAATTGACACAAAGGAGAAGACAGTTAAGTATGTTAATGCTGGGCATCCTTATGGCTATATGCTAGTTGATGAAAATGATGTTGTTGCCTTAGAACAAAGTACTTGTGCAGTAGGATTTTTTGACGAAATGGAAATTAATACAAAGGAGATTTCCTTTGAGAAAGATGTCCAAATCATTCTTTATACAGATGGAGTATTGGAAGCGATAGGCCCTTGTGAATTCGAGGCAGAAAAACAAATCCGCTCTATTTCCTCCAAAAGATGGGAACATACTAGTTCTGTAATGGATTATTTACTTACAAAAGAACAGCAGTCTAATCAACCAGATGATATGTGTGTCTTAATGATCCAGGCAAAAGCAAGTAACTGACATAGTATTGTTGATTATTTACATAAATAAATAAGAAAAACCGGGCATAGCCCGGTCCTTTTCATGGTTAGAGAATATCCGATAATTTGTACTCTATGCCATGTACCCCTTTATAATACTCAGGATACATTTCACCCCCACATTTTTCACATGCAAACATAGGAGGAGTTGTCGGATCTCCATCATCCATTAAATCGAAATCCCTTACCACGTTAATAGGAATCTCTTCTTTCTCATGACACGCCAAACAAACATAGCTGACGCTCTGTTGCTTGGACTGGTTTAGGCTTATGTTTTTCTTCTTTTTCTTTCCCTTTTTGCGGGTTTTTGATACCGGTGAGATCGTTAATCATCCTTTCTAAATAAGCTCTTGTAGTTTTGCATAAGGCTACCTTTATTTCTAATTTACCATTTTCAAGGCAGACTTCTCCCTTGTATTCATAGTAACATTCACACCTCTGACAAACGAGAGGGTCTTTCTTGCCACTGGCTACTATTCTTTCACGCCACGTCTGGCGACGTAAGGTTTTCTTAACTTTTACAACCCAACGTCTTGCTTTTTGTTGCCAAGTACTCAACACTTTTTTACACAAGTTTTTTGATCTTCTTGAATACATACCGTAATGCCGAATAGTTTTAAATTGCTCGTCTGGGATATGGCGAATTAAACGTGAAATAAATTCTTCGACACTTACGGTTTCGGATTTGTCTTTTCCGTCAGTTTTATCCTTATATTTGAACGTAACGAATTGCCCATCATATGCCTCAATCCGATTGATTCCAATCGCTGGTCGACGAATATAACGGCCAATATAACGAAGTTGTTCTTTTATTTTTCCCCTCTGTTTAGGTGCATACACATAGAAGCCTTCGCCATTATTGGTGAACGCCTTTTGAAGTCTTGGTTGGATTCTTTTCTTTTCTCTTGGTGAAACTCCGTTTCTAATTAATTTTAATACGACCGTTTGCCATTGTTTACGAAGCATCGTAAATGGCAAGAAATCATACTGCTTCCATTCTCCTTTTTCTGTTAATCCACCCATTGTAACTAACATATGTACGTGAGGATTGAAGTTGACCCTTGAACCAAAAGTGTGGAGTCCAGCAATAATCCCAGGTGTTACCTTTGCTTTCTTTTTGAAGAAGTCAGTAAGTAGTCTTGCAGAAGCATCCATTAAATCTTTTAATAGATGTCGGTGAAGGAGAAATACATCTCTTAGTCCTTCATCAATCGTAAAAATTACGTGCCGATGATTAACCTGAAGAACATCTTCAGTAAGTAACCTACTCCATTCTTCACTTTCTCCAACAGAGCACGTGGTACAAAATCGACCTTTACATCGGTAAGGAACCTTTCGCACATCATGACAACCTTCACACACAAATAACTTAAATCCATTTTTGATATCCCCACAATCTCGAAATTTCTCAACCTCCTTAATTACGATAGGGCGGATTTTAGCACCGTGTTTTCTTTTGAAAGCTTCCCAATGTTGGTGTTTATCAAAAAATATTCTTCTCAATATATTGGTCTCCATAAAATGAAAATACCACAGCTTAAATGACTGTGGTAGACCCAAATTTTTATACTTTCTTATCTTTTAAAAAAGGGGGTTTCTTCTATGAAGAAATCCCCTTTCATTATAACAAAGAAGTAGAGCTGGTCGATGAACCTTAATAAAGCTTTTGATAAAGTCTTTCTCCGCCATTAAGCTCTCTATATTTTGGCATTACTTCAACAAAACTCAATGTCTCTTTATCCCCTAAACCTAGAAATCCTTCTTTACTTAAACTCTCATAAAATAGGTGATGAACTTGGTTCTGAAGCATTGGATTAAAGTAAATCAGTACATTTCTACAAATAATAACATGAAATTCATTAAAGGATTGATCTGTTACTAGATTATGCTGCGCAAAAATAATATTTTTCAACAAATCAGAATGAAAATAAGCATATTGATGATCGGTTTTATAATATTCTGAGAAGGCATTTGTCCCACCAGCAAGCATATAATTTTTCGTATATGCTTGCATTTTGTGGAGAGGAAATGCACCTTTGCTTGCCTTTTCCAGCACGGTTTCATTCATGTCTGTTGCATAAATAACCGCCTTATCCTTTAAACCCTCTTCTTCTAATAAAATGGCCATAGAAAAGACTTCTTCGCCAGTAGCACAACCAGCATGCCATATCCGAATTTCTTCAAGCTTTCGTAAATACGGGATGATTTGCGCTCTAAAAGAACGAAAAAAGCTTGGATTCCTAAACATTTCTGTTACATTGATAGAAAAATCATTAAGAAGTTGTTCAAGGAATGCCTCTTCATGAATCACTCTTTCCAGCAATCTCGTAATCGTAGGAATATTATCCATTTTCATTCTATAGTAGATTCTGCGTGTAATAGAAGATCGGTTATATTGACGAAAATCAAAACCTGATAATCGAAAAATCCCTTCAAGCAGCAGATCTACTTCGATGTCTGCATGATCTTGATTCTCTACCTCTTGATCATTATTCAGGAATAGATGATCCATCTCCGTTCCTCCTTACTTAGCTAAGCTAACCATACTCTTAAGACGGAGTATAATTGATCCAAATCTAACGGCTTACTGATATAATCAGATGCTCCCGCCTCTAAACATTTTTCACGGTCATTCTTCATCGCCTTTGCCGTTAATGCGATAATTGGTATCTCTGTCAGATTCAACGTTTGACGGATAATTGTCATGGTTTCATATCCATTCATATTCGGCATCATAATATCCATTAGGATAACATCCAAATCTATAGTTCTATCCAGAATGTCTAAGCATTCCTTTCCGTTATAGGCAACAAGAACATCCATTCCTCTTTTTTCAAGAGTCGTTTTAAGAGCAAAGATATTTCGATTATCATCGTCTACAATCAATACCTTTTTCCCTTTAAACACATCCTCGTTCTCATCCTTAGAAATCACAATTTCTGTTTTTCTTTCTTCTTCCTGTTTCTGTTCTTCCTTATCTATTTCTTGTCGAGCTTCTTGCTTTTTCACTTCCATAGTAGCAGCTACATTCATCTCACTAATATTAAGTTGGGTGTCTGCTATTCCATTCGGAAGACTTGGAATAATGAGGGTAAAAGTACTGCCCTTACCTTCCTCACTCTTCAAGGAAATCCAACCACCTAGCAATCTAGCAAACTCTCTACAAATGGAAAGACCTAAACCAGTACCTCCATATTTACGTACAGTGGCGCCATCTGCTTGCTGGAATGTTTCAAAGATTAATTTATGTTTATCTTTCGGGATGCCAATCCCAGTGTCCGTTACGGAAATTTCCAGCCACTCACTACTTAATTCTCTCATACTGCGGCTAATCTGATTTCTCTTCTTAATATTTAAGGAAACTGTTCCGTTTTCCGTAAATTTAAAGGCATTGGATAATAGATTTTTAATAATTTGTTGGAATCTCTTTTCATCTGTAAATACGATGTCTTGGAGACCTTCCTGTTTGTTTACTAAAAATTCTACTTCCTTCTGGTTAGCGATAGGCGCGAAGCTTCGCTCCAATTGTGAAGTAATATCATGAATGCTTACTTCTCCAAAATGAACATCAAGCTTGCCTGCTTCTACCTTGGAAAGATCAAGAATATCATTTATAAGCGAAAGAAGATCTTTACCAGAGGAATGAATAACATTCGCAAACTCCATTTCTTCTTCCGATAGATGATTCGAATCATTCTCCGCTAACATTTCTGAAAGAATTAGAATACTATTTAGCGGTGTTCTTAATTCGTGGGACATATTAGCTAAAAACTCTGATTTATAATTAGAATTTTGAATAACCAACTCTGTTTTCTCTTCTAATTCCTCTTTTGCTTTTTCTAAATCCCTCGTCTTGGCTTCTGCTTCCCTTGTTCGATCTTCAAGCTGTTCATTAGTAGCCATCAGCTCTTCTTTTTGCATTTGCAGCTCTTCTGATTGTGACTGTAATTCTTCTGACTGTGTTTGTAGCTCTTCTGATTGAACTTGTAACTCTTCCGTCATTGCTCTAGATTCATTTAATAAGCGAACGATTTCCATTCTACCCATAATACTATTAATCGTTAATCCAAATGTCTCCACTATCCCAGTAATGAGATTTTGTTGAAGGGTTGTAAATTCTGTCATTGTAGCAAGTTCAAGTACAGCAATAGCCTCCCCCTCAAACATAACAGGTACAATGATAATACTACGTGGAGAAACATCCCCTAACCCTGTTGCAATTAAGCGATAATCACTTGGGATTTCTTGATAATGAAGAACACGCTGTTCTTTAGCACTTTGACCAATTAGGCCTTCTCCTATTTGGAAGGTCTCTCGTCCAATCGTATCTCCAGATTCAGCAAATGTTGCCATTTTTATGTAGGTTTCTTTTTTCTGTTGGGCGTCTTTTACATAAAAGGCTCCAAAGCTTGCATTTGTTTTTAGCGCTATTTCTGTTATAAACACACTAGTTAACAATTCAATAGAAGGAATTCCTTGAAATTTCATCACAATATCAGCAACGTTCGACTGTAACCATTCTCTCTGTTCAACTGTATCAAGGAGGCTATTTGTCGCTTCTGCAAGCTCTCTTATTTCATCGTTTGTCCGGACATGAATACGAGTACTGACATTTCCTTTAGAGGCAGCGATTGTTTTAATAGATCCTGTTACTTCCTTTATTGTTCTAACAATCGATTTAGAAGTTTGTCCAGCCAGACTAATAGCAACAAGTGAAATCAAGACTAATACGCCGAATAGTCCTACTGTTAAACCATTATTTTGTTTGTCCAGCTTTGTTGCCTGCTTGGCCGATGCATCCTTCTCTGTATCTCTAAGATTCGTAAATTTTTCTGTAATCTCGTTTATATAATCTCGTCCATTATCCTCTTTGAAAAATTCTTCAAGAGCTTCTGTATTATTTTGTGCTTTATATTGGATGGTTGGCTCACCAGCCGTATTAATCCAATTCAAAATATTTTCCTTTATTTCGAGTAAATTCCGCTGTTGTGCAGGTTTATTACTCATTAATTGATACAATTCCTCAAATTGCTCTTTCCAATTTTCCTTCCCATCATTATACGGAATTAAGTAACTTTGGTTACCTGTGATTATGTATCCACGCTGACCTGTCTCCATATCTAATACACTTTTCTCAATAGAAGATGTAAGTTCATGTATGCGAGAATCGTAATTGATAATCGAATTACGTTCCTGTTGAAGGGAGCGTATTTGATTATTTAGTAAAATTACTGACACAAGTAAGCAAAGAATGATAACAATGTAACCAAGGATAATTTTGGAGCGAATGCCAAACTTAAATTTAGAATCCATTTGATTACCTTCCTTAACTTATTTTCTATTTTAATAGTATAGTATTTACAATAAAAATGAAAAGGGAATTTGTTCTATTTTCTTCTTTTTCATCTAGTTTATATTACTTTTTTCATCGCTTTAACTTTACAAGCCTATGCTTTGTATTTGCTACTAATAATTTTGTAAGTAAAACGGTGCTTGAATAACCCTTTGCTTTTCAATTACTTTACAACCTGGAAAACAAAGGGTGAGGATGACTGCATTTGCTACTTCTCACCCTTCTCTTACATTCAAAGCCTTTATGCGTATCAATTTATGTCTAATAAAAACATTCATTACAAACAGCAAATTTAAACTTAGCCGATAGTTCTTTCCCGCATTTCTTGCATTGCTTCGTCCGTTTCTTACCTTTAAACCCAGTCTTTAACTGATCGTTTATTTGGTCACTCAATTCCTGTCTTACCTTTTCCCAATAATAGGCTTCTGTCCTTCTTTCTAATCTATATAGGAATAATAAGTGCAGACCAATCGCTTTATAACCGAGCTCCAGTTCCTCCAAACTATCTTGTTTAATTTTTGGTTCTGGTAAATCCCTGTTTTCCACAATTGCCTCCATATTTGCTTTCCATTGCGCTCGTAATGAGGCTTCACTTGTGGCGAATGGTAGTTTCAGAAAACTAAATAAATCATGCAGGGACATTCTCGCTTCGACCATCGTATCCATAATCATTTCATATAGCTGCATTTCCTCTGCTAGTGAAGCCTTTCTTGTTCCTTCTGGGCTTTTAAAATGTCCCCATAAATAAAAGAACAGCCCCAAATTATTGGAATACTTTTGAAATCTTTCTAAAACAGCACTTGTTGGTGCTATTGTGAATCCATACAAGTCTTCGTCTCTTTTTTCTAATAAATACTTCATCCTTTTACGGTCACTGGTGAAAGCAACTCGCCCAATATCATATATCCCCTTTCTTCCTGCTCTACCTGCAATCTGCTTCACTTCCTGTGAGGTTAACATCCTTCTTCTTATCCCATCAAATTTGTCATTCTCTAAGAAGACAATTCTCCTTATTGGTAAATTAAGCCCCATCCCAATTGCATCTGTTGAAACAATAACTTTCGTTTCTCCCTTAATAAAGCGCTCCATTTGTTTTTTTCTTGCTTCTGGTGGCATACTTCCATAGATGATACTGACTTGCCACCCTTTTCTTTGTAACTCAGAGGCTGTTTCTAAGACACTTCTTCTAGAGAAACACACTAATGCGTCTCCCTTTCTTGTATGACTTAATTGAAATAACTCATTTTCTACCTGTAACGGTGTCTCCCGTCGATATTCATGAACCTCTACATCTATATCACCTAATAACTGTAGAATCATGTTTTTGGCATGCAGACTTGCGATAATATGGACCTCTTGTGCATTTGTCTTGGTGATAGCACGATACCATGAGAATCCTCGTTCTCTGTCCGCAATCATTTGTGCCTCATCAATGACAACAACTTCGTAAAAATCCTTTTCATGAAACATTTCTACTGTACTCGATTGATGTTGAGCTTCCAGAACAAGCTTTTCTTCTTCCCCTGTTTTTAGCGAACATGGAATTCCTTGCTGATTCAGCTTCTCATAAATTTCCAATGCTAATAATCTTAATGGCGCTAAATATAAACCGCTGGAAGCTTCCATCATTCGTTTAATTGCTTGAAATGTTTTACCAGTATTTGTTTCTCCAGTATGAAGGATATATTTAACATCTATATTAGTTGGAGGATAATATTCTCTTCCAAATATATCCTCAATCATTCTTGCTTCTTCTTCTTTACGTCGTCTTTGCTCCTCGCGATCTTCTGCTTCCTTCTGTTCCTTCCTTTGACGGTCTTTTTCCATAATCTCTTTATGAATCTCTACATCAAAAGGAATATCTAATAATTTTTCCAAATCGATTACATACTCAGAAAACAAATCTTCAAGAAACTCTTCTGTTATTTCTTCCAGTAAAGGCGTGCTTACTTCTAGTAAAAAAGAATTGCTTAAGGAATGGTCAAATATGTCTTCATATTCTTCTTTTATTCGATTAGGCAATTTATCTTTCAGCCATGTCGGAAAAAAGTCAATTAAATGCTGAAAGATTAAATCTTCATATGCTTCTGTCCGGTCTTCTAAAAAGTAAAATTGGTTATAGGGCATATTCATTTCATTTGATAAATATTCTTCAAAGGTTAACTCCATCGAAGATAAAACAATGCCATTCCGTTCTATCTCTAGCGCAATATTACTTCCTGTTAAATAGCGAACATAGAGAAACAATTCTTCATAATGCTTTTCCATCAATTGCTCAATATAATAAGAGAATTTCATTTTATATTTACGTTTTGCTTCTAGATTTTTCTGTTCTTCTACGGTTTGCAAATAGTTTTCTCGTCTTTCTTTATATCTTTTTTCCCATTCTTCTTTTTTATCCCCGAGGTTTTTTCTTAACCATTCTTCATAACAGAATACTTCAACCTCACGAATTTCACTTCTAAATAATCGGTTAATAACCTTTTTATTAAGATCATTAATGTCCAATCCTTTATTGGTGAGATATTGTTTCTTTTCAGCATACTTGATATGACTAGTTGCAGTATTAAGCCAAGTATTTAGCCAAATCTGCTCTATAAATACTTTTCGGTCATCCATATATTGTTTGAAAGTAGGCAGACGATCTTGTTTCTCTAAATACTTATTTACATCATTCATTATATGGCTTTTTGTTTGTTGAATCGCTTTATCGTATTGCGGTTTTAATATTGGATTTATCATGATGAACTCCTATAGAAATGTTATACCATTCTTATTTTCCTTTATTTTATCTTAGACATGTAGTTTTTTTAAAATTTTTTAGACTTCTACCATTATTCATATGGACTTTCTTAACGATCATAACATGGATACTAAAGTAAAATGTTGTTATATTCGTTTATTTTATTCAATGTCGAATTTTATCGTTTATTTGTATACGATTTTTTTGTTTTGGAAGATTATTTCTTAAAAATTAGGGAAAAACATAAAAGATGATTTCTCGGGAAATAAAAAATCCTTGCACGTTGGCAAGGATTATTTGGGAGGGTCTTCTTTTATAGACTAAAATTTGCTTAGTTTTTCTTAAGGCTTAATTCTCTTTTATATTTCTCTAGTTCTTTCTCTGTGCAGCGTACATAGTGACCTGGAGTTACTTCTCTTAACTCAGCTGGCTCATTAGTATCATGTACAGATGGATCATATGCAATTCTCTTGCGCTCACGTTCATAACGCGGATCTGGAAGTGGAATTGCGGATAGTAATGATTTTGTGTATGGGTGAATTGGGTTTTCATACAATTCATCTGCTTCTGCAAGCTCTACCATATTACCCATATACATAACACCAATACGATCACTAATATATTTAACCATGGAAAGATCATGAGCAATAAATAAATAAGTCAATCCACGCTCTTTTTGGAGCTTTTTCAAAAGATTTACTACCTGTGCTTGAATAGAAACGTCTAATGCAGAAATAGGCTCATCACAGATAATGAAATCTGGCTCAACAGCTAGGGCGCGAGCAATTCCAATTCTCTGCCTTTGACCGCCGCTGAATTCATGCGGAAAACGTGTAGCATGCTCTTTATTCAACCCTACTACTTCAAGGAGTTCTTCAACTCTTTGACGACGCTCTTCTGGTGTTTTTGCAAGATTATGATTATCAATTCCTTCTGCAATAATATCCAGTACTGTCATACGCGGATTTAGAGAAGAATGTGGGTCTTGGAAAATCATTTGCATTTTTTGGTTAAATTTGCGAAGCTCTGCCTTTGATTTTTTCCCATGCACATCTTCACCTTCAAATTTCACTTCTCCACCTGTTGCATCGTAAAGACGAATGATTGTTCTACCTGTTGTTGACTTTCCACAACCAGATTCTCCAACCAGACCAAAGGTTTCTCCTTTAAAAATATCAAAGGATACACCATCTACGGCTTTTATTACCCGATCTCTTCCAGCTGAGAAATGTTTTTGTAAATTCTTAACCTCTAGTAATTTTTCTCTAGTCAACGTTTTCCACCATCCTTTTTACCAGTTTGCGAGAAACCTAACATTCTTTGCTTAACTGATTCTGGCGGTTCCATATGTGGAGCATCTTCATGCAATAACCACGTAGCTGCATAATGAGTATCTGAAACCTTAAACATAGGCGGCTCCATTACTTTATCAATTTCTAGTGCATATTTATTTCTAGATGCAAACGCATCTCCGACTGGCGGCTTTAACATATTTGGCGGGCTACCAGGTATAGCAAACAACTCTTCATCGTCACTATCAAGTGTCGGCATAGATCCGATTAGTCCCCAAGTATATGGATGTTTTGGATTATAGAATATATCATCTACCGTACCAATTTCAACAATTTTACCAGCATACATTACAGCAACACGATCTGCCACATTTGCCACAACACCAAGATCATGAGTAATAAAGATAATTGCACTATCTGTTTTCTTTTGAATATCTTTCATCAACTCTAGAATTTGTGCCTGAATTGTAACATCAAGTGCTGTTGTTGGTTCATCAGCAATTAAAATCTTCGGATTACATGCAAGAGCAATCGCTACAACCACCCGTTGGCGCATTCCACCTGAGAATTGATGCGGAAACTGATTAATTCGTACTTCTGGCTGTGGAATACCAACTAATTCAAGTAATTCTAAGGCGCGTTTTTTTGCATCAGACTTGTTCATGTTTTGGTGCTTAATTAAGCCTTCCATGATTTGATTTCCAATTTTCATTGTTGGGTTCAAAGAAGACATCGGATCCTGAAACACCATTGAAATATCTTTTCCGCGAATTTTTTGCATCTCTTTTTTGGATTTCTTAACTAGATCTTCTCCTTCAAAAAGAATTTCACCTGTTTTAATCACACTTTGCGGCTCAGGAAGAAGTCTCATAATCGCATTAGAAGTAACCGATTTACCAGAACCAGATTCTCCTACTATTGCTAATGTTTCCCCTTTATTCAGATCAAAACTAACACCACGAACAGCTTGTACCTCACCATTGTAGGTGTTAAATGATACTCTTAAATCTTTGACTTCTAATAATTTACTCATTTATTAAACACCTACTTTCTATTTATGCATCTTAGGATCAAATGCATCTCTTAAACCATCACCTAAAATGTTAAATGCAATCATTAGTACTGATAATACAACTGCTGGGAATACTAATAAATATGGGTATAATCTTAAGTTTGCAAATCCTAGTTCAATTAAAGCACCTAAAGAAGCGTCTGGTGGTACAATACCTAAACCGATGAAACTTAAAAATGCTTCGAAGAAAATAGCTCCAGGAATAGAGAACATGGTGTTAACAATTATGATACCACTGATATTAGGAATTAAGTGCTTTCTAATTATCGTACCGTTTGAGGTTCCTAATGTTTTTGCTGCCAGAACAAATTCCTGGTTAGTAAGTTTCATTACTTCACCGCGAACGACACGTGACATGCCAATCCAACCTGTAATTGTTAATGCTACAACAATAGAAATAATACCTGGTTTTAGAATTAACATCATTAATAAAATGATTACTAAATTAGGTATACCCACTAGCACTTCTGCTATACGTTGTAAAACATTATCTACTCTTCCACCATAGAAGCCAGAGATACCACCATATGCAACACCTATTAATAAATCAAGCGCAGCTGCAACAAACGCAATAATGAGAGAAACTCGAGTTCCTTCCCAAAGTCTTGTCCATTGATCACGTCCAAGTGTATCTGTACCAAACCAGAAATACGTATCATCTAACTTTTTTTGGTCGTAAATATGGAAAGTCGCTTTTACAGAAGCTGAATTTCTTTCCCCATTACCTTCATCTAATACTTTAATATCAATAAACTCTTCATCACTCTTATAACGAGCATAGGCCTTGTTTGTTGCATCCTCTACTGAGACACCTTTATAAGTCCCTGATAATGTACCATCCAGCCCAAGCCAAGAAACCTTCTCCAATACCGGTACTCTAGGAGGTAATTTAGCACGAGACAAATCCTGACCATTACTATCATATCCAGTGAAATAAGGTCCAAATATACTCAAGACTATAATCAACAGGATTACAAAGATACTAATAATTGCAGGTTTATTTTTAAATAAAGTTCTTCTCGCATCTTGTCCAAAAGTTCTACTTGGAGCAGTGATTCTCTCACTAATACTCTCTTCTTGCTTAAGAGGTTTAAATAAATTTTTATCTATATTTTTTAGATTATTTTTATCCATCCTATTTCTTTCCTCCTGCAATTCTAATTCTCGGATCTATCAATCCATAAAGGAGGTCAATGATTAAGATGATGACAACAAATGCAAATGCATATAATAGTGTTGTTCCCATGATAGTCTGATAATCATTTACAGTAACTGATGAAACGAACTGCTCACCAATTCCAGGAATTGCGAATATTTTTTCAATTACTAATGAGCCTGTCATCAAGTTAACAGCCATTGGACCTATAACAGTTATTAAGGGAATTAAAGCATTTCGTAAACCATGCTTAAAGATGATTCCAGACTCTGCAACCCCTTTAGCACGAGCAGTTGTAATATACTGAGAATGTAAAACTTCAATCATTTCTGTTCTAATAAATCTAGCAGAAATTGCTAGAGGAGTTATTGCTAAAGCAATAGTTGGTAGGATTGTATATTCGTATCCATCCCATAATGCTACCGGTAACAAGTCCCACTGGACAGCAAAATAGTACTGCAATAAACCAGCAAATACAAACGATGGTATAGATGTACCCAATACCGCTATAATTGTTGATATAAAATCAATTGGTCCATTTCGGAAAATAGATGAGATCAATCCAAGAAGAATTCCTACTATTGTGCCAAGTACTAATGCCTGTGCACCTAGTAAAGCAGATGGTCCTATTTTACTCATTAAAATATCCATTACAGGTGTATTATCATAAGCAAATGACACACCTAAATCTCCTTGTACCAGATTTCCTAGATAACGAACATATTGAACTGGGATTGGATCGTCTAATCCGTATTTTTCTAAGACAATCGCTTTTTGCTCTTCACTTAACTTATCTTCTGCCTTAAGTGGACTTCCTGGTAAAAACTTCATAAGAAAAAAAGATACTGTTGCTATTATGAAAAGGGTTAAAAACATATACCATATACGTCGAAGTAAATATCGCGTCATCTGTGCACCTCCTATTATTCTTTGTATATTATAGCATAATAATTTATTTTTTATATTATCAGAATTTTCCTGCAGCAAAATATAAGAGAGTATATGCTATAAAAGCATACACTCTCTTGTTATTTCATAGCAAGAATTTTCTTGAAAATCAATTACTTACCTGATCCAACACTAGTCCATTTCCATTCATAAGTCGGTCCAAACGGATTAACAATCATGTTTTGGATTTTTGGAGATGAAAGGAATGCTCTACCACGTTGGAAGATTGGAGCAATTGCACCATCTTCAAATAATAACTTTTCAGCTTCTAAGAAGTTTTTGTAACGTGCATCATTATCTGTTGCAAGGGTAGTTGCTGTATCTGCCAATAGCTTATCATACTCTTTATTAGAGTATCCCATTTGGTTGTTTCCGCCATCAGTAATCCATAGGCTTAAGAATGTATATGGATCTAGATAATCAGGACCCCAACCAGCAACTTGGAGATCATAATCCATTGCTGTATCAAGGGCTATACGTTGTTTAAACGGAACCTTTTTAAAGTTAACTTTTAAACCAGGAAGGTTTGTTTGTAATTGATTTGCTAAATATTCATTCATTGTTGTAGAACTTTCAGAATCATCACCTAATAATTCCACTTCAATAGTATCTTTACCTAATTCTTTTTTCGCTTTCTCAAAATACTCTTGAGCAGCTTTTACATCATAAGTTACAAGATCTCCACTTACTTTACGGAAATCACCACTGCCATCTGGCATTGGAGTAAAGTCTGCTGGCACTAAACCATTAGCTACAGAAGAACCATTGTTAAGGATAGTGTTAACTAATGCTTCCTTATCAAATGCACGACTAATTGCTAAACGAAGATTTTTATTTTTAAGTACTTCGTTTCTTGTTTGATTCATCTTAAAATAGAAAACAGAGTTATCTGGTTGCGTAACATAATCAGGATCAGAAGAGAATTGATCAACATAATCAGAAGATAATCCAGCACGATCTACTTCACCTTTTTGATATAGGTCAACCATTGTCTGGTTATCTTTAACTACTACAAAATTAATTTTTTCTAACTTAACAGTATCTGCATCCCAGTAAGTATCATTCTTAGCAAGATTCCATTTTTGAGAAGCACTTTCCCAGTTTTCTAATACGAACGGACCGTTTGATAAGAGAGTATCAGAGCTAGTTGCGAATTTATCGCCTTTTTCTTCCACAAATTTTTGATTTAATGGCAAGAATGTACCGAAAGTTGTTAATGATTCAAAATATGCAATTGGGTGAGCAAGTTCAACAACTAAAGTATAGTCGTCTTCAGCTTTAACCCCTAATTCTTCTATTTTCTTTTCGCCCTTGCTAATTTCTGTAGCGTTTTTGATTACGCCACCCATCATGTAAGGACCGTATTCAGAACCTGTCTCAGGATTTACTGCACGCTGCCAAGCATAAACGAAATCGTTAGCCGTTACAGGGTCTCCATTTGACCATTTAGCATCTTGACGTAACTTGAATGTCCAAGTTAAACCATCTTTAGATACTTCGTGAGTTTCTGCAATACCTTTTTCTATCTTAGCATCTTTACCTAAACGATAAAGACCCTCCATTGTAGCTCCCAAGAATTGGAAACCGTATTCATCTGTTGCCTTTGATGGATCCATGGATGGAATCGCATCTCCATTAATTAAGTTTAATTCTTGTTTCACATCTTTATTTTCTGCTGACTTATCTGAACCTTTAGACCCTTTGTCGTCGCCAGAACATGCTGCTAAAAATACACTTAACACTAATGTCAGTGAAAGCAGCCAAGTAAATTTGCGCTTCATTAAAAAAAGACCCCCCATTGTTATATTATTCTGTAAATTACATCTAAAAAAGAAGCTAAAGTGAGTATACTATTATTCTAGTAGAGTTGTAAAGACTAAATATAGAGATAATTTCAAATATTACTATGACGAAACGGCACTATTCTGCATTAAAACAATAAAGATAACGCTTCCTTTTTTGGTAAAATTCTAAAAATTATTATAAAAAAGATGGGGAAAAATACTTCAAAAGGCCCCGATATTGTAAAATATATCCATATGCCAATATACTTTTTCTCCATATATTAGCAGATTATTTTATTATGCTAGAATTTTTTAGTGAGTGCTGTTTCACATACCAGTGGATTATTTTAATTTTTAGTGTAAAAGGTAAACAAAATACTACTGTTCTGAAGTATTGAATTTCTATCCTTTTTTCTAAAAATGTACTTTCTATTGGAGTTAAGGTAAAATACGTTTATTCGTGATTACAAACTTAATTAAAAAAGGTGAAACTTTATGCAAAATAAAAAATGGGTTATATTTCTTATAAATCTCTTTCTTACATTTATACTTTTTTTTATCTCTTCATCGGAATATTCTCTTGTTCATTATATTAATTCCGTCTTTTATTTAACCTTCCTTTATATTGTTATTTTTCTATTTATGTATATTGCTAAGGGTGGGTTTTTCGACGGAGTAACATTCAGTTTCAGACGGTTCCACCATGTTATTCTAAAAAGGAATGATTATTTAGAAGAATGGAAGGAGAAGCCTCTTCCTTCTCAAAAATTTAATAAAAGGTTTTACTCTGTTCTTAAGTTCCAAGTTATATCCTTATTTGTTTATTTACTAATTTTATTGATAATTTACTATATCTAATAAGATGGAGTTTTATAGTAATCTTTTATCCCGTACATTCTCCCTATTTTTCTAAAACGTAGGAATATTTATTTAATTACAACATTAAAATTGTATATATAGTGTTTAGCCATTATAATGGTGTTGTAAAAATATTGAAATGAGGGGGATGTATTAATGAAATTGGAAGCGTTTCCACCTGTAAAAGGCAAACATAACCTTGAAAACTACGAGGAACAGTACCAACATTTCAAATGGGACCAAGCAGAAAAGGATTTTTCATGGCATCAAACTGGAAAAATTAATTTGGCCTATGAAGCAATTGACCGTCACGCTGAAAACTACCGCGCCAATAAAGTAGCCCTCCATTATTTTCATCCATCTAGAAAAGAAACATACACATTTAAAGACTTAAAAAAATTCTCCAATAAAGCTGGAAATGTATTAAAGGAGATCGGAAATGTAAACAAAGGAGATCGAGTGTTTATTTTTATGCCTCGCTCCCCAGAATTATATTTTGCCTTACTTGGTGTAATCAAACTAGGTGCTATTGTCGGCCCATTATTCGAAGCCTTTATGGAAGATGCGGTGAAAGACCGTCTCTATGATAGTGAAGCAAAAGTAATTATTACCACACCTGAACTAGTAAATAGAATTCCACATACAGAATTACCTGCTCTCGAAACTATTTTTATTGTCGGTGAAGACATCCAAGAAAACGATAAAACAAAGGATTTCCTTCATTACTTTCAAACAGCATCTACAGAATTAGACATAGAATGGGTCGATCGCAAGGATGGTTTAATCCTTCACTATACCTCTGGTTCAACGGGGAAACCAAAAGGTGTGCTTCATGTTCACAATGCCATGATTCAACATTATCAAACGGCAAAGTGGGTATTAGATTTACAAGAGGAGGATGTATATTGGTGCACAGCTGATCCAGGCTGGGTTACAGGTACCTCCTACGGAATCTTTGGACCATGGCTTACTGGCTCGACAAATGTTGTGGCAGGAGGCCGATTTAGTCCTGATATTTGGTATAAAACGGTTGAAACCTTTGGAGTGACTGTTTGGTATAGTGCTCCTACCTCCTTTAGAATGCTAATGGCAGCAGGAGAGGAGGTAACAGAAAAATATACACTCTCTTCTTTGCGTCATATATTAAGTGTTGGCGAACCACTGAATCCCGAGGTAATTCGATGGGGATACGATGTATTTGGACATCGTATCCATGACACTTGGTGGATGACGGAAACTGGTGCTCAGCTAATATGCAATTTACCATGTATGGATATTAAATTAGGTTCAATGGGGAAACCATTACCGGGAATTGAAGCAGTAATTTTAGATGACAATGGCAACATTCTGCCGCCAAACCAAATGGGGAATTTAGCCATAAAAAAAGGCTGGCCTTCGATGATGCATACAATATGGAACAACCAAGAAAAATTTAATAGCTATTTCCAACATGATGAATGGTATGTTTCAGGAGACTCTGCTTATATGGATGAAGAGGGATATTTCTGGTTCCAAGGGCGAGTCGATGATGTTATTATGACTGCTGGAGAGAGAGTTGGACCATTTGAAGTGGAAAGTAAATTAATCGAATTTCCAGCAGTGGCAGAAGCTGGTGTCATCGGTAAACCAGATCCAATTCGAGGGGAAATTATCAAAGCCTTTATTGCATTGGTTGATGGCTATGAGCAAACAGATGAATTAAAAGAACAAATACGATTATTTGTAAAAACCGGCTTAGCTGCTCATGCTGCTCCAAGAGAAATCGAATTCTGTGAAAAACTTCCTAAAACTCGCAGCGGAAAAATTATGAGACGTGTCTTAAAAGCATGGGAACTTGGCCTCCCTACTGGAGATCTCTCCACAATGGAAGATTAAAAGTTAAGAGCCCGAATATAGAGAAGGAAATAAGCAATCCTCTTTTTCGCAAAAAGAAGATATTTATTTCCTTCTTTTATTTGAAAGCGTTACATTTGGCGTTTATCTCCTTTCTATGGCACAATAGTAATGCTTGTTTAGATCTGATAGCAACATATTTTTAAAGCGTTTTCTTATAGGAGGAGGAAGAAGAACATGAGAACAATCAAACTAGGTAGCAGTAACTTAGAAGTACCAGTAGTTGCAGTTGGTTGTATGCGTATTAATTCATTAGAAAAGAAGGAAGCAGAACGATTTGTTCAAACTGCGTTAGAACACGGTGCTAACTTCTTTGATCACGCAGATATTTATGGAAAAGGAGCTTGTGAAGAAATTTTTGCTGAAGCGATAAATATGTCGCCAAGTGTTCGTGAAAATATAATCTTACAATCTAAATGCGGGATCAGAACAGGAATGTTCGATTTCTCTAAAGAACATATTTTGCAATCAGTAGACGGTATTTTGCAAAGATTGAACACTGAATATTTAGACTCCCTTCTCCTCCATCGCCCAGACGCCTTAGTGGAGCCAGAAGAAGTCGCAGAAGCATTCGACATTCTGGAACAAACAGGTAAAGTTCGCCACTTTGGTGTTTCGAACCAAAATCCGATGCAGATTCAATTATTGCAAAAGTATGTGAAACAGCCAATTGTGGCTAACCAATTGCAATTAAGTATTACGAATGCGAATATGATTTCTAATGGGATTAATGTCAATATGGAAAATGACTCAGCCATTAACCGTGATGGCAGCATTTTAGACTTCTGTCGACTACATGATATAACGATTCAGCCTTGGTCTCCATTCCAATTTGGTTTCTTTGAAGGCGTTTTTCTTGGCAACGATAAATTCCCTGAATTAAATCAACAAATTGATGAAATTGCAGGCAAGTATCAAGTAAGTAACACAACCATTGCGATTGCCTGGTTATTGCGTCACCCTGCCAATATGCAGCCAGTAATCGGTACAATGAATGTGGATCGTTTAATTGATTGCATAAAAGCAAGTGACGTTTATTTAACAAGAGAAGAATGGTACAGCATTTATCGTGCAGCTGGAAATATTTTGCCATAATCTTATTAATCAAAAAGAAAACCAGTCAACTACTCTACATAACGAGTCGCTGACTGGTTTTTTCTTATCGATTGTCTACCTTTTCTGGGTACATATCATGGTTCATTAATCGATGTGCTGCCATCTCTTCAAATTTAGTGCCCGGTTTTCCATAATTACACCATGGGTCGATGGAAATTCCGCCTCTTGGAGTGAATTTCCCCCATACTTCAATATATCTTGGATCTAACAGTTTTATTAAATCATTCATAATAATATTGACACAGTCTTCGTGAAAATCTCCATGATTGCGAAAACTAAATAAATACAACTTTAAAGATTTGCTTTCCACTATTTTCTTATTTGGTATATAAGAAATATACATTGTCGCAAAGTCAGGCTGTCCTGTTATTGGGCAAAGACTTGTAAATTCAGGACAATTAAATTTCACAAAATAATCTCTATCCGAATGAAGATTATCCACTGATTCTAATACCTCTGGTGCATAATCACTTTTATATTGAGTATTTTGATTTCCTAACAAAGTTAAATCTGTTAATCCTTCTTCGTTCTTTCTTCCTGACATGAAAAAGTCCTCCTTGTTTGGTGTTTCCCAACACTGCTTAAAAGAGAGGCATTTACCTTACGCAGAAAAACTAGCTGAATCAAACAAAAAAGCCATGTCCTTTATGGACATGGCGTGAATTGCATGTATCCATAGTTTTTTATAGAGGGTATTTGCTATGAACCTCTCCCGTTTCAGTACGGGTATATCTTTTCTTACTATATAGAATCCACAAAAATTCGTCAATTAAAAATCGCTGGCCTTCTATATCTTTTTCTTCCCTTTATTTATGAATTACTTCCACTGTTTCTATCCCTTCTTTATCCATTTCAGCATTCAGATCATCTTGTACCGTTATTTCCGCAAGCTTAACTTTTGAGCGATAAGCGGAACGAACGATGACATGGGATGCGACAGGAGAAGTTAAAAAAACAAAGAAAATTCCCAAGAACAGGCGAATGCTAAAAACACCTTCTATAATAAAAAAGACAAATGTGCCAACAAGAGTAAAGAGTACTCCCATAGTAGAACCTTTGGATGCAGCATGAGATCTTGTGTATACATCTGGCAGTCTTATTAATCCAAGGGAACTCAGAAAACAAAAAATAGCGCCACAGAATATAAGCAGAACAGATATGAGTTCAATCAGATTGTTTTCGCTCAATGACTACACCTCTTTCCATATATCGGGCAAAAGCAATCGTTCCAATAAACGACAAAATTCCAATTAATAAAATCACCTCAAAAAAACCTGTATTCCGAAGCAGAACGGAAAAAATCGCTACTCCTGCAATTAGATTGATTCCTAAACTATCTAATGCCTGTATTCTATCAGGGGCTGACGGTCCTTTGATAAGACGATATATTGTTGCAAGAATAGATATAATCAGTAAAATTAACGATCCAACTAATAATTGATCAATCATAGCGAGTCACCCTCTTTATGGCCATTTCGAATTTTTCCTTTGAACGAAAGATGGATTCCTTTTGTGCAGGGATATCCATTGCATGAATAAAGAACTTTTTATTATCGGAAGTAACCTCTACTACAACAGAACCAGGAGTTAAATTCATTAATAGAGCTAGTAAGGAGACTTCCAATTCCCCCTCTAATTCCGTTTCTAACGAAAATATTCCTGGGGAAATATTTAATCTTGGCCTTGTTATCTGCCTAATCACAACAACACTTGAGGTAAACAGCTGCTCAATAAAAACAAAAAATAACTTTACGACCGCAAAAAATGTTTCTAAATAAAATTTAGTTGGCAAATAGCGACGCAAGATAAATAAAACTAGTATACCGAACAAGTAACCAGTGAAAAATGTTAAGACATTCCATGTGTCCTGTAAAAACATCCAGATGATACCGATTAATAAGTTGATCAATATTTGCATAGGCATGGATACCACCCCTTTCTGTCTATTTACTACTTAAATCCCCTTAATTATTGCTTAAAACAGCTTTGACATAATAATTGGGGTCCATCAAGCCTTCAACTGCCAAATCTACATATTCATGAATCCCTTCTGTCCCTATCCCTAATGCAATGGTTAAGAAAGTAAGGAAAGCTATTGGCAGCATTAATCCCTTCGTGGTCCCTTTTTCTTGTTCTAGTGTTAAATCGGTATAGCCCCAAAACACAGCCATAAATACTTTCATAATAGAATAAAGGACAAATAAGCTGCTGATCAGTCCAAATGCACCTAACCAGTAATATCCTGCAGTAAAGGTACCCTCTGTAATAAATATTTTTCCTAAAAATCCACTTAGTGGAGGAATTCCTGATAAGGATAAAGCTGCAACAAAGAACATCCAGCCTAATTGCGGGTGCAAACGAATCAATCCACTCATCTCATCTAATTTACTTGTTCCAGTCAGATGAATAATTGTGCCTCCCAGTAGAAAGATAAGTGCCTTAATCACCATATCATGAATGAAATAGTAGATGGAACCAGTCATCCCCACTGTTGAGTACGTAGCAACACCCGCTAAAATAAACCCAACACCAATAACCACATTATAGGTCATCACTTTATAGATATCTCTATAGGCTACAGCTCCAATTGCTCCAAGGGTCATTGTAATAGCTGCGAGAACTCCAATTAATAAATGGGTAATGTGAACTTCATGATAAAAAATCAAGGTAAACACTCGAATAATCGCATACATTCCTACCTTGGTTAACAGCGCAGCAAAGATAGCAGAAATCGCTGTTGGTGGTGCACTATAAGAGCCTGGTAGCCAGAAGAATAAAAACAATCCAGCTTTTAAGCTAAATACAATTAGGAATAAAATTGCTACCGTCGTCATAAGCCCGCCTTGACCAACCTCTGCAATACGGACAGATAAATGAGCAAAATTTAGCGTTCCCGTAATGGCGTATAAATAAGCAATTGCAACGAGAAACAGAAAGGATGAAATAATATTTATCAGTATATATTTAATCGATTCTCTTAGCTGAACCCTTGTTCCTCCTAATGAAATCAGGACATATGAAGCAACAAGCATTACTTCAAAACAAACAAATAGGTTAAATATATCTCCTGTAAGGAAAGAACCGTTTACACCTGTTATCAAAACTAAGAATAACGGATAAAAATAATACTTCTCCAATTGTTCCCCAATCGAATGAAATGCGTACAGCAAACAGCAAAACCCAATAACACTCGTAACGAGAACAAGAATTGCTGCAAACATATCGGCAACCATACTTACACCAAACGGCGCCTCCCATCCTCCTAATTGAATGGACTGAATCCCGTGTGTTTTAATTTGATCAATTAAAACACACGCCACAATAAAAACAGAAAAAACTGCTACTAAGCTTAATATCCGATGAAGGATAACTTTATCTCGAAAAATAACCATGATCATCGCAAATACGATAGGAAGGATGATCGGCAAAATGACAATATTATTCATCCTCATTACCCCTTAATAAATCTGTATCATCGGTGCCTAGTACTTTATATGCTCTGTAGCTTAGTACTAAAAATAAAGCTGTTGTTGCAAAGTTTATGACAATGGCCGTAAGCAGCAATGCCTGAGGCAGAGAATCTGCAAAAGTATGATCGGTTATACCTAAGAGAGGTGGCCCTCCCTTATTCAATCCACCCATTGTAATAATAAGCAAGTTTACACCGTGACCAAGAATAGATGTCCCTAAAATAATTCGTAATAATGTCTTTGTTAAAATAAGGTAGATTCCGATAGAGAATAAGACACCTACAAGAATAGACATTAACGTCTCCATTATCGATCATCCCCTATTGTCATAATAATTGTTATGGCGGTCCCGATAACGGCAAGAGCCACACCCACATCGAAAAGGACTGCAGTTGCCAACTCTGTTTTTCCGAAAATCGGCAGATCAAAGTATCCAAAGGCTTGGGTTAAAAACGCTTCCCCAAATATCATTCCCCCTACCCCTGTCAAAACAGCGATTAACACGCCAACTCCCGCTAATACTTTAAAGTCAACAGGAAGGTTCTTTCGTACGGATTCAATATCAAAGGTAAGAAAAAGCAGTATAATCGCTGCCGCAAAGGTAAGACCGCCAATAAATCCGCCACCTGGAAAATGGTGTCCAGAGACAAAAAGGTTGATCGCAAAGGTGAGGATAATGACGACAGCAACCTTTGCAACACTTCGGATGATAATATCATTTGGTTCCTTCATTCTTATCTCCTCCCACTAGTCTTACCTTTATTAACGTATAAACGCCCAAACCTGCCACTGTAAGCACAAGAATCTCTAACATCGTGTCAATACCACGGAAATCTACCAAAATGGCGTTAACGATATTTTTTGCGCCGGCCAGTTTATAGGAGTTTTCATAATAGCTTGAAATAGAAGCAAATAGATGGGTTCCATTTGCAGATAGAGCAATCAGTGTAACGACTAGCCCTATGCCAATCGAAATAATGGCATTAACCACTTTAAAAGGTACCCTGCTAATTTCTTTCTTTAATTGCGGCAGATGATAGAAGCACAGCAAGAATAATACAGTAGTTACCGTTTCTACTACTAATTGCGTAAGTGCTAAATCTGGAGCTCTAAAAAGAACAAAGAAAAATGAAACAAGAAATCCTAGCGCTCCAACCGCTACAATAGATGTAATTCTCGATTTGGAGAACAGCACAGTAACAGAACTTACTATCATTGCAATTACTATTCCCATATCAAAGATAGTAATTGGTGAATCATGTGACATATCAAATGTAAAACCATTAAATAGGAACAAGGATCCCCCAATGATTAAAATGATAAAGCCAAATATATAGACTAAATAATCACGTAAAAAGCCAGTCATATAAAAATCAGTAATGGACTTGGAGAATTTCTCCAGATATTCCAAACCTAGATTATATAAATTACTTAATGTAAAGGCTTGTGGATATAACCGATAAATCTTATACCATTTTCGTAAAAGTAAATATAGTATCGTGCCTAATCCCACCACACCAATCGTCATCCAAAGCTCTGTATTAAATCCATGGAAAGCACTAATTTTTTTCGACTCAACCGTATGCGCAAGTGTTGGCAGCACGGCTGCAAATGCTGGTTTTAGCAAAAACTTCGAGACAACATTTGGAATGAAGAAGAAAAGAATAACAAGCGCACCTAGGATGATAGGCGAGAGTAACAAGCCAATCGGTGCCTCATGCACCACCTTATCTAGTTTTGGTGCTTTATTTTTCCCTCTAAATGTTTTAAAAATTAATACCATGCAATAAACAAACGTTAATACACTAGCAATCCAAGCTATAATAGGAATAAAAATTCCAATATACTGAAGATTAAATATTTCCATTTCCGATGCTTGCACAACAGCGGTAAAGAACATTTCTTTACTTAGGAAACCATTAAATGGTGGAAGACCAGCCATCGAAAAACCGCCAATTACAGTAAGGGTAAAGGACACTGGCATTAAGTGAATAAGCCCGCCAAGTCTCCGCAAATCCCGAGTACCGGTTTCATGGTCAATTATTCCTACGACCATAAATAAAGAGCCCTTAAAGGTGGAATGATTTACTAAGTGAAAAATCGCTGCAAAAATCGCTGTTGCATACAGCCCTGCTTCTTCTACAGCTAACCCTTTATACATTGCAGCAGAACCCAAGCCAAGCAGACTCATAATTAATCCTAATTGACTAATGGTTGAATACGCTAATAATGCTTTTAAATCTGTCTGCTTCACGGCATTAAAGGAGCCATATAGTAAAGTAAAAATGCCTATTCCTACAACAATCCAAAACCACTCCATCGTCCCGCCAAAAATAGGAGTTAGACGAGCAACTAAATAAATTCCTGCTTTAACCATCGTTGCCGAATGTAAATAAGCACTGATTGGAGTCGGTGCTTCCATGGCATCAGGAAGCCAAATACTAAACGGAAATTGGGCAGACTTCGTAAATGCCCCTAGCAAAATGAGAATCATTGCTGGTATAAATAAAGCATGGCCTTGAATTAAATCAAGTTGAAGCAGCGTTTCTCTTATGCTGGTTGTATCTGCCATAATAGAAAGCATAATCAAACCCGCCAGCATCGCAAGTCCGCCAAAAACAGTAATCAACATTGCCTTCTGTGCGCCATATCTCGAACGGTCCCTTTCATACCAATAAGCAATTAACAGAAAGGACGACACACTCGTAATTTCCCAAAAAACATACAAAACATAATAATTATCAGACAATACTAGCCCAAGCATCGCTCCCATAAATAACAATAAATATACATAGAAGTTATGCAACGCCTCGCGATGCTTTGATAAATAGAAAATAGAATATAAAATGACTAAACTTCCTATCCCAGCAATCAGCAATCCAAAAACTAAGCTAAGCCCATCTAAATAGGTTATAAAGTTAATACCGTAGGCTGGTATCCATTTAACTGTAGAAGTAAACACCTCTCCTTTTGCCACTTTTGGAATGTACGTCAACAGGTAGATAAAAATAAGAAATGGCACAAACAGTACAAACCAGCCAGTATGAATTCGCGGCGTCAGCCTTTTATAAATAAAAGGCACAATTAAGGCAAACATAAATGGAAACAATATCATAAAATGTAACCAAGTCATTTTTAATTTCCCTCCTTTAAATTGGTTCTATTTTGATGAACTTAAGTCAAAAAGGTATTTATAATGGAAACGATGTCTAACCTTACTATTAGTAAAAGAATATAAATATATTTGTTCATTTGGATAATTTAAGAAATCCATTGACTCATAAAGTAGCATACGTTATAGTCATACATAGTTTATTATTAATGGTGTAAATCATTCACATCTATACCTGAGGTGAAAAAAATCATGATAAATGGAAAAGAACGCATGGATGAAAGTATTCTCGTCTGCGTTTATTACGGTCCTAACGGTGAACGTCTTATACAACGAGGCTGTAAATTAGCTAATATGCTTGATTGTCCACTCTATATTCTAACGGTGGATTCCAAACCGTTTGATGAGCTGGATGCAGAAAAGTCAAACTATATTTCTAGATGGAAAGAGTTAGCTGAACGTCATAGTGCGGATGCGTTTATCATTAAAGACAAGGAATCAAGACCAATCTCTAAGGTAATCGCAGAAGTAGCTAGAGAAAAAAACATCACCCAAATTGTTCTCGGTCAAACAGCGCAAAGTCGTTGGGAGCAGATTGCAAAAGGTTCGATTATTAATTCGTTATTACGTGAAATCCCATTTGTTGATCTTCATATCATTTCGGTCGCTCGTTTTTTGAAAAACCCTGAAGGTCAATATGAAAAAGGTGTACGTGCATATTTAGTAAAAGAACAAAATGGATACCGTCTAATTTTTAATCATACAAAGCAGGTAATGTATGAAGGGATTTTCTTTAAAGAACATGGTACGGATTTCAATAATGGTGTATTCAAATTTATGAAAGATCAAGAAACATTGCAAGTGCAAGTACATGAGGACATCGTTAACGAATTAACGAATGTTGACATCGATACGAACGCTAGTAACGATGATGATTATCTATAGGCCATTTATACTCCACCAAACTTGGTGGAGTTTTTTATTAAAGATTAACGTCCACTTTAACTAATCTCTTTTCGTGCTTTTCAATGCCTATATATTTTAAAGTTTCCGAACGGGAAGTGTGATTGTATACATGCATCAATAAAGAAATAGCTATCCCCTTTCGATAGGCATGGTAGCCGAATGTTTTTCTCAAGGTATGCATTCCAATCTTCCCAGAAATTCCAACTAATTTTGCCGCTTTGTTTATAATCCGATAGGCCTGTTGACGAGTAATCGGTTGATTATTCTTCTGAGACTTAAAAAGAAATTCATCTTCTTCAAATTCATGTTCTTGCAAATATTTCTCCAATTCAGTATGCACTTTACTATTTAAATAGTATGCCTTCACTTCATCTGAATCACGAAGATACAAAAACTCCTTAATTCCCGACGCATCTCTTACATCCCGAACTTTTAATGCGAGTAAATCACTAACTCTTATTCCTGTATTAATACCTAATACAAAAAGGAGCAAGTCTCTTTGAGATTGTTTTCTTAATACTTCTTTAATCGCATTAATACTCTCAATTTCTTTTATAGGATCGACATATTCCATCGGTTTGCCTCCTAATAATGTTACATAACTTTATGTTATCATCATTTAAGTAACATTACAACGAATATCTACTATTAAATATTATTTCTTTTGTAGTATGCTTCTCTTGTGTGGAAATAATCTGTTATGAAGTTTTCTAGAGAATTTGCTTTTCTATGCGACCGGAAAAGTAATTTTTTTAACTTATATGAAAAAGAATATGAATAGGTTTTTTTGTTACCTTTTGTCTTAGATTTTCTTGAAATGGGCTTTGACACTGCTTCTCTGTTACCTTTTCACCTTCACTTTTCTTGAAACGGGCTCTGACGCTACTTCTCTGTTACCTTTTCACTTTCCCTTTTCTTGAAACGGGCTCTGACGCTACTTCTCTGTTACCTTTTCACTTTCCCTTTTCTTGAAACGGGCTCTGACTCTGCTTCTCTGTTACCTTTTCACTTTCCCTTTTCTTGAAACGGGCTCTGACGCTACTTCTCTGTTACCTTTTCACTTTCCCTTTTCTTGAAATGGGCTCTGACTCTGCTTCTCTGTTACCTTTTCACTTTCCCTTTTCTTGAAATGGGCTCTGACTCTGCTTCTCTGTTACCTTTTCACTTTCCCTTTTCTTGAAATGGGCTCTGACTCTGCTTCTCTGTTACCTTTTCACCTTCCCTTTTCTTGAAATGGGCTCTGACGCTACTTCTCTGTTACCTTTTCACTTTCCCTTTTCTTGAAATGGGCTTTGACACTGCTTCCAATCCTGACAAACATAGACAAAGGCAGTAAATGTCTCCCATCTACTGCCCATCCTACTTAATATTGAAAAATCTCTAGCCATTCCTCTCCCGTTTCCATATCTCTCACTTTATACGTATTTCCATCTACCTCCTTTTCTCCTATCATAATGACCTTTTTGACCCCTTCTTTATTTGCTTTCTCTAAAGCTTTTGCCAGTTTTTTCTTTCCTAATTCTAATTCCACTTTAAAACCTTGGTCTCGAAGCGCTTTTGCTGTTAATATAGCTTCTATCGGGCGACCAACGGGAATAATGTAGTAGTCTAGCCTTTCCGCTTCTGAAAAGTGATTTTCTAATGAAAGAGCGGCTAAAATGACATCCAGCCCAAAAGAAATGCCCACTGTTGCATAAGTTTCTTCAGAACCAACTAGCCCTCCTATCGCATTATCATATCTTCCGCCACTACCAATGCTTGACTTTACGCTTTTATCTGTTAAAAAAATTTCATATATCGTTCCTGTATAAATTTCAAGGCCTCTCGCAAGAAATGGATTGAATACGCAATATGGCTCAAGTTCTAGCCGTTTTAAATATACTTGTAATTCATTCCATTCTTCCAGTCCCTGTTTGATAATCTCCTCTTTTTCTGCCAACTGTCGATACTGCTCCACAATACCGTCCAAGTCCTTTTGTAAAAATGCTTCGATAGCGTCTATCGCACCTTGTTCTAATCCAACTTCTCTCAGCTCTTCCTTAATTTTATCCTTACTAATTTTCTCGATTTTGTCTAATATCAAAATTACGCGGTTTACCATTTGACCAGTAATATTCAACTGACGGAGAAATCCAACTAATAATTTGCGATTATTATATTGAATCGTCACATCCATCTTTAATTTTTTGAAAACATCCAATGCCATCATCATGAGCTCTGCTTCGGCCACTTGCGATTGAACACCTACAATATCCACATCACATTGTGTGAACTCTCGGTATCGGCCTGTCTTTATCGGTCCATCTCGAAAAACTTTGCCAATCTCGTAGCGTTTAAAAGGCATTTTTAATGTTGGGTTCATCGCAACAACCTTCGCAAAGGGGATCGTTAAATCATAGCGCAGCGCCAGCTCTCTTTTTCCCCGATCAGAAAGTGTATACATTTCTTCTAATATTTCTGCCCCGCCAGCATATTTAGAAGCAAGCAAGCTTTGATAATTTAAGATCGGTGTCTCTATCGGCTTACAGCCATACTGAATAAATACATCTTCCATCGTTCTGCGGATCGCTCTTCTGATTCCCTCCTCTTCTGGCAAATAATCGAGTGTTCCCTTTACATTTTGATAATTCATCTTCTTCATTTTTTTAGCCTCCTGTTTAAAAATAAAAAACCGCCCTTGATTTAAGTAGTAAAACTTAATCAAATGCGGTTTCATGAGAAATAGCCTTCCTATGTACGATTTTTAAATCGAAATAGCAAGACTACTGTTTATGATGATGTAATTGTGAAAGAAAGATACTAAGTATGCGTTTAACCATTTCCATCACCTCGTATTTTCCAAATACTTTAACATATTAGTAAAGAGAAAACAATAGCCATTTATTATAACTTTCTTTCATGTCCATATATGATACTATCTTAATTAGATTGGTAGGTGATGATAATGATAAAAGAAGTCTGTGTAGAAAACTTTACACTTGTTCCGAGCGCCATCCAAAAAGGGGCCGATCGAATTGAGTTATGCGATAACCTTTCTGTTGGAGGAACAACAGTAAGCTATGGCGTTGCCGCAAAAACGATTTCCTATTGTAGAAATACCGATACAAAGGTGATGGCTATCATTCGCCCAAGAGGCGGAAACTTTATGTATAACGAGCATGAGATAGATATTATGTGCCAAGATATCCGCCTTTTTAAAGAGCTTGGTATAAACGGTGCAGTAATCGGCTGCTTGGATAAAGCTAACTGGATTGATGAAGAAGCGCTGGAGAAATGCTTAGACGCTGCTGCTGGGATGGAGATTACCTTTCATATGGCCTTTGACGAAATTGCTCCACAGCTAAAATGGCAAGCAATTGATTGGCTCGCATCCCATGGCGTGCACCGTATTTTAACACATGGTGGCCCTCTATCAACAAGAATAGAGAACAATCTTCCTGCACTAAAAAGTTATATAGAATATGCTTCTGAAAAAATTATTATTATTCCTGGCGGCGGAATAACATCTGCTAACCTTCCGTTGCTTTCTTCAGAGTTAGGAATGAAAGAAGCGCATGGGACAAGAATTTTGGGAGATTTATAATTTGTGTCCTCAGGGGTCATCCTTCTTTCATGCAAACAGCAAAGGGACTATCCCTAAATGGACAGTCCCTTCTATTAATTATTCGCTTCTTTATAGTTCTCGTCAAACCATTTTAATACAATCTGGATTGTTTTATCCCAAAATGCCCAGTTATGGTCTCCCGGCATTTCAATATAATGATAATCTCTTATTTTCTTTTGTGCTTTCTCTCTAAACTTTAAGTTGTCCTGATAAAGGAAGTCTTCTGTACCACAGATTTGCAGCATTTTCACATGGCTATCTTCTTTTAGCTTCTCCAAAAGATGGAATAAGTCATTTTCACTGCCAGCCAGCTGCTGAATAGATCCAAAAATATCTGCAAATGCTTTGTCTCTATCTCTATCCCTCTTCCACAATTCTACGACATCCATCGCTCCGGATAAGGAGGCAAAGCTGTTGAAGCGATCAGGAAAAGTTAGAGCCAATTTTGTTGCGCCATAGCCGCCCATGGATAGTCCAGCAACAAAGCTAGCCTCTTTCTGATCGGAAATACGAAACCACTTTCTAACTAATGCAGGCAATTCTTCCGATAAAAACGTCCAATAGCGATTTCCATTCACCATATCTGCATAGTAACTTAAATCTACTTGAGGCATCACAATCGCAAATTCATACTCTGAAGCATACCTTTCAAGTGATGTAGCTGTTAACCAAGCTTCGTCATCATCAGACCAGCCATGTAACAGATAGATAACAGGAATAAGGGCGCTATTCCCTTTATCAGGAAGATAAATATTCATAGAAGTTGCTTTTCCTAAAACTTCAGAACGAAAATTCACTTTAGAGACAGCCATTTTTCCACCCCTACTTTTTATTAGAAATAAATGATTTCCCTTCTACAAAACTGGTAATTATCCATTCATCCTCGACTTCTTCATTATTTATCAACTGAACCACTTTTTCCGCGGCAACCATTCCCCAACGATGTTTGGAATAAGAAATTGTCGCTAATGACGGATTAAGAAAAGAGCCAATTTCTATATTATCAAAGCCAATAAGAGAAATATCTGTGCCTATCTTTCTATCTTTATCTTTAAAATATTTATAAATTCCTACAGCCATTTCATCATTAAAAGAAAAAATGGTAATAGGTGAGCATGTCATCTTCGAATGGATAATTTCTGCTGCTGCATAACCCGATTCCTCCGTAAATGCAGAGGGAATAACCTCATACTCGACGCCATAGCGAGCTAATTCGCGTTCACTAGCCTCCAGCCTTTGCCGGCTGTCAAACGCTTCTTCTGGACCTGTTACCAAATAAACTTTTCCCAGATTACTTGAAATTATTTTTTCCACCGCAAGCGTTGCTCCGCCTTTATTATCCAATAGCACTTTTCTAACATTAGGACAACTGATTTCTCGATCCAGCACAACTAAAGAGTGCCCTCGATTGGCAAATTGAATAATTTCTTCTGTGCTAAAGCTCCAGTCTAGGATAATTCCCCCATCCACCATTCTTTCTGGAAGAAATAAATGGGACTTCTGCCCACTACAAACAATCATGTCATAGTTGTAATAGGCAAGACCCCGTTTAATTCCTTCTAATAGCTCTCCATAGAAACTCCCGCCATAATCTGCAAGATAGACAGCTATAATTTTTGTTTCCTGCTTTTTCAATGTTCTCGCTGCCATATTAGGAATATAATTGAGCTCATTTGCAATAGCAGTTATTCTTGCACGAGTGGCTTCCGTTACCTTTGGACTGCCATTTAGTGCATAGGATACGGTAGAAATAGAAACACCAGCTGCCTTAGCTATATCTTTAATCCCTACCATTGCCTTCACCCCTTCCTATTAGCAGTACACTTCTAATATATTTTCTTGTTGTAATACTTTCTTCATTGCTTCCTTATTTAAGCATATTCCACCCTGCCGATAAAGATTATCTTCAAGTCTGTTCTCTAGAACATTTCCATTAAAGATCGCCTTCTTATCTTTAGACCCAAGTGTATACTTAATCTCTACAGGCTTATCTAATAATTGAAATGTTACAGTTAAGCCATTTAAGCTTTGTGGCAGAACTGGATCAATAATAACCTCTGCAGCTGTTTGGCGAATCCCTAATACGTTGCTTATTAACTGATTAATATAAATTCCTGGCCCGCTAGAGTATATACGCCAGCCGCCTTTTACAGGAACACCGCCATTTTTAAGTTTACCAAAATTCTCTTGTGCTTCATACCTCGTTTTGAAATCGCCATCAGAACTGCTGAAATAAACATTACTCTGACGAATAGCTGCATTTTCCACACGATCTTTGAGACCAATTGGATTAATCGTATTTAACCCTTTCCACGTTTCTTCCGCTTTCCCTAACTTCGCCATTGCTTCCGTAAAACGAATATGAGCGTGTACATATTGCAAACCAATTTCTCTTCCAAAGTTAGCCGCCTGTTCCGCACGTTTAAAGTTAGTGCTTACGCCGCCTTTATAAGATGCAGGCCGATTCATTAATCGCACTCCATCCGGAAAATATAAATTTTCTTTTATAATTTGATAATGATGCTCGGCTATCTCCGGTGTGATTAATTCTGCAATCATACTTCTCGTCATGGGTAATAATCGGTATTGAATATTTGTTTTTTCATCATCTGGATGTATCATTAATTCCACATGATCCGAATCCTCCATATAGACAAATCCTGGAATAGTATCTGTACTTAATATAAAGCGGTTAAAGTCCGCTTTGATATTTTTAGCCAAATCAAAAAGGTATGCTGCATACAGATTATCATAGCTCTCTAACGCTCTCGCTAAGTTACGAATTGTCTGGTAGGTAAGTGCTACAGTCCAGCTGCTAGCCATATTCTTCTTTAACCTGCTATCATATGGCTGTAATGTATCGTCCCAATCTCCATCTCCATAACAAGACAAAAACGTATTCGGCAGAAAATTTGTCTCTATATAGTGGATTTGCTTCTTAACATGCTCCATTAACGGATAAAACTCTTCCGTTTTTGCAAATGTATCTCGATTTGTAAATGGAATAGACTCCGCTAATATGCTCGTATCTCCTGTAAATGTTAAATAATCTCCAACTACCTTTAACGGCCATACAATAACATCACCATGACTTTCATCTGCCTTAATCTTTTCAAATCGATCAAACATAAACCACTGCGACCAATTCCCATCATTTTCGAATTGGTTTGCATATACTTTTTTCAATATCTCACGAACAATTTCAGGGCGATTAACGGCAAAGAAATATTCCACTGGTCCCTGCGAAACGTCCCTTGTTCCCCATGCAGCACCGCCATATTGCTCTAACCCGTGTGGAGACAGATAATGGACTAGCATATTATGAGAATACCATCTACTAAGCAGATTCATTCTCTCTACTTCTTCTTGAATGAGTGGATTCTCATGCTTCATCTGAAAACCATTTAATAATCCATCCAGATAGCGTTCATAGCTTTCCGTCTCTATACCTTCGCTCTTTTGATGATGCTGATAATTTCCTCTATGCAAATTCCCCTGAATAGTAAGGTTTACGGTATGTTTTTGCAGCAATTCTAACATAACTAGCGGGAAGTCAGATCCTTCCTTAAGGGAAACAAAAACCGTTTCATCCTTCAACGTAAAGGGTTGTTCAACATGGATATGATAAGTTAGCTCTGGATAGCCTTGATCGACAGTTGAACTTGGTGTGCCATTAAATGTGATGACTTGATTTGATTGTTCCCATTTAAATGGTACCGAATCCTCTCCATCATTCATTAAAATATGATTACTAATGACAAAATCATATTTTTTCCCTCTTTTACTTTCGATGCTCAGCTTAATCTCATGGTCTTCAACAGAGGTATAATTTGTCACTATAATCAAGTCATCCGCAAGCTTGTAATACCATTTAGCAACATTAAAGCCCATTTCAAATGCAGATGGCATAGCTAATAACTGCCACTGATTATTTATTTTCATATAAATCCGCTGACCAGATTTCTTCATTATATTAAGTGAATTTCTATTATTGCTCATCATTTTGTTCATGGAAGTGTTCCCTAAAACAATTTGGGAATTAAAAATCCCATACATATAGACCGTTGTAGCCATTACCGGTTTATCTACTACTAAGTCAGTTCCGCTTAAAAGGATATGACCATGCGGCCTTTCCATTTGAACTTCCTTTTCCTTTAATACAACATGATGTTGATTATCTGTGAAAAAGGACAAAAGCTTTTGATCTACTATCTCTTTTTCTAGTTGAATCCCAAATAACTCATCTATTTCCTCAGGAGTCAGGCTTTCTGTTTTGATAACTTGATTAACAATACGCGTCATTTTATTTACTGGTTTTGTAACCTGTTCCAATTTGTTTGCTTCTACCCAAATTTCTTCTATTTGTTGAGTAGTGAAAAAGGGTTTCTCTACAGCTGTTGGATGATTTTCCAAAATAGAACCATAAAAAACAACCGATTGCTTCTCTTGTACATTTCGTTTATCTGTTTGTAGGGCCGCATAAGCCATTTCATACTGATAAACCTCTGTTGACAGGCTTTCCCTCTGTAATGCCTCAGGAATATTTGTTTCTTTATAAGACATTCCAAAGAATTGATATCCATCTGTACTAAATCCAATTGTTTTTTGCAAACATCCTTGTTGTAAATACGGGAATTTACCGTCTTGCGGCTGATTTTGCCTAGAGCAGATTGTATATCCATGCTGTGTATCGATGTAATGATCGATATATTGAGATACATAAGCCTCATTCGATTGAACGGCTCCTTTTGCCGCGATGCCAATATCCTGTCCATATAATAAATCTACTGTTTGATTCCCTTGTAAAGAAACTTCCCAGAACCATACGTCATGCGAGGTTACTATAAATTTAACTTCATAGGATACTCCTTCAAAGGTGCCACTCCAAATTAATGCACGCTCACCTACTGCCAGCTTACTATCCGATTGAATACCAAGTAATGGTGTCGAAAGAATTGTCCCCTTTTTAAACACACGCAAATAGATTTGGTTTGCACTGCCATCTAATAAATTCCCTATGAGTTGGTTAACCATTATATCTTTATGACGAATCTCATATATATCCCCGCTAGGAAGAAATGAAAATGTCGTATTATTCCCATTCAATGTAACTGTTTGCGTATTCATATCTTCATACCTATCCTCTTATCTTTTTTAATTCAAAACTTTTTGATTGAAGTTCTATGCTATTTGGACCAACCATTACTTCAAAATCGCCGTCATCACTTAAAAATTGCATATTTCTATGAGTATATCGAAGCTGCTCTTCGGAAATTTTAAAGGTAACCACTTGCTTTTCTCCATTTTTTAACTGAACTTGCTTAAAGTCCTTTAATTCCTTAACAGGACGCACAACCTCTCCAACTAGATCACGTATATAAAGCTGGACCGTTTCTGTGACAGGATAATCTCCTCTATTTTCCACTTCCACCGTAATTGTCACTGCTTCATTCTCCGATATGGTCTCTTTATCTAATTGCAAATTACTGTAGACAACCTCGCTGTAGCTTAACCCATAGCCAAACGGATAACGTGCATAATTCGAAACATCTAAGTATTTAGAAACATATTTTTCGTCCGGATTCTCTTCATAAGGACGACCTGTATTATCTCCATTGTAGTAGACTGGCACTTGCCCCACATTTTCAGGAAAACTCATGCTTAAACGCCCGCTTGGGTTTACATCTCCATATAAAATGTCACTTAGCGCATTTCCACCTTCTGTCCCAGGGAACCACGCTTCTACAATGGCATCCGCTCCATCTAGCTCACTAATATCTAATGGTCGGCCATTATACAACGTAACGATTATCGGTTTACCTGTATCCTTTAATTGCTTAAAAAGCTTTATCTGTTCTTTTGGCAAGCAAATATCACTTCGGCTGGCCGCCTCTCCACTCATCCATTCTTGTTCCCCTAAAGCTAATATAACGACTTCTGCATGACTCGCTGCTTTTAGTGCGCTTGAAATCATGTCTTCTGATAGTTTAAAGTAATCACAAGGTACTTCTGCTGAGAGAATATTAGCAGATTTCTCCTGCATCCCTTCGAGTAACGACACAGCTTCATCCATTTTCCCTTGCCATGACCAAGCTCCTAAAATATCCTGTGAATCTGCTCCCGGTCCGACAACTGCTACTTTTTGATCGGCAGATAACGGCAAGACACCATTGTTTTCTAGCAATACAATTGATTCTGCTGCTATTTCTCTGGATGCATTTCGATGAGATTGTGACAGTATTACTTCTTTTTCCCGATCTGCATCTGCTCCACGATGAGGATTTTCAAATAACCCTAAATCATTTTTCAATTCTAAAATTCTTAGCACGGCTTCGTTTAAAAGTTTTTCGTCTACTACTTCTTCCTCTACTAACTCCTTTAAATAGTGAGCATAACAAGTGGTCATCATCTCAATATCTACTCCTGCCTTTATGGCAAGCTCCGCAGCTTTTTTTTCATTTCCAGCTACGCCATGAGCAATCAATTCCTTCACTGCTCCCCAATCAGATATTACTACTCCATCAAAACCAAACTGGTCCCTTAATATTTTTCTAAAAAGCCACTCATTCCCAGTTGCAGGAATCCCGTCAACTGTATTAAAGGAGGTCATTACTAATTTAGCACCTGCATCAATCGCAGCTTTGTAACTCGGCAAATAACTTTCCCTTAGTTGCCGTTCAGACATATCGACCGTATTATAGTCTCTTCCTCCTAACGGAGCACCATATGCAGCAAAATGCTTTACACAGGCCGCCAGTCGTTCTGTATCGCTTTTCAAGTCTTCTCCTTGATAGCCACGCACTAACGCTTTAGCAAATTCACCATTTAAATGAGCATCTTCTCCTGTTGATTCCATCACTCTCCCCCATCTAGGGTCGCGCACTAAGTCAACCATCGGTGAAAAGGTTACATGTAAACCAGATACACTAGCTTCTAATGCAGAAATTCGCGCCATTTTTTCAGCAGCTTCTAAACTCCAGGAACTCCCTAAACCTAAAGGAATGGGGAAAATCGTTCGAAATCCATGGATAATGTCAGCCATCATTAAGGTTGGAATTCCTAAACGATGCTTTTTCATATATTCCTTTTGGATACGAATAGCTTCTTCAGCTCCCG
Organism: Niallia sp. FSL W8-0177; assembly: GCF_038006285.1. Classification (NCBI taxonomy): domain Bacteria; kingdom Bacillati; phylum Bacillota; class Bacilli; order Caryophanales; family Bacillaceae; genus Niallia; species Niallia sp. FSL W8-0177. Next base: position 4,089,824 of record NZ_JBBOUX010000001.1, read on the forward strand.
ATAAACCTAATGTAGAGCCAGCTTGTTTGATATTTTCTTCTGTTAACCCTAAATCAGTTAAAGGTCCTGTCATTTCTTCACTTTTTTTTGTATAAAAATCGGCGGAAAGCTGTAGAAGCTGATCTACTTTTTCCTCTACTGTCATTTCATCCACTAATTTAACTAAATCTTCATGTCTCATTTACATGCTCCTTACTTCAATCCTGATACATTGAATCCTTGCAGGATGTATTTTTGGAATATCATGAATACAATAATGATTGGAATAATCATAAAGGTAGAACCAGCCATCTGCAGAGCATAATTGCTTGCATATTGTCCTTTTAAAAGCTGTAGACCAACAGATAATGTATAATACTTTTCATCATTTGCCATAATTAGCGGCCATAAGAAGGAATTCCACGCACCGATAAAGGTCAATATTCCTTGCACAGCTATAACCGGGCGTGAAACAGGCATAATTATTTTCCAAAATATTTTCCATTCACTCGCACCATCTAATCGAGCCGCTTCTAATAATTCGTTCGATATAGTAGACATGAACTGACGGAATAGGAAAATGGCGAAAGCCCCCACTAGACCCGGAAGAACAATCCCTGCCATTGTATTTGTTAAGCCCATGGCGTTTAAAATCAAATAAACTGGAATCATCGTGACTTGCCCAGGTATCATCATTGTCGCAAGCACTAAATAAAAGAGTATATTTTTCCCCTTGAAGTTATATTTTGCAAATCCATATCCTGCCATCGCGTTCAAAATTAGTCCGCCAAATGAGCATAGGACGATAATTAATGTATTTTTTAAATACACTGCAAAGTTAAACGCTAAAAACAATTCTTTAAAATTAGAAAAGGTGATCTCCTGCGGCCAAATAGTTGGAGGAAACTGCATAATTTCCGCATCCGTTTTCAGGGAAGAAAGCAGCATCCAAATAAATGGTAAGACCATAAAGAATCCGCCAACAGTAAGAATAATTCCAACAATCCATTTTGAAGTTCTCATTTGCTTTTGAGATGTATGCATAGCTATTTCCTCCTATAATGATTCTTCATCACTCTTACGCTGAATGCGGAATTGAATCAAGGTAACGATAATAATCGCAATAAATAAAATAAATGACCCTGCCGCTGCATAACCAAACTTACTAAATTGGAACCCGTTCCGGTAAATAAATAACGCAACGGAAGTAGTACTATCTAAAGGCCCGCCATTGGTCATAATAAACGGTTCTTCGAAAAACTGGAGCCAGCCAATCATCGTCGTAATCGTTACAAAGAAAGTTGCAAACTTAAGCATGGGTATCGTAATTTGAAATAATTGTTGACGTCGATTAGCGCCATCTAATGAGGCAGCCTCATAATATTCTTTCGGTATACCTTGAAGCGCCGCTAAAAAAATAATCATATTCGTACCAATCGCTCGCCATAAAGCAAGAATAATTAATGACACTTTCGCCATTGTCGGATCTTGCAGCCACGGTACTGGAGAAACATTGATAAGAGACAGTAAATAGTTTAAAAATCCAAAACTCGGATTATAAAGATAACTCCACACAACTGCTACGGCAACCACATTTGTGATCGATGGCGTGTAAAAAATCAACCGAAAAAATTGAAAGATTTTATTTTCCCCGAAGTTAATCATAACCGCGATAACTAAGGAACAAGCGATAACTAAAGGCACACCAATCACTACATAAAACAAGGTATTTCCAATTGATTTGAGGAAAACAGGATCTGTTAAAATTTCTTTGTAATTACTTAATCCCACAAAATTGATCTGTGACCAATCAGCTAGTCCAACTAAGCTGATATCTGTAAAACTAATAAAAAAAGCTACAACAATGGGAATTAAGGAAAACAACATTAGTAAGAGCAATGCAGGAGAAATGAATAAATATGGGGCTCTTTTACTAGTAAAGTTTCTCAATTTTAAAGCACTTCCTTTACTTTAAATAGAAAGGAGCATCTCTTTAGAGAAAGATTTCTTTTAACACATTCAGATTAGGAAACAGATTTTTCTAATCGAACCCGTTTATTCAGATAACTTCCGCTAATGTTTGAGATACTCCTTTCTGCTCATTTATTTACTTAAAACCTTTTCTGTTTCTGCATTAAAAGCATCCATCTCTGCCTGTACATCTGCTCCACCCAAATAAATTTTCTCAAAATGCTTCAAGTAGTTTTGAGCGATTTCTTCAAATTCAGGAATTAATGGCATTGGATGAGAGTTTTCCATTTGCTCTCCAAATACTTCATATAATGGATCACCGGCTAGCTTTTCATCCTTCCACGCTTCTTTTACTGTTGGCATGGCATTCGTTAATTCTAACCACTTTAATTGGTTTTCCTTGCTCACCATAAAATCAATAAATTGTGCCGCTTGATCTTTTTTCTTTGAATGTTCAAATATCGTTAAATTCGATCCACCAAGACTTGAATCATTATTATCTTTTCCAGCAGGAAGAACGGCGGTTGCCCATTTGCCTTCGATATCTGGCACTGTATCATTAACTGTTTTCACCATCCACGGACCACTAATAAACATTGGTACAATAGCATCTCCTGAGAACGTTTGCGAAACATCCATTCCTAAGTCTTGTTTAGGAGCATACCCTTTTTGAATCATATCATTTAAAAACGTCACTGCTTCTACAAACGGCGCTTGGTTAAATTGCGCTTCTTCCTTGTCTGACAGCAATTCAGAACCGTTTTGTCGAGCAAACATGAAACCAAGTGTTTGTTCCTTCGAATCGACATTTAAGCCATACATATTATCTCCTCGTTCTGATAGCTTCTTCGCTGCGTCTTCAAGCTCTTCCCATGTTTTAGGTGCCTCTTTATATCCAACGGATTCTAAAATATCGGTCCGATAGAACAAAACTCTCGTTTCCGCTGCCCACGGTATCCCGTAATACTTATCATCAAACTTGGTTGTTTCTACTGAACCTTCGAAAAAGTTTTCTGGCTTTAAATGATCATTTTTATCAATAAATGGCCCCATATCTGCCAATGCACCAGCAGCTTGAAACTCCGGCATCCAAGTAGTACCCATTTGAAGAACATCAGGACCTTCCTTCGAAGCTACGGCTGTCAGTAATTTATCATGAGCACTAGCCCAGGGGATTGCTTGGATTTTCACTTCAATGCCTGTTTCTTTCGTAAATTCCTCTGCCATTTTAGGGAGCTGCTTCACTTCATCGCCCATTCCCCAAACGGTTAGTACTTCTGAGTCACTAGCATCATTTTTACTATCAGAACATCCCGCCATTAATCCTACTGCAAGTAATGCTGTGGTTCCTAGCAATGCAAATTTCTTTTTGAAATTCATTCTTGTTTCCTCCATTTTTAGATGAATTTTATAGAAACGTTTCGATATAAGTTAGTATATATCACCGAATATCAACTTGCAAGCGTTTTCTAACTATTTCATTTAGTATTATCAGTAGAAACGTTTCACAAAACAATGAAAAAACCCAACAAAGTTTTAAAGAGTTACGTAATATCTATGGTTTTCCTAGATATACTTTCCTCTCTTATCTTTGTTGGGTTAGCACAAATTCAAAGAAATTTATCCTTTAAAAAAATCTTTTAGTACTTGGAAATCTTCTTTTACATCAATCTTATTCGGCTCTGCCTTTTGCAATCTTTCCACGATAGCTGGTATGTCATTTAACTCTTTGTTATCTGTATATTCAATAAAGGATAACTCATGTAGCCAATCATTATAAGAATGCTTTGCTTTTCCATAGCTATTTCCGAACACTAGACAAGGTGTTTTAGTGATAATGGAAAAGATCATAGCATGCAAACGATCTGTAATAATTAATTTTTTGGAGCCAATTTTATCAAGCGTTTTTAAGAAGTACTTTTCACGGTCCGCATAATCAATCACATCAACCTCTGATAAAACCGTATCTGTCCGCTCTACAGACTCCGTTTTTCCAAATAAGTCCATTAAGTCAGAAACAAAGCTTTCTTCTGTCACCTTCTCCTTATCTGCTCTTAGAACAAATAGAACACCATCACGTTCCAGCTCCCTTGGCTCAATAGACAGAGATAATACCATATCTGGAGTGTAAATTACATTTGCCTGGAATGTTTCTTTTAAAATATCTAAAGTTTGATTCTCTCTTGCTACTAAAGTTAGATTAGGATTTTGATTGTATGCTTCTTGGCTTTTCCGCTTCTCTTCTCTACCTTGCTCTGTATCCTCAAAAAAAGCAGATTGTGGAAAAACAATTGTTTTGTAGTCTTTAAAGGATGAAACTACTTTTCTACGATCTTCCTCAATATCTACATATAAACTTCCTAAATTTCCTCCGCCTGTAAAACAAACAATATCATCTTCGTTAATAATCTTCTTAACTAGCTCTATTCCTTCTTCTGTTGCATAGTCCATAATTTCAATATATTCATAGTAAGGAAAACAATTTTTAATAAACTTTTCCTCTGCATAGGCGATGGCTTGATCTCCAATATTCGTATAACTTGGCGATCCAAATAGGAATACTTTTCTCTTGTTATTAAACAATGCTTCCTTATCTACATTAGGAGCAATCCCTTTTACCATATTCAATTCTTCTTTTCTTGCTTGATTTAACATGACTGTATTCCTCCTTCTTACTTCGATAGAACTTGTGGTTAATTGTCATGTACCCAAAACAAGCTATAAGTATTCCGAAAACGGTAACTTTCTCCCTTACTTTCTTTGCTTCCATATCAAAAGAATTGATTTGCCATCGTTCGGAGAATCTTCTCCATAATCAAAAGGAAGCACGGCAAAAAAAATAAAATAAAAGGAAAAATAAACAAATTGATAGAGAAATGAGCTTTTTGGTAGAACTTCCTGAATGATTAAAGAATTAACGACTAGAATCGACAATAAGTTAAATAATATGCCTCCCCCATGAATCAATGTCTGCTGCCATCTTTTTTTCTTCTCTATCCCTTTATAATGACAGGCCGCATCTACAAAATAAAGGACATGAATATGCATACACCCTATAGAAAACAGTCTTTTTCCCCTGCCAATCGTTAAATCGCCCTTCAACCCAAATATCCATACAAAGAGTTGATGCCCAGCAGCATGAATTAAATTAACAATAGGCAAAACGACGAAAAAGGCCCATGCAAATTTGTCGAGATCACTTAGAGTAAACATCTTCATCCTCCTTCTCTCACCTTTTAAGATGGGCAGTTTCAGTTACTAGTTTTCTTTTAGAATTTGGATATATGTAAGATACCTCTTTCGCATTGGAACCAATCCCTTATTCGAGATTTGATAGATATTGGTAATATTTATATACAATTATTTTGGTAGATAGTTGATTTCGAAGGGAGAGTCTCTGGATAATTACCCCTTTCTCGAACAGCTGCTCGAATGACTGCGATGGGGTGTAGTCATTGTACTGCTGGAACCTGCTCTGATTGTTTGAATGATCTGTATGCTATGCAAATATAGAAACCTATATCATTTTGTGGTATCCAGTTATCTATAAACGGGATGGTATACATAAAAAAGAAATATATATAACGGAGAGGAAATTAAAAAGCCTAAACACTTAAAATGATACAATAAAGACAACGACAAGGAGGAGTTGATTTATATGCTATTAAAAAGTGCTGTTTATGGATTTATTATTGGTGATGCACTAGGTGTCCCCCATGAATTTAAAATAAGGGGAACATACGCATGTGAGACTATGACAAATGGTGGAGTATGGAATCAACCTGTTGGCACATGGTCAGACGATACATCCATGTTGCTCGCTACATTAGATTCCATTAATCATGAAAATGGTATAAACATCAAAGATATGAGAAATCGTTTTCTCGATTGGATGCATCATGCGAAGTATACAGCAAGAAATGAAACTTTTGATATAGGATTAACTACACAGCAAGCACTAATGGACGGTATTGGTAAAAGTAATGTTAGATCAAACGGTAATGGTTCGCTTATGCGTATTCTGCCTCTTGCATTTATTGATTGTGATGATAAAAAGGTCAAAGAAGTATCATCCATAACACACGCACATGACATATCCAAGAAAGCTTGTCTTATTTATGTGGACATTGTAAGAAGGTTAATAAAAAATGAAAACCTAAAAGATATTCTAAATAATCAGACACACGAGGAACCATTCACACGCTTAAATTCATTGCATGAACTTGCAGAATCCGAAATCAAATCGACAGGTTATGTTGTCGATACCCTTGAAGCAGCTCTGTGGTGTGTCTTACAATCTCATTCGTACAAAGAAACTGTGCTAAAAGCAATCAATCTCGGAGGCGATACAGACACTATCGCAGCAATTGCTGGTGGACTAGCGGGTATTATTTATGGTTATGACGCTATACCGAAAGAATGGATTGACACATTACATAACAAAGAACTTATCACAGCCATACTGTTAAAGCAAAAACTAGAATAACCTTTGCTTTACAGTCCCTTATAAAAAGATAAATACCTTCTTTTTTGGCAGCAAAGAAGTCACACAAAAATGTCTCTGATTTGAGATATGTCCCTTTGTTCCTGATTTCAGACGGAAACCTTTTTTATATGTGATACGTATCTATGCCTGTACACTATATTTATTTATATATACTCTTTCTATATAAAAAGAAGGAACAAAGGAACAACGATACGGGAACGTTGATATAGCAATAATCTTCTGTTCCTAATGACGTGAAAAAGCAGGTACAAAGCAGGGACATTTTACGTCAAAAAGGAACAAAAAAATCGGGTGAAATGGTCATTATCTGAGGTAGATTTTCACACTTCTCGATCTTGTATAATTCTAAAAAAAATATAATGAAGAATTATTTTTGTGACTATTTTTTGGAGGTTGGACAACAACACAAATGAATACCATATGTTTCTTCAATCGATTCTTCTAATGCCTGCAGCTGTTTCGAATATTCAATACAGATATTCTGATACGAATCTTTTTCTTTATTTGTTTTACACGTTTCTATACAATTGGACATTCTTTTCTAAGTTTATAAAGCAATTTTCCAGAGAGGGAGAGTCTGTTTAGGCGTACCTTCTCCTTAAAGTACTCCCACAGCAAGAAACATGTGGGGGGCCATATGAATATGATCAAATGGTTGCTAAATATAAAAAGGGAAACCATTCCTGCCATTAAAGACAGAATGGAGGGATTCGAAAATACGTACAGTATATAAAACATAAAGCACATAGCCCTAATCTGCTATGTGCTTTTCATCCCTTCCTAAATGCCACCTTTCAAAATAAAAAAAAATTCCCCATTGACAAATCCTACCTCTCTCTATAAAATACTGAATAATTTTGCAAAATTATCAATTTGATTCGCTAAATAGCGAATCAAAATAAAAGGAAGAGATCCATGGACAAAGTAAACATTTGGATTAAAAAACATGTACGTGTCATTTACTCCCCCTTTCGTGAATTGTTAACAAGTTTACATGTTTTACACAATCCAGCTCATCACCTGACGAGGCTAGAGTGGGCAGAGAAAACAAAAGAAGCAATATCGAAACCGCATTGGAAAATGATTCAATTCTTTGGGGAAATTAGTAATGAATGGCTTAATTTTCTCGATTTGGATGATTATCTTTTATTGGAAGAGAAGCATGTTGAGGAAGCCATTGAACGATTACGTTTATTGCCAGAGCAGCAATTTCTTGCCTTCCTGCTAGGTAAAAGCGACTTTACAGATGCAAATACAAACCAACAAAAGGTTTTAAAAAAACCTAATTATTATCGGAATCTCCTTTGCGATTTGCTCTATGATTACCAGCAAAATTATTTTGCGCGCGAATTATATCGAATGGAGCCGTGGTTAATTAAATCTGTTCATGAATTAAAAAAAGCAATAGCAGCAAATCCATATGAAGCGATCAACGCTATTCATCCACGCTTCAGACTTGATCCAAAATCGATACGATTTTATAAAGCAAACACCTGGATTTTTGCTTATGAAGAGATAGAAACATTGACGATATACCCATCCAGCTTTATCGCGCCACATCTCTTAGTTGGCTTAGAAGTTCCTGCCATCATTGTTTATTTGCATGTCTCCTTTCCTAATCAGCTGGGAACTAGTCAAGATATAGTCCCAATAGACTTGCTTTCTACTCTCGCTGCATTAGGGGACAAAACGAGATTACAATTATTAAGACAAATGTCTCGGCATCCCATTTGTACACTGCAATTATCGGAATCTACCGGGCTTGCAAAGGCCACAATTTCTAAGCATCTAAAAATCTTAGAAAAGGCGTGCTTAATAAAAGGGGAAAGACATGGACACTTTGTGTTTTATGAGACAGATTTACAAAAATTAGACCAACTGAAGGTCGACTTAAATCAGTTTTTTGATCAGCCTTCCCTTGGTCAAAAGGAGGATACATAAATGTGGTTGAGCATTTCTGCTACTTTTTGGCGAAATTATCTCGTGATGAAAAGAGCTTTTCCTTGGTCTTTTTTTCTAGGACATATATTAAGCGCTATTTATATTATCATCTTTGCCTACCTTACCTATTTTTTTGTTTTTAAAGGAGAATTATCATCCAGTTTCTCTGCCTATGCGGGGACAGATGACTATCTTTCCTACTGCATTTTAGGTGGATTACTTTACTCTTTTTCAGTGTCTCTTTTAATGATTACAAGTCGAACACTTATCACAGAATTGCGAGAAGGGACCCTAGAATCCCTTCTTCTAACACCATCGACAAGAAAGGGATATTTTCTCGGCTATGTAGCGCAAGGGTTGATTAGAATTATGTTGGAATTCCTTGTGATTATTGCCGCTGGCTCTCTATTTGGCTTGCATTTACAAGGAATAAACTGGCTTCATGTCTTAATTGTTCTTGTCGTTTTGATTCTTTCCACCTTTTCGATGGCATTAGTATTAGGATCGTTTATGCTCTACTTTCGAGATACATATATCACGCAGAACACCTTATTTGTCCTTATGGGACTTGTTTGCAGCATCACTTTTCCAAGTGACTTTTTACCAGCGGCAGTAAGGTGGATCAGCCAAGTCATGCCACTTACCTATGGAATTGATGCTTTACGAATGGTCTGGATAGAGGGAACCCCACTTAATGAGCTTTTGGCTCCATTACTAAAAATGGCAACGCTTGGTTTGATTTATTTGCCAACAGGCTCATATTTGATGAAAAAAATGGAGAAATACGTATTAGAAAAGCATTTTGGATAAGGAGTGATAAAAATGATCGAAGCAAAAGGAATTAGTAAGTATTACACAGTGAAAAAAAGAAAGAATTTTTTCCGTTCAGAAAAGCAAGTTGTATGTGCTGTTAAAGATTTAAACATCTCTATTAAAGAAGGAGAAATCGTTGGCTTGCTCGGTTTAAATGGGGCTGGAAAAACTACTACCATTAAAATGCTCAGTACCTTACTAAATCCAACAGATGGACAAATAACAATTGATGGTTTTGATGCTGTAAAAGAGGCAATGAAGGTAAAAAAGCATATTAATATGATTGCTGGTGGAGAAAGAATGTTATATTGGCGGCTGACTGGATCCGAAAACCTCCGCTATTTCGGAAAGCTCTATCAACTATCAGGTCTAGAGCTTGAAACACGCATAGCCTATCTTCTCGATCAAGTTGGATTAAATGAGGCAAAGGACATTCCAGTAGAACTATATTCAAAAGGGATGAAGCAAAGACTCCAAATTGCGAGAGGACTTATAAATAATCCTAAATATTTATTTCTTGATGAACCAACGCTTGGCCTGGATGCGCCAGTAGCTAAGCAATTGAGAGGATTAGTGAAAGACTTAGCAAAACAAGAAAACAAAGGAATCTTATTAACAAGTCATTACCTCGAAGAAGTGGAGGAGCTTTGTGATCGCATCTATATTATTGAAAAGGGATCAATTATTTTAGATGGCACACCAGAAAAAATTATTTCATCTGTAGTAAAAAGCTATCATTTGAGGATGGAAACAAGTTCCCTATCGGCAAGCGCGCAAAATAAACTCAAACAGGCATTAGTCGATTGCAGCATTCAGTTTAATTGGCTGACAGATAGCACAGTGATTCTTGTCGATGCACCCTATGATCCCACTTCTTTTCTTATTAATATTTGTATGAATGAATCTGTTTCAATTCTAAAACTTGAGCTTAAGCGGCCACGATTAGAAGACGCGATTCTAACCTTAGCAAAGGAGAAATCTGCATGAAGTTGTTTTCTATTTTACAAGCAGAAATGGCTAAAAGTCATAAACATAACTTTCATAACAAGTTAATCTATTTTTCCTTACTCTTATGGCCAGCCTTATTGTTTATTACGTCTTATTATTCCTTTAAGCCCTTTAACCTAACGGAATCTAGTCCGCTATCTGCCTATATGGATGTTGACCAAATCACTATGTTTTTACTAACCGGTTATTTAGGATATATTTTCTTTTGGAGCCTTGTTCAATCCGCTTGGAATATGAGCTATGAGCGCCAGGCTGGTACACTTGAGCTCATCTTTCTTACACCTGCAAATCGTTTAACTATCATGTTTGCACGTGCAGCAGGAAATTTGCTTGAAGCTGTATGGTTATTCACTACCTTCATCCTATTGGTGCTTATTGTTACAGGACAAGCGGCTGAAATTTATTGGGCAAATGTTCCACTCGCCTTATTTCTTCTTTGTATATCTGCGATTGTTTGGGGTGGATTTTTAAATATTGTTTTTCTCTTTTCGCGAGATGCAGGAATTCTTTTTACCATTTTCGAGGAACCAATGCAGTTCTTCTCTGGTGTACGTATTCCAATCCTTGCCTTCCCAATCTGGGGAAAAGCAATTGCCTACCTTTTTCCGCTGACTTATGTACTAGGTATCTTTCGAGATCTTGTGCTGAATGGAAAAGATTTTACGCAAATGATCGGACAATATTTACTTTTAGTTTCCATCATTCTAATGCTTGCCGTGGCCTCCGTCTTTCTTTTAAAAAAGGCAGAAACCCATACTAAGAATACAGGAAATATGGTTCTTTATTAAGGGTAATAATCGTGCCTCTTCGTTTCACGTGAAACAAGAGGCTATTTCCTAGAAAATCCTACACTAAAAAGTCCACCAGCTTTACGACAAGAGATAATGCCCTTATCGTTAGTTTCTTCCAAAAACCCGCTTCTGTTTCCTTTACTTTCTCGTCTGATTTATAAGTCCCATCTTCTAAAACTTGTAGACTTTGATTATTTACCGTTTTATTTAATTCCTCTTGAAGAAAGTGTGCGAATTCTTCACTATCAATTAATACCATTGTTTCGGTATTTAAAAAAGTACTTCTCGCGTCCAGGTTATAGGAGCCAATTAAACTAATTCTCCCATCAAAGATATATGTCTTTCCGTGAAGCGATTCCGTTTTCGGCTGGTATTCATATAACTCATCAGCGAATTGAATAATGTCCTTCCTGCTTGCCCAATACCCAGAAAACGCAACTAAGTTCGGAGTAGAGGCAACGGAGTTTGTTAGGACCTTCCAATGGTCAACCGCTATTTTCTTTTTATCTACATATGCCAGCATTTTCCTCGTTGGCACAATATAAGGACTTTCTAAATAAATAGATTTTGCTTGTTCACTTAGTGATACAATTTCTTTCCAAATAAGAGGATCTTTATTAAAGCGCTGATGGGGATTAAAAAGAAAATGGACCTTTTTCGTTGGATACACATCTTTTTTCCAGTTAATCATTTTATCTATCGACAATGGATAAACATCTTTAGCATGTTTTAATAAGTGGAGGGCTTTCTTCCGTTTTTGCTCCCCTAGCTTTTCCTTCCTTGGTGAAAGTTTCTTTACAGAACTTTTGGTAAAAGGATGTTCCCAAACATATTGATAATAACCATCCATTTGCTTTAGCACACTCGTTTTTGGTTTTTCAGTAAACACAAGCACATCCCGATCATTGGAAGCTCCTTTAGCTCCTTGTGCACTAAAATATTTATCTCCTATATTTCTACCGCCAACTAACGCAAGTTCTTCATCTATGATAAATAACTTATCATGAAATCGATTATTCCAAGTCCAAGGCTTGCCTAAATGTAGGGGTTCATAATACTTTAATTCCATATTCGGGTGCTGATAAATAGCATAGCTATACAAACGCAAATCCTTATTAAATCGGTTGACCATTCCATCCAGCAAAATACGTACTTTTACCCCGCGATCTGCTGCTTCAAATAGAGAAGCAAAAAACAAATCAGAATATGTACCTTTTTGAATGGCATAAGTAGATAAATCAATAGATTTCTTTGCATTCTTTATTAACTGCAATCTCGCTAAACCAGAATCTTCCCTGTCTTGAAGTAATACAACTTTATCAGAAGACACTACTCTCTCTTCGTTCTGTGAAAGGTTCACAGCTGGATTCCAAGAAGAGTTTTCCTTAGGCTTGTAAAAATAAGGCACAATGACGCAGAATACGACAATATATAGGAGATAGCATCCAACTAAAACCAAAATAGTTTTCATGCTTTTATGTATCATATTGTTTCCCACCCATTTTGTTAGATACTAAGTAGTTTCTCCTATCGACGTTTAATTATGAAAAAAGCTATTTCTTTTTTTACTCAGTTTCGATCCTTAATTTTCCGAGAGCAAAAATTACTATTTTTATAGAAGGCTTAACATACTATCTATAGATGAATGAACCCCCTCTTAATTGAGAATAGGCCATAATAAATGAAAATTACTAGATAGATATCAAAAACACCGCAAATACAGTGCTTAGGTTGTCAACTTTTCACAAATTCAAGCAAGGATTCTTATAGATAAAAATTAAAATAAGTATTAATTAGTTTTAGATTATCCTTGACAAAATAATTAAATTTATATAATAATAAATGTTGAATTGTAATAATTATTATTTGCATAAGTTTGGATTATTTGTCCAAACTAGTAATAAATTATTCATATTAGGAGGAATTTTATTATGTCAATTATCGGAAAAGAAGTTTCACCATTTACAGCTCAAGCATTTCATAACGGTGAATTTATTGAAGTAACAGAAGAAAACTTAAAAGGTAAATGGAGTATTTTCTGCTTCTATCCAGCTGATTTTACTTTCGTATGCCCAACTGAATTAGAAGATTTACAAAATGAATATGCTACATTGAAAGATCTTGGAGTAGAAGTTTACTCTGTTTCAACAGACACGCATTTCACTCACAAAGCATGGCATGATCATTCAGATGCAATCGGCAAAATCGAGTACATCATGATTGGTGACCCAACACAAAGAATTTCTCGTGATTTTGACATTCTTAACGAGGAAGCTGGTCTTGCAGATCGTGGAACTTTCCTTATCGATCCAGATGGTAAAATTCAAGCGGTTGAAATCAACGCAGACGGTATCGGCCGTGATGCAAGCACACTAGTAAACAAAATCAAAGCTGCACAATATGTTCGCAACAATCCAGGTGAAGTTTGCCCAGCTAAATGGCAAGAAGGCAGCACTACACTTAAGCCAAGCCTAGACCTTGTTGGCAAAATTTAAGGGAGTGGCTCTGTATGTTACTAGATAATGAAATTAAAGGGCAACTGAATCAATATCTGCAAATGATGGAAGGCGATGTTGTTCTTAAGGTTAGCACGGGATCGGATGAAGTATCCCGTGACATGCTAGCCCTAGTTGATGAACTAGCTACTATGTCATCTCATATCAAAGTAGAAACTGCTGAATTAGAAAGAACACCAAGTTTTAGTGTAAATCGTGTTGGCGAAGATACTGGAATTACTTTTGCTGGTATCCCTCTAGGACACGAATTCACTTCTTTAGTATTAGCTTTACTTCAAGTAAGTGGTAGAGCTCCTAAAGTCGATCAAAAAGTAATCGATCAAATTAAAGCAATCAAAGGTGAATTCCACTTTGAATCTTACATTAGCTTAACTTGCCATAACTGTCCGGATGTAGTACAAGCGTTGAATGTGATGAGTCTTATAAACCCTGGTATCACACATACAATGATTGATGGGGCAGCTTTTAAGGAAGAAGTAGAAAGCAAAGATATCATGGCAGTTCCTACTGTTTTCCTTAATGGGGAATCATTTGGCAGCGGTCGTATGTCATTAGAAGAAATTTTAGCAAAAATGGGCAGCGCTGCTGATGCTTCTGAATTTGCTGATAAAGATCCATTTGATGTATTAGTAGTTGGCGGTGGTCCGGCTGGTGCAAGTGCTGCAATCTACGCTGCACGTAAAGGAATCCGCACTGGTATCGTTGCAGAACGCTTCGGTGGCCAAATCATGGATACGTTAGCTATTGAAAACTTCATTAGTGTGAAGCAAACAGAAGGTCCAAAGCTTGCAGCAAGTCTGGAAGAGCATGTAAAAGAATATAACATTGACGTTATGAACCTTCAACGTGCTAAACGTTTAGAGAAAAAAGACTTAATAGAAATCGAGTTAGAAAATGGTGCTGTTCTGAAAAGTAAGTCTGTTATTCTATCAACTGGTGCTCGCTGGCGCAATGTTGGCGTACCGGGAGAAGCAGAATTTAAGAACAAAGGTGTAGCATATTGTCCTCACTGTGATGGTCCATTATTTACTGGAAAAGACGTTGCTGTAATCGGCGGCGGTAACTCAGGAATTGAAGCTGCTATCGACTTAGCAGGAATTGTGAAACACGTAACAGTTCTTGAATTTATGTCGGAATTAAAAGCAGACTCTGTTTTACAAGAGCGCTTAAACAGCCTACCAAATGTTACAGTTCTGAAAAATGTTCAAACAAAAGAAATAACTGGTACTGATAAAGTTAACGGTATTACTTATGTTGAACGCGAAACTGGCGAAGAAAAACATATCGAGCTTGCAGGTGTGTTTGTCCAAATTGGTCTAGTTCCTAATACAGACTGGTTAGAAGGTACAGTGGAGCGTAACAGAATGGGTGAAATTCTTGTTGATAAGCATGGCGCTACAAGTCTGCCAGGTGTATTTGCAGCTGGAGATTGTACAGACAGCGCTTATAAGCAAATCATTATTTCCATGGGTTCTGGTGCAACTGCTTCATTAGGTGCATTTGATTATCTGATCCGTAATTAATAGATTTTGAGAAAGAGCTTCCCTTTTGCGGAGGCTCTTTTTTTGTTATGTTGAGGGTATGCAGAGGTGAAGTGATGCTGTTTGGTAGATATTTTGGACTTTGGCTGATTTCCTCTCCGCTTTGGCTGATTTCCCCTCCGCTTTGGCTGATTCCTCCTCCGCTTTGGCTGATTTCCTCTCCGCTCTGGCTGATTCCTCCTCTACTTTGGCTGATTTCCTCTCCGCTTTGGCTGATTCCTCCTCTACTTTGGCTGATTTCTCCCCCACTTTGGCTGATTCCCTCTCCGCTTTGGCTGATTTCCCCTCCGCTTTGGCTGATTCCTCCTCCGCTTTGGCTGATTTCCTCTCCGCTTTGGCTGATTCCTCCTCCGCTTTGGCTGATTTCTCCCCCACTTTGGCTGATTTCCTCTCCGCTTTGGCTGATTCTTCCTCCGCTTTGGCTGATTTCCCCTCCGCTTTGGCTGATTTCCTCTCCGCTTTGGCTGATTCCTCCTCCGCTTTGGCTGATTCCTCCTCCGCTTTGGCTGATTTCCTCTCCGCTTTGGCTGATTCTTCCTCCGCTTTGGCTGATTTCCTCTCCGCTTTGGCTGATTCTTCCTCCGCTTTGGCTGATTTCCTCTCCGCTTTGGCTGATTCTTCCTCCGCTTTGGCTGATTTCCTCTCCGCTTTGGCTGATTCTTCCCCGCTTTGGCTGATTCCTCTCCGCTTTGGCTGATTTCCTCTCCGCTCTGGCTGATTCCTCCTCTACTTTGGCTGATATACCACAATTACGGACTATATCTCCCTCATCTGCTGCCATTCCACTATACCTCATAGGCCAAATAAGCTCCCTATCGCTTTTACCAATAAAAAAGAGGTCTGTCCACAAAAAGGACAGACCTCAACCACCACTCCACATTATTTTAACTCCAACTCCATCCACTCATCCGTTTCCTTAAAGCCGAACTTCTTATAAACAGGTCTGCCAAGCTTTGAAGCACCTAACCACATTTTCTTAATACCTAAGTTTTTAGCTTCCTCCACTAATTTTGTTAGTAGAGTGGTAGCTATTCCTTTTCCGCGATGAGCATTCTTTGTATACATATTGGTTACATATGCTTTTTTTCCACTCTTATTGGTATAGGTAGGGGGAAATTCATATATTACGATAGCTCCTGTTGCAATTATTTCATTCTTCTCCATTACTAGCCATTGGATTAGGGAACCCTCTGCTAATTTCCTTTGAAAGAAATCTTCCAGCTCGTCATTAATATCTTTATCTGCTGAAACTCCCTCATCTATTAACTGATTTTTTCTTAGCTCTATTAGCATATTAATATCCTTAATAGTTGCTTTACGATAATCCATCCTATTCCCTCTTCCTAAATATTATTGTTATTTTCTCTGATAACTTATTTTTTCAAGCCAAATAGCGTAGTTACACTAAGCCCTAACCCAAATGTAATAATACATAAGATTATACTAGTGGCTCCCGAAACCATACCAGGAAAAACAACAAAAAGAGAACCGATAATTAATCCAATAATGATTGCATATGTGATATGCGGGAAATGTGAAAGAGCATATTTAATCCCTTTGCTACTCCCGATAAATCCAATTATTGCTCCAAGTCCAAGTACGATAATCACTGGGATATTCCATGTTGACAAGGCATTAATTGCTGTTGAATAAACTCCAAGTAACAGTAAAATAAACGATCCACTAATCCCGGGAAGCAGCATAGCCATGCTGGCTAACCAACCAGATAAAAACAATCCCAGAACCGACCATACAGTTAAGGAAGTAATCGGCTCTATTGATTTAACAGGATGCATGAATGCCATGGATGCGATAATAATAGCAGCAATTGTTAAAATAATATAATGTCCAGAACCAAAATTCTTTTTCGGCCGAGCCTCTTTTAACATAAGTGGAATTACACCGATAATTAAACCAATAAAGAAAAATTGTGTTGGCTCATGATAATTTTCCAGTAAAAATTCTATTAATCTACTTAGTAATAAAAGGGCAGCACCCATCCCAACTGCTAATGGTATTAAAAAGCCGAGTTGTTTCTTCCAGTTCCTACTAAAGAAACCGCTAATTGCATCGAGCAAACGGTCATAGATGCCCAAAATGACGGCAATTGTTCCCCCGCTCACTCCCGGTATTAAATCACTTATCCCCATAATAAATCCTCTATATAAGTTTTTCCATTCCACTAATTTTTCATTTCCTTTCTATTCTTCTAATTACATATTTTTTAAAGATTGATAGTATTTTCCTAACTCTATCATACCATAATTCTGAATCTTCCTTCCTTTTTCAAAATAAAATATCTTCAATTTAAAACCAGTCTAAATATACTAAACCTTTCAATAATTATCCAACAATAACTTTACAAATATATCTTTTAGTAGGTATAATAATTTTTATAGTTTTGAATGTTCAATAGATAGATAATATTCAGAATTAATGATTATAAACAGGGGGAATACTTCATGAAACGAAAAAATTGGTTATTACTTCTTATGTTTGCATTTGTGCTAAGTGTATTAGCTGCATGCTCTGGCGATAAAACCGACGTTTCTACCGACTCAAAAGATAAGGACGGTAAATCAGACGAAAAAGTCCTTAACTTTATAAATCCAGAGGCAATTCCGTCAATGGATCCAGCTTTAGCTACAGATGAATCTTCATTTGTTTATCTTGGTGCAACAATGGAAGGGCTTTACCGTTTAGATAAAGATACACAGCCATCACCAGGTATTGCAACTGATCACAAAGTTAGTGATGATGGGTTAATTTGGACGTTTACATTAAGACAAGATGCAAAATGGTCAAATGGTGACCCAGTTACAGCAAATGACTTTGTGTATGCATGGCAACGCGCTGTTAATCCAGACACTAAATCGGAATATGGTCCTTATATGATGAATGGTGTCATTAAAAATGCTGCTGCTATCAGTTCTGGGGAACTAGCTGTTGATCAATTAGGGGTGAAGGCGGACGGTGATTATACACTTGTTGTAGAATTAGAAAACCCAACACCTTATTTTGAGACATTAACTACTTTTGGCACCTTCTTACCATTAAACCAAAAGTTTGTGGAAGAAAAAGGAGATAAATTTGCAACAAGTTCAGAAAACTTATTAGCAAACGGGCCTTATAGCATTACTGACTGGGATAGTACAGGTAATTCATGGGTACTTGCAAAAAATAATAGTTATTGGGATGCAAGCACTGTTAAAATGGATAAATTGACATTTGAAGTAGTAAAAGACCCACAAACAGCTCTAAGCTTATATGAAAAAGGAACAGTTGATCGAATGGATCTTACATCTGATTTGGTTGACCAATATTCAACTGATGAGAATTATGTTGTTTCAGCAGACACGTTTTTATATTTCCTTAAATTTAACCAAACAAAATCAGAAGCCTTGGCTAACAAAAACATTCGTTTAGCGCTTAGCCGCGCCTTTGACAAAGATGCTTTAGTTAATGAAATCTTAAATAACGGTTCTATCGTAGCGAACGGACTTGTCCCAGCTGACTTTACTCCAATGCCAGAAACTGGTGAGGACTTCCGTAAAGTTAGTGGAGATCTTGTTACTTATGATTTACAAGCAGCTAAAGACTACTGGGCAAAAGGCTTAAAAGAATTAGGTACAGATAAAGTTTCTCTAGAGTTTTTAGCAGATGATGATGCAACAACCAAAACTTTAGTTGAATATGTAGCTAATCAGTTATCTACAAACTTAGAAGGCTTGAATATTAAAATTAAACAAGTTCCAAAAAAGCAACGACTTGATTTAGATACTAGCATGGATTATGAGCTGCAACTTTCTAGATGGGGCCCTGACTTCCTTGACCCATTCACATACTTGAACCTGTGGATTACCGATGGAGGAAACAATAAAACAGGCTATTCTAATAAAGAATATGATCAATTAGTTAGCGATACAGCAACTAAACTTGCAACTGATAATGTTGCTCGTTATGATAACTTCTTAAAAGCTGAAAAGCTATTATTCGAAGATGCTCCAATTGCACCTGTTTATCAAGCATCAAGAGCACAATTAATTTCACCAAAAGTAAAGAATGTGTTTGTAAACCCATTCGGAGCAACTTATGAATATAAGTGGGCAGATGTAGGAGAATAAGAATTAACTTAAAAAGCGGGAGTATACCTATTTTGGTAACTCCCGCCTTTTAGTTTCTACCCATTAAGCTTCCTTCATTATGCGGATAAATTCTTCATACATACTTGCCTTTAATATTTTATGAACACTTGTGTGGTCCTCAATAAATTTACCGAGGACATCATACATTTCCTGCAAATCCTCTTGACTGTTCTTTTTTACACATAATAAAAAGATAATCTGAACTGAGTTATTATTCCAATCAATCGGCTTTTCTAGGGTGCATACACAGACAAATGTTTTTTCTGTTTGCGGGGTAATCGGATGCGGGATAGCAACCAAATTCCCATAAGCGGTTGGTGCTACCTTTTCTCTTTCATATACCGCATCTAAAAATGGTTTTCCCACTAACCCTTTCTCCATTAGCTGTGTATGTAAAAAGGTTAAAACTTCCTCTTGGGAATGGAATATTTTCTTTAAAAAAATGAGATCTTGGCGAAAAAAGGACTCGATTGGCTGATGACTACTTTGAGTTAGAATAAATTTTTCAATGGCCTTTAAATCACTTTCCTTCAATATTGCATTTACCTCAATGACTGGAATGTCAAAGCTCTCCTTAAAGGGGATAGAGCTAACGATAAAGTCCACTTCATTTAAATTATATTGATCGAGCATATAATATTCTGTTGTCCCAACCACATCTAAATTACTGCCAAAATAAGATTTGAGACGATAATAAATTAACTGAGCGGTTCCAAGCCCAGAAGCACATACAACTAAGCAGCGTTTTGGACCTGAACGTAATTTGGTTCTTTCCATTGCTGCTCCAATATGAAGCGCCAAATAACCAACTTCATTTTCATCCATTTCGATTCCTGTGTATTCTTTAATGGCCATTCCTGCAATAATTCCCGCTTCATAGGCAAGTGGATAGTTATTTTTAATTTCTTGCAGCATAGGGTTTCTTATATTCATGCCATATTTAATGCGGTTAACTGCAGGCTTTAAATGCATACTCATTCCAAAGATAAGTTCTTCATCCTTTTCAATGCCTAAATCTAATTTTTCTTCTATTTTGGACAAAACAAAATGAACCAGCTGAAGAATATCATCCTCAATTACATGATCAATATGGCCCTTTTTCTGAGTAACTAGCTTTGTTCCAAGTAAATGCATAGCAATATAGGCAATCTCCGCCTGCGGAAACTTAATTTGGTATAGATCTTCTACTTCCTTCACAATTTCATTTGCTACATGATATTCCCTTTGTTGTTCAATTTCATCCATATCGGCGTGAAATATTGCCACATAATGACCACTAACAATCCGCTTTTGGGCGATTACAATATGAATCAATAAATTATTAATAGCGATATCCGATAAAGTAATTTGATACTTTTTTATTTGTCTTAAAATAATTTCTTGAATATTATCCATTTTCTCTTCATTAAAAATAGAAGGATGAGGACTATCTATTGTACTGATTGTTTGTTTTTTACGATCAAGTACATACTCTGATAAACAAAATCGCACTTTAATTTCATCCCCAACTGCTTTTAGTCCATAATTCGGTCGTGCTTCTAATATAATGTCATACTTTTGAAGGATTTCTTTCACATGCTTAATGTCTTGTTGAATAGTAGACTTACTGACAAACAGTTCATCTGCGAGATCATCTAATTTAAAGTATTGATCATTTAATAAAAACCGGATAATAATATAAGTTACTCTGTCCTCTGGCGTTTTAGGAATACCAGTATGAGAAAGTGAGTTTTCTACAAATATAGAATGTAAATACTGCTGAAATACTGCTTTATCCCAAATCTCTAACGTATAACCTTTTGAGATAACGGAAATTATTTTTGCTCCATGATTATTTAATATAGCATCTAGATTTTTAATATCTTCTCGCGTTGTTCGCGCAGTCACATGATTAACAGTAGCTAAATATTCACCTGTTACCGGTGT
This sequence comes from Niallia sp. FSL W8-0177, assembly GCF_038006285.1. Taxonomy (NCBI): domain Bacteria; kingdom Bacillati; phylum Bacillota; class Bacilli; order Caryophanales; family Bacillaceae; genus Niallia; species Niallia sp. FSL W8-0177. The sequence continues at coordinate 4,110,962 of NZ_JBBOUX010000001.1, forward strand.
ATCCGCTACCAATAATTCACTTAATACTTGTTTCATTCGGGAGCTTAACAAAATAAAGTCTCCTTCCATTCGTTTTTTACAATTTTACCCATATGCATTTTTACTCAAAAAGGTTCTGATCTTAACTCTTGATCAGAACCTATCTTGATATCTAGAAAGATTATATCAGAAACATTCACTGTTGTTCCTAAAATCCATTATTGGCTGCTACATTTTTAAACCAGTAAGCACTTTTCTTTGGTGTTCTGGTTTGTGTTTTTAAATCTACTGAAATAAAACCGTAGCGATTTTTATAGGCATTGGACCAAGACCAATTATCCATGAATGTCCATAGATGATATCCCTTAACATTACAGCCCTCTTCAATAGACCTATACAGCCATTGTAAATGTCCTTCAATAAACTTAATACGATAATCATCTTGAATTTGACCATCTTTCAAGAAACGCTCTTCATCTTGAACTCCCATGCCATTTTCAGAAATAAAGGATTCCACATTCCCATAGTTTTCCTTTAAATTCATCATGATATCGTAAATACCTTTTTCGTAAATTTCCCAGCCGCGATAAGGATTCATTTTTCTGCCTGGCATCTCATAGGAGTCAAAGAACCATTCTGGCATAAAAGGGCTATACGGATTTGGTAAATGCTCTTTCGCCTTCACTCGGCGGGGTTGATAGTAGTTGACTCCAAGAACATCGACTGTATTTTCTTTAATTAGTTCTAAATCTCCTTGCTCACTATTTGGTAGTTGTCCATGTTCACGTAATATTTCTACTAATTCCTCTGGATATTCACCAAGTACAGCAGGATCTAAGAAACTTCTATTAAAGAATAAATCACAAATATTCGCTGCTTTCAAATCATACGGATTCTGGCTTCTTGGGTAGGATGGCGTTAAATTTAACACAATCCCTATTTTTGTATCTTTGTCTTGATTCCATCCTCGAAAAGCTTGAACAGCTTTCGCATGTGCTAAAACTGTATGATAGGCTACTTGTGCAGCCTTCTTAAAATCTACGATATTCGGATAATGGAAATCATATAAATATCCACCTTCGACCGGAACAATCGGTTCATTGAACGTAAACCATTTTTTCACACGATCACCGAATAGCTGGAAGGATTGTAAAGCATAGGCTTGGTATGCATCCACAACTTCGCGATTTTCCCAACCACCGATTTTCTGCATTTCTAGCGGCATATCAAAATGATACAGGGTAACGAATGGTTCGATTCCATTAGCTAATAGCTCATCAATTACATTATTGTAAAAAGTTACAGCTTCTGGGTTCACTTCTCCCCGTCCGTTTGGAATTAATCTAGACCAAGAAATAGATAAGCGGAAAGAATTATGCCCAATTTCCTTCATCAATTGAATATCTTCTTTATATTGATAATAGAAATTAGAAGTAGTTTCTGGCCCTACATTGTCAAAAAAGCGATTTGGTTCTGCCTCATACCAATGGTCCCAAATGTTTTTTCCTTTTCCTGCTTCATTCGCTGCTCCTTCTATCTGTGTTGCAGATGTGGCGCTTCCCCACCAAAAACCTTTAGGAAATTTGTATTGAACAGTCATTTTAAGAAACCTCCAAAATTATTTATTACGATAAATCTCAATTATTTCAGTAGCCAAATCACGAACAGTAATAGCTGTCATCAAATGATCTTGAGAATGAACTAAAATCACATTCACGCCCGCACCATTTCCGCTCGCTTCCTCTTGGAGTAGTTTCGTTTGAAAACCATGCGCTTTACCAAGTTCAGTACTTGATTCTTCTAGTAATCGATCCGCTTCTTCAAAGTTTCCTTCTTTTGCTTCTTGTATTGCTTCCATTGCACATGAACGGCCATTTCCAGCAAAAAGAATTATTTGAAAAGCTATTTCTGTCATTTTGTTATCTGTTTCCATCCCTGTCACTCCATTTCTAAAACTAAAGGGGGTTTACACTTAAGGTTAACTAAGGTAAATCCCCTTCCTCTTAATGTAAAACTTATTTCTATCTTGCTGACTGCTTATCCTTTTTTCTCTGTTTCATAATAATTTTTGTCTAGAACTTTTAGGAATGGCCACCAAATCACCATCACAACAAGTAAGTTAAAGATTTGCAGTGCTGCCCCTCTCCAATCATTACCGGTTGCTAAGAACCCACTAATACCAATCGGTGTTGTCCACGGAACAATGATTCCTGCTGGTTTCGGAACGATCCCTGCTGACATTGTCAGATACGTAATGATTGTTACTACTACTGGCGCTAATAACCACGGAATAAGAACTAATGGGTTCATAATGATTGGTAAACCAAAGATAATTGGTTCATTTACGTTGAAAATTCCAGCTGGTCCACCTAGTTTTCCAAGTTCTTTTGTTTGTCTGCTCTTACCGATTAAGAAGATAAGAATAACAACCCCCAATGTCATCCCAGTACCACCCATACCTACTAGGAACGTATCCATAAATTGTTTTGTGATAACGTTTGGAAGCTCTGTTCCTGCTTGGAAAGCAGTAAAGTTTTGGTCATTCAATGCATACCAGATTGGGTCAAGGACAGAGTTCATAATAATTTGTCCGTGTAAACCGAAGAACCAGAATAATTGAATTAATAATACCACCACGATTGTTGCTGGAAGACTACTACCTAGAGCAGTTAATGGCTCTTGGATAATCGTATAAATAAAGTTTTGTACTGTTTCAAATGGTGTAAAGCTGAAAAGAATACGAATGATTAAAAAGAATGTTAATGTTAATGTAATAGGAATCAATGCACTAAAGGATCTAGATACAGAGTCTGGTACACCTGGCGGCATTTTAATCGTCCAATTTTTCTTCACAAAGAAGCGATATAGCTCTGCGGAAATAAATGCTGTGAAAATCCCCAAGAACATACCTTGTGCGCCAAGAATAACTGTTGGGATAACCCCAGTCACTTCCCCTAATTCTTGTGGGTTTAAAATAAGGAATGATGCAACCCCTACAACAGCTCCATAAATGGCTTCAAGACCATAATGCTGTGTCAGCTTATATCCAATTCCCATTATGACAAAGAGTCCCATAATACTTAGCGTTGCTGCGGATGCTGGACCTAATGCATTTTGATAAGCTGCATAAGCATCTTCGCTTATCATCTTATCTAGGAAAGGAAAGTTTGCAATTACAACAAAAATTGATCCAAAAATGATTAGCGGCAAGGCAACCATAAATCCATCACGTAATGCTGCTAAATAACGATTGTTGTTCAATTTCTCAGCAATTGGCAACAGAATATTTTCCAAAACCTCCATAAACTTATTCATAAGGTTTATCCTCTCTTCCTTCTTTTAGTAAATGCTTTCATTTGGAAATAAACGATTACTTGTTATTCTCGATTAATTCTAACGCTTTGTTTAAAACAGCTAATCCATCAATTCGTCCATAAGCAACTGGATCAATAACATCTAACGGAATTCCAACCGCTTCTGCTTGAGTAGCTAGTTTCTTTTTTAAGAAGCGCATTTGCGGACCAATTAAAAGAACATCTGCACGTTCCATATCTGTCTGTGCTTTATCTTGCGCAACAGCCCAAATTTCTGCTTCAATGCCTTTTTCCTTTGCAGCATCTTTCATTTTAGAAACTAATAGACTAGTAGACATTCCTGAAGAACAAGCTAATAAAATTCTTTTCATTTTAATGACCTCCGAGTAATTTATTTTAAGTAAATTATTTATAATGATTACTACGCTTTTATCTTACAATGAAAACTCTTACAACTTAACATATTGTTTTTCCGTCTAAAGGGGGAAATGAAATGTTAGCACTTTCATTTTTACTTCCGCATATATAAGAGCATATTATGTGCTAGAAGTGAAAAAGAAAAACCCAGGAGCTAAAATTTTCCTGGGTTTTTACCATTATTCGTTTTCCTGATAGCGGAAATATTTAAAGTCTGCTGGTATATTTTGACCACTTGTATCTTGACATTGCATTCCAACAAATGCTCCGGTAAAGAAGCCGCCGCCGCGAATATAATCATCAGATAGTTTTTTTGATTCAAATACTATATCTAGTTTATTCCACTCTTCTTTATCAAATGAGTAAGAGTAGTAGTAATATTCATTTTCGACTGTGACTCTTAAGTAAATATATTCTGTTTCGGTTGGAACAATTATTTTCTCCTTCAATGGTTGAGAGAAAGAAAAGTTGTCATTAACCGTTAAATCAAGGATGCGTCCAAGATTTTCATCATAGGTCACTTGCAATGCTGTCCAATTTTCAGTGTTGTAGTAATTTACTAAACCTGCAGCCTGCTGAATATTCTCGGGCGTAAAGGCTACGGCTGTTTCCGCTTCAAATTGAAGGCTTTGCCAGCGTCTAGCAACAAAAGATTGTGTAAAGGTTGATGTTAATGATTCTTGGCCAAATAAGCGTAAATGATGAGGTCTTTCTGATAAAGAACCTAATTGTTCTGTAAAAGGAATACGCAATGTTTGGAAATTGATATTAAGATTATCTTGCTCAAATTCATCGACAACTGGATAAGTTGGAGGGAATTTTGTTTCCGGAATCTTTGGAGCTTCTACTTCCAAGCTCCCCTCTTTTCCGCCAACTACATATGGCCAGCCATCTCTCCACTCCAGCTTCTGAATCGCTGTTTCCCTTCCTAAAGGACAATATCCCCTTTGTTGAATAATAGAATCATCATCTGGATGAATAGGACGTCCAGTTAAATGAGCTAAATACCATTCATCTGTATGGGTGTGGACAATAGAAGCATGCCCACATTTTTGCAATGGATTTCTAGGATTATGCCAGGAAGTTAAAAGTGGGTTATGCGGATGTACCTCATAAGGCCCTTCTATATTTTTGGAACGTGCAATTGTTGCAGCATGCTCATATTTCGTTCCGCCTTCTGCTGTTAATAAATAATAGTAATCGCCAATATGATAAAGATGAGGTGCTTCTGTTAATTTGATATCTGTGCCCTTGAAAATTATTTGCGGCTTGTTAATTAATTTTTTCTGTTTTGTAGAGTATTCCTGCATAACAATTCCGCCGAAGGAATGACGGTCAATGCGCTGGTCCCACAGCATATTTAATAAATATTTCTTGCCATCCACGTCATGAAACAAGGAAGCATCAAAACCAGAACTATTTAATTTAATCGGCTCTCCCCAATCCCCATCTACCGTTTCGGAAGTAACCAAATAGTTGTGACAATCTTTCCAAGCTCCATCCACTACTTTTACATCCGTGTAAATAAGCCAAAACTTCCCGTCGCTATAACTTAAGCAAGGAGCCCAAACACCGCCAGAGTTAGGATTTCCTTTCATATCTAGTTGGGAAACTCTTTGTAATGGATGTGCAACTAATTCCCAGTTGACCAAATCCTTTGAATGATGTATTTGTACTCCTGGAAACCACTCAAAGGTAGATACTGCGATATAGTAGTCTTCATCGACTCTGCAAATGCTTGGGTCTGGATTAAATCCTTTCAGTACAGGGTTGATAATTTTCATTTAAAAAATCCTCCTTATGAATAACGATTTAAATAGACTAATATTTTTCTAATAATAGATTGCTATCTATAAAATTTCCTGAAGCTAATAATTGAAAAAAGCAACTTCAAATGTTAGTTAGTTTGTTATATAAACTAAGTTAACCACGTTTTGAAAGCGCTTGTCAATCATTTCGCAAAATTTATATCATTTTTCTATACATTTAGAAAAAACATAGGAATAGCGACGCTTCTATGCATTTCCTCCAAAAGAAAAACTTCCATCTCATGATGAAAGTTTCTTAAAAATAAATGTATCTGATTTTATATTAATCGCTCAAAAAAATTTTTTTCTCTTATAAGTTGAATGGCTTAACAATCTAATTTCGATTAATGATGAATAGGTCTTTTTTCAGACAATTGCAATGTTTCTGCTGTTAATGTATGAACGTCATGCAATAGCTGAGGATTTTCTTTTAGGGATAATCCATACGACGGGATCATTTCCTTTAATTTTGGCTGCCATTCTGGCATTTTTTCTGTAAAACATTTCTGGATTACTTTCAGCATAACGTGAACAGCAGTAGAAGCACCAGGTGAAGCACCAAGCAATGCTGCTATAGAACCATCTGCCGCACTTACAACCTCTGTTCCAAATTGAAGGGTCCCTTTCCCGCCAGCTTCTGTATCCTTTATCACTTGCACACGCTGCCCAGCTACCACAAGATCCCAATCTTCCGCTTTGGCATTCGGGATAAATTCACGTAATTCTTCTATTCGCTTTTCTTTTGAAAGCATAAGCTGCTGGATTAAATAGCTGGTTAAGGACATATTTTTTGCACCAGCTGCCAGCATTGTTAACAAATTATCTGGCTTAACAGATGTAATTAAGTCAAACATGGAGCCTGTCTTCAAGAACTTAGGCGAAAAACCAGCAAACGGGCCAAAAAGCAATGATTTCTGATTATCAATGAATCGTGTATCTAAATGGGGAACGGACATGGGTGGCGCTCCAACCTTTGCTTTCCCATAAACCTTTGCATGATGTTTTTCAACTATTTCTTGATTTTTGCAGACTAAAAATATACCACTAACTGGGAATCCACCCATATGTTTTCCTTCGGGGATACCAGATTTCTGCAATAAATGTAAACTGCCGCCGCCACCGCCAATAAAGACGAATTTAGCAGCATGTCTTTCGACTGTACCACTATTTAGATTTTGTACCTTTGCTTCCCATAAGCCATCATTCGTTCGTTTTAAATCATTTACACTGTGCTTGTAGTTAATTTCTACACCTTTTTTCAATAAATCAGCAAACAGCAAACGGGTTAAGGCACCGAAATTCACATCTGTTCCAGAATCAATCTTTGTCGCGGCTATCGGTTCTTTTAATTCACGATTTTGCATAATGAGGGGTATCCATTCATTTAGTTTTTCGGGATCCTTTGAGAATTCCATTCCGTTAAATAGCGGATTACTTACCATTGCCTCAAAACGTTTCTGTAAAAAAGCTACATTTTTTTCCCCTAGAACTAAACTCATATGTGGCAATGGTCTAATAAAGTCTTGTGGATTATGTAATACTTGATTATTTACAAGATGAGACCAAAATTGCAAGGAAACTTGAAACTGTTCGTTAATTTCTATCGCTTTACTTATGTCTACAGAGCCATCTGGTTTTTCTACCGTGTAGTTCAATTCGCATAGTGCCGCATGACCTGTTCCTGCATTATTCCATTCATTCGAGCTTTCCTCACCTGCACTAGCTAATTTTTCAAACACTGTAATTTTCAAATTTGGGTCTAATTCTTTTAAAAGCGTTCCTAGAGTTGCACTCATAATCCCGGCACCAATTAAAATAACGTCTGTTTTCGTCTCTCGTCTGCTCATTTTAACCTTCCTTATACTTTTATTTTCAGAAAGAATGTAAGCGTTCCCTTTTTGATGCATTAAAGTAAACAAGGAATTATTAAAGCTATCATCTTTTCTGGATCAAGCATCACCTTGTTACAGCCCAACTTATTTTCAAAAAATTTTAAATAGTTACCTATAATTATACGCTAATTATTCATTTTTTTAAAGCCAGAATTTTCCCAAAAAGAAAGCCTTATCCTTGTTAGAAATTAGGATAAGGCATTGATATGCTATTTATCAGTGAAATATGACTGTCTGAGAAAAACCTCTTATTTAAAATGCAGGAATTGCTGTTTCGTCATATTTTTCTTCTAAAAATTTACGGACCTCTGGGCTAGTCATTGCTTCTGCAAGCTTTTGAATAGGTTCCCAATCTGCATTATCTTTACGAGCAACTAATGTAATCGCAAAATCATTTTCTACCCCTTCTACTAACAAGGCATCACTTTTTGGTGTTAAGCCAAGTGGAGATGCATAAGCAGGTGTCATCACGACTAGATCAGCATCATCATACATTCTTGCCAGCATTAATAAGTCAACTTCCTCAAACTTATAGTTTTTCGGATTTTCGATAATATCCGCTTTGGTGTAATAAGGGCCTGTTTTCTCTTTTAACTTAATGACATCATGTTGAGCCAATAATGCCAAAGAACGGTCTATATTGGATACATCATTAGCAATGGCAATTACAGCACCATCTGGCACATCATCCATAGAATCATATTGTTTTGAATAAACACCATAATTTGCAAAATAGATAGCTTTTACTGGCACTAATTCAGCGTTATTACTTCGGTTGAACTCTTCCATATAGGGGACATGCTGGAAGAAATTTGCATCCACATCCCCTGCCGCAAGTGCCGTATTCGGCTGTACATTATCACTTAATACTTTAACATCAAGGTTAATACCTTCCTCTGCTAGTGTTGGTTTTACTAGATCAAGAATTTCCGTCATTGGTGGTATTAAAGACGCAACCTTTAGTGTTACTTCTTCTTTTTCCTTAGTATTTGTTTGCTTTTTATCTGTTTCTGCCTTTTCTTTCCCGCAAGCTGCTAAAAGAAATAGGCCAATTATCATTAAAAATAATATTTTTTTCATTTTCTTATCTCCTATCATTTACCTTTTATCAATTACTTTTGCTATTGCTGTACCAGTAAATTGTATAGCCTGTACTAATATGACCATAATAATAATCATATAAATCATTAAATCAGTTTTAAATTGTTGATATCCATAACGAATCGCAAAATCTCCAATACCGCCGCCGCCAACAACTCCCATAATGGTTGAATAAGAAATAAAGCTGATAATCGAGGTTGTTAGTCCTAAAACAAGTCCAGAACGAGCTTCTACGTAAAGAAATTTGAAGATAACTTCTCTGACAGATGCCCCCATTGAAATGGCTGCTTCGATTACGCCTTTTGGCACTTCTAGTAATGATTGCTCCACTAAACGAGCATAATGGGCGATGGCAATAATCGATAATGGGACTGTTGCAGCTGCTGTACCCATAGCCGTTCCAATGATGATTCTCGTAAATGGAATAAGAAAGACTACTAATAATAAAAATGGAAAAGAACGAATAATATTTACTATTAAGTTCAGTATAGAAAAAATAATTTGATTTTCGAGCATCCTTCCTTTTCTACTCAAGAAAAGCAATGTCCCGACTGGCAGTCCGATGATAATCGCTGCTAGAATAGACATTCCTACCATTACAAATGTCTCCCCAATAGATTGCCAAATTTCCAATCGATATTGAATTAATATCTCAGGCATAATCTATTTCACCATCCTTTTTCAGCTGTTCTACTAACCTTTTGGAGGTGTTATTTATTTGCTGAATTCCTTTTGGCTCAATTGCAACGGTATCATAAATTTCTCCATCTTCCAAAACCGTCACTCGGCTACAGATACTTTTTATTACTTCCATCTCATGACTGACGATTACAATCGTTACACCTAGACGCTTATTAACATCCTCTAGAACATGCAAGATTTCCCCTGTCGTTTTTGGATCAAGGGATGAGGTTGGTTCATCACATAATAATACTTGCGGATTATTCGCAATTGCGCGTGCTATCGCTACACGCTGCTTCTGACCTCCGCTTAATTGTGCAGGATATTTACCCATAAAGCTTTCCAATCCAACAAATCGGAGACACTCTATTACTCGATTTCGTCTGTCTTTTCTTGAATAGTTAGCCAATTCTAAAGACACTAGCACATTATCATAAACGGTCTTATTTGCAACAAGATTAAAGTGTTGAAATATCATCCCAATTGATTGGCGGGCTTGTCGAAGTTCTTTATAGTTAAGGCTGGTCAGCTCACGGCCGTCCACTAGCACTTTTCCTGTTTCGGGAACTTCTAATAAATTCATTAGCCGCAGCAACGTGGATTTACCAGCACCACTCGCCCCAATAATACCGAAAATTTCTCCTTTATGTATCGCTAAAGAAATAGACTTAATGACTTCATCATCCGCAAAACGTTTACTAACATTACGCAATTGAATCATTACATAACCCCCCCTTTTTCATTTGCAGGGCACTTACAACCTTCTCATTATAGCGAAATATAAAGGAGATGTCATTCTGAATGCCCAAAGCGGGATGTCATTTTAAAATTATTAGATTTAAGCCTAAATAAAGAGCCATCGCCCAAATAATAACTGCTGATACTTGGTTAATGTGTTGAATCAGCTTTCCACGCCCGGTGATTTGTCCGATCTTTCTCCCTGCTATTGCCAACAAACAAAACCAAATCCATGAAACACCTATACAAGCGGCAGTAAACATGATTTTCTCCTCTCCTGTATAGGCTAAGGAACTTGTACCGATGACGCCAATGGTATCGAGAATAGCATGTGGATTTAATAGAGAAACAGACGCAGCAAATGCTATTTGGCGGCGTGGAGAAAAGAGTTTTTGTTCTTGCTTGTTCCCCACCACGGCTGCCGTTTTCCACATAGACCAACCCATATAAGCTAAGAAAAAGAAGCCAACAGTAAAAAGCATTGTTCTCACCCATTCAAAGGTAAAAACCACTACTGAAACACCTGCAACTGCTAAATAAATAAGCAAACTATCACAAATACTAGCCGTAATTATGGCCGGTAATACATAACTAAATTTTTTATGCGTTGCTCCTTGATTAAATATAAATATATTTTGAACGCCTAATGGTAGTATTAACCCAAACGCTAATATCATTCCATGTAATAATGGTTCCATCCTTATTCCCCCTTGCTTTATTGAGCATAGCGAAGAATAGGCTATCTGTCTCCATCCAATTGGATGGTTACAAACCCAACCATTTTGTTAAAATAAAAGAAAAAAGAAGGGGGAGCCAACAATTCATGGCAGAAATGGAATGGAAGCCACAAAAGGATTCAACCGTTTCCTTACACCAACAAATTACTACCTATCTGAAAAAGAAAATAATTCATGGAGAATGGACGATTGGGATGAAACTCCCTTCTCAAAGAAGCTTAGCAGAGCAATTTGCAGTCAACCGGAGCACCATTGTTACAGCACTCGAAGAATTGGCTGCGGATGGGTTAATTGAAACAAAAATGGGAAGTGGAACAAAGGTAATAAATAACACATGGAGTTTACTCGCCTCCACTCCGCCTCCTGATTGGATTAGTTATGTTAAATCGAGCATTCATCGACCGAACATCTCCATTATTCAAAAAATTAATAAAGCCGAAGCAAATCCGAATATTATCAGACTTGGTACTGGCGAGCTTTCTCCAAAGCTATTACCTAAGGCACGGATGGAAGAAATGTTTCACCAGAAGGGCAACCTAAGCTTGTCACTTGGATATACCGAGCCTAAAGGAAGTTTAGCTTTGCGACAAGCGGGTTAGTTCTTATTTAAAAAAGAAGGGAATTATCGCTACCTCTGAGTCGATCTTGATTGTTTCAGGCGGGCTCCAGGCACTTCAATTACTATCCCTTGGTCTCTTAAAGCGAGGATCAGCCATTTTTCATGAAACACCATCCTATTTAAATTCCATCCATGTCTTCCAATCAGCAGGAATGCACTTATTAGGCCTGCCGCTTGATGAAGAAGGAATCACCTGTCATAGCATTGGACGACTAAAAAGACAGCATCAAGCCGGGCTGTTGTATACAATTCCTAATTATCATAACCCTACTGGCATTGTCATGTCTGAAAGGAGACGAAAGGAGTTACTAGCAATTAGTCAAAAAGAAGCAATACCTATTATTGAGGATGATGTATATGGAGATTTATGGTTAGAAACTCTCCCGCCCAAGCCCTTAAAAGCACTTGATACACAAGGAAACGTTCTCTATATCGGAAGTATGTCCAAAACATTAAGTCCAGGACTGCGAATTGGTTGGATTGTAGGACCTGAACCAGTTATCGAGCATTTAGCCGATATTAAGATGCAGACAGACTATGGTTCAAGCAGTTTATCTCAATTTGCTGTAGAAAGATGGCTGCAAAACGGATGGTATGAGGATTTCTTAACAGAAGTAAGAGCAGAGCTAAGACTGCGAAGAGATTTTACAAATGATCTATTAAAGAAATATTTCTCTGATATTGCTGAGTGGACAGTACCTAATGGTGGATTCTACATCTGGCTGAAATTAAAACCAATGATATCTTCACGTAAGCTATTTGAGATTTCTCTTAAAGAGGGAATTCTTATCAATCCAGGCATCGTATACGATAAAGCAGATGACCGGCATCTGCGAATATCCTACTCCTATGCTTCATTAGAAGAATTAGAAAAAGGATTAATAACCTTAGCACAGCTTATCAGCAGGGTAGCAAAGGGATGATTCTACCGAGGAGTCCTCAGTAGAGTCGACCCTCTGCGGTCAATAAAAATTCTTGCAAATAAGCGGTATTGGCTATGTTCTTATTGCATTCGCTACTTTCTATACAAATCAGGTTTCCGATAGCCTTGTAATAATCCGCATTTTTAGGTTTCTTGTCTTTGGTAATCGTTGAAAAATAGGCAACCTCTCCAAAGCTGTTGCAAAAGGAACAAATATTTTTTTTATTAGTCGGGGTCATTTTCCCTTCCATCCCTACTAATTTTCCATCTATTTCATAAATGATATATTTTCTATTAGATTTTCCATCTATCCAGCTTAAATAGGTTAATTTATGAAGGTCCATTGTTGCGAAATCAGGTAATCTTAATTTCTTTTGCTTTGGGAATAATTTTTTTAACTGTTGTTCTGTAATTTTTGGAAATGGCAATACATACGTTGCAAGTCGCTCTATATATTGTTCATATTCATCCTTTGTTTTCCATTTGGAAATATTCAATAACTCTTGCTGAGAGCTTGTTGCTTGTGGAAAAAGCTCAAATATTTTCGCCTGAGCTAAGTCGATTACTGCAGCTAACACTGGTTTAGGTAAACTTTTATTCATACTATCTTTAATGTTGGAAATTTGCTTTTTGATAAAATTCAATTGTTCATTTTTTATAAATGGTTCTGTCATTTCATTCTCTCCTATTAATGGGATGTTCTCTCTTCCTATTTTAGTAAAGACACTCTTTTTCTAAAATGGAAAAGATGACTAAGAAACGATTTTTACATAAAAAAAACACTGATGAAAGCTCACCAGTGCTATTCTTTATTTTTATGTGAATAGACGATTTTCTTAATTGTTTCTGTGGAGAGATGGTATTCCTTCGCTAATGCTTGAATGCTGCTTCCATTTGCAAAGGCAGCTTTTATCGCATTATTTCTGCGATCCAGCATTAGCCTTCCCCCACTTGAAGTACCCCACTTCTTATGGGCATTTTCTTGCTTTGGAATATACAAGGTCTCGCCCTGGATATATTTTTGAATTTCCAAAATAAGCTTTTCAGGTAAAACATTCATTGCGTTCGTATACTTCAATTTTGCCCGCTCCCTTATTTTTTATTTTTGTCTAAAATAAGGTGCAAAGCCAAAATATTAGTCAGCGATAAAATTAGTTGTTTCGCCCCATGCAAAGTATCGCCTTTCTAATAATAGGCTTTGCATGAGTGGAAGTAGTATCAGACAATCGTATGTGATTCTCCAACTGTAAGCACCCCCTTTTTCATTATTATAGCTAATTTTATCAAGTGTTTACATGAAAATTTCAAAGAAGCGCTTCTGCCAGCAGTGTATAGGATTGCATTTTTTCTTCAAAATCATAAATGTTCGTAATAATCATCATTTCTTCGGTTTGGTAGACTTTACTTAATCGGAGCAGCTCTTCTTTAACTTTTCCTGGGGTTCCAATGATGGCCCGTTTGCGATTTTTTCTTATGATTGCTTTATCTTCTTCCGAAAGCACTATATTTTTTGCCTCTTCCTTGGAAAGAAGGAAAGTATCTTGTCCTTTTTCGATTGCTAACAGCCATAAATCTTGGCTTAATGCCATTTCTTCGGCTTCTTCTTGGGTAGGTGCACAAACAACAAATACACATACATTTGCCTGCGGATTTGCAAGAAAACTAGACGGCTGGAAGTTCTCTCTATAATGTTGCATGGCAATACTTCCGCTAATCGGGTTTATAAAGTGGCCATAAGTAAAAGCAGTTCCCTTTTCAGCGGCTAATCTAGCTCCCCGTTGTGAGACACCGAGCATCCACATTTCTGGCTGCGTTTCAACAGAAGGATAAGCTTGAACCTCATAATCAGGCGAAGAACCTATAAGAAATTCTTGAAGTGCCGTTACTTGGCGAGGAAATTCATTTAGGCTTTTTCTAATCCCATCTGTAAGAGCCAAACGAGTTGGGGTAGACCCACCTGGAGAACGGCCAATTCCTAAATCGATTCGATTCGGATAAAGTGCTTCTAACACTTTAAAATCTTCTGCAATTTTAAAAGGACTATATTGGGGCAGTAAAACGCCCCCTGAGCCCATACGAATTCTGTTTGTCTGAGCAGCAATACTCGATATAAGTATCTCCGGGGAGGTACCAGCGATGCCATTTGAGTTATGATGCTCCGCAACCCAAAAACGAGTGTAGCCAAGCTCCTCTGTTTGTTTTGCCAATTTAATGGTATTTGCGAGAGTCATGCTCGCATTCCCATTCTTACTTATTACAGATTGATCAAGTACACTTAATTTCACTTAAATACCTCCTTTCTTTTTCACCAAACTTCCTTGGCAATTAGCTCATATGACTTTATTCGTCTCTCATAGCTATTAGTAATGGTTACAATCATGATTTCATCAACACTGTAGGCAGACTGCAACTCAGCTAATTGTTGTTTCACTTCTTTTGGGTTTCCAATCATCATCTTTTTGCGCATTTCTTGTATTCTTTCTTTCTCATCGCTTGTAAAAGAATAATTTCTTGCTTCTTCAAGAGTGGGAATCCCGTTATTTTTTTCGCCTTTATCTGTTTGGATTTTCGATAGGAACCAGCTTAAAGCAAGCTCTTCTGCTAGTTCGGAGGTTTCTGCGCAGATAACCGATACAGTTATGATAGCTTGTGGTTTTTGGAGACCGCTGCTCTGTCGAAAAGCATTTCTGTAAGTGTTGACAATCTCGATTCCATCTTTGTCACTCATAAAATGGCCAAATGCATAGGCAGTCCCATAACTTGCTGCTTGAATAGCACTTTTTTCACTTGTTCCGAGAATCCACGGAACAGGAGGAGTATCCGGAAAAGGATGGGCTGTTATTTTTGAAAACATCTGATCTGTTGGATAATTATTATATAAAAAATGGAGAAGATCTTTAATTGAGTTAGGCATATTTCGGACATTTTCTAAGAAATTCCCAGAAAGAGCTATCGAAGCTTCGGCAGATCCACCAGGTGCCCGTCCTATTCCTAGATCAATCCGATCGGGAAATAACGTTGCAAGCATATTAAATGTTTCTGCTACTTTATATGGTTTATAGTGTGGCAATAGTATGGCTCCTGCCCCAATTTTGATCTTTTCTGTATTGGCTCCGATATACCCAAGCATCACTTCTGGGGCAGAACTAGCAAGACCAGGGAAATCATGGTGTTCTGCAATCCAATATCTTGTGTATCCCAATTTTTCGCCCAATTGAGCAAGCTTCATCGATTCCTTAAGTGCCTCCTGCGCACTCTTCCCAGATAGTACAGGTGCTTGGTCTAAAATACTTAATTTCATAGAGATAACCGCCCTTTCCGTTTATAGAAGCCAAAAAACAGATCGCTCTATCCACTTAACGGTGATCTGTTTTGCTAAACCCCTTCTAAATTTATTCCACTTCCATTAATTCTAAAAAGAAACCACTCGTACTGTCTTCATCAGAGAAATTGGTATAGGAGGTGGAATACTGATTAATTTCCCCTCTAAATTTCAATGATGTATCAGGAATGCTGACATCGAATACATTCTCATATAAAAACTTCGTAACTACGTGGTATTCTTCCCCACCTCTTACTTTAAACTCAAAGCTTACTACCGTTAACAGCTTCTCTGATTTTTTACTTTTCACTTTTGCCTCTTTAAAATTTGAAACCGTTAATGCAAAATCATTTAAGAAAACCTTCTTAGCCATTCTAATCGCTCCTTGTTTAGAAAGTGAGGAACGGGTTTCTACTTACTGAGGTCGGGCTAATTGATCTCAATAGAGCCGTCCTTCTGCTTTCCTATTTTTACTGTTATCTCTGTTCCTTTTCCTATTTGGCTTTTGACTTGGATTTCGCCTTTATGCAAGTCTATGATTTTTTTGACAATAGAAAGACCGAGGCCGTTTCCTCCTGTATTTCGACTTCTTGATTTATCTGCTTTATAAAAGCGTTCAAATATATGCATGAGCGAATCCTGCTCCATGCCAATTCCTGTATCTTTTATTTTAACAGTAATAACCTTATTCTCCGATTTAAATGCCTTGACTGTTATAGTACCTCCTTTTGGCGTGAATTTTATACTATTATGAAGTAAATTAATCCAAACTTGATCTAGCATTTCTTCATCTGCCATAATTATTACGTTCGCAAGGGAGATATCCATATCTATTTCTTTTTCTGTCCATTGTGGTTCATTGGCAAGAATAATTCGACGAAGCTGTCGATCTAATCGGTACTCCTTTTGCTCCAAAGGTAAATGTTCCGATTCTAAAGAGGTAAGTTTTAATAGATTTTCACTTAATTTGGACAAACGGATGCTTTCCATTTCAATGATGTCCAAATAGTGATTGCGCTCTTGTGGACTCAAATCATCATTTTTCAAAGCATGAGCAAACCCACTAATAGAGGTTAAGGGAGACTGAATTTCATGAGACACATTGGAGATAAATTCCTGACGCATTTCCTCCATTTCTCCTAATTTTTCTGCCATATGACTAATGTTTGTTACTATTTGATAATAAGGATGATCATTGTCACCTTCTCTAAACTGATTTTTATAATAGGAAAGGTCAATATTAAAATTTCCTTCTGCTATCATTTTGATTGCTTGAATGATTGGGTATAAGTGTTTATCCTGCTTGGATCTAATCCACGGGATTTTTGAGATAACTGCTATTATGCATCCAAAGAGAAAGAATCCGGCAATGCAATTAATTAATTGTCTGATGAATTCGCTTGGTGTTACTTGGATTGCTTCATAAAACCATGCTGTTAACCAATAGGAGAAGGAACAGCATACCATTAGAAAAATAATAATTGCAAGAAAGCCTGCTATTCTTTTCATCCATTGTGAGAACTTCACTATTTAACCTCCAATCGATAACCAAGACCGCGAACTGTCGTTATTTTAAAGGGACAGTCCTCTTGGGCAAATCGCTGCCTTAGACGTTTTATATGAACATCAACGGTGCGCTCATCCCCCTCATAATCATAGCCCCATATATCTTCAATTAATTGTTCTCGCGAAAAAGTTTTCTTTTGATGGGTTGCAAGCTTAAATAATAATTCAAATTCCTTTAAAGGTAATGTACTTTCATCATCTCCAATAGAAATTTTATAGGTGTCTCGATTAATCACGACATTTCCTATCTTAATCTGATTGGAAACACTAATTTGGTAGCGCTTGAGAAGTACCTTCACCCTAGCAACTAGCTCAGCAGGAGCAAAGGGCTTCACTAAGTAATCGTCTGCTCCAAGTTCAAATCCTTTCACTTTTTGTGATGTTTCTCCTTTTGCTGTCAACATCAAGATTGGCATTATCTCTGTATAATAGGTTCGCACTTCACGGCAAAGTGTCCAACCATCCATATTCGGCATCATAATATCAAGGATAATTAAATCCATTTTTTCTTGCTCGAGTATAGACATCGCTGCTTCTCCATCTTCTGCCTCCACAATAGAGAAGCCTTCCTTTGTTAGAATGACACGGATTAATTCTCTAATATGTGGATCATCATCTACGACTAGTATTTTTGCCATATTATCATTCCTTTTAAAAAAATAAGGAGAACCGCTAATTTCATAGCCGTTCTTCTTCATAGATTATTCTTTATTCTACCATTTAATCCTTCAAAAAATTATGCGCGTCTCATATAAGCACGTACGGTAATCGGTGCAAAAATAGCTACTATTACGGCTGCTCCAATAAGAGAGATTGTGAAATCTAAGCCAATTGTTCCTGCGTTTGTTAGATCCCTAACTGCTGTAACTAAGTGAGAGATAGGATTAATTTTTACAAACCACTGAAGGAAATTAGGCATTGTGTCTGCTGGAACAAAGGCATTGGACAGAAATGTTAATGGAAACAAGACAATCATAGAAATTCCTTGTACACTAGAAGCAGTTCGTGAAATAACACCCAAGAAAGCAAAGATCCAACTGATTGCCCAAGAACAAACAATAACAAGAATTCCTGCCAAGATCACAAAGCCTATACCACCATCTGGTCGATAACCCATAATATATCCCATCGTAAACGTAAGAGTTGTGGCAATGGTATAGCGAATAGTATCAGCAAGCAATGCTCCTGCTAAAGGAGCAATTCTGGCAATCGGCAAAGACTTAAAGCGGTCAAACACTCCTTTATCCATGTCCTCCCTGAGCTGGACACCTGTTACCACTGATGTTGTAATAACAGTTTGAACGAGAATTCCCGGAATAATAATCGGTAAATAGTTTTGCACATTGCCAGAAATAGCTCCGCCAAAAATATACGTAAACATAAGAGTAAAAAGAATCGGCTGTAAGGTAACATCTGATAATTGTTCAGGTGTACGCTTTATCTTAAGCAAACCTCTATAGGCCATTGTTAATGAATTTCGCACTGCTTGACGAAAAGTGGAGTTTCTGTAAACTTTTTGTTCTCTGGTTGGTTTTAATGTAGTACTGCTCATACTAATCCCTCCCCTTTACTAGATTTATCTACATTTGCATTAGAACCAGTAATAGCTAGAAATACTTCATCTAATGTTGGCTTTTGCACACTTAATTCAGCCAATGGAATGCCAGCTGTCTTTAATGTCATAAGCAAATCGGTTACTTTATCCGCATCAGCCATTGGCGCTGTAATTTTTCCACCTTCTGCTGATACAGCTGATTGAACGTTAAGCACACGTTCCACAATCAGGCGAGCTTCCTGCATATTTTGTTCATTTTGAATACTTAAGTGTAAGGAGGAAGTCCCGATAGACCCCTTCAACTCATTCACTGTACCTTCTGCGACCACTTTTCCATGATCGATGACCGCAACTCGATCTGCAAGTTCATCTGCCTCTTGCAAGTACTGTGTTGTCAGCAGGACTGTTGATCCCCCTTTTACTAATTTCCTGATTGTCTCCCACATTTGATTACGCGTTCGTGGATCAAGTCCAGTAGTTGGTTCGTCTAAAAAAATAAGTGGCGGCTGTGCAATAAGGCTTGCAGCTAAATCCAGTCGTCTCCGCATTCCTCCTGAAAAATTTTTCAATGGACGTTTTGCTGCTTCTGTTAAGCCAAACTCTTCTAATAATTCCATTGCTTTACGTTTTGATTCGATACGCCCTAAACCTAATAACCGAGAAAAAATGATTAAGTTCTCTGTTGCGCTTAGGGATTCATCAACAGACGCATACTGACCTGTTACACCAATTAATTGGCGAACTTGCTGTGGCTCCTTTCCTATATCGTAGCCGAAAATCTTTGCAGAACCTGCATCTGCCTTCAACAAAGTTGCGAGCATTCTAATCGTAGTTGTTTTCCCTGCTCCATTAGGACCAAGCACCCCATAAATAGAACCTGTGCGAACCTGTAAATCCACACCATCTACAGCGCGATTATCGCCAAATACCTTTACCAGCCCTTCCGCTTCCACAGCCAGTTCTCTACTATCTATAATCTTTTTATTATTAGTCACTTGATTCAAAGTAAATCCTCCCTCTTTCATCTTATGTAGTGATAATAAATTATAAATATGAACTAAATATGAACTGGAATAAAGAGACGGATTGAAGCAAAGACAGAAGTCTTTTTGGAATGAAATAGACCTTTATTATCAATAATCCTATCTTTTTTTAGTGGAAATATTATATTTATCTTTTTTTGAAATAAGCGCACAAAGACGGTTCTACCGATGACAATTATATTAATTGCTCTCAGTAGAACCGTCTTTTGACTGCCTTGGCCTTAAAAGTCTATATTTTCTTCACAAATTCCGATTTTAATTTCATTGCTCCAAACCCTGCAATTTTACAATCAATATCATGATCGCCGTCTACTAAGCGAATACTTTTTACCTTTGTTCCTTGTTTTAAAACTGATGAACTCCCTTTTACTTTAAGATCCTTGATAACCGTAACGGTATCTCCATCATTCAAAACATTTCCATTTGCATCTTTGATAACTTTGCTATCATCATTTTCCTCTATATTGCTATTGAATATCCACTCATGTGCACATTCCGGACAAACTAAAAAAGTTCCATCTTCATATGTATATTCAGATTTGCATTTTGGGCAATTAGGCAAGGTGCTCATTATTTTATTCCTCCACTGGTTAATTTGTCTTTAAAAATATTATTATAACAAAAAGAAGGGAGCACCCTATGCTTCCCTTTTCATTAATCTACAGAGGCAGAAGATGCAGCTGCTTGGTCCGCCTTTACACAATTAATTGCAACAACCAAAGCAATGAGTATTGCTTCTGTTTCTTCCTTCAGTATCTGCACTTTATAGCTATCTCCCCAGGTAAACCACTCTTTGCTCACCCTGCCTACTTCTTCCTCATTCTGAAAAACACGGAAATCCATATCCCACCAATTCCCACTTACTTCAATGCCAGCAGCATCAATGGTGTAACGTGCTTTAAAGAAAGAAAGCTCTTTGTTAATCGTTAAAACATTTTCCCCATTGATTTCGATATAAAATTTCGGTAAAAGGCTAAAGACCTTTTTGGTAATTAGGGCAATTTGATTATTACTTGTATCCTTTATGGAGAAGGTTTTAGGGATTTTAAAAAAACTTCCTTCCACATAATAAACATCTTTTTCCTGTTGATCCTTGACTGTAAATTTTTCATTAAGGCTAAAAATCTTTTACTTCATATAGAGTTGTTTCATTCAGTGCCTCCATAATTAAAATAGTATCCTTTTCTCTACGAATAGCTGCCATCTGCTAAAGCTACTTTCGTATAAAAGAGATGTTATCCTTATATTCAACACTTTATGACATAATACCTTTCTCATTCACTCATTAAAGCAGTGACATACAACCAGTTATCTTCTAGTTAAATTATTGTTTACCTTTTCCTATAATTTATTTTGATTTCTTGCTAAAATTTCCTATTCCAATTCATTTATTTATTTAGTTAGCTAACATTTCAGCTGAATGAGTTATTTCATTTGTTGCTTGATAAAGTTGATTGACAATTAAATCACTGTTTTTTATCTCGGTAAATATTATTTCTGTTTTTTCTTTTGATTGTTGAACTGCCTGGACAATTTGATTAAAAAATTCGATTGTTTCTTCCGTGATTTTTTGGTTTTCTACGATACCCTGATTAAAATCGGTAACCGAAGCATGTACTTGTTTAACTTGTTGAGAAATATCCTTCACTAAGGAACCAATTTCTTCCGTAGATTGTTTAGTCAAACTCGATAATTTTCTAATTTCTCCTGCTACAACAGCAAATCCTTTGCCGTGTTCTCCTGCACGAGCTGATTCAATCGATGCGTTTAAAGCCAGAAGATTGATCTGATTGGCAATAGAAGTTACTACATCTACTACACTATCAATCCTTTGACTAACCATACTCATTTTGCTGATTTCGTCTTGCAGAACAAAAATCTGATTTTTTATCGAGCTCGCAGACTCTTTTTCTTGACCCATTCTGATTTTCCCGTCTTCGGACAATTTTTCTACTATTTGAATGGCTTGTCCGCCATCTTTAGTGAGTATTTGGATTTTTTCAAATTGGCTGATGAGCTCTTTTAATGAGGCACTTGTTTCTTCCGAAATTGCTGATAACTCATGAGCTGTTTCTCTCATCGTTCCCTGTATTTTTTCTTTTTCTGATTCCTTTACTTTACGAAGAGATTCTTCCCTTAATTCATAGGATTCTAATACCAGTTGTTGTTCTAGACTAAAGATTTTTTGGAGAGAACGAACAGCTTCAAATAATTCCGCTTTATTTTGAATTTCTTTGTAGAAAACTTCTATAATTGTATTCAGCAGCTGTTGAAAGGCATTAACATACCACTTCGTTCCTAATCCGATTTTGACATGGACATGGGCAATTCTTTTTCTCTGCATGACGTAAGATTCATTTACCTTCCCAGAAAATATTTCTTTAATATGGTGGTATAATGTTTTTCCAAGTTTTTCAACATTGCTATAGGTATTAATAATTGTAATTAAGGAAGGTTCCTTCCCAATAGTTTCATAAAATGAATCTACTAGTTGCTGTGCTTCTCTTTCTATAATTGGCTGCAAAACAAATAATCGCTTCACATCTAGCTCTGTTAATCCAATCATTTCAATTTGGGTTTGTAATTCTTTGGGCAAATTAAAATCAACTTGTATGGTTCCTAAAGAGGAAAAATATAATTCTTCCTTTTTCTTTCCTAATAAGAGCATAATGAGTCTCTCCTTGTTTGTTAGAAAATGTATATTTATAACTATTATACCATTATATATATAGGTAAATGGACTTATTGATGTATATTGATATAATTAAAGATTCCATTTTTTTATAAACCTTATTTATAATTAACTATTTATTTAAAAATAAAATTGACTCATCCAATATGAAAAACATCATTAAATTATTATACAAAAATAACATCGAAACTATAATTCCATATATAAATGGCCATAAAAAAAGAGAAGCCCATTGACTTCTCTTTATCTAGTTATGCTATCTACTCCACCTTGTCACTGCTGCTGTCATGCTAGAAATCACCATTTTTCTCTTTAAATCATCGGAACCTATTTCTCATCATAGAAGACATTAGAAAATTATACTGATTGCATCCGATTCTTTTACAGATGACTTACAAAAGAGACCCCACTTTAACAAGTCTTTCCATGCAAGTATTATAAGCTAACTTGTGGTTGTACAATGGTGCGCTTTAGGAATTCCTTCGTACGTTCTTGTGAAGGATGGTGGAAGATTTGTTCCGGACTTCCTTCTTCCGCAATAACGCCCTTGTCCATAAAGATAACCCTGTCTGACACTTCCTTTGCAAACTCCATTTCATGTGTTACCACTATCATCGTTAGGCCAGAATGTGCGAGCTCTTTCATAACCTTTAATACTTCTCCTACCATTTCTGGATCAAGAGCTGATGTAGGTTCATCAAATAGCATCACATCAGGATTCATGGATAAGGCTCTTGCGATTGCCACACGCTGCTTTTGACCGCCTGATAATTGTTTTGGCTTTGCATTAATATACTTGTCCATTCCCACAACATTTAAGTAATGCATTGCTACCTTTTCGGCCTCTTCCTTGGAGCGTTTTAAAACTTTTATTTGTCCTACTACACAATTGTTCAGTACGTTATGATTGTTAAATAAGTTAAATTGCTGAAATACCATTCCTAAATTTTTTCGGTAGACCGCAACATCATGTTTCTCATCCAGTATATTTTCGCCATGGTAGAGTATCTCCCCGCCACTTGGCTTTTCTAATAGATTTATACACCGAAGAAGCGTTGATTTACCAGAACCAGAGGAACCGATGATCGAAACTACTTCTCCTTTATTAACAGAAAAATCAATATCTCTTAATACTTCATGTTTCCCATAGGATTTATTCAAATGCTTGATATCAATAATTTTGTTGTCCAACCTTATTCACCTTCTTCCTTATTTTAGTTTACCCCTTAATGGTTGTGCATCTGTTCCGATAACAGTGTAGCTATCGGACCCTTCTAACTTTCTCTCCATATATAACAATATTCTCGTAACAATAAAGGTCATTACAAAGTAAATTAGACAAGCTACAAAGAATGATTCAAAATACTTAAAGTTATTTCCAGAAATTGATTTTGTTACAAAATATAATTCGGTAACAGAGATAACATTTAATACAGATGTATCCTTAATATTAATAACAAATTGGTTACCAGTTGCAGGTAAAATATTACGGATGACCTGTGGCAATACAACGTTCCACATTGTCTGCACATGATTCATTCCAATCGCATGTGCTGCTTCAAACTGCCCTTTATCAACAGAAATAATTCCCCCTCGAACGATTTCTGCCATATAGGCACCTGTATTAATGGAGACTACAATGATTGCTGCAGCAAAAACATTCATGTCTATACCAAATGCTAGCGCAGAACCATAATAAATCACCATTGCTTGAACAATCATTGGTGTTCCACGGAAGAATTCAATATAGATAGACAGGATGATATTAATTACTTTTAAAATAAACTTTTTTATGCCGCGTTCCGGTGTTGGAATAGTGCGGATAACTCCCGCAATCAATCCTATAGCAGCTCCAATAATGGTCCCTATCAAGGCAATGATAAGCGTTAACCCAGCACCACGAAGAAACATCGGCCAGTTTTCTGATATTATTTTAACGATCCACTCAAGACTCATTTTTTCTCCTCACTTACTATATAAAACCGCCTGTATAAAGATATACAGCCGGTTTTTTTCTTTTTTATTCTGCTGCTGGTTGATTTTTGATTGCATTATCCATCAAGCTTGTACGTTCTACCTCTGGGATATCTGCTAAGATTTTATTAATCTTCTCTGTTAAATCACTATCCTTTTGCAGCCCTACAGCAATGGATGTGTCTTCTTCTGATGTTTTAAATCCTTCCTTAAATTCAACCATTGCAAATTTATCATTTGCAGTTGATGCACTAACTGCTTCAGGACGTTCTGATACGTAGCCATCTATAACACCAGATTCTAAAGCAACCCTCATAGCTGGGAAGTTATCCATTGCTGTCTTTTTTTCTACCCCTTCAATTTGGTCAATGACAGAATAGTGAAAGGTATTTAGCTGTGCCGTAACTTTAGCTCCTTTAAAATCCTGGATAGAAGTAGCCTTTTCATACTTGCTGCCTTTTTTCACTACCATTACTAAATTTGATTTATAATAGCTATCTGAAAAGTCAACTGTTTCTTTACGTTCTGCAGTTGGTGACATCCCTGCTATAATAGCATCTATTTTCCCTGAAACTAACGCTGGTACTAGCCCGTCCCATTCTGTTTTCACAATGACTAATTCTTTTCCAAGACCTTCAGCCACTTTTTTAGCAATTTCCACATCATATCCACTAGCATATTCTGAAGACCCTTTGATTTTAACAGCTCCATTAGAATCAGTGTTTTGTGTCCAGTTAAAAGGAGCATATCCCGCTTCCAGTCCTACTCTAAATGTATTGTCATCTGATGATCCAGAAGCTGACTTATCGCTTGTTCCACAGCCTGCCAATAAAAGAATGGCTGAGACCATTAAAACCATCATCATTAATAATTTGTTTCTCATGTTGTCTCTCCTCCTATTTTTCTTTCAATCTACTAAAACAAAAAAACGACCTGAGATCAACTCAGGTCGTAGTATATGCAATAGCCCTAAAGTCCTCTCTTTATCCCAAATGAGATAGCACAACTCAATAAACTAGGCGTTTATTGAGACAGTCCTGCAGCTCTTAACTACAGACCCAGCATGTAATACGGAGAAATATTACAAACTTCGGCGACATTTCCTTCTCCTTAGCATCATAGCTTCTCAAACTCCACTAAAGACTGTTAAATATCGCGCCTCTACCTCACTGTAAAAAAGTGAGGTCTTATTCAATTAATTTTAATAGTACCGTATTTTGGCAAGATTCGTCAACACGTTTTTCCTTTCTAGTTTTTTCCTTATTTAATTTCACCCTGTCTTGTTAAAAAAATTTTTCCTGTGAATTATTTATTCTTTAACGCCTCTGCAAGTTTCCTTAAAGACTGATATTCCTTTATTTGATAATTCCTTCCGTCCTTTTGTAAATATTGTTTTTCACAAAATTTTGTAAGCATGTATAACAAATGGCGATAGGATACCCCTAAATAATCACAAACAATTACATGTTTCTCCTTATAAATTCCATTGTCTGCCGTTTGCAAGATAAAATCTGCAAGTCTATTTTCAAGGGGAAAAGCGAGAGTTTGCGAATACTTAGCTGCCATTACTGTTGCCTTTTCACTTAAAAACCTTGTAAGCTCACGCAAAAACTTAGCATCCTCCAATAATTTTGTTCGGTAATAATAAAATGGAAGAGCAAAACAAATAACTTTAGTTGATGCTTGTATGCCCTTTGTATAATACACATCATGCAGTAATTCCATTTCGCCAATATAATCATTTGCATTAATGAAATTTATTAAAGATACCTTTCCATTTTGATGTGTTACATATATTTTCGCTTTTCCTTCCATTACAAAAAATAAATAATCCGGTCTCATTCCTTCTTTTATAATCCATTCATCCCGCTGATATTCATGAATTTCTATATATTCTTCTACTTGGAAAGAAAATAGATCAGCAATTGAAGTCCTTGTTAAAAATTGCTGCTTTTTATCTTCTTTGTAAATTTGCATCTTCTGCCTCCATAAATAAGAGATATCTCCTATTATTTATCTTTACTTCTATGATACCATGCTAATGAATGAGGAGGATAAGAATGAATACACAACGATGGATGAGTACACGTTTTTTTAGTTTTTTTATGACTTGGGGAATATTCCTGCCTTATTGGTCTGGCTGGTTAATTTATACAAAAGGAATCTCCGTCTCACAAGCCAGCTTCATTATGAGTCTTGGCTTAATCGCTAGAGGGCTGTCAACATTATTTGCCTTTCCTTATTTGTCGGAGAAATTTAGTAGTAAATCGTTATTAAATATCATGGGAGTCGGCACATTTGTCTCTATTTGTGGTTATATGCTAACAGACTCTTTTTCCGGTCTATTACTCGTAACGGTTATTTTACATCTGTTTTATCCAACTTTAATGCCAGCTTTAGATAGCGCAGCAAGTGTCCTTGTGCAGAATAAACAATTAAAACACTATGGGAGAAGCCGCCAATGGGGATCTATTGGGTTTGTTTCAGTAGGAGTCATATTAACTATTTTCACCGGAAAGTTTGGGGATGAGATCATTTTTTGGGCGCTCTTACTAGGGATTATTGGGTTCGTAGGTCTTAGTTTTATGAATGCACCTGCTATTTTAGCGAAAAAGCCACAAATTAAGCCAACAGAAAAAATAGGTTTGTCTCAACTATTTCGCATCAAGCATTTCATTTTAGTACTTGTTATTGTCATTTTGCTTCAAGCAGCTCATGCTACATATTACAATTATGGCTATATTTTTCTTCAGGATATACACGCACCTATTTATCTCATTGGAGTAATCATTAACATAGCCGTCATTGCCGAAATCGTCTTTTTTTCCATAGCAGATAAACACTTTAGTAAGTTCTCTGTCGGTACGTTATTGGCGGTAGCAGCAGCGGGTTCTTCTCTGCGATGGATATTCATTTTTGCGTTTCCTAATGTCATTGTTTTCTGCCTGGCGCAAACTTTACATGCCTTTTCGTTTGCAATGGGACATTATGCCTTTATGAAATACTTAATTAGCAACATTTCACAGGCACAAATTCCCAAAGCACAAGGGATATATTCAGCTCTGGCTCTAAGCTGGAGCACTGCCGTATTCACCATACTTGGAGGCTTTTTATACGAAATAGAACCAAGGTATGCCTTTCTTGGTATGCTCGCTTGCAGTCTGCCCGCAATGATCGTTGCACTGATCTATCAAAGGCTAGAGCAGCGAAAACAAGTTCGGATTTCTAATTGATATACCCTTCAAAACAGCTTCACTGTTCCTTCACTTAAAAAGGATTGGCCGCTATGATGGACCAATCCTTTAGTCATTATTTTGCCTTTTTAGATACTCTTACAACGTTAAAGATGCTGGCTGCTAAACCACCCCAGAGGATGATCATTCCCACTATCATCATAGTGATTGCACTAGCTGACATATTAAGCAACCTCCTTATTTTTGTCTAGAGCTATTTTCGCATTCCATTTTTTCCTGGATAGAAGAACTCCAATAATGATGCTTAGCGCAACCACAAGCACACCGGCAGACAGAATCAATTCTGTTGGATATCCTCCATAATTTTCTCTTAAGTTTTGGCGAATATTATCAAACATCATATAGCCTAGAACAATAGGTGTTATAACACTTAAACAAAATTTCCACCATGCACCAATACGCAAGTCAGAAATAGCATTCGTATGTGACTGTAATCCGTTTAATCCTCTAAAGAACCATGCAATTAAGATTACTTCTACAAATCCTGCCGTAACAATTCCAAAGTTATTAATAAAGTAGTCCACTACATCCAGTAAATATAAACCGCCATTTGTTGCGAAAAGCAGGGAGATAACTGTTGCAGCAATTCCGCTTGTTAATACTGCTTTTGTTCTTGATACATTAAATTTCTCTTGCACACCTGCTATAAAGGTTTCGACGATTGAAATCATGGATGTCAAACCGGCAAAAACAAGAGAAAGGAAAAATAATACCCCAAATAATCCGTTCATACTAGGAAATTCATTGATGATGCTTGGGAAAACCACAAATGCTAGTCCAATTCCACTGCTGACTACATCTTGGACCTCCACACCTTGTTGGTTAGCCATAAATCCAAGAGCAGCAAAAACACCGATCCCCGCTAATAATTCGAATCCAGAATTTGCAAATGCTGTAATAAACGCATTATTATTGATATCTGATTTTTTTGGTAGATAGCTAGAATAAGTAATCATGATGGCAAAACCAATCGATAAAGAAAAGAAAATTTGCCCATATGCGGCAATCCAAACTTTTCCGTCCAAAATCATATCCCAGTTTGGCTTAAAGAAAGCATTCAAGCCTTGGGCAGCTCCATCTAATGTTAAGGCACGAATAACGATTACCAAAAACATCACAATAAGAACAGGAAGGAATATCCTATTTAATTTTTCAATGCCTTTAGAAACTCCACGATACAATACAAATAACGCTACAACCCATACAAAAAGTACTGGAATGACAATACCAGGAACTAACCCGCCAATCGTTCCAGCTGTATCTGCTCTCTTTAAAACATCATTGAAAAAGAAACTTTCCGGATTTGAACCCCATTGGGTCCCAAATGAATAAATAGTGAACTTAATAGCCCATGCGACAATGACAGAATAATAAGTACAGATGACAAAGGCAATTAACAACTGCCACCAGCCAAGCCACTCTGCTTTTTTATTTAAACGGAATAGAGAAAGTGGTGCGGAACCACGAAATTTTTGTCCGATAGTGAATTCTAATATTAATATTGGGATACCTGCTGTTAAGATCGCAAATAAATAAGGTAAGAAAAATGCTCCTCCCCCATTCTCATAAGCAACTGCTGGAAACCTCCAAATATTTCCTAAACCAACTGCTGAGCCTACAGCCGCCATGATAAAGCCATAGCGTGACCCCCATTGCTGACGTTGTTCCATAAGATGACCTCCAATTAAACTATTTTTTGAAAAGATTCAGATAGTTTAGTTTTTTGCATTCTATTAATATAGGTGTTATTTGCATGAATGTCAAACTACTTTTTAAAGTTTTTGTCGAAATTTAGGTGGTTATTTTTCCCACCCTTTTATATAGTAATCATCCGCAGACTGAATAAACTTTGCCTTCCATGGGGCGAGCCCTCGTTTGAAGGGAATCTCGAACTATCTCGCAGCTCCCATAAGAATCTATGTGTATTCAATCTGCTCCGTTTTTTTTAACAATCTTGACTGCGAACTGTTCTAAAGTCTTTGTCAGTCCTTCTTTGCTTCATATACCTTCAAGGATTTCCCTTTTATCGGCGTATTCTTCATCTTTTCGAGCACGATTCGTCCTTTATCATTCAAAATCTCTACATAAGAAAAAGTATCCATGATCGTAATAATCCCAATATCCTCTGCTGATACCCCATCTATTTTTGCAATTGTTCCAACAAAGTCGACTGCTCGAAGCTTCTTTTTTTTGCCGCCATTAAAGTATAATTTCATAATATGCTTATTTAATTTTTCATTTTTTGCCTTTTTAATCGCCGGCTCGATATTCTTTTTTACCTCAAAGTCAGACCGCTTATCGGCAATTTCCTCCTCTGTAGGAACAGCCATTATAGGAATTTTAAAGCCAATATATTCTTCTATCTCCTGTAAAAACTTCTCTTCAAACGGAGTCATGAAGGTAATGGCTCTGCCTTTTTTACCTGCCCGTCCAGTCCTTCCAGTACGATGAACATAGCTTTCCTTTTCTAAAGGAATATCATAGTTGATCACATGGGTGATATTATCAATGTCAATGCCCCTTGCTGCTACGTCTGTCGCAATTAGATAGCGGAATTCTCCTCTTTTAAAATCATTCATAACATCTAGCCTATCTTCCTGTACCATCCCGCCATGAATTTGATCACAGTTATATCCTAAGTCCGTTAATTGGTCACTCAGCATGTCCACCCTATCTTTTGTCCGACAAAAGATAATACAACTATCAGGATTTTGTACAATCGTTACGGCTTGAAGAAGAGAGAATTTTTCTTTTTCGTCTACTTTTATAAGCGTATGGTCAATTTTATCGGTAGTCAGTCCATTTGCCTTGATTTCAATGTCAATAGGTGTTTTCATATACCGTTGCGATAGCTCTTTAACTGCCTCCGGCAACGTTGCTGAAAACAACATAGTTACTCGTTTTTTTGGTAAAGCCTTGATTATTGCCTCTACCTGTTCAATAAATCCCATGTTTAGCATCTCGTCCGCTTCATCGATCACAAGATAGTTCACTTTTTCTAAGGTCAATGTTCCTCTCTCGATATGATCTAATACGCGACCTGGTGTACCAACTACTACATGTGTTTTTTGTTTTAATTCTGTTTTTTGGATGGCAAACGGCTGCTTTCCATATACAGCTGTTGCTTTAATCCTCTTCAGTCTTCCTATATCAATAAAGTCATCTTTGACTTGAACAGCAAGTTCCCTTGTTGGCGTTAATATTAACGCTTGTGGTTTATTCTCTTCCCATTCCACTAATTCACAAATAGGAATTCCATAGGAAGCTGTCTTACCACTTCCTGTTTGAGATTTTACGACGAGATCAATCTTCTCTAACACAAGGGGGATAACTTTATTTTGAACCTCTGTTGGATTTTTATATTCTAAACTATCTAGAGCTTTTACTATTTGATTACTTAAATTAAATGCATGAAAACCTTTTTCACTCATAACAAAGCCTCTTTTATTTTGGATTATTCTTTTATTATTTCCGTAAGCTCCTATTATACGCTATTTTTAACTTGATTCTCCTTGAATATTTAGAATGACAATTTTAAATGAATATTTTTCTCATTCACTCATCTAAATTTGCTAAATACGCTTGCCGAAATAATAGAAGAAGACGATCCACTTCATACGTGAATCGTCCTAATACTATTCAAGAAATTTTTGCATATCCTCATTTAAATAAACCCAGCCCTTCCAGCCAATATGAATCGTATCCCTCATAAAATAGGGATCGTGCTCATGGCCGGAGTAATCAGCATAGTTAAAGCCATTATCGCTTATCTGTTTCTTTATACGATTGTAATAATCTTGCCGCCCTTTTTTAGGAAAGCCTGTGTAATCATAATAAGCACCATTAACTGGGATAATAACAAAAAGCGGTTCAGCTTCTGCCTTTTTTAGAATATCAAGCATCAGCTGAAAATCATCGTACTCCAGCGATTCAGCATAGGAATGACCTTTGTTCTTTCCTTTCATACTCTTCATATAATCATTCTTATGCTTATATACTTTATCATCAATGTAAAATTGAGAATGCTGTGTCCGTTTTTTGCCATAGGCATCAGCTTGTGCACGTAATTCTTCCCACGTCTTATCCTTCACTTTAGCTGACTGATGTCGATTGGTTGGTTTATCTTTCAAAAGCGTAAAATATAAATCCTTTTTCTTAAGGATGGATATATACCCCTTTGCAGGAACGGATAACATATTAAACAATGTCTTTTTGTCTTTTAGATAAGCATCATAAAGTTGATAGAGTATCGTATCGTTCTTGACCGCACTATATGTCATCAGACGCTCCATCAATTTTCGTTTCACCTGCTCATCCACATCCTTATTAAATGGAAGCTGGTACGCTTGCAGGGCAGAATAATTTGGTGCAAAATGCTGTTCATCTGTACCATGCTTTACAAACCATTGCGGCGATACAATAATGACCATTTGCTTGTTCTTCAATTGAGCAGCATGTGTTGCAAAGTTTAAATCATGAATAATTGACGTCATTCCGCCTTTTCCTATTAAATAAGGTGTGAATGGGGCGGAATTCACTTCGAAATAATTGGATGGATGAAATGGATCCCAGCGTGACAACTCCGAAGAGCCATAGATCGGAACATAGGTCGAACGCTTGAGCATCTCATTTTGCAAATATGTTCCTTGGAACATATTTGGCTCTAAACTGATTGCAGATTCCTCTAACCGATCAGCAGGAACTAGCTTAGCCAGCCATGATGTGGGTATAAATACAACCCCGGCAAACAGGACCAATGCAAGAATGATTGGTCCAAATAAATATTTCTTCTTCATTATTTCAGCTCATTCAGACGTTCAACGATAGCATTTGGTGTATTCCATGTATCTCGGTCGAACTCTGTAATTGGTACATTGATTTCAAGTTGTTCCTCAAATTTAACAAGTAATTCTACAGTCCCAAACGAATCGATCAATCCTGAATCGAATAAATCCAAATCAAGCTCTTCTTTCACCACATCATCTTGACAAACTTCTGCAATAACTTGTAGTACTTTTTCTTTAAAATTCATATATAGATCCCCTTTTTATTGAAATGGTTTGCCGGAAAACAGATAAAAACCGAAACAAACAACATGGAAAGTAATAATGATAGAAACCACTGTCATCGCTTTTCCTGTTGGCCAGCGTTTATGTTTTTTATTCCAAGTCTCGAAGAAATTAAAACCGCTCATCATCAGGGCATGATATGCTCCATAAATGATGTATTGAATCTCTAATCCATGCCATACGCCCATCAAAAGGAACAGGAGAATATACCCTAAATTTGAAACGAGCATATTGTTCTTTATCCATTTTTTCTTCTTTATTAAAAAAACAAAGCGCATAAACACATAATCACGGAACCAAAATGACAAAGACATATGCCATCGATTCCAGAAATCCTTTATATTACGGCTCATAAATGGCTTATTAAAGTTCTCCGGTGACCGGATACCCATTATATAACTGACTCCGACTGCAAATGCCGTATAGCCGGCAAAGTCGAAAAATAGGTATAGGCTATAGCTGTACATGTATAGCAGGTGATAAGAAAGCTTACCATCTGAAATATAAGTTAAATTCATGATGAAATATGCATTAATGCAATAGCCGATTATAAATTTATACAAAAATCCAAGGAAGATTTTGTTAATCCCTTTATAAAGCAGCTCTCTATATTCCTCTGGTGTCCAACGCTTATTCTCATCCTTCTCAAATCGACGGAAACGGTCAATCGGCCCAGATGAAATGGTCGGGTAAAATAACATAAAATTAACAAGCTGAAAAATCGAAAGCTGATTTTTAATCAATCCATCTCTTGTTTCAATAATAATTTGGACAGCTCGGAATGTCAGATAAGAGATACCTAGAAAACTCGCCCAATTATCCACTGCCAAAATAGGCAAGACTTTAGATAAAATTAAAGGCAGAATGGATAGAAAGCTTATTACATAAAATATGAGACTACTATTCTTTTTCTGGCGATAATGAATATAGCCTTTTACCAATATTACTTGAAGGATAGTGAAAACTACTAATGAGAAAAAGCCTGCATTCCCACTAGAAAAGATAATGGCCAGTACAACAATAGAAACAAATACATTGTAAAAACGCAGGTTCTTGCCCTTTATACCGAGGATTATCGTCGGCAGTAGCAAGATACCTAAAATAATAAAGAAAAGGAAAGAACTATACGGGGTCATGCTAGTACCTCTTCCTTCATCTTCTTACGGTCTACTTTTCCATTTATCGTCATTGGAATAGAAGAATGATACGTAAATTTACGAGGAATCATATATGCTGGTAAGCGCAAGGCAAGATCCTTACGAATAGCAGCAGTCAGTTTGAATTCCTTATCAAAGTCATGATTCTCTGGAACAACTGCCGCAATCAAGTATTCAATTTCTTCATTTGGTGCATAAGGAATAATAATGGCAGTCTTAATATATTCAGACTGATTCAGGTGGAATTCAATTTCTTCCAGTTCCATCCGATAGCCATGCAGCTTAATCTGATAATCCATTCTTCCTTGGCAGTACACCACTCCGTCTTGAATGAACCCTGCGTCTCCGGTACGATATGCATTCATTCCGTTTATCATGCCAAATGCCTTTTCTGTCAGTTGCGGCTCACCGAGATATCCTTTTGATACACTTGGCCCTGCAAGAATAAGTTCACCTTTTTCTCCTTCTGGGAGCGGATTATCTAATTCATCCAAAACGAAAACACGCATATCCGATTTTGGATAGCCTACTGGCAGAGCCTTCTCTTCTGCAAGCAATTCTTCCGTAATTTCAATAGATGTCACCGCTACTGTTGCCTCTGTAGGTCCATAGGTATTAAAAATTCTCGCTTTCGGGAAGCGCTCCTTCAGCTCCGTGGCTACAGCAAGTGGCAGTACTTCCCCACAGAAAAGGAATAGTTCAAGCTCTGGAAGCATCTTTTGATTAAAATCTGGGTTAGGAAAACACATTTGCACAAAAGATGGTGTCGATGTCCATATTTGTATAGACGAATGACTTAAGTTCTCAAACAAAAGCTTCGGTTTATTGCTTACTTCTTTCTCCAGCGTATGAATGGTACCCCCACTCTGTAAGGCTGGATAAAAGTCCATTACAGACAAATCGAATGAAAAGGGAGCCTGGTTCAAGAATACCTTTCCTTCCCCTAGCGGAAAGTCCCCTGTCATCCAATCGGTAAAGGATTGTAGATTCGCTGCAGTTATTTGAACTCCTTTGGGATTTCCAGTACTGCCAGACGTATAAATGATATAAAAAACCTCATCACTTTGGACCCAGTACTCTTCTCCAATATGCTCTACTTGTTCCAAATTCATTTCTAGCATCTGTAAAACTATAACACCTTCAAAATCCAGCTTGCTAGTTGTCGTATTAATTACCACCCCAGCGCCAGATTTTTCGACAATAAGACGCACCCGTTCGATTGGAATCGATGTATCTACCGGTATATAAGGATGGCCGGCTTGAACACAAGCGAGAAACGATACCGGCATATCTATTCCCATATGTCCATACACTACAATTGGCGTCTGCCGCTTAAGCTTAATGGCGTGTAATAAGCTTGCCAGCCTTCTTGATTTATCCCAGAGCAATCCATAAGTCAGCATCTGGTCTTCTGTACGATATGCTATCTGTTCTGATTTTTTTACCGCATGCTGCGCAATACGAGTTAAAAGTTTCATTTTATTATCTTCTCCATTTAGAAATCATTATAAATATAGTTGCCTGTATTGGCCGTATGGAAGCCATACAGCAAGAATAAGGTAATGAGGATAGCCAAATAAAAACAAGTCTGTAAAGCAAACCGGACGCCAGTATGCCTATACAACTGTTTAAGCTTATTCATCTTCTCTCTCCTTTCTTTTATTCAAACTTATAGCCTGTTCCAATAACAGTCCGGATATGATGGGATTCAAAGCTTAATTTAGCCCTAAGCTTTTTAATATGTGTATCCACAACTCGACTATCACCATCGAAGTCGAATCCCCATACATGATTCAAAATTGTTTCACGTGAAAGGACATTATTTTTATGCTGAAGTAAGAAAACTAATAATTCATATTCTTTTGGCGTTAATTCGACTTGTTGACCTGCAAGCTGAAGTTGATGAGACTTAGTATTAACAATTGCCTCACCGAAGCTTATCATATGACCAGTCGGCAGATAATGCTCTTTTGCCCGTTTCATTAAGGAATTAGCACGTGCTACTAACACTTTTGGACTGAACGGCTTGGTAACATAATCATCAGCTCCAAGTTCAAAGCCATGGATTTTATCATCATCACTGGATTTCGCTGTCAGCAAAATAATGGGTACGCCAGAGCTCATGCGAACCTGCTTGGTAACAGCAAATCCATCCATTTGTGGCATCATAATATCAAGAATAACTAAATCAGGATATATGGCATCAAACCAATCTATTGCACTGCTGCCATTATCCGTTTCATACACTTCCCAGCCGTCCTTTTTAAAATAATCAGCTACGACTTCTCGAATTCTCACTTCATCCTCGACAAGCAATACTTTCTTCCCCATCGTGAATCTTCCTTCCAATTTAAAGATATTAACAAGGTTATATGTCTTTCATGTGTCCTATAAGAAATTATTACCATTAACGAAAGTGAATATAGAAACGTACACCGCCTGGTATGTTTTCTGCTCCATAATGAAAGCCATGCAGGCTGAGTATTTGCTGAACAATGGCCAATCCTAATCCTGTACCACCAGTCATTCGGCTGCGAGAAGATTCAGCTCGATAGAAACGTTTCCAGATTTTATCCAGCTGCTCTTCTGGTATCTGTGGACCTGTATTCTCGATTTGAAACACACTGTTGCCATTATCTTGATCCAATTCGATACAAATTCTAATGACAGAGTCAGGTTCGCTGTGGCGGATCGCATTAATAAGAAGATTCTTCATTACTCGTTCCATCCACTCATAATCTGCCAAAATATGCTGTTCATTCTTCGGCATGATTTCAATTACCACATTTTTCTCTCTAGCTATACAAAATAGTTTATTTGCCAAATCCTCAATCATTTCACTAAGCAAGAAAGATGTTTTTCGTAGTTTGATTACACCGTTCTCCAACTTAGCCAAATCCAGCATATTTTTAATCAGCACTTCCATCTTTTCTGATTCCTCAATAATTACTTCTATATAGTGATCCTGTTTATCTGGACTGACTCCATCTTGCAGCCCTTCTGCAAAGCTTTTGACAATACTCAGAGGGGTCTTCAGCTCATGGGAAGCATGTTCGAAAAATTCACGCTGCTCCTTCTCCATTTGCAGACGCTTTTCCATATCCTCTTTCAGCTTTCCATTGGCTTCTTTCAAACCATTTAATGCAACATCCAAGTTCTGCGCCATAACAAGCATATTGTTCGCCAGACTCCCCAGCTCATCCTTCTGCTTAATCGGTTTCAGCGATGAGAAGTCTAGATGCACCATTTTTTTTGCCATTTCATTCAGCTTAATCAGTGGTCTACTAACAAGACGGGAGAAGAATAACGACAATAAAAGGATGAGAATAAAGCCAGCAATTCCGATATATACATAAAATATTCGGAGCGATTCATTGGTATCTCTGATTTCTTGAAGAGATGTGACAGAGAACATAATTTGCATTTCTCCGTCTTTCTTGATTGGCTCCATTAATACTAAATAATGTTTTCCACTCCATGACTCTACCCAGTCTAACTTTAGGCTTTCTCCTCTGGAAAGCTGCTTTATCTGCTTCTCTTGAAGAGGGAACCATTCCAATAGTGCATCATAGAGAATTCCTAGCCCTCTACTTGCCACTTTCCCTTTAGGCAGCGAAATACTTTTTACCTTCCCTTTAATGGTCACTTCATTCTCGGCCTGACTTTCCCCAACACTAGAGCTATTCTTCGTAATAATAGATGGATAAATGACTGAAGAAACTAGAGCATCTGTTTCCCCTTGTACAATCACTGTATCCCCCTTTGCAATATTCAATGCTTGTACTTGTTTTCCATAATCTGTGATGAGTAATGAAAGTGATACTTCCACAATTTTGCCATCCTCTGTATCCAACATGATATTAAAAGGATCTTGTACCAACTGATAACCTTCTGTGTCCACAATCGTCAACGGGCTTTTTGTCTTCTTTATGTAGGACAATGTCTGTTTTGTCAGTTCTGCTTCGCTCCAAGAATTTTGCTCATATCCTTCTGCTAACTGATGGATATGCTTTGCTGCTTCTTTCGTTTTATGATGTTGATAAAAACGGTCAAAGAATACTAGCTGAAATATCATAATCATGGCGTAAAACACCAAAAAGAATATAGACGTTACAGCGAATAACTTGACAGTAATACTGCGTTTTCTCATGTTATACTCCTTTGTTTCATGCGGCAGTTTATTCCTAACTTAAACTTAAGCTATGGATATGTTTTTTGTGTGTCCACATGTAATCATCCATATATTAACCATTTTTTTCAAGTTAGGGAAGCCATTTTTTATCTAGATTTTAATATTAGAATAAAAGAGATTCTCGCCTAAACTAATATGGATTATAGCAAATAACGATATGCAATATTTTAGTGACGTGGATTATTTATCCAGCGGAGAACACCTATTTTTTGTACGTAATTATTCGAAAGAGACAAGTGAGGAAAATTAAAAGATGATCTTAAAGTCCTATAGAACCTTAAGAAAGAGATAACCTAATTGAAAACATGCGCAAAGACTATTTCTGCTTTATCTAAAAGTGGAGAGGTATCCTATTATGTGTTAAATCGAAGATGAAGAGATTTTATATTATGTATATAATCTAAATTGGCTATTACCTAAAGAAAATTAATCTCTAAATATGTATTATTATATTTGATAATACATATTTAGGAGGGATATAGATGATTTTTGAAATGACTACTCAGGTTAGAGTTGCCAATATTGAAGAAGGGCAAAAGTGGTATGAAACACTGCTTAATAAGAAGCCTGATTTCACTCCACACGAGGGATTTGCTGAGTGGGAACTCATTCCTGGTTGTTGGTTGCAGGTCGCAGAAGGAACTCTTACCGAGGGTAACGGACCTTTACGTTTAGGAGTTACTAACATTGAAGCTGAAAGAGACAGACTGATAGATGAATTAAAGATTGATAGTTTTGAAATACATTCAAGACCTGAAGTACCAGTGAAATGGGGAACTTTCACAGACCCTTGGGGTAATCGACTGGGATTTTTCGAATACTTAGATAAGGGCGAAGAGCAAGAACGTATTAAAACTATCATTGGAACAATAGAAATTTAAAAAAGTCTAGTTAGAAAGGGAACTTCCCTCGGAGTTCTCTTTCATCTATGAGAAAAACAACAAAGTTTACGAAAACAGCGTTTCTTTTTAAAAAGGAGGTTGTGAGTATCATCCACCTCCCGGGCATCAAATTATCAGATTAACTACTTCGTCGTAAAATAGAAAAAACGCACATTTTTCTTTTTACTGATTCTTTATATTTTCATTTATCTTAAATCAATATTTTTTATTCTATCTGAGGGTGATGTCTTTTTTGATATCGGAGTATTTTTCCCAACGATTACCGAAACGACTACAATTATTGCTGTTACGATCGTTACAAGCGTTATCGACTCATCTAAAAAGATTGTTGCAAAGATAATCATAATAAAAGGTTGTATATATTGAAGCTGGCTAACCCTTGCAACACCTCCTAATGCCATGCCGCCATACCAAACAATGTATGCTAAAAACTGGCTTACAATAGCTAAATAGATTAAGCTAACCCAAGCTTGAAATGGGGCAGTTAACATTTCAACAGAAAAATCCATTACAACTGGAATGACGAAAAATGGCGCTCCAATAACGATGGCCCATGCTATTACTTGCCAACTTCCTATTTCTTTGGAAAGCTTGCCCCCTTCGGCATAACTAAAACCTAAAATAATGACTGCTGTCAAAAGTGCCAAATCTGCAAACTGAAGTTTGCCAAAACCTAAATTAACTGCATAAAAAATTACGGCACCGGCACCGATTAGACTGGCAATCCAAAATCTCACTGAAGGTTTTTCTCCAGCTCTTAACATCGCAATCCCTGCTGTAGCTAATGGCAATAAAGCCACTTCAACCGCTCCATGCGAAACTGGTAGTGCTTGCATTGCCCATGAAGTTAGTAATGGAAATCCTAAGACAGCGCCCATGGCGACAATTAGGATACTTTTAAATTGCTGCCGATTAGGAACTCTCTCCTTTCCAACAACAAGCACGATACCAGCTATAATTGCTGCAAGAACCGTTCTTCCTAATCCAACCACGGTAGTACCAAAATATTCAA
This sequence comes from Niallia sp. FSL W8-0177, assembly GCF_038006285.1. Lineage (NCBI taxonomy): Bacteria > Bacillati > Bacillota > Bacilli > Caryophanales > Bacillaceae > Niallia > Niallia sp. FSL W8-0177. The sequence goes on from NZ_JBBOUX010000001.1 coordinate 4,150,908, forward strand.
CAGAAATACTGGTAGCTGGCAAGGTTAAACTAAAACAAATTACTCCCACCAAGCCTAATAATAACCCCAATTTTTCCTTTTCCATTCGTTTTCCTCCTACTATTTTTTTCTGTCTTAAGAAACCTAAATATACAGTGACAGTTTTGCTATAATTTAGATAATACCTGATACAGAAACCAAATATACATATCTATTTTCTAAATCTGTCATGGTACAGTTTGAGGAGGTTGGCCATTATTTTGAGCACAAAATACAAAAAAATTGTAGAGGAAATTAAGAATCAACTTACAAATGGGACACTTGCCGCTGGTAGTAAATTACCTTCTGTTCGCCAGTTGTCTGAAACGTTTTCCTGTAGTAAAAATACTGTGATTAAAGCTTACAGTGAGCTAGAAAAAGAACACTTAGTTTATGCAATACCTCAAAGCGGCTATTATATCGTAAATGAATTTGCCCTCTCTGCCGAGGATTCTACCATTGTTGATTTTTTATCAGCTGGACCAGACAACCATTTAATTCCTTATCTAGAATTTCAGCATTGCTTAAATCAAGCTATCGAAATATACAAAAAGGATATATTCACCTATTCAGATCATCAAGGCTTTTACTCCTTACGTACAGAAATAGTTAAAAATCTTCAAGATTCACAAGTATTCACCGATCCTGATCGTGTTGTAATTGTTTCAGGCTCGCAACAAGCTATCCATCTGCTTACAGCACTCCCTTTTCCAAACGGCAAAAAAAATATTCTTATTGAGCAGCCAACCTATTTTGGCATGATTGAATCACTGCAAATACATCAAGTTTCCACCTTTGGGATAGAACTCTCCATGAACGGTATCGATTTAGACCGCCTTGAATATATTTTTAAAAATAATAACATTAAGTTTTTCTATATCATTCCAAGATTTCATAACCCCCTTGGACATTCTTATACGAATAATGAGAAGAAAAAAATAGTGGAGCTGGCAAATAAGTATGACGTTTATATTGTGGAAGACGACTTTTTGGGTGAATTAGACCGCAACAAAAAATCTGATCCATTATTCTCTTATGACACTTCTGGAAGAGTCATTTATATTAAAAGTTTCTCAAAGGTATTTCTTCCAGGGCTGCGTATTGCTGGAGTGGTATTGCCAAAAATAATGATAAATAACTTCTTACGCTATAAATTTAGTTCGGACTTTAATAGTTCCGTCCTTTCACAAGGTGCGTTAGAAATCTATTTAAAAAGCGGGATGTATAAAAGTCATATTAAAAAAATAAAAGAAGTTTATTTTCATAGAATGCAATTACTAAAAAGTGCTTGTGAAGAATTACTTCCTGAGGGGACACATTACACGCAACCGGACAGCGGTTTTTATCTCTCTATTTATTTACCTGAAAATGTATCAGCCAAAAGACTAGCTTTTTTATTATCTGAAAAACTGATATTAATTGATGATGCGGATAGAATGTTCTTGACCAACTACAAGAAGGATAATCTCATCCGTTTATGTATATCACAAGTACAAGATCATCAAATAAAATGGGGAGTAAAAATGATAGCTGAAACCATCACCCTATTGAGTAATAAAAGGAACTATTATTACTCTCTTCTATAATAAAAATAAAAAATCCACACCAATCTTTAATGATTGGTGTGGATTATCATTAACATTTCAATTACCTGTGATACGTTTTCTCATGTTGAAGCAGCCATTCTTTCCTCCATAAACCTCCTGCATAGCCAGTTAATGTCCCATTTGATCCGATTACTCTGTGACAAGGAATGACAATGCTTAACTTGTTTTTTCCATTTGCGCTTCCTATAGCTCTAATCGCTCTTGCATTCCCAATGGACATGGCTATATCCTTATAGGACCCCGTTTCAGCATACGGTATTTTTATTAAAGCGTTCCATACCGCGCTTTGAAAATCTGTTCCTTCCAATTGGTATGGGATGGAAAATTCATGGCGCTTGCCTTTAAAATATTCGTCGAGCTGGTTATAGCATTCTATTAAAACGAGAGGAGTTTCTGGTTGTAATAAATTCACACTCTTATCATTCTCTTCAGAAAATAAAATAGAAATAATTGCTTCATGGGTACCAATTATTTCTATCATTCCAATCGGCGATTCATAATCTAATTTATATATTTTTGTCATATAATGACCTCCAAAGATAAAAAGTTGCATATGCCTGCCAGCCTTTCCAACCTTCTGCTAATTCTTTCGTTTTTTCTATAGTCGGTTTACTCTTAAGCTCTAATACATTCTTTAAGGCATTATGAAGGCCGACATCTGAAACTGGGAAGGAGGAGGTGTAGTGGAGGCATTTCATCATGACATACTCTGCCGTCCATGCTCCTATCCCTCTTATCAACAGAAGAGATTTTTTTACTTGATAATTATCTTGCTTCATAAGTAATAATTCTTTTGTTAATTTGCCGCTTTGCATATCTTTAGCAATGCCAATGATGTATTCAGCCTTCCTTGTAGTAAATTGAAGTTCCCTTAAATCATCGACATGGATAGACGCAATTTTTTCAAATGAGGGGAATAACCACAATGTTTCCTCTTGGAATGTTAGGCTTTCGCCATACTTTTCAACGAAGCGTTTCTTTAAGGTATAGGCAAATGTTAAATTAATTTGCTGACCCATAATTGCCCACACGGCCGCCTCAAATAAGTCAGGAATGCACATAATCCTTAAACCATGGTATTTATGGGTAAGCTGCCTTAACACTTTATCTTTATCTGCAACTTGGTAAAAGCTCTCCAAATCCTGATCCAAATCAAACCATTCCCAAATATACTCCGCCACTTTTTTGTGTATGTCATTGGATGCTGGATTCAATGGAAATTCGACCTTTATGGCATGATCGATTGATCCAACTTTACATAAAATCAACGATTCATTCACTTTTATCAATTTGTATAAAAATCCCTCTTCAATCCGATGAAGCACTTCCTGATTGGATCTGCCTAAAAAAACTAAACACTCTTCAAAATTAAATTCCTTTGGAGGATAAATCTCGATATAAGATTCATAATCAATCCAATTCATGTTGGTATCCCTTGCGATATTCACTAGGAGAACAGTTTTTTATGCTTCTAAATACTTTGTAAAAATTAGAGGAACTCTGGAAACCCACCTCATAACAAATTTCTAGGTTTGTCATAGCAGTGCTTTTGAGAAGGTAGGCCGCTTTATCAATGCGTATTTTTTCTAAATAAGCACGTGGGGTTTCAGCAGTTTCCTTTTTAAACAATCGCTCCAAATAAAAGGGACTCAAACCGACATGGGCTGCTATATCCTTTAATATCAAATTTTGTTTATAATGATTGACTAGGAAGGTAATGATATTTCTGACAAGTTCAATATGAGGAGAATGCTCAACTTCTGGCTGGCACCTTTTGCAAGGACGATACCCAGCTTTTTCAGCTTCATTCCTATCATAGTAAAATTCAACATTTTTCTTTTTAGGCTTCCGTGATTTGCAGGAAGGACGGCAATATATTTTTGTTGTTTTTACTGCGGTAAAAAAAATCCCATCATATTTACGATCACAATTGATGATTTTCTCCCACATCTCTTCAAATGAAAGATTGAGATTAGTCGACATATAAACCACTATCCTTTCACCCTAGTGCTTCTTTTTCATACAAAGAGGACGTATCCTTGAACTCTAATAATTCGCCAACCTTTTTTTCTAAATGAACAATTACACTATCAGATAGAGCGTTTCCAAAACTAAATCGTCTTACTCCTAATTCTTTAAGCATATTACAATTCGTCAGCCCAGGTAAAGATAATAGATTTAGTGGAGCGCTAACATTCTTTGTAATTTCTTTAATCTCTTTATCCTCTCTTAACCCAGGAACAAAAATTCCACTGGCACCACTTTCCACATATGCACGAGCTCGTTCCATTGTTTCCAGCAAGGGATTTTTCCTTTTTAGGTAAGTATCCGTTCTGGCGTTGATATAAAAGTCTTTATAACCATTTCTATCTAAGGCTGCCCTCATTTTTTCCATTAGTTTACAATGCTGCGTTATTTCTCTCAATTCATTTGATTTTTTCAGTGAATCCTCTATATTGATACCAGCAACTCCAATCTCAGCTGTCCTTAATACATTATTAATAATTTTATCTATATCCTCACTGTATCCAGCTTCAATATCAGCGGAAACAGGGATTTTTACATTCTCTGTAATCGTTTTGATTATAGCTAAGTGTCGATCAAAATCAATTAATTCTCCATCTGAATATCCTAATGAGTTAGCAATTCCCCAACTAGTTGTACCAATTGCTTTAAATCCAGCCTTTTCTAGCGTTAAAGCTGAAAGAAGATCCCAGGCGTTTCCAAGAAATAATAAATCCTCTGAAAAATGTAGTTCCTTGAATTCCTTCATCTTATTCATTTTAATTTTCCTCCAAATCTTTTATTGGACCTATTTTAACAAGTAATCTGCCACCATTTCGTCCTCATTCTTGCTTTTATGGTCTGTCTTTAGAAAAAGAATATTATGCTCTTCTTAGCTCTATTAAAATGAAAGAAGATAACCATAAACGGCTATCTTCTTTAGATTCACAAGCGTATTTTATGAAATATATCCACCCAAATACAATAACAAAGAAGTCCTGTCTATACTTTTAGACAGGACTTCTTTGTTATTTAAGCATCGTAGCTTTTAAAAATTCTTGTGTTCTTTCTTCTTTTGGATTGTTAAAAAATTGCTCAGCTGTACCGTGTTCAATAATCTTTCCATCATGCATATACACAATACTATCTGCTACTTCTTTAGCAAATCCCATTTCGTGGGTTACAACCACCATGGTCATTCCTTCTTCTGCTAAGTCTTTCATCGTTGTTAATACCTCTCCCACTAGCTCGGGATCCAGTGCTGATGTCGGCTCATCAAAGAGCATAATATCTGGTTCCATTGCAAGTGCTCTGGCAATGGCTACCCGCTGCTTTTGCCCACCTGATAGTTTACTAGGATAAACATCTGCCTTATCCTCTAAATCTACTTTTTGCAGTAACTGTTTTGCTTTGGAGATAGCTTTATCTTTGTCTACACCCTTTACCATGATAGGTGCTTCAATAATATTTTCCAGTACGGTTTTATGTGGAAATAAGTTGAAATTTTGAAATACCATTCCTACCTTTTCCCTAATTTTGTTCAAGTTATCGGTGCTTGGATTGACCTCATTCCCCTCAATGATAATGCTGCCGTTATCCTTTTTTTCTAAAAAATTCAAACAGCGAAGGAGGGTACTTTTTCCTGAACCACTTGATCCTATTAAACAAACGACATCACTTTCATAAACAGTCAAATCGATATTTTTCAATACATGTAAGTCTCCAAATGATTTATTCAATTGGTTTATTCTGATCATTTCTTTCTTGTCCAATTTCTTCGCCCCTATCTGTCGCTTACTGCTAATTTTAATTCAATTCGGTTTACTACAAATGTCAACAGTGCTACTAGTACTAAATAGTAGACAGCTACAATGAGTAAATAGGTCATTTCGTCAAAATTATTGGATCCTAGTGTTGTTGCTACATTGAACAGCTCATTCATGGAGATAAATGCAGCTAGCGAAGAATCTTTTAAACTAATGATAAATTGATTACCTAAAGGTGGCAGCGCGCGTCTAAATGCCTGTGGAAGAATAATTCTCCTTAATGTCAGTGCCTTTGTCATTCCCAAAGAACGTCCTGCTTCTAACTGACCTTTGTCAACTGCCTGAATTGCTCCACGAAGAATCTCAGAAATATAAGCTCCATTATGGAATGCTAACGCCAGGGAAGCAGCCCAAAAATCAGGAAGAAGGAAAATTCCACTTATTCCGAAATAGAGAATAAATATTTGAACAATCAGCGGTGTCCCGCGAACCAAATAGACATATGCATCGGAAATAAACTCCAGCACTTTGATTTTAGAAATTTTTAATAAGGCAAAGATCAGCCCAATGACGATTCCGAGTACGATCGAAACAGCTGTCAGCTCTAATGTCAAAAGCATAGCTTTTAGGAATACACCTTTTGTTTCCGCTAGTATGTTAAAAAAATGTGAAAAACTTGGCAAAGTATTACTTCCTTTCTATTCTGGTATAAATTTATTCTGGTTTAGTCGTAATGTCCTCTCCAAAATATTTCATGCTAATGCGAGTAAGTGTCCCATCCTCTCGGAGTTTTTCCAAGGCTTGGTTTACTCGCTTCAATAGTTTTGGATTATCTTTGGGAAGAACTATCGCTTGTTCACTGCGATCAATTAACTGCTGTGCTTTAATCTTAAACCCTTCCTGTGCAGCACTTTTCCCTGTTACAAAATCGGTGATTACTGCATCATGGCGACCGCTGCTTAACGCTTGTAAAGCCGTAATATCACTGTCATATGTTTTTATTTTGTCCGTATACTTGGAGGCAGTATCGGCATATGTAGAACCTTTTGCAACAGCTACTTCCTTTCCCTTTAAATCGTCGACCGTCTTAATTGAACTATCTGGTCTGGTGAAAATTTGCGGGCCCGAGTAGTAGTAAGGAGTACTGAAGGCAACATGTTTGCTCCGCTGCGGATTAATCGTGTGACTGGCAACGGCTGCATCTGCACGTCCTGTTTTCACCCCTTCTACAATCCCTTTGAATTTAATTCGCTTCTGAACTGGTTCAAGTCCCATTTCTTTTGCAAGTGCTTCGCCAACTTCAACATCAAATCCTGACATGGTGAGATCGTTATTTATATAACTAAATGGCTTAAACTCACCAGAAGCAGCAAAAACAAATTGATTTTTATTAATCAGTTCAGATCCATCTGCAAGCTTCTCCTTTTCGGCACAAGCAGATAAAAGGCAGAGCCCGATTAAACTGAAGAACAGTAGTATCTTTTTATTCAACAACATGTTGGCTATCCATCCTTTTTCTTTCATTTACTTTTTACCATTACCTCTAACTTGATATATTGCTTATGGAAATATATACCCCTTATCCTTCTGATAAAACAAAAAAGTCAGGTAGATTAATAGTAGGTAATTCCGTTTTGTGAATAAAACACTATAAATACATGTAAATTTGCTAGCTTGCAATATAGCAAATAACACCCCTAATCGCTTCTTAACAATAAATATTGTCATCGTGCAATCGGGGTGTTATTTTGCTTGTTATTTGGTATGTCATTTTTATCTCATTCAGGAAATTTCAATAGTTATAATTCTGATGCCTGCTATAAGAAATATATTTTTACACTTAAATAAATGAGTTCAAATAAAAAGACAAAATCCAGAAGAAAATCCATTTTGTTCAATTCTTATTCAAAATAGATTTTTTGTGTTTGCTGTTAAATAAGGAATTAATGTGATATTTCTGAGAAAGATGTCCATGCCTACTACCAATATTCCAATGTTTTTCTATATTATAATTAGCAGAATAACTGGCTCAAAATCTCTGAGTATGGTTTTGTTATGTAGATTTAGGTTATTTACTATACTAACCTAAAAATTTGGTGGGATTAAAATGACGATTAGTCTAAGTCTTGTTTTTGTAATTGGATTTATTTTTATTCATTTCTTTTCTAAAACAATGAAGTTTATCAAAGATTCACCTAGAAGTAGATTTCTCTCAATCGCTGGTGGTATAGCAGTTTCTTATGTATTTATCCATCTAATGCCCGAGTTAAGCAAACATCAAAGAGTATTAGAGCAATTAGGAGATAAAGGAATTTTTCACCTATTTGAGAATCACGCCTATCTGATAGCTCTGCTGGGATTAACTATTTTCTATGGACTAGAAAAGATGGTTAAAAAATCAAAAAAAGAAAGTGGGACAAAAAAATCGAAAACCGGTGTATTTTGGATTCATATAACATCTTTTTTTGTATATAACGCGCTAATTGGTTATCTTTTGATTAGAGAAACATATAGAAGCAATTGGGGAATGTTATTCTACTTCTTAGCAATGGCGGTTCATTTTGTTACCAATGATCACAGTCTAAGAAAAGATCACAAAGAAATATATGACCATTTTGGTAGATGGTTACTAACATTAGCAATATTATTTGGATGGATGGTTGGCTTATTTACTGAATTAAAGGAAATTTATATTTCCATGCTCACAGCATTCTTGGCAGGGGGGATAATTTTAAATGTACTGAAGGAAGAGTTACCAGAAGAAAGAGAGAGCAGTTTCATTGCTTTTTTCCTTGGTTTGGTGAGCTATTCTGTCTTGTTATTGCTTGTTTAGCTAGAAAGTTTTGAAGTGTTTAAATAGCCAAAGCATAAGTAAGAAAAAAGAAAGCTTGTAAATAATGCTACTTAAACCAAAAGATCCGTCCGTTAAATAAGGGATACATTTTTACTAATAGGAAAAAATAGGAATATCTATAAAACGACATTCCTAAATTATTACTGATAAACTTCTTTCTATCCAAATAGAACCAGTAAAGAATGGTTCACTAATTAATGGTAGTTCGGCCAAGACATTATGTTTTATATTTTACGGGAACCACCACCATTTTTTCTTTACTGAAAATTTTTCTTCTAGAACAAGATATGCACTCATTGTTAGAGCAGTAAGTACATATTTCTTAATTGTTTTTTTGCTATAAGCGGAATAGATAAACAAGGTAAAGTAACCATTAGAATGAGAAGCCAAATTTTTTCACAGCATAAATATTTACAATCTAACTACCTACAAGTTCTCTTATAATTTTGCTTAACTGGTAAATTCCCTTTTTCAAGTTAGCGATGGAGGCATAGCTATAAGAAAGGCGAAGATAACGGTTAGAATCTTGACCATATATACTTCCAGGGTTCAGTAATATGCCTCTGTCTAAGGCTTTTACATAAAGTTCTTTCATGGAAATTTTTGAAGTTATTTTTAACCAAATAAAGAATCCACCCTTTGGTGTATACCAAGAAGCTATATCGCTTAAATAATATTCTAATGTTTCTAACATAACTGTCCGTCTTTTTTTTAACTCTTCTCGTACCAAGCCAAGGTGTTGTTCATATAACCCACTTTTAAACCATTCAGCTGCTACTCTTTGAGATATGGAGCTGGAACCATAATCTGTCTGCATTTTTATATCGGATAATCGTTCAATGACTGGTTCTGGTCCAACAATCCATCCAATCCTTAAACCAGGGCTTAACGATTTAGATAGACTGCCTAAATACAATACATGACCATGTTTATCATTTGCCTTAATAGGAGAAGGTGAAATTTCATCAAGCCATAATTCTCGATAAATATCGTCTTCAATCATAGGAAGCTGTTCCTTTTTACAAATGCTAAGGAGCTCTTGGCGTCGTTTGTCAGGCATTAAGATACCTGTAGGGTTATGAAAACAGGGAATGGAATACAAAATGGCTCTGTTGCGTTGTTTATTTGTGATGGAAATAGAGTTAGGTATAAGTCCATCTTCATCAATTGGTAGTCCTGTAAGCTTCATCCCAGCAGATTGAAAAACACGAAGGGAATAAAGATAGGAAGGTTGTTCCAGTAAAACACTTGAACCTCTATGGAGTAGCCCCACTGAAATTAATTGCAGAGCCTGTAATGCACCAGATACAATTAAAATGGAAGAAGGGGAAGCCTGAATACCGATAGTTTTAAGATAATCACTCAAAGCTTCTCTTAAAGGAAGAAACCCTTTTGGTTCTTCATACCCAAAAGCCTCTAATTGGTCAGATACTCTTCTTAACACTGATTTCATTGTTTCTAAGGGAAATAAATCTTTAGATAACTCCCCTTTGCTAAGTTGTATAAGATCAGCATTAGATTCGGCCAAATTTATTTCCTGTACAGTTGATTGACTTGGTCTAAGTAATCCAGATTTTACATGTTCATCCCAATCAGGTGGTGGATTTGTAGCCAATAAAGTCCATGTGTTATTCGCTACGTATGTGCCTAATCCAATTTTAGCCTCAATTAATCCATCAGCCATTAACTCTTCCAAAGCAGTAATAATTGTACTTCTATTAACCTCGAATCTTTTTGCTAATACTCTTTGGCTAGGTATTTTACTTCCGATTGGCCACTCTCCATTAGATATTTTCTCTTTAATAAAATCGATTATTTGTTGATATTTTGGAGTTTTAATTTTCAATACCAATTCCGTTTACCTCCATTAAAATTCCCTTATCACTTAAGTGGTTGGTTTTTTTCTTTTTTAACTGGTTGCAGACATTTTAACAAATCTTAAATACTATGGGAAAGAAAAATAGAATTGGTTGGAAATTTTATCGAGGATGTGAACATATGCCGTATAAATTGAATATTAGGATAGTAGTGGCAAATTGTCTTATAATTTTTCTTTGGGGATCAGCTTTTACAGGGATTCGGGTCGGATTACAATCTTATACACCTGAGCACCTTGCCCTATTTAGAATGTTAGTGGGTTCCATATTACTCATAGGAATTGCTATTATTTTTAAAATGAAATTGCCTGAATTTAAAGATATTCCCATTATATTTTTGTTTGGATTTTTAGGCTTTACTGTATACCATTTGGCATTAAATATAGGAGAAAAGACAGTTAGTTCAGGAATTGCCAGTTTACTGGTCTCAACTACACCGATTATTTGCGCTTTTTTAGCTGGTTGGTTTCTCCAGGAAAAATTCGGAATATCAAAATGGATTGGATCTATTATTAGCTTTTTTGGAGTAGCTTTGATTTCCTTAGGAACATGGGGTTTTGGAACTGGCAGTGGAATTTTATTTATTCTTATAGCATCAATATCAGAAAGTTTTTATTTTGTTTTTCAAACGCATTATATTAAGAAGTATGGTTTTTTCGCCTTTACTGTTTATACCATTATTGCTGGGACTATTTGTATGCTTTTTCTTCTCCCGGGTTTAGTAGGAGAAATTACAAATTCTTCATTAGAGTCCACTTTAAGCGTCATATATTTAGGGATATTCCCTACCATTATTCCGTATATAATATTAGCTTACTTAACTTTACGTGTTGGGTCCTCTGTAGCAACTAGTTCGCTTTATTTAACTCCAGCACTTTCATTTGTGATTGGGTGGTTTTGGCTTGGTGAAAAACCAACACAGGTATCTCTATTAGGGGGACTACTAATATTAGCAGGGGTATCGTTTATTCATCTTAATTTAGAAAAATTACAAATTAGATTTAATTTGAGAAGAAGGGGATTTCAAAAATAAGTAAAGGAAGTTAAGTGAATTTGTATAATAAAAATAATCTGATGTTGAATATATCTCTATTTAGAAATAGGAAGATTTCCATAATAATTGAATTGAAAGGGAATTAGCCTGTTAAGAAATATACTTAAAGTAATGGGGGAGCTCGTTGAAGAAAACAACTTTGCAAACAAAACGATTGGATAATAAATCCAATCGTTTTGTTTGTTATCATATATTAGTTCATCGAGTATTTAAACTACAAGTTAATCCTCATCTATTCCATCCCTATGCCTTAGCAGCAAACGATTGTTTGCCGTATAAATTTTCCCTTTGGGACTTCACACCGATCTACTATTTCAAAACCTGCTTCACCCAGTATTCCATCTATATCTTCAGTCGTTACGATGACCATTTTTTTAGCAAAGCGACGGGCGCTTTGCAGCATTGCAAATTTTTCCTCATCGGAAACAACGGAGCAAAGATTATATGGCATGTCGATAATTGCCACATCATACATTTCTGTTATGTCTCTGATATCCCTTAAAAATACAGGACCAGAAAGTCCAAAATGGGCGAGATTGTTCCGAATGCCCTTCATGACTAAGGGATTATAATCACTGCCTGTTATATTAACTCCCATCGATAAAGCCTCTACCAATACTGTCCCGATGCCACAGCATGGATCAATCACCTTCACTCCTCTTAATTCTGGAACTGCAATATTTACTAGCGCTCTAGCCATTCGGGTAGTTAGTGCAGTTGAGTAGTTATGAGGTTTCTGTTGATGAATAAGCCACATACCCTGATTTTCCGAATAGTATCCGAAATACCATTTTCCTTTTAACTTGGTAATAGCAAATACTATCTCTGGATTATGAAGACTTGCTGCACCTGGAACCAAGCATCCAATTTGTCTAGCGATTCCTTTCCTATCATTAAATTCCATTTTATCAAGGGGATCGATGTCCCGATAATTGATGCCGATTACCTTATACGTACTAGGCAAAGAAGGCATTGCCTCTACCCTTTGTTTTAGCTCTTCTAACGTATCACCTGTAAATAGAACCGCTATTTTTTCTTTTATAAAAGGACTCCTGCTTGGATCTCTATTTATACTGCTCTCTAATACAAAGGCATGTAAGTCAGCACGAAATAGAGAACGAACTTCTAATTTACATAGGTGTTCTTCTTCCTCCGCATAATTGAAGGTATTCGGGACCAATCTATTTTGACTCAAGTTCTTTCTCCTCCTTTTTTTTGGATAAGCCCTTGAGCTGTTCCACGTTTTCATGAAAATAGTAAAACGGGGCTGAGACAAAACTAAAAAGGATATGCTTAAAGCTGAATAATCATTTGTTGAATTAGACGAATGATAAATAAAATCTATTTTTGTTTCTCGCCCCATTTTATAAGATTAGTGAAATGGAGTGGAAGACACTCGACTCCTGCGGGAAATAGAGGAAAGGCTGAGACCCCGCAGCGCAGTGAGGAGGCTCAGCTTCCTCCCCGCGGAAAGCGAGTGACTGGAGCGCAATGGAACGAACTTGTTTTTTAGCTATAAAAAAGATAAATCAGCGAAAAGAAAAACGCGAACTATTACGATGTTTTATTGTATTATAGTTTGGCTTTTTCTTTATGTAAAATTCTTTTGTCCCACCCTCTGCGTTGTTTTTCCTACGTATCTTAAATGGAAGACTTGTTAAAGCCTTCTTCCTTTAAGTATTCACAAGCTTCCTCGTAGCTTGAAAAACTATTTTCTAGATTGACTCCGGCATATATATTCCAAAACCCTTCTTCTTGAAGAAGAAGGAGTGTATTATTTTCCGTATCAATCCATGTTTCTTCTTCCACTGTTTCTTCCTCGACCGTCTCTTCTTCTTGTATATTCGGTCTTAATGATTGAATGGATTTTTCAATAATTTCTTTTAGTTCTTCTTTTGAAAAATCTCTAATATTGACCATCCCTTTTTCATCTGTCTCATACTCATTCAGCTTGTCCGCATATACAAATCCGTTTCCATTGGGATGTAAGTGATACACGACGTTCTTTTTGTCACTTCCACTTTCCGCATAATGAAAATTAACGCGTTTTAATGAAACATTCTTTCGTTCTAATTGAGGGAACTCCTCAATAATATTTAGTTTTTCTTCAAATGATAGCATATTTGCCTCCCGAATTTTTATTATATTATTATAATTAGTCTCCGTTCTAATTGTGGGTAAAACTAATATACCACGTTTTATTAGTATGAATATAGTTCAACTTATTAGGATGTAATTTCTAAAATATTTCCATCTGGGTCTATAACATAGAATCGAGAATGGATAGAACCTCTTCTTACCTTAAAATTTTGTGATTCTAATAGTCGATAAAGATAAAATATTTGCATCGGTTTCGCTTCCCGTATTGCTTTAGTGAGTGCAATAATAATTTCTTGATTAGAAGAGGGGATTTTTATATTATTATTTTGTAATTTTAGTTTCTTTCTAGACCGATGAAGTGCTGTTTTAATCGCCTCATTACTTATTCTTAACATGGATGCCATTTCTTTTGAAGTGTAGCCAAATACATCCTTCAAGGTAACTAGCATAGCCTGTTTTAAAGGTAGGGTGGTAAGTAAAATTTCTATTAAACCATCGTAATCTATAAAATCGTAGGCTTCTCCGAAAATGTCCTCATTAAATAAAATACTCTCTTTATATTTCCTGTTCTCATCGATAAACTGATTTTTTGCCACAGTACATAAATAAGAAAATGTAAACTCCCTTTTCGGCTCTGCCTTTTTTATTTTATAAACCTTTAGGATCGTTTCTTGTACTAGATCCTCGGCTGTCCAAGGTGACCCTGACAACCTTAAACAATATTTATAAAGTTTCTTAATCACAACCTCGATATCTTCAAAAACCATGTCTCATCCTCTTTTATATAAATTTACATGTAAGTGTAACTTTTCCATTATTATATTCGTTATAAGGAAGAATTTCATTCAAGGGAGGAAGATTATGTTTAAAGTAGGTAGTATATTTATTCCAGTTACAGATATTAAGAAATCTACCGATTGGTATGTAAAGTTTCTTGGTGTGAAGATAATCGATAGTTGGGAGGATGGTGCCGGCTTTTATTTACCAGCTGGAACAACACAATTAGCCTTAGTAAAAGTAGAATCCCCCCAGCCTACTGAATTTATTATTAAAGGGGATCAGAAGAACTCCTATTTTAATTTTGTCGTTGATAATATTGAAGCTGCCCATCAACAATTTAGAAACAATGGCATCGTTACTACCGAAATCGATGATTTTGGCGGAATGAAATTTTTTGATTTCTTTGACTTGGACGGTAACCCATTTAGTGTCGTTAATGAAGTGAGCAATTCTCCCTTCCACTCAGAAAATGTGAAAGAAATGCAAGAAAGAGATAAAACAAAGAAATAACTATTAAAAAAAGAATTACCCATACTTTTTTGATGGTAATTCTTTTTTCTTTCACAGCAGGATATGTTCAAGTCGTTATTATCCCCATTTAAAAATATTTGGACAAAGTTTATCTGATGCCGCCTTCCTTACAGCCAGAGATTGAAATGGTCCCATTAAAAGTAAATATAATAAAAAAAACAAAATTTTGCTGGCTATATGTGAAGTAAATCACACGTAGACAGCAAAATTTTTTTTATTGTTGTATAGAGGACAAATATGAAATCATAAGAAAGGATATCGGCATATGAAAAAACAAACGATTCAACTAAATCTGCAAACGTTTAATCTTGTCATTGGATTCATGGTGTGGGTGATCTTATCCTCCCTAATGCCTAGTATTCGAGAAGATATTTCATTAACAGCATCACAAGTGTCATTAGTGACGGCACTTCCTGTTATTTTAGGTTCTATCCTGCGGATTCCCATAGGCTTTTATACAAACCGCTATGGAGCAAGACTATTATTTAGTATTAGTTTTTTTATTCTTCTATTTCCCGTCTACTTTATTAGTATAGCTAATTCATTCTCAGATTTAGTAATTGGTGGATTATTTCTTGGAGTCGGCGGAGCTGTCTTTTCTATTGGTGTCACCTCGTTACCAAAATATTATCCGAAAGAAAAGCATGGTTTTATTAATGGAATTTATGGCGTAGGTAACATTGGGACAGCCGTTACTTCCTTCGGAGCCCCTGTTATCGCAGCAATGCTCGGTTGGAACAAAGCGGTTCAGATGTATCTTATCTTATTACTATTGTTTATAGCATTAACTGTTTTTTTAGGAGATAAGCAGGAAAGTAAAGAGCATGTTGCTTTATCTAAGCAATTTAAAGCTGTATACAAAAATGCGACATTATGGGCTTTAAGTCTTTTCTATTTTATTACCTTTGGAGCTTTCGTGGCGTTTACTGTTTATTTACCTAATTTCTTATCTACTCATTTTGAATTAAGTACGGTTGATGCAGGAATGAGAACGGCAGGGTTCATAGCGCTTGCGACTTTCCTAAGACCAGTTGGTGGCTGGCTTGCTGATAAATTTAACCCATATATTATTTTAATGATAACATTTATCGGCATCACTGCTTCAGGTATCATTTTATCATTTTCCCCAACCTTGACTTTATACACGATCGGAACATTATCAGTCGCTGTAACAGCAGGTATCGGGAATGGAACGATCTTTAAATTAGTTCCATTGCACTTTCCAAAGCAAGCTGGGATTGTGAATGGAATAGTTTCTGCCATTGGTGGTTTAGGCGGGTTCTTCCCACCTCTTATTTTGACTGCGGTTGAACAAATGACAGGGCAATATTCGATCGGATTTATGGCATTGTCCCAATTTGCATTGGTTAGCTTCGTTATTGTAGTTTGGATGTATTATCAAGATGAGAAAAACATCGAGAAGCAGATCATAGAAAACACAGCCGAAGCAATTATGTTAACAGATAAAAAACGCGTCATTAAACGGGTAAATTCTGCATTTTCACGGATTACTGGGTATACAACAGAGGAAGCCTTAGGAAATACTCCTGTACTCCTCCAGTCGGGCAAACACGACAAGTCCTTTTACCAAGAAATGTGGAAATCGATTGATCAGCATGACTTCTGGGAGGGTGAAATATGGAATAAAAGAAAAGATGGCTCCTTTTATTTACAATGGTTGACCATTAGTGCCATCAAAAATAATGTCGGGGAAGTCCGGTATTATGTCGGGATATTTAACGATTTAAGTACAGCAAAAAGGAAGATAAACGCTTAAGTTCATATAAGTGTAAAGGCGAAGGACCATGATTTACTATCATCCTTCGCCTTCTTATTTTTTCTCTACTTAACTTTGAAGCAAAGAGTGAGGATAGTCATGTAAATAAATATGATCATTAAGTAATTCACAGAGTATAAAAAATTCCAATGCGCCCATTTCCATTGATCTTTTACCAAGAATCCCGATAAAGCTAAAATAAGCCAGCCCATTGTGAAAGCAAATGTCACGATCACAAACACTTTTCCAAATGAAGCAAGGAGAAAGGAAATTGGTAACAGACATGCAATATAAAATACCATGTGATATTTTGTTTTAGTTATTCCCGATACAACTGGCAGCATTGCTACCTTCGCGTCCGCATACTCTTGAAACTTTTTAATAGCGATGGCATAGGTGTGAGGCATTTGCCAGATAAACAAAAGCAGAAATAAGGCAAGTGGGATTTTATGAAGAATAGACCCAACTGCAGCCCATCCCATCAATGGGGTCACAGCCCCTGATAAACTGCCTATCAATGTATTAAAAGCATAGCGGCGTTTAGACCACATCGTATATAAAAAGACATACGTAAACCAACCAATGAACGCAAATAACGTAGTCTTCATATTCACCATCAGTAAAAAAGCAAAGCCAGCTATCGTGAAGCCTATTCCTAAAATAAGCACCGTCTGCAGTGGCACATTACCTGTTACGGTTGGGCGCTTTTGCGTACGCTCCATGATGGAATCAATATCCACGTCATACCAATTATTCAGTACCAATGCTCCTCCCATTACCAAAGTCGAACCAAGTAAAACAAAGATAAATTCCATCCAGTAATCTAAAAATCCTTCTCTAAGGATGTTCAGTGCTAATAGAAAGGAAGTCAGCACTGGCAAAACATTAGCTAATAATACCTTACATTTAATTAACAATAATAAATCGTGAACTGTCCATTTATAAAGAGGCTTCTGTAATTGCAGCTTCGTATCCTTATTTATGTTCATTTCCTTATATTCCTTGTCTCTAATTTATAGCACCTATCCAGGCATTTATACTCATGACTACTTCTTTATTAGATAATCGTAATCCCGCTGATAATTCAAATTGTAAAAAGGCTCTTCATCTTCTACCTCAACTGTTTTTACCTTTAGCTTTTGAAGGAGCTGATAAACAGCATAGTCCCCAGCTTGCAGCATTTCCTCAATGAGAGGAGCAACGGTCGCATGATATACACCGACTAAAGGTTGTAACCTTCCTTTACAAGATGGAATAATTGCCTGATATCCAGGCTGGATTTCCTTTACGATCAAATGAATCGTAGCTTCTGTCATAAATGGGACATCGGTAGGGATGACCAAATACCATGTACTTCGATTTTCCTGCATAACGGAATACATCCCGGCAAGCGGGCCTTTTTCTCTTACAGAAGGCAAATCTATCAGGATAGAAACATCTGCCTCTGCACTTTTTATCTGATCTACATAATGCGGCTGGGTTACCATGTATACATGTTTAACAAAAGGGGTAATAGCATCCAGGCTATGATGATAAAAAGCTTTTCCATTATGCTCGGCAAACATCTTCGGCGAACCAAAGCGGCTTGATTTTCCTCCTGCCAATAAAATACCAACGATAGGTTGCTGCATGTCATCACTCCATACTTAGACGCTTATTGTTTAAAAATTGTCACTAAGTTTTAGTTTTTCAACGAGCTACTTGCATTTTTTTCATGCTATCATGGAAATGAAACCATGATAAGGGGGTCTCCACGTGAAAATTCCAATACAAGCATCAAGGAAAAGAATGATTTCTCCAGAACTGCGGCATTTGCTTGTGTCTATTGGTACAAAGAAAAAAATATATAAAGACCATTATCTATTCCGCGAAGGAGAAGAAGCAAAAGAAATTTATTTACTTGAATCCGGTTTAGTTCAAATTAGCAAGCTTACTGCAGAAGGAAACGAACTATTGCTGCGGCTTTGTAAACAAGATGATATCGTCGGTGAGCTAACGCTGTTTGCTGATAATCCAAAGTTTCTATTAAGCTGTAAAACGCTCCAAACCGGTGAGGTCTATGTGATAAAAAGAAGCAAATTAGAAAAAGAATTAATGGCGAACAGCGCGCTCACCTTTGAATTCATGCGCTGGGTAAGTGACCACATGAGAAAATTCCAATCAAAGCTGCGCGATTTACTATTAAATGGAAAAAAAGGTGCTGTCTATTCTACCTTAATTCGCTTATCCAATAGCTACGGTGTCCCTGTGGATGATGGCATCCTTATCGACATGACCTTAACAAATCAAGAGCTAGGAAGGTTCTGTGCAACTACAAGGGAAAGTGTGAACCGCATGCTCGGTGACCTTCGGAAAAACAATATTATTTCTTTGAATACACAAGGAAAAATAATTCTTCACGACATTGAGTATTTACGTCAGGCGATCGGCTGTGAAAACTGCCCGCTGGAAATGTGTAATATTGATTAATGAAGCAGATTTTGCGTGTATTGTTCCAGAAGCCAACAGGCCAATTTTTCTAATTGATTAGGCTTAAATATCGGAACAGATATTTCTTCTAAAGGAATACTAGAAACTACCGCTTTCAGGTTAGATACTTTATTTATTAGCTGGATATCCTCTTGCTCCCCAATTAGCACAATTTTCGGCTTCGGTTCATGCTTGTATCCTTCTATAAATAGAATATCTACGTTTAATAGCGTGTATAATTGTATAATTACATCTAGATTCCATTCCTTATTTGTCGCAATTTGCAGCAGGTTTTCTCCTTGCACACCAGCAAAATCTGCTCCTGCTTGAAGATGTTTTGCATTATCTGTCTTCTCCCACCCTAAAGGAAGGCCTCCATGTCCATGGTGCTTGATTGCTGCCACTTGGTAATGGTATTTTGAAAAGTATCCTATTAAATGCTCTACTAAAGTGGTTTTCCCACGATTTTTATAACCGATAATTTGTACACATTGCATGGGCTATCATCCTTTAATTTCCATTGAACTAACTGCTTCACCCGCCGCTGACTGGCGGAATGAGTGCCACTACATCATCTTTTTGGATCATAGCTTGGCCCCTTGCGAATTCTTCATTTACGGCAATCATGACCTGGTCTAAAGAATCAATCCCATAGCTTTGTTGAAAGGCTTCTTTAAATGTCTGAACCGTCTGTGCTTCCCAATCCAGCTCTAATTCTGATGTGTCAAGCTGCTCTTGTAAATGTGCAAACACCAATATTTTCATTTTAAATGCCTCCCTCGTTTGTTGACCATGGATCATGATAGGGGATTTGCTCAAGCTGATCTCCAATCCATGTTTCGCCGTTTTCCCAATGCTCTTTTTTCCATATTGGTACTATTTGCTTAATTCGTTCAATCGCATACTGATTTGCCTGGTATGCAGCTTCACGATGCGGGGAAGAAACCGCTATTACGACGGCAATATCCGTAATTTCCAATCTACCAATTCGATGGGTGATTGCAATTTCGGTATTCGGCCATTTTTCCGTTATCTCATGTCCAATTTGTTCCAACATTTTTATCGCCATTGGAATATATGCTTCGTATTGTAAATAGATGGTACGCTTTCCTTTCGTCCATTCCCTTACCGTTCCAATAAATGTTGTAATGGCACCTGCCTCAGGACGCGTTACTTTGTCAATAAGTTCATCGATTGCAATAGGCTGATCCACGATTTTGTAACGCTTAGTGTCCATGCTGTCTCTCCTTTAATTGATAATTGTTTAAGAACACGGCATCCCCTTCTGCATATTCGAGCAATAAGGCAACCACACTGCTTCCTTGTTCATATCCCCTTGTGCCTCCTGGTAATACAATCAATACATCTGCTTCTCCTAATGAGGAAACGACATTTGATTTATCTAGCCCGAGTGGCGTGACAACAGGTTGTGCTTCGGTAAAATAAAGCTTGCCGCGCACAAATCGATCAAATGGATTTGGCTTTGCAAAATCCGAACCAAGCCTAGCCTGAATTGCTTTATTATAGGCTAGTGGATTTCCTAAAAAGAACTGGAGCACTGGTCTTACAAAAAGCTCAAAGCCGACATAGCACGCAGATGGATTACCAGATAACCCGAATAACAGTTTGCCAGCTAATTCGGCTACAGTTGTTACACTGCCCGGTCGCATCCCTACCTTATTAAATAATACATTTGCTCCCATTCTCCGATAAATCTCTGGCAAGTAATCATAATCCCCTACTGACACACCACCTGTTGTTATTAAAAAGTCCACCTGTTCAATCGCTGTATTTACTTGGTTATAACATACTTCTAAATCATCGATAAATTGACCGAAATAGATTGCCTTTGCGCCAGCTCGTTCTAATTGGGCCATAATCATATATGCGTTACTATTTCTAATTTTCCCTAGTACAAGTGGTTCATCTACTTCTAGTAATTCACTGCCTGTCGCAATCACTCCTACAGTCGGCTTTTTCGCTACAGGGACTTGCTTATAGCCAAATGTGGCAAGTAGTGCGACATTACCTGGGTTAATTCGAGTTCCTTTTCTAACAATGACAGCATTCTTTGTTGTATCTTCGCCTTGAAAGGAAATGTTATCATTCGGCTTCACTTTACGTTTTATGCAAATCTTGTGCTCGGATACTTCCTCTACTAGTTCTAGCATGATAACAGCATCACATCCAACAGGAATCGGACCTCCTGTCATAATCCGGACCGCTTGATTTTCCCCAACGGTATTTGCAAAAACTTCCCCGGCGCCAATATGGCCGATAACAGATAGTGCGATAGGATTTTCTGTTGATGCTCTGCAAGTGTCACTGGAGCGAATAGCATATCCATCATATGGCGAACGATCAAATGGGGGCACATCATGATCGGCCAGAACATCTTCTGCCAAAACTCGATCCATACTTTGTTCCAATGCTATATGTTCAATGCCGCCTGCTGCCCCATATTGCATGACTCGTTCAATTGCTTCTGTAACTTTTATTGGTTCTCGCCGTTCCATCATTATCCCCCCTTAACCTACTAGCTGATAGTAAATTTTTTTCGCTTCTGTAACGGAATTAGTGCCATGTATTAATGTTCTCCCATCAAGGAAAAAGACAATACGATAGGATTGGTACGTAATCGATACTAGATATTCATTCTGTTTTACACTTGTAAATACTTGAAATCGGGCTGCTAATGCTGCTAAGGAGTGTGATGTATTCGCCCTAAGCTGGACCGTATCTCTTCCACACAAGACTTCCGTCTTCAACTGATTTTGGTATGCTAATGCTGGATATGTCGGGTTCATCCCACAAGTAAGGCACTCATCCCGCTTTACTCCCTCCACTCCAATCGTTTGATAAAGGTTATTCCAGAGATCAAACGTTAAATAAGTGGCTCGTCGTTTATCTGCTGCACCTGTTAGGAGCTTCAATGCTTCAGCTGTTTGGTGCGCTACAACCATTTGCACGGCAGGACCAATGATTCCAACTGCATCACATGTCACACCTGCTACTGGTATGGCATCAAGCAAACAACGTAAGCAAGGCGTTTCATTTGGAATAACCGTATAGCTCATTCCCGTAGCACCGACACAGGCACCAAAAATCCAAGGTATCCTATGCTGGTGCAACGCATCATTCAAGATAAATCGAGTATCAAAATTGTCAGTTGCGTCCATTACGAGATCCACATCTTTTATTAATGGCTCAAGCGTTTCACCTGTTACATCCATCACATGTGCATGGATCTTTATACACTGATTTATTTCCCGCAGGTGTTGTTGAGCTGCAATTGCCTTAGGGAGCTGCTGTTCTACATCTTTTTCCGTAAACAGATGCTGGCGTTGTAAATTACTCTCTTCTACATAATCCCGATCCACAATAGATACTTCCCCAACTCCCGCGCGGACAAGTGCTTCTGCATTAGCCGATCCTAAAGCTCCACACCCTACTATTAATACGTGCTTTTTCGCCATTTGCTCTTGTCCATGCTCGCCAATTGGCTGAAAACGTATTTGTCTGGAATATCGATTATTCATCGCTTTGCTCTCCCTTATTGATCTATCCACCAATATAGGACATCTCCATTTTCTTTCTATGCTTCGCTGACTCTTCCGTCCGTTCATCTGAATAGCGGTCGTTTCTGTTTTTCCATGTTGGCACAATTGATTGTAAAATTGTCTGGTCATCTGCATTAGATCGTAATAATGTTCGAAGATCGAGCCCGCCGCTTGCAAATAAACAGGTATAAAACTTCCCATCTGCTGCTAGCCTGGCTCGTGTGCACGTAGAACAAAAGGATTCAGAAACTGACGTAATGAATCCAACCTCTGCATTAGTTCCAACATAACGATAACGCTTTGCCACTTCTCCTATGTAGGCAGAATCCACAGGTTCCAGCTCAAAATGTTGGCTTAATTGCTCAAACAGCTGTTTTTTCGTTATCACCTGGCTGAAATCCCAACCATTTGTTTGGCCAACATCCATAAACTCAATGTATCGCAATGGTATTTCCTGTTCTTTAAAGTATTTTGCCATTGGGATTACTTGTTGATCATTCATTCCTTTTTTGACAACCATATTCACTTTTACACTGAGTCCAGCCTTTCGTGCCTGTTCAATGGAGTCTAATATTTTTTTAGTAGGTATACCGCTATCGTTAATTGATTGAAAAACTTTATCATCTAATGCATCCAAGCTCACATTCACACGTTCTAAACCTGCTTGCTTCAAACTTTTTGCCATTTTCCCTAGCAGTATTCCATTTGTTGTCAAGCCAATATCCTCTAACCCATCAATAGCAGCTAACTTCTCAATTAGGGTTGCAATGTCTCTTCGTAATAAAGGTTCCCCGCCTGTTAAACGAATTTTTCTTACGCCTAATTGAACAAATAGTTTAGCTAATCGTTCAATCTCCTCAAAACTTAGCAACTGGTCTTTGGGTAAGAAAGAAAAGTCTTTACCGAAGATTTCCCTTGGCATACAATACGTACAACGAAAGTTACATCGATCAATAACTGATATGCGTAAATCTTGTAATGGACGACCGAGCCTATCCTGTAACATGCTAAATTCTCCTCTGTTGGTTGTAACCTCATATTTGATCGCTTTCTTCTCTTTTCTACGATAATACTTCTCTGCTATTTATTTGCAATTTGACTAGCTTGTTTTCATAGTAAGACTGCTGCTTTGGAAAATCATGACGCTGGTAAAAATCAATTACTGCTGCGAGTGCCTCTTCAGAGAGCGCCTTATCTTTTAGCTTTTCTATCTGTTCTACGCCATACTGATACCACTCACTTGCTTTTGCAATGTCCTTTTCAGCCTTTTGTTCATAACAATAAGCAAGACGAATACATGCAAAGCCTAAGGAATCCTTACTAACCGGTCTAAGGCCTTGATAAATATCAATGGCTTCTTGATAGCAGATAAAAGCTTTTTCCATATCGTTTTGTTGAATAAAATTAAATCCAATTGCTTGTAATGTATCTGCATATGCCTTCGATTGTTTTTTATTTGCCTTTTCCAATTGATCTAGGAAAGCTTGATATAGATTTCTCGCTTGTTCATACGACTGTTCTTTCGAATAAATCTTCCCGAGTGCATAAAGGAATTGCATTTGAATACGGGGATGGCCTTTCGTTAACGGCAACCCTTTCTCCAAGTAGTATTTGGCATCCTCTAATTGGTTTACCTTCATAAGTAACGTTCCGATTTTTGAATAGGCATAGACAACCATGAAGTGCTCTTGCTCATGAACTTGTTCCAGCTGTTTAAGGCTTCTCTTATAATAATTGATAGAACGTGGAGCATTTGCTAGATTCTCCTCCAGCTCTGCTAATAGCAAATTCGCCTTTGCTTGGTAAAGCAACACTGGCTGTTCAAGGGCTTTCAATAATGCCAGCGATTGCGTTATTGCCTTCCTTGCCTTTTTCAAATCAAGATAAAAGTAGATTTCTCCCATCCGTAACAGGATCAAGGCTTGGGTTAACTTGTCATCTGTCTTTTGGTAGTCTTGTAAGGTCTTCTCTTGAAGATACAAGGCGTCCTGATAATGCTCCATGCGAATATACGTCTCTGTCAATTCATTAATAGTCTGATAGATAATAGGATGCTCTTCAGGAATTGCTTTCCGAAAGCAGGTTAATGCTTCTTTAAATTGTTCAACAGCCGTAGCAAAAGCCAGATCTTGAAAGCCAATTTGCGCTAACAAATGATAGACGAGACCAAATATATAGTTATCTTCTACCTTATTTTTCTCTAGCTGCATCAACAGTGTTGCTAATAGTTTTCTAGCATTGTCAATCTGGTTATAATCTTTTTCTAGTTTTGCATAGTTTAAATACGCGTCAACCAGCGGTCTAGTTAGTCCGAGCTTTCCTATTTTTGCTTGTTGAATTGCCTGTCTGCTATAATGAGCCGATTTATCATACTGGTTCCTTTTTCGAAAATACTTTGCAAGTGACAATGCAATGGTTAATTGATTCGATACGGAAAACTCCTGTGATCTCGCCTCGTAATGAGGTTCCAACTGGCTCACGATATCTTTTGCTTGTGCCATGTTATTCTCTTGGAGTGTTTTATCGAGCTCTGCCCCCAATAAAAGAATGTCCTGATGGTTCATCCTCATCCCAACCTTATTCGTAAAATTATTTCACTATGATAGGTGCTTCCCATCTCATCCAGCCTTACGTTGAACTCTTCGTTTATAAATCACATAATTTCTACTTAAATAACGAAGCGGAAAACTAAATGCATGAACTAATCGAGTAAATGGCCAAGAAACATATAAAGCAAATGTTGTGTAAATATGGATTTTAAACCAAATGGGTACTTCAGCCATTAGCTCAGGCTGCATACGAAAAACGAATAAACCTCTTAGCCACGGCGCAATCGTTGTCCGGTAATCAAATCCTTGTGAATCGACGTTCATGCTTGTTGCTAATAATCCTGTAAAAATAACGATGATGACCAAGATTAATGCTACCCAATCGCCTATCGAAGAGGTCGCTTTAATACGTTTCACACTAAACCTGCGGTGGGCAAGCAACAGAATCCCAATAAAAGCAACAATTCCTGCAGGTAAACCAAAGATTAGGGCAATTCTATGGTAAAAGTGCTCAGAAATACCAAAAGCATTATAGAAAGACACTGGAACAATCAGCCCTGCAATGTGGCCGCCCAAGACAAAAAATAACCCCCAGTGGAACATGGGCGATCCAATTCGCAGTCGCTTTTTTTCAAAAATTTCACTAGACTTTGTTGTCCAACCAAATTGATCCTTTTGATAACGATAAATTAAACCGCCAATAAAAATGGTCAGGACAATATAAGGGAAAACTCCCCAAAGTAATAAATTGAGTGAGTTCATATTGGTTACTCCTTTTCTTCCAGCTAATATCTCTTATCCTAGCTGGTTCTTAATTAATTGATCTCGCATCTTTGCAAGAATAGCTTGATCTTCTAAATTTGGTATAGGAGTTTGCTTTTCGGCTGTCAGATGGTGCTCGAGGCCATCTTGTTCAAAGAGCTGAATCAAAACATCAAAAAGTAAGCCATAAAAGCTTTTAATTGATAAGAGAGTTTCTCTAATCTCCCAAATTGCTTGTTCATGCATTTTCCAAAGCTCTTGTCTGATATCAGCTGAAACCTGTGCAGAAAATTCAAGCATTAACGGTATATAATCTGGCAGTTCTGTTTCAACAATGTCAAAGCCGGATGCCTGATAAAATTTTTTTAGTTTTAGAAGCTCTAAGCCTCGCTCCTTTTGTTCACCATTTTTAAAATACGTAACGTAAAGATTCGTTTTCCGGTCGAAGTCAAATTGGCTTACATAATGGTTAATCCAATCATCCAATGGTGTTTGCTCTACCAGCTCTATAAATTGAAGCAGTTTTTGACGAATTCTCGTGTCGCCCACTTCCTGTATTTCTGCTGTTAATCCAAGTAGAAGCTGCCTAAATTCTTCATTTGGATAACGTAATAAAAATGCTAGCATTTGATAAAGCTCTGTTTGTTTCATGTTTGTTCATCCTTTTTGTCAGGTTACTTATTATCGCAAAGCAGGTTTATTGTGTGGCTAGTAATCCATTGCCTATCTCGAATTGTGCGGGCGCTGCTAGATTGTTGCGCCCTGTCCCAGCTTATGCTTATGCTGTTCCCGCGAAATTCTAGCAGCTACAGATTCCTAGGATTGTGGTTTCCCCACGCAAATCCCTTCATTCATATTTGCTCTAATCATTTATTCGCCTCGTGAAAGGGTGGAACCATTTATCAAGACAAGACGCCACAGGCGCCAGGTCCGCCAGCAAATTCCAATCCACAAGCGCCTTGGTCATAATAAAGATCTGCTATATCTTCCTTATGACTTTTAGGAATAACGAAGCGATCATTATATTTGGCAATAGCTAGCAGTCGGTACATCTTTCTAATGTCGTTTTCCTCGAGCCCCAGCTCTTCAATAATGGAGATATCAAAGGATTTTCCTGTTTGTTCGGCCCGCATATAGCTACGCATAACAGCCATTTTCTTTAATACAGTACGAATATGAGCCGTATCCCCAGCAGTTAATAAATTAGCTAGATATTCAATCGGAATGCGCATTTCGTCAATAGCCGGGAAGATATCTTCTGTATCTGCTTGACTGCCTTTTCCTTCTATCATATTCATAACTGGGCTAAGTGGTGGAATATACCACACCATTGGCATTGTTCGGTATTCTGGGTGTAATGGTAAAGCAATCCTCCAGTCGATGATCATTTTATATAATGGAGATTGCTGCGCCGCTTCAATCCAATCCATTGGGATGCCTTCTTTTTTCGCTTCCTTCACTACTTCTGGGTCATTTGGATCTAAGAAAATATCTAATTGTGCCTGATACAATTCTTTCTCTTCTTTAACAGAAGCTGCCTCTAATACTTTATCAGCATCATAGAGCATGACACCGATATAGCGGATTCTGCCAACACATGTTTCGGAGCAAATGGTTGGCTGGCCATTTTCAATTCTTGGATAGCATAGTGTACATTTCTCCGCTTTACTTGTTTTCCAGTTAAAATACACTTTTTTATATGGACAGGAGCTGACACATTGTCTCCAAGCCCGACAAGCATTCTGATCTACAAGTACAATGCCATCTTCATCGCGTTTATACATCGCACCTGATGGACAGGAGCTCACACAAGGTGCGTTAATGCAATGTTCACATATACGCGGCAAATACATCATAAATACATCTTCAAACTCCGTTTTTATTGATTCCTCCATTTGCACAACATTTGGATCACGCAAACCAGTTATATGCCCGCCAGCAAGGTCATCTTCCCAGTTCGGTCCCCACTCTAAATCCATAAACTCGCCAGTGATAGCTGACTTTGCTCGGGCAATAGGTTGATGCTTACGTTCTGGACTGTTTGTCAATGTTTCATAATCATAATTCCATGGTTCATAATAATCATCAATTTCTGGTTGATTTGGGTTATAGAAAAGGCTGAATAATCGATTTACTTTAGAACCTGATTTCAGTTTTAGTTCACCCTTTTTATCCAGCTCCCAGCCGCCTTTATATTTCTCTTGGTCTTCCCATTGTTTCGGATAGCCGATTCCAGGTTTTGTTTCGACATTATTAAAGTACATATATTCTGCGCCAGGGCGATTGGTCCACGTATTTTTGCATGTCACACTACATGTATGACAGCCAATACATTTATCTAAATTCATCACCATGCCAATTTGTGCTTTAATCTTCAAGCCACTCCACCTCCTTCATCTTTCTAATGACGACATGTAAATC
The DNA here is from genome assembly GCF_038006285.1 of Niallia sp. FSL W8-0177. Lineage (NCBI taxonomy): Bacteria > Bacillati > Bacillota > Bacilli > Caryophanales > Bacillaceae > Niallia > Niallia sp. FSL W8-0177. Next base: position 4,179,037 of record NZ_JBBOUX010000001.1, read on the forward strand.
CCGTTGGTTTCCAGTTGGTCCATAATAGTTAAATCCATAGCTTAGTTGGCCATAGCCACCAATCATATGCGTTGGCTTAACATGGATTCGCGTAGGACTATTATGTGTCCCTCCTCGGTTTTTCGTAAGATTTGTGCCAGGAACGTGAATATGTCTGTCTTGAGCATGGTACATAAAGGCAACACTTCTAGGAATTCGATGAGAGACAACCGCTCTGGCAACGACCACACCATTTCGGTTAAAGCATTCAATCCAATCGTTATCTTCTATATCTACTTCTTTGGCATCTTCCTTGTTCATCCATATCGTTGGTCCACCTCTAAACAATGTCAGCATCGGCTGCGCATCATAATACATACTGTGAATAGACCATTTATTATGTGGTGTTAGATAATTTAACGTAATTTCTTTTCCTTCCACTTTTGGACGATCTTGCTGAAAAGGTGTATGGTGGAGCATTGGCTTAAATGTCGCCATCTCTTCCCCAAATTCCTTCATCATCTCATGATCTAAATAAAAGGACTGTCTTCCTGTAAGGGTATGGAAAGGAATCATTCGCTCAATATTTGTTGTAAATGGTGAATACCGTCTCCCGCCTTTTTCCGAACCAGTAAAGGCAGGTGACGTAATGACCGTTTTTGGTTGTGCATTAATTTGTTCTAATGTAAATAGATCTTCTTCACGCTCTGCAGCTAAATCCTTTAACTCCAAGCTTGTTTGCTGTTCCAGTGATTCCCAAGCCTTGACTGCGATTTTGCCGTTTGTCGTAGATGACATCATGAGAATGGCCTGACAAGCGTCTCTTGCACTTTCAATATTTGGGAGACCTTTGGAAATCCCTTCTTCTTCTACTACACCAATTGCATGCTTGACTTGTTCATACTCCTTTTCCATGGACCAGCTTATCCCTTTGCCGCCATATGGGTTTTTGGCAACATTCGGTCCTAGAGAGGTCATTTTTTTATAAACCTGCTTATAATCTCGTTCTACCACATGAATATTTGGCATGGTTCGCCCTGGAATTGCTTCACAATCACCTTTGGACCAATCTTTAATCTCCCCAAAAGGCTGGGCCATTTCTTGTGGAGTATCGTGCTGCAGCGGTGTAGCTACAACCTCTTTAATTACGTCCATATCGATTTGCTCGGCTAGCTCTGAAACCCCTTTTGCTAGCTTCTTGAAAATATCCCAATCTGACTTCGATTCCCAAGGCGTAGCAACCGCTGGATTAAATGGATGTACAAATGGATGCATATCTGTGCTTGATAAATCAAACTTTTCATACCAGGTCGCGGCTGGTAAGATAATATCGGAATACAAGCCCGTTCCTGCCATCCGGAAATCAAGATCGATTAAAAGATCCAATTTTCCTTCTGGTGCCTCTTCCCGCCATTTTATTTCAGCTGGTCGAATACTAGATTGATCATCATTCAACAATCCGTGTGTTGTTCCAAGTAAATGTTTTAGAAAATATTCATGCCCTTTTCCAGAGCTTGAGATTAAATTGGCACGCCAAACAAATAACGTACGAGGAAAATTGACTGGATTATCTGGGTCTTCTATCGCAAATTGCAATGATTTATTCATCAACTCTTTTGCTACATATTGCGCAATTTCCTCTTGGGTTTGACAGCCCTTTGCCACTGCCTCTTTATAAATAGCAATGCCATTCTTATTAAATGTTGGATAGGATGGCAGCCATCCTAATCGAGCCGCTAGCACATTATAATCCCCATGATGGTCATATCTTGCTTTCTCTACTGTCGCAGCCGTTATCTCATTAACAGACGTTTCTTCATAACGCCACTGGTCTGTAGCAAAATAAAAAAATGATGTCCCATTTTGCAGTTTTGGCGGTGCCTGCCAATCTTTTGCTGTAGCTAAGGTATTCCATCCTTCTGCTGGTCGAAGCTTTTCTTGCCCTACATAATGTGCCCAGCCTCCCCCATTTACTCCTTGCGCACCTACCATTAAAATTAAGTTGATGATGGCACGATAGATAGTGTCGGAATGGAACCAATGGTTAATACCAGCACCCATAATAATCATAGAACGACCTTTTGTATCGATAGCATTTTGGGCAAATTCTTTCGCGATTTTAATAACTAAGTTTCGATCGACATTACTAATACTCTCTTGCCATGCTGGAGTAAAAGGCGCCATGTCATCATAGGATTGTGCGACTTCTCCACCGATGCCCCGATCAATTCCGTAATTAGCAAGCATAAGATCATAAACTGTTGTGATATATTCTGTTTGCCCATTTAATTCAACTGCTTTTACTGGAACGGAACGATTCATAACAGAACGCTTTTCTGCATCAAAGTAGGGCAATTGAATTTCCATCACCTCATCTTCAAGCCCTAGAAAGCTTAGCTTTGGATCAATTGCTTCTCCTGTATATTCATCCACTAAATGCAGATTCCATTTCCCTTTTTTATCCCATCGAGAACCTATTGTTCCTTGTGGAATAGCAAAATTCCCCGTGCGCTCATTATACATAGCAGGCTTCCACTCATTATGCTCACCAGAAAGGCCTAGATCCTTTGCATGTAAAAAGCGGTCAGCCTGGTAGCTTGATCCCACTTTTTTCAAACGAACGGCGAAAGGAAAATCAGTATATTGTTTCGCATAAGATTCAAAGTATGGTATTTGTTTTTTATGATAAAACTCATTTAAAATAACATGTCCCATTGCCATGGCTACCGCACCATCCGTCCCTTGCTTGACAGCCATCCAGTCATCAGAGAATTTGGTTGATTCCGCATAGTCTGGACTAACAGAAACCACTTTTGTTCCTTTATATCTTGCCTCGGCAAGGAAGTGAGCATCTGGTGTACGTGTTAAGGGAACATTAGAGCCCCATGTCATAATATAGCCAGCATTAAACCAATCAGAGCTTTCTGGAACATCTGTCTGATCTCCCCAAATTTGTGGAGATGCAGGTGGCAAATCCGCATACCAGTCATAAAAGCTAAGCATCGGTCCTCCTATTAGGGACATAAAGCGGCTTCCCGCTGCATGACTCACCATGGACATCGCTGGAATTGGAGAAAAGCCAACATTACGATCAGATCCGTATCTTACCGTTGTATACAAAACAGCCGCTGCAATAATTTGCGTAACTTCTTCCCAATCAGCCCGTACTAATCCGCCTTTTCCGCGAACACTTTTATACTGATTGGCCTTTTCTTTATCTTCCACAATGCTTTTCCAAGCATCTAATGGTTTCTTGTGTTCCGCTATGGCCTCTCGCCATAAATATAGTAGCTTTTTGCGAATATAAGGATACTTCACACGCAACGGGCTATATAAATACCAGGAAAAACTTGCACCTCGCGGACAGCCCCTTGGCTCAAATTCCGGCATGTCTGGTCCTGTTGTTGGGTAATCCACATTTTGCCCTTCCCATGTCACAATGCCGTCTTTCACGAAGATGTTCCAGCTGCAAGAACCCGTACAGTTCACTCCATGAGTGGAACGGATTACTTTATCATGCTGCCATCTTCTGCGATACACATTTTCCCAATCCCGGTCTCCTTCTTGTAATTGACTATGGTTATTGCTATATGTTTCTTTTGGTTTCAAATAGTTTAATCGTTGCCAAAGTGGAGATGGTTTTTTCTTCATCTTTATCCCTCCATATTCCGACCTGTCATCAAAGCAGGTTGCTTATATGCTTATTAAAACATCCTCCACTAGCTTAAGGTGTGAAATACATCACACATGGATGCATTAACTGCGGCGTGCCCTCTTTTGAATAAAAAGCAGCATAACAAAAGAAATAATCACCATCATCATCACCCAGCTCCATGCGAGTGCAAGTTTGTTAGATTCAAAAGCAACATAAATCGCTAATGGAAGCGTTTGCGTTTGTCCCGGAATATTTCCTGCAAACATAATCGTTGCACCAAATTCCCCTAAGGCTCTAGCAAAACTTAATATTGTGCCTGTGACAAGAAAGGGAGAACATAATGGTAGTGAAATATGTCGAAATAGACGCCAACTATTTGCACCATCTACTCGAGCTGCATCCTCTATTAATGGATCCATACTCGCAAACCCATTTTTCACCGATTGATACATTAATGGGAAAGCAACCACAACAGCTGCAAGGATAGCTCCCGAAACGGTAAACATTAAGGATTGGCCAAATAAAAAATCAAGAGCTTTCCCAATCACACCATTCTTTCCAAATAGCATAATCAGCAGGAAACCAATCACCGTTGGTGGTAACACAATTGGTAATAGCAGAATGACTTCTATGATTACCTTGCCCGGAAACTCTTTTTTCGTCATGAACCATGCCGTTACAATTCCTAATATAATTACAAAAAGCGTCGCGCTAATTGCAATTAATAAAGAGAGCTCAATAGGCTGCCAAAAGCTACTTTTCATTCTGCACTCTCCTTTACTTGTTTACGGTGGTGAACCCATACTTCGCAAAAATAGTGTCTGCCTTTGCACTTCGCAAAAAGTTATAAAAAGCTACTGCTTCTTCCTTATGCTTGGTATCTTTCAAAATTCCGATTGGATACTGGATAGGATCATGCCATTCTTCATCGACTACTCGCTCTACTTCTACTTGCTTAGCGGCTATTACGTCTGTGGCATATACAAAACCAAAGTCAACACTTCCTGATTCCACATACTGTAATACTTGGCGAACATCTTTTGCATAGACTAATTTAGATTCAAGGGAATGAAATATCCCTACATGTTCGAGCGCCTGTTTTGCATAGATACCTGCTGGGACGCTTTCTGGTGTCCCAATAGCAATTTCTTGTACCTGTTCGTCTAGTAAATCCTTAAATTCGCGAAATTGAGAGAAGCTATCTTTTCTTTTGATCAGGACTAACTGATTACGTAATAATAATTCTTGATGTGACTTATCTAGCAAACCCTGTTTATTTAAATAGTCAAATGGCTCTTCAGCAGCTGAGAGGAAAATGTCAACTGGTGCGCCTTGACTAATTTGTTGTTGTAATGCTCCTGAAGATGCTAGATTTAGCGATATAGCTATATTGGATTCCCTTGATTCAAATGCCTCCACAAGCTCCTCCATCGCATCCGTTAAACTCGCGGCGGCTGACACGGTTAGCTTCACTTCTCTTTTCTCCGAAGAACAGCCCGCTAGAAAAAAGAAACAGATACAAATAATGATCAAGCCTTTCCATTTATACATATGGTTCTCCTTTATTTTTTTTAGCCGATAATGATGCAAGACGCATCCATTTACTTTTGTTATACTACAAACAAGGAGTGATATTAGTGACAAACTTCACACATTTTAATCAGCAAGGCCGGGCAAAGATGGTTGATATCACCGACAAGCAGGAATCATCTCGCACAGCTATTAGTCAATCAAGTATTATCGTGAATGAACTTATTTATAAAAAAATAATGAACCATGAGTTTGCAAAAGGAGATGTACTTGCTGTTGCACAAGTTGCTGGTATTATGGCAGCAAAGCAAACTTCTTCGATTATTCCCATGTGTCACCCACTTTCACTAAGTGGAGTTGATATGCAATTTAATTGGAAACAAAATGAGGATAAATGGGAGCTTATTATACGAGTAGAAGTAAAAACCAAAGGAAGCACTGGAGTCGAAATGGAAGCATTAACGGCCGCCGCAGTTACAAGCTTAACCATTTATGATATGTGCAAAGCGGTCGATAAAGGGATGGTAATCGGGCCAACCTTTCTAGTGGAGAAATCCGGCGGGAAAAGTGGCGATTATAAGCGAGAGGAAATGTGAGATTTAAGTGGAGGAAGCTGGATCAAGCAGAGACGTTTGATCCAGCTTTTTTTTACTCTCCTCTTCCATGATTACACCCTAATTTATAAATAGGTAAGCGCTTGGAAAGAAAGGGAGAATCTATTAACTAAACGCTCCTATTCTATGAAAAATAAAATATTCCCTGTTAACTTTATTGCATTTGGGGAATACATCTAGAATAATAGATGGAAGAAATCCATACATAAGGAAGTGACAACATGAAAAGACTAGCCTTGTTTTTTTCAGGAGTACTACTTGTTGTGCTCCTCATCTCTTGTTCGAAAAACACTCCTACTATTAAAGAAACTGAACAACATGATGAAGAACAGACACAGAAAGAAAAGTCTTCTGGTGAGAAGAAAGCAATAAAAGAAGAGAATCCTCCGCCAGCCTACAAACCGCTGGAACCAACAGAAGGTGCTTCTTCTCTAGACAAAAAGGTTGCTGATGAGGAAATAGAGAAGATGCCGAGTGCAGAAGCCCGTGGGGAAGATCGCACCAGGATGGTTCCACTTGGAGAAACATTAGTAAAAGATGCCGTTGATCAAACAGATGGTCCCTTAAAGAATCATAGACTTATAGCGTATTACGGACATCCAAACTCTACCAAAATGGGAATATTGGGAGAAATGGAGCCAGATGAATTAATGGCAAAATTAAAAGAGCAAACCCAAGCATATTCAGATGCTGACCCTTCACGCCCTGCTGTACCAATGATTGAACTCATTTCTACCGTAGCACAGCGTGATCCAGGGACGGATGGGAAGTACTACCATCCAACTTCACCAGAGCAAATTGATGAATATTCTACTCTCGCGGAAGAAAACGATGCCCTGCTTATGCTGGATGTTCAACTTGGAACAGATTCCGTTCTAAATCAGGTGAAATTACTTGAGAAATGGCTAAAGCTCCCTCATGTCCACCTAGCGATTGATACGGAATTTCATGTAAAAGAAGGACAAACTCCAGGTGTCAATCTTGGTCAAGTAGACGGAGCTGAAGTACAAGAAGCAGTGCAGTACTTGACGGAAATGGTAAATGAAAATAATTTGCCCGATAAAATTGTCCTTGTCCATCAATTTATGGACGAAGCATTAACGAACAAAGAAGCCATCAAGCCAACCGAGAATGTAGAAGTAGCCTTAAATTATGACGGGTGGGGCGATTCTAATACTAAAATGGCACTCTATCGCAAATTCGTGCGCAATGAAGCAGTGCAATACGGTGGATTTAAAATCTTTTATAACAAAGATAAACCTGTGCTAAGTCCTGAAGAGGTCTTGAAGCTGGATCCTAGCCCTGCGATTATTAATTATCAATAAAGAGTTAATATTTGTGAAAAAAGGGAGTTTCATTACTCCCTCAGACTGTCGACAAACTCCTAATTCGGTAATTAGGAGTTTGTCTTAGTTTATAAATATACATTCTTTTAAATAAGAGTTGATTTCCGTTGCAGGGGTTCGCTTTCCGTGGGGCTCGCGCTGAGCCGCTTCGGCCTAAAGGCCTGCAGGGTCTCAGACTGTCTCGCAGATCCCACAGGAGTCTCACCCCTTTCACTCCAATCAATGCATAATAATTCCATTTACATTTCCTAAATTCCTTTTGTCAACAAGCTGAGGGAGTTTCATTGCTCCCTTTTTATTATGATCCCCCTATCTTCTTCATCCATGTAATGTGCTACAAACTTGTGCAAGAGCTCATAGAATTGGAAACCTACTTTCATCCCTTGATCTGCCACTATTTATGATAACTTCATCACTCTATTATCCGATTAATATATGAGCCACTCGAATTAGAAAAGTTATATATCAACTATTCCACTCATTCTCTAGTATTCCCGATATGACAGATAGTGCTATAACACTCCGCCTAGGTAAAAAGGTAAAAAAATCCACTAAGCGGTTGCATGTCAAAAAGGAGTTTAGTCTCAAGACAGGGTGGAATGTTAAATAACACATAAATAATTTAGGAGGCGTTATAATTGAGTAAATTAGATGAACAAACCATATTATCAAATGGAGTCAATCCTCAAAAACAATCCGAGCAGCCGGGGGTTGAAAAGGAAATGGACCCTATCCCGATTTATGAGCTAGAAACCCATGTTGGTTCTGGAAAATTGAAAGGCAAAGTGGCCTTGATTACTGGAGGAGACAGTGGAATTGGTAAGGCAGTAGCGATTGGGTATGCAAAGGAAGGCGCGGATATTGCCATCGCCTACTTAAATGAGCAAGAGGATGCGGAAAATACGAAAAAGCGTATTGAACAAGAAGGCGTAAAATGTACGTTGCATGCTGGAGATGTGGCGGATGAAGCATTTTGTAATCAACTAGTTGAAGATGTTATTCAGCAGCATGGAAAACTGAATATCCTTGTTAATAACGCAGCACGTCAGGAAGTAAAAAACAGCGTGCTAGAAATCTCTGCTGAACAATTGAAACGTACATTTGACGTAAACTTTTTTTCAATGGTGTATTTAACTAAAGCTGCCATTCCCCATTTATCAGTTGGTGATAGCTTAATCTATACCGCTTCTATTAATGCATATGTTGGCAATAAAGCGTTGATTGATTACACATCTACTAAAGGGGCTATTGTATCCTTTACTCGTTCCATTGCTCAAGAACTCTCCTCAAAAGGAATTCGAGTTAACGGTGTAGCACCTGGACCGATTTGGACACCACTTATTCCAGCAACCATGACAACCGACCTGCAAGAATCATTTGGCGTTTCTACCCCTATTGGTCGTCCTGGTCAACCAGCAGATCTTGTAGAACCATACATCCTGCTTGCTTCTGAAGGTTCTGCCTATATGACCGGCCAATTCATCCATGTGAATGGTGGACAATATATGTCTTCTTAATTAGATAAATAAGTCATTCGGACAGCTAAAAAAATCAAGCAGTATTTTCTTCATGAAAAGGAAATACTGTCTTGATTGCTGCCATCTATTTAAGGTATCACCTAATGGAGGAGGGTTGCCAATATGGAAGGTTCAAGCCATATCCAGTTTGATCATTATCAGGATAAGGAAGAATTGAAAAAACATATATTTAAGACACTTCATTTTTATTATCCGGCCTGTATCGATGATGAAAAGGGCGGATATATTAATGGGTTTTTAGATGATGGTACTATTAATGACACAGATACTAAACATTTAGTAGCGACTAGCAGGTATATTTATATTTTTAGTATTGGTGCAATTTTAGATGGTCCAGATTGGTGTTTAAAAGCAGCACGACATGGAATCCAATTCTTGCATGAACATCATTTAGATAAACAGTATAATGGATACTACTTTGAAATGAATGGAACGGATGTAAAAGATGCTGCTAAAATGGCCTATGGGCATGCCTTTGCATTATTAGCATCCTCTATTGCGTACCAAGCTGGCATAAAAGAAGCCAAAGAAGTGATGGAAAACGTCTTTAATGTGGTGGAAAACCACTTTTGGGATCCGAAACATGGATATTACAAAGACCAGTGGGATGCTGGGTGGACCACTCTTTCCTCTTATAGAGGCCAAAACCCAAACATGCATATGTGTGAAGCCATGCTGACTGCATATGAAGCAACAAATGAAAAAAAATACTTAAAGAAGGCCTACCAGCTCGCAGAGGGCGTTACCCAAGAATTAGCAGACCGTGCAGGCGGGATGATTTGGGAAAACTATACACCGGACTGGCAGCCTGATTATCAATTCAATAAAGACAACACAAAAGATGAATTCCGCCCATTTGGATTTATCCCTGGTCATCAATTTGAATGGAGTAAACTCTTAATGTGGCTTGACAGGCATCAATCAGAACCTTGGATGCAGGAGACTGCAGAGAAATTGTTCGCAAAAGGATGGGAACAGGGTTGGGATGTAAAATATGGAGGTATTTATTTTGCCCTATCGCCAAGCTTAGAAGTCATTGATACGGATAAAAATTACTGGGTTATATCAGAAGCAATCGCTGCCGCAGCCTTACTAGCTGCAAAAACAAAGAATCAACAATACTGGGATTATTATAATCAGTTATTCACTTATTCCGCCCAGTATTTCATGGATCATGAACATGGTGGTTGGTATACACTGCTTAACCGAGAGAATGTAAAATATAGCAATGTAAAAACTACACCTCCCAAAACAGATTACCACCCCATCTCAGCCTGCTATCAATCCATACTTGCTCTACCATAAACTAGATTTCTAAAGAATAGCCTTGATTATGACATTAAAAAGCATCTTTTAGTGTGTTTAGCTAAAAGATGCTTTTGTCTCTAGATTTTCCACTATCTTCCGATTATTTTTCTATTATTTGTCTCTTAGTGGCCTAATTAGCACTTGATTTAATTATTTTCAATCCCTTGATCCATCTGTATTTTCTCTTCTCTCGAGCTAAAATAAATAGCCATAAAGATTAGGCATAGTCCTATTAGATGGTAATAATAAAGTGGTTCTTTCAAAAGGAAAAATGATAGAACTACTGTGCTTAGTGGCAAAACGCTTGTTAATATACCTACTGTCGCAGCAGATAATACAGCAAGGCCTTGATACATAAGCAAAAAAGCCAAAACAGTAACAACCATTCCGAAATAAAAAATCAAAAGCCAATCATAACCAGAACCGAATGAATAATTAGCAGTTATGCTATCATAAATAGCCATTGGTAAAAATAACAATCCCCCTATAACAGACACTCCTGTTGTTATAGTTAATGGACTTACTTTTTTTGATATAGACTTACCTAAAATGATAAACAATGCTTCTCCCATCACTGCCCCCAAAACAAGGAAGTTACCTACTATTTCTAGATGATTGCCCGATATCTCTTGCATCACTCCTGAAACGTTAAGAATGATGACTCCTAAAATAGCAGTTATTATACCCGCTATTTTATTTCTTGTAAGTTTCTCTTTAATTATAAAGTAAGCAAGAAGAGCAACCATTGCTGGTAAAGTACTAGTAACTATTCCTGCCTCCATTGCAGTAGTATATTTTAAACCATACAGCATAAAGATACTAAATAAAAATACTCCCGTCAGAGATTGAAAAAAGAGAATGACAATATCCCTTCTACTTAATGAAGGAATCCCCTCCTTGTAAATCAGTAAAGGGACTAATATTAGGGAAGCTACTAAAAACCTTAGCTCAGATGCTAAAAATATCGGCATCGTTTGAATTAATATTTTTCCTGCAACCACCGAACTACCTACAATGGTCATTGCCGCAATAACTTTAAGGTATGCTACTATCCTTTCACTCAATATAACCAACTCCATCTCAAGTAATTATTCCATTTAAACTGGTGTTACAGTAAAATTAACATTATAAATTGGTTTATTAAAGAACCAATTATCATTTATTTTTAAAACCAATATGAACACTTTAGGTGATAATGATGATTTGGATTGAATTAGATAGAACTTCAGAAAAACCAATATTTCAACAAATATACGTGAAAATTAAAGAACAGATTTTACGAGGAGAACTTCTTGAGAGGGACCGACTTCCCTCGAGTCGTGATTTAGCTACCATTTTAGACGTGTCTCGAAGTGTCGTTCTCGAAGCCTATGATCAATTAATGGCTGAGGGATACATTAAATCTAAACAAGGAGCTGGAACTTTCGTGGAATCTGGAATATCACTAGAGGGTTTTCCTACGAATGAGGAACGGCCTATCTCTGAAAAAAGTACTGATTCAATGAGTAAGGTAAAGACCAATAATTTCATTGACTTTCGTTCCGGCGTACCTTGTTTAAAAAAGTTTCCTCGAAAAAAGTGGGCCAGTATAGGAAAAGACGTTTTTGAAACGATTGAAGACTCATTATTTGGTTATAGTTCACCTGAAGGAAGTGAAGAGTTACGGGTGGTATTATCAAGCTACCTTTATAGAACTAGAGGAATAAACTGTCATCCTAGTCAAATTATTATCACCTCTGGAGCTACTCAAGCATTCACACTTCTAGCTAAACTATTAGTAAAGACTAACTCCGAAGTATTAATAGAGGATCCAGTAACGAAAGAAATTCCTGAAATTTTTATTGAAAGAGGGGCTAATATTACTCCTATTCCAGTCGATGAATTTGGAATGCAAACAGAATGGCTTACAACGAAAAAAAAAGAAAACATTATTTTCGTTACTCCCTCTCATCAATTCCCTTTAGGTGGAATATTACCCATTCAAAGAAGAATTCAACTTATTAATTTTGCTAAGGAAACAAATAGTTATATTCTAGAGGACGATTATGATAGTGAATTTCGCTATTCTGGTCATCCAGTAAGTTCACTGCAAGGATTATTTCCTGAACGAGTTATTTACATAGGGACTTTTAGTAAAATCTTATCACCTAGTCTGCGAATTGGTTATGTCATTTTGCCAAATGCACTGGTAGAAGAAGCCAAAAATCTTAAAAGATACACTGATTATCACTCTCCAACTATTGAGCAAGTAATTTTAGCACGTTTTATAAAGGATGGACACTTAGAGAAACATGTAGTTAAAATGAGGAAACTATATAAAAAAAAGAGAGATTTCTTAATAGGATGTCTAAAAAAGGAATTTGGAGACCTAATTAAAATCCTTGGTGCTTCAACAGGCATTCACCTAGTTGTTAAATTTAATTTTAAGTTCCCACAAAAGATCTTAGATGAAATCAAAAATAAAGGAGTTAATATCTTTTCCGTAGAGAAACATGCTTTAATTAAAGGAAAACACAACAACAAGCTTATTTTCGGATATGGTAATTTAACTGATACGGAATTAGCAGAAGGAGTAAAGCTCTTAAGAAATGTGATAGAAGCAGAGTCAGGACAGAAAAATTAAACAACACTACTAAATAATCCAATAATAGCTGATTTGAAGAAATCCCTTTTTAATGGAAGGAGGGAAGATATTGGTAAAGCAATTGACAACCGATTTATGAAAGCAGGAGTATATTGAGCATGAAACCATGATCATCATACAGTTACAACGGAAATGCTTAGAATGATTCGTCTCTCACTCGTCAAAAGCATAAACCAATACCTTATTTACTGGTTCAACGTAATACATCTAAATATGGTCTAACAAGCAATGATTATGGACAATATAGAGATAGTCTCCCTTGTAAACCTTCCAAGATTTCTACAGGCATTTCCCTGACCTTGATATCCTCACCTAGGAATAATAGCCAACTTGTTATTTCCGTTAATTCTTCGGAATGATGAACATTAATAAAGGTCTTTAGAATGGCTGTAGTTTGGTAAGGATTCGTATAAGAAAGTGACATTCTTAACGGATGGTATTTCTTATACTGTGCAATTGCCTTTGGACCAAGTTCAAGGACAAGGTTGATTACTTCCTCCTGCTTACTTAGTTTTTCTAAAATCTTTTTCCTGCTTAATTTATTATTGGTAGTGCATGGTTCTACATCTGTGAGATTGTCGACAGGCAAAATCCGTTTCTTCTCTTCCTTTAAATCAAAGCCTTCAATCAGCCACAGGCTTTTTTCACGATAAAGGTTCAAGAGGTAAATAGGATAGGACTTTATAACTTTCTCCTCTCTAATGGTAATCAGTAAATATCTATCCATAATAAGTAATTGGATTAATTTTTCTAACATGGGATGAGGAAGATCAGACAAATCAAGCAGATCAGGATTATTCGGATTGGTCCCTTCAAATAGCAAGATGCGATTTAAAAGAACAAGGTCATCTTGCTGGGTTTCTGAGATGAGTCCTAGTAATTTTTCAGCTAAAGACTGGCGACTCTTTAAATAAGGGAGCTGTTGGTTTCTCGTAGCCATAAAGGCAATAAAAAGAGCTTTAATCTCATTATCAGTAAAACGAACAGTTGGCAGGACAGAGTTGTTCATCACAAAATATCCCCCGTCCCTTCCGACTTCTGCGACAAGTGGCATCCCCATCGCTTCAATTTCTCTGATGTCTCTAATTGCTGTCGAACGAGAGATGTTAAATTCTCTCATGATTTCAGAAATTGTAAAGTTGGCGCGGTTGTTAATATACCGCATAATGGTATTAATTCGTTCAACCTTTTTCATCCCGTCCCCCTAAACAGTATCATTTTTTGACATGGTTTAAGTTTATTATATATCTATCAAGTGAAAAGCAGAATCATTTGATTAAATTTTTAAAGAGGAAGTGTTGAATATGGCAGATTATATGCTAGAAGAAAAAGACAGCTTTATCGTTTTAGGGATTGGAACTGAACTTAAGAGTGATTACACAGACTATGCGGGCATAACAAAGGAAAAAGCAGACTTTTGGCAAGCAGTCAAACAAGAAGGAAAGCTTGACGCCTTAAAGGCCATTGCCACAAATGACTATATTTTTATCGTAAACGAAGCGGTAAACAACAAGATGATGCATTATGTCGGGGTCATGACAGAGCAATCATTACCAGAAGCGGACAGAATGATTCAATTTCCTAAAGGAGAATACTTAGTAGTTAAAGGGGAAAGTAAGACCGCTGATGAATTGCAGAATATGCTTACTGGCATTGCATTTGGTCAAGTCTTGCCTGAAGCAAAGAATTTCGCCTATGTTGGTGGACCAAATACAGTGGTAGAAATGGGACAGCAAAACGGCTTATTACTTGGTGAGATGTGGATTCCTGTTGTAAGGAAATAAGAAGGATATGGAGGGATAGGAATGGCCTATATCGTTGATTTTAAAAATGTGTCTACGATTGGTTTAGAATCTTCACCTATAGCAGAAGCACTTGCTGGCTTACGAGCTAACGAGGCCCGTTACTTTATGAACAAATATAAGCATGAATTTACGGTTGTACCAGCTAATGAGTCCTGTGAGACCCTAGATTATGTAAACCGGATTTTAAAGGAAGAACGTGGTATTGAATTTGCAGCTAAGCCTTTAGAAACTTCAACCTTTCAAGTAGAAAATATCAAATGGACCTACGTCTTTTATGAGGATGGTCTTGCAATTAACGTTCTGTATACAGTAGATAACCCAAAAAAGCGCGCCGTTGGTTTTAAGCTTTCTGATGGGATGGAAGTACCAAAGGAATTAGAAGGGAAATTTAAGTTTGCTAGGCAGAAATCTAAGTTAGCCGGAACAATCCGAGGCTCGTTTTTTGTTATTAAAGGAGAATATTAACGTTAGTAAAGCAGCACCCCTCAAAATAGAGGGTGCTGTTTTTATTTTTGCTTAGGTTATTTACTTGTGGTACGGTTCATCGCCGCTACTCTACATGAGGTTTTTCCTCCATTAATTATGTTATAGTCCTACTAACTAATAAACCACTCAATTGACTACAAGTAAAATTTACGAGAAAATAGAATATAAAAAAGAATGCTGAAAGGAGGATCTCTGTGGAACATCGCTCTCTAATTCTGCTTGGGTTACTAATGGGACAAAGTCAACATGGATATCAAATTAATGAATTCATCGAAAGAAACTTAAGTACTGTGACAGATATGAAAAAACCCACTGCTTATGCTACTCTGGATAAACTAAATCAAAAAGGTTATATAGATATTCATTTAGTACAAGAAGGAAATAGGCCCACCCGAAAAGTGTACTCTATAAATGAAAGCGGCCGAGTATATTTTTATCAATTACTATTAGATAATCTGTCTTCTGCGGAAAGTGTAAATTACCAAGGGGATATTGGGTTAATGTTTATTGATTTCCTTCCGATGAATCAAGTAATACCGGCCTTGAATGAAAGATTAAAGAAAAATAAAAAACTCATAGATCTATTTAAACAAACTCCTGAACATGGTATACGAACCGGTGTTAACCTTGCAGTCAAACATAAGATTACCATGTTAGAAGCAGAAATTTCCTTTCTTGAAAATACCATTCAACATCTTATTCAATCGAATTAAAATTTTATATCCAAAAGATTCAAAGGAGCCGATAGAGGGTTCCTTTTTTATTTAAATCTTAATAATAAGTTTTCGTGATTAGTCACAATTGACTAATCACGAAAATACTAATATACTTTTATTAGTCAAACGTGACTATTATTATTTACAATAAAGGAGTGACATTCATTGTTTCTTGCTATTAGAGAATTAAAGCATGGTAAATTGCGGTTTCTGATGATTGGGGTTATAACTGTCCTGATTGCTTGGCTTGTATTCATTCTATCTGGATTAGGTAATGGCCTATCCACTCTTAGTGCGGCGACATTTAAAAATATGGATGCCGATTATGTGACGTTTGAAGAGGGGGCAAGAGCCTCTATGAGCCGATCGTTGTTGAATGAATCATTGGCAGAAAAACTAGAAAGCCAACCTAATGTCTCAGCTGCATCAGTAATGGGTGCAACCATGGGAACAGTAATAATTAATTCAGATTTGAATGAAAGTGAAAAAGTAGACATTGCCATGCTAGGAATCAATCCCGGTAGTTTTCTGGAACCTAAAGTAATTGAAGGAAAGCCCCTTCATACTAACCTCCCTTTGGAGGTTATCGCTAATGATACTTTAAAGAAAAAGGGCTTTAAGATTGGTGATACGCTGAAGATTGAAGGATCATTAGAAAAAATAAAAATTGTTGGGTTTGTCAAAAATGAAACATACAATCATTTGCCAGCTATTTTTACTATTCTAGATAAATGGCGCTCTATTCAATTTGCAGCACCTGGTTCTGATAAAGGTATTAAGAAACCTGTGAATGCCATTATGCTGCAAGGAAAAAAAATCGACTCAGCGGAACTAAATCATTTATTTAAGAATACTGAAACAGTCACTAAGGCCACAGCCATACAGGGAATGCCCGGTTATAAAGAAGAGAATGGCACAATTACAATGATGCTCGCTTTCCTTTTGGCCATTTCGGCATTTGTTTTGGGGGTATTCTTCTACGTACTTACGTTGCAAAAATCAAATCAGTTTGGGATATTGAAAGCCATCGGCGCCAGCAATCGTTTCCTTGGAAGAGCTATTGTATCGCAAGTATTTTTATTATCATTCATTAGCATTGTCTTAGCAATCTTGTTAACCTATGGGACAGCCCTTATTCTTCCGGATGAAATGCCATTTTCACTTGATCTGAAATTAGTTGTCCTTTATGCTCTTTTACTACTTATCATTTCGATTTTAAGTTCATTGGCTTCCGTTCGAAAAATAGCAAAAATAGACCCACTTCAAGCGATTGGGAGGATAGAATAATGTCAGGAATACAATTTAAAAATGTCTCTAAACTTTATCAACAGGGTGAAAATCAAGTTCTTGCCCTTGATGATGTCTCCTTAACTGTGGAACAAGGTGAGTTTATTGCCGTCATTGGCCCCTCAGGTTCTGGAAAAAGTACATTTTTGGCGATCGCAGATGCCTTACTCCAACCTACTAAAGGTGAGGTCATTGTTAACAGTAAAAACCTTAATGAATTAAAATCTAAAGATTTAGTACGAATGCGGTTGGATGAAATCGGATTTATCTTACAAACCAGTAATCTTGTCCCTTATTTAAATGTTCTGGAACAATTACTTGTAGTGAAAAGAATGGCAGGGAAACCTGTGAAACAGGATAAGGAATATGCAAAGGAATTATTACACAGTCTCGGTTTAGCAGCAAAACTGGAAAAATTACCTGAACAGTTATCTGGAGGAGAACGGCAGCGTACGGCAATTGCTCGTGCTTTTATAAACAACCCATCTATTATTCTGGCAGATGAGCCAACAGCAAGTCTGGATTCAAAAAGGGCTCATGAAGTGGTTCAACTCATAGCCAAAGAAACGAAAACAAGAAACAAAGCAGCAATTATGGTTACCCATGACGAACGAATGCTGGAATACTGTGATAAAGTGTATCGAATGGAAGATGGCAGACTTCAACATGACGATTCTTTCAGTCTTGAAAAGTGAAGACAATTTTACAAAAGGATAAACATTTTCATAGAAAACTATGGAGGTATAACCAATGATTATAGTAACGAACAGACTTAAAACAAAATTGGGTTTTGCTGAAAAGATGGCTCCCATGTTCACAAAACCAGGATCCCTACAAAAAATGGATGGGTTTATAAAAGTGGAGGTTTTAATTACAAAGAATCTAACAGAATATGATGAGCTAAATGTAAATATGTATTGGAATACTATTGAAGATTTTACCCTTTGGAAAAACAGCACTGCTTTTAAGGAAGCACATACAGGCCCAACCAACACTGAACAGGAATCCCCAATCTTGGGAAGTGAAATCATTATTTCACAGGTTGCTTCGACTTCAGAACCAAATGCATAATAACTTATTAACCCCTACTTCAAATAGTAGGGGTCTTATTTATGAACTGTAAAATATAAAGAATAAATAAATCAGGGAGAAACCGTAAATGTTTTTTATCTAATAAAAAACCGCACTTACTTATGATAAGGTTCAGCGAATGTC
Source organism: Niallia sp. FSL W8-0177 (assembly GCF_038006285.1). Taxonomy (NCBI): domain Bacteria; kingdom Bacillati; phylum Bacillota; class Bacilli; order Caryophanales; family Bacillaceae; genus Niallia; species Niallia sp. FSL W8-0177. Next base: position 4,197,160 of record NZ_JBBOUX010000001.1, read on the forward strand.
ACCAAAGAACATAGTTAATTTTGAACATAAAGTTTTTATTTCAATTTAACCAAAATGACCACTTCCATTATGAAGTGGTCTGATTGAAATTTAGTAAATAAAAATTGAACCTAACCATGATAACTTTCTCTCTACTGTATTAAAGTAAGATACTAATTACTACTGATAGATTGCTAGAACTTCCAAAATTATAATATTTTCGTCACTTTCAATACCTTTAATGCCTTCAATTTCCTCTTTACCCACTTGCCTTCTAATCCCTCTACTTAGAGAAAATAAATCCTTCATAATATCAAAAACAACAATAGGTTTGTTGTCATTTACATTCTTTCTTGATAGTACTTTTGCAATAATAGTTACTTCTTCATCCTCAAAATCCTCTAATTCCTCTAATTCATAACATAGATTATGTGAGTTTAATTTTGCAAAACCTACTCTGTTTTCAAATACACTACTTTCAATAAATGCTGGAATTTTTGTACTATCTTTAGCAAAAATTTTATTAAATAGTTCTTCTTCTTGGGCATTTTGTAAATTCATACTTGAAGTTAACATAGGTTTAAATTGATTAATTAAATCCATCATATCAAATTCCGAGGGAATCCTAAATCCTCCCTCAAAACGAATAATAGATGTTCTAGGTATTGTTTCAGAATCATATTCATTTTCTAAAAAATCGAAATAGTTATCTTTACTTTTACTTGCAAGTAATTCTTCAAACTCATTACAATCAAGTAAGAGGTTCTCTACTATTTCTCCTTCCATTTCGTTGCTTCCACTTATTCCTCCTGAAACCACTGGTACCTTAGCACTTAATGACTTACCTGAGCTTACTTTAACATTTTTTATAGCTACATGCTTTTTCCCTTCTAGCACAGCTCCATATTCTGCTACTTTGTTTGAATCAAAATATATTAGATTTTTGAACATATTGAACCCCCTATTATGGATGCATAGCATCATTTTGCTAAGTAGTATTTACATAATTATACCAATATACCCAGCGTTCATCCATTCCAAGTTTCAATGTTCGTATACATAAAAAAGACCGTCATTTTCGGAGCTTACTTATGGTACGATTCAGCGAATATTATCAAAGAAAATAGTCAATTTTGGACATAAAGTTTATATATTGGTTTAACCATCTTCCCCACTATTTGTGGTTTTTTACATCAACTTGTGGGAGTGGAAGTGCTATTACACATTTCAAAATATAAATCAATGTAATTGGTGAATAAGTACCCCCACTAAATGAAAAAGCAAAAGACACCCCTTCAAAGATGTCTAAATTGTTTGTTCATATTCTCCAATAATTTTGTAAAAAGAGTTCTTTTTTAGGTCTAACAAGGTCATAAATTCAACCCCTGTTATCTCTTTTCTTTTCCATTTTGGATAGTTGCTATCTAAATTATGTCTTTGTTCCTTACTTAATGTTCTTAGATTCAATTGTGGTCTACCTAGATGCTTCCCTTTTGCTTTTGCAACTGCAATTCCTTCGGCTTGTCGTTGAAGAATATTATCACGTTCACGCTCACTTACAAATGCTAACACCTGTAAAACAAGGTCAGATACAAACGACCCTAATTGGTCTTTATATTGCGTTGTATCGAGTAAGGGCATATCTAATACTTTTATATCTGCTTTGATGTTTTGGGTAATATCTTCCCATTCTTTCTTTATCTCTTTAGAGTTTCTTCCAAATCGGTCAATTGATTTAATGTAAAGTAAATCCCCTTCACGTAAACACTGTTTTAACGCTTTGTATTGGCTTCTATTGAAGTCTTTTCCACTTTCCTTATCAATGAATATGTCACGTTCATTTACGCCTAATTCAAGGATTTCTGTTAACTGTCTGGCTTCATTTTGGTCTTTGCTTGATACCCTTGTGTAACCAAAAGTCTTTATACTCATATTGTTCACCGTTCCTATAGGTTATTTGTTAATTCTATTATAACCTAAGCGTTTGTAAAGATAAACAAAACATTATAAACGTTTATAAAATAATTTAATAAGTTTTATAAACTGCAAAAACACCTTGTTTTAGATTTCCTTAAAGGTATACCTTTACAAACTATGCACTAAATATAAAAATAAAAAAACACCCTATTAAAGGATGTCATTAATTAAACAACTAATTTTTATAGGAAATACCGAAATTATTTTCAATTTCTTTAAAGATTCCTTCAATTTCCTCTCTGTTGCTATCACTATCACCAGATTCACCAGAAAATTTTTCATTCACTTTTTGGATAGCGTATAGACCTTGTTTCGCCTTAATTAATTCTAATTGGGAGAATAAAAGTTCTTCATCTTCTGAGGAATAATCTCCAGATTCAAGTTTATCACTATACCAACTTAATAATTCCTTGTACTCATCTTCTGGAACATCTTCCCCATTCATTTCCATATAACTATACTGTACTAATTTAGTACCTCTTTCAAAAACTTCTTCATCTAAATTTGCTTTATTGGTACTAGCTGAATTACTACATGCTGAAATCATCAATAACAGTAATATTGTAAAAACTATGTTTCTTCTCTTCCTAATCATTTAATTTACTAGCTCCCCTTTCTTTGAATTATATTACAGATTAATAATGTACAACCTATAATTGTAAATATTAAAGCTAATACAAAGTATGCTGTCGCATAATTAGCATTTATTATGTAATTATACGCATCTCCCCCAACATAGGCATTAACATTGTTGTCACCATATTCTTCATAAGAATAAGCAAAAATTTTATAAAATCCAATTATAATAAAAATACCTGTAATCACAAAGTTCAATATAACTTTAGCATCCCAAACTTTTGAAGTTGCTTTCTGTTCAAGAACATTGTTATTATCTAATGTTTGTTTTTCTTGTGACAAACTTGTTTCCTCCATTATCGAACCCCCAATAGTAAAATTTCCCTAATATAAATATACCATGATTTACCGTTTAAACCTATATAGAAAATTATTTCGTTGAGTTCTTTCCACACGTAAGAATCCCGTCAATAGACAGGGTTTTTGTAATAATCATACGGTATTAAATAATTAACATACTGTGGGAATAGAACACTAAAATAAGCATATTTATAAAAATTCCCTTTTATCAAAAACCGATTAATGCCTTCAATCTCCAATATATGATTCAAGAAAGCAAAAAATCCCCTAAGTGGGGATTCAATTTGTTTATTATATGTTTTGCTGTTTAATATTTTGGTGTTATATGTAGGAAGAGGATTTAGGGATTTCCTATATGTAGAATTATGTTAATAGAGGTTATTTAGTCCAATTTAATGTAAAGTTGTTTTTGCTTAATGCCATTTCGATTTATGTTTTTATTATACTCATCTATTAATTCTTTTCTGTTTCTAAACGTTCCATCTTTATAATAGCACTTTTCTAATAGCGTTTTTTCCCCGATTATTTCTACTAACATTTTAAACCCCAGCACTTTTTCAATATCTGCTACTTTCATTATGGTTAAAGCCTTTTGTATTTCATTATCGTCTAGCTCGTTTTGAAATTTTAATAATTCATTTATTTTAAACTTCTCTATTACATATGTGAAAAAAGCTTTTGTTATCAAATCGACTGCTTTTCTATTATTAGAATATTCACTTAGATGATAAGTGGCTGGTCTTATTTCAAGCCTTAATAGACCTTGCGACTGTTCTATTATATGTTGTGGCTCTTTCTGTCTAATACATTCTTTTTCTTTATTGTAAAAGCAGATTGAGCTACTTTTATTCTTAAAAATAACTGTTTGGTTATCGTTATATGTTAGTTTATCCCTTTTTGAAACTACTTTTTTATTAATTTCATTTATGTATGTTCCTACATTATCAACCTTGAAATTATATGATATATCTAAACGCTTTACTTTCCATTGTTCCTTTTGAAAATTGATATTGAATTGGTTCTTTAGTTTGTTATGTAACTTAATCCAAAATTCATCAATATCTATTTGGGTTATCATTTCCGTATTTGTACCATAAACCATTTTAGGAATAGATAATTGCAATTCAAGTATCCTTTTTTGCAAATTATATTTATAACTTATACGTTCCTTTGTAAAAGAAAATCTACTTATGAAATTACCACTATCATTATCAATATATGTAAATGGAGTAATTCCGTCTAGTTGGTTTGGATTTATGTCTATGTCAAAAGCTAGTAACGTTACGGTATCAAACATTCTATTTTCCTCCTAACTTTTAAAATTTTGAAGTCTTTTTGTATGTGTTACTAGAAAAGACAACTATGTATGCTACTATTCATTAATATACTTTATTACTATGCTACTTTTTATTAAGCCGTTTGAATACAGTTTTGACTATCTGCTCCTTTATATTCCTCTAATACTTTATCAAGAATAATTAAGGAAATCTTATCAATAAAGAGGTTAAATGTTTCATTATCACTTTCAATATTTTTCTTTTCTTTATTCATTTTCCACCCCTCCTTTCAAAAACTATTGTAGCATAACTATGCTACCATGTCAATATAATATGCTACTTTTAATTGACTAATATGCTACTTTATGCTATACTATGATTATCATAATCAAAGGAGCGATAAAATTGAGTGGAATTAGTTTTGGTAATGAATTAAAAAGAATTAGAAAATCAGTAGGTATCTCTTCAAAGGTACTATCACAACGTGTAAATAAGGCTGTCACTTATGTATCTCAATTAGAAAGAGGACTGATTAAAAAACCTGATTTTCATACTTGTCTACAAATATTAGTAGAACTTGGCTTTACGGAAGAAGAAGCTAACAAAACCCTTAACTTTTTTGATATAAAATCCCCTGAACAAGAAAAAGCCGAATTAGAATTGACAATAAAACAAGCAGAAAGAAGCCATGAAGAGGAAATAATGAAAATTAAGTCAGGTTTTTACATAGACAAAATTGAAAAGGTATCTAGTAAAAATGATGAAGTTATTGCAAGGCTTAAAAATAATTTGGATTTATTTGTAAAACATGACCTTTCAAGAGCCGAGAAAGTCCTTTCTAACCTTATTTCAATCTTTCATGATGAAGAGAAATTTGATTTCTTTTGTTCTGTATTTGAAAATGATTTTTCTAACTTATCTCCCACAGAAAGAAATAAAATACTTTCGACTATAACGGCTTATGTTAGAAAGGCAAATACAGAAAAAATTTTAAATTCAAATGAATATACAGAGGAGGAATAAAAATGAAGGTTGCACTATATGTAAGGGTTTCAACAGAGGAACAAGCAGAGGAAGGCTTTTCTATCAATGGGCAAATCAAAACACTTGTGGAATACTGTAAAAGAAGTAATTACAAAATAGTGGAAATTTATAAAGATGAAGGGATTAGTGGTAAGTCACTTGATAGACCATCCCTTAAAAAGCTTCTTAAAGATTCTAAGAATGGAAAATTTAATATGTTAATGGTATGGAAAATATCAAGGCTATCTCGTAAACAATTAGATTTCCTTAGTGTCATTGATGAACTGGAAAAAAATAATGTGAGCTTTTTTAGTTATAGTGAAAATATTGACGCTTCAACACCAACAGGAAAGGCTATGCTTCAAATGATGGGAAGCTTTGCCGAATTAGAAAGAAATATGATTTTAGAAAATGTAAAAATGGGAATGACCCAGAGAGCAAAGGAAGGAAAATGGAACGGTGGAAGCGTCTTGGGATATTCCTCCAAGGATAAGAAATTAGTTATTAATGAAAGTGAAGCCAATCTTGTTAAGTATATTTTTGATTTATATATTAGTGGAAAAGGCTTCAAAACAATTGCAAACAAATTAAATCATGAAGGATATAAAACAAAACGTAATGCGAATTTTTCAACTAATTCTATAAGAACAATCATTACCAATCCTGTGTATGCTGGTTTCATTCGCTTTAATCAGGTAGAAGATTGGAGCGAAAAAAGACGAAAAGGTAAAAATGAGAATTTCATTATTGTGAAAGGTGAGCATGAACCAATTATTAGCAAAGAAGTATGGGGAATGACCCAAAAAATATTTGAACAAAAATCACATAAACCTGCTAAAACATTTACAGGTCATTTCCCCCTTACAACCCTACTTCGTTGCCCAAAATGTGGTCAAGGAATGATTGGACATAAAATTAAGAAAAGCAAGAAAAGCAAAGAATACATCCGTTATTATCAATGTGGAAATTTCCACTATAAAGGTAGTGCTGTCTGTAAATCTAATTTAGTACGGGCAGACGAAATTGAACAGTTTGTTTTTAATAGACTTGAGGAAATTACAACTAAGCCAACTGTACTTAAATCCATTGTTGAAAAGGTAAATGAAAAAATTGTAGTATTGAAAGAACCAATTAAAGAAAGGCTTAACTACATTTTAGTACAGTACAATCAAGCAGAAAAAAGTATTAGCAAATATCTCGGGATTATCGAAAAAACAGCTAATCCCCCTGAATCAATATTAGATAGACTTTCAGAACTTGAACAAGAAAAGAAATCCTTACTAGAGCAAAAAGACCAATTAGAGCATGAACTAAATAAACCCTCTATTAAGGAGATTTCATTAGAGCAGTTACAAAATATTTTAAATGCTTTTTCAAAAATTCTCCCTCATGTTGAACCCGAAAAGCAAAAGGATTTACTTCATACCATTATTAATAAAATTACCGTTAATGAAGGAAATTCACCAACTGAAAGAAGCGTCAAAGACATTGAGTTGTACTTTGACGCTTCAAAAAATAATAACTATGTGCTTACTTATGGTACGGTTCTCCCCTCATAATCCGAAAAGCCCGATAAACCTGCTCCACCAAAATCAACCGCATCAGCTGATGGGGAAATGTCATCTTGCTAAACGACAACTTATCATCTGCTCGCCTTAACACTTCATCGCTTAATCCCAACGATCCGCCAATAATAAATGTCACTTTGCTCTTCCCGTATGTACCTAACTTATCGAGTGTGTCGGCTAACTCCTCGGATGACTTTTGCTTGCCCTCTATCGCAAGTGCAATAACGTGTGCATCAGCTTGAACTTTGGCAAGGATTCTTTCTCCTTCTTTTTTCTTCACTTGCAGCATCTCGGCATCGCTTAAGATTTCGGGTGCCTTTTCGTCTGGCACCTCAATAATTTCTATTTTAGAATAGCTTGAAAGCCTTTTTGTATATTCTTCGATTCCAAGCTTTAAATATTTTTCTTTTAACTTTCCTACTGTAATAATTGAGATATTCACATGCTTTCCTCACTTTACAAACAAGATATCCACAATACTTATCCACATATCCACATTTTTAATCCACATATAGTATGGAATCACTTGTTCGCCACCATATATATGGCATTATTTTTACAATATTCACAGGTTGTTGATAACTTTTTTTCTTCTGAAATTTGTTCTAAAATCGGAAAGGTTTCATACTCATTTACAACGGAATCTATTGCTATATCAACGTGTTCAGCACAACTATAAATCATATCTTCTTCTCCTTTTAGCTCTTACTGTTTTCATTTTTCTAAAAATAATTGTGGATAATATTTCTTCTTGACCTTATTATTAGTTATCCACATTCCATCTTATCATTCTACCTAAAAACTGCAACTACTCTAATGAAATTCCTCTGCTTTTTTCGATAAAACCTTATCCACAAGCATTTATTTATTTTTTTCAGAAACTATTTCGCTCCATTACATCTATTCAGCAATAGTATCTCCATTCAAAAAATACGTACACATAAAAAAAGTAGAGCGATACCTAAATAAGGCTTCGCTCTACTTTCTTAACTACATTTCTTCCTCTGATAACGTAAGCTCTGTTGTTTCTAGTTTACCGTTTCGATAATATTTCACTTCCATTTTATCGCCGATTTTCTTCTCCGTATATAAATGCTTTCTTAATGCAATTAAATCGACTATTTCTTCCCCATCTAGTTCTACGATAACATCTAGCTCTTTTAATCCTGCTTTTTGCGCTGGAGAATTTCGTGAAACATCTTTTATCGCAACGCCTGTTGTAACATCATTCGGTAATTTCAAAGCTTCCTGCTGATAGTAGCCTGGAATATCACTAACAGATTGTAGTTCTACCCCCATATAAGGGCGCTGCACTTCTCCATGTTGTTCTAAATCCTCAATAATTGGAATCGCTGAGTTAATGGGAATCGCAAGTCCAATTCCCTCTACCGCAGATTCAGCAATCTTCATGCTATTAATACCGATAAGCTGTCCTTCGATATTAACCAGTGCACCACCACTATTTCCTGGATTAATCGCTGCATCTGTTTGAATAACTTCTGATTGCCAATCAGGTGTCCCATCTTCATTTATATCGACAGGGATAGTTCGCTGTAAGCCAGATATGATTCCTTGCGTGACAGAACCAGAAAACGTTAATCCGAGAGGATTCCCAATTGCAATGACTGGTTCTCCTGCCTTTAAGCTGTCGGAATTGCCAAACTCTGCTACTTTTGTTATCTCTTTTGCAGCTACTTCAACTACTGCTAAATCGGTCCAAATATCGGCACCTATTAGCTTAGCGTTAATTTTTTTTCCATCGGATAACGTGACCTCAAGTTCTGTTGCTCCTTGGACTACATGATTATTTGTGACAATAAATGCTTTGCCGCCACTTTTCTTATAAATAACTCCAGAACCTGTGCCCGCTTCTTGGGCTGTTGTTTCATCTGCCCAGAAATTAGAGGACTGCAGATTGGTAATACCGACAACTGAGTCCGCTGCTTTATCCACTGCCTTAGTAATATCCGTTTCCACGTTCAATGAAATATTCTGTGTTTTTATCCCATCAGAATTAGTTACGATTTGCTCATTTTCATTTCCGTTCTGAAAAATTGCTAAGTCCGTCAAACGGGGGCTTAATAATAATACTAGTAATGCTCCTATCACCGCACCTATAAATCCAGAGAAGAAATAGCCTCTTCTTGAGCCTCTCTTTGGCCCATCTCCCCGATTACCGTAATCATACTCCACAAGCTTCATTCCTTTCTAAAGACATAATCTAAAAATCATCCTTAACCTATATCCTTATTATTTTTCCTGTTTTTCAAAAAAACAAACGAAATACTTCAAGAAGTTTTCTCCCTATCATGCCCAAAAGCCTTCCTGCCATACTTTTATTTCTCTAGTAAAAAAAGCGAATATCTGACTATCCGCTTTTTTCGATCCTGCTATATAGCCATAAGCTTTGTTGGTATTCTTGGATCGGTATCAAATAAATGAACTTGTTCCCCCAATCCAACGCCACGGCTTTCTAATGTCTGTCCAACTGACATCCTTGCTAGATCCTTCATATTATTATCTAAGCTTAAGTGCGCAAGGTATATATGCTTTGTACGATCTCCAATCACTTCACTCATGGCTATCGCAGCATCCTCGTTACAGACATGTCCCACATCACTTAAGATACGTCTTTTAATATTCCATGGATATTTTCCCATCCGCAGCATCTGCACATCATGATTGCTTTCAAATACATACGAATCTGCATTGGAAATAATTCCTTTCATTCGATCACTTACGTACCCAGTATCTGTGATAAGAACGAGCTTTTTCTCCCCTTCATGAAATACATAAAACATTGGCTCTGCTGCATCATGAGATACACCAAAGGATTCAATGGAGACATTGCCGAATGTCTTTACTGTTTCCATATCAAAATGAAATTTCTGCTCGACGGGAATTTCCCCAATGAGTGGATCCATTGCTTTCCATGTTTTTTCATTCGCATAGATCGGCAGTTTATACTTTCTTGCAACAATACCTACCCCTTTAATATGGTCACTATGCTCATGTGTTACTAATATGCCTGTTAGATCACTCATTTTTCGTTCAATGCCTTGAAATAAGCCTTCCATTTGCTTTCCGCTTAATCCAGCATCCACTAAAAAGGAATGTTCTCCTGATTCAACAAAAATGGCATTTCCTGTACTGCCACTTGCGAGAACACTAAACCGCATTTTCTCTCACTCCACTTTCATTTCCTCTGTTTCTGGCTGAATAACTTGTCCATCTAGCGCGTTTACATAAAAATCTTCTTCGTTCACTGTTACTTTCCAAGTTGGTGCTAGCAGCTGTGCCGAAGTATCAAGCTGTGTATAATACCCTAGTTCTATATGACTTACATATGAACCACTTTCAATGAAATTATTCTTAAATAAGTTAAGAATAGCATCAGGCGGCTGCATAATGACCTCTTCTTTATCCATCTCTTTAATGTTTTCTAAATATGTCTGGTTATAAGAAACAATTTTGTTTTCTTCATTGACATTAAAGGTAAGCTCCGCTTTAGGATTGCGATACAATGTCTTTCCTGCATGCTGCTGATAGTACTTTATCGTGTTCCCCTTCTTTTCCAGAAAGCGATACTCTGCACCGTTAAGTACGGAATTAAGCAGAAAATCAGACAACTCATCGGGATCGAACTCTTTATCTATACTGATTGGTTTCTCTAGGACTGCTTGAAGATATATGCTATCTCTTACCGTAATTTCTTGACCGCTTAATAATCCCTTTTCCAACTTCTTGATCTCATCATCGGTAAATTTCTTCGATTTGGCAGATAAATATTGATCCTTCACATTATTCACTGGCAGTTTCTCTTTATCGTAATCAATTCCTAGCCGTGACAATGTGTGTGTTGGTGGTTCTGTTGGTAAATCATCGGCCCGCTGGTACTCCTTAATTTTTACATATTCATAAATTAAATAAACATCTAATAGTAAAAAGGCAATGATAAATATCGTCTTTATCTTACTCCAGTCCATCTAAGCTGCCCCCTGTTCCTTCCGAATATAGGGAATACCATTTATGATCATATTGGTAAAACCAAGTTGGCTGTAAAGACACGATACTTTGCGAATCAACCTGCATATCGTATCCTAGTACGATCTTCTGGAGTTTTTCCATCTTCAGTTTTTTATTGCTTTTAAGATATTTTAGAACATCCTCTCCTGATGAGACAGTCTCTTTCGAAAAATCAAACGGAGTGGTTGTATTAATAATAATTAAATTACTCGTTAACAGGCGCTTTGCCTTATTATCTTCCCAGTATAATCGAATATCGGACAACTCCGTATTTAGATTGAACACAGGCATCCCATTTGTATTGTATAAACGAAAGGTAACCTTTCTATCTTCATCTCGTCCTACATAAAGATAGTCATTAATCCAGCCGCCACGTTCATTAATCAATTCAATACTATTATTTATTATATGGTTCTGAGTCATTTCATTCGAAATGCCTGCAGGTTTAAAGAAACTAACTATATGGGTATCTTTATATATTCGTAATAAACCTGAATCATCCGTATACTCTTCCCAATTTGTCAAAATTTCTTTTTGAGCAATACTAGGCTCTTCAAATAATGCTCTGCTTAAGCGAATAGATTCAATTTGTCTTGTAAAGTATTTATATTTATTTACTTCCTGCTTACCATTAGGCAAGTAAATTAAATACTGGTCATTGGGTTTATAAGAAAAATAAGTGGAGTACACTGTCTTTTCCGCATAAACATTGTCTTTCAATTTATTAAGCTGCTCTATATAAGTTGTATTTATCGATGTTTCATATACTTTCCCTGTTTCCTTAGACAGAAAATAAACATTTCCATCTTTATAAGAGAACAAGATCGTATCAAAATCAAAAGAATTATCTTGATCAATTCTTAAAATATCTTTGTATATGCGAAAAGGAACTTGCCCTGGAAATCTTATTTCTAGACCATTATTCTGCTCTTCTAAAAAAGTAGCTATACTAGGAATGGTGGAAGATATATTACGGAAATTCCCATAATCAAATTCTTTTAATCTATTTAGAATATGGTCTACTTCCTCCTTGGAAATTGTACCATAATGCTGCCCATCGATGTGTTGGTAAATTTCATCAGGTTTTATTACTTCACTGACTTCCTTTTTAGCCCCTAATGCCTCTTGCTTCATAGTAGAACCACTAGTATCCATCGCATCAAACTCTGCACCTTGGTCTGTCCAAAGGAGATAATATAATAACACGCTTAATGCTACCAGCAAGATTAAAATGCCACTTTTTACGTTCTCATATTTCATCCCCAATCATCCTCTTCCGATTGAATATACGGTAGGGTGAAAGATATTTTTGTTCCTTTTCCTTCTTTACTGGATGCCCAAATTCTTCCCCCATGTGCCTCTACCATTTCTTTCGCAATAGCAAGGCCAAGTCCTGTTCCGCCAAGCTTACGTGTTCTCGCTTTATCAACACGGTAGAAACGATCAAATATTTTATCAATGTTTTCTTTTGGAATACCTACGCCATTATCCGATACACTTACGATAATTTGCTGTTCTTGCTCCTTTATAGAAAAAGTAATTTTCCCACCTTCAGGAGAGTATTTCAAGGCATTAGAAATTATATTATCAAGAACCTGTGTCAATTTATCTTCATCAATTTCCACAAAGGCTGCTTTCTTGGGCAATTTTCTTATAAAAATAACATTTTGTTCCTTCGTCAATTCAAAACGATCAATAATGCGATTATAAAATACGATGAAATCAACAAGTTCCTTATTTAACTGATAATCACGACTATCCAATTTAGAAAGCTGTAATAAGTCATTTACAAGACGTATCATACGCTCTGTTTCCGTTTGTGTAACATTAAGGAATTTCGGAGCTAATTCGTCATCTTTCCATGCCCCATCATATAGAGCCTCTACATAACTGCGCATTGTTGTTAACGGCGTGCGCAATTCATGGGAAACATTTGCCACAAACTCTTTTCTTTCCATATCAATCTTTTCTTGTTCGGTAATATCGTGGAGAACCGTAATTAAACCATTTACAAATCCTGTTTCTTTTTGGATAACCGAAAAATTCGCCCGTAATACATATGGCTCATAATGGGTACTATAATCCAAAATAACCGATTCTCTTTCCTCGAGAAGTTCCTCAAATGTATACTTTCCATTAAGATCAAGAAGATTAACAATTGGTTCAGAAAGGACTGTTTCACGTGAAACATCCAGCATTTTTGCAGCTGGCTCATTAATAAGAATAATCCGTCCTTTTCTATCTGTCGCAATTACTCCGTCTGTCATATAGGCTAATACTGAAGATAGTTTTCTTCTTTCACTTTCTGTTGTAGCCTGTGACTCTTGAAGCTTCTTAGTCAAATTATTAAAAGTGATCGCCAGCTGGCCAATTTCATCAAATCCATACACTTTTACCTTTCGAGAGAAATTCCCCTTGGATAAAGCAAAGGCATGCTTTTGCATATCAGAGATTGGCTTAGTGATCGTTCTTGCTAACAGGACTCCCAAAATAGCGGTAACAACCAATGTAATAATGGTTCCTTTTTGGAAGATTTGATTGATCTTATCAATTTGTTTATACACATTCTCAATTTTCCCTACCAAATAAATGGCTCCGACTATTTCATCTCCATTTGTCTTTATAGGAGTAATCAGCTCATAGATTTTCTCGCCATTTTTCTGCTTGATCGGATTATCTGGCTGGGAAGAATTAGATAAAACTCGTCTTACCGAATAGTCGACCATTCTCTGGCCAACTAAATTTTGATTTTCCGGGTCCGAAGTTCCAACTATAATACCATTACTATTAACTACTCTAATTTCCTTAATATCAGAAGAATTATTATCACTTAGAATTCTTCTAATATCATCTTCTAACGTTGAATCCCCATTTTCGACGACTCTTTCCTTTACAAGCTGCTCTTCTAAATAAATCGATAAGATATTTACTTTCTCTTGAATCGATACTTTAAAACTATCCAATAAGGTTGTCTGTAAAGTCTTTACAAAATAGACTCCAATAATCTGAATAGAAATTAGAATAAGCAAAACAATTACTACCACAAGCTTCAAATGAATAGAACGAAAAAAACTCACTTTTTTCATTAATAAATTTACTCCTGCTCAGGATTTCTCAAATAGTATCCAACGCCTCTTCGTGTCACAATCCAAGTTGGATGACTAGGATTATCTTCAATTTTTTCTCTTAACCTTCTTACTGTTACATCTACTGTTCTTACGTCTCCATAGTAGTCGTAACCCCATACAGTTTGAAGCAAGTGCTCTCTCGTCATAACTTGTCCGATATGTTTTGCTAAATAGTAAAGCAATTCAAATTCACGATGAGTCAGCTCAATCATTTCACCTCTTTTTGATACGATATAAGCATCTGGGTGAATTATAAGGGAACCCACTTCAATTTCATTTGTTTCTTTCTCCTCTTCTGCAGCAGAAGAAACTTGCTGGTGTCTACGAAGATTTGCTTTAACACGTGCAATCAGCTCTCTCGTACTGAAAGGCTTTGTTACATAATCGTCAGCCCCTAATTCAAGGCCTAATACCTTATCTATCTCCGAGTCCTTAGCCGTTAACATAATAATCGGCATCTCATATTTCTTTCTAACCTCACGACATACTTCCATTCCATCTCTTTGTGGCAGCATAATATCTAATAATACTAAATCCGGCTGAAGTTCTTCTACCTTCTCTAGCGCCTCGTTGCCATCATAAGCACAATAAACTTCAAATCCTTCTTTCTTTAAATTAAATTGCAAAATATCTGCAATTGGTTTTTCATCATCTACAACTAGAATCTTTTTGTTCATTCCGCTATTCTCCTTATATCAAGTTTTATCTATGGTTATTTCATTCTTTTATTGTTTACTTCTAATGTCTACTTTACCATTTTAAATTTATATAATCACTTTTTTTCTATTATAAGTTTATCCCGCTTTCATCTCCCTTTACCAAGCGAAACCAAAAATAGTTAACAGGAAGACAAAAGTATATAAAGAACGGCTATTCACTAAATAGTCCCACATAAAAAAACAGTGAAGCTTTTCATTAGCCCACTGACCATTCCTTCCATCCCCGAATAAAAAATCTCTCTATTAAAGAGAGAATTACTTATTTTTCCTTATTAGTGTTTTATTCATATGCATGGGAACTAAAAGTATACATCATCAATACATACTAGGCTTCTATATGTCTTCTTTCTGCAGATAAAGATTAATGAGAGCATTATTTTACAATAAGAAAAAATACATAGATAGATGGATAAATTATTGAAACCTTTTAGACGAGTTAATCGTCTATATATATGAGTTTCATTTTCCCTTAATTTTGGCAAGGATATCCTTTTTAATAGAATGGATCCCTTGTCCTTTTTTTGTCTATAGCATCCTCTTACATACGTTTTTTCTAAATTAAATAAAACTCTTCTGTCTCTACTCCATTCACTTCATTATTTTATAAAGTTCCTTACAAAGAAGACATATACATTAACTTTATCATACTTTTATAAGGAAAAATGGTTTGCTATTATATTGTAATAAAATTGTTGTTAAATTTATATGTTCTGTGGGGATTTGTAATAATCGCGGATTTCTTCACATTTATTTACGGGGAAATAATTTGGCATAAGAAAAACCGGGCATAGCCCGGTCCTTTTCATGGTTAGAGAATATCCGATAATTTGTACTCTATGCCATGTACCCCTTTATAATACTCAGGATACATTTCACCCCCACATTTTTCACATGCAAACATAGGAGGAGTTGTCGGATCTCCATCATCCATTAAATCGAAATCCCTTACCACGTTAATAGGAATCTCTTCTTTCTCATGACACGCCAAACAAACATAGCTGACGCTCTGTTGCTTGGACTGGTTTAGGCTTATGTTTTTCTTCTTTTTCTTTCCCTTTTTGCGGGTTTTTGATACCGGTGAGATCGTTAATCATCCTTTCTAAATAAGCTCTTGTAGTTTTGCATAAGGCTACCTTTATTTCTAATTTACCATTTTCAAGGCAGACTTCTCCCTTGTATTCATAGTAACATTCACACCTCTGACAAACGAGAGGGTCTTTCTTGCCACTGGCTACTATTCTTTCACGCCACGTCTGGCGACGTAAGGTTTTCTTAACTTTTACAACCCAACGTCTTGCTTTTTGTTGCCAAGTACTCAACACTTTTTTACACAAGTTTTTTGATCTTCTTGAATACATACCGTAATGCCGAATAGTTTTAAATTGCTCGTCTGGGATATGGCGAATTAAACGTGAAATAAATTCTTCGACACTTACGGTTTCGGATTTGTCTTTTCCGTCAGTTTTATCCTTATATTTGAACGTAACGAATTGCCCATCATATGCCTCAATCCGATTGATTCCAATCGCTGGTCGACGAATATAACGGCCAATATAACGAAGTTGTTCTTTTATTTTTCCCCTCTGTTTAGGTGCATACACATAGAAGCCTTCGCCATTATTGGTGAACGCCTTTTGAAGTCTTGGTTGGATTCTTTTCTTTTCTCTTGGTGAAACTCCGTTTCTAATTAATTTTAATACGACCGTTTGCCATTGTTTACGAAGCATCGTAAATGGCAAGAAATCATACTGCTTCCATTCTCCTTTTTCTGTTAATCCACCCATTGTAACTAACATATGTACGTGAGGATTGAAGTTGACCCTTGAACCAAAAGTGTGGAGTCCAGCAATAATCCCAGGTGTTACCTTTGCTTTCTTTTTGAAGAAGTCAGTAAGTAGTCTTGCAGAAGCATCCATTAAATCTTTTAATAGATGTCGGTGAAGGAGAAATACATCTCTTAGTCCTTCATCAATCGTAAAAATTACGTGCCGATGATTAACCTGAAGAACATCTTCAGTAAGTAACCTACTCCATTCTTCACTTTCTCCAACAGAGCACGTGGTACAAAATCGACCTTTACATCGGTAAGGAACCTTTCGCACATCATGACAACCTTCACACACAAATAACTTAAATCCATTTTTGATATCCCCACAATCTCGAAATTTCTCAACCTCCTTAATTACGATAGGGCGGATTTTAGCACCGTGTTTTCTTTTGAAAGCTTCCCAATGTTGGTGTTTATCAAAAAATATTCTTCTCAATATATTGGTCTCCATAAAATGAAAATACCACAGCTTAAATGACTGTGGTAGACCCAAATTTTTATACTTTCTTATCTTTTAAAAAAAACAACGAACAGTCGTTGTAATGGTAAATCAAGGTGGCTCAGGACGGAATCGAACCGCCGACACAAGGATTTTCAGTCCTTTGCTCTACCAACTGAGCTACTGAGCCAAACTATGTGACAGATGCTTACTAGCAGCACAGGTCGAAATTTTTACTTGTCTTCAATATGTATTAGATAAAAAATATATATTAAATATGCAAATGCATAGGAAGAAAAAATGGCGGTCCGGACGGGACTCGAACCCGCGACCTCCTGCGTGACAGGCAGGCATTCTAACCAACTGAACTACCGGACCATTTTTACTATTAATACCTTTAAAAAGATATTATGACCCATACGGGATTCGAACCCGTGTTACCGCCGTGAAAGGGCGGTGTCTTAACCGCTTGACCAATGGGCCGTGAATTATTACAAGAAATGGTGAGCCATGGAGGATTCGAACCTCCGACCCTCTGATTAAAAGTCAGATGCTCTACCGACTGAGCTAATGGCTCGTATTTTTTGTCATTTGCGACGCTTTTTATATTAGCATATTACTAAAATAAAAAGCAATACTTTTTTTAAAAGTTTTTTTAAAAAATATTTTTTAACTCCTACGTAACTATTTTTCCTCCGCAAGGTTACTAAAATTAAATACCCAACATAAAGAATGCTGTATACTTATCATACCCTCATGCCATTTCTGTAAACGAATCAAGCCAGCCTGCTTCTATTATCTAGTTAGAAAAGAAAAGGTCGTTCTAACACGTTTAGAACGACCTCTTACCATGTTTAGATTTGTCTCCAAGGGCTGTGTATCACATTTGTTTGTGTACGATCTGGACCAACTGAGAACATGGATAATGGGATCCCTGTTAACTGTGAAACTCTTTCTAAATAATGACGGGCATTTTCAGGAAGCTCACTTAATGTTTTACATCCAGTAATGTCCTCTGACCAGCCTGGTAATTCTTCATATACTGGCTCACAATCAGCTAGTACTTTAAGGCTTGCTGGGAACTCTTCCATTACTTCCCCTTTGTATTTATAAGCAACACAAATCTTTACTGTTTCAATTCCTGTTA
This sequence comes from Niallia sp. FSL W8-0177, assembly GCF_038006285.1. Classification (NCBI taxonomy): domain Bacteria; kingdom Bacillati; phylum Bacillota; class Bacilli; order Caryophanales; family Bacillaceae; genus Niallia; species Niallia sp. FSL W8-0177. Next base: position 4,215,207 of record NZ_JBBOUX010000001.1, read on the forward strand.
AAACATCAATGGAATTCAGAGAAAGATCAGTAATACCGCTAACACGACGTGCATGACGTACAACGACACTATCAAACCAGCCGACACGGCGTGGTCTACCAGTTGTTGTTCCATATTCACGGCCAACTTCTCTAATATGATGTCCAATTTCGTCATTTAGTTCTGTTGGGAAAGGTCCATCCCCTACTCTTGATGTATAGGCTTTGGATACACCAACTACATGTTTAATTTTCGTTGGACCAACACCTGAACCAATTGTTACCCCTCCAGCCACTGGATTAGAAGATGTAACAAACGGATACGTACCTTGATCGATATCAAGCATTACCCCTTGAGCACCTTCAAATAATACTCTGCGGCCTTCATCTAATGCATCATTCAATACAACAGAAGTGTCACAAACATATTTCTTAATTTGCTGCCCATACTCATAATATTCATCTAAAATATCTTCTAATTTAAAGCCTTCCGTTTCATAAATACGCTCTAATAAACGGTTTTTTTCAATTAAATTTCTTGCAAGCTTTTCTTCAAATACTTCTTTATCTAATAAGTCAGCAATACGGATACCAGTACGCGCCGCTTTATCCATATAAGCTGGTCCAATTCCTTTTTTCGTTGTTCCAATTTTATTAGCACCTTTGCTTTCTTCCTCAACCTCATCTAATTTTAGATGATAGGGAAGAATAACATGTGCACGATTACTAATTCTCAAATTATCTGTATTGATATTACGGTCATGTAAATATTTTAATTCTTCAATGATCGCTTTTGGATCAACGACCATTCCGTTTCCAACCACACTAATTTTTTCTTTATAAAATATCCCAGATGGAATTAAGTGTAACTTATAAGTTTCTCCATTAAACTTAATTGTATGACCTGCATTGTTACCGCCTTGATAACGTGCAATCACTTCTGCATTTTCAGATAGGAAATCGGTAATTTTACCTTTTCCTTCGTCTCCCCATTGCGTTCCTACGACCACTACTGATGACATATCCTAGAGCACCTCCACAGGTTTCTATATCTTTTTATTATATCCTTAATCAACATTCCTATTTTATCAATTTTTCAAGATAAAAGTCAATAAAACACGAACAATCTTTTTGATATTTTAATATTATGTTCGTGAAAAGAGATTAATAAAAAACGATATAAGTTGAAGTATTTGCTCCGATTAAGGCTTCTATCCATCTGAAAAGGTAAAAAAAGACTAGTAGCTAGCAGTCTATTTAATATCTCTGACATTGTAGGATTATGACATAGTAGCTCCACTCATCTCTAACCCATTCATCTTGGATATCAGGAAGATCTTCTTGCTGCTTCCCCCATTTGCATAAGGAGCAAATTCATGTCCATAAAACCGGTCATATGTATATGGTACTAAAAGAGGGTCCTCAACATATAACGTGCTTACCTGATAATGGGCGATACTTCTTGCTATCAGATATGATACAAAAGTGGTTCCGTTTCTGGGGTATAAGCTTCCTATAACAATGTTTTTTTCTTTGGGGACTTTTTCTATTTCTGTTTTTGTCTACTTCCTTTTCTTCAATGAGGGTAGGAATGGGTTCTCCATCAATAGCAAGAGAGTAATTTAAAAAGCGTTCTACACTGGAAAAAGGAACTTTTCCTTTAAGCTGAGTGGTAAATTGGTCAATTTAGCTATACTTAAGGGTCGCAAAAGTGTCATAACTACAATTTTTCGATTATATGACACTTTTTTGAGACCCTTTCACTATAATAAGTTTTAAAGTTTTAACTTAAGTGTTCTTTAATAAATCAGTAATGCTTTCAAATTTAATTTTTACCATTATGCAAATCTTCTATAAGTTGAATCGCTTCGTCAATTTTACTAACACCAATTATATTTATCGAGAGGTTTAAATCGTCTTTTATTTCATTTGCTTCGATAATGTTCTTATTTGGAACTATTATAAACGTGAGACCACTTCTCTCTGCACTTAATATCTTTTCTTTTATATAACCTACCTCTTCGACCTTTCCACTTTTATTAACTGATCCAGTAACTCCGATTAATATATCATTCTGGAAATTCTGTTCAATTAGATAACTAGATAAGACTAACGCTAGGCCAGCACTGTTTCCTTGTGAATTTTTTCGTGACAAAAATTCTTTAATAAGAGTATTATCTGATCCTATATATGCTGAAATGTCCTGATAATATTGTTCAAATTCGGGATTTTTTAATCCTACTAACTCATAAATGAATTGGTTTTTACTGGTATATCGAATAAAGTTGGTAACAGGAACTATTTCATAAATCTCTTGATGATTAGTAGCATAAATATTTCTAACTTCTTTCTCATTTTGTATATTACTTACCGTATCTTCTTTAACCGATAAAAAATATATATTAGTACCACTAATTATTTCTTCTGGTTGATTGAAACTCGTAACTAGGAATTTGTACTCGTCAAAGAATATAATCGGAAATTCATATAATACTATCAAAAATGGGAGTAAAAATGGCATAACAAATACCCGGTTGGAATTACTTTTTTTCTTAAATTAGAATAGTGAATTATTAAAAATATAAACAAAAATAGTAAAGCAGTAACAAAAATAAATCCCGAAATGATATTAAAAAAGTAAAAAATTAAACTTGTCAAGTATAATAAAATTAATCTAGAAACAGGGGGAAATTCATAATCTTTTATGGATTTATTTTTTAACCTGTTCCTTACTTTTAACTTTTTGGGAGACAGTTTAGCAATTTTATTGTTAATTGAACTCATTAAAATTCCCCTCGTTATTTTATTATGAATATTTAATGGATCTTTGCATTAATAAAATTTCTTTTAGTCTACTGCTTTTCTATAGATATTTGTTTAAAAACCAAAATTAAATGGAGACATTTTTCCATTTTAATAATAACATACTCATAGAATATAAACTTTTTAAAAACAGTTTATCAGTCCTCATTGATTTAACCTTCTAATTATATTTGGAATGCTGTTTTTTAAATTTCCAGACTTATACTGCTGTATAAAATCACTGTAAAGTAACCGTAAAATATCTTCCACAACAAATTCATTATCAGGCTCCACCCCTTCTTCTTGCTACTCTTTTTACCATTTGCCTTTCCTCTTCCGAAAGAGGGATCTTCACATCTTTCTTTTTATCACTCCTTGTTTGTCTACCTTCTTCTTTGGTTATAGACCGTTTCTGAACATTCTCTTTAATAGATGGAATTTCTTTTGGACGGTTGCTGCTATTGAATATAGGATTTAGTAGTTCCATTTGTTTCATCTCTTCCTCTTCCCCCTCTGCTTCTTATATTTTGGTCTTTTATCTCAGTGTCAAATTGTTATATTGCTAGAGTATGAGAGGGGAGAGAGGATTAGAATGTATATAATCTAGAAATCTGGACAAACTTTAACTAGACGAATATTTACATAAGGTAGGAGGATAATATATGGCTAAATCGATTTTAAGGGGAGAAAAAATCCCGAAGGATCTTTTAAAACAATTTGAGAAATTAGGGAAGAAATCAACCAGTGTTACTAAGGTAAAGATAAGAAAAAACCATAACCATCTTAATTTTTTGGGTTAAGATGGTTATGGTTTTTTTCAAGGTGCTCGTCAAAAGAGAAATTAGATTTTCCTAATAAAACTCTTCTAATTAAGATGTTAGCTCCAATATCATTTTAACGTGCATATGTCGTACTAATTAGGAATTATTGTACATACGTAATAACATATCAAAAGTTACTTCTTTATCAGGTGCATGTAATTTTAATAAATAGATATAGTTTTTTAGCTACTAATCTTTTTTCCCTAAGCGCCTGTCGGCATTGCCCCATCTTCAAAGCGCCGTTCTAAATTGACGAATTTATTATATTCTTTAACAAAAGCTAATTGTACTGTTCCTGTTGGTCCATTACGCTGTTTCGCAATAATGATCTCTATAATATTCTTGCTTTCTGATTCCTTGTCATAGTAATCATCACGGTACAAGAATGCTACAATATCGGCATCCTGCTCAATACTTCCTGATTCCCGGATATCAGACATCATCGGACGCTTATCTTGTCTTTGCTCTACCCCACGTGATAGCTGCGACAAGGCGATTACAGGCACTTGAAGCTCACGTGCAAGCTGTTTTAAGGAACGGGAAATTTCCGAAACCTCTTGCTGTCTATTTTCGCCTGCTCGCCCACTTCCTAAAATAAGCTGAAGATAATCAATTAATATCATTCCTAAGCCATGCTCCTGCTTTAAGCGGCGACATTTAGCTCTTATATCGGTAATCTTTACCCCTGGTGTATCATCAATGAAAATACCAGCATTGGATAGACTCCCCATTGCCATTGTCAGCTTGCCCCAGTCCTCGTCCGTTAATGACCCTGTACGAAGACGCTGTGCATCTATATTACCTTCTGCACAAAGCATACGCATAACAAGTTGCTCTGCTCCCATCTCCAAACTGAAGATTGCTACATTTTCTCCTGTTTTTACGGCAACATTCTGAGCAATATTTAAGGCAAAGGCCGTTTTACCAACGGATGGTCTCGCTCCAACGATAATTAGATCATTGCGCTGGAATCCAGCCGTCATTTTATCAAGCTCAGCAAACCCTGTTGCTATCCCTGTTATATCGCCTTTACGATTATGCATCTCTTCAATATTATCGTATGTTCGCACGAGAACATCTTTGATATTATGAAACGCACCTGCATTTTTCCGCTGTGCTACTTCTAAAATATTCTTTTCCGCTTCACTTAGAAGGGCTTCTACTTCATCCTCGCGGGAATATCCGTCTTGGGCAATATTTGTTGCTGTTCGAATTAATCGGCGCAGCAATGACTTCTCTTCTACGATCTTCGCATAATATTCTATATTGGCAGCAGTTGGCACAGATGCTGCCAGCTCGCTCAAATAGCTAACTCCACCTGTATCTTCTAAGTTATTAGTAGCTGCTAATTCAGACGTCACAGTTATTAAATCGACTGCTTTTCCTTCATCATTTAATTTAAGCATCGTTGAATATATTCTTTGATGTGCGCCACGATAAAAGTCTTCCGGTATTAATATTTCAGAAGCTAGTGTTAAGCTTTGTGGTTCAAGAAATATGGCCCCTAATACGGCCTGTTCAGCCTCGATATTTTGAGGGGGCATTCGATCATTTAACATTTCACTCAATCTATAAAACCTCCTTAAATGAGAGGATATGATAATAAACATAGCCTAGGTGAAAAAAAGCAACAATCTATACAAAAAGATTCTTTCATTTGCCGAAAGAGATTTTTGTATCCGCTGTGCCCTTTTCATTTCTTTTAAATATTTTCTATTAAAAACAGTCAAACAAAAAATGTGACCAGCTCAACCTGTATCACATTTTCTTAAGCTTATTCTATTTTAACATGTTTAGCGGCAAATGGAACTTCCAATATTAGCTTAATTCTTTTACATGTACATTTAATGTTGCAGACACTTCATGATGAAGCTTTACTGGAACCTTTGTCACACCTAATGAACGAATAGCATCATTTAATTCAATTTTTCGTTTATCGATTTTAATTTGATGCTTTTTATTTAGCTCTTCAGCAATTTGCTTACTTGTAATCGACCCAAACAATCTGCCGCCTTCACCTGATTTAGCATGCAGCTCTACTGTTACTTTTTCTAGCTTTTCTTTTAATTCCTTTGCTCTATTAAGCTCTTCAATAGCTTCTTTCTCTTCTTTTTTCTTTTGTGCATTTAATGTACTAACAGCGGAAGCATTCGCCTCTACAGCCAAACCTTGTTTTAAAAGAAAGTTATGTGCATAGCCATCTGCTACGTTTTTAACTTCCCCTTTTTTCCCTTTTCCTTTTACATCTTTTAGAAAAATAACTTTCATTCTTTTCTTCTCCCTTCAAAATACTCATCAATCGCTAACTTAAGCCTTGCCTCTACTTCTTCCATCGGCATATTGGATAGCTGTGTAGCAGCGTTGGTCAAATGGCCACCACCATGGAGACTTTCCATAATAATTTGGACATTGATTTCTCCTAAGGAGCGTGCGCTAATTCCTATCATCGTTTCCCCTCTAGGTGCTATAACAAAGGAGGCGATGATACCATCCATTGTTAATAGTGTATCAGCTGTTTGGGCAATTAAAACACCATCTACTGCTTCTTCTTCCTTCGCTATTGCTATTGCAATTCCCTCTTTATAAAATTGAACATTTTCAATAATTCTTGCTCTTTTCACATAGTTTTCAATATCCTCTTTTAGGAATTTTTGAACAAGTACAGTGTCTGCTCCCTGCCCTCTTAAATAAGAAGCAGCATCAAATGTTCGTGCCCCTGTTCTAAGAGTAAAGCTTTTTGTATCCACAATAATTCCTGCTAAAAGGGCTGTTGCTTCTAACATTTCAATTTTAACAGTTTTCGGCTGATATTCTAGTAATTCTGTTACTAGTTCGGCAGTAGAGGAAGCATATGGTTCCATATAGACAAGAATCGGATTCTCTATAAATTCCTCTCCACGACGATGATGGTCAATCACTACTACATCTTCTATTTTATTCAATAAATGCTCTTCAATCACTAAAGAAGGCTTATGGGTATCAACTACTACTAGAAGTGTATCGCCTGTAGCCATTTCTAATGCTTGATCAGGTGTGATAAATTTCGTAAACAAGGTCTCTTGTTTTTTTATTTCTTCCATCAACCTTCGAACAGCTGTATCTATCTCTTGAAAATTAATGACTATATATGCTTCCTTTTGGTTCATCTGGGCTACTTTATGTATCCCAATCGCTGCGCCAATTGCATCCATATCCGGGTTTTTATGTCCCATAATAATGACTTTATCACTCTCTAAAACTAATTCCTTTAGAGCATGAGAAATTACACGTGCTCTAACCCTAGTTCGTTTTTCTACAGGATTTGTTTTACCTCCAAAAAACTTCACTTTTCCATTTGGCTGCTTTATCGCTACTTGATCTCCCCCTCTTCCTAAGGCTAAATCAAGACTGGATTGTGCAATATTTCCCAGCTCAGGCAAGGAAGATACACCAGATCCAACTCCAATACTAAGTGTTAAAGGTACATTTTGCTTCGTAGTTAATTCTCGAACATCATCTAATATTGTAAACTTGCCCTTTTCCAAATTTTGTAGAATATGTTCATTGAAAATAGCAATGAAACGATCAGAGGAAATCCGTTTTAATAAGACTCCATTATCTGTAGCCCATTTATTTAAAATGGCTGTGACTGTATTATTAATGCTACTTCTTGTCTGATCATCCATACCTTGCGTTAAGTCATCATAATTATCTAGAAAGATAATGGCAATTGCCGTACGTTCGTCTTCATACAGCTTTTCAATTTCCGTTTGCTCTGTCACATCGAAAAAGTATAATAGTCGTTCTTCCACTTTATGAATGACTCGGAACTTTCTTTCATGTAATGTAATGATTTCTGTTTCTACCTCTTGTTTAATTAATGGGATAATGGATGGAGAAACATCATATAAAGACCTTCCAACAAGTGTATCCTCTGTAAAACAAGATGCTAAAAAGGGATTTGTCCATTCGATATAATAATCATCATTTATAAGCATGATTCCTATTGGCATTTCCATTAATGCCTCTTCCCCTACTTTTTTAACACGGTAGGAAAGAGTGGTTATATATTCTTCCGTTTCCTTTCTCTGACGACTATCTATTCGTAAGATAAAATAAAAAGGAATAACAAAAAGAAATAACCCAATTAAGGAAAAGAACCAATTATAAAAAGAGAGGATTCCAAGCATGATAATGGTAATACCGATTAAACTTATTAATGGATACCGTATGGATCCTTTCTCTAAAAAAGTAGGCAATTTTTCTCCTCCTAAAACTCGTGAGATTTTCACATAATCCTTACTATGTATTCATTAAACCTGATACTATTATACCCCATAATACTAAATTAAAATATAAAAAGGTCTATCTCTGTTCGTTTACTCCATGATGGATGAATAAGATTTTCCACATAATTAATTTCTTATTATGGCATTAGAAAAAGAGATTCTACCAGAAAAAAGGGTTTGGGTTTGCATCTTCATCTAATATTTTACTATCATTTATCTACTTCTTCAATTTAGTGACAACATGAGTATAGAGAACAAAAAAAATAAAATGCAAGTGTTTTCATATAGATAATATAAAAACCCTATTAAACAAATGTCTAATAGGGTTTTTTATAGGCTAATTATTCTCCACTTACGTATGGTAGTAAAGCCATAGTACGAGCACGTTTAATAGCAATCGTTAATTTACGTTGATATTTAGCGCTTGTACCAGTTACACGACGAGGTAAAATTTTACCACGTTCTGAGATGAATTTTTTAAGTAAATCTACATCTTTATAATCGATGTGAGTGATACCGTTAGCTGTAAAGTAACATACTTTACGACGTTTTGCACGGCCACCTCTGCGTCCACCCATTGCCATGAGATTAACCTCCTTTTTATTATCAAAATTACTGTTTAGAACGGTAGATCATCATCTGAAATATCGATTTGACCGCTATTTGCAAATGGATCTTCATCCACTTTTGTATAATCTTGATTGTTTCTATTTGTTTGAGGTCGCTGATTCTGATAATTATTTGATCCTCCAAAAGGATTATCTTGTTCTCTTGGGGCCCCATAATTCATGTTGTCACTTCTATTATTACCAGAGCTGTTTCTAGGTTCTAAGAACTGAACACTTTCTGCTAATACTTCTGTTACATACACGCGTTTTCCGTCTTGTCCATCATAGCTACGAGTTTGAATACGACCATCAACACCTGCTAAACTTCCTTTTTTCAAGAAATTAGCAACGTTTTCTGCTGGTTTTCTCCAAATAACACAGTTAATGAAGTCTGCTTCTCTTTCCCCTTGCTGGTTCGTAAAAGTACGGTTAACCGCAAGTGTAAAAGATGCCACAGCAACTCCACTCGGTGTATAACGCAAGTCAGGATCCTTCGTTAGACGGCCAACAAGAACTACCCGATTCATCATCAGTTTCAACTCCCTTCCATTTTAAATGTTTCACGTGAAACATCACTTATCTATTATTATTTTGCTTCATCTTTAACTACGATGTGGCGAATGATATCTTCGTTGATCTTAGCTAAACGAGAGAATTCTTCAACCGCTACTGGTGCAGCGTTAACTTTTACTAATTGATAGTAACCATCGCGGAAATCATTGATTTCATATGCAAGGCGACGTTTACCCCACTCTTTTGATTCTGCTAATTCCGCTCCATTATCTGTAAGAATAGAGTTGAAACGCTCAACAAGAGCTTTCTTAGCCTCATCTTCAATATTTGGACGGATGATGTACATAATTTCGTACTTTTTCATCACTTTCACCTCCTTTTGGTCTAGACGGCCCATATTGGGCAAGGAGCAACTATACATTACTCACAATGTAAAAGTATAGCATACTTCATACTAAATAGCAATGCAGGAAAATGAGCTGATATCTTTTCTTTTTTATTATACAAATAATGAAAAGTACTAGCTCTTTTAAGCGTACTTTTGATTAATATTACGACTGGATTGTAAAACTTCATAGTAATCACTTATTAACCCATCAAAAATAGTATCCCATGATTGAGTTAAAGCATAATTTCTAGCTTCTACTCCCATTCTCAATCGCATCGTTTCATCTTCCAATAGCTCACTTATTGCATGAACAAAACTCTCAGCATTTTGCTGTTCACATATTCTTCCATTCACATCGTTTATTACAAACTCTTTTACCCCTCCTGCATTCGCAACCACAGCCGGAGTACCGCTAGACATGGCTTCTAAAACGACATTCCCAAAAGTTTCTGTAAAGGAAGGGAAAACAAAAAGATCTGCTCCTGCATATATCCTTGCCAACTCTTCCCCCTTTATATAACCAGTTAAGGTAATATTTTTTTGTACTCTCTCTTTTTCCCTCCAGGCTTCTTTGTTTGGTCCATCTCCAACAATTAGCCAATGGACCGAATCTTTGATATCAGAAGGAAAATGAATAATTTTATTTAATGTATCTAAATCTTTCTCTGGAGCTAACCTACCTACATACAATAAAATATATTTTTCTTTTATATGGTATTTCTTTCTTAGTTGTTCTTTAGCATCATGATTAGGCGCAAAAAGCTTTGAATCAATCCCTCTTCCCCAAACTTTTAAGCCATCAAAATGTAAGGACTCTAACTTTCTTTGTGTTTCTTTACTGGGAACAAATATTTTTTCCGTTGCTTGATGAAACCATTTTAAATATTTCCATAAAAATGGTTCTAGCAAGGAGGTATGGTAGTATTTAAGATATTGATCAAAGTTGGTGTGATAGGAGGATACCACTGGAATATTTAATTTCTTAGCAGCAAATAACCCGTAGAATCCCATCATATATGGTGTTGCTAGATGAATAAGGTCTGGTTGGAATTTTTTTAAACTATTTTCTATTTTCTTTGGATTGGTGATAACAGTTCGGCACTCAGGATAAAGAAAAAACGGAAGACTTGGAAATTGGTTTATATTAGGGTATGTAGTAGAAGTTTTATTTTCAGGAGAATAAACTTGATAAGCTATTTGTCTGTTGTCAAAATGATTAGTAAGTCTTTTTAAAGTCTGAGCAACACCATTTACTTGAGGAAAATAAGTGTCTGAAAAAATGGCAATTTTCAAAAGCCTCACTCCCTTTTTAGCAAACTATTTTATGTTATATTTATTTTAACAATCGAATGCTTGGAGAGTTTTAAAGAATTGTAAAAAGATTGTACAGTTATCTTCTTCCATATAAAAAATCACTCCCGCTATTCCTTAGCAGGAGTGATTTTCCTATTTATTGTATTAAACGTTGAAACGGAAGTGGATAATATCTCCATCTCTCACAACATATTCTTTACCTTCCAAGCGAACTTTACCAGCTTCCTTTGCTGCAACCATATTACCGCTCGCTAATAAATCCTCATAAGAAACGGTTTCGGCACGAATAAAGCCTCTTTCAAAATCGGAATGAATAATTCCTGCACATTGTGGTGCTTTCATTCCTTGTACAAATGTCCAAGCACGTACTTCTTGCACACCAGCAGTAAAGTATGTTGCTAGCCCAAGAAGATGATAAGCCGCACGAATTAACTGATCTAAACCAGATTCTTCAATGCCAAGCTCTTGTAAGAACATTTCTTTTTCTTCCCCTTCAAGCTCCGCAATTTCTTCTTCGATTTTTGCACAAATAATAATAACTTCTGCATTTTCATTTGCAGCAAATTCTTTTACTCGCTTTACATATTCATTATTTGCTGCATCAGCAATTTCATCTTCGCCTACATTCGCAACATATAATACCGGCTTAATGGTTAAGAGATGTAGCCCCTTAGCAATTTTTGCTTGTTCTTCTGTAAATTCTACGGTTCTTGCTGGTTTTTCTTCTTCAAAAGCAGCTTTTAATAGTTCTAATACTTCTAATTCCGCAACTGCTTCTTTATCTTTTTGTTTCGCCATTTTCCCAACTCGGGCAATTCTTTTTTCTACCGATTCTAAATCAGCAAGAATTAACTCTAGGTTGATTGTTTCTATATCAGAAATTGGATCTACTTTTCCTGAGACATGGGTAATATTATCATCAGCAAAACAACGTACTACTTGGCAAATTGCATCTACTTCACGAATATGAGATAAGAATTTATTACCAAGCCCTTCTCCTTTACTTGCCCCTTTTACAATTCCGGCAATATCTGTAAATTCAAAAGTAGTAGGTACTGTTTTTTTCGGTTGTACTAATTCTGTTAATTTTGTTAAACGATGATCAGGTACTTCTACAATTCCAACATTTGGATCAATTGTACAGAACGGATAGTTTGCTGATTCTGCACCTGCTTGTGTAATTGCATTAAATAATGTAGACTTACCAACATTGGGTAAACCAACTATTCCAGCAGTTAACGCCATTATGCCACTCCCTTATATAAACTTTCTACCTCTATCGTACAAAATAGAAAGTAATTTCATTATTATTATAAACCTCTAACAATTATAGTTTTAACGAGAGAAAAAGACAAGTAGTGTTCCTTTCTCATCAATAAAAAGACCACAAATATTATTTGCAGTCTTTTCTGAGAAAAATAGTCTATTCTTGTTCATGCTTTACTAATACCTTTTTCATTTTCCTTGCAAATTCTCTTCGCGGAATAAGAACACTATGCCCGCATCCCTCGCATTTAATGCGAATATCCATTCCTAATCGTATTATTTTCCAGCGGTTTGTACCGCAAGGATGGGCTTTTTTCATCTCAACTACATCATTTAGAGCAAATTCTTTCTGTTCCATAATACCTCCTAAAAAATGAATTACTGTGGTTGCGAATACATAACTAATTTTGGGACAGGACTTTCAATTCCATTTTCATCTAAAACATTTTTTATTTCTTTCCTTAATATCCTTGCAATAGCATGATGCTTCGTTGGCAATGTTTCAGCGACAACACGAATGGTTACTTCTGCTGCTTGAATATTTTGTACCCCTAATAATTCAGGAACACCAACAATATCTTCATATTGCTCTGGTAATTTTTCGATTAGTTCCTGTATTACTTTTTCTGCTCGATTAATATCACCTTGATAAGCAATACTTACATCGACAATCGCTTTACTATTATTGATGGAGAAATTCGTTACATCCACAATACTTCCATTCGGGATAATGTTTACCTCTCCAGTAAATCCTTTTATTTTTGTTGTACGTAATCCAATTTCCTCGACTACGCCCTCGTAAGTACCTATACGTACTTGGTCTCCTACAGAAAACTGGTCTTCAAAAATTATAAAAAACCCAGTAATAATATCTTTCACAAGACTTTGAGCTCCAAAACCAATAGCTAGGCCGACAATTCCCGCTCCTGCTAATAATGCTTTAACATCAATATGAAAGACAGATAATGCCATCATGATAGCTATGAAATAAACAACATAAGTAATCGTGTTTTCTAACAGCTTAATTAATGTTGCTTCTCTTCTTTCAGATACGCGTAAGGCAGAATGTGTTCTTACTTTAAATATATTCCGTACCGCAGCCTTCCCTATCCTGATGATAATTCCGCTTATTAGAAAAATAAGGACAAGTTTTAGTGCTCCAAAGCCGACATCCCTCCACAAATTCTCATTCATAAGACTATCTATACCTTCTTTTATATTCTTATCCATTTAGAACACCTCTAAATATAAACTTCTACTAGATTATTTTCCTTTTATCCTCTATTCATGCAACGTAATGGTTGAAACACTTTCTATAAAGTTACTTCAAATAAAAAATAATGCTAACTATTTTTCTATTTTACTCTTCAAAAGCCTTCATATTGGGTAAGTTTATTTTAACAGTTTTTCTATTTGCTTTGTAGTACGATATTTCCTAAAACAAAGGACTTTTGCCCTTATTACCATAAATTTTTCTCCTATTTGTCTCACTCTTTTTTCCTTTATTTTGATGGATATGTATAGAATATGGCTCTTTTCCATATACTGAATACTACAATAACTTTGCTTAAAAACAACTAATGGTTCGATAGATTTCCATCTTTGCTGGTTGGCCAAAACATCCATTAACTTAATAATTGCTTTCTCCTATAGATATTATCGAATCCTAAATAAAAGGAGTAGATTCAATGACCTTATATTCCAGCCTTTTCGAAAAAAATGAACTTCCCGTTAGAATAGCATATGATGAACAATTAGCCGCCTTTAAGATTGCAGATTCATTAGCTAAACATTTGCCATCCATTTCAATCAATCAGCCAATTGTCTTTATTTGTATTGGAACTGATCGTTCTACTGGAGATTCATTAGGTCCGCTTATTGGTACCTTGTTAAGTGAAAAGAATATTTCTCCTTTTCATGTTTATGGAACACTAGATGATCCAATACACGCTCTTAATTTAGAGGAAAAATTAAAAGAAGTGCATGAAAAACATAAAAATCCTTATATAATAGGGATTGATGCTTGTCTTGGTAGAATGAAAAGTGTAGGTATCGTACAAATTGGTGATGGGCCTGTAAAACCGGGTAGTGGTGTCAATAAAGAGCTTCCTCCTGTAGGAAATATTCATATTACAGGGATAGTAAATATTAGTGGTTTTATGGAATTCTTGGTTCTTCAGAATACTAGATTAAGCTTAGTATTAAATATGGCCAAAATCATTTCAAAAGGCATTTATCATACTAGCCTTCGCTATATGCATACTAGAGAATATCAGGTGAAGGAGGAACCCGTTTAATCCCATTCTATCTTTTCTAATATAAAAGCCCCCTAAAAAAGGCGTAGTTCACATCCTCTGTAAACTCCCCTTTCTTAGGTGGCTTTTTTACTTTTCATTTTCTAATTCAAATAATTGAAGAATACGCGCTAAGTCGTCTTCAGAGAAAAATTCAATTTCAATTTTCCCTTTATTTTTCTTCTGTTTAATATGAACAGTAGTACCAAATCTTTCACGCAGAAATGATTCTTGCTCTTTTAAAAAGACATTTTTCACAGGTGCTTTTTCTTTTTTTGTTTCACGTGGAACATTCTCATTTAGTTGCTGAATTAATTGTTCCAGCTGACGCACGTTTAATCCGTCTTTAATAATTTTATCAACTATTGCTGGAAGCTTATCTTTATTTTTCAGTCCTAATAAAGTTCTTCCATGTCCCATGGATATTTTACCATCAGAAATATAATTTTGAACAGCCTTTGGAAGAGTCAATAAGCGAACATGGTTGGCAATATGGGGTCTGCTTTTACCTAAACGCTTTGCAAGTTCCTCTTGAGTCAGCTTTAGCTTCTTCATTAAAGTCTGATAGGCATGTCCTTCTTCAATAGGTGATAAATCTTCTCTTTGAAGATTCTCTAGTACTGCTAATTCCATCATTTGTTGCTCTGTTAATTGACGGACAACTGCTGGAACTGTCTCTAGCTTAGCTTCTTTAGCTGCTCGATATCTACGTTCACCAACAACTATTTCATAGCCTTTAATACTCTTTCTAACGATTATCGGTTGAAGAATTCCATGTTCTAGTATAGAAAGCTTCAATTCTTCAATCGCTTCCTCATCAAAGAATTTTCTTGGCTGATAAGGATTCGGACGTAATTCATTTAGACTTATTTCTTGAACATTTTCTTCCTTCTCAACATCTATTTTAGGAAAAAAGGCATCTAATCCTTTTCCAAGTCCTTTAGCCACTAGTAACCACTTCCTTCGCAAGGTCCAAATATACTTCTGCACCACGTGACTTTGGATCGTAAATGATAATTGGTTCCCCATGACTCGGTGCTTCTGATAATCGAATATTTCTTGGAATAATTGTTTTATAGACTTTGTCTTGGAAATACTTTTTAACCTCTTCAATAACTTGTAAACCTAGATTTGTTCTAGCATCTAACATTGTTAGCAGCACACCCTCTATGGCCAAATCATGATTTAAATGTTTTTGAACAAGTCGAACTGTATTTAATAATTGACTTAATCCCTCTAACGCATAATATTCACATTGAACTGGAATTAATACCGCATCTGAAGCAGTTAATGCATTAATCGTTAATAACCCTAAAGAAGGAGGACAATCTATTAATACGTAGTCATAGTTATGTTTGACTTCATCTAATGCCCTTTTTAATCTAACTTCTCTCGAAATAGTAGAAACAAGTTCTATTTCTGCCCCAGCTAACTGAATAGTAGCTGGAATAACATCCAAATTCTCTACATTTGTCTGTTTAATCACCATACTTGCTTCTAGATCATCGACTAACACATCATAGATACAATGATCAACATCAGCTTTTTCAATACCTACACCACTAGTAGCATTTCCTTGTGGATCAATATCTACTAATAATACACTTTTCCCGATATATGCTAAACAAGAGCCAAGATTGACTGATGTAGTTGTTTTTCCAACTCCACCTTTTTGGTTAGCAACAGTAATAATTTTACCCATGATGTCACCTACCTTTTATTCCATACTAGCTACGAAATATAAATCGACGCAAGATGGCTACTTAATATAAAATGATTGAACCGTTTATAGCTCTTTTAAAACTATAAACCAATTTATTAGTAAAAAAACAGAATAGACTACAACATGGCTCATTTCCTACCTATTGTAATCACGTATATTATTTTATCATGAAAACTTCTAAATATCGTTATTTTTTCTTTTAATCTCGATTAATGATGGAAAATGAAAAGAAACTCCTACAATAAAATAAGGGGAAAAACCTTATTATTACAAGCATTTTTGGAGAATTTCTCTATTTGATTGGCCTAAAAATAATCATCGTAAATAAGCAATGGAGGTTTTAAATTTTTATTTGTGGTGTCCTTTGAGGAAAAAATCATCCTATAAAAAAGTGAGAATCAGCATTAATGGCTATTATTCTCACAAAAAATATGCTCTGTTAAATAAATATAATGACGAAAAGGAATTCTTAATACAAATGGAATTTAACAGAGCTCAAAATCTTCAAGGAAATATAAATAATTATGCTATATAAAATCTATTAACCTATTATTTCTTTTTCGGTATTTTAATTGTAAATTGGTAAAAATCTTCAAATTCTTCTTCTTGAGCATTCAGATTAATACCACTATCAGAAACCATATTTAATGATTGGCGGATTGTATTTACAGCTATCCGCATATCTTTACTAAAAGCCTTTCTTTTTGGCTTTGGCTTCTGCTTCGTCTGTTCGAGCATTCTCACTACACGCTCTTCTGTTTGCTTTACGTTTAAGCCCTTTTCAATGATTTCTTGTAAAAGCTGAATTTGTTTTTCGCGTTCTTTTAATGGAATCATCGAACGAGCATGACGCTCAGAAATCTCTTTATTTAATAAAGCTTCTTGAATTTCTTCTGGCAATTTAAGAAGTCTCAATTTATTCGCAACAGTCGATTGCCCTTTCCCTAATCTTTGCGCAAGGGCCTCCTGGGTAAGATTGTGCAGCTCTAATAATTTTCCATATGCAATTGCTTCTTCAATTGGAGAAAGCTCTTCTCTTTGAAGATTTTCAATAAGTGCAACAGACGCAGTTTCTGTATCACTCAAGTTTTTTATGATAGCTGGCGCTTCTTCCCAACCAAGCTTTTTCATTGCTCTCCATCTTCGTTCTCCAGCAATGATTTCAAATTTATCTTGCTCATACTCTCTAATTACTATTGGTTGAATAATACCATGGGTATGGATTGTACGAGCTAATTCTTCAATTTTTTCATCATCAAATACCGTTCTTGGTTGAAAACGGTTAGGAACAATCTGATGAATTGGGATTTTTCTAACTTCTTCACTGTTTCCCATATTCTCGATCTCCTCTTGAGCAGCATCTGCACCTAATTGACTAGCATCTTCTATTGGATCTCCCTTTTCGCCTAGTCCAAAAAATCGTGAGAAAGAAGGCTTCATCACCCTGCACCACCTTTACAAAACTCCCTATTAATTATTCTCTATATGAAACATTAATCCCTGCAAAGTCATCTAACTTATAGAAAGAAACTTCTCGAAATTTAATAGAATATGACAATTATAGGTATATTATATAGTAGATATGATAATTGATATAGTCCTAATCCTATGAATGATTATATCATTCTCTTTTCTCTTTCGTAATAGCTTAAAATTAATCGCCTATTTTTACTGTCTTCATAGTAAGATTCCACCCCTTATCATTCGACAAACTTCACTTTAAAGAGGGGTGGAAAAAAGAGTATCTTCGAAAGACGTGAATTAGCTTTAAGACAGCTAACATCTCATCCCGCTAAATTGCCTAGGCTTTCAGGCTTTCCCTACTCGATTGGTTCCTTATTAGGAGTTCCTGGTTTTCTAGGATACTTTTTAGGTGTTGGCTTTTCCTTTGCGATTGTGATGATATTTCTTTCGCTTTCTTCCATTGGCAACAAAAAGGCGTGTGTTGCATTCACCTTTCCTCCTAATAGGTTTACAGCCTTTTTTCCAGCTTCCAGTTCTTCTTTGGCACTTGCTGCTTTCATAGCAACAAAAGTACCTCCAACCTTTACTAGTGGTAGACAAAGTTCACTTAAGACGGAAAGTCTTGCTACAGCTCTGGCCGTAACAATATCAAATGTTTCACGATACTCTTTATTTTGGCCAAAGGTTTCTGCTCGATCATGAATAAAGTTAACCTCTTCTAACTCTAAAACGGACGCTAGATGCTCAAGAAAATGAATTCTTTTCTTCAAGGAGTCAACAATTGTTACCTTTAAATCAGGAAAGACAATTTTTAAAGGAATACTTGGAAAGCCAGCCCCAGCTCCCACATCACATAGCTGTGCAGGATGATGAAACCCTTCATAGTAAAATCCAGCAGTAATGGAATCATAAAAATGCTTCAAATAAACATCTGATTTTTCCGTAATAGCTGTTAAATTCATTTTTTCATTCCACTCTACCAATGTTTCATAGTAGAGCTCAAACTGATTTATTTGCTTTTCCGATAAAGTGATTCCTTTATCGGAGAGCATTTGAATAAATTCTTCCGTATTCATGCATGAACCCTTTCTATCCAGAGATTAAACTCGAGCAATTTTCCCTTGTTCTAAATAAACTAATAAAATGGATATATCTGCTGGATTTACCCCAGATATTCTTGATGCCTGCGCAATGGACAATGGTCGAACTTTTTTTAATTTCTGTACTGCTTCTGTTGCAAGACTAGAGATAGCATCATAATCAATGTTCTCAGGAATTTTTTTATTCTCCATTTTCTTTAGTCTTTCTACTTGCTGTAAGGATTTCTCAATATAGCCTTCATACTTTATCTGAATTTCTACTTGCTCTTTTATATCTTCCGTTAATTCTATCTCACTAGGTGCCAGTCCTTCAATATGACTATAATTCATTTCAGGTCGCTTTAATAAGTCTCCTGCTCTTATGCCATCTTTTAATTCACTGCCGCCTTGTTCTTTAATAACGTTTTGAACTTGTTCATTTGGCTTTAGCATAACTTCGCTTAAACGTTGCTTTTCTTTTTCAATTAATTGCTTTTTCTCCGAGAATTTTGCGTAACGTTCTTCAGAAATAAGACCAATTCTATAGCCAATATCCGTTAAACGCAAATCTGCATTATCATGGCGAAGTAATAAACGATATTCTGCTCGAGAAGTTAAAAGACGGTAAGGTTCATTTGTACCCTTTGTAACTAAATCATCAATTAAAACGCCAATATATGCATCAGAACGACTTAAAATAACTTCTTCTTTTTCTAAAGCATTTAAGCCTGCATTTATCCCAGCCATTAATCCTTGCCCTGCTGCCTCTTCGTATCCTGAAGTTCCATTAATTTGACCAGCAGTATAAAGATTTTTGATTTTCTTTGTTTCCAATGTTGGCCATAGCTGTGTTGGCACAATAGCATCATACTCAATTGCATATCCCGCACGCATCATTTGCACATTTTCTAATCCTGGTATCGTTCTTAGAATTTCCTGTTGAACATCTTCAGGCAAGCTTGTGGATAATCCTTGCACATAAACTTCTTGAGTGTTTTTTCCCTCTGGCTCTAAGAAAATTTGATGTCGCGGTTTATCGTTAAATCGAACCACTTTATCTTCAATTGATGGGCAATAACGTGGTCCAGTTCCTTTAATCATCCCTGAGTACATCGGAGAACGATGTAAGTTTGCATCAATAATTTGGTGTGTTGTTTCATTTGTATATGTTAGCCAGCAAGGAAGCTGTTCTGTAATAAATTTCGTTGTTTCATAAGAAAATGCTCTTGGAACATCATCTCCTGGCTGTATTTCTGTTTTAGAGTAGTCAATAGTATGACTATTTACACGAGGAGGTGTTCCTGTTTTAAAGCGAACTAAGTCAAAACCCAGCTCCTGTAAATGCTCTGATAATCGAATGGATGGCTGCTGGTTATTAGGACCGCTTGAATATTTAAGCTCCCCTAAAATAATTTCGCCGCGAAGATACGTTCCAGTAGTGACGACAATTGTTTTTGCACGATACGTAGCACCCGTTTTCGTAATGACACCTTTTGCAACTTGATCCTCTACTATTAATTCTTCTACCATCCCTTGAATTAATGTCAGATTAGGTTCATTTTCTAATGTCTTTTTCATTTCATGTTGATACATATATTTATCTGCCTGAGCTCTTAGTGCACGGACTGCAGGTCCTTTTCCTGTATTCAACATTCTCATCTGAATATAGGTCTTATCAATATTTTTACCCATTTCGCCGCCAAGAGCATCAATTTCTCTAACAACAATCCCTTTTGCCGGTCCCCCCACAGATGGATTACATGGCATAAAAGCAACCATATCTAAATTAATTGTTAACATTAATGTTTTGGCGCCTAGTCTTGCTGCCGCAAGTCCTGCTTCACAACCTGCATGGCCAGCACCAATAACAATTACATCATAATTTCCAGCTTCGTACTGCATCATGATGCCTCCTTCTTTCTAAGACTTTCTTTTAGCTTGATTTCGAGGCTCTGTACTATTTATGTTAATTCATTTATTTCCCCAAACAAAATTGCGAGAACAACTGATTAATTAAGCTTTCATGAACACTTTCACCAATAATCTCACCAAGTATTTCCCAGGTTCTTGTCAAATCAATTTGTACAATATCGATCGGTGTTCCAGTTTCTGCGCCTACTATTGCATCACTAATAGCATTTAATGCTTGATTCAATAAGGAAATATGTCTGGAGTTAGAAACATAGGTCATATCACTTGCTTCAATAGAACCTTCAAAGAATAGGCTAGATATTGCCTCTTCTAATTGATCTACACCATTTTCTTCTACTAAAGAAGTCGTAATGACTTTTCGATTACCGGCAAGTTCTTTTACTTTTTCTAAATCAATCTTTTGTGGTAAGTCTGTTTTATTAACTATTACAATAAAATCCATACCTTCTGTTGCCTTAAAAATATTCTTATCTTCTTCTGTTAAATCATCCGCATAATTTAAGACAAGCAAAATTAAATCTGCTTCTCGTAGTACCTTCCGAGATTTCTCTACCCCTATTCGCTCTACAATATCTTCTGTTTCTCGAATACCGGCAGTATCCAGCAAACGAAGAGGAACTCCGCGCACATTTACATATTCTTCAATGACATCTCTTGTTGTACCAGGGATATCTGTAACGATTGCTTTATTTTCTTGCACTAAACTATTTAATAAAGAGGATTTCCCTACATTTGGTCTTCCCACAATAACGGTCGCTAGACCTTCTCGCAGAATCTTTCCTTGTTGTGATGTTTGCAGTAATTTTTCAATCTCCGTCTTAATATACTTCGATTTCTCGAACATCACTTGCTGTGTCATCTCTTCCACATCATCATACTCTGGATAATCTATATTAACCTCTACTTGAGCTAATGTCTCTAAAATTTCTTGGCGCAAATGCTTGATTAATTTCGATAATCTTCCTTCCATTTGTCCAAGTGCTACATTCATCGCTCGATCTGTTTTGGCTCTTATTAAATCCATTACCGCTTCTGCCTGAGAAAGATCGATTCTTCCATTCAAAAAGGCTCTTTTTGTAAATTCTCCTGGTTCGGCAATTCTTGCACCATGAGAAGTAGTCAACTGCAATAAGCGATTCACCGAGGCAAGTCCACCATGGCAATTAATTTCGACAACATCTTCTTTTGTAAAAGTTTTCGGCCCTCTCATCAACGATACCATTACTTCTTCCACAACCTCATTTGTTGCTGGATCCATGATATGTCCATAATGTATCGTATGAGTTGCTACCTCACTTAACTTTTTATTTCCTATACTCTTAAAGAGCTTGTCTGCGATTTTTATTGAATCCGGTCCACTTAATCGAACGATTGCGATCGCTCCCTCGCCCATTGGCGTCGATATCGCAGCAATTGTATCTAATTCCATCTTTTTCACCTCAATTCAAAAAAATAATATCTATTTAAATGATTGTATTCACCTTTGACATGATTACAATAGATTAGATTAACATATCCACAAATGTAAAAAAAGAAAAAAATCCGCACACTTATCCACATTCATTTTTATCATTACTTACCATTTTATCTTATCCACATGTGAATAACAATAAAACGAAAAATAAAATTACAAAAGCAATGCCCTTCTTCTTACTAATTTTATGGATGCTTAGATCCAGTTTATTAGCTCCTATTACTTTTTTCTAAATCACTTTTATTCGATAGTTGCTTTTGTTCCTTCTTTCATGGCTCTGCCTCCAAAACTAAATAACCAACGAACCATCCATAATGGGAAATAACCACTAACTTCTTTTAAAGGTAAAAAAAGAGATTGCCTCTTTCTTGAGAGACAATCTCTTTTTCTATCTATTTTTCATCTTAATCGGTGCAATAATTATATGCCTTTTCGCATCTTCTCCCGAAGAGTAAGTTTTTATTCCTTTGAAAGATACCAAAGCAGTATGAATTGTTTTTCTTTCATCAGCGGGCATCGGTTCGAGCGGAATCTCTTTGCCTATTTTAACCGCTTTATAGGCAATTCTTTCCGCTAACTGAATTAACGCCTGTTTTCTTCGTTCACGGTAGCCTTCTGCATCTAATAATACTTTTAAGTATTCTTTTGATTCTCTATTAATGACCAATTGTGCTAGATATTGAATAGAATTAAGGGTCTGCCCTCTTTTACCGATTAATAGAGCAATTTTTTCACCAGATAATTCATACAATATATTTCTGCCATTTTGTTTTACTTGAATCTTAACAGGAACGCCCATTTTTTCGCAAACATCTTTGAGAAATTCCTCTACTAATTCCACTGGATTTACTTTTTTCTTTACAATTACCTTTGCGGATCTAGAACCAAAACCAAGAAATCCCTTTTTTCCTTCCTCAACAACAATGATTTCAACTTGATTCTTTGTTGTCTTAAGCTGAGCTAAAGCTGACTCCACTGCTGCGTCGACTGTTTGTCCTACGGCAGTAACTTCTTTCACTTCTTCGCTCCTCCTGCTTTGCTAGTTTGTCCAGCAGTTTTAATTTCAGGACCTTTGATAAAATACGTTTGAACAATTGTAAAGATATTCCCTACTACCCAGTAAAGAGATAATGCTGCCGGGAAATTAATAGCAAATACTAAAATCATCACTGGCATAATCCAAACCATCATTTGCATTTGCGGATTTGGCGGTGCTCCTGCCATTGATAGTTTTGTTTGAATAAATGTTGTTACACCAGCTATTATCGGTAATAAATAGATTGGATCAGGCTGTCCTAAACTGAACCATAAGAAATCATGGGAAGCAATTTCTCTTGTACGAGAAATAGCATGATAAAATCCAATCAATATAGGCATTTGTACGATTAGAGGGAAACACCCCGCTAATGGATTTACTTTATTCTCTTGGAATAACTTCATTGTTTCTTCTTGAAGCTTTTGTTGTGTCTTTTGGTCTTTCGAGCTATATTTTTGCTGCAGCTCTTTCATCTGTGGCTGGATCGCCTGCATTGCCTTACTGTTTCTTGTTTGTTTAATCATAAGCGGTAAAATAACCAGTCGAACTAAAATAGTTACGATAATAATAGAGATACCATAACTACCCCCAGCGAATGCTGCTGTTTTAATAATCAATTGAGATAATGGATATACAATGTATTCATTCCAAATCCCTTCACTTTCAGAAGTTATTGGTTGATTAAACTCTGTACATCCTGTTAGAATGGTCATTAAAAAAAGTAGACCAACTATCAATAAAAATTTCTTATTCAAGCTGCAAATCCTCCTGTAATATAATTTTCGAATATTACTTAATAAGTATTGTAACCGATAAACGAATGGTAGGAAACGCTTTAATAGAATTTTCCCATTAATTCTTTTTTGAAAGAACTTTTGCTATTTTCAAAATATGGATAAGACTCTTTTTTACTTCTTCAAAAGACATATCAGCAACAGGCTTTCTTACAATTATGACATAATCATACTTATTTTCCAACATGTCATCTAATTCAAGAAATGCTTGTCTTACATAGCGTTTTATCTGGTTTCTTTTTACGGCATTGCCAATTTTTTTGCTAACAGATAAGCCAATACGAAAATGCACTTGTTCTTCTTTTTTCAATTTATAAATAACAAACTGTCGATTGGCAAAAGATTGCCCTTTTTTAAAAACAGACTGAAATTCTTTATTTTTCTTAATTCTAAATTCTTTTTTCAACGTTTATAACTCCTTCAATCCTCCAACTTACCTAATTTCTCAATAAAAGAAAGAATTAGATAGGCATCTTAACGTGAAGTAAACCAATCTATTGTAAAAAAAGGAAGGGTCTGTCCTTTTATGCAAGATCATTCCCTTCTCCTTTTAATTGAAAAAAGACCACTGACTTTTCAGTGGCCTAAGCTGATAATACTTTTCTTCCTTTGCGTCGACGGCGCGCTAAGACATTACGTCCATTTGAGCTGCTCATGCGGCTACGGAATCCGTGAACTTTACTTCTTTTACGTTTATTTGGTTGATAAGTTCTTTTCATTGTATATGACACCTCCCTGAGGAATAGCTGTTATAGACAGTCCTTACAATTATATAAACATAGGCAATTAATTGTCAACTATTCATTTTATTTATCTAATTTTATGGATCACTTTATTTAGTGATGTTCCTATCTTTTTAGGCCATTGCAATAGTATACCACATATTTTTCTATTCTACTTCATAATCCTTCCCAACATTTCTATTTCTTAACGAATAATTTTTACCAATTTCAATATTCAACAAAAATTTCATTTATCTAATTTTAAGCATTTTTAACTATCCTTTCGACGATTGTGGATAAATTTCGACGGTAATATTTTTTCCACAATAGTTATTTACAACTTTTCAACAAACTAATACCTTGTGGACATTTATTACTAACAACCTAATTGACTTGTGGATAAGATATTAAAAAGCATTGCAGTTCTTATAAATTTTTGTTATTATAGTTTTGTTTTCACATCTGAATAAAATCTGTGCATAACTCCATTATCCACAATCTGTGGATAAGTTGTGGACATCTTATTCTTTGTGACTGAACAGAGTTTTCCACAGATGGTGGATACTGTCGAAATACCACTAATCTTCCTTATAATATATTTTTCCACATTAGAAAAGGACAACTTTCCTGTTATCTTGCCTATTTATATCAATATAGCGCAAGATTTTGTCCAAAGTCACGATTGGATGATTCCTTTTGCAGGAATTTGACGACTAAATACAGGAATCAAAGAAAAAAATATCGACTTTTGCAAAAAAATTTTTAACACCTGTTTACGATTACTGCTTATCGCATCAATTGATTTTAAATTTTTTAGCAAAAGTATTTCTGAGCGATTTTATCTTAAGGCTTTAAGGCTCTTTTTTTGTTTTTAATATTTTTTCAGAAACGATAAATTGAGTAATTTTGACCATTCCTATTGAAAATTATCTTTTTCTATACGTTTTAAGATAGATCATCTGCTAGGATGAACAGAGCTAATACAATTAACTTTGAGAAAAGGAGGCGAGGATACTTGAAGAATATAACGGATCTCTGGAATAATGCCCTAAGTACAATCGAAACAAAGATTAGTAAACCTAGTTTTGATACATGGCTTAAGCCTACAAAGGCTAATTCCTTGCAAGGAGATCTTCTAGTTGTAACGGCACCTAATGAATTTGCCCGAGATTGGTTAGAAGAACGGTACTCTCAACTGATTGCTGAAATACTTTATGAAATTACAGGAGAGGAACTTCTTGTAAAATTTATTATTCCTCAAAATCAAAAAGAAGAGGAATTCGATCAGCAAATTTCTACCAAACAAAAGAAAAAAGAAGAAGAAGTTACGGAACAAACTATTTTAAATTCCAAATATACGTTTGACACTTTTGTAATTGGATCTGGAAATCGCTTTGCTCATGCAGCTTCCCTTGCTGTTGCCGAAGCACCTGCAAAAGCATATAACCCTCTATTTATTTATGGAGGAGTTGGACTTGGAAAAACTCACTTAATGCATGCAATTGGCCACTATGTTCTTGATCATAATCCATCTGCTAAAGTGGTTTATTTATCTTCTGAGAAATTCACAAACGAATTTATTAATAGTATCCGTGACAATAAAGGTGCTGAATTCCGTGATAAATATCGAAATGTTGACGTTCTTTTAATAGATGATATTCAATTTCTTGCTGGAAAAGAATCAACACAAGAAGAATTTTTCCATACATTTAACACGTTACATGAAGAAAGCAAACAAATTATTATCTCTAGTGATCGTCCTCCAAAGGAAATTCCAACACTAGAGGATCGCCTACGTTCTCGTTTTGAATGGGGACTTATTACAGATATTACGCCACCAGATTTAGAAACACGGATTGCTATCTTAAGAAAAAAAGCAAAAGCAGATGGGTTAGACATCCCAAATGAAGTAATGCTTTATATTGCTAATCAAATAGATTCAAATATTCGCGAGCTAGAAGGTGCACTTATTCGTGTTGTTGCATATTCTTCTTTAATTAATAAAGATATAAATGCTGATTTAGCAGCTGAAGCATTAAAAGATATAGTCCCAAGCTCTAAACCGCGAGTAATAACCATTCATGATATTCAAAAAGTAGTAGGAGAGCATTTTCATATCAAGTTAGAAGATTTCAAAGCCAAAAAACGAACGAAATCCATTGCATTCCCAAGACAAATTGCTATGTACTTATCAAGAGAATTGACGGATTTCTCCTTACCAAAAATCGGGGAAGAGTTCGGCGGTCGTGACCATACAACTGTTATTCATGCCCATGAAAAAATATCAAAATTGCTTTTAACTGACTCTCTTCTTCAAAAACAATTAAAAGAAATAAATGAACTCTTAAAAGTTTAGATAGAATAATGTGTATAACTTGCCTTACTTTAAACACAGTCTATCCACATGTTGATAGACTGTGTTTCCTTGCTTAAATATAGTTATCCACATACTAACAGGACCTACTACTTGTACTACTATTTTTTTTAAAATATATTATTAAAATAAGCATTTAGAACTTACATTCAAAAATTATTTAAATCGGAGGATTAATTAATGAAATTCATCATCCAAAAAGACCATCTTGTTCAAAGTGTTCAAGATGTAATGAAAGCAATTACTAGTAGAACAACAATTCCTATTCTAACTGGGATAAAAATTGTTGCGAGTGAAGAAGGAGTAACATTAACTGGAAGTGATTCTGATATTTCCATTGAATCTTTTATTCCTAAAGAAGAAGGAGATCAAGAAATAGTTGATATCCAACAGCCTGGTTCTATTGTTTTACAAGCTAAGTTTTTTAGTGAAATTGTAAAAAAACTCCCTACCAGCCAAGTTGAAATTATGGTTGATAATTTACAAACAACAATCCGTTCTGGTAAATCAGAGTTCAATTTAAATGGACTTGATTCTGAGGAATACCCGCATTTACCACAAATTTCGGAACAAAATTCTATTAAAGTTCCTACAGATTTACTAAAAAATATTATTAAACAAACTGTTTTTGCAGTGTCCACCTCAGAAACACGTCCAGTGTTGACAGGTGTAAACTGGAAAATAGAAAACAATGATTTAATCTGTATTGCAACAGATAGTCATCGACTAGCTTTAAGAAAAGCAAAAATAGAAACAGAGGAAGAACAATCATTTAATATTGTTATTCCAGGAAAAAGTTTAAATGAGTTGAATAGAATTTTAGATGATCATGATGAGCCTGTTGAAATTTTTGTTACGGAAAACCAGATTCTATTTAAAACGAAACATATTCTATTTTTCTCACGCTTGTTAGAAGGGAATTATCCTGATACCAATCGCTTAATACCTACTGAAAGCAAGACGGATATTGTTGTAAACTCTAAAGAATTTTTGCAATCCATTGATCGTGCTTCCTTACTTGCACGTGAAGGCCGAAATAATGTTGTTAAATTTTCAACCATGAGTGATAATGTGATAGAAATTTCTTCTTTTACTCCGGAAATTGGAAAAGTAATGGAGGAATTAGTGAGTGAATCAGTTAGTGGGGAAGAATTAAAAATTTCTTTCAGTGCTAAATTTATGATGGATGCGTTGAAAGTTCTTGAAGGATCAGAAGTGAAAATTAGTTTTACTGGAGCGATGCGGCCATTTGTTATTCATCCAACAAATGATGATTCTACATTGCAGCTTATATTACCGGTTAGAACCTATTAAAAGTTTTGGGTGTTCTGTTTAATGAACACCCAATTTTCTTTTTATAGAGAGGTTGCATGAATATACAAAACGATTAATAAGTAAGTTATGAGTGTGTTTTAACCTGCTCATTTCGACTATTCACGACTTATTTATAGAAATATTACACTTTTCTTTGTGTATCAATAAATTATTTAGTAGAATAGAAAGATACGATTAAAGTTGAGAGAGTGAAAAGATGAATAATCAAATTAAAATTGACACGGATTATATTACATTAGGTCAATTTCTAAAAGTAGCAGAGTTAATACAATCAGGTGGAATGGCAAAATGGTTCCTAGGAGAATACGAGGTATTTGTGAATGGGGAACAGGATCAGCGCAGAGGAAGAAAATTAAGAAGTGGTGACGAAATAAATATTCCTTCATTTGGCAAGTACACTGTTTTATAAAAGGGTGAAACCAAATGTATATTGATGAGTTGCTTTTGAGAAATTACCGGAATTATGAGGAACTGAATATTTCTTTCGAAAATAAAGTAAATGTAATTTTAGGAGAGAACGCACAAGGAAAAACCAATGTGATGGAATCTATCTATGTTCTAGCTATGGCTAAATCTCACCGAACCTCTAATGATAAAGAACTTATTCGTTGGGACAAAGAATATGCTAAAATAGAAGGTAGATTAGTTAAGGCACATGGGAAAATTCCCATGCAGTTAGTCGTGGCTAAAAAAGGGAAAAAGGCAAAGTTTAATCATATAGAGCAGCGAAAACTAAGTCAATATATCGGTAATATGAACGTAGTTATGTTCGCACCTGAAGATTTAAATCTAGTAAAAGGCAGCCCGCAAATTAGAAGAAGATTTATTGATATGGAAATAGGGCAAATATCACCAGTATATTTGCATGATATGAGCCAGTATCAAAAAATTTTACACCAGCGAAATACCTACCTAAAACAATTACAAACAAATAAACAAACAGACCATACAATGCTTGAAATACTAACCGAACAATTTATAGATATGGCAGTTAAAATTGTCGCAAAGCGTTTTGAATTCCTGCATCTGCTGGAAAAATGGGCGGTTCCGATTCATAAAGGAATATCTCGCGGGTTGGAAACACTAGAAATTCGCTATAAACCTTCCGTCGATGTATCAGAAGACCAAGATTTGTCGAAAATGAAGAGCATATACGAAGAAAAATTCCAACATTTAAAAAACCGGGAGATTGATCGAGGGATGACGTTATTCGGACCTCATCGTGATGATATGATGTTTTATGTGAATAATAGAGATGTACAAACCTTTGGTTCACAAGGACAGCAACGAACGACTGCATTATCAATAAAGATGGCGGAAATTGAATTAATTTATTCTGAGATTCGTGAGTATCCAATACTCCTGCTAGATGATGTCCTTTCTGAATTAGATGACTACCGGCAATCTCATTTATTAAATACCATTCAAGGGAAAGTGCAAACTTTTGTGACAACAACCAATGTTGATGGAATTGACCATCAAACGTTAAAAGAAGCTGCTACTTTTCAGGTTGAATCCGGAACGATTAAAAAGATTCAATAACTTTGAGGTGAAAAAGTGTACGTTCATATTGGAGAAAATATTCTTGTGCGAACTTCAGAAATTTTAACTATATTAGATAAACAGACAGTTGAGTCCTCTCCTATCTCAAAGGAATTTCTAGAACGACAAAAAGCAATGACCAATGGGAAAAGTTCCACTTATAAATCTATTGTGATAACGAAGGATACTATCTATTTTTCGCCGATTGCTTCTAATACGTTAAAAAAAAGAATAGTCCAGTTAACTATTCAAGAGTACTAATGATGCAAAATTAAATGAAAAAATTTTTTGATGTCAATAGAAAGTTAGGTGATCGATATGTCAACGGAACAAAATCCAGTTGAACAACAATCTTATGATGAGAGTCAGATACAGGTTTTAGAAGGCTTAGAGGCTGTTAGAAAAAGACCAGGAATGTATATCGGGTCAACAAGTGGCCGAGGTCTGCATCACTTAGTGTGGGAAATTGTCGATAACAGTATTGATGAAGCGTTAGCTGGTTTCTGTAATGAAATAAATATTATTATCGAACAAGATAATAGTATTACGGTTAAAGATAATGGTCGTGGTATTCCCGTTGGTATTCAGGAAAAAATGGGAAGACCAGCTGTAGAAGTAATCATGACAGTTCTCCATGCCGGAGGAAAGTTCGGCGGCGGCGGTTATAAAGTGTCTGGTGGACTTCATGGGGTAGGTGCTTCGGTAGTAAACGCACTTTCGACAGAATTAGAAGTTTTTGTACATCGGGATGGAAATATTTATTACCAAAAATACCAAAAAGGGGTTCCTGCTGCTGATTTAGAAATTATTGGTGAAACGGATACTACTGGAACCACTACACACTTTAAGCCAGACGGCGAAATTTTCAAGGAAACATTAGAATATGACTATGAAACATTAGCTAATCGCGTTAGAGAGCTTGCTTTCTTAAATCGTGATATTCGTATTACGATTGAAGATAAACGTGAAGGATTGGAAAAAAGAAAAGAATACCATTATGAAGGTGGTATAAAATCATACGTAGAGCATCTAAATCGTAATAAAGAGGTCCTTTTTGAAGAACCAATTTATATTGAAGGAGAAAAAGACGGGATAACAGTTGAAATCTCTTTCCAGTATAATGACGGGTATACCGGTAATATTCATTCATTTGCAAATAATATTAATACGCATGAAGGTGGAACTCATGAAGCTGGCTTTAAGACAGCCCTCACCCGTGTAATTAATGATTATGCAAGAAAGAATAACTTATTAAAGGAATCAGATACGAATCTTTCGGGTGAAGACGTAAGAGAAGGTCTTGTTGCAATCGTCTCTGTTAAACATCCAGATCCACAGTTTGAAGGACAAACAAAAACCAAACTAGGAAATTCAGAAGTTCGTACCATTACAGATACTGTTTTTTCTGAACACCTTGAGAAGTTCCTTTTAGAAAATCCTACGGTGGCTCGTAAAATTGTTGACAAAGGTCAAATGGCTTTAAGAGCAAGGATTGCTGCGAAAAAAGCAAGAGAATTAACTCGTCGTAAAAGTGCTCTCGAAGTTTCGAGCTTACCAGGAAAATTGGCGGATTGTTCTTCAAGAGACCCGAAAATTAGTGAACTATTCATAGTAGAGGGAGATTCTGCTGGTGGTTCTGCAAAATCAGGTAGAGATCGTCATTTCCAAGCAATCCTGCCGCTAAGAGGTAAAATACTTAATGTTGAAAAAGCTAGACTAGATCGGATTTTATCTAACAATGAGGTTCGTTCCATGATTACTGCAATTGGAACAGGAATTGGGGATGATTATGATATATCCAAAGCGAGATATCATAAAATTGTTATTATGACAGATGCCGATGTTGATGGTGCTCATATTCGAACATTATTATTAACCTTTTTCTACCGTTATATGAGAAAGATTGTAGAAGCTGGTTATATTTATATCGCGCAACCGCCACTATACAGCATTAAACAAGGGAAAAAGCTAGAATATGCATATAGTGATAAACAATTACAAGAAGTTCTAGCTACATTACCAGCTACCCCTAAACCGAATATACAGCGTTATAAAGGATTAGGAGAAATGAATGCAGAGCAGTTATGGGATACAACAATGGATCCTGAACACCGAGTACTTTTACAAGTAAGTTTAGATGACGCCATTGAGGCAGATGAAACATTTGAAATGCTAATGGGTGATAAAGTAGAGCCACGCAGAAACTTTATTGAAGAAAATGCGACCTACGTTAAAAACCTAGATGTTTAAAGATAGGAAAAGAAATTTGGTGCTGATTAGATTGGCACCTTGTGTGTTTCTTTAGAAGTTAGTTATTCCTATTAATCATAAGGAATTCGATTAGATATTCTTTTTCTAAAAACACTTTTTGTCAGGAAGAAGATGATCTAATTGTTTCTTAAGGAGGTTCCTTTACATGGCTGATATGCCAAATTCTCAAATTAAAGATAGAAATATAAGTAAAGAAATGCGTGATTCCTTTTTAGATTACGCGATGAGCGTTATTGTTTCTCGTGCTCTTCCAGATGTACGAGATGGACTAAAACCTGTACACCGACGTATTTTATATGCGATGCATGATCTTGGAATGCATTCTGACAAGCCGTTTAAGAAATCGGCCCGTATTGTTGGGGAAGTTATCGGGAAGTATCATCCACATGGTGATAGTGCTGTTTATGAGACAATGGTTCGTATGGCTCAGGATTTTAACTATCGCTATATGCTTGTTGATGGGCATGGTAACTTTGGATCTGTAGATGGTGACTCTGCCGCAGCGATGCGTTATACGGAAGCAAGAATGTCAAAAATAGCAATGGAGCTATTACGTGATATTAATAAAGATACAATTGATTACAAGCCAAACTTTGATGGAGAAGAAAAGGAACCAGTAGTATTACCTTCTCGATTCCCTAACTTACTAGTGAATGGTACAAGTGGGATAGCGGTCGGAATGGCTACAAACATCCCTCCACATCAATTAGGAGAAGTAATAGATGGAGTCCTTGCTGTAAGTAAGAATGCTGATATTACCATTCCTGAATTAATGGAAATTATTCCAGGACCCGATTTTCCAACTTACGGAATGATCGTAGGTAGAAGCGGAATTAGAAAGGCCTATGAGACTGGCAGAGGTTCCATTATATTAAGAGCACGAGTGGAAATTGAAGTGAAGCCTAGTGGTAAGGAAGTTATTATTGTGAAAGAGATTCCTTATCAAGTCAATAAAGCAAGACTAGTAGAGCGTATTGCTGAATTAGTCCGCGATAAAAAAATTGATGGAATCACTGATTTACGAGATGAATCGGATCGTAATGGAATGCGCATTGTAATTGAAGTGCGAAAAGACGCAAATGCCAATGTTTTATTAAATAATCTATATAAGCATACGGCTATGCAGACGAGCTTTGGTATTAATCTCCTTGCACTGGTTGATGGGCAGCCAAAGGTACTTAACTTAAAACAATGTTTAGCTCATTATCTGGATCATCAAAAAGTTATTATTCGCAGAAGAACAGAATTTGAATTAAGAAAAGCTGAAGCTAGAGCTCATATACTAGAAGGGCTGCGCATCGCTTTAGATCACTTAGATGAAGTAATTAGCTTAATTCGTAGTTCCCGAACCACGGATATAGCGCGTGAAGGATTAATGACGAACTTTAATCTTTCGGAAAAACAAGCTCAAGCTATTCTGGATATGCGTTTACAAAGATTAACTGGATTAGAAAGAGAAAAAATCGAAGATGAATATCAAGAATTAGTTAAGTTAATTGCTGAATTAAAAGCTATTCTAGCGGATGAAGAAAAAATCTTAGAAATTATTCGTGAAGAGCTTCTAGAAGTAAAAGAGCGATTTAACGATACACGTCGTACGGAAATTATTGCTGGTGGAATTGAAAACATCGAAGATGAAGATTTGATTCCAGAAGAAAATATCATTATAACCTTAACTCATAATGGTTATATTAAGAGACTGCCAGCATCTACTTATCGAGCACAAAGACGTGGAGGAAGAGGAATTCAGGGCATGGGTACGAATGAGGATGACTTCGTTGAACAGTTAAGCTCAACATCTACTCATGACACTATTCTATTCTTTACTAATAAAGGGAAAGTATACAGATTAAAAGGGTATGAAATACCGGAATTCAGCCGTACTGCTAAAGGTATTCCAATCATTAACCTTTTAGGTGTGGAAAAGGATGAGTGGGTCAATGCAATTATTCCTGTTTCAGAATTTGTAGATGATTGGTATTTATTCTTCACTACAAAAGAAGGAATATCTAAACGTTCTCCATTATCATCTTTTGCTAATATAAGAAATAATGGACTAATTGCTGTTAACTTAAGAGAAGGCGATGAGTTAATCTCTGTACGTTTAACAGATGGTTCAAAGGAAATTATTATTGGTACGAAAAACGGCTTGCTTATTCGCTTCCCAGAGACAGATGTACGTTCTATGGGTAGAACAGCAACTGGCGTAAAAGGTATTACTCTATCATCTGAAGATGAAGTGGTAGGTATGGAAGTTCTTGAAGAAAATTCAGAAATACTGATTGTAACTAAGAAAGGTTACGGAAAAAGAACACCGATAGATGAATATAGAGTTCAAGGTAGAGGCGGAAAAGGTATTAAGACATGCAACATTACCGATAAAAACGGAAATCTTGTATCGATGAAAGTCGTTACCGGTGAAGAAGATGTAATGATTATCACAACAGGTGGCGTTTTAATCAGAATGGCAGTAAGCGATATTTCTACAATGGGTAGAAGCACTCAAGGAGTCCGACTGATTAAATTAAATGAAAGTGACAATGAATTTGTTGCAACTGTTGCGAAGGTAGAAAAAGAAGATGAAGAAGTGGAAGATGTGGAAGATGTGGAAATGACTGAAGAAGGTCAACAAGCATCTTCAGAGAATGACACGGATTCAAACGAATAATGAATAATATGGTGGAGAGATGTCTTAAAGGAAAACCCTAGAGACATCTCTTTTTTTTATGAAAATCAATTCATATAATTTAAATATATAGTTAATTTTAGGAGTAAAGGATGAAATTAATGGGTTAC